>NZ_CP185958.1:2272500-4365879 GCF_058448525.1 Pseudoxanthomonas sp. JC1303 | reverse complement strand
GACCGGCCCCTGTAGCGCCGAGCTTGCTCGGCGGGGGCTGTACCGGGAGAGCCCCAGCGGAGCAAGCTCCGCTCTACAGAAGCGCTCACGGGAAGGCCCCAGCGGAGCGAGCTCCGCTCTACGAAAGTTCATGCATGGGGATACCCCTTGGGTCCAATCGGAGACCAGGTGTGAGTGGGTCCCCGATCGCATCGCCGTTGCCTTGACCGGCCCCTGTAGCGCCGAGCTTGCTCGGCGGGGGCTGTACCGGGAGAGCCCCAGCGGAGCAAGCTCCGCTCTACAGAAGCGCTCACGGGAAGGCCCCAGCGGAGCGAGCTCCGCTCTACGAAAGTTCATGCATGGGGATACCCCTTGGGTCCAATCGGAGACCAGGCGTGAGCGGGTCCCCGGTCGCATCGCCGGTGCCTGGACCGGCCCTTGTAGCGCCGAGCCTGCTCGGCGGGGGCTGTGCCGGGAGAGCCCTAGCGGAGCAAGCTCCGCTCTACAGAAACTCTCCCGGGAAGGCCCCAGCGGAGCGAGCTCCGCTCTACGGGAGGTCTCACGTGTGCGCCTCAGCGGAGCGAGCTCCGCGCTACGCATCCTGGCCACGCCAGATGCGCGCATTCAGCGGGTTGAAGCCCATGCGGTAGACCAGGTCGGCCGGGGCGTCGATGTCCCAGATCGCCAGGTCGCAGTCGAAGCCGGCGCGCAGGCGGCCCAGGCGGTCCTGGCGGCCGAGCGCGCGCGCGGCTTCACGGGTGAAGCCGGCGATGCATTCGGTCACGGTCATGCGGAACAGCGTGGCGGCCATGTTCATGGCCAGCAGCGGGCTGGTCAGCGGCGAGGTGCCGGGATTGCTGTCGGTGGCCAGGGCCAGCGGCACGCCCGCGGCGCGCAACGCGGCGATCGGCGGCACCAAGGTGTCGCGGGTGAAGTAGAACGCACCGGGCAACAGCACCGCGACCGTGCCGGCCGCGGCCATCGCCGCGATGCCGTCCGCGTCGAGGTGCTCGATGTGATCGGCGGACAGTGCGCCATAGCGTGCGGCCAGGGCGGCGCCATGCTGGTTGGATAATTGCTCGGCGTGGATCTTGAGCTTCAGCCCGTGGGCGCTGGCCGAGGCGAACACCTGCTCGGCCTGTGCGTGCGAGAACGCGATGTGCTCGCAGAACACGTCCACCGCCTCGGCCAGGCCTTGCTCGGCCACGGCCGGGATCATCGTCTTGCAGACCTCGTCAATATAGGCCTGCGCCTCCACCCCGGGCGGCACCGCATGCGCGCCGAGGAAGGTCGACGCGATCTCCACCCGACGCAGTTCGCCAAGCCGCTTGGCCACGCGCAGCTGCTTGGTCTCGTGTTCCAGGGTCAGGCCATAGCCGGATTTGATCTCCAGCGTGGTGACGCCTTCGGCCAACATTGCGTCCAGGCGCGGCAGGCTGGCGGCGACCAGGGCTTGTTCGTCCGCCTGTCGCGTGGCGCGCACGGTGGACACGATGCCGCCGCCGGCCTTGGCGATGTCGGCGTAGCTGACGCCGTTGAGGCGCTGCTCGAACTCGCCGGCGCGATTGCCGGCATAGACCAGGTGTGTATGGCAGTCGATCAGGCCCGGGGTGATCCAGCGACCTGCACAGTCGACGCGGGTGGCGGCATCGAAGGTGGGCGCGGCGTCCGCGGGCCCGACATGCACGATCCGTCCGTCGCGGGCCGCGACGACGCCGTCCTGGATCTCGCCCAGTCCGCCATCGGCGGCATCCAGGGTGGCCAGCTTCGCGTGGTGCCAGAGGGTGTCGCAGCGCATGGCGTTACGTATCGTCGTGACCTTATTTGTCTATACAATAAAACCGTGCCCATGAGAGTGTCCAGCGAGAGGACGAACCGGTGACGACAGGCTTCCAGCACTTCTGGATCGACCATGCCCTGCTGCCCGACGGCTGGGCCCGGCAGGTTCGCCTGGCGGCCCGCGACGGCCGCATCGTGGAGGTGACGCCGGGACAGCGGCCTGGTCCGGAGGACATCCGCGTCGAGGTCGCCGTGCCGGGGCTGGGCAACCTGCACAGCCACGCCTTCCAGCGCGCCATGGCCGGCCTGACCGAGGCGACATCGGCCGGCGCGGTGGCCGCGGGGGGCGACAGCTTCTGGAGCTGGCGCGAGCTGATGTACCGCTTTCAGGACCGGCTGGACCCGGACAGCTTCCAGGCCATCGCCGAGCAGGCCTACGTGGAGATGCTGGAGGCGGGCTTCACCCGGGTGGGGGAATTCCACTATCTGCACCACGCGCCCGATGGCCGCGCCTACGCCGACCCGGCCGAGATGTCTGCGCGCGTAGCGGCCGCCGCGCAGGCCAGCGGGATCGGCCTGAGCCTGCTCCCAGTGTTCTATGCCCATGCCGACTTCGGCGGCGTGCCGCCCAGTCCGGCACAGCGTCGGATGCTGCATGACCTCGACGGGTTCACCCGGTTGCTGGAGCGTGCGGGCGATGCGTTGGCGCCACTGGGCGATGCGGTCCTCGGCGTGGCGCCGCACAGCCTGCGCGCGGTGACGCCCGGGGAACTGGCCGCGTTGCTGCCGCTGACCGAGGGACCGATTCATCTGCACATCGCCGAACAGCTGCGCGAGGTGCAGGCCTGCCTGGATTGGTCCGGCCAGCGCCCGGTGCAATGGCTGCTCGAGCACGCTCCAGTTGATGCGCGTTGGTGCCTGGTGCACGCCACGCACGTCGAGCCGGCCGAGTTGCAGGGCATCGTCGAGGCGGGCGCGGTGGTCGGGCTGTGTCCGATCACCGAGGCCAACCTGGGCGACGGGATCTTCCCCATGCGCGACTTCGCCCGGGCCGGTGGCCGGTTTGGCGTCGGCTCGGACTCGAATGTGCTGATCGACGCGGCCGAAGAACTGCGCCTGCTCGAATATGGTCAGCGCCTGGTGTCGCGCGGTCGCAACGTGCTGGCGCAGGGCGAGGGCGTGTCGACCGGTCGCTGGTTGTTCGACGGGGCGCTGCGCGGGGCGGCGCAGGCATTGGGCGCGGCCGGTGGGCTGCAGGCCGGCGCCTCGGCCGATCTGGTGGCCCTGGATCTGCGGCATCCGGCCCTGCAGGCGCGCGAGGGCGACGCCTGGCTGGATGGCTGGATCTTCGCCGCGCGGCAGGGAGCGGTGCGCGATGTCTGGCGGCAGGGAAGGCACGTGGTGCGCGACGGCCAGCATCTCCAACGCGCGGGCGTGGGCAAGCGTTACGCCGCCGCGCTGGCGCATCTGCTGTCGTGATGCGCGAGGCCAGGCCGCCAAGCCTCCACCAGCGCATCCGGGGCGACATCGAGGGGCGGATCCGCAGCGGTGAGTGGCCACCGGGGCACCGGATCCCCTCCGAGCATGCCTTGATGGCGAGCTACGACTGCTCGCGCATGACCGTCAGCAAGGTGCTGGCGCTGCTGGCGGACGCCGGGATGATCGAACGCCGCCGCCGCGCCGGTTCCTTTGTCGCGCGGCCGCATCCGCACATCGAGCAGGTGGCCCTGTCCATCCCGGATATTCCGTTTGAGGTCGCGGCGCGCGGCCACGTCTACCGCTTCGAACTGCTGGCGCGGCAGCGACGTCGACCACGACGGGGCGCATCCGACGAGGCGGCGCTGGCCGGCGATGGCTGGGTCCTGGCGCTGCACTGCCTGCACCTCGCCGACGGGCGACCTTTCGCCGTGGAGGAGCGCCTGATCAATCCCGCGGCTGCGCCGGAGGCGATGGACGTGGATTTCAGCCAGGTCGTGCCGGGCAGCTGGCTGCTCCAGCACGTGCACTGGACCCGCGCCGAACACCGCATCAGCGCGATCGGCGCCGACGATGCGCAGGCGGGATGGCTGCAGGTGGCGGTCGGGACGCCGTGCCTGGTGATCGATCGCCAGACCTGGTGCGGCGAGCAGCCGGTAACCCGTGTGAGCCAGGCGTTCCTGGGGGATTCCTATGACCTGGTGGCGCGGTTCTCGCCCGGGACGCGCTGAGCGATCCCGGGTTCAGCGCGAAGCGGGCGTGTACAGCGGCTTGGCCTCGCACTGGCGCCAGCGCACGCGGGCGTCGCTGCCTGGGGCAGGGTTGAGCTGGATGCGCGACAGCGCCAGGTCCGGGTATTTGGCCAGTTCCGCGCACACCGTCGGCATCACCATGTCCTCCCCGGCCAGCATGTCCACCGACAGGGTCGAACTGGAGATCCACACCGGCTGGCGCAGGCCGCCCGCCTTGGCCAGCGCCTTGGTGACCGCCACGCGCTGCAGGGCGACCTGTTCCTCGCTGGAGGGCGCGGCAGGCTGGGGCGCTGCCGGTGCCGGATTGTTCGGCGTGGTTGTGGAGGGCGGGGCACTGGCGGGTGCGGGGGCCACCGCTGGCGCCGCCGTCTGCGGGGCCCCGGCGTGCAGCAGGCTGCTCACCAGCACGCCCAGCAGCAGGGCCAGGATCCAGCACAGGCCGATATGCCGGCGCGCGCGCAGGTTGGCCTGGGTGGTGATGCGCTGAACGATGGCGCTGTCCAGCATCGGCTTGACCTGCAGCCAGAGCTTGCCACCGTCGAGCAGTTCCACGCTGGCGCGTTCGGCCTTCTCGCGCCCGGTGGCGTCCACCACGCCTTCGGTGGCCAGGATGCCGCGATGGGCGCCGCGCAGCCGCGCCTCGGACGCGAGTTCTTCCACCGCCACCGAGCTGATCCGGTACGCCGAGCCATGCTTGCAGCTCAGCAGCCAATGCTTGCCTTCGGTATCGGCCAGCAGAAAGCTGGGATGTTGGTTGCGCACGTCTTCTGGCTCGAAGGACACCCGCTGCAGTCCGCGTAGTTGCAGGGACGTCAGCACTAGACTGGAGAAATCCCGCCAACGCAGGCCGGCCAGGGCCAGCAGCCCGGCGGAGATCTCATCGTCGCGACGACGGAAGGTCCAGAGATAGATGGTCGCAGCGAGACCAAGCACCAGGGCGAGGATTGCCCCGATCAGCCAGGAAGCCATGTTCAAGTCGTCCGGTGGATCAATGGAAGGAATTTAAGGACAACGCCTTCTGACGCACACGGGGGAACGCGGCCAGGCACGAAGAGGCCCGCCAGGCTGGAATTCGTAAGGGGAGGGGAGCGAACGAATCGAGCCGGCCTGACGGGCCGACCCCGATTCTGCACACGGCTTGTGCTGCTTTGCAACAAGACCAAGCCTGACATGGTCAAGCGGGCACCAGCCATCAAGGGGTGTCCGACCGGTCGGCCGGTGGAGCCCCGGGCGGAGGAGCAACGGAGGCCGAACGCGTGCGTGGTGCCGTTTTGCGCGCGCGCTTGCGGGCAGTCGGGGCATCGGCGTCGGCGCCTGCCGCAGCCTTGCGCGGCGCCTTCGAGGCGCGCGCCTTGGGCGTTGGCGTTGCCTGGGCCGCGTCGTTATGCCGGCGCAGTTGCGCATTCAACGCATCGATGCGGTCGATCAGCGCGCCGAGTTCGCGCCGGGTCGGGGCTTCCAGGAACTTCAACGCATCGCCGACCCGCCCGGCTGCGCCGCTCGCGCGCTCGCGCGCTTCATTGAGGCCGGCCTCGACGGCATCGCGCATCTGCCGCGCACCAGCGCCGGCGCGCTGCTCGAAACGGCCGCCTTCCTTGACCAGCGTGTCGAACAGGCGGCTGCCTTCGTTCTGTGCGCGCCCAAACGCGCCCACCCCGGCCAGCCAGATCTGCTGGGCCGATTCACCCAGGGCTTGTTGGAGCAGCTCGGCCTGCGCCTGGAGGCTGGGGCCGGCGGTGTCCTGTGAGCGCTTGCGCGAGGTCTTCTTGGTGGTCATGGAAAGCCTCCTGTGATCGGCGCGCCCGCAACAGGCGCATCTCACAGTTTCCGCGCGGTCAGGTGATCGTCACGTCACCGCGAACGCGGAACGTCAGGCGAAGCGCTCATCCAGGACGCGACGGATTTCCGCTTCGATCGGCGTCTTCATGGCCGACAGCAGGAATCCCAGTTCTGCGGTGACATGCAGCGCATCGGGCAGCATCGCGATCCTGCCGTCCACACCGCCGCCATTGAACGCCAATTCGTCGCCTTCCCAGTGATGGCTCACCCCGAAGCGGCTGGCCAGCTTGGCGGCCACCTCCTCCAGTGCCACCCGGGTCTGCTCCGGGCTCTTGGTGTTGGGGTGGAGGATGTCGATGCTGGGCATGGTGTTGGCGAAGAGGCTGCAGGAAAGAAGCGACATTGTGCGCGGCCCGCGCGCGGTGCGCCAAGCGCGGGTGCTGCATGCTAGGCTCGCGCCGCGTGCAGAACCTCAGCCTCCATTTTCCGCAGGGACGTATCCCGGACCGTGCCCTTGGCACCGGTGTGCATCGCGTCGTGCGCGAAGCCAGCGGCACCATCGGGGTGGGGGACGCCGTGCCAGGTGCCTTGCTGGTGCAGTTCTGCCTGGATCGGCGAGGCCTGTGGCTGCAGGTTCCCTCCGGCATGCGCGGCATCCACGTCAATGGCAGGCCGGTGCGACGCATGGCCATGCTGCGACCCGGCGATGCGGTCTACGCCGACGGCGTCGAGGTGCTCGTACGTGGCCAGGTCGGCGAGGCGGCGCCCTATGCCACGCCGCGTGCCGGCGAAGAGGCCGATCCACGCGTGGTCCTGCGCGGGATCGGCGGGCGTCACCATGGCCGCGCCTTTCCGGTCGGCAGCGGGTGCGTGGTCGGCGCCGGGCCGGAGGTGCAGATTCACCTGGACGCGGCCCATATCGGGGTCCAGCATGCGCGCCTGAGTCTGCAGGGCCAAGGTCTGCTGCTCCGCCACTACAGTGGCGCGGCCACCAGCGTGGTCAACGGACTGCCCGTGCACGAAGCCCTGCTGGTGGCCGGCGACCAGGTCGCGTTCGATCCGCAGGCACGCTTTGTGGTCGAGATCCCGTGGGGACGCCCCGAACGCCATGAATCCGGCATGCCGGAGGATGGTGTCATCACTCAGGCGAGCGCGCCGCCTCGGGAGGCTTCGCTGAAGCGCTGGCCGTGGCTGCTGCTGGCGGCCGCGGCGCTGGCCGGGCTGCTTTCGGCGCTGCTGCTGTTCGGCGCCGGCTGACCGCCTTCCAGGCGCGCCATCCCAGCAGGACTGCAAGAATGCCGGCGTAGAGCGCAGGCTCGCGGATGTCGGACTTCACCAGCCACCAGAAATGCAGCACGGCCAGCACGCCGATGGCGTAGATCGCCTTGTGCAGCCGGCCCCAGTTGCGGCCCAGGCGGCGGATCCAGCCGGTGGTGGAGGTGATCGCCAGCGGGACCAGCAGCAGCCAGGCGGCGAAGCCCACGGTGATGTAGGGTCGCTTGACGATTTCGGCGAAGATCTGGGTCCAGTAGCCGCGCAGGTCCAGGCCCAGGTAGGCCGCCAGGTGGAAACACGCGTAGACGAAGGCGTACAGGCCCAGCATCCGCCGGAAACGGATCAGCACCGACTGGCCAGTGAGCTGGCGCAAAGGGGTGATCGCCAGGGTGAACATCAGCAGCCGCAATGCCCACAGCCCGGTGAAGTGCTCGACCTCGGCGATGGGATCGGCCCCCAGCGCGTCCGATCCAGTCTTCCAGACCTCCCAGAACCGCCAGCCCAGCACGGCCAGCGGCGCCAGGCACAGCAGGTGCACAACCACCTTGGCCGCGATCACGCCAGGCGGGGTCTTGGGTTTGGGACGGGCCGGGCGGGCCCGGCCTTTCGGGGCGGCGTCGCTCAGAACCACTTGCGCAGATCCATCCCGGCGTACATCGAGGCCACCTGGTCGGCATAGCCGTTGAACATGCGGGTCTGGATGCGCTCGGCGAACAGCTTGCTGGCGTTGCCGGCGATGCGGCGCTCGGTCTTCTGGCTCCAACGCGGGTGGTCGACCTGCGGATTGACGTTGGAGAAGAACCCGTATTCGTTGGGCTGCAGGTCATGCCAGGCCGTCTCGGGCATCTTCTCGACGAACTTGATCTCCACGATCGACTTGATGCTCTTGAAGCCGTACTTCCACGGCACCACCAGACGCAGCGGCGCGCCGTTCTGCTGCGGCACTGGCTTGCCGTACAGGCCGGTAGCCAGGAAGGTCAACGGGTGCATCGCCTCGTCCATGCGCAGGCCTTCGCGATAGGGCCAGTTGATGGAGCGATAGCGGATGCCGGGCATCTGCTGCGGATCGGCTAGGGTGGTGAAGGCCACGTACTTGGCCTTGGAGGTCGGTGCGAAGCCTTTGAGCACCGCCGCCAGCGGGATGCCGGTCCACGGGATCACCATCGACCAGCCTTCCACGCAGCGATGGCGGTAGATGCGCTCTTCCGGCGAGGCCGCCTTGAGCAGATCCTCCAGGGCGATGGTGCCGGGTTTTTCGCATTCGCCCGAGACCTTGACCGACCACGGCGAGGTCTTCAGCGTCTTCGGCGCTTGCGACGGGTCGGTCTTGTCGGTGCCGAACTCGTAGAAGTTGTTGTACGTGGTGACGTCGGCGTACTTGGTCAGCTCCTCATCGGTGCGAAAGCCCGACTTGGCCTGCTCGGGGGTAATGGTGGTCTTGGGGGCATCCGGCGGATCGGCGTCGGCACAGCCAGCCAGGGCCAGCGCCGGGATCGCGGCGGCCAGCTTGAACAGGTCGCGACGGCCGCGATAGACGGCTTCGTCGGTGACCTGGTGGTCTTTGAGGGTCAGGGCATCGCGGAGGGACACGGGTTTCTCCTGCTTGAAAGTCACATTGGCAACCAATAAGACGCGCGACAGGACCAAAAATTCCAGGGATTGGTGCGCCTGTCCATGCTCATTGCGCCGGGTTTCATGCTCCTTACGCAGATCGCGTCAACGTGGATGCATGGTGGGGCACTTGCCGATTCAGCCTGCGGCATACTATGCGCCCCCAGAAAGAGGCTGCCATGTCCCGCGTCCACAACTTCAGCGCCGGCCCTGCGGCACTGCCCGAAGCCGTCCTGCGTCACGCGCAGTCCGAAATGCTGGAATGGAACGGCGTGGGCGCCTCGATCGTGGAGATCAGCCACCGCAGCGCCGAGTTCATGGAGGTCGCTGCGCGCGCCGAGGCCGATCTTCGCAGCCTGCTCAGCATCCCCGACGATTACGGCGTGCTGTTCCTGGCCGGTGGCGCCACGACCCAGCAGGCGCTGCTGGCGCTGAACTTCGCTGCGCCAGGCCAGACCGTGGCCTACGTGGTCAGTGGGCACTGGGGCAAGACCGCGATCAAGCAGGTCAAGGACTACGTCAACGTCCACGTGGCCGCCACCAGCGAGGCCAGCGGCTTCACCGACCTGCCGCCGCGCCAGACCTGGCAGCTTTCCGACGATGCGGCCTATGTCCACATCACCGCCAACGAGACCATCCACGGCGTGGAGTTCCGCGAGACGCCGGAGGTGGGCGCGGTCCCGCTGTTCGCCGATTTCTCTTCCTCGATCGCCTCCGAGCCGATCGACGTGTCGAAGTACGGGGTGATCTACGCCGGCGCGCAGAAGAACCTGGGCCCGGTCGGTGTGGCCGTGGTCATCGTGCGCCGCGACCTGCTGGAGCGGGCCGGCCAGCCGCGCGCGGACATCTTCAACTACGCCTCGCACCTGGCGCGCGACTCGATGCTCAACACGCCGCCGACCTGGAACTGGTACCTGGCCGGGCTGATGTTCCGCTGGATGCTCGACCAGGGCGGCGTGGCCGAATTCGCTCTCCGCAGTGCGGCCAAGTCGCAGCTGGTCTATGACGCCATCGACGGCTCTGGCGGCTTCTACCGCAACGCGGTGGTGCCGGCGGCGCGCTCGCGCATGAACATTCCCTTCTTTGTGCACGACGAGACGCTGACCGCGCGCTTCGTGGCCGAGTCCAAGGCGGCCGGGCTGATGGGCCTGAAGGGCCACAAGGCCGTCGGTGGACTGCGGGCCTCGCTGTACAACGCGTTGCCGGTGGAAGGCGCGCAGGCGCTGGTGGACTTCATGCGCGATTTCCAGCAGCGCAACGGCTGAACCTTCATGCTCTGTAGCGCCGAGCTCGCTCGGCGGTCGCTCTCCCGGTGAGGGCCCTAGCCGAGCAAGCTCGGCTCTACGGAGGCAGGGGACATCGCCGCCATGGCGGCTCCCACGATAGAAACATCGCTTCATGGATCTTCGCGAATGACCAAGAAAACTCCCAAGCCGGCAGCAGCCAAGTCCGTGTCGGTCGTCAAGCCGGCCAAGGGCAAGGCCGCCAAGCCGACCGCGCCGCCGCTGGTGCTATCGGACGTGCGCGCCAAGATCGACGGCATCGACCGCCAGATCCAGTCGCTGATCGCCGAGCGCGCCGGCTTTGCCCTGCAGGTCGGCAAGGCCAAGGGCAAGCTGGCCGCGGCGGTGGATTACTACCGCCCCGAGCGCGAGGCTCAGGTGCTGCGCATGGTGGTGGACCGCAACGAAGGCCCGCTCTCCGACGAAGTGTTGGTGCATGTCTTCCGCGAGATCATGTCCGCCTGCCTGGCCCAGCAGGAGCCGCTCAAGATCGGCTATCTCGGCCCGGAGGGCACCTTCAGCCAGCAGGCCGTGCTCAAGCACTTCGGCCGCTCGGCGCTGGGCGTGCCGATGGCGAGCATCGAGGAGGTCTTCCAGGAAGTGGAAAGCGGCAACGCCGACTTCGGCGTGGTGCCTGTGGAGAACTCCGGGCAGGGCACGATCCAGATCACGCTGGACATGTTCCTGACCTCCAACCTGAAGATCTGTGGTGAGGTCGAGCTGCGCGTGCAGCAGTTCCTGATGTCGCGCAGCGGGCGCCTGGAGGACATCGAGCGCATCTACGCCCATCCGCAGTCGTTCATGCAGACCGCCGGCTGGCTGCGCTCCAACCTGCCCAAGGCCGAGAAGGTGCCGGTGTCCAGCAACGCCGAAGGCGCGCGCCGTGCGCGCAACAGCGACGATGCCGCGGCGATCGGTGGCGAGAGCGCGGTCCACGCCTACAGCCTGAAAAAGGTGGTGACCAGTCCCATCCAGGACGACAAGGACAACACCACGCGCTTTTTGGTGGTGGGCCGCAAGATCTTCCCGCCGTCCGGTCACGACCGCACCTCGGTGTTGGTGTTCATCCATGACAAGCCCGGTGCGCTGTTCGATGTGCTCAGCCCGTTCGCGCGCCACGGCATCAGCATGAACCGCATCGAGTCGCGGCCTTCGCACCACGCCAAGTGGGAGTACGGGTTCTTCATCGACCTGGCCGGGCATGTGGAGGACGAGTCGATGAAGGCGGCGCTGGCCGAGCTGGAAGCGCACTCGGCGCAGATCAAGGTGCTGGGGTCTTATCCGGTGGCGGTGCCTTAGTCGTTTCCTTCTCCCGTCGGGAGAAGGTGCCCCGGAGGGGCGGATGAGGGTTCGGTGCGCACATGACTCCTCCTTCCCCAGCATGCGGGGGAAGGATGCCCGGAGGGCAGGAAGGGGGGCTTTTGCTTGCTTCTAAACAAAAGCAGCGAAGCTTTCGCGCTTCTTCGAAGCACGATTCACTTTTCTTTGCTTGTGCAAAGAAAAGTAACCAAAAGAAACACACCCGTCCTCGCGCCCTCCGCTGCGCTCCGGGTTCGCAATGCTGGCGGGAATGTCCGGACGCGGCTTCCATGCCGCGACCGGACACGACGTGCATCCATGCACGTCGCCCTGCGGGTTTGACCCGCCAGCGCCGCCGCTGCGGATGGGGCAGGGAAAGCCAATAAGCAGCAGCGACAAGCAAGAGCAACAGCGGAAAGCAAAAGCAACAGCAGCAACAACAACAACAACCAAATCAAGATCAACCACGCATTCGATGCGCAACGCGGCAGGGCCGCTGGATGGACAACACGATGACTTCGCAATCCTGGATCGCTCACACTGGCTCGGCGCTGCAGGGCGCGCTGGCCATCCCCGGAGACAAGTCGGTGTCGCACCGCTCGGTGATGTTCGCCGCGCTGGCGGACGGCACCTCGCGCATCGAGGGCTTTCTGGAAGGCGAGGACACGCGCGCGACCGCGGCGATCTTCGCCCAGTTGGGCGTGCGGATCGAAACGCCGTCGCCCTCCACGCGCATCGTGCACGGCGTGGGGGTGGATGGGCTGAAGGCGCCGAGTGCCGAGTTGGACTGCGGCAATGCCGGCACCGGCATGCGCCTGCTCGCGGGCCTGCTTGCGGCCCAGCCTTTCGATAGCACGCTGATCGGCGATGCGTCGCTGTCCAAGCGGCCGATGCGGCGGGTGACCGGGCCGCTGGCGCAGATGGGCGCGAAGATCGACACGCGCGATGACGGCACCCCGCCGCTGCGCATCCACGGCGGGCAGGCGCTGACCGGGATCGACTTCACCTCGCCGGTGGCCAGCGCGCAGGTCAAGTCCTGCCTGCTGCTGGCCGGCCTGTACGCGCAGGGCGAGACCACCGTGCGCGAGCCGCATCCGACCCGCGACTACACCGAGCGCATGCTCTCGGCGTTTGGCGTGGAGATCGACTTCTCGCCCGGCTACGCCAAGCTGCGTGGCAGCCAGCGCCTGCGTGCGACCGACATCGCGGTGCCGGCGGATTTTTCTTCTGCGGCGTTCTTCATCGTCGCGGCCAGCCTCATTCCTGGTTCGGACGTCACCCTGAAAGCGGTGGGCCTCAACCCGCGTCGCACCGGCCTGCTCGAAGCGCTGCGCCTGATGGGCGCGGACATCGAGGTGCTCAACCCGGCCGAGCACGGCGGTGAGCCGGTGGCCGACCTGCGCGTGCGCCATGCCGCGCTTAAGGGCGCGCGCATCCCGGAAAGCGTGGTGCCGGACATGATCGACGAGTTCCCGGCGCTGTTCGTTGCCGCCGCTGCCGCGCAGGGCCAGACCATCGTCAGTGGTGCGGCCGAACTGCGGGTCAAGGAATCCGATCGCCTGGCCGCCATGGCCACCGGCCTGCGCAGCTTGGGCGTGCAGGTGGACGAGACCCCAGACGGGGCCACCATCCACGGTGGCCCGATCGGCGGCGGCATCATCGAAAGCCACGGTGACCATCGCATCGCCATGGCCTTCTGCATCGCCGGGCAACTGTCCACCGGGGAGGTAGTGGTGCGCGATATCGCCAACGTGGCGACCTCGTTCCCGGGCTTCGACACGCTGGCGCGTGGCGCAGGCTTCGGTCTGCGCGAAGGTTGACCAACCCTCGGCGCAGGCCGGGCGTGCCGCAAAGCCGGTGCCTGCAGGGGCGCCGGCTTTGTCGCATCTGGGCGTGGAAGGGCAGGCGCGTGGCCGCGACGGCGCGGATCGTCTGGCGTGCGGACACAAAAAAACCGGCCAATGGCCGGCTTTTTCAGTCCCGACCAGCTTGAAAAGCTGGTCGGGGAGACAGGATTCGAACCTGCGACCTCTACGTCCCGAACGTAGCGCTCTACCAGACTGAGCTACACCCCGAAGGAGCCGCGCATTTTAGGGAACGCAGCCGGGGAGGGCAAGAAGAATTTTCACTTTTCCTGCCGCGCCCCGGCCGAGCCTGGCCGGCCGGGCGCCGCAGCCCGCGCCAACGCTAGAATATGCGCCCCCCTTTGCATGTCTGGAGTCACCCGCTTGATCAAGCCGCGCACCCCACCGGGGGTCATGGAGCTGCTGCCCCGTGACCAGATCGCCTTCCAGCGCATGCTGGACACGATCCGCCGCAACTACGAGCGGTTCGGCTTCCTGCCGGTGGAAACGCCGGTGTTCGAGCTGTCCGAGGTGCTGTTGACCAAGTCCGGCGGCGAGACCGAGCGCCAGGTGTATTTCGCCCAGTCCACCGGCGCCCTGCAGCAGGACAACGAGGGCCTGCCCGAGCTGGCGCTGCGCTTCGACCTGACCGTGCCGCTGGCGCGCTACGTGGCCGAGCACGAACACGCGCTGGCCTTCCCCTTCCGTCGTTACCAGATGCAGCGTGTGTACCGCGGTGAGCGCGCCCAGCGTGGTCGCTTCCGCGAGTTCTACCAGTGCGACATCGATGTGATCGGCAAGGATGGCCTGAGCATCCGCTTCGATGCCGAGATCCTGGCGGTGATCCACGCGGTGTTCTCCGAGCTGCAGATCGGTGCGTTCACCGTGCAGCTCAACAACCGCAAGCTGATGCGCGGGTTCTTCGAGAACCTGGGCGTGGCCGACGGCGAGCAACAGATGCTGGTGCTGCGCGAGGTCGACAAGCTCGATAAGCGCGGCCCGGACTACGTGCGCGAAACGCTGACCGGCGAAGGCTTCGGCCTGTCTGCCGACGTGGTGGAGCAGATTCTGGCTTTCGTTGCGGTGCGTTCGAGCGGCCATGCCGATGCGCTGGCCCAGCTGGGCAGACTGGGGCAGGGCAGCGAGGGCTTCAACGAAGGCATCGCCGAGCTGCGCGAGGTGCTGACTCTGGTCCAAGCCCTGGGTGTGCCGGAAAGCGCCTACTGCCTGAACTTCTCCATCGCCCGTGGCCTGGACTACTACACCGGCACGGTCTACGAGACCCAACTCAACGACTACCCGCAGATCGGCTCGATCTGTTCGGGTGGCCGCTACGAGAACCTGGCCAGCCACTACAGCAAGTCCAAGCTGCCGGGCGTGGGCATCTCCATCGGCCTGACCCGGCTGTTCTGGCAGCTGCGCGAGGCCGGCCTGCTGGTCGATGCCGAGATCAGCAGCGTGCAGGCGCTGGTGGCCCTGATGGACGAATCCCAGCTGCCCGAGTCGCTGGACATCGCCCAGCGCCTGCGCGCCGGCGGCATCAACACCGAAGTGCAGATGGAGCCGAAGAAGCTCGGCAAGCAGTTCCAGTACGCCTCGCGTGCCGGCATCCGCTTCGTCGCCCTGGCCGGCGAGGACGAACTGGCGCGCGGCGTGGTCACGGTCAAGGACCTGATGCGCGAACAGCAGTTCGAAGTGCCGCGCGACGAGCTGGCCACCACGCTGCGCGTGGAGCTGGCGCAGGTCAGCGCGTTGGCGGGGCGCTAGCTTGGACTGACGTTGAGAAACAAGAGGGCGCCGATGGGCGCCCTCTTTGTTCTGGCTGCCGCAAGGTGTGCGTCGCGCGGACGTTCAACTGATCGAGTGTGAAGTCAGCCGAGCAAGTCATGACGCTGCAGGAGGGCGGTCAGGGCTTCGGCGGCATCTTGCCAATGCTGCGCCCGCTCCAGCACCTCGCCGTTTTCGATCATCAGCAGGATGGGGTGATGCCAGTCGTTCAGCTGCAGGTCGGAGCGGTCTCCGATCGGCCATGCAGGCGTCCTGGGATGACGCAGATCCCAGGGCGCGCGTGCATCGACGGGCTCGCCGCCAAGCGGCAACGTCAGCCAGCCGCCGAAGTGTCGGAGTGCCGGCTGCCATTGCGGCGCGTGCAGCATCAGCGCGAGCGCTTCGGCCTCTGCGGAAGAGGTAATGGCCGCACAGATCCACCACCGGCGCGCAGCCAGGTCGAGGTTTTCGCGCTGCAGTATCTGTTCACCCGCCTCGACGATGGGCCTCCAGGCGCTGGGAGCCCGATGCGCGGTGCGTGCATCGCGCAGGCACGGGAGGATAGGGAGCCCGGCCTTAGGGTGTCGCACACTCAGCTCCCGGGCCTGCTCTGCGCAGCCAGCGCGCAGGAGGGCGCATTGGGCCATGCGCAGGCGCGCAGGCGTGGCCATGCGGCGTGCTTCGATCGCGGCCAGCACATTGAACAGCAGCGGGCGTCGATCGCCACCGGTGAAAACGCAGTCCATCTCCATGTGGCAGGCGGCGACGAAGGCCGCCAGCAGATTCTCCTTGTGCAACTGGCGCAGCGTCTGCGTGTCCCAGGGCGACGCCTGGACGCCGTCGATGATGAGGTTGTCGAGCGGGCCTGCCGGCTCAGGCCTGTCGTTCGGTGCTTCCCGGGTGAAGAGGAAGGATCCGCGGGTCTGGCTGGCATGGCGATGAGGGCGGGTGGACTGCTCGGCGAGCGTCTGTTCCAAGGTTGAATGCTGATCCTCGGGTGTCACCGAAAAGAGGGTCTGCCGGAGCAGGTCCTGCATCGCGGCTTCGGGCAGCACATGGTGCAGTTCATCCAGGCTGAAGCCTGCGAGCTGGTCGCCCTCGAACTGCAGCTGCATGAGGAAGCGTTGCTGCGCGGCCGGACGCAGGCGCGAGAAGGCCTCGGCGGCCATCGGGAAATTTGCGAGCCAGCGTTGGCAGCGGGCGACGTGGTGCTCATCCATGGCGTGACGCTCCTTGTCCGTGTGACGGGCGGCGGCTCCGGCGCGCCTGTCGTCGATCCTAGCGGCGCCGGGGCCGGAATTCATCCCGCGGCGGGATTCCGGGTTGTTCGAGGATGCTGCCTGTGCTAATGTGATAGCGCGTTAATACATTGAGACGTCCATGAAGCGCCGCCCCGAGATCAATGAGAAGACCGCCAGCCTGGCCCAGCAGTCGCTGGCCCGCGCGCTGGCGGGCCTGTCCAAGCCGGAGGAGGTGCGTGCGTTCCTGGTGGACTTGTGCACGCCTGCCGAGCTGGAGGCCATGGCCGACCGCTGGCGCGTGGTGCCCCTGCTGCTGAAGGGCGTGCCATATCGCGAAATCCACGAGCTGACCGAGGTCAGCGTCACTACCATCGGGCGCGTCGCGCGCACGCTGGAGACCGGTACCGGTGGCTATGCTGCCGCCCTGCGCCGCCAGCAGACGCGTACCGCCGCCTCTCACTGAAGTTTCCTGCCATGCCTCCCATCGTTGCCAACGCGACGCGTGATCGTCTGCGTATCGCCATCCAGAAATCCGGCCGTCTGGCCGAACCGGCGCGCAGCCTGCTCGCCGCCTGCGGGCTGAGTTGGCGCGAAAGCCGCGACAAGCTGTTCTGCTATGGCGAATCGCTGCCGGTCGACCTGCTGCTGGTCCGCGATGACGACATCCCCGGCCTGATCGCCGACGGCGTATGCGATTACGGCATCGTCGGGCGCAACGAGCTGGACGAACAGGCCAACGCGCGCGCCGAGATCGGCCTGCCGCAGGCCTACCGCGAAGTGCGCGCCATGGGCTTTGGCGGCTGCCGGCTGATGCTGGCCATCCCGGAGAGCTGGGAGTGGACCGGCCCGCAGCAGCTGCAAGGCCTGCGCATCGCCACCAGCTATCCGGCGATCCTGCGCCAGTGGCTCACCGCGCAGGGCGTGGATGCCTCGGTGGTAGAACTCTCCGGTTCGGTGGAGATCGCGCCCAAGCTCGACACCGCCGACCTGATCTGCGACCTGGTTTCCAGCGGCGCCACGCTGCGCGCCAACCAGCTCAAGCCAGTGGAAACCCTGCTGGAGAGCCAGGCGGTGCTGGCCGGGCCGACCCGCAAGTTCGACGATGCCCGCGCCGACTTGTCGGCCATGTTGCTGCGACGCATGGACGGGGTGCTCAAGCTCAAGGACAGCAAGCTGCTGATGTTCCGCGCCGCGCCGGACACCGTGCCGGCCTTGACCCGCCTGCTGGCCGATGCCGAGCCCCTGGTGCAGTTGCCGGGCGAGCACGCCGAGGGCATCTCGCTGCAGACCATGTGCCACACCGCCCTCAGCTGGCAGCAGTTGGAGGAACTGGAACGCGCCGGCGCACGCGGCCTGATGGTCCTGTCCGTGGAGCGCTCGCTGGCATGAACGCCTCGCTCAAATCCGAATCCCTCAGCGTCCAGCGCATCGTCTGGGCCGCACTGGATGCGCAAGCACAAACCCAGACGCTGGAGCGCCCGGCGCAGACGGTCGCGGCCGAGACGCGCCGCACCGTCGCCGCGTTGATCGATGAGGTCCGCAGCGGTGGCCTGGAAGCGCTGCGCGCCATCACCGCGCGCTTCGATGGCGCCGCGCCCGAGTCCTTCGAAGTGGGCGAGGCCGAATTCGCCGCCGCCGAACGCGCCATCGATCCGGCGCTCAGGCAGGCCATGGTCGAGGCCGCCGCACGCATCACCGCCTTCCACAAGGCCGGCATGGCCCAGCCCTATGCGGTGGAAACCGCCGCCGGCGTGGTCTGCGAACGCATCATTCGTCCCATCGGCCGCGTTGGTCTGTACGTGCCGGCCGGCAGCGCGCCGCTGCCGTCGACCGCGTTGATGCTGGGCGTGCCGGCTGGGCTGGCCGGCTGCCGCGAAGTGGTGCTGTGCACGCCGCCGCGCAAGGACGGCACTGCCGATCCCGCGGTGCTGGTCGCCGCGCGCCTGACCGGCGTGAATCGCGTGTTCGTCCTCGGCGGTGCCCAGGCGATCGCCGCGATGGCCTATGGCGCCGGGCCGGTGCCGGCCTGCGACAAGCTCTTCGGCCCGGGCAACAGCTACGTGACCGAAGCCAAGCAGCAGGTCGCGCAGAGCGGCGCGGCGGCCATCGACATGCCGGCCGGTCCGTCCGAAGTGCTGGTGATCGCCGATGCTGGCGCCAACGCGGACTTCGTCGCCGCCGACCTGCTGTCGCAAGCCGAGCACGGCCCGGACTCGCAGGTGCTGCTGCTGTCCGACGATGCCGGCCTGCTGGACCGCGTGGAAGCCGCGCTTGAGGCGCAGCTGGCCGTGCTGCCGCGCGCGGATATCGCGCGCAAGGCGCTGAGCGCCTCGCGCCTGGTGCTGACCACGTCGCTGGACGAAGCCTTCGCCATCAGCAACCGCTATGCGCCCGAGCATCTGATCCTGGCCCTGCGCGAGCCGCGCCGGTGGCTGGACAAGGTGGAAGCGGCTGGCTCGGTGTTCCTGGGCGACTACACGCCCGAGGCACTGGGCGACTACTGCAGCGGTACCAACCACGTGCTGCCCACCAGCGGCGCGGCGCGCGCCTACAGCGGCGTGTCGGTGGCCAGCTTCCAGAATTTCGTCAGCGTGCAGTCGGCCAGTGCGGCCGGCATCCTGGCCATCGGGCCGTCGGCGGTGACCCTGGCCGAGGCCGAAAGCCTGGAGGCCCACGCCAATGCCGTGCGCCTGCGCCTGCAGGAGGCCGCCCGATGAGCGCCCCTGATCCGACACCACGCGACCTGCTCGACCTGGTCCGCCCGGACCTGCGCGGCTTTGGCGGCTACAAGTCGGCCCGCACCGAAGCCCTGCGCGGCGATGTCTGGCTCAATGCCAACGAAAGCGCGTGGAGCAATGCGGCCGATGCCAACGCGACCTCGCGCCGCTATCCCGATCCGCAGCCGGCCGCGCTGAAGACTGCGCTGTCGGGCCTGTACGGCTGCGCGCCGGATGAGCTGCTGATCGGTCGCGGCAGCGACGAAGCCATCGACCTGCTGGTGCGCACCCTGTGCGTGGCCGGGCGCGATGCGGTGGTCGCCACGCCGCCGGTGTTCGGCATGTACGCGGTCAGTGCGCGCCTGCAGGATGCGCGGCTGATCGAAGCGCCGCTGGTCGATGGGCCGGAGGGTTTTGCGCCGGATTGCGATGCGATTGCCACGGCCGTGCTGGAGCAGGGTGCCAAGCTGGTGTTCCTGTGCTCGCCGGCCAACCCGACCGGCGCGTCGATTCCGCTGGCGCAGATCGAAGGCCTGCTGCAGACGCTGCAAGGCAGGGCGCTGGTGGTGGTGGACGAAGCCTATGGCGAGTTCTCCGACACGCCTTCCGCGCTGACCCTGCGCGACCGCTATCCGGAAGTCGCGGTGCTGCGCACGCTGTCCAAGGCGCATGCGCTGGCCGCGGCCCGGGTGGGTGTGGTGATCGCCGATCCGCGCCTCATTTCGGTGCTGCGCGCCTGCCAGGCGCCGTACCCGGTGCCCACACCGTGCGCGGAGCTGGCCGCGGCCGGCTTGTCCGCATCCGCCCTGGCGGCCACGCAGGCGCGGATCGCCATCGTGATCGAGGAGCGCGCGCGCCTGGCCGCCGCGCTGTCGGCGCTGCCCGGCGTGCGCCGTGTGTACCGCTCCGACGCCAACTTCCTGCTGGTGCGCTTCGCCGATGCCGAACGCGCATTTCGTGTGCTGCTGGCTGCCGGCGTGGTCGTACGCGACCAGCGCGCCGCGCCGCAGCTGGACGACGCGCTGCGCATCACCATCGGCACGCCCGAGCAGAACGCCCGCGTGCTGGCGGCCCTGAGCGCACAGGCGGAGGCCGCATGAGCCAGAAGATCCTGTTCGTCGACCGCGACGGCACCCTGATCGAGGAGCCGGCCGATTTCCAGATCGACGCCTACAAGAAGCTGCGCTTCGTCAAGGGCGTCATCCCGGCGATGCTCAAGCTGCGCGATGCCGGCTTCCAGTTCGTCATCGTCACCAACCAGGACGGGCTGGGCACCGAGGGCTATCCGCGCGAAAGCTTCGACGGTCCCAATGACTTGATGCTGCAGATCTTCGAAAGCCAGGGCATCAGCTTCCGCGAGGTGCTGGTGGACTGCAGCTGGCCGGCTGACAAGGCGCCGACCCGCAAGCCCGAGCTGGGCTTGGTGATGCATTACCTGCGCGATCGCGGCATCGACCTGGATCACTCGGCGATGGTCGGCGACCGCGAGACTGACATCCGCTTCGCCGAGAACTTGGGCATCCGCGGGTTCCAATTGCAGACCGCGCAGTTCGGCGGCGAGTGGGACTGGGCCGGTATCGCCCATGCCTTGGCCGATGCGCCGCGCACGGCGAGCGTGCGTCGTAAAACCAAGGAAACCGACATCCGCGTCGAGGTCGACCTGGACCGGGTCGCAGAGCCCAAAGTCAGTACGGGCCTGCCGTTCTATGACCACATGCTGGAGCAGATCGGCAAGCATGGCGGTTTTGCGCTGGAGATCCAGACCACCGGCGACCTGCACATCGATGAGCACCACACCATCGAGGACACTGCACTGGCCCTGGGCGAGGCGTTGAAGCAGGCGCTGGGCGACAAGCGTGGCATCGGCCGCTATGGCTTCACCCTGCCCATGGACGAGACGCTCGCGCAGGTCGCGCTGGACTTCTCGGGCAGGCCATACCTGGTGTTCGACGGCAGCTTCCAGCGCGAGCGCGTCGGCGACATGCCCACCGAGCTGGTCGAGCACTTCTTCCGCTCGCTGTGCGACTCGGCTGGGGTGAACATCAATGTGCAGGTGCGCGGCGACAACGACCACCACAAGATCGAAGGCAGCTTCAAGGCGCTGGCCCGCGCCCTGCGCCAGGCGATCAAGCGCGAAGGCTCCGAGCTGCCCTCGACCAAGGGCGCGCTGTGATGCGCCTGGCGATGATCGATGCCGGTGGCGCGAATATCGGCTCGGTGCGCTATGCGTTGGGCCGCCTGGGCGTGGAGGCCGAGCTGACCACCGATGCCGAGGTGATCCGCAGCGCGGACCGAGTGATCCTGCCGGGCGTGGGCGCGGCCGCGCAGGTGATGGGCCGGCTGCGCGAGCTGCAGCTGGTCGAGACGATCAAGGCGTTGCAGGCGCCGCTGCTGGGCGTGTGTGTCGGCATGCAGGTGCTGTTCGAGCATTCCGAGGAAGACGACACGCCGTGCCTGGGCCTGCTCTCGGGCAAGGTCGCAAAATTGCCTGTCAGCCCCGGCATTCGCGTGCCGCATATGGGCTGGAACACGCTGAGCGCCCGGCGTGAGGCTTCGCTCACTGCTGGGATCGGCGCGCAGGACCAGGCCTATTTCGTGCACAGCTACGCCGCGCCGGTGAGTGAGGATTGCCTGAGCAGCGCCACGCACGGGCAGGAATTCGCCGCGGTGGTCCAGCGCGGCCGGGTGGCGGGTGCGCAGTTCCACCCCGAGCGCTCGGCTGCGGTCGGCGCGCGCCTGCTGCAGAACTTCATTGAACACGGCCTGGCCTGAGGCCACGCCCGTAGGACGCCTGATGTCTTCCAAGCCTTTCTTCCAACTCTTTCCGGCCATCGACGTGCGCGGCGGACGCGTGGTGCGCCTGGCGCAGGGCGATTACGACCGCGAAACCACCTACGGCGACGATCCGCTGGCCGCCGCACAGGCCTATGCCGCGCAGGGCGCCAGCTGGTTGCACCTGGTCGACCTAGATGCCGCGCGGGCCGGCGGCTACACGCTGGCGCCGCTGTTGCAACAGCTGCGTGCGACCACCGGCCTGCAGGTGCAGACCGGCGGTGGCGTGCGCAGCCGCGATGACGTGGTCGCGCTGCTGGAGGCCGGTGCCTCGCGCGTGGTGGTCGGCTCACTGTCGGTGCGTGCACCCGAGCAGGTGCTGGGCTGGCTGGCCGAGTTGGGCCCCGAGCGCATCACCGTGGCGCTGGATGCGCGCCAGGACGAGGCCGGTATCTGGCAGCTGCCGATCCACGGCTGGACCGAAGGCTCCGGCGTGGCCCTGGATGCCCTGGCCAGCCGCTATGCGCAGGCCGGCATGACCCACCTGTTGTGCACCGACATCGCCCGCGACGGCATGCTGACCGGGCCGAACTTCGCGCTGTATCGCCATCTGGTCGCGCTGCTGCCGCGGGTGCAGGTGCAGGCGTCCGGCGGCGTGCATGCGGTGACCGATGTCAGCGCCGCCAAGACCGCCGGCTGCGGCGGCATCGTGCTGGGTCGGGCATTGCTGGAAGGGCGCTTCACCCTGGAACAGGCCTTCGCGGAGGCCGCCTCATGCTGAGCCGGCGCATCGTGCCTTGCCTGGATGTGCGCGGTGGTCGCGTGGTCAAGGGCGTCAAATTCCGCGACCACATCGACATGGGCGACATCGCCGAACTGGCGCTGCGTTATCGCGATGCCGGCGCCGACGAACTGGTGTTCTACGACATCGGCGCCAGCCCGGAAGGGCGCTCGGTCGACTACGGCTGGGTGGAGAAGGTCTCGCGCCTGCTGGACATCCCGTTCTGCGTGGCCGGTGGCATCCGCAGCGTGGAGACCGCGCGTGCGGTGCTGCACGCCGGCGCGGACAAGGTCTCGATCAATACCCCGGCGCTGGAACGCCCCGCCTTGATCGGCGAGCTGGCCCAGGCCTTCGGCGTGCAGTGCGTGGTGGTGGGTATCGATTCGGTGCGCGAGGACGATGGCCAATGGCGCGTGCGCAGCTATACCGGTGATCCGTCCAAGACCCGTGCCGAAACGTTGCGCACCCTGGACTGGATCGAGCAGGCCCAGGCGCTGGGTGCCGGCGAAATCGTGCTGAACTGCATGGACAGCGACGGCGTGCGTCGCGGCTACGACATCGAGCAGCTCAAGGCCGCGCGGGCGCTGTGCCATGTGCCGCTGGTGGCCTCCGGCGGTGCGGGTCTGCCGGAACATTTCACCGCGGCGTTCAAGGACGCCGACGTGGACGCGGCGCTGGCCGCCAGCGTCTTCCACAGTGGCGCCATCGCCATTCCCGATCTCAAGCGCACACTGGCCCAGGCCGGCATCGCCGTGCGCCAGGCCGCTTGAGCGGTCGCAACAGGAACCGACATGAGTCAGATCGAAGCACTGGACTGGGCCAAGGGCGATGGGCTGCTGCCCGCCGTGGTGCAGGACGCCGACACCCTGCGCGTGCTGATGCTGGGTTACATGGATGCCGAGGCGCTGCAGGTCACACGCGAGTGCGGCCATGTGACCTTCTTCAGCCGCAGCAAGCAGCGCCTGTGGACCAAGGGAGAGACCTCCGGGCATTTCCTGGACCTGGTCGACATCCAGGTCGACTGCGACGCCGACACCCTGCTGGTGCTGGCGCGTCCGCATGGGCACACCTGCCACCTGCAGCGGCCCAGCTGCTTTCCCGAGGCGCCGGGCGTGGTGGGAGCCGCCATGGCGGCGGAAGGCCCTTCCCAGGAAAGCCCAATCGCGGCCATGGCGGCTCCCACCGAAGGGATCGCCTTCCTGGGCGAACTCGACGCCCTGATCGCGCAGCGTCACGCACAGCGTCCGGAAGGCAGTTACACCACCCGACTGTTCGAGGGTGGGATCCGCCGCATCGCACAGAAGGTGGGCGAGGAGGGCGTGGAGACCGCCCTGGCCGCTGTCGCGCAGGACGATGCGGAGTTGCTCGGCGAGAGCGCGGATCTGCTCTATCACCTGACCGTGCTGTTGCGCGCGCGCGGCCTGTCGTTGGGTGATGCGGTTCAGCTGCTCTCGGAGCGTCATCGGCCAGCCTGAGGCCGTGGTGACCACCCTCGTTTCTTCCCGTCGGAGCTGAAGCGCTGTCCGCCGCGATGTCCTATCCCGGACATCTCGTGCAGGACAGCGCCCGCCACACGGCGTTGCGTGAGCCGCGCCCGAGGTGCGGTTGGGGTCGCGGCTGATCCCAGCCCAGCGCCTTCGATAGGCGCTGCGACAGGGAAGCGGTTTCTGTCTTGCGCCAGGACCGATGCGCATCTTGCGTGTCGGGGGAGGGGCGCATTGGTGGGTCTTGATCGCGCCATTTGAAGACCTGCATCGCCTTGTCTGCAGCGCGTTGTGGGTCAATCGCTTGGGGCGACCGACGCCTTTGCGGTCTTGCGCGTAGTCATTGGGACCGTGCACCCAGTTTCAGTTTCTCTCCGTTGACAACGTTGTCTTCGCTCGTGGACGGTGCAGTGGCGGTCGTCGACACGCGTCGGCCATCGCAGCCACGCAGTCCGGATGTCTGCTGGAGCCTCGACGGGAGCGGCAGGCCAACTACGTCACGGCATGGGGCATGCGCCACCGTGCCACCCAATGGAGAGAGACGATGACCCTCAGGAAATTCACCTTGTGGTCCGTAGTCACCGCAGGCACATGCACCAGCCTGATCGGCAGTCTGGCCACCGCAGCCGCGCTTTCGGCCCTACCCATCGCCCCGGCCCATGCCCAGACCGCCTGCGCGCCGGCCTGGAGTGCGGGCACGGTTTATACCGGTGGCAACGCCGCCAGCGAAAACGGCATCAACTATCTGGCCAACTGGTGGACCCAGGGCGACGAGCCAGCCACCCACAACGGAGGTGCCGGCTCCGGCCAGCCCTGGACGTCGCAGGGCAGCTGTTCCGGCGGCGGCGATGATGGTGGCGGCGACACGGGCGGCGGGGACGACGATGGCGGCAATGGCGGCACGCCGACCAATCCGAGCTACGAGAGCTTCATTTTCAGCCCGTACAAGGACATCACCATCAACCTCAACTGGAACAACAACGTGATGCAGACCAAGGTGACCGGCAGCGCCATTCCGGTCGCCGGTGCCGGCAGCCTGCTGTCGACCCAGTTGAGCAATCTGGACACGCTGACCCTGGCGTTCGCCACTGGCGAATGCGGCAGCGAAAGCTGGGGCGGGGTCTCGGCCAACGCCTTCGCCAATGCCAACATCCCCACGCTGGACAGCAGCGGGGTGAACTACATCATCTCCACCGGCGGCGCCTCGGGGACCTTCACCTGCGGCAGTGCGGCGGGCATGAACGCGTTCTTGTCACGCTACGCCTCACCGCACCTGGTCGGGGTGGATTTCGACATCGAAGGCGGGCAGACGCCTGCGCAGACCGATTCGCTGATCGCCGCGGTCAAGGCGGTCGAATCGCAGTATCCGAACCTGCGCTTCTCGTTCACCCTGGCGACCCTGGCCGCTTCCGATGGAAGCTATGGCGGCGTGAATGCCCTGGGCGATCGTGTGATCCGCGCGGTCCAGGCCTCTGGTTTGCAGCACTACACCATCAACCTGATGGTCATGGACTTCGGCCGGGCGCAGGCGTCCAACTGCGTGCTGGGGAGTTCAGGGCTGTGCGAGATGGGGCAGTCGGCCATCCAGGCGGTGCAGAACCTGCAGCACACCTACGGCATCAGCGCCGACCACATCGAGCTGACCCCGATGATCGGGCGCAACGATACGGCCGATGAGATCTTCACGCTCAACGACGTGGACATCGTCTCGCTCTACGCCGCGCAGAACGGCCTGGCCGGCGTGCACTACTGGTCGCTGGATCGCGACACCCCGTGCGCGACGCCGTCGGACTACGCCTCGCCGATCTGCAATTCCTACAGCGGCCCTGCCGCGCTGGAGTACACGCAACGCTTCCTCAACGATCTGGGCTACTGAGTGGGCTTGGCTGCCAGGGAAGGCGGCCCTTGTTGAGCGAAACGGCGCGCAGCGATGCGCGCCGTTGTCGTGTCTCTTGTTGTGGGAGTCGCCATGGCGGCGATGAGGTTTTACGCGGGAAAGCCCGATCGCCGCCATGGCAGCTCCCACACGCAATCAAAGTGCGAGCGCTATTCGGTGATCAGGTCGCACAGCCGCAGCAGGGCGATGCGCTCGATCTGCGCCAGGCAGGTGGCGACTTCCTCGCCGCGCTCGTGCGTCAGGCGGGTGCGCAGGGCGGCGATGACGCTCGCGCGGGTATGACCGCGCACGGCCAGGATGAAGGGGAAGCCGAAACGTTCCCGATAAGCGGTGTTGAGGTCCAGCAATTCGGTGTACTCGGCCGGGCTGCACTGGTCCAGGCCGGCGCCACGCTGTTCGCTGGCCGAGGAAGCGGTGAGTTCACCGGCGATGGCGGCCTTGCCGGCCAGTTCGGGATGGGCACGGATCAGGGCCAGTTGCGCGGGCTCGCCGGCGTTGGCCACCACCTCGCACATCGCTGCGTGCAGGGCGGCGACATCGGCGTAGGGGCGACCCGCCACCGCGCCTTCAGCCACCCATGGCGAGTGCTCGAAGATGCCGCCCAGCGCGGTGATGAAGTCCGTCTCCGGCAGGGCGTTGAGTTCGGTCAGTGTAGTCATGCGGATTCTGCCTTGAACGGATGGCGCTGCTGCCAGTGTCGGGCGATGTCGATGCGCCGGCATACCCAGACCTTGTCGTGCCGGGCGAGATGGTCGAGGAAGCGCTGCAGGGCGACAAAGCGCCCCGGGCGCCCGAGCAGGCGGCAGTGCATGCCGATCGAGAGCATCTTCGGCGCCTCCTCGCCCTCGGCGTAGAGCACGTCGAAGCTGTCGCGCAGGTAGGTGAAGAAGTGATCGGCGGTGTTGAAGCCCTGCGGCGTGGCAAAGCGCATGTCGTTGCTGTCCAGCGTGTAGGGCACCACCAGGTGCGGCTTGTGTTCGCCGCCCGAGGTTTCCACCTGCGTCCAGAACGGCAGGTCGTCGCCGTAGTAGTCCGCGTCGTAGGCAAAACCGCCGTGCTCGACCACCAGGCGCCGTGTGTTGGGACTGTCGCGGCCGGTGTACCAGCCCAGCGGCGCGCTGCCGGTCAGGCGGGTGTGCAGGTCGATGGCGCGCGCCAAGTGTGCGCGCTCGGTGGCCTCGTCCATGTCCTGGTAATGGATCCAGCGCCAGCCGTGGCTGGCGATCTCGTGACCCAGTTCGACGAAGGCGGCGGTCGTCTCCGGGTTGCGTTCCAGCGCCATGGCTACGCCGAACACCGTCAGCGGCAGGCCACGCCGCTCGAACTCGCGCAGGATGCGCCACACACCCACGCGCGATCCGTATTCGTAGATCGACTCCATGCTCATGTGCCGCGCCGAGTAGCTGGCCGCACCGATGATCTCGGAGAGGAACTGCTCGGAGCCGGCATCGCCATGCAGCACGTTGTTCTCGCCACCTTCCTCGTAGTTGAGGACGAACTGCACCGCGATCCGCGCGCCACCGGGCCAGTCGGCGTGCGGTGGATTGCGGCCATAGCCGGTGAGGTCGCGGGGGTAGGGCGTGAAGAGCATCGGCAAGCGCCACCATGGGGATGCGGACCACTCTAGGAACAAGTCCGCTCCTTGGAAAGCATCCCGTGCACGCATCCGCGATAAAAAAAACGCCTGGCGGGGTGAGCGCCAGGCGTCTTGGTCCACGTCAGGCCGTCGGGGCCGTGGTGGTGTGGCTTACCACTCGTACATCAACTGCAGCCGGGCGTAGCGCGGCTCCTGGTAGTACTGGCCCAGGCCATAGGTGGCGTAGTGGGTGGTGCCGTTCTGCTGGACCGACTCGTAGTGCTGATACACCTGCAGCGGCTTGTCGTTGTTGAACAGGTTGAGGATCGACAGCTGCGCGGTCAGGCCCTTGATGGCCGCCGGCTTGTAGACCAGGTTGGGGCTGAGCTCGAAGGTCCACGGGGTACGGCCCTGCGTGCCTCCGTCACTGATCTCGCCGTTGCAGTAGTGGAACTGGCCGGTGTAGCCGTATTCGGTTCCCAGCGTGCCGTAGCCACCGCCGAAGCAGCTGATCGGCGCTCCGGACTGGACCTGCAGATTGGCACCGACCTGCCACTCATCGCTGAACTTGTACGCACCGTACAGCTTGAAGCTGTGCATGTGGTCGTTGGGCAGGAAGCCATAGGCGCCTTCCATGATCTGCGCGAAGTCGAAGTCCGCCGTGGTGCCGGTGTCGTCCTGGCCGTTGTTGGACTTGACCAGTCCCTCGTAGTTGCCCTTGCTCTGCGACCAGGTGTAGCTGGCGTTGACGTACCACTTGTCGGTGCCCTTCTGCGCGCTCAGGGTCAGCGCCTTGTAGGTGCGCTTGGCCTTCGGGCCCAGGGAGTCGGCCGACATGGTGATCGTGTCGGGATTGCCGTCGCCGTCCACGTCCACCGCGATGGTCGAGGAGCTGCCCGGGTTGTACAGCCAGCAGCCCGAGCTGCCTTCCGGCGCGGTCCAGGCATCAAAGCCGGAGGTGTCGTAGCCGTCGGCGGTGGCCGCGTCGTACAGCGCCTGCGAAGAGCAGCTGTCGTCGATGGCGTTGTGGATCTCGCGGTAGGTGCCCTTGGCGCCCAGCACCCAGCCATCCATGAAGGCATTGTCGCTGGTCAGGCGATGCTCGAAGCCCAGGATCGCTTCATCCTGTGTATAAGGCTTGAGCCCCTTGCTGGCGGCAGAGGACGCCGACGGCGTGGTGCCGTTTTCGCCGTTGAAGTACACCGTATCGCCCAGGGCCACCGGATCGATCGGCGAACCATCGGCGGTCACCCCGCTGTAGCTGTAGGCGGTTTCCGAATAGATCGAGGCGCTGGCCCCACGCAGGGCGACGTTGGCCGCGATCGGCAGCGCATAGCGGCCCAGGTTGCCGTACAGGCGGCTGGTGCCGTCGCCGAACATGTCCCAGGAGAAGCCCACGCGCGGCTGCCAGATGTTGTCCTGTTTGACGAACACGCCGCCGGAGGTGTTGTAGTTCTTGAACGAATCGTTGCGCACGCCCAACGACAACAGGAAGTCGTCGGTCACGTGCCAATGGTCCTGCACGTACCAGGAGTTCTGCTTGATCTCCACCGCGCCGCCGGTGGCGTAGATGTCGTCGTACACGAGCTGGTTGCCATCGCTGTCGGTGGTGTAGTCGTAGTGATGCCCACCCGAGTATGACTCGCCCTGCTTGGCGTTGAAGTCGTTGTAATCGTAGCCGAAGCTCAGATCATGGTCGCCCAGCGTCCAGTCGAAGTCGGCACGGTAGTCCTGGCGCTGGCTATAGCCGTTGCTCACGCCCAGTGTGGAGTCCAGGAAGCAGCTGTTCTGCGCGCCGACATAGTCGGATTCATACGACACGTAGGGGCAACCGGTGGCCGGCGCGTTGATGTTGCCGGCGTAGGTGGAGCGCGAACCATCCGGCGACACCGCGACCTGTTCGCTGACCGTCTTCATCTTGCCGTACTGCAGCGACATGGTGAAGTTGTCGGCCAGGTTGCTGGTCCACTTCAGGATGCCGGTCGGGCCACCGCTCTTGGAGATGAGCTGCCCGTTGTAGCTGTCCTTGTAGGCCTTGTTGGCCTCGAAGCCGATGTTGCTGTAGTCGTAGGTGGTGCGGCTGCTGTTGTTGAAGCCGGTGAATTCCAGATGGTTGTTGTCGTTGAGGAACCAGTCCAACTTGACCAGTTCGTAGGGCTTGCTCTCGTTGTAGTCGTCCTGGCTGGCGGTGGTGCCGGAGGGAGAGGAACGACCGCCCCAGGTGCTGCCGGTGGTCTTGTTGTACTGGGCGATGGCAAAGACGAACAGCTTGTCCTTGATCAGCGGGCCACCTTCCCACAGGGCCCAGGTGTTGCTGTTGGAGCGGTTCTTGCTGAGCGGGCGATAGAGGCTGCCGTCACCGAAGTATTCGTTGTCGGTATGCGCGGCCAGTGCGTCCGGGGCCGAATCCCAGCTGATGCCGCCGTGCCATTCATTGGTGCCGCGCTTGACGTTGACGCTGGTGACGCCGCCGGTGGAGAAGCCGTACTTGGCGCCGTAGCCGCCAGTCTGCACGTCCAACTGGTCGATCGCCTGCCACGGCACCTCGCTGAAGGACAGGTTGTCGTAGGAGTCGGTGATGTTCATGCCGTTGACGTAGTAGCTGTTCTCCGCCACCGACGCACCGCCGAACGAGTTGAGGCTGCCAAAGTAGCCGCTGCCGGTGGCGGTGCCCGGGGTCAGCTCGGCCACGGCATTGACGTCGCGCGGCACCGGCAGCTCATTGAGCTGGCCGGCGGTGAAGGTGGTGCGCGACTCGACGCTGCTGGTATCGATGTCGTTCATCACCATCGGGCGCTTGACCATCACCGTGGTCAGCGTGGTGGCATCGCTGCCATCGCCCAGGTTGACCTGCGCGGTCTGACCGGCCAGCACAGTGGCGCTGCCGGTGGAGACGGTGCTGCCGTCTTCGACCAGGGTGACCTGATAGTGGCCGGTGGGCAGGGCGGGCACGCGGAAGCGGCCATCGCTGCCCAGCGCCACGGTGCGGCTGATGCCGGAGCTCGGGTCTTTGATCTGGATCTGCGCGCCGGCCGCGTAGGGCGCGGTGCCGACGATGTCGCCGGAGGTGGCCTGCGCGAACGCGCTGGGGGCCTGGGAAAAGCACAGGCCCAGCAGCGCTGCGGCCAGCGCGTTGCGCTTGAGGGAGCGGGAAGAGGAGGGAGCGTGGCGCATGAGATGCCTTCAGGTTCTTCGACAAAAGCCCACCCGCACGGATCGCATTGGATCCGCGTTGTGATGCGAGCGGTGGTCACCGGTGGCCGGCCCTGACATGCGACCGTGACAGCGGCTTGGCGCGTATTTAACGATTCGATTACACCGGGAATTTTTCATCCGGCACGCGACTTTGACCAAAACTGACAAACGCGACAGCTTGCCAAGCGGGCCGTAGGACGCCTCTGCATCCCACGTTGCTTCCGCAGCGAGGCTCGGGAAGACACCGGCGGCATTCAGCGGCTTTCCACTGGCGCGCCACATGCCGGCACATGGCGTTCAGGCTCGCAGCGCGCGGCGGATTTCTGGACAGCCACGCTTCATGAAGCTCAAGCGGCAGGCGTGCGGATCTTCCCCAGCGCCCCTGTCATTCGCTAGGACGTGCCCAGCCGACGCAGGAAGAAACGTGAGTCCACCGCCATGACCGGGAAGCTGCCCGGCAGCGCCTCGCGCGGCAGTTCGGTGAAGCCATGCTTGCCGTAGAAGCGATGCGCGGCCAGGAAGCGTTCGGTGGTCCCCAGGTAGATCGCCCGCAACCCGCGCGCGACCGCGTGGGCGAGCAAGGTCTCCAGCAGGGCGGCGGCCACGCCGCGCCCGCCGCCCCGGTGCGAGGCCGCCACGAACATCTTGCGCAGGGCCGCATCGCCCTGGCCGATGTCGCGCAGGCCGATGCAGCCGATGATGGCGCCATCGTCCTGCGCCACCCAGAACCCGCCATCGCCATGGAAGTAGAAGTCATCGACCGCCACCAGATCGGGCTGCGCGGTCAGATCGATGTCCAGGCCGTATTCGCCGCGCTGGATGCCCAGGATCAGTGCGCTCACCGCCTCGCGGTCGGCCGGGCGCCAGGGTCGCACCCTCAATGTCTCCATGCGCCGCTCAGCCTGGCGGGGGTTCGGCACCCAGCGGTTCGGGTGCATCGCCGCGTGCTGTGCCAAGCCCGTTGAACCACAGATTCAAGGCCACGCAGGCCAGCGTCGCCAGCAGGATCCCGCTATGCAGCAGCGGCGCCAGCGCCTTGGGCAACTGGTCGAAGACCGTGGGCGCCACCACCGGCGCCATCGCCAGGCCCACGCCCACCGCCACGATCAGCAGGTTGTGCCGGCGCGCGTGGAAGTCCACCAGCGACAGCACGCGGATGCCGTTGGCCGTGACCATGCCGAACATCACCAGCCCCGCGCCGCCCAGCACGGCCGGCGGGATGGCGGCCACCAGCACCGCCAGCTTGGGCACCAGCCCCAGCGCGATCAGGATCGCCCCGGCCAGCACGCACACCCAGCGGCTGCGCACCCCGGTGATGCTGACCAGCCCGATGTTCTGCGAGTACGAGGTATCGGGGAACGCGTTGAACACCCCGCCCAGCAGCGTGGCCAGCCCGTCCACGCGCAATCCGCGCACCAGGGCGGGGCGTTCCACCGGGCGCTCAACGATGTCGCCCAGCGCCAGGAACATGCCCGTGGACTCCACGAACACGATGAACAGCACCACGCACATCGTCACGATGGACCACGGCTCGAAGCGCGGCAGGCCGAAGTGGAACGGCGTCACCGGCGCCAGCCACGCAGCCGCGCCCAGCCCGCTGAAGTCCACCCGCCCCAGCAGCGCCGCCAGCACCGTGCCCGCGGCCAGCCCCAGCAGCACCCCGATGTTGGCGATGAAGCCGCGCCCGTGGCGCAGCAGCGCCAGCACGCCCAGCAGCACCACCGCGGCAATCGCTAGGTTGGCCGGCGCGCCGTAGTCGGCCGCGCCCACGCCACCGGCGGCCCAGTTCACCGCCACGCCCACCAAGGTCAGGCCGATCACCGTGATCACCGTGCCGGTCACCACCGGCGGGAACAGCCGCAGCAGCCGCCCGATCAGCGGCGCAGCCAGGATGCCGATCACGCCGGCGGCGATGTTCGCGCCAAACACGTAAGGCAGGCCCAGCGCCGGGTTGCCGCCGATGGCGATCATCGGCCCCACGCAGGCGAAGGTCGCCGCCATCACCACCGGCAGGCGGATGCCGAAGCCACCGAGCCCCAACGACTGCACCAGCGTGGCCAGCCCGCAGCAGAACAAATCGGCACTGACCAAAAAGGCGGTATCGGCCCGCGATAGATGCAACGCCCCGGCCACGATCAGCGGCACCGCCACCGCCCCGGCATACATCACCAGCACATGCTGCACGGCCAGCAGCAGCCACGGCCCGACCGGCGGCACCGCATCGATGGGCGAAAGCGAGGGCAGGGCGCGGGACATCGGTGGGCTCGGCAGGGGCGAGCGTTGAAGTTAGCCGCAGGGTGGTGCGGTGCACAATCCTTGCGTGCTGGTGCTGAGGAGGCGATTGCCCGGCGGGAGCGAATGAAAGCGGGGAACGTCGCTGAACCGGCAATGTGGCTTTGAGTTGTCCGCTTCTTCTTGAAGGAATGATGGATCTTTGATGGCCGCCCTCGCCAAGGGGCGACGAAGGCAATACAACGATGTCGGAAAAGCCAGGTCTCGCGCAGGCTTCGGTCAGCATCATTTCCACTCTTCTTTGCTTTTGGGAGAAGCTGGCTCAAAAGAGGGCGCTATGCGGGATTATTCACTCTCACTTCTCATGCTGGGCATGCTCTCCATTTCTGCCTGTGCCCAAACCATTAAAGCGCCTGTCCAACCGTCGTCTACACGCAAGGAGCCCCAGATGACCGCGATGAACCATCAGACCGCCCAGACAGAAGCAGGCAAGCTCATCTCCGGGTTGCTGGCGCTGATCAATAGCAGCAGATCCATCGCCGATTTCACTGCGGAGCGTCTTGGCAACGCAATGGATGCCGAGGTCAAGTCGTTCGGTCCCGGGCATTTCGGATACGGCGGCAAGCTGACGGCACAATGGGTATGCGCTTGAAGTCATGCAGGAGAGCATGCATGGGCCCAGGCTCGATCTTGAATTCATGGATCAAAGCCCCTCGAAAGATGCCAGTGCGACCGGGATCTGCGAGGTGGATTTCGATCAGGTTTCCAAAGATCTCAAGGCCCATGGGTTCTCGCAGGAGCCGGCATAAGGCGAGCATGGGAATATCATTGCCTACCACTTCGACCGCGCCGGCTTGAGTGTCACCACCGTCGTGATTGGTGAAGCTTCAAACCCCATTGAGAAGAGTAGCCACCAGTGCGTTCGCGCCATGACCATCCAGTGATAAGGGCATCAAGAGTGGGAACCGATGCTGCAAGTGAAATAGAAGGAACTTGGGATGAACTTGATAAAAAATTTGATGTGCGCTTTGCTACTGGTGGCGATTGCGGGTGACGCATTGGGGCAGCAGCGCCCTGGTGGAAATGGACCGTTGCCGGGCGACCCTGGATATGGGAGGGGCGGGAATCAGCCAGAAGTCCCGATGCCGCCGCTAAAGATGCTCAGTCCTGAAGAAGAAGCATCTCTGGAAAATGAAATCGTCAGCGGGTATGCGGCGGCGATGGGCACCGGCCGTGGCGGTCTTGCTTCCTTCGGCGCCATCGCCATTGAAAGGCGCGGGACTCACTACGGCACCATGGTCAAGCAAATCACGAAGGATTCTGCCGAATACGGCGCCCTCCAGTACTGTCAAAGCGCTGACAGCAAGAAATGCAAGGTTGTACTTTCCTTCCGGGATAGCTGCGGCGCCCTGGTCGCGGGCTTCGAGCCGAAGGGCGCAGCCGATGACGTAAGACAGTGGTTCCCGAAGATCGGGACGACCCTTGATGCGGCGCGTTCCGCCGCCATGGCTGACTGCCAGGCCACGGGCAACAACTATGAGTGCGTGGAAGTCACAAAGGTGTGCTCAGCCAGCGGCTGAGGCCCGGACGCCAGGAAGACCTGCCGGGGATAGGTGGATATCGGATGTGCACTAGGGCGATTTCGTGCTGGTCGAGGGCTTGTCGCAGGCAGATTTTTCCGGCGGAGGCGGCGGTTGGAGCACGGTCCGGCCGGCCACGAACGGGCCGGGGAAGGCGGAGTCGAGCGGAGTCTGCGTATAGAGATGGCGGATGACTGGGGCGATCAGGAAGGAGCGCAGGTTGCTGCGCTTGTCCCGAGGATCATAGAAGCCCTCCAGGTCGATGATCGAGCCGTCGGCCTGCACCAGCTCCATGGTGGGGCCGGCGTCATGGGTTGCGATCAGGTAGTGATGGCCCACGACGAGGTTCACCGCGCCGCACCACGCAGTGGGAACTGGATGCGGGCGTACTGGTTGCCGTCGCCCTTCAAGGTCTGGAGGGGTCGAATCTTGCCTTCGACCCAATCCGTGTAGGCGAGGCGACCAAGCGGCTGCTTGATATAGCGCGCCTCCACCAGCTGGAACACGAAGACGTTGCTCGCCGCGTCCAGCCTTGCGGGGTGCTTGCTCTAGGTTGCGCGATCCTGCGGGCTGGAGAGGAGAGCGGCTAGGTAAACCTGAGCCCGTTATCGCCCCAGCAAGATCTCATGCGCATCCGCGAGCTTGAAAGCCGCTGCGCGGGAACGGGAGCCGTGGTTGATTGTGGCTTCGCCCGAACTCAAGACTCCAAGCGCACGGTAGCTGGTCAATCTTTATGCCAAGCGCACGCAGATCGAGCTTGGCTTTCGCGATCTTGAGCCGAATCGCTACGGCCAAGGTCTGGAAGACAGCCTCACCCGCCAAGGCGCACGGCTACAGGTCCTGCTGCTGATGAGCACGCTTGCCAGTTTCATGAGCTGGCTTTCCAGTCTTGGTTGCGTAGCCACCGGGACCTATCATTGGCTGCAATCCCACCGCACCACGCGCAAGCTCTACTCAACCATGCGTATCGGTCGCGAAGCCTGGTCAGACGATGGACGCTGGAGCTAGTCTTGCGATGGCTTGATCGCATGCGATAACTGCCATCAGCAGTCCTGAACCAGATGACCTCGGTGGCCTGAGAACTTAGGGAAAGCTAAAGGCCTGACCCCGTTACTGGGAAAAGCCCCGCATAGGCGGGGCTTTTTTGTGAATTGGCGACAGCTAGTAGCTGGCCGGGGCCAATCAGGGAGTCACTGGTAGAAGCCACTCGACCACGGGCTAGTCAAATCACTATTACGCCAAGGCCCAACATCACACATCTGTTGACCCCATGTGTCACAAAATACGTTACGCAGAGCGGTAGAAGCGTTGTAGTAGCTAAGCGTGTTCGTATCGCCGGTCTGGCACGAGTAGGTGATCGTTACTCGTACTGTCCCTGCAGTTGTGCCCTGGTGCTCGGACTGATTGTCGCAATAAAGAATGCTCTGCCCAACTAGATTCTCGCTGGAATCAAACCACATTACAGTACGACCGTACTGAGTTGCTGCATCTGCTTTCGGAGCGACAGCCATGGAGGCGATTGCCATCAACGCCGCAGCCAAGATTCCTGATTTCATAAATATCTCCTTGTCTCGCCCCAAATCCTTGGGACAGGGCCATTTAAAGTAACCTCATGTAATTTTTTAGCGCGGATCAAACCGGGCACTTGTCGAGCTTGCAGTTTTCGTAGTTGGCATAGCAGGTTGCTTCGCTTAGGACGCCATTTGTCAGGCAACGATGCAAGCTTGCATCGCACTGAGAGCATGGGGTCACCTGAGCGGAGGCGGATCCAGCGAGAACAACGAGTAGGAAGAGAGCGGACTTCAAAGAGTGCTTAATCATCGACTTCAATCCTTGAATGCCTGAGAGCCAGGCTGGTCTATTTAATCGGACACACCGTGGCGCGCGCTAGTCAGGTGACTGACACTCTCTGAAATCAGCATCGGCTACCGATAGCGCTACTCCGGTAACGGAGTCAGGTCAGCTTCTTAGACATGGACGACTTCCGCTTCACCCCCTTCTTGGATCTCCCCACCAACCGCCCGGCAACCTTTGCAACGCCGCCCCCGTTCTCGCCAGTACTAATTGCGCCGCGCGACTCGGCTGACGTCTAGGCCCGGTACACACACTGCCAGCTGCAGCGGCCGGGCCTGCCAGCCGTGCCGGCGGGACGAAGGCGAGCTGGCCTTTCTCCACGCCATGGTAGACATGCCGGTAACAGGATTGGGTTCACTTTCAGATGCGCGCTACCGCGATGGCGGGGCGGATGAAGGATTTTTGCGGACAGGCTGTTCTAGCGGAGGTGGCGGTTGGAGCACGGTCCGGCCGGCCACGAACGGGCCGGGGAAGGCGGAGTCGAGCGGGGTCCGCGTATAGAGGTGACGGATGACTGGCGCGATCAGGAAGGAACGCAGGTTGCTGCGCTTGTCCTGTGGGTCATAGAAGCCCTCCAGGTCGATGATTGAGCCGTCGGCCTGCACCAGCTCCATGGTGGGACCGGCGTCATGGGTTGCGATCAGGTAGTGATGGCCCACGACGAGGTTCACCGCGCCGCACCACGCAGTGGGGAACTGGATGCGGGCGTACTGGTTGCCGTCGCCCTTCAAGGTCTGGAGGGGTCGAATCTTGCCTTCGACCCAATCCGTGTAGGCAAGGCGACCAAGCGGCTGCTTGATATAGCGCGCCTCCACAAGCTGGAACACGAAAACATTGCTCGCCGCGTCCAGCGCCTCGCGAAAGGTTGGGGGTGGCGGGTACTGGCACGCCTGGGCCGTCAGGCCGGTCGGTAGCATCAAGGCCAGGGTCAAGACCAAGCGGGAAAGAAGGTTCAAGTGCGTACTCCTTGCGGGATGCTTACCCTAGCTTTGCGGCTCTAGCTTGCGTTAGTGCTCAAGCTGGTTGAGGCGTCTAAGTGAACCTGACCCCGTCACCGTTTACTGAGTGAGCGACTCGTGGCGTCTTCCCGGCTCGGCTGTTACGGCGTCACGGAGTACTGCCAGTTTTAGCGGAGGGTATGCCTTCATGTCGATGATCGCGCGGTCAACCAGCACCAGCGAGAGGGGCAAGCACGCGTCATAAGTGGTGCGATGTGCCTGCCGTGGCCTGTGTGGGGCGTCTGGCTGATTCGGGCTTCGGTCAAATGAACGGGAACCTGATGCCGTTACCGTCAAGCGAGTTAGGGCGGCTAAGCGAACCCAACCCGTTACTGGCCGGCATCACCACCGGCAGGCGGAGGCCGAGGCCCTCGATGCCCAGCGACTGCACCAGGGTGACCAGCCCGCGGCCGAACAGATCGGAACTGACCAAAAGGGCGGTATCGGCCCGCGACAGATGCAACGCCCCGGCCACGATCAGCGGCACCGCATCGATGGGCGAAGGCGAGGGCAGGGCGCGTGACGTCGGCAGGCTCGGGAGGGGCGAGCGTTGAAGTTAGCCGGAGGGTGGTGCGGCGCACAATGTTCGAGATGGTTGCTGTGCGTGGCTCGATGCCGCTGCACCAGCTCACAGAGCGAAGTGCTTCATCAAAAAGCCGCACTCTGACCCCTGTTTTCGGGTGACGCATTGGGGCAGCAGCGCCCTGGTGGAAATGGGCCGTTGCCGGGCGACCCTGGATATGGGAGGGGCGGGAATCAGCCAGAAGTCCCGATGCCGCCGCTAAAGATGCTCAGTCCTGAAGAAGAAGCATCTCTGGAAAATGAAATCGTCAGCGGGTATGCGGCGGCGATGGGTACCGGCAGTGGTGGTCTTCCTTCCTTCGGTGCCATCGCCATTGAAAGGCGCGGGACTCACTACGGCACCATGGTCAAGCAAATCACGAAGGATTCCGCCGAATACGGGGCTCTCCAGTATTGTCAAAGCGCTGACAGCAAGAAATGCAAGGTTGTACTTTCCTTCCGGGATAGCTGCGGCGCCCTGGTTGCGGGCTTCGAGCCGAAGGGCGCAGCCGATGACGTAAGACAGTGGTTCCCCAAGGTCGGGACGACCCTTGATGCGGCGCGTTCAGCCGCCATGGCTGACTGCCAGGCCACGGGCAACAACTATGAGTGCGTGGAAGTCACAAAGGTGTGCTCAGCCAGCGGCTGAGGCCCGGGCGTCAGGAAGACCTGCCGGGGATAGGTGGATCTTGGATGTGCGCTAGGGCGATCTCGTGCTGGTTGAGGGCTTGTCGCAGGCAGATTTTGCCGGCGGAGGTGGCGGTTGGAGCACGGTCCGGCCGGCCACGAACGGGCCGGGGAAGGCGGAGTCGAGCGGGGTCCGCGTATAGAGGTGGCGGATGACTGGCGCGATCAAGAAGGAACGCAGGTTGCTGCGCTTGTCCTGTGGGTCATAGAAGCCCTCCAGGTCGATGATCGAGCCGTCGGCCTGCACCAGCTCCATGGTGGGACCGGCGTCATGGGTTGCGATCAGGTAGTGATGGCCCACGACGAGGTTCACCGCGCCGCACCATGCGGTGGGGAACTGGATGCGGGCGTACTGGTTGCCGTCGCCCTTCAAGGTCTGGAGGGGTCGAATCTTGCCTTCGACCCAATCCGTGTAAGCAAGGCGACCAAGCGGCTGCTTGATATAGCGCGCCTCCACCAGCTGGAACACGAAAACATTGCTCGCCGCGTCCAGCGCCTCGCGAAAGGTTGGCGGTGCCGGGTACTGGCACGCCTGGGCCGTCAGGCCGGTCGGTAGCATCAAGGCCAGGGTCAAGACCAAGCGGGAAAGAAGGTTCAAGTGTGTACTCCTTGCGGGGTGCTTACCCTAGCTTTGCGGCTCTAGTTTGCGTCAGTGCTCAAGCTGGTTGGGGCGTCTAAGTGAACCTGACCCCGTCACCGTTTACTGAGTGAGCGACTCGTGACGTCTTCCCGGCTCGGCTGTTACGGCGTCACGGCGTACTGCCAGTTTTAACGCAGGGCATGCCTTGCGTCGCGTTCGTCGTCCATGTCGCTTCTCTTATGGCCGCCGCTCTGTCGTGAGCGTCAGCAGGTTGCTCACCAACTCTTCAAGTTCGTACCGCTCTCTGCCGTCGTCGGTATAGGCCGATCTCTCGCGCATCAGGTCTGCTGTCATGCTGGGCCAGAAATGATCAATCACGTCGTCCGCTGACACTCGTACTGCCGCTCCGATGATCTTCTTCGCATCGCACGTGTCGGTGTAAGCCACGTCCTTGGTAGTCAGCTGCCTGATCAAGTCCGGGCACAAATAGTTTTCGATCTCGCGCTTTCTGGTGGTGTAGAACGGCCTACCGACCGCTTCAACCTCTGCTTTGCGCTTTTGGACGCTCTTCACCGCCACGGGATCACCGCCTACGTCCGAGTCCAAGAACACGCACCACGGAACCCCCAGGCTGTCGGCCACTTTGAGCGTCACCCAATGCTTCACGCTTCCGCATCCGCCCATTGGGACAGGGACAATGCGTTCATCGTCGAGGCTCGACACGAAGTAGCCAGCATCCCGAAGGGCCACCGAGGTATGACGTAGGAACACGACATCGGCCTTGCCCTCCACTAGCACCAGGGCGCGAGCTCGCTCCATTCCGCTTTCAGGCAAGACCCCCAGGCTCTCTGCGGCCTCCTTTAGGACATCCTCATCGGGCATTCTGACTGACGGAGCGCCGTGCTCGTCCTTAGTTACATATCGAATGCCGTCCGTGGGAATAAGGCCCGCCAGTGCAGGAACGTGCGTCGTGACGATGATCTGTCTGTTCGACTGGCCCGCTAACGCAAGCAGAGCTTTCATCAGCATCACTTGGTAATTCGGATGTTGCGAGGTCTCAGGCTCTTCGATCGCATAGATCACGTTGCGCGCGGAATCGGCGCTCTTCTCCGCCTCTGCGCGGAAAAAGTTCAGCAGGATTAATCGCCGCACCCCGCTGCCACGCTTGTTGATCGGGATCCCGTTTTCGCCATCCAAGGTAAAGCTAAAGGACCACTTAGGCTTCTCCTTGAACCGCGGCTTGAGCTCGTTAGCAAGTTCTGGCGCCATCTCCTTGAGTTTCTCAAGCGTGCGATTTGCTACGTCGAGGACACTGTCTTCGACCTGACGTTCAAGCGCGCTGATCTGGTCTTGGAGGGCAGCTTGCGCATCTCTGACTGCTTGCTGGAGAGGGTTTTTCGCCTCTGCGTCACTGTCGCTGCTTTCGCGGTCTGACTTGAACAAAGCAAAAGTCGGCAGCTGCTCCTGGATCTTCGACCAGACCGACTTGGCCTCGGTGGACAACGCCTTGTCGACGTCCAGCAACGTTTCTTGGCACTGGATTGGCGCAGCCGCCTCCCGGATTGCCTGCCGCCACAGCGAGGCCACCCGCTCGTCAGCAACGGCCACTCCCATCTCTCTTCCTAGCTTCTTCAGATCAACGATCTTCTGGCTAAGCAAAGAGTTCAGAGGGGAAGCCGCGGGATGCTCGCAGCGGATCGCGGTGCGCTCAGGCTTACCCGTCGAAGCTTTGAAGGTTTTGACCACTTCGAGAGCGCCACCTGCGTTGAGCAGGTGCTCCCGCTCCAGAGTGGTCTCTACATTTGCATCCAGCACCAGACGGTCCGGCAGATCGTCGAACTCGCACGCGATCTCGAACCGTTCCTCGCCAGCGGCAAGCGCAAAGCAGTCCATATCGCTCTTATCGACCTTGACATTGCCAGACTCAAAAAAGATGTCCAGCGCCTCCAGGATCGTGGACTTGCCAAAATCGTTTCTACCGACGATTCCCGTCATTTCCTCGTCGATAGGCACAACTACTTCGCGATAACCACGAAAGTTGATGAGCTTTACGGTCTTCAAACGCATCCTGCGTTCCCCATGAGAATCTAATGCCCCCGTCCCTGGCGTCGGAACCCAACGTCCGAACTAACCAACCAGGGGGCGGCCCGGCCTCATTTCACGCTGCCCCCGTTCTCTTTGCAACAGCAAAAAAATGGTCAGAGTCGACTTTTCCTCATCTATCTCTGAGGCTAGTTGAAGTCCATGGATTCCCGCGTTCGCGGGAATGACGAGCGTAGAGGGGAACTGGCGCCTTCAGCGGCTTCGCGTCCTTCTGGCACCGACCTTCTTCGCCGGCTTCCCCACCAACCGTCCCGGCAGCCCCTGCAACGCCGCCACCATCCTGGCCAGCACCAGCTGCGCAGCGCGGCTCGGCTGACGCCGCGGCGCGGTACACACCGCCAGTTGCAGCGGCCGGGCCTGCCAGCCGTGCAGGGGGACGAAGGCGAGCTGGCCTTGTTCCACGTCATGGGCGACATCGACCAGGCTTAGGATGCCGACGCCACCGCCATCGCGGATGAGGGAGCGGATCAGGCGGGTGTCGTTGCAGGTGGTGACGCGGCGCGGGTCCACGCCGTGGCGCACGTACAGGCTGCGGGTGCGTTCCTCGATCACCAGCGGGGCAGCAGGCACCAGCAGGCGTTCGTCCAGCAGGCGGCTCATGGCGATAGTGGTTTCGCGGGCCAGGGCGTGGCCGGGCGGCAGCACGGCGCCGACGGGGATGTCGATGGCGGCGCGGACCTCCAGGTTGCCGTGTTCCACTGGATCCAGCAGCAGGCCGAAGTCGACCTCGGCCGCGGCGACCTGCTCGCTGGCGTAGCGGTTACCCACCACGCGCAGGTCGAAGGAGAAGCCGGGGTACTCGCGGGTCAACTCGGCCAGCAGCTGGGGCACGAAGCCTTCGCTCAGGGCGTCGATCAGGGCGATGCTGACGTGGCCGCGGCGCAGGCCGCGCAGGTCGCCCACGCGCTCCAGGGTGCGGGTGTGCTCCTTGCGCCAGCGGCGCAGGTCGCCCAGCAGCAGCTCGCCGGCGGCGGTGAGCTTCATGCCGGTGGGCAGACGCTCGAACAGCTCCACCTCCAGCTGCTGCTCGGCGCCCTGGATCTGGCGGTGGATGGCCGAGGGCGAGACATGCAGCACCTCGGCGGCCTTGCGCAGGTTGCCCAAGCGGGCGACCTCGATGAAGTAGCTGGCGAAGCGGGAGAAGGGCAGCACGGGGTTGGCCTGTTCTGTTTTTTGCAACGCATGATTGAAAAATCTTGAATGGACTGCAACAAGCGCCGCGTCGCAAGGTAGGGCCGCAACCCCGCACTTCCGCGTTTTTTCGCCAGGTCGCCGCGCCATGTCTGCCGTCCCCCATCCCGCCAATCCGCACAGTCTGTTGCCGCCGGGCAGCACCTTCACGACCAGCGACTGGCAGCTGCTGGCCCGCCAGTGGCATCCGGTGGCCAACGCCAGCGAGATCACCGGCGCGCCGTCCAAGGCCACGCTGCTGGACGAGGCGCTGGTGGTGTACCGGGTCAAGGGCGAGGTGGTGGTGGCGCGCGATGTGTGCCCGCACCGCGGCGTGCCGCTGAGCATGGGCAGTCACGACGAAGAAGGCGTGGTGTGCCCGTACCACGGCCTGCGTTTCGGCGCGGGCGGACGCTGCAACCGCATTCCCTCCAGCCCCAATCAGGCCATCCCGGCCAAGTTGAACCTGGCCACGTATCCGGCGGTGGAGCGCTACGGCCTGGTCTGGGTGTGCCTGGCGCCAGACGCCGACAGCCCGGCGCCGTTGCCGGTGATGCCGCACTGGGACGATGCCGGCTTCCAGCAGATCAACTGCCCGGCCTTCGACATCAACGGCTTTGCCGGCCGCCAGGTGGAAGGCTTTCTGGATGTGGCGCACTTCGCCTGGATCCACACCGACACCTTCGCCGATCCGGACAACCAGTTGGTGCCGGACTACACCACGGTGGAGACCGAGCACGGCTTCCGCGCCGACTACATCAGCAGCGTGAGCAACTACAGCGAGGGCTTCCGCCACCTGGCGCCGGCCGACTTCGCCTGGCTGCGGCGGTTCGAGACGCACCTGCCGTTCACCGCCTCGCTGACCATCCATTTCCCGGGCGAGCAGCGGCTGGTGATCCTCAACTGCGCCTCGCCGGTGTCGGCGCGCAAGACGCGGCTGTTCGTGCCGATCGCGCGCAACTTCAACCTGGAGCAGCCGGTGGAAGAAGTGCACGCGTTCAACCTGCGCATCTTCGAGGAGGACCGGGCGATGGTGGAGTTGCAGCGGCCCGAGCGCCTGCCGCTGGACATGGCGCTGGAAGCGCACATCCCCGCCGACCGCAGTTCCATCGCCTACCGTCGCGGCCTGAAGAAGATGGGCTTCGGCGAGTTCTTCCTGGTCTGATGGCGATGGAGACGCTGGAGGTCGTGATCGACGCCATGAGCCGCCAGGGCGCGGGCAACGTGGCGGTGGAACTGATGCGCGCCGATGGCGCGGCGCTGCCGGCGTTCGAGGCCGGCGCGCACGTGGACGTGCATCTGCCGGGCGGATTGATCCGCCAGTATTCGATCGCCAGCCCGCCAGCCGACCGCTCGCGCTACGTGTTGTGCGTGCGCCGGGAGCCGGCCTCGCGCGGGGGTTCGGCCAGCGTGCACGAGCGCCTGCGCGTGGGCCAGGCGCTGACCATTTCCACGCCGCGCAACCTGTTCGCGCTGAGACCCGGCGGCCACCACGTGCTGGTGGCCGGCGGCATCGGCATCACCCCGCTGCTGGCGATGGCCCACCAGCTGCTGGCGGGCGGGGCATCCTTCGAACTGCATTACTACGTGCGCAGCCGACAGGAGATCGCCTTCCTGCGCCAGCTGCAGGGCGAGCTGGGCGATCGCGTGCACCTGCACAGCGCCGAGGAAGGCCGCGACGCGCGCCAGGTGCTGCCCGGGGCGCTGGACGGGGCAGGGAACGACCATCAGCTCTACCTGTGCGGGCCGGCGGCCTTCATGGACCACATCACCGCCGCCGCGCAGGCGCGGGGGTGGGACGCGTCGCGCATCCACAGCGAGGCCTTCGCCCCGGTGGTGCCGGTGACGTCGGCCGATGCGGCCGCGAAGGATGCGGCGTTCGAGGTGCAGCTGGCGTCCTCCGGGCAGGTTTACTGCGTGCCGGCCGATCGCACCATCGCCCAGGTGCTGGGGGAGGCCGGTGTGCCGCTGAGCCTGTCGTGCGAGATGGGGATCTGCGGCGCCTGCCTGACCGACGTGGTCGAAGGCATGCCGGACCATCGCGACTCGGTGCAGAGCGAGACGGAGAAGGCGGGCAACCGCCAGATCACCGTGTGCTGCTCGCGCAGCCGCAGCCCGCGTCTTACATTGGCCCTGTGAACATGACAGACCCTTCGACGCGCCCTGGCGTGTCCCAGAACCTTGAATTGCTGGCTGGCTACGTGGACGCGCTGGCCACCTTCGATTTCTCACCGCTGCCGGCGGCGGGCGATGTGGCCGCCGACCAGCGCGTGGAGCTGCCCGAGCTGGTCGCGACGCTGCACGCGCGCAACTCGGAACTGGTGGCCTTTACCCGCATCTTCGAGGCCGGCAGCACCTCCAATGCGAGTCCCGATGCGCCGCTGGCCGGTGTGCCGTTCGCGGTCAAGGACCTGTTCGACGTGGCCGGCCTGACCACCACCGCCGGCGCGGCGATACGGATCGACGCGGCGCCTGCCACGCGCGATGCCAAGGTCGTGCGCCGACTCAAGCAGGCCGGCGCGGTGCTGGTGGGCACGACCAACATGGACGAATTCGCCTATGGCTTCGCCACGGTCAACGCGCACTTCGGCACCACGCGCAATCCGCATGATGTGCAGCGGCTGGCGGGTGGCTCGTCGGGTGGTTCGGCGGCGGCGGTGGCAGCGGGGCTGGTGCCGTTCTCGCTGGGCTCGGACACCAACGGCTCGATCCGCGTGCCGGCCGCGCTGTGCGGCATCTACGGCCTGCGCAGCACGCATGGGCAGGTGCCGCTGGAAGGGGTGTTTCCGTTCGTGGATGCGCTGGACGTGGCCGGGCCATTCGCGCGCTCGCTGGACATGCTGCAGACCGTGCATGAGGTGATGGCCGAGGCGGCGCTGGCGCCGGTCGAGGTGGCGGGCCTGCGCATCGCACGGCTGGGCGGCTGGTTCGACGCGAACCTGGATCCGGACCTGCGTGCCGGGCTGGACGCCATCGCGGCGGCGTTGAATGTTCAGGACACGGTCGAACTGCCAGAGGCGAAGCACTCGCGCATGGCGGCCTTCGTCATGACCGCCATCGAGGGTGCGTGGCTGCATCGCCAGGCGCTGCAGGATCATCCGGATGGCTTCGATCCGGCCGTGCGCGACCGCCTACTGGCGGGAATGTTGCAGCCGGCCCCGGTGCTGGCGCAGGTCCAGCACTTCGCGGCGTGGTTCCGCGCGGCGATGGCGCGGCTGTGGGAGCGAGTGGACGTGCTGATCGCGCCGGCCGTGCCCTGCGTGGCGCCGCGCATCGACCAGGCCACCATCGAGATCGATGGCCAGCCGGTGTCGGCGCGGGCCAACCTGGGCATCTTCACCCAGCCGCTGGGCCTGGCCGGCTGCCCGGTGCTGGCCGTGCCGTTGTGGCGTCCCGGGCAGCTGCCGCTGGGCGTGCAGCTGGTTGCCGCGCCCGGGCGCGAGGATCGGCTGTTCGCGGTGGCCCGCACGCTGGAGGCCCGCGGCCTCACCGGCGTGCATGCGCCCGCGGGAGGGGCCGCCTGATGCTGCACACCTTGCGTGCCCGCCGCGGCATGGCCGTGGCCCCGCACCATCTGGCCACGCAGGCCGGGCGCGATGTGCTGCGCGACGGCGGCACCGCGGTCGAAGCCTGCGTGGCCATCGCCGCGACGCTGGCGGTGGTGTATCCGCACATGACCGGGCTGGGCGGCGATGGCTTCTGGCTGGTCCGCGAAGCCGATGGCCGCGTGCACGCCATCGATGCCTGCGGGCGCAGTGCGCAGGCGGCAGGCCTGGCGTTCTACGCCGGCCAGGACACGATTCCCTGGCGCGGGCCGGGTGCGGCCAACACCGTGGCCGGCACGGTCTCCGGCTGGGCCAAGGCGCTGCAAGGCGAGGGCAACCGCCTGCCGCTGGCGCGCCTGCTGGAAGATGCCATCCACCACGCCCAGGCCGGCGTGCCGGTCACCGCCGGCGGCGCGCAGATCGCGGCGAGCAAGGGCGCTGAACTGCGCGTGCAGCCCGGCGCCTACGCGGCCATCTTCGAACCCGAAGGCCGCGCGCTGCGCGAAGGCGAACTGCTGCGCCAGCCCACGCTGGCCTCCACCCTGCAACAACTCGCGAGTGCAGGCCTGGACGATTTCTACCGCGGTGCGCTGGGCGAAGATCTCGCCACCGACTTGCAGGCGCTGGGCAGCCCGCTCACGCTGGACGACCTCAAAACGCATCGCGCAGAAGCCAGCGTGCCGCTGCAGGTCCGCCTGCGCGCGGCCACGCTCTACAACCACGCGCCACCGACGCAGGGCCTGGCCTCGCTGCTGATCCTGGCGCTGTTCGAGCGGCTGGACGTGGCCGAAGGCGAGGGCTTCGCGCACTTGCATGGGCTGGTCGAGGCGACCAAGCAGGCATTCCTGATCCGCGATCAACATGTCGGCGATCCGGCGTGGATGACGCTGGATGCGCAGGCGCTGCTCGACGATGCAGCCGCGCTGGACGCGATGGCCGCACGCATCGATCCGCGCCAGGCGCTGCCATGGCCGCAGCCCTCCCAGGCCGGCGACACCTGCTGGTTCGGCGCCATCGATGCGCGCGGGCAGGCGGTGAGCTGCATCCAGTCGACCTATTTCGAATTCGGCTCCGGGCTGGTGCTGCCGGGCAGCGGCATCACCTGGCAGAACCGTGGCTGCAGCTTCCGTTTGGCGCTCGATGGCTGGAACGCGCTCAAGCCCGGCCGCAAGCCGTTCCACACGCTCAATCCCGCGCTGGCGGTGTTCGACGATGGCCGGGTGATGAGCTACGGCACCATGGGCGGCGAAGGCCAGCCGCAGACGCAGGCGGCGGTGTTCAGCCGATACGCGCGCTTCGGCATGCCACTGCAGCAGGCGGTCAGCGCGCCGCGCTGGCTGCTGGGCCGTACCTGGGGCGAGAACAGCACCTCGCTGAAGCTGGAGGACCGCTTCGATCCGGCCGTGGTCGAAGCGCTGCACGCCGCCGGCCACCACGTCGAACTGCTGCCGGCCTATACCTCGGTCATGGGCCATGCCGGCGCGCTGGTGCGCGAGGCCGATGGCACGCTCAGCGGCGCGAGCGATCCGCGCAGCGATGGTGCGGTGGCCGGATGGTGAGCCTGACGCCCGCAGCGCATCATGGGCGGCCCGCCGTTTCCTCGATGCAATCCATGTCCTTGAATTCCTTTCGTTCCAACTCCGGTATGCGCAACGTGCGACCGCGCCGTGGCCTGCAAGCGCTCGCCCTTGCGGCTGTCCTGCTGCTGCACGCAGGCCTGGCCTGCGCGGCCGACGCGGCGAAGCCCGCGCCGATCCCGGTGATTGTGGATAACGACTTCGGCACCGACATCGATGACGGCTTCGCGCTGTCGCTGGTGCTGGCCTCGCCGCGGCTCAAGCCGCTGTTGGTGACCACCGCCTATGGCGACACGCAGACCCGCGCGCAGTTGATCGCCCAGTTGCTGAAGGACACCGGACATACCGACGTCCCCCTGGCCGCCGGCCCAGCCATCGGCACGCGCGAAGGCGAGATCGGGCAGGCTGGCTGGCTGCGCAGCCCCGCGCCGCAGGTGCGCACCGATGGCGTGGACGCGATGCTGGCCACGCTCAGGCAGGCGCCCACTGGCACGGTGACCCTGCTGGCGCTGGGAGCGCTGACCACCGTCGATGCCGCGCTGAAGCAGGACCCGCGGACCTTCGCGCGCCTCAAGCAGGTGATCCTGATGGGCGGCTCGATCCATCGTGGCTACGGCCCGCAGGCGGGCACCAACTCGGACACGCCCAGCGCCGAATACAACATCAAGCTGGCGCCGCAGGCCCTGCGCGACCTGCTGGCCAGTGGGGTCAAGGTGGAAGTGCAGCCGCTGGACTCGACCGAGATCGCGCTGCCGGCGCCGCTGCAGGCGCGGATCTTCGCCGCGCACACGCCGTATGCCGCGCCGCTGTCGGCGCTGTACACGCTGTGGGCCGAGCGCAGCCCGTGGGGCACCACGCCCACGCTGTTCGACGTGGTGCCGGTCGCGCGCCTGCTGGCGCCGTCCGTGTGCAAGCCGGTGCCGCTGCACATCACCGTGGACGATGACGGCATGACCCGCGTCGGCGCCGGTGCACCGAACGCCACCGCCTGCCTGGACGTGGACAAGGCAGGCGTGCTCAAGCTGGTGGAAGCCGCCCTGGCACCCGCTGCGGTGCCGAAGCAGGCGCAGCCATGAGCGCCGCGCCCGCCCTGACGCACGCCGAGGCCGGCGCCCGCGCCATCGCCCGCTGCGATGCGCTGGGCGTGGCGCCGTTCACGGATTCGGACACCGGGCTGTATCGGGCCTGGCTCACGCCCGCCCATCGCGCCGCGCAGGCCCAAGTGGCCGAATGGATGCGTGAGGCCGGCATGGCCGTGCGCATGGACGCAGCCAGTAACCTGATCGGCCGCTACGAAGGCGATACGCCGGACGCGCCGGCGCTGCTGATCGGCAGCCACCTGGACAGCGTGCGTGACGCCGGCCGCTATGACGGGCCCCTGGGCATCATGCTCGGCATCGAGTGCGTGGCCTGGCTGCAGGCCGAAGGCATTCGCCTGCCGTTCGCCATCGAGGTGATCGCCTTCGGCGACGAGGAGGGCTCGCGCTTTCCCGCCTCGATGTTCACCAGCCGCGCCGTGGCCGGCACGCTGGTGCCAGACGCCATTGAGGGCGTGGCCGACGCGGCCGGCGTGTCGGTCGCGCAGGCGCTGCAGGCCTGGGAGCTCGACCCGGCCCAGCTCGGGCAGGCCGCGCGCCGCAGCGATGAGGTGATCGGCTATCTCGAAGCGCATATCGAACAGGGCCCGGTGCTGGAAGCCGAAGGCCTGGCCCTGGGCGTGGTCACCGGGATCGCCGCGCAGCTGCGCTTCGAAGTGAGCGTGCGTGGGCGCGCCGGCCATGCCGGCACCTCGCCGATGCCGCTGCGCTTGGACGCGCTCACCGCCGCCGCCGAGTGCGTGCTGGCGGTCGAGGTGGTGGCGCGCGAGGCCGACAGCGACCTGGTCGCCACCGTCGGCCGCCTGCAGGTGTTGCCGGGTGCGACCAATGTGGTGCCTGGACGAGTGACGTTTTCGCTGGACGTGCGCGCGGGCGACAACCCCACGCGTGATGCGGGCGCGGCGGACATCCTGCGCCGCTTCGAGGCGATCGCCGCGACGCGCGGGATCCAGGTCGAAGCCAAGCAGGTGCAGGACCTGGCCGCCAGCCCCTGCGATGTGCACCTGATCGAACTGCTGGCGCAGGCGGTGCAAGCGCAGGACATCGCGCCACGCCGGCTGGTCTCCGGGGCGGGGCACGACGCGATGGTGATGCGCGCCCTGTGCCCGACCGCGATGCTGTTCATCCGCTGCGACGGCGGCATCTCACACAACCCGGCCGAGCGCGCGCGCGCGGCCGACGCCGGCGCGGCCGTGGCGGCCATGCTGGATTTCATCGAACGATTGGGAGCAACCCGTGGCAACTGACGTTTTTGGCGAGATCGATCCCCCCCAGCGCCTGCTGATGGGCCCTGGCCCGGTCAACGCCCACCCGCGCGTGCTGCGCGCCATGTCCGCCGACCTGCTGGGGCAGTTCGATCCGGAGATGACCGCGTACATGAACGAGGTCATGGCGCTGTACCGTCCGATCTTCGGCACGCGCAACGCACAGACCTTCCTGATCGACGGCACCGCGCGCGCCGGCATCGAGGCGGCGCTGGTCTCGCTGGTGGCGCCGGGCGACACGGTGCTGGTGGTGAACTTCGGCCGCTTCGGCCTGCTGCTGGGGGAGATCCTGGGCCGCATCGGCGCGAAGATCGAAACCGTCGAAGCGCGCTGGGGCGAGGTGGTGCCGCTGGACGTCATCGAGGACGCGCTCAAACGCGTGCGGCCGAAGGTGGTCGCCACCATCCACGGCGACACCTCCACCACCATGGCCCAGCCCCTGGAAGGCTTCGGCGCGCTGTGCCGGCAGTACGGCGCGCTGTCCTACGTGGATGCCACCGCGACCATCGGCGGCATGGAGATCGCGGCCGATCGCTGGGAGGTTGATGTGGTCAGCGGCGGTCTGCAGAAATGCCTGGGCGGGCCGTCAGGTTCGGCGCCGATCACCGTGTCCGAGGCGGCCGCTGCGCACATCTTCGCGCGGCGTCATGTCGAGCGCGGCATCGCGCGCGATGACATCGACGATGGCGACGGCCCGCGCATCCTGTCCAACTACTTCGACCTGGCCATGGTCATGGACTACTGGTCGGACAAGCGCCTGAACCACCACACCGAGGCCACCAGCATGCTCTACGGCGCCCGCGAGTGCGCGCGCGTGGCGCTGCAGGAAGGCCTGGAACGCCGCTACGCGCGCCATCGCGCCGCCGGTGCGGCGGTGACCGCCGGCGCGCGGGCGCTGGGGCTGGAGGTGTTCGGCGACGACCGTCATCGCATGACCAACGTCACCGGCCTGGTGATCCCCACCGGCGTGGATGGCGAAGCGGTGCGCAAGCGCATGCGCGAGGATTTCGAGATCGAGATCGGGACCGCGTTCGGTCCGCTGCAGGGCAAGGTCTGGCGCATCGGCGCGATGGGCTACAACGCGGCCAAGCACAAGGTACTCATCACCCTGGGCGCGCTGAAGACCGTGCTGCGCATGGAGGGCTTCACTTGCCCGCCGGGCGCTGGCGTGGAAGCCGCCTTGGCCGCCTGGAACGCGGAACTGGCCGCATGAGTGCCGCAGGCAAGCCGGCGATCAACGACCCGGCCATCGTGGCCGAGGTCCGCGCGGCCTTCGATGCCTACGAGCAGGCGCTGATGGCCGACGACATCGCCACGATGGATCGCCTGTTCCATGCCGCGCCGACCACGGTGCGCTACGGGGTGGGCGAGGTGCTGTACGGCATCGAGGAGATCCGCGCGTTCCGCGTCGGGCGCGGCGGCTCGCCGCAGCGCAGGCTCGGACGGGTGGAGATCGCCACGTTCGGGCGCGACTTCGCCACCGCCAACGCGGAGTTCTTCCGCGAAGGCGCCACCCGGCGCGGCCGCCAGAGCCAGAGCTGGGTGCGTTTTGCCGAGGGCTGGAAGGTCGTGTCCGCGCACGTCTCGTTGGAGGGCACGCACGCGTGAGTCTGGCCGAGCTGGAACGCCGTCTCGCCCACGACCTGGCCTGCCTGGACCATGGCAAGCCGGACTGGACGCGTCCGCGCGCCAGCGAGGCGGGCCATGTATTCGACGTGGTCATCGTCGGCGGCGGACAGAGCGGGCTGGGCGCGGCGTTCGCGCTGATGCGCGAGCGGGTCTCCAACCTGCTGGTCATCGACGAGTGTCCGGAAGGCCGCGAAGGCCCCTGGGTCAGCTATGCGCGCATGGTCACCCTACGCACGCCCAAGCAGATCACCTCGATCGACCTGGGGATTCCGTCGCTGACCTTCCGCAGCTGGTGGGAGGCCCAGCACGGCGCCGCCGGCTGGGAGGCGCTGGACAAGATCCCGCGCGAGGACTGGATGGCCTACCTGCGCTGGTATCGGCGCGTTCTGGACCTGCCGGTGCGCAACGACACGCGGCTGGTCCGCGTCGAGCCGGTGCCCGAATCCGGCCTGCATCGCCTGCACCTGGATGGTGGCGGCGCGCTGCTGGTGCGCAAGGTGATCCTGGCCACCGGCATCCAGGGCGGCGGGCAATGGGTGGTGCCCAGGTTCGTGTCGGACAAGCTGCCGCCCACGCTGTACGCCCACACGTCCGGCCCGCTGGACTACGACGCGCTGGCCGGCAAGCGCATCGGCATCCTTGGCGGGGGCGCATCCTCGTTCGACAACGCGCAGTACGCGCTGCAGCGGGGTGTCGCGCAGGCGCATGTGTTTGTGCGTCGCGCGCAGCTGCCGCGGGTCAATCCGATCCGGCACATGGAGCAGGCCGGCATCATCGCGCGCTTCCCCGCATTGCCCGATGCCGACAAGTACGCGCTGATGGCGAGCTTCTTCGCCCGCAACCAGCCGCCGACCAACGACACCTACGCCCGCGCGGTGGCGATGCCAGGCTTCCACCTGCATCTGGGCGCGCCGTGGCTGTCGGTTGCAGAGCGCGACGGCAAGGCCGTGGTGACCACGCCGCAGGGCGAGCAGGTGTTCGATTTCCTGGCCATCGCCACCGGACTGGTGACCGATCCGGACCTGCGTCCGGAGCTGGCCGAACTGGCGCCGGGCATCGCCCGCTGGCGCGACCGCTACACGCCGCCCGCGGAAATCGCCAACCCGCTGCTCGATGCGCATCCCTATCTGGGACCGGGCTTCGAGCTGCAGCCGCGCGATGCGCAGGTCGCGGCGCACTTGCATGGCCTGTTCGCGTTCAACTACTCGGCGCTGATCAACCTGGGGTTGTCGGCTGCGGCGTTGTCGGGCCTGAAATACGCGCTGCCGCGGCTGGCGCAGGCGGTGGCCAACCAGCTGTTCGTCGATGATCGCCAGGCCGTGGTGCATGACTTCCTGGCCTTCGACGAGGAAGAATTCACCGGCCAGTGGCCGCCCCTGCAGGAGTCCGCGGCATGACCTCGCTTTCCACCCATGTGCTGGACACCAGTCGCGGCGGCCCGGCGGCGGGGGTGGCCGTGCAGCTGCTGGATGGCGCTGGCACCGCGCTGTGGCAGGGCGTGACCGACGCCGATGGCCGCTGCCCGGCGCTGCGCGAGCATGTCCTGGCGGCGGGGCGCTACCGGCTGGTGTTCGCGGTGGCCGACTATTTCCGCAGCGCGGGCGCCGCACTGCCGGAGCCGCCGTTTCTCGACGTGATTGCGCTGGATTTCGGCATCACCGGGGAAGGCCATTACCACGTGCCGCTGCTGGTGTCGCCGTTCGGCTATTCGACCTATCGCGGCAGTTGAGGGCAGGGCTGCGCGGGCGGTCGAGGTGGCGGCCCGCTAAACTGATGCCACACCCGACGGTGCGCTCGCGCCGACGGTGATGATGTCCTTCCCTTGTTCGCGATGCCCCTGTCTTCGAAGTCCTGCCCATGGCCATTGGCCTGATCGTCCTTGCCACGCTGCTCGCCTTCGCGCTGCTGGCGTGGTTCGCGGCGCGCTGGCGCCGTGGCCGTCGGACCTGGGCACTGCCGATGATCGCCGCGGGCCTGGTCGCCGTCGTGTTGGTATGGGAAATCGCAGCGCCGCAGGACGCGCCAGTCCCGACAGCGCAGCCGGTGGCGGCCATGTCCTTGACGGCGGAGCAGCAGGCGGTGATGTCGATCGTGGTGCAGCACTGCCAGGCCTGCCATTCCAGCCACGCCACGCAGATGGTCTATGCATCCTGGGTGCTGAAGCTGGACACCTTCCAGCAGGTCCAGGACAACGCGCAGCGGATCAACCGTCAGGTGGTGGAACTGCGCAACATGCCGATGGGCAATGCCACGCAGATGACCCCGGACGAGCGCGAAGTGATCGCCCGCTGGTATGCCGGGCGCGCGCGTCCGGCGACGCGCCCGCAATGACGGGGCCGGAAACGCGAAACGCCCCTTGCGGGGCGTTCGAAACGGTCTGCTGGCTGGCTGAAGCTGGCGGGCGGTGACCGGCGCGCGTCCTCGCTGGCAGGCTGCTGGCGGAGGACGCGGGGCGCAGTCTAGGCCATCACATCGATCGATGAAGAAACGCGAATCGTTCTCGAAAAGCGCGGGTCCGGCTTATTCCAACGCAGGCGCGATATGGCTGAAATCGGTGACCCGGGGATGCCCGCCGGTGGCCTCGCCGGTGCGCGGCTGCGCGTAGTCCTCGAGGCGGTCGACCAGGACGGTCTGCAGCCCCGCCTGGCGCGCGGCGTCCAGCTCCTCGACCACGTCGGACAGGAACAGGATCTCCTCCGGCGCATCGCCGATGGACTGGGCGATCGCACGGTAGCTGGCGGTGTCGCGCTTGGGCCCGGTCGTGGTGTCGAAGAAGCCGGAGAACAGTGGGGTCAGGTCGCCGGCGTCGCTGTAGCCGAACAGCAGCTTCTGCGCGGCGATCGATCCGGAGGAGTACACGTACAGCGCCACGCCTTCGGCATACCAGCGTTGCAGGGCCTCGACCGCGTCCGGATACATGTGCGAGGTGAACTCGGCCTCGCGATAGCCGGCCTCCCAGATCATCCCCTGCAAGGCCTTGAGCACGGTGTGCTTGCGGTCCTCGTCGATCCAGGTCTGCAGCAGCGCCACGCGTGCCGCGTCATTGGCGGCCTCGGGCACTTCTTCGGTCAGGGCATCGAGCAGGGCGCGCACATCCGGTTCCTCGGCGTTGCGTGCCACGAAGTCGGGAAGCGCCTGGCGCGCATAGGGAAACAGCACGTCCTTGACGAAGGTGATGCTGCTGGTCGTGCCTTCGATGTCGGTGACGACGGCCTGGATCGTTGTCATCAGTGCGAAGACTCCGGTACGTAGCGGGGGAAGCGTGCGGCGATGGTCTCGCCGGTGAAGTGGCCCACCCAGCCATCCGGCTCGGTGAAGAAGCGGATCGCCACGAAACTCGGCGACTCGCCCATGTCGAACCAGTGCCTGGTGCCGTCGGGCACGGCGATCAGATCGTTCTTTACGCATTCGATCTCGTAGACCTTGTCCTCCACGTGCAGGGTGAACAGGCCCGAGCCGGCGACGAAGAAGCGGACCTCGTCTTCCTTGTGGAAGTGCTCGTCCAGGAACTTGGTGCGCATCTCGGCGCGCGCCGGATGGTCGGGGGCGATGCTGACCACGTCGACGGACTTGAAGCCGCGTTCGGTCACCAACCGGTCGATGTCGGCGCGGTAGGCGTCCATCACTTCCTGCGGCGAGGCACCGGGCTCGATCGGCTTGGACGCCTGCCAGCGCTCGAACAGCACCCCGATCTTCTCCAGCTCGGTGGCGATGAAGTCCGGGTCGTAGCTGGCGAACAGGGGGGTTTCCGGCTGCGCGTGGTCAAAGATGCGAAGACGGCTCATGGGGGACTCCAGGCGGAAAGGGAGCAGGGCGCGAAGCGTAGCAAGCCGGCCCGACGGGCGGCGTGGTGCAATGCAGAACGCAGTGATCGGGCGTGGTCAGCTGCGACAGCCGAGCTTGCGCAGCTCCAGCTCGCAGTGGAACAGGAATTCGAACGCCTCCAGGTGGCGCCGCGCCTCGGCCATGGTCCGGCCCCAGGCATACAGGCCGTGGCCATCGATCAGGTAGCCCCACAGCGGGCGCTCGTCCAGCAGCGCGTCCACCTGCGCGGCCAGCACCTGCATGTTCTGGGTGTTGGCGAACACCGGCACGTCCACGGCCATCTCATGGGTGCTGTTCCCGTGGAAGGCCTTGAGCAGCTCGTAGCTTTCCAGGCGAAGGTGGCCGGCGCCGGCATACAGGCGCGAGGCGATGGTCTGCACCGGCGAGTGGGTGTGCAGCACGCAGCCCACCTCGGGGAAGCGCTTGTACAGCTGGGTGTGCAGCAGGGTCTCGGCCGAAGGGCGCTTGTCGGTCGCCACCGGCGCACCCTCGAAGTCCACCACCATGATGTGCTCGCGGCCCATGCGACCCTTGTCCGCGCCGGAGACGGTGATCGCCGCATGGCGATCGTCCAGACGTTCGGAGAAGTTGCTGCTGGTGGCCGGGGTCCAACCCAGGCGCGCCAGCTCGGCGACGTTGGCGGTGATCTCGTCGGCCAGCACGTCCAGGCGCGCGGCATCGTAGGGCAGGGCGTTCATGCGCGGAATTTTACCCGCATGTGGAAACGGCGCGGGTGACCGCGCCGTTTCCATTCATGCGTTGCCGCGTTGGGCCGATCAGGCCTGGGGGCCCTCGTGGAACTTGGGCTCCGGCGGCATCGACTCGCCGTCGTCCGGCGGCTCGTTGCCCGGGATCATATGGCTGCGACGATAGCCGTACAGGTAGTACACGACCAGGCCGATGACCGCCCAGCCGAAGAACAGCGCGATGGTGTAGCCGGAGAGGTTGACGAACAGCAGCAGGCAGCCGGCGATGGCCAGGATGCAGATCGGCCACGCCAGCGGCGTCTTGAACGGACGCGGGCGGTTGGGCTGCTTCACGCGCAGCACCAGCACGCCCACGGCCACCATGATGAAAGCGAACAGCGTGCCGGAGTTGGAGATGTCCGCCAGGATGCCGACCGGGAACATCGCCCCGAACAACGCCACGAAGATTCCCGTGATCAAGGTAATCCGGTGCGGGGTGTGGAACTTGGGATGCACCTTGGCCAGCCACTGCGGCAGCAGGCCGTCGCGGGACATGGTGAAGAAGATGCGGGTCTGGCCGAAGATCATCATCAGGATGACCGTCGGCAGGGCGAGGGCGGCGACGATGCCGATGGCGTTGCCCAGCCCGGCGAAACCCAGCACGCGCAACACGTGGGCCAGCGGCTCATGGCTGCAGACCAGCGCTTCGGCGTGCTCGGGCAGGGCGCAGGCGGCGGCGAACTCGGTGCTGCCCGGGGCCAGGGCGGCGCCGGTGGCGTCCATCAGCGGCTGTGCGCCCATCGAACCGACCGCGCCGTAGCCGACCAACAGGTAGAACAGGGTGCAGATCACCAGCGAGCCGATCAGGCCGATGGGGATGTTGCGGTTGGGGTTCTTGGTTTCCTCAGCGGCGGTGGAAACCGCATCGAAGCCCACGTAGGCGAAGAAGATCGAGGCGGCTGCCCCCAGCACGCCGATGCCGCCCATGGGGCTGCCCCAGCCGGTCGGCAGGAACGGCTGGAAGTTGGCGTCCTTGGCCGCGGGCACGGACACGGCGATGAACAGGATCAGGGCGACGATCTTCAACGAGACCAGGATCGCGTTGACCCAGGCGCTCTTGGAGGTGCCCAGCACCAGCAGGCCGGTCACCACCAGCGAGATCAGGAACGCCAGCAGGTTGAAGGCGCCGCCGGCCTGAGGGCCGACCTGAAGCGCTTCGGGCAGGCCGAACCCCGCACTGTTGAGCAGGCCATTCATGTAGCCCGACCAGCCCACCGCGACCGCGCCGGCGGCCACCGCGTATTCCAGCACCAGGGCCCAGCCCACGATCCAGGCCAGCAGTTCGCCCAGCACGCCATAGGTGTAGGTGTAGGCCGACCCGGACACCGGGATCATCGAGGCCAGTTCGGCATAGGCCAGCGCGGCCAGCGCACAGACGACCGCGGCGATCACGAAGGCGATCATCAGGCCGGGGCCGGCCTTCTGGCCGGCCTCGGCGGTCAGCACGAAGATGCCGGTGCCGATGACCGCGCCGATACCCAGCATGGTTAGCTGGAAGGCGCCGAGCTGGCGGGTCAGCGCCTTCTTCTCGGCGGTTTCGAGGATTTTCTCAAGCGGCTTGACGCGCCAGAACAGCATGCGGTGTTCCCCTAGGACGAGGCGAAAAAGCGGATCTGAACCCGCTGTTGCCCCCTCGGCGCGGCGGATACGACCGCCGAACCTTACCCGTCATACTGTCAGTTGCACAAGTTACCTTGGACCCTTGCCGGGACCGACGCAGCCGCTGTCACGGCGGGGCGCCTGGCACCCGCTTTCATTGCCATGACCCAGCTTCCCGCGTTGACGGCCCAGTTGGCCGCCTACCGACGTCAGCGGCCCACCGAGGCCGATGTCTGCGATCACTTCGAGGCCTTGCTGACGCACACCGACGCGTTCATGCGCGGGCGCCTGAGCGGGCACTTCACCGCCTCGGCCTGGCTGGTCAGTGCCGATGGCACACGGACCCTGCTGATGCATCACGCCAAGCTGCTGCGCTGGCTGCAGCCCGGCGGGCACGCCGACGGCGACATCGACCTGGCGCGGGTGGCGCTGCGGGAAGCCGAGGAGGAAACCGGGCTGACCGGGCTGGTGGTGGAGGACGCGGCGATCTTCGACCTCGACCGGCACTGGATCCCCGAGCGTGGCGAGGTGCCTGGGCACTGGCATCACGACGTGCGCTACGTGGTCCGGGCGCTGGGAGGCGAGGACTTCGTCGGCAACCACGAGTCGCTGGGCCTGGCCTGGCGGCCGGTGAGCGAGGTGGCGGAGGATCCGGATGTCTCGCTCAGCCGGATGGCGGGCAAGTGGCTGGCGATGACCGCAGATCCGGCGGCCAGATGAGCCGTGTGGGAGCCGCTATAGCGGCGATGGGCTTTCCTGGTGAAGCCCGATCGCCGCTGTAGCGGCTCCTACAAGCACCTACCGCTGGAGCGGAGTTGGTACAGGACGGGCGCCGGTGGCCTTCCTGGTCAAGCCCTTCGCCGCCATGGCGGCTCCCACGGATCAGTAGAGGACGCGCACCCGCAGGGTGCCCTCGATCGCGGCCATGGCGTCCTTGAGTTCGCCGGCCTGTTCCTCGCTGGCGGTCACGTCGATCACCACGTAACCGACCTGCGGATCGGTGCGCAGGAACTGGCCGTCGATGTTTACGCCCTGCTGGCGGAAGACTTCGTTGATCTGCGACAACACGCCCGGCACGTTGCGATGGATGTGCAGGATGCGGCGGCTGCCTTCGTGGCCGGGCAGGGTGACCTCGGGGAAGTTCACCGCCGACAGGGTGCTGCCGTTGTCGCTGTAGCGCACCAGCTTGGCCGCGACCTCCACGCCGATGTTGTCCTGCGCCTCCAACGTACTGCCGCCGACATGCGGAGTCAGGATGACCTGGTCCAGGCCGGCCAGCGGGGACACGAACGCATCGCCGTTGCCCTTGGGCTCGACCGGGAACACGTCCACCGCCGCGCCACCGACGTGGCCGGACTTCAGGGCCTCGGCCAGGGCGTCGATGTCCACCACCGTGCCGCGCGAGGCGTTGATCAGGTGCGCACCAGGCTTCATGCCGGCGATCTGCGCCGGGCCGAACATGTCCTTGGTCGACGGGGTCTCCGGGACGTGCAGGGTGACCACGTCCGACTGCGCCAGCAGCTCTTCCAGGCTCGCCGCCGGCACGGCGTTGCCGAGCGAGAGCTTGGTTTCGATGTCGTGGAAGACGACCTTCATGCCCATCGCCTCGGCCAGCACGCCGACCTGGGTGCCGATGTGGCCGTAGCCAATGATGCCCAGGGTCTTGCCGCGCACCTCGTGGCTGCCGGTGGCCGACTTGGACCAGCCGCCGCGATGGCACTGGGCGCTCTTCTGCGGGATGCCGCGCATCAGCATGATCGACTGTGCGATCACCAGTTCGGCCACGCTGCGGGTGTTGGAATAGGGCGCGTTGAAGACCGGGATGCCGGCCAGTTCCGCCGCCTCGGTATCGACCTGGTTGGTGCCGATGCAGAAGCAGCCCACCGCGATCAGCCGGCGCGCGTGCGAGAGCACGTCCTGCGTCAGCTGGGTGCGAGAGCGGATGCCGATGATGTGAGCCTCGGCGATGGCGGCCTTCAGGTCGTCTTCGGGCAGGGACTTGGTGTGGTAGTCGATCTGCGTGTAGCCGGCCGCGCGGAAGGTCTCCACGGCGGTCTGGCTGACGCCCTCGAGGAGCAGGACGCGGATGTCTTCCTTCGGAAACGAGGTCTTCTTCGACATTGGGGGACGGCATGGGTCGGGCGAAGCGGGGCGCCACTATGCCACGCACCTGCCCAGGCTGCGTGATGCGCCCGAACGACGTGGTGTTGCGCGATTGGCACACCGAAAGCCCTGTTTTCATGCGGTTTCAGACGCAACCGTCGGAACGCCGGTGCACAGGTCCTGCGGCGGAGGATGGCGCGCTGGCGGTGGCCTGCAGTAGCCTGCGCAGCTTGGGCAGCCGGCCGCTGCCCTCAATGACAGTGGAGTGATTGGACATGCGTAGATTCCTCGCCACGGCGATGCTGCTGGCCTGCAGCGCCCCGGTCTGGGCCTCCTCGGCCGGTGGCACCTCGGCCGGCGCCTCCTCGGCGGGCTCGGCTGGCTCATCGGCCTCCTCGGACAGCTCGTCGGACGACGACAAGCTGGTCCTGGATGCACGCGGCGACGCGGCCAGCTTCGTGGCCAGTGACGGCGCCATCCGCGGTGCACGTCTGGAGGCGGCGTTGCGCAACCTGCGCGCGCGCAACGTGGCCGCGCGCGAGGCCTCGGACCTGCAGCTGGCCCAGGCGATCCTGGCGCTGTGAACCGGACGCGCCGGCCGCCGCGCTGGCGGTGGCTGGTGTTGTGCTGGCTGGCCTGCGGCCTGCCTGCCCGCGCGGAGCTCTACTGGGAGCTGGACGCGCAGGGTCTGACCGGGCCTGAACAGCAGGTGGCGCAGGCCGCGCTCGATGATGCCGCCGAACGCCTCCCGCCGGCCTGGCGCCAGGCGCTGGGGGCCGTGCCGGTGCAATGGCGAGACGATCTGCCGGCCCGGGTTCACGGGCGCACCACCGGGGCGGGACGCTTGCTGTTGCCGCGCTCCCTGCTCGATGGCGAACCTCGCGCGGCCCTTGGACCTGATGCCCCGCTGCGTGCCGCACTGATTCATGAATTGGCGCATCTGCTGGATCGCAGTGCGGTCGGGGGGCTGTCGCGTGATCCGCGCCTGCTGGACCTGGCCGGTTGGCAGGTGGGCACCTGGCCGCGTCTGTGGCTGCGTCAGCGGCACAACGCCTTCACCGACCGCTCGCCCGATCCCTACGAGCTGGCATCGCCGCGCGAATACGTCGCGGTGAACCTGGAGCATTTTCTGCTCGACCCGGACTACGCCTGCCGTCGCCCCGCGCTGGCGGCGTATTTCGCTGACCGCCTGTCGATGCCGGTGCCAGGCCGCACGTCCTGCGCGCCCGGTCTGCCGTTCTTCGAGGAGGCGGCCAGGCAGCCGTCGCAGACGCTGGATCCGGCGCGTGTCTATGCCGTCGACTACCTGCTGGCCGAAGGCAACGACCAGCCGATGAGTCGCTGGGGCCACAGCATGCTGCGGCTGGTGATCTGCGCACCGGGGCGGCCACTTGGTCCCGATTGCCGGCTGGACCTGCAGTTCCATCGGGTGCTGTCGTTCCGTGCGTTCGTCAACGACGTGCAGCTTTCCAGCTGGGGCGGACTGACCGGACGCTATCCCGCGCGCCTGTATCTGTTGCCCCTCTCCCAGGTCATCGACGAGTACACGCAGGTGCAGCTGCGCGGCCTGCGCTCGGTGCCGCTTGCGCTATCGCGCGCGGAGATCGCCACGCTGCTGCAGCGTGCCGCGCAAGTGCATTGGAGTTACGACGGGGGCTACCGCTTCATCTCCAACAACTGCGCTGTGGAGACTTTCAAGCTGCTCCACGACGGTGTGCCGCGGTTGGCGGAGGCGGACCTGTCGGGCATCACGCCCAAAGGCCTGCTGCGCCGCCTGGAACGTGCCGGTGTGGCCGATGTCTCGGTGCTGAAAGATGCCCGCCAGGCCGAGCGCGAAGGCTATTTCTTCCCCGCAGCCAGCACGCGCTATCAGGCGATGTTCGAGGTGGTGCGCCGCGCGTTGCCAGTGCGCCAGCGGAAGGTGGAGGCCTGGTTGTCCGCGCCGCCGGACCAGCGCGCCGGTTGGATCGACCGGGGCGACCTGCGCACCACCGCGGCCCTGCTGGTGCTGGAGCAGGCCGCGCGCCGGCAGCAGGAACAGACCGCGCGTGATGCCCTCAAGCATCGCTTCGCGGGGATGCGGCAGGATGCGGCCATGCGCGAAGGCGGCCAGCGCCTGCAGGCCTTGCTGGACGAAGAAGGCCTGTTCGCACAGCCGTCGCGGTTGCTGGCGGTGCAAGCCGGCTATGGACTCCCGCAGCAGGCCGAGCGCGAGGCGCTGATCGCCGACGCGGGACCGCGTGCGCAGCGGCAGCGGCAGGCGCGCGATCGCCTGCAGGCCGATGCGCTGCAGTGGCTGCCGGCGTCACTTCGGGCGCAGATCGAGGGGACCGAAGCCAACCTCACCGCGCTTGGGTCACGCCTGCGGATACTGAATCGAAAAGCGGGCGGGCTGGAACTCGACGGCGGCACCGATTCGTTCAACGGCGGCGCGAATCCGACCCTGCGTCCGTAGTGCTCCGCCGGATGGCGCCTGCTTGCGACGCGCAAATCGACCGAGGGTGTCGGCGCGGTCCGGGCACTGCGCTTGCATCGCCGTGCCGGCTTCGGTCTTGTACCCGACTTCATAAAGCCGCGTGCTGGAGGGATGCACGCGGGCTGGACGCGGTGCGGCCAGCGTGCGGATTCCCATCGGCGTACGAACTCGTTGTCCAGTGTGGTCGGGCCCGGTGCAGGGCGGCGTAGCCGCCGCTGCACCCCCGCTCAGGCCCGGGACGGGCCTGGACAACGATCAGTCGGCGCGGCCGCCGAATTCGCCGGTGGTGGTGTTGACCAGGATGCGTTCGCCGGTGCCGATGTACTCGGGCACCATGATCTCGATGCCGGTGCTCAGCGTGGCCGGCTTGGGACGCTTGGTCGCGGTGCCCCCCTTGAGCTCGGGCGGGGTCTCGATGACTTCCAGGGTCACGTGTTGCGGCAGCTGCAGGGCCACCGGCTGCTCGTCGATGACCTGCACGTAGCAGCCGCTCAGGCCCTCGGTGATGTAGCCGGCATCGTCGCCCAGGACGTCGGGGTCCAGCGTGTACGGGGTGTAGTCCTCATCGTCGAGGAACACGAACGCCTCGCCATCCTTGTAGGAGAAGGTGGCCTGGCGACGCAGCAGTTCGACCTCGGTGAGGTTGTCGTCGGCATCGAAGCTGGCATCGAGCTTGTTGCCGCCCGGCACGCTGTACATGATGAAACGGAAGCGAACGTTGCCGCCGCGGCCCTGGGGCGAGGAGCGTTCGATGTCGCGGATCTGGTAGACGCCGTTGTTGTATTCGACGACGTTGCCCTTCTTGATGTCACCAGCTTTCATGGATTTGACTGTGTTGGGTTGGTGGGTGGTAGGGAGGTGCGCCGGCGCCTACTTGGGCGCCAGGCGGGTGGCGCCGTCCAGGCGGATGGTCTCGCCATTGAGATAGGGCGAGGCCAGGATGAAGGCCACCGTGTCGGCGTATTCGCCCGGCTGGCCCAGCCGCGAGGGGAACGGGATCGAGGCCGACAGCGACTGCTGCACGGCCTCGGGCATGCCGTCGACCATCGGGGTCCAGAAGATGCCCGGCGCGACGGTCATCACCCGGATGCCGAAGCGCGCCAGCTCGCGGGCCATGGGCAGGGTCATGGCGACCACGCCGCCCTTGGACGCGGCGTACGCGGCCTGGCCGATCTGGCCCTCATAGGCGGCGATGGAGGCGGTGTTGACGATGACGCCGCGCTCGCCGTCGGTGCCGGCCGGGTTGTGCTGCATGATCGCCGCGGCGGCCTTGGCCACGTTGAAGCTGCCGACCAGGTTGACCATCACCGTGGTGCTGAAGGTCGCCAGTGGCATCGGGCCTTCCTTGCCCAGCACGCGCCCGGCGCCAAGGATGCCCGCGCAGTTGATCGCCGCGTTGAGCCCGCCCATGAACTGGTTGGCGGCGGCGATCGCCGCGGCGGTGACACGCTCATCGGTGACATCGGTGTTGATGAAGCGCGCGCGGCCCGCGCCCAGCGCCTCGACCGCGGCTTGGCCCTTGTCGTCGTTGACGTCCAGCAGGGTGACCTTGCCGCCGGCGGCGACGATGCGTTGCGCGGTCGCCAGGCCCAGGCCGGAGACGCCGCCGGTGATCACGGCACGGGTGTCGGATAGCTGCATCGCGGGCCTCGTGGGGATCGTGGAAAGGCCGCCCAGTTTACGGGATGGCCGGCCGAGGCCTTGCGCGCTGCACCAGCGCCCGCCCGAACGGTCAGAGCGCCAGTGCGTACCAGCGATCGCAGCCGCCGTGCCCGGTGGCGCCCAGCGGCGCATCAAGCCGGGTGAAACCAGTCCTCTCGTACAGGCGCATCGCGCTCTCCATGCCGTCCAGGGTCTCGATGTAGCAGCGGCGAAAGCCGAAACCCCGGGCGGTCTCCAGGCAACGCGCCATCATCGCCCTCCCGGCACCCAGGCCACGCGCCTGCGACAGGAAGTACATCTTGCGCAGTTCGCAGGTGTCCGCGTCGCCGCCTTCCAGCGGGGCCACGCCGGCACCGCCCAGCACCTGTCCATCGACTTCGACCACGAAGTAGGCGCTGCGCGGCGCGGCATAGGCGCGGCTGAGCCAGTCCACCTCCGGGTCGTTGATGGCAAAGCCCGCGCCGCCGGCCCCGAACTCGGGCATCACTCGGCGGATGATGGCGGCCATGGCCGCGTCGTCGTCGGAGGTGATCGGGCGCAGGGTGAAGGCGGTGGACATGGTGGCGCGGGTCGAGGCGGGCGCGCATCGTACGCCAGCGGCGGTCCGCAGCGTCCTGTCCCATGACTTGCCCGACATACGATGCCAGCGAGGGGAGTGATACTATTGAGAACTGTTTTCATTTGAGCCCGCTCGCGTGATGCTGTCCGAACTGCCAAGACGCACCCAGGCCATCGTCGAATCGGTCGAGGACCGGGGTCCCAACGATGGGATCGCCAGGCGCCTGCGGGAGCTGGGCTTCGTGGCCGGCGAGCAGGTCGAGGTGGTCGCCCAGGGTCCGATGGGTGGCGAGCCGATCCTGGTCCAGGTGGGCTTTACTCGTTTCGCGTTGCGCCGGTCCGAGGCCGCCCGCGTGCGTCTGAGCGGGGAGCGTCCCGCGTGAACGCTGTCGTCAAACCCGCCCGCCTGGCGCTGGTGGGCAACCCCAACTGTGGCAAGACCGCGCTGTTCAACCTGCTGACCGGCAGCCGCCAGAAGGTGGCCAACTACGCCGGGGTGACGGTCGAACGCAAGGAGGGCCGGTTCACCGGTGCCGATGGCCGCGGCTACGTGCTGTTGGATCTGCCCGGGGCCTACAGCCTCAACGCGGCCAGCCTGGACGAGGCGATCACCCGCGACCTGTGCCGGGGCTTCCTGCCCGGCGAACCGGCGCCCGATGCGCTGGTGTGCGTGGTCGATGCCACCAACCTGCGCCTGCATCTGCGCTTCGTGCTGGAGGTGCTGGGCCTGGGACGGCCGGTGGTCGTGGCGGTCAACATGGCCGATGCCGCGCGGCACCGCGGGATCGCCATCGACCTGGAGGTCCTGCAACGCGAACTCGGCGTGCCGGTGGTGGAGACCGTGGCGGTGCGCTCCAACGGCGCGCGCAGCCTGCTCGATCAGATCGACCGGATGGTCGACAACCCACAGCCGCCCCGCCATGTGCCGCCCGAAGACGCGGACCTGCATGCCGAGGTCCGTCGATTGCTGGCGCTGGCGGTGACCATGCCTACCCGCACCGCGCGGGTGGACGACGTGCTGGACCGTTGGCTGCTGCACCCGGTCTTCGGCCTGGTGGCGCTGGCCGTGGTGATGTTCCTGATCTTCCAGGCGGTCTATGCCTGGGCCACGCCGGTCATGGATGCCATCGATGCCGGGACCGCCTGGCTGGGTGCCTCGGTCGGGGATGCCCTCCCTGCCGGGCCGCTCAACAGCCTGCTCACCGACGGCATCATCGCCGGCCTGGGCGGGGTGATCGTGTTCCTGCCGCAGATCCTGATCCTGTTCTTCTTCATCCTGGCGCTGGAGGAATCGGGCTACCTGCCGCGCGCGGCCTTCCTGCTGGACCGGCTGATGTCACGGGCCGGGCTGTCCGGGCGCTCGTTCATCCCGCTGCTGTCCTCCTTCGCCTGTGCGATCCCGGGGATCATGGCTACCCGATCCATCCAGGACCCGCGCGATCGCCTGGCGACCATCCTGGTGGCACCGTTGATGACCTGTTCGGCGCGTCTGCCGGTCTACGCACTGCTGATCGGGGCCTTCATCCCGGCGCGGCCGGTGTGGGGCATCTTCAACCTTCAGGGGCTGGTGCTGTTCGGCCTGTATTTCGCGGCGATCGTCAGTGCACTGGTGGTCTCGTGGGTGATGAAGCGCTGGCGTCGCGACAAGAGCGAGCATGCGTTGCTGCTGGAGCTGCCGTCCTACCGCATTCCGCAGCTGCGCGACCTGGCCATCGGCCTGTACGAGCGCGCGATGATCTTCCTCAAGCGCGTCGGCGGCATCATCCTGGCGTTGACCGTGCTGCTGTGGTTCCTGCTGTCCTTCCCGGGCGCGCCGGCCGACGCGACGCTGCCAGCCATCGATTACAGCCTGGCCGGGCGCATCGGCCATGCCATGACCGCGATCTTCGCGCCGCTGGGCTTCAACTGGCAGATCTGCATCGCGCTGATCCCCGGCATGGCCGCGCGCGAGGTGGCCGTGTCCTCGCTGGCCACGGTGTACGCGCTGTCCGGCGATGACGCGGTGACCTCCGAGGCGCTCAAGCCGCTGATCCATGGCGGCTGGTCGCTGGCCACCGCGCTGTCGCTGCTGGTCTGGTACATCTACGCGCCCATGTGCCTGTCCACCCTGGCCACGATCAAGCGCGAGACCAACTCCTGGAAGCGCATGGCAGTGTCGGCGGGCTATCTGTTCGGCCTGGCCTACCTGGCCTCGCTGGTGACTTACCAGGTGGCCGTGATGCTGGGGGGCGGCTGATGGAGGCCGGCCTGCTCCTTCAATATCTGGTGATTGCGCTGGCCGTGCTGGTCAGCGCCTGGGTCGTTGCGAAAAAACAGTTCCCCAACGCCACGCGCCGCGCGCGCACCGCACTGGCCTTGCCGATGCTGCGCGAGGGTCGGCCGGCGTGGCTGCGCCGCCTGGGGCGCTCGCTTGCGCCGCCGGCAAGATCCACCGCATCGGCCTGTGGCGGCTGTAGCAGCTGCGGGCCGGACGCGCGGAAGTAAGCGCGCCAGGCGCGTTCAACAGCCCGCGGCTGGCGCGGTTTTTTGGCACCTGCAAGCCTCGACTTGCGGGCAATGAGAGAGAAGCGCGCACACAGCGAGTCGCCGCGCGTGTGGACGACGCCCTGTGGCCTCAGGACAGCCTGCGCTTGCCGCGGGGGATGACGCCGCCGTTGTGCGGGAACATCTCCACCGCGAGCGAGAAGGTGCGCGCATCGCCTGGCAGCAGGGCGCCAACGCCGACCACGTGTCGTTCGACCTCGCGTCCGCGCTCGTCGCGGATCACCACCACAGCGGTGTACTCGTAGGCGGGCGCGTCCTGCGGGTGATGCACCGTGCCCTCGACCTTCAACGGCACCTGTCGGCTGGCTTCGCGCTGGCTGACCGTTGCCGAGTCATCGAAGCGTAGGTGGTGCCGACAGGACGGGCAGACCGCCGCCGTCTCCAGGATCATGGCCTTGCAGTGCGGGCAGGCGCGGGTGGCGCCTGCCGTGCCGGGACGGGCCGTGCTCACGCCGCGTCGGGATCCCGATCCTTCTTCTTCGGCTCGCTGCCATCCCAGCCGAAGTCGGCCTGACCGCGCATGCGCGCGCCGGTGGCCACGGTCATGCTGCCGCACTTCACGTCACCGGTCAGCGTGCCCGAAGCCAGCAACTCGACCTGTTTGGCCGCCTCGATGTTGCCCTCGAGTTCACCAGCAATGACGACCTTGTTCGCCTTGACCCCGCCCGAGAGTCTGGCGCCCTGTTCGATGGTGAGGTCGCCCTGCACGTTGACGTCGCCCTTGAATGTGCCGGCGATGCGGACATGTCCGGTGCCTTCGATCTTGCCCTCGATGGTCAGGTCCGAGGCGATCAGCGATTCCTTGACCTCGCGCGCGGCAGGGCGGGGAGTCGGGGTTGGCGTGCTGGCGACCGGCTCGGGCGTGAAGGGCGCCGGGGTGGGCGTCGTTGGCGGCGCGGCTTCGGGGAGCGGGCCGGGGTCATCCTTCTTGCCGGACAGTTGATCTTTCCACATGGACATGTCGCACGATCTCCAGGTCGGGGGAATCAAGAGACTATCGCGGCAAAGCCCGCAGGCGCGTTGTGACTGGGCTCACCGATTGGCCGGTCTTTCCGCGGTACCGGCGTGCTCCGATCCTAGCGCCGGACGTGCCGGCCTGCATGTCGGCGCGCAACATCGGCACCAGTCGCGGTGTGTCGCACTGGCCCGATGTCCACGGACGCGCAAAAAGAAAGGGCCCGCACAAGGCGGGCCCCAAGGCTGCGCGACGCATCGGCCGCATCAGCGTGATCGGCTTACTTCTTCGAAGCGTCCTCGGCTTCCTTGGACACCTCGGCCGCCTTGTCGGCAGTGGCATCGGCACCTTCGGACACGGCCGCAGCGGCGTCGGCGGTGGCCGACTGCGCAGCGTTCTCGGTGGTCTCGGCGGCCTGGCTGGCGGCATCGGCCGCGTTGTCGGCAGCCGCAGCAGCCTTGTCAGCGGCGTTATCCGCAGCCGCGGCGGCGTGGTCGGCGGCGTGGGCAGCGTCCGAAGCGGCGCTGTCAGCGGTGGCCGCGGCGTTGTCCTGCGTCTTCTGCGAGCACGCGCCCAGAGCCAGGACAGCGGCGATCAGCGCGATATTGAGCTTGTTGTTCATAGCGTTCCCCTTCAACGGAATGGATGGATGGGTCGTACTTGCAACGTAACCGACCCAAACAGTGGGAGACCGGAGCCGCTGCAGCGGGCGGATTCTACCGGCGTGGATGTCAATTGAAAGTCGCGTCGGACTTGCGCGGCATCGACTCTCATAAAAAAGGCCGCCGGGTTTCCACGGCGGCCTTTCGCGTTGCGACCGGAGAAATGCTCCGGTCGCTTGGCGGATTACTTCTTGTCAGCGTCCGAGGCAGCCTGATCAGCCGTGTCAGCGGCGTCCTGGGCGGTGTCCTTGGCGTTTTCAGCGGTGTCGGCGGCAGCGTCGGCAGCCTTGTCCGTGGTCGCGGCGCTGGCGTCGGCAGCAGCGTCGGCAGCGGTGTCAGCGGCGGTCGCGGCGGTATCGGCAGCGGCCTGGGCCGAGTCGGCGGTCGCGGTGGAAGCGGCGGTGTCGGCGGAAGCCTGGGCTTCGGTCGCAGCCTGCTTGGCGTCGGTGGCGTCGTCAGCAGCCTGTTCCGGCTTCGAGCAGGCAGCCAGGGCCAGGCCCATTGCCAGCGCGATCAGCGTCTTGTTGATGCTCATTCGGTAAATCCTCGTCGATTAGTTTGGCAACGCGCTGTTGCGCGCCGGGCGACATCATGACAAGCCGGTTTCCACTGTCAAGCATTCGCTCGCGTACGGCTTAGATTCGTCAACTTTGCGTTAATAGCATGCGACGGCTGCGCGAACGCGTCAGGGCACCTCGATCGCAATGGCGGTCGCCTCGCCGCCGCCGATGCACAGCGTGGCGACGCCGCGGCGCTTGCCGGTGGTGCGCAGCGCGTGGATCAGGGTCACCACCAGGCGCGCGCCAGAGGCCCCGATGGGATGCCCCAGCGCACAGGCACCGCCGTGGATGTTGACCTTGTCACGGGGGATGCCCAGCTCCTTGATCGGGACCATCGCCACCACGGCGAAGGCCTCGTTGATTTCGAATAGATCCACGTCCTCGACGGCCCAACCTGCTTTGTCCAGGACGCGGCGAATGGCACCCACGGGAGCGGTGGTGAACCACTCCGGCGCCTGCGAGTAGGTGGCATGGGCCACGATCTTCGCCAGCGGGGTCAGGCCGCGACGTGCGGCGTCCTCGGCGGTCAGCAGGATGGTGGCGGCCGCGCCGTCGGAGATGCTCGAAGAACTCGCGGCGGTCACCGTGCCATCCTTCTTGAAAGCCGGCTTGAGCGAAGGGATCTTGCCGACATCCGAGCGGCCGGGTTGCTCATCGCTCTCCACCACCACCTCGCCCTTGCGCGTGGTGAGCGTCACCGGCGCGATCTCATCGGCAAAGGCATTGCTGGCCTGCGCGGCTTTCGCGCGAGTGACCGACTCGATGGCGTAGGTGTCCTGATCCTGGCGGCTGAAGCCATACTTCTCTGCGGTCGCCTCGCCAAACACGCCCATGGCCTGCCCATCATAGGGATTGACCAGGCCGTCCCAGGCCATGTGGTCGACCGCCTTGAAATCGCCGAAGCGGTTGCCGGTGCGCGAGTTGGGAATCATGTGCGGCGCGTTGGTCATCGACTCCATGCCACCGGCCACGATGACCTCGGCCGAGCCGGCCTTGATCAGGTCGTGTCCCAGCATGATCGCCTTCATCCCCGAGCCGCAGACCTTGTTGATCGTGGTGCAGCCGGTCGAGGTGGGAATGCCAGCGGCCAGGGAGGCCTGCCGTGCGGGAGCCTGGCCCAGGTTGGCCGGTAGCACACAGCCCATGATGACTTCGCTGACCTCTTCGGCAGGAATGCCGGACTGCGCCAGCGCAGCCTGGATGGCCGTGGCACCGAGCTGGGGGGTGGGCACGCCGGTGAACTGGCCGAGGAACGAGCCGATGGCCGTGCGCTTGGCGGCGGCGATGACGATATCGCGCATGAAGAAGGGTCCGTGAATGCGAATGTGGCGGCATTATCCGGGGCGCTCGCAAAGCGGAGCAACACGACCATCGGAGGCGCCTTGCGCCTTGCGCTGACGGGAGCGATTCGTGCGAGTCCCGCCCGGCATCAACCTGAGAGGAACCGTGATTGGCGTGCAAGCCGAGCGTGAGGCATGACGTCTCGCACGGAACGCGGGCGGCGGCGACTGGCTTCTGATTGCGATAGATTGCACCCGGGTGGGCGCAATGCGTTGCGCCGGGCAATCAAGCGGAGGGGGAAATGGACGCCAGGGAGTGGGAGCGGGTCCGCGCAGGTGGCCGCCTGGCCCTGGGAACGCTGGCATGCGCAGTGATGGCGGCATGCGGCGGGGGTGGGGGCGGCGACAATGTGCGCCAGGCGCCGCCACCGGTCACTACGCCGCCTAATCCGGCCACTCCGCCAGTGGTGACCACGCCGGATCCGGCATACAGCAAACACCTGACCTTGACCCACGCCGATGTCGCCCGCGCCGCTGGCTTCACCGGTGCCGGGACCGTTATCGGCATCGTCGACACTGGTGTGAACAGCAAGCACCCGGCCCTCTCGCCGCGGGTCACGGCCAACCTGACCTACGTCAACAGCACCGACAACGACCTGACCAAGCAGGACGTGGTCGGACACGCCACGGCCGTGGCGCAAGTGGCCGCCGGGACCGCGTTTGGTGCCTGGCCAGGTGGCGTGGCGCCGGGCGCGACGATCGTGTCGGCGCGCATCATCTCCGACAAGGAGCCAAGCGACGACGGCTCCGGGCAAGGCAACGAGACCTCCGGCGCACTCGGTCTGGCCAGCGTGCACCAGGCCCTGATCGCACGCGGGGTCAAGGTCATGAACAACTCCTGGGGTGGGGTTTATTGGACCGATCCGGCCGCCACCGCGCCGATCGCGCAGGAGTACCGTCCTTTCGTGATCGGCAACGATGGGATCGTGGTCTTTGCCACGGGCAACGAAGGCAACGCCGAGCCCACCGATACCGCCGCGCTGCCTAGCAAGCAAGGTCCCAATGGAAGCCTGCCTGCGGCGGACCTGGAGCGGGGTTGGCTGGCGGTGGCGGCGCTGGACACCGACAACCCCACGCAGCTGGCTTCCTATTCCAATGCCTGTGGCGTGGCGATGCACTATTGCCTGGTCGCGCCTGGGACGGTCGTGGTCACCGGGACCGACGATGCGCCGACCGCGCCGTCCTACTGGCAGTGGACCGGCACCTCGCTGGCAACGCCGCAGGTGTCCGGCGCCGCGGCCGTGGTCTGGCAAGCCTTCCCGTATTTCAGCAATGATCTGGTGCGTCAGACCTTGCTGGGGACCGCCACTGACCTGGGCATGCCCGGGGTCGACGCCGTCTTCGGCTATGGCCTGCTGGATGTCGGCAAGGCCATCGGCGGTCCGGCCAAGCTCGACTGGGGGACGGTGGCGGTGAGCTTCACTGGGGCATCGACCTGGTCCAACGACATCAGCGGTGCCGGTGGCATCCGCAAGTCCGGCGACGGGACGTTGACCCTGTCCGGGCAGAACAGCTACCTCGGGACGACCGAGGTGCAGGGCGGCAGTCTGGTATCCAGCCACGGCGTCCCTGGAGCGGCCACGATCGCGGCCGGCGCGCGCATGACAAGCTCGGGCGGCATCGGCGGAAACCTCAGCAACGCGGGCAATGTCCGGTTTGATGGCGCGGCGGGGACCCGGATCATCGACGGCAACTTCGTCCAGGCCGGCAGCGGCACGCTGGAGTACCAGGTTGGCACGCCGCTGAAGGCGACGGGGACCGCATCGCTGGATGGGACGCTGCAGGTCTTCGGGATCGCCAGCGGCTACGTGCGCAGCAGCCGGGAGTCGGTGCTGTCGGCCGATGGCGTCCTGAGCGGCACCTTCGCCAGCCTGACCGCCGGCTCCGGGGTGTTCCTGGAGGCCTCGCTGGACTACACCAGCACCCAGGCCTGGCTGGACATCACCCGGCTGGACATCACCGCGACCGCTGCCTCGCTGGGCATGAGCCCGGCTGCGGTCGGCAGTGCCCAGCGCGTGGACCAGGCGCTGGACCAGATCGATGGTGGGGCGGCAGTGTCCGGGGATTTCGTCGGCCTGGCCGGGGACTTCCTGCACTCAGCCAGCACGGCGGCGGCCCAGCGCTCGTTGGAGAGCCTGTCAGGCCAGGCCCATGCCGCGGCCGACATGTTGACCCTGGACGTCCTGGACATGCGTCGGCGCGCACTCTCGGTCCGCGAAGCGGCGCGTACGGGCGGCGCCAGGAGCTGGTTTGCGTCCCTGGACGATCGCCAGGCCCGTGGCCTGGGGGTCAGCGCCTTCGATGTCGGCGGCTGGATGCTGGGCAACGAAGTCGCGTTGGCGCCGGGGCTGGTGTCGGGCGTTTCATTCGGTCAGGTCGATGCCGGTGGGCAGTTCGCCCTGGCCGGCGACAACAGCCGTGACCGGCAGACCCATGTCGCCTTCTACGCGGCCCAGCACTGGTCCCACGGCTACGCGCTGGCCCAGGTCGGCACCGGGTTCTATACGCGCCAGCTGCAGCGCCACCTGTTCCTCGGGGACGCCACCTATAGGGTCGGTAGCCGCGAGCGCGGGGCCATGCACTTTGCCAGTATCGAGGCCGGACTCCCGGTTTCGTGGGCGGATGCGACGCTCACGCCATACGTCGGCGCTGACCAGGTGTCGCTGTCGCGCGACGGTTTTTCCGAGACGGGTGCGCAGGGGTTCGGGCTCACCGCCGATGCCAGCGATGCGCGCCGCAGTCAGCTCATCGCGGGCCTGCGCGTGGAGCAGCCATTGGCGTGGCGAGGCGCGGCCCTCTCCTTGCGTGGTCATGCCGAGTGGCAGCGGGTGGTGTCGGCGGACGGCTTTGTCCGGCAGGCGCGTTTCACCGGCATCGATGCCTGGGGCGCACTGTGGAACGGGGACGCCCAGGCTTCCGGTGGCCAGTTCGGGGTCTCCCTCGACGCGGATCTGGGCCTGGGCCAAGTGATGTCCTTCGGCATGGACCGCCGCTTCGGGCCGCGTGGCACGCTGGGTGTGGTCTCGGCGCAGTATCGGGTCGGCTTCTGAGGTGTCGCTGATCCGTGGGCTATACGCAACGATGCCGGCGCAAGGCCGGCATCGGTCACACTCGGGTTGGGCGGCTGGCCCGTGGTTCAGTGATCGCCGCGCAGGTGGCTCATGTAGCGCGGCGCCGTCCGGCCCAGCGGCAGCTTGAGTTTGCCGATTGAGCCAATGCGCGCCTCGGCGATGCGGTCGGCGGCGTACTGCGGCGCAATCTTTTCCTTTTCCGCCAGATCGAAGATGCGCCCGATGTTGTGGTAGATGTTGCGCATCAGGCGCATGGCGCGCTCGCGGTTGTAGCCGTCGATCTCGAGGGAGACGTTCATCACGCCGCCGGCGTTGACCGCATAGTCCGGCGCATAAAGGATGCCGCGGCGCATGGCGTCCTCGCCAACCACATGCGACATCTGGTTGTTGGCCGTGCCGCAGATGACCTTGGCGCGCAGCCGCGGCAGCGTCTCCTGGTTGATCGAGCCCTCCAGCGCGCACGGCGAAAATACATCTGCCTGCACGTCGTAGATCTCATCCGGCTTGACCGCCTCGGCGCCGTACTCTTCCACCGCGCGCTCGACCAGTGCGGGGTTGAGATCGGTCACGAAGAGCTTGGCTCCGCGCTCCTTGAGCAGCTTCACGAACTCCATGCCGATATGGCCCAGGCCCTGCACGGCATAGCTGTACTTGCCGATTTCTTCGTTGCCGAACCGGCGGTTGAGCGTGGCCATCAACCCCTGTAGCGCGCCGTAGGCGGTGAACGGCGCCGGATCGCCCGAACCCCGGTGCACCTGATGGACGCCGACCACGTACTCGGTCTCGCGGTAGACGTGCTCCATGTCGTTCACGTCGGTGCCCACATCCTCCGCGGTGATGTAGCGGCCGCCCAGCGAGTCGACATAGCGGCCGAACATGCGGAACAGCGCCTCGGTCTTTTCCTGCGACGGCTCGCCGATGATCACCGCCTTGCCGCCGCCGACGTTGAGCCCGGCCAGGGCGTTCTTGTAGGTCATTGTTCGGCTCAGGCGCAGCGCGTCGGTAAGTGCCGCTGCGCTTTCGGTGTAGGGACGCATGCGCACGCCCCCCAGGGCTGGACCGAGCACCGTGCTGTGGATGGCGATGATCGCCTTCAACCCGGCATCGGGGTTGTGGCAGAACACAACCTGCTCATGGCCGGAGGTGTCGAGGGTCTCGAAAATCATGGTGGGCTCCAATCCGCGCAAATCCTCAGTTGCGGAGGCTTGCGTGGAACGTTTCCTAAGTGGCTGATGCAAAAAACAAAAGACGACGCCGCCCAGGTTTGGGCGGCGGCGTCGCGCGGGCACAGTCTAACGATACGGGCGTCCAGTGGCGGCGGATGCACGCAATGCAGAAGGTTTGACCCCTGGTGGCCCGGAAGGGGGTCGTCCGGCATTCGGCCGGGCTGAACTGGGCTCAGCGCTGTTGTTTGCCCGCCTCGTGTGCGGACACCTGGGCTTCATCAGGCTGGCTGGTCTGGAGATCGGCGGTCTTTGCGGCCTCCTCGGCCGGTGAGACGGCGTCAACGGTGCGGACGATGGAGTGTTCCTCGCCCTCACTGATGGCGCGGGACAGGGGAATGCTGGCGGCGAGCAGGATCACGGCGGCGAGCAGGGCAATCACGACTTTCATGCGGCGTCTCCAGGGCCCGGCATCCGGCGGGCAACGCGCACCACGGCGTGGCAACACCGCGGACTATCGCGGCGGCGCGGGGCGAGGTCACGACGCGTCGCACCATCGGGACCGAACTTCCGCACCAAGGCTTTCCAGACGCGCTTGCGTGATACCCGAGAAGGCGTGTTCTGCCCAGTGTGATGAAAGCCGGCGCCCCCTTTTCAATCTGCCGAACGCATGTTCGAAGCTCCGACATCCAGTACCGCCTTGTATGCGAGGTCTCTACGCACCGGGTCTACTCTCGTGCACTGGCGCCCGAAGCTGATAGACCGTCACCCTGCGAGCCCGCCTCGAGGAGGCGGGGCTTCTGCAGAGATCGACGCCTTAGCGAAGCTGGACTTCGGCGACCTTGTCCTTGTAGTCCTGCTTGGGATCACGGCCAAGCAACAGCTTGATTCCGGCCAGCAAGCTCGAGCCGTTTTCCCAGATCTCGGCGTGTTCGGCGTCCAGGCGCAGCAAGGCCAATTTCGGATCATCCTTGCCGCCCTCATACCAGGCGGCGATGAAGGGATTCCAGAGACGATCGATGACGGCGCGATCCTTGTCGGCGACTAGGGTGCCGCGGATGCTGGCAAAAACCTCGTGGTTCTTTGAGGCAAACGCCGCCACGGCCCGATGACCTGCGTCGAGCTTGCGCACCATTTGGTTGTCGGTGGAGGTGAAGAACCAGACTGGCCCGCCTTGGTCACCTTCGATCAGGGCGGTCATGGGTCGCGTGTGGCCATCCTCGGCGCCTTCCAGGCCCAGCATGACGGTGCGATCGGACTTCAGGGCTTTCCAGAACTTCTGTTCCAGTGCTTCTTCCTTCGACATGCGGGACTCCCGTGTGTTTGAGTCCCTGAAGTCTGGAGCACCGAGCGCTTGCCCGATGTCAGCGCAGCGGCACCATGGTGTTGACGCGCGGGCAACACCTGTCGAAATGCGGCACGCCGTGAGCGCCGTTCGCGCGTCAGCCGCCCGACGCATCCGTGTGACACGCGCCGAGCCGCCGCAGGCGCGGGGTCGCCATCGGGGTGGAGAGCATCGTGCTCATCACCGCCATCAACAGCAGCGCGGTGAAGGTGGCGCTGGTGATGATGGCCTTGTCCAGCAGGATATTGGCGAAGATGATCATGATCAGCGCCTTGGTCTGCAGCAGCCAGCCGATCAGCGAGGCCTCGCCAGGCCGCCACTTCAACAGGCGCCCGGCCAAGTGCACGCCGGCCAGTTTGCCGGCGACCGCGGCAAGCAGCAGCAGGAGCGCGGCGGCGAACACGACCGCGCCGCCGACATCCCACTGGGTACGCAGCCCGGTGCTGAGGAAGAACACCGGCATCAGCACCAACAGGACGTTGTGGCGCAGCCGGTCCATGGCGTCCTGATCGAACCAGTGTCCGTCGATCACCACCCCGGCCAGGAACGCGCCGACCATGTAATGCAGCCCCGACCAGTCCGCGCCGAACGCGCACAGCGCCAGCCAGACCAGCATCGCGTACCAGCGGTCGCGTTCGGGCAGGGCGCGCATCAGCCGCCGGAACAGCACGCAGGCCACCGCGAAAGCCAGCAGGAAGCCCAACTGCCGGCCGATCCGCTGCCAGTCCATCAGCACCAGCGCCAGCACGCCCCAGATGGCGATATCGTCCAGGCTGGCGTAGCGCAGGATGCGCTGGCCAAGCGGCTGGCGCAGGATCTCCAACTTCTCCATCAGCAGGATCAGGATGGGCAGTGCGGTGACCGCACAGGCCATGCCGACGCCGACCAGGAATTGCCACCGCTGGCCCTGCGCGCCCAGCCAGCCGGGGAACTGCAGCAGGATCAGCGCCGCCAACGCCCCCATCAGCAAGGGCGCGCCCAGCGCCAACCCGGCGGTGATCCCGCTTTCGCGTCGATTGGCCCAGGCCCGGCTCAGGTCCAGCTCGATCCCGGCGATCAGCACGAACAGCATGACCGCCCAGCCGCCCAGGCCGTTGAGGATTTGCACGACCTGGGGGGTGAACACGAACTGGTAATAGCCGGGCAGGGCCGCCCCCAGTACACCCGGCCCCAGCACGATGCCGGTGATGATCTGGACGACGACCAACGGGGCGAAATAGTCGGTGCGTCCCAGGCGCCAGACCAGGTAGGGCAGGCAGAAGATGATCGCCATGGCGATCAGGAAGACTTCCATAGTGCTGAGGGAATGCATCGATGCGTGACCTGGACGCGCGTTGCGGACGAGGCCGCGGCGGGCGGCATTATGGCGGGCCTGCGGGCGTCCGCGGCAAGCTGCCGGCCATGTCATGCCGCGCGGGAAACAATGCGACACTGCTCGCATGCGACCCGGCGGCGGGGCGCTTCCCCTCACGGCACAGGATGGCATGAAGACACCACAAGGCTTGCAGGCGCTGATCGATGATGGCGTGATCGACGAGGTGCTCCGGCCGCTCAAGAGCGGCAAGGAGGCCTCGGTCTACGTGGTGCGCAGTGGCGGGGAAGTGCGTTGCGCCAAGGTCTACAAGGACATGGCCCAGCGCAGTTTCCAGCAGCGTGTGCAATACCAGGAGGGGCGCAAGGTCCGTGGCAGCCGTGAGGCACGGGCCATGGGCAAGGCCAGCCGCTATGGTCGCAAGCAGGCCGAAGCGGAGTGGAAGAACACCGAGGTCGATGCGCTCTATCAGTTGCGCGAGGCCGGCGTACGCGTGCCCGAGCCTTTCGGATATTTCAACGGCGTGCTGGTGATGGAACTGGTCACCGATGCGGATGGATTTTCGGCGCCGCGTCTGGGGGAAGTGGACCTGAGCCCGGAGCAGGCGCGCGCCTTCCATCAGGTGCTGGTCCGCCAGGTCGTCAGGATGCTGTGCTGTGGCCTGATCCACGGGGATCTGTCGGCGTACAACGTCCTGGTCGGCGCCGACGGCCCGGTGGTGATCGATTTTCCGCAGGTGGTCAGCGCCTCGGGCAACAACGCGGCCAGGCGCATGTTGTTGCGCGATGTCAACAACCTCACCGCCACGCTGGGGCGGGCGGCGCCTGAGTTGCTGGATACGTGGTATGGCGAAGAGCTGTGGGCGCTGTACGAAGCCGGTGCACTGCAGCCCGACACTGCGCTGACGGGGCGGTTCAAGGCCCCCGCGCATCAGGCCGACGTTGACGGCGTGCGCCAGGCGATTGAGGAAGCGCGCTTTGAGGCCATGATCCGCCAGCAGGGGCGTGAGGCGGCCGACGAGCAGGCGTGACGCGGCTGGCTGATGAAGATGTCATTTTCATGACATGATCCAGGTCACAGTTCATCCAGGAACCTGACAGGGGATTGGGCGCCAGCGATGCCGTGCATCGGTCATTGCGGCGGTCGAGCGGTCCGTGTCGTTTCCGGACGCGACACCCTGGAGCCGCCTTGAACACGTTCGACCAGACCCTCATCGACACGGTGAATCATTACGCCCGCCATTCCTGGGCGCTCGATCGATTCGTCGGCGTCGTTGCGATCAACCACTTGATCAAAGGCGGCGTGTTCGCCCTGCTGATCTGGTGGCAATGGTTCCGCCTGTCGCCACGGCAGCAGGAAGACCGGGCGCGGGTGCTGGCGACCATCATGAGCAGTGTGGCGGCCATGGCCCTTGCCCGGGTCCTGGCCATGCTGCTGCCCTTCCGCAACCGTCCGATGCACGAGCCGAGCCTGCATTTCGTCCTGCCCTACGGGGCTGCGCCGGACATGCTCGATGGCTGGAGCTCGTTTCCCAGCGACCACGCCACCTTGTTTTTCGCGCTGGCCACCGGGCTGATGTTCGTCTCCCGGCGCGTGGGCCTGGCGGCGCTGGCCTACGCCACGGTCTTCGTGGCGCTGCCGCGGCTATACATGGGCCTGCACTATCCCACCGACCTGTTGGCTGGTGCGGTGCTGGGCGTGGTAGTGGTCACGGCGGGCAACGCGCTGCTGGTCCGCACGCCGCTGCCTGACTGGCTGGTGGGATGGTGCGACCGGCACCCGGGCTACTTCTACCCGGGGATGTTCCTGTTCACCTACCAGATCGCGGATAACTTCGAAGCCGCCCGTGCGCTGCTCAAGGCGGCCTGGGGCGCGGTCTCCGGTCAGTAGTCGCCAAAGCTGCCGGCCGCACCCGGGAACACCACCGGGCTTTCGCTGCCGTCCTGGGCGACGGCGGCCACGCCGAAATAATAGTTGTCGATCACCACGTCCTGGAGCGTGTGGCGGTCGGTCTTGCCCACGTAGAGGCTGTGGGTCCACTGCGGGTCGGTGGTCAGTCGCCAGTAGACCTTGTAGCCGGCCAGGTTCGGCGCCTGCGCGCTGGGCGGAAGCTGCCAGGTCAACGTGGTGTCGGCACTGACCGCGCCGCTGATCTTGACTCCAGCCGGCGGCGGCGGCGCCCAGGCCATGCCGGCCAGGCTCACCGCGTTCAGTGCGGTCAGGCGCGCGGCATAAGGAAAATCCATCCCGTCGATCGTGTCGCCATAGACACGCCCGTCCTCGGTACGCAGGTCCTGGTGCTGGCGGTCGTAGTGCTCGTTGGTCTCCATCACCCGGACGGCCGGAAAGCCCGCCTCGTTGAATGGGCTGTGGTGGCCGCCGCGGCCGAAGCGATCCAGCCGGTAGACCATCATCACGTCCAGGTTGGGCACGTAGCGCGACATGGCGGCGACATAGCGGCCCAGGTTGCGCGAGGGCGAATCCAGCTCGCCACCGGTGAAGCGGCGCGCGCGGGCATCGGCCTCGGTCTCGGTGGCGCGGGTGCCTTCGGAGAACACGCGGGCGGTGTGGTTGTCGGTCACGCCATTGATGCCGGCGATGTTGCCGATCATGTCGTTGTTGAGCATGCCCTCGATGCGCCAGCCTTCCTTTGTTGCCTGCGCAGCGACGATCTTGCCGCCGAACAGGCCCTGCTCCTCAGCCGACAGGCCCATGTAGACGATGCTGGCCGGGAACCGGTAGCGGGTCAGCACCCTCGCGGCTTCCAGCGTGCCGGCCAGGCCGGAGGCGTCGTCATTGGCGCCGGGGGCATCGTCGATGGCGTTCATCACGTCCGACACGCGTGAGTCGATGTCGCCGCTCATGATCACGTAGCGACCCGGGTCGGCGGTGCCGCGCTGGATGGCGACCACGTTGACGACCTCGGTCGGGTCGGGAATGCGCTTTTCGCCCGACACCGTGCCGCTGATGTAGCGCACCTCCAGGCAACCGCCGCAGTCGCGCGAGATCTGCTGGAACTGTGCATAGACCCAGCGCCGCGCCGCGCCGATGCCGCGCGTGTCCGAAGTGGTGTCCGACAGTGTGTGCCGGGTGCCGAAGCCGACCAGCGTGCGCACGTCGGCCTCGATCCTGGCGGCCGAGGGGGCAGTGCCGATCTCCTGCAGGCGGGCGTCGGCGGATTGCGGCGCGCTGGCTTGCGCACAGGCGAGCGCCAGCATGAGGGCCAGGGGCAGCAACAGCGTGCGGGTGGTCAGGGGAGCAGGCATCGTTGCATCGGGGCTGGCGCGCCGACAGCGCGGGACCTGCGATGTTCGCACGGGGGCGCCATACCGGCGCATGACTTCGGACCGATGCGGTGGCAAGCGCGCAATGGCACGCTAATGCACTTGTGTCCTGTACGTTGGTCCCGCCATGTCCCATTGCCGCCCCGTCCTGTCCATGCTCGCGTTGAGCCTGGCCGTCCTCACCGCACCGGCCTTCGCCGCCGAGCCCCCTGCCGACCAGCCGCCACTGGGTGCGTTGACCCGCGAGACCGGCCTGCCGCGCACGCCCGAGCAACTGGCCGTGGTGTTCGAGCACGCGGACCTGGGCTTCAAGGTGATCCCCGACCAGCGTCGGATCGAGGGCGATGCCACCTTGACCTTCAAGGCCACCGCGCTCCTGGCCGCCGTGGTGCTGGACCTGGATACGGAATACGCGATCAGCCGGGTCGAGATCGACGGGCGCGCGCTGCCGACCAGCGCCTGGACCAATCCGGACGGACGTCTGCGCGTGACGCTGCCCAAGGCCCTGACCCCCGGTCGGCAGGTCAAGGTGCGCGTGGTCTACGCCGGCAAGCCGCACGTGGCCAAGCGCGCGCCCTGGGACGGCGGCTTCGTCTGGTCCACCGCGCCGACCGGTGAGCCGTGGGTGGCTTCGGCGATCCAGGGCGAGGGCTGCGACCTGCTGTGGCCGTGCATCGACCATCCGCAGGGCGAGCCACTGCGGGTGGACGAGCACATCACCGTGCCGGCCCCGCTGGTGGCGCCGGGCAACGGCGTGTTCGTCGGCATGCAGGAAAAGGCCGGTTGGCGCACTTACCACTGGCGCGCGCGCAGCCCGGACACCTATGCGGTGGCGATCAACGTCGGGCCCTACGATGCGCTCAAGGCCGACTACAAGAGCCGGTTCGGCAACACCATTCCATTGGCGTATTGGCACCTGAAGGGCGAGGGCGACAAGCCGGCGGGCCTGTTCGCCGAGCTGCCGAAGATGCTGGACTTCTTCGAGGCCCAGATCGGCCCGTATCCGTTCGGTGACGAGAAGGTCGGCATCGTCGAGACCCCGTACCTGGGCATGGAGCACCAGACCATCAACGCCTACGGCAACGACTACAAGAAGGACAAGTACGGCTACGACTGGCTGATGCAGCACGAGTTCTCGCACGAATGGTTCGGCAATCAGCTGACCAACGCCGACTGGGACGACATGTGGCTGCATGAAGGCTTCGGCAGCTACATGCAGCCGCTGTACCTGCAGTACCTGCGCGGGGAGATGGAATACCACGCGGCCCTGCTGGATCAGCGCGCGGCGCTGACAAACAAGGTGCCGATCGTCAGCGGCAAGCCGCAGACCGAAGAATCGGTGTACAGCCGCGAGCACGGCCCCGGCCTGGACATCTACTACAAAGGCTCGCTGATGCTGCACATGCTGCGCGGGCTGATCGGCGACGAGGCGTTCTTCAAGTCGATCCGCCTGGCCGTGTACGGCACCGATATGCCGAGGCCGGGCAATTTCAAGCCGCGCTACGTCTCGACCAAGGATTACATCGAGATCGTCAACCAGGTCACGGGCAAGGACTACGGCTGGTTCTTCGACGTATACCTATATCGCGCGGCCCTGCCGCAGCTGCTGGCCACGCGTGATGGCACCGGCCTGGCGCTGCGCTGGAAGACGCCAGACGACGTGCCGTTCCCGGTGCCGGTGGAGGTACGCATCGGGCCCAACAGCGGCCGCACGGTCACTGTGCCCATGTCCGATGGACAAGGCCATGTCGATCTGCCCGCCGGCGAGGTCTATACACTGGATCCGCAGTCCAAGCTGCTGCGTGACGAGCCGCGCTTCCCGGCCGCGGTGGCCGATGCCGCGGCCCGCAGGGCAGCGGAAAAGGCGGCTGCGGACAAGGCGATCCAAAAGCCCTGATCGCAAGGCGGGCACATCGCCGGCGTAGACTGCCTCGCTCACCCTTTGGAGGAAGGTCCTGATGATCGACACCCCACTGATCCGCCGCAGCCTGCTGGTGCTGGGCTTGCTTGGTGCGGCTGGCCTGTCGTGTCCGGCCCTGGCCGATGGACAGCCCACTGCCGTGCAGGTCGCCGGGATGCAGAAGCAACTGGCCGACTGGCCGCAGCTGGCGCGTTATCGGGCTGAAAACGCGGCGCTGCCTGCGCCGGTGGCGGGCAAGCCGCGGGTGGTGTTCTATGGCGATTCGATCACCGATGCCTGGGGCCGCAACCACAACGGAAGCGTGTTCTTTCCGGGCAAGGACTACGTCAACCGGGGGATCTCCGGGCAGACCACCGCGCAAATGCTGGTGCGCTTCCGCCAGGACGTGATCGATTTGAAGCCGGCCGCCGTGGTGATCCTGGCCGGGACCAACGACATCGCCGGCAACACCGGCGAGGCGACGCCTGCGATGATCGAGGACAACCTGCGCTCGATGACCGAACTGGCCAAGGCCAACGGCATCAAGGTCGTCCTGGCTTCGGTGCTTCCCGCTCGCGATTACCCCTGGCGTCCGAGGCGCGAACCGGCGCCCAAGATCCGCGCCCTCAATGCCTGGCTCCAGCAGTACGCCTCGCAAGTCGGCGCGACATATCTGGACTACTACAGCGCCATGGACGACGGGCAGGGCGGTCTGCCCAAGCGCCTGTCCGCCGATGGCGTACATCCCAACGCCGCCGGCTACGCGATCATGGCGCCGCTGGCCGAGCAGGCGGTGCAGGCGGCCCTGGCGCGCTGAAGGTTGGCGCCACGCGCCTCAGTCGCGGTCCGGCGCGCCCAGCGGGAAGTAGTGGCGATAGGGCCGCGCTTCGTCCACCGCGCGCCTGACCGAGGGCCGCGCCAGCAGCCGCGCGCGGTACGCATGTACGCGGGTGAAGCGCGGGGCAATGGCGCAGGTCCAGTCGGCGTAGAACAGGAACGGCGCGGCGCCGCAATCGGCCAGGCTGAAGGCATCGGCCACCGCCCAGGTGCGGCCCTGCAGGTAGCCTTCCAGCCAGATATAGGCGGTCTCCAGCTGGGCCCGGGCCTTTTCCACGCCCAGCGCATCGTGCGTGCCGGCTTCGCGCAGACTGTCGAACACGATCGCCTGCTGCGGCGTGGAGATGTAGTTGTCGAAGAACCGGTCCAGCAGCCGCACCTCCAGCGCGGTCATCGGATCGTCCGGAATCAGCCTGGTCGGGCCGGGATGGGCCAGCTGCAGGTATTCGATGATGACGCTGGCTTCCATCCACTGACGTGCGCCATCGACCAGCAGCGGGAAGCGCTGGATCGGCCAGCGCCGCGCCAGTTCCTGCAGGTTGGCCGGCGCGGCCTGGTCCAGCAAGCGCAGGGTGAAGGGTGTGCCGTGCTCGTACAGCGCGATCAGAACCTTCTGGCTGTACGAGGAAAAAGGATGGGCAAACAGTTCCAGCGGCATGGCATCGGCCCGGTCAGTGGCGGTATCGACACGACGAAGCGGCGGGGCCTGATTCGACACGCCGCGGCCACGCCGTCAGCGTGTCGCCTGCGCCGGGCTCACGGCGTGGCGTGCAGCGCCAGGTTGAGCTGGTCGACCACCTCGGCCCAGTCGGCGTCGTCGATGCGCTCTTCGCGCAGCAACTGGGCCTGGGCCGGTGACCAGAACGGGGCTTCTTCCAGCCGCATGTTGTCGGGCAGCGGGGCATGCTGCGCAATAAAGGCCCGGATGCCGGCTTCATCGGACGCCAGTCCGAGCTGTGCGAAGAGTTCGGAAAACGGGTGGACGGTCTGTTCCATGGCAAGGCTCCAAAAAGGTCAGGGCAGCGTGACGTCGGCAACGTCAACGCAGGATCACAGCGAGCCTGCGATGCGTCGGCGCAATGCGGCGGCTGCCGCTTCGTCCAGTGGTCCCAGCACGCCCCGCCTGTCCTGTGGCAGGTGCGCGCCTGGGTCCTGGTCGCCGAAGACATAGTGGTTCATCAGCGTGCGCCACGCGGCGCGTTCGTGCGCGGGCAGGCTGGCGAATGCCAGGCGCGCATGCAGCAGGGCGGGCAGGCCGGGACTGGGAACGCGGCCATCGCTGGTGGTCGAGGACCACCAGAAGTTCACCAAGGCGTTGAGGTCCTCAAGTGACTCCACATGGTGCCACCACAGTGGCGGCAGATAGAGCGCGTCGCCCGGGCCGAGTTCGGCGACAAAGGCCGCATCGCGGGCCTGGGCCAGGCGCGGGAACCGCGCGTCCTCGGCGTGGAGGTCGGCGATGCTGATCGCCGCACCGGTCGGCGCGAAGTCCAGCGGTCCGATGTAGAGGTCGCCGACCTGCGAGGGCGCAAACACGGTGAAGCGTCGCCGCCCGCAGGCCACCACCGCGATGTTGTGGAAGGCATCGAAATGCGCCGGTGTGGTGACACGGTTGCCGAGCCACAGGCGCGGCTGAGTGCCTTCCGGCAGGCCCTCGAGCGCATGCGTCGCAAGCAGGTCGGGCAGGCAGGCCGCGATGGGCGCGCTCTGCAGCGCCACGCCGTGTGCAGGCCCTTCGCGCCGGCTGTAGTGCGCCAGCCGCTGCAGGACATCGGTGACCGAGACCTTGAAATGCTCGTAGTTGAAGCCGTCCAGCGCAGCGTTGTAACCCACCCGTCCATTGGCTTGCGGCGGCATCAGCAGGGTGTCGACGGCGGTGCCGCTGTCGTGCGCCGCCAGCAGCTTGGCGAACTCGGTCTGCGAGCGTTGCGCGGCCCGCACCATCGGCCAGTCCGCGCACAGCCCGCGCAGGACCAAGGGCGCGCCTCGGCCGGTCAGCGTCTCGAGGGCGGGCGTCCCGGGCGTGCGTGATTCTTCGATGGCGGCGGGCATGGCAGGCCAACGGCAGGCGGTGTGGCCGTGCATGCTAGCCAATCGGCCTCGGGTCTGGGGCGGAGGTGCACGATGGGCGTCCCGCGCGGATTCACGCAGATCGGCGTAGCGTGGTGCATTCCCTCATCATCAGGAGTTCGCCATGGCGACCGGATGGGCCAACGATGGCGCGGTTCAGGACCAGATCGACGCGACGGTGTCCGATGCGATCCAGCGTGCGCGTCGCAAGCTTCCGAGCGGGCCAGGGCTGACCCACTGCGAGGAGTGCGATGCGCCGATCCCGGCCGCGCGCCGCCAGGCGGTGCCGGGCGTGCGCCTGTGCGTGCAGTGCCAGGCCGCGCAGGATGCGGAACAGGGCGCTGCCAGTGGCTACAACCGCCGCGGCAGCAAGGACAGCCAGCTGCGCTAGTGCGTGCGCGCTACGAGCCGAGCACGCGCGGGGAGCCGCGCCAGCGCCGGATACCGCGCAGGAAGAACCAGCTATTGGGCACCTGCAGCGAGGTGGGCGCCTCGCCGGTGCCGGCATCGGCTTCCTGCAGCGTCGTATAGAGCAGGTTGATGTCCACGACCTTGCCCTTTAGCCCCGTTTTTTCCCCGTCCTCAAGCAGTTCAACCATCTCGTAAAGGCGGAATGGGCGGGTGATGAAGATCAGGAACGTGCAGAAGATGTTGGACAGCACGCTCCACGCAGCGAAGAACGCCACCGCCGCGACGGTCGCAAATCCCGTAAAGGCGGCCCACAGGACGCCGGCCGACACGCCCAGGCGCTCCAGGATCAGCAAGGTGACGGCCACCAACAGCAGGGTCCCGAAGGCGCGGCGCAAGCCCATTGCCAGTTCCGGCGGCAGGTCGTAGCGCTCCACAGCGCGTCGGATCAAACGACGGACCAGCAACTGCACCAGGCGCGCCAGCAGCAGGATGAGCAGCACGTGCAGGCCGGGCACGATGACGTCGAGCCAGTCGTGCAGCCAGGAAGGAAGGTGTTCTTTCATCGCGGGAAAGGGTGGGGAGCGAACAGTCCACCATGATGCCGGCGCACCCGAGACGGAGCAAAGTCCGTCCGGGTGGGATCACGTCACGACCGGTGCTTCAGCCTTCCACGGGCAGGGGCGTGCCGATCTGGCCGAGGAAATCCCGCTTGCCCAGCGGCGCGCCCTGATGGCGCAGGATCGCGTAGGCGGTCACCAGGTGGAAGTGGAAGTTCGGCAGGCCAAACTGGATCAGGTAGTCGCTGCCAGTGAAGCGAGCCCCCATCGGGCCGAACTTCAGGGTGATCTCGCGCGTGGCGCCGGCATCGACCTGGTCGTCGGGCAGGGACTCGAGATAGTCCAGCGTCGCGGCGACCCGTGCCTGCAGTTCGTCGAAGCTGCGTTCGGTGTCGGCCAACTTGGGGGCGGGAATGCCCGAGAGACGCTCGCCGGTGGCCTTGGCCGTATCGCTGGCGCGCTGGATCTGCGCGGTCAGATCGAGCATGTCCGGGGCCAGGCGCGCCGTGATCAGGCTGGCCGGATCCAGGCCGGTCTCGGCGGCGTGGCGTGCCCCGACCTCCAGGATATGGGACAGCTGGCGCAGGCCATGGGTCAGCGACGGGAGGACGAGGGCATGCAGGGGCAGGGACATGGAAGGCATCACAGGGAAAGGAATCGACAGCCTACGTGGACCGCGCCGGCGCAGTGACCCTGCCGGCAAGGACGCGGCGTTGCACCGATGCGCCCTTGTGCTGGCGCCGGTCCGGCAGGACCTCCGGCATGCGCGCTGCCGGCGCTGGGCGGGCACAATCGGTCGGGATGAAACCGATCATCCCCCTGTTCCTCAACGCGTTGGCGCTGCTGCTGTTCGGCATCGGGCTGACCGGACCCCTGGTGCCGGCCACCGGGACGCCGGGTCGCTGGCCGCTGTTGCTGTTTGGCGCCGCGCCGATCGCCTGTCTGGTGGTGTGCGGTTATTCGGCCAAGGGCTGGCCGTCACGGGTGGCCTTCGTCCTGCAGGCGACCGCGCTGCTGGCCGTGCTGCTGGCCATCCTGTCGATCGAGTCCGGCGCACTGGGCCCGCGCCCGGGTTGAGGGCGCGGGCTGGCGTCGGTCACGGCAACTGCGGCAACAGGCCGACGCCAAGCCGGTTCCATGCGTTGATGATGGCCACGGCCATGGTGAGCGTGGCGATGCCTTCGTCGTCGAAATGCGCATGCAACGCCTCATACAAGGCTGCCTCTGGTTCGCCCGAGGGTAGGGTGGTCAGGGCTTCGGCCCAGGCCAGCGCGGCGCGTTCGCGTGGATCGAAGAAACGGCTGTCGCGCCAGGCCGCGACCGTATCCAGCTTGCGCGGCTCCACGCCAGCCTTGTGCAGCGCGGTGGCGTGCATGTCCAGGCAGTAGGCGCAGCCATTGAGCTGGGACACGCGCAGGAAGATCAGCTCCACCAGGCTATGTTCCAGCGTGCCGGCGTGGACGCGCTGGCTGGCGGCATAGAGGCCCTTGAACGCTTCCGGTAGGTGCTGGGTGTAATCGACGCGGGCGAATTGCACTTTCATCGGGAAATCCTTGGCAATGTGGCGGCCGACCGGGCCACCTTCATTGCAAGGACGGACCAGCCTGCGGGCCTGTGACAACCGCGCCCAGCTTGTCGGGGTTCATCAGCGTCAGGATCTCGCTGATGGCCTCGCCGTCGCTGACGATGACCGTGAACGAATGCAGGCGATCACCGGCAAGCCGCACGATCGCCGGCTGTCCGTCCACTCGGCCCAGGACCGCTGGCATGCTGCCGCCGCGACGCGCGATGGCCCAGTACAGCCGCGCGATACGCTCGGCGCCGACCAGCGGACGCAGCGCCGCGGTGACCTTGCCCCCCCCGTCGGAGACCAGGCGCGCATTGGCGCTGAGCAGGGCGGTGATCGCAGCCTTGTCGCCGGACTGCGAGGCCGCCATGAACCGCTCCAGCAGATGTCGATGGCGATCCGGGGCGACGTCGAACCGCGCATGTCCGGCCTGCAGCCGGGCGCGGGCGCGATGCACCAGTTGCCGGCAATTGGCCTGGCCGTGGCCCAGCAGCGCGGCGATCTGGCCGTAGTCGTAATCGAAGACCTCCTTGAGCAGGAAGGCGGCGCGCTCGTCCGCGCCCAGGCGTTCCATCAACGCCATGAGCGCCCATGACACCGTCTCGGCGACCTCGTGACGTTCGGCCGGATCGGGCGCCAGCTCCACCCGGAGTGGTTCGGGCAGCCACGGTCCCACATAGTCCGTGCGCGCGCTGCGTGCCGCACGCAGGCGATCCAGCGCCAGCCGCGTGGTGGTGGTGACCAGCCAGGCCTCATCGTCGCGGATGCCGTCCGGCTCGGCGCCATGCCAGCGTAGCCAGGCGTCCTGGAGGACATCCTCGGCCTCGGCACGGCTGCCCAGCAGGCGATAGGCGAGCGAAAACAGGCGGGAACGATGGGTTTCGAAGCGCGAAAGCGTGTTCATGCGTCCCAGGACGTGGGAGGGCGCCGCCCTGTGACAAGGGGTGGCCCGGCAGTTTGGCCTAAAATGGCCGGATTCCGCCTCCCCACCGCTAGCGCCGAGCCAGCCATGAACCTCCACTCTCACACCGCCGTGCCTGCATCCACCGATCCGGTGTCGATCAAGCAGGAAGACCTGATCCAGTCCATCGCCGATGCGCTGCAGTACATCAGCTATTACCACCCGGTCGATTACATCAAGAACCTCGCCGCCGCCTACGAGCGCGAGGAGTCGCCGGCGGCCAAGGACGCCATCGCCCAGATCCTGATCAACTCGCGCATGTGCGCCGAGGGTCACCGGCCGATCTGCCAGGACACCGGCATCGTCACCGTGTTCCTGGAAATCGGCATGAACGTGCGCTGGGATGACGCCACGATGGGCGTGGAGGACATGGCCAACGAGGGTGTGCGCCGCGCCTACCTGCACCCGGACAACAAGCTGCGCGCCAGCGTGCTGGCCGACCCGGCCGGCAAGCGCCAGAACACCAAGGACAACACCCCGGGCGTGGTCAACGTCAAGGTCGTGCCGGGCAACAAGGTCGAGGTGATCGTCGCGGCCAAGGGCGGTGGCTCGGAAGCCAAGTCCAAGTTCGCCATGCTCAACCCGTCCGATTCCATCGTCGACTGGGTGCTCAGGACCGTGCCGACCATGGGCGCCGGCTGGTGCCCGCCGGGCATGCTCGGCATCGGCATCGGCGGCACCGCCGAGAAGGCCATGCTGCTGGCCAAGGAAGCGCTGATGGAGCCCATCGACATCGTCGACCTGCAGGCCCGTGGCGCGTCCAACCGCGCCGAGGAACTGCGCCTGGAGCTGTGCGAGAAGGTCAACGCGCTGGGCATCGGCGCGCAGGGCCTGGGCGGGCTGACCACGGTGCTGGACATCAAGGTCAAGGACTATCCGACCCACGCGGCCAACCTGCCGGTGGCGATGATCCCCAACTGCGCCGCCACCCGCCATGCGCACTTCACCCTGGACGGCAGCGGCCCGGTGATGCTCGATCCGCCCTCGCTGGAGGACTGGCCGGAGCTGACCTACAACCCAGACGGCGCGCGCCGCGTGGATCTGGACACCATCACCCCGGAGGAAGTGACCAGCTTCAAGCCCGGCGAGGTCCTGCTGCTCAACGGCAAGCTGCTCACCGGCCGCGACGCCGCACACAAGCGCATGGTCGACATGCTCGACCGGGGCGAGCGCCTGCCGGTGGACCTAAAGGGCCGCTTCATCTACTACGTGGGTCCGGTCGATCCGGTGCGTGACGAGGTCGTCGGCCCGGCCGGCCCGACCACGGCCACGCGCATGGACAAGTTCACCAACCAGATCCTCGAGCAGACCGGTCTGCTGGGCATGGTCGGCAAGGCCGAGCGCGGCCCGGCGGCGATCGAGGCGATCAAGACGCACAAGTCGGTCTACCTGATGGCGGTCGGCGGCTCGGCCTACCTGGTGTCCAAGGCGATCAAGGCCGCCAAGGTGCTGGCCTTCGAAGACCTGGGCATGGAGGCGATCTACGAGTTCGAGGTCAAGGACATGCCGGTGACCGTGGCGGTGGATTCGACCGGCGAGTCGGTGCACAAGACCGGCCCGCGCCAGTGGCAGGCCCGGATCGGCAAGATCCCGGTGGTGGTCGAGCCGGCCTGAGCGCCGGCGCCAGATTGCGGACATCAGCAGGGCCGGCGTGCATACTCCGGCCCTGTTTGCATGTGACGGACAAGGAGCGCCGCATGGCAGGACGCTGGATCACGATGGGCGCGCTGCTGCTGTTGACGAGCTGTGCGACACCTTCCACGCCGACCACCTTGCTGCGTCCGGCCACGGTGCAGGGCCAGGCCTGTGCCCATCAGTGCGACCGGATTCGCGCCGCCTGCGTTGGCATGCCGTCGCCGCCTGCACCCGCCTCGCTGGGCGGGGGCGCCGATCCGCGTCCCAGCGCGGCCTCCTGCAGCACGTCCCACGCCGACTGCGTGCTGGCTTGCGGTGGTCGCCTGGTCGGCGACTGATATCGTGCTTTCCCCCTCCCGCGAAAGATTCCGATGACCGACGCCGTCCTGTACTACAGCCCCAGCACCGCCAGTCTGGTCGTGCATTGGCTATTGATCGAACTGGAGATTCCGCACCGCCTGGAGCTGGTCGATTTCGAGACTCGCGCGCAGCGGTCGCCGGAATACCTCAGGCTCAACCCGCAGGGACGCGTGCCCACGCTGGTGCTGGATGGGCAGGTCCTGACCGAGTCGGCCGCCATCGCCATGCACCTGGCCGACCTGCATCCGCAGGTAGGCCTGGCCCCGGCCATCGGCACCCCGCAGCGCGCCGCCTACTACCGCTGGATGTTCTTCTGCGCATACACGCTGATGCCTGCGTATCGCAGCTGGTTCTATCCGGATGAACCGGCGGGCGAGGCCAACATCGAAGCTACCAAGGCCGCCGCACGCGGCGTGCTGGAACACGCCTGGCAGCAAGTGGCCGAGCATCTGGAGGCGCACGGGCGATACCTGCTGGGCGCGCAGTGCTCGGCCGCGGACTTCGTCCTGACGATGCTGATGCGCTGGTCGCGCAACATGCCGCGGCCGACCGACGACTGGCCTGCGCTGAAGGCCTTCGCCGCGCGGATGAAGGCACGTCCGGCTTTCCAGGAAACTTACCGGCGCGAAGGCATCACCGACTGGCTGTAGCATCCAGGCGGACAGCAAAGGGAGTGGTGCGATGCGCAGGGAAGTAAATCTGGCGATGGCGCTGGTCGCCATCGCGCTTAGCGGCTGCTGGGCACCGGTCGTCCATCGGCCGCCCACCGCAGCCGGCGGCATCTGTGCGGACCAATGCGATCAGCAACGGGTGCAGTGCGATGACCACGCCGAGTTCGTGGCGCAGAGTGCCCAAAGCAGCTGCCAGTCAACACAGGACCATGTCGAGCGGCGCTGCTCGCCCTGGGTCAAGGACTCGGACAAGCAGCGCTGCGAACTGGTGAACAACCCCGGTGGGCAGCACTGCTCGGCAGCGGTGGCCGACTATGGCAGCTGCACCAGCACTTGGCGCAGCTGCATCGTCTCGTGCGGTGGCCGGTTCGAATAGCCCTCAGGCCGGCAGGAGTTCCAGCACCCGTTCCGGCGGCCGACACAGGCGGGTGCCGCGCTCGGTGATGACGATCGGGCGGTTGATCAGGGCCGGGTTGCGCATCATGGCCTCGATCAGGGCGGCATCGTCGATACCCGGATCGTCCAGGCCGAGCGCCTTGTAGTCTGGCTCCTTGTGGCGCATCAGCTCACGCAGCGGCAGGCCGGTGGCCGCGAGCGTGGCGGTGAGCGTTTCGCGGTCGGGTGGATCGGCGATGTAGTCCACGATCTCCGGCTCGATGCCTGCGTCGCGGATGAGCTGCAGGGCGCCGCGTGAGTTGCTGCAGCGCGCGTTGTGCCAAATGGTCACCGCCGCCATCAATACCATTCCAGCAGCGAGATACCCACGCCGACATAGGTGGCCTTGTGGTTGTAGTCGATCAGGCTCTCGCCATAGCCGTGGAAGACCTCGATGTGGCCACGCAGGTTGCGGTCGATCGGAAAGCCCCACGCAGCCTTCAGCGCGCCATGGGAACGATCGCCGGTGCGCAGGGAGTGGCGGCCCATGAGCGAGAACTCCTGGCCGTTGTTGCTGTAGACCAGCGTGGCGTCGCCACGCCCCATGTAATCCTCGATGTCCGGATTGTCGTCGTCATTGCCGTCGGGAATCCGATACCACGGGCGGACCGTCAGGGCCCAGTGGTCACGATCGAAGCCCACCATGCCGATCACCCGGTTCCAGCTGCGGGAGAGCGGATCGCCGCGTCCATTGGACTGGTGGTTGAGGCTGAGGCCGGCCATGCGCCCGTGCCAGCCGCCGAGCGCATAGTTGGTGCGGAACACCATCATGATCTCGGGTTCGTAGTTGGTTTCGCGGAACGGGCGCGAGGCATCGCCGTTGTAGACCTGCCAGCGCGAACTCTGGGTGTAGCCGCCCCAGATGTCGCCGTTGTTGCCGAACACGTTCTCCACGAACTTGGTCTTGAAGCTCAGCTGGAACTTGGCTTCCACGCTTTGCAGGTCCTGCGGCGTGGTCACGGTGTTGTCCGGGTTCGGAGAGGAGGGCATTTCGTTCTTCTTGCTGGTCCAGAAGGCCGGCAATAGATAGACCGGCTTGTAGGCGCGCATCTGGAACACGCCAAGCTTGGAGTCCGCCGCGAGCTCCCAACGGCTGTCCAGCAGCGATCCCTTGCCGGCGTTGGCGCGCACGGCGTCGTAATCGTCATCGGCAAACATGGCGCCGGCGCGATGGCGCAGGCGCTCGCGCAGGGGGGCATCCTCAGGCGGCGCGGACTGTTCTTTCTGTTCCTTGGCCAGTGCCGCGGCGCGGTCCGCCGCCGCGTCGGCTTCGCTGGTGCTGGGCGCGGTGCGCTTGATCGCCGTGTCGTAGCAGGCCAGGCGCTGGGCGTCGGTTTCCACCAGTGCGCAGGCCTCGATCGAGGAGGGGTTGATGGTCGGCTTGCCGTCTTGGGCGGCGGCCATGCCGGGCAGCGCGGCTGCGCACAGCAGGGGAAGCAATCGGGGCAGGGGGCGGCGCGGGCTCATAGCTGGGACCTGATGGGAAGGACGAATTTCTCGAAGAGTTTCTCCCGCAGCGGCCGATTCTGCCAACGCGCCAGGTCATATCGCTGCGTGTGCTCCAGGTCCTGCTCGAAGATCTGGGTCATGTGCGCGGCAAGTTCTCGATCATAGACATTGAGACTGGCCTCGTCGTTGAGGCGGAAGGAGCGGATGTCGAAGTTGGTGGACCCCACCGAGACCAGCAGGTCGTCGATGATCAGCAGCTTGGTGTGCAGCATGGTCGGCTGGTACTCGTAGATCTCCACGCCGGCTTCCAGCAACGGTCCCCAGCTGGCCTTGGACGCCAGGCGCACCGAGTCCGAGTCGATGTGAGGCCCGGGGAGCATGACGCGGATGCGGACGCCGCGCTGGCGGGCCTCCAGCAGGGCCTGGGTGATCAGCTCGTCGGGGACGAAGTAGGCCGCCGCCAGGTCGATGCGGGTTTCGGCCGCGGCGATGGACAGCAGATACATCAGGTGCATGCTCTCGCTGCCACCTGCGGGCGAGGCCAGGAACAGCTGCGCGTCGCTCTCACCGGCCGGCGACAACGCCGGGTAGTAGTGATCCCCGTTGAGGACCCGCCCGGTCGTCTTGATCCAGTTGTCGTTGAAGGCGGCCTGCACCTGGCTGACCACCGGCCCCTCGATCCGGTAGTGGGTGTCGCGCCAGTGCTTGGGATCCTGTGCGTGGCCCATCCACTGGTCGGCCACGCCCACCCCGCCGGTGAAGCCGATCCGGCCGTCCACGACCAGCAGCTTGCGATGGGTGCGGTTGTTGACGCGGTGGAGCGTGTACCAGGCCAGCGGCCGGTAGCGGTGGATCTTGACCCCGGCCTGCTCCATGGACTCAAGCAGGCTCTGATCCATTTTCAGGCTGCCGCCCCAGTCGATGGTGACGTTGACCTCCACGCCCTCCCGCGCGCGATCGGACAGTGCGTCGCTGAATTCACGGCCAATCTCGCCGGACCAGTAGATATAGGTCTCGAAGGTGATCGTGTACTTGGCCGCATGGATCGCCTCAAGCATCGCCGGAAAGATCTCCTGGCCATTGTTGAGGACCTGGACGCGGTTGCCGGGGAGAATCGTGGGGCCGAGCAGCACGGACATCTCGCGCTTGAACTCGGGATCTTCAATGCCGTGCCGATGGGGGGGAACGTGCTCGAGTTCCTTCTCGGGTGTGGAGAAATTCAGCGCGACCAGTCCCGCCACCAAGGTGGCCACCACGGCCGCAACGATGATCCATGTCATCCGCCCAAATCCCCATCTCCGCGCCATTTCGGCCTCCCCGTCGAACCGCGATTCTGGCAAAGCCCGTCGCACGCGATACGTGAAGACGGCAAGGGAGAGGGCGCGCGGTCAGTAGAACCACGCCACGAAGAACAGCCCCAGCATCGCGAATGCCAGGCCGACCTTGAGCACCATGCCGGCCACCAGCCCGACCCAGGTCGCCAGTCCCACCTTGGTGGCCATACCGACCTTGCGGCCGTGCAGCAACTCGCCGGCCAGCGCACCGGCGAAGGGGCCCACGAACAGGCCCAGCGGCAGGAAGAACAGCCCGGCGAAGGTGCCGATGACTGAGCCGACGATCGCCATCCGGCTGGCGCCGACCCGCTTGGCCCCCAGTGCCGTGGACAGAAAATCCACCACCACCGACAGGAGGGTGAGCAGGCCCAGCAGGCTGAGCGACACCCAGCCGACCTGCTCGAATCCGCCAGCCCAGGCCGCCAATACCATGCCGGCGAAGGTCAGCGGGAGTCCCGGAAGTACCGGCAGGACCACGCCGGCCACCCCGACAACCATCATCAGCGCTGCCAGGACATAGAGAATGGTCTGTAATGTCACTTATTTTCCATTGCAAACAGGGGGTTAGTCGAAGATGAACCGGCGTTGAAGTGCGTTGCAATTTAAAATTTGAAGGGTTACTGTCAAGCCGCTGCGTTTGCCAGGGTCACCGTGAATCGTGGCCTGATGCGGTAGATCCACCGATCCGCTACATCGTTGTACCTCGTTTCCTCCTTGCAACCAGCCGCCCGTCCAAGGTGTCAACAAACCCCCTGTTCCAAGGAGTCAACGACAATGGCAGACCGCGAGTCCGGTACCGTGAAGTGGTTCAACGATGCGAAGGGATTCGGCTTCATCAGCCGCGAGAATGGCGAGGATGTCTTTGTGCATTTCCGCGCAATCCAGACCCAGGGCTTCAAGAGCCTGAAGGAAGGGCAGAAAGTGTCCTTCACCGTGGTGCAGGGCCAGAAGGGCCTGCAGGCTGATGCGGTGACGCCCGAGTAAGCCGTCGCTGTAATCGCGCAGCCATCGATCCCCCGGGGTGGCGCGCAAAGAAAAACCCGGCCTGCGTGCCGGGTTTTTCTTGGGTTGCTTCCGCTGGCTTCAGCGAACCACGACGCGTCCGTTGACCACGCGCACGTAGGTGTTTTCCGTGATGCCGCCGAGATCGCGCTGGTTGATCACGATCGTCCGGCCGTCGTCCATGCGCACGGTGACATCGTAGGTGTCGCTGGTGACCCGGTTCTGGATCGCGTTGCCGGCCAGGGCACCGCCCGCCGCGCCCGCAACCGTGGCGACGTTCTTGTTGCCCTTGCTGCCGCCGGTCTCCTTGGAGATCTGGCGGCCGGCCACCGCACCGACGATGCCGCCGAGCACCGCGCCGGTGCCGGTCGGAGCGCTACGGTTGGAGGACACCGCGTCGATCCGGGTCACGATCCCGCAGTCCGCGCAGGTGCGCGATGACGGTGCCGGATAGCTGGAGCTGCGGCTGCCGCCGTAGCCGTAGCCGCCGTTCGGCGAGGTGGTTGCGCAGCCGGCCAGCGTCAGCGCGCCAGCGGCCATCAGGGTCAAGGTTCGAAGTTGCATGCCGGACTCCCTCGCCGTGTCGGCGAATCGAAAACGAAGACGGCGCGGCTGCGCCGTGTGCCAGCATCGTGTTCGGGTCGCTATGAATGTGGCGTCAACCGACGCGACACGTTGCAGATGGAGCCTGGCGACATCGACAGCCGGTCAGGTACAGGCGTCCTTTCGGGTGCAGGCGTCCTTAGTGCGCGAAGTCGTCGTGGCACGCCTTGCAGGCCTCACCGACCTTGGCCAGGGTGGCCTTGGTATCGGGGCAGCCGACCGGCGGTGCCGACAGCGCACCATCCAGCGTCGCGCGCAGCTGACTGGCATGGGTCACGAAGCGCTGGTCCTCGGCCAGATCGGGAAATGCGGTTTCCAGGTCGTTGCTGACCGCGCGCAGGGTCTGCAGCCGGGGCAAGGCGTCGCTGCTGGTGCAGCGATTCTGGGCGAGGTTCTGCTTGAGCATGTCGGTCTGCTTGCTCATCACATGCATCACGCTGTCCGGGAACGGATCCTTTCGCGCCTGCAGGGCACGCATGGCCATGACCGTGGCCACGGCGCCGACCAGCAGCCCGAGCAGGAAAAGAAACAGGAAACGTGATGCCTGGCTTGCCATAGGGCGCGCTCCGTCGAAGGGGTGGTGCTGGATGGTACGACGCCCGGCGTCAATGCGGCGCGCCGTAGAATGACGCGATGAACGCCATGACCTCGCCCCAGCCCCCTGTCGCCAGCACCGTTTGGAAGGAGCGCTTTGCTGGCGTGGACCGGCTTTACGGCGTGGGATCGGTCCAGCACCTGGCCGCGCGCCGGGTCGTGGTGGTGGGGCTGGGCGGCGTTGGATCCTGGGTGGCGGAGGCCTTGGCGCGGTCCGGCGTCGGTGGCCTGCGTCTGATCGATGCCGACGACATCTGCCTGTCCAACACCAACCGCCAGCTTCCGGCGCTGGATGGGCAATACGGGCGCAACAAGGTGGCCGTCATGGCCGAGCGCTGCCGGGCGATCAATCCGGAGATCCAGGTGGAGACGGTCGAATCCTTCCTGACGGCCGGCAATCTGGAGACCCTGCTTGGCGATGGGCCGGATCTGGTGATCGACGCCTGCGACAGCTTCCGGACCAAGGTCGAGTCCATTGCCTGGTGCAGAAGGCGCAAGCTGCCGGTGATCACCGTGGGATCGGCCGGTGGGCGCACCGATGCGACGCAGGTGCGGGTGCGCGACCTCTCGCGCACCGAACACGATGCGATGCTGGCGCTCGTGCGCAAGAAGCTGCGCGCGGAGTTCAACTTCCCTCGCAATCCCCAGCGCTACTTCGGCGTGTCTGCCATCTATTCGCTGGAGAACGTCAAGTATCCCCAGGCCGATGGCACCGTCTGTGGCCTGCGCCCCTCGCTGGATGCCGATGCGGCGCTCAAGCTCGACTGTGGTGCAGGTCTCGGCGCCGCCACGCACGTGACGGGCACCTTCGCTTTCGCCGCGGTGGGACGGGCGTTGGAACTGCTACTCAAGTCCGCGCGTGGCGCTGCCGGTTCACCCGGGTAGGGCGAACAGCCGAGTCGCGTTGTCCGAGGTCGCCTTGGCGATGTCTTCGGGGGGCTGCCCGCGCAGCTGCGCGATCACCTCGCAGACCCGGGGCAGTCTTGCCGGTTCGTTGCGCTGTCCCCGATGGTGGGCGTCGGGCTGGTCCGGGGCGTCGGTCTCCAGCAGCAGGGAATCCAGCGGCATCTGGGCGGCCAGGCGACGCAGGCGTTGGGCCCGTTCGTAAGTCACCGGTCCGCCCAAGCCGATGAGAAATCCGTTGTCCCACAGCTGCCTGGCCTGTTCCGGGCTGCCGGCATAACTGTGGATCACCCCGCGCAGGCCCCCGACGCGCCGGATCGCGACGATCACCGCTTCCACGGCACGGCGCGCATGGATGATCAGGGGCAGGTCTAAGTCCCGGGCCAGACGCAGTTGGCCTTGGAAGTAGTGTTGCTGGGCATCCGGGTCCAGCGTCGGGACATGAAAGTCCAGGCCGCACTCACCGACGGCGACGGGTTGCTCGCGCTCGATCCAGTCAGCCAAGGCCTGAAGATCGGCAGGCTGGTGCCGAGACAGGAACATCGGATGCAGGCCGTACGCCGGGAACAGCCCCGACGCCATCTGGCACGCCTCGCGCAGACGAGGCCAGCTGGCGGCGTCCACCGCAGGGACGATCTGACGCATCACCCCGGCCTGGCGCGCGCGCGCGATCACCCGCTCGCGATCGGCATCGAACTCCGGGGCGTCCAGGTGGCAGTGACTGTCGGTCAGCATCGATCAGCGGGTCGGCCGGTGCGACGGCATCTCCACGGGCGCACGCTTGCGATCCTTCCAACTGGCCAGCAGCAGCGTGCCCAGACCGAGCAGGATCTCATCGGCGAACGGGACCACGTCGGGGATCGCCAGATCCAGCACGAACAGCGCGGCGGTGATCTTGAACAGGGTCGGATAACGGAGCTTGCGTGCCCAGTGGAGTAGGGGCGTGGTCATCGGGGACGGCATGGCGGCGTCACCTCGGTACAGGGGAGTCCAGACGCTAGCACGGGCGGGGCCGGCGCCACGTCGTCCACCGCGTTCATCGCACGTGCGGGTAGACAGGTGTCAGTCGATGCCTTGTTCAGCTTGATAGGGCAACAATCCCGCCACGTCAGCACGCGGGTCCACCCGCCCCGGAGGCTTCCATGAAAAACACCACCACCATGATCCTGGTTGGCGCTGGCGCGCTGCTGTTCGGCGGCGTCGCGACGGCGGCCTATATGAATCATCACCAATCCGCGCAGACCCTGGCGGCCACGGATGAGGCGTCCGTTTCCAGCGCTCCGCTGGAAGACGCGCTCCCCGCCAACGATGTCCCCGCCGGAGCCCAGCTTCAGTACGCCGATGTGGTGAGCGTCGAACCGGTGACCAAGTCGGGAACCTTGTACGCCACCGTCATTGGCACCGATCCGGTGCGGGAAACCACCACGACGACCACGCCACACGAAGTCTGCGAGGACGTCGTGGTGAATGAGCGCCTCCCCGAGCGGGATGGCAACGTCGGCGGCACCGTCGCTGGTGCGGTGATCGGCGGCCTGATCGGCAACCAGATCGGCGGTGGCCACGGACGCGACGCAGCCACGGCCGCCGGTGCGGTGGCGGGCGGCTTCGTTGGTAACCGGGTGGATCGCAACCACGTGGGCGGTCGCCAGGTGCAGCGCACTGAACGCCAGTGCCACACCGAGAACGCGACTTCCGAGTCGTCCCGGGTGACCGGCTACAACGTGACCTATCGCAATCCCGATGGCACCACCGGCACCATGCGGATGGACAGCAAGCCGGGCAGCCGCATCGCGATGGGCAAGTCCAAGGAGGTCGCCGGCTACAACGTGACTTATCGCTACGACGGCCAGGAGAAGACCGTGCGCCTGGACCAGAAGCCGGATTCGGACCGTCTGCCGGTGATCGACGGGCGCGTCGTAACCCAGACCGCTTCGCTGGATGCTGGGGATGGCAAGGGCTGATCATCGCCTGGATGCAGGTGGTTCGAGAGCCGGCGCAAGCCGGCTCTCTCGTGTCAGGTGCTTGCACGACGCGCGCGGGTTGCTTCAATGCCGGCGCGACACGCGCCTTGGCCTGTTGCATCGGGCGCGGCACGGGATGACGGCGCGCCTGGGTAAACTGCCGCACTGACTCCTCGACGGGTTCGCCATGGATGTGTCCAAGCTGCAACTGCAGACCGAGCGACTGCTGCTGCGTCCGCCGCGTGCAGAGGACCTGGAGGCGTGGGCCGCTTTCACGGCCGATGCAGAGGCCATGCGCCACCTGGGGGGCACGCTGCCGCGCCCGATGGCGTGGCGCAGCTTGGCCACGGTCGTAGGCGGCTGGCAGCTGCAGGGTTTCGGCTTCTTCTTCGTGTTCGAACGTGCGACCGGCGAGTGGGTGGGGCGGGTCGGCCCGTGGTGGCCAGAGGGCTGGCCCGGGAGCGAGGTGGGTTGGGCCATCCGCCGCGACCGTTGGGGCAGGGGCTACGCGACCGAGGCGGCCGTGGCCGCCATCGACTGGGTCCTGGAGCACCATCCTTGGAATGAGGTCGTCCACACCATCGCACCGGACAATCTGGCCTCCAAGGCCGTGGCGGCCCGGTTGGGGTCCGGCCTGTTGCGGATGGACACCTTGCCTGAGCCCTATGCGGGGCAGGTGGTCGAGGTCTGGGGGCAGCGTCGTGCGCAGTGGCGCGCCAGAAAGGGGCCGGCGTGATCACGGTCTACGGGATGTCGGCGTCGGGCAATTGCCACAAGGTCCGCCTCGCGCTGGACCTCTTGGGGCGGCGATACGAGTGGATCGAGACCGACAGCGCAGCCGGCCAGACACGGACGCCGGCGTTTCTGACGCTCAGCCCGGCTGGCCGGGTGCCCATCCTCGTGCGCGATGACGGACAGGTGCTGGCCGAATCCAATGCGATCCTGTGCTGGCTGGCCGACGGAACGACCTTGCTGCCGGCCGACGCCTGGCAGCGCGCGCAGGTGCTCTCCTGGATGTTCTTCGAGCAGTACAGCCACGAGCCCTATGTCGCCGTGGCGCGCTTCATCTGCGGTTGGCTGCCCGATGATTCACCGCGACGCGAGGAGCTCCCGCGACTGCACGCCCGGGGGCGCGAGGCGCTGGCGGTGATGGAGCGGCATCTGGCCGAACACGCCTGGTTTGGTGCACCGTCCCTGTCCGTGGCAGACCTGGCCCTGTATGCCTATACGCACTGCGCGGGCGATGGCGGCATTGGGTTGGATGACTTTCCCGGGGTGTTGGGCTGGCTTTCGCGCATGCAGGCCGTGCCGGGCATCATCCCGATGCCGCCGCAGCCCGGGCTGCGCAACACGGATTGAGCGCGATGTCAGCGCGCCAGGCCGTCCAGCAGCGGCGCGATACGTAGCGGCGTGCCGTGGCTGTGCACGGCTTCGGCGCTGTGGTCCAGCGGCAGGACCGCCAGCGCCAGGCCTGGCGCGTGGGTGCTCGACCCGACGATCTGGCCCAGCGGCCGATCGGCCTGCTCGACCGGCGCGCCCGGTTGCAGCAAGGCATCGCACTCGAACAACACCAGGCCGCGTTTGGCCTTTCCCAGAAAATGCGTGCGGGCCACGATCTCCTGGCCTGGATAGCAGCCCTTCTTGACGCTGAAAGCGCGTAATCGCTCAAGCGAGAGCTGTTGCGGCGTCCACTGCTCGCGCTGGGAGGCGTCCAGGCGGATCAGGCCGTGACGCAGGTCGATGTCGCGCCACCTGCCAAGTTCCGCCGGCCCCTGTTCACCGGCGCGCGGCCCAACATGCAGGGTCCGCGGCTCTTGTGCGGTGCCCAGGTCCAGGGTGACCTCATCGGTCGGGTCCAGGTCGATCAGGGCGCCCTGGGCGCGTGTGGGCTTGACGAAGGCCGCGCTGACCGACAGATCCGGTGGCACCTCGATGGTGACCTTCTTACGGAACACGAAGCGCTTGAGGGCCGTGGCCAGCTCGGCGGCGGGCGTGTCGGGAACCACCATCAACAGCTGGTCGTGGGCAATGCGGAGCAGGGCGAAGACCGCGATCACCCGGCCCTTGGGCGTCAGCCACGCGTTCCACTGCCAGCGGCCATCCTCAAGCGCGTTGAGGTCATTGGAGAACTGGGCTTGTGCAAAGGGGATCGCATCCGCACCCTGCAGCCGCACCACGCCGTGGTCGGACAGGGCAAAGACCCGTTCACTGGGATTTTGACGGTTGTCAGTCAAGATCGTGAGGATTAACATTTTGTGCGTTGCGAGATACACATGATAGGCCAAACACCTCCCATCCCCGAACCCGATCCTGAAACGCTGCAGCCCGAACCGGTGCCAGCGCAGAAGGAAATCGGTGGGCGCGACGGCCCGGAGCCGACCCGCTACGGAGATTGGGAAAAGAACGGGCGCTGTATCGACTTCTGATGTCGAGTAGCACAGCGCCTTCCAGCCAACGCGGCCTTAGCTGACCGCCCAGCCGAGACAAAGAGCCACGCAATGGCGACACGTCAACGTCCGCTTTCCCCGCACCTGCAGGTGTATCGCTGGCAGATCCAGATGGCCACGTCCATTCTGCATCGCGCCACCGGCATCATCCTGGCGCTCGGCGCCCTGCTGATCGCCACCGCCCTCGTCACGCTGGCCACCGGGCCCGATGCGTGGAACTGGATCAGCACCCAGGCAGGCACCTGGTACGGCCTGGTCTTCCTGTTCCTGTGGACCTGGGCGTTCACCTATCACCTGCTCAACGGCATCCGCCACCTGGCGCAGGACGGCGGCCTAGGGTTTGCCGTGTCGGCGTTCGTGCGCAATGGCTGGCTGGTGAGTCTCGGCAGCCTGGTCGTCGCGGTGCTGATCTGGGGCGCCGTGTACGCCAAGGGGGGCCTGGCATGAAGCAGTTCCGCACACCGCTCAAGACCGCCCGCGGCCTGGGCTCGGCCAAGCAGGGCCTGCATCACTGGCTGGTTCAGCGCTACACCGCCGTGGCTCTGGTCTTCCTGGCCCTGTGGTTCGTCTACTTCGTCGTGGGCCTGATCCACGCCGATTACCTGGCTGCTACCGACGCCATCGCCAAGCCGTGGAATGCCACGCTGCTGGTGGCCTTCCTGGTGGCCATGTTCTGGCACGCCCAACTGGGCGTCCAGGTCGTCCTGGAGGACTACGTCCACGCGCCGCTGACGGCGATGGTCACGCAGCTCCTGGTCCGTTTCATCTGCATCCTCGGTGCGCTGGCCAGCGTGTTTGCCGTGGTCCGCATCGCATTGGGGAACTGAGTACTCATGGCTTCCGCATACAAGATCACCGAACACAAGTACGACATGGTCGTGGTTGGCGCCGGCGGCGCGGGCCTGCGCGCCACCTTCGGCCTGGCGGCCAAGGGCCTGCAGACCGTGTGCCTGACCAAGGTGTTCCCGACCCGTTCGCACACCGTGGCCGCGCAGGGCGGCATCTCCGCCGCGCTTGGCAACATGGGCGAGGACGATTGGCGCTACCACTTTTACGACACCATCAAGGGCTCGGACTGGCTGGGCGACCAGGACGCCATCGAGTACATGGTGCGTGAGGCGATCCCGGCGATCATCGAGCTGGAGCACTACGGCGTGCCGTTCTCGCGCACCGAGGGCGGCAAGATCTACCAGCGCCCGTTCGGCGGCATGACCACCAAATTCGGCGAAGGCCCGGCGGCGCAGCGCACCTGCGCGGCGGCCGACCGTACCGGCCACGCCATGCTGCACACGCTCTACCAGCAGTCCCTGGCACACAACGCGCGCTTCATGATCGAGTATTTCGCGCTCGATCTGATCTTCGACGAAGAGGGTGTCTGCCGCGGCGTGCTGGCCCTGGACATGGCCGAGGGCACGCTGCACCTGTTCCGCGCCCATGGCGTGGTGCTGGCCACCGGTGGCTACGGCCGCGCCTACTTCAGCGCCACTTCGGCCCACACCTGTACCGGTGACGGCGGCGGTCTGGCGATGCGCGCCGGCCTGCCGATGCAGGACATGGAGTTCGTGCAGTTCCACCCCACCGGCATCTACGGTGCGGGCTGCCTGATCACCGAGGGCGTGCGTGGCGAAGGCGGCATCCTGCGCAACGCCAGCGGCGAGCGCTTCATGGAGCGCTATGCGCCGCACTACAAGGACCTGGCCTCGCGCGACGTAGTGGCCCGCTCCATGACCATCGAAATCCGCGAAGGCCGTGGCGTGGGCGAGCACAAGGACCACATCCTGCTCGATCTGACCCACCTGGGCCCGGAAGTCATCCACGAAAAGCTGCCCGGCATCGCCGAAAGCGCGCGCATCTTCGCTGGCGTGGACGTGGCCAAGCAGCCGATCCCGGTGCTGCCGACCGTGCACTACAACATGGGCGGCATCCCGACCAACTACCACGGCGAAGTGGTGCGCAAGGTCGGCGACGACCCCGATGCGGTCGTGCCTGGCCTGTACGCCATCGGCGAGGCGGCGTGCGTCTCGGTGCACGGCGCCAACCGCCTGGGGTCCAACTCGCTGCTGGACCTGGTGGTCTTCGGTCGTGCCGTGGCCAATCGTTGCGCCGACACGATCAAGCCGAACCAGCCGCACAAGAACCTGCCGTCCGACGCCTGCGACAAGGCCCTGGGCCTGCTCGACAAGCTGCGCAACGCCAATGGCGATACGCCGACCTCGGTCATCCGCGACAACATGCAGCGCACGATGCAGGCCGACGCCGCTGTGTTCCGCACCAGCAAGACGCTGGCCGAGGGCTGCGAGAAGATGGCCGGGGTGTTCGACAGCTTCCAGGACGTGAAGGTCTCCGACCGTTCGCTGGTCTGGAACTCGGACCTGATCGAGACCTACGAGCTCAACAACCTGCTGCTCAATGCCGTGGCGACCATCAACTCGGCCGAACAGCGCAAGGAAAGCCGTGGCGCCCACGCGCACGAGGACTTCCCGGACCGCGACGACGAGCACTGGCAGAAGCACACCCTGGTCAACGTCGACGACAAGGGCAAGTGCAGCTTCGACTACCGTCCGGTGCACATGTACACGCTCACCAAGGACGTGGACGTGGTCCCGCCGAAGCCGCGCGTTTACTGATCAATGCCGTGAACCGGTGGCGCCGCCAGCGCCGCCGGCTCCCCAATCCACTATCGGACCTAGGCCATGGCTGAGTTTGCACTCCCCAAGAATTCCAAGATCGGCAAGGGCAAGCATTTTCCCGCCCAGGGTGCCAAGAACACGCGCACCTTCAAGATCTACCGCTGGAGTCCGGACGACGACCAGAATCCGCGCACCGATACCTACGAGGTCGACCTGGACAAGTGCGGCCCGATGGTCCTGGACGCGCTGATCAAGATCAAGAACGAGATCGATCCGACGCTGACGTTCCGTCGCTCCTGCCGCGAGGGCATCTGCGGTTCGTGCGCGATGAACATCAGCGGCACCAACACGCTGGCCTGCACCAAGGCCATCGAGGACTGCGGCCGTGGCGAGGTGCCGATCTATCCGCTGCCGCACATGGACGTGGTCAAGGATCTGGTCCCGGACCTGACCCATTTTTACGCCCAGTACGCCTCGATCAAGCCCTGGCTGCGCACCCAGACCCCGGCGCCGGATCGCGAGCGCCTGCAGTCGCCGGAAGACCGCCGCAAGATCGACGGCCTGTACGAGTGCATCCTGTGCGCGTGCTGCTCGACCAGCTGCCCCAGCTACTGGTGGAACGGCGAGCGTTACCTGGGCCCGGCGATCCTGCTGCAGGCCTATCGCTGGATCGTCGATTCGCGCGACGAGGACACCGGCTCGCGCCTGGATGACCTGGAAGACCCGTTCAAGCTGTACCGCTGCCACACCATCATGAACTGCGCGCGCACCTGCCCGAAGGGCCTGAACCCGGCCAAGGCGATCGCCGAGATCAAGAAGCTGATGCTGGCCCGCGCGGCCTGATCGCGGCGCCGCGACCGCACCACGCAATGCGCCCTCCGCCGGAGGGCGTTTTGCGTTCTACCGACTGGATATGCCCATGAGCGACGCTCCCGAGCCCACCTTCGACCCGGTCATCAAGCGCCTGCGCTGGCGCAGCCGGCGCGGCATGCGCGAGCTGGACCAGCTGTTCGAGCGCTACCTGGACCATGCGTGGGCGACCGATTCCGAAGCGCAGCGGGCGGTTTTCCTACGACTGCTGGATTGTGAGGACGATAAGCTCTGGCGCTGGTTCATGGGCTACGAGGAGTGCCCCGATGCCGCGCTCGACCAGCTCATCGAACGGATCCGTCAGCTGCCGACTTGAGTGGCGGCCATCGCGGCTGTTGGCCGCTGCGCTGGTCCTGATCGGCGCGCTGGCCGTGCCCGCCGTACTGGCCAGTGCGTTGCCACGCGCGATGGCGTGGGGCATGGCCGCCGTCGCGTTGGGCGACGCGATCTGCATGGCGTGGCGCGAGCTGCATAGGCCCCGGCGCTGGCTGGTGATCCCGACGGGGGAGGGCGCGGTGCCGACGCTGGACGGCGAGCCCCTCGTCCGCTGCCTGGTTCGGTGGCGCGGTCCGCTGGCGATCCTGGCCTGGCGCCTGCGTGATGGCCGGCGGGGCCGGCTGGTGTGGTGGCCCGATACACTCGCCCTGGCGCAGCGACGTGAACTGCGTCTGGCCGCTGGCGGCCTGGGGTTAACCGTCGACGCGGTGGCAATGGCACCATAGCGGGCCAACTGGGCCATGCGGCCCGATCACCTCGTCTTCCGCGGGACGCAATGTTCAAACCCATTTCTGTCGCCATCGGCCTGCGCTACCTGCGCGCCAAACGGCGCAACGGCTTCATCTCCTTCATCTCCATGGCCTCGATCATCGGCATCGCGCTGGGCGTGATGGTGCTGATCACCACGCTGTCGGTCATGAGCGGATTCCAGAAGGAGATCCGCGACCGCCTGCTGGAGATGACCGCCCACGCCACGGTGGAAACCGCCGGACAGCCGATGCAGCACTGGCAAGGCGCGGTGAAGCTGGCGATGGAAGACCCCCGCGTCGCCGGCGCGGCGCCCTACGTGGACAGCGAGAGCCTGCTGACAGGCAACGGGACCCAGAACATGGGGGCCATGGTGCGCGGCATCGTGCCGGTACAGGAAGCCCATGTCTCGGTGCTGGCCAAGAAGATGGACGCCGGTTCGGTCGATTCGCTGCAGCCGGGAAAGTTCAACATCCTGCTCGGCAGCGAGCTGGCCGCCTGGCTCAACGTGCGGGTCGGCGACAAGGTCACGGTGATCACCAAAAACATCCAGGGCTCGGTGGTCGGCGCATTGCCGCAGACCAAGCGCTTCACGGTGAGCGGGATCTTCACCGTAGGCTACAACGACATCGACAAGGGCATGGCCTTCGTCAACATGCAGGACATGCAGCGCCTGATGCGCATGGGTGATGGCGTGACTGGCGTGCGCCTGATGCTGCACGACATGGACCAGGCCTATGCGGTGGCGCGTGACCTGGCCGGGCACCTGCAAGAACTGGGTCCGTACCCGTATCGCATCCGTGACTGGAGCGAGGAAAACGCCAACCTCTACCAGTCGCTGAAGATGGAAAAGACGGTGATGGGCGTGCTGCTGTCGCTGATCATCCTCATGGGTGCCTTCACCCTGGTCAATTCGCAGGTGATGCTGGTCACCGACAAGCAGGCCGACATCGCCATCCTGCGCACATTGGGACTTACCCCGCGCGGGGTGATGCAGGTCTTCATGGTGCAGGGCTCGCTGATCGGGATCATCGGCACGGTGGTCGGCGTGATCAGCGGCATCGTGCTGACGATGAACCTGGAGCGGATCCTGGAATTGATCGAGCACACCTTCAACGTGGTGCTGCTGCCTTCGGACGTGTACTACATCACCGGCCTGCCGTACGTGCTGAATGCGCACGAGATCGTGGTGATTTCCCTCGTGGCCTTGACCATGAGCTTCCTGGCTACGCTGTATCCGGCCTGGCGCGCGGCCCGCACCGACCCGGCCGAGGCCCTGCGTTATGAGTGAGCCCATGCACGACAGCACCGTGATCCGCGCCGAGGCACTGGCCAAGACCTACGCCGAGGGCAAGATGCGCACGCCGGTCTTCGACGGCCTGGGCCTGGCGGTGGAGGCCGGCGAAACCGTGGCCATTGTCGGAGCGTCCGGCGCGGGCAAGAGCACGCTGTTGCATCTGCTGGGTGGGCTGGATACGCCCACCTCGGGCGAAGTGTTCGTCGCCGGCCAGCGGATGTCCTCCCTGTCCAATGCCGCGCGCGGCAGGCTGCGCAATCGGTCACTGGGCTTTGTCTACCAGTTCCACCACCTGCTGCCGGAGTTCACCGCGCTGGAGAACGTGATGATGCCGGTGGCGCTGGGCGGCGGCGACATGGCGCAGGCACGCGAGCGCGCGGCCGCCTTGCTGGAGCACGTCGGCCTGGGGCATCGCCTGGAGCACAAGCCCGGCGAGCTGTCCGGCGGCGAGCGCCAGCGTGCCGCCGTGGCGCGTGCGCTGGTGAACAAGCCGGCCTGCGTGCTGGGCGACGAACCCACCGGCAACCTGGACGAGAAGACCGCCGCCACGGTCTTCGAACTGATGCTCGAGCTCAATCGGTCGCAGAAGACCAGCCTGGTGCTGGTGACCCACGACCGCCGCCTGGCGTCCCGCCTGGACCGGACCCTGGAGCTGCACCAGGGGCGCTTACGGCCGTTGGTCGACTGAGCCGGTTCACCGGCGATGTTGGCAAGGCGCGCGCGCGGCCGGTAGAATGCGCGGGCCACGTGGGGCCATAGCTCAGCTGGGAGAGCGCGTCGTTCGCAATGACGAGGTCGGGAGTTCGATCCTCCCTGGCTCCACCACGATTCAAGACAAAGCCGCCTTCGGGCGGCTTTGTTTTTTCAATGACTTAGCGTCTTTGATCGATGTTCTGGCGTGGACAGTGGCAGGACCAGGCTGATCCGCAGCCGAGCCCGCTTCGTCGAATGCTCCCGTTCTTGCACTTTCCGTGCACTTCGGAAACTCGCCCCGGGACTGCCAGGTGCCCTGACGAAGCGGGTCGTCGCTGGCGCGGGCCCGAGCCGGCGCACCTGAGAGATCCGCGAGGGACCCGCTGTTTAGTGGCATCCGAGCTGACACAGCCTCGGTGGTCACCTGGGCGTGCGGGGGACGGCGGACTTTGGGATTAACAGCGCATCTTTCGCTCTACCAAACGAGGGATGTGGCCTGGCAGACCGTCGCGGAGTGCGTTCAGGCATGGGGGGGGCGGGTCTGGCCAAGAAGCAGAAAGCCGGCGTCAGGCTTCAGGGCTCCCTCGGTGAGCCATACGAAGGCCGGCCAAGGCTCGACCTAACAAGCGGAGCAAACGCGCTGCGGCGGCTGAAACAGGCCTGTTCTGCGCTGCCTTGATGAAGTGCGTCCGAATCGACGCGGCAGGGATGGGGGGCTGATCGGCTTGCACAGCCGATGCATGTGGCCACGACGTTGCCAAAACTGAGAAGGCCGCCTTCGGCGGATCGGGATCGGGATGGAGCCATCTGCACGGCGCGCCTGCATGTGGCTGCATCGTGTGAGGATCGGCGGCGATTTGGCTCACACCTGATTACGGAAGCGTCCCTAGCTTCGATCCATGACTAGGACAACGCTTTCGTCCGAGCGCGTGGAGACCGCGCGCCCGGGCTTTCCCTCGCTGTCAGACCGAGTGCGGCAAGCGGTGCATTCGGTTCGTGCCTTGCCCAGGCCCGGGGGTGGCGACACCTTGGGTCGCTGGCGTGCTCTAAGCGCATGGGGCGCCGAAAGCTTGCCGTTGGCCAAGATCCTGGAAGCGCATTACGACGCCCTCGCGATCCTCCAGGAATCAGGAGAGCCTCTGGCGCCGCCCGGCACAGTGTGGGCGGTTTGGGCATCAGGTGGCCCTGACGACTCGGTCCAGTTCGACGCGGAGCGGGGGACCGTCAGCGGCATCAAGCCCTGGTGCAGCGCGGACGAGGCAGTGGTAACCCACGCGCTGGTCACCGTCCAAAGCGGGGCCACCCGGCCGCTTTGCACCGTGGCGCTCGAATCGCGCCATTTCCGGTTGAACGCCCACGAATGGCACGGCCCGGGGATGCGAGAGATTCCCACAGGGCAGGGGCGGTTCAGTGCCGCGCCCGCCCGCCTAGTAGGCGATGCGCGCTTTTACCTGGATCGGCCGGGCTTCTGGCATGGCGGCGCCGGGATCGCCGCGTGTTGGTATGGCGCAGCGGCCGTCATCGCCAGCCGCGTACGCGATTCCAACCGGGCCGCAAACAATCCCTTTTTCGCCGCACATCTGGGTGCGATGGACGAAGGGCTGACCGCCGCCCGCCTCATGCTCCACGACGTGGCTGGAGCCATCGATCGAAACCCGAGCGACAGCCACCGCCTGGCTGTCACCCGGCTGCGTTGCTTCGTGGATCGGATCTGCCGCGATGTCATGGAGCGTGCGGCCCTTGCACTGGGTCCGGCGTCGCTCTGCACCGATGCCGAACACGCGCAGCGCTGCGCTGACCTTGCCGCCTTCATACGTCAGTGCCACGGCCAGCGCGACGAGCAGTGGATGGGCGAAGCCCTGCATCAGGACGGCAGCGAATGGGCGCTTTGAGAGGCGAGCGGATCGAGGGGCAGGGCGTGGATGAGGCGCAATGGGCGGCCTCGCGCCAGCTTGCCGCCCTCAAAAGCGTCACCCCGGACGCGTTGCTCGGCGATGCCAAGCGGCTGGTGGTCGTGGCTCCGCATCCGGACGACGAAGTGCTCGGCTGCGGTGGCTTCATGGCGCTTGCCCACCAGGCAGGCCTGCACGTCCTGGTGATATCCGTCACCGATGGAGAGGCTGCCTATCCGACCGAAACCGCCTGGCCGCCGGAACGGTTGGCCAGGGTGCGTCAGGCCGAGTTGATCAACGCGCTGGCGGCGCTGGGTATCGCCGAGGGCAACATCGCGCGGCTCGACGCTGGCGATGGCGAAGTGGGAGGGCATGGCAGTGAGATGGCCACGCGTTTGGCGCAGATCTTCGTTCCATCCGACCTGGTGCTGGTGACCTATTCGCGCGATGGGCATCCGGACCACGAGGCGTGCGCCGACGCCGCGGCCGATGCGGCGTCGCGATGCGGGGCGCGGCTCGTGCAATACCCGGTCTGGGCATGGCATTGGGACGATCCCGAAAACAGTTCGTTTCTGGATGCGGCGGTCCGACTGCCGCTTCCGGAATTCGCGCATCAGGCCAAATCGAAGGCCATCAAGGCCTTCGAATCGCAGACCGGGCACATCAGCCCCGCGCCCAGCGCTCCCATCCTTCCCCCTTGGGCCCTGGCCCGGTTCCAGCGCCCGTTTGAGGTCTTCATCCGATGAACGCGCAAGAAAGAGCGGACTACTTCGACACGATCTACCAGCAGCAGGATCCGTTCGGATACGGCACCAGATGGTATGAATCGCGAAAGCGCGACATCCTGTTGGCCACCCTCCCGCGTGCCGGATTTGCCCGAGCCTGGGAGCTGGGCTGCTCCAACGGCGAGACCACGCGCGGGCTTGCGGCCCGCTGCCAGACCCTGCTGGCCACGGATATGTCGGGCGAGGCGGTCGCACAAGCCGCGCAACGAGTTGGCGCGTGCAGCAACGTGGAGATCGTGCAAGCGTGCCACCCGCAGCAGTGGCCCCACGGCAGTTTCGATCTCATCGTCGTGAGCGAGGTGGGCTACTACCTCCAGCCCGATGAGCTGAAAGATCTGGTGGAGCGTGTGGAAGACAGTCTCACGACGGAGGGTCTGCTGGTGGCCTGCCACTGGAAGCATGCGTTCGAGCAAGCCCACCAGGATGGCTTGGCCGTGCATCACTGCATTGGACACCTGCTATCGCTTCCGCTGGCCTACCGCTACGAGGACAGCGACTTCCTCTTGGAAGCCTGGACAGCCCATCCGCTTTCGGTGGCCCAACAGGAAGGCTTGAGGTGATTGGCGTCATCATTCCCGCCCATAACGAGGCCGAGTGCATCCAGGCCTGCTTGGCGTCGATCGGGGCCGCCATCGCGCATCCCAAACTCCACGAACGCGTGCAAGTCATCGTCGCCGTGGACCGATGCTGCGATGCGACTGCGGCGATTGCGATGTCCATGGGCGCGGTGATCGTGGACGTGGCAGCGCCCGGCGGCGTGGGCGCAGCCCGTGCAGCAGCGGCTGCCAAGGCGTTGGAACTGGGCGCGGATTGGTTGGCGGTGACCGATGCCGATTCGCGGGTGTCCGACGATTGGCTGGTTGGCCAGAGAAACACAGGCGCAGACGCCTTCTGCGGGATCGTCGAGGTAGAGGACTGGCTGGATTTTCCCGACACCGTGCGCCTGGCCTTTGCTCACACCCAGGCGCGAGGCGTGGGACACGGCCGGATCCACGGCGCAAACATGGGCGTCAGCGCCGCGATGTACAGCAAGTGCGGCGGGTTCCCTCTACTTGGATGTAACGAGGACGTCGGGCTGATCCGAGCCTTGGAGGCGCAATGCGCGCGGATCGCTTGGGCATCCGAACCGGTGGTGTGGACGAGCGCTCGCAGGAGCGCCCGCGCGCGTGGCGGCTTTGCTGACTTTCTAAAAGCATTGGAGGCCGCCCAAGTGCCGACGCTCAATGCTTCGACCCAGCCCGTGTAAGGAGTAGCGCCATGACGACCAGGAAATCGATGTCGAAATAAAGCGCAACGAAGCGTCGGCGAAGTCCTTCCGCGCCAGCGCTTTCCCATTCGGTCCCGCTCATAAGGAGACACACGTGAACACGCCGACAACCGAACCCAACGAGCACAGCGATCAGTCAAAGGGTCACACCCCAGACAAGGTTCTCAACGACGAAGAGGCCTTGAAGAAGAAGCGCGACAACCCGGACGATCCCGACCAACCCAAGGTCGACCCCGAGCACGATTACGCCGATCCAAGCGGTCAGCGCGATTGAGCGACTCCTTTCGCGCATCCCCTTGCGCCTGGATGGCAGCGACCGTCCTCAAACTCAGGAACATTTAATGAAGGCATTGACCTACCACGGATCGAAAGACGTTCGGGTCGAAACGGTCCCCGATCCCACGCTTGTCGAGTCAGACGACATCCTGCTCCGCGTCACCGCCACGGCCATCTGCGGCTCGGACCTTCATCTCTTTCATGGAAAGATCCCCGAAACCAAGCACGGGGACATCTTCGGCCACGAGTTCATGGGGATCGTGGAAGACGCGGGCCCGGGGGTCTCGGCGGTCAAGAAGGGAGACCGCGTGGTGATCCCCTTCGTGATTGCCTGCGGCAAGTGTTTTTTCTGCGAGAACGATCTCTTCGCGGCGTGCGAAACCACCAATCCCGATGAAGGCGCGAGCCTGCGCAAGCGGTCCAAGATGACGCCACCAGCGGCGCTCTTTGGCTATTCCCATCTTTATGGGGGCGTGCCGGGCGGCCAGGCGGAGTATGTGCGGGTCCCGAAAGCCAACGTCGGCCCGTTCGTGGTGCCCGGCAGTCTGGCCGATGAAAAGGTGTTGTTCTTGTCTGACATCCTGCCGACCGGCTACCAGGCTGTTCTCAATGCCAAGGTCCAGCCGGGGTCGACCGTCGCGATTTTCGGAGCAGGCCCGGTGGGCCTGATGGCGGCCGCGTGTGCCCGGATGCTTGGCGCAGAGCAGATCTTCATGGTCGATTCGGAGAAGTACCGCCTGGATTTCGCCGCTTCCACCGACGGCGTCATTCCGATCAATTTCGACGATGGCGACCCCTCGGAGCTGATTCTGGAGAAGACCCACGGACGCGGTGTCGCTGCCTCGATCGATGCCGTCGGGTTTGAAGCCAAGGGCAGTACCACGGAGACGTTACTGGGCACGCTGAAGCTCGAAACAAGCTCGGGCGAAGTGTTGCGGCAGTGCATTACGGCGACCCGTCGTGGCGGCGTCGTCAGCGTTCCGGGCGTCTATGCCGGCTTCATTCATGGCTTCCTGATTGGTGATGCTTTCGACAAGGGGCTGACCTTCGCCCTCGGCCAGACGCATGTGCACAAGTATCTGCCCGAGCTGCTCGAGTTCATCGAAAACGGGGATCTTGCGCCGGACGTCATCATTTCCCACCGCATGAAACTGGCCGAAGCTGCCGAGGGCTACAAGCTCTTCGACGAGAAGAAGGACGACTGCCGCAAAGTGGTCCTGACGCCTTGAGTTGGCGTCAGCGGCGTTGGGAATGACTGCGCCGCAGAATGCGTGCGTCCAACGCAGGCAGGCACGTTGAAGCTGGCGAGTTCGACGGCATGGAACCAACACCTGCGTGGCCAATCTGTCGTATCGGCTGGATGAGGAAGCCGATGCGATGGCGCTACAGGAGCTCAATGTCACCCATCAAAGGTGCGCCATTCTGCTGTCCGGGCACGGTGCATCCCGGCCCGGGGTTGCTTAGTCGCCCGGTAGTGTCAGATCCGCAGGGGGCGCGCCGTCCGGGGCCTTGATTTCCTTGGTCACTACATAGGTGTAGTAGCGCGCGATCCCGATCTCCTCGCTCAGCAGGCCCTCCATGAATTGCTGGTAGTGGTCGATATCGCGGCAGTGGATCATCGCGATGTAGTCGATGCCGCCACCGGTGGCGTAACAGAACGCCACTTCCGGGGCCTGGGCCATGCGCGCGGCGAAACGGCGCATGGCATTACCTCCGTGCATGCCCAGTTCGATCTGCACCAGGACCTGGCTGGTGCGGAACATACGCTGCCAGTCGATCACCGCCTGGTAGCCCCGGATCAACCCGCGCTCTTCCAGCTTGCGGACCCGCTCCCAGGTCGCGCCGACCGAAAGGTTGACCGAGACCGCCAGATTCGACTTGGTGACCCGCGCGTCGCTGGACAACACGCGCAGGATCTTCAGGTCGTAGCGATCCAGCCGCAGCGGAGCAGCGGAGCCGGGAGAGGGCGTTGTCGGGCGGGAGCTGGACATGAGGGCGTGGGTCAGTGGCCGGACATTGCGTTCGGTCCCCCGCGCCTCAGGCGGCCCTGCGCAGGCCGGGGGTGTGGCGTGGCGCGGAGGAAGGAGCGTGACATGGCGATTGGGGCGCAGCGCCCCTGTGCGTCCCGTACCCGCCGGCTCAGCGCTGTGACAGCAGGGGCGCCAGCACCGGTTCCAGATGCTCGCGACGCCAGCCCGACAGGGCGGCCGGCCACTCGCCGCGCTCCATCAGGGCCTCCAGCCAGCGCCGCGAGGCGAGGATGCCGTCGGGCAGCTCCAGCTCGGCCGAGGTCCTGGAGACGGCGTCCTGGAGCTTCTTGAGGCGGTTTCGGTCGCTGTCGCTGGCCTTGGCCAGCGGCGCCTGGTCCTCGTCAGGCAGCGGCGTATCCAGCGCCGTCCAGATCGGATCGGTGAGCTTGCGCGGCGCCTTGGGCAGGGTCTCGAAGAGCTTGGCCAGGGCCTCGCGCGTGGCCGGGGGCGTGCGCGCGAGGGTGGCGGCCAGCTCGTTGTCCAGGATCCAGCTCTTGGGCCGGTCGCTGCTGCGGGCCTGGGCTTCGCGCCAGCGCAGCAGGCGCAGCAGACGCCGTTGCGCGGCGGCGTCGAGGAACTGGGCACTGCGCATGGACAGGTGCGGCCAGCGCTCGCCGTTGTCGTCGCTGGCCTGGGCGACCATGCGCGCGCAGTCGGCTTCCAACCAGGCGCTGCGCCCGCGCGCCTGCAGGCGGGAGGACAGGGTCTCGTACAGTGCGCCCAGGTGGGTCACATCGTCGGCGGCGTATTCCAGCTGGGAGGCGCTGAGTGGACGCTTGAGCCAATCCGAACGGGTCTCGCCCTTGGACAGGGTGACGCCGGTGATCTCGGCCACCAGCTTCTGGTAACCCATGCCGCCGGCCAGGCCGGACAGCGCCGCGGCGATCTGGGTGTCGAAGATCGGGCTGGGCAGCACGCCGCAGGCGCAACGCAGGGCGATCAGGTCCTCACTGGCGCTGTGCATCACCTTGACCACGCCGGTGTCGGTCAGAAGGGGGGCGAGTGCCTCGCACATCCCGGGGACCAGTGGATCGACCAGCAGCGTGGTGTCGCCGATCGCGATCTGGACCAGCGCCAGCTGCGGCCAGAAGGTCTTTTCGCGGATGAATTCGGTATCCAGTCCCACCCAGGCGGGCAGCGTCTGCAGGTGCGCACGCAGCGCGTCGGGGGTGTCGATCCAAAGGGGCACGCGGGTCTCGAGTGGTGAATGCGGGGTTCGCCGGGTCAGGCGACAATAGCCTAACGTCCTTTGTCCGCCGGGACCCGGAAACATGATGGGAGGCACATTGCGGTACATCGCCCCCGGGCTGATCTTGCTGCTGCTGCTGGCGGCCTGTGGCGAACGCCCGCAGGCCGTGGCGCCGGTCTCTTCGCCGCAGGCCTCGCCCGCCGCGCAGGTGACCACCTCGCGCACGCCCAGCGTCACCGTGCGCGACGACGACACCACCGATGCCGGCCTGAACTGGGATGCGCCACAGGTGGAGATCGCCGACGACGCGGTCCGCCAGGCCCGACGCGACGCTGCCGCGGCGCTGCGTGCGGGAGATCTTTTCGAACAGTCGCGCGATGCGATCCCCCTGTACCTGGCCCTGTTGCGGCGCGATCCGGAGGACAAGGTCGCCAGTCGCGGACTGGCGCGTGCGGCCACCGCGCTGCTGGCCCAGGGGGCCAAGGCGGTGGCCGCGGCGGAGGACGATTCCGAGGCACTGGCCCGGGCGGTCAGGATCGCCGCGGTGGTGCGCACGGTCCTGCCGGACGATCCGCGCACCGATCCGTTTCTGTCCCAGGTCGACCTGGCCGAGCAGCTCGCCCGGCTCAACGCCACCGGGGAGAGCCAGTTGCGACAGGGGATCCTGGGCGAGGCGGGCGGGGACGGCGCACTGACCACGTTCCGCAACGTGCTGCAGCTCGCGCCGGGACAGGCGCGGGCCACCCAGGGCATGGCGGCCACCGAGAGCGCCTTCATCGGTCGGGCCGAAGCGGCCGCGCGGGCGTCGGATTTCGATGCGGCAGCGCGCTGGCTAGGGCTGGCGGCCAACATCCGCAAGGACGCCCCGACCGTGGCCGATGCGCAGGCCCGGATCGAACAGGAGCGCGCGCGACAGATCGCGGCCCTGCGTGATGCGGGGCTGGCCGAACTGGGCACACCCATGGGGCTGAAGAGCGCGCGGGAGAAACTGGCGGCCGCGCTGCGTATCGCCATGCCGGGCGACCCGGTGGCCGCCGAGCTGCGCCAGCGCATCGACCTGGCCACCCATTACGGCCTGTTCCGTCCCGGACAGGCCTTCACCGATGCGATGTCCTCCGGCGGCCGCGCGCCGACCATGGTGGTGGTGCCGCACGGCGGCTTCCGCATGGGCGCCGAGGACGACGAGCCTGGTGCCAGCGACGCGGAGAAGCCGGCGCATTACGTCCGCTTCGATCGTGGCTTCGCGGTCTCGCGCACGCCGGTGACGGTGGGCGAGTTCCGGCGCTTCGTCCAGGCCACCGACTACCGCGCCCGTGCCACCCGGCGCGGGCATTCCATCGTCTACGACGAGCGCAGCGGCAACTTCGTGCGCCGCAGCGGGGTGGACTGGCAGTCCGGCTACGACGGCAGCAAGGCCGCCGACGACATGCCGGTGATCCATGTCAGCGTGCGCGATGCCGAGGCTTACGCCGACTGGCTGGCCGAGCAGACCGGGCGCGGCTATCGCCTGCTCAGCGAGGCGGAGTTCGAGTACATCCTGCGCGCCGGCAGCCAGGGGCGCTATCCGTGGGGCAACCAGTCGCCGCCTCCGGAGGGGGTGGCCAACCTGACCGGGGGCAACGATGCCTCGCCCAGCGGGCGCCACTGGGCCAACGCGTTCTTTGGCTATGGCGATGGGTACTGGGGACCGTCGCCGGTGGCGACCTTCAAACCCAACGCGTGGGGCCTGTACGACGTGGGTGGCAACGTGAGCGAATGGGTCGCCGACTGCTGGCATGCCAGCTTCCGCCGTGCCCCGGACGATGGCGTGGCGTGGTTCAATCCCGGCTGCCGGGCTCGTGTGGTCCGGGGAGGAGCCTGGGCCAGTTCGCCGCAGCAGTCACGCGCGGCCTGGCGCGGCTCGCAGGACTCGGACATGACCAGCGCCCGCGTCGGCTTTCGCGTGGTGCGCGGAATCTAGGGGAATCGCATGCAGAACCCGGCCTACGGCAATCGCGGCATGCGGCGTCGCCGCGGCGGGGGCATCCGCTGGTGGATCCTGCTGGCCTTCGCCGGCTATGCCGCCTTCAGCTGGTTCGGTAGCCGCCAGACCGATCCATACACCGGCGAGGATGCCCACTACGGTGCCACCCCGGCCGAGGAGTCCGAGCTGGGCGTGCAGGCCTACCAGCAGGTGCTGGGTGAGGCCCGCCAGCAGGGTGCGCTGTTGCCGGCCAGCGACCCGACCAGCCAGGAGGTGGCGACCATTGCCCAGCGCCTGGTGGCGGTGGCCCCCCAGGTCGCGGCCGATCTGGCCAAGGCGCATGGTCAGCAGCCTCCGGACCTGTCCTCCTACCAGTGGCAGGTCAGCGTGCTGAACTCGGACCAGGCCAATGCCTTCTGCCTGCCGGGCGGCAAGATCGCGGTGTATACCGGGCTGATTCCGATCGCCCAGACCCGCGATGCGCTGGCGGTGGTGATGGGGCACGAGATCGCCCATGCGCTGCTGCGCCACGGTTCCCAGCGCATGGCCCAGCAGAAGCTGGTGCAGATGGGCCAGATCGCCGCGGGCATGTCCGGGATGGACCAGCAGACCATGGCCGCACTGGGCGCCGGCGTGCAGTACGGCGTGGTGCTGCCCTACGGGCGCGGGCACGAGACGCAGGCCGACGAGGTCGGCCTGATGCTGGCGGCAGCGGCCTGCTACGACCCGCGCCAGGCGATCCCGCTGTGGGAGCGGATGTCACAGCTGGACGGCGGCCAGCGCCCGCCGGAATTCGCCTCGACCCACCCCGATCCGGCCAACCGCATCGGCCACCTCCAGCAGCTGATGCCGCAGGCCCAGCAGTTCCATGATCGTTACTGCGGTGCAGGAGCCTTGCCGGCCGATCAGGCGCTGTAGATCGCCAAGGGCTTCAGAACCCCATGAACAAGCCGCCGTTGACCGGCAGGTTGGCGCCGGTGATGTAGCCGGCTGCGTCCTCGCAGAAGAACGCCACCGCGCGCGCGATGTCGGACGGCTCGCCCAGGCGCCCGGCCGGCACCGCGGCCAGTGTCTTCTCCAGCACGTGCGCCGGCATCGCGGCGGTCATCGGCGTGCGCACATAGCCCGGCGACACGCTGTTGACGGTGATGCCCTTGGCCGCGACCTCGCGCGCCAGCGACATCGTCAGCCCGTGCAGTCCGGCCTTGGCCGCGGCGTAGTTGGCCTGGCCGAAGTTGCCGGTCTGCCCGCTGACTGAGCTGATGTTGACGATGCGGCCATGCCCGCGCTGGATCATGCCGTCGATGGCGTGGTGGCACAGCTGGAAGGCACTGGTCAGGTTGACCTGCACCACCGCATTCCACTGCGCCAGGTCCATCTTGCGCAGGGTCGCGTCGCGGGTGATGCCGGCGTTGTTGACCAGGATGTCGATGGCGCCTTCGGCGGCCTGGATGCGTGCAATCAGGTCGGCGCATTGCGCCTGGTCAGACACGTCGGCCGGTTCGAAGCGGACCGCGCCCCCGGTGGCCTCGGAAAAGGCGGCCACGCGCTCGGGCGTGGCCGGCAGGTCGGTGGCGATCACGCGATGGCCGGCATCGGTCAGCGCACGGCAGATGGCCGTGCCGAGGCCGCCGATGCCGCCGGTGACCAGGGCGATGCGTTGGGTCATGGGAGTCCTTCTGTACGGAGAAACAAAAAACCCGCCGTTGAGCGGGTCATGGAACGCGTGCGGGACGGGAGCGTCAGCGTCGCGACTTGCCGGACTCGCGCGGCGGCGGTTCCTTGGTGGCTGACGGGCGCGCGGTGGGACGCCCCATCCCGGCGGTCATGTTGCGCTGGAACTCCTGCCAGATCTCCAGGTTGCGCTCGGTGAGCTGGTTCATCATCGCCCACGGCGTCTGCCCCAGCAGGTTGCCCATCTGCTGGCGGAACTGCGCCTGCTGGTCCATGAACATCTGCATGCTGCGCTCCAGGTAGTTGCCCATGAAGCCCTGCAGCGAGTCGCCGTAGAAACGGATGATCTGGCTGAGCAATTGGGTGGAGAGCACCGGCTCGCCGTCCTGCTCCTGCTCGCTGATGATCTGCAGCAGGACCAGGCGTGTCAGGTCCTCGCCGCTCTTGGCGTCGCGGACTTCGAATTCCTCGCCGTCGACGATGAGCTGGCGGACGTCCTCGATGGTGATGTAGCTGGAAATTTCAGTGTCGTAGAGACGACGGTTGGGATATTTCTTGATGATTCGGGTCGCAGCCATGTAGCGGTCACCTCACTCAATGTGCGCGGAGCATGCGCCTGGGTTTTTTGCGGCGCAACCATACTTTTGGCGCGTCTGTGGTCCGGATGGTCCGGTTCCGATGTGCGCCGTGACAGGTTTCGGACGGGGCTGAATCGGGCTCACCAGCCCATGTACTGGCCGCCATTGGCCGAGAGGTTGGCGCCGGTGATCCAGGCCGCCTCGTCGGGCACGAAGAAGGCCACCGCATAGGCGATGTCGTCCGGCGTGCCCAGGCGGCCAGTGGGGATCTGGGCGACGATCTTGTTGCGGATGTCCTCGGGGACGGCCATCACCATGTCGGTGCCGATGTAGCCGGGCGAGACGGTGTTGACGGTGATGCCGAACTTCGCGTTTTCCTGTGCCAGCGAGATGGTGAAGCCGTGCATGCCGGCCTTGGCCGCCGCGTAGTTGGCTTGCCCGTATTGGCCCTTCTGTCCGTTGATCGAGCTGATCTGGACGATGCGGCCCCAGCGACGCTCGCGCATGCCGCCGATCACCGGCCGGGTCATGTTGAACACGGAGGTGAGGTTGGTGTCGATCACCTCGCTCCACTGGTCCGCTTCCATCTTGTGGAAGGTGGTGTCGCGGGTGATGCCGGCGTTGTTGACCAGGATGTCCACCGGGCCGAGCCGGCCGGTGACCTCATCGACCATGGCCTGGGCCTGGTCCCCATAGCGGACATCGCCAGGAACCAGCAGGATGTCCAGGCCTTCGGCGCGCATCTTCTCCTGCCAGGCCATGGCCCGGTCGCGATCGCGGTAGTTGGTGGCCACGCGGTGGCCCAGGGAGGAGAGCTTTCGGCAGATGGCCGTGCCGATGCCACCGGTGCCGCCGGTGACCATTGCAACGCGAGACGTCATGGAGAGCAATCGCTGTAGAAAGGCGTGGGCCCAACGATTCTAGGGTGCGCCTGCAGCATGGCTATTGTGCGCTGCAGCGTAAAGGCCGGTGCTGCGGGGCAATAACGCCGGGTCGAAGTGCTCTGCCGCCGCTTGCAATGCCTGCAATGGAAGCTTGGCGTTGTCCAGTCGACCGGACGCTTGCCCCAGCTGCCGCCAGGCCGCACGCAGGACCGGCAGCGCCGTGGCCGGCGTCAGGGCGTCGGCGCCCTCGGACTTGGACAGCTTCTGCCCGTGCGCATCGAGTAGGAGCGGCAGGTGCAGATAGCGTGGCGTGGGCAGGTCGAGCGCGCGCTGGAGCAGGATCTGGCGCGGCGTGGAATCGAGCAGGTCGGCCCCGCGCACCACGTCGGTGATGCCCTGCGCGGCATCGTCCACGACCACCGCCAGCTGGTAGGCCCACAGGCCGTCCGCGCGGCGCAGCACGAAATCCCCCACCTCATGTCCGACATGCTGACTTTGCGGACCTTGCAAGCCATCGTCGAAGGTGACAATGCAGTCACCGGGCACGCGCAGCCGCACGGCCGGATCAGGCCTGCGCCGGCGTGCCACGCAGTGGCGATGGATACCGCCGGTGGCCGCCAGATCGGCGCGACTGCAGTGGCATTCGAATGCCAGTCCACGCGCCAGCAGCGTGTCCAAGGCGGCTGCATAGGCGGCACTCCGGGTGTGTTGCCAGAGCACCGGCAAGTCGCTTGAAAACCCCATGATTTCCAGCAATTCCAGCTGTGCCCGGGCGGCCCCGGGCATCTCCCGCGGCGGGTCCAGGTCCTCGATCCGCAAGAGCCATTCGCCGTGCGCATGGCGGGCCAGCAGCCAGCTGCCGAGCGCGGCCAGCAACGAGCCGGCGTGCAGGGGGCCGGTGGGCGAGGGCGCGAAACGGCCGCGGTACGGAGCAGGGGACATGGCGGAAAACGGGCGGGAAATCGCTGAATGCGCGGTCAGCTTCCAGCTTGAAGTGAAAGGGGGGCGTCCACAAGATTCATGCCAGCCAACTTCATTCCCCGGAGTCCACCGTGTTCACCCGTATCGCGCTCTTCATGCTGACCAACTTGGCGGTGCTGGCCCTGGCCAGCGTCGTGATGGCGGTCTTTGGCGTCAATCCGTCCAGCATGGCCGGGCTGCTGGTCGTGGCCGCGCTGTTCGGCTTTGGCGGCTCGATCATTTCCCTGCTCATGTCCAAGTGGATGGCCAAACGCGCGACCGGCGCGATGGTCATCGAAACGCCGCGCAACGAAGCCGAGCAGTGGCTGGTCCAGACCGTGCGCCGCCAGGCCGAGGCCGCCGGCATCGGCATGCCGGAAGTGGCCGTCTACGACGCCCCGGAGATCAACGCCTTCGCTACCGGCGCCAGCCGCAACAACGCGCTGGTGGCCGTGTCCACCGGCCTGCTGCGGCAAATGAACCGCGACGAGGCCGAGGCCGTCCTGGGCCACGAAGTCAGCCACGTCGCCAACGGCGACATGATCACCATGGCCCTGCTGCAGGGCGTGCTGAATACCTTCGTGATCGTGCTGGCTCGCGTGATCGGCGGCGTGATCGACAGCTATCTGTCCGGTAACCGCGAAGGCAACAGCCGCGGCATCGCCTACTACGTCATCGTGTTCGCGCTGGAGATGGTGCTGGGGCTGTTCGCCACGATGATCGCGATGTGGTTCTCGCGTCGTCGCGAGTTCCGTGCCGACCACGGTGGCGCGACGCTGGCTGGCCGGCAGAAGATGATCGCCGCGCTGGAGCGTCTGCAGGCCAACCACGCCACCAGCACCTTGCCCTCGCAGGTCGAGGCCTTCGGCATCGCCGGCGGCGTTGGCGAGGGGCTGAAGAAGCTCTTCCTGAGTCATCCGCCGCTGGAGCAGCGCATCGCCGCGCTGCGCGCGACGCAGGCGCGCGCGGCGACCGTGGCCTGATCCTCGGCTTCTTGATCCGAAAAATGAAAAGCCCGCCGATCAGGCGGGCTTTTTCGTACGCGGCCGCGATGCGGCGTCGACGGCGCCCAGCGCTAGAAGTCGAAGCTCATCTCGGGAGTGGCGTGTCCCACGAAATGCCCCTCCACGTAGTGCAGGCCGGCGCCGAACAGCAAGGACATTGTTGCCGGATCCTGCACATGCTCGGCGATGGTGAGCATGCCGTCGTTGGCCGCCCGCGCGGTGATCTCGCGGATCTTGTCCTGGCTCTCCACCGCGCGGGCGTGATCCTGACTGAAGCTGCGGTCCAGCTTGAGGAAGCTCGGGGTGAAATGCGCCAGCAGCTGGAACGAGTCCAGGCCGGTGCCGAACTGCTCGAGGCCGACGCGGCAGCCAAGCCCCGCGGCGGTGGTGAGGAACTGCTGAGCGCTGCGCAGATGGGTGAACACCTTGGCCTCGGTGGTCTCCAGCCAAAGGCGCTCGCCCGGCACCCCCTGGGCCGCCAACTCGCGGGCGATCACCTCGGTCAGGCGGGTGTCGGCGAAGGAGGCCTGGCTGACCTTCACCATCAGCCGGGTCGGGCGTCCGGCGCGCTCGCGTTCGCCCAGGACGGTAATGGCGCGTGTGATCACCCACTGGTCGATCTGGGCCAGCAGTCCGGCGTCCTCGGCGATCGCCAGGAAGGTCACCGGGTTGACCTTGTCGCCGCCGCCCGATTCCAGGCGCAGGAAGGCTTCGTAGAAATCGCCCGGCTCGCCCAGCAGCGGAATGATCGGCTGGAAGTGCAGGGAAAAGCCTTCGCCGGCCAGCGCGGTGTGCACCAGGTCCAGGATGCGCTGGATGCGTTCCTCTTCGGCGCGATCCACCGCGGAGGGGTCGAAGATCTGCACGCCGTTGCCACCCAGGCTGGCGACCGATGCGAGGTTCTCGCTGGCGCGGGCCAGGACCTGGCTGACGCTGGCGATCTTCTCGCCGACCTGCACGCCGCCCAGGCTGATGGTCACCGTGACCGAGCGCTGGCCGACCTCCAGCACATGGGAGGCGAAGGCCGCGCGCAGCGACTCGGCCAGTGCGGCGGTGCGCGCATGGTCGCCGCGGCACAGCACCGCGAAGCCATGCTCGGAGAAGCGGGCCGCGAGCATGTCCGGCTCTAGCGTGGCCGCGAACTTGGCGGCCATGGCCGCGATCAGCGCGTCGGCCGCGTCCAGGCCGATATCCGGCAGCAGCCGCGCGTAGTGGTCTGGCTCGGCCAGCAGCAGGCCGTACTGGCTGTCCTCGCCGACGCCGACCGCGGCCACGGCGTCTTCCAGCGCATGCAGGAAGGTCGGGCGATTCAGCAGGCCGGTGACCACGTCGCGCTGGCGCAGGTCCTCGACCTCGCGGGCCAGCTCGGTGTCCAGCTCGCGGCGGCGGAACACCACCTGCACGCAGGCCTCGCCCTCATAGGTGGCGGTAGCGAATTCCATGACCGCCGGGAACGCCTCGCCCTCCATCGTGCGGGCTTCGCATTCGTAGCGCGGCGGGGGCGGCTCGCCCTTGCCCAGGCGCTTGAGCAACTGCTTGAAGTCCTCCACGTCCTTGGGCGCGATCAGGTCGAGCAGGGACAGCCCTTCGACGTCCTCAAACTCCTGGAAGCCGAACATCTCCAGGTAGGCCTCGTTGGCCCGGATGTGCATGCCTTCGTGGATATAGGCGATCGGATCACGCGAGGAGGAAATCAGCGCATCACAGCGGCGCTCGGTCTCGCGCAGCTGCGCTTCGAGCCGGCGCAGGCTGCGCCGGGACTCCAGGTCGCTCCATTCCTTGCGGGCCACCTTGAGCAGGTGGTCCGGGCGGCTGCGCATCGCCACGGCGCGGGCGCCGCCCACCAGGTCGTCAATCACGCTGGCATCGCCGACCGCGTCGATCATCACGATGACCGGGATGTCCTTGCTGCCGGCGCCGACCTGGGCCAGCACGGTGGGTACCGGGATCGCCGAGGAGCCCTTGGCCACCAGGATCAGGTCCACCGGCTGGTGGCTGAGCTGCTGGGCGAGCTCGGACGGGTCCAGGGGGCGCAGCGGCCGCACCGCGATGCCATCGTTGCGGAAGGTGCTCACGACGGCCTCGGCCGCTTCGCCGCTGTCGTCCACGATCATCAGCCGCACGGGGGTGTCTTTGCCGATCTGCATTGCGCTGGTTCTGTCGGGGGACGCCGTTTAATACAGCATGGCCGGCACAGCGTCCATTCCGGAACGGCCCGGGCGCGACCTGTCGCAGCGTCCGCCCGAGGCGCTCACAACGGGCGTTTGCCGGTGTCGCCGGGGATCTCTCGGACCAGCTTGGGCACCAGGTAGCCGGACAGTCTGGCCGACAGCTGGGCATGCAGCGCCAGCGCGGTCGCGTCATCGATCTCGAAGTGCGCCACGCCCTGGACCCGGTCGAGCTGATGCAGGTAATAGGGCAGCACGCCTGCGGCGAAGCCGCGTTCGGACAGGTCGGCCAGGGCCTGGACGCTGTCGTTCACCCCTCGCAGCAGCACGGCCTGGTTGAGCAGGCTGGCCCCGGTGCCACGCAACGCGGCCAGCGCCATATCAACCTCGGCGTCGAACTCGTTGGCGTGGTTGGCGTGCAGGACAAAGGCCACAGGCCACGGCAGCGCGGCCAGCCAGCGCAGCAGCGGCGCGTCCACGCGCTCGGGCAGCACCATCGGCAGTCGGCTGTGGAGGCGCAGGCGCTTGAGATGCGGGATCTGCTGCAGCGCGTCGGTCAGTTCGGCCAGCTTGGCGGTCGACAGCGACAGGGGATCGCCGCCGGAAAGGATGACTTCATCGATGCTGCTGTCCTGCCGCACGCGCGCCACGGCCTCGGCCCAGTGGCCGCGGGCGGCGGTCTGCTCGCCGTAGGGGAAGTGGCGGCGGAAGCAGTAGCGGCAGTGGATCGCGCAGCTGCCGGTGGACACCATGAGCGCGCGTCCCTGGTACTTCTGGATCACGCCGGTGGCCGAGCGCGCCGCCGCATCGCCCACGGCATCCAGGCCAAAGCCCTGTACCTGGCGCAGTTCGGCATCCAGCGGCAAAACCTGGCGCAGCAGCGGATCGTGCGGATCGCCGTGGCGCATCCGGCCGATGAAGCCGCGCGGCGCCAGCAGCGGGAACTGCGCCGCCGCCTCGCCGGACATCGCCGGCACCAGGCCCTCCAGGCCCAGCAACGCCAGCAATTCGGCCGGGTCGCGGACGGCCTGGCGCAGCGCCTGCTGCCAGCCGGACGGCTGCAACGGGGCGGGCGAGGAGGCGGGCGAGGCCGGGACCGGCTGTCTGGAGACGTGTGCTGCGGGTATCATGGCGGTTTCAGAAAGCAAGCGCCCGCCGGTCGCGGCGGGCGTTCCCATTGTATCCGGCCGGTCGCCCTGCGCGGCGGGTTAGCCACACCTCCAGGAGTTTTGCGCATGGCCAGTTACGGCATGAACGACGTCAAGAACGGGATGAAGATCCTGGTCAACAACGAACCCGCCATCATCACCGAAACCGACTACGTCAAGCCGGGCAAGGGCCAGGCCTTCACCCGCATGCGCTTCCGCCTGATCCGCTCGGGCCGCGTGCAGGAGCTGACCCTCAAGAGCACCGATGCGATCGAAGCGGCCGACGTGGTCGATACCGACATGCAGTACCTGTACACCGACGGTGAGTACTGGCACTTCATGCAGCAGGAGACCTTCGAGCAGGTGCAGGCCGACGAGGCCGGCATCGGCGATGCCAAGAAGTGGCTCAAGGGCGAGGAGTCCTGCGTGGTCACCCTGTTCAACGGCAACCCGATCCAGGTGACGCCGCCGAACTTCGTCGAGCTGAAGATCACCGAGACCGACCCGGGCGTGAAGGGCGACACCGCCGGCACCGGCGGCAAGCCGGCCACGCTGGAAACCGGCGCGGTGGTGCGCGTGCCGTTGTTCGTGGGCACCGACGAGATCATCAAGGTCGACACCCGCACCGGCGAGTACGTTTCGCGCGTGAAGTGACCTGATGGCGCGGACGCCGCAGCGCGGCGTTCGCCTTTGCCATCACCGGCGGGGGCATGCCTCCGCCATCCCCGCCGACGTGGGGACGACGATCTGAAGGTTCGACGACGAACTGACTGCCTTCCGCTTCCTCGCCTTCCGCGGCCGGGAGGCACTCCTTCCCAAGCGAGCCAGCATGAGCGAATCCACCGGCGTTCCCGAATCCTGTGACCTGTTGATCGAGGCCGGTTTCGTGGTCCCCGTGGAGCCGCATGCGGTGGTGCTGGAACAGCACGCCGTGGCCATCCGCGACGAGGCCATCGTCGCCATCCTGCCCACGGCGCAGGCCCGCGCCCGCTTCGAAGCCAAGCAGGTCGTGCAGCGGCCCGAGGCCGCGCTGATCCCAGGCCTGGTCAACGCCCACACCCACAACCCGATGACGCTGCTGCGCGGCATCGCCGACGACCTGCCGCTCAAGGTCTGGCTGCAGCAGCACATCTGGCCGGTGGAAGCGGCGGTCATGGCGCCGGACTTCATCGCCGATGGCATCACCCTGGCGATCGCCGAGATGCTGCGCGGCGGCACCACCTGCGTCAACGAGAACTATTTCTTTCCCGACGTGCAGGCGGCCACCTACAAGCACCATGGCTTCCGCGCCCGCGTGGGCCTGCCGGTGATCGACTTTCCGACCGCCTGGGCCAGCAGCGACGACGAATACTTCGAGCGCGCCGGCGAGGTCCACGACCAGTGGCGCGACGATCCGCTGATCAGCATGGCCTTCGCCCCGCACGCGCCGTACACGGTCAGCGATGCCAATTTCGAACGGGTCCGCATGCTGTCCGACCAGTTGGACGTGCCGGTGCACCTGCACCTGCACGAGACCGCCCAGGAGGTGCAGCAGTCGCTGGACGACTACGGCCAGCGCCCGATCGCGCGCTTGGACCGCCTGGGGCTGTTCAACGACCGACTCATCGCCGTGCACATGACGCAGCTGACCCAGGGCGAGATCCACCTGTGTGCCGAGCGCGGAGTGTCGGTGGTGCATTGCCCGGAATCCAATCTCAAGCTGGCCTCGGGCTTCTGCCCGGCCTGCGCACTGGCCCGTGCCGGGGTGAACCTGGCCATCGGCACCGATGGCTGTGCGTCCAACAACGACCTGGACATGTTCAGCGAGACCCGCACCGCGGCGATCCTGTCCAAGGCCGTGGCCCAGGACGCCGCCGGCCTGGACGCCTTTGCCGCGCTGCGCGCCGCGACCCTGGGGGGCGCGAAGGCGATCGGCCTGGACGCGCAGGTCGGCACGCTGGAAGTCGGCAAGCGCGCCGACATCGCCTGCGTGGACCTGTCCGCGCTGGAGACCCAGCCCCTGCACCACGTGGTCAGCCAGCTGGTCTACGCCACTGGCCGCCACCAGGTTACCGATGTGTGGATCGATGGGCGCGCACGCCTGATCGAGCGCCAGCCGGTGGGGATCGACATGGCCGGCGTGGTCGCCAATGCGCGCCAGTGGCGCCAGCGCATCGCCGGCCTGCATCCGGGCTGATCACGCCTGGCGACGCGGCGACCCCGCATGCTGGTCGCCGTTTTCCGCAGCCACGTGCTGCGACGTTCCAAGAGGAATTGCGATGAATCCCGCTCCCAACGCCCACGCCAACTATCACCAGGCCGAGCTGGACAAGTTCGGCGCGCTGGCCACCCGCTGGTGGGACCCGGACGGCCCGCAGAAGCCGCTGCACGCGCTCAACCCGGTGCGCCTGCAGTACGTGGCCAGCCGCCTGCCGCTGGCCGGCAAGCGCGTGCTGGACGTGGGCTGCGGTGGCGGCCTGCTCAGCGAGGCCCTGGCCGCGGCGGGTGCACAGGTGGTCGCCATCGACCTGGCGCCGGAACTGCTGAAGGCCGCGCGTCTGCACAAGCTCGAATCCGGTGTTGAAGTGGACTACCGCGAGATCGCGGTCGAGGCCCTGGCCGAGGCCGAGCCGGAAAGCTTCGACGCGGTGACCTGCATGGAGATGCTCGAACACGTCCCTGACCCGGGCGCGATCATCGAGGCCTGCGCGCAGTTGCTCAAGCCGGGCGGGCAGCTGTTCCTGTCCACGCTCAACCGCACCCCGGCCGCCTTCGCCCTGGCCGTGGTCGGCGCCGAATACATCGCCAAGCTGCTGCCCAAGGGCACGCATCGCTATGCCGACTTCATCAAGCCCTCCGAGCTGGCCGCCTGGGTGCGCCGCAGCGGCCTGCAGATGACCGATGTCAGCGGCTTGGTGTACGAGCCCTGGCGCGGCGTGGCCCGCCTGAGCCGGCGCACCGAGGTCAACTACCTGGCCTGCGCGAGCAAGCCCTGAGCCGGTCTTCGATGTCGCACGCCCGTTTTCCGAAGGTCGCCCTGTTCGACCTGGATGGCACGCTGCTGGACAGCGCGCCGGACATGCTGGCCACCGTCAACCGCATGCTGGCGATACGCGGGCGGGCGCCGATGACGCTGGACGCGATCCGTCCGCACGTGTCCAAGGGCGCGCGGGCGATGTGTGGCGCCGCATTCCCGGAACTGTCCATCGAGGCGCGTGACGCGCTGGTGCCGGAATTCCTGCGGGTCTATGCCGAAGAACTGGGCAAGCACGGCGTGGCGTTCGACGGGATCGAGCCGATGCTGGCCGCGCTGGAAGCGGCCGGCAGCCGATGGGGCATCGTCACCAACAAGCCCGAAGGCCTGGCCCGCGACCTGATGCCGCTGCTGGGCTGGCAGGACCGTTGCGCGGTGCTGATCGGCGGCGACACCCTGCCCGAGCGCAAGCCGCATCCGCTGCCATTGCAGGAGGCCGTGCGCCGACTGGAGGCCGACATCGCCGACTGTGTCTACGTGGGCGACGACGAGCGCGATATCCAGTCCGCGCGTGCGGCGGGCATGGCGTCGATCGCCGCGCTGTGGGGCTATCGGCTGGTGCACGACGATCCACGCAACTGGCAGGCCGATGTGATGCTGGAACAGGCCACCGAACTGCTGGACCCGACGGTCTGGCCACAGGGCGGGGCGCGCTGATGTCCGAGGCGCTGCATAGCTTCCTGGAGAAATGGCGCAGCCGTTGGCCGGAATGGCAGCTGGTGCAGACCTTCGTGCCCGAGCCGCAGCGCCGGCTGGCCGAGGCCTGGTTCGCGCTGCTGCAGGAGCTGTTCGACGCGATGAACATCGCCGGCGACCCGCTGCCCGCCGACGCCAAGCTGGCCTGGTGGGGCGAGGAACTGCGCGACTGGTCCAGGCATCGCGCGAGGCATCCGCTGGGCCGCGTGCTCGAGCCGGTCACCGCGCCCTGGGAGGTGCTGGCCGATGCGCTGCCGGGCCTGTCGCTAATGCGCTCGCTGCCCGAATCCCCCGACGCGGCGCTGCCGCTGGTGATGCCGCTGGGCAACGCCATCGCCCGGGTCGAAGCCGCGCTGTTCCCAGGCGCGCGCCAGACCACCGCCCTGGAGCCGATGGCCGCACAGCTGCTGTTTGCCCGCTGGATGGAAGTGCCGCCGCACGCCAACACCTTCGCCTGGCGCGACGCGCTGCTGGCACGCTGGCCAGCGCGCATCGACGGTCCGCGCCCGCGCCGGTTGATGGCCGCGCTACTGCGCCTGCGCCTGGCCAACCTGCACGCCGACGGGCAGGGCAGCACGCCGGCCAAGCCATTCAAGCTGGTGTGGACCGCCTGGCGCGCGGCCAGTGGTGGGCAGTGACGCGACGGATTCGCGTAGAACCGAGCTTGCTCGGCTGCGGCATGGCCGATGGAACCCCAGCCGAGCAAGCTCGGCTCTACAGGAATCGACGAGTCCATGCATAGGCGTGCCCTGCGGGTGCGCCTACAACTTGATTCGCACTGCGCAAAATAAATAGGGTCCGATCAGTCCTCCGTCCCGAGCAGGAGGAAGTTGCCGGGCCTGGGTCCATCATTGTCCAACAGGGTCGGCGCCTGCGCCTCATCCTTGAGCTGCACCCCGGAGAGCTGGCGGCGCATGGCTTCGCCCAGCAGGTAGGCCAGCTTGTGCATGGCGGTGTCGTAAGACAAACCGGCCACGCGGATGTTGGAGATGCAGTTGCGGGCCGCGTCGGTCAGGCCCACGCGCGGGCCGAAGGTCAGGTAGGCGCCCAGGCTGTCGGGTGAACTCAGGCCCGGGCGCTCGCCGATCAGCACGACACAGGCCTGGGCGCCGAGCAGGTCGCCGATCTCGTCACCGATGGCCACGCGCCCCTGTTCGACCAGGCAGATCGGTGCCAGCGACCACTGCTGCGCCAAGGCCAGGTCACGCAGGCGCTGCAGCATCGGGCCGGCGTGTTCGTGCACGGCCAGCGCGGACAGGCCGTCGGCCACCACGATGCACAGCGCGTGCGGCTGCTTGTCCAAGGCCGCGTGCGCACGCAGCGCCTGGGCGCCGTCCTGGTCCAGCTTGCGACCTAGATCCGGCCGCTGCAGGTAAGCATGCCGATCCGTCGCCGCGCTGTGCAGGGCGATGACCTCCAACCCCAGTTCGCCGATGGTGTGCTGCAGGCCGGCGACGTCCAGCGGCAGATGCACCGCGTCGCGCGCCTGCGCATGGGCGAACTGGAACTCCAGCTGCGCCTGGGTGGGCAGGCTGGTACCGGCGCGGCCCAGGGCGATGCGCGCCGGGGTGAGGCGTCGCAGCTGCGCCCAGGCATCGGGCATGGCCAGGGGCGTTGGCGCGTCATGCTCGCTCATAGCTGCGCCAGCGCCTTGCGGAACGGGGCCGGGACATCGCGCCCGAGCTCGAAGCGGCCATTGTCCAGCCGCAGGATCTGCATCTTTTCCAGCCAGGTCTCGAACTCCGGCGCCGGCCGCAGGCCCAGCACCTGGCGCGCGTAGAGCGCATCGTGGAACGAGGTGGTCTGGTAGTTGAGCATCACATCGTCGCTGCCGGGGATCCCCATGATGAAGTTGATCCCGGCCGTGCCCAGCAGGGTCAGCAGCACGTCCATGTCGTCCTGGTCGGCTTCGGCATGGTTGGTGTAGCAGATGTCGCAGCCCATCGGCACGCCCAGCAGCTTGCCGCAGAAGTGGTCTTCCAGCCCGGCGCGGATGATCTGCTTGCCGTCATACAGGTATTCGGGGCCGATGAAACCGACCACGGTGTTGACCAGCAGTGGCTTGAACCGACGCGCGACCGCGTAGGCGCGCACCTCGCAGGTCTGCTGGTCCACCCCAAAGTGCGCATCGGCCGACAGCGCGCTGCCTTGCCCGGTCTCGAAATACATGACGTTGTCGCCGACGCTGCCGCGGCCCAGCGACAGGCCGGCCTCGTAGCCCTGCTGCAGCAGCGCCAGGTTGACGCCAAAGCTGGCGTTGGCGGCCTCGGTGCCGGCAATGGACTGGAACACCAGGTCCACTGGGGCGCCGCGGTTGATCGCCTCCAGGGTGGTGGTGACGTGGGCCAGCACGCAGGCCTGTGTGGGGATTTCGTAGCCACGGATCACGCCGTCGAGCATCTTCAGCAGTTCGATGATGTCGCCTGTGCTGTCGCTTGCCGGGTTGATGCCGATCACCGCATCGCCGTTGCCGTAGAGCAGGCCGTCCAGCACGCTGGCGGCGATGCCGGCCGCGTCGTCGGTGGGGTGGTTGGGCTGCAGGCGCGTGGACAGCCGCCCGCGCAGCCCCAGCGTGTTGCGAAAGCGCGTGGTCACGCGCATCTTCTGCGCCACCAGGATCAGGTCCTGCACGCGCATCAGCTTGGATACCGCTGCGACCATTTCCGGCATGAGCCCCGGGGCCAGGGCCGCCAGGCGGGTCTCGGTGGCGTCCTCGCCCAGCAGCCAGTTGCGGAAGTCGCCCACGGTCAGGTGCGCGACCGGCGCGAACGCCGCGGCATCGTGGCTGTCCACGATCAGCCGCGTGACCTCGTCGTCCTCGTAGGGGATGACCACCTCGTCCAGGAAGTGTTTCAGCGGCAGTTCGGCCAGCGCCATCTGCGCGGCCACGCGTTCGCGGTCACTCTCGGCGGCCACCCCGGCCAGGCGATCCCCGGAACGCGCCGGGGTGGCCTTGGCCAGCAGGGTCTTGAGATCGGCGAACTGCCAGCGCTCACCGCCCGCGATCTGCTGGAAGCCGGACATCAGGCGCGGCTCATGCCCGTTCGACCATGGCATCGGGCTCCGGTCCGCCGCGGCGCAGGCTCAGCCAGCACACCAACATGCCCAGCGCCATCAGCACCACGAACACGCCGGCCACCTGCAGGTTGAACCACACCATCGCCACCAGGCAGACCACCGCCAGCGCCAGAGCGATGCCTGGTACCAGCGGATAACCGGGCGCCCGGTAGCTGCGTTCGAGGGCGGGCTCGCTGCGGCGCAGCTTGAACAGGCTCAGCATGCTCATGATGTACATCACGATGGCGCCGAACACCGACATGGTGATCATCGCCGCGGTCAGGCTCATGCCCTGCAGGGTCACCACGCCGTCGCTGTAGATGGCGGCGATGCCGACCACGCCGCCGGCCAGGATCGCCCGGTGCGGGGTCTGGAAACGCGACAGTTTCGCGAGCCCATGCGGCAGGAAGCCGGCGCGGGCCAGGGCGAAGAACTGCCGCGAGTAGCCCAGGATGATGCCGTGGAAACTGGCGACCAGGCCGAACAGGCCGATCCACACCAGCATGTGCAACCAGCCCGAACTGTCGCCGACCACCGCCTTCATTGCCTGCGGTAGCGGGTCGTTGATGTTGCTCAGCGCCTTCCAGTCGCCCACGCCGCCGGCCATCACCATCGTGCCGAACGCCAGCGCCACCAGGGTCAGGATGCCGGCGATGTAGGCGCGCGGGATGGTGCGTCGTGGATCGCGGGCTTCCTCGGCGGCCATCGCCGCGCCCTCGATCGCCAGAAAGAACCAGATGGCGAACGGGATCGCCGCGAAGATGCCGGCGATCGCCGCGCCGCTGAAATGGTCCTGGCCGGCCCAGCCGTTGGCGGCGAAGTTGGCGAAGCTGAAACCCGGCGCCACCACGCCCATGAACACCAGCAGTTCGATCACCGCCAGGATGGTCACCACCAGCTCGAAGGTCGCCGCGATGCTCACCCCCAGGATGTTCAAGGTCATGAACACCCCATAGGCGCCCACCGCGGCCAGGCGCGGATCCAGATCGGGGAACTGCACGTTGAGATACGAGCCGATGGCCATCGAGATCGCCGGCGGGGCGAAGACGAACTCGATCAACGTGGCGATTCCGGCCACCATCCCTGCGGTATTGCCGAAGGCCCGCCAGCTGTAGGCGAACGGCCCACCGGCGTGGGGGATGGCGGTGGTCAGCTCGGTGAAGCTGAAGATGAAGCAGGTGTACATGGCCGCCACCACCAGCGTGGTGACCAGAAAGCCCAGCGTGCCGGCGACGCCCCAGCCATAGCTCCAGCCGAAGTATTCGCCGGAAATCACCAGGCCCACGGCGATCCCCCACAGGTGCAGGGTGCCCAGGGTGGGTTTGAGTTGTTCGCTCGACATCACGCGCATCTCCAAAGCAGGGGGAGGAGATGGAGCGCGGCCCAGCCTGGACCGGCCCCGCGACGGCTGTTGCAACTGCGGTAGGTCCCGCGCCGTGCCGGAGGTTCGTGGGGGAACGGCCAGGACGCGATGACGTTTCGGTTATACAACCAAAGCGCCAGGCGTGCAGGCCCAGGCCGGGCCTTTAGGGCATCGGCGCCTGGTCAGCGCCGGGCTGGTCGCGACTGGCTACTGGCCCCGATCCAGAACTAGCAGCGGATCGATGCGGGTCTCGAACCAGCTCATGCCCCAGTGCAGGTGCGGCCCGGTCGCGCGTCCGGTGCTGCCGGCCGCGCCGATCACCTGGCCCTGTTCGACCCGATCGCCCACCTTCACGTCCAGGCGTGAGAGGTGCAGGAAGTTCGAGCTCACCCCGTAACCGTGGTCCAGCAGGATCGTGCCGCCGGTGAGGTACAGGTCCGGGTTGGCGAAGGTGACCACCCCGGCTGCCGGCGCCTTGACCGGGGTGCCGGTGGGCACGGCGATGTCCATGCCCGAATGGCCGGCCGGGGAGGGCTGTCCGTTGTAGACCCGGGCATTGCCGAAGCGGCCGCTGATGCGGCCGGTGACCGGCCAGATGAAGGGCTGGGCGAAATCGACGCGATCGTCATCGCGGTCGCGCGCGGCGCTGACTTCGGCCTGTTCGCGGGCGATGCGCGCGGCGATGGCCGGCGGTGGGTTGACGCTCTTGGGCGGCACGCCGTTGACGCGTTCGGTGGGCCAGTCGCGCGGGGTGACCGCGATGGACACGGTCTGCGGCGCACCGCCGGGGGCGGTGACCTGGACCTGCAGCGGTCCGGCTTCGTTGCGGCCCACGCCGAACACCACGGTGCCATAGCCGGTCACCCGCAGGGTGCGTCCGGCGTAGCGCACGTCGCTGCCGGGCGCGACCTTGCCGAACACCAGCGCGCCCTGGGAGACCGAGGTCGGGAACACCACCTGCGCCTCGGCCTGGGCCCGCGCGGGCATGGCCGTGGACAGGGCCAGCGGGGCGCCGGCCGCAGCCAGCAGCAGGGCCAACAGTGCCGGCCTCATCGATTGAACTCCAGCCGCATCCCGCGCGGGGTCCCCACCAGTTGCTCGCCGTTCCAGACCATGCGGCCGTTGACCCAGGTCGCCCCGATCCTGTGGTGGAAGGTGGTGTCTTCGAACGGCGACCAGCCACACTTGGACAGCACGTCCTCGCGCTGCACGGTGAAGTCCTCGTCATCGATCAGCACCAGGTCGGCCCAGTAGCCTTCGCGCAAGAAGCCGCGCTCGGCCACGTCGAACAGCTGCGCCGGCGCGTGCGCGGTCTTGCGCACGACCTGGGTGATGCTGGTCTTCTTCTCGTGGACCAGCTCGAGCGCGGCGACCAGCGCGTGCTGCACCAGCGGCAGGCCGCCGGGCGCCTGGAGGTAGCCGGTCTGCGACTTCTCGTCCAGCGTGTGCGGCGCGTGGTCGGTGGCCAGCACGTCGATCACGTCGTCGTTCAGGGCCTTGATCAGCGCCAGGCGATCGGACCTGTCCTTGATCGCCGGGTTGCACTTGATGAAGTTGCCCAGGCGCGCGTAGTCGCCGCGTTCGAAATGCAGGAAGTGGATGCAGGTCTCGGCGGTGATCTGCTTGCGCGTGCCGTCCGCGCCCACCAGTGGGGCCGCCTTGAACAACGCCAGCTCCTCGGCAGTGGACAGGTGCAGCACGTGCAGGCGGGTGCCGTGTCGCTTCGCCAGCGACAGCGCCAGTTGCGTGGACTTGAGGCAGGCCTCGCGCGAGCGGATGTCCGGATGGAATTCCACCGGGATCTCATCGCCATACCGGGCCTGGTAGCGGGCGAGGTTGGCCTCGATCGTCGGGGTGTCCTCGCAGTGGGTGATGATCGGCACCGGCGCATCGCGGAAGATCGCCTCCAGCGTGGCCGGGTCATCGACCAGCATGTTGCCGGTGGAGGCGCCCATGAACACCTTCACTCCTGGGGTGGCCTTCGGATCGGTGCGCCGGATCTCGTCCAGGTTGTCGTGGCTGGCGCCCATGTAGAAGCCGTGGTTGCCCCAGGCGCGGCCCTTGGCCAGCGCGTACTTGGCTTCCAGCGCCTCGGCGCTGAGCGTGGGTGGGCGGGTGTTGGGCATCTCCATGAAGCTGGTCAGCCCGCCGGCGACCGCGGCGGCCGATTCGGTGGCGATGTCGCCCTTGTGGGTCAGCCCCGGTTCGCGGAAATGCACCTGACCATCGATCATGCCCGGCAGCAGCCAGCGCCCGCCGGCCTCGATCACCGTCTCGTTGGCCCCGACCTTGATGCTGGGGGCGATGCGGGTGATGCGACCGTGCTCGAACCGCAGATCAGCTTCGGCCACGCGGCCTTCGTTGACCAGGCGGGCGTTCACGATCACGGTGGCGGGCATCGGCAGGATCCTTTGGCTGAAGATGAATGGGGAGAGGGCGGCACTGGGTCGTAGCCGCCGGGATGCAGGGGGTGGCAGCGGCCGATGCGTTTGATCGCCATCCAGCCGCCGCGCGCCGGGCCAAACCGGTCGATGGCCTGCATCGCGTATTCCGAGCAGCTGGGCTCGAAACGGCAGCGTGGCCCCAGCAGGGGGCTCACGAAGCGCTTGTAGCCGCGCAATAGGGCGATTAGTCCGCGCCGGAGCATGCCCCCGATGATAAGCGATGCTTCCTCCACCCGGTTGCCCCCCCTGGCCGGGTAGGCTATAAAGGCCCGCTTTTCCCGGCCCGGGAATCATCAAGGACGCTGTTCGTGGCAGCCAAGAAACCCGCAAAACAGGCCGTCAAGGCCGCCAAGAAGCCCGCCGTTGCGAAGAAGGCACCCGTGGCCAAGGCTGCGGCCAAGCCGGCGACGCCGAAGAAGACCGCCCCTGTGGTCAGAAAGGCGGCGACCAAGGCGGCGCCTGCCAAGAAGACCACGAGCACCGCGACCGCCGCCAGGAACGCGACGGTGAAGAAGCCGGCCCCCGCGCCGGCCAAGAAGGCCACGCCACAGACGGCCGCGCCCAAGTCCGTACCGAAGACGGCTGCAAAGTCCGCTCCGGCCAAATCCGCCACCGCCAAGGCCCCCGGCCGCAGCGAGGCCACCGTGGTCAAGAAAACCGCCGCGACGCCCGCGCCTGCTGCGTCCACCGCCAAGGCCGCCCCCGTAAAGAAGACTGTGCCTGCCTCCAAGACCCCATCCAAGACTGCCAAGCCCGCCGCCCCGGCCAAGCCGACCGCCTCGCGCGTGACCGGCAAGATCGCCGTGGCCGTCACCGCGCGCGCGGCCGAGCCCACCCCCAAGACCAAGCTGCGCAAGGTCGAGTACACCGTCGATGAGGCCACCGGCCGCCCCGTGCTGCCCGCCGGCTACAAGCCCAAGGCCGACGAGGAGTACATGAGCCCCCTGCAGCTGGAGTACTTCCGCCAGCGCCTGCTGGGCTGGCGTGCCGACCTGGTTGAAGAATCCAAGCAGACCATCGAGAACCTCAAGGACGAAGTGCGTGATGTCGGCGACGAAGCCGAACGCGCCACCCGCGAAACCGAGAACTCGCTGGAACTGCGCACCCGCGACCGCTACCGCAAGCTGATCGGCAAGATCGACAGCACGCTCAAGCGCCTGGATGCCGGCGACTACGGCTACTGCGTGGATACCGGAGAGGAGATCGGCCTGGAACGCCTGGAAGCGCGCCTGACCGCCGAGCGCACCCTGGATGCGCAGGAACGCTGGGAACACCTGCAAAAGCAGCAGGGCGACTGATCCCTGACCCGATTGTCATGAGAGAAAAAGCCCCGCTCGCGCGGGGCTTTTTCATGTGCATTCGTGGGAGCCGGCATGGCGGCGAAGGACCAGCCAAAGCTGGGCCCATCGTCGTCATGCCGGATCAATCCGGGTCGTAGTCCAGATTGGAGGCCAGCCAGCGCTCGACCTGGGTTAGCTCCACGCCCTTGCGCTTGGCGTAATCCAGCGCCTGCTCCTTGGAGACGCGGCCGACGACGAAATACTGCGACTTGGGATGGCTGAAGTAATAGCCGGAGACTGCCGCGGTGGGCAGCATCGCGAAGCTCTCGGTCAGGCTCATGCTGGCGTTGCCGGGCGCGTCGAGCAGATCGAACAGCAGGCCCTTCTCGCTATGCTCGGGGCAGGCCGGGTAGCCCGGGGCCGGGCGGATGCCGCGGTACTTCTCGGCGATCAGCGCCTCGTTGTCCAGCGTCTCGCCCGCGTCGTAGCCCCAGAACTCGGTGCGCACGCGCTGGTGCAGGCGCTCGGCCAGGGCTTCGGCCAGGCGGTCGGCCAGCGCCTTGAGCAGGATCGCGTTGTAGTCGTCGTGCTGCGCCTCGAAGCGCGCCACGTGCGGTTCGATGCCGATGCCGGCGGTGACGGCGAACGCGCCGATCCAGTCCTGCTTGCCGCTGTCCTTCGGCGCGATGAAGTCGGCCAGGCAGAAATCCGGGCGATCGGCCGGCTTGTCGACCTGCTGGCGCAGGAAGCGCAAGGTCGACGGACCGCGCTCGTGCTGCAGCACCACGTCGTCGCCGATGCTGTTGGCCGGCCACAGGCCGAATACGGCCTTGGCCGTCAGCCACTTCTCCTTGACGATCTGCTTGAGCATGGCCTGGGCATCGGCGAACAACTCGGTCGCCTGCGGGCCCACAACCTCGTCGGTGAGGATGGCCGGATACTTGCCGGCCAGTTCCCAGGCCTGGAAGAACGGGGTCCAGTCGATCAGTGCCACCAGCTCGGCCAGCGGATAATCGTCGAACACGGTGATGCCCGGCTTGGCCGGCGTCGGCGGGGTGTAGCTGTCCCAGCCGCCATCGAATTTCTGACCGCGCGCCTTGCTCAGGGACACCAGGCGCTTGGCGTCGCCGCGGTTGGCGTGGCGCTGGCGGATCTCGGCGTAATCGGCATCGTTGGCCGCGACGAAGGCCGCGCGCATGTCGCGCGAGATCAGCGACTGGGCCACGCCGACCGCGCGCGAGGCGTCCTTCACCCAGACCGTCGGGGCGCTGTAGTGCGGGTCGATCTTCAGCGCGGTGTGCGCGCGCGAGGTGGTGGCCCCGCCGATCATCAGCGGCATCTGGAAGCCCTGGCGCTGCATCTCGCGCGCCACGTGGGTCATTTCCTCCAGCGAGGGCGTAATCAACCCGGACAGGCCGATGATGTCGGCGTTCTCGGCCTTGGCGCGGTCCAGGATGGTCTGGGTCGGCACCATCACGCCCAGGTCGACCACGTCGAAGTTGTTGCAGGCCAGGACCACGCCGACGATGTTCTTGCCGATGTCGTGCACGTCGCCCTTGACCGTGGCCATGATGATCTTGCCGTTGGACTGGCCGGCATCGCCGGTGCGCAGCTTTTCCTCCTCGATGAAGGGCAGCAGGTAGGCCACGGCCTTCTTCATCACCCGCGCGGACTTGACCACCTGGGGCAGGAACATCTTGCCGGCACCGAACAGATCGCCGACCACGTTCATGCCATCCATCAGCGGGCCTTCGATGACGTCCAGCGGACGGGTCGCCTCGGCACGGGCTTCCTCGGTATCGGTCTCGACGAAGGCGTCGATGCCGTGGACCAGGGCGTGGGCCAGCCGCTCGCGCACGGATTTGCTGCGCCAGGCCAGGTCCTCGACCTTCTTTTCGCCCTTCTTGCCCTTGTAGCGCTCGGCGATCTCCAGCAGACGCTCGGTGCCGTCCTTGCGGCGGTTGAGGATCACGTCCTCCACGCGCTCGCGCAGTTCCGGCTCCAGGTCGTCGTAGATCGGCAGCGCGCCGGCGTTGACGATGCCCATGTCCATGCCGGCCTTGATGGCGTGGTACAGGAACACCGAGTGGATCGCCGCGCGCACGGTCTCGTTGCCGCGGAAAGAGAAGGACACGTTGGACACGCCGCCGGACACGTGGCAGTGCGGCAGGGTCTGTTTGATGACGCGCGTGGCTTCGATGAAGTCCACCGCGTAGTTGTCGTGCTCCTCGATGCCGGTGGCCACGGCGAAGATGTTGGGGTCGAAGATGATGTCTTCGGGCGGGAAGCCGACCTGCTCGGTGAGGATCCTGTAGGCGCGCGTGCAGATCTCGACCTTGCGCGCGCAGGTATCGGCCTGGCCGGTTTCGTCGAAGGCCATCACCACCGCGGCCGCGCCATAGCGCAGCACCTTGCGCGCGTGTTCGATGAAGGCGGCCTCGCCCTCCTTGAGCGAGATCGAATTGACCACGCCCTTGCCCTGCAGGCACTGCAGGCCGGCCTCAATCACGCTCCACTTGGAACTGTCGACCATCACCGGGATGCGGGCGATGTCCGGCTCGGAGGCGATCAGGTTGAGGTAGCGCACCATGGCCTTTTCCGAATCGATCAGGCCCTCGTCCATGTTGACGTCGAGGATCTGTGCGCCGCTCTCCACCTGCTGGCGGGCGACCTCGACCGCGTCTTCGTAGCGCTCTTCCTTGACCATCTTGCGGAACTGCGCGCTGCCGGTGACGTTGGTGCGCTCGCCGACATTGACGAACAGCAACTGCGGGGTGATGACCAGCGGTTCCAGGCCGGACAGACGGGTATAGCGGGGAGAAGTCATACGGCGACCAGATTCGGGTAGCGGTGCAGGTGCAGGGGGATCAGGCGGCGTCGGCCAGGCGCTGGGGCAGGGCGCGTGGGGCGAGACCGGACACGGCGTTGGCGATCGCGCGGATATGGTCCGGCGAGGTACCGCAGCAGCCGCCGACCAGGTTGAGCAGGCCGGCGGTGGCGAACTCGTGCAGGGTCTCGGCCATTTCCTCCGGGGTCTCGTCGTATTCGCCGAAGGCGTTGGGCAGGCCGGCGTTGGGATGCGCGCTGACGTAGCAGTCGGCCACGGTGGACAGGGTTTCCACGTGCGGACGCAGGTCCTTGGCGCCCAGCGCGCAGTTCAATCCGATCGACAGCGGCCGCGCATGCATCAGCGAGGTGTAGAAGGCCTCGGCGGTCTGGCCCGACAGCGTGCGCCCGGAGGCATCGGTGATGGTGCCGGAGATCATCACCGGCAGCCGCGCGCCGCGCGCATCGAAGGCTTCCTCGATGGCGAACAGCGCGGCCTTGGCGTTGAGCGTGTCGAAGATGGTCTCGACCATGATCGTGTCGGCGCCGCCGTCGATCAGGCCATCGACCGCCTCGCGGTAGGTCACGCGCAGCGCGTCGAAGCTGGTGTTGCGAAAGCCCGGATCGTTGACATCCGGGCTGATCGAGGCGGTGCGACTGGTCGGCCCGACCACGCCGATCACGAAGCGCGGCTTGTCCGGCGTCTTGGCTTCAATCGCGTCGCAACATGCGCGTGCGATGCGCGCACCTTCCTTATTCAACTCGTAGACCAGGTGCTCCAGGTGGTAGTCGGCCTGGCTGACCGAGGTCGCGTTGAAGGTATTGGTCTCCAGCAGGTCGGCACCGGCTTCGAGATACGCGGTGTGCACCCCGGCGATGACCTGCGGATTGCTGAGCAGCAGCAGGTCGTTGTTGCCTTTGAGGTCATGGCCGTGGTCGCAGCCCGGGCCGTGCACGTGGCCTTCCTCGGCATGCTGGCTGTCGAAGCCGCCGGCGAAGCGTTCGCCACGGTAATCGGCTTCCTCCAGCTTGTGACGCTGGATCATGGTGCCCATCGCCCCGTCGATGATCAGGATACGGCTGGCCAGTGCGTCCAGCAGCTGCTGGGTACGGGCGGGGTTGAGCCAGGGCAGGGATTGGGTGGTGCTCATGCGGCGCTCCTCACGGCTTGATGCCGGTCAGCGAGATGACTTCGAAATGGGGCGGACGGCGTTCGCGGGTGACCACTTGCAGGCTGGCGACCTGCAGGCCGGCCTTGGTCGCGAAACGGCGCAGTTCGGCGTCGGAAAACCCCAGGTTGACGTGGCCGTAGGCGGTCACCACCGACTGGTGTTCGTGCTTGCCCAGGCTGGACAGCAGCAGCTTGCCGCCCGGGCGCAGCACGCGCGCGGCCTCGGCCACGGCCTTGGCCGGCTGCTCGGAATAGGTCAGGGCGTGCATCAGCACGACCAGGTCGAAGGTGCCGGCCTCGAAAGGCAGGGCATGCATGTCACCCTCGCGCACCTCCACATTTGGAAAGCGACGCAGGCGCTCGCCGGCGGCGGCGACCACGCGCGCGCTGGTATCCACGCAGACATAGCGGTGCGAATGCGGCGAGAGCAGTTCGGCCAGCACGCCATCGCCGGAGGCGATGTCCAGCACGTCGCCGGTTTCCAGCAGCGGCAGCGCGGTACGCGCCAGCGCCTCCCAGGTGCGGCCGGGCGAGTAATGGCGCTCCATGTCGCCGGCCACGCTGTCGGCCCAGTTCTGGGTGGCCGCGCGCGCGGCCAGGACTTCGGCCACGCGCTCTGCGTCCTGGCGCAGCAGCGGATCGTCGCTGCCGGCGCGCAGGCTGCGCCACAGGTCGCGCTGGGACGGGTCCAGGTTGTCCTCGTCGAAGCGATAGTAGGCCGAGACGCCGGCGCGACGGTCGCGCACCAGGCCGGCATCCTTGAGCTTGGCCAGGTGTGTGGACACGCGCGGCTGGGCTAGGCGGGTGATTGCCGAGAGCTCGGCCACGGTCAGTTCCTCGCCGGCCAGCAGGGCCAGCAGGCGCACGCGCGTGGCATCGGCAAACACTTTGAGCCGGGCAGACCAGGCTTCGAGATCCATCATTTATCTCTATATCGCGATGGCGAGATATTTTGATGGCGAAGGCGCTCCGGGTCAATTCCATACGCAACCGCATGGTGGTCGGCTACAATCGCGGCCACCGCAGCTTTTGGAAGGGAAAGACCGTGGATTTCGGATATACCGAAGAGCAGCTGATGATCCAGGACGTGGCCCGCCGGATCGCCCAAGAGAAGATCGCGCCCAGCGCCGAACATTTCGACAGGACCGGCGAGTTCCCGCTGGAAAACATCCAGCTGCTGGGCGAAAACGGCCTGATGGGCATCGAGGTGCCCGACGAGTACGGCGGCGCGGGCATGGATCCGATCTGCTACGTGCTGGCGATGATCGAAGTCGCTGCCGGCGACGCGGCGCACTCGACCATCATGTCGGTCAACAACTCGCTGTACTGCACCGGCCTGCTCAAGTTCGGCAGCGAGGCGCAAAAGCAGACCTATGTGCGCGCCATCGCCGACGGCAGCCAGATCGGTGCCTTCGCCCTGACCGAGCCGCAGTCCGGCTCGGACGCCACCGCGATGCGCTGCCGCGCGGTCAGGCAGGGCGACGGAACCTTCGTGATCAATGGCAAGAAGAGCTGGATCACCTCTGGTCCGGTGGCCAAGTACATCGTGCTGTTCGCCATGACCGACCCGGACAAGGGCGCGCGCGGCATCACCGCCTTCATCGTCGATACCGAGCGTGCGGGCTTTGGGCGCGGCAAGACCGAGCCCAAGCTGGGCATCCGCGCCTCGGCCACCTGCGAGATCGAGTTCAACGATTACATCGCCCAGCCGGCCGAGGTCATCGGCGAGGAAGGGCAGGGCTTCAAGATCGCCATGGGGGTGCTGGACGCGGGCCGCATCGGCATCGCCTCGCAGGCCATCGGCATCGCCCGCGCCGCCTATGAAGCGACGCTGGCGTACGTGAAGGAGCGCAAGGCCTTCGGCGCGGCCATCGGCACCTTCCAGATGACCCAGGCCAAGATCGCCGACATGAAGTGCAAGCTGGATGCGTCGCTGCTGCTGACGCTGCGCGCGGCCTGGCTTAAGCAGCAGGGCAAGCCCTTCAGCAGCGAGGCGGCCATCGCCAAGCTCACCGCCTCGGAGAGCGCCATGTGGATCACCCACCAGGCCGTGCAGATCCACGGCGGCATGGGTTACTCCAAGGAAATGCCACTGGAGCGCTACTTCCGCGATGCCAAGATCACCGAGATCTATGAAGGCACTTCGGAAATCCAGCGTCTGGTGATTGCCCGCGGCGAGACCGGGTTGCGCTGAGCGGCTGCCGCGCGCCAGCACGTTGTCTTTCGACGACGTCCGCCGGAGCGCTCAACCGCGACGCCAAGATCACCGAGCTCTACGAAGGCACCAGCGAGATCCAGCGTCTGGTGATCGCGCGCGGCGAGACCGGGCTGCGCTGAGCGGCTGCCGCGCGCCAGCACGTCGTCTTTCGACGACGCCCGCTGGAGCGCTCAACCGCGACGCCAAGATCACCGAGCTCTACGAAGGCACCAGTGAGATCCAGCGCCTGCTGATCGCCCGCGGAGAAACCGGGCTGCGCTGACACGCGCTTGTCATGATGGTGTGCAGATGGCGCCTGCGGGCGCCATCGTCGTGTCTGGGTGCTTGGAAACCGTGGTGCATTCGTGGGTTTGTCGCGACACGGCCGGACAGAATCGGCGGTTCCCCCGATGCAAAAGGAGTTGTCATGGCAACACGCACGACGCGTTCCACCCTCGCCCTGGCCGTGTTCCTTGCCCTCAGTGGGCAGGCGCATGGCGCGGTGTTCATCAACGAGCTGCACTACGACAACAGCGGCACGGACACCGGCGAGGCGGTCGAAGTGGTCGCCACCGCTGGTGAGTCGCTGGCCGGCTACCAGGTGGTCCGCTACAACGGTGGCACGCCGTACGGCACCAACACTTTGTCCGCCGGCACGGCCGCCAGCTGCGGCAGTGCGACCATCGCCACGCTCAGCTATCCCAGCAATGGATTGCAGAACGGCAGCGCCGATGGCCTGGCCCTGGTGGATTCGGCCGGCAATCTCGTCCAGTTCCTCAGCTACGAGGGCCAGATCACCGCCTCCAGCGGTCCGGCCGCCGGCGCGACCAGCACCAACCTGCCGGTGAGCGAAGGCAGCAGTACGCCGTCCGGCACATCGCTGCAACTGAGCGGCACGGGGTCGGAGGCTGCGGATTTCAGCTGGAATGCGGCGGTGGCCGAGACCTTTGGCGCCTGCAATGCCGGGCAAAGCTTCGATGGTGATGGGGGCGGTGGTTCGAGCAATACCGCACCGACGGTGGTCTCGACCACGCCGCTCGACGGCGCGACGGGCTTTCCGGCGGCGGGCGACCTGGAGGTCACCTTCAGCGAGCCGGTCACCCTGGGCAATGGCGCCCTGAGCCTGAGCTGCGCGAGCAGTGGTAGCGTCCCTCTGACGTATGCGAGTGCCAGTGGCAGCGGCTTTTCCGCCTCCACCGATACCGCGCTCTATGCGGGGGAAGCCTGCACCTTCACCGTCCTGGCCTCCGCGGTGAGCGATGCGGAAGGGGCGCATCCGGCGACGAACACGGTCGTCGATTTCACCGTGGCCGACGCCGGCGGCGGCGGGAGCGACGGCTATTACAGCCGGGTCAACACCAGCAACGCGAGCCAGCTGCGGTGTTCGCTGCACGAAACCATCAAAGGCCACACCGCGTATCCCTACAGCGGCAGTGGGACCAGCACCTGGTCGATCCTGGAGATCGCAGACGAGGACCCGACCGACAGCGGCAAGGTCCTGGACGTCTACAAGAACCACCGCTATACCAAGGGCAGCGATCGGGCAGGCACGGGCTCGGGCACCACCTACAACCGCGAGCACACCTGGCCCAACTCGTTGGGATTCGGCAGCGCCACCGGCGACATGGGCCTGCCTTACGCGCCCTACACCGATACCCACATGCTGTTCCTGACCGACAGCAGCTACAACGCCAGCCGCGGCAACAAGCCCTACGCCAACTGCCCGTCGTCGTCCAACTGCAGTGAGCTGACCACTGAATCCAACGGAGGCCAGGGAGGGGGAAGCGGAACCTACCCGGGCAATTCCAACTGGGTGCAATCGCCCGATGGCAATCAGGGCTCGTTCGAGGTCTGGGGTGCACACAAGGGCGATGTGGCCCGTGCGGTGATGTACATGGCGATCCGCTACGAAGGCGATGCCGATCCCAATACCGGTCAGTCCGAGCCGGACCTAGAACTGACCGACGACCGCAGCAAGATCGTGATCACCTCGTCCTCGCCGGCCTACATGGGGCTGTTGTCCACGCTGCTGGCCTGGAGCGCGGCCGATCCGCCGGACGATGCCGAGCGCGCCCGCAACGAGGTGATCTACAGCTTCCAGGGCAATCGCAATCCCTTCGTCGATCACCCCGAGTGGGCCACCGCGGCCTTGTTCACCTCATCCAAGCCGGCGACCTGCCAGCTCGCCAACTGAGCGCTCGCCTCTTGCGCTGAAAAAGAAAGCCCCGGCTTGGCCGGGGCTTTTTCGTTTCTCGTCGGACCTGGCGGTCAGTGGCCGCCGTGTCCTGGCGTGGCCTCGCCCGCATCTTGGTCGCGGTGAGTTTCCAGGTATTCCTTGGAGGGCTCGTCCATCTTGTCGCCCAGCAGGCGCCGCACCACGATGAAGAACATCGGGATCAGCAGCAGGCCCAGCACCGTGGCGAAGAGCATGCCGCCGATCACGCCGGTGGAGATGGCGTGGCGGGCATTGGCGCCTGCGCCGCTGGAGATCGCCATCGGCACCACGCCCATGATGAAGGCGAAGGACGTCATCAGGATCGGGCGCATGCGCAGGTGGGCGGCGTTGACGATGGCGTCGTGCAGGGTGCGTCCCTGCGCGCGTTCCATCACCGCGAACTCCACGATCAGGATCGCGTTCTTCGAGGCCAGGCCGATCACCGTGATCAGGCCGATCTGGAAGAAGATGTCGTTGGACAGGCCGCGCAGCATGGTGAAGGCCAGGGCGCCCAGGGCGCCCAGCGGCACCACCAGCAGCACCGAGACCGGGATCGACCAGCTCTCATACAGCGCTGCCAGGCACAGGAACACCACCACCAGGGACAGCACCAGCAGCAAGGTCTGGCTGTTGCCGGCCAGGATCTCCTGGTAGCTCATGCCCGACCAGTCATAGCCGAAGCCGGCTGGCAGCTTCTCGTTGACCAGCTGCTCCATGGTGTTCATGGCTTGGCCCGAGGAGCTGCCTGGCGCCGCCGAACCGTTGATGTTCACCGCCGAGTAGCCGTTGTAGCGCGCCAGCGACGGCGGCTCGGACTGCCAGCTGCTGGACACCACGTTGGACAGCGGGATCATCGCCGCGTTGCCGTTGGCATCGGTTTCGGTGGAACTGGGCGTGTAGAAGCGGTCCAGCGACTCGGGCCCGGTGCGGAACTGCGCATCGGCGCGCATGTTCACGCGCTTGATGCGGCCACCGTAGAAGAAGTCATTGACGTACACCGGGGCCAGCATCAGCTGGATGGAGGTGTAGATGTCGCTGACCGACAGGCCCATGGACTGCGCCTGCACGCGGTCAACCTTGAGCTGCAGCTGCGGCGCGTTCTCCAGCGTATTGGGGCGGACCTGCATCAGGCTCTTGTCCTGTGCGGCCAGGCCCAGCAACTGGTTGCGCGCGGCCATCAGCGCATCCTGGCCGGCGCCGGTGCGGTCCTGCAGCCACATGTCGAAGCCGCCGAACTGGCCCAGGCCCTGGATCGTGGGCAGGTTGACCACGAAGATCTGCGCGCCCTTGATTCCCTGCAGCGCCCCGTTGGCCTGGCCGATGAACTGGGTCACGCCACCCGGACGCTCATCCCAGGGCTTGAGCTTGATGAACGCCATGCCGACGTTCTCGCCCTGGCCCAGGAAGCTGAAGCCGGTGATCTGCAACATGCCCTCGAACCCGTCGATCTTGTCCAGCGTCCCGCGGATCTGGGTCATGACCTCGTTGGTCTTCTGCAGGGGCGTGCCCGGGGGCGCCTGCACGATGGCCAGCGCATAGCCCTGGTCTTCCTCGGGGATGAAGCTGCTGGGGATGCGGGTGAACAGGAACCCGGTCAGCACCACCAGCACTGCGAACAGGATCATCCAGCGCGGCGCATGCCGCACCTGCCGGCCGATCATGCCTACATAGCTCTTCTCGGTCTTGCCGTAGTACTTCTCGAAGGTGCGGAAGACGATGTTCTTCTTCTTCTCGTGGCTGTCGTGCGCATGCTGCTTGAGGAAGCTGGCGCACAGCGACGGAGTGAAGCCCAGCGCCAGGAAGGCCGAGAAGGCCATCGAGATGGCGATGGTGAGCGCGAACTGCTTGTAGATCTCACCTGAGGCGCCGCCCTGCAGCGCCGAGGGAATGAACACCGCCGCCAGCACCACGGTAATGGCCACCACCGCGCCGGTGATCTGCTCCATGGCCTTGATCGTCGCCTCCTTGGGGGGAAGCTTTTCCTCGGCCATGATGCGTTCGACGTTCTCGATCACCACGATCGCGTCATCGACCACGATGCCGATCGCCAGGACCATGGCGAACATGGTCAGCTGGTTGATGGTGAAGCCGATGATGTCCAGGCCCATGAAGGTGCCCAGGAGCGCCACCGGAATGACCAGGGTGGGGATGATCGTCGCGCGGAAGTTCTGCAGGAAGATCAGCATCACCAGGAACACCAGGATGATGGCCTCGATCAGCGTGTGGACCACTTCCTCGATGGAGATCGTGACGAAGGTCGTGGTCTCATAGGGCGTGAACCAGCTGACGCCGGGCGGGAAGCTGGCCGCCAGGTCGTTCATCTTGGCCTCGACCGCGTCGTACACGCTCAGCGCATTGGCGCCCGGCAGCAGCTGGATGGCGAAAGCGCCCATCGGCTTGCCGTTGTACTGGGTGTCGAAGCCGTAGTTCTGCGGGCCAAACCCCACGCGCGCCACGTCCTTGAGCTTGACCGTGGTGCCGTCGGCATTGGCGCGCAGGATTACGTTCTCGAACTGCGACGGATCGGTGAAGCGACCTTCCGCGGACACCGTGGCCTGGAAGGCCTGGCCGTCCGGCGCAGGGTCGGCACCGAGCGAGCCGGCGGCGAACTGCACGTTCTGCGCCTTCAGCGCCGCTTCCACGGTGCTGGCCGACATGTTGTAGCCCTGCAGCTTCTCCGGGTTGAGCCAGATGTTCATGGCGTACTCGGAACCGAAGTGCTGGGTGCTGCCCACGCCCGGCACGCGCGCGATCTGGTCGAGCACGCGCGAGGCGATGATGTCGTTGAGGTGGTTGCGGTCGATGCTTGCGGTGTCGGAACGTACGCCAACCACCATCAGGAAGCCCGCATTGGCCTTGGCCACCACCACACCCTGCGCGGTCACTTCCGAGGGCAGGCGTGGCTGGGCCAGCGAGACCTTGTTCTGGACCTGGACCTGGGCGATGTCCGCATCGGTGCCGGTCTGGAAGGTCAGGGTGATGGTGACCCGGCCTGACGAACTGGAGGTCGAGCTGAAGTACAGCAGGTTGTCGATGCCGGTCAGCTGCTGCTCGATGACCTGGGTCACCGAGCGCTCGGCCGTCGAGGCACTGGCGCCCGGATAGCTGGCCGTCACCGTGATCTGCGGCGGGGCCACGTTGGGGTAGGACTCGACACCCATGTTGAGGATCGAGATCACGCCCGCAAGCGAGATCAGGATCGCCACGACCCAGGCGAAGACCGGGTGGTTGATGAAGAACTTGGGCATTGGGGGAATTCCTTACTGGGCCTGACCCTGGTCAGACTGCTTGGCGTCGCCGCCCGGCTGGTCGGAAGCGGAAGCATCGGCCGGAGCCTGTGCGCCGCCTGGCTGCTGGCCCTGTCCGGCACCACCCGGCTGGGCCTGGGCCTTGGCCTGGTCGTAAGGAACCGCCTTGACCGGGGCGCCTTCGCGGGCCTTCTGCAGGCCGAGCGCGATCACCTTGTCGCCGGTCTTGAGGCCGCCGGTGACGATCCACTGGCCCTTGAGCGCGCGATTCTCGATTTGCACATCCTTGCGTGCGACCTTGCCATCGCCGCCCACTACCAGGGCATAGGCGCCGTTGGTGTCACGCTGCACGGCCGCCTGCGGTACCAGGAAGACGTCCTTGCGTGTCCCCAGGTTGACTTCGACGGTGACGAAGCTACCCGGCAGCAGCACCTTCTGCGGGTTGGGCAGGGTGGCGCGCAGCGAGACCGCACCGGTGGCCTGGTCGACCACGACATCGGAGAAGTCCAGCGTGCCCTGCTGGTCGTAGCGAGTGCCGTTGTTCATCACCACATCAAGCTTGGTGTGGGCGGTATCTGACAGGTTGACCTCGCCCTGGCCCTGCGCCTGGCGCAGCGACTGCAACTCGGACGAGCTCATCGAGAAGTTCACGTACAGCGGATCGATCTGATCGACGGTGGTCAGCAGGGTGACGCCCTCCGCGCCCACCAGCGCGCCCTCGGTGACCTGCTGCTTGCCAGCGCGTCCGGAAATTGGCGCGGTGACATCGGCATAGCCGAGATTGATCTTGGCATTGGTGACGGCGGCCCTGGCCTGCTGCAGCGAGGCAGCGGCGCTGCGCTCGGTGGCCTGGGCATTGTCCAGGTCGGACTGCGAGACATACTTCTGCGGCGCCAGCTGGCGCGCGCGCTCGGCGGCGACATGGGCATTGGTGTAGGTCGCCTGGGCCGAGGCCAACTGGCCCTGCGCCGAGGAGAGGTCGGCCTGCAGCGGTGCCGGGTCGATCTTGAACAGCACCTGGCCTTCCTTCACGTCGGTGCCTTCTTCATAGGTGCGCTTGAGCAGCACCCCGGGCACACGCGCACGCACGTCGGCGCTGCGGACCGGCGCCAGACGCGCGCTGAAGTCGCGCACCAGCGGCACGTCCTGCGGCTGCACGGTGACCACGCCCACCTCCGGCGGCGGCGGGGCCTGCTGTTCTTCCTTCTTGTTGCAGGCGGCCAGTGCCAGCACGATGGCGGAGCCGAGCAGGAGCGAGCGGGTTGGGGCGGTCATGAGGAGTGCTCCAGATAAAACGTTGGGTAGTGATGTAATGAGTAGAAAGCCTGGCGTGGCGCTCAGCAGGCGGCCATGCGCGAGGTGGGGGCGAACGCTTTGAGGAAGGTATCGGTGGCGAACTCCACCCAGGCCCGGCGAGCGGCCGGGTCGCGCTGGGACAGCGAGAAGCGCTGTCGATCCGCGTCCAGCCCGACGAGCATGCCCAGCAACAGCTCGGCTGCCGCGTGCGGTTGGTCATGCCGCAGCAGACCCGCGTCCATGGCCTGGCGCAGCCAGTCGGAGACGCGCGAAACCAGCCGCTCGGCGCCTTCTTGCCAAAGACTGCGCGCCTCGTCGGGGTATTGCGGCGCCTCCGCACTGAGCAGCCGCAGGCTGGCGACCGCGCCCGGCTCGCTGATGCGCTCGATGTGCTCAAGGCCGAATCGGAGCAGTGGCTCGCGCAGGCGGCCATCGAAGGACTCCAGTTGCGAGGTGGTCAACTCCAGGTGCTCATGCATCAAGGCCTGCATCAACGCCTGCTTGCTGCCGAACTGTGCATACAAGGTCTGCTTCGAGCATCCCGCCCGCTGGGCCACCGCATCCATGCTCACGCGGAACCCGTGCTCGGCCATGAGCTCACGGGTGGCATCGAGCACCCGCTGGCGCCGCTCGGCGCCAAGAGGGGAGGGGGTAGGGGCGTTCATTGGGGCTGGACTATACCGTCCAGTTTAGAATTTGAATACCCCCAGAAGTCCTGACCTGGCGCCACTTCAGCCGGTTGTGAAACGCGCGTGATGTTGCCCTGACGACGCGGTCATCCGAGGTCAGTACCACTGGCAAAAAGGACCCTCACTTCATCGATCGGGCACCGCGTGTGCGGACCTTGCACGCAGATGAAAGCCCGTGCGTTTTTGATGCCGCGCAGCACGGTTGTCACGGGGGGCGGGCATACAATGGCCAATTACCTTCATTGTGTGTACGCACTGTTATGAGCACCACCGGCAGCAGCAGGCTCCGCGCGAAATCCGCCCCTACCGCCAAGGCCAAGCAGGCCGAGACCAAGGGCAGTCCCAAGGGCACCAAGTCGAGCCGGCCGACGCCCGGCAAGCGGGTCGCCGATGCGGTGGCCCGCTCCACACCCAAGGCGGGCGCAGCCCTGGTCGCCTTCTCCCTGCAACCCATCCATGACGCGCTCAAGGCGCGGTTGCCTGCGGCCAAACGCGAGCAGGCGCGTCTGTTCGCCGAGGCGTTCTACCGGCGCATGGAGCAAGACGAGTACCCGCATCACACGCCCGAGGGCTGGGCGGCGATGGCCACCGACATGCTGGAATTCGCCCGGGTGCGCAAGCCGGGCACGGCGAACGTGCGCGTGTTCAACGCCACGGCCAAGGCCAATGGCTGGGAGTCGCCGCATTCGGTGCTGCAGATCGTCAACGACGACATGCCGTTCCTGGTCGACTCGGTGAGCATGGCGCTGGCCGCAATGGGCGTCGGCGTCCATGTGCTGGGCCATCCGGTGGTGCGCTTCGAGCGTGACAAGGCCGGCAAGATCATGGCGGTGGGCGAGGGCAAGGCCGAATCGCTGATGCTGCTGGAGATCGACCGGCAGCCGGCCGACGCCATGCCGCGCATCACCGCGCAGGTGCAGGCTGTGCTGGACGAGGTGCGCCAGATCGTGCGCGACTGGAGCGTGATGCGCGAGAAGATGCTGGCCGTGTCCGAGGACCTGGCCACGCGCCGCATGCCGGTTTCCGATGCGATGCGCCGCGAAACCCAGGAGTTCCTGCGCTGGGCGGCCAATGACCACTTCACCTTCTTCGGTTACCGCGAGTACCGCGTGCAGAAGCAGGGCGGCCAGGAGGTGCTGGTGCCGCAGGAAGACACCAGCCTGGGCATGCTGCGCGGCCACGCCTCCGGCCAGCCGCGACCAGTGCAATCGCTGGCCGCCAACCTGCTCAACGAGGCAGGCGAGGGCGAGGCGATGATCCTCACCAAGACCAACGCCCGCGCCACCGTACACCGCAAGGGCTACATGGATTACATCGGCGTGCTGTCCTTCGACGGCAACGGCCGCATCACCGGCGAGCAGCGCTTCCTGGGACTGTTCACTTCCAGTGCGTACAACCGGCGTCCGTGGGAGATCCCGCTGGTGCGCGAGCGCCACGATCACGTGATGCGCCAGTCCGGCCTGTCGCCCAACAGCCACAGCGGCAAGGCGCTGCGCCATATCCTGGAGAGCCTGCCGCGCGAGGAGCTGTTCCAGTCCCGCCAGGACGAGCTGGCCCGTACGGCCATGGGCATCCTGGGCCTGCAGGAGCGCGTGCGCAGCAAACTGTTCCTGCGGCGTGACCGCTACGGGCGCTTCTGGTCGGCGCTGGTGTACATCCCGCGCGACCGCTTCAACACCGAGCTGCGACTGCGCATCGAGGCCTTGATGAAGCAGGCCCTGCACGGCGAGGCCGTGGACACCTCGGTCCAGCTGGGCGAGTCGCCCCTGGCGCAGTTGCACCTGACCGTGCGCCCGCGCGCGGGCGAGGAAGTCAGCGTGGACGCGGCCGAACTGGAATCCCAGCTGGCCCACCTGCTGCGCAACTGGCAGGACGATCTGCGTGAAGTGCTCATCCATCGCCACGGCGAGGCCCGTGGCCTGGTGCTGGCCTCCGCCTATGGTCGCGCGTTGCCGCAGAACTACATCGAGAACGTGTCGGTGCAGCTGGCCGCCGACGACGTGGAGCGGCTGGCTGCACTGGAAGGCCCCCACGACCTGCGTCTGAGCCTGTACCGCTCCAGCCTGCACCGCGCCGGCGAAGGCGCGCTGCGGCTCAATCTGTATCGTCTCGGCCAGGACATCCCCTTGTCCGACGCGCTGCCGCTGATGGAGAATATGGGCCTGCGGGTCATCTCCGAGCACCCGTTCCGCCTGGAGGTCGACGGCCAGGTTGCCTACATCCAGGAGTTCGAGGTCGAGTCGGCCACCGGTGCCCCCATCGATGTGGTGGCCCGCGCGGCGGATTTCGACGAAGCCTTCGCCCGGGTCTGGCGCGGCGATGCCGAAAACGACCGTTTCAACCGTCTGGTGCTGCGCGCCGGTCTGGACTGGCGCCAGGTCGCGGTGCTGCGCGGTTACACCAAGTATCTGCTGCAGACCGGAGTGCCGTTCTCGCAAGGCTCGGTGGAAGACACCCTGAGTCGGTATCCGTTGCTGGCCGCGCTGCTGGTGCGGCTGTTCGAGGCGCGCTTCGATCCGGCCCTGGACCAGCCGGCCAAGGCACGCAACAAGGTGCGTGCCGAGGCGCTCGTCGCCCAGTTGCGGGTCTTGGGCGATGAAGCCGACGAAGACACCGCCAAGGTGCTGGCCCAGCTCGCGCAGGCGGCCGGCCAGGACCGCGCCGCGCAGGGCGAGGCCGTGCATGCGGCGCTGGTCAAGCTGCTCGACGGCGTCTCCAGCCTGGACGACGACCGCATCCTGCGCAGCATCATGGGCTGCATCGAGGCCACGCTGCGCACCAGTTACTTCCAGACCGGTCCCGATGGCGCGCCGGCGCACACCATCAGCTTCAAGTTCGACTCGGCCAACGTGCCGGACCTGCCGCGTCCACGGCCGTATCGCGAGATCTTCGTGTGCGGACCCCGTGTGGAAGGTGTGCACCTGCGCTTCGGCGCGGTGGCCCGCGGCGGCCTGCGCTGGTCGGACCGACGCGAGGACTTCCGCACCGAAGTGCTGGGCCTGGTCAAGGCGCAGATGGTCAAGAACACGGTCATCGTGCCGGTCGGCGCCAAAGGCGGGTTCTACGTCAAGCAGCCACCGGCCAGCGGTGAGCGCGAGGCGATCACGGCCGAGGGCATCGCCTGCTACAAGATGTTCATCCAGGGCCTGCTGGACATCACCGACAACATTGTCGGCGGCAAGATCGTGGCGCCGGCCGACGTGGTCCGCCATGACCAAGACGATCCCTACCTGGTGGTCGCGGCGGACAAGGGCACGGCGACCTTCTCCGATATCGCCAACGGCCTGGCCATCGACCATGGCTTCTGGCTGGGCGATGCCTTCGCCTCGGGCGGCTCGGTCGGTTACGACCACAAGGGCATGGGCATCACCGCCAAGGGCGCATGGGAATCGGTCAAGCGCCACTTCCGTGCGCTGGGGCGCGACAGTCAGACCCAGGACTTCACCTGCGTGGGCGTGGGCGACATGTCCGGCGACGTGTTCGGCAACGGCATGCTGCTGTCCGAGCACATCCAGCTGGTGGCGGCCTTCGACCACCGCCATATCTTCCTGGACCCCGCGCCGGATGCGGCGCGCTCGTACGCCGAGCGCGCACGCATGTTCAAGCTGCCGCGCTCGTCGTGGGCCGACTACGACACCAAGCTGATTTCCGCCGGTGGCGGGGTGTATCCGCGCACGCTCAAGACCATCGCCATCACCCCGCAGGTGCGTGACGCCCTGGGTCTGGACGCGCAGGTCACCAGCCTGTCCCCGACCGAGCTGCTCAGCGCCATCCTCAAGGCGCCGGTGGACCTGTTGTGGAACGGCGGCATCGGTACCTACGTCAAGGCCGCCTCCGAGTCGCATGCCGACGTGGGCGATCGCGCCAACAACGCCCTGCGCGTCAACGGTCGCGACCTGCGCTGCAAGGTGGTGGGCGAGGGCGGCAACCTGGGCCTGACCCAGCTGGGCCGCATCGAGGCCGCCCAGGCCGGTGTCCTGCTCAACACCGACTTCATCGACAACTCCGCCGGCGTGGACACCTCCGACCACGAGGTCAACATCAAGATCCTGCTCGACGGGGTGGTGCAGCAGAAGAAGCTGGCCGAGAAGGCCCGCAACACCCTGCTGGCGCAGATGACCGACGAAGTTGGCCAACTGGTGCTCACCGACAACTACCGCCAGAACCAGGCGCTGAGCCTGATGGAGCGCATGAGCGTGCCGCGCCTGGGCTCCAAGCAGCACTTCGTGCAGGTGCTGGAGTCGCGTGGCCTGCTGGACCGGCAGATCGAATACCTGCCCTCGGATGCCGAGTTCGCCGAGCGCAAGGCGCGCGGACAGGGCCTGACCCGCCCCGAGCTGTCGGTGCTGCTGTCCTACGCCAAGCTGGTGGCCTTCTCCGAACTGCTGGAGACCGACATCCCCGAGGATCCGTACCTGTCCAAGGAGCTGCAGCGCTACTTCCCGCAGCCGCTGCAGAAGAAGTACGCCGCGCAGATGGAGAAGCACCGCCTCAAGCGCGAGATCATTGCCACCGCGGTGACCAATTCGACCATCAACCGCATGGGCGCCACCTTCCTGATGCGCATGCAGGAGGACACCGGCCGCGACATCGGCGAGGTCGCCAAGGCCTATACGATCACTCGCGAGACGCTGGACGCGCGTGCCCTGTGGACTCAGATCGACGCGCTGGACGGCCAGGTCGCAGAGTCGGTGCAGATCGACGCCCTGCAGGTGATCTGGGGCCTGCAGCGCAGCTTTACCCGCTGGCTGCTGACTCGCCCCGGCGCGATTCCCGGCATCGCCACGGCGGTGGAGCGCTATCACGGTGGCTTCAACGACATCCGTGCGGCCGATGGCGTGCTGCCCGATTCGCTGCGTCCGGCCTATGAGGCCAGCCTGGCCGACTGGATCGCCAAGGGCGTGCCGGAGGCCCTGGCCGGGCAGCTGGCCGCATTGCCGTACCTGGAGCCGTCGGCGGACATCATCGAGCTGGCCCGCTCGCGCAAGCTCTCGCCGGTGGCCGTGTCCAAGGTCTACTACCGGCTGGGCGACGCGCTGCACCTGCCGTGGCTGTTCACCCAGATCGACGCACTGCAGGTCGATGGTCGCTGGCATGCCGTGGCCCGTGGCGTGCTGCGCGACGAGCTGGGTGCGCATCTGCGCGCGCTGACCCTGCAGGCCCTGGCCCTGCCGGGCGACACCGCCGAGGCCAAGGTGGCCCACTGGCTGGAGCGCGATGACCCGGCCCTGCGCTTCACCCTGTCCATGCTGGACGAGGTCGCCGCGCAGCGGTCGCTGGACTATCCGACCGCCTCGGTGGCGGTGCAACGGCTCTCGCAGCTGACCTGATCGTCGCGATCAGGGCGTCAACCAGCGCGGGGCGGGATGCCAGGCATCCCGCCCCGCGTGTTTGCGCGTGTCGGCCACACGTCATTGCGCGCGTGGCGCGCTATCCTTCGCCGCATGACGCCCCCCCGCCTTGCCTTCCTGGCCAGTCCCGCCCCCTCGGCGCAGCAGGCCCTCGAAACCCTGTCCGCCCGCTACGGGCAGCACGCGCCCGAACAGGCCGACATCCTGGTCGCCCTCGGCGGCGACGGCTTCATGCTGCAGACGCTGCATCGGCACGCGCAGCTGGGCAAGCCGGTGTTCGGCATGAAGCTGGGCACGGTGGGATTTTTGATGAACCTCCAGCGCGAGGCCGACCTGCACGAGCGCATCGCCGGCGCCGAGCCGACCAAGCTGCGTCCGCTGGAGATGACCGCGCAGACCGAGTCGGGGATCGAAGTGCAGTCGCTGGCCTACAACGAGGTCTCGCTGCTGCGCCAGACCCGCCAGGCCGCGCAGCTGCGCATCGACCTCAATGGCCAGACCCGCGTGGACGAGATGACCGGCGACGGCGTGCTGGTGGCCACCCCGGCCGGCAGCACCGCCTACAACTATTCGGCGCATGGCCCGATCCTGCCGCTGGCCAGCAATACCATCGCCCTGACCCCGATCGCACCGTACCGGCCGCGGCGCTGGCGCGGTGCCATCCTCAAGGCCGATACCGAGGTGCGCTTCACCGTCCTGGACCCCTACAAGCGGCCGGTCAGCGCGACCGCCGACTCGCACGAGTTCCGCGGGGTGACCGAGGTGACGATCCGCGAGTCGCGCGACCGTACCGTGACCCTGCTGTTCGACCCGGAACACAACCTGGAAGAACGCATCTTCAGCGAACAGTTCGTTTTCTAGCCTCATGCCCGACAACACGCCCCGCCTGCTGACCGTCGCAGTGACCTCGCGCGCGCTGTTCGACCTGGAGGAGAGCCACGCGCTGTGGCAGGCCGAAGGGCTGGAGGCCTACGCGGCCTACCAGCGCGCGCACGAGGACGACGTGCTGCCGCCTGGGGTGGCCTTTACCGTGGTGCGCAAGCTGCTGGCGCTCAACCATGGTGCGCCCGAGGACAGTCCCCGAGTCGAGGTGATCCTGCTGTCGCGCAACTCGGCCGACACCGGGCTGCGTATCTTCAATTCGATCCAGCACTACGGGCTGGACATCGTGCGCGCCACCTTCACTGCCGGCGAGCCGACCTGGCCCTACGTCAAGCCGTTCGGCACCGACCTGTTCCTGTCGGCCAACCCCGATTCGGTGCGCAGCGCCCTCAGCCACGGCATCGCCGCGGCCACCATCCTGCCCAAGCCGCCGGGCGAGCGCGCCGAGGAAGCCGCTGCCGCGGCCGGCGAACTGCCGGCCGGGCGCCTGTCCACCCAGCTGCGCATCGCCTTCGACGGCGACGCGGTGATCTTCGGCGATGAGAGCGAACGCATCTCGCGCGAGCAGGGCGTGGAGGCCTTCGGCCGGCACGAGCAGCAGAAGGCGCGCGAGCTGCTCTCCGGCGGGCCGTTCCGCAACTTCCTCTCCGCGCTGCACCAGCTGCAGGCGGCGTTCCCGCCGGGCGAGGACGCGCCGATCCGTACCGCGCTGGTCACTGCACGGTCTGCTCCCGCGCATGAGCGGGTGATCCGCACCCTGCGCGAGTGGGGCGTGCGCTTGGACGAGGCGCTGTTCCTGGGCGGCCGCCACAAGGGGCCGTTCCTGGCCGCCTTCGGCGCGGACATCTTCTTCGACGACTCCCAGCACAACATCGACAGCGCCCTGCAGTACCAGAGCTTCGCCGGGCATGTGCCGCATGGGGTGGCGAACGAGTGAGGTCGGCAACCGGAGGCTCAGCATGAAAGCAAAGCGCATCGCGCTGTTCCTGTTCGTGCTGTTCTCGGTAGCAGAAGCGATTGCTTCGCAATGGCTGATGAGCGCATCGATGCACGAGATGCTGCGCATCACCCTGCTTCTGATGTCGGCCGGCGCTATTTTTGCCTGGTTCCGGGCCGACGCCATCGGTCGCGCCTATCGACGATCTTCCTTCCTCAATGTCGCGGTGTTCGGATTGGCCGGCTTGGCGCTTCCCTACTATTTCATCCGTTCACGTGGATGGAAGCGGGGAAGGGATGGCAGTGCTTGCGAGCATCGGGATCCTGCTGGCGACAGGCGTGTTTGCCGAAATCTGCACGATGCTGATCGAACCGCTTCGTTGAGCAGGCTCGGTCACCGCGCGATCAGCGCGGCAACCGGACATCCGTCAGCTTCCACACCAGGCCCTGGCGGTCGAACACGAAGGTGAGCGTGCCGCCGCCGTCGGTCTGGGTGGTGGCGGTGAAGCGCGAGAGCGAGGTATAGCGGCCCTGGGCGTGCTCGAGCGGCTCGGCCGGGCGCGGTGGGCCGTAGGTGTCGCCGTTGGCGGTGTCGCCGCTGGCGCGCTTCCAGATCGCGCGGCCATGCAGGATCGCGGCGATGCCGGTCGGGGTGACCATCGCGTCTACGCCGAGCCCCGCGGCACCGCCGGCCAGGGACAGCGCCAGCGCGCCGAAGAAGCTGGATTGTGATTCGGCGCCGGCCGCGCGCACGATGCGGTCCTGCAGCTGTGCGCGCAGGTTCGTGCGCAGGGTGGGAAAGTCCACGTAGCGCTCCAGCTTGCCGGTGTCCTGCTCGGCCAGGGCGGACTGGATGCCATGGATGGCGATGTACGGCCCGGCCGCGACGAAGCCGCCCAGGGCGAGCAGCACGACCAGCACCAGCGCGATCCACTTCTTCATCGTCCGCTCCGCTTCAGAATTCCAGGTCCAGCGCCGCGCATAGATAGTCCACGAACGGGCCCAGCGCAGCCAAGTCCGCAGCGAGGGTCTGGCGCAGCTTCGGCCCGGTCATCGTCGCATCGTCCAGCGCCCGCCAGAACACGAAGTTCTTGTGTTTGAGGTCTTCGATGAACTCGAATTCGGCCGGAAATCCGCGCGGCGGACGGCTGAGCATCTCCGATTCCTCGAAATCGAAGCGCCTGCGGAAGGCCGGAGCATGCGCGGCGGCCTTCCATGTCGCGGGGTTGTCGAAGATGAACTGGCGCAGCTTGCGCAGCGTGTCGCTTTCCGGATGCCACACGCCGGCGCCGACGAAGCTTTCGCCCGGCTGCAGGTGCAGATAGAACGACGGCGCAGGCACCTGCTTGCGGCGCTCGTGGTACAGGCGCGCGCCCTGCCACAGCTTGTAGGGCGACTTGTCGTTGGAGAAGCGCGCATCGCGATAGATGCGGAACAGTGAGCCACCGACCGTCTTGGGGTCGGAGCGGAACTTGTCGCTGACCGCGGCCAGGTCCGGCTGCAGGTCGGTCAGCAGATGCAGGAACGGCTGGCGCACATGGTCTTCGTACTGCTGCTTGTGCGCGTTGAACCAGGTCTTGTCGTTGTGGCGCGCCAGGGCCTTGAGGAACTTGAAGCTGGCGTCGGAGAAATAGGTACTCATGCAGCGCGGATCTTGAAGAAAGGGAACAGGGTGACGATGGCGGCAGCAAGGGCGCGTGGAAGGCTCAGAGCCCGGCCTGCAGCGCCCGTCCGTAGGCCTGCAGCTGGTCGAGCAGGGCCAGTCTGGCGCCATCGCCGGCATGCGCCACGCGCAGTCCGTCGATTTCGGAGAAGAACTCAGGGAATCCATATTCGGACAGCGGGCTGCCTGCGGACAGGCGCTGTCGTCGGTAGTCGTCCCAGCGGGCGCGTTCGGTGGCCTCTAACGTGTCGGGCCAGTTGCGCGCGCGATAGCGGAACAGCAGTTCCTCCAGCCGTGCATCCTTGAAGCCGAACGCGCGCGTGCCCAGTTGCGCCGGTGGGGTGCCGCGCACCTCGGCCAGCTTGCGTTTGTCGCCCTCGGCCAAAAAGCCCCCGTAGAGCGACGCATCCGGGTCGGGCGTGTCGTGCGCGCGCTCGCTGGCGAAGACCTGGCGGACCTTCTCTGCCACCAGACCGGCATGTTCGCGCAGCTGCCTAGCCTGGACCTCGATGGCGGTCGGGTCGATGCCCAGCCGCGCGAAATCGGCCTCGCGCAGGTAGTGCCAGGGCACCAGGGCCGGGCAGCGGTTGAGGTGGACCTCCTTGAGCGGTACCCGGCGCACCCCTTCGGGCAGGTCGGCACGCGGGGTGTAGAGGCGGTCGGCGATGTCCCCCGGGTCCAGGTCCAGCAGGGCCTGTCCGGCGTCATCCTCCAGGTCCAGCACGATCACCCGGCTGTCGATGTGCGGATGACGCGCCAGCGGCAGCACCGGCGCGGCGCACAGGCGCTGGGCGGGATAGCGTTGCGAGACGTGCAGCAGTGGCGTCATCGCCACGGTGTCCAGCAGGCTGGCGGCAAAACGTTTGTTGCGCAGCTGCAGGGCGTAATCCCACAGGCGCGGCTGCGCGTTGCGCATGGCCCGCGCGATGCCCAGCGTTGCGCGCACGTCGGACATGGCCTCGTGCGCGTCACCGACGCGCACTTCATTGGCCAGGGCCAGGTGTTCGAGCTTGAACGAGGTGCCCTTGCCGTCCTCGCGCTGCGGCCAGTGCACGCCCTCCGGGCGCAGGGCGTGGAACAGCCGTGCCACGTCCAGCAGGTCCCAGCGGCAGTTGCCGCCGCGCCACTCGCGTTCGTAAGGATCGAAGAAATTGCGGAACAGACCGTGGCGCACGAACTCATCGTCGAAGCGCAAGGTGTTCCAGCCCAGCGTGCAGGTTTCCGGCCTGGACATTTCCTCGAAGATGCGCGCCATCGCCTCGCACTCGCGCACCCCGTCGGCCAACGCCTGCTGCGGGGTGATGCCGGTGATCAGCGTGGCGACGGGCGAGGGCAGCAGGTCGTCGGCCGGCTGCACGTAGAAGGTGACCGGGTCCTCGATGGGATTCAGCGCCGCATCGGTGCGCTGGGCGGCGAACTGGGCGATGCGCGTGCGGCGCGGATCCTGACCGAAGGTCTCCAGGTCGTAGAAGAAAAAACTCTCAGCCATTGCGGATACGGCGCGATGAACGGCCGCACAGTATGCCGCCGGCGCACACCGGCGGCCGAGCGAGCGATTTAAAGACTGAGATCGAACCTCAGCCCGGCGACCCAGGCATTGGGCAGGTCCCGCAGGCGACCCGGCGCGTTGAACTGGTCCGGATGCATCACGTAGTGCAGGCTGGGGGCGATGCGCAGGTGCGGGTTGATCGCGATCCCGTAGCTCAGTTCCATCATCGTCTGTCCGCTGGGGGGCGTGCCGACGCCCCCGGCCGCGGCGCGGGCCAGGCGCAGGTTTTCCAGCGCCGCATCGCTGTATTGCTGGCGCGTGATCACAAACGCGACGTCGTCCTGCGGGCGGCGGGCGAAGGTGCCCTTGTGCACCACGCCGGCCTGCGCGAACCAGTCTTCGATCAACTGGCCCGAGGTGCCTTTGAGCACCGCACCGAACACGGTGAGTCCATGCATGGCATCGGGCCCACTGACCTGCTGTTCGAAGCGCGCGTACATGCCAGAGCGGCCGTGCCGGCTGGCGTACTCCTGGCCGCTCTGCACGGCCGGCGTGCCGGTGGCGTCGTACAGCGGATCGCGGTAGGGGGCGTTGTCCTGCCAGCCGCCCAGTTCGTACATCGCCTTGTGGCGCGCGTCGGCCGGGCTCTGCCAGCCGACCGCATAGGGCACGATCCAGCCCGTGGCCTCGCGCGTGCTCCAGCGCAGGCCATGCTCACCGTCTTGCGCCTGGCTGGGGTCGATCTGATACGCACCGACGTGCACGTAGACCTGTGGGGTCACCCAGGCCTTGGCATCGGCCATCCAGCTGGACACCGGCCACCAGGTGAAGCTGCTAGTCCGGAACACATAGGTGGGATTGCCGCAGGCCGAGTTGCCCTGGAAGTACTGGCACAGGTCCGAGCCCAGGAAGTGGATGTTGGCCACGCTGCGCCCGGCCTCGAGCACCAGGCGGTCGTCGAGCAGCTTCTGTTCGATCGTCAAGTTGGCCAGGCGCGTGCCCTGGCCGCCATAGATCTCCTGCACCGAGGTACTGCTGCCCAGACTGCTGTTGACCAGGTTGGTCCCGTGCCGGTTGATGACATAGGCCTTGAGCGTGGCGCCAGACCAGCCCATGGCCTTGTCCAGGTCGACGTCCATGCCGACCAGCGCCTGTCCTGCGTAGGCGCTGCCCGAGTCCTCGCCGCCGCCGAGCATCGCGGCGGCCTCGCCGGTATAGGCCAGTTTGGGCGTCACGACGTCCTGCGCATGGGCCAGGGGGACCAAGGCCAGGGTCAGTGCGGCGGACAGGGCGCGATGGAGGAGGGTGGACATGCGTGGGGGCTCCTGAAGAGAGAAAGGCGAAGAGAGAACGCGCGGCCACGACGCCGCGCGAGGCAGTCGCTGCAAGCCGGGTTGGCGGGGGGCGTCAGCCCTTGGCCGTGATCGGTTTCTTGAACAGGCCCAGGGCCAGGGCGGTGAGGACCACGCCGATGACCAGGGCCAGCAGGTAGATGCCCAGGTGCGTCACCGCGTTCGGGATCGGCAGCACGAACACGCCGCCATGGGGCACCTTGAGTTCGGCGCCGGCGGCCATCGAGATCGCGCCGGCCACGGCCGAACCCAGCACCAGTGCGGGAATCGTGCGCAGCGGGTCGCGTGCGGCGTAGGGGATGGCGCCTTCGGTGACGAAGGCCAGGCCGAGGACGCCGGCCGCGCCGGCGGTGCCGCGCTCCTCGGCGGTGAAGCGGCTGCGGAACAGCCAGGTCGCCAGGGCGATGCCCAGCGGCGGGGTCATGCCGCCGATCATGGTCGCCGCCATCGGCGTGTAGACCTGGCTGGAGATCAGCGCGGTCGAGAACGCGTAGGAGGCCTTGTTGACCGGTCCGCCCATGTCCACGGCCATCATGCCGCCCAGCAGCAGGCCCAGCACGATCGCACTGGTGCCCTGCATGCCGCGCAGCCACTCGGTCAGCCAGGCCAGCAGGTGCGCCACCGGGGTGCCGATCACGTACATCATCAGCAGGCCAACCAGCAGCGTGCCCAGCACGGGCAGGATCAGGACCGGCTTGAGCCCCTGCAGGCTGCGCGGCAGGCGCAGCACGCGGTTGATCCAGGCCACGCCGTAGCCCGCCACGAAGCCGGCCAGGATGCCGCCGATGAAGCCGGCGCCCATGTTGGCCGCGACCACGCCGCCGATCATGCCCGGCGCGATTCCGGGCCGGTCGGCGATGGAGTAGGCAATGTAGCCGGCCAACGCCGGCACCATCAGCAGGAAGCCGCCCTTGGCACCGATCTGTAGCAGGCTCCAGGCCAGCGTGCCGCGATGCGCATCGTCGCCGGCGTAGATGCCGCCGATGGCAAAGGCCAGGGCGATCAGCAGGCCGCCGGCGGTCACGAAGGGCAGCATGAACGACACGCCGGTCATCAGGTGCTTGTACGGGCCGGCGGCTTTGGTCTTCTCGCTCGGTGCGGCCTGGTCGGCGCCGCCGGCCTGCACGCTGGCCTCGGCCAGCGCCTTGCGGATCAGGGCCTGGCCATCGTTGATCGCCGGCTTGGTGCCGCTCTTGAACACCCGCTTGCCACCGAAGCGCGACAGCTCCACCTCGCGGTCGGCGGCGATGAGGACCACGTCGGCCTGGGCGATCTCTGCCGCGCTGAGCGTGTCCTGCGCGCCGACCGAGCCCTGGGTCTCCACGCGCAGGTGGTGGCCCAGCGCCGCGGCGGCCTGTTGCAGACCCTCGGCGGCCATGAAGGTGTGCGCGATGCCGGTCGGGCAGGAGGTGATGGCGACGATGTGCTTGCCGTCGCTCTGGGTCGCTGGCGCGGTCGCCGTCGTCGTCGTGCCGATCCAGCCGGCCAGGACGCCCTCGGGATCGTCCAGCACCGCGTCCAGGCTGACCTGGGTGATCGCGGCCTGGCCGAAGCGCGCGGGCGCGCCATCGCCATCCTCGACCAGCAGCACGGCGCTGGCCTGTGCGCATTGCCCCCCCGGCAGCGCGCCGGTGACGCCCTGGTCGCTGCGGATCTCGATGTCCGGTTCAGGACCGCGTTGACGCGCCGCGCGGCGCAGGGCCTCGGCGGCGAGGACCGCCTCGGTGCTGCGCGCGCCGGCCGCGATGACCACGATGGAAGCTTGCATGCGAGAACTCCTGGAAATCTGGGGTGTGCCGTCTGCCCGATGTCAGGCGACGCGTTCGATCTGGACTTCGCCGGCCCAGGCGCGGACCTGGGCCGGGTCGAGCCGGCGGGCATCGCCGCTGTGCAGGCGGCTCATGGAAAAGGCCGTGGCCAGCCGTGCGCAGCCGGCCAGGTCGAAGGACGGCTCCAGCAGCGCGGCGGCGATGCCGGCCACCATCGCATCGCCCGCGCCGACGGTGCTGCCGTCGGCCAGGCGCGGCGGCCGGGCAAGCAGGGCACCGCTGTGGTCGAGGAACAGCGCGCCGTCGCTGCCCATCGAGACGGCGGCCAGCGACACGCCGCGCGCCAGCAGGGCGCGGCCGGCGTCCAGCACCGCGTCGCGGTCGGCCAAGGTCCGGCCGGTCCAGGCTTCCAGTTCGTGGCGGTTGGGCTTGACCGCGAATGGCACCGTGTTGCCTTCCAGCGCGGCCACCAGGGCGGGCCCGCTGCTGTCCAGCAGCACGCGTGCACCGGCGGCCTGGACCTGGGCCTGCAGCAGCGCCCAGGCGGTGGGCGGCAGGCCGGCAGGCAGGCTGCCGGACAGGACCACCGGCATCTGTGGCCGTAACAGCGTCGCCAGGCGCTGGGCGACCGCGTCGAGCACGCCTTCATCCAGGCACAGGCCGGGCAGGTTGATGTCGGTGGTGCGGCCGTCGCGTTCGACCAGCTTGACGTTGGTGCGGGTCTGCCCGGGCACGCGCAGGCAGGCATCGGCGATCCCGCGCAGCTCGAACAGACCGCGGAACACGGCCTCGTTGTCCACCCCGATCACGCCCAGCGCCGTGGTTGGGACACTCCAGTCGGCCAGGCAGGCGGCCACGTTGATGCCCTTGCCGCCGGCGTCTTCGCGGCTGCGTCCAGCGCGGTGCACCTGGCCGGGCTCCAGCGTGGTCAGACGCACGGTCTGGTCGATCGCCGGGTTCAGGGTGACGGTCAGCACGCGCGCGCTCATGCGCTAGCTCCGTCGAGGGCGCGGACCTGGGTGGCATCGGCGCAGGCCAAGGCCCGCTGCGCCAGCGCCGTCAGGTCGGCCCGCGCCGCGGCGCGCAGGCGTGCCTTGACCGCGGGGATGTCGTTGGGCGTCATCGACAGTTCGTCCACGCCCAAGCCGGCCAGCAGGCAGGCGCCGAACGGATCGCCCGCCAGGCCGCCACACACGCCGACCCAGCGCCCGTGCGCGCGGGCGCCTTGGACCGTGCTGTGAATGGCGCGCAGCACGGCCGGATGCAGGCTGTCGGCCTCGGCGGCCAGTTCCGGATTCTGGCGGTCGATCGCCAGCACGTACTGGGTCAGGTCGTTGGTGCCGATGGAGAAGAAGTCGGCGTGCTGGGCCAGCACGTCGGCCTGGGCGGCGGCGGCGGGCACCTCGATCATGATGCCGATCGGCACCTGCGGGGCGTCCAGCTCGCCGCGCAGCCGCTCGCAGATCTCGCGCAGGGCGACCAGTTCGGGCACCGAGGTGATCATCGGGAACATGATCGACAGGCGCGCGCCTTGGCTTGCGGCGCGATACAGCGCGCGCAGCTGCGGTTCGAGCAGGTCGGGGCGGCGCAGCAGCAGGCGCGCGCCGCGCACGCCCAGGAACGGGTTTTCCTCGTGCGGCAGATCCAGGTGCGCCACCTGCTTGTCGCCGCCGATGTCCAGCGCGCGCACGATCAGCGGGCGTCCGTCCAGCGCGGCGGCCATCGCCAGGTAGGTCTGCAGCTGTTCCTCCTCGTCCGGCGTGCTGCTGCGCTCCAGGAACAGGAACTCGGTGCGCATCAGGCCCACGCCCTCGGCGCCCTGTTCCAGCGCCAGCGGCACCTGGTCGGGCAGGTTGACGTTGGCGCCGATGTCGATGCGATGGCCGTCGGTGGTCTGCGCCGGCAGCGCCCGCTGCTGGGCTTCGCGTTCGCGCACCTGCTGTTGTTCGTCGATCCAGGCGCGCGCGGCGGCCAGGTCGTTGGCCGAAGGCGACAGGTACAGGCGCCCGCTGTTGCCGTCGAGGATGGCCTCGGTGCCCGATGCCACGGCCAGCAGGTCGGCGCCGCCGGCCACCAGCGCCGGCACGCCGAGCGTGCGCGAGAGGATGGCGGTGTGCGAGGTGGGGCCGCCCTGTGCCGTGGCCAGGCCGAGCACGCGCTGCGGATCCAGGTTGGCCGTGTCCGAGGGCGACAGGTCGGCGGCCAGCAGGATGCAGGGATGCTCGGGCAGCTCGGCCAGCCCGCCATCGGCGGCACTGGGATCGAGCTGGGCCAGCACGCGCCGGCCAACATCGCGCAGGTCCGCGGCGCGCCCGGCCAGCACCGGGTTGCCCAACGCCGCCAGGCCCGAGGCGGTCTGTTCGATCGCCTGGTGCCAGGACCAGGCCACGCCATGGCCTTCGACCATCAGCTGGCAGGCGCGGGTGATCAGATCAGTGTCGTCCAGCAGCGCGCCCTGCGCCTTGAAGATCGCCGCGTCCGCCGCGCCGAGGCGACGCTGGGTGTCGTCCTCCAGCGCCCGCAGCTGCTGGCGGGTGCGGCTGAGGGCCTCATGCAGCTGGGCACCGCCTTCGCCCAGCGGCGTGGGCCGGTCGGCCACCTCGGTCTGGGCGCTGGCCAGCACATGCACCGGCGCGATTGCCAGGCCCGGGCTGGCGCCGATGCCGACCACCGCCGCCTGCGCCTCGGGCGGCGTCCAGCCGTTGACCGGCGCGGCACGGCGCTGGACGGCGCGTTCGGCGTCGGCCTTTTCCTGCAGGATCAGCCCGTCCATCGCCTTGCGCAGCGCGGCCAGGGCGTCCTGCGCGTCCTGGCCCTCGGCCGAGACCACGATCTCATCGCCCTGGTGCAGGCCCAGCTGCAGCAGCGCCACCAGGCTCTTGGCATCGGCCGCCTGATCGCCGGCGCGTACCTGCAGGCGGGCGACGAAGCGACGTGCGGCTTCGGCCCAGCGCGTGGCGGGGCGCGCATGCAGCCCGTTGGGATAGGCGATGGTCCAGTCGAAGCGGTGTTCCAGATCGGCGACTGGCGCGGCCGGCTGGCTGGCGGTGTCGCCAGAGAGCGCGGCGACGATCTGCTGCGCATCGGCGGTGGTGAACAGGCGCTGCAGCGTCGCCTCGTCCTGGATCAGGCGCGTGAGCCGGCGCAGCAAGGTGATGTGGGTGTCGGACTGGGCGGCGATGCCGACCACCAGGTGGGTGACCTGGCCCGGATTCCATTCCACGCCCTGCGGCAGCTGCAGCACGGCGATGCCGTCGCGACGCACCAGATGACGGTCCTCGCCCAGGCCGTGCGGGATGGCCACGCCATGCCCCAGGAAGGTGTTGGCCAGTTCTTCGCGGCGGGACATGCTGGCCTGGTAGCCGTCGGCCACGCAGCCGCCGGCGGTGAGCAGTTGGGCCACCTGGGCGATGGCGTCGGCCTTGTCCCGCGCGCGGGCATCCAGGCGGATGAGCTCCAGCGCGACCGGAGCAGGGGAGGATTGTGGCGGCACGAGGAACTCCGAACAGATCGCTGGGATGCAATTGGGAACGTTCCCAATCAAAATTTCAATGTGCAGTGCACAAAAGCCCTGGGAGCGAGGCGCGATAAGCTTTTGCTGAGGCCAAGATGGCCGATATTGGCAACTTAACCAGGGAAACGATCCCAGTGAGCATCAGCATCAACGACGTGGCCCGGGTGGCGGGCGTCTCCAAGTCCACGGTGTCGCGCGTGATCGGCGGTGGCGCCGTCAGTGCCGAGGTCCGCGCACGGGTGGAGGCGGCCATCGCCCAGACCGGCTACCGGCTCAACCTGCAGGCCCGGCGCCTGCGCTCGCGCCACAGCGGCATCGTCGGGGTGATCGTGGCGGATATCCGCAATCCCTTCTTCACCGCCCTGATCCGCGCGGTGGAAGCGGTGGCCTATCAGCAGGGCCTGCGGGTCATGCTGTGCAACACCGACGAGGACCCCTCGCGCGAGGCGCTGTACCTGCAGATGATGCAGGAGGAGCGCATCAGTGGCCTGATCTTCGCGCCTACCCGCACCACCGTCGGCCGTCTCGATCGCATGCAGTGGGACTATCCCACCGTCCTGGTCGATCGCGCGCCGGCTGGCGGACGGCACGACAGCGTGGTGATCGACAACGTCGCGGCCATGACCGAGCTGGTCGCGCACCTGCTGGCGCAAGGCTATCGCCGCATCGGTGGTCTGTTCGGCAGCACCAGCACCACCGCGACCGAACGCCGCGACGGCTATCTGGCCGCCATGCAGGCGCACGGCCTGGCGCCGGACTACCGCGAGATCGAGCCCACCGCCGAGGCGGCGATCGCCACGGTCGGCCAGTGGCTGGCGCAGGACCAGCCGCCGCGGGCGCTGGTGGCCAGCAACAACCTGCTGCTGATGGGCGCGCTGAAGGCCGCCCGCGCCGCGGAGTTGTCCATTCCCGGCCAGCTGGCCCTGGCCGGCTTCGACAACGAGCGCTGGACCGAACTGGTCGAACCTGGCATCAGCGTGGTCGAGCAACCGGTCGAAGACATGGGCCGGGCGGCCATGTCGCTGCTGCTGGAGCGGATGAAGTTGCCGGAGCTGCCGGTGCGCCGACTGGTGATGACCGCGCGCTGCGTGCTGCGCGGCTCGACCCGCGCACCGGCCTGAGCCGGCGCCAGGCGGTTCAGGCGATGTCGGTCAGCACGCTCAGCCGCGCATGCACCTGGGCGTCCAGCCAGTCCCAGTCCACCTGGGCCAGCTCGGTCTTGCCCGCGGTGGCCTCGATGAGCAGGGCGCGCTGGATCTGGGTCCGCGAGAACGCCAGCGCATAGGGAATGCGCATGAAGGTGACCATCGTGTAGTGCGGCACGAAGCGGCTCGGGTGGCGCTGCTGCAGCGCCTGTTCCAGCTGGCGCTGCAGCAGGAAGTCCGTATCGTCCACGCGGTCGCGCATCTCGACGTAGTTCTCCAGCGCCATGGCCTGGATCGCCTCGGCGTTGGGCCTGCGCTCGGCTTCGAACGCGGCGAAGGCGCGGGCCAGGTCCTCGTGCGCGTCGAGCTGGTCGGCCAGCGCCACGCAGTCCTCGAACGCGCAGTTCATGCCCTGTCCGTGGAAGGGCACCATCGCGTGCGCGGCATCGCCCAGCAGCACCGCGCGCTCGCCCAGGCGCCAGCGATCCAGGTAGAGCGTGCCCAGCAGGCCCGGCGGATGGTGCTCCCAGTCGCGGACCAGGTTGGGGATCAGCGGAAGCGCGTCGGCGAAATCGCGTGCGAACAGCGCCCGTGCCTCGGCGCCGCTACGCACGGTCGCAAAACTGGTCGCACCCTCGTTGGGCAGGAACAGGGTGACGGTGAAGGTGCCTTCGTCATTGGGCAGCGCGATGCACATGTAGTCGCCGCGCGGCCAGATGTGCAGGGCATGGGGCTCGATGCGGAAGGCGCCCTCGGCGGCCGGCGGGATCTCCAGTTCCTTGTAGGAGTGATCGAGGAATTCGCTGCGTTCACCCAGCGGCGCGACGCGGCCCATGGCCGCACGCAGCGCCGAGCCGGCGCCATCGGCCCCGATCAGGGTCTGGAAGCGGATGTCGTGCGGCGAATCGTCGCGGTCGTCGATGAAGCGCGCATACCCGGCCGGGAAGTCGACCGTATGCAGCCGGCGATAGAAATGCACCTGGGCTCCGGCGGCCTCGGCCAGGTCCAGCAGGGCGATGTTGAGGTCGGCACGGTGGATCGACCAGATCACTTCGCTGTCGTCGCGCCCGTAGCGCTGCAGCTGCTCGCCCCCGTCCGCGAAGTGCACCATGCGCCCGCGCATCATCACCGCGCGCGCCATCACCGCCTCCTCGGCCCCGGCCTGGCGCAGGGCATGACGCCCGCGTTCGGCCAGCGCCAGATTGATCGAACGGCCGGATTCGTAACCCTTGACGCGCGGATCGCCGCGACGTTCGTAGACGGTGACCTGCCAGCCGCGACGCGACAGCAGGATGGCCAACAGACTGCCGGCCAGGCCGGCGCCGATGAGGGTGATGCAGCGTTTTGGGTGGTTCAAGGCAAGGCCTGGTCGGTGGTCGAGCGCGGGGTCAGAAGCCCGCCCAGCTCTCCACTTCTTCCACGAAGCGGTAGACGTCCTTGAACGAGTTGTACAAGGGTACCGGCGAAATGCGGATCACGTCCGGTTCGCGCCAGTCGCCCAGTACGCCGACCGACACCAGGTAGTCGAACAGCTCGCGGCCGCGCTCACGCCCGCCGGCCACGCGCAGCGACAGCTGACAGCCGCGACGCTCCGGTTCGGCGGGGGTGATGATCTCCAGCGTGTCCAGCAGGCGCGCCTCGATCAGTTCCTCCAGAAAGCCGGTCATCTTCTCCGACTTGGCGCGCAGGGCCGGCATGCCGCCGGCCTTGTCCACCAGCTCCAGCGAGGCCAGCAGCGGAGCCAACGCCAGCACCGGTGGATTGCTCAGCTGCCAGCCCTCGGCGCCGGGCGTGGGGGTGAACTCGGGCGCCATCAGGAAGCGGGTTTCCTTCTCGTGCCCCCACCAGCCGGCAAAGCGGGGCCGATCGGTGTGCGCGTGGCGCTGGTGCACGAAGGCGCCGGCCACCGCGCCGGGGCCGGCGTTGAGGTACTTGTAGTGGCACCACACCGCAAAATCCGCGTCGTCGTCGTGCAGGGTCAGCGGCAGGTTGCCGACCGCATGGGCCAGGTCGAAGCCGGCCACCGCGCCAGCGGCGTGCGCCAGGCGGGCGATCTGGCCCAGGTCGAAGGCCTGGCCGGTGCGGTACTGCACGCCCGGCCACAGCACCAGCGCCAGGCGATGGCCGTGTTCGGCGATCGCCTGTTCGATGGCGGCCATGGAAATAGTGCCTTCCCCTTCATCCGGCTGCAGCTCGATCAGGTCGGTGGCCGGATCGAAACCATGGAAGCGGATCTGCGACTCCACCGCGTGGCGGTCAGAGGGAAACGCGCCGGCTTCGATCAGGATCGCCGGCCGCTCGCGCGTGGGCCGGTAGAAGCTGACCATCATGAAGTGCAGGTTGGCGGTGAGCGTGTTCATGGCGACCACTTCACCGGGCAGCGCGCCGACCACGCGCGCCAGCGGGTCGCGGACCTGCTCGTGATAGGTCATCCACTGCGCCTGGCCGCGGAAGTGGCCTTCCACCGCTTCGTGCGCCCACTTGTCCAGCACCTGTTCGATCGCCTTGCGCGCGCCGCGCGGCTGCAGTCCCAGCGAATTGCCGCAGAAATACGCCTGTTCGACGTTCTTGTGCCGGGGCAGCAGGAATTCGGCACGCAGCGCACGGAGCGGATCGGCGGCGTCCAAGGCGATGGCGTGAGTGCGGTGCAGGGTGTCGGTCATGGGTGAAGTGGTCGAAGTCACTGGAACATCGTCGCGCGCGACGGAGCGAGGCATCACGCACGAACCGTGCCATGGATGCTTCAAGCGCCGGAAAGTCTAGCCAGGTCCCGCGTGAGCGGCCGTGTCGGCGATCCGGTTTGGGACGTGCGTACCGCTGCGACGGAGCAGGTGGGTCAGGGTATCGAGGCTGTCGGCGATGCGGTCGGCGGCGTCGAGTAGCGCCGGCGTTGCGTCATGGTCTTGCGGCAGCGCATGGGCCAGGCGCCGCTCGAACGGCCGCAGGGCGGGGATTTCCGAGAATTTCCCGGTCAGGCGCAGGTAGCGGCTCTGGGCGCCGAGCGCCTGGTCGACCGCGTCGGCATAGGCCTGGAGCTCGGGCAGGGCCGGCAGCGGCACGCCTTCGCGCAGTTGGGCTTCGAGGGTGAGCGGGGCGCGCATCAGGCGCGTGGCATTGGCCAGGAGGGACTCGGCCAGCTGGGCCTCGTCGCGGTTGCCGCCGCGGCGCGGTTCGGCCTTGAGCCGGTCGATGGACGCCTGCACGTTGGTGCGCGCCGCGCGTGCGGCGCCGCGGGTGTCGTCCAGGACGTCCACGCGCCCGGCCAGCAGCGCGGTCAGGTGGCGCTGGTCGGCTTCCAGCAACGTGGCGAGCGCGGCGCGGCCGCGCCGGCCCTCCCAGGTTGGCCACAGCGCATAGCTGACCATCGCCAGCGCGCTGCCGATCAGGGTGGCGACCACGCGTGCGCTGAGCGCATCGCCGGGCACGTAGCCTTCGAAGGAGAGCAGCATCACGACCATGCCGGTCAGCAATGCCACGCCCAGTCCATAGTTGACCTGCGCGGTCAGCCGGAAGCCAAAGCACAGTGCCCACAACAGCAGCAGCCGCACGAGGGTGCCGTCCATCGCGAAATGGATCAGCGCAGTGCCGATCAGCAGTCCGGCCAGGGTGCCGGTCACGCGCGCCGCGCCGAAGCTCAGCGTGCCACCGAAGTCCGGCTTGAGCACGATGGCCGTGGTCATGGGGATCCACACCCCGTGCGGCAGCTGCAGGGCGCGTTCCAGCAGCAGCGCCACGACCAGGCTGGTGCCACAGCGCAGGGCGTGGCGGAAGGCCACCGACGACAGGGTGAGGTTGGCGCGCAGCGTGATCCACGGCGAGTTGGGGCGCAGGGCCGGTGGCAGGCGCGCCTCGGCCCGCTGGGCGTTGATCTGGCCCTGGCTGCTGGCCCAGTAGCTGTTGCGCACCAGGGCGCGCAACTGGCCGGCCAGTCCCGCGGCACGGCCGGCGGCCAGGCGCAACAGGCGCGGGTCCCGTGTTCCCTGCGCGGTCTGCCGCGCCGCCTCCAGCGGCGGGGTGAAGTCCTTCAACTTGGCGACCTCGGCTTCGGCACGCAGCGGCGCGGCGGCCTCGCGCATGGCGGCGGACAGGTGATCCAGGACCAGGGCGGACTGCTTGAGCAGGCTTTCGATCGCCTCGCGGGCCGCGCCGCTCTCCAGGCGCGCATGCACATCGGCCAGGGCCAGCAGGTCCACCCGCACGCGTTCGCAGATCTCGGCCATGATCCGGAACGACTGCAGGGCCACGCCGCGGGTGTGGTGCTGTCCGTGCAGCAGCACCAGGGTGTCCTGCGCGGCCTGCAGGGTCGGCGAGGGCTGGCTGGCATCGGGCCGGGTGCGCGCGGTGATCGCCAGCTGCTCGAGGATGGTGGCCACGGCGAAGCGTTCGGGCCGGTAGCGCTGCAGCGGCCAGGCGGCCACCGCCATCACCATCTGCAGCAGGCCGCCGGCGAACACCAGCATGGCCACGCCCGGCGCCTGTGCCGGCGCCAGTCCCATGCTGGCGCAGATCATCAGCAGGATCATGCTGGCCAGTCCGTTGCGCGCGGCCAGCGGACCCAGTGCGACCACCAGTCCGCCCCCGAATCCAAATGCGAACACGGCCGGGACCAGCACCGCGGTGTGTCCGCCGATCAGGATGCCCAGGCCGGCGGCAAGCCCGGCGATCGCGGCGCTGAGCAGCATCCGCCGCATGCGCAATCGGTAGGCACCGGGCTGGTCGGCGAACATGGTCTGCAGCGCGCCGATGGCCACGCCCAGGCCGATGGCCGGCTGCCCCAGCCACATGGCCAGGGCGAGCGGAGCGAACACCGCGAAGGAGTTGCGCAGCGCGACCCGGACCGGGACGTCACGCGGCTTGAAGCGGAGCAGGGTGCGCAGCACGGACGACGATGCTCAGGTGTCGGGCATCACGTAGCGATCCGGGGCTGGATGGAGATGCCCGCAGGCCTGGCAGGTCCGGTGCACCGGCGAGGCGTAGAAGCGGTCGAATACCGGCGGGAAGTCGGTCTCGATGTTCCGCAGCGGGAAGTACTCCTCGTACAGCTTGTGGTTGCAGCGTTCGCAGAACCACAGCAGGCCGTCCTGCTCGTGCGGCAGGCGGCGACGTTCGACCACCAGCCCGACCGAGCCTTCCATGCGCTGCGGCGAATGCGGCACGCGCGGGGGCAGCAGGAAGATTTCGCCGGCGTTGATCGGGATGTCGCGTGCGGCGCCATCCTCCTGGATCCGCAGGACCATCTGCCCTTCGAGCTGGTAGAACCACTCCGGCCCTTCGTCGTAGTGGTAATCGGTGCGGCGGTTGGGCCCGCCGACCACCATCACGATGAAGTCACCGGCGTAGATCACCTTGTTGCCCACCGGCGGCCTGAGCAGGTGGCGGTGTTCCTCGATCCAGGCCTGCAGATTGAGCGGGGCGGGCAGCATGGCGGGACTCTCCGGTCGACGTGCGACGGCAGCGACTACGCGTCGCGCTCGCCGGTGACCGGCATCTGCGCCAAGGCGCGCTCGTAGGCGGGCCGGAGATCCTCTGGGCCGGCCACATCCATGCCCAGTTCGCGCACGCGGCCATCGGACAGGGCATAGCACCAACCGTGCACGGCCACCTGCTGGCCGCGCGCCCAGGCGTCCTGCAGGATCGTGGTGTGGCACAGGTTGGCGACCTGTTCGATCACGTTGAGCTCGCACAGGCGCGCATGGCGCAGGGCCTCGGTTTCCACCCGTTCCAGCCGCGCGGCGTGCTTGCCCGCCACATCGCCCACATGCCGCAGCCAGTTGTCCACCAGCCCCAGGCGCATGCCGGTCATGCTGGCATGCACGCCGCCGCAGCCATAGTGGCCGACGATGAGGATGTGCTCGACCTTGAGGACATCCACCGAGAACTGCACCGCCGACAGGCAGTTGAGATCGCTGTGCACGACCACGTTGGCGATGTTGCGGTGCACGAACACCTCGCCCGGGTCCAATCCCAGGATCTGGTTGGCGGGCACGCGCGAGTCGGAGCAGCCGATCCACAGATAGCGTGGCGATTGTTGCTTGGACAGGCGTTCGAAGAAGCCCGGATCGTCCTGGCGGACCTTGTCGGCCCAGTCGAGGTTGTTGCGCAGCAGGTCGTTGAGGTTGCTCATGGCACGGATTATCGCAGAAGCTTTCGATCAGGCGGCGTGGAGGTCTGCTGCTTGATGGATCGGGCGCTTCGCTGCACCGCCACGGCGGTGATGAAGCTTCCAGGCAGCGCCGCGCCCATGCGCGCTAGTGCTGGCAGTGTGCGCAGTCGTACAGCCGCCGGCCGGCCAGTTCGCGGCGGCGGATGCGCCTGCCGCACTCCGGGCACGGCTCGCCGGCGCGGTCGAACACCTTGAAGGCAAAACCATCGGGCGTATCGGTGATGTATTCGGCACGCATGCCCGCCGCCTTGCGGATGCCGCGGCTCCGGTAGCTGCGGCGGGGGACCTCCAGCAGCGCGCTTGCCAGCAGCTTGCGTTCGTCCTGGCTCAGGCTGGCCGCATCGCGGGTCGGGGCGATGCCGGCTTCGAACAACACTTCCGAGCGCAGGTAGTTGCCCATCCCGGCCAGGAACGCCTGGTCCAGCAGCAATGCGGCCAGCGACATGCGCGCAAACCGGGGTTCCTGCAGGCGCCGGGCGACCTGCGCGGCGGTCAGGCGCTTGTCCAGCACGTCCGGCCCCAGCTTGGACAGAAACGGGTGGGATGCCAGTTCCGCGTCCTGCCACAGGGCCACGTCCGAGGCCGAATACAGCAGGATCGCGGTCTTCTCGGTCTCCAGCGCCACGCGCAGGCTGCGGTTGGTCTCGGGCCGCTCGCCGGCCTGCGCGATCATCCACACCCCGTAGAGCTGGTTGTGGCTGTAGAGCGTCAGCCCGTTGTCGAAGCGGGTGAGCATGGCCTTGCCATGGGTGTCGATGGCGGTGATGCGCGCGCCGACCAACTCGCGCTGGCGCGGCTTGAGCGATGGCGCATGGAACCAGGCGCTTTCCAGCGGCTGGCCGCCGACGGCCTTGAACAGGCGATCGGCGGCGCGTCGGATTTCGGGACCTTCAGGCATGGGCGCGATTGCAGCACGGGCCGCGTCCGTGGCGGATGACGATCCGCCTTCAGCAAGACATCAGATCGACTGCAAGCGCCCGCCGTCGACCGCCAGGCTGACGCCGGTGATGTAGCCCGCCGCCGGGCTGGCGAGGAAGGCGATGGCCGCGGCAACGTCGGCCGCCTCGCCGATGCGGCGCACCGGCACGCCGGCGGCGATGCCCTCGATAACCTGTTCGGCGCTCTGGCCGCTGGCGGCCACGCGGTCGGACACGATGTGGTCCATGCGCGCGGTGCGGGTGAAGCCGGGCAACACGTTGTTGACGGTGATGCCGTCGGGGCCGAGTTCGCGCGAGAGGGTTTTGGCCCAGCCGGCCACCGAGGCGCGAACGGTGTTGGACACGCCCAGGTTGGGAATGGGCTCGTAGACCGAGGTGGACACCACGTTGACCACGCGGCCCCAGCCGGCCGCGCGCATGCCCGGCAGCACGGCCTGCACGCGGGCGTGGTTGGCCAGGGTGTGGTGGCGGAAGGCGGTGAGGTAGGCGTCCAGGTCGGCGTCGATGGCCTTGCCGCCCGGCGGGCCGCCGCCGTTGTTGACCAGGATGTGCACCGGCTGGCGGGCGGCCAGGGCGGCAATGTCGGCCGACAGCGCTTCGGTCTTGCCATCGTCGCCGACCAGATAGCCGTGGGCCTGTCCTTCAGCCTGGACCGGCAGTTCGGCCACGACCTGCTGCAGGGCGGCTTCGCGTCGGGCGAGCACGGTGACGCTGCAGCCCAACAGCGCAAGCTCGATCGCGGCAGCCTTGCCGATGCCATCGGAGGCGCCGCACACCAGGGCGTGCTTGCCGGAAAGATTCAAGTCCATCGCAATACCTCGTATTTGGATCGCTGGGTCGTACTGTGCCGCCGCGCAGGTGACGGCGTCGAGTTCGGTCGGGTGGGAGCCGGCATGGCGGCGATGAGGCGTTACCGACGAAGCCCCAATCGCCGCCATGGCGGCGATTGGGGCGGGTCTGTCAGTCCGCTTCGTCAATCAAGCCGCGCATCAGCGTTGCAAGCGCGTGCGCCTCGGGGTCCGCACGTGCAGACAGGTCATCGACCACCGCCTGCTGGTTGGCGAGCGGGTGGTTCTGGCTGAGCTTGAACTTCAGCACGGGCCGGGTGACCTGCAGGCGAAACCCCACGATCCCGCGCAGCTGGCGCGCGTGATCCTCGCGTTCGGGATCGAAGCGCCAGTCGCGTCCGACCAGACTTTCGAAGTGCTCGCTCAGGCGCTGGACCAGCGGCCCCAGCGAAGCGGCACCATCGAAGCGCTCCAGCGCGCCGTGCAGATGGGCGACCGCGTAATTCCAGGTCGGCACGCGGCCGGCCGCTTCCTTGTCCGGATAGACCGAAGGCGAAACGTAGGCGTGCGGGCCGTGGACGATGGCCAGCGCCGGGCCGGTGTGGGCGGCCTGCGGGTTGGGACGTGCCCAGTGGCCTTCGAGCAGGATCGCCTCACCCGAGCGCCGGTAGAGCACCGGCAGGTGACTGACCTGCGGGCTGCCTTCGGCGTCGGTGGTGACCAGGGTAATGAACGGATCGCGTGCGACCAGGGCGTCCAGCCGCGTCAGGTCGCCTTCGGCGAAGGCCCGTGGCACGTACATGGCTGTGCTCAGGCGCGGCCGCCCAGCGACTGCACCATCAGCGGGCGCAGGGCGGCCTCGTCCTCGGCGAAGGGGGGCACGACCTCGTGCAGGGAAAAGCCGCGCCGCAGCGCATCTTCCTCGTCCAGGCCGTCGTAGGAGACGAACTCCGCATCGAACAGCGCCGCGCGGGCACTGTCCTCGCTGTCGTAGGCCAGGGTGTTGCCATCGCTGTCCAGGACCTCGGCGGTGCCGGCGTCCTTGACCCGCAGACGGGCCCAGATCAGGGTGCGGCCCAGGCTGGCCAGCCACCATTGGGTATGGGGGGAATCGCTCATTTGAAGACCTCGTAGGCCAGCCACAGCGCTCCTGCCATGCCCAGGCCGAAAATGATCACGCCCGCGGAAATCCGTGCCGGCGTGGCCAGGCCGCTGAGGGACGCATCGCGTGCCTGGCGATAGTCGCCCCGGATCAGCCAGGCCAGGGCCGCGGGCTTCATGAAAGCTCCCGGTCCCAGGCGCGCGCCGATGTCCGGATGGCGGTCGCGCACGTGCACCAGGGTCAGCGGCCAGAAAATCACGAACGCGCAGAACCCGGCGATGGCGGTGGCCACGAACAGCAGGGCGAAGAACAGGATCATCCCAGTGCCATCCGCACCAACGAGGGCGCCGCCGCCGAGCCCACCGCCAGGGTCGCGGCCAGGATCAGGGGAACCCGCAAACCGCGCAGCGCGGCTCGGACCTGGGGATCATGCTTGGTCGCCTGCGCGTCCAGGCCCTGCTCCTGCTTGTGCACCAGCAGCTTCTGCAGGCGCAGGCTGCGCACGATGCCGATCACCCCCGCGGCAAAGGCACCCACGCCCAGGACGATGATGATCCACTGCGTGACCAGCTCAGGATGCATGCTCAGTACTCAGCGTTGCCCGGCGCGCGCGGGTAGGGGATGGCATCGCGGATGTTGCTCAGCCCGCAGACGTAGACCACCAGGCGCTCGAAGCCCAGGCCGAAGCCGGCATGCGGCACCGAGCCGTAGCGGCGGAAGTCGCGATACCAGCCGTAGTGCGAGGCATCCAGGCCGAACTGCGCCATGCGCGCATCCAACACGTCCAGGCGCTCTTCGCGCTGGCTGCCGCCGATGATCTCGCCGATGCCCGGGGCGAGCACGTCCATCGCCGCGACGGTCTTGCCGTCTTCGTTCAGGCGCATGTAGAAGGCCTTGATGTGCTCGGGGTAGTTGGTCACCACCACCGGGCGGCCGACGTGCTCCTCGGTCAGCCAGCGCTCGTGCTCGGTCTGCAGGTCCAGGCCCCATTCGACCGGGAAGTCGAACTTCTTGCCGGATTTCTGCAGCAGGCCGATCGCATCGGTGTAGTCGATGCGCTCGAACGGTGCGTTGATGAACGCTTCCAGCTTGGTGATCGCGGTCTTGTCCACGCGCTCGGCGATGAAGGCCAGGTCGTCGGCGCGCTCGTCGAGCACCGCCTTGAACAGGTACTTGAGGAACTCCTCGGCCAGGCGCGCGTCCTCGGCCAGGTCGGCAAAGGCGATCTCCGGCTCGATCATCCAGAACTCGGCCAGATGCCGGGTGGTGTTGGAGTTCTCCGCGCGGAAGGTCGGGCCGAAGGTGTAGACCTTGCTCAGCGCCAGGCAGTAGGCCTCGACATTGAGCTGGCCGGACACGGTCAGGAAGGTCTCCTTGCCGAAGAAGTCGCGGCTGAAATCGACCTCGCCCTTGGCGTCGCGCGGCAGGTTGACCATGTCCAGGGTGGAGACGCGGAACATCTGCCCGGCGCCCTCCGCATCGGAGGTGGTGATGATCGGGGTGGAGATCCAGTTGAATCCGTTCTGGTGGAAGAACCGGTGCACCGCCTGCGACAGGCAGTTGCGGATGCGGGTGACCGCGCCGAACAGGTTGGTACGCGGGCGCAGGTGCGCGACCTCGCGCAGGAACTCCAGCGAATGCGCCTTGGGCTGGATCGGGTAGGTCTCCGGGTCTTCGACCCAGCCGACCACTTCGACCGATTCGGCCTGGATCTCGAAACTCTGGCCCTGGCCCTGCGAGGCCACCAGGGTGCCGGTGGCGATCACCGAGCAGCCGGCGGTCAGGTGCTTCACCTCGGATTCGTAGTTGGGCAGGGTATTGGGGGCCACCACCTGGATCGGGGCGAAGCACGAGCCGTCGCTCACGTTGACGAAGGACAGCCCCGCCTTGGAGTCGCGCCGCGTGCGCACCCAGCCACGGACCGTCACCTCGCCGCCGGCCGGGAGCTTGCCCGCCAGCGCATGTTCGACGCTTACCACCGTCATATCGTTGATTCCTGGCCCTGCCGGCCCGATGTAGGGGAGCGCGCAAGTCTACCGGTTGGCTGCGCGGGCGGCACGCCTGTTCAGCCGCCAGACGCGACGCTGTACTCGGTGCGCGCCTTATACTGACCCGGTGTCACTTGGAGGTTCGGTCATGTCCATCACGCTTACCCCTATCGCCCACCAGCGCGTGCAGCGGTTCGTCCAGACCACGCCCGGCGCGCTGGGGCTGCGTTTCGGCGTGACCCGCACCGGCTGCTCGGGCTGGGGTCATGTAACCGAGCTGGCGCGTGAAGCGCGTCCCGGCGACACGGTGTTCGAGCAGGACGGCGTGCGCATTTACGTCGACGCCGACAGCCTGGCCCTGGTCGATGGCACCACCATCGATTTCGGCAAGCGCGGGCTGGGGGAGGAATTCCTGTTCGCCAACCCCAATGCCACCGCCGAGTGCGGCTGCGGCGAGAGCTTCACGACCCAGGCCGACGCGGCCTGAGGCCGGGTAGGAGCGCGGGGCCGCCACGCCTCCGTAGAGCGGACCTCGGTCCGCTGCTTTCCTCACCCCGTAGAAGCGGACCTTGGTCCGCTTTCTTTACGCAAGGGCTGACGCGAAAGCTCCAGCAGACCAAGGTCCGCGCGACGGCCGGTGGCGGGGCGATTGCACGCAACTCCTTGACCTGACATAATTTCCTGCTCCCTGCGGCCGTCTACGGTTCGCGGGGCTCTTGCTCCACCGCATCCAGCGGGGGGCTGTCCGGTCGGTTCCGGTGGAATCGGCCTTCATCCGAAAGGGAACAACACATGCGTTTTTACGAGATCGTGTTCCTGGTCCACCCGGACCAGAGCGAGCAGGTGCCGGCCATGGTCGAGCGCTACAAGGGCATCATCGAGAACGGCAACGGCAAGATCGTGCGCCTGGAAGACTGGGGCCGCCGCCAGTTGGCCTACCCGATCCAGAACCTGGTCAAGGCCCACTACGTGCTGATGAACGTCGAAGTCGACCAGGCCACCCTGGCCGAGCTGACCGAGACCTTCCGCTTCAACGACGCCATCCTGCGTCACCTGATCATGAAGCGCGACGGCGACGTGGCCGACACCGAGATGTCGATCATCATGAAGAGCAAGGACGAGAAGAACGACAAGCCCGAGCGTGGCGAGCGTCGCCGTCGTGATGACGACAGCAACGACAGCAGCAACGAGTCCGGCAAGTCCGACGACGCCGACTCCTCCGAAGCCGCCTAAGGAACCCTGACATGTCCAAGTTCTTCCGTCGCCGCAAGTTCTGCAAGTTCACGGCCGAAGGTGTCAAGGAGATCGACTACAAGGATCTCAACACCCTGCGCCAGTACCTGACCGAGACCGGCAAGATCGTGCCGAGCCGCGTGACCGGCACCAAGGCGCGTTACCAGCGCCAGCTGCAGACCGCGGTCAAGCGCGCCCGCTTCCTGGCCCTGATCCCGTACACCGACAACCACGACGTCTGATCCGAGTCTCCTCGGAAGCGCCCGCACTCCCATGTGCGGGTTGCGCGAGGAAGCCCGGATGTCCGGGACGCCAGTCCCGGCGTCTTAATCCCGTCCTATTCGGACAGCAAGCGTTGCGGCGCCAGGTGTGCCGCTAACGAATAACGGAGCAATGAAATGGATCTGATCCTTCTGCAGAAAGTGACCAACCTGGGTGTCCTGGGTGACAAGGTCAGCGTCAAGCCGGGCTACGGCCGCAACTACCTGGTCCCGCAGGGCAAGGCCGTGCCGGCCACTGCCGCCAACCTGGCCGAGTTCGAGGCCAAGCGCGCCGACTACGAAGCCAAGGCCAAGAGCATCCACGACGAGGCGTCCAGCCGCGCCGCCAAGTTCGAGGACGCCAGCGTCACCGTCTACGCCAATGCCTCGACTGAAGGCAAGCTGTTCGGCTCGGTGAGCCCGCGCGATATCGCCGAGGCCTTCACCAAGACCGGCAAGCCGCTGGAGAAGAGCGAAGTGCTGCTGGCCGACGGCCCGCTGCGCAACGTCGGCGAGTACGACGTGCTGCTCAAGCTGCACGCCGACGTCGAAGTCACCGTCAAGGTGGTGGTCCAAGCCGAAGCCTGATTGTCCGGGTTTGCGGTTTGATGCAACGGGCGCCGCGAGGCGCCCGTTGTCGTTTGCGCCTGTGATCGCAGGCGGTGCGACGACAAGCGCACATGTTCTCCAGAGCTTATCCACAGCTTTGTCCATACCGGCCGGGCCGCCGGCTGACTACCATGGCGTGACGCCTGCGCGCGCCTGTTTTTTGCCCGAGGATCCACCATGGCTGCTCCCCGCCGCGATCGAAATCGCGATCGCGAATTCCGCAACGATCCCAGCGACTCGCGCATCGAGCAGCTGCGCATGCCGCCGCACTCGATCGAAGCCGAGCAGGCGGTTCTCGGCGGCCTGATGCTGGTCACCGACGCCTATGACCGGGTCAACGACAAACTCACGCCCAATGATTTCTACCGGCGCGATCACCAGCTGATCTACCGGGCCATCAGCGAGCTGGCCGAGCGCAACCGGCCCTACGATGCGGTGACCCTGGGCGAATGGTTCGAAGGGCAGAGCCAGTCGGACCTGATCGCCGATGGCGCCTATCTGATCGAACTGGCCAGCTCCACGCCCTCGGCGGCCAATATCGCCGCCTACGCCGAGATCGTGCGCGACAAGGCGGTGATGCGTCAGCTGATCGACGTGGGCACCGAGATCGTCAACGACGGCTTCCAGCCCGAGGGGCGCGAGAGCGCCGAACTGCTGGCCAATGCCGAGCAGAAGGTCTTCGCCATCGCCGAGGCGGGTTCGCGCGGGCGCACCGACTTCGTGGCCATGCCCAACGCGCTGAAGGACGCGTTCTCGGTGCTGCAGGACCGCTTCAACAACGGCGGCAATGTGACCGGCCTGCCGACCGGCTACACCGACTTCGACCAGATGACCGCCGGCCTGCAGCCGACCGACCTGCTGATCCTGGCCGCGCGTCCGGCTATGGGCAAGACGACCTTCGCCCTGAACATCGCCGAGTTCGCCGCGATCAAATCCAAGAAGGCCGTGGCGGTCTTCTCCATGGAAATGTCCGCCGCGCAGCTGGCCCTGCGCCTGATTTCCTCCAACGGGCGCATCAACGCCCAGCGCCTGCGCACCGGCCAGTTGGAGGACGAGGACTGGAGCCGCGTGACCGCGGCCATCCGCATGCTCAAGGAGACCAAGATCTTCATCGACGACACGCCCGGACTGTCGCCGGACGTGCTGCGCTCCAAGTGCCGCCGCCTCAAGCGCGAGCACGACCTGGGGCTGGTGGTGATCGACTACCTGCAGCTGATGAGCGTGCCGGGCAACAGCGAGAACCGCGCGACCGAAATCTCCGAGATCAGCCGTTCGCTCAAGGGCCTGGCCAAGGAGCTCAACGTGCCGGTGATCGCCCTGTCCCAGCTCAACCGCTCGCTGGAAACGCGTACCGACAAGCGCCCGGTGATGGCCGACCTGCGCGAATCGGGCGCCATCGAGCAGGACGCCGACGTCATCGTCTTCATCTACCGCGATGACTACTACAACAAGGAAAATTCGCCGGACAAGGGCTTGGCCGAGATCATCATCGGCAAGCAGCGTAGCGGCCCGACCGGGTCGATCAAGCTCAAGTTCTTCGGCGAATACACCCGCTTCGACAATCTCGCGCACGACTCGGTGGGCAGCTTCGAGTAGCACGGCCGGTTTCACCGCCGCTGCAACGCGGCGCCTGCATGATGGCGCCGTTTTCTTCCCGGATCGATCTTGTCCATGGCCACTGCCCTGGTCTGGTTCCGCCGCGACCTGCGGCTGGCCGACAACCCCGCGCTGCATGCCGCGCTCGAGGCCGGGTTCGACCCGGTGCCGGTCTACATTCACGCCCCGCACGAGGAGGGCGGCTGGGCGCCCGGCGCGGCCTCCAATGCCTGGCGCCACCGCTCCCTCAAGGCCCTCAGCCAGGACCTGCACGCGCGTGGCTCGCGGCTGGTGGTGCGCCAGGGCGACAGCAGTGCGGTGCTGCAGGACCTGATCGCACAGAGCGGTGCGCAGGCCTTGTTCTGGAACCGCAAGTACGAGCCGACCACGCAACCGCGCGATGCGACGATCAAGAAGGCGCTCAAGGAACAGGGATTCGAGGTGCGCAGCTGCAACGCGGCGTTGCTGGCCGAGCCCTGGGACGTGGAAACCAAGAGCGGCGGACCCTACAAGGTGTTCACCCCGTACTACCGCAGCGTGATGGCCTCGTTGCCGCAGCGCAGCCTGCTGGAGGCGCCGCGCGCGCTGCCCGGCGTGTCCTCCAGGTTGCACAGCGATGGCGTCGATGCCCTTGGACTGGCCCCCCGCCTTGGGTGGGACACCGGCTTCTGGGACACCTGGCAACCCGGCGAAGCCGGGGCGCACGAGGCGCTGGAGGTGTTCATCGACGGCGCCCTGCAGGGCTACCTGGAGCAGCGCGACCTGCCGGACCGCACCGGTACCTCGCGCCTGTCGCCCCATCTGCACTTCGGCGAGATCGCGCCGTGGCGGGTGATCGCGAAGCTGGAGCAGGTGCGCACGGCCAGGCTGGACAAGGACATCGACGGCTTCGTCCGCCAGTTGGTCTGGCGTGAGTTCGCCTACCACCTGCTGCACCACTTCCCGCAGACGGTCGAGGACAACCTCAACCCGCGCTTTGCGCATTTCGACTGGGCCAAGGCCGAACCCGCCACGCTCAAGGCCTGGCAGCGGGGCATGACCGGCGTGCCGATCGTGGATGCGGGCATGCGCGAGCTCTGGCACACCGGCGTCATGCACAACCGTGTGCGCATGATCGTGGCCAGCTACCTGACCAAGCACCTGCGCATGCACTGGTTGGAAGGGGCGCGCTGGTTCTGGGACACCCTGGTGGATGCGGACCTGGCCAACAACACTCTCGGCTGGCAGTGGGTGGCCGGGACCGGCGCCGACGCCGCGCCGTATTTCCGCGTGTTCAACCCGGTGACCCAGGCGCAGAAATTCGACCCGCAGGCGCGTTACATCACCCGCTGGGTGCCGGAGCTGGAGACATTGCCTGTCAAGGCGCGCTTTGCGCCTTGGGAGTCTGCGGATCTGCTCGCGCGCCTGGCGCCGACGTATCCGCGCCAGCCGATCGTGGGCCTGGCGGCGGGCCGGGAAGGCGCGCTGGCGGCCTACGCGGCGACCCGCTGAACCTTAATAGGGTCTTCGCGCGGCTGAATGGGGCCCGACGTGGAGGGACGGGGGTTCATGCTGCTTTGTCGCTTTTGCCGCTAGCGTGCGGACACCGCAACAAAGCCGGGCCACCCCGGGGAGCGAGACACCATGCAGAACAAGATCCTTTCGCGCGCGCTGCTCTGCGGCGTGCTTTCGGCCAGCGTGCTGGCCGGCTGCGCCACCTATACCGGTCAGACCAACGATCCCAACGATCCCAACCGCACCCGCAATGGCGCGCTCATCGGCGCTGGCATCGGCGCTGCGGTCGGCCTGCTCAGTGGCCATGACGCCACCGAACGCCGTCAGCGTGCCCTGGTGGGTGCCGGCGTGGGCGGCCTGGCCGGTGGCGCCATCGGCGTCTACCAGGATCGGCAGGAGGCCGAACTACGCCGGCAGACGGCGGGGACGGGCATCGACGTCAGCCGCGATGGCGACGTCATCAAGCTCAACCTGCCTGATGGGGTGACCTTCGACTTCGGCAAGTCCAACCTCAAGCCGCAGTTCTACCCGGCGCTCAACAACGTGGCTTCCACCCTCAAGCAGTACAACCAGACCATTGTGGAGGTTAGCGGCCACACCGACAGCGTCGGCAGCGATGCGGCCAACCAGTCTTTGTCGGAGGCGCGCGCCAATACCGTGGCCGACTACCTGATTGGGCAGGGGCTGATGCGCCAGCGCTTCGAGATCATCGGCATGGGCGAGCGCTATCCGATCGCCAGCAACGACACCGATGCCGGCCGCGCGCAGAACCGCCGCGTGGAGATTCGCGTGGTGCCGGTGGAGCAGCAGGGCTCCTGACTCCCGCACTGCCAACGTCGCAGCACCTTGGAAACGGGCCGCGCATCGCGGCCCGTTTCGCTTTGTGCGGCGGGTCTTGGCGGAATCTTGTCTACATGGCGGTGGCTTGGTGGTCGCCGGGGCAGCGCTACGCAGAGGGCTGTCTTGGGCGTCGTTCTTTTCCGGGCCAGACCATGAGGCATCTGTGTCCCGCCGATCTTCCGCCGCGCCGAGACCGTGCCGCGCGAGGATCGGGTTGGAGATTGGGCAGGGGAAGTGCGCTCGATGGGCGTGATGCCTGCGGCACGGGCGAGCCGTGCCACCCGCGCAGGTCCACACCTGGCCGCGTTCAGGCCAGACCTGGGGCGAGCCTGGTTCAGGCCTCCCGGGCGGCGTGAAACCTTGGCCGGGTCGGACGGGTAGGCAAGCGGCGCGGGTCCGTGCACAATTTAGAACGATTTAAATGCACGGAAACCTTCCATCCCATGCTGATCGCCCCCGTCGTGAGCTCCACGCTCTATGCCTGTTCCACGCTGGAAAGACCGCGCTTCCGGGCGCGAGGGAGGGCGCGCCATGTCGCCGGCTGAGGAGGCGGGCGTGACTGCGCCGACACCCGTGCGCTTGGTCTGCTTCGGCGAGGTCCTGGTGGATCTGCTCGCTCAGCCGCCGGTCGAGGGACAGCCCAGGGCGTTTGCGCAGTACGCCGGCGGTGCCCCGGCCAACGTGGCCGTCGCTGCAGCGCGGCTGGGGGCGGATGCGCAGTTCGTGGGCATGCTGGCGCGCGACATGTTCGGCACCTTCCTGCATGACGAACTGGTCGCCGCCGGCGTCGGCGTGGACCACATTGTCTGGACCGATCAGGCGCGCACGGCGCTGGCCTTCGTCGCGCTGGACCAGACCGGCGATCGCAGCTTCAGTTTCTACAGGCCGCCCGCGGCGGATCTGCTGTTCCGCGCCTCGGATTTCGACGCCGGCAGCCTGTCGCGGGCCGACGTCTTCCATTTCTGCTCCAACAGCCTGACCGCCCCGGAGATCGCCGAAGCCAGCCTGGCCGGCGCGCGGTTGGCGCGCCAGGCGGGGGCCGTGGTCAGTTTCGACATGAACCTGCGTCCGGCGCTGTGGCCGCAGGGCATGGATCCGACGCCGGTGATCGAACAGGCGCTGGCCGAGGCCGACGTGGTCAAGTTCTCGCGTGAGGAACTGGCCTTCCTCGATGGCGGGCAGGGTGACGGGGCGGCCGTCGTGGCGCGGCTGTTGTCCGCGCGCGCGCGCCTGATCGTGGTGACCGATGGGCCCGGCGCGGTGCGCTGGACCACGCGCAACGGCTCGGGCATGGTGCCCAGCTTCGAGGTCACGGTGCGCGACACTACCGCGGCCGGCGATGCTTTCGTCGGTGGACTGTTGCTGCGCCTGGTCGAACTGGGAGGCGCAGGGCAGGGGCTCGATGGCTTCTGCGCTGATCCGGACAAAGTGGCCGAAGCCGTGGGATTCGGCACCGCCGTCGGCGCGGTGGCAGTCACCCGCGCCGGTGCTTTCGCGGCCATGCCGACCCGCAAGGACGTTCTCGCTCTCGTTTCAGGAATGCAATGACTACTCCCGATTTCCGTTCTGTCGATGTCCTGCGCGACCATGTCGCCCAGACGATGGCGTTCTACCATCCACGCGCGCTCGATCCGCGCGGCGGCTTTTTCCAGTATTTCAAGGACGACGGCACCGTCTACGACGCCGGCCACCGCCATCTGGTGAGCAGCACGCGCTTCGTCTTCAACTATGCGATGGCCTGGCGCGAGTTCCAGCGCCCGGAGTACTACGCGGCGATGCTGCACGGCCTGCGCTACCTGCGCGACGTGCACCGCAATCCGGCCAATGGCGGCTACATCTGGACGCTGCGCGATGGCGTGGCCGAGGACACGACCAACCATTGCTACGGCGTGGCCTTCGTGCTGCTGGCCTATGCCAGCGCGCTCAAGGCTGGCGTGCAAGAGGCGCGGGACTGGATGGACGAGACCTGGAACCTGCTGGAAGCGCGGTTTTGGGAGGCCGGTCCTGGGCTCTATCGCGATGAGGCCGACGCCGACTGGCATTTCAGCGATTACCGCGGCCAGAACGCCAACATGCACATGTGCGAGGCAATGATCGCGGCCTACCAGGCCAGCGGCGAGGCCCGCTACCTGGATCGCGCCCTGCTGCTGGCCGACCACATGACCCGGCGTCAGGCGGCCAAGGCCGATGGCCTGGTATGGGAGCACTACGACACCGACTGGAACGTGGACTGGGAGTACAACAAGGACGATCCCAAGCACCTGTTCCGCCCGTGGGGCTTCCAGCCGGGGCACCAGACCGAGTGGGCCAAGTTGCTGCTGATCTTGGATCGCGAGACCCAGGCCGATTGGCTGGTGCCCACCGCGCGTCACCTGTTCGACACCGCACTGTCGCGCAGCTGGGATCCGGTCCACGGCGGCATGGCCTATGGCTTCGCGCCGGACGGTAGCGTCTGCGACGACGACAAGTATTTCTGGGTTCAGGCCGAGAGTCTGGCTGCGGCGGCGCTGCTCGCCCAGCGCACCGGGGACGCCGGCTACTGGGCGTGGTACGACAAGCTCTGGCAGTACGCCTGGGCGCACATGATCGACCACCAATACGGCGCCTGGTACCGCATCCTGCGTGCGGACAACACCAAGTACAGCGACGAGAAGAGTCCGGCCGGCAAGACCGACTACCACACCATGGGCGCCTGCTACGAAGTGATGGAGAGCCTGCGCGCCAAGCCGGCAGGCTGATCGGCCACCGGAGGTGCCCGGGCCGAGCGCCCGGGGCATCTTCCAATGGTCTCGCGCCGTGGCGTATCGCGCGCCGAGCAAAACAAAAAGGGCCTGATCATGCTGGAGGTTCCAGTCCGATCAGGCCCTTCGTGTTTGTTCGCCAGGACCGGCCGAACAAGGTGTTGGTGGAGGTGGCGGGAGTCGAACCCGCGTCCGAAGGCACTCCATCCCCGGTACTACATGCTTAGCTCACCGTTGGATCTCGTCCTGTGGCAGCACGGTGTGCAAAACGCACCCCAGGACCAGCCTGTTTTGGTTAAGCGATGACTGACAGGCAGCCGTCAAAGCCGGTTCCGTGATAATGACCCTACATCCACGAGCACGGGCACAAGTGGTTTCGGGGGTTCGCCTTAGGCGGCTGTAGAACTACAACTCAACACTGCTGTTTAGGCGGCGAGAGCGAAGTCCGAACCGTAGTTGTCGTCGTTGGCAACTAGAAGTTTGCAGCTGGATTTACGAGGAAAGCTACCCCCTCGGCATGCACCAGGTAATTTCGCAACCCCCGTCGAAGCCAGTGCACCCCCGGTTCGAACAAGGTCGGAAGATTGTCCCGATGTCGCCAGTGTAGGGGCCGGGGACACGAGTCACAAGGCGTGCGACGCAGCGGGGTTAGCCTGCGTTGCGTGGCCGCCGGCCCGCGTCGCGGGCGTTGAGGCTGACACATCGGCAGACAGGGAGGACTTCCAGGATGGCGACCAGGCGTACGACCGCTCCGCGGACCCCGGCACGCGCACGACCGGGAAAGGGGCGAGCTTCCAATCCGGACCAGACCCAGGCCACAGGGCGCACCGGCTATATGGCCACGGCCCAGGGGCGGGCAATGACCGTGGTGTACGTGCACGGCATCGGTAACAAGCCACCGGCCGAGGTGCTGCGCTGCCAGTGGGACAAGGCCTTGTTTGGCATGGCGATGGGCGAACGCACGCGCATGGCCTACTGGGTCAATCGCGCGCGCTACCCCGTGCCGGAAGTAGCCACCTGCGCGCAGCGCGACGAAGGGCCGACCATCAGCCAGGCCGAACAGCGCCTGCTGTCCGTCTACGGGCTGCCGCCAGGCCCCGGAGACCTGCAAGACCTGGTGGACGACCTGGCGACCACGCCGCGTGAGCGGGCGGACCTTCGGGCATTGCTCGACCAGATGCAGGCCGGCGCTGCCGCGACGTCTGGTCCGGCCGCCAGCAGCCTGTGGTCCGGGTTGAACGAGATCCTGCTGCGCCTGGTCAGCGCGGCGCTGTTGCAGGACGTGCACGACTTCTTCTTCGTCCCCGCGCGGCGCCAAGCGATGGAGCAGAGCCTGCGCGAGCGCCTGATTGCCGGTGGCGGGCCATTCGTGGTGATCGGCCACAGCCAGGGCTCGATGATCGCCTACGAGGTGCTGCGCAAGCTCAAGGCCAGCGAGTGTGACGTCGCTCTGTTCCTGACCCTGGGCTCGCCGCTGGGGCTGCCGGCGGTGCGCAGCATGTTCAAACAGGACATCGGCAAGCGGAAACTGCCGTTCCCCGCCTGCGTGCGGGCCTGGCACAACGTGGCCGACCGGCGCGACGCGGTCGCCCTGGACGCGGACCTAGGCGACGACATCCAGGGCGCCAACGGGCGGTTCAGCAACGAGGCCGGGACTGGGATCAACCCCGATGGACCGCGCAATCCCCATTCCGGCTCGGGCTATCTGTCCATCGACTCGGTCCGGCAGCGCGTGCGCGGCGTGGTCGGGGCCGGCTTCGACCAGCCGGTGACCCAGACCGTCGTGCTCAAGGATCTGTCCGACCGCATGGAGGCGGAGGGCAATGCAGCCCGTCATGAGGTGTTGTTCGAACTGGACCAGTTGTCCGCCGGGTTGACGCAGGATGCGGCGCGGCTGGCCCTGGTTGAAAAAATCCGCGCCTTGGCCGGGCGCCAGACCGGGTTATCGGGTGAGGCGCTGGACGAGACGATCGTGCTGGAGGACACGCTGGAACGTTTCGTCTCCGCGCGCCTGACCCGGTTTGAGATCGAGTCGCTGCGCGACGACTATCAGGCATTGCATTTCAAGCGCCTGTGGCGTGACGCGGGCAAGCGGGCGCTGCTGGACCGCTCGCGCCGCGTCATCCAGGCCGATGCGGCGCAGGTGGCCTACCACGCCCTGGGCCAGGACATCGGCTGGGCGGTGCTGGACACGGGCATCGCCGCGGGCCATCCGCACTTCCACGCGGACAAGGCGCACCCGACCGTGGTGGCGCAGTGGGACTGCACGGTGCGGGGACGCCCGCGGCAGCTCGGCCCAGACGATGGGCGCGCGTTCACGCACCTGGACCGGGCTGGTCATGGGACGCACGTGGCCGGCATCATCGCCGGGCAATGCAGTGCGCCGCTGCCCGGGGACAAGGGGGGAAAGCCGGTGGACTTCACCGCCGTCGCGCCGCAGGCGCGGCTGTACGGCTTCAAGGTGCTCGATGATGCCGGCAACGGGCGCGACTCATGGATCATCAAGGGCATCCAGCAGGTGGCGCGCATCAACGAGCAGGCCGGTCAGCTGGTCATCCACGGGGTGAACCTGAGCCTGGGCGGCTGGTTCGATGCGGAGAGCTACGGTTGTGGCTTCACTCCGCTCTGCAACGAGCTGCGCCGGTTGTGGCGCCAGGGCGTGGTGGTGGTGCTGGCGGCCGGCAACGAGGGCCTGGCCTGGCTTGTCCAGCAGAATGGGATGGCGCTGGCCGCCAACATGGACATGACCATCGGCGACCCGGCCAACCTGGAGGAGGCCATCGCGGTCGGTTCGGTCCACAAGTCCAATCCACGCACCTACGGCGTGTCGTATTTTTCTTCCAAGGGGCCCACCGCCGACGGGCGGCGCAAGCCGGACGTGGTGGCGCCGGGGGAGAAGATCATCTCGGCGCACTACGACTACCGGGTGCGCGATCGCTCCACCTGGATGGTGGAGATGAGCGGCACCAGCATGGCCGCCCCGCATGTGTCCGGGCTGGTGGCGGCGTTCCTGTCGGTGCGGCGCGAGTTCATCGGCTTCCCCGACAAGGTCAAGGACGAGCTGCTGGCGCGCTGCAATGACATCGGCCGCGATCCCTACATGCAGGGCAGGGGCGTGCCGAACCTGGTCAAGATGCTTGCCGAGACCTGAGCGCGGGCGAGTTCAGGCGTCGCGGTTGTGCCGACGCATCAGGCGCTGCTTGTCGCGGGCCCACTCACGGTCCTTCTCGCTGGCGCGCTTGTCGTGGTTCTGTTTGCCCTTGGCCAGGGCCAGTTCCAGCTTGACCTTGTTGCCCTTCCAGTACATCGCGGTGGGAATCAGGGTATAGCCGTCGCGCTCAACCTTGCCGACCAGCGTGTCGATCTCGCGCCGGTGCAGCAGCAGCTTGCGGGTGCGGCGATCATCGGCCACGACGTGCGTGGAGGCCTGGATCAGCGGGGTGAACTGCGCGCCGAACAGGAACAACTCGCCCTGGCGCACCACCGCATAGCTCTCGCCGATGTTGGCGCGCCCGGCGCGGATGGACTTGAGCTCCCAGCCCTGCAATGCAAGACCGGCTTCCATCCGTTCCTCCAGGTGGTACTCGTGGCGCGCGCGTTTGTTCAGCGCGATGGTGCCCGTGCTGTTTGCTTTATCCTTGTCCGACTTCTTTGCCATCCGCCCATTGTCGCCGATGGGCCGATTCCCGGCGAGTAGAACTTTTCACAGGCCCACACGCACTCCCAAGATGCCCACCATTCGTCGCAGCGCCCTGGTCGAACATCCGGCCCAGTACATGTTCGATCTGGTCAACGACGTCCAGGCCTATCCACGACGTTTCGGCTGGTGTGACCGGGCGGAGATCCTGGAATCCAGCGATGAACGCATGGTCGCGCGGCTGGATCTGGGCCTGGGGGCCCTGCGCACCTGGTTCACCACCGAAAACACCTTGGAACGCCCGGGCCGCATCGACATGCAGCTCAAGGACGGCCCGTTCCGCAAGTTGCATGGGCTGTGGGAGTTCCAGTCGCTGGGAGACGATGTCAGCAAGGTCACCCTGACCCTGGATTTCGAGCCGTCCAGCCGACTGCTGGGCCCCGCCTTTACCCTGGGGTTCCAGGGACTGGCCGACCGCATGGTGGACGACTTCGTGCGGACCGCCGACCTGGGCGATTGAGCGGGGCATGCGGATCGAGGTGGTCCAGGCCCGGGCGCGCGGCTATGAGGCGGTCACACTGACGCTGCCCGAGGGGGCGACGGTCGGGGACGCGGTGCAGGCGTCAGGGTTCGGCGCAGGTCCGGCGCCGGCCGGTCTGGCGGTTTTTGGGGTGCTGGCGACTGCGGCGACACCGCTGGTCGATGGCGATCGCGTGGAACTGCTGCAGCCGCTCCAGGTCGATCCAAAGGAGGCGCGCCGACGGCGCGCTGCGAAGCTCTGAGGGCAAGGGCTAGAGAAGACGCCCTTGCTCTGGGTCCGGCGCTTGGCGGACGGCAGGCGGGGCGATCAGCCGCCGCCGTGGTCCTTCTTCTTGTCCTTGGCCAGGTTCGGGCCGAACTGGCGCACGCTGTTGCGTGCCAGTTCGTCGTCCTGGTTGGGGAAGTAGTCGCCTTCCCACTTGCTGACCTTGTCGTTGTCGAAGAAGACGGTGAAGTTCTTCATCTGCACGTGGCCCAGGCGGTCGGTGCGCTGGGTGGAGGTGTAGTCCCAGCGCTGGGCGTGGAACGGGTCGGCCACCGAGGGCGTGCCCAGCAGGGCCAGGACCTGCTGCTTGCTCAGCCCGACTTCGAGCTGGTCGACGTCTTCCTTGTCGATCAGGTTGCCCTGATAGATCGGCTGCTTGTAGATGATGCCGCAGCCGGAAGTGGCCAGGCCGAGTGCGGCGATAAGCAGGAATTTGCGCATGAACAAGACGTCTGCAAGGGTCGGGAAGGAACCGCCCGATGATACACTGCGCCCTTCGCCGCGACCCAATCGCAAGGCAGCTGGCGCTAAACCGCCAATGAATGGGAGCCCCCGATGGAATCGCTCGATCTACGCAAGGCCGGCCTGAAGGTCACCCACCCGCGCCTGCGCATCCTGGCCCTGCTTGAAGAAGCCAAGCCCCGGCACATGACGGCCGAGGACATCTATCGCGCCTTGATCGGGGTGGGCGATGAGATCGGCCTGGCCACGGTGTATCGCGTCCTGACCCAGTTCGAGGCCGCGGGCCTGGTGCTGAAGCACAATTTCGAGGGCGGCCAGGCCGTCTACGAGCTGGATCGGGGCGAGCACCACGATCACATGGTCGACATCGATTCGGGCAAGGTCATCGAGTTCTCCAGCGAGGAGATCGAGGCCCTGCAGGAGAAGATCGCCGCCGAGCACGGCTACGAGATCGAGGAGCACTCGTTGGTGCTTTACGTGCGCAAGAAGCGCAAGTAAGCCCACTGCCGTGAACACAAAAAAGGCCGGGGGATCCCGGCCTTTTTGCGTGGTGCCCGAGGCGCGTCAGTCGACGGCTTCGAGCAGCTTGCCGGCCGCGGCGCGGGCTTCGGCGCTGACCTGCACCCCGCCGAGCATGCGTGCCAGTTCCTCGCGGCGCGCCGGCGCATCCAAAGATTCGACCGAGGACTGGGTCATGCCCTCGACCGGCGCCTTGCTGACCCGGTAGTGGGCGTGGCCCTGCGCGGCCACCTGTGGCTGGTGGGTCACGCACAGCACCTGGCGCTGGCGGCCCAGGTCGCGCAGTTTCTTGCCGACGATGTCGGCCACCGCGCCGCCGATGCCGGAATCGACCTCGTCGAAGACCATCGTCGGTACCGCGTCCGAGCCCAGTGCGGCCACTTCGATGGCCAGCGAGATGCGCGAGAGTTCACCGCCGGAGGCGACCTTGCGCAGCGGGCGCGCCGGCTGGCCGGCGTTGGCCGCCACCAGCAGTTCGACCCGCTCGGCGCCCTGCGGGTCGGGGCGCTCGGTGTCGACCGGTTCGAGCAGCACGTCCAGCTTGCCGCCGCCCATGCCCAGCTCGCCGATCAGGGCGCTGGTCTGTTTTGCCAGCGCCGCGGCGGCCTTGGTGCGGACCTTGGTCAGCGCGGCGGCGGCGGTCTTCCAGGCCTGGCGGGCGGCTTCGATCTCGGCGTTCAGGCCGGCCAGGCGCTCGCCGGCGCCCCGCAGGCTCTCAAGTTCCTGCTCGATCCGGCTCGCCACCTCGTCGAGTTGTTCCGGTGTGACCCGGTGCTTGCGCGCCAGGTCGTGCAGGCGGGTCAGGCGACGCTCGGCCTGTTCGAACTGGTCCGGGTCCACGTCCAGGTCGTCGCGGATCTGGTTGAGCAGGCCCAGCGCCTCCTCCAGCTGGATCTGGGCGCTGTCCAGCAGGGCATCGACCTCGCCCAGGCGCGGCTCGTGGCTGGCCGCGCGGGCCAGCTCGCCGCGGGTTTGCAGCAACAGCTGGCTGGCCGAGGGCGCATCCTCGCCGGACAACCTGCCCAGGCTGTCGTCGCAGGCCTGGATCAAGGTGGCGGCATGCGCCTGCCGGCGATGGGTGGTCACCAGGGCCTCGATCGACTCGGGGCCCAGGTCCTCGGCGCTGAGCTCGTCGAGCTGGTGCTGCAGGTAATTCAACCGGTCGGAGACGTCGCCCTGTGCGGTCAGTCGCTCGCGTTCGTCCAAGCGCTGGCTCCAGGCCGCGGCGGCGCGGCGCACGGCCTCGGCCTGCGGCTGGCAGTTGGCGAAGGCGTCCAGCAGGGCGAGTTGGCGCGGCCTGGAGAGCAGGGCCTGGTGTTCGTGCTGGCCGTGGATCTCCACCAGCAGCCCAGCCAGTTCGCTCAACTGCGAAAGGGTCACGCTGCGGCCATTGATCCAGCTGCGCGAGCCGCCGTCGGCGCGCAGCACGCGGCGCAGCTGGCAGGCGCCGGACTCGTCCAAGGCGTGTTCGGCCAGCCAGGCCAGGGCGGGGGACTTGGGTGGCAGCTCGAATTCGGCCGACAGCTCGGCGCGCTGGGCGCCGTGGCGCACCACGCCGGCATCGGCGCGCAGGCCGGACAGGAACCCGAGGGCGTCGACCAGCAGCGACTTGCCGGCGCCGGTCTCGCCGGAAATCACCGTCATGCCGGGGCCGAATTCCAGGTCCGTGGCGCGGACCACGGCGAAGTCCTTGATGGTGAGATGTCTGAGCATATGCGGCCGGCATTGTAGGGCCTGGCGGCGCACGTGCTGAGACCGTGCGCGGGCAGTTGCAAACCCCGGTCCGGGCCGTTATCTATCGGCCATGAGTTCCCGACGGCCAGAACTGGATGCGCGTGCACGGCAACTGCTGCGCACGCTGATCGCCCGCTACATCCACGACGGCGAGCCGGTCGGCTCGCGCACGCTGGCGCGGCATTCGGGCCTGGACGTGAGTCCGGCCACCATCCGCAACATCCTGGCCGACCTGGAAGATGCCGGCCTGCTCAGCTCGCCGCACACCTCGGCCGGCCGGGTGCCGACTGCGCAGGGTTACCGGGTCTTCGTGGACAGCCTGGTGCAGATGCAGCCGCTGGCCGAGCGCGAGGTCGCCCGCCTGCGCGCCGAGCTGCCGTCCGGCACCGGCACCCAGGCCCTGCTGGGCAATGCCTCCGAGCTGCTGTCGGCCATGACCCACTTCGTCGGCGTGGTCGGCGCACCCAAGCGCGAGCAATTCGCGTTCCGGCACATCGACTTTGTGCCGCTAGACGGGCGCCGGGTGCTGGCCATCCTGGTCTTCGCCGACAACGACGTGCAGAACCGGGTGATCGAACCGCGCCGGCGCTACGACCCGTCCGAGCTGGAGCGGGTGGCCAATTACCTGAACGCGCATTTCGCCGGCCGCCCGATTTCCGAGATCCGGGCCACGCTGCTGCGCGAACTGCGCGCGGCCCGCTCGGAGATGGAAGGCCTGCTGGCCCACACCGTGGAGCTGGCCGAACACGCCCTGGTGCCGTCCGACGATGACATGGTGCTGGCCGGCCAGACCCGGTTGATGGGTGTGCAGGACCTGTCCGACCTGGACCGCCTGCGCGAACTGTTCGAGGCCTTCGCCCGCAAGCGCGAGATCCTGCAACTGCTCGAACGCACGATCAGTGCCCCGGGCGTACGCATCTTCATCGGCGAGGAAACCGGCCTGGCGCCGCTGGATGGCATGTCATTGGTCGCCGCGCCGTACCGGGCCAGTGGCCAGGTCCTGGGCGTGCTGGGCGTGATCGGGCCCACGCGGATGGCGTACCAGACGGTGATTCCGGTGGTCCAGGCGGCCGCCGATGCGCTCGGCGCGGCAATGCTGCGTCCCGGGGATGACTTGAATCCGTCCACGCCGGCCCCATAGCTGGGCCTTGCGGCGGACCAACCCCCGCCAACGACGGATCTGGAGCATGACTGCAAACGAATACACCGACGGCCAGCCGACGGCCGACACCACCTCCGCCGAGCAGACCACCGAGGCGCTGCTGCAGGCCGAGCTGGAAACCCTGCGCAACGAGCTGGACCAGGTCCGTGCCTCGGTCCTGCTGGATCGTGCCGACCTGGAGAACCAGCGCAAGCGCGTGGCCCGCGACGTGGAGCAGGCGCGCCGCTTCGCCAATGAAAAGCTGCTGGGCCAGCTGATGCCGGTCTTCGACAGCCTGGACGCCGGCCTGCTGGCCGCCGGCACCGAACCCAGCCCGCTGCGCGAGGGCCTGGAACTGACCCAGAAGCAGCTGCTCAAGGTGGCCGACGACAACGGCCTGACCGTGCTGGACCCGATGGGCCAGCCGTTCAACCCGGAACACCACCAGGCCATCAGCCAGGCCGAGCCCAACGGCGCGGCCCCCGGCAGCGTGATCCAGGTGTTCCAGAAGGGTTACCTGCTCAACGATCGCCTGCTGCGTCCTGCGCTGGTGGTCGTCGCGCGTCACGACTGAGCGGGCACTGAGCGGCCGCAGGGCGGCCGGAAATTTGTGTTCCACGAGCGCTTGAAGCGCGTCACAGCGTCCTTATATCTGGTTCATCGGCCGGGCACGCACCCGGCCCCAACCCGACAAACCTTCGCTTTTACGGAGTAATCACCATGGGCAAGATCATCGGCATCGACCTCGGCACGACCAATTCGTGCGTGGCGATCATGGAAGGCGGCAAGGCCCGCGTCATCGAGAACTCGGAAGGCGATCGCACCACGCCCTCCATCGTCGCCTATACCAAGGACGGCGAAGTGCTGGTCGGTGCCTCGGCCAAGCGCCAGGCCGTGACCAACCCCAAGAACACCTTCTACGCGGTCAAGCGTCTGATCGGCCGCAAGTTCACCGACGCGGAAGTCAAGAAGGATCTGGACCTGGTGCCCTACGGCATCCTGGCCCATGACAATGGCGACGCCTGGGTGGCCACCGCCGACGGCAAGAAGATGGCCCCGCAGGAAATCTCCGCCCGCGTGCTGGAGAAGATGAAGAAGACCGCCGAGGCCTTCCTGGGCGAGACCGTCACCGAGGCGGTCATCACCGTGCCGGCGTACTTCAACGACAGCCAGCGTCAGGCGACCAAGGACGCCGGCAAGATCGCCGGCCTGGACGTCAAGCGCATCATCAACGAGCCCACCGCCGCGGCCCTGGCCTACGGCTTGGACAAGGGCGATTCGCAGGACCGCAAGATCGTGGTCTACGACCTGGGCGGCGGCACCTTCGACGTGTCGATCATCGAGATCGCCAACGTCGACGGCGAGAAGCAGTTCGAGGTGCTGGCCACCAACGGCGACACCTTCCTGGGTGGCGAGGACTTCGACGCGCGTGTCATCGACTACCTGGTCGACGAGTTCAACAAGGACCAGGGCATCGACCTGCGCAAGGATCCGCTGGCCCTGCAGCGCCTGAAGGACGCCGCCGAGCGCGCCAAGATCGAGCTGTCCTCCTCGCAGCAGACCGAGGTCAACCTGCCGTACGTGACCGCCGATGCCTCCGGTCCGAAGCACCTGAACATCAAGCTGACCCGCGCCAAGCTCGAAGCTCTGGTCGAGGACCTGATCAAGAAGTCGATCGAGCCGTGCCGCACCGCGCTCAACGACGCGGGCCTGCGCGCCAGCGACATCGGCGAGGTGATCCTGGTCGGTGGCCAGACCCGCATGCCCAAGGTGCAGGCGGCGGTGGCTGAGTTCTTCGGCAAGGAGCCGCGCAAGGACGTCAATCCCGACGAGGCCGTGGCGCTGGGCGCCGCGATCCAGGGCGGCGTGTTGGCCGGCGACGTCAAGGATGTGCTGCTGCTGGACGTGACCCCGCTGTCCTTGGGCATCGAAACCCTGGGTGGCGTGTTCACCAAGATCATCGAGAAGAACACCACGGTGCCGACCAAGGCCTCGCAGACCTTCTCCACCGCCGAGGACAACCAGTCGGCCGTGACCGTGCACGTGTTGCAGGGTGAGCGCGAGCAGGCCCGCTTCAACAAGTCGCTGGCCCGCTTCGACCTGTCGGGCATCGAGCCGGCGCCGCGCGGCATGCCGCAGGTGGAGGTGTCCTTCGACATCGACGCCAACGGCATCGTCCACGTGACCGCCAAGGACAAGAAGACCGGCAAGGAACAGAAGGTCGAGATCAAGGCCGGCTCGGGCCTGTCGGACGACGAGATCCAGCGGATGGTCGCCGACGCCGAGGCGCATCGCGACGAGGACAAGAAGTTCCAGGAACTGGTCGTGGCCCGCAATCAGGCCGATGGCCTGATCCATGCCACCCGCACCGCGATCACCGAGCATGGCTCCAAGGTCGGCGGCGATGTGATCGGCAAGGTCGAAGCCGCGCTGGGTGAGCTGGAAACCGCGATGAAGGGCGACGACAAGGCCCAGATCGAGGCCAAGTCCAAGGCGCTGGAAGAAGCCGGCCAGTCGCTTTACGCCGCCGCCGCGGCGGGCGAGCAGGGCGGTGCGCCGGGTGCCGAGGGCGGTGCCGAGCAGGCCAACCGCGCGACCGACGACGTGGTGGATGCGGAGTTCACCGAGGTCAAGGACGACAAGAAGTAAGCGCAGCCCGAGGCTGCAGTAGGAACGCATGGAGGAGCGGGGCTACGGCTCCGCTCCTCCGGCGTTTCCGGCACTGCCCGCCGCAGGCCCTCGAAGGCCAGGCGGCGATGCCATGATTCCCCATTCAACGCAGGCTGCATCCGGCAATGAGCAAACGCGACTACTACGAGGTTCTGGGCGTCGCCCGCAACGCCAGCGACGAGGAGCTGAAGAAGGCCTATCGTCGTTGCGCGATGAAGTTCCACCCTGATCGCAACCCAGGCGATGCCACGGCCGAGGTGTCCTTCAAGGAGTGCAAGGAGGCTTACGAGGTCCTGTCGGACGGCGGCAAGCGTCGCCTCTACGACCAGCATGGCCACGCCGCCTTCGAGCACGGCATGGGCGGTGGTGGTCCTGGCGCCGGCTTCGGCGGCCCGGACATGGGCGACATCTTCGGTGACATCTTCGGCAACATCTTCGGTGGAGGCGGCGCGCGGGCGGCCCGGCGTGGCGCGGACATCGGCTACGTGATGGAGCTGGACCTGGAAGAAGCCGTGGCCGGCGTGGACAAGCGCATCGAGATCCCGACCATGGCCGCTTGTGAGCCCTGCCACGGCAGTGGTTCGGAAGATGGCAAGACCGAGACCTGCACCACCTGCGCCGGGCGCGGCCAGGTGCGCATGCAGCGCGGTATCTTCACCATGCAGCAGGCCTGCCCGCATTGCGAAGGCCGCGGCCAGGTCATCCGCAACCCCTGCAGGACCTGCCATGGCGCCGGTCGCGTGGAGGAGGAGCGGGTGCTGTCGGTCAAGATCCCGGCGGGCGTGGATACCGGTGACCGGATCCGCTTGGCGGGCGAGGGCGAAGCCGGTCCGGCGGGCACGCCGGCCGGTGACCTGTACGTGGAAGTGCGCGTGCGCGAGCACGAGATCTTCCAGCGCGACGGCGACGACCTGCACTGCGACGTGCCGATCCGCATTTCGCAGGCGGCCCTGGGCGATACGGTGCGTGTGCCGACCCTGGGCGGCGAGGCGGAGATCCGCGTTCCGGCCGAGACCCAGACCGGCAAGCTCTTCCGTCTGCGCGGCAAGGGCGTACGATCGGTGCGCAGCCGTTCCACCGGCGATCTGTTCTGCAAGGTCGTGGTTGAGACGCCGGTGAACCTCACCGCACGCCAGCGCGAATTGCTGGCGGAGTTCGAGGCCACCTTTGGGGGCGATGACGCGCGCAAGCACTCGCCCAAGTCGGCCACGTTTCTGGACGGGGTCAAGGGCTTTTGGGACCGAATGACGTCCTGAGGACACTTGGGAAAGGCATTGAGGCAATATGAAAAAGCCGGCTCGCGCCGGCTTTTTCATGTCTGGATTCAGTGCGCATGCGGATCGGCCGCATCGGGCCGTGGCGGCGCCTGGCTGATCGGCAGGCTACGCGCGACCCGGCCGATGGTCAGTCCCTGGACCAGGATCGAAAACACCACCACGACATAGGTGATGCCCAGCAGCATGTCGCGGGTCTCGCCGGCCGGCAGCGACAACACCAGCGCCACCGAGATGCCACCGCGCAGCCCACCCCAGGTCAGCACCTTCCATGAGCCGCGCGGCAGGCCGAACCCGCTGCGCAGCACCGCGATCGGCGTGCCAACCGCCACCAGCCGCGCCAGCAAGGTGACCGCGATGGTAAGCGCGGCCGCGCCCAGCAGGGCCAGGCTGAAGGGAACCACCAGCACTTCCAGGCCGATGAGCACGAATAGCACGGCATTGAGGATCGAGTCGAGCAGCGCCCAGAACAGGTCGTGGTACTTGCGCGTGGTATCGGACATGCCCAGGCGCCGCCCGCGGTTGCCGACGATCAGCCCGGCCACGACCATCGCCAGCGGCCCGGACACATGCAGGCGGTTGGCCAGCGCGTAGCCACCCAGCACCGCGGCCAAGGTAATCAGGACTTCTTCCTGGTAGCTGTCGATGCTCTTGAGCAGGCGGTAGGTCGCATATCCCAGGACGCCGCCCAGCAGCAGACCGCCGCCGACCTCGTGCACGGCCAGCTTGGCGACCTCGCCGGCACCCGGGGTATCGCCCATGGAGGCCGCCTCGAGCAGCAGCACGAACAGCACCACGCCCACGCCGTCGTTGAACAGCGACTCGCCGGAGATCACCAGCTCCAGGCTCTTGGGCGCGCGGGCCGACTTGAGGATGCCCATCACCGCGATCGGGTCGGTCGGGGAAATCAAGGCGCCGAAGACCAGGCACCACGGCAGCGCCAGCGGCAGGCCCAGCATCGGCAGCAGCCAGTACAGCCCGTAGGCCACGATGATCGTGGAGACCAGCGTGCCGCCGACCGCCAGCAGGCCCACCTGCCAGCGATAATTGTGCAGTTCGCTCAGGTCCACGTGCAGCGCGCCGGCGAACAGCAGCATCGAGAGCATGCCCTGCATCAGCACCTCGCTGAAGTCGACCGAGCGCAGCAACGCGGTCGCGTGCTCGCGGAAGGTCGCCACGCCCAGCGCGTCCAGCCCGATCAACGAGAACGACACCAGCATGGCCACCACCATGACGCCGATGGTGTCGGGCAGGCCGATGAAGCGGCGGTTGACGTAGGCCATCAACGAGGTCACGACCAGGAAGACGACGGCGATCTCGAACATGGCGATCCTGGGGCAGCGAGCTGGCATCCATTGTCGCCGAGTGGCCCACGCTGCGGTAAGCCCATCGTGCGCGTCGCGCTGGCCCCTTGCGGCGTGCTTGGCGAGGGCGCCGACATTGGGCATGATCTGAGGCGTTGGATCGAGATGCCCCCGGCGTGCAAGGCGCCGGGAACAGGGACGTCACAGGGGGAGTCAAAGGTGCGAACACTCGCGATGTTGGGCGTGCTGGCCATTGCGGCCGGCGTGGCGTATTGGCTGTGGTTCGGGCGCGAAACATTGACCGAGGCCGATGTGCAGGCGTTTTATGCGGCGCAGATGGAAGCGGGGGAGGCGTTGGATGCGCCGGCACTGTGCGCGATGATGTCGGAGGACTACCTTCAGCGCGGGACAATGTGGATCGAGGGCCGCTCGCGGCAGATGCAGCAGGATCGCGAGGAAACGTGCGATGGCATGACCCAATTGATCGGCCAGATGGCCCAGCTGCGCGCACGCAGCGGTGGCCGCTTCAAACCCGATTCCAGTCAGACCATTGTGTCGGTGGACGTGGCGCCCGATGGCTCTCGGGCCATCGTCAAGACCCGCAGCACCTTGTACATCGGCGCGCTCGGGATGTCGTCACGCTCGACCGACACGGTGATCAAGCGCCGCGGACGCGTCATGATCACCGGTTCGCAGAGCATCAACTGGATGGGCGTCAATCGCTGAGGCCGCCTGCGGGCCCGCCCTTGCCTACAATGCGCGCTGCTCTTTGGACATGATCGCGCAGCATGCACAGCCCTTCTCCCGTCGTCGGCATCGTCGGCAGCGCTGGCGCCTACGGCCGCTGGCTCGCGCGTTTCCTGGAACGCCACATGGGGCTGCGGGTGATCGGACACGATCCGTCCGATCCCGCCTCGCTATCCCCCGAGGCCCTGCTGGCACAGGCGCAGGTGCTGGTGTTCAGCGCGCCCATCCGGGTCACGGCCGAGGTGATCGCGCATTACGTGGCGCTGGCCGCCGGGCGTGAGTCCGGCCAGCTATGGCTGGACCTGACCTCGATCAAGACCGAGCCGGTGGCCGCGATGCTGCGCTCGCGGGCCGAGGTGGTCGGCCTGCACCCGATGACCGCACCGCCCAAGTCCCCCACGCTCAAGGGCCGGCCGATGGTGGTCTGCGAGGCGCGCCTGGACGCGTGGCGTCCGTGGCTGCAGACCCTGTTCGACGCACTGGAAGCCCAGTGCGTACGCACCACGCCCGAGCACCACGACCAGGTCATGGCCGTGGTCCAGGCCATGGTCCACGCCGGCCACCTGGCCCAGGCCGGTGCGCTGCGGCGGCTGGCGCCGCAGGTTGGCGCCTGGGCCGAGTTGTTCCCGTATCGCTCAGCATCCTTCGAGATGGACGGGGCGATGATCGCGCGCATCCTCTCGCTCAACCCTGCGATCTACGAGGACATCCAGTTCGGCAATCCGCACGTCGGGCCGGCGCTGGAGGCGCTGGTCGAGGAGTTGTCGGCACTGCGCGACCAGGTCGTGGCTGGGGACGAGGCGGCCCGCGCCGCGTTCCGCCAGCGGATGCTGGCCGACAACCGCGACGCCATCGGCCCGGGGGCCTTGGCCGAGGGCAATTACCGCTTCGAGCGGATCGGCTACCTGCTGGCCGATCTGGCCGAGCCGCGCAGTCTGTCGGTGCACCTGCCGCTGGACCAGCCCGGCTCGTTGCGCGCCTTGCTGCATGTGTTCGAACGCCACGGCGTGAGCATCGCCTCGCTGCATTCGCTGCGCAATCCATCGGGAGAGGTGCACTTCCGCCTGGGGTTCGACACCGGCACCTCGCTGCAGGCGCTGACCGCGGCGGCGGCCGAGGTCGATGCCAGCGGGGTCGGGCGGGTGCTGTCCGGGAGCTTCGATGGCGTGCCGGCTCCGATCAACGGGACCTCGCTGCCGCAGGGCGTGATTCGGCGCGCGGCCCGTCCCGGGGACGTGCAGGCCCTGCTGGCGCTGCGCGAGACCACCATGCGCGAGCACATGGCCAACTCCGGCGCGGATACTTCGCAGGGCAACATGCTCGCGCGGCTGCTCAACGGCTACCAGCACGCCGATGTGCTGGAGCGCGATGGCCGCATCGTCGGCCTGCTCAAGCTGGACCGGACCGGCGCGGACTGGGTGGTCATGCAGATCCAGATCGCGCCGGAGCTACAGGGGCAGGGCCTGGGCCGCCGCCTGCTGCTGGACTACATCGCCCAGGCGCAGGCAGGCGGACATGACGTGACTCTGCACGTGCTGAAGGCCAACCCGGCGCGCGGACTGTACGAGCGGCTGGGCTTCGTGGTCGAGGGCGAGGATCCGGAGGAGTTCCACATGCGCCTGGCGTGCCCGCGCGGCTGAGTGATCCCAGTCATCCACATGACATGTGGACGACCCTCGGCACAAACCTGTGGACAACCTTCCCGGGCCTTGTCCGGCAAGGCGCTCGATCGGTCTGGTGAATATTTCGCCAGCGACGGGTGGCGATCTGGCTCGGTGCCTGCCGCAGCGCAGCGCGTCGGCACGCGGGCGCGCGCGGTATCCTTGCCGGCATGAGCACTCAAATCGTGTTGTCCCAGCGCGCGCAGGCCCTGACCAGTTCGGCCATCCGCGAAATCCTCAAGGTCACCGAGCGTCCCGAGGTGATTTCCTTCGCCGGTGGCCTGCCTTCGGCGTCCACCTTTCCGGTCGAGCGCCTGCGTGCGGCCACCGACAAGGTGCTGACCGATGCCCCGCAGGCCGCGCTGCAGTACGGCCCGACCGAAGGCTTCGCGCCACTACGCGAATGGGTGGCCGAGCGGCTCACCCGCGCCGGCGCGCCGGTCCCGGCCAGCCGGGTGCTGATCGTCACCGGCTCGCAGCAGGGACTGGACCTGCTGGGCAAGACCCTGATCGACGAAGGCAGCAAGGTGCTGGTGGAGACCCCCAGCTACCTGGGCGCGCTGCAGTCGTTCTCGCTGTTCCGCCCGGCGTTCGCCTCCATGCCATCGGACGACGGCGGCATCGACACCGATGCGTTGACTCCGGCGCTGCTGGACGGCGCGCGTTTCATGTACTGCCTGCCCAACTTCCAGAACCCCACCGGCAAGCGCCTGTCGCTGGACCGCCGCAAGGCACTGGTGGCCAAGGCGCTGGCGGCTGGCGTGCCGGTGGTCGAGGACGATCCCTATGGCGAGCTGAGCTATGGCGGGGAGCATCTGCCCAGCCTGCTGTCGCTCAATCCCGAAGGCGGCATCTACATGGGGTCCTTCTCCAAGGTGCTCGCCCCGGGCCTGCGCCTGGGCTACGTGGTCGCGCCCGAGCCGCTGTACGCCAAGCTGGTCCAGGCCAAGCAGGCCGCGGACCTGCACACGCCCTCCTTCAGCCAGCGCATCGTGTACGATACCGTGCGCGATGGCTTCCTGGACGAGCACATCCCGACCATCCGCGACCTGTACGCGCATCAGTGCCAGTTGATGCTGCGGGCGCTGGCCGAGCACTTCCCGCCGGCGGCGACCTGGACCCGTCCGGAAGGCGGGATGTTCATCTGGGTGACGCTGCCGCAGGGCATCGACACCACCGCGCTGCTGGCCCAGGCCATCGCCCGCAACGTGGCGTTCGTGCCGGGCGCGCCGTTCTACGCCACCGATCCGCAGGTCAACACGCTGCGCTTGTCCTTCGTGACCGTGCCGGCCGAGAAGATCGAAGCAGGGATGAAGGTGCTGGGAGAACTGGTCAGCGAGGCCATTGCGGCCCTGCCTGCCAGCGCGGTCGCGGCATGAGGGTGGCCCGGTGAGCAACGCGGTGCGTGTGTTGATCCATGGTGCCTCCGGGCGCATGGGCCAGGCCTTGGTGCGCCTGGCCGCCGAACACCCGGGATTGGACGTGGTCGCCGCCGTGACCCGGCGGGCGCCGTCGCCGCGCGTGGTCGACGGGGTGGCGTTCTTCGCCGCGTCCGAACTGTCCGGCGTGCCGGCGTTCGACGTGGCGATCGATTTCAGCCTGCCGGAAGGCTTCGACGCGGTGCTGGCGCTGTGCGTGGCGCGCAAGGCCGCGCTCGTCTCGGGCACCACCGGCCTGTCCGAGGCCCAGCGTGCGGCGCTGGCCGATGCGGCCGCTGGCATCCCGCTGGTCTGGGCCTCCAATTTCAGCCTCGGCGTGGCGGTGCTGGCCGAACTGGTCGAGCGCGCCGCTGCCGCGTTGCCGGGCTGGGACTGCGACATCGTCGAGTCGCACCACGTGCACAAGCTGGACGCGCCGTCCGGCACGGCGCTGACGCTGGGCCAGGGGGCTGAAGCGGCCGGCGCCACGCCACGCTATGCCAGCCTGCGTGCCGGCGACATCGTCGGCGAGCACCTGGTGCAGTTCACCGGCCTGGGTGAACGGATCGAGCTGACCCACCGCGCCAGCAACCGCGACATCTTCGCGCGCGGCGCGCTGCATGCCGCCAGCCGGCTGGCCGGACGCGCGCCGGGCAGCTATCGGGTGCGCGACCTGCTGGATTGAGCGGTCGCTCGGCGGCAGCCGCCGCTCAGTTCATCGCGATCATGCCGAAGCACGCGGCGGCCAGCAGGATGGTGAGCCCGCCGATGGTGGCCAGGATGCCGATGATGATCTTGGCCCAGGTCGGGAAGCCGGTCCGCTGCGGTGCCGGTGCAGGGGGAAGTTCGGGCGGAGGTGCCGTAGGCGAGGCGTCGTGTTCGTCCGGGAGATTCATGCCGTGGCTTCCTTGAGCGGTGTGCCGTCGACCCAGTCGCGCAGGGCGTCGAGCTGCTGGCGACGGTCGTCGCGGTAGAACAGGTTGTAGGTGTCGAACGGCACGATCGTGCCATCGGGCTGGGCGATGTGCACGCAGCTCTTCTTCACCGAGCGCAGGTCGAAGCCCTCGGCGTCGATGAAGGCCATGATCAGCACGCGGAACACGTTGCGGTAGTCCAGTCCTTGCGGGGCCTGCACCTGCGGCAGGCAGCACAGCAGGTCGGCCAGCGAGCAGGCTTGCGACTGCGGCGAGTGGTTGGTGGCGAACAGCTTGAACACGGCCTCGCGCAGCGACGCGTCCTTTTCCACCACGATGCTGTTGCGGCCGCCCTCGATCAGCACCTCCGGTGGAATCAGGCCGGTCAACGGCAGGACGCGATCCTCCAGCTTCAACGCGTAAGCCATCGCCAGCGCGTCGGGATGGCAAGGCACCGGGATCAGGTCCTCGGGGCGGAACAGCTCGCTCTGCTCGAGGATGCCGCGGCGGACCTCGGTCAGGGTCAGGCGGTCGCGCGCCGGGTCATAGCCCTCGGTGCGGCCGGCATGCTGGATCGGCTGGAAGGTCACCCCACGCACGCAGGGCTGGCGCCTGGCGAAGTCGATGATCTCGCCGAGTTCGCCGTCGTTGAGGCCTTTCTTGACCGTCACCACCAGGGTGGTGGAGATGTCGTGCCGGTTCAGCGCCTCCAACGCGCGTCGCCGGATCTCGCCCAGGCGCGCGCCGCGCAGTTCCTGATGGACCTCATCACGCAGCGAGTCGAACTGCAGGTACAGCTCGAAGCCGGGCATGTAGCCGGCCAGACGCTCGACGAACGCCGGATCCTTCGCGATCCGCAGCCCGTTGGTGTTGACCATCAGATGGCGGATCGGCCGCGCCTTGGCCGCGTCGAGGATTTCGAAGAACTGCGGATGCAGGGTCGGCTCGCCGCCGGAGATCTGGACCACATCCGGTTCGCCCTCGTTGGCAACCACCGCATCGAGCATGCGCTCGATGGTGGCCAGGTCGCGGAAGCCGGGGCGATGCGGCCCCGAATCGGCATAGCAGATCGGGCAGCGCAGGTTGCAGTGATCGGTGACCTCGATCAGGGTCAGGCAGCTGTGCTGCATGTGCTCCGGGCACAGCCCGCAGTCGTAGGGACAGCCCCAGCGCCGCTCGGTGTTGAAACGCTGCGGCAGTTCGGGCGGCTTGATGAAGCGCTCGCGGCACAGGCGGTAGTAGTCGATGTCGTCGGCCACCAGCACCCGTTCGCGCCCGTGCTGTGGGCACCACTTCTCCAGGTAGACGCCGCCATCCTTGAACAGGATGGTCGCCTCCACCCGACGCAGGCAGGTCGAGCACACCGACACGGCGGTGTCGTAGAACAGGTAAGGCCTTACTTTTGCCGCCATGCAGGGGTCCATGCGATGCGTGGGAGGTCGCGCACATGGTAGGCCACGCCTAGCACGCACAGCAGCTGGAGGCCTGACAGCAGGCCGAAGTAGTACAGCGGGATGGGACGGATGGACTCGATCACCAGCCGGTACAGCAGGTAGCCGACCAGGAACAGCTTGAAGCGGTCGCCCGGGCGCGGCAGGCGATCGCCGTAGCGGGTCAGCAGGCCGCCCCAGAGCGCGACGAAGGCGATCTCGTAAAGCTGGGTCGGGTGCCGCGGGACGCCATCGCCGAAGTCCACGCCCCAGGGCAGGGACGTGGGATTGCCGTAGGTGTGGTCGGCCAGTCCGCCCAGGAAACAGCCGATGCGCCCGATGATCATCCCGATGGTCAGGGGCAGGACGAAGGCATCCCCGGTCGAACCGCGGATCCCGGCCAGGCGCTTGGCGATCTCCACGCCGGCCCGGCCGCCGAGCAGCGCCCCGATGATCGACTTGCCCTCCAGCAGCCGGCGCAACGTCGGGAAATCGGTGAAGGCATAGGCCGGGTCGTAGAGCCAATAGGCGATCTTGCTGCCCAGCGCCGCGCCCAGGACGGTCCCGCCGACCAGCAACAGCGACTGGACCTTATCGGTCTGGCCGGGCAGGGGCAGGCGGCGGCGTTGGCGCAGGTAGAGCTGGAAGCCGACCGAATAGGCGGCCGCTTCCAGCAGCGTGTGGACCCAGTAGGCGTTCAGCGTCATCAATGCCAGTGTAGTCGCCATTCCTGGCCGGTGGTTGGGTGTTGGCAGGCGCCAAACGCGCGTCCTGGCACGGTTTGCGCGAGGCTACGGCGTCACGCTGGTTCCGACAGGGTTTGATCGGATCTCGTCCGGCCGCGTCATCCATGTGAAAAATACGGCTGGCGCCCGACCCCCCGGGTCCGTACAATTCGCACTCGCCTGATGACCACATCACCTCGGACCGGAGAAGCGCCGCGTCCGCGGTTTCTTGCAGCCGCAAGTTTGACGTGGGCACAGGGTTTTCCTCCATCCCCAAGGCGAACCTGCAGTGACCCAACCCGCAATCCTGGTCCTCGAAGACGGCACCGTATTCGAGGGCGAATCGGTCGGCGCAAACGGACTGTCCGTCGGCGAAGTGGTGTTCAACACCGCCATGACCGGCTATCAGGAGATCGTCACCGATCCGTCCTACGCGCGTCAGCTGGTGACGCTGACCTATCCCCATATCGGCAACACCGGTTGCACCGACCAGGACGACGAGGCCGCCAAGGTCTGGTCGGCCGGCCTGATCGTGCGCGACGTACCGCGCCGTCCCAGCAGCTGGCGTAGCCAGGTTTCGCTGCAGGACTGGCTGAGCGCACGCGGCGTGGTGGCCATTTCCGGCATCGACACCCGCAAGCTGACCCGCCTGTTGCGCGAGAAGGGCGCGCAGAACGGCGCGGTCATGGCCGGGCAGATCGACGTCGAGCAGGCACTGGAAGCCGCCCGCAAGTTCCCTGGCCTCAAGGGCATGGACCTGGCCAAGGTGGTCTCCACCGACAAGACCTATCCCTGGACCGAGGGCCAACTGGACCTGGATACCGGCGCGCCGGTACAGGTCGAGGCGAAGTTCAAGGTGGTGGCCTACGACTACGGCGTGAAGCTCAACATCCTGCGCATGCTGGCCGAGCGTGGGTGCGAGGTCACCGTCGTCCCGGCGCAGACGCCGGCCGCCGAGGTGCTGGCGCTCAAGCCCGACGGTGTGTTCCTGTCCAATGGCCCTGGCGATCCGGAACCCTGCGACTACGCCATCGCCGCGATCAAGGACTTCGTCGCGCAGAAGGTGCCGACCTTCGGTATCTGCCTGGGCCACCAGCTGCTGGCGCTGGCTGCAGGGGCCAAGACCATGAAGATGGGCCACGGCCACCACGGCGCCAACCATCCGGTCATCGACCTGGACTCGGGCCGGGTGATGATCACCTCGCAGAACCACGGCTTCGCCGTGGACGAGGCGAGTGTGCCGGCCAACGTGCGGGTCACCCATCGCTCGCTGTTCGACGGCACCAACCAGGGCATCGCGCTGACCGACGCCCCGGCGTTCTCCTTCCAGGGCCACCCGGAAGCGTCGCCCGGCCCGCATGACGTGGCGCCGCTGTTCGACCGCTTTGTCGAGCTGATGGGAGCCCAGGCGCGCGGGTGAGCCCGCGCACCTGACTGCCTTGTCGGCATGGTCCAGGCCATGCCTTTCGATTCCAGCGTCGCCGCCGTTCGCGCGATGCCAACACGAGTAGCGAAATGCCCAAGCGCACCGACCTCAAGACCATCCTCATCATCGGCGCCGGCCCGATCGTCATCGGCCAGGCCTGCGAGTTCGATTACTCCGGCGCACAGGCCTGCAAGGCGCTGCGCGACGAGGGCTACCGCGTGGTCCTGGTCAACTCAAACCCGGCCACGATCATGACCGACCCGGAGATGGCCGACGCGGTCTATATCGAGCCGATCAACTGGCAGACGGTCGAAAAGATCATCGCCAAGGAAAAGCCCGACGCGCTGCTGCCGACCATGGGCGGACAGACCGCGCTGAACTGCGCGCTGGACCTGGCCGACCACGGCGTGCTGGAGAAGTACAACGTCGAGCTGATCGGTGCCAAGCGCGAGGCCATCCGCATGGCCGAGGACCGCGAGCTGTTCCGCGTGGCGATGGGGGAGATCGGCCTGGAGTGCCCCAAGGCCGAGGTCGCGCGCAGCTTCGAGCAGGCCGTGGAGATCCAAGCCAAGGTCGGCTACCCGACCATCATCCGCCCGTCCTTCACCCTCGGCGGCACCGGTGGCGGCATCGCCTACAACCGCGAGGAGTTCGAGGAGATCATCAAGCGCGGCCTGGAACTGTCCCCGGTGCATGAGGTGCTGGTGGAAGAGTCCGTGCTGGGCTGGAAGGAGTTCGAGATGGAGGTGGTCCGCGACACTGCGGACAACTGCATCATCGTGTGCTCCATCGAGAACCTGGACCCGATGGGCGTGCACACCGGTGACTCGATCACCGTGGCCCCGGCCCAGACCCTGACCGACAAGGAATACCAGCGCCTGCGCGATGCCTCCATCGCCGTGCTGCGCAAGATCGGCGTGGATACCGGTGGCTCGAACGTGCAGTTCGGCATCAGCCCGACCACCGGCCGGGTGGTGGTGATCGAGATGAACCCGCGCGTGTCGCGCTCCTCGGCGCTGGCCTCCAAGGCGACCGGCTTCCCGATCGCCAAGGTCGCCGCCAAGCTGGCCGTGGGCTACACCCTGGACGAGCTGAAGAACGAGATCACCGGCGGCAAGACCCCGGCCTCGTTCGAGCCGTCGATCGACTACGTGGTCACCAAGATCCCGCGCTTTGCCTTCGAGAAGTTCCCGCAGGCCGATGCCCGCCTGACCACGCAGATGAAGTCGGTGGGCGAGGTGATGGCCATGGGCCGAACCTTCTCCGAGTCGGTGCAGAAGGCGCTGCGTGGACTGGAAACCGGCAAGGTCGGCTTCGATCCCACCGGCCTGGACCTGTCCAACGAGGACGACCTGACCACCCTGCGCCGCGAGCTCAAGGCGCCGGGCCCGGAACGCCTGTTCTATGTCGGCGATGCGTTCCGCGCCGGCATGAGCGTGGAAGAGGTGTTCGCCCTGTCCTTCATCGACCCGTGGTTCCTGGACCAGATCCATGACCTGATCGCCGACGAGGCGCAGGTGGCGGCCGACGGGCTGGGCTCGCTGGACAAGACGCGCATGCGCAAGCTCAAGCGCGCCGGCTTTTCCGACGCCCGTCTGGCCCAGCTGACCGGCACCGACGAGAACGCCGTGCGCGTGCTGCGCAAGGCGCTGGGCATCAAGCCGGTGTACAAGCGCGTGGACTCCAGCGCGGCCGAGTTCGCCACCGACACCGCTTACCTGTATTCGACCTACGAGGACGAGTGCGAGGCCAACCCGACCAGCCGCGACAAGATCATGATCCTGGGCGGCGGCCCCAACCGCATCGGCCAGGGCATCGAGTTCGACTACTGCTGCGTGCATGCGGCGCTGTCCCTGCGCGAGGACGGCTACGAGACCATCATGGTCAACTGCAACCCGGAGACGGTGTCCACCGACTACGACACCTCCGACCGCCTGTACTTCGAGCCGCTGACCCTGGAAGACGTGCTGGCCATCGTCGAGCTGGAGCAGCCCAAGGGCGTGATCGTGCAGTACGGCGGGCAGACCCCGCTGAAGTTGGCGCGCGCGCTGGAAGCCAATGGCGTGCCGGTGATCGGCACCTCGCCCGATTCGATCGATCTGGCCGAGGACCGCGAGCGTTTCCAGAAGCTGGTCGACAAGCTGGGCCTGAAGCAGCCGCCGAACCGCATCGCCCGCAACGACCAGGAAGCCCTGCTGCTGGCGCGCGAGATCGGCTATCCGCTGGTGGTGCGCCCGAGCTACGTGCTCGGCGGCCGCGCAATGGAGATCGTCTACGGCGAGTCGGACCTGGCGCGCTACGTGCGCGACGCGGTCAAGGTCTCCAATGATTCGCCGGTACTGCTGGACCGCTTCCTGGACAACGCCGTGGAAGTGGACGTGGACATCATCGCCGACAAGGACGGCCACGTGCTGATCGGCGGGGTGATGGAGCACATCGAGGAGGCCGGCGTGCATTCGGGCGATTCGTCCTGCTCGCTGCCGCCGTACTCGCTCTCGGCTGAAACCCAGGCCGAGCTGCGCCGCCAGGTGGTCGAACTGGCCAAGGCCCTGAACGTGGTCGGCCTGATGAACACCCAGTTCGCGATCCAGGCCGGCGAGAACGGCGAAGACATCGTCTACCTGCTGGAAGTGAACCCGCGTGCCTCGCGCACCGTGCCGTTCGTGTCCAAGGCCACCGGCATGCCGTTGGCCAAGATCGCCGCGCGCTGCATGGCCGGCAAGACCCTGGCCGAGCAGGGCGCCACCAAGGAAATCGTGCCGGAGTATTACTCGGTCAAGGAAGCGATCTTCCCGTTCGCCAAGTTCCAGGGCGTCGACCCGATCCTCGGGCCGGAAATGCGCTCCACTGGCGAGGTCATGGGCGTAGGCCGCAGCTTCGGCGCGGCGATGGCGCGTGCGCAGGAGGCGGGCGGCATCAAGGCCCCGCAGCCGGGCAAGGCCTTCGTTTCGGTCCGCGACCCGGACAAGCAGCGTGTGCTGCCGGTGGCCCAGGCCCTGATCGAGCGTGGCTTCACGCTGGTGGCCACGGTGGGCACGGCAAAATGGCTGCGTGAGCACGACATCGAATGCGAGCAGGTCAACAAGGTCACCGATGGCCGCCCGCATATCGTCGATCTGATCAAGAACGGCGAGATCGTGTATATCGTCAACACGACCGAAGGCCGTCGTGCGATCTCCGATTCGTTCTCCATTCGTCGTGAGGCGCTGCAGCAGCGCGTTACGTATTCCACCACGATCGCCGGCGCCCGCGCGCTGGTGAACTCGCTGGAGTTCCGCGGCACCGGTCCGGTGCTGGCGCTCCAGGAGCTGCACAAGGAGCTGCAATCATGAGAGCCCCCATCACCAAACAGGGTGCCCAGCGCCTGCGTGACGAGCTGGACCAGCTGAAGTCGGTCAAGCGCCCGGAGGTCATCGCCGCCATCGCCGAGGCGCGCGCGCACGGCGACCTGAAGGAAAACGCCGAGTACCACGCCGCCCGCGAACAGCAGGGTTTCATCGAAGGCCGCATCAACCAGCTGGAGGCCGAGCTGTCCACGGCCGAGGTGATCGACGTGGCCGCGCTCAACGCCGGCTCGCGCGTGGTGTTTGGCGCCACCGTGGTCCTGGCCGACGTGGAGACCGACGAGGAGAAGAAGTACCAGATCGTCGGTGACCTGGAGGCGGACATCAAGCAGTCGCTGATCGCCATTTCTTCGCCCATCGCGCGTGCGCTGATCGGCAAGAACGAGGGGGACAGCGTGACCATCCAGGCCCCGGCGGGCGAGCACGAATACGAGATCGTCAGCGTCTCCTACGGCGCCTGAGTCCCTCGCAGGCATGGCCTCCGCCACGCTGTTGCTGCCGGCGCGCGCAAGGTTCGCCGGCGCCCTGCCGGCCCAGGTCGGCAAGGCCCTGGGCCGCGCCGACCGCGCCCAGGGCGAGCCAGGCGAACGCGCCCAACTGCGCCGCCACTTCCAGCTTGTTCCCGACCACTGGCCCGTGGCGGCGCTGACCCGGCAGCTGGACGCCGGTGATGCCGCCGGAGGTCGCTGGCTGCGCGCCGATCCCGCCTATCTCGCCCCGGACATGACCGGGGCGCGGTTGCTGGCCCACGGGCCGGCCCTGGGTCTGGATGCCAGCGATGTGGCCGCGTTACTGCCCGCCTTGAAGCCGCTGTTCGGCGATGCTGGCCTGCTGCTGGATGCGCCGGAGCCGTCGCGCTGGTACCTGCGTTTGCCCTCGGACAGCTCGCTGCCGGACTTCGCCGCGCCGGAGGACGTGGTGGGTGACGACCTGTTCGGTCATCTTCCGCACGGCGACACCGGGCGCCGGTGGCGCGCCTTGTTTACCGAGGCCCAGGTGCTGCTGCACCAGCATCCGTGGAATGCCCAGCGCGCCGCGCAGGGCAAGCCGGCGGTCAATGCGCTGTGGTTCTGGGGGCAGGGCGTGCTGCCGCAGTCGGTGCGCACGGTCTATCGACAGGTCCGCAGCCGCGACGACCTGTTGCGTGCCTTGTCGGGTCAGGCCGGCGTGCCCGAATCCATCGAAGAAGGCGTCGATGCCTTGGTGGACCTGCGGCACCTGAAGTCGCGCGCGATGTTGGTCGATGAGGCGCTCATGCCGCTGCTGGCCGAGTTGCGCGGCGGCAAGCTCGCGCAGGTGGTGCTGGATTTCCAGGACGGGACTCAGTTCACCCTGCGCCCGGGCCAGCGCTGGCGACTGCTGCGTCGCGCCTTGCCGCAGCTGGACGCATGAGCGCAGCCACGCGGATTACCCGCCGCATCGCTGCGCCGGGTGGGCAATGGTCCGGCGCCGTCCTGCCCCTGCTGCAGCGGGTCTACGCCGGTCGCGGCGCGCTGGACGATGCCCGCGCCCGGCCGCGCTTGGCCCAGCTGCATGCGCCGGATCTGTTGACTGGGATGGACGCGGCGGTGGCTCTGCTGGCCGAAGCCATGGCCCAGGACCGCCACATCGTGGTGGTTGGCGATTTCGACTGCGATGGCGCCACCGCCTGCGCCACGGCCGTGCGCGGGCTGATCCTGCTCGGCGCGCGCCATGTCACCCCGGCCGTGCCCAACCGGGTCACCCACGGCTATGGGCTCTCTCCGGGGCTGGTGGCCGAACTGGCCGAGCTCAAACCCGAGCTACTGGTCACCGTCGACCATGGCATCGCCTGCCATGCCGGCATCGAACAGGCGAGGGGGCTGGGCTGGCAGGTGCTGGTCACCGACCACCATCTGCCCGGGCCGCGGTTGCCGCAGGCCCATGCCATCGTCAATCCCAACCTGGCCGGCGACGGCTTCCCGAGTAAATCGTTGGCCGGGGTCGGGGTGATGTTCTACGTGTTGCTGGCGCTGCGGAAATATCTGCGCGAAGCCGGCCGGCTGCCGTCGCCCGAGCCGGATCTGTCCACGCTGTTGGACCTGGTCGCCGTCGGCACCGTGGCCGACCTGGTGCCGCTGGACGCCAATAACCGCGCCCTGGTCTCGGCCGGCCTGCGTCGACTGCGTGCCGGACAGGGTTGCGCGGGCCTGCGCGCCTTGATCGAGGTCTGCGGGCGCCGCGCCGAAACCCTCACCGCCGCCGACATCGGCTTTGCCATCGGCCCGCGCCTCAATGCCGCCGGGCGCCTGGAGGACATGGCGCTGGGGATCGCCTGCCTGCTGTGCGACGAGGACGCGCCGGCGCGCGAGATGGCCGGCATCCTGCACGGCATCAACGCCGAGCGTCGCGGCGTACAGCAGCAGATGACCGACGAGGCCGAGGCCGCCCTGGCCAGGCTGGCCGCGCTGGAGGGCGATGCGCCGCTGGCGGTGTGCCTGTTCGACGCAGACTGGCACCCGGGCGTGGTGGGGCTGGTGGCTTCCAAGATGAAAGATCGCGTGCACCGCCCGGTGATCGCCTTCGCCCCGGCCGAGCCTGGCAGCACGGCGCTGCGCGGTTCGGCGCGCTCGATCCCGGGCTTCCATATCCGCGATGCGCTGGCCGCCGTCGATGCCCAGCATCCGGGCCTGATGCAGAAGTTCGGCGGCCACGCGATGGCGGCCGGCTTGAGCCTTGAACTGGAGCAACTGCCGGCCTTCCAGGCGGCCTTTGTCGCCCAGGTGTCCGCCACCCTGGACGCCGCGCTGCTGCAGGCCGAACTGCTCAGTGACGGCGAGCTGGCCCCGCATGAGTTCGATCGCGTCCATGCCGAGGCGTTGCGCGATGGCGGGCCGTGGGGGCAGGGGTTTGCCGAGCCGCTGTTCGATGGCGTGTTCGAGGTGATCGACTGGCGCGCGGTGGGCGAACGGCATCTCAAGCTGGTCCTGCGTTGCCCGCAACGCGCCGCGCCGCTCAACGCCATTCACTTCAACGGCCTCACGCGCGAGCCGCCGGCCGCACGCGTGCACCTGGCCTATCGCCTGGCGCCGGACGACTATCGCGGCGGCGATGCCATCCAGCTCATCGTCGAGCATTGCGTTCCGGCCTGAATCAGGCCGCGTGCGGCTCAGCCGAACCGAGGTTTGGTCCCCCAGATCTGCGGCCAGATCGGCGGGATGTCGCGGCAGACGAAGATCTCGTAGCCGTTCGCCGATTCCTCGTTGGCCACCCCCTCGCGGTTGCGGAAGGTGCCGTGCGAGCTGCACCTGGCGACACTCCCGCGCTGGTCCTCGGCGGTATTGCCCAGCTCGATGATCACGCTTGGCTGCGGGTCGCCATAACCGCGATACCAGGCCGAGTTGGTCCGGCTGATCACCGGCGGCAGGCCGAGCACCGGGCCATATAGCGCCATGGCGCCGGCCTCGCCGTAATTGTTGGCCAGGATCGCCGCGTTGGCCCGCTCGGCGGCGGGCAAGCCACGGTAGATCGCAGCCACGCGCTGGGCCAGTTCCTGCCAGCCCACCTGCTCGGCGTAGTCCCCGTGCAGACGCCGGGTCAGCTGCCAGAGCGGGGAATTGACCGGCGCGATCGGCAGATGCAGCGCGGCGCCCAGCGGTAGGCCGACCGCCAGCAGGGCGGCGACCGCAATGCGCAGTCCACGCGCGCGACCGGCGGACATGGACGCACACCAGCGCTCAATGGCCACGTAGCCGGCCGCCAACAGCATCGGATAGCCCGGCGCCATGTAGTAGCCGCGGCCGCGCGAGAGCGCGAACAGCAGCAGCGGCACCGCATACATCCAGGCCAGCACGCGGTAACGGCGCATCGAACCGGCCAGCGTGAGGAACCCCAGCCCCGCCAGCCAGACCGGCAGGGTCAGCGCGCTGGCGTTGGCGTACAGCTGCTCGGGGAAGAACAGGTCGGTGCGGCCGATGGCCACGTCGCGGGTGTGGATGTGGGCGACGAAGTCCACGTAGATGAAGTCGTGCCGCACCTGCCAGACCAGGTTCGGCAGGAAGATCACGAAGGCCACGCCCACGCCCAGCCAGGGCCAGCGCGTGCGCAGTTGCGCGCGCAGCGGTCCGCCCAGCACGCCGACGGCCAGGCCCGCGGCCCAGAACACGATGGTGTAGCGCGTCATCAGCCCAAGGCCAAAGATCACCCCGAGCGCCAGCCACAGACGCGGATCGCCGTCCTTGGCCAGGCGCAGCACCAGCCACCCGGCCGCCACCACCCACAACAGGTCGGGACCGCAGTACATGAGGATGCTGCTGTTGACCAGGCCAAAGGGCATGCATGCGGTGGCCAGCGCCGCGCAGACCTGGGCGAAGCGCCGGCCGCCGAGCTCGGCGGCGATCAGCCCTGCCAGCACCATCGCACCGCACTGCGCGAGCGCGGCAATCACGCGAAAGCCAATGAGCGAGGTCCCGAACACCGCCAGCTCCACTCGCGCCAGCCACGGCACCAGCGGCGGGTAGGGCACATAGCCCCAGTCCAGATGGCGGGCGTCGTCCAGCACCTGCAGTTCGTCCCGGTGGAAGCCGTAGGCGCCGTTGAGCCACACATGCACGAGGAAGCGCATGAGCGCCAGCACGAGCAGCAGCTTCAGTTCGGAGCGGCCCCGGGCTCCGTTCGAAGCGGTTTCATGCCGGCACGTGCGCTCAGGGCCGAGGGAGGAAGCGGTCGGGGACGCGTTCATGGCAGAGCATCGGCCGAAGAGGCGGGTAGTGTTTCCGCACCGTCCCCGGCCGAACCAGCCCAATGTGACCATCCGCCCCAGATTGGGGACCAACCGCGGACCTGCGGGGCCGGACGGGACCGGCGGGTCCCTTAGAATTGCGGCATGCAAGCATCGAGACCCACCGCCTACGAGCGGCTGCTGCCCTGGAAGCGTACGGTCGAGGTGGGATTCTGGGTCGTCTATATCGCCTGGAACGCCACCTTCAACAGCATCACCGTGGTCATGGACGTGCACAAGGCGGGTCTGGCCTTCGCCGACTGGGAGCCGGTGGTGTGGGAGTGGTCCAGCAACCTGGGCTGGCTATTGTTGGTCTGGCCTCTGGTGCGCTTCACCGCGTGGCGGCCGTTGCGCTGGACGGGCGGGCTGCGCAAGGTGGCCGAGTATCTTCTGGCCAGCGTGGTCTTCTCGCTGCTGCACGTGGTCGGCATGTATGCCCTGCGTGCCTTGGTGTATCGCTGGATGGGCGGCGAGTACCGGTTCGGTGGCTGGCTGTCCGCCTGGCCCTACGAGTACCTCAAGGACGTGCGCAGCTTCTTCGTGCTGGTCGTCTTCATCGAGACCTGGCGCCTGCTGATACGGCGCCTGCAGGGCGAAGCACAGCTGCTGGATGCGCCCGATGACGGCCCGCCAGTGGAGCCGGTCGAGCGCCCTGAGCGCTTCCTGGTGCGCAAGCTGGGGCGCGAGTTCCTGATTGCCGTCTCCGAGATCGAATGGGCGCAGGCCTCGGGCAACTACGTCAATCTGCGGGTGCGCGGGCATGACTATCCCTTGCGCAGCACCATGGCCGCGCTGGAAGCCCGGCTGGACCCGCAGTGCTTCGTGCGCATCCATCGCAGCTATCTGGTCAATCTGCGGCAGGTGGCTTCGATCGAGCCGCTGGAGAGTGGTGATGCGCGGGTGCATCTGCGCGAAGGCGTGCCGTTGCCCTGCAGTCGCAGTTATCGCGCGGCGCTACGCGAGGCCGCCTGAGGCGAAGGATCTGGCATCCCCGTGCGTGTGGCCGCCCGGTCGGCGGCTTCGCACGGCTGCTGGCGGCGCCGGCCCCTGCCGGATGGCCCTGGAGTCCCAGGACAAAGGCAAGGTGTCGCGCGACCGGCCGGTCCGCTGTTCCCGGAATGGCCTGCCTTAGCCGCGCAGGTGACCGGAGGCCGGCCCCAGGTGGCAGTCTTGCTAGAATTGCAGTCTTGTCTCAGACCGTTGTCATTTCATGATCGAACTCAATCCCGTGCGCCAGCGCATCGCCGACCTGACCGGCCGCCTGGACTCACTCAGGGGGTATCTTTGACTACGACGCCAAGCGTGAGCGTCTGGAAGAAGTCGAGCGCGAGCTCGAAAACCCCGATATCTGGAACGATCCGGAACGCGCCCAGGGCCTGGGCCGCGAGCGCGCCCAGCTGGACCGGACCGTCAACGGCATCCGCGACCTGACCGAGGGCCTGACCGGCGCCAACGAGCTGTTGGAACTGGCCGAGATGGAATCCGACGAGGACACCGCCAACGCGGTGGTCGCCGATGTCGAACGCTTCGCCCGTGACGTGGACAAGCTGGAGTTCCAGCGCATGTTCTCCGGCGAGATGGACACGGCCAACGCGTTCGTCGACATCCAGGCTGGCGCCGGCGGCACCGAAGCCCAGGACTGGGCCGAGATCCTGCTGCGCATGTACCTGCGCTGGGCCGAAGGGCGCGGCTGGAAGGTCGAGTTGATGGAAGCCTCCGCAGGCGAAGTGGCCGGCATCAAGTCCGCCACCTTCCGCGTGGAGGGCGATTACGCCTACGGCTGGCTCAAGACCGAAATCGGCGTGCATCGCCTGGTGCGCAAGTCGCCGTTCGACTCGGACAACCGCCGCCATACCAGCTTCACCTCGGTCTTCGTCGCGCCGGAAGTCGACGACAACATCGACATCGAGATCAATCCGGCCGACCTGAAGACCGACGTGTACCGGTCCTCCGGCGCCGGCGGCCAGCACGTCAACAAGACCGAGTCGGCGGTGCGCATCACCCACGTGCCGACCAATACGGTGGTGGCCTGCCAGACCGAGCGTTCGCAGCACGCCAACCGCGACCGCGCCATGAAGATGCTCAAGGCCAAGCTGTACGAACTCGAAGTCCAGAAACGCAACGCGGAAAAGAACGCGCTGGAAGCCACCAAGGCTGACATCGGCTGGGGCAGCCAGATCCGCAACTACGTGCTGGACCAGAGCCGCATCAAGGACCTGCGCACCGGCGTGGAGCGTTCCGATACGCAGAAGGTGCTCGACGGCGACCTGGATGAATTCCTGGAAGCCAGCCTCAAGTCCGGCCTGGATGCCGGCGCCAGGCGCATCGACGCCTGACCTGCAACAGGGTGGGAGCCGCCATGGCGGCGAGGCGCTGGCCCGGTGCTTTCCGGGTTGCCCGCATCGCGGCCATGGCCGCTCCCACCGTTTCACTCCTACATTTCACACCTGAATCCACACCGCCATGACCGAACAGCCCCCCGCGCCGCAGCCCCCCGTCGACGAGAACAGCCTCATCGCCGAGCGCCGCGGCAAACTCACCGCGCTGCGCGGGCAGGGCATCGCCTATCCCAACGACTTCAAGCGCGACACCTACGCCGGCGACCTGCAGGCCGAGTTCGCCGATGCGCAGGCCTTCGGCGCCGAAGCACTGGAAGGCCTGGGGCGCCAGGTCAAGCTCGCCGGTCGCTTGATGGCCAAGCGCGTGATGGGCAAGGCCAGCTTCGCCCAGATCCAGGACGAGTCCGGCCGCATCCAGCTGTTCCTGCAGGGCAATGTGCTGGGCGATGCCTACACGGCGTTCAAGGGCTGGGACGTGGGCGACATCATCGCGGTGGAGGGCGGGCTTACCCGCACCCGCACCGGCGAGCTGTCGGTCAAGGTCTCGGCCGTGCGTCTGCTGACCAAGTCGCTGCGCCCGCTGCCGGACAAGTGGCATGGCCTGAGCGATGTCGAGCAGCGCTACCGCCAGCGCTACGTGGACCTGATCGTGACCCCGGAGGCGCGCGAGGTCTTCATCAAGCGCTCCAAGATCATCCGCGCGATCCGCTCGTGGCTGGACAACCGGCGCTTCCTGGAAGTGGAGACGCCGATGATGCATTACATCCCCGGCGGTGCCACGGCCAAGCCGTTCACTACGCACCACAACGCACTGGACCTGCAGCTGTACCTGCGCGTGGCGCCGGAGCTGTATCTCAAGCGCCTGGTGGTGGGCGGGCTGGAGCGTGTCTACGAGATCAACCGCAACTTCCGCAACGAAGGCGTCTCGACCCGGCACAACCCCGAGTTCACGATGCTCGAGCTGTACGAGGCCTACGCCACCTACCACGAGGTCATGGACCTGACCGAAGGCGTGATCCGCGAGACCGCGCAGACGGTGCTGGGCACCGCCCAGGTCGAGTGGGACGGCGCGCAGATCGATCTGGCCCCGGCCTTCCGCCGCTGGCGCATGGACGAGGCCGTGCGCCACCACAATCCGGAAATCACCGCCGAGGACTGCACCGACCGCGACGCGCTGGCCCGCCACTGCGAGCGGCTGAAGATCAGGATCAAGCCGTCCTACGGCTGGGGCAAGCTGCTGCTGGAGATCTTCGAGGCCACCGTCGAGCACACCCTGGTGCAGCCGACCTTCATCACCGACCACCCGGTCGAGGTCTCGCCGTTGGCCCGCGCCAGCGACACCGAGGCCGGTTATACCGACCGCTTCGAGCTGTTCATCAACGGCAAGGAGATCGCCAACGGCTTCTCCGAGCTCAACGACCCGGAAGACCAGGCCGCGCGCTTCCGCGCCCAGGTCGAGGCCAAGGACGGCGGGGACGACGAGGCCATGCATTTCGACGCCGACTACATCCGTGCGCTCGAATACGGCATGGCGCCTACGGGCGGTCTGGGCATCGGCATCGACCGGCTGGTCATGCTGCTGACCGGGACCGCTTCGATCCGGGACGTGCTGCTCTTCCCCTACATGCGCCCTGAAGCGCAGGGTTGAAAAGTGACGCGTGGGGGCAGCCAGTGGCGCCCACGCAACCCGGCCGTCATCGCGCCCAACGTCGGTCCGAGACGGCTTGCCGCGGGAGATCCTGCGATTTTTGGGCGACCGATGTGCGCAATCGGTGGCGTTTTGCTGGTTTCATGACAGGTGGGCAGCGTTCGGGATCGGTGGCATGCTTTCTGCTTATAGCTCACTATTCTGGACGTGTGGCGGCATCTGGGCCGCATTTTCGGCGCTCTGGCGTTTTCCTATCGTTCCCTGCAGCCTCGTAATCCCCCGAGAGGTGGCGTTCCATGCTCACCCCCAACCGCGTCTTCACAGCGGTTTCCTCCCCCAAGGACCAGCAGCACTGGCCCAATGGGGCGGGGAGCGAACTGAACATCGTCATCGTCGACGATCAGGCGTCGGCGCGCACGATGCTGCGCCACGTGATCGAGGACATCGCCTCGGAACTGGCCGTTCACGATTTCGGCGATCCGCAGGTGGCCCTGGATTGGTGCAGCAACAACCGCACCGACCTGCTGCTGCTGGACTACCGCATGCCGGGGATGGACGGGCTGGAGTTCGCCCGCCGCTTCCGCCGCCTGCCGATGCATCGCGACATCCCGGTCATCCTGATCACCGTGGTCGGCGACGAGCCGATCCGCCAGGCCGCGCTGGAAGCCGGGGTCATCGATTTCCTGGTCAAGCCGGTGCGTCCGCGCGAGCTGCGCGCCCGCTGCCGCAACCTGCTGCAGCTGAGGCAGCAGTCGGAAAACGTCAAACAGCGCGCCCTGTCGCTGGAGCAGCGCCTGCTGTCGAGCATGCACGAGGTGGAAGAGCGTGAGCGCGAGACGCTCTCGCGCCTGGCCCGGGCCATCGAATATCGCGATAGCGGCACCAGCGCATTCCTCGAACGCATGTCGCGCATCGCAGCGCTCATCGCCGAGCAACTGGGCATGGGCGAGGAGGATGTGCGGGCCATCGAGCTGGCCGCGCCCCTGCACGACATGGGCAAGATCGCCATCCCCGACGCGGTGCTGATGAAGGCCGGCCCCCTGGAGCCGGAAGAACAGGCGATCATGCGCCGCCATCCGAAGATCGGCCACGAGCTGCTCAGCGGTAGCCAGAATCGCCTGATCCAGGCCGGCGCGATCATCGCGCTGCGCCATCACGAGCGCTTCGATGGCAGCGGCTATCCGGATGGTCTGCGCGGCGAACAGATTCCCATCGAGGCCCGCATCGTGGCCGTGGCCGACGTGTTCGATGCGCTGATCTCGGCGCGCCCATATAAGCCCGCCTGGACCCGCGATGCCGCGCTGGCCTACCTCTATGCACAGCGCGGCAAGCTGTTCGATCCGGTCTGCGTGGATGCGCTGTTCCGTGGTCGCGAGCGGCTCGATGCCATCTGCGAACGTTATTCCACCGTGCAAGCCCGCCCAGGAATGGAGTAAGCCCATGGCCGCACTGCTGCAACAGCTCAAGGACAGGCTGGCCGTGCGCCGGGACAACGAGCACGGCCAGGCGGTTGTGCGAATCACCCTGATCAGCCTGATCCTGTTCTACGTGATGCTGCCGCCGGTCCGTGCCAGCATTCCGCAAGCCAAGTACGACGGCGTGCTCGCCATCGTCCTCACCGGCCTGGTCCTGGCCTGGTTGCTGCTGGCCTGGATGATGGCCCGGCCGACGCGATCCGATACGCGGCGGATCATCGGCATGCTGGCCGATTACGGCCTCATGGCCGCCGGCATGGTCCAGATGGGCGAGCCGCTGAGCTGGGTCTACGTGGTGGTGATGTGGGTGACGGTCGGCAACGGCCTGCGCTTCGGCCACCGCTATCTCTACCTGGCCGTGGCCATGGCGGTGGTCAGCTTCGCCACTACGGTGCTACTGAGCGAGTACTGGTTGGCCAACCTCCGATTGGGCATCGGCCTGGTCGCTGGACTGGCAGCCGTGCCGCTGTATTTCTCCGGGTTGCTGCGCAAGTTGACCCGCGCCAGCGCGGACGCCAGGCGCGCGAGCGAGGCCAAGAGTCGCTTCCTGGCCAATATGAGCCACGAGTTCCGTACACCACTCAACGGCCTGTCCGGGATGACCGAGGTGCTGGCGACCACGCGCCTGGATGCCGAGCAGCGCGAGTGCGTCAACACCATCCAGGCTTCGGCGCGCAGCCTGCTGGCGCTGGTGGAAGAGGTGCTGGACATCTCGGCGATCGAGGCCGGCAAGCTGCGCCTGGATGAGGCCGAGTTCTCGCCGCACGAGCTGGTCCAGCACGTGGGATTCATCATGCTGCCGCAGGCCAAGGCCAAGAAGCTCGACTACACGGTCAGCTTCGGGGCGGACGTGCCCAAGGTGCTGCGCGGTGACGCCCGGCACCTGCGCCAGATCCTGATCAACCTGGTCGGCAACGCGGTGAAGTTCACCGATCGGGGCGGGGTGCGCATCCAGGTCGCCTCGCAGCCTTCGACCGATGGCCGGCCGCGCCTGCGCTTCACCGTGATCGATACCGGGATCGGAATCCCGGTCCGGTTGCAGGGACGGTTGTTCGAGGCCTTCGAACAGGCCGATGTCAGCCTGAGCCGGCGCTATGGCGGCACGGGCCTGGGGGCGGCGATCGCCAAGGGTCTGGCCGAGGCGATGGGCGGTTCGATCGGGTTCGAAAGCGAGCTCGGCCTGGGCAGCACGTTCTGGGTGGAACTGCCCTTTGGCGAGATCGACATGGCCGCCGCCCGTGCCGCGGCTGCCGTTCCGGCGATCCTGGAGCAGGACGATGCCGAGGCGGAGACGCCCGAAGTGTCCGCCGTTGCGCAGGCGTCACCGGCCTCGCAGGAAAACGTGATTGCGTTTTCCGATCCGTTCCTGCGCCACCGCGCGCGGGTCCGCAGCATGCAGATCCTGGTCGCCGACGACCACGAGGCCAACCGCATGGTGCTGCAGCGCCTGCTGCAGAAGGCCGGCCACAAGGTGACCTGTGTCAACGGTGGCGAGGAGGTGCTCGACGCCCTGGCCGCGTCGGATTACGACGCGGTGATCATCGATTTGCATATGCCGGGCGTGAGTGGGCTGGACCTGCTCAAGGAACTGCGCGTGTTGCAGGCTGGCGGTGCGCCGCGAACACCCGTGATGGTGCTGAGCGCCGATGTCACGCCGCAGTCGATCAGCAGCTGCGAACAGGCCGGAGCCTACGCCTTCCTGGCCAAGCCCGTGGTCGCCTCCAAACTGCTGGACACCCTCAACGAGATCGCCGTCAACGGCAACCTGCGCCAGCAGGCAAGGCTGACGGTGGTGCGCGGCAGTTCCGAAGCCGCTGCCGGGGAGGTGCTCGACCCCCAGGTACTGGACGAGTTGTCCCAGTTGGGTATGGGCGAGGGGTTCGAGCACGAATTCATCCAGCAGTGCCTGTCCGATGCCGACACGTGCTTGGTCGGCCTGCGTCGCGCTGGCGAGCAAAGCGACTGGCCGGTGATGCGCGAACAAGCCCACGCCCTTAAGGGCGTGGCGAGCAACCTCGGCCTGACCCGGCTTGCCGATGAGGGAGGGCAGTTCATGCGCATGGCCGACTGGCAGATCCAGGCCGAATGGCGCCATCGACTGGGCCAGATCGAGCAACAGATCGCACGCGGACGCGATGCACTCCATGCGCGCGCGCAGCGACGCAAGATCAGCGACGGCAGCGGCGAGCGCTGAGCGACGACCGGGCCCGACGAGCGCGTCGGGCCGAAAGTCCTTTTCCGTAGACCGCCCCGAATCAGGCGGCGTCGAGGCTGGCGCGACGTGTCTGGGCCTTGACCAGGCGATCCATCGTGCGCAGCGACTTCTCTCCCAGTGCCAGGGCGGTTTCCACCCAGACCTTGGTGATTTCCAGCAGTTCGTCGTAGCCCACCGCCTGGGCGAGGTTGCGTGCCTGGTTCATGGCCAGGTAGGAGTGCGGGATGCGGCGCTGCTGGCGGATCAGCTCCTCGGTCGCAGCGATGCCCTGGCCCTTGGGCACCAGCACATCCACCACGCCCAGCTTGTACATTTCCTCGGCGCTGTAGACCCGGCCTTCCAGGATGATCTTTTCGGCGACCTGCGGCGCCACGCGTCGGCACAGGAAGGAGTAGGCGCCCATGCCCGGGAACAGGCCGAATAGGACTTCCGGCAGGCCCATGCCGGCGCCTTCTTCGGCCACGATGGTGTGGCAGGCCAGCGCCATTTCCAGGCCGCCGCCCAGCGCGTCGCCCTGGATGAGAGCGATGCTGCGCACGTCGCCGCCGAAGCCGACATGCAGGTGGTGGACCCCTTCGACGCAGCGTTGCGCGTAGGACAGCAGACGATCGCGGTTGCCCTCGCGGATGAGCTGGGTGAACAGATTCAGGTCGCCGCCGAGGTTGTAGGCGCTGGCATCGGACGCCAGCACGAAGTGGCGCAGTTCGCCGCTGCGGCGCTGGGAGGGCGCGCGGGTGACCTGGCTCATGAACGACCACATCTCATCGAGCATCTCCGGGCGGCAGCACGGACGGATCCCCTCGGCGGCGTCGGCGTGCATGTACAGCCAGTGAGCGCTGTCGTCGTGGGTCAGTTCGGTGCGGATGGTGGAGTAGGCGCGGGTGCGGAGGAGCTTCTCGATGTTGTTCATGGCGGCGTTCCTGGGATCGAAGGGGTAGGAGGCCACGTCGGGGGTCGCGGCGTAGCCGATCCTACACCTGAACCAGTTGTTAAATGCGATAAAAAAGTCGCTGAAGTCAATGACTTATGGCGACTCGCGCTACCTCCAGATTTTATGTGACGGAAGTCACTAAATAGCGGGCGCGCGCTGGCCGCCCGAGTCGCGCAGCGGGCACACTCGATGAGTTAGGCGTCAGAGCTTGGATGTCACCGCACCGTACCGGTGCGGCGACGCCGAAGCGTTCAGTGCGCGGCAGTGGCCGGAGCGCGCAGCTCCTTGCGCAGGATCTTGCCGACGTTGGACTTGGGCAGTTCGCTGCGGAACTCCACGTGCCGTGGCTGCTTGTAACCGGTCAGGTTCTCGCGGCAGAACGCCTTGACCTCCTCCACGCTGAGCCCGCCGGCACGCTTGGGCACGATGAACACCTTGACGGCCTCGCCGGAGCGCTCGTCCGGTACGCCGATGGCCGCGACCTCCAGGACGCCGGGCATGCCGGCGACCACGTCCTCGACCTCGTTCGGGTACACGTTGAAGCCCGACACCAGGATCATGTCCTTCTTGCGATCCACGATGTAGAAGAAGCCACGCGCGTCCATGCGGGCCATGTCGCCGGTGTGCAGCCAGCCCTCGGCGTCCATGACCTTGGCGGTTTCCTCGGGCTTGTTCCAGTAGCCCTTCATCACCTGAGGGCCCTTGATGCACAGCTCGCCCACCGCGTCTTCCCCAGCGGCGACGAGGTTGCCCTCGTCATCCTTGAGGCAGCAGTCGGTGGACGGAACCGGCAGGCCGATCGACCCGTTGTAGTCGGCCAGGTCCATCGGATTGATGCAGGCCGCGGGCGAAGTCTCGGTCAGGCCGTAGGCCTCGATCAGGGTCACGCCGGTGACCTGCTTCCAGCGATCGGCCACGCTGTGCTGCACGGCCATGCCGCCGCCCAGGGTCAGGCGCAGGGTGCTGAAATCGATCTTGTCGAACCCCGGCGTGTTGAGCAGGCCGTTGAACAGCGTGTTGACGCCGGTGATGGCGGTGAACGGGGCCTTGGACAGCTCCTTGACGAAGCCCTTCATGTCGCGCGGGTTGGTGATCAGGTGGTTGAGTCCGCCGAACTTCATGAAGACCAGGCAGTTCGCCGTCAACGCGAAGATGTGATACAGCGGCAGCGCGGTGATGATGTATTCCTCGCCGGGCTTGGTCTTGATGCCGACCCAGGTCGAGGCCTGCTGCATGTTGGCCACCAGATTGCGGTGGGTGAGCATCGCGCCCTTGGCCACGCCGGTGGTGCCGCCGGTGTACTGGAGGAACGCGATGTCATCGGGCTGGATGTCCAGTTTGGGCAGGGGCTTGGCCTTGCCCATGGCCAATGCGTCGCGGAAGCGGATCGCGCCGGCGATCTCATAGTCCGGGACCATCTTCTTGACGTAGCGCAGGACGAAGTTCACCAGCGCGCCCTTGGCCCCGCCGAGCATGTCGCCCAGCCCCGTGGTGATCACGTGCTTGACCGAGGTGCCGGCGAGGGCCTCCTGGGCGGTGTCACCGAAGTTGTCCACGACGATCAGCGCCGCCGCGCCGGCGTCTTCGAGCTGATGATGCAGTTCGCGCGCGGTGTAGAGCGGATTGACGTTGACCACGGTCAATCCAGCACGAAGGATGCCGAAGATCGAGATCGGGTACTGCAGGCAGTTGGGCATCATGACCGCCACGCGGTCGCCCCGCTTGAGCTTGAGCCCGTGCAGCAGATAGCTGGCCATCTGCTGGCTCAGGACGTCGATGTCCGCGTAGGTCAGGACCTTGCCGAAGTTGGAGAAGGCCGGCCGGTCACGGTAGTCGGCGATCGCGGTCTCCAGGATCGAGACCACCGAGCGGTACTGCTCCAGGTCGATCTCGTGGGGAACGCCGTTGGGATAACTCGCAAGCCAGGGCCGGTCCTGCATCATCGTCTGTGCCCCTCCCAGGGTGTTAAGGTCGGGCGCCGCCGGCGGATTCCGGCGTTTCCCCTGAAACGCCGATGAGCATAACGGTAGGCGCCGCAAACCGGAATCTTTCAATACCGCTGCGAATGGTGTTGGCCCTGTGTGCCGTCATGGCCGGCATCGCGGGTTGCCGCCACGCCGAGCCGGAAGCGCAGCTGCGTGGTCAGATCCAGGCGCTGCAGGAGGCCATCGAGCAGCGGGACATCGGCGAGGTGATGTCGCAGGTGGCGCAGGACTTCGCCGGCCCAGGCGGGATGGACCGCGAGGCCCTTCGCAATCTGGTACGGCTGCGTTTTCTCGGCAGTACGCGGGTCGGAACCACCTTGGGCCCGCTTGCGGTGACGCTGCAGGGCGACCACGCGACGGTCCGATGCCGCGCGGTACTGACCGGCGGCACCGGTCGCCTGCTGCCCGACCAGGCCGGCGCCTACGAGGTCACCACCGGGTGGCGTCTGGTCGAGGGCGAATGGAAGCTCTACGTCGCCCAATGGGAATCCGCTGGAGCGCTTTAGCCGCTTTTGTGCATGACCTAATTGTCATGCTCGCGCCGCCTGTCATGCCCAACGCCCCGCATTACCGGGGCACTTAACCGTTGAGGTCGTACCGCACGGTCAACCGAGAAAATCGACGTGCGCGATCAAGGAACTTTCGATCCGATGATGCGGCACCTCGCGCAGGCGACCGTGACGGAGGGTGGGCTGGCGCGTTGGCGATCCAACGCGCTTTGTGCACCTTCGAAGGCCCTCGCGCTGGCGCGAGGGCCGGATGACGCCGGGTCCGAAGTCAGGCGGCCTTTTTGGCCGCCAGCTGGCGCAGCACGTAGTGCAGCAGGCCACCGTGGCGGAAGTATTCGACTTCCTTGGGCGTGAGCAGCAGGACGCGCACCTCGAACTTGACTTCGCTGCCGTCGGCCTTCTTCGCCACGACCTGCGCAGTCTTGGAGGCGCCGTCCTTGAGGCCGGTGACGTCGATGACTTCCGAGCCATCCAGGCCCAGGGACTGGGCGTTCTGGCCGTCCTTGAACGCCAGCGGCAGCACGCCCATGCCCACCAGGTTGGAGCGGTGGATGCGCTCGAAGCTCTCGGCGATCACCGCCTTGATGCCCAGCAGGTTGGTGCCCTTGGCCGCCCAGTCACGCGAGGACCCGGTGCCGTATTCCTTGCCGGCCAGGACCACCAGCGGCACGCCGTCGGCCTTGTACTTCATGGCCGCATCGTAGATCGCCAGCTTCTCCGGCTCGCCGCCGGCCTTGGGGTAGTACAGCGCGTTGCCGCCTTCCTCGCCGCCGAACACCAGGTTCTTGATGCGAATGTTGGCGAACGTGCCGCGGACCATCACATCGTCGTTGCCGCGCCGGCTGCCGTAGCTGTTGAAGTCCGCTGGCTGCACGCCGCGCTCCTGCAGGAAGCGGCCCGCCGGCGAATCCTTCTTGATGTTACCGGCCGGGGAGATGTGGTCGGTGGTGATCGAATCACCGAACAGGCCCATCACCCGTGCGCCATGCACGTCGTCGATGCTGCCCGAGTCCTTGGACATACCCTCGAAGTAGGGCGGGTTCTTGATGTAGGTCGAGCCGTCGTCCCATTCGTACAGGCCACCATCGGGCGATTCGATGCTGTTCCAGCGGCTGTCGCCCTTGAACACGTCGGCGTAGTTCTTGGCGAACATCTCCGGCCCGATCGTCTTGGCGATGAAGTCGCCGATCTCCTTGTTGGTCGGCCAGATGTCCTTGAGGAACACGTCCTTGCCGTCCGCGCCTTGGCCCAACGGCTGGGTGGTCAGGTCGATGTCGGTGGTGCCGGCGATGGCGTAGGCCACCACCAGCGGCGGGGAGGCCAGATAGTTCATCTTGACCTCGGGATGCACGCGGCCCTCGAAGTTGCGGTTGCCCGACAACACCGAGCTGACGGCCAGGTCGCCGGCAGCGATGGCCGCGGAGACTTCTTCGGGCAGCGGGCCGGAATTGCCGATGCAGGTGGTGCAGCCGTAGCCGACCAGGTAGAAGCCCAGCTTCTCCAGGTCTTCCATCACGCCGGCCTTCTTCAGGTAGTCGGTGACCACCAGCGAGCCCGGCCCGAGCGAGGTCTTGACCCATGGCGCGGCCTTCAGGCCCTTGGCCACCGCGTTGCGTGCCAGCAGGCCGGCGCCCAGCATCACCGCCGGGTTGGAGGTGTTGGTGCAGGAGGTGATGGCGGCGATGACCACCGAGCCGTCCTTGAGCTTCCAGCCCGGGGCCGAGGCATGGCTGGATTCGCGATAGGCATCCTCGGCGCCCACCGCCGTGCCGCCGCCGCCCTCGTTGGCGTAGCGCTCGACCTGCTTGTCGTCGCTGCCGCGCTTCTTCTTCGCGCGGGCCTCGGCGAAGGGCGCGACGCTCTCGTTGAAGTTCTTCTGCATGTCGCTGAGCAGCACGCGGTCCTGCGGACGCTTGGGGCCGGCCAGGGAGGGCTTCACCTCGCCCATGTCCAGGTGCAGGGTGGCGCTGTACTCGGCGTGCGGGCTGTCGGCGTCGTGCCACAGGCCCTGGGCCTTGGCATAGGCCTCGACCAGCGCGATCTGGTCCTCGCTGCGGCCGGACAGGCGCAGGTAGTTCAGCGACTCCTGGTCCACCGGGAAGATGCCGCAGGTGGCGCCGTACTCGGGAGCCATGTTGCCGATGGTGGCGCGGTCGGCCAGCGGCAGGTGCTGCAGGCCGGGGCCGAAGAATTCGACGAACTTGCCGACCACCCCGTGCTTGCGCAGCATCTGGGTCACGGTCAGCACCAAGTCGGTGGCCGTGGCGCCTTCGGGCAGTTTGCCGGTCAGTTCGAAACCGACGACCTGCGGGATCAGCATGGAGGAAGGCTGGCCCAGCATCGCGGCCTCGGCCTCGATGCCGCCCACGCCCCAGCCCAGCACGCCGATGCCGTTGATCATGGTGGTGTGCGAGTCGGTGCCGAACACGGTGTCCGGGTAAGCGTAGGTCACGCCATCGGCCTCGCGCGTCATCACCACCCGGGCCAGGTGTTCCAGGTTGACCTGGTGGACGATGCCGGTGCTCGGCGGGACGACCTTGAAGTCGTGGAAGGCCTTCTGGCCCCAGCGCAGGAAGCTGTAGCGCTCGGCATTGCGCTTGAACTCGATCTTGCCGTTGAGGTCCAGCGCATCGGGCTTGCCGAACACGTCGACCTGCACCGAGTGGTCGATCACCAGCTCGGACGGAATCTGCGGATTGATCTGCTCGGCCTGGCCGCCCAGCTTGACCACCGCATCACGCATGGCGGCCAGGTCGACGACGCAGGGCACGCCGGTGAAATCCTGCAGCACCACGCGTGCCGGCATGAAGGCGATTTCGGTGTCCGGCTCGGCCTTCGGGTCCCACTTGGCCACCGCCTCGATGTGCTCGGGCGTGACGCTGACGCCATCCTCGCCGCGCAGCAAGTTCTCCAGGAGGATCTTCATGGAGTAGGGCAGGCGGGTGATGTCGAACTGCTTGCCCAGGGTGGGCAGGCTGAAATAGGTGTAGGACGTCCCGCCCACGTCCAGCGTGGTCTGGGTCTTGAAGGAATCGCTCATGGGTTGGCTCCTTGGTGCTCGATGTGACGTGTGCCGGCGCGGTGCCGGCTCTGGCTGACCGATGCTGCAATCGCGTCAGTGTGACGCCCGCGACGTGACAGGATAGTGGTTGCGTGCTCGGACCTCGTTGGCGGTACGGCAATGGAAGTATGTATAATTCATGCATACTTCAAGGGGTCCGCCATGGAAGCCACCGTCGCCGAACGCGGCCAGATCACCCTGCCCAAGGCCGTGCGCGATGCGCTGGGGCTGACCAAGGGGACGCTGCTGAAAGTCGAACTGGACGGCAGCCGCATCGTGCTGCGCAAGAGCGTGGATGACGCCATCTCCAAGGCACGCGGGCGTTTCGCCCTGGATGGGTTCGAATCGCCCGAGGCCGCCGTGCGCGCCAGTCGCGCCTCGTCCAAGTCTTGATCCGGGCCACCGCGCGCCGTGATCGCCATCGATTCCCCCGTCCTGGTCGACCTGCTGACCAATGGGCCGCAGGCCGATGCCGCCGAGGCCTGCCTGCGCCAGTGCCTGGCCAACGGGCGGGTCGTGCTCTGCGATGTCGCCCTGGCCGAGGTCTGCGGCGCGCTGCGCAACGGGGCCGAAGCGTTGGGCGTGCTGGAGGAGATGGGCATCCATTTCAATGCGCTGGAGTCCAAGTCGGCCCTGCGCGCGGGCGAAATGCAACGCCGCTACCGCCAGCGCGGCGGCGGCCCGCAGACCCTGCCGGATTTCCTGGTCGGGGCGCATGCGCTGTTGCAGTGCGACGCCCTGATCACCTACAGCCAGCCGTTCTATCGCGACTACTTCAAGGGCCTGCGCCTGATCGTGCCGCAGGCCTGACTCATCCATTTCAAACCGTACTCCCGGGAGTTGACCATGTTGGAAGCCTATCGCCACCACGTTGCCGAGCGCGCCGCGCTGGGCATCCCGCCGCTGCCGCTGACCGCGCAGCAGACCGCCGAGGTCATCGAATTGCTCAAGGCCCCGCCGGCCGGCGAGGCCGAGTTCCTGGTGGACCTGCTGACCCATCGCGTGCCGGCCGGCGTGGACGATGCCGCCAAGGTCAAGGCCAGCTACCTGGCCGCCATCGCCTTCGGTACCGAAAAGAGCGAGTTGATCAGTCGCGCACGCGCGACCGAACTGCTGGGCACCATGCTCGGCGGTTACAACGTGCATCCGCTGGTCGAGCTGCTGGATGACGCGGAGGTCGGCGCCATCGCCGCCGACGGCCTCAAGCAGACCCTGCTGGTGTTCGATGCCTTCCACGACGTCAAGGAAAAGGCCGACGCCGGCAACGTCAACGCCCAGGCCGTGCTGCGCAGCTGGGCCGATGCCGAATGGTTCACCAGCAAGCCGGAAGTGCCCCAGTCCATGACCCTGACGGTGTTCAAGGTGCCGGGCGAAACCAACACCGACGACCTGTCGCCGGCCCCGGATGCCACCACGCGGCCGGACATCCCGATGCACGCCCTGGCGATGCTGAAGAACAAGCGCGACGGCGCCCCGTTCGTGCCGGAAGAAGACGGCAAGCGCGGCCCGATCCAGGCCATCGCCGACCTGAAGAACAAGGGCCACCTGGTCGCCTACGTCGGCGACGTGGTCGGCACCGGCTCCTCGCGCAAGTCGGCCACCAACTCGGTGCTGTGGTGGACCGGGCAGGACATCCCCTACATCCCGAACAAGCGCTTCGGCGGCGTGTGCCTGGGCTCCAAGATCGCCCCGATTTTCTACAACACCATGGAAGACGCCGGTGCGCTGCCGATCGAGCTGGATGTGTCGCAGATGGAGCAGGGCGATGTGATCGAACTGCGTCCGTACGAGGGCAAGGCGCTGAAGAATGGCCAGGTCATTGCCGAGTTCAAGGTCAAGTCCGAGGTGCTGTTCGACGAGGTGCGCGCCGGTGGGCGCATCCCGCTGATCGTCGGCCGTGGCCTGACCGCCAAGGCGCGCGAGGCCCTGGGCCTGCCGGCGACCGACCTGTTCCGCCTGCCGCAGCAGCCGGCCGACAGCGGCAAGGGCTTCTCGCTGGCGCAGAAGATGGTGGGCCGCGCGATCGGCCTGCCCGAAGGCCAGGGCGTGCGCCCGGGCACCTACTGCGAGCCGAAGATGACCTCGGTCGGTTCGCAGGACACCACCGGCCCGATGACCCGCGACGAGCTGAAGGACCTGGCCTGCCTGGGCTTCTCGGCCGACCTGGTGATGCAGTCGTTCTGCCACACCGCCGCCTATCCCAAGCCGGTGGACGTCAAGACCCATCACACCCTGCCGGAGTTCATCTCCACCCGCGGCGGCATCTCGCTGCGTCCGGGCGACGGCGTGATCCACAGCTGGCTCAACCGCATGCTGCTGCCCGACACCGTCGGCACCGGTGGCGACTCGCACACCCGTTTCCCGGTGGGCATCTCGTTCCCGGCTGGCTCGGGCCTGGTGGCCTTCGCCGCCGCGACTGGCGTGATGCCGCTGGACATGCCCGAGAGCGTGCTGGTGCGCTTCAAGGGCAAGATGCAGCCGGGCGTGACCCTGCGTGACCTGGTCAATGCGATTCCGTTGTACGCGATCAAGGCCGGTCTGCTGACCGTGGCCAAGCAGGGCAAGAAGAACATCTTCTCCGGTCGCATCCTGGAGATCGAGGGCCTGCCGGACCTGAAGGTCGAGCAGGCGTTCGAGCTGTCCGATGCCTCGGCCGAGCGCTCGGCCGCCGGTTGCACCGTGCACCTCAACAAGGAGCCGATCATCGAATACCTCAACAGCAACATCACGCTGCTGAGCTGGATGATCGAGCAGGGCTACAAGGACCCGCGCAGCCTGCAGCGCCGCATCGACAAGATGAAGGAATGGCTGGCCGATCCGCAGTTGCTCAAGGGCGACGAAGACGCCGAGTACGCGGCGGTCATCGAGATCGACCTGGCCGACGTGCACGAGCCGATCCTGGCCTGCCCGAACGACCCGGACGACGTGAAGACCCTGTCCGAGGTGGCCGGCGCCAAGATCGATGAGGTGTTCATCGGTTCTTGCATGACCAACATCGGCCACTTCCGCGCCGCCTCCAAGCTGCTGGAAGGCAAGCGCGACATCCCGACCAAGCTGTGGGTCGCCCCGCCGACCAAGATGGATGCCGCCGAGCTGACCAAGGAAGGCCACTACGGCACCTTCGGCACCGCCGGTGCGCGCATGGAGATGCCGGGCTGCTCGCTGTGCATGGGCAACCAGGCGCAGGTAAAGGAGGGCGCGACGGTGTTCTCCACCTCGACGCGCAACTTCCCCAACCGCCTGGGCCGCAATTCCAACGTGTACCTGGGCTCGGCCGAACTGGCCGCGATCTGTTCGCGTCTAGGCCGCATTCCGACCAAGGCCGAGTACATGGCCGACATCGGTGTGCTGGATGCCAGCAGCGCCGATATCTACCGCTACATGAACTTCGACCAGATCGAGGACTACAAGGCCGGCGAGAAGACCGCCGCCTGATCCAGGTTGAGGTGCTAAACGAAGAGCCCGGCGCAAGCCGGGCTTTTTCATGGGGCTTCTGCCGTCCGGTTGATGCTTGCCCCTTGGCCTGTTGCCTTGATCGGGCTTCTGGCTCGCGGCACGGCCCCAGCGAGCGTATGTAGAGCGGAGCTCGCTCCGCTAGGGCTTTCCTCCGGGTGCTTGCTCGGCCAGGTGCATTCTCCGCGCTCCGATCGTGGAGCAGCGGAGCAAGCTCCGCTCTACCACTCGCGGCGCGGCCCCAGCGGGCATGTGTAGCGCGGAGCTAGCTCCGCTAGGGCTTTCCTCGGGGCGCTTGCTCGGCCAGGCGCCTTCCCTGCGCCCGATCGTGGAGCAGCGGAGCAAGCTCGGCTCTACCACTCGCGGCACGGCCCCAGCGGGCATGTGTAGCGCGAAGCTCGCTCCGCTAGGGCTTTCCTCCGGGCGTTTGCTCGGCCAGGCGCCTTCCCTGCGCCCCGAGCATGGAGCAGCGGAGCGGGCTCCGCTCTACAACACAGGAGGTCGTCCGGAGAGGCGATGGTTCGGTCGTGAGAAGCGCTGCGTACCGGTCGCCTGGGGCTCCCCGACTTGGCGGTGAAGCCGGTCTGGCTGCTCATCTTCAGCTTCCCGAAGTCGGGGCAGGCCGGCTTTTCCTCGCCGCGACCGGTGATGGTCGATCAGGCAGTGCGGTCGCTGATCCAGCTCTCCAGCGCAGCGGCCGGCAGCGGTTTGGAGAACAGGAAGCCCTGCAGCACTTTGCAGCCCAGCTTGGCCAGCAGGTCGGACTGGGCCTGGGTTTCCACGCCTTCGGCCACCACGCGCTTGCCCAGGCTCTCGCCGATGCGCAGGATCGACTGGGTCAGGTTGAGCGCCGACTGGCTGCGCTCCAGATCATGGACGAAGCTCATGTCCAGCTTAAGCTCGTCGATGGGCAGGCGATGCAGGTGACTCAGGCTGGAATAGCCGGTGCCGAAGTCGTCCAGCGACAGCGAGATCCCGGCGGCCTTGATGGATTCCAGATTGCTGAGCACCACCGGCAGCGGAGAGAGCATCACGCTCTCGGTCATTTCCAGAACCAGGTCGCTCGGCGCCAGGGCGTGCTGGCGCAGCAGCGCCTGCACGCGGTCGATCAGGCACGGATCCTCGAAGCTGACGGCCGACAGATTGACGGCCACTTGCGGCACCGGCACGCCACGCGCGCGCCATTGGCCCATCTGGCGGCAGGCGTTGGTCAGGACCCAGCGTCCGACCTCGCAGATCAGTCCGCATTCCTCGGCCATGGGGATGAAGCGGCCCGGCGGGATCGGCCCAAGGTCAGGATGGGTCCAGCGCAGCAACACCTCCGCGCCAAGCAGCGCATGCGGTGCGGCACTGCTCAACTGCGGCTGGTAATACAGTTCGAGCTGGTCGCGACGCAGGGCATCGCGCAAGGCGGCTTCGAGCGCCACGCGCTCCTGGGCCAGGCGGTTCATGTCGGCACTGAAGAAGCGCACGTTGCCGCCGCCCTCGGCCTTGCTCCGGTGCATGGCCAGATCGGCATGACGCATGAGCGTGTCGATGTCCTGCCCGTCGCCGGGATAGACCGCCACGCCGATGCTGGCGCTGGGGGAAAAGGTCATGTGGCCGACCGCGCAGGGTTCGGACACGCAGGCCAGGAGTCGTTCGGCGACGCCGGCTGCATGTTCGGCCGGGCAGCCGGGCAGGGCGATGACGAATTCATCGGCTGCCTGGCGTCCAACCAGGTCCGCCTGGCCCAGCGAGGCGCCGATGCGACTGGCCAGGTCGCGCAGTAGGCCGTCGCCGGCAGCGTGGCCTTGGGTCTCGTTGACGCGCTTGAAACGGTCGATGTCGAGAAACAGCAGCGCCAGCGCCTGTTGCTCCTGTTCGGCGCTGACCAGCATCTGCTCGGCCCTGGCGCAGAACATCATCCGATTGGGCAGTCCGGTCAGTGCGTCGTAGAAGGCCAGCTTGTGCATGCGCGTGCGGTCCTGCTCGCGCTCCAGCGCCAGCGAACACAGATGCATGCAGATCTCGGCCAGCTTCACATGCCATGGGTCGGGTTTGCGCGGTTGCCGGTAGTAGAAGGCGAAGGTGCCCAGCACGCGACCGGAGGCGGACTTGATCGGGCTGGACCAGCAGGCCCGCAGTCCGAAATCCTCGGCCACGAAACGATAGTCGCCAAACAGGGGGCTGGTGAGGGTGTCCTCGACGACGACCGTTCGCCCGCGCCAGGCCGCGGTCCCGCAAGCGCCTACGTTTGGTCCGGCCTTGGCACCGTCCACGCGCACGGCGTACTCGGGAGGCAGCCCGTTGGCCGCGAGGGTCCGCAGGCGGCCGTCCGGGTCCACGGCGATCACCGAGGTCATCAGCGACGGCGCGACCCGCTCGAGCTCCCGGCAGATGATCGCCATGACCTCGGTCATGGGCTTGTCGTGCATGAGCGCGGCCAGCACGCTGCGATGCAGGACTTCATGCAGCTTGGCCTCGGTGATCTCGGTCAGCACCGCGATGTAGTGGGTGGCCCTGCCGTCGGCATCGGTAAACGGGTTGAACACCACCGAAGCCCACAGTGAGCGGCCATCCTTGTCGTGCAGCAGCACGTCGGACTGGGTGGCCAGCAGCCGGTCCGCCCGATCCCGCAGTTGTTGGATCTCCGGATCGCTGTGCGTCCGGGCCAGGAAGTCCGAAGGCCGGCGGCCGATGACCTCGTCCAGGCCATAGCCAAACATGCGGGTAAAGCCGTCGTTGACGTGGACGATCCGAGACTGAGGATCGGTGATGATCATGGCGCTGTCGGCGCGCTGTAGCGCGTCGGCGAGCAGAGTCGTGGTCGCTGCCGGAATTGATCCCGCCGCCTGGCCCGGTGCGGTCGACGGCGCTGCTTGGGCAGCGCGGTCCGCTGGGCCAGGCGGCGGGTCTGCGTTCATTTGCCCTGGCCGGACAACGCCAGTAAGCGTTCTGCGACGCGTTCCAGGGGGACGACTTCCTGCGCGGCGCCCAGTTTGAAGGCGGCGCCCGGCATGCCCCACACCACGCTGGTGGCCTCGTCCTGGACCAGGGTGGGGGCACCGGCTTCGCGCATCTCCAGCAGACCACGCGCGCCATCGTCGCCCATGCCGGTCAGGATCGCGCCAACCGCGTTGCCGGCGGCGTTTTGCGCGACAGAGCGAAACAGGACGTCGACCGCCGGCTTGTGCCGGTTCACCGGGTCGCCATCATCGATGCGGCAGCGCCAGCGGGCACCGTCGCGGATGATGCGCAGATGCTTTCCGCCAGGCGGCAGATAGGCATGGCCGGGCAGGATGGCTTCGCCATCGGTGGCCTCACGCACGGACATGGCCGAATGACGGTCCAGGCGCTCGGCAAAGGCCGTGCTGAAGCTGGCCGGCAGGTGCTGGGTCAGGACCACGGCGGGCGCATCGGCGGGCATCATCTCTAGCACCACACGCAAAGCCTCGGTGCCACCGGCCGAGGCGCCAATGGCAATCAGACGATCGGTCGTGCGGAAGGCGGGGCGCGTCACCGGGGCGGCCGGCCCCAGGGTCTGCTTGGGCGCGGATCGGGTCAGGGCCTGGACCCGGGCCTTGGCCGCGATCTTGACCTTGGCGACGATTTCCTCGGCGTAGCCTTCCAGGCCGCGGGCCACGTCGAGCTTGGGCTTGGAGACGAAGTCCACCGCGCCCAGGGCCAGGGCCTGCAGCGTGGTGTCCGCGCCGCGCTCGGTCAGCGAGGAGATCATCACCACCGGCGTGGGCCGCAGGCGCATGAGGTTCTCCAGGAACGCCAGTCCGTCCATGCGCGGCATTTCGACGTCGAGGGTGATGACGTCCGGGTTGAGCTGCTTGATCTTGTCGCGGGCGATCAGCGGGTCGGAGGCCGCGCCGACCACCTCGATGCCGATGTCGCGGGACAGGATTTCGGTGAGGATCTGGCGCACCACGGCCGAGTCGTCGACCACCAGCACGCGGATGGGAGCTTGCAGGGTCATTGGAACAACTCCACGCCGCCGGTGACCGGCGCCTTGGACAGGCTGGCACGCACGGCCGATTCGGTGGCGGCAACCTCGGCTTCGTGGGCGTGTGGCAGCTTCTGCACCACGACCCGTCCGGTGGCCGGGAAGAACCAGATCTTGCGCGGATGGATGCCGCACAGGTCCTCGGCGACGACCGGGATGCGTTCGGCCTGCAGGTACTGGCGTACGAACTCGGCGTTGCGCGTGCCCACCGGGTTGCTGGTGAAGCCCTTGAGCACGTTGGCGCCCCCGAAGACCTTGGCCTCCAGCCGGCTGCGGTTGGCGCCGCGCTTGAGCAGGTCGTTGATCAACAGCTCCATGGCGTAGCTGCCGTAGCGCGCCGGTGCGCCGTCGCCGACCTGGCCCTCGGGCAGCAGGAAGTGGTTCATGCCGCCGATCTTGAGCAGCGGATCGCGCAGGCATGCCGCCACGCAGGACCCCAGGATGGTGGTCAGGGCCGTATCGTCGTCGACCACCAGGTACTGGGTGGGCAACAGCTTGGCGGCCATGGTCTGGAAGCGCGTGTCGTGATACCGCATGACCGCGTCCAGCGAGTGGGCGACGCTGCTCATGAGGCACTCGCGCGCTTGGCGCGGCGATACAGCGTGCGGCCGCACGGCTGGATGAGGTCGGCCGCGTGCAGGTAGTTCTCAGAATGTCCGGTATAGAGCAGGCCGTCGTCGGCCATGTGCGTGATCAGGCGCGAGAGAATCCCGTGCTGGGTCGGCTTGTCGAAGTAGATCATCACGTTGCGGCAGAACAGCGAGACGAACGGGCCGCCCACGTCATAGCGCGGGGCCAGCAGGTTGAGCGGGCGGAAATCGATCAGCTGGCGCAGCTCGGGGATGACCCGGCACTTGCCTTCGTTCGGGCCGCTGCCGCGCTGGAAATAGCGACGCTTGGTCGCATCGTCCAGGGAGGAGATGCGCTCCATGGCATAGACCCCACGCGAGGCGGTGTCCAGCACCTGGGTGTCCACGTCGGTCGCCAGGATGCGTACCGGGGGGGTGAGGGTGCCGAAGGCCTCGCAGGCAGTGATGGCGATCGAGTAGGGCTCCTCGCCGGTGGAGGCCGCGCACGACCACAGCTTGAGCTGACCGGCGGCGGTGCCACGGGCTTCCAGATCCTGACGCAGCTTCTCGAAATGGTGCGGCTCGCGGAAGAACGAGGTCAGGTTGGTGGTCAGGGCGTTGGTGAAGGATTCCCACTCCTGCTCGTCGCCACCGGACTCCAGCTGATCCAGGTAATCCTTGAACGAGCGCAGCCCCAGCGCGCGCAGGCGCCGCGACAGCCGGCCGTAGACCATGTCGCGCTTGGCCGGGGCCAGGGCGATGCCCACGCGTTTGTAGATCAGCTCGCTGACCCGTCGGAAGTCCTTGTCCGAAAAGTCGAATTCACGCGATTCCGGTGAAGCGGGGGAGGCTGCAGCCATGGTGATGCTCGGCGATCGGGTTGTACTTGGTATCGGCGGCCACCCGGTGCTTCTTGAGGACAATCGCCTGGCCGTCAACGCAACACGCCCCGGCTCGAGAGCCGGGGCATGTTGGAGGTGGGACGCGCCGCCAGGGCTTAGAACTCTTCCCAGTTCCCCTCGGCCAGCGCTGGCTGGCTGGTCACCTCACGCGTCCTGGCCTTGCTCGCCGCCTGCTTGCCCTTCGGCGCGGCCGCCTTGGGCTTGCGCACGGCGGTGTGCGGGACCACGTTGGTGGGGGCCGGTTCGGGCTGGGTATCGGTGGCGTCGAGGCGGAAGACCGAGACTGCTTCGGCCAGGTGCCCGGCCTGCTCTTCCATCGAGCGCGCCGCGGCGGTGGCTTCCTCGACCAGGGCGGCGTTCTGCTGGGTGGTCTCGTCCATCTGGGTGATGGTCAGGTTGACCTGCTCGATGCCCGAGGACTGCTCCTGCGAGGCCGCCGCGATCTCGGCCATGATGTCGGTCACGCGCTGCACGCTGTTCACGATTTCGCCCATGGTCTTGCCAGCCTGGTCGACCAGGGCCGAACCATTGGCGACCTTGCTCACCGAATCGTCGATCAGGCCCTTGATCTCCTTGGCTGCGTTGGCCGAACGCTGGGCCAGGGTGCGTACCTCGGAGGCGACCACGGCAAAGCCGCGGCCCTGTTCGCCGGCACGGGCGGCTTCCACCGCGGCATTGAGCGCCAGGATGTTGGTCTGGAAGGCGATGCCGTCGATGACCGAGATGATCTCGGCGATCTTCTTGGAGGAGGTCTCGATGTCGGACATGGTGGTGACCACTTGACCGACCACCGCGCCGCCCTTGGAGGCCACGTCGGCGGCGCCGACGGCCAGCTGGTTGGCCTGGCGGGCGCTCTCGGCGTTCTGCCTGACCGTGGAGGTCAGTTCCTCCATCGAAGCGGCGGTTTCCTCCAGGTTGGCCGCCTGCTGTTCTGTACGGACCGACAGGTCACTGTTGCCGGCGGCGATCTCACCGGCGGCGGTGTTGATCGCCGTGGAGGAGTGCTTGATCCGGCCCACGATGTCGGCCAGCTGGTCGGCGGTGGCATTGGCATCGTCACGCATGCGCGCGAAGACCCCCTGGAAGTCGCCTTCCATGCGCACGGTCAGGTCACCGCTGGACAGGGCGGACAGCAGGGTGGAGATCTGATCGATGCTGGCGGCGTTGGCATCCAGCAGGCCATTGAGCTGCTGGGCCAGCTGCAGAAAGAAGCCCTGCTTGCCGTTGGCATTCACGCGGCCGCTCAGGTCGCCGGCCGCGGCCGCACGCACGATGCGGGCCACTTCGTCCTCGACCTGGGCTTCGATGGTGCGGTCGCGCCACTCGCAGACATCGCCGGTCCACTGGCCCTGTTCGTTGTGGATGGCGGTCACCACAAGGTTGAACACGCCGTCGCCCAGACGCTCTTCGGTCTGCGCCACACCATTGCGTTCGAGTTCGGCCACGGTCTGCTCGACCGTGCGCTGGGACAGGCCGAAATAAGACAGCTGCTTGCCGATCACGGCCTGAGCATCGAACTCGGGCGCGGCCTGGCGCAGGTTGTCCTGGTGCTCGCTGACATTCTTCAGGAAGGCGGCGTTGGCGTAGATGATGGCGCGCTGATCGTCGGTGATGAAGGTCGGGTTGGAGGAGCTGTCCAGCGCAGTGCGGATGCGCAGGTTCTCGCCGGCGATCGCCTGGTCGCGTTCGATGCGGTCGCGCAGGTCCTTCTGCATGCGCTGCAGCGCGCTCAGCAACTCGCCGATCTCGTCGCGACGGTCGGTGACGATCCTGCTGTCCAGGTCGCCGGACGCCACCTGGTTGGCGATCTTCACCGCGCCGCCCATGGAGTTCGCCAGGGAGCGGGCGATCAGCCAGGCCAGGGTCAGTCCGCCCAGGACACTGGCGCCCAAGAGCACGAAGACCAGGGCGCTGGCGGTGTGATAGGACGACTGCGCCTCGTCCCTCGCTTCGTTGGCCTGACGGTCGTTCTCCGCGATCAGGGTGTCGATGTCCGAGACCAGTTGGGCATGGGCCTTCTGGTTGTCTCCGATGAAGCTGTCGATCGCATCATCGAGCAGGTCCAGTTCGACCATCTCGCTGACCGAGGCGTAGGACGCGCGCGTTTTCTTCCAGTCGGCCACGATCTTGTTGTACATCGCACGTTCGCCGTCGTTGCCGATGTTCTTCGGATAGGCCTTGAGCAGCTTGTCCAAGGTGGCTTCGATGACAAGCTTGCGGGCCTTGGCTTCCTGCTTGACCGTCTCGCTGCTGCGGATCAGTGCCTGGTAGCTGACATTCCGGTACTCGCCGATCAGGCTGCGCATCTCGCCCGCGGCGCGCACGCTGGGGACGGTCGTGTTGCTCAGCTCACCGGCGACGCTGTTGATGGAGCGCATGCCGACGTACGAGGCGATGCCCTGTACCAGCATGAGCGCGAGCACCAGGCCGAAAGCGATCATCAGCTTGGGTTTCAGTTTGAGGTCTTTGATCCACTGCATCGATCCGTTCCTTGTAGGTCGCCAGGCCATTCACCGAAATCCCACGGTGCCTGGAGCCGCCGTGGGATCGTGCCGGGGCCTGGATTACTTGATCGTGGCCAGCTTCAGATCGGAGGGCGAGCTGACTTCGATCTCGGCGCGTGCGCTGTCGCGCTGGATCTTGCCGATGACGCAGATGTCCTTGCCTTCCAGCGTCTCGGGCGCGAAGCCGAACTTGGCGCGATCGGCGCCGGCGATGCGGGCGGAGAACTTGTGGCGCGGGAAGGCGCCGCCCATGTACAGGAAGGTCGGCTCACCCTCGGAGTTCTGGGCGTACTTGGCCTTCTCGACGTGTCCGCAGACCATGCCGTCCTTGCCGATGTAGCGGGTTGCGACCTCGGCCGGGATCATTTCCTGGGCCTGGGCGAAGGTCTGGGCGGGAAGGGCGGCCAGCAGGGCCAGAGGGGCCAGGCAGAGCAGGGACTTCATCGTGGTGTTCTCCGTAGTAGTCAGTCAGGGCGAGTGGCGGGACGTGTTGTCCGACCGGCGACTGAATGGCTATCGGCAAAACCGTGAGCTTCTTAATAGGACAAAAGGTGATCCACTTGGCGTTTGCGTGATCCGGAATGAAAAAGGCCGCCGGGGGTGCCGGCGGCCGTTCGTGTCGAGGCGGGTCGGTGCAGGATCAGGCGGCTTCGTCGACCGGCGCATGCACCAGGTCGGCGCTGTCCAGCAGGGTCTCGATATCCAGCAGGATCAGCATGCGGTCGTCCTGGGTGCCGATTCCGCTGATGAAGCGGGTATCGACGGCGGCGCCGAACTCGGGGGTGGGGCGGATCTGCTCTTCCTTCAGCGGGATCACGTCCGAGACGCTGTCCACGACGATGCCGACCACGCGGTCCTCGACGTTGAGCACGATCATCACGGTGAAGGCGTCGTAGCGGGCTTCCTTAAGGCGCAGCTTCAGGCGCAGGTCGATCACCGGGACGATGGTGCCGCGCAGGTTGATCACGCCCTTGATGTAGTCCGGCGCGTCCGGTACGCGGGTGACCTGGTCGTAGCCACGGATTTCCTGGACCTTGAGGATGTCCACGCCGTAGTGCTCCTCGCCCAGGGCGAAGCTGAGAAATTCGCCGCCACTCGCGGCGTCGGAAAGCTTGTCGTTCATGGGTCGCTCCACAGGCGATTGAAAGGGATGTGGTCGGTCTTGGCTGGATTGCTCACAAGCAACATCGGCCGGGTCGGGCGTGACTTTAGCGCCGCGCCTGGCATGGGTCAGGCGACCCCGTTTCTGCGGGCCGTGCGCTCGCGGTCCACGCGGAAAATGTAGCGCTGGATCAACTCGTCGGCCCCGCGCGGCAGTTGGCCGAACTGCAGGCCGATGCGCAGGAATTCCACCCCGCTCGGCAGGACCTGGCGTTGCTGGCTGCACACCATCAGCGGTACCGAGAACGGCTGATGGTCGGGCAGGGCCAGCTGGCATTCGGGGTAGGTGGCATGCGTGGCGAGCCTGGGGATGTCGACGGGGAGCGCGACGGCCAGCCCACCACCGCTAATGTCCACCACCCGGGCTTCCAGCTCGATTGGGTCCGCCGCGCTGGCATCGGGAATGCGCAGGATGCAGGTCGGGGACTCGGTGATCGGGGTCTCCAGCCGGTAGAACTCCCGACGCTGCAGGTAATACAGCGAGTCGGGCAGTGGGAAGCGGAAGGCGGTCCGGCCGTTCTGCTCGATCCGAGCCAGTGACTCGATCCGGAAGCGGACCCGGACTCGGTCCAACTGGGCAAAGCAGAGCAGGGTGCCGGCACGCTCGGCGGCCTGGTTGGAGGCTTCGTTGACGCTGCCGTCCAGCAGGACCTGATCCTCGTCCTCGTCCACTTCCAGGATGGCGCTGGCGAAGGATTGATCGCGTCCCATCAGATGCACGGTGAGCGTGGCGCGCTGGTCGATCAGGGCCCTGAGCAGTCGCCTGATCTGCCGGGGATTGCGCAGCAGGTACTTGTCGTCGACCTCCTCGGTGGAGGCGTCGGGATGCGAATCGGTGGCGAGGCCTTCGGACATGGGATGGGTGAGGTGTTCCTGTGGACGGCGGCAGTCCTGCTGCTGCGCTCAGGATCGTTAACGGCAGGCGGCCGTGTGAATTGAGCCGCCTGTCCGTCGGCCAGCGCTGGCCGCCCTCAGAATTCCTGCCAGTGGGCTGTGGCGGCCACGCTGCTGGATTCCTGCCGCTTGCGTGCTGCGCCCGTCCGCGCCGCCGGCGCCTTTGGCTTGGTGGCGGATTTGACGGGCCCGGAAGTGGTGTTGGGGCGCACGCGGTTGGCGTCGAGCAGGCGGCTGACTTCGGCCTGGGCGCCGGCCTGGGCGCGATGGGTGCGGAACACCGCCACGGTGTCGTTGAGTTGGCTCGCCTGCTCCTCCATCGCGCGCGCCGCGGCGGTGGCTTCCTCGACCAGGGCGGCGTTCTGCTGAGTGGTCTCGTCCATCTGGGTGATGGTCAGGTTGACCTGTTCGATACCCGAGGACTGCTCCTGCGAGGCCGCGGCGATCTCACTCATGATGTCGGTGACCCGCTGCACGCTGGTCACGATCTCGCCCATGGTCTTGCCGGCTTGGTCGACTAGGGCCGAGCCATTGGCGACCTTGCTCACCGAATCATCGATCAGGCCCTTGATCTCCTTGGCCGCGTTGGCCGAGCGCTGGGCCAGGGTGCGCACCTCGGAGGCGACCACGGCAAAGCCGCGGCCCTGTTCGCCGGCACGCGCGGCTTCCACCGCGGCGTTGAGCGCCAGGATGTTGGTCTGGAAGGCGATGCCGTCGATGACCGAGATGATCTCGGCGATCTTCTTGGAGGAGGCTTCGATGTCGGACATGGTGGTGACCACCTGACCCACGACCGCGCCGCCCTTGGAAGCCACGTCGGCGGCGCCGACGGCCAGCTGGTTGGCCTGGCGTGCGTGCTCGGCGTTCTGCTTGACCGTGGAGGTCAGCTCCTCCATCGAAGCGGCGGTCTCCTCCAGGTTGGCGGCCTGCTGCTCGGTCCGCACTGACAGGTCGCTGTTGCCGGCGGCGATCTCACTGGAAGCGGTATTGATGTTGCCCGCCGCATCCTGGATGCGGCTGACGATCTCGGTCAGCCGCTCGATGGTGGCATTGCCGTCGTCGCGCATCGCGGCGAACACCCCATGGAACTCGCCCTGCATGCGATGGGTCAGGTCGCCGTCGGCGATGGCGCGCAGCAGACCGGACAGCTCGCCCAGGCTCTGCTCGCTGACTGCCATCATGTTGTTGAGGTTGCCGATCATCTCGGCGAAGTCGTAGTCGAAGCGATCCACCTCGCCGCGCGCGGTGAAGTCGCCCGCCGCCGCCGCCGCGGACAGCCGCTTGATCTCGGTATTGATGCCCAACATGCTCGTGCGCACGTCGTTGACCGCCTGGCTGACCACGGCCTTTTCGTTGGGCAGGTCGTCCATGCGCTGGGACAGGTCGCCCATTGCATAGCGCTTGGCCATCTCCACCACGCTCATCTTGACGGCGATGTGGGTGGCGACCAGTACGTTGGTGCCACGGACCATTTCGCCGTACTGACCGGGGAAGGCGTCCTCGTCGATGCGGTAGCTGATCCAGCCTTCGCCGTGCTGGCGGCCCATTTCCTGCTGCGCATCCAGCACATTGTGGATGACCTTGCGCATGCTCAGCAGGTCGCGCATCAGCGCGCCGATTTCATCGCGCGAGGGCGGCGCGACCTGGGTCTCCAGGTTGCCCTGGGCGACGGCGCGCGAGAGGGTCACGGCCGCCTCTAGCTGGCGGGTGATGCCGCGCGAGATGAACCAGCCGATCGCAGCTGCCAGTGCCACAACCAGCGCGAGCGTGATCAGGATCAACGCCTTGGTCTGGCGCAGGTCCGACCGGGTCGCGTCCATTTCGCTCTGGAGCTTGGCCAGGGCGTGATCGGTCAGGGCAACCAATTGCTTGAACAAGTCCCGGCGCAGCGGCCGTGACTGGTCATCGGAGATGGTCTGGGCCGCGGCCACATCGTGCTGACGAATCGCTTCATCCAGCTGGCCGCTGGCGGCCAGGTAGCGCCCTAGCGTGTCCTTGGCCTGGGCGTACATCTCTTTTTCTTTCGGGTCGATCAGCGATTTCTCGATGACGCCCTGGGTTGCGGCCACCTCGTCGCGCACCTTTTGTTTGCGCTTGAAGTAATCCTCCACCGCCTTGGGATCCTCGGCGCGGGCGATCTGGGCCAACTCATAGGTGCGGAACTCGCCGAGCTGGGCGCGGATTTCCGCCATGGCCTGGGTGCCCGGCACCCAGTCGTTCTGGATGCGGTCGAATTCAGTGATCGAGGTCGCCGTGCGGCTGAAGGTGAAGGCCCCCAGCGCCATGGACAGTAGGGTGATTCCGGCAAAGCCGATCGCCAGCTTGACGCCGATCCTGAGGTCGTTGAACCAGTTCATTGTGACGTCTCCTCGGCGCGGTTGGCCGGTTGCAGTGGTGTGGTGGTTTACCGCGCGGCCAACGGCTGGGCGGCCGGCAGGCGGTAGGTGTCTTCGGTCAGGGCGACGATCGCCTTGAACAAGGCGCGGCGAAGCGGCTGGGCCTCGGCGATGGCGAGCTGGTCGGCCTTGGCGTGGTTGCCGTCGTGCACCGCGGCCTCGATGCGCGCATGGGCGTCCAGATAGGCGCGCAGGCGTTGCTTGACCTCCTGCACCCGTGGCGCGTGCTGCGCCGGCGGATTGGTGGCTTCGTAGTCGGCCAGTGCCTGGGTGGCGCGCTCCAGGGAGGCAGCGATGCGCTTGTCGTAGTCGGCCACGGCTGCCGCATCGTCCCCGTGGGAGACCTGGGCCAGTTCATAGGCGCGCATCTCGGCCAGTTCGGCGCGCAGTTCGTGCAGGGCCAGGGTCGCAGGCGCCCATTGGGTCTGCAGGACGACCAGGCGGTCCTGGGTACGGTTCAAGGGGGCGGTGCCGAGTTCCTCCACCGTCACCAACAGGGCCAGAACGGCCAGGCAGATTCCGACCATTCCCAGGCGGATCTTGAGACGAACGCGACGGTTCATGTGACGCTCCTGAGCGTGAGCTCTTCCAGTGAGTGCAGGGGTCGACGGAGAGTGTTAAGGCGGTGTGACAACAGCAATATCGGCGTGCTGACGCGCTTTCTTGAAGAACGCGTGAGACGTGGCAATCCGCGCTGATGTGCGTTGAATCACAAATTCGCCACGTCTTCGACCAAGGTCTTGCAGGCAGGCGGGGCATCCACGAAGCGGCTTGTGCTGGCGCCCAGCGACGCATCGGCGCAACAAAAAGGCCGCCCCCGGGAGGGGGCGGCCGATCTCGGTCCGGCGACGGCAGCAATCGCTGCCGCCTCAGAACTCCTGCCAATGCGCGCCGTCGGCGGCCTGGGTGGCGGTCGCCTTGGGCATCGCGCGTGGAGCCGGACGCGCCGCCGGAGGCGGGGCCTTGCGCGGCGGCGCGCTCCGGGTCGCGGCCACTAGCGTCGGTCGCGACGGCGTGGCCGGTGCCGAGGCGCTCAGCTTGAACAGCGACACGGTCTCGCTCAGGCGCGTGGCCTGTTCTTCCATGGCGCGCGCCGCGGCGGTGGCTTCCTCGACCAGGGCGGCGTTCTGCTGGGTGGTCTCGTCCATCTGGGTGATGGTCAGGTTGACCTGCTCGATACCCGAGGACTGCTCCTGCGAGGCGGCCGCGATCTCGCCCATGATGTCCGTCACCCGCTGCACGCTGGAGACGATCTCGCCCATGGTTTTGCCGGCCTGGTCCACCAGGGCCGAGCCATTGGCGACCTTGCTCACCGAGTCGTCGATCAGGCCCTTGATCTCCTTGGCGGCATTGGCCGAACGCTGGGCCAGGGTGCGCACCTCGGAGGCGACCACGGCAAAGCCGCGGCCCTGTTCACCAGCGCGGGCGGCTTCCACCGCCGCGTTGAGCGCCAGGATATTGGTCTGGAAGGCGATGCCGTCGATGACCGAGATGATCTCGGCGATCTTCTTGGAGGAGGTCTCGATGTCGGACATGGTGTTGACCACCTGACCGACGACCGCGCCACCCTTGGAAGCCACGTCGGCGGCGCCTGCTGCCAGCTGGTTGGCCTGGCGGGCATGCTCGGCGTTCTGCTTGACGGTGGAGGTCAGTTCCTCCATCGAAGCGGCGGTTTCCTCCAGGTTGGCGGCCTGCTGTTCGGTACGTTGAGACAGGTCGTTGTTGCCCGAGGCGATTTCGGTGGAAGCGGTATTGATGCTGCCGGCTGCCTCCTGGATGCCGCCCACGATCTGCGCCAGCTTGTCGCAGGTGCCGTTGGCGTCGTCGCGGATCTGGGCGAAGACCCCATGGAAATCTCCCTCCATGCGTACGGTCAGGTCGCCGTCGGCCAAGCCCGAGAGCAGCTTGGAGATTTCATCCAGGCTGGAGGCATTGGATTCCAGCAGTTCGTTGAGCTGACGCGCCAGTTCCAGAAAGAAGCCGTCCTTGTTGTCGGTGCGCACGCGCCGGTCCATCTGGCCGGCCGCGGCGGCCTTGACGATAGAGGCCACTTCTTCTTCGACCATCACCTCGATGGTGCGATCGGCCCACTCGACCACATACCCCTGGGTCTGGCCGGCCTCGTCGGTGATGGCGTTGATGATCAGGCGCATGGTCCGGCCGCCGACGCGGATCTGGGCACGGTGGGTGCCCTTGAGCTGGGCCAGCATCCGGGCCTGATGTTCGGGATGCTTGTGGAACACGTCGATGTTGCTGCCCACCAGCGCGTCTGCGTTGAACTGGGGCAGGTCGCGGCGCAAGTCCTCCTGGGCCTCGCGCAGCATGGCCTGCAGCGGACTGTTGACGTAGACGATGGTGCGGTCGCGGTCGGCAATCATCACGTTGGTGGTGACGCTTTCCAGGGCCGAACGGATGCGCAGGCTCTCGCTGGCGATCACCGCATCGCGATCGATGCGCGATTTCAGGTTGGATTGCATGCGCTGCATGGACTTCATCAACTCGCCGACCTCGTCCTGCGCGGAGGTGTCGATGCGGCCGTCGAGCCTGCCTTCGGCCACGTCGTGGGCGATGGCGCCGGCGCGCGCCAGCGGGCGGCTGACCAGGCGCCGGGCGACGATGAAGACCAGGGTCGCCAGGGCCACGATCGCCAGCAGCGACAGGCCCAGCATGCGCAGCATCAGACCATGCAGGGTCGCGGTCAGGGCGGTGCGCGGCTCGACGCCGATCAGGGTCCATTTCCAGGGGCCGAACGGCTCGGCACTGGCCATGACCGGAACCGGGTTGGCGTTGGTCGAGGGTGCGAGCGCCAGGGTCGCGCTGCCGCCCTTGCCGTCGATCAGCGCGGCAAGGGCGGCCTTGTCCTCGGGGGCGACCAGGCTGTCCACGCGGGCGCCTTCCTGCCCGGAATGAACCACCAGGGTGCCCTGTTTCTCGCCAGCCGCGGTGTCGACGATCATGAAATAGCCGTCGTCACCGACCTTCATGCCACGCACCTGCTCCTTCAGCGCGGCCAGGCCGGCGCCGTAGTCGACGCCCACGAACAGGATGCCGATGACCTTGCCGTCGGCGTCGGCCACCGGGCGGTAATGGGTCATGTAGTCGCGTCCGAACAGTCGCGCGCGCCCGGTGTAGGGCTTGCCAGCCAGCATCAGTGCGTAGGCGGGGTGGGTGTGGTCCAGCGCGGTGCCGATCACGCGCTCGTTCTTGTCGTTGGTCAGCGAGGTGGACAGGCGCACGAAGTCATCGCCGGTGCGGCTGAAGATCGTGGCCACCGCACCGGTGCTGGCGGTGAAGCGGTCCACCAGGCGGTAGTCGCCGCTCAACGGCTTGCCGCCAAAGGTGAGCTGGGGCACGGCGAACTTGCCCAACTCGACCACCGACGCCGCGTCGCTGGCGATCGGCCCCGCCGGCAGCATCGCGGCGAAGCCGCCGGTGAGCCGTTCGGTGTCCTCGGTCAACGAGCGGTCGTAGAGGGCGATGGTGTCGTGCAGGACATGGGTGGCCGTCTCCAGACCATGCTGGGTCTGAGTCTCGTAGGCCGAGGCGGACTGGCGGTAGGCCAGCCAGGTCAGCAACAGCAGGGCCGTGGCGGTTGCCGCGGTCACCATCAGCGCCAGGCGTAGGCCGATGGGAAGCTTGGAGAGTCTGTTCATGGAGGGCGATCCATTGGCGGTCTGGCGCGGCGCGTGATCCATGTCGCGCGATCCCAGATATCGTTGTGGTGCGGGACGCCCACCACGGGCGTGTCTGTATCGACAGGGTTATCGGCAGCAGAACCTTGGAATTGAATGTCGGTGGACGGCGTGTGGGTCATCATGTCCAGTGATACTTGCCGGCACTCGCCCCGGTCGTATGGGACGGGCCGGTGGCCGCAGATTGGTTGCGTGCCCAGTCAAAGAAAAAGCCTGGCCGGAGCCGGGCTGTCTCGTCTGGTGTCGGGGTGAGCCGGATGGCGGGATTAGAGTTCTTCCCAGTGCGCTTCGTTGCCCGCGGCGGCCGTGGAGGCCTTGGCCATGCTACGGGGCGGGGGCGCCAGCTTTCTTGGCTTGACCTGGGGGCGCGATGCGGTGGACAGCTTGGTCGCGCGTGCGGGCTGCGTCGCTATCGTCTCGGGATGGCCGAGTTTGAACAGCGACACGGCCTGACTCAACTGGCCGGCCTGCTCTTCCATCGAGCGCGCCGCGGCGGTGGCCTCCTCGACCAGGGCAGCGTTCTGCTGGGTGGTCTCGTCCATCTGGGTGATGGTCAGATTGACCTGCTCGATGCCCGAGGACTGCTCCTGCGAGGCCGCCGCGATCTCGGCCATGATGTCGGTCACGCGCTGCACGCTGCTCACGATCTCGCCCATGGTCTTGCCGGCCTGGTCGACCAGGGCCGTGCCGTTGGCGACCTTGCTCACCGAATCATCGATCAGGCTCTTGATCTCCTTGGCGGCATTGGCCGAACGCTGGGCCAGGGTGCGCACCTCGGAGGCGACCACGGCGAAGCCGCGGCCCTGATCACCGGCACGGGCGGCTTCCACCGCGGCGTTGAGCGCCAGGATGTTGGTCTGGAAGGCGATGCCGTCGATGACCGAGATGATCTCGGCGATCTTCTTGGAGGAGGCTTCGATGTCGGACATGGTGGCGACCACCTGACCGACCACCTCGCCGCCCTTGGAGGCCACGTCGGCGGCGCCGACGGCCAGCTGGTTGGCCTGACGGGCGCTCTCCGCATTCTGCTTGACCGTCGAAGTCAATTCCTCCATCGAGGCGGCGGTCTCCTCCAGGCTGGCGGCCTGCTGTTCGGTACGTTGAGACAGGTCGTTGTTGCCCGATGCAATCTCGCTGGAAGCGGTGTTGATGCTGCCTGCCGCGTCCTGGATGCGGCCGACGATCTCGGTGAGACGTTCGACGGTCGCATTGCCGTCATCGCGCATCGCGGCGAACACCCCATGAAACTCGCCCTCCATGCGATGGGTCAGGTCGCCGTCGGCGATGGACTTCAGCAGGACCGACAGCGCCGCCAAATTCCCGTCAGCGGTGGCCATCAGCTGGTTGAGGCTTTCGATCATGGCGCGGAAGTCGTACTGGAATGCCTCGGCATCGCCGCGCTTGCCGAAATCACCGGCGGCCGCTGCGTCCGCCAAATGCTTGATCTCTTGGTTCATCGCGGTCAGGTTCTGCTTGACCGTCTCCATGGTTTGGGTCAGCGCGGCCTTTTCGCCGGGCAGGTGCTCCATGTCTTCGGACAGGTCGCCGATGGCGTAGCGGCCCATGATCTGCGCCAGGCGTAGATTCAGTTCCACCTGAGAGGAGATCAGTGCATTGCTATCGCGGACCATGCGTCCGTAGTCGCCGGGGAAGGCGCCTTCGTCCATGCGGTAGCTGATCTGGCCGGCGTCGTGGCGTGCGGCCATCTGGGTCTGCGCAGCCAGTACGGCCCGCAACTGCTGCTGCATACGCCCCATGGCATTCAGCAGTTGGCCTGGCTCGTCGCGTGCGCTGGTCCGAACATCGCTGTCCAGCTCACCCTGGGCAATGGCTTCGGCCACACGCGTGGCGCGGATCAGGGGCTGGGTCAGGCTGCGCATGATCAACCAGGCCAGCAGACTGCTGACCAGCAGGACGAAGACGCTGCCGATGACCAGGACGCTCTTGGAGCGCTGCATCAGCGTGGTTGCAGTCGTGTAGGCTTCGCGGCTTTGAATGCGTTGACGCTCGATGAAGGCGCGGATGCCCTCTTGCCACTCCATGACGGCCGGACGTGCCTTCTGGTTCAGCAAGGTCTGAGCTTGGAGATTCTCGTTGGTCGAACACAGCTTGATGACCTGATCATTGATCTTGCCGGCGACACTCCGCTTTTCATCCATCGCGGCGCGGAGCTTGCGTCCGGCCTCGCTACTGGAAAAATTTTCGAACTTGCCACGCAGGTCTTGGTAGCGCTTTCGTTGCTCAGTGATGCCGGAAAGCGCGGTCTGGATCGTGCTTTGATCATCGGTTGTCGAGCACACGCCCAGCGCGTTGAGGATGGCGAAGTTGGCGTCCAGCATCTGGTTGCCGAGGTCGACCTTTTCCATGCGGTCCAGGACGATGATATCCAACTGCTCACGGGCACTGCTCATGCCGACAAAGCCGGTGACGGCAAGACCTGCCGAAAGCAGGATCAACAACGCGAAGGCTGCGGTGAGGCGATAGCCGACGTTGTAGCGTTGCAAGAGAGCGTTCATTAACTTGATCTCCATGTCCCGTCAGGACGATATTTAACTGTGATGGACCGCCGAGCAGGTGAACTGGGGCCGATGTCAACGCCGCGAGGAATTCGCTCAGGCGGGAATATGTATCGACGATAGGCCGGGCATACTTTAGTAATGCCTTCAAGGAAATTTCCTGCATCACTGCAGGTTGAAGTTTTCAAGCCGGCGCAATACTGCGGTCGATTCATCAGTCTTTCGATGAATACGCGATGGACGTTGGCCGGGTTCACCAAAGATCGGAGAGCGGTTAATCGATAATCAAGTGATAGGGTTAATGTTTATCCCGGTTGAGATTGCCGCGGTCCGGGGCATTTGACCTATCGAGCATCTATCGTGAATCGGACTTGCTCCGACGCACAGGTGTGACGGAATTATCGTTAGTGCACGCAGGAGGCATGGCGGCGGTGACGCCGGGCACAAGGCGGCCAACGCAACGATCGGTGACATGCGCAGGGCACGAGTGGAAAGTCCGCTAACGCTGGGCGCGGACAAGACGACGAGGCATCGAACCTCGCCAGGCCTGCACGGGATCAGGGTTACCTCGCGGTTGGTGCCAGCGCAGAGAGCACGTGTTACCCACGCTCGCAGACCAAATGCGAGTTGATCGAACATGGCTTGGCCGGATCGAGCCGGTGAGCGGTATTGGACAAGGAACGGTGCGTGATTTGCACAGGGCCGATTAGGCCTCCCGATCGAGCACCACTATCTACACCCTGACGCGCACGCGTATTCCGGGGCCGTGGCGCTCCCCCGAAGGGAGCGGCGGTCCGAAGCGGGCGGGGTCGTGTCCTTAGCGTTGAGGGGCATGAGTCGGCGCCCCCTGGCCAATCGTCCATCCCGGTGGTCAGGAAGCAGGATATGACGGCGTTGCCGCGTTGCTGGGCGAATGCTTGTTCGTCAGCCTGAGCGCCACTAGACGCGACAGACGCAGCGCGGGAGGGCGGCGGTGAGGCCGTCCGCAGGTCATCGGACGGCGTGCTCCAGGCTCAGCGAGCCTGCCAGGACTCATGGTCCACCGCGATCCCCCGCGCGTTACGCCTGCCTTCGACGGCTGTGTTGCCTAGCACGGTAGTGGTGCTGGTCGTGCCACCGTTGCGCGACGGTGCGGCTTTGGCTGGGCGATGGAGGTGGACTGATTGGCCAGCTTGAATAGCGAGACCGTCTCGGTCAGGCGTGTGGCCTGTTCTTCCATCGAGCGCGCCGCGGCGGTGGCTTCCTCGACCAGGGCGGCGTTCTGCTGGGTGGCCTCGTCCATCTGGGTCACGGTCAGGTTGACCTGCTCGATACCCGAGGACTGCTCCTGCGAGGCCGCCGAGATCTCGCCCATGATGTCGGTCACCCGCTGCACGCTGGACACGATCTCGCCCATGGTCCTGCCAGCCTGGTCGACCAGGGCCGAACCATTGGCGACCTTGCTCACCGAATCGTCGATCAGGCCCTTGATCTCCTTGGCCGCGTTGGCCGAACGCTGGGCCAGGGTGCGCACCTCGGAGGCGACCACGGCAAAGCCGCGGCCCTGTTCGCCGGCACGCGCGGCTTCCACCGCGGCGTTGAGCGCCAGGATGTTGGTCTGGAAAGCGATGCCGTCGATGACCGAGATGATCTCGGCGATCTTCTTGGAGGAGGTCTCGATATCGGACATGGTGGTGACCACTTGACCGACCACCGCACCACCCTTTGAGGCCACGTCGGCGGCGCCGACGGCCAGTTGGTTGGCCTGGCGGGCATGCTCGGCGTTCTGCTTGACCGTGGAGGTCAGCTCCTCCATGGAGGCGGCGGTCTCTTCCAGGTTGGCGGCCTGCTGCTCGGTACGTTGAGACAGGTCGTTGTTGCCCGAGGCGATCTCGCTGGAAGCGGTATTGATGCTGCCTGCCGCGTCCTGGATGCTGCCCACGATCTGCGCCAGCTTGTCGCAGGTGCCGTTGGCGTCGTCGCGCATGGCGGCAAAGACACCGTGGAACTCGCCCCTCATGCGCTGCGTCAGATCCCCTTCGGCGATCGCCCTGAGCAGCACCGACAGCGACTGGAGGCTTGTGTCGGCGGTGGACATCAGGCGGTTCAGGTCACCGACCATGACCCGGAAATCGTGGTCGAAGGCCCGCTCGTCGCCGCGTGCGGTGAAATCGCCCGAAGCCGCCGCGCCGGCCAGGCGCTTGATCTCGGTATTGATCGCCAGCAGGCTGGCCTTGGCGGCATCCATCGATTCATGCAGAACCGCACGGCTGCCGGGCAGGCGGCGTGCGTCGCGGCGCAGGTCGCCATTGGCGTATTCGTTGAGGACGCCAATGGCATCGACGATGGCATCCAGGTGCTCGAACATCATCGTGTTGATGCCCTTGCTCAGTTCGCCATACACGCCGGGAAAGTCCACCGGCATGCGATGGGAGATGTCCTTGTCGGCGTGCAGTTCGATCATGCGCGCGGTCTCGCTGGAGAAGCGTTGCAGCTGCAGCTGCATGCCGCCCATGGCCTTGAGCAGCCGGCCGCTTTCATCGTTGGCCTCGGTGCGCACATCATTGTCCAGGTTGCCGGCGGCGATGGCCTCGGCGGCGCGGGTTGCACGTGCCAGTGGCACCGTCAGGCTGCGCGTGATGGCCAGGGCAAGCAGGCCGCTGATGAGCAGTACGGCCACGCCGCCGCTCATCAACATCCATTTCCCGCGCTGCATGGACGCCACGGCCTGGGCATAGCTGGCCGAACTCTGCTTTTCCTGCATGGCGAGGTTTTGGGCGATGCTGGCCTGCCAGGCCAGCATCGCAGGCCGCGCCTGCTCGCTCATCAAGGTTTGAGCCTCGATGTTCTTGTTCTGCAGGCCCAGCGCGATGACTTGATCGTTCAAGGCCCTGGCGATGTCGCGGTTACGGTCGATCTCGTCGCGATTCTTACGGGCCTCCGCCGAGGCAGGAAACGCCTCCATTGCGTCACGTGCAGCCTGGTACGCGTCGCGTTCGCGCTTGATGGTGGCGATGGCCTGCTTGTTCAACTCCTCGGTGGTGGTCATGAGCAGGGTGCCCATGGCAATGAAGATGTTGGAATTTGCATCGCGCATCGCGCTCCCCAGGCGCGTTTTCTCGATATTGACCTTGACGATGTTGTCCAGCTCACTGCGTGCGCTGGAGAGGGTGACCATGCCGACTGCGACCAACAGCCCCGACAGCAAAATGAGCACGCCAAAGGCGGCTCCCAGGCGGCGACCTACGTTGTAGCGTTGCAGGAATTTGTTCATGTTCAAGTCTCTGGAAGAGCCACGAATGGAAGGTGTCGGCGGCGCGGAGAACTGCTTTTGGGTGAAGAAATATTCACGTCGCTGCTCTGATAGCGACTCACCTAAATCGAACTGAAGTTTGCTTCTACGTAGAATCACAACTACACAAGTTGTTCGTGGTTGAGGGCGTTCCAACGGCGCCCGACGGTGTGCGGTGTTGCTCAGCGTTGCAAGGAGCGTTCCGATTCGAGGCAGTCGAGCTCTGTCATGAGGCGGAGAAGCCGTTGGGTCTGCGACTGCACGGTGCGGCCCAAGGCTGGCAAAGCGTAGAGGCCATAAAGAAGGCCGCGCTCCCGGAGGAGCGCGGCCTTCTGTGTCGCATCGGGACGGCGGCGCTGACCTTAGCGTTCAGCTCCACTGGCTTCGGCGGCGGCCACCAGCTTGGGCTTAGCGACCAAGTGGGGCTTGGTCTTGGGCGTGGGGGCCGCCGTGCCTTCGAGCCTGCTACTGCGCGGGGCTGAGTTCGGGGTGGCCGTCAACCGGAACAGGGAGACTGTTCCGATCAATTCCTGAGCCTGCTCCTCCATCGAGCGCGCGGCTGCGGTGGCTTCCTCGACCAGGGCGGCGTTCTGCTGGGTGGCCTCGTCCATCTGGGTGACGGTCAGGTTGACCTGCTCGATGCCCGAGGACTGCTCCTGCGAGGCCGCCGAGATCTCGCCCATGATGTCGGTGACCCGCTGCACGCTGGTCACGATCTCGCCCATGGTCTTGCCGGCCTGGTCCACCAGGGCCGACCCATTGGCCACCTTGCTCACCGAGTCGTCGATCAGGCTCTTGATCTCCTTGGCGGCATTGGCCGAACGCTGGGCCAGGGTGCGCACCTCGGAGGCGACCACGGCAAAACCGCGGCCCTGCTCGCCGGCACGCGCGGCTTCCACCGCGGCGTTGAGCGCCAGGATGTTGGTCTGGAAGGCGATGCCGTCGATGACCGAGATGATCTCGGCGATCTTCTTGGAGGAGGTCTCGATGTCGGACATGGTGGTGACCACCTGACCGACCACCGCGCCACCCTTGGAGGCCACGTCTGCAGCGCCGACGGCCAGCTGGTTGGCCTGGCGGGCGTGCTCGGCGTTCTGCTTGACCGTGGAGGTTAGCTCCTCCATGGACGCGGCGGTCTCTTCCAGATTGGCGGCCTGCTGCTCGGTGCGCACCGACAGGTCGTCGTTGCCTGCGGCGATCTCGCCGGCTGCGGTATTGATCGCCATCGAGGCGTGTGTGATCCGGCCCACGATGTCGGCCAACTGGTCGGCGGTGGCGTTGGCATCGTCGCGCATGGTGGCGAACACGCCCTGGAAGTCACCTTCCATGCGCACGGTGAGGTCACCGGCGGCCAGCGCACTGAGCAGTCGCGAGACCTCGGCGATGCTGGCCGCGTTGGCGTCCAGCAGACCGTTGAGTTGCTGTGCCAGCATCAGGAAGAAGCCCTGCTTGCCCTGTTGGTCGATGCGCTGAGAGAGGTCGCCGACGGCGGCGCTGCGCACCGCGGCTGCGATTTCCGCTTCCACCTGGGCCTCGTCGGTGCGGTCGCGCCATTCGCAGACAAAGCCCAGGTGCGCGCCGCCGGCACCGCGGATGGCGGTGATCTCCTGCGCGATGCACACGTCGCCATAGCGGACCTCGCGTTGTGCCGAGCCCTGGCGATCGAGCTGCTGGTAGATCTCCGCATCCTGCGAGTTGCCGACTTCCAGCAATGCCACCGGCTGGCCAAGCAGGGGCAGGGACCGGTTGAAGGCCGGCGCGCAGGCCTGGATGTCCTCGGCGTGGGTCTGCAGCAGGGTCTGCAGCGCGGTGTTGGCATAGATGATGGTGAGGTCGGGATCGGCGATGTACATGCCGGTCGAGGCGTTGTCCAGGGCCGTGCGGATGCGCAAGTTCTCGGCGGCGACGCTGCGTTCCTGCTCGATCTGTTCGCGCAGCTGCTTCTGCATCCGCGCCAGCGCCGCCATCAAGCTGCGTCCATGCTTGGCTGCGACCGGGATCGGCTGATCCAGGCGGCCTTCGGCGATGTGCTGCGCCGCGGCCATCGCCACCCGCGGTTCGCCGCCAAGCAGTTGCGCGACCGATCGGATGATCCAGCCGGCGGCGCCAGCCAGGCATAGCACCGCCACGATCACCGCGCCGGCCTGCTGCCAGGTCGCGCGCCGGCTTTGCTGTTCGGCGGCTTCTCGGCTTTGTTCGTTCAGCGCCACGATGCGGTCGCTGATCTCACTCATGCTGGTTTCCAGGCGAGTGAATTGGTCGGTGAAGTCGCTGTAGGCAGCGCGGTTGTCAGCTTGGCTTTCGGTCAGCGAAAGCACCTTGTCGGCGGCGGTGATGTACCGCTGCAGGGTTGGGGTCACCGCATCGAGCTGGGCGCGCAGGGTGGGATCCAATGGCAGCTTGCGGTTTTCGGCCAGTGCCTGGTGGAATTCGGCGGCGTGTTCGCCCAGCGAGTCACGTGCGGCCTTGAGGCCGTCCGCATCCTGCTGCGTTGCGGCCAGCATAGCGGCGGTCACGTCGCTGCGAAGTGCGTCGTGCATCATGTCGGCCTGCATGTGGTTGCGCAGCGCATCGGAAGACACGACCTGCGCGGAAACCGAACTCAGCAGGCCCTGCCGTGCGAAGTAGCCGACGCCGCTCAGTGACAGCAAGGCGAGAACCGCCACCAGCACCAGGATGGCGAGCATATGCATGATCTTCATGGGTCCGGTTCACTCAGAAGCGGAAGGACAGGCCCGCGCCGACCGCGTGGTCGGGCGAGCGGTCGTTGAGGCCGTGGCTGTAGACCACGTCCACCTGTACATCCTGGTTGAGCAGCCAGGCCGAACCGACATTCAGCTGGGCGAGGGTGCCGCCGTCGTCGTGATGCGCGATCTGCGGGAGTGCCACTTCCACGAACGAGCGGCTGCGTTCGCTCCATGCCTTGCCGATCACCGCGCCGAAGATTCCGGCGGTGTAGCGGTGCCCATCCTCGTCCGCGTCGTGGATCAGGCCAGGCATGACGCCGGCCGAAACGCTGTCGCTGAGTTCCCACTCGGCCACCAGGCGCAACGACGTGCGTGCACCGCGGCCGCGCACACTGTGTGCGCCGCTGGGCAGATCGACATGCAGCAGCCAGGCCAGTGTCGCGCCGCCGACCTCGCTGGTCAGATGACGCTTGACGCCCAATGAGACGTCGGAGAATCCGGAGTCTCGCCCGCCGGCTGGGGCGTCCACGGTCTGCCAGCCGTCGGTTTCCAGGCGGAGTTCCCAGTCCGGGCCGATGCCGTAGCGGAACAGGGTCGGCGTGCTGTACCCGTCGAGACCGTCATCGCGTTCCCAGGCCACGCTGGTTTCCACCTGCAGGCGGCGGTCGCCGACCGTCAGGCTGGATTCGACGAAATCGGGGCGGTCGGTGGCGATCGGTTCCGACTGGGCCTGGGCCAGGTTGGCGATACTGCACAAAGTCAGACAGCTGGCGAGTGCGAAGGGCTTCATGGCGACTCCAGACGTGTTCGTGATGGAATGCGATGGGCCCCGGGCGCGCGAAAGGCGCGTGCGGTCGTCGTCCTTGCGCTTGCCCACTGGTGGTGCAGTGCTGGTTTCTATATCGGCGCAGGATTGGCCTTCTTGAGCGTGTGACCCTGTCCGAAGGGGGCTGGCGCAACGCGTCAGCCCGTCGTGGTGGGTGAGGTGGCCATATCGCGAGGCGCTGATAGCGCCTCGCGATGGCCGCCGTGCGACCTTACGGTTTTTAGAACTCCTGCCACTGCCGATCTTCCGCGGTCGCGACTGCGCGCGATGCCGTGCGTTGCAGGCGCGCGACCGGCCCGGAAGATTTGGGGGTGGCGTGGGTCTGGACGCGAGCGGGACGCTGCGCGGGCGGTGCTGCGGCGATGGTCGTGGCGGCATCGAGTTTGAACAGGGCCACGGCCTGGCTCAGTTGTCCGGCCTGTTGCTCCATCGAGCGCGCGGCGGCGGTGGCTTCCTCGACAAGGGCGGCGTTCTGCTGGGTGGCCTCGTCCATCTGGGTGACGGTCAGGTTGACCTGCTCGATACCCGAGGACTGCTCCTGCGAGGCGGCCGCGATCTCACTCATGATGTCGGTCACCCGCTGCACGCTGGTCACGATCTCGCCCATGGTCTTGCCGGCCTGGTCGACCAGGGCCGAGCCGTTGGCCACCTTGCTCACCGAGTCGTCGATCAGGCCCTTGATCTCCTTGGCCGCACTGGCCGAACGCTGGGCCAGGGTGCGCACCTCGGAGGCGACCACGGCAAAGCCACGGCCCTGTTCGCCGGCACGGGCGGCTTCCACCGCGGCATTGAGCGCCAGGATATTGGTCTGGAAGGCGATGCCGTCGATGACCGAGATGATCTCGGCGATCTTCTTGGAGGAGGTCTCGATGTCGGACATGGTGGTGACCACCTGACCGACGACCGCGCCGCCCTTGGAGGCCACGTCGGCGGCGCCGACGGCCAGCTGGTTGGCCTGGCGGGCGCTTTCCGCGTTCTGCCTGACCGTGGAGGTCAGCTCCTCCATGGAGGCGGCGGTCTCCTCCAGGCTGGCGGCCTGCTGTTCGGTACGCACCGACAGGTCGCTGTTGCCGGCGGCGATCTCGCTGGCGGCGCTGTTGATGCTGAGCGCAGCGGTCTGGATGCGGCCCACGATGTCGGCCAACTGCTGGGCGGTGGCGTTGGCATCGTCGCGCATGGTGGCGAAAACGCCCTGGAAGTCGCCTTCCATGCGGGAGGTGAGGTCGCCGCCGGCAATGGCCTGCAACAGGATGGACAGGGCCTGCAGGTTGCTGTCGGCGGTGGCCATCAACTGGTTGAGGCTGTCGACCATCAGTCGGAAGTCGTATTGGAAGCGCTCGGCGTCGCCACGGACGCTGAAGTCGCCGGCCGCAGCGGCACCGGCCAGATCCTTGATCTCGCGGTTCATCGCGGTCAGGTTGTACTTGACCGTGTCCATGGTCTCGGTGAGCACGGCCTTCTCGCCGGGCAGGCGATCCATGTCCTCGGACAGGTCGCCAACGGCGTAGCGGCCCATGAGCTGTACCAGGCGCATCTTGACCGCGATATGCGAAGCGGCCAGCGCATTGCTGTCGCGGACCATGCGCCCGTAGTCGCCGGGGAAGGCGGTCTCGTCCATGCGGAAGCTGATCTGGCCGGCGTCGTGGCGCTGGGCCATCTCCACCTGCGCGGCGAGCACCGCCTGCAACTGGCTCTGCATCTTGTCCATGCTCAGCAGCAGCGCGCCCGCCTCGTCCTTGCTGCGCAAGTCGATTGAATTGTCGAGCTTGCCGCGGGAAATGGAATCAGCCACGCCAATGGCGGCGCCGAGCCGCTTGAGCAACTGCCGGCGGATCAGCACCGCCATGCCGATGGCGGCCGTGATGACCAGCAGGTTGCCCACCAGGACCGCCCACTTGTTCTGCGCGCGAACCTTGGCCAGCGTTGCGCTGCGCTCGGCCAGCAGGGTGCGCTCTTCGTTGTCGAACGCGCTGAGGATCTCGCGAATCGACTTCATGACGGCGCGGTCGGGCGCCTGATTGAACTGGGAGGCGATCTGCGCCATGTCGCTGGAGTGTTCGCGCACGGCGATGATCTGCTGTTCCACGCGGACCAGCTCATCGAACGCGGTATGCAGCTTCTGCAGCCGCGTCTGCTGATTCGGGTTGTCCTGGGTCAGGCGCTTGGCTTCGGCGAAGTTTTTCTCAAAGCTGGCCTGGCCGTCGGTGAAGGGCTGAAGACTCTCCTTTTCGCCTGACAGCAAGTAGCCGCGCGCGCCGGTTTCGACGTTGAGGGCGTCGGCTTTCATCAGCTCGCCGGTGGCCAGCACGTTGTAGGTATGGTCGTTCATGTCTGCCGCCGCGTTCAGCGAGGACAGGCTGGTCAGACTGATGGTGCCGATGATCAGGGTGATCAGCACGATGGTGGCGAAACTGAGTGCCATCCTGGCGGAAAGACTGAGGTTCTTGAATGTCGTCATCGCAGTGGTCCAGATGGTGAGAGTCGGGGTGTCAGGAAGCGCGTCGTGTTCTTGGAAGATGTCTTGTCTGTGATGGATCTGAACCGACAACTCCCGGTGAATTCATCTTGTTGTTTTTGATGAGGCGTTCCGGCTTGGCTTTTGGCCGGCTTGGTGCGCGCGTTCCCTGTCATCGCATTTCGAAAATTTCGGTCGCTTTAGTGTCACGTCTGCGGAGATGTGCGAGATGGCGCTAGGGACACGGCGGTTTGACATGCTCGATGGATCCAGGCGTTGCGTCCTTGCACGGCCATGCGCGTGTCGCGGTGCTTGATACCGGGCCGTCAAGCAACGGCCCGGTTTGCCATGTCCCGTGACTCACTGCCTGCATGGCAGGAGTTGGTCATCGAGTTGTCAGAACGTCTGCCACTCGTTGCCGCTGGGCGCGGCAGCTGCGACGCGGTGGGCGGTCCTGGCGGGGGCGCCGTGCTTGGCCTGTCGTCGCCCACGGACGGCCGCGACTTCTGCCGTCGGAGCGCTCGGCTGGCGTGAGGCGTTGGTCATCGGTGATTTGATCTTGAACACGGCCACCGCCGATGCCAGTTGCCCGGCCTGTTCTTCCATCGAGCGCGCGGCGGCGGTGGCTTCCTCGACAAGGGCGGCGTTCTGCTGGGTGGCCTCGTCCATCTGGGTGACGGTCAGGTTGACCTGCTCGATACCCGAGGACTGCTCCTGCGAGGCGGCCGCGATCTCACTCATGATGTCGGTCACCCGCTGCACGCTGGTCACGATCTCGCCCATGGTCTTGCCGGCCTGGTCGACCAGGGCCGAGCCGTTGGCCACCTTGCTCACCGAGTCGTCGATCAGGCCCTTGATCTCCTTGGCCGCACTGGCCGAACGCTGGGCCAGGGTGCGCACCTCGGAGGCGACCACGGCAAAGCCACGGCCCTGTTCGCCGGCACGGGCGGCTTCCACCGCGGCATTGAGCGCCAGGATATTGGTCTGGAAGGCGATGCCGTCGATGACCGAGATGATCTCGGCGATCTTCTTGGAGGAGGTCTCGATGTCGGACATGGTGGTGACCACCTGACCGACCACCGCGCCACCCTTGGAAGCCACGTCAGCGGCGCCTGCGGCCAGCTGATTGGCCTGGCGGGCATGCTCGGCGTTCTGCTTGACCGTGGAGGTCAGCTCCTCCATCGAAGCCGCGGTTTCTTCCAGGTTGGCGGCCTGCTGCTCGGTGCGCACCGACAGGTCGCTGTTGCCGGCGGCGATCTCGCTGGAAGCGGTGTTGATGCTGCCTGCCGCATCCTGGATGCCGCTGACGATGTCGGTCAGGCGCTCGATGGTGGCATTGCCATCATCGCGCATGGTGGCGAACACGCCATGGAACTCGCCTTCCATGCGATGGGTCAGGTCGCCGTCGGCGATGGCGCGCAGCAGCCGCGACAGCGCATGCAGGTTGTCATCGGCCGTGGCCATCAGCGTGTTCAACGCCTCGACCATGGCGCGGAAGTCGTACTGGAAGCCTTCCGCGTCGCCGCGCACGCTGAAATCGCCGCGGGCTGCCGCGCCAGACAGGCGCGAGATCTCCTGGTTGATCGCGGTCAGGTTGTGCTTGACCTCGTCCATGGTCCGGGTGATGACCGCCTTCTCGCCGGGCAGCCGCGTCATGTCCTGGCTCAGGTCGCCGATGGCATAGCGCTGGGCCAGCTCGATGATGCTCATCTTCACCGCGATATGGTCAGCCACCAACTGATTGGTGTCGTCGACCATGCGGCCGTAGGCGCCAGGGAAGCGCGATGCGTCCATCCGGTGGCTGATGGTGCCGGCTGCGTGCTGTTCGGACATTTCGCGCTGGGCTGCGATCACCGACCTCAGCTGTTCCTGCATGGTGTCCATGCTGCGGGTCAACAGCCCGAGTTCGTCATTGGCACGCCAGCTGTTGATGGCCTGCAGATCGCCCTGGGCCATGCGCTGGGCGCTGTTGGACAGCGCCATGATCGGCGCGACGATGGCGCGCTTGAGCCACACTCCCAACCCCACCAGCAGCGCCAGGGCGGTTGCGATGGTGAGCAGCGCGGAGACCATCAGCTTGCTGCGCGCGCGCGCGACGTTGGCCACGACCGCGATCTTGGCATCCTCACTCAGCGTCTGGTTCAGGGCATCAAGGGTCTGGGTGGGCGGCCGATCCATGCCGCGGACCAGCAGGTCGGTGGCGCGGGTGTCATAGCCATTGGACTGGAACTGCACCAGGGCGGCATCGTATTGCGCCTGCAGGGTTGCATGCTGTGCACCGAAGCGTGCGGCCAGGTCGGCGGCCTTGGCCTTGTCCGCCTGCCTTGCCTCGTTGGCGATCTGGGAGGCCGCATCCTGGACACGCTTGCCGCTTTCTTGGAAAGCCTTCAGGTATTTGTCGCGCAGGGACGCATCGCCCCCGCGGATCAGGACGTTCTTCCATTCCTGCACCTGGATCCTGAACTCCAGCGCGAGGGCTTCGCCCTTTTGCGCACGGTTGACCGCCGGGGGCACGGCATCGGACAGGCTGAACCATGCCGAGGCCAGCCCTCCCAGGGCGCAGATCAGGATCAACCCGAGCCCCAGGCCAAGCGCGGCGTGGATTTTGCCGCTGATGCTGGTCAGGCCAGTGGGGCGGTCGGTGGACATGGAAGCTCCAGAAGAGGATGGCGTGAAAAGGGGCAGCGGCATCCGTTCTCGCTGGGGTGCTGTAGTGCGACACGTCCGACGTCTTCCTTATCGGCGGGGTTGGTGTGGTCCTTGAGTCACATTCGGCATGTGCGGTTGTTTGCTGTTGTGTCGGCGAAGACGGGTTGGCGGCGACGCGTCGCCTTCCCGCGCGACGCCCCGGTGGATCGGGGCGCCGCGCCAGCTCAGAACTCCTGCCAGTGGGTGTCGGCCGTCGCCACCTGTGCCTGCTGGGAGCGCGCCTGCGTGGAAGCGGCCGCGCGGGCCGGTCGCAGCGCGGTCACCGGCAGGGAGGGCACCGGGGGAGCCGACTTGGCCGTCTCGGGCTTGGTGCCGCTGGCACGTTGCTCGATGCGGAAGATCGACACGGCGGTCCCCAACTGGGTGGCCTGATGCTCCATCGCCCGCGCCGCGGCCGTGGCTTCTTCCACCAGCGCCGCGTTCTGCTGGGTGGTTTCGTCCATCTGGGTCACGGCCAGGTTGATCTGCTCGATGCCCGAGGACTGCTCCTGCGAGGCCGCGGAGATCTCGGCCATGATGTCGGTCACTCGCTGCACCGAAGCCACGATCTCGCCCATGGTCTGGCCGGCCTTGTTGACCAGCTCCGAGCCAACGGCGACCTCGGAAACCGAGGCGTCGATGAGCAGCTTGATCTCCTTAGCCGCGTTGGCCGAACGCTGGGCCAGGGTACGCACCTCGGAGGCGACCACCGCAAAGCCACGGCCCTGTTCGCCGGCACGCGCGGCTTCCACTGCGGCGTTGAGCGCCAGGATGTTGGTCTGGAAGGCGATGCCGTCGATCACCGTGATGATGTCGGCGATCTTGCGGGACTGCCGCTCGATGCCGGACATGGTGCTGACCACCTTGCCAACCACTTCTCCACCGCGCGAGGCGACATCGGCCGCGCCCACCGCCAGTTGGTTGGCCTGGCGCGCGTTGTCCGCGTTCTGCTTGACCGTGGAGGTCAGTTCCTCCATCGAGGCGGCGGTTTCCTCCAGGTTGGCGGCCTGCTGCTCGGTGCGTGTGGACAGGTCGGCATTGCCCGCGGCGATCTCGGTGGCGGCGGTATTGATGTCGCCGGCGGCCTGCTGGATGCGGCTGACAATCTCGGTCAGGCGCTCGACCGTGGTGTTGGCATCGTCGCGCATGGTGGCGAAAACGCCCTGGAACTGGCCTTCCATGCGCACGCTCAGGTCGCCCTGGGCCACCGCGCGCAGCAGGTGCGAGAGCGAGGCCAGGTTGCCGTCGGCGGTGGCCATGAGCTGGTTGAGGCTTTCGACCATGGCGCGGAATTCGAACTGGAAGCGCTCGGCGTCGCCCCGGGTGCTGAAGTCGCCGCCGGCCGCGGCCCCGGACAGGCGCGCGATCTCCTGGTTGATCGCCGTCAGGTTGTGCTTGACCTCGTCCATGGTCTGGGTGATGACCGCCTTCTCGCCGGGCAGGCGCGCCATGTCCTGGCTCAGGTCGCCGATCGCATAGCGCTGGGCCAGCTTGATGATCTGCATCTTGACCGAGATGTGGTCGGCCACCAGCTGGTTGGTGTCGGCGACCATGCGGCCGTACTCGCCGGGGAAGCGCTCGGCGTCCATGCGGTAGCTGATGGTGCCGGCGGCATGCTGGCTGGACATCTCGCGCAGCGCGGTCAACACGGCGGACAGCTGATTGACCGTGGCCTCGACATCGTTGCGCATGGCATCGAACACGCCATGGAACTGGCCGTCCATGCGCACGTCCAGCCTGCCGTCGGCCACGCCGCGCAGCACGCCGGAGATGGCCGCCAGGTTGACGTCGGCGGTGGTCATCAGCGCGTTGAGGTTGTCGACCATCGCGCGGAAGTCGTACTGGAAGCGCTGGGCATCGCCGCGCTGGCTGAAGTCGCCCTGGGCCGCTGCGGCGCTCAGGCGGGAGATCTCCTGGCTGAGGTCGCTCAAGCTGCGCTTGACCTCGTCCATCGTGCGGGTGATGACCGCCTTTTCGCCGGGCAGGCGCGGCATGTCCTGGCTCAGATCGCCGATGGCGTAGCGCTGGGCCAGCTCGATGACCTGCATCTTGACCGCGATGTGTTCGGCGACCAGCTGGTTGGTGTCGGCCACCATGCGGCCGAACTCGCCCGGGAAGCTGGCCGCGTCCATGCGGTGGCTGATGGCGCCGGCCGCGTGCTGCTCGGACATCTCACGCTGGGCGGCAGTGACCGCCTTGAGCTGGTGCTGCATGCGCTGCATGCTCTCCAACAGGAGGCCTGGCTCGTCACGGGACGTGCTGACGATGGCGTTGTCCAGGTTGCCCTGCGCGATGGCGTGCGCAACGCGCGCGGCCTGGCCCAAGGGCCGTGCAACGGTCCGGCTGAGGGCCCAGCCCAACACCGCCGCCAGCGTCGCGATCAGCGCCATCGCGCAGGCGAGGGCGGTCACGGTGGCGGTGTGATCGGTCTCGGAGGCCAGCACTTCCTCGCCCAGCTCACGCATGTTGAGCTCGGACAGCGCCTTGAGCGCGGCGAACAGTTCACGACGGGCCGGACGCGACTGGTCGGCGGAAATCTCGCGCGCACTGGCGAAATCGCCCTTGGCCACCGCCGCGGCGATCCGCTCATGCGCGGCGAAGTAGGCTCCGCGTGCGTTCTCGACCTTGGCGAACACGGCTGACTCGGCGGCCGAGGCGTCGGCGGACAGGGTGCGGTAGCCGGCCTCTTCCTCCAGGATCTTGCGCTGGGTTTGCTCCAGCAATTGGTCGTACTCGCGGATCTTGGCCGCATCGCCATCCTGCGCGAGCTGGGAGATCTCGTAGGTGCGGTATTCGCCCAGCAGCGCGCGCATCTCGGACAGGTGTCCGACCGAGGGCATCAACTGGTGGCTGATCGCGCCAAGCTGGACGTTGGCAGTATGTAGACGCAGCAGCGAAAAGCCGCCCAGCGCCAGGGTCATCACCGTGGTCACGACGAAGGCGAGCGCGAGCTTCTTCGCGATGGGTAGGTTGCGGAACCAGTTCATGGGCACCTCGTCTGCGCTCGATGTTGGCGTGACGGGATGACGCGCAGCGCACGTGTGCAGTGGCGTTTTCACGTCGTGTCCCGTGCCATAAGTAACGGCCTGGGGCCGGCGCGCTTGAGCGAATTTGGTGCCCGTGCTCATTCGACTTTGGTCGATCCGGACACGAAAAAAAGGTTCTTCGCTAAATACCGGGGAAGGCTGAGCGGATCTTGAGGAAGAAGTACTCCTGGTCGCGGTAGCCGTAGGCCCTGCGCTTGATGACCTTGATGGTGTTGTTGATGCCTTCGACGATGCTGGTATTGAGCGGGTGCCGGCATCGGGACAGGATCCCGTTCAGGTAGGCCCTGAGCCGTTGTGCAAAGAGGGATAGCGAGGCGATGCCGCTGCCCAGGGCCTGCTCCAGCCAGTGATCCCAGGCCTTTCTGGCATAGCCGGGATGGCGGTAGAACCACAGGCGCTTGAGCTCGTCTCGCATCAGATAAGCGGTGAGTAGCGGCTGGTTGGCTTCCAGCAACTCGTCCAACTGCACCGTCTGGCGTCGGTCCAGGTTCTCCCGGTTGCGCAACAGCAGCCAGCGGCTGGACTTGATTACCCGGCGGGCCGGCTTGTCGCTCCGCAGCTGGTTGGCCTGGTCTACCCGCACCCGATCGATTACCTCGCGTCCGTACTTGGCCACGACATGGAACAGGTCATAGACGATCTCCGCGTTGGGACAGTTGGCCTGGATCTCCAGCTCGTAGGCGGTGGTCATGTCGATGGCCACCGCCCGGATCTGCCTGGCAACCCCCTCGGGAAGCTGCTCGAAGAAGGCCCTGGCAGTCTCGCGCGATCGGCCGTTGCCGACCCACAGGACCTGGCGACGGATCGGATCGACCACCACCGTGGCATAGCGGTGGCCTTTGTGCAGGGCGAACTCGTCCATCGCTAGATAGTGGATCTGGCTCCAGTCCGGCTCCTGGATCATCTGGCGCAGCCTAGCCTTGTCCAGCGACTTGACCGTGTGCCAGCCCAGCTGGAAGAAGCGCGCCACAGCGATGATGTTGCTGGATACAAGCAATTGGCTGACCGCCTCGGCCAACCGGTCGGTGACCCGCTGGTAACGCCCCAGCCAGGCCAGCTTCTCCAGCCGCGGCCCGCCACACTGCTCGCACCAGACCCGCCGGCGCGGCACCACCAGCCTCACCTGAAGCGCCATCAGTGGCAGGTCCCGAACCCGGCGAACGGTCGTCTCATGGACCTGGCGGCACCGGCTGCCGCACTGCTCGCAGTACATCGTGCGTCCCGATGGCTTGAGGTAGATGGTGACGGTTCGGCTCTCGCCTTCCGGCCAGACGATCCGCTCCACCCGGTAGCCTTCCCAGCCGCCCAGCCTCTCTATCGTCTTCCGGTCCAACATGACCCACCCTCGAGCCCTGAAAGTCAGTCGTCGAGGGTACCGATAGGCAGGAAAAGCTCCACGCTAATCAGCGAAGAACCGAAAAAAAGCCCCGCGCGAGGCGGGGCTTTTCAGTGACTGCAGCGTTGGCTGGGTCAGGCGGCCTGCTGGACCTTGAGCGAGCGCACCAGGCCACCGATGTCCACGATCAGGGCGACGCGACCGTCACCCAGGATGGTGGCACCGGAGATGCCGGCGATGCGGCGGTAGTTGTTCTCGATGTTCTTGACCACCACCTGTTGCTGGCCGACCAGTTCGTCCACTTCCAGCGCGATCTTCTGGCCGTCGGCCTCGACCACCACCACCAGCGGGTCGGCCTGGACGGTGCGTCCGTAGCCGTAGGCATCGCTCAGGGACATGATCGGCAGGTACTCGCCGCGGACCCGCAGCACACGGCCTTCGCCGCCCATGGTGCGGATGTCCTCGGGCAACGGCTGCAGGGCTTCGAGCACATAGGCCAGCGGCAGGATCACCGTTTCGCCAGCGACCGAGACCGTCATGCCGTCCAGGATCGCCAGGGTCAGCGGCAGGCGGATCAACACCCGGGTGCCGTGGCCGGTGCTGCTTTCCAGCTGCACCTCGCCGCCCAGCGCCTGGATGTTGCGGCGGACCACGTCCATGCCCACGCCACGTCCGGACAGGTCGGTGACCGCGTCGGCGGTGGAGAAGCCCGGGGCGAAGATCAGGTCCCAGACCTGGCTGTCGGTGGGGTTGTCCGGCACCACGATGCCGCGCTCGGCCGCCTTGGACAGGATCTTCTCGCGGTTCAGGCCACGGCCGTCGTCGCTGACTTCGATGACGATGTGCCCGCCTTGGTGCGAGGCGGCCAGGGTGATGGTGCCGGTCTCGTCCTTGCCCGCGCTGCGGCGTGCATCGGGCAATTCCAGGCCATGGTCGATGGAGTTGCGGACCAGGTGCACCAGCGGATCGGCGATCTTCTCGATCAGGCCCTTGTCCAGCTCGGTGCTCTCGCCGATGGTGCGCAGGCGCACCTGCTTGCCCAGGCGGCTGGACAGGTCGCGTACCAGGCGCGGGAAGCGGCGGAATACCGCGTCCACGGGCAGCATGCGCACGCCGATCACCGCTTCCTGCAGGTCGCGCGTGTTGCGCTCCAGCAGGTCCAGGCCGGCGAACAGCTGTTCGGCATGGGCCGGGTCGATGGCGCCGGAGACCTGCTTGAGCATGGCCTGGGTGATGACCAGTTCGCCGACCAGGTTGATCAGGGCATCGACCTTGTCGACGCTGACGCGGATGGAGCTTTCGGCTTCCTGCGCGGCGGCGTTGCCTGCCGGCGCATTGGCGGCCACGGTCGCGGCCGGTGCAGCGGTGCTGGCGGTGGGCGCGGCGGTCAGCACCGGCGGCGGCTCGACGGCCAGGCTCGGCGGCGGCACGTCGCGGATCTCCAGCTCGCAGTCGTCCTCGACCCAGGCGAAGGTGTCGGCGATCGCGCTGCGGGGAATCTTGCCGATCAGGCCCAGATCCCAGGCCAGGTAGGCCTCCAGCGGATCCAGGTCCTTGAAGGCCGGCAGGCGCTCGCTGCGGCAGGCCACTTCCAGCGGGCCGAGGTTTTCCAGCTCACGGATGATGCGCAGCGGGTCGTTGCCGCTCATGAACATGCCCGGCGCCGGCGTGAAGGCGATCTTCCAGGCTTCCGGCTCGGCCGGTGGCGGCGCGGCTTGCGCCTTGGCCGGCCCAGCGGCGGCGGCCGGGGTGCCATCCAGCGCCTGCTGCAGGCGATCACGCACGGCCTGGACGACCTGGGGATCGGCCGGGGTGCCGTGCTCGGCTTCACGCAGCAGGGCACGCAGGACGTCGACCGAGGCCAGGATCGCATCGATGGCGTTGCCTTCGACCTCGCGCTTGCCGGCACGCAGCTCGTCGAGCAGCGTCTCCAGCACGTGGGTCAGGCCGGCCATCGACTCGAAGCCGAAGGTGGCCGCGCCGCCCTTGATCGAGTGCGCCGCGCGGAAGATCGAGTTGATGACCTCCGCATCGCGGTTGCCCTGTTCAAGCGACAGCAGGCCGGCTTCCATTGCGTCCAGGCCTTCGCGGCTTTCCTCGAAGAAGGTGGCGTGGAAACGCTGAAGGTCCATGCTCATGGCGCGAGATCCGGTTCGGAAGAAGGGAGGTGTCAGCCCAGGACTTTCTGGACGGTGGCGACCAGCTGTTCGGGGTTGAACGGCTTGACCAGCCAGCCGGTGGCGCCAGCGGCCTTGCCTTCGGACTTCTTGTCGGCCGCCGATTCGGTGGTGAGCATCAGCATCGGCGTGAACTTGTAGTCGGCCAGCTGGCGCAGCTCACGGATCAGCGAGATGCCGTCCATGTTGGGCATGTTGACGTCGGTGACCACCGCGTTGAAGCGCGAGCCCTTGGCCCGGCCCAGCGCCACCGCGCCGTCTTCGGCCTCTTCGACGGCAAAGCCGGCCGAGGTCAGTGCAAAGCTGACCATCTGGCGCATCGACGCCGAATCGTCCACTACCAAGATGCGTGCGCTCATGCCGCGTTCTCCACAGATTCCAGTTTGTCGGGGGTGGCCGGCAGGCCGAGCGTGTCGCTGACCCCCAGCAGTCGCGCCGCGTCGCGGAGCGTGTCGTTACAGGTTTCGAAAGCCGTGGGCCGGCCTTCCTTGCGGCGGGCATCGAAGAAGGCGCACAGCACCTGGACCGAAGCGGTGTGGATGCGACGGACATCGCCGGCGCCCAGGTTCACCGCCGCATCCTGGGACAGGAGCGGTGCCAGCATCTGTTTGAGGTCGGCACTGGTCTCGATGCCGAGATCCTCACCGAGTTGGACTGTGCTCATCGTTGCTCCGCACGAAATGGTTCTCACGCTGTAGCGGCCGGATTGGAAGAACCTTTAGCGTCGGATTCGTCCGCCGGCCGGGCCGGTTCAAAGATCGACGCTCGCTGAATGGGGGGGCGCAGGCGTCGGGGTTGCTTATTGGCACGCACGCGGCTTGCTCGGTGGCGCGCAGTGACGCCGCCGTGGGGTCGGCGCGGGTCGCGCGGGCGCGCCGGGAGGCGCTCAGTGCAGCAGGCGTTCGGCGTCGAGCAGGATCATGGGGCGCTGAGCCAGGCGCGCGACGCCGCGGAACAGGTGGTTGGAAATTCGGCAGATGCGCGCGTTGTCCGGCGGCTCGATCTGGTTCTCGGTGAGGCTGGTGACATCTTCCACGGCCGACACACGCAGGCCCAGGGTCTCGCCGTTTTCCTCCAGCACCACGATGCGCGTCTGCGCGTCGCTTTCGATCGGGCTGGCGCCCAGGTGCAGCCCCAGGTCGATGACCGGGACCACCTGGCCGCGCAGGTTCATGATGCCCAGCACCGAGGGACCCGTGCCGCGTAGGGCCAGCAGCGGCGCGGGCAGGACGACCTCCTGCACCTTCAGCAGTTCCAGCGCATAGGCCTGGCTGCCGCAGCGCAGGCGCAGCCAGCGCGAGCTGCGGTCGCGGGCGCGGCGGTGCTGGGTGTTGGCGCTTTCCAGCGGCTGGGAGGGCGGCAGGAAGGATTGCAGGTTGGACGGCACGTTGGCATGCGCCGCCTGGGGCTGGGGAGGCGTCGCACGGGCGGCCGGTGCGGCCATGATCGCGGCCAGCGCCGGATCGGATTCGGCTTCGGCCAGGATCGAGGCGGCAATGTCGTCCGCCGAGGGGCCGGCCGGCGCCGATGCGGCGGGCGCAGCCATGATCGCGGCCAGCGCCGGATCGGACTCGGCTTCGGCCAGGATCGAGGCGGCGATGTCGTCCGCCGAGGGGCCGGCCGGTGCCCGCGCGGCGGGCGCGGCCATGATCGCGGCCAGGGCTGGATCGGATTCGGCTTCGGCCAGGATCGAGGCGGCGATGTCTTCGGGCGAAGGACCGGTCGGCGCCCGCGCGGCGGGCGCGGCCATCATCGCGGCCAGGGCCGGATCGGATTCGGCCTCGGCCAGGATGGAGGCGGCGATGTCTTCGGGCGAAGGACCGGTCGGCACCCGTGCGGCGGGCGCGGCCATGATCGCGGCCAGCGCCGGATCGGTTTCGGCCTCGGCCAGGACCGAGGCGGCGATGTCCTCGGACGAGGGGCCGGTCGGCATCGTTGTGGCGGGCGTGGCCATGATCGCGGCCAGGGCCGGATCGGCTTCGGCCTCGGCCTCGGCCAGGACCGAGGCGGCCACGTCTTTGGGCAACGGATCGACCGGTGCGGGTGCGGGTGAGGGGACCGCCGCGACAGGCGCCGGCGTCTGCGGCGCGGCCAGGTCGTGCAGCAGGCCTTCCAGATAGTCGTCGATGACGCCTGGCGTGCTCATGCCGCTTCCTCCATGGCCACCGCGCTGCTGGCCAGCAGCCAGGCAAGGGCGCGTTCGTAGGCGGCCTGGCCACGGCTGGGCTGGGCGTTGGAGACCACCGGCACGGTCAGGGACCTGACGTTGCAGATACGGGTATCGACCGGGACGGCCTCGGTCCAGACCCGCTCGCCGTAGGTGTCCTGCATCTGGCGCAGGGTGTCGTGGCCGGCACGGGTGCGGCGGTCGAACAATGTCGGCAGGATCGACTGGGGCAGGGGCCGGCGGCGCGAGCGCTCCACCATGTCCACGGTGCGCACCATGCTGGTCAGGCCGTGCAGGGCCAGGGGCTCGGCCTGGGTGGGGATGATCACCCGGTCGGCGGCGGCCAGCGCATTGATCATCAGCAGCCCCAGGGTGGGGGGGCAGTCCAGCAGCACGTAGTCGTGCTGGCCGGCGTGACGGGTCAGCGCCTGCTGCAGGGCCAGGCCCAGGCCAGGCTGGTTGGCGCTGCGGCGCTCCAGCGTGGCCAGGGCAGTCTGCCCGCATACGTAGTCCAGGTGCTCGATCTCGCTGTGATGCGCGAGCGTGGCCAGGTCCGCCGGCGGGGTGCCGAACAGTTCCACCACGCCGGCCGGCGGTGGGTCGAGCGGAATGTCGAAGGCCCGCGTCAGTGAGGCGTGCGGATCCAGGTCGATCAGCAGCACGCGCTGGCCCTGAAGGGCCAAACCGCGCCCGAGCGCGAGGGTGGTCGTGGTCTTGCCGACGCCGCCCTTCTGGTTGGCAATGGCCCAGATGCGCATCAGTTCACTCCTTCAATTGCAGCAGGGACGACGGCCGGCGCCCGGGATGCGGGTGCGGCGTCGACGGGGGTAGGGGTGGCCGGCGCGCCGGTCGCCAGGACCGGCTGGGGCGCCGGATCCTGCACCGAGGCACCGCCATCGGCCAGGATCACCAGCAACACGCGGCGGTTGGCGTTGCGGCCGGCGGGGGTGGCGTTGTCCGCGCGCGGGCGGAACTGGCCATAGCCGATCATCGACAGGCGCGCCGGGTCCACGCCCTGGTCGGCGAATAGGTGCACCACCGTGGCCGCGCGGGCGGCCGACAATTCCCAGTTGGAGGGGAACTGAGCCGTGGCGATGGGGGTGTTGTCGGTATAGCCCTCCACGCGCACGCCGTTGGGCGCGTCGCTGAGGACCGCGGCCAATGCGTCAAGGGTCTGGCGCGCGTCGTGGCCCAGCGTGGCCGAGCCGGCGCCGAACAGGATGTCGCTGTTGATCTCCACTTCGATCCACAGCTCCGAGCGGCGCACGGTGATGAGCTTCTTATTGATCAGTGGCGACAGGGCGTGGCTGAGCTGGCTGGCCACCGCATCGAGCTGGCGCTGGGCGCGATCCATCTGGCTGCTGTCGCGCAGGGACACCGGCGTGGTACGGCTGCTGGACAGGCGATTGGGATCAGGCACGGAGAGTGGCGGGCTGGACTTGATCGGCGTGGGGCGCTCGCCGCCGGATCCCTGTAGCGCCTGGTCGCCCACCTGCACCGGGGCCATGGTGTGCGGCTGGCCGCCGAACGCGGTGCGCATGGCATCGGCCATGACCCGGTACTTGGCCTCGTTGACCGTGGACAGGGCATACATGACCACGAAGAAGGCCAGCAGCAACGTCATCAGGTCGGCATAGGGGATGGCCCATGCCTCGTGGTTGGCGTGTTCTTCATGGGAGCGCTTGCGGGCCATATGCAGGACCTAATGCAAGAACCCGGCCAATTTGGCCTCGATGTTGCGCGGGTTCTCGCCCTGGGCGATGGCGATCAGCCCCTCGATGAGCATTTCCCGCTCGCCGCTGCTGTGCTGGATCACGCTCTTGAGCTTGTTGGCCATCGGCAGGAACAGCAGGTTGGCCGAGGCGATGCCGTAGATCGTCGCGGTGAAGGCGGCGGCGATGCCGTGGCCGAGCATGCTGGGGTCGGCCAGGTTCTTCATGACCGCGATCAGGCCCAGCACCGCGCCGATGATGCCCAGCGTGGGCGCATAGATGCCCATGCCCTCGAAGACCTTGGCGGCGGCCAGATCGCAATGCTCCTGTCCCTCCAGGTCGATCTCCAGCATGTGCCGGATGGCCTCGGGCTCGACCCCGTCCACCAGCATCTGCAGGCCCTTGCGCACGAACGGATCGGCCTGGCCGCCGACCTGGTCTTCCAGGCCCAGCAGGCCGCTGCGGCGCGCGGTGTTGCTCCACTCCACGATCTGGCCGAGCAGTGCGTCGCGGTTGTTGGCCGGCGGCTGGATCACCCAGCGGGCGATCTTGAAGGCCCGCCGGAACACCGCCGGCGGGGTATGCACCAGGATGGCCGCCACGGTCCCGACGATCACGATGACAAAGGCCGCCGGCGACCAGAGCGCGGCGATTCCCGCACCCTTGAGAATGCTTCCCCCCACCAGCGACGCGATCGCCAGCAGCAGGCCGGTGAGACTGAGCTTATCCATGCAGACGGTATCGGCACCATGCGCGCTGACTTGATACGGCGCGCGGCCGGTGTGGACGTGGCGATGCCGGAAAAATGACGCGCGCCCGCCTGCGGCATGCGCCGCTGGCAGGGTCATGCACGCCTTGGATCAGCCCCGCAGGCCGTCCACGTCCAGGATCAGGGCCAGGCGGCCGTCGCCGATGAGGGTGGCACCGGCGTAGCCGGGCAGGCCTCGCAGGGAACGCGGCAGCGGCTTGATGACCACTTCCTCGCGGCCGCGGACCTGGTCGACGACCAGGCCGACGCGGGATTCGCCAGCCTGCAGTACCACCACGGTCAGCAGCGGGCAGCTTGGGGCATCCAGGCCCAGCCACTGGCGCAGGTCCACCAGCGGCAGGGTGTGCGAGCGGCGGTCAAGCACCGCGCGGCCGTCGAACCAGCCCAGCGAGGACTGCGGCGCGTGCAGCACCTCGACCACGCGGGCCAGCGGCAGGGCATAGACGTCCGCGCCAGCCTGGACCAGCAGGGTGGGCAGGATCGCCAGGGTCAGCGGCACGCGGATCAGGAAGCGGCTGCCGCGGCCCAGTTCGGACTGGATGGTGATCTGGCCGCTGAGCTCGCGGATGCGGGACTGGACCACGTCCATGCCAACGCCGCGTCCGGAAATGTCGGTGATCTCGGTCTTGGTCGAGAAGCCCGGCAGGAAGATCAGGTGCAGGCATTCCTCGGTGCTCAGGCGCGCGGCGGCTTCCGGGTCGATCAGGCCCTTTTCGCGGGCCTTGGCGCGCAGGCGCTCAGGGTCGATGCCGGCGCCGTCGTCCTGCACCTCGATGCTGACGTAGTCGCCTTCCTGCTGGGCCGACAGGCGCACGTGGCCGCTGCGCGGCTTGCCCGAGGCCTCGCGCAGGGCGGGCGCCTCGACGCCATGGTCGATGGAGTTGCGCACCAGATGGACCAGTGGATCGGCCAGGGCCTCGACCAGGTTGCGATCCAGCTCGGTGTCGGCGCCGACCAGTTCCAGTTCGACTTCCTTCTCCAGGGTGCGGGCGACATCGCGCGCCACCTTGGGGAAGCGCGAGAACACCTTGCCGACCGGCTGCATGCGGGTGCGCATCACCGCGGTCTGCAGACGCGCGGTGGCCACGTCCAGGCCGCTGACGGCGCGATCCAGTTCTTCGTCCTTGAGCCGGATGCGCAGGGTCTTGAGGCGATTGCGCGCCAGGACCAGTTCGCCGATCAAGTTGACGATGGCATCCAGGCGCTTGGTGTCCACGCGGACGGTGTGCTCGGCTTCGGCCGGTTTGGCCGCCGCGGCCTGGGCCTTGGGCGCGGCAGGCGCCGGCGCCGCCACGGGCGTGGGTTTGCTGGGCGTGGTGGCCGGGACGTCGCCGGCCGCGAACTGCGCGATCAGCGCCGGCGGGGCCGGCGTGAGCGGCTGTCCGCCGGAAAAGGCGTCCAGCATGTCCTTCAGGTAGTCCAGCGACTGCTGGGCGGCGTCGAAGTGGCGCGCCTGCAGCGTGGTCTGGCCGGCGCGCGCCATGCCCAGGGTTTCCTCGGCGGCGTGGCACAGCTCGACCATCGGGTGGATCGCCAGGAACCCGGCGCCGCCCTTGAGCGTGTGGAAGCCGCGGAACACGGCGTTGAGCTGCTCCGAATCACCGGGCGCCTGTTCCAGCGCGACGAGCTGCTCGCCCAAGCGCTCCAGGATTTCCTGGGCCTCGATGATGAAGTCGGCAGCGATGTCGTCGGGAACGGCGCTCATGGCTTACAACCCGAGGTTGGAGAGCAGGTCATCGGCGTCGTGCTGGGACACGCCGTGCTTGTCCAGGCCGGCCAGGGCAGGGCCCGCCAGGCCATTGGCCACCGGCGATCCCTCCTTGGGAGGCAGGCCCAGCGCGCCGAAGCCTTCATGCACACGGCGCACGATGCCGGCCACGCGGCGGATGATCTGTCCGGTCAGGTCCTGGAAGCTCTGGGCCAGGGCCATCTCGGTGAGGTTGTGGCGGATGCGGTCCAGGATTTCGCCCTGGTCGGCGTTCAGGCCGCCGGCGCGCAGCTGGTCGGCCAGGGTGCGGCATTCCTCGGCCAGGTCCAGGGTGCGGTGGCTGGCCTGTTCGGTCATGGCCACCACGTGGTCCAGGCGCGAGCAGGCATCGTCCAGCTCGCCGGCTTCGCTCGGCACGGTGGGCAGGTCGCCCAGGGCCTGGCCCAGGTCGCGTGCCAGCCGGCTCAGCCCCTGCATCATCGGCTTGGTGCGCCAGGCGGCCAGGGTGTCGATCTCCACCCGCCAGGCGCCCTCGTCGCCGCTTTCCAGCGCGTCCAGGGCCCGCTGCAGGCTCTCGATGAGCGCGCCGCGCTCGGTCGTGGCGTTCATCAGGCGGCCGCTCCCAGGCGTTCGAAGATCTTGCCCAGCTTTTCTTCCAGGGTCTGGGCGGTGAACGGCTTGATGATGTAGCCGCTGACTCCGGCCTGGGCCGCCTCGATGATCTGCTCGCGCTTGGCCTCGGCGGTGACCATCAGCACCGGCAGGTGCTTGAACTTGTCATCGGCGCGGATGTTGCGCAGCAGGTCGATGCCGGTCATGCCGGGCATGTTCCAGTCGGTGACCACGAAATCGAACGGCGATGCCCGCAGCGCCGCCAGGGCGCTGTTGCCGTCTTCGGCTTCGGCGGTGTTGGTGAAGCCCAGATCGCCGAGCAGATTCTTGACGATACGTCGCATCGTCGAGAAATCGTCCACGATCAAAATCCGCATGTTCTTGTTCACCGCTGACTCCTAGGTTCTTTAATCTTCGTCTTCGAGGCCGGAATCGGCCATTTCGAATGCCTTGAGGCGACCGCGCAGGCGCACGGTGGCCTGGCCGTGGATCTGGCAGACGCGCGATTCGCTCACCCCCAGTACGGCACCGATTTCCTTCAGGTTCAACTCCTGCTCGTAATAGAGCGAGAGCACCAGCTGTTCGCGTTCGGGCAGCTGCGCGATGGCCTTGCCCAGCTCGCGGCCGAATTCCTGCCGTTCGAGCATCTGCTGCGGATTGGGGCCGCCCTTGGCGACGGTATCCAGCTCACCCTGGTCCTCGATGCGCGACTCCAGGCTGAGCACGTGCCCGCGTGAGGCGTCTTCCATCAGGCGCATGTAGTCCGGCAGCGGCATGTCCATCGCCGCGGCCACCTCGTTGGGGGCGGCGGCGCGGCCGGTGGCCTGCTCGATCTTGCGGATCGCGGCGGCCGCGTCGCGGGCGCGGCGATGCACCGAGCGCGGCACCCAGTCGCCGCGGCGGATCTCGTCGATCATCGAACCGCGGATGCGGATCGAGGCGTAGGTCTCGAACGAGGCGCCCTGGTCGGCGTCGTAGCTGCGCGAGGCCTCCAGCAGGCCGATCATCCCGGCCTGGATCAGGTCGTCGATTTCCACGCTGGCCGGCAGGCGCGCGGCCAGGTGGTGGGCGATGCGGCGCACCAGGTCGGCGTGCTGGGTGATGTAGTCGTTGTCGTTGTTGCGCTGGACGGCGCGGTACTGGGCCAGGGCGCTCATGCGGCCACCCCCGGGCGGATCATCCGCTCGACGAAGAACTCCACGTTGCCGCGCGGGGCGGTCGGGGCCTGCCAGCGGGCGGTGCGGCGGGCGATTTCGGCAATGGCCTGGGCCGACGGGCTGGCCGGATAAGCCTTGACCACCGGCTGCTGGCGCTGCACCGACAGGCGCAGCCAGTCGTCCTGGGGCACGCAGCCCAGATAGTTGAGTGACACGTCGCCCAGGAACTTCTCGCAGACCCGGCCGAGCTTGTCGTACAGCAGGCGGCCTTCGTTGGGGTCGCGGACCATGTTGGCCACGATCTGCACCCGGTCCACGCCGCGCTCGCGCGAGAGGACCTTGATCAGGGCGTAGGCGTCGGTGATCGAGGCCGGCTCGTCACAGACCACCACCACCGCATCCTGGGCGGCCTGACAGAAGGTCAGCACGCTGTCGGTGATGCCCGCGGCGGTGTCGATCACCATGACATCCAGGTCGCGCTCCAGCTCGGAGAAGACGTTGATCAGCCCGACGTGCTGGCCCGGGGCCAGCTCGGCCATGTGCCGGCGGCCGGAGGCGGCCGGAACCACCATCAGCCCATTGGGCATGTCGATGATCGACTCTTCCAGGGTGCAGCGGCCGGCGACCAAGTCGGCCAGCGTGTAGCGGGGCGTCAGGCCCAGCAACACGTCGACGTTGGCCAGACCCAGGTCGGCGTCGAGCAACAGGGTCCGCTTGCCCATGTCCGCAAGGGCCATGGACAGGTTGACCGACAGGTTGGTCTTGCCGACACCACCCTTGCCACCGGTCACGGCGATGGTCCGCACCGGGCCCAGCGGCTCGGGTCGGGTCGCCGACAGGGGGAAGGCGTTGGTCAGCTTGGCGTAGTCACGCGACTGCATGGGTCTGCTCCGGGATACAGGGCTTATCGGCATCGCGCCGCAAATCTTCAAGGCGCAAAACCAGGCTGGGGGCATTGGCGCGGTGCAGGTCGTCCGGCACGTGCTGTCCATCGGTCACCCAGGTGATGGGGAGGCGGTGATCCACGACCACCGACAGGGCGCTGCCAAAGCGTCCGGTCTCGTCGAGCTTGGTCAGGATCACGCCCTGCGGGGCGGCCCCGGCGAAGCGGCGCACCACCTCGTCCAGGTCCGAAAAGTGGGCATTGGCCGGCAGCACCAGCAGCGAGCGGACCGTGCGCGAGGCGCGCAGCCAGTTCAGCTGGGCGGCCAGGGCGCGGTCGCGCTGGCCCAGGCCGGCGGTGTCGATCAGCACCAGCTTGTAGTCGGCCAGGCGCACCAGCAGCTGCTGCAGGGAGGCGTCGCTGTCGGCCTCGTGCACCGCGATGCCCAGCTGGCGGCCGTAGCTGTGCAGTTGTTCGCGGCCGCCGACGCGGATGGTGTCGGTGGTGACCAGGGCGATGTCGCGGGCGGCATGGGTCTGCAGGAAGCGCGAGGCCAGCTTGGCGATGGTGGTGGTCTTGCCGGCGCCGGTCGGGCCGACCAGGGCGATCACGCCGCCTTCTTCCAGCGGGTCGCCGTGGGCGATGGGCAGGCGCTGGGACAACAGGCCCAGCATCATGCCGCGGCCGCGGTGCAGCTCCAGGTCGGCCGGGATCTGCATGACCACATCCCGGATCAGGCCGGCATCGAAGCCGTAATCGTCCATCAGCTCCAGGGCCTGGGCGCGCACGGGCGACCCGCGCAGGCGCTCGTCGGTGAGGCGGTTCATCTCACGCTCGATCATCTGGCGCATCAGGGCCAGCTCGTCGCGGAGTTGGCTGAGTTGGGCGTCATCCTGCGGCTTGGGGAACACCGGCGCGGCCGGAAGGGCGGCTACAGGAGCGGCGGCCACCGGTGCCGGGGCGGCAGTGGCGACCGGCGCAGCGGCCATGATCGCCGGCTCGGCCTGGACCGCGGGCGCTGCCTGGATCGGCGCGGGGGCCGGGACGGCGGGTGCCACCGGCGGGGCGGTGACCGGATCGCGCGGGAAGGCGGCCACGGCCGGGGCCGGCGCGGCGGCGGCCAGCTCCTGGGGCTGGACCGGCTGCATGTATTCGGCGAACGGGCGCGGCGCGGCGGGCGCGCGCACCGGGACGGCCGGCGCCTCGACTTCGGCTTGGGCAACACGCGGAGCCGGGGCCGGGGCCGGCGCGGCGGGGCGGGCCGGGCGGGAAGCCACGGTGGCCGTCGGTGCGGGGGCCGGCGCGGCCTGCTCGCGGGGCTGGCCGCCCAGGCGACGCTCGGTGATGGCCGCCATCATGGCCATGGCCGAGTTGGGGGCCGCCTCGGCGGGCACGCGCGGGGCCGGGTTGGCTGCCGAGTAGCTCACCTGCGGCGGCACCGGCGCAGTCGGGGCGGGCATCGGGGCGCTGGCCGGCTCCGGCCGCACCGCGTCCAGGGCACGCTGGACCAGGGCCTCGTCGTAGTTGCTGGCGGCCACGATCTCGATGCCTTCCTCGGTGCGGCGATTGGAGAGGATCACCGCGTCAGGGCCATGTTCTTCGCGGACCATGCGCAAGGCGTTGCGCATGTCGGGAGCTACGAAGCGCTTGATCTTCATGAGCGGAAACCGGAATGGGTGGAAGGGAAGTGGAGCGGGGTGGAGCGCGGTGCGTGATCAGGGTGCGTCGATCTGGGGGCTGAGGGCGTCGCCGATGTCATCGTCTTGTCGTCTCCACGTGCCGGGCCGGGTGGCGGCGCCGGTTTTCAGTTGCACGGGGAGATCGTCAATCAGCTGATCGTCCCCACCAATTTCAAACGTTTGTCTTCTGGTACTTCGCTGTAGGACAGGACCGAGAGCGCCGGGACGCTGTGCCGGACCAGCCGGGCCAGGGCGGCCCGGACCTGGCCCGGGACCAGCACCACCGCCGGCTCGTTGCGGGCTTCCTGCTTGGTCACGCAGTCGGCCAGGCTCTGATGCAAGCGCTCTGCCAATCCGGGCTCCAGCGCAGCGCCGTTGCCTTGGGTGGAATCCTGCAAGACGCGTTCCAATTGCGGGGCCAGGGTGAAGACCGGTAGTTCCGGCGACATGCCGGCGATTTCCTGGACGATGAAGCGGCCCAGGGAGTTGCGCACCGCGGCGGTCAGCGCGCCGGGTTCCTGACTCTGCGGGGCATGCTCGACCAGGGCCTCGACGATCTTGCGCAGCTGGCGCACCGGGATCTTCTCGATCAACAGGTTCTGCAGCACGCGCACCACCACCGACAGCGGCAGCGCCTTGGGGGTGAGGTCCTCGACCAGCTTGGGCGCGCTCTTGGCCAGGGTGGCCAGCAATTGCTGGACTTCCTCGTGGCCGAGCAGCTCGGGGGCGTGCTCGCGGACCAGGTGGGACAGGTGGGTGGCGATGACGGTGGCCGGGTCGACCACGGTGTAGCCCATGGTCTCGGCGTAGGCGCGCTGGTGCGGCTGGATCCAGATCGCGTCCAGGCCGAAGGCCGGGTCCTTGCCGGGGATGCCGTCGATCTTGGCCAGGGCGCCACCCGGGTCCAGGGCCAGCTCACGATCAGGGTGGATGTCGGCGGTGGCCACCGGCACGCCATGGACCAGCAGGCGGTAGGCGCTGGCCTGCAGTTCCAGGTTGTCGCGGATGTGCACCGGCGGGATCAGGAACCCGATGTCCTGGGTCAGCTTGCGGCGCACGCCCTTGATCCGGGCCATCAGTTCGCCGCCCTGGGCCTTGTCCACCAGCGGGATCAGCCGGTAACCGACCTCCAGGCTCAACGGATCGATCGGGCGCAGCTCGTCCCAGCTCAGCTCGGCGCTGGCCTGGGCCGCGGCGGTGACCTCGGGCTTGTCGGGGGCGGACTTGGCCTGCTCAAGGGCCAGACTGCGCTTCCACATCTTCCAGCCGATCAGGCCCAGGATCAGGGCCAGCGTCAAGAAAGCGACATTGGGCATGCCCGGGATCAGGCCGACCAGGCCCAGGATGGCCGCGGCCACGGCCAGCGCCTTGTGCTGGCCGAACACCTGGCCGACCATCGCCCCGCCCATGTCCTGCGAGCGCGAGGCGCGGGTGACCAGCATGGCCACCGCCGAGGACACCAGCAGCGCCGGCAGCTGGGCGACCAGGCCGTCACCGATGGACAGCAGGGTGTAGGTGGCCGCCGCCTCGGTGAAGGGCATGCCGTGCTGGAGCACGCCGACGGCCAGGCCGCCAAGCAGGTTGATGAACAGGATCAGGATGCCGGCGATGGCATCGCCTCGGATGAACTTGCTGGCGCCGTCCATCGAGCCGTAGAAGTCGGCTTCCTCGCGCACTTCCTCGCGCCGGGCCTTGGCTTCCTCACGGGTCAGCAGGCCGGCGTTGAGGTCGGCGTCGATCGCCATCTGCTTGCCGGGCATGGCGTCCAGGATGAAGCGCGCGGTCACTTCCGACACGCGCCCGGCGCCCTTGGTGATCACCACGAAGTTGATGATCGTCAGGATGGCGAACACCACGATGCCGACCGCGTAGTTGCCGCCGATCACGAATTCGCCGAAGGCCTCGATCACCTTGCCGGCCGCGCCGTGGCCACCCTGGCCGTTGAGCAGGATCACGCGGGTGGAGGCTACGTTGAGCGCCAGGCGCAGCATCGTGGTCATCAGCAGCACGATCGGGAAGATGCTGAACTCCAGCGGACGCTGCACGTACACCACCGCCAGCAGCACCATCAGCGAGATGGCGATGTTGAAGGTGAACAGCGCATCCAGGACCGGGGCGGCCAGCGGCACGACCACCATGGCCAGCATGGCCAGCACGATCAGCGGGGCGCCGAGCCCGTGCTTGATCATGTCCATGACCTTACGCGGGTTCATCTGGGTGACGGGCTTGCTCATGGACGGCGGCTCCCCGGAGCGAATTCGTCAACGTCGATCGGTGGCAGGGGCGGCATCGGGCCAGCGCGCCAGGCGCGCAGCTGATAGACGTAAGAGAGGATCTGGGCGACGGCCGCGTACAGTCTCACGGGGATTTCCTTGCCGAGTTCCCCTTCTCTATACAAGGCGCGTGCCAAAGGCGGCGCCGTGACGATGGCCACCCGGTGCTGCTCGCCCAGTTCGCGGATGTTGAAGGCCACCTCGTCCACGCCCTTGGCCACCACGGTGGGCGCGCGCATCTTGCCGCCCTCGTACTTGAGGGCTACCGCGTAGTGGGTCGGGTTGACCACCACCACGTCGGCACTGGGCACCGCCTCCATCATCCGGCGCTGCGACATCTGCATCTGCATCTGCCGGATCTTGCCCTTGACCTCGGGGCTGCCCTCGGACTCCTTCATTTCGCGGCGGACTTCCTCGCGGGTCATCTTTAGCTTCCGCGTGTAGTTCCACTTCTGGTAGGGCGCGTCGATGGCCGCCAGCAGGGCCAGAGCGCCGGCGGTGAAAGCCAGCAGGCGCACGGTGAACCCCAGCCCGTGGGTCATGGCCTGCTCCAGCGGCAGGCGCAACAGGCCCTGCAGTTCGTCCAGGCCCCCGTAGATGCACAGGCCGGCCGCGCCGCCGACGAAGGCCACGCGCAGCAACGACTTGGTCAGCTCGGCCAGGCTCTCCGGGCCGTACAGGCGCTTGATGCCGTTGAGCGGGTTCAGCCGGTTCAGGTCCGGGACCAGCGACTTGCTGGAAAAGCGCAGGCCGCCCATCAGCACCGGCCCAACGAAGCCGGCGATCAGGCAGACGATCACCAGCGGCACGGTGATCCAGGCCAGGCCCAGCAGCAGGTGCCCGGCGTAGGCGAACAGTCCGTTGGGATCCTGGCGAATGCCGGCGATGTCCGGGCTGAGCGCGTCCTTCATCCACAGCACGGCCTTGGCCGCCAGGGTGTGGGACATGCTCATCATGGCGAAGATGCCGGCGCTGAACACCGCGGCGGTGGCCAGCTCTCGCGAGCGCGGGATGTTGCCCTGTTCACGGGCTTCGCGGAGCCGTTTTTCGGTTGGCTGTTCTGTGCGTTCGCCGGCGTCTTCGTTTTCGGCCATGGCAGCGGGGCAGCCTGGGAGGGGGGAGGATGCCCCTCATCTGCAAGCGCCGTTCCACATGCGCCCGGCGCGGGCCAGAACGACGCGTCAGGCGGTGATCTGGCGTGCCGCGTCGAAGGCCGCGTCGAACATGCGCTGCACCGGCGGGCCCATCTCGCCCACCAGGACCGCCAGCAGGGCCAGGCCCAGGATCACCGCCACCGGCAGGCCAAGCTGGATCGGGTTGAGCGCCGGGGCAGCCTTGGACAGGGCGCCGAAGGCCAGGTTGACCGCCAGCATGGCCACCATTACCGGCAGGGCCAGGGTGACCGCGCCGCGGAACATGGTCATGACGAAATCCGGGGCGACCGAGGCCATGGCCTGCACATCGGGCAAGGCGGTGCCGATCGGCAACGCCTTGTAGCTGTCCACCAGCAACTGGACCACGGCCAGATGACCGTTGGCAGTGAAGAACAGCAGGCCGAAGGCCAGGTAGAACCACTGCCCGATCACGCCTGAAGTGACCCCGCGCAGCGGGTCGGCCATCTGCGCGAAGCTCAGGCCGGTACTCTGCGAGACCAGTTCGCCGGCCACCGCGCCGGCCTCGAAGATCAGGCGCAGCAGGAAGCCCATGCTGGCGCCGACCGCCAGTTCGCGGGCCACGCTCAGCACCACCGCGGCATTGAAGCCGTCCCAGTTCGGGACCGGCGGCAGGATCGGGGCCAGGGCCATGCCCAGGGTGGCGGCCAGCATCACCCGGATCCGCACCGGCACCGCGCGGCTGCCGACCACGGGCATCACCAGCAGCATCGCCCCGATGCGCAGCATGGTCCACAGGATCGCCCCGACCATGGCGAAGGCCTGCTGGCCATCGATGACCATCTGGGTGGCCGAATCCATCGCCGGGCTATCCGATCAGATGGGGAATGCGATGGAACAGCAGGATGGTGTACTCGACCACGCGTCCCAGCAGCAGGTTGCCGATGGCGAAGAGCATGGCGGTCAAGGCGGCGACCTTGGCCACGAAGGCGATCGTCGGCTCGTTGAGCTGGGTGGCGGCCTGGAAGATGCCGATCACCACGCCGACGGCCAGCATGGCCAGCAGCAACGGACCGGCCACCCACAGCAGCGTGATCAGGCCGCCGCGCAGTTCGGTCAGGGCAAGTTCGGGGGTCATGGCGTCAGACCGCGTTGAAACTGGCGGCCAGGGTGCCGACGGTCAGGACCCAGCCGTCCACCAGGACGAACAACAGGATCTTGAACGGCGCCGAGACCAGCATCGGCGACATCATCATCATGCCCATGGACATCAGCACGCTGGCCACGACCAGGTCGATGATCACGAACGGGATGAAGATCAGGAAGCCGATCTCGAAGGCGGTCTTCAGCTCGCTGGTGACGAAGGAGGCCACCAGCACCGGGAAGGGGATCGCGTCCGGGCCGCTGTAGGTCCCGTTGCCGGCCATGCCGGCGAAGGTCATCAGGTCGGCCTCGCGCACCTGGGCCAGCATGAAGGCGCGCAGCGGCTGGGTGGTCAGGGTCCAGGCGGTGGAGAAATCGATCTGGCCGTTGAGATACGGGCTCATGCCCTGGCTCCAGGCCTTGTCCCACACCGGCATCATCACCAGTGCGGTCAGGAACAACGCCAGGCCCATCAGCACCTGGTTGGAGGGCGTCTGACCGGTGCCCATTGCCTGGCGCAGCAGGCCCAGCACGATGGTGATGCGGGTGAAGGCGGTCAGCACCAGCAGCATCGACGGCAGCAGGGTGATGGCCGTCATCAGCAGCAGGGTCTGCAGCGGCAGGCTGACCTGGTCGCCGCCCACCTTGCCCACGTTGACGCTGGGCAGCGAGGGCAGGGTCGGGCCGGCCGGCGCGCTCGACGGCGCGGTCTGGGCGGTTTGGGTGGTCTGCGCGGCCTGGGCCTGGGCCAGGGCGGGCAGGGCCAGGGACGCGAGCAGCAGCAACAGGCACGCCGCGCGCAGGCAGCGGTTCCAGGAGGCGGACATGGTCATCAATCCTTGCGCAGCTTCTGTGAGAGCAGCTGGGCGAAGTCAGGGAGTTTCTTGAGGTTGGGCAACTGGGTGGGGGCGGGGGGCGGCAGGGGCTCGGGCAGCTTGTGCAGGATGCGCACGCCGCCGGCCGACACGCCCAGCAGCAGTTGCTCGCCATTGACGTCCACCACCACCACGCGCTCCTTGGCGCCGACGTTGAGGCTGGCGACGACCTTCAGCCCTTCGGCCGGGCGGAAGCCACTGCCGGGCAGGCGCTTGAGCAGCCAGGCCAGGCCGACGATCAGTCCCAGCACCAACAGCAGCGCCAGCACCGCGCCGAACAGGCTCGGCGGCTGCGGGGCAGCGTTGCCGATCCCCGGGGCGCGCGTGGCGACCCCCTGGACGGCAGCGGCGGCCAGGATCAGGTTCACCGCAGTCTCCGGATGCGCTCGCTGGGGCTGACCACGTCGGTCAGGCGCACGCCGAAGCGGTCGTTGATGGTGACCACCTCACCGTGGGCGATCAGGGTGCCGTTGACGTAGACGTCCAGCGGCTCGCCGGCGCCGCGCTCCAGTTCCACCACCGAGCCCTGGTTGAGCTGCAGCAGGTTGCGGATCGGGATGCGCGAACGGCCGACTTCCAGCGACAGGGTCACCGGCACATCCAGGATCAGGTCCAGGTTGAGGTCGTTGCCCCCCATCGTGGTCGGCTCGGCCTGCAGGGTGTCGAACTGGGCGGTCTCGGCGTCGTTGGGTGCGGTCTGGCTCATGGGGCGTCTTCCTGGTGGGCGGGGCGGCGAGGCTTGGCGCCCGGGGGTTGGTTGGACACGATCTTGATGGCGTTCTGACCGCGCGAGATGCCGAACTCACCGGTGAACAACGGCACGTCTTCCACGCACAGGGGGACCTGGGGCGACAGCTCGATGGGCAGGATGTCGCCCACCTTCAGACTGGTCAGCTCGCGCAGGCTCAGCTGCTTGCGCGCCAGCACGCTGGACAGGGTCACCTCTGCGCTGTTGAGCTGTTCGCGCAGCATGATGTTCCAGCTCTCGTCGCGGTCGACCCGGTCGCTCTGGATGCCGGCATCGAGCAGTTCGCGGATCGGCTCGAGCATGGAGTAGGGCAGGGTGATGTGGATCTCGCCGCCACCGCCCTCCAGTTCGACGTGGAAGCGGCACACCACCACGTACTCGCGCGGGGTGACGATGTTGGCGAAGTGCGGATTGATCTCCGAGTTGATGTACTCGAACTCCACGTCCATCACCGGCGACCAGGCTTCCTTGAGGTCGGCGAAGGTCTGCCTGAGCATCAGCTGGACCACGCGCATCTCGGTGGCGGTGAACTCGCGGCCTTCGATGCGCGTGTGGTAGCGCCCGTCGCCCCCGAAGAAATTGTCCACCACCGAAAACACCAGGGTCGGCTCGAACACGATCAGGCCGGTGCCACGCAGTGGCTTGAACTTGATCAGGTTCAGATTGGTCGGGACGTACAGCGAGTGCATGTACTCGTTGAACTTGACCAGGTCGATGCCGCGCACCGACAGGTCGGCGGAACGACGGATCAAGTTGAACAGGCCGATGCGCCACAGGCGGGCAAAGCGCTCGTTGACCATTTCCAGGGTGGGCATGCGCCCGCGGATGATCCGGTCCTGGCTGGAAAAGTCGTACTGGCGCGCCTCGCCGGGGGCGGCCGGCTCCGGCTCGGTGTCCACCACGCCGGCATCGACGCCATGCAGCAGGGCATCGATTTCGTCCTGGGAAAGCAGGTCGCTCATGGCCGGTGCCTTACTGGGTGACGAAGCTGGTGAACAGGAGTTCTTCGATGCACTTCTTGCCGGTTTCGCCGGTCATGACCTTCTGCGCGTCGGCGAGCGCGGCGGCCTGCAGCTTCTGGCGGCCGGCGATGTCGGCGATGTCGGTCGCCTTGACCTGCGAGAACAGCATCAGCAGGTGGGCCCGGATGGCCGGGGCGTTTTCCTCGATGTGCTTGAGCTCCTCCGGATCGCGGGTCATCAGCTGGACCTCGATCTGCAGGTAGCGCGGGCCGTCCTCGCCACCGTTGAGGTTGACCACGAAGGCCGGATCCATCGCGAAATAGCTGGCCGGCTTGGGCAGCTCGTGCTTTTCCTCGGCCTTGGCGTGGCCGTCGGCCGCGGGCTTCTTCAGGAAGAACCAGGCGGCCGCGCCGCCGCCGCCGAGCAGCACCACGGCTGCGATGACGATGATCAGCAGCTTCTTGGACTTACCGCCCTTGGGGGCGTCCTTGGCGTCGTCGGACTTCTTCGATTTGTCGGGGGCGGACACGGATTGCTCCAGCAGGTTTCAACGTGCCCTGCTACATGCAATCAGCGTGCCTAAATCGGTGATGCCGTGGACGGACTTTTGACGCGTCGTGGCAGGCGCCCCTCGCGTGTCCATCAAACGCCCGTACGACGGGGATTGGCGTCTTTCAGGGGCGCCGTGTCATGACCGCAACGGGTGGCCCGGCGCCCGGCGGAGGTGGCTGGCCAGGGGCCGATCCGGCCCCATCGGGTCAGGCGTAGGCGTCCAGCAGGCCGCGCTGGCGCAGCACCACCGACGGAATCCCGGCGGGTGCCAGACCGTCCTCGGCCAGCTCGCCGCCGGCACCGGCGCTGGTTCCGGCTCCGCCCTGCGAGGGCGATTGCTGGTGCTGGCCGACATCGGCCTGGCCCAGCTGGAAGCCGTGCTGGCCGAGCATTTCGCGCAGGCGGGGCAGGCTGTTTTCCAGCGCGTGGCGCACTTCGGCGTGGTTGCTGCTGAAGGCGGCGTTGACCTGGTCGTCGCTCAGGTGCAGACGTACCTCGACCGGGCCCAGGTCGGCCGGGCTGAGCTTGATGTGGGCGTGGCCGATCTTCTGGTCGGCCAGCCAGCTCATGCGCGCGCCCATCGCATCGTCGAAGTTGTCCGCGTGCAGGTTGGGCGTCGGAGTCGGCGAGCCGGTGAACGGCGCGCCGGCGCCGGCCACATCGCGCACCGGCGATTGCGGCACGGTCGTCGCCAGCAGATTGATCGGGTCGACCGCACCGGCATCGGCACCGCTCGCATCGTCAGCGGGCTTGCTGCCGATGGCCTGGGCCAGGGCGGCCACGGCCAGCGCATTGCCTGCCTCGGCGGGCGCCTGCGCCGGCTGGGCGGCGGACTGGGACAGCAGGCTGGCGAACCCGGCGCCGGCCTGTTGGCTCGCGCTGCTCGTGGCCGCGCTCGCCCCCTGCGCAGGGGCGGCGCCATCGGCCTGTGCCGCACCGGCGGTCAGGCCGGCCACCAGCGCCGTCAAGCCCGGCGTGCTCGCGCCGCCACCGGTGCCGATCGTCAGACCGTTGCCGCCCAGCGGCGTGGCCTGGCTGGCCAGCGCGGTGGGGGCCAGCGGCAGCAGGTTCAGGCCGAAGCCGCCCAGACCGGCCGGCGGCCACGCATCGTCCTTGTCGTCGGACTCGGTGGCGGTGTCCTTGCCGGAAGCCGGCTTGTCGGCGGGCTTGGCCTGCGCCACGGCGCGCTCGCCGGCCTCGGCACTGGCGCCTTCGCGCGCGGGCGAGGTGGCCTGCTGATCCTGTGGATCAATGTCCTGGGACGCCGGGCCGTCCTCGCGTGCCTGCGGGCGCTCCTTGGCCTGCGGAGCGGCGCTGGCGCGGGATGCCTGGTTGGCCTGCTGGCCGGCGCCCATCATGCTGGCGAAATCCTGGCCCTGCGTGACCTGGTCGGCCGCGCCGCTGTCGTTGCTGGCGTTGGCCATCAGGCCGTTGCGACCGGCACCGCCGATCATGGAAAGACCGCTCATCGCTGCTGCTCCTTGTCTTCGTTGGCCGCGCCCAGCGACGGACGGGCCAGGCGGGCGCCGAGGTCGTCCATCTCACGCTGGCTGCGGCGGTCGGCGGCCTGGCGCTCCTGGGCGCGGTAGCTGGCGGCCAGCTGCTCGAGCACCTGCTTGTCGCGGCTGGCCAGCAGCAGGCGGCTGCGTTCCATCTCGACCTTCTCGCGGTTGCGGTCCACGGTCTGGCACTGCTGCTCGACGGCGCTGTTGAGGCGGTCCAGGAAGGCGCGCCGGTTGGCCAGCTGGGCCGGGCTGGTGGCCGCCATCTGGCTGTTGGCGTATTCCTCGGCGTAGCGACGCAGTTCCTCCAGGCGCGACTCGTGCGTGCTCAGGGCGCGCTGGCGCTCGGCCAGGTCGCGGGCCACTTCGTCCTCGTGCTGCTGGGCCCGGCGGAGCAGGGGATCGATTCGCTGCGATTGCATCATGACTGGGTCTCACGTTCGACTAGGCGCCGCAACGCGGCCTGGCTATGGGGCAGATCGGCGGCCTTGGTGACGTCCTGGCCCAGGAATTCGACGATTTCCGGCCAACGCTCCAGGGCCTCGTCCACGGCCGCGTCGTTGCCGCGCTGGTAGGCGCCGATGCTGATCAAGTCGCGGTTGGACGAGTAGGCCGACACCAGCCGCTTGAGCGCGCGGATGCGCAGGCGCCAGGGCTCGTCGGCGATGTCCTGGACCACGCGGCTGACCGAGGATTCGACATCGATGGCCGGGTACAGGCCCGAATCGGCGACCCGGCGCGAGAGCAGGATGTGGCCGTCCAGGATCGCGCGCGCGGCATCAGCGATCGGATCCTGCGGATCGTCGCCTTCGGTCAGCACGGTGTAGAAGGCGGTGATCGAGCCGCGGCCCTTGGCGCCGTTGCCGGCGCGCTCGACCAGCGCCGGCAGCTTGGCGAACACGCTGGGTGGGTAGCCGCGGGTGGTCGGCGGTTCGCCCACCGACAGGCCGATCTCGCGCTGGGCCTGGGCGAAGCGGGTCAGCGAATCCATCAGCAGCAGCACGTTCAAGCCCTGGTCGCGGAACCATTCGGCGATCGCGGTGGCCCGATAGGCGCCATGCAGGCGCGCCAGCGGCGGGCGGTCGGCCGGGGCGGCCACGACCACTGCGCGGCGCAGGCCTTCCTCGCCCAGGGTGCTCTCGACGAAGTCACGCACTTCGCGGCCGCGTTCGCCGATCAGTCCGACCACGATCACATCGGCGGCGGTGTAGCGGGTCATCATGCCCAGCAGGGTGGACTTGCCCACGCCCGAGCCGGCGAACAGGCCCACGCGCTGGCCGCGACCGATGGGCAGCAGCGCGTTGATGGCGCGCACGCCCACATCCAGCGGCGTGGTGATCGGCTCGCGTGCCAGCGGGTTGATCGACACGCCGGCCATGCCCACCGCGCCTTCGGCACGGATCGGGCCCTTGCCGTCCAGCGGCACGCCGTCCGAGTCGATCACTCGGCCGAGCAGGCCTTCGCCCACTTCCACGCCGCCACGCTGGTGCGAGGGCACCACGCGGGCATTGGGCAGCAGACCGTGCATTTCGGCGCTGGGCATCAGGTAGGTGCGCTCGCCGGCGAAGCCGACCACCTCGGCATCCACCCAGCCGTCGTCGACCACCTGAACCTTGCACACCGAGCCCAGCGGGGCTTCGCAGCCGACCGCTTCCAGGGTCAGGCCGACGGCGCGGCGCAGGATGCCTTCGCGGATCAGCCCACGCCCATTGGCCGGGTCCAGGTTGATGCGGCCCAGGCGCCCGGCCAGGCGCAGGTTGCGCGCCTCCAGCCAGTCGATCGGATCGGGAACGGCGCTCACAGGCCGGCTCCGGACTTGCGCATGATGGTCTCCAGCGCGGCGCGCAGGCGTGCCTCCAGGGTGCCGTCGATGCGCACCGCTTCGGCGTGGACGCGCAGGTCGCCGCGGGTCAAGGACAGGTCCGGCACCAGGCGGGTGCCATCGGCGAGCTGGAGCAGAGGGGTCAGGGCGATGATGTCGTCCGGATGCAGGCGCACCTCGACCTCGCGCTGGGCGCCGCCGACGGCGATCAGGGCCTCGTTGACCAGATCGGCCAGCTGCGCCGGATCGGCCTGGTAGGCCGGGCCGACCAGGGCGCCGGCGATGCGCACGGCCAGTTCGCCCAGGGCGCCGACGACCTCGTTTTCCAGACGCGCCAGCGGACGGGTGAAGTTGTCCACGATGCCTTCGAACTGCGCGGCCAGGCGCCGCATCTCGGACTGGGCCTGGGCCAGGCCCTCGGCATGGCCACGGTCGAAGCCTTCCTGGTGGGCGGCGTCCTGGATGGCCTGCAGTTCCTCCAGGCTCGGCGGACGCAGGACCGGGGCGGCGGCCTCGACCGAGATGTCCTCGGAGGTCTCGGTCTGGGCCGGGGCATCCAGCTCCGGAGCGAACCAGCGCACGGCGGCAGGCGTGTTCATACCATCGCCTCCGCACCGCTGCCGCCCAGGCTGATCACGCCCTCATCGGCCAGGCGCCGGACGATGGCCAGGATCTCCTTCTGTGCGGCTTCCACGTCGGCCAGACGGACCGGGCCGCGGGCCTCCATGTCCTCCAGCAGGATCTCGGCGGCGCGCTGGGACATGTTCTTGGTGATCTTCTCGCGGACCTTCACGTCGGCACCGCGCAGGGCCAGGCCCAGGCGCTCGCCGGAGACTTCGCGCAGCATGGTCTGCAGGGCGCGGTCGTCCAGCTCGACCAGGTTGTCGAAGACGAACATCAGGTCCTGGATGCGGCTGCCCAGCTCGGCGTCGATCTTGGTAATCGCCGCCAGCACGCCCTGGTCGGCGCCGGTGTCAAGGAAGTTGAGGATGTTGGCGGCCACCTTGACCCCACCGACGTTGGAGGACTTCATGCCCTGGTTGCCGGCGAACTGGCGCTCCATGATCTCGTTGAGCTCGTTCAGCGCGTTGGGCGGGATGCCATCCAGGGTGGCGATGCGCATCAGCACGTCGGCGCGGGTGCGCTCGGGCAGCAGCTTGAGCGCCTCGGCCGCCTGGTCGTTGTCCAGGTGCGCCATGACGATGGCGATGATCTGCGGGTGCTCGTTGCGCACCAGGTCGGCCACCGCGCGCGGATCCATCCACTTGAGCGTGTCCAGCCCGGTGGTATTGCGGCCCAGCAGGATCCGGTCGATCAGGCCGCCGGCCTTGTCCTCGCCCAGGGCCTGGACCAGCACGTTGCGGATGTAGTCGTCGGCGCCCACGCCCAGCGAGGTCTTGCTGCCCAGCTCGGTGTTGAAATCGTCCATGACCCGCTCGACCTGCTCGCGCGAGATGCCGGTCATGGTGGCCATGGCGATGCCGATCTTCTGCACCTCCTTGGGGTCCATGTGCTTGAGCACCTCGGCCGCGTCGGCCTCGCCCAGCGAGAGCAACAGCACCGCGGCGCGCTGCACGCCCTTGATGTCCGAATCAGGCTTCACTGGCCACCCAACCCTTGACGACCTGCGCCACGCGCTTGGAATCCGCCTTCACCGCCTCGCGGGCCAGGCGCAGACGCTCCTCGTAGGCGTCCGGCAGCGGCAGGGCGCCGCCCTTCTCACCGCCGGAGAGCCGGGCGGTGTCCTCGGCCAGGGACAGCAGCGGATCGTCGTTCTCCAGCATTGAGACGCTGCCGGTCGGCACGCCCTCGCCATCGGTCCCCCTCTTGCCCTTCTTGCCGCCCGCGCTGGCCGGACCGGCGATCTGGCGCAGCGCCGGGCGCAGCACGCCGAACAGCAGGGCCAGCACGATCAATGCACCCACGCCCAGGCGCAGCGCGTCGCGGATGCGCGGGTCTTCCCACCACTTGACCGGGTCCGGGCCATCGGTGGTGGTCTTGACGAACGGCGCGTTCATCACCGACACGGTGTCGCCACGGTCGGCGTCGAAGCCCACGGCCTGCTTGACCAGGGCCTCGACCTTGGTCAGCTCGGCGGCGCTGAGCGGCTGGTCGGTGAGCTTGCCCTTGGCATCCGGGCGCGGGACGTTGTCGATCAGGACCGCCACCGACACGCGCTTGATGCGCCCGGCCGGCTGGCGGGTGTGCTGCAGGGTGCGGTCCAGCTCGTAATTGCGGGTGGCGCTCTTGGAGGTCTCGGTCGGGGTGGCCGCCGCAGCGGTCTGCTGGCCAGCGGCGCCGGCTGCGGCACCGGCGGCGTTGGGCTGGCCGGCGGCCGGCGCCGGGGCATTGGCGCCCTGGCCCGGGGAGTTGCTGGTCGCACCGGGGACGCCCTGCGGGCCGTTGGCGGTGCTGCTGCTGTCGCTGACCTGCTCGCTGCGCAGCTTCGGCGGGTCCCCGTTGTACAGCTCGCGGGCCTCCTCCACGACCGAAAAGTCCATGTCCACGCTGACTTCCGGATTGACCCGGCCCGGGCCGGTCATCGGCTCGAGCAGCTCGCGGATGCGCTGGTTGTAGGAGCTTTCCTGGCGACGCACCCGGTCGAACTGCGCGGCATTGAGCGCCGCATCGCTGTTGGGATCGGAGATGGTCAGCATGCGCCCGCTCTGATCCACCACGGTGACCCGGTCGGGCGACAGATCCGGGATGCTGGAGGCGACCATGTTGACGATGGCGTCGACCTGGTTGCGCTCCAGGCTGTTGCCGCCGCGCAGCTCCAGCACGACCGAGGCGCTGGCGGCCTCGCGCTGGCGGGTGAAGGCGCTGGGCTTGGGGATGGCCAGGTGCACGCGCGCCTCCCGCACCGGGCGCAGCGAGGCGATCGTGCGGGCCAGTTCGGTTTCCAGCGCGTGCTGGTAGCGCGCGCTCTCGACGAACTGGCTCACACCGAAGCCCGGGTCCTTTTCCATCATTTCAAAGCCCATGCTGCCGTTGTCGGTCAGCCCGGCGCCGGCCAGCTTGAGGCGTGCATCGTAGACCTTGTCCTGCGGCACCGAGATCGCGCCGGTGGCCTGGTCCAGCTTGAACGGGATCTGCGCGGTGCGCAGCAGGTCGGCGGCCTCGGCCGTGCCTTTTTCGTCCAGGCCGGTGTACAGCGGGGCGTAGTCGGGCTTCTGCGACCAGAAGAACACGAACAGGCCTGCGGCCACGGCCACGGCGATCATCGCCATCAGCCCCAGCCGACGGGTGATCTGCAGGCTCTGCACCCGGTCGAACCAGGCGCCGGCTTTTTCGCTGCTGAGAGAATCTTTGGAGAGGGCCAGGGCCATCGTCGTCTACCTTGCTTACAGCGGCATGTTCATCACGTCCTGGTACGCCTGGACGAGTCGGTTGCGGACTTCCACGGTGGCGCGGAACGCCACCTGGGACTGCTGCGCGGCCAGCATCACCTTGGCCAGGCCGGCGTTGGGGTCGCCCATTTCAAAGGCCTTGGCCAGGTTGGCCGCATTCTGCTGGGTCTCGTTGACGCCACCGATGGCCCCACGCAGGGTGTCGCTGAAGCTCGGCCCCTGGGTGCCGGTGGTGCCGACCAGGCCCTGGATCTCGTTGCCACGGGCGACATCGCCCACCGGACCGGCCGCGCTCTGGCTGACCTGGCTCTGGTAGCTGCGGATCTGGGACAGGATGGAATTGATGGAGTCGCTCATCGCAAAACGCTCGCGCCAACGGGGCGTTCAACACGATGCAAGCGGTGTGCCTAAATGGCGCCGGATTTCCGGCAGGTGGCTGGATCAGGGCCTGTGGCGCCGCCATGGGGGACGGCGGACCTCGTCATCCCGAGGGCGGCGCAGGCGCGCCGTCAAGCCCGCGGCGGCTTGGGTCAGCTGGCCAGCTCGGTCTGTTCGCGGTCGATGCCGTACTTGCGCAGCTTCTCGACCAGGGTGGTGCGGCGCAGGCCCAGCAGCTGGGCGGCATGGGCGACCACGCCCTGGGTGCGGGCGAGGGCTTCGTTGATCAGGGCCAGCTCGATGTTGGCCATGTGATCGCGCAGGTCGATGCCGTCGTCGGGCAGGCTGCTGGCCACGGCGTCCAACTCGTGTCCATGGGGGGCGGGCTGGGCGGGCAGCTCGGGCGCCGGCATCCGGGCGGGCTCTGCGGTGACCGCTGTCGGGGCGGGTTCGGGGGTCGGGCTGTCCGGGAAGTCACCACGATAACGAGAAGGCAGGTCCTGGACGCGCACCAGGCCGCCGGGGTGGAGCACGGCAAGCCGCTCGACCAAATTGGTCAGCTCGCGCACATTGCCTGGCCATTCGTAGCTGCGCAGGGCCGTGAGCGCTTCGTCGGTGAAACGCACTTCGCCGCGCCCGGTCCGGGCCAACTGCGCCGCCACGGTCTGGACCAGGGCGGCCAGGTCGTCGGCCCGCTCGCGCAGCGCCGGCATTTCGATGGGGAAGACGTTGAGGCGGTAGAACAGGTCCTCGCGGAAGTGTCCCTCGCCGATGCGCGCTTCCAGGTTGCGATGGGTCGCGGCGATCACGCGCACGTTGCAGCGGATCGTCTGGCCGCCGCCGACGCGCTCGAAGCTGCGCTCCTGCAGCACGCGCAGCAGCTTGACCTGCATCGGCAGGCTCATGTCACCGATCTCGTCGAGCAGCAGGGTGCCCCCCTCTGCCATCTCGAATCGACCCTTGCGCGCGCTCAGGGCGCCGGTGAAGGCGCCTTTCTCATGGCCGAACAGTTCGCTTTCCAGCAGGTCCGGCGGAATGGCGCCACAGTTGATGGCCACGAAGGGCCCGTCCCGACGCGGCGACTGATGGTGGATGGCGCGCGCGGCGACCTCCTTGCCGGTTCCGGACTCGCCCAGGATCAGCACCGTGGTGTCGAAGGCGGCCACCTGGTCGATCAGTCGGCGCAGGCGGGTGACCGCCTCGCTGTTGCCGGTGGGGCCGGTGTCCGGCTGGGTGCCCACGGCCTGGTGCTCGGCATCCAGGCGCTTGAGGCTGGCCCGACGCAGTAGGGCCTCCAGCTGGGTGTGGCGCAGCGGGGTGTCCAGCGGCCAGACATTGGCCTCGTGCAGGCCATGGGCATGGGCGAAGGCGACCGGGTCGCCTTCCATCAGCAGCACGGGAGGAGCCAGCTTGGCCGCGGCCAGCCAGTCGAAGAACTTGTCGGCCTGGGCGGCATCCTCAGACGAGCCCACCATCACCGCCATCCATTCGTTCTGGCGGTGCTTGCCGGGATTGATGTCGGCGCCGTCGGTGACCCAGCGCGGATTGAAGTCCATGAATTCCAGGAGCGACACCGTCCGTTCGGCCCGGACCGCGTCGCTGTCGATCAGCAGGATGCGTGATTCACTCATTCCTGGCTCCTTCGGTCAGGCCCTCCAGGATCGGCATGACTTCCTGGATGTAGGACAGCTTGCTGACGAAGTTATCAGCCCCGGCACGCAATGCGTGCTCACGGTGTTCGGCGTCATCGAAATGGCTGGCGATCACGATGTAGGGCGGATCGTCCTGGGTCTTGATCAGGCGGGTGGCCTGCAGGCCGCCCATCTCGGGCATGGCCAGGTCCATGAGCACCACTTTCGGACGCAGGGTTTCGGAGCGTTCGATCGCCTCCAACCCGTTGGCCGCGCTTCCCACGATGTCCAGCCAGTCGACCTTGCGGAAATGCCGCATTGCAGCGTTGATGAAACCTTCGTGGTCGTCGACCAGCAACACGGTGAGTTTGCTCATAGTTGTCCTTATCCTGCCCGTGCCAGCAGCGATTTGCTGCTCCTCCGGCGTTCGCGGGCTGGGGCAATGTCCAACTGCTCGCGATACTTGGCGACGGTGCGTCGGGCGATGTTAACGCCTTGGCGGGACAACAGTCCGGCAATGGCCTCGTCGGCCAGGGGCCGGCCGGCCGGTTCGCTCTCGATCAGGCGGCGGACCATGGCCTTGACGGCCTGTCCGGAGACGCTGGCGCCCTCCAGGCGCACGGCGAAGAAGTGCTTGAGCTCGAAGGTGCCGCGCGGGGTCTGGATGTACTTGCCGGTGGTGATGCGCGAAATGGTCGACTCGTGCATGCCGATCTCCTCGGCGATCTCCTTGAGGGTGAGCGGCGCCATGGCTTCCTCGCCGCGGACCAGGAAGGCGGCCTGGCGCTCGACGATGGCGCGGGTGGCGCGCAGCAGGGTTTCGTAGCGCATGGACAGGCCGCGGGTGAGCCAGCGCGCTTCCTGCAGCATGTCGCGCAGCGGCTGAGCCGCCTCGCCGGCCTCGGCCAGGGCGCGCTCGTGCATGGGATTGATGCTGACCCGGTGGGTGGTGGCCGGGTTGAGCGCGACCCGCCAGCTGCCGTCGGCGTGCCAGGCGAGCACGTCGGGGATCACCACCGCGTTGCTTTCCGGCAGCAGGTGTTCGCCCGGGCGGGGCTGCAGGGACAGGATCAGGCGCACCGCCTCGCGCACATCGGCTTCTTCGGCGTCCAGCTGGCGGGCCAGGCGCGGATAGTCGTGCTCGGCCAGGGCCGACAGATCGGTGTCCAAAATCCGGCCCGCCAAGTGCCGGGCGGGGACACGGCCGGGCAGGGCGGCCAGCTGGGCCTGCAGGCATTCGCGCAGGTCACAGGCGGCCAGGCCCGTGGGATCGCCCTGCACGATGCGCTGGCGGATGGCCTCCACCTCGCCGGCGGTCATGGCGAAACGGGCGCAGGCCAACTTTTGCAGGGCATCCAGCGAGGCGGCCAGATAGCCGGCCTCGTCGGTCTGCTCCAGCCAGAACGCGGCCACGGCCAGGGCGCTGTCGTCCAGGTCGTAGGCCAGCTCCCGGAGTACGCGCACATGCGGGTCGGTCGATTCGCCGGCCGCCACGCGCTGCATGCGGTCATCGTCGCCCTCGTTCCAACTGCTGCCGGCCACGTCCCACATGGAGCTTTCCGGCAGTTCGTCGAAGGCGGCCACATCGCTCGCGTCGGCGTCCTGGCGGGGCGCTTCCTCGGCTTCCTGCTCTTCCAGTTCCAGCAGGGGATTGGTTTCGAGCGCGCGCCGGATCTCCAGTTCCAGCTGCAGGCCGTCCAGTTGGAGCAGGCGGATGGATTGAAGCAGTTGCGGGGTCAGGTGTAGCTGCTGACCAAGCTGGGTCGAGAGCGATGCCTTCATGTGTCCATCCCCAGATGCGCCGACATATGGCGTTACGGAACACATCTTGCAGGCGGGTGTGACAACTTTATAATCAGGGCATCTGTAAGGGGTTGAGGGGATTTCCCCTACAAGATGTAGGGAATGGCCTTACGGGTGAAATGGAGGGAGACCCGCCGCCAAAGCGCTGACGCGGGTCTGCGTGATCTGGGTCACGCTCCGTTGCGGAGTGTTTGTGCCGCCTCAGCCAAGTTCGGCCAAGTGCTTGGCTGCCAGCAGGAGCAGGTCGTTGGCGCGTCGACAGCCCAGTGATTCCATCATCCGGGCCCGATGGGTCTCCACCGTCTTGATGCTGATGCCCAGGTCCGCGGCGATTTCCTTGGTGCTCTGGCCGCGGCCGATCTCACGCAGGATCTGGCGCTGACGCGGCGGCAGTGCGGCGACCCCATGCGGCTTCTCGCGACCCAGCATCGGCGCCAGCATGCTGGAGGAGATCTGCGGACTGAGGAAGAGCTGCCCGGCAAAGGCCGCGCGCAGTGCCAGTTCAAGCTCGAGCGGTGCGGCATCCTTGACGATGAAGCCGGCCGCGCCACGGTCCAGTGCCTCGCGCACGTGGACCGGATCGTCGTACATGGACATCATCACCACACGCGTGCGCGGCATGGCGCGCAGGATGTCGCTCAAGGCATCCAGGCCACTGCGGCCCGGCAGGGACAGGTCCATGAGGACAACGTCCGGGCGGTGCACCAGGGTCATGTCCAGCGCGAGCTGGGCGGTGCTGGCCTCGGCGACGACGTCAATGTCGGCAAAGCCCTGCAGCAGGCGTGAAAGGCCGGCGCGGACAAGCGTGTGGTCATCAACAATGAGGATTCGCACGGGGGAATGCGCTGCGCCTGCGGATGACGCACCATAACGGAGCCGCCACGGCACGCCAACCTTGCAGGGTGAAGCGAAGGTCCTCAGCCCCGGCGCGGGCTGGCCACGACGGCTGATGTGCTGAGGTGCAGCCTATTATCGCTCGCGGCGTGCTTCGGCGATCTGGCGACGGTGCAAGCGGAACAGGTGGCGCTCCAGCGCCGATTCCAGGCCCGGGCCCAATTCGCCAAATGCCAGCCAGACGAAGAATCCACCGCTCCCGGTGGCGGCCTCGGCCAGGACGGTGACCGGCAGTTCGATCGGTTCGGGAAGCCATTCGGAAGGCTGCAGGCAGACCACGCCGGCGGCGCCGGGTGCGGCACCGGTGCGCGCGCCCAGCTCCAGGCGGATGCCGCGGCGGGACCAGCGGACCGGGCGCAGGGCGGGGAAATCCTCGCCCTGGCGCACCAGCCGCCCGATGAGCGCCAGCAGCAGGTCGAGCTTGGCGTCCATGCGCTGCACCATCAAGGGCAGTTCGCCACGCTCCTCGGTACTGTCCTCGCTGCGCAGGTCCTCGATCTGGCCCAAGGCACGCAGCAGCGATTCGGCCGCGGCCTGGCGTCCGCCGCCACTGCCGGCGCGGAACTCGGCCGGCTGCAGCAGTTCGCAGCTCAAGGCATCGTCGAAGAGCTGCGATTCGGCCGGATGGTGGATGGCGATGCCTGAGTTCATTAAAGCCAGCCGCCCCGGGCATAGGCGCGCGCGGCGCGGGTCGCCTGGGACTGGGCGCGCATGAGTTCCAGGATCCGCGCCTGACGTTCACGCATGCGCCGGATCAGGTCGTATTGCATGGTGTTGAGCTGCTTCAGCTCGTCCCGCACCGCCTCCACGTCGGCGCCAGCGCAGTACGCGCGCAGGTGCTGGTCATGCTCGACAAGCATGTCCTTCATCTCGTCGAACTGGTCGTGCGCGAGCGCCGAGGCGAGCGCGGTGACCTGGGCCTGCAGTGACTGGACGGTGTGGGGCTGGAGGGTCATGCCGGTTCCGGGAATCCACGTTGGCCGGCCGGGATCGCATCCCAGGCCGAGTTGATCTCGCCGAGCAGCTCAAGGGCTTCCCCAAGCGCGGCCTCGTCGTTGTGCAGGTTGGCCTCGGTCAGCCGCTGCATCACGTATTCGTAGAGGGAGGACAGGTTGGTGGCGATCTCGCCGCCGGCCTCATGGTCCAGCGAGCCATTCAAGTGCCCCACGATCGCGCAGGCTTCGCCGATGGCCTTGCCCTTGCGGGCCTGGTCGCCCTGGGTCAGGCAGGCCTGCGCCAGGCGGATGCGCTGGCACGCGCCGTTGAACAGCAGGGCGACCAGCTTGTGCGGATCGGCCTCGGTCACGCTGGTGGTGACGCCGACCTTGCGGTACTGCTCTGCGTATTGGCGACTTGAACCGTACATGGAGAACTCCTCGGGTGGTCCTGATCCCTTCCCGGGATCGCGTCGGCCGCCGCTGTGCTGGCCAAGCCCGAATGGACCGTGGTGGTGATGGTTGCCCAAGTTATCGGCCGCCAGCCCATGGGACTTGAGTGCTGGCGGCGCGCCGCACTCACGATTCCAGCAGGCTGCTCAGCGAACCGGCCGAGCTCTGCATCTGGGTGATCATGGTTTCCATCGCGGTGAACTGCGCGGTGTACTGGTTGCTGAGTTTGTCCATCCGCGCATCCAGCGCATCCATCTGGTCGGACAGGTCGGAGATCTGATCGTTGAGGCTGTTGGTGCGCATGACCAATGTGCCATTGGTCGAGTTGAGGTTGCTGTTGAGCATCGAGCTCAGGCCGGCGCTGTAGGTGCCGTCCTTGCCGAACATGTTCTTGGCCGCAAGCGGGTCGGCCGCTATGGCCGTATCGAACGCGCTGGCGGAAAAGGACATCACGCCATCCTTGTCCAGGGTCAGGCCCAGCGCCTTGAGGTCGACCAGGTTTGCGCTGACCGAGCCACGCAGCTGCTGTTGCAGGCCGCGGATCAGCGAGTCGCCGGTGAGGGTGGAGGCGGTCTTGGTATCGGGGTTGTAGGCAGAGCTCGACTTGAGCAGGGTGTTGGTGGCGTTGTAGGCAGCGGCAAAGGCGGTCAGATTGCCCTTGAGGGCGCTGGTGTCCGAGGCGACGGTGAGGCTGAAATTGCTGCCCTCAGCGGCCTTGGTCAGGTTCAGGACCACGCCCGGCACCAGATCGGCCACCGTATTGCTGCTGGAGGTCCGCTCGAAGCCGTCCACCCGTACCACCGCATCCTTGGCCGCGATCGTGGCGCTCAGGCCGCTGTTGCTGGTGCCGTCATAGGTCAGCCCGGCCAGACCGGTCGAATCGGCCGAGGCGGTCACGGTGAGGGCGCCGGCCTCCCCGGTATTGGTGGAGCTGAAGACCAGGTGCTGGCCGTCATCGGCGGTGACCACGCTGGCGGTGACGCCGACGCCGCCAGCGGCCTTGTTCACTGCCGCGGCGATGGTGGCCAGGGTGTCGTCGGCGCCGATGGTGACCTCGATGGTCTTGTCATCTCCGTAGCTGAAGGTCAGCGTGCCGCTGCCCACCGTGGCCCCACTTGCATAGGCGCCCGAGGACAGCTTCTGTGCGGTGGCCAACTGGACCACCTCGACGCTATAGCTGCCGGTGGCCGAGTTGCTGGTCGTGGTCGCGGTGAATCCTGCGTCGGCCTGCACCGTGGCTTTGTAGGCGGTCGTGTCAGCGCTGCTGATGACCTTGTTCAGCGCGCTCTGCAGCGTGGTCATGCTGCTCTTGACCTGGCCGATGGCGCTCAGCTTGGCGGTTGCCGCGCTCCCCGCGCTGTTGATCCGGGTCGCAGCGGGGGTCCGGGCGGCGGTGACCAGTTGACTGACCAGGGACGGGATGTCCAGCCCGGAACCGGTGACGGAGGAAGTGGCCATGTGTGGTCTACCTTGGGCTGTGAGACGGCGGCGCGGGGGTGGAGAGGTGCATTGCGGGTATCGGCCGGCGAGGGCCAGTCTTTAACGCAGCGGTGCTGCGGGTGTAATGCAATTTCCATGCCGGAATCGGCGTCAAACAAAAGAAGGCCCCTCCTGGGAGGGGCCTCTGCTTGCCTGGTGCGCCGGGGATGACCGGCGTGCCGCTGCTTACTGCAGCAGGCTCAGGACGTTCTGCGGGACCGACTTGGCCTGGGCCAGCATCGCGGTACCGGCCTGCTGCAGGATCTGCGTGCGGGTCAGCTCGGCGGTTTCCTTCGCATAGTCGGCATCCTGGATGCGGCTACGCGAGGCGGTCAGGTTCTCCGAGGTCGAGCTCAGGTTGGCGATGGTGGAGGTGAAGCGGTTCTGGATCGCACCCATGTCGGCACGCGAGGAGTTCACCGCGGTCAGCGCCTTGTCGACGATTTCCATGGCCTTCTGCGCGCCAGTGAAGGTCGAGATGTCCAGGTCCTGCAGGTGCACGGCGCTGCCCGAGTTTCCCGAGACCGCGTAGGAGGCGGTGCCGAAGTCAGCACCCAGGGTCACGCCGGTGCCGCCGGTCAGGGTGCCGGTGTCGAAGGACGTGAAGTCCTGGCCAGCCTTCAGCGAGGAGATGGTCAGGTTGGCACCCGTGCTGTCCAGGGTGGCGTACATGCCGGTCTGGTCCAGCTTGTCGTTGATGGCGGCGGCGACCTTCTTGTTGACCGCGGCGGCGTCGTCGCCCACGTCGACCTTGACGTCGGCCAGCTTGATGGTCTGGGCGGTGCCGCTGGCATCGTTGAACTTGATTTCCATGCCCTTGATGGTGCCCGAGGCCGTCGCGCCGCTGGCCGAGGTGGCGCCCGCGCCGCTGACGGCGTCGGCGAAGCTCGCCTTGCCCAGCGAATCGACGTTGGCGTCGACGATGCTGTTGATGCCGATCGTCTGGCCGGCGTCGGCGCCGACCTGGAACAGGGCGCCGGAGAAGTCGCCGTTCAGCAGCTTGGTGCCGTTGAAGCTGGTCTGGTTGGCCACGCGGTCGATTTCCGACAGCAGCTGGCTGACTTCCGAGTTCAACGCCGAGCGGTCAGTGTCGGAGTTGGTGGCGTTGGCCGACTGCACCGACAGCTCACGGATGCGCTGCAGGTTGTTGCCGATCTCGACCATCGCGCCTTCGGCGGTCTGGGCCAGCGAGATGCCGTCGTTGGCGTTGCGCGAGGCAACGTCCAGGCCGCGGATCTGGGTGGTGAAGCGCTGGCTGATCGCCAGGCCGGCCGCGTCGTCCTTGGCGCTGTTGATGCGCAGGCCGGACGACAGACGCTGGATCGTCGTGGCCATGCTGGAGCTGGTGGTGTTCAGATTGCGCTGAGCGTTCAGCGACATCACGTTGGTGTTGATGACCTGTGCCATTTGATATCTCCTCTAAGCGATTTTTTCCGGCATGCGATTTGGCCGGAGCCTGTCGCAGGGGGGCCATCATTTGGCCGTTGCCGCTGCTGGTATAGATAACGGCGCTGTGTCAACAACCTTTAGAACTTTTCTTCCGAAAACCCTGGAAATTTCAGGGTATTTTCGCGGCCGACACAGGCGCGAACAGAGAGTTTCGGCCAGGGTCCGGCAAACTTTAGAGATTCGTCGGGATGAGGCGGCGATAGGGCAAGGCGGCCGTCGACGCTATAAATGCAAGGGCCCGGCGACGCGAAGCGTGCCGGGCCCGGAAGGCGTCGCGGGAGGGACGGGGCTTACCCGAGCTTGTTGAAGAGCGACATCGACTGCATCTGGGTAAAGAGGGTCTGCGCGGCCGACAGCGCGGATTGCTCGAGCTGGTATTCGCCGATGGCCTGTGCATAGTCCAGGTCGCGGATCGAGGACAGGGTGGTCTTGAGCGTGACTTCGTTGGCCGCGCGCACCTCGCCTGCGTCGTCGATGGCGGCAAGCTGGGCGCCACCGGCGGCGCGGGCGTCGATCATCTTGGAGGAGGCCTGGCTGATGTCGCGCATCGAGGCCTGCAAGGTATTGGTCAGCGCTGCCTTGTCGCTGGCGGTGACCGGGTCGGAGCTCAGGGCCGTCACCAGATCGTCCAGGGTGGAGAAGACGTCCTTGTTGGTCGAGGCGCCAATCTGGAAGCTGTCGCCCGTCGCCGGCGCACCGTCGATGCGCATGTTCAATCCGCCGAAGCCGATCGACTCGCCCGCTGCGTAGGTCCCGGTCTTGACCACGTTGCCGCCATTGTCCAGGACCTCGTAGCTGTCGGCCGCCGTGAACGAGACGGTATAGCTGCCGCCGTTCCAACTACCGGAAGAAGCATCGCGGCCATAGTCCAGCAGCAGCCCGGTGCCGGTGTTGCCGCCGGCGGCATGCGCGTCCACGGTGCCGTCGCCGTTGCGGATGCGCATGAAGATCTCGCTGCCAGGCAGGGTGTCGGAAACTTGGGTGTCAGCCGCCACTTCCACCTTGCGCTGGGTCTGGTCGCCGCTGTAGACCACCTGGCCGCCGACGATGGAAAACGGGGCGCTGTCGTCGGCAGTCCCGGCGAACAGATAGCGGCCGGCGCCATCGGTGCTGTTGGACAGGCTCAGCAGGCTGTCCTTGAGGGTCTTGATCTCCGAGGCGATCGCCTTGCGGTCGTCGGTGGTCATCGTGGCGTTGTTGGCCTCGATCACCAGTTCATTGACCCGGGACATGACCTCGCCGGCCGAGGACAAGGCGTTCTCCTGCAGTCCCAGGCGGTTCTGTACGGTGTTGGCATTCTCGCCGAAGCGGGTCAGCTCGGCCAGGGCCCGGTCCAGGTTGACCGCCGTGCCCGAGGCGACCGGATCGTCGGCGGCGCTCACCAGCTTCTTGCCGGTGGCCAACTGCTCCTGCAGGTGGGACAGCTTGGCCTGCTTGCCCAGCATCTGGTTGATCGACTGGCTGTACATCATGCTGGTGGAGATGCGGGTGCTCATCGGATCGCACTCAGGATGGACTGAAACATGTTGTCGGCCGTGGAGATCAATTGTGAAGCGGCCTGGTAGGCCTGCTGCAGGCGCAGCATGTCGGCCGCTTCCTCGTCCAGGTTGACGCCGGAGATCGAATCGCGCGCATCCTGGGCGTTGGTGTTGATGGCCTCCTGCGCATCGGCGGCCAGGGAGGCCTGCCGTGCCGAGGAGCCGACAGCGGTCGTCAGGCCGGACACCGCGCCGTTGAGGGTGATCGTCTTGCCGTTGAAGGCCTTGGCGTCATCCAGGTTGGACAGGATCAACGCGTTGCCGTTGTTGCTGGAGCCGGCACCGGTCGGGCCGACGGTGAACGCGTCCCCGGCCACCGGCGCGCCATCCAGGGTCAGACTCCAGCCGTTGGCGCTGATGGTCTGGCCGGCGGTGTAGGCGTAGGGGCCGGCGCCGTCGATCGTGAACTGGTTGGCATCGATGAAGCTGATGCTGGCCGGCGTCAGCAGATTGGCGTTGCCCGCATCGGTGACGGTCATGCGGCTGGCCACGCCCGTGCCCAGGTTGGCCAGGTCCGAGGACACGCTGACCGGGGTCGCCGCAGCGATGCGCGAGGGGTCGTTGATGGCCACCGACAGCCCGGTGACGGCCGTGGCCGTGGGCTGCAGCAGGAACTTGTCGCCCGCCGCGGCGCTGCCGGACAGCTGTAGCGCCACGCCATTGACCATGAACGGATCGGCGGCGGTGCCGCTGCCGGTCATGGCCACGTTGGCGCCGGTATCGGCGCGGCTGGCGCTCCAGTTGGTGCCGTCGAACTTCAGCAGCAGGTTCTGCCCGTCGAGTTTGCTCAGGTCCTGGACGCTGGCGCTGAAACTGGCCGTGCCGGTGTTGGCGCTGTTGCCGGTCACCGACGGGGCGGGCAGGTTGAAGAAGTCGCCGCCCAGGTTGCCGTACAGGTCGACACCGGCGTGGTGCTGCTGGTTGTAGGTGACCGCCAGGCCGGTGGCGATGCGGCCCAGTTCGGCCGTGGTCGGCTCCAGCACGGAGCTGCGGAACTCCAGCAGGCCGCCGATCTGCCCGCCCATGGAGCTGCTTCCCAGGGTGACGGTGTTGCCCTGGGTCTTGATGGCGACCTGCAGCTTGCCCGGCTGATAGGGGTCGGTCACGGTGGTCAGGGTCGCGGCGCTGGTGCCCACGACCATGGCCTGGCCGCCCGCGGTGTAGACGTTGATCGCACCGCCGTCCTGGCTGACCGCCGTTCCGCCGGTGTAGCCAACCAGCTCCTTGATCAGCTGGTCGCGCTGGTCGAGCAGGTCCGGGGGGGCGCTGGCGGCGTTGCTGCCGATCTTGCCGTTGAGCTTGGCGATCTCGCTGGCCAGGCGGTTGGCTTCGTTGGTGGTGGAGAGCAGCCCGTTGTTGACCTCGGTATTGAGCGAGTCCAACTGGCCGTTGAGCTGCTTGAAGCGGGTCACCAGCGCGTTGGCGTTGTCCAGCACGTTCTGGCGGTTGGCCGTGCCGGCCGCCTCCGAGGACAACCCGGTCACCGCGTCGAAGAAATTGGACCACTGGCCGGCGATGTTGGTGGCCGAATCGGAGAACAGCGTGTCCACGCGGTCCGACAGCGATGACAGCTGCTGCAGGCGCGCCAGCTCGCCGGTGCTGTCCAGCAGGCGGGAGGTGGCCAACTGGTCGCCCACGCGGGCGATATCGGTGATCTGGGTGCCGTTGCCGATGTACTGCGACCCAAACAGGGTCGGCGTCTGGGTGGCGAAGGATACCTTCTGCCGGCTATAGCCCTCGGTGTTGATGTTGGCCACGTTGTGGCTGACCGTGGCCAACGCTCGCTGGAAGGCGAGCAGGGCGCTGGTGCCGGTGGACATGACGGACATGGCGGGCCTTTAGCGCAGAAGGGGGGTGGAGCCGGTGGCGGCAAACACGCGCTCGATGCCGCCCATGGCCGCGTTGCTGATGGCCTCCACCGCGCGGCCGATGGTCGGGCCGCCAGCGATCGCGGCGATCTTGGCCGCGTAGGACGGGTCGGTGGCATAGCCGGCGCGCTGCAGGCCCTGGGCGAAGCCCCTGATATCGGTGCCGGCCTTGAGCGCATGCTGGTAACGCGGATTGTTCTTCAGCAGCCGCACGTAGTCGGCGAAGCTGGCCTCGGCCGAGTCGTAGGCGCGGAAAGCCGCGGTCTCGGTGGTCTTGACCCCGTTGACGTACTCGTGGGTGCCGGTGGTGACGCTCTCGCCGCTCCAGCCAGTGGCCTTGATGCCGAACAGGTTGTTGGAATCGCTGCCGTTGCCGCGCGAGATGCCCTTGCGGCCCCAGCCGGTTTCCAGTGCCGCCTGGGCGACCAGCGCGCGCGGATCCACGCCCAGTTCGCTGGCTGCCTTCTTGGCATGGGTCCAGATCTTGGCCACGAAGCCTTCGGGCGTGCGCTCGCCCAGCTCGGCGACCGCGGCGCTGGCGGCCTTGCGGGTCGCCGCCAACTCGGCGCTGTCGGCCGCGTTGACGCCGCTCCAGCGGTCGTCGCCGGAAGCCCAGGTCGTATCGACACCCTCGCTGCCGGGGTTGCTGGACGTGGTGCCCGCCGGACGCCCGGCGATCATGTCCAGCAGCTGGTCCATCGGCGACTGGGTGGCGGTGGGCTGGATCTGCGCCACCTGGCGCTCGCCGGCGATCAGCGAATAGGCCTTGGCTGCCTGCTTGCCGACCAGCGAGGTGTCGGTGGCCGGTGCGTCGGCCTTATCGCCGCCGCCCAGCTGGCGGGCGATGATCGCCTGCAGGCCCAGTCCCTTGCCTTCGGTCATGGACTTGGCCAGCTGCTGGTCGTACATGTCGCGGAAGGTCTGGTTTTCGCCCGGGAACAGCGAATCGCCGAAGCTCGCATCACGCATGCTCTTGACCAACATCTGCGCGAACTGGCCCTCGAGCTGGCGCGAGACCTGCTCGATCTTGGCCGGGTCCTTGGCCGTGTTGACGGCCTGCAAGTCGATGGGAGCGGCGGAGATGCGCATGTCAGATCACCTCGAGCTCCGCGCTCAATGCGCCGGCCTGCTTCAGGGCTTCCAGGATCGCGATCAGGTCGCCAGGGGCGGCGCCGACCTCGTTGACCGCGCGCACGATCTGGTCGAGCGTGGTGCCACCCTCGAACTTGAACATGCGGCTGCCTTCGCTGGTCGCGGTGATCGTGGATTGCGGCGCGGCCACGGTCTGCCCGTTGGAGAACGCGCCGGGCTGGCTGACGCTGGTGCCTTCGGTGATGCTGACCGTCAGCGAACCATGTGAAATGGCGGCCGGGCTGACCCGCACCTGCGAGCCGATGACCACCGTGCCGGTCCGCGCGTTCACCACGACCTTGGCCGGGGCCACGCCCGGGGAAACTTCGAGGTTCTCGATCCGCGCCAGCAGGCCGATGCGTGCGCTCGGGTCGGTCGGCGAGCGCACGGACACCGTGCCGCCGTCCACGGCCTGGGCTGCGCCCGGGCCGAAGGCGCTGTCCAGCGCGGCCACCATGCGAGAGACAGTGGTGAAATCGTTCTGGTGCAGGTTGAGGGTGATCTGGTCGCTGGCGCCGAACACATCCGGCAGGGCGCGCTCGACCGTGGCGCCATTGGGGATGCGGCCCACGCTGGGCACGTTGACCGAGATGCGCGAACCATCCTTGCCCTGCGCGCCGAAGCCGCCGACGATCAGGCTGCCCTGGGCGATCGCGTAGACCTGCCCGTCGGCGCCTTTCAACGGCGCCATCAGCAGCGAACCGCCGCGCAGGGAGACCGCGTTGCCGATGGAGGACACGGTCACGTCGATGGGCTGGCCGGGCTTGGCGAACGGCGGCAGCTCGGCCTGGATGGCCACGGCGGCGACATTCTTCAACTGTGGGTTGACGTTGGCCGGCACGTTGACGCCCAGCTCGCCGAGCATGTTCTTCAAGCTCTGCACGGTGAAGGGCGCCTGGCTGGTGCGGTCGCCGCTGTTGTCCAGGCCCACGACCAGGCCGTAGCCGACCAGCTGGTTGTTGCGCACGCCACCGACCTGGGCCAGGTCCTTGATGCGTTCGGCATGGGCCGGCGCGGCCAGCGCGCAGGCGGCCACGACCAGGGCGAGCAGACGGCAGGGCAGGGGAGACAGGTTCATGACGCGGCGGCTCAGTAGGGCGACAGGCGCGAATTGAAGAAGCGGCTCAGCCAGCCCATCGCGTTGGACTGGGCGACCGCGCCGCGACCGCCGTAGGCGATGCGGGCCTCGGCGACCTTGCTGGAGGGGATGGTGTTGTCCGGGGCGATGTCGGCGGCGCGGACGATGCCCTGCACCTGGACCAGTTCGTCGCCCTGGTTCAGGCGCATGTTCTTCTGGCCCTGGACCACCAGGTTGCCGTTGGCCAGGCGCTGGACCACCGTCACCGTGATGCTGCCCTGCATCTTGTTGCTCTGGGCGGTGTTGCCCTTGCCGGCGAAGCTGCGATCGCCGGCCGTGTTGTTGTTGAGGATGCCCAGCCCGCCCACGCTCAGCGGTGCGCCCAGCAGGGTGGGATTGGTCATGTCGACCGAGTCGGACTTGGTGATGGCCGTATTGGCGGTGGAGGAGGCGGTGGTGCTTTCCACCAGGGTGATCGTCAGCAGGTCGCCCACGTCGCGGGCGCGACGATCGCCGTAGAGGTTCAGGCCCGGACCGGCGGCGTAGATCGCCCCGGCGCTGGGCTGGGCGACCGGCATGGCCACCGGCACGATCGGTGCCATCGGCGCGTAGGGGCGCACATCGCCGGCGGCCACGCAGCCGGAGATCAGCGCGCTGGCGGTCACGGCGAGGACCACGGCAAGGGAGGATGGACGGATCATGGCAGGAGGTCCTGGCGGCGCCTTAGACGTTGTTGTTGAGGTAACCGAGCATCGAGTCGGTGGTGGAGATGGCCTTGGCGTTCATTTCGTAGGCGCGCTGGGTCTCGATCATGCTGACCAGCTCCTCGACCACGTTGACGTTGCTGCCTTCCAGGGCGCCCTGCACGGTGGTGCCCAGGCCGTTGAGGCCCGGCGCGCCGTTCTGGGCCGGGCCCGAGGCGGTGGTTTCCGCGTAGAGGTTCTCGCCCTTGGCCTGCAGGCCAGCGGGATTGATGAAGTCGGTCAGGGTCAGCGAGCCCACTTCCAGGGCCTGGGCCGAATCGGCCATCTGCACGGTGATCGTGCCGTCGTTGCCGATGGTCAGCGACTGGGCGCCTTCGGGGATCTGGATGCCTGGCTGCACCGGATAGCCGGAGTTGGTGACCAGTTCGCCCTGCGAGTTGATCTGGAAGCTGCCGTCGCGGGTGTAGGCCGAGCTGCCGTCGGGCATCAGGACCTCGAAGAAACCGCGGCCATTGACCATCACGTCCAGGGCGCGGCCGGTCTGCTGCTGGTTGCCCTGTTCGAAATCCTTGGAGGTGGACACCACGCGCACACCGGTGCCCAGCTGCAGGCCCGAGGGGAGTTGGGTCTGGGCCGAGGTCGAACCGCCGGGCTGGCGCACCTGCTGGTACAGCAGATCCTCGAAGCTGGCGCGATCGCGCTTGAAGCCGGTGGTGCTGGTGTTGGCCAGGTTGTTGGAGACGACCGACATGCGCGTCTGCTGCGCATCCAGTCCGGTCTTGGCGACCCACAAAGCCTGATTCATGACCCGATTCCTCTCAGTGATGGCCCCGCGTCTGGCGCCGGGCAATGAACCTGATGCACGCGCCGTGCCAGAACGAACGACGGCTTTCCGGCGGGCCGCGGCCTTAGCCGCTCAGACGCAGCAGGGTGTTGGCGGACTGCGCGTTGTCATCGCCATGCTTGATGACCTTGACCTGCATCTCGAACTGGCGCTGCAGCTGGATCATCTGCACCAGGGCGCCGGCGGCGTCGACGTTGCTGCCTTCTAGCACGCCGCTGTTGAGGGTCTTGCCCGGCGCCTGGGCGAAGGCCTGGGCCGGATCGGTGCTGACATTGCGCATCAGTCCGTCCAGGCCGCGGGTCAGGCGCTCGGGCGTGGCCTCCACGACCTTCATCTGGCCCACGATGGTCATCGTGGCCGGGCCTTCGCCCTGCGGGATGATCGAGATCGTGCCGTCGTTGCCGATTTCCAGCGACTGGTGCGGCGGGATCGTCATCGGATTGCCGTCCTGGTCCAGGACCGCGCGGCCGCTGGCGGTGACCAGTTGCCCGTTGGGCGTCAGGGCCAGCTCGCCGCCGCGGGTGTAGGCCTCGCTGCCGTCGGCCGACTGCACGGCCAGCCAGCGGTTGTCCAGGAACGAGACATCCAGCGGGTTGCCGGTGACCTGCTGGGAACCGACGTCGCGGTCGAAGCCCTGGTCCACATGCAGCGCATCGATGCGCGAGGGGTAGCCCGCACCGGGGATCTTGTAGGCCTCGGTGTTGGCCAGGGCCGCCTTGAAGCCGGCGGTGTCCACGTTGGCCAGGTTGTGCGAGACGGTGGCCTGCGCCTGCAGGGAGGCGCGGGCGCCGGTCATCGCGACATAAAGTGCCTTGTCCATGCGCTGCTCCGGATCGGATCAGCCGCCCATGGCCATCATCAACGGATGTTGATGATGGTCTGGGTGACCTGGTCCTGGGTGGAAATCATCTGCGAATTGGCCTGGAAGTTGCGCTGGGCCACGATCATGTTGACCAGCTGTTCGGTCAGGTCCACGGTCGAGGATTCCAGGGCCCCGGACTGGATGTCGCCGAAGTCCGAGGTGCCCGGGGCACCGGAACGCGCGCCGCCCGAGGTGGAGCTCTCGGCCCAGATGTTGTCGCCCAGCGAGCTCAGGCCCTGCGGATTGACGAAGTTGGTGATCGCCACCTGGCCCAGCGCCTTGTCGGCGTTGTTGGAGTAGCGCGCATAGACCACGCCGTCGGCGTCGATGCTGATCGAGTTGAGTTTGCCGCTGGCAAAGCCGTCCTGGCGCGCATCGCGCAGGGCGAAGGCCTCGCCGTACTGGGTCGAACCGGTGATGTCCAACGTCATGTTCAAGGTGCCGGCGCCGGTGCTGGGCGTGAACGTGCCCAGGGCGATGCGCCCATCGGCCGGGGTCACCAGCGCGCCGCTGTCGGAGAACTGCAGCGTGGACGCGGCGCCCACCGCGGTGCCGTCGACATAGTTGTAGACCTGCCATTCGTTCGGATTGGCGGTCTTGACGAAGTACGAGGTCTGGGTATGGGTCACGCCCAGCGAGTCGTAGACGGTGATGCCGCCGGTGGAGTGGTTGTAACTGTTGGCATCGGCCGGATCGAAGGGGGTCACGCTCGGCCCGGAGGCGTTGCCGGGCAGGGTGACCATCAGGTTGGCGGTGCTGGTCTGCTGCGGGGCGCTGTCGGTGGTGAGCAGCTGCAGGTCGGTCAGCGAGCCGACCGCGAACCCAGTGCCGTTGGCATTGGGTGGATACACCTGCAGGCGCGCACCCTGCGGATTGACCACATAGCCGTTGGCATCGGTCTGGAAATTACCGGCGCGCGAATAGACCTTGGCGCCGTTGACCGTCAGGGTGAAGAACCCTTCGCCGGAGATGGCCAGGTCCAGGTTGCGTCCGGTCGGATCGACGTTGCCCTGCGAGAACTGCTGGGCCACGTTGCTCACCCGCACGCCCGAGCCCACCGCGTTGCGCGCCAGGCCGTAGCCGGTGGAGGAGAACAGGTCGGCGAACTCGGCGCGCGACTCCTTGAAGCCGGTCGTGTTCACGTTGGCGATGTTGTTGGCGGTGACATTCAGGTCGGTGTTGGCCGCCTTGATGCCGGACAGCGAAGTGTTGAAACCCATGATGGACTCCTGTGTGGTTGTCCGGCGTCAGCTGACGCGGAGCACGTTGGCGAGCGGGGCGGTGCCCAGCCCGGTCAGATCGAGATAAATGCCGTCCGAGCCGACCGTCGCACTTTCGACGGTCGCCTTGACGTAGGTGGACAGATCCGTGTCGGTCCCGCTGCTGTCGGTATAGGTGGCCGAGATGGAGTACTTGCCCGATGCCAGCCGCGTGCCATAGGCATCGGTGCCGTCCCAGTCGAAGGCCACCTCGCCGGCATCGCTGGCCTTGGCGGTGATCTGCTTGACCGCATTGCCGTTGGCATCGCTGATGGTGAAGTTGACCGTGCCGGCGCCGGGCGCGGCGACCACGCCGGTGGCATGCCCGCCATCGGCCAGGGCCAGGTTGGAGGAGGGCACCAGCACCGAATGCCCGACCAGGGTCGAGGCACGCAGGATCTGGTCGGCCCCCAGCGAGCTGGAAAGGCCGCTGACGGTGGTGTTGAGGTCGCCTATGCCCTGGACGGTGGACAGCTGGGCCATCTGCGAGACCATCTGGCTGTTGTCCATCGGCTTGAGCGGATCCTGGTGTTGGAGCTGCTCGGTCATCAGCTTGAGGAAGTCGGCCTGGCTGAGGGTGTCCGACTTGCTGGTCGACTTGCTGCTGCTGTTGGATGCGCCGGTCAGTCCCAGGCTGGAATAGACGTCGCTGGAAACGGTGCTCATGGGAAGGTCCTAGGACGGATGTGCGGGAAGCGGGCGCGCTTAGCGGCCCATCGTGAGCGTGGCAAGGGCAAGCTCCTTGGCCGTGTTGAGCACCTCGACGCCGGCCTGGTAATTGCGCGAGGCCGAGATGAGGTTGACCATCTGCGAGACCGGATCGACGTCGGGCTGGTAGACATAGCCGTCGGCGTCGGCCAGCGGGTGGCCCGGCTCGTAGCGTTTGATCGGCGGGTCCTTGCTCTGGGAAATTTCCTTGACGCTGACCCCGGTCAGGCTCTTGTCCTGGGGATTGGTCACCGCCTGGAAGATCGGTTCGATCGGCTTGTAGGCGGCCTCGGCCGAGCCGGCCACCGAATCGGCGTTGGCCAGGTTCGAGGCGATGGTGCTCATGCGCACCGACTGGGCCTGCAGGGCGGAGCCGGCGACATCGAAGATGGGGAGGTTGCTCATGGCTTATTGCCCCGTGATCGCGGTGAGCATGGTGCGGACCTTGCCCTCGACGAAGCTCAGCGAGGCGCGGTATTCCAGCGCCGCGCGGCCGTAGGCGGCACGTTCTGCGTCGGGATCGACCGTGTTGCCGTCCAGGCTGGGCTGGCTGGCTTCGCGCGTGAACTGGAAGGGGTTCAGCCCGTCGCCATTGCCACCGACGGGAAAGTGGCGCGCGTCGGTGACCTCCAGCCCGCTACCGTCACGCTCGCCCTGTGCCGCGCGCATGGCCGCATCGAAATCCAGGTCCTGGGCCTTGTAGCCCGGGGTGTCGACGTTGCTGAGGTTGCTGGCGATCAGCTTCATCCGCTGCTCGCGCAGCGGCAGGGCGTCGCCACTGACGCCCAGGAAGGATGAGATCGGATTGGACATGACGCGCTCCCGCGGTGTGGTGCAGGAGAGCGAGGCAAGAGCTGTGCCAGAACGCGGGGCGATGCCCGCGTCGGATGCCCGGCGCGGATCGGCGACCGGGTTTGAACCGCCAATCGGTTGGAATCAGGCCGCCTGGCTGGTGGCGACGGTGCGCAGGCGGGCCAGGACGTAGTCGGCCAGCTCGTGCGGGCTGTACTTGGCCACGAAGGCATTGGCCCCCACGCGCTCGACCATGGCGTTGTTGAACACCCCCGACAGCGAGGTGTGCAGCAACACGTACAGGTCCGCCAGCCCGGCGTGGCGCCGGATTTCCGTCGTCAGGGTGTAGCCGTCCATGGCCGGCATCTCGATATCGGAGATGACCATGGCGTAGCGATTGGCCGGGCGCTCGCCCGAGGCATGGATCTGCAAGAGGTGGTCCAGCGCCTGGCGGCCATCGGAGAGCAGGGTCGCGCCAACGCCCAGCTGGTCGAGCACGCTGCGGATCTGCTGGCGGGCCACGCGGGAGTCGTCCACGACCAGGACCTGCAGCTGTGGGCCATCCGGACCAAACGCCAGGGACGGATCGATCCGGGCTTCCACGCGGGTCTGGGCGATGTCGGCCAGGACGCTTTCCACGTCGATGACCTGGATCAGCTCGCCCTGAAAACGCGTCACCGCGGTCAGATACGTGGATTCGGCGCCGAGTTCCGGCGGCGGATGGATGTCCTCCACCGCGATGTTGACGATGCGCTCGACGCCGCTGACCAGGAAGCCCTGGACCGAGCGGTTGAATTCAGTGACCACCAGGTATCCAGGGGCCCGGTCGGCGTCCGGCTCGCGCTCGGGGTGGCCGATGGCCATGCCCAGGTCCAGGACCGGGACCGACCGGCCCCGCACGTCGGCCACGCCGGAGAACTGCATGGGCAGGCCGGGGACCTGGAACAGCTCCGGGCGCCGCAGCACTTCCTGCACCTTGAAGACGTTGACGCCAAAAAGCTGGCGCCCGCCCAGCCGGAACAGCAGCAGGGCCAGCCGGTTATGGCCCGCCAGGCGGGTGCTCTGTTCGATGCGGTTGAGCAGATCGTGCGACATGGCGTTCATATCGGCCCCTGCGGGAACAAACTTGAGCGCGACAGTCGGGTTTGGCCGCGGGATTACGGCACGCCGCTTGCATCGGCCTGGCATGTTTCGCTTTAGGGCTGCCACGATGCGCCTGCTGCTCCTTATCACTGTTCTTATGGTGGCCGTGCCGGCCTGGGCATCGGATTTCCAGTCGATCGAATCGATCCGGGCCGCCGCCCTGTCCACCATCGGCCCGGACGCCGAGGCCGAGGCCACCCTGGACCCCGCCATGCGGATGCCAGCCTGTGGCGCGCCGCTGGAAGCCCACCCGACCGGCACGACGACCGTGGAAGTCAGCTGCCCGCGCGAGGCGGGCTGGCGCCTGTTCGTGCCGGTGAAGATCCGGCGCCTGCAGCATGTGCTGGTCCTGGCCCGGGGCGTGGCCGCTGGAGATACGCTGGGGCCGGCCGATATCGTGTCCGAGACACGCGACGCCGCCCGGATCGTGGGCGCGCCGCTGCACACCCTGGACGACGCGGTGGGCAAGGTGGCCCGGCGCACGTTGCCGGCTGGCAGCCTCCTGTCGGGCAGTGACCTGGTCTCGCCGCGGCTGATCCGCCGGGGTGACAATGTCGCCCTGGTCGCCCGCAATGGCGGCCTGGAAGTGCGGATGGCCGGGCGCGCCCTGCAGGATGCCGGGCAGGACGACCGGGTCAGCGTGGAGAACCTCTCCTCGCATCGGATCGTGCAGGGAACGGTGGCGCAGAACGGGGATGTCGTGGTCAGTCGCTGAAAACCCTAAAGTTTGTCCAGGCGACGCCGTTATCCCTATCGAACCCGATGACAGGACCCCACCGATGAGCCAGAAAATCGAAGGAAGCGTGCCGACTCCGGCCAGTCTTCGTACCTCATCCGTCAATACCAAAGCAGCCACTGGCGTGTCCGACGAGGGCAAGACCCGCGCGGTCGACGCCACCGCCTCGGCCGACAGCCTGAGCCTGACTGGGCAGGCCTCGGGCCTGCAGACCCTGCAGCGCGAGCTGTCCACCGCTCCGGCCGTGGATAGCAGCCGCGTCGAGGCGGTCCGCCAGTCCCTGCAGGACGGCAGCTACAAGATCAATCCCGACGCGATCGCCAGCCGCATGCTCGAGCTGGATCAGCAACTCGGCGGATGAACACCTCCGCCGCCAGTTCCGGCCTGCTGGACCAGCTCGGCGTCGCCCTCGCCGACGAGCGTCAGGCATTGCTCGACCACGACGTCGAAGGCCTGATGCGTGCCACGAGCGCCAAACTGGCGGCCCTGAAGGCCCTCGAGTTCGACCTGCCCACAGAGGCCGAGGCCGGTGGACGCCTGCGCGAGCTGGCCGAAGCCAACCGGGCCAATGGCGCACTGTTGTCGCGCCGCCGCCGCGAGGTCAATTGGGCGCTGCGCCACCTTGGGCGCAGCGAGAGCGCGCCGTCCTACGATGCCAAGGGCCAGTCGAACACGCTCCAGGCCAGCCGCTCCCTGGCGGTCGCCTGATTCACGGATCCTGCGTTCGCGCTGGGGCATGCGTGGGCCGCTCGGCGGCTTCAGCCGGTATATTGCAGTCCGGTCCACTGCCTGAACGACTTCGTGAATTCAATCTCACCCGACAAGACCGGGCCGGCCACCTTCCCTGATCGCGATGTGCTGCTCGCCCTCGGCGAGCTGATGCACGAAGGCGCCATGCTGTTCCAGGCCGATGGCCACCTGCTGTGGTCCAACGACGCGGCCCGCACGCGCCTGTGCGAGCGTGACGACAGTGATCCGCGTCCGCTGGGCGAACGATTGACCCAGCGGCTGCCTGCCGACGCGCTGACCCAGGCCCGCTCGACCGGCCGCTGGGATGGCAGCCTGCCGGTGGACGACAAGATCGTCCTGGCGCATCTGTACTTCCATGCCGGGACCACCGAGGGCGAGGGCTACTTCCTGGCCCTGATCCAGGAGGTCAAGGGCGCGCAGGAATTCGAAGAAGAGCTACAGCTGCGGCACGCCGAGCTGCGCCAGGCCTACATGCGCCTGAGCGGTGCCCAGGACAAACTCCTGCAGTCCGAGAAGATGGCCTCGATCGGCCAGCTGGCCGCCGGCGTGGCCCATGAGATCAACAACCCGATTGGCTACGTGCATTCCAATCTTGGCAGTCTGCAGGAATACCTGCGCAGCCTGTTCACCCTGATCGAAGCCTACGAGCGCGCGCTGCGCGCGCCGGATCCCAAGGCGATGATCGATGAGATCGACGACATCCGCGAGCGCTTCGACATCGACTTCATCAGCCGCGACCTGCCGCAGCTGATGTCCGAGTCGCGCGAGGGCATCGAGCGGGTCACCCGCATCGTGCGTGACCTGAAGGACTTCTCCTACTTCGACCGGGCCGAGTCCTGGAAGCTGGTGGACCTGCACATGGGGCTGGAGTCCACGATCAACATCATCTGGAACGAACTCAAGTACAAGGTCACCCTGGAGCGGCGCTATGGCGAACTGCCGATGGTCGAGTGCCTGCCTTCGGAGTTGAACCAGGTCTACATGAACCTGCTGCTCAATGCGGGCCAGGCCATCGGCGAGCGCGGCACCATCGCCATCAGCACCGGGGTGGACGACGACCACGTGTGGATCGAGTTCAAGGACTCCGGGCCGGGCATTCCGCCGGACCTGCTGCAGCGCATCTTCGACCCGTTCTTCACCACCAAGCCGGTGGGCAGCGGCACCGGGCTGGGCCTGTCGATCTCCTACGGCATCATCAACAAGCACCACGGGCGCATCGACGTCAGCAGCCCGGCGGGCGAGGGGGCGTGCTTCCGCATCGTGCTGCCGATCCGCCAACCCGCGCGTGCCGATGCCGCCAAGGGCGCGACCTGAGGGTTGCGCCAACGTCCTGGTGATGGTCGGGCCGGCTCAGGAGGGAGGATCGCGTCGCTGATCCTCGTGGGTCCTGAAGGCCTGGCGGATGTGCTTGCGCAGTTCCTCGTCGTTCCATGGCTTGGTCAGGAAGCGGTAGATCGAGCCGCGGTTGATCGCGTCGGTGACCGTGGTCAGGTCCGTGTAGCCGGAGAGCACCAGGCGGATGGTGTCCGGATAGAGCATCTTCACCCGGCCCAGGAACTCGGTGCCGCTCATGTCGGACATGCGCTGGTCGGAAAGAATCACCTGCACATCGTTGGTGGCCAGCAGGTCGAAGGCGTCGCGCACGTTGCCCGCCGCCAGGATCCGGTAGCCGTCGCGGCGGAACAGCCGGACCAGCGAGCGCAGCACGTTCTCCTCGTCATCCAGCAGCAGCAGGGTCTTGTCCGGACTGGATTCGGCGAAGGACTCCGGGCGGATGTAGCGTCGGCGCAGCACCGTGCCGGCCGCTTCGGCCGACATCGGCTCACCGAACAGGTAGCCCTGGAACACGTCACAGTCGCTGCGGCGCAGAAAGCCCAGCTGGGCCTGGGATTCGACACCGTTGGCGATGACGGTCATGCCCAACTGGTGGCCCATGGCGATGATAGTGCGGGCGATGGCCGCCTCGCGGTTGCCGGCCGGGGCGCTGTTGATGAAGCTGCGGTCGATCTTGAGCCGGTCGACCGGGTAGCGCACCAGGGCGCCCAGGCTGGAGTCACCGGTCCCGAAGTTGTCCAGGCTGAGACTCACGCCCTCGCTGGAAAGCTTGGCCAGGGTCTCGTGCACGAAGTTCACGTTCTTGGTCAGGGCGCTTTCGTTGATCTCCAGCACCAGGGTCTGGGCTGGCACGCCGGTGGCCTGCAGGACCTGCATGACTTCGGAATAGAAGGTCGGCCGCAGCAACTGCAACGTGGAGACATTGACGGCGATGGTGAAGTCGTCGAAACCCTGGTCGCGCCACTGCCGGGCCTGACGCAGGGCGCCCTCCAGGACCCAGGTGCCGATCTGCACCACCACGCCCAGGCGCTCGGCGGTGAGCATGAAGCGCTCGGGCACCAGCATGCCCAGGCTGGGTGACTGCCAGCGCACCAGCGATTCCATGCCGACCACGCGCCCGTCGCGCGCGCTGACCATCGGCTGGTAACGCAGACGCAGTTCGCCGTTGGGGATGGCGTCGACGATCTGGCGGGAAATGACCCGGTCGTTGTGCGCGCTCGGCGGCCCCCCCCGCTCGAACATCCGCACCACGTTGCCGCCCTCGCGCGCGGCCTGGAGGACCGCCTGTTCGGCCAGGTCCATCAGCGGGGAGAGTTCGTCAGCGTGGTCGGGGTAGAGGCTGACCCCGATCTTGCCGGTCATGAACAGGTTGTAGGGGAGCACCGACAGCGGCAGTTCGATCTGCTGCCGGATTTCCTCGGCGAACGCCTCCGGGCCAGGCACGCCGGGCAGGCACGGCACCGCGATCAGCAGTTCGTCGCTCCCGTGCCGCCATAGCAGGCCGCGCCCGGCCAGATGCCCGCGTAGCCGCGCGGCCAGCAGCGCCAGCGCCTGGTCGCCGACCTCGTCGCTCATGGTTTCGTTGATCGATGCGAAGTGGTCGATGTCCAGGTGCAGCAGCATCAAGCCATGTTCACCCTCGCGTGCCCGCGCCAGCATCTCCTCCAGCGCCGGATGCCCCGCGCCCAAGCGCGCAGGCGGGCTGCCTGGAGGGGTGGCAGGAGCATCCGGGTTCCACATGGGGTCAAGATCCGAGGACATCTGACGAAGCCGACACCATGGCATAAGGCAGGTGGAGCGTCACCCGGGTACCGTTCCCGGGAGCGGAGTCGATGTGCAAGGTGCCGCCGGCGGTCTGTGCGCGTTCGCGCATCACGATCAGGCCCAGCCCGCGTGGTCCGGCCGGGTCGAACCCCTCGCCGTCGTCCACCACCTCCAGGCGCAGCTGCCGGTGTCCGGCAGGCTTGAGACGCAGGGTGACCGAGCCGGCGCGCGCGTGGCGCAGGGCGTTGGTCAGGCTTTCCTGGGCGATGCGGAAGCAGGCCTGTTCGGCCTCTGCATCGGGGCGCTCGGGCAGGGGATCGATGTCCAGCTGCAGCTCCACCTGCGAGGCGCGGAACAGCATGCCGGCCTGCCAGCGCACCGCCGCCTCCAGGCCCAGGGCATCCAGTTGGGGCGGACGCAGCAGCATGGCGAGATTGCGGAGCTTGTCGATGCTCGCGTCGGCGAGCTGGACGATGTGGGCCAGGTCGTCGCGCTGCCTGCCCGGGTCGGTTTCCGCCTGCGCGGCGTGGGCAGAGAGTTTCATGGCGGTGATCGCCTGCCCGACGTCGTCGTGCAGGTCGCGGGAAAGCGCCCGGCGCTCATCCTCCTGCAGGGAAAACAGGCGACGCGCCATAGCCTGGAGTTCGCGGTTGCTCTGCTCCAGCGCATCGCGCATGCGCTCAGGTTCGCTCAGGTCGCGCACGATCAGCAGCCGGCAGTCGCGGCCGCTGTAGCGGACCTCGCCCATCGACAGGCCCGCGTGGAAGACGCTGCCGTCCTGGCGGCGCATGCGCAGGGCCGTGCCGATCCCGACGGTCGTGTCGGGTCGGTGCATCTGGTCGCGGACATGTTCCAGGTCCTGGGCAGGCACCAGGCGCTCCAGCGACTCACCCAGCAGGGTTTCGCTGGAGTACCCGAGCTGCTGGGCGCAGGCGGCATTGGCATAGAGCACGTGCTCGCCATGCAGGATCAGCACGCCGTCGGGCAGCACGCGCACCAGCTCCTTGAACTGCGCTTCGCGCTCGTGCAGCAGGCGACGCGCGTCCTCGCGCTCGGTCACGTCCTGCAGCGTGCCGCGCACCGCCGATCCGCCGTCGGCGTGGGATGCATTGGCGCGCAAGTGCACGGTGAGCGCACGTCCATCGGCGGACTGCAGTGGTACCAGCGCATCCATGCAGACCGGACCGGCGCCACGCAGCGGGGTCAGCAGCGCCTGCAGCTGGGCCGCGCCCTGCGCGTCGCCAGCCGAGAGCAGATCGTCGAACGGATGTCGCCGCAGTTCGTCCGGCGGCGGGCGTCGCCCAAGCATCCGGTAGATCTGCTTTGAGTAAACGCCCAGCCCGGTATCCGGATCGAACTCCCACCAACCCAGTCGGGCGATGTCCTGGGCTTGCTCCAGTCGCGCCAGCGCCTGGTCCCGTCGCGCGCGCGCATCCTGCTCGGCGGTGCGATCGTCGATCACGACCAGCCGCGCATCGCGGCCTCCGCGACGCATAGGCGCATCGCGAACCTCGACCACGCGTTGGCGACCGTCGTGCAGCACGGCCTGGCCGGTTCGCAAGTGCTGGCCCTCCGCGTTCGCGGCGACCGGTGGGGCCACGCCAGACCAAAGGCCGTCCAGCGGCCGGCCCAACAACTGGCTGCGCGCGAGGCCAAAAAAAACGAGCGCCGCGGGGTTGGCGTCGACGATCCGCAGCTCGGGCAGCTCGCAGACCAGCATCGGCCCAGGATTGGTCCGGAACATCCGCCGGTAATCGGTCTTGCTCGCCGTCAACCGACGGTGCGTGCGCGTGATGCGGCGGACGAGGGCGCGCAGCACGATCGAAAGCGCCAGGGTGCTGACCGCCATGAACACCAGGCCGCTGCCCAACTGGATCGCCGTCCAGCGCCCCGGCGCGCCCGTGCCGGCCCCGATCAGCAGCGGGCCGCCGATCGCCCAGGCCAGTCCCAGCGCGCCGTACACGGTGACGATCCGACGCGTCCAGCGCGTGAGCGCGTAGTGGAGCCGGCGTTCAGAGCTGTACGGGCGCGCAGCGTGGGGGGAAGCTGGAGGGGTCGCCATCGTCCGCCCATCCGGGCCCGGCAAGTCACGTGTGGTCGTGATCTTAACGGCAAGCGCCGACGGGCCCAACGGGCTCAACTAAAAGCAGGGGCGGCCGATATGACTTTCGTCCGTCAGCGTCCCAGGCGGTTCAGAAGGAGCACTCCGGCGTGGATCACGGCGTCATTGCAAGCTTGCTGCGGCATCCGGTTGGGTCGGCCTTCGTCCTGTTGGACGTCGAAGGCCGCCCGCTGGCTTCCAACGGCGCGGCCCAGGCCATGGGCCTTCCGGGCGCCATCGAGGCCTACATGGATCTGCTGGCCCAGGCCGGCGGGCCCTCGCTCGCGGCCGGACGCATGGTGCCTTGCGTGTTGCCGGGGCCGCAGGCCGCCTCCCTGGAGGGGTGGCTGAGCGCGGTGCATGACGAGCACGGCCAGATCCTGGCCTATACCTTGAGCGTGCCGGAGGCATCCCCGGGCGCCGGTGCGCCGCCTGCGGTGCCCGCGCGCCTGCAGGCCCAGCTGGGGGAACAGGAAGTCATGCTGCGCGAGGCCCAGCGCATCGCCGGCATGGGCGACTGGTCGTGGGAGCTGAGCAGCGACAAAGTCGTGCTGTCCGGCGAACTGCCGACGGCGCATGGCCTGGCCACCGATCCGATGGGCGGCCGCGGATTCCTGCAACTGCTCACCCGGGCGTCCGCCGCAACGTTGGTCCGCGCGATCAGGCGCATGAAGCAGGAGTCGGTGCCGATTTCACTGGACCTGGAACTGGCCGTGCGGCGGGAAGCGCTCATGCAGGTCCGCGTCTGGGGCCGCCCGGTGCATGCGCCCGACGGACGCCTGTCCCGGATCGTGGGACAGGTCCTCAACATCACCGCCCAGCGCCAGACCGACGCGCTGATCCGCTGGCGCACGGAACTGCTCAATCGCGTCTCGGCCCTGGGCAAGATCGGCGGTTGCGAGATCGAAGTGGACAGCCGTGACCTGCAGTGCACCGAGGAGTGCTACCGCATTCACGGCTTGCGCAAGGAGGCGGTGTCGCTGGACCAGCTGTTGTCGCTGTATACGCACGAGTCGCGGGAGGCCTTCCAGGCCGCGCTGGCCCAGATCGCGCACGGCAGCCTGCCCGAGCAACTGGACCTGTGCTTCCACCGCCCCTCCGGACTGCGGGTCTGGGTCCAGGTCCTGATTGAACTGGACAAGCGCGACGGCCTGCCGCCGCGCTTCGTCGTGCTCTTCCGCGATATCTCGCGCGAGCGCGAGGCGAGCGAACGGATCGATAAGCTGGCCCACTACGACCTGCTCACCGGGCTTCCCAACCGCGCCCTGCTGCGCGAGCAGGCCGAGGACGCCATCCGCGAGGCGGTGGAGCAGGGCAGCACCCTGGCGGTGTTGTTCGTGGACCTGGACGGCTTCAAGAACATCAACGATTCCTATGGCCACGCCACCGGCGACATGCTGCTCAAGCTCGCGGCCGGGCGGATGCACCAGCACCTGCGCACCAGCGACCTGTTCAGCCGCTTCAGCGGCGACGAGTTCGTCATCGTGCTGCGCGACCTGGCCGATCCCGGCGATGCCGGCCATGTGGCCCGCAAGCTGATCGCGGCCCTGGCCGAGCCGCTGGAGTGGGGCGATGGGATGATCAAGCTGAGTGCGAGCATCGGAATCGCCCTGGTCGACGCCAACCACCAGGACTTCGATGGCCTGCTGCGTGCCGCCGACGCGGCGATGTACGCGGCCAAGGAGTCCGGCCGCAACACCTCCCACTATTACAGCCAGGACGTCCTGCTGCGCGCCCAGCGCCGGCGCGAGATCGAGAACGCGCTGCACGGCGCGCTGGAGCGCGAGGAGTTTTCGCTGGTGTACCAGCCGTTGGCCCACACCGCCGGCCAACGCGCCCCGGCGGTCGAAGCGCTGCTGCGATGGCATCGTCCGGGGCACGGGTTCTGCAGCCCCGCCGAATTCATTCCCATCGCCGAGCGCTGCGGTGAAATCGTGCGCATCGGCGATTGGGTGATCAGTGAGGCGTGCCGCCAGGCGGCCGCCTGGGATGCGGCCGGCCTGCGCTTCGACCGCATCTCGGTCAACGTCTCGGCCATGCAGCTGCGCGACCGCGGGTTTGCCGAGCGCGTACTGGCCATCTGTCATGCCCATGGCTGGTCGCCGACCCGGCTGGAGCTGGAGCTCACCGAGTCGGCGCTGATCCGCGACACCGAGGCCCTGCGGCACTGCTTCGATCTCTTCGAAAAGCACGGCGTACCGCTTGCCGTGGACGATTTCGGGACCGGCTTTTCCAACCTGCACTATCTCAACCGGTTCCCCGTGCACCGCCTGAAGATCGACCGCAGCTTCGTGCAGGACATGCTGCACGACCTGGGGACGGCCAAGGTCACCCAGGCCATCATCCAACTGGGGCATGCGCTGGGGATGCAGGTGGTCGCCGAGGGCGTGGAAACCGTGCAGGAAGACGCGCTGCTGCGCGAACAGGGCTGCGACGAGATCCAGGGCTACCTGTACTCGCGGCCGTTGCCGCCGCGGGAGATGTCGATCTTTCTGCGCGGTCGCCAGGACAGCCTGGTGACCGTTGCGCCGACCATGGCCGTCGCCGAGCACTAAGCCACACGCGTCAACATGGTTGCGTCGCCCGAAGAAGCCCGCCCTGCGCGGGCTTCGGCGTTGACGCCGCCGGAGACGGGCTGACCGATTCGCTGGGGTCCGCGCCGCGCGGTATCTCAGCTCGGCTTGGTTGGCTTGTACGTCACCGAGCGAACGCGGGATACCGTGGTCCGTGGTCTTGATCGTCCCATGGGTAGCGGCCAGGCGCGGGTGAGGGTCTGCTCAGTCAGCGCCGCCCGGCGCATTGATGCCAGAACAGGATCCGGTTGTTGCCGGGTTCATCCCAAGGAGGGCGGTGCGCCGATGTCGAACGTCGCGGCCGGCGCCCAGGCGATGCCAACGCCCAGGCGCATCAGCCGCGTGCGCTTCACGATCAGCGGGACAGCTGTGCGCAACCCGCCGGAGTCAGTCGTTCTGGACATCCGCCGGCCAGGCGTGACGGGCTTCAATCCGTTCCAGGCCTTCAATCGGCTCGGTTGCCTTATTGGCTGTCCGTGGTCGCGACACCCAGCGCCTGCAGGGCATGGCCATCCAGGCCCAGATCCCACGCCAGGGAGGCGAGGACCGGGTCGAGCTTGGCCGGTGGCGGCGTGCTTGCGGTGGCCTGGGCGCGTAGCTGGCCCAGTTCCGCGCGGGCCAGGGCCTCGAGCCGCTGCAGGGCCGGGGCGTCATCGGAAGGCACGGATTCGTTGGGCTGGCGGGTGAAGGCTTGGATCATGGGAGGCGATGGCCGAAACCAGTGCGCAGAGGGGAGAGGTCAGGGACGACGGGGGTCGGCGCCATCAGCATTGCTGCCGGTCAACGGACGAACGACCCGGCCAGGCGCAGGGCCGGACAGGGTCGCTCGATGCCGCGGATCTTGCGTGGGCGCTGGCTCAGAACAACTCCACCGTGCCCGCGCCCATGTCCTGCTGTGCAACCGGCTTGTGCGGCGGACGCTCCCACTCCACGCGCATCTCGCGCAAGCGGGTCCCCACCCGCTGCAGTGCCGCGATCAGTTCGCCGTCGAACACCCCGCCACTGCGATGCAGCAGTTCCTGCAGGCCGACCGCCTCGCGGTTGATCGCGGTCAGGCGGTCCAGGTGGGTGTGGACGCCGCCCAGGGCCTGGGTGGCAATGTCCTCGAACTGCAAGGCGCGCACGGCTTCGGCGACGCTGCTGTCGATCGAGCGGCCGCACTCGGAGATCTCGCGCACGCCTTCGCCCAGGGAGCGGTTGATCGCCGCGACGTTGTCCAGCATCGCCGCTGCCTCGTGACGCGCTTCACGTGAACGGTCCATGTCACGCGAGGCCATGTTGGAGACCGTCTCGCGGACCTTGGCAATGGCGTCCTTGGAGCTGTGCGCGAGTTTGCGGATCTGCTCGTTGAAGCTGGTCGAGCGCTCGGACAGGTTGCGGACCTCGTCGGCCACCACCGCGAAGCCGCGTCCGGCTTCACCGGCGCGCGCCGCTTCGATCGCCGCGTTCAGCGCCAGCAGGTTGGTCTGATCGGCGATCGACTTGACGTCCTCCAGCAGGGCGAAGATGCCGTCCAGGTGCTGGGCCATCTCGTCGATATGCTGGACCGTGGTGCTGCTCTGGCCGCTGACCTGCTCCAGCGCCTCGACCAGTTGTTCCATGCGCGAACTGGCATGTTGGGCGAAGCGGGCCACGTCGATGCCCGACCCGCCTTCCTCGCCGGTCCGGTCCACGATGCGGGCCAGCGCCTGGCTCTGCTGGCGCGACTTGCGGTTCATGGCCTCGAAGCTACCGCCCAGCCCGGACACCGCCTGGCGGATCAGTTCACGGGCACGCTCGATCTCGCTACGCGAGCCGTCGATCTCGTTGCTGACGAAGCTGCGCAGGTCCGAGAGCAACTGGTCCTGCTCGCGCATCGCCTTGCTTTGCTCCGGGGAGCGGCGTGAGTGGCTGTAGGTCACCCAGCCGGCATAGCCCAGCCAGCTCAGCGTCATGGTGGTGAGGATCGCCCAGCGCATGGCGGCGGGCCAATCCAGCGCCGTGGCCAGGGGGAAGAGCAGCGTCAGGACCAGCGGAGCGGCCAGACGGATGAGGAGGCGTGAGTACATGGTCGTTCTCGGCAGAGTCACGATTGCTGTATCGGCCGCCCCCCCCGGGTCTTTAGTCGGCCGGGTGCATCTGCGACGCCGTTCGCACCGCGTTCCAGCGCACTGGGGCGTGCGCTGGAGATGACGAAATTGAAAGGCGCGCTGCGCGATCCGCCGCCTGGTGCGTTGCGCGGCTTACGCCCCCAGCCAGCTGCGTGCGGCCTGGACCATGGCCTTGCGCGAGAACACGAAGTCCCAAAGGCTGCCGCCCAGCTGACGCCACAGCACCGCGGCGCGCACGGCCGCCAGCAGGATCGCGCGGATCTCCGAGACCACGCCAGGTTGGCCCAGGTAGTGCGGGTTTCCCTGGATCATCACCCGCGGCCGCAGGTGGCTGATCGTGTCCGAGTAGAGCGTGCCCAGGGCCGTCAGGACATCCGGATGGGTACTGCCGCGCTCGGCGGCCTGGGGGGCGATTTCCTCCAGGCCACCGCTCACAGCGCGGACCGTGTCGGTTTCCCGGACGAAGCGGCGTTCGACCTGCAGCACCGAGAGCGCCAGGCGGGGCAGGGACGCGTCCTTGTTCTGGCCTTCGAAGTAATCACGCAGCAGGCGCAGCCCCGGCGCCAGGGACGAGGCACGGGCGTAGACGGCCTCCGTGGAAGCGGCATCGACACGGAACACACTGTCCAGCACCGCGCTGGCAGCACCGTCCTCGGACTGCCCGGTTTCGGCGATCCGACGCACCTGTGCCAGCGATTGGGCCAGGGCGGCCAACGCGAGCACGCGCTCATTCAGTGGCGCGCTCATGCCGCCTGCTCCCGCAGGCGCAATTCCAGTGGCGCGTTGGTCGAGGCGATCACCGCCCCGCCCAGGCAATCCTGTCCGTCGTACAGCACCACCGATTGCCCGGGGGTGACCGCGCGTTGTGGGCGTGCAAATTCGATATCCAGTGTTCCGTCCTCAAGTACATGCACCGTGCAGGGCTCTGCGGCCTGCCGGTAGCGGGTCTGCGCACTGCAGTCGATGCGGGCGGCGGGCGCGGCGCCGGCGACCCAATGCATCGATTCACTGCGCAGGCGGGTGGAGTGCAGATAGGGACTGGCGGTGTCCTGATCGACATAGAGCACATTGCCGGTCACGTCCTTACCCACGACATACCAGGGCGCCGCGGCACGCCCGCGGACGCCGCCGATGTTCAGCCCCTCGCGCTGCCCCAGGGTAAAGAAGAACACGCCGGGATGCTGGCCGATGACCGCGCCATCCGGGTCGCGCATCTCCCCGGTCTTGGCTGGCAGGTACTGGCCGAGGAACTGGCGGAAATCGCGCTCGCCGATGAAGCAGATGCCGGTCGAATCCTTCTTGTCGTGGACCGGCAGCCCAGCCTGGCGTGCGATTCCGCGCAGATCCGGCTTGTGCAGGTGGCCGATCGGAAACAGGGTCGCGGCCAGCTGCTCTTGCCCGAGCTGATGCAGGAAGTAGCTCTGGTCCTTGGCCGTGTCCACCCCGCGCAGCAGGTGCCAGCGGCGTCCCCGCTGCTCGACCCGGGCGTAGTGGCCGGTGGCGATCTTCTCGGCGCCCAGTTCACGGGCCGCGTCGATGAAATGCTTGAACTTGACCTCGCGGTTACACAGCACGTCCGGGTTGGGCGTGCGCCCAGCGGCGTATTCCGCCAGGAAATGCGCGAACACCCCATCCCAGTATTCCTGCGAGAAATCGCGAAAGTGGAAGGGCAAGCCCAGCCGCCCGCAAACCGCCACCGCGTCGCGCCGGTCGTCTTCGGCGCGGCAATCGCCTCTGCCGTCGTCGGACCAGTTCTGCATGAACAGCCCGGCGGCCGGAACCCCCGAGCGGACCAGTTCCAGCGCGGCCACCGACGAGTCGACCCCGCCGGACACACCGACCACCACGCGCGGGGCGGTGCTCATGCCAGCTGCGCCACCGCGGACAGCGGCAAGCGGCGTCCGGCCAGGTAATCGGCGGCCACCCGCCACACCAGCGGACTGCGATGTCGCGCCTGCGCCTGGCGCAGTTCGTCCGGCGTCATCCACAGTGCCCGGACGATGCCCTCGTCGAGCGCGCGCGCCGCGTCGTGGGAGACCGGCTCGCCTGCGAAAGCAAAGCGCAGGTAGTGCCGGCCGGTTTCGGCCTTCCACTGGTAGGCGCCTACGAAATGGGTCAGGCGCACCGTCCAGCCGCTTTCCTCGAGCGTCTCCCGCAAGGCGGCGTCCTGCAGGCTCTCGTCTGGCTCGAGGTGGCCGGCTGGCTGGTTCAGGACCAGTCGTCCCTCGGCGTGCTCCTCGACCAGCAGCAGGCGCCCGTCGCGCACCACGATGGTCGCCACCGTGGTATCGGGCTGCCAAAAACGGTCATCCGGGAAGCTCATCGTGATCCATTCCTTGTCGACATTGGCCCGATATTGGGACAGTCGCAGGTGAAATCATCCTGGCGGTGAAACGGGCGGGCAGGGCACATCGTGCAAATTGTGCGTGCGCGGACGCAGCCCGTCCATTCCGTATAATTGCCGCATGCCCCGCACTCCCGAACACGAGCAAGACCACGGCGTCCTGGTGGAAACCGGAAAGCCGGAGGTCACCCCGCCGCCCCTGTATCAGGTCCTGCTGCTCAACGACGACTACACACCGATGGATTTCGTGATCACGGTGCTGCAGCAGTTCTTCAACATGGACCTGGAGAAGGCCACCCAGGTGATGCTGCACGTCCACACCCGCGGACGCGGCGTGTGCGGCGTCTACACACGCGAAGTGGCAGAGTCGAAGGTGGCCCAGGTCAACGAGTATTCGAGGATGAGTCAGCATCCTTTGCTGTGCACGATGGAACAGTCCTGAGCCAGCCGCCCGTATCGCGCAACCCGCGCTGAATAGGTCAGCGCAAGGCAGTTGTGGAAATTCCCGCTACAGGCCGCATATTGTTGGCAACAGCAGTTGGGAGCGACCCATGTTCAGCAAAGATCTCGAGCAGACGATCGGCCAGTGCTACAAGCGTGCCCGCGAGGCGCGGCACGAATTCATGACGGTCGAACACTTGCTGCTCGCCCTCCTCGACAACCCGTCGGCCCAGGCGGTCCTCAAGGCCACCGGCGCCGACACCGGGCGTTTGCGCCTGGATCTGGACCAGGCGGTCGAGGCCTCGGTCTCGCGCCTGGCCGAGGACGATGGACGCGACACCCAGCCCACGCTGGGCTTCCAGCGCGTGCTGCAGCGGGCCGTCTACCACGTCCAGTCCTCCGGCAAGAAGGAAGTCACCGGAGCCAATGTGCTGGTGGCGATCTTCGGCGAGAAGGACTCGCACGCCGTGTACTTCCTCAACCAGCAGGACGTCACCCGCCTGGACATCGTCAACTACCTCTCCCACGGCATTGCCCGGCAGGGCGAGGGCGAGACGCAGGGATCGGCCGAACCCGGCGAGGGCAAGGCAGAAGGCGGCGAAAGCGAAGCCAAGGGCGACGCGTTGGCTGAATATGCCAGCAACCTCAACGACGCGGCCCGGAACGGCAGGATCGATCCGCTGGTCGGGCGTGGTGAGGAAATCGAGCGCACCATCCAGGTCCTGTGCCGCCGCCGCAAGAACAATCCGCTCTACGTCGGCGAGGCCGGCGTGGGCAAGACGGCCCTGGCCGAAGGTCTGGCCAAGCGCATCGTCGACGGCGAGGTGCCCGAGGTCCTTGAGGACGCGGTCATTTATTCGTTGGATCTGGGTGCGCTGGTGGCCGGGACCAAGTACCGCGGAGACTTCGAGAAGCGCCTGAAGGCCGTGCTCGGCGCGTTGAAGAAGGTGCCCAATGCGGTGCTGTTCATCGACGAGATCCACACGATCATCGGCGCCGGATCGGCCTCGGGCGGCACCATGGATGCCTCCAATCTGATCAAGCCGGCCCTGGCGTCGGGCGAGCTGCGCTGCATCGGGTCGACCACCTTCCAGGAATATCGCGGCATCTTCGAAAAGGACCGCGCCCTGGCGCGCCGTTTCCAGAAGATCGACGTGGTCGAGCCGACCATCAGCGAGACCTACGAGATTTTGCTGGGCCTGAAGGCCAAGTACGAGTCGCACCACAACGTCAGCTACGCCGACGAGGCGCTGCAGGCCGCGGTGGACCTGTCGGTCAAGCACATCGGGGACCGCTTGCTGCCGGACAAGGCGATCGACGTGATCGACGAAGCCGGTGCCCGACAGCGCCTGCTGCCTGAAGAGCAGCGCAAGACCCTGATCGACGTGGAAGAGATCGAGACCATCGTGGCCAAGATGGCGCGCATCCCGGCCAAGCAGGTCAGTGCGACCGACAAGGACGTGCTGCAGCATCTGGATCGCAACCTGAAGATGGTCATCTTCGGCCAGGATCCGGCGATCGATTCGCTGGCGTCGGCCATCAAGCTGGCGCGCAGCGGCCTGGGCAATCCGGACAAGCCGATCGGCAACTTCCTGTTCGCGGGCCCGACCGGGGTGGGCAAGACCGAGGTGACCCGCCAGCTGGCCATGCAACTGGGCATCGAGCTGGTGCGCTTCGACATGTCCGAGTACATGGAGCCGCATTCGATCAGCCGCCTGATCGGTGCGCCTCCGGGCTACGTCGGATTCGACCAGGGCGGTTTGCTGACCGAAAAGATCGTCAAGACGCCGCACTGCGTGCTGCTGCTGGACGAGGTGGAGAAGGCCCATCCGGACATCTTCAACATCCTGCTGCAGGTCATGGACCGCGGCGTGCTGACCGACACCAACGGGCGCGAGGCCAACTTCAAGAACGTGATCCTGGTGATGACGACCAATGCGGGTGCGGCGCAGGCCTCGCGTCGGTCGATCGGCTTCACCAAGCAGGATCACTCCACCGATGCGATGGAAGTCATCCGCCGAGGCTTCACCCCGGAATTCCGCAATCGCCTGGATGCGATCGTGCAGTTCCAGGCACTGGGCTTCGACCACATCCTGCGCGTGGTCGACAAGTTCATGATCGAACTGGAGATGCTGCTGCACGAAAAGCACGTCACCCTGTCGGCTACGCCCGAGGCGCGCGACTGGCTGGCCCAGCATGGTTTTGATCCGCAGATGGGTGCCCGCCCGATGGCCCGCGTGATCCAGGACAAGATCAAGCGTCCGCTGGCCGACGAGCTGCTGTTCGGCAAGCTAGTGGAGGGTGGCAAGGTCAGCATCGACGTCAAGGACGACGAGCTCGTCGTCACCGCCCAGCCCGAGCCCGAGCGACTGCTGCCGGCGACCGTAGAGGACTGATCTTCGGTCCATCTGGCGCCGGCGATTGGCCAAAGCCAATTGAAGAAGAAGGGAAGGCGGCCTTGCGTCGCCTTCCTCGTTTTCCAGGCTGACAGGCGGATCCGTGCGCCGTCGTTTGGAGATGTGCCAGGGTCGCGCTCCCGAACGTAACGCAAAAAGGCAGCCTCTCGGCTGCCTCTGCGGTCGGCGCTGCAAGCGCGGCCCGTTATTTCATGCGGTAGGTGATGCGGCCCTTGGTCAGGTCGTAGGGCGTCATTTCGACTTTCACCCGGTCACCGGTCAGGATGCGGATGTAGTTCTTGCGCATGCGGCCGGAGATATGGGCGATGATCTCGTGGCCGTTTTCCAGGCGCACGCGGAACATGGTGTTGGGCAGCGTCTCGGTGACGGCGCCTTCGAATTCGATTGAATCGTCTTTCGACATGGATGCCTGCTGAGAGTGCGGGCGGACCGGGCGGGCCCGCGAAGCCAGTCATTATAACCTGAAGCTGGTGTCACCGCAAAAAATGCGTTAAGCCTCGCCCAGTGCGGCGGCCGGCAGATGACCCACCGACGTGGGTCCAGGGGCCGGCCGATCCGGCTTTCCTGCTTCACCAAGTCTGCGATCTTGGGCAGGAAGCGGTCTCGTGGCATCGGCTCGGCGCCCATGCGGGTCAGGTGGTCGTTGGCGACCTGGGCATCGATCAGCGGCCAGCCCCAGCCACGCAGCACGTGGGACAGGCCCGCGAGGGCGGCTTTCGAACCTCCCGAGCATGCCGAGAACATGCTCTCCCCAAAAAACATGCGACCGATCGCCACGCCGTAGATGCCGCCAACGAGCGTGCCGGTGTCATCCCAGACCTCCAGCGAATGCGCGTGTCCGAGACCATGTCCTGCGGAATCGTCTCCATCAGGCACACGCCTGCATCGAACCCCTGTTCCACGACATCGACGAGACGTCCTTTCGAAACCAGATGGAGCTCGACGTCGGGATAGCGATCCAGGAACGGAGGCACGACGTGTCTCAGGAGGATACGGGCACCACTCTTGTTGGCATTGATCCGCAGCGTGCCGGTCGGCGTGCCGCGCTCCTCGGAGAGGATATCGAGCGCCTGATCGAGATCCTGAAGAACCGGGGGAGCCGAGCGAGCATCCGGGCGCCAGCCTGGGTCAGTGACACGCGGCGTGTCGTCCGGTCGAAAAGCCGGATGCCCAGTTTGCCCTCGAGTCCGATGATCGTGTGGCTGAGCGCGGAGCGCGAGACACCCATGACGTCTGCCGCCCTGCGAAAGCTGAGGTGACTGGCCACTGCCGTGAAGGCGGCCAGGTCATTCAGGCTGGGACGCACCATTCGTGATTATTCCTCACCACCTCATCCCATATTGAAGATCTTATAACACCAACCCCCGTGATTTACATTCGCAGACTTGCAAACGGGTAATCGCCTGAAGAAAACATGGTTCATCACCGGCAGGCACTCGAGGCGCAGTGGGAGGTCGCCCATTCCACCGACCGCCAGGCTCCGTGAAATCGCAGCAACCTAGACACCAGGAACAGAGGAAAAAAAACATGTCTATTCGTCCCGTCATGCTGGCGCTCGCTCTCGGCACCTTGCCCTCATTCGCCTTCGCACAGACCAGCGCTGAAAATCAGGTGCTGGGCACATGGAAAATGGTATCGGCGACGATCGACCCTGCCGGAAAGAATATTCCCGCCTATGGAGAAAAACCCAACAGTCTCCTCGTCTTTACGCCCGATATGCACTTCGTGGAGGTACTTACCGACGCCGACACGCCTCGTTTTGTGTCCAATGCGCGCGGTGAGGGGACGGATAAAGAGAACCGCATGGCGATGTCACGCAGTATCGGATTCTTCGGCACCTATACTGTCGACAGTAATGGAGAATTTAGCGGAAACCGTGTCTTGGGTTCGACATTCCCAAATTGGGTCGGCAGCGTGCGGACCCGTGACGATCTGACGCTTACTGTTGATGGTGACCGCATGTCCGAGAGATTTCGGCGGCCCGAGGGCACCGAGATCCAGATCGAATGGCGACGCGTCAAATAAGGTGAGAGGCCGCAGGACTGCGGACGGCAAGGCCCCCTTCATCGAGTTGAACAATCATGCAGCACATCCAGAAGCCTTTGGCAAAGGTCATCCTCATCACAGGCGCTGGACGCGGCATCGGCGCTGCGCTCGCTGTCGCGGCTGCGTCCGAGGGGCACTATGTCGCTGTAAATTATCGCTCTCAGAGCGCCGAAGTCGATCAGTTGGTGTCTTGCTTGAATGACGGCATCGGTATTCGGGCGGATGTCAGCATCGCCGAGGATGCTCAGCGGCTTATTAATGAAACGCTCGCGCACTTCGGTCGCATCGACTGCGTGATCAACAACGCGGGCATCGGCGAATTATGCCCGATCGACCGTCTCGATCTCGCGCATTTCCAGAAGACGCTTCATGCAAACTTGACGAGCGCTTTTCTTGTCTCGCAAGCGGCATGGCCTCACATGACGCGAGACGGTGGCCGGCTTATCTTCATGTCGTCCGCCGCCGCCCGCACCGGCGGGGGACTTTCAGCCGCCTATGCCGCTTCGAAAGGCGGTGTCGAGAGCCTGATGCATGCCTATGCCACTGCACTGCGCCCGCACCGAATCACCGCCAACGCCATAGCCCCCGCGTTGATCGAAAGCAGAATGGCCAAAGCGATTGCTTCAGGTCCACCGAGAACCTTCCACTAGGGCGTATGGGTCGCCCTGAAGAACTCTGGCCGGCGACACGGATGATCATCGAGACCGAATATCTAACAGGCCAAGCCATTCATGTAGATGCCGGCAAATACATGACCTGAATGCGTGGCGAACGGGCCGCCAGCGATCCAAGAAGGATAAATCACATTTATCCAGGAAGAACGGTTATGCATGCGCATCACTTCTATGAGTCAAGCAAAGGGCATGGCCTTCAACATGACCCATTGAATTCGATCGTCGCGCCACGCCCGATTGGCTGGATCAGCACCCTAAGCGAGGACGGGAAAGCGAACCTGGCTCCATACGGCTGTTAAGCCACGCACAGTGTGGCGGCTGGCAGATGACCCACCGACGTGGTCCAGGGGCCGATCCGGCCCTCCTGCTTCACCAAGTCTGCGATCTTGCGCAGGAAGCGGTCCCGTGGCATCGGCTCGGCGCCCATGCGGGTCAGGTGGTCGTTGGCGACCTGGGCATCGATCAGCGGCCAGCCCCAGCCCCGCAGCACGTGGGACAGCCCGGCGAGGGCGGCTTTCGAACCTCCCGAGCATGCCGAGAACATGCTCTCCCCGAAAAACATGCGGCCGATGGCGACGCCGTAGATGCCACCGACGAGCGTGCCGGTGTCATCCCAGACCTCCAGCGAATGCGCGTGTCCGAGCCGGTGCAGTTGCCCGTAGGCCTGCCCCATGTCCGCGGTGATCCATGTGCCGTCCTGGCCGGGACGCGACGCGGTGGCGCAGGCCTGGAGCACCTGGTCGAACGCGGTATCGGCACGCAGGACCCAGGCACTGCCGCGCAGCTGGCGGCGGAATCGGGAAGACAGGCGAACGCGGCCGGTGGCAAAGACCGTGCGCGGGTCCGGGGACCACCACAACGGCGGCTGGCCGTCCGAGAACCAGGGAAAGATGCCAGCTCGATAGGCTTTGAGCAGGCGCGGTGGTGACAGGTCACCGCCCACGGCCAGCAGGCCGTTGGGTTCCCTGAGCGCCAGGGAGGCGTCGGGAAAGGGGGCGTCCTGCGCGGGAGCGAGCAGGAAGGGCAGGGGTCGGGGCGCCACGGGGCCGGTCACGCCGACGTCGAGCGGAACGGGGAGCGCTGCGCGAGGATCAGCGCGTGCTCACGCACCGAGGCGTCCTCCTCGGCGCACCAGCGTGCCAGTGCCTCGCGAAAGGCCTCATCGCCGATCCAGTGGCGGCTGCGCACGAAGGTCGGCAAGAAGCCCCGCGCGATCTTGTGCACGCCCTGGGCGCCTGGCTCGAAGTGGGTCAGACCCTCGCGCAGGCAGTAGTCGATCCCCTGGTAGTAGCAGGTCTCGAAGTGCAGTCCGGCCAGGGTGGCGTCCGCGCCCCAGTAGCGGCCATAGAGGCTGTCCCCACCGCGCAGGCAGAGGGCGCCGGCAACCGGGCGCCCTTCGTATTCGGCCAGAAAGATCACCAGCGCACGCGGCATGCGCAGGGCCAGGGCCTGCAGGAACTCCAGGGTCAGCGCAGGCGAATTGCCGTACTCGTGGAAGGTCTGCAGGTAGAAGCCATACATCGCCTCCAGGTCGTCATCGCTGGCCTCGTCGCCGTGGACCACCCGGAAGCGCACGCCGGCGCGCGCCACCTTGGCCCGTTCCTGGCGGATGTTCTTGCGATGCTTGTGGTCCATTGCGGCCAGGAAGTCATCGAAGGTCCGCCAGCCGGCCGTATTGCGCCACTGGTACTGCACGTCGGTACGCGCCAGCCAGTCGGCGCCGAACACGGCGTCCTCGGCCTCGGTATGGAAGTTCACGTGCGCCGAGGACAGTCCATGGCGCCCGACATGCGCCTGCATGGCCAGCAGCAGCGCCTGGCGCAGCGCAGGGGTGGGTGCGAGCAGGCGTGGTCCGGTCACTGGCGAGTAGGGCACCGCGCACAGCCACTTGGGGAAGTAGTCCTGGCCATAGCGCGCATAGGCATGGGCCCAGGCATGGTCGAACACGAACTCACCATGCGAATTGGTCTTGAGGTAGCCCGGTGCGGCGGCCACCAGCCGATCGTCTTCCCACAGGGTCAGGTGCTGCGGTGTCCAACCCCAATCAGTCCGCAGGCACCCTGTCTGCTCCAGGCCTGACAGGAAAGCGTGGTGGAGGAAGGGGTTGCTGCCATCGTGCAGCGCATCCCACTGTGTCGCTTCAAGCCCGTCCAGCGCGCGGATCCAGCGTGCTTCCATCAAGACCGCTCCGGCGCCGATGGCGCATGCGCCCCAGGCTCCACGCCGTTCTCCCGTGCCGCGACCTCCTGCAGGCGCGTGCGGTCCGGCGCAAAGTCCATGTGCTGCAGCGCCCGGTCCAGGGACAGGCCGGCATGGAGATGCGCCGACCGGCGCATGGGGGCGTAACCAGAGGCCGCCAGCGCCGCATAGGCCTTCTGCAGGCGAACCTGGACTTCGAGCGAGGTGGCCGCCTCACGTGAGATCAGTGGAAACACGTCGTCGAACATGTCGGTTTCGTCCAAGGGGGCGACGTGGACGCGGGGGTACTTCACCTCCGGCATCTCGCCCTGTGCGCACTTGCCTGCCCAGCCGGATAGCAGCCGCACGCAGGTGCCGACCACGTCGATGCAGGTGCCGGGGTCGTTGATCGCCGGGGACATCGCCCGCAGCGCGATCTCGGTCAGCACCACCAGGCCGTAGCGTGGATCGTTCTCGATCGTGCGTGCGTCGGCCAGGCTGATGGCGGCACGCAGCTGCTCGGTGAGCTCCTGATCGGGCTGGCCTTGGATATGGAGCAGCGGACGGTCCGGGGTGGCGAAAGTGCCGGGCTGGCAGGCCACGTGCACCGTGAGGTCGTGTTCTTCGGCCAGGGCGTGCAGTCGCGTGGTATCGATGTGCTCGACATAGCCGACCTGGCGCGCGCCGATCGGCTGGGTGTCGGCGGGAAGGGGATCGAGGCAATGCATGCCGCCCAGCAGCGGGTCCTCCGCACGCCGCTGCATCGCTGCCCGCGTGGCGCGCTCGACCAAGTCCACGGTTTCGCCCATGCGCCCGAAGCGCGAAAGCTGCTCGATCGAGCGCAGCAGGGTGACGGTGATCAGCACGATCACCGCGATGGTGGCGCCGAACAGCACCAGCCGCCCACTGTCGCCGTAGATGCCCGTGCTGAGCGCGATCAGGCCGACGATGGAAAACAGGAAGGCGCCGATGAAGGTGGCCAGCGCCCCTTGCGCGCGCGTGTCCTCAATCAGCAGGCGCGCGGCGCGCGGCGTGGCACTGCTGGAGGCCGAGCCGTAGGCCGAGACCATGGTGGACAGGGAGAAGGTGGTCACCGTCAGCATCGAGGCGGCCAGGATGCCCAGGATGTTGCCGACCGAATCCGCGCCGATCTTGCCGGCCAGGCCGACGGGCAGCAGGAACTTCACGAAGGCACCGGCCAGCGCGGTCACCACGCCAAGCGCCCCGTAGAGCGTGGCGCGGAACCACATCCTGCGCGTGATCCTGGCCCAGGCCAGCTTCCACTTGGACATCATCGGGGCAGGGTGGACCAGCAGCGGAGACAGCCCACAGTATGCCCAGCCTCATCGCGAGCGGGGTGTAGAAGGTGGTGCTGCACGGAGTGGAAACGTCTAGGGGCGCAGTTCGAGCAGGTCGATCACGGGAGGATCGAACAACCGCACCGGCAAGCCGCTCTCGCCCAGGCCGGAGGTCGTGTAGACGCGGATGCGTCCACGCGGGCCCGCATACCATTGCTCGCCCCGATCGAAGCCATGGCGCACCGGGAGCACCTGCCTGTACAGCCACGGGATCCGCAGTTGACCCCCGTGCGTATGTCCGGCCAGGAGCAACAGGTGTTCACGCGGCCGCAGGCGATCGGCGCTGTCCGGGTTGTGCGCAAGGACCAGCAGGGGCCGGCTGGACGGGATCCGGGCGAGAAACCCGGCGCCGTCCTTGCCAGCCCAGCGATCTCCCAGTCCGGCAAGCGCGAACCCGCGGACCTGCGTCGTGCGTCCTTCGATCACCGTGACGCCCTGCGCGCGCAGGGCCGCACGCAAGGCTAAGTCGATCTCCGGACCGGGCTTTTGCTCATCGTGATTGCCCAGGACCGCGTAGGTCGGGGGCTTGAGGGCGGCCAGTGGCGCGAACAGGGTATCGAGCGACTGCCCCTGCGGTTCGTAGGTTAGATCGCCGGCGATCAACACTGCGTCGGCCTGCAGGGGATTGATCCGCGCCACGACGCGCCGCAGGAAGTCGGCGCCCTTGAACATGCCCAGGTGCGGATCGGCGATCAGCACGATGCGTCCCGTGCCGCCGGTGCCGTGCAGCACAGTGTGACGAACCACGATCAGGTTGGGCTCGGCAAACCGTGCCCACAGGAACAGCAGCGTGGCGGCGCATAGCCCTGCCAGCGCGACGCGCGTCTTGCGCTGCCTGCATCGCCACAGGCCGATGAGCAGCAGGGCGGCGGCCGGCCAGGCCAGCCAGCCGCCGTGGAGCACGGCCGCGCGCAGGACGTCGTGGGAATCCATTCCCAGCGAGATCACCGTGTGTTCCGGCTCAGGCGCCCTTGTCCAGGAAGCGCTCGGCGTCCAGCGCGGCCATGCAGCCGAAGCCGGCCGAGGTGATGGCCTGGCGGTAGTGCTGGTCGGCCACATCGCCGGCGGCGAACACGCCCGGCACCGTGGTCTGGGTGGCGTTGCCGTCCAGGCCCGACTGGATGGTCAGGTAGCCATTGTTCATGCCCAACTGGCCGTCGAACAGGCTGGTATTGGGCGTATGGCCGATCGCCACGAAGAAGCCATGCACCTTCAGGTCCTGGGTGCTGTCGTCCAGCACCGACTTGACCCGCAGGCCGGTCACCCCGGCCTCTTCGCCCAGCACCTCGTCCACCACGTGGTGCCACACCGGGACGATCTTGCCGGCGTCGATCTTGGCCTGCAGCTTGTCCTGCATGATCTTTTCCGCGCGCAGGGTGTCGCGGCGGTGGACCAGATAGACCTTGTTGGCGATGTTGGACAGGTAGAGGGCCTCTTCCACGGCGGTGTTGCCGCCGCCGACCACGGCCACGTCCTGGTCGCGGTAGAAGAAGCCGTCGCAGGTCGCGCAGGCCGAAACGCCGCGACCCTTGAAGGCTTCCTCCGACGCCAGTCCCAGATACTTGGCCGTGGCGCCGGTGGCGATGATCAGTGCGTCGCAGGTGTACTCGCCCGAGTCGCCGGACAGCTTGAACGGACGCTGGGAGACATCGGCGGTATGGATGTGGTCAAAGATGACCTCGGTCTCGAAGCGCTCGGCGTGGGCCTGCATCCGCGCCATCAGGTCCGGGCCCATCAGGCCGTGGGCGTCGCCCGGCCAGTTGTCGACCTCAGTGGTGGTCATCAGCTGGCCACCCTGCTGCAGGCCGGTGATCACCACAGGCTTGAGATTGGCGCGCGCGGCGTAAACAGCGGCGGTCCATCCGGCCGGACCGGAGCCCAGGATCAACAGGCGGCTGTGCTTGGAAGTGCTCATGTATACTCGAAATTTGTGGCGAAAAAGCGCGGAACGGACGCGAACAGGCCCGTTGTGCAGGCGCATAGAGTGGCGGTGCGGGCAGGACGAATCAAGGCGCGCCGATGGAATGCTCAGGCCGATCCGCTCGGATCGACGCGGCGTTCCGCCCTCGACGGTCCGATCCCGTGCCAGGGCCACGACAGCACTGATTTCCCTTTCAGATTCGTTTAGTATCAAACACTAACGAAGTATTTCTGAGGTCGGATCCCAAGGTGGCAAAAGCGCTCCCGGAACGCGGCAAGTCAAAGGACGCCCCCAAGGCGCGCCGCAACACGCCGACATCGCCACCCAATCCCGGCCGCCAGCGCCTGTGGCGCGATCTGGCGCTGATCGTGATTGCGCCGGTGCTGTTGTATTTGCTGGCATGCCTGTTCACGTATTCGCCCCAGGATCCCAGCTGGTCCAAGGCCGGCAGCCTGACTACGCCGATCCACAACCTGGGCGGGCACGTGGGGGCGATGGTCGCCGACATGCTGTTGGGCTTCTGCGGCTACGTGGCGTTCGTGCTGCCTGTGATCCTGGGAGCCATCGCCTGGATCGCCCTGTTTGGCATGGACAAGGGCGAGCAGGGCGAGGCCGACCTGGGGCCGGCGCTGCGCCTGGTGGGGATGGTGGGCTTTCTGATTTCGGCGTCGGGGCTGCTGCACATGCGCGGCCTGGCGGCCAACGATTTTTCGGCGGGCGCGGGTGGCATCCTGGGCCGGTTGGTCGGTAACTCGCTGACCACGCTGTTCGGCGCGCTCGGCTCCAGCCTGTTCCTGCTGGCCCTGTTCCTGGTGTCGATCACCCTGGCGACGGGGCTGTCGTGGTTCGCGGTGATGGAGCGCATCGGGGCATGGGTCGTGGCCCTGCCGGCGCTGCTGCGCCGGGGCAGCAAGCAGGCCGAGGACTGGCAAAAGACCCGTGCGATCCGCGAGCAGCGCGAGGAAGTCCGCAAGGCCGACACCGTCGCCCGGGCCAAGCGCGAGCCGGTCAAGATCGAGGCCCCCGTCGCCGTGGTGGTCGAGAAGAGCGAACGGGCCAAGCGCGAGACCCAAATCCCGCTGTTCCACGGCACCGGCGCCACCGCCGACGGGCTGCCGCCGCTGGCCCTGCTGGACGATCCCAAGCCGCAGGCCAAGGGCTATTCCGAGGAAACCCTGGAGACCCTGTCGCGGCAGATTGAGTTCAAGCTCAAGGATTTCCGCATCGACGTGCAGGTGGTCGGTGCCTATCCCGGCCCGGTCATCACCCGCTTCGAACTGGAGCCGGCGCCGGGCGTGAAGGTCAGCCAGATCAGTTCGCTGGACAAAGATCTGGCGCGCGGCCTGTCGGTCAAATCCGTGCGCGTGGTGGACGTGATCCCGGGCAAGACCGTGATCGGTCTGGAAATCCCCAATACCAGCCGCGAGATGATCTATCTGTCCGAGCTGCTGCGCTCGCGCGAGTACGACAAGTCCGCCAGCCATCTGACCCTGGCGCTGGGCAAGGGCATCGCCGGGCAGCCGACCGTGGCCGACCTGGCGCGCATGCCGCACCTGCTGGTGGCCGGTACGACCGGTTCGGGCAAGTCGGTGGCGGTCAACGCCATGGTGCTGAGCCTGCTGTACAAGGCCAGCCCGAAAGACCTGCGGATGCTGATGATCGACCCGAAGATGCTGGAGCTCAGCGTCTACGAAGGCATCCCGCACCTGCTGGCGCCGGTGGTCACCGACATGAAGGAGGCTGCCAACGGCCTGCGCTGGTGCGTGGCCGAGATGGAGCGTCGCTACAAGCTGATGAGCGCGGTCGGCGTGCGCAACCTGGCCGGTTTCAACAAGAAGGTCAAGGACGCTCTGGAAGCCGGGCAGCCGCTGATGGATCCGCTGTTCAAGCCCAACCCGGACCTGGACGAGATGCCGCGGCAGCTGGAGCCGCTGCCCTTCATCGTGATCTTCATCGACGAATTCGCCGACATGATGATGATCGTCGGCAAGAAGGTCGAAGAACTCATCGCCCGCCTGGCGCAGAAGGCGCGCGCGGCCGGCATCCACCTGATCCTGGCCACCCAGCGCCCGTCGGTGGACGTGATCACCGGCCTGATCAAGGCCAACATCCCCACGCGCATCGCCTTCCAGGTCAGCTCCAAGATCGACTCGCGCACCATCCTCGACCAGTCCGGCGCGGAAACCCTGCTCGGCCATGGCGACATGCTGTACCTGCCCCCCGGCACGGCGATGCCGGACCGCGTGCACGGCGCCTTCGTCTCCGACGAGGAAGTGCATCGCGTGGTCGAGCACCTCAAGGCCAGCGGCCCGGTGGATTACATCGAGGGCGTGCTGGAGGAAGTCCAGACCATGGGCGACGGCGTGGTGGTCGGCGCGACCGGCCTGCCCGAGACCAGTGGCGGCGGCGGAGATGAAAGCGATCCGCTCTACGACGAGGCGGTCAAGGTGGTCACCGAAACCCGGCGTGCGTCGATCTCCGGCGTGCAGCGGCGGCTGAAGATCGGCTACAACCGCGCCGCGCGGTTGGTGGAAGCCATGGAGGCCGCCGGCGTGGTCAGTCCGCCCGAACACAATGGTGATCGCAGCGTGCTGGCGCCGCCGCCGCCACGGTGAGCCTCGCCGACTTTGCATCCGTCCGGCCGGGAACCAAACCGGGGGCGTGGACTCCAATGCCGCTCCCCCGATCCGGAATCCCGCCGATGCGTCGACTGCTGATCCTGTGTTGTGCCTGGCTGTGCTGGCCAGCGCTGGCCCAGACCGGCGACGGCGAAGCGGGCAGGGCACCGGCCGGCGAAGCCAGCACCAATTTCAGCTTCGTCCGCTCCCTGGCCGACTACGTCGTCGCGCCCGACTACACCAGTACGCAGACCGACGAATACGAGATCCTGGTGCGGACCAAGGCTGGCGTGGATGCCTGGAGCCAAGTGCGCCTGAGCTACAGCGAGAAAATGGAGCGCCTGAAGGTCCTGGCCGCCTACACGGTGACCCCGGACGGCGTGCGCCATGACGTGGCGCCGGACCGCATCTACACGCAGGAAAGCTATTCCAGCGCCTCGGCGGCGATATATGCCGACCGCAAGGTCAAGGTCATCGTCTTCCCGAACCTGGCGCCGGGCACGCGGCTGGTCTATCGCTACAGCACCCAACAGGTGCAGCCCTACTTCCCGGGTTACTTCAATCTGTGGGAGAGCTTCCCGCGGATGCAGCAGTTCGACCAAGCCAAGGTCACGCTGACCGCGCCGGCGGACATGCCGATGTTCCTGCACGCCACCGGGATGCAGGGCGGCGCGCGCACGGTGAAGGACGGCCAGGCCCATTGGACCTGGACCTATCGCAATCCGACGCCGATGGAGCCGCAGCCGTGGAGCGTGCCGGCCTGGGAATACAGCCCGGGGATCACGGCCAGCACCTTCCAGACCTGGGGGCAGCTGGGGCGGGCCTACCAGGTGGCGGCGGGCAAGGCCGCGCAGGTCACGCCCGCCATCCAGCGCCAAGCCGATGCGATCACGGCGGGGATCGACGACCGCCAGGGCCAGGCGCGGGCCCTCTACGAATGGGTCGCCACCCATATCCGCTACGTCGCGGTGTACCTGGGTAATGGCGGGCTGGAGCCCAACCCGGCCGACGCGATCCTGGCCAACCGCTACGGCGACTGCAAGGACCACACCGTGATCCTGGAGGCGCTGCTGGCGGCCAAGGGCATCGCCAGTTCGCCGGTGCTCATCGGTGCCGGCGGCGGTCCGGTCCTGCCGCCTGGCGTGGTGCTTGGGCGCTTCAACCACGCCATCACCTGGGTGCCCGAGTTCGGCCTATACCTGGACTCGACCGATCCTTATGCACCGTTCGGGCAACTGCCTGCGTCCGACCTGGACGCGCCGGTGGTGCATACCGCCGATGGCGTGGTGGCGCGCACCCCGCCGAACGACCCTTCGCGCAGTGCCTACCGCGCCATCAGCACCTTCGATTACGACGACAAGGGGAATGTCAGCGGGCATACGCAGATCGACAGCGGTCCGACAGGGGAGATCGGCCTGCGTGGCACGTTCTCGCAACTGACCGTCCAGAATCGCCAGCGCATCGAAGACTCGATCATGGCCGGCTCGGGGATGGACGGCCAGGGCCACCTGCAGTTGCGTGGCCGCGCCGACGACCTAGAGCATCCCTTTGGCTACGCGTTCGACTTCAGCGCGCGTGACGAGGTCGATTTCTCCACCGTCGGTGGCATGACCCTGCCCGACATGCCCGGTGCCGACTCCATGCGGGGCCTGTACGCCAAGGCCGTGGCCCCGACCAATCTCACGCCCTTCCAGTGCAACCAGACCCTGCGTGAGGAAACCTACGTGCTGCGCTTCCCGGACTCGGTGCCGATCATCGCCATCCCGCGCAGCGCCCATTACGCCAACGCGGCCGGACGCTACGAGGTGACCTGGACGCGGGACGGGCAGCAGATCACCGCCACCCACCGCCTGCAGCTCAACGCGATGCGTGGGCCGGATCAGCGTTGCCAGCCGCAGGACTACGCCGCATTCCGTGCGCTGTACCAGGACGTGCGCCGCGGCTTCCGCGGGCAGGTGCTCTACGGCGACCTGTCCACGGTGCAGACGGCCTCCGGCGCGGCGCGCTGAACATCCGGACGCGTCCTGCCCGGGGATGGAATGCCGATTCAGGCACGCCGCGTCACACTTGGCACCAGAAATAACACGACAGGGGTTTCCCATGATTCGCACATTGCGACTGGCCGTTCTGGGAACGGTCCTGCTGGCCGGCACCGCCCTGGCCGGCGCGCGTGACCAGTTGACCACCTTCACCAGTGGCCTGAAGGGCCTGGATGGGCAGTTCACGCAGAAGGTCTACAACGGCAACGGCGGGCTCAAGGAACAGTCGAGCGGACGCGTGGCGCTGTCGGCGCCGGACCTGTTCCGCTGGGAATACGCCAAACCCTACGAGCAGCTCATCGTGGCCGACGGCAAGAAGGTCTGGATTTACGAGCCTGACCTGCAGCAGGCCACTGTGCGTGCACAGGGCAACGAAGCCCAGACCAGCCCGCTGGCCGCGCTGATGAAGCCGGCCGAGCTGGACAGCAAGTTCGATGTCAGCCAGGGCCCGGACGAAGCCGGCCTGGAATGGATGACCCTCACGCCCAAGCGCAGCGACGACAGCAGTGGCTTCGAGGTGGCGCGTCTGGGCTTTGCCGATGGGCAGCTCAAGCGCATGGAATTCACCGATGCGGTGGGGCAGCGCACTGAAGTGGCTTTCAGTGGCTGGAAGCGCAATCCTTCCTTCCCGAGCGGCACCTTCCGTTACGCGCCGGGCAAGGACGTGGACGTGGTGGGCGACGTCAACTGACGCGCCCGCAGGCGGCATGCCGGCGCTGCTGCCGTGAAGACTGCGGCGCCAGCATTCCGTCGGAAGCGCCAGGCTGCGGTGTGCCGGTTTCGACAGGGCATTTCTTGCGCCGCGATACAATGCCGGCGTGGCCAGAGCCAAGACCTTTCCCGATGACGCGCCCGACCTGCTGAGCGTGGACCGTAGCGCCATGCAGCCGCTGGCCGAGCGCATGCGGCCGCAGACGCTGGACGAGATGGTCGGTCAGCGCCGGCTGCTGGCGCCGGGCACTGCGTTGCGGCGTGCGGTCGAATCCGGCCGGGTGCATTCGATGATCCTGTGGGGGCCGCCGGGGTGCGGCAAGACCACCCTGTCCCTACTGCTGGCCCAGTACGCCGATGCCGAGTTCAAGGCGATCTCCGCCGTGTTGTCTGGTTTGCCGGAGGTGCGCCAGGTGCTGGCCGAGGCCGCACATCGCTTTGCCCAGGGACGGCGCACGGTCCTGTTCGTCGATGAGGTGCATCGGTTCAACAAGGGCCAGCAGGACGCGTTCCTGCCGCATATCGAGCGCGGCACGATCCTGTTCGTCGGCGCGACGACCGAGAATCCCTCCTTCGAACTGAATTCCGCGCTGCTCTCGCGTTGCCGCGTGCACGTGATGGAGGCGGTCTCGCCGGCCGACATCGCCCAGGCGCTGCGCCATGCGCTGGGCGATGCCGAACGCGGCCTGGGCGGACAGGATCTGCGGATCTCCGACGAGGCCCTGCTGCAGATCGCCGGGGCGGCCGATGGCGACGTGCGCCGCGCCCTGACCCTGCTGGAGATCGCCGCGGAACTGGCGGTGGACGAGGGCGGCGAAATCACCGAGGCCACCCTGGTCCAGGTCCTGGCCGACCGCACGCGGCGTTTCGACAAGGGTGGGGAGCAGTTCTACGACCAGATCTCGGCACTGCACAAATCCGTGCGCAGCTCGAATCCGGACTCGGCCCTGTACTGGCTCACGCGCATGCTCGATGGCGGCTGCGATCGCGCCTACCTGGCCCGGCGGCTCACGCGCATGGCGATCGAGGACATCGGCCTGGCCGACCCGCGCGCGCAGCAGATGGCACTGGAAGCCTGGGACGTCTACGAGCGCCTGGGCAGTCCGGAAGGCGAGCTGGCGCTGGCCCAGCTGGTGCTGTACCTGGCGGCCACGGCCAAGTCCAATGCCGGCTATGCCGCCTTCAACCTGGCCAAGGCCGAGGTGCGCCAGACCGGGACCCAGGAGGTGCCGATGCACCTGCGCAACGCGCCGACCAAGCTGATGAAGGGCCTGGGCTATGGCGACGGTTACCAATACGACCACGACGCGGAAGGCGGCATCGCCCTGGACCAGACCGGCTTTCCCGATGCGATGGGCGAGCGGGTCTATTACGAGCCGGTCGAGCGGGGCATGGAGATCAAGCTCAAGCAGAAACTCGATGCCTTGCGTGCGGCGCGGGCACAGGCGCGGGCTGACAAGGACCGCTGAGCGTCGGTATATTGCGCGGCTACAGGAGATGGCATTCCTCCTTGAACCGCCGGCGTGACCCGTCGTGCTGATGATGCCTGCCAACCCCCACGCCGGGGCGGCAGGTGCGTGCCCCGGCATCGATCCCATGGAGACCGCCATGCCGCAACACGCTTCGTTTCTTCCGTCCTCCTCGCCGGTGTGCGCCGGGAGAAACGCATGAACCCCGCGATCTGGTGGCAGCAGTTGGCGCTGGTGATGTGCGGTGGCGCGATCGGGGCCGCTACGCGATTCTGGGTGGGTGGGCAGCTTGTGCGGCACTTCGGCGCCGGGTTCCCGTACGGCACGATGGCGGTGAATTTCCTCGGGTCGCTGGTGGGCGGCTTCCTGCTGGTCTGGCTGGAGGATCGCGGACCGGCCGCGCTCTACCTGCGCGCCTTTCTCATCGTGGGAATCATGGGCGGCCTGACCACGTTTTCGTCGCTGATGATGGAAAGCCTGATGCTGCTGCGCGAGGGCCGCGGTCTTGCGGTGCTGGCCAACCTGGGCGTCAGCATTGCCGGCGGATTGCTGCTGGTCGGCCTGGGCGCGTGGTTGGCCATGCAGCTTCGTCCGGCTTCCTGATCTAGGGGCGCGTGGCGCCGGTGTCGCTGGACACTGGCGCCGGGCAGCTCAGCGCTTGAAGCGATAGTGGGCGACCATCCACTCATTGCCGCCCGAGTAACCGAACAGCTCCGCGCAGGCCATCCAGAACATGCGCCAACGCTGGTACCAGCGCCCGGCATCGGCTACGCCGTAGGTCTGGCGCATCAGGCCCATGACCTGATCGCGATTGGCGTCCTGCTTTTCCAGCCAGGCGTTGGCGGTCTTCTCGTAATGCGTGCCCGACAGCAGCCAGCGCTCCTCGATGGTCAGCTGGTCCTGGAACTTGAGCAGCGTATCGGCGGCTGGCATCAGCCCACCGGTGAAGAAGTGCCGTCCCATCCAGTTGTCGCTGCCCTCGGTCTCGAACAGATACAGCAGTTCGCGGTGGCAGAAGATGTGCACGAACAGCTTGCCGCCCGGCTTGAGCCAACCGGCGACCTTGGACAGCAGCGCCTGGTAGTTGCGCATGTGCTCGAACATCTCGATCGAGATCACCCGGTCGAACATCTCGGCGGGCAATTGCAGGGCGTTGACGTCGGCGGTGATGACCTCGACGTTGAAGATGGCGCGCTCCCGGCAGCGGGCCTCGATGAAGGCTTTCTGCGAGGCCGAGTTGGAGACCGCCGTGATCATCAGCTGCGGATAGCGTTCGGCCATCCACAGGGTCATCGATCCCCAGCCGCAGCCCAGCTCCAGCACGCGGCTGGCATTGGCCAACTGGGCGCGCTCGCAGTACAGACGCAGCATCTTTTCCTCGGCCTGGGTCAGGTCGCGGGTCGAGTCGTCCCAGAAACAGGCGCTGTACTTGAGGTGCTTGCCCAGACAGAGGCGGAAGAACTCAGGCGGCAACTCGTAGTGCTGGCGATTGGCGGCCTCGGTCTCGACCGCAATGGCGTCCTCGCGCAGGCCATCCAGCCAGGCCTGCTGACGCGCGAAAACGGCCTCCGGGCCGCCCTTGCGCTCGTCCTTGAGGCGTTGGGCGCACAGGCGGCGGATGCCCATGCGCAGCAGCGGGTCGGGCAGGCGGCCGGACTCGGCCAGGCGCGTGGCCAGGCTCTCGCGGGTGGGGGCTTGTTCGGTGAACGGGGTGGGTGCGGACATCGTCTGATTCTCTCCAGCTCGATCAACGTTTGGGTGGGCGCGGGAAGAAGGCGCTGGTCGTGCGCTGGTAACGCGCATAGTCCTCGCCGCGGCTGCGCAGTGATTGCGCTTCTGTGTATGGGATCCCGGTGACACGGTACAGAAAGGCCAGCATCAGGGCCGGGCCGCACAGGCTGCCCAGGACCCAGCCCCAGGGCAGGCCGACGGCCAGGCACACATAGGCGAACCAGTGCAGCCATTCGAAGAAATAATTCGGATGACGCGAATAACGCCACAGCCCGTCCCGGCAGGTCTGACCCTTGTGGGCGGGGTCGCGCTTCCAGGCCGCCAGTTGGCGGTCGGCCAGGCTCTCACCTGCGACCGACATGGCCCAGATCAGGACACCCAGCGTGGTCCACAGGCTCCAGTCGCCGCGCGGGTTGTGGGCGACGATCCAGAACGGGATCGACAGCAGCACGATCATCAGCGCCTGGGCCAGGAAGAACAGCAGGAACTTGCCCTGGGCATCGTCCCAATGCTTGCGCAGGTACGCGTAGCGCCCATCCTCGTGTGCATCGCCGAACACGCGGGTGCCCAGGTGCCAGGCCAGGCGCAGGCCCCAGGCGCCGCCGAGCACGGCCACCAGCAGCCGGGGCAGCAAGGCTCCGTCGAGCAGCACGGCGTAGGTCATCGCACTGGCGGCCATGCCGAACGACCACACCACATCGACCACGCCCGCGTTGCGGGTGCGCAACTGCCAGGCCCATGCCAGCAGCATCAGCGCGACGGCGCCAAGGAAAATCCAGAGCAGGGGCCAGGCGTTCATGAGGGGCCCACCGGGTGGACGCGGGGGACGCGTGGCGTGTGCAGGGCTGCCATGGCCAGCACCCCGGTTGCCGCGGCCCAAAGCGCGCCGAGTGTCACCAGGCCGGCAAAGGTCGGGGCAGAGAATCGCACCGCATCGAATCCGCTCTGCGCGCCGAGATAGGACACCGGTCCGCCGATACCCATGACCAGCACTGCCAGCGGCGGGCGACGCATCAGCCAGGCCAGCGAATGGCGAAGCGTGAGCGCCAGGCCCGCCCACAGCGCCAGGATCCAGGCCGGCGCCAGATGCGACCAGGGCAATGGCGCGGCGTAGTGCACCAGGCCACTGGCCGCCATCACCGAATCGACCAGGGCGCCCAGCAACACCGCCAGTCCCACCAACCCGGCCTCACGGCGCAGCGAACCGCCAAGGGCGACATGCACCAGGGCGAAGCCGGCCAGCGCCACCAGAGACGGCCACCACAGGCCGCGACCCGCACCCCAGACCGCGAAGAGCCACTGGGCCTGCAGCGCGAGATAGTTGACCAGATGGCGCGAGGTCGGCATCACACGTGCGCCAAGGCGTAGGGATACTGCGCCGCGCGCGCACCGGGCTTGGTGAGCCACAGGTGCACATCGCCGATGGAGCGCTCCAGGAAGCCCGCCTCGCAGTACACCAGGTAGAACTCCCACATCCGGATGAAGCGTGCGTCGTAACCCAGCGCCCGCACCTGGTCGAGCTTGCCCAGGAAGCGCTGGCGCCACGCACGCAGGGTCAGCGCGTAGCTGGGCCCGATGTCCTCCAGGTTGAACAGGCGCAGGTCGCTGGCGCGGGCGATGGCGCCGGTCATGGCCGCCACCGAGGGGATGAAGCTCCCCGGGAAGATATGCCGCTTGATGAAGTCCACCGAGTCGCGGGCCTGCGCGTAGCGGTGGTCTTCGATGGTGATGGCCTGGATCAGGGCCTGGCCGTCGGGGGCGAGCAGGTCGGAGACCTTGGCGAAATAGGTGTCCAGGTACTGATGGCCGATGGCTTCGATCATCTCGATCGAGACGACCCGGTCGAAGCAGCCCTCCAGATCGCGGTAATCCTGCATCAGCAGGGTGATGCGCTCGCCCAGGCCGGCGGCGGCGATGCGCTGGGCCGCTAGGTCGTGCTGCTCGCGCGAGATCGTGGTGGTGGTGACATGGCAGCCGTACTTGCCCGCCGCATGCAGGGCGAAGCCGCCCCAGCCGGTGCCGATCTCCACGACGCGGTGCTCCGGGCCGAGCTGCAGCTTTTGACAGATGCGGTCCAGCTTGCGGGTGGCGGCGGTTTCCAGCGACTCGTCGGCGTGTTCGTAGATGGCCGATGAGTACATCAGGTTCTCGTCCAGGAACAGCGAGAACAGCGGGTTGCCCAGGTCGTAGTGCGCGGCGATGTTGCGTCGGCTGCCGGTGCGGGTATTGCGTGACAGTGCGTGCAAGGCCTTCATCGCCACTGCGCCCACCCGCGCGGTGCCGCTGTCGAGCGCATCGAGCAGGTCGCGATTGCGCACCAGCATGCGCATCAGGGCGACTAGATCGTCGCAGTCCCACAGGCCTTCCATGTAGGCCTCGCCGGCGCCGACGCTGCCGTTGAGCGCGGCCATACGCCAGAACGCCGGGGCGTTGACGCGCATGTGTGCCTGCAGCGGGGTAGCTCCTGCCGCATCGGGCTGACCGAGCACGTGGACCTGGCCGGCTTCCTCCACCACTAGGCGGCAGCCGCGCAGGCCCGAGAGCGTGTCCAGCAGGCGGCGGCGCAGGATCCGTTCGGCCATCGAACCGCGCGCGGCCGGGGGCGTGGCGACGGGCGTGGTGGCGGCATCGATGCGGCTCATGGCGTGGGCCTCTTGTCGGGATGGTCGTGAACGGGGTTGCCGCGCAGCCACAGGCGCAGGGCATGCCAGTGGATCGCCAGGACGACCTGTACGGTCATCAACGGATAGCGCAGCAGGACGGCGGCCATGTCGGCAGCGCGCAGCCGGCGACGCCGCAGGCTCAGCGTGGCATCGAACCGCTTCGGCGCAATGTGTCCGTCGCCGTCCGGCCGGCACAGCACGTCCATGTGCACGCGCAGCGTCTCGGCCGGCAGCTCGAAACGCCATGCGTAGTCATGGTCCATGCCCATGAACGGCGACACATGGAAGGTCTTGTCGAAGCGCCAGGACAAGCGCGCCCCGTCCCGTTCGGCGGTCGAGGCGGGCAGCACATAGGTGTGGCGCTGCTTCCACGGCGTATTGGTGATCTGTGCCACCAGCGTCTCCAGCGTGCGCCCATCGGCGGCGAAGCAGTAATAGAACGTCACCGGATTGAACACATGCCCGAACATGCGCAGATGGGTCAGCATCCGCACTGGACCGTCGGGGCGATGTCCAATCTCAGCTTCCACGCAATCGCGGACCGCCTGGTCCAGCGGCACGGACGGATCGCCCAGATAGTCCGAGCGGCGGAATTGGACCAAGTTGCGTCGGCCCACCGACCACAGCCAACGCCGTGCGAACACACGGTCCAACTCGCGCAGGTCCAGATAGGCCATGAACAGCGGCCAGGTGAAGGCATGCGGCCTGGGCGCGTGGCGGCGATGCCGCACCTGGCCGACATACAGGGCGCTGGCCAGGCTCGCGTCAGACACGGTGCCCGCGGCAGCGACTCCACGGGGGAGCTCGTCTGTATCGCGGCCGGAGCGCAAAGGGGCCCGGAGCTGGTTCATGGCCATGCCGCGCCCAACGCCCGGGCGACCTGGATACCGCTGCGCAGGCCATCTTCATGGAAGCCAAACCCCCAGCCCGCACCGGCGTGCCACACATGGCCGCGTCCCTGGATCTCCGGCAGCGCCGCCTGCGCGGTGACCGTGGCAGGGGTCTGGTGTGGATGGCGGTAGTGCATGCGCCGCAACACCTTGGTTGGGTCGATGTCGGCGGCCTGGTTGAGGCTGACGATGAAGTCCTGTGGCGCATCGAGCGACTGCAGGGCGTTCATCCAGTAGCTCACCGTGCACGGGGCGTCTGGTTGCGCGGGGACGCGCGCATTCCACGCCGCCCAGGCGCGTCGGTCGCGGGGCAGGACACGGCGGTCGGTGTGCAGCAGGGTCTCGTTGGACTGGTAGGTGATCCCGCCCAGCACTGCGCGCTCCTGGTCGTCGGCGTCGGTCAGCAGGGTGAGTGCATCGTCGGCATGGCAGGCCAGAACGACTTCGTCGAACGCATGCTCCTCGGAGCCGGCATGCAGTTGCACGCGGCCATCGATGCGGCGCACCTGCTGGACCGGACAGCCCAACTGCAGGTCCACCTTCCAGCGCCGGCGCAACGCATGCACGTACTGGCTGGAGCCGCCGCTGACCACGCGCCACGCCGGGCGGCCGGTGAGCTGCAGCATGTGGTGGTTGTCCATGAAGCGCACCAGGTGCTGCATGGGAAAATCGAGGATCGTCGAGGAGGGCGAGGACCACAGGGCCGAGGCCATCGGCACGATGTGCGCGTCGCGAAACATCGCCGAGTAGCCGTGCAGGGCCAGATAGTCCCCCAGGGTCGGACCGGGCGCAGGCTCGACCAGGACGGCGGGGGCCTGCCGGTAGAAGCGCCGCAGGTCGGCCAGCATCCTCCAGAACGCGGGGCTGACCAGATTGCGCTTCTGGCAGAACAGCCCCGCCAGGTCGCCGGCGTTGTACTCCAGACCGGTGCGCGCATCACTGACCGAAAAGCTCATCGTTGTCGGCTGCGAAGCGACGTCCAGCTCTTCGAACAGCCGGCTGAGCAGCGGATAGTTGTCCGGATTGAACACGATGAAGCCGCTGTCCACCGCGTACTGGCGATCTCCCAGCACGATGCCGTGGGTATGGGTATGCCCGCCCAGGTCATCGCCTGCTTCGAACAGCGTGACCGCGTGCTGGCGGGACAGGGCCCAGGCGGCGCCCATGCCGGCGATGCCGCCGCCGACTACGGCGATCCGGCTCATTGCCGGCTCCGCGAGGTCCGGACCAGCCCGGCGGGGACTGGTTTGAGGTCGCGCACCAGGCCCAGCCAGCTCAGGAGCTTCAGTCCGTACCAGGTCAGGTCGACCTCCCACCAGCGGAAGCCCTGCCGGGCGGAGCCAGGGAAATAATGATGGTTGTTGTGCCAGCCTTCGCCGAAGGTGAGCAGCGCCAGCATCCAGTTGTTGCGGCTGTCGTCGCGCGTGTCGAAGCGCCGCGACCCAAACTGATGCGACAGCGAATTGATGGTGACCGTGGCGTGGAACAGCACGATGGTGGAGACGAAGAAACCCCATACCAAGAGCTGCCAGCCGTTGGTCTCCAGGCCGGGCGCGGCATCTTCCAGCCAGGCGCCCAGGGCAAACAGACCCAGGGCCAGCAGGACCGGCATCAGGATGTCAAAGCGGTCCAGGAAGCGCAGTTCCGGGAAGCGGCGCAGGTCGGGGATGGCGTCCCAGTTGGTGCGAAACCCGCGCGGGGTGAGGAACCACCCCATATGGCTCCACCAGAACCCATGCTGGCCGGGCGAATGCGGATCGGCGGGCGTATCGGTGACCCGATGATGGTGTCGATGATGGGCGGCCCACCACAGCGGTCCGCGTTGCACGCTGCTGGCGCCGATCGCGGCGAACACGAACTGCACCGGCCGCGAAGTCTTGAATGCCTTGTGCGAAAAATACCGATGGTAGAAACCGGTGATGGCGAACATGCGCACCGCGTACAGCGCGACCGCCACCGCGACCGCAAACCAGGACGCCTCTACCCAGATGACCGCCAGGCAGGCCACATGCATCAGGGCGAAGGGCAGGGCGCGCAGCCAGTCGATACGGTCGGCGCCGGCCTCGTTCAACGTCGTTGGCCCGGCCGTGTCGAACCAGCGCACCACGCTGGCCCACCATCCTGTCGGCCGCGCGGGCAAGCGAGCCTGCGCGTTTAGGGAAGGGGCATTGAGCGGCGAATCCGGCACACAGGCTCCTTGGATGCCCTGGGGAATGCAACGTGTACGACGGCCGCGCGCGTTCGGATGCAGTCCGGCCTTCAGGGACTGAAAGCAAGCGCCGTGATACCACCCTTGGCCACGACCGCACCGGTGGCCACGCCGCCGGGCGCGCCGCCCGGCGGTTCCATGGTCACCGCCAGCAGGGCGTCGGTACTGAGCAGATCCCGCAGGCGGGCAGGCAGGGTGTGCTGCTGCGGATGGTCCGGATCGAGCAGGCCCATGGAGATGGCCTTGCCGCCCTTCGGGATGATCCACAATTCGGGCACGCGGCCCCGCTCACGAGCCGGATGCATGGGCATGATCGTCATGCGTCCGCTGCGGGTATCCATCGTGGCCACATAGCCGGTCTGTCCGTCGTCGCTGGCCAGCGAGGCGACCATCTGCGGGATCGGCTGAGCGGGCGGTGTCGGCGCCTGGTGCGCGACCGGAGGCGTTGCGGTCGGGGGTCCCTGGCGCAGGAGCGAGACCAGGGCCAGCACCGCCACCATCGCCGTGGCCAGCCCGCCAATGCCAACGCCGCGCCACAGCCCAAGATTGTTCCAGAAGCCGGTGCGCGGCGATGATGCGGTGGCATGTCCGCCTCTGTCAGGCGCCGGTTGCAGCAGCCCCAGCGCGCTGCCGATACGGATCCAGAGATAGTCGGGCACCTCGATCGGCGCCACCTGGTCGACCAGCGGGGCAAGATGTTGCTCCCATCGCTGCACGTCGGCGGCGAAGGCGGGATCCTGTTCAACCCGCGCGCGGGCGGCGGCATGCGCCTGCGGCTCCAGCACACCGAGCACGAACTCGCCGGCCAGTACCGATTCGCCAGGCGGATCCTGCTCGATGGTGTCAGGGGTCATGTTCATCGTTCCAGGCACGCCTTGAGCTTGGCCAGGCTGCGGCGGATCCAGCTCTTGACCGTCCCCAAGGGCGTGCCGCTGCGGGTGGCGAGTTCTTCGTAGGTGCTGCCTTCGAAGAAGGCGGTGCGCACCAGCAGCCGACGGCGCGGCTCCAGCTCTTCCAGGCAGACGTCCAGGCCGTGGGCGTCCTGCGCGGCCTCGGTCACCTGATCGGCCCGCGGCGCGCCGTCCACCAGTTCCGGGCCAAGGTCGATCGGGATGGCGCCGCGCTCCATGCGCGAGGCGCGCAGATGGTCGATCGCACGGTTGCGGGCCATCATCGCCATCCAGGTCAGGCCGCTGGCCTTGGCCGGATCGAACTGGCCGGCCTTGCGCCAGACGTTGCTGTAGACCTCCTGCAGCACGTCCTCGGCTTCGCTGCGCTGGGACAGCAAGCGCATGCAGACCGCGAACAGCCGTGGCGAGGTCATGCGATAGAGACGTTCAAAGGCGACCCCGTCGCCGCGTGCCGTGGCCAGCAACAACTGGTCGGCTTCGTCGGCAGCCCGGCTGCGCTCGGTGGAGTCCGCCATGCGGTGTTGGCCTTGTGAGGTCGTGGTGGCTTGTAGGTTCCGCGATCCTACAGAAATCACCGTCAACCCCGCCTCGACATCTTCATGTGTGCTTATTGCGCCATCGCAGGAACAGGGCCAGGCCGGAGAGGAACAGCACCCATTCGGCCGCGGCCAGCCCGATGGTCGTGGACTCCAACGGCCCATAACGGCTGATCGCGTAAGCCCGCCAGGCCACGATGGGTGCGTAGAACACCATCCCCAGGACCAGTCCGTTGCGTGGCTGCCGGCTGACGGCGAAGTAAGCAAAGAGGACGCCGATCCCGAATTCCATGCCGCCATAGACCGCCAGGAACTCGGTCTGGCCAGACGGCGTGAGCGCGGTGAAACCCACCGCATGGGCAGTGGCATCGGGCGCGACCGTGCACCAGATGGCCAGGCCGATGTAGAGCAGGGCGTTGAGCCACAGGTAAACGTTGACCATGTCGATCCTTCCAATGAAAGCTGACGCGAAGGCCGCATCAGCGGCTGATACGCATGCGATGCGTGAGGCGCGGTGTCACGGGCGATTGGCGCAAGCCTACGCGGCACAGGTGCTCACCAGTGGCATGGAGGACGCTTCTTGCATCTGGGCCTGGGTCGCGGTGCCAACCGCGTTGGCCGGAAATTCGATCCGGACCTTCGGATAGCGGCCCTTGGCATCGCGGATATTGCCGACGCCTTCGAAACGCAGCAGGCGGCGGCTGTCATTGTCGTAAGTGACGGTGATGCTGGGTGCGATGCCGCCGTACCACGCGTCCAGGGTCAATCTGAATTGGCGGGTCCGGTCCTTGGCGGCGCCCGCCGCGATGCGCAGGTCCAGGTTGGCCTGCCGCGCGGGCACCAGAAATGCGATCCGGGTGTCCTGGTCCTTGACCAGCGCCGTCCAGTGGTCGCGCACGTAGCGGTCGAAGCCCGCATCGATGACCTGGGCCGAGGCGCGCGGCAGCACCGCGGAGCGCTCCTTGCCGTCGGTGGCGCTGAAGACCTTTCGTGCGCTGCCGTGGCCACGCACGCCTTCGCGATATCGGGACCGGGCGTCGACCAGCTCGAAATCCGGTGCCGCGCTGCCGTCGGACACCCGCTTGCGCGCGAAGGGCTGGCCGTTTGGGCACCGATAGAGCACGGTGCGTTGGCCGCCTTCGCCAATCCAATGCGATTCGGTGTACAGCATCCTGCCCGAGGCCGCGTACGCCTTGCCTTCGTAATGCGTGACGCCGGGCACGGCCGGGTCGGCCGCGGCCACCAGCGTCAAGGCGAGCGCTGTCAGCTTGAACATGTCCCACCTGTGCGATCTGCGATGCCCTGCTTACGCAGCCGGCGTCGGCTTGGATGCAGTCGGGCGGTTGTCTGACCCGCCGGCAGGCCTGGCCCCGATGGCGCGGTGGCGTCCTCGCCCTGAAGCTGGCAGCACCCAGGCGTGCAAAGGAGTGCCGCGATGAAGATGCTGCTGATCGTCGGGCTTTGCCTGATGGCCGGACATGGCGCTGCGCAAACGGTCTACAAATGTCGCCATGCGGGTGGCGCGGTGGTCTACCAGTCCGCGGTCTGCGCGGGATTCACCGAGAAACAATGGACGGCCACTCCAGCGCCTGCAGCAGGAAGCGGCGCCTCGCAGGCGCGTGCAGCGGCCGAACGCAGCATCGAGCGCGACCGCCAGTCCCTGAAGGAGCGCAACCGCGTGGCCCCCGTGCGCCTAGGCCGTCGCGCCAAGATGCGCGCCACGCGCAAGGCGCCCACTGCATGTGAACGCGCACGCCTCGCACGCGCAGCCGCGCACGAACGGCGTGGCGTGCGCTGGTCCTTCGACGATGCCTCAAAATGGGATGCACGGGTGTTCAAGGCTTGCCGATGAAACCTGGCCATGATCCGACTGGCTTGATCATCGCGACGCGACGCACCCGATGGCCAGAGCCTCAGACGCCGGCCCGTTGGACAGCGTCGCTGCGGCGGGCGGGTCATTGCGTCCAGGCCAGCGCAACCAGGTTGGCGTGTTCCCGGAAGAACACGCCGGGGATCGACGCTACTGGAGCACTGCTTCCATCAATTCGGCTTCAGCCGGCGGGCTGCCCGCTGTCCTGCGCACCGCCGCCTCGATGATCGGCGTAATGATCAGGATGGAACTGCGTCGCAGCAACTCCGTGTGGAGGGTTGGCAGGCGCACGGTCTCGATGCCAGGGCAGAGTTCAGCCCAGCGCGTTGCAGTGCGCGGACTGAGCTCTTCGCTGAGCACCAACAGTGCCGGCCCCTCGAAGGGGAGCGGACGCCAGTGCTCCAGGGCGCTCAGTCGGAAGCGCCAGATCAACGAGCGCTGGCAGCGCACGACCCAACTGGGCCGCAAGCGTTCAAGCGCGGCCATGACCAGCCGACGACCGAGGCGGGTGGCGCCCATCAGATGCAAGGCAAAGGTGCTCCAGTCGCGATACCGCTGGCGCCATTTGGCCGCGTCGGGCACCACCGGCGTGTCGAAAATGCCGAGCCACGCGACACGGCGCCCGGAGGATCTCAGCACGTGAGCGGCCTGGACGGCGGCGGCACCTCCAAAGCTGTAGCCCGCTAGAAAGAGATCGCCCGTGGGAGCGACGCGTTCAATCTCCGCGACGCCAAGCGCAGCGGTGGCGACCAGATCGGTCAGCACGGCGGTGGGCGCATCGAGGCCAGGCGGCTCGATGGTGTGAAAGCGGACCCGGTCTCCGAACGAGCGTCTGAATTCAGCCAGCATCGGCTCATCGCCGAAAATCCCGGTAAACAGGAAGATCGTCACCACGCCTTCGGCGGTGGTACGGGGTGCGCCACTGGTGTTTTCGGTGGAGCTTCCCAACGAGCTTGCCAGTTCGATCGCCGTCAACTGCGGGTCGAACTGGTCGTATGAAAGCCTGCGGCCGAGTGCCTTCTCCAGCCCCAGCAGCAGGTGCAAGGTGCACAGTGAATCGCCGCCGGCGTCCTCCCAGCTTTGCGTTTCATCGCAGGGAAACCCGAGCACCTCGCTCCAGACTTCCTGGACCGTCGTCAAAAGCTTTGGCTGTTCCATCGAGCGCACTGGGGTATTCATGCGATGCTGACCGAGACGTCAGGCGTGTTGAGGCGGGCCAGCAACGACAAGCCATCGACCTTGCCGTTCGGCAATCGCGGCATGGCATCGACCACAAGGATCCTGGAAGGGATCATGAAGCTGGGCAGCACGCGCCGTAACTCGGCGCGCAACAGCGCGGGCAGCTTCGCGCCATCGGACCGCGGATCGGCGACGACGAAGGCCAACAGGCGCGGCCCTTCGCTGCGGGGGTCGACGACCACTTCGGCTTCGCGGACTTCGGGCAATGCACGCAGGGCCACTTCGATCTCGCCTGGCTCCAGACGCTGGCCATTGACCTTGATCATCCGATCCTTGCGGCCCAGGACGGTGAAGACACCATCCCCGTGGTAACGGGCCACATCGCCCGTCTTGTAGATGCGTGAGCCAGCGTCGTCCTGGTCCGGCAACAGGCGACCGGCGACCAACTGGTCGTCGCTCCATTCGCCAAGCGCGTTGTATCTGCTGCGAATCCACAGTTCGCCAGGTTCGCCGTCGCTGCAGCTGACGCCATTGTCGTCGACGATGGCGGCCATGGTGTCCGGTTGAAGGATGCCGGCCGCCACGCGCACCGGGTCGTACGCATCGTCATCATCTGCAAACCACTGCAGACCACTGGATTCGGTCGCGCCATACGTGGACCGGATGAAGCATCCTTCCGGCAGCGACTGGCGTAGCGCCAGGATGTCAGCCTTGAGCAGCGGCTCGCCGTAGGCGTGCACCACGCGCAGGCCTGCGAAACTGTTGCGTGCTTCGGGAAGGCGCGCCAGGCCGCGCAGCATCGAGGGTGCTGCGCGCAGTTGGGTGACCGGCCTGGACGCCAAGGTCTCGAGCAGGCCGCCGAGCCCAGCGCTTTTGATATCCACGACCTGGGTGGCCGCAGCGGCCAGCGGCGCGCTCAGGAAACCCGCGAAACCGGCCAGGGATGCGGGCGACGACAGCGACAGCATCCGGTCGTGATGGGTCAGGTGCACCGAATCATGGTGAATGCGGACCCAGTTCATCATCGCGCGTTGGCTGTGCACGATCAGCTTGGGGCGACCCGAGCTGCCCGAAGTGCAGACGATGACGGCAGGAGCGTCCAGATCGACCGGGAGGGTCTGGAACTCGGGCTGCGACCCAAGGGCGATGCGCGAATCGACCGCCAGCACCGAGGCTCCCGCATACGCGGAACGGTGATGATGCGGCTCCGCCAGCACCAGCTTGATGCGGGCCCGTTCGACGATGTCCATATTGCGCGCATCGGGCGAAGCCGCATCGAGTGGCACCATGACCCGACCCGCCATCAGGCAGGCGAACACGGCGACCATGTAGGCAGCGCCGGCCGGCAGCAGAAGGCCGACATGGGAGTCCTCTGGCACGGCGTGGGTGATCTGGCCAGCCAGCCCCGCGGCGCGTTGCCAAAGGTCCTCCAGGGTCGTCACGCCGCCAGCTTCTTCGACTGCGATGGCTTCGGGCCACTGGACAACCATCTCTCGCAGGCTGTCGACCAGCGGGCGCCCAGTCGCCGGATCGCCAAAAGGCTGGTAATCGTGGTCGACCGGACCACGGTGGTCCGGCGGAATTTGGGGCGTCGCGATCCAGCGCATTGGGGCGTTCGTCATTTTTTTATATTGTGTCGCAGTCGAAAATTTTTATGTGAAGCCAGCTTGATGCGCTGCGACCCTGACGGGCCGTGCGTGAGTCCGTTCGGGTTGAGAACGCATTTAGCGTCCGAATAATGACAAGTTGGACAGAATTGAGCCGTTTCCGTTGAGCGGCCGGGATCAGGCGCGCTGATGAAACGGGTCGCGTCGCCGGGTGGTTTCGGTCCAGACATCGCATCGACCGGCGCGAGTCCCTTGGTGCCGAGGATTTGAATGCGCGCCTCCGGTCCGTGCCGCGCCGGCCGCGCGCAACGGCGTGGGGGCCGATACCGGGCATTTTTCGAGCATATCGACCTGCTGGCCCACACCGGGAAGCCGGACGTCCAGCGGTCGTGATCGCGGTAGGGTGACTCGGGGCGTCCCAAGCACAACCGATGTCTACAGGGGCAATCCCCAGACACTTGAGCGATCAGGCCGCTGGCCGATGTATGCACGCAATTCATGACGGTGCGCGATGCAAGGGCCGTCAACCGGCGATCCGCTTGTAGGATCAAGTGCTGCATCGGGCGGCCATGCACGCCCTCGGATTCACGCATGCCTGACCCTGGCTGGTGGAGGCTAGGGCATCACGCAAATTTCCCCACCCAGCTAGAGGACTAGCCAGGCATGAACAATCCCTTGCACGACCTCAAGATCACCCGCCGCGAAATGATTGCCGCCAGCGGCGTCTCGGCCGCCGGCGTTGCGGCAGGCAGCATGGTCGCTGCCCCCGTGCAGGCGATGGTCGCGAGCGCCCCCAGGGCCGAGACCATTTCCACCGCCAAGGTCAAGCTGGAGGTCAACGGCAAGCCGACCACGTTGGAACTGGACACACGCACCACGCTGCTCGACGCATTGCGTGAGCACCTCAAGCTCACCGGAACGAAGAAGGGCTGCGATCACGGCCAATGTGGGGCCTGCACGGCCATCGTCGATGGCCGCCGCATCAATACGTGCCTGACCTTCGCGGTCATGCACGATGGCGCGAAGATCACCACGATTGAAGGGCTGGGCCAGCCCGATGCGCTGCATCCCATGCAGGCAGCGTTCGTCAAGCACGACGGCTATCAGTGCGGCTACTGCACCCCCGGCCAAATCTGCTCGGCGGTGACTGTGCTGGAAGAGATCAAGCAGGGCATTCCCAGCCACGTCACCGAAGACCTGAATGCCCCTGGCAAGTTCACGCCGGAGGAGGTCCGTGAGCGCATGAGCGGCAACATCTGCCGTTGCGGCGCGTACTCCAACATCCTGGAAGCGATCAGCGAAGTGGCGGGGGAGAACGCATGAAAGCCTTCACATATGCGCGCGCGAGCTCCGCAGCCGAGGCCTCGCAGGCGCTGACGGACCATCCGGACGCGAAGTTCATCGCCGGCGGGACGAACCTGATCGACCTGATGAAGCTGCAGATCGAGACGCCGACCCATTTGGTGGATGTCAACGGCTTGGAACTCGATGCGATCGAGCCGACCGAAGACGGCGGCCTGCGGATTGGCGCACTGGTTCGCAACACCGACCTGGCCGCCGATGCACGGGTGCGCAAGGACTATCCGCTCTTGACCCGTGCCCTGGTGGCCGGCGCGTCCGGTCAGCTGCGCAACAAGGCCACGACGGCCGGCAACCTGCTGCAGCGCACGCGGTGCCCGTACTTCTACGACACCAACCAGGCCTGCAACAAACGCCTGCCGGGCAGTGGCTGTGCCGCCGCGGAAGGCTTCAACCGGCAGCTGGCCATCGTCGGTGCCAGCCCCGCATGTATCGCCACCCATCCCAGCGACATGGCCGTGGCCATGCGCGCGCTGGACGCCAAGGTGGAGACGGTCAAGCCGGACGGACAGACCCGCGTGATTGCCCTGGATCGGCTGTATCGCGCACCGGGGACCACGCCACACCTGGAGACCACGCTGGAGCGCGGTGAACTGATCACCGCGGTGACTCTGCCCAAGCCGGCGGGCGGCAAGCAGGTCTACCACAAGGTCCGCGACCGCGCGTCCTACGCTTTTGCCCTGATCTCGGTGGCCGCGATCGTGCAGCCCGATGGCACCGGTGCGGTCGCACTTGGCGGCGTGGCCTATAAGCCGTGGCGCGACCCCGCCGCCGACGCCCAGATGCCCAACGGGGCCAAGGCCGTGGTGGACACCCTCCTGGCCGGCGCCAAAACCACCGAACACAACGCCTTCAAGCTGCCGCTGGTGGAGCGGACGCTGGGCGCCATCCTGGCCGAAGCGAGGGCATGAGATGAAATTCGACACGCCAGCCACGACCAACCCCATCGATAAGGGCCGGATCGTCGGCAAACCCCACGACCGCATCGACGGTCCGCTCAAGACCACCGGCACCGCGCCCTACGCTTACGAGCGCCACGACGTGGCCCCCGATGCCGCCTACGGCTACGTGGTCTGCGCCGCGATCCCCAAGGGACGCATCCGTGCGATGGATCTGGCCGCCGCCAAGGCTGCGCCGGGCGTACTGGGCATCGTCACCGCGCAGAACGCGGGCAAGCTGGGCAAGGGCCAGTTCAATACCGCGACCTTGCTCGGAGGGCCCGAGATCGAGCATTACCACCAGGCGGTCGCCATCGTGGTGGCCGAATCCTTCGAGCAGGCCCGGGCAGCGGCCGCCCTGGTCAAGGTGGATTACGTGCGCCAGCAGGGAAAGTACGACCTAGCGGCCGCGCGCGACACCGCGAAGATGCCTGAAGGCGACAGCAACAAGGACACCGCGGTCGGCGACTTCGCCGGGGCCTTCGCCGCGGCGCCCGTGCAGTTGGACGCGACCTATCACACCCCGGACCATTCCCACGCGATGATGGAGCCGCATGCCTCCATCGCCCGGTGGGACGGCAACAAGGTGACCCTGTGGACCTCGAACCAGATGATCGCCTGGGGGCGTGGGGATGTGGCCAAGACGTTGGGCTTGCCGAAGGAGAACGTCCGCCTGATATCGCCTTACTTGGGCGGCGGTTTCGGCGGCAAGCTGTTCGTGCGCACCGACGCCATCCTGGCCGCGCTCGGGGCCAAGCACGTGGGGCGTCCGGTCAAGGTGACCCTGGCCAGACCGCAGGTGTTCAACAACACGACCCACCGGCCGGCCACGCTGCAGCGCCTGCGCATTGGCGCTACCCGTGACGGCAAGATCACCGCCACCGGCCATGAAAGCTGGTCCGGCAATCTGCCGGGCGGCGATCCGGAAACCGCCGTCGCCCAGACCCAGTTGCTCTACGCCGGCCCCAATCGGATGACCGCCATGCGCCTGGCGATGCTGGACCTGCCGGAGGGCAACGCCATGCGCGCGCCCGGCGAGGCCCCCGGGCTGATGGCCCTGGAGATCGCCATGGACGAGATGGCCGAAAAGCTGGCCATGGATCCGGTCAAGTTCCGTGTCCTCAACGACACCCAGGTCGATCCGGCCAAGCCCGAGCGCCCCTTTTCCCAGCGACGTCTGGTGGAATGCCTGGAGCAGGGGGCCGAGCGCTTCGGCTGGGACAAACGCACCAAGCCTGCGATGCGCCGCGAAGGACGCTGGCTGATCGGTATGGGCATGGCAGCGGCCTTCCGCAACAACCTCAACATGAAATCCGGCGCGCGGGTCACGCTGGACAACGCCGGCCTGGTGACCGTGGAAACCGATATGACCGACATCGGGACCGGAACCTACACCATCATCGCCCAGACCGCGGCGGAAATGATGGGCGTGCCCATGTCGCAGGTGAAGGTCGTGCTGGGTGATTCGGCGTTCCCCGTGTCGGCCGGCTCGGGCGGGCAGTGGGGTGCCAACAGCTCCACGGCCGGCGTCTATGCGGCCTGCATGAAATTGCGCGAAGCGGTCGCGGCCAAGCTTGGCCTTGATCCCGCGCAGGCGGATTTCGGCGACGGCATGGTGCAAGTGGGCACCCAGCGTAAGCGGCTTGCCGACGCCGCCAGTGCCGGCCCGTTGACCGTCGAGGACACCATGGAGTACGGCGACCTGGCCGAGCGCTACCAGCAATCGACCTTCGGCGGACACTTCGTCGAGGTCGCGGTGGACAGCTATACCGGCGAGATCCGCATCCGGCGCATGCTGGCGGTGTGCGCGGCCGGGCGCATCCTCAATCCCAAGTCGGCGCGCAGCCAGGTCATCGGGGCCATGACCATGGGTGCCGGTGCGGCCCTGATGGAGGAACTGGTGATCGACAAGCGGCTTGGGTATTTCGTCAACCATGACCTGGCCGGCTACGAGGTGCCCGTGCATGCGGACATCCCGCACCAGGAAGTCGTCTTTCTCGAAGAGACGGATCCGACCAGTTCGCCGATGAAGGCCAAGGGCGTCGGGGAATTGGGCATTTGCGGCGTCGCCGCTGCCGTGGCCAATGCGGTCTACAACGCCACCGGCGTGCGGATCCGTGATTACCCGGTGACGCTGGACAAGCTGTTGGACAAGCTGCCTCGGCCGGCGTTGACGGCTTGACGCCGCGGACGTGGGTCTTTCAGGGACCCGCGTTTCCCCCGGTACGGCGGAGACGCCTGGCTGAATTGTAAGGGGGGCAGTGGACGCCGCCGACCTGGCACCAGGATCCATTTTTCCTGGATTGGCAGGCGCCGCGGCGCGTGGAAACGCGATCCATCCCTGGTCAGGATGATGAAGGTTTTGTTTATGCTTTTCTGCCCATCATCTGACACTGTATTTGCAGCGTGCGCGGCCGATATCGTGCATGCCGGTTCGGATGCATGGATGCAGGATGTGGCGTCAGCCACGCGGGGATGGAGTCCGACCGGGGTGGCCGTGCCTTGACAGGGGGAAATCGTGATGAAGCTTTGCCTGCGCCTGGTGGCGCTGTTGTGTCTGGTATGCCTGGCCATTCCCGTGCTGGCCGCGGAGAGCACCATCGATGATGGGCATGTCGCGCTGGTCAAGCAGGTGCGCGGGTCGGTGACGATCACGCGCGGTGGCAAGACGCTCGAGGCGGCCGGAGGCGCGCAGCTCGAGGTCTCCGATCGGGTGGTCACCGGCGCAGGTGCCACCGCATCGATCGTGTTCCGCGATGGCACGCTGCTGACGCTGGGGCAGGACGCGGACATCGTGGTGCGCGATTACGTCTTCGCGCCGAAGGAGGACAAGTTCTCCTTCTCGCTCTACATGACCCGCGGCTCGGCGATCTACGAGTCCGGCAAGATCGGCAAGCTCGATCCCGAGTCGGTGAAGATCGAGACGCCCAAGGCCACTGTGGGCGTGCGCGGTACCCGGTTCCTCATCGAAGCCAACTGAGCCAACCATGTCTGTCATGCGATTCCGTGGCGCCGGGCGACTGGCCCTGTCGTGCGTGGCGGCAATGACGCTGGGCGCCTGCGCCTCGGCGCCCACGCGGGTGACGCTGCTGCCTGACCAGGAGGGGCACGTCGGCGCGGTCGTGGTGTCCAACGGCCAGGGCAGCCAGCGTATCGACCAGGCATACGCCGCTGTGGAAATCGCGCCGTCCGCCGCCGCGCCCAAGCCGCCGCACGCCCAGGATCAGGCGCGCTTTGACGCGGCCCATCGGGCCCTGCTGGACGCCCAGCCCAGCCCGCCGCGCAGCTTCGTACTGAATTTCCTGTTCGACAGCATGGAATTGACGCCCGAATCCAAGCGCCTGCTGCCACAAGTGCTGGAAGCCGTGCGCGACCGTCTGCCGACCGAGGTGACCGTCTTCGGCTACGCCGATGCGGCGGGCACGGCGGCGTACAACCTGTCGCTGTCGGCCCAACGCGCCCGTGTCGTGGCCAAATTGCTTAAGCAGATCGACCCGGAGCTGCCGGTGGATGTGCAGTATTTCGGTGACAAGGCACCGCTGGTCCCGACCCGGCCGGGGGTGCCCGAGCCCCGCAATCGCCGTGCGGAAATCGTGATCCTGTGAGTCCGCGCGCGCCATGAGCACCTTCATCCCCACCGCACCCGTACCACGGCGCACCATCGTCGCCTGCCTGTTGGCCGCGCTTGGCGTCGCCGCCCTGATCGGGCTGGCTGGGCGCAGTGGCCTGGGTCCGGCTGGCGCGCTGGATCGTTGGTTGCTGGACACCTTGCTGGTGCGCAGCGCCTCGCAGGCACCGGCGCCGGACGTGGTCGTGGTCGATATCGACGAGGTCAGCCTGGCCTCGGTCGGGCAGTGGCCGTGGCCGCGCTATCGGGTCGCCTCCCTGGTGGAAGGCGTCGCCGCCGCCAAGCCGGCCGCCCTCGCGCTGGATGTGCTGTTCCCGGAGCCGGACCGGACCTCGCTGGTCGATATCCGGCAGGCATTCAAGCGGGATTTCGACCTGGACATCGGGATCCAGGGCGTCCCCGAAGGCTTGCAGGACAATGACGGCTACCTGGGGCAGGCGATGGCCCGATCCGACGCGATCGGCGCGCGCTACTTCTATTTCGACCACCAGACCGCGCCCCGGGCGCTGCGGCCTGGGTTCGGATTCGATGGCCGGCTGGACCTGATGACGCTCGAGCAGGCCCCCGGGGTGATGGAGAACACGCCGACCGTGGCCTCGCAGACCCGGGTGAGCGGCTTCGTCAACAGCCGCCTCGATGCGGATGGGGTGCTGCGCCGGTTGCCGCTGCTGATCGAGCACCAGGGGGTGGTCTATCCCAGCCTGGCGCTGGCGGCGACGATGCATGCGCTAGGCGTCCAGTCCGGAACGGTGGAAGCCGGGCGCGACGGGCTGTCGCTGAAGATCGGTGAGCATCGCATTCCCATCGACCGGAGCGGCTATGCGCTGTTACGTTTCAATGGCCCGTCGCGCGTGTACAACAGCGTGCCGGCGGTCGAGGTGCTTAGCGGCCAAGTCCGACCGAAGGATCTGGCCGGCAAGATCGTCTTCATCGGATCCTCCGCGGTCGGCTTGAACGATGTCCATGCCACGGCCGTCGACGCGGAGTTTTCCGGTCTCAAGATCCAATCGGTCATGGCCCAGAACATTCTGGACGATGCCTTGGTGCGTCTGCCTGCGTGGGGAGGCGACCTTGCACTTGCGCTGGGCCTGCTGGTGGCCGCGGTGTTCGGCCTGCTGTGCGTCTCCGGCTATCGCCTGACGGTGGTGACCCTGGCTACGGTGATGGCGGCGTCCGCGTTGCTGGGAAGCATGGCCATGACCTTCCAGCATACGGGCCTGTTCCTGCCGATGGGCGGGCCGCTACTGACGCTGGGTGTCGTGCTGGTAGGCGGCTTTGCGTTGCGCTTTGTCTTCAGCCAGCGACAGGCGCTGCGCTGGCGCAGGCAGCTGGCCAACGCCCGGCAGGTGGCCATCGAATCGATGGCGGCGGTGGCTGAAACGCGGGACCCTGAAACCGGCGCGCATATCAAACGCACCCAACATTACGTGCGCGCCATCGCCGAGGAACTGCGCAGGACCAAACGGCATGCCGCGTTGCTGACCGAGGAATACATCGAGCTGCTGTTTCTGTCCGCGCCGCTGCATGACATCGGCAAGGTCGGTGTGCCCGACCACATCCTGCTCAAGCCCGGTCCGCATACACCCGAGGAGCGGGAGATCATGCGCGGACATGCGCATTTCGGCCGCAAGATCATCTATAGCACCGCGCGCAGCATTGAAGGCGACAACTTCCTGCGCATCGCCGGCGAGATTGCCGCCACCCACCACGAGAAGTGGGATGGCACCGGTTATCCGGACGGCCTGCAGGGCGAGCAGATCCCCCTGTCGGGCCGGATCATGGCGGTGGCCGACATCTACGATGCGCTGATCAGCCGGCGCTGCTACAAGGACCCGTATCCGCACGAGCGGGCCAAGGCGATGATGCAGGAACTGCGTGGGACGACCTTCGATCCTGCGGTCCTGGATGCGTTCTTCGCCATCGAAGCGCAGGTTGTCGCCATCGCCGAGCGGTATCGGGACGACGACGCGCCGCTCCCGGTCGCAACAAAGACTGTAGAAGCCACGGGCGCACGGCTGGTGCCAGGCTGAGGGCTGCGGCAGAGCGGAGCACAGAAACAGCCGCTTCGCCTCACCCGCTCCGCGGCGCAGGACCCGTGGTCAAGGTGCCACGCGCAGGCGACCGAACCTAAACTCCACATTGCGTCCGACGTTGCTGAGCTGGGCGATCTCGCCATCGCCCAGGTCGTACAGGGCCGGCCAGCTGTGGAGGAAGCCGACGGGACCCGGCGCCGACGGCAGGGGCCGCCACTTGGCGCCAGCGTCCTGGCTGGCCTCGATCCGGTTGGCGCAGGACGTCGCCAGGAGCGTGCCTTCGAGCGCCAGCACCGAAGGCGCGCAGCGCAGGCCGCCCATCGGCATGCCCAGGCCCTCGTCCCAATGGACGCCATCGTCGGAATATTTCATCGACACCGGGCATTGCGGATCGCGGCCGCAGATCTCGAACGCCATCAGCCATCGGCCATCGACCAAGCGGGTCATCACCGGCATGCCCGGGCGCAGGTGGCCGCCGCCGGGTTCGGCGGCGACCACCCGGCGATCGTCCCAGCTGCGTCCACCGTCTTCCGAGATGCGCTGCGCGACCACCTGGGCGTCGGCGGGGCTGGCGTCGGCCAGGGTTTCGTCGGCATAGAGCACCGTCAGCCGCCCGTCGGGCAACAGGTAAAGCTTGGGCTCCCATACGCCGCGATCGGTGCGTCCCTGCGGCTCCTCGTTGCGGGCGATCACGCTCAGGGGCTGCCAGTGAAGGCCTTGGTCGTCGCTGGCGTAAAGCACCAGCCGATAGGAGCGATGCTCGATGAGCGAGCGCATCGCCAGCAGGATGCGGCCGTCCGGCAGTTGCAGCAGTTCGCCGTTGTCCAGTCGGCGCCCGGCCTCGGCCACTTGCCCGCGGAGCGTCCAGGTGCGGGCACGGTCCTCGCTGATGCGCAGCTCCAGCGGCGTACCCTCCTGCGCGACGCCGAAGCGGGTATTCACCGCCAGCCAGCGGCCGTCCTGCAGCCGCGTCATCCGGCCCCAGCCAGCGCCGTCGCGGGCCAGCACCGCGCGTCGGCCCCAATCAACCCGGACGGCTTCCGCGGCCGCGGCGGACCACGGCAGGGCCATGTGCGCCAGCACCATTCCAGCGAGCGCCACGCCTACGCGCCATCGCGCCGCGAGCGGGCTCACCAGAAGGTCACGTACAGCGCCGTCAGGATCGCCACCACCGCAAGCGCGGCCACGTTGAACGAGGGCGTGGTGTGGTAGCTGACATCACGGGTCTGGATGCGGTCGCGGTCGCCGCTGGCCTTGGTGACCAGCGACACCACGATCGCCAGGACCAGTGACAACAGGAAAACCAGCCCGATGCGGTTCATGAACGGCACGTCCGGCAGCGCCAGCTTGAGCACCAGGGACAGGACAAACGAGGCGATGGCGGCGGTCAGGGCGCCGGCTTCGTTGGCCCGTTTCCAGAACATGCCCATGAAGAAGATCACCACGATGCCCGGGGTGAAGAAGCCGGTGAACTCCTGGATGTACTGGAAGCCCTGGTCGAACCCGCCCAGCAGCGGCCGGGCGGTCAGCACGCCGATGACGATCGCGGTGATCGCGGTGATGCGTCCGACCATCACCAGGCGCTTCTGCGACGCCTCGGGCGCGCGCTTGGCATAGAAGTCCAGGGTGAAGATGGTCGCCACCGAATTGATCTTGGACGCCAGCGAGGCCACGATCGCGGCGATCAGCGCGGCGAAGACCAGCCCCAGCACGCCGCTGGGCAGCAGCCGCATCATCGTCGGATAGGCCTCATCGGGGCGCTCCAGCCCCGGGGCCAACATCACCGCGGCGATGCCGGGCAGCACCACGATCACGGGGATCAGCAGCTTGAGGAAGGCGGCGAATACGATGCCCTTCTGCGCTTCGGGCACGTCCTTGGCGGCCAGGGCGCGCTGGATGATGTATTGGTTGAAGCCCCAGTAGCTCAGATTGGCGATCCACAGCCCACCGATCAGCACCGACAGGCCCGGCAGATCCTTGTAGAAGGGGTTGTCCGGCTTGAGGATCATCTGGAAGCGGCCCGGTTCCTGCGCCAGCAGGGTGGTGAAGCCGGCCACCACGCTGCCATCCCCGATCTTGCTCAGCGTAATGACCGTGACCATCATGCCGCCGATGACCAGTAGCGAGACCTGCACGATGTCGGTCAGGGCCACGGCCTTGAGTCCGCCATAGAGCTGATAGAACAGGGCGAAGGCGCCCAACAGCACCAGCGCCAGCATCTGGTCCATCCCGGTGACCTGGGCGATGGCGATCGAGCCCAGCCACAGGATCGAGGTGAGGTTGACGAACACGTACAGCGCCAGCCAGAAGATCGCCATGACCGTGCGGATGCGCGTGCCGTAACGCTCCTCGAGGAACTGCGGCATGGTGGTGATGCGGTTGCGCAGGAAGATCGGCAGGAACCACTTGCCGACGATCAGCAGGGTCAGGGCGGCCATCCACTCGTAGGAAGCGATGGCCAGGCCGATGGCATAGCCCGAGCCGGACATGCCGATGATCTGTTCGGCCGAGATGTTGGCCGCGATCAGCGAGGCGCCGATGGCCCACCAGGGCAGGCTGCGGCTGGCCAGGAAGTAGTCCTGAGCGGACTTCTCACGGCCACCCTTCTCGCGCGAGACCACTTGGGCCAGCACGAAGATGCCGGTCAGGTAGACCAGCACGATGGTGATGTCGAGGGGGGAAAGACGCATCGGGGAAACTCTCCGCAGGTCGGATCGGGATCAGGAGCGCAACGCGGCGTTGGGATCGCCGGCAAAGCGCGCTTCGGGCAGGCCGCGCACGCCGGCCGGCGCGGCGAAGACATCGCCGCCGGCTGGATCACGGTCACTCCCCACCAGGCCGTCGTGGGCGCTGGTGATGTACAGCGTGGACAGGTCCGCACCACCCAGCGCCGGCCGTGTGGGCTGGGCGGTAGGGAGATGGATATCGCGATCGTGTTGGCCGTCGGGCAGATAGCGTGTCACCCGGGCCGCGCCCCACTGCGCGCTCCAGAGGCCGCCTTGGGCGTCCACCGCCGCGCCGTCCGGCTCGCCGGGGCGATCGGACAGGTCGACGAACGTGGCGGGCACACCCAGGGTGTCGCCATATGCGACGCGCTGGATGCGCCGGTCCAGCGAATCGCAGAAGTACATCGTGTCGCCTGCGGGGCTGAAGGCGATGCTGTTGGAGATCGCCACGCCGGGCAGCGGTAGCGCCTCCAAGGTCAGATCCGCATTGAGCCGGAAGAAACCGCCGACCTTGTGCTTGGGACCCTGCGCCGGCTCATGCAGCGTGCCGAACACGAAGCGACCCTGCCGGTCGCAGCCCCCATCATTGGCGCGCGTATCGGGCGCACGTGGGATGTCGCAGAGCGGGCGCAATTCACCTGTGTCCAGGTGAAAGAAGGCGAGCCTGGAGGCCAGCGCCAGCAGCAGCCAGCCATCGGCCTTGCATAGCGCGAACGAGGCCAGCCGCTCGGGCATCGGCCATTGCTGCGTGTGACCGGTGGCCGGGACGTGGCGCCACAGCACCGCGTTGTGGATGTCCGTCCACAGCAGGGCGCCGGTGCGCTCGCACCACACCACGCCTTCGCCCAGGCGGTTGCCAGCAGCCACGACCGTACGTGCGTCGTCGCTCACACCCAGCCCCCATCCACGATGAACTGCTGGCCGGTGCACATGCGGCTGTCGTCGGCCGCCAGGAACAGCGCCATCCGCGCCAGGTCCTCGACCTGCAGGTAGCCGGGCAGGCACTGCGACTGCGCGATCTGCGCCTTGCCGGCATCGTCCAGCCACAGGCGACGCTGCTTGTCGGTGATCACCCAGCCGGGCACCAGCGCGTTGATGCGGATGCGGTCGGCGCCCAGCTCGCGGGCCAGGCCGTTGACCAGGCCGTGCACCGCCGACTTGGCCATGGCGTACATCGGGTAGCCGGCGTTCTTGATCATCCAGCCGGTGGAGCCCAGGCAGATGACCGAGCCACCACCGGCCGCGCGCATGTCGCCGACCACCGACTGGGTGGCGAAGTACTGGTGGCGCAGGTTGACCGCGATGTTGCGTTCGAACTCGGCCGCGGTGGTCTGGCCGAATCGATGGCGCACGTCATTGGCCGCGTTGTTGACCAGCACGGTGATCGGCCCGAGCTGCGCACGGGCCTCGGCGATCGCCGTCTCCAGCGCCTCCAGATCCGTGGCATCACAGTGCCGGTAGAGCGGGACGTGTTCCGCATCGGCCAGGCTGGCCTGCAAGGCCTGCGCGCCGGCGTCGTCGATGTCCAGGAACGCCACGCGCGCGCCCTGCCGCGCGAAGTGCGCGACGAAGCCGGCGCCGATGCCGGTGGCGCCACCAGTGACCAGCACCGTGCGCCCGGCCAGGCTGGGGTAGCGCGCCATCGACGCGGTCTCGGTGTGTTCGATGTCCTCCCTCATCGCACTCACCACTCGGCCACGCTGCCGTCGGCATGCCGCCAGATGGGGTTGCGCCATCGGTGGCCCTCGGCGACGCGCTCGTCCACATAGGCCTGGTTGATCTCGATGCCCAGGCCCGGGCCGCCGGGGATGGCGACATAACCGTCCTGGTAGGCGAACGGCGAACGGTCCACCAGGTAATCCAGCAGATCGTTGGAGGCGTTGTAATGGATTCCCAGGCTTTGTTCCTGGATGAAGGCGTTGTAGCAGACCGCGTCGATCTGCAGGTTGGCCGCCAGCGCGATGGGCCCGAGCGGGCAATGCAGGGCGAGCGCCACGTCGAAGGCCTCGGCCATCGCGGCGATCTTGCACGTCTCGGTGATGCCGCCGGCATGCGAGGGATCGGGCTGGATGATGTCCACGCCGCCGGTGGTGAGGACGCGCTTGAAGTCGTAGCGCGAATACAGGCGCTCGCCCAGCGCGATCGGGGCAGGGGAGAGCGCGGCCAGTTCTGGGATCGCCTCCAGGTGATCGGAGAGCACCGGCTCTTCGATGAACATCAGGTCGAAGGGTGCCAGCTCGCGCATGAGCACCTTGGCCATCGGCTTGTGCACGCGGCCATGGAAGTCCACGGCCAAGCCGATGTCCTTGCCCACCGCATCGCGCACGGCCTGCACGTTTTCCAGCACGCGGGTGACCTTGTCGTGGGAATCGACGAACTGCACCTCCTCGGTGGCGTTCATCTTGACCGCGCTGAAACCGCGCTCCACCGCCGCGGTGGCCGCGCGCGCGGTGTCGGCTGGGCGATCGCCCCCGATCCACGAGTACACACGCATGCGCTGGCGCACCGGGCCGCCCAGCAGCGCGTGTACCGGCTGGCCCAGGGCTTTGCCGTGGATGTCCCACAGGGCCTGGTCGATGCCCGCCAGGGCACTCATCAGGATCGGGCCGCCGCGATAGAAACCGCCGCGGTACAGCACCTGCCAGTGGTCCTCGATGTGGCGCGGGTCCTTGCCGATCAGGTAATCGGAGAGTTCATCGACGGCCGCGGCGACGGTCTGCGCGCGGCCCTCGACGACCGGTTCGCCCCAGCCGCTGATGCCGGCATCGGTATCGATGCGGACGAACAGCCAGCGCGGCGGAACCAGAAACGTGGTGATGGCAGTGATTTTCATGGGGTGGGGGCCCTGTGGGTCGTTTTGTTCCAGGCGTCGATGAACGTGCGGGCACGCGCGCCGACCTCGGCGGCTGGCGTGCCCGGCTTGTACAGCGCCGAGCCGATGCCGAAACCACTGGCTCCGGCGGCGAGGTAATCGGCCATGTTGTCCGGGGTGATGCCGCCGACCGGCAGCAGGGCGGTGCCCTTGGGCAGCACGCTCAGCCAGGCCTTGAGCACGGCAGGAGGGAGTTGTTCGGCGGGGAAGAGCTTGAGCGCGTCGGCGCCCGCGGCCAGCGCGGCGAAGGCCTCGGTCATGGTTGCCACGCCGGGGGCGCAGACCATGCCGGCGGCCTTGGCTTCGGCCACGACCGCCGTGTCGCCATGCGGCATGACGATGAGCCGGCCGCCAACGCGGGCGATGTCACGGACCTGGGCTGGGGTGGTCACTGTGCCGGCACCGACCAGGCAGCGATCGCCGAAGGCCTCGGCCAGCAGGCCGATGCTCTCCAATGGGTCAGGCGAATTGAGCGGGACTTCCAGGGTGCGGAAGCCGGCATCGACCAGTGCGGTGCCGACGCCGATCGCGTCCTGCGGCGTCAGCCCCCGCAGGATCGCAACCAGTGGAAGAGGTTGCAGCCATGCGGTGCTCATGCGGACTCCGTCAGGTTTGAGTGGCTTTGCTGCGCGAACGGCGCCGGATGTTGGCGCGTGAATCGACGATCATCCCGGCCATGGCTTCGCGCGCCGATTCCGGGCGCTTGAGCCGGATCGCGTCGTAGACGGCGAAGTGGCGCGGCAGCGAATACTTGAAGTCGGCCGCCTTGCGCGCCGACAGCAAAAAGTAGGTCCCCAGCGCGGTCTCGATCACCGAGAACAACGAGCCCATCAGCTCGTTGTTGGAGGCGTCCAGTACCGCTTCGTGGAACTGCAGGTCCGCCTTGGTCCAGGCGTCCTGGTCCACGGCCGCATCCATCGCCTCGTAGGCCTGCTTGATGCGGGCCAGCTGCTCGGCGGTGCGCCGCTTGGCGGCCGCCGCAGCGGCCGCCGGCTCGATGATCGCGCGCATCTCGACCAGCTTCTCCACGAAATCCTCGGTGGGCATCGAGGCACAGCGCCATCCCAGGATGTCGGCGTCCAGCTGGTTCCAGTAGCGCGGGTCGCGCACCCGGGTGCCGGTCTTCTGCTTGGTCTCGATCAGGCCCTTGGAGCCGAGCACCTTGAGCGCCTCGCGCAACGCCGAGCGGCTGACCGCCATGCGCTGGGCCAGCGCCTCCTCGCGCGGCAGCAGCTCGCCAGGCTTGATCTCGCCGCTGATGATGAGCCGGCCGATCTCCTGGATCACCTGGTCGTGCAGGTTGCGCACCGCGATCTGTCTCACTGGAAATCCTCTGTCCAGACGCACGAGATGGCGCCGCTGACAGTATTATCCGACAAAATCTAGAACGCACGCGCGCGATCTCGGCCTGGGACCGTGTTCCGGTCATGGCGTCAGTCCCAGGATGTCCAGATGGTCATAATCCAGCGGGCGCTCCGGGTTGCTCAGCACCAGCGTGTTGGCGCCGCGCTGCAGCGTGACCGTCCAGCTCGCGAGCTGCCAGCCCTTGCCATCCGGTGCTGGCGAAGCGTCCAGCGTCGCCAGTGCTCCATTGACCTGCAGCACGGGGATGGCCTGAAAGCCGACGGCCTCATAGCGCACCTGTACGCGCTGCCTGCCCGCGGTCCCGACCTGCACCTTGAAGCGCAGGGCCGCATCGGCATTGCTGGATAAGCGCATCTTGCGCCCGGCCGAGGCGTCGTCGGTCTGGATCTGCGCGGCGTCGTGGCGCTCGGCGTCCTCGGCCTCGTAGCGGTGCAGCGCAAGTGGTGCACGGGCATAGAGGATCTCGTTGGCGTCCTCACGGTCCGGGGCTGTCGGTGTGGAGGATGAGGTCACATGCAGCAGGCGCCCGTCCGGCAAGGGCACCAGGGCCTGGGTCCAACCCGCATGGATGTTGCCGGTCTGCTTCTGCACCGGCGCGACCACTTCCCACCACGGCCCGCGGCCACCGGTGTCGTTGCGGTAGAACGTGCGCCCACCGGCATCGCCACCACCGCCGGCGCGCTGCGCCGCGACGATCAGGGTGCCCTGGTCGGTGGGGCCCGGCATCCACAGCACGGTCGGGCAGGCCGATGGCCATGCGCCCGAGACCGTCTGGATCGCCACGCCGTGGTCCTCGGGCGCCCCCCAGTCCAGGCCGTCGGTGCTGAACTTCACGTGCACCTGGCCGTTGTGGGGTGCCTGGGTGTTGTCGATGTTCTCGAACACCATGACGTAGCCGTGGCCGGGCACGCGCTCGACCACCGCCATGCCGGGGCGCTCGACGCCACCGGGGAAGGCCACGTCGAACACTTCCTCGCCCCAGGTCCGCCCGCCGTCGCTGGAGACCTTGTGGGCGAGCAGCTGGTTGTACCCTTGCGCCTTGTGGCGCTCGGTCGAGTAGTAGGCCACCAAGCGTCCATCGCCGAGCCGCACGATATCCGGCTCCCACACGCCCTGATTGAGGCGGTCCGAGGGCTGGCCGTCACCGCCGACGATACTGCTGCGGTAGTGCCAGCTGGCTCCGCCATCGGTGCTGGCATAGAGCTGCAGGTCCTGCGCGATCAGGTGCTCCCCGGCGTCGCGGCGGATGGCGTTGGCGGCCAGCAGCAGGGTGCCGGGCTTGAGGTCTCCGCTGGCGCCAGCCAGCTCGCTCAGGTGGGGTTGCCAGCGCAGGGTCCACTGGGCGGATTGCCCATGGGCCTGGTCGGTGACGTGGCCGACCTGCCGCCAGTGATCACCGGCGTCGCGGCTCTCGTACAGGGGCAGGCTCTCCGGACCAGCGGGTTCGAACACCAGCAACAGGCGACCGTTGTCGGTCGCCCGCGCCTGATGGGACAGGCGCACGGCCGAGGCATAGCCGACGCCGTCGGCCAGGTGCCGTCCCGCCACCGCGGTATCGGCGTCCGCCGCACTGGCGAGGCCGATCGGCAGCATCGGCGTCAACGCGGCCAGCAGGAGCAGGGCAGGCCTCACAGCTTGAACCTGATGCCCACGCCGTAGGTCTTGTCCTGGAAGCGGATGTCGCGCGGCCGCGTGGTGCCGTCACCCCAGAACTGGTGGAAGTCGTTGCCGAGCAGGTTGGTTGCCGACAGCACCATGGTCACGTGCGGGTTGAAGTCGTAGCTGAAGGAGAAGTCCAGCGAGTTGGCCGGTTCCACGTAGTCCTCGTTGCCCGATACCGTGTCCTGGGTGAATCCGTCGATGTATCGGCTGCGGTAGCCGTAGGCCAGGCGCGCGGAGATGCCGAAGTTCTCGTAGAAGAGCACCGCGTTGTAGTTGTTCTTCGAGACGTTCTGCAGCGGACGGGTGATGATCGGGCCACCCACCGAGGCCGGGGCCTTGGTCTCGCCTTCGATATAGGTGTAGTTGAACTGCGCGCCCAGGCCGCTCCACGCACCGGGCAGGAAGTCGAAGGTCTGCTGCCAGGCCGCTTCCACGCCCTGCAGGTAGCCGCTGCCGGCACTGAGCGGGATGGTCAGCTGGTACGGATCGCCGCCGATGGTAGTCGCGGTGGTGTAGGTCTGGATGTAGCCATCGATGTCGCGGCGGAACAGGCCAACGCTGGCATAGCCGACCTGCGAGAAATACCACTCCAACGAGGCGTCGTAGTTCTTCGATTCGATCGGGGTCAGCTCGGGGTTGCCGCTGGCGGCCTGGCCCTCGCGATTGATGGTGCCCGGGTTGAGCGACAACGACGGGTTGAGCGAACCGAAGTCCGGATAGCTCAGCGTCTTGGCGGCGGCGAAGCGCAGCTGCCACGCCGGGCCGAAGTGGAAATTGGCGCTGACGTTGGGCAGCACGTTGAGATCGCTGGTGTTCTCGCTCAGGGGGCTGTAGGTCGCCGTGGCCGCGTCGTAGCTGAAGGCGTCCAGGTTGCGCCGGACCTTCTCGGCGCGCACGCCGACCAGGCCGTCGACATGGACCGTCTCGCCCAGGTCAATGTCGTACCGGGCCTGAAGATAGCCGGCCAGCTTCTTTTCGCCGATATCGAAGTAGCGGCCCGGGTTCTCCGCGGCAATGCCATCGGGCAGGCCGTAAAGCTCGCGCAATGCGTCGGCGTTCTTGATCAGGTAGTCGTAGCAGGGGACCAGCCAGTCCTGCTTCATCGCCGCGTTGCTGCCCATCGTGCACATGAAGTCGCTTCCCAGGCGGGTGACCTGGTTGTCCAGGTTGGGATCTGCGGTTGAACCCTGGCCGCCTGGCGGCGGGGTGGAGATCTGGGTGCTGCCACGCGCCAGCGCCTCTCGGTCGGCGTAACGCAAGCCGAACTGGATGGAGGCGATCGGGCCGTCGAGGAAATCGAAGTGTCCGTCGCCGTGCCAGGCGTTCTCCTCGCCGTAGGTGTAGCTCCAGGTCTGGAACAGGCCGGCCAGGTAGAAGTTCTGCGGGTTCAGCGCCGGATCGCCATCCAGATACCAGTTGACGTGGTTGCCACCAGTGCCGGCCCAGACGGTGCTGATCGGGCCCTGGAGATAGGTGTCGATGATGAAGTTGCGGTCTCGGTAGTATCCGGACGTGCGCGAGATCTCGGTGGACAGGTGCAGTTGTTGGCCATCCCACTTGAAGCCAAGCGCGTTCTGGATGTCCTGGCCACGCTGCTTGTGCGCCTGCATGCTGGTGGCCGCATAGCTGTCACCGTCCCAGGTGCCGCTGGCCGCGTCGCAGATGGTCTGGCCCTGATAGTCACCCGCCAACTGGTTGGCATAGCAGTTGTCGGTCACCGACAGCGAGGTCGGCGGGATCACCCCGACCGGGAAGCTGAAGTAATACGCCTGCCCGTAGCGATCGCGCACGTAGTCGTACAGGCCTTCCAGGTAGACCTCGGTGTTGTCGCTGGGCTTCCACTGCAGAGCGTAGTTGAAAGCCCCGCGGCGCCGGTTGCCGTCGTTGTAGGCGGTGCCGAAGCCGTTGGGCGCAGAGATCAGGTTGCCGTCGTCGGTGCGGATCGGGTTGGTCCCATCGGTGAGGACCTTGGGGTAGTCCGACCAGACCGCGTCATAGGCGTACTCCTTGGCCATATAGCCGAAGTTCACCAGCGCGCCGATCTTGCCGATATCGGTATCCCAGGTGTTGCTCAGCAGCAGGCTGGCGTTGGGATCGTGCTTGCCACCGTAGTTGCTGTGGGTCAAGTCGTAGGTCGCGGCGACCTGTGGCCCTTCGAAGTCAAACGGTCGCCGCAGCTGGATGTCGACCAGGCCGGCGATGCCGCCCAGGGGCAGGGAGGCCTCGCTGGTCTTGTACACGCTGAGCGTCTTGACCGCGGTGGCGGGCAGGTTCTGGAACGCATAGCCGCGCCCGGAGCCGCTGAAGATTTCGCGGCCGTTGACCGTGCTGATGATGTTGGGCAGGCCGCGGATCACCACGCCGGTGGTCTCACCCTGGCTGCCCTGGGCGATCTGCACGCCGGTCACGCGCTGCAATGCATCGGCGACCGAGTTGTCCGGCAGCTTGCCGATGTCCTCGGCCACGATCGAGTCGACGATCATGTCCGCGCCTTGCTTGAGGTTCTGCGCGGTCTGCAGGCTCTGCCGCAGCGCGGTCACCTTGACCGCGTCCAGGTCGGTCGGTGACGGGGTGGTGCCGTCCTGCGCGTCCGGTACGGCAGGCGCAGCCGTCTGCGGCGCATCCTGCGGTTGGGTGGTGGTGGACTGCTGTGCGTGGGCCAGCGCCGGGAGCAGCAGGGACGACAGGATGGATACCGACAACAGCGTGCGTGCAGGCCGTTGGGACATGAGGTCTTCTCCGGATGAAGTCTGTGGAACGCCGACGGCCTTGGGTCAGGGCAGGCACACGTGCGGCGGTGGCGATGCGGGGGACGTGGTGCGATCAAGCGTGCGAAGCGTCTGGCGCGGGCAGGTCGCGCCGTGGATCCGTCCTTGCCAGTGCAGCAGCTCCAGGCATGCCTCCGGCTTCCGCACCGGCAATGAGCCGGCACGTCGCGGGGAATCGGTGGAATGGACGTCCGAGGCAGCGCCGCGTCAGCGGCCCGCGGCGGCGTCCTTGTCGGTCGTGAAGTGGTAAACGATGCGGTTGACGTAGGTCTTGCCCGGATCCAGGCGCGCCGCGGCCGGGCCGAAGCTCGCTTGGTTGGGGGTATCGGGGAACAGCTGCGGCTCAAGCACGAATGCATCGCCCTGGCGATACAGGTGGCCGGACTTGCCCACCGTGGTGCCATCCAGGAAGTTGCCGGAATAGAACTGTAGGCCCGGCTGGTCGGAGACCAGGGACATCACACGACCGCTCTTGGGATCATGGACCCGGGCAACCTCGCGTGGCTTCGCCGCGCGCGTCTTGCTGATGACCCAGTTGTGGTCATAGCCGCGGCCCAGCGCCAGCTGTGGTTCCTTGCCGGCGTCACGCACGTCGCGGCCAATCGGCTTGGGGCTGCGGAAGTCGAACACCGTGCCGGCCACCGACGTGATTTCACCGGTTGGGATCAGCGTGGCATCGACCGGGGTGTAGGCATCGCCATGGATGGTCAGCTCCTGGTCCATCGCCGAGCCCGAGCCTTCGCCGGCCAGGTTCCAGTAGGTGTGGTTGCTGAGGTTGACGACGGTGGGCTTGTCGGTGGTAGCGCGGTACTCGATGGCCAGCGTGCCGTTGCCTTCCAGCGTGTAGGTCGCGGTGACCGTGAGCTTGCCGGGAAAGCCCTGGTCGCCGTCCGGGCTGACGTGGCGCAGGGTGGCGCGATCGGACTTGGCCTCCACGACATCCCACACCACTTTGTCCAGGCCTTGCTTGCCGCCGTGCAGGCTGTTGGGGCCATCGTTGAGTGGGACCTGATAGGCATGCCCATCCAGGGTGAAGCGGCCCTTCGCCAGCCGGTTGGCAAAGCGACCCACGACCACGCCGAAGTACTGCGGATTATCCAGGGTTGCCTTGAGCGTGGCGTCGCCCAGCACCACGTCGCCGGGCTTGCCGTTGCGGTCGGGCACGTCCAGCGCATGCAGGGCCGCACCGAGCGTGCTGATGGTGGCCTGCATGCCGTGGCCATCGTGCAGCGTGATCGTCTCGACCTTGGTGCCTTCCGGCGTGGTGCCGAGCACCGCGCGTTCCTGCGCATCCGCCGCGGCGGACGTGGCCAGCAAGCCGGCCGCGCACAGCATCGCCCCTCTCACGACATTCCCCATCGAACCATCCCTCCAGAAGTTGTGAGTCTACTAAACCATATTATCGGACAATTAAAACGCTGCACTGCAACAGCGGCACCAGTAACGGCATCCGCTCATCGGGCGATGCATCGATCCAGTTCGACGAATCCCTGCGCCACGGCATCCTGCGAAGGCACGATGCTGGCGCTCTCGCCGAGCACCTCCAGCGCCGCGCGGTAGAGCGCACACACCGGGCCGGAGCCCACCAGCGGAATCGGACCGGCGTCGAAGCCACCGAACACTGACCGCGCATCTCCGATCTCCGCCCCGATCAGCAGTCCGCGCAGGTAGCTGCTGGCATCCTCGGGGGCCAGGCCCTGGCGGATGGCGCGGGCGCGCACGCCGAACAGCAGTGCACCCAGTCCCAGGCCGCCGGACGCGCCTTGGCGCACCCCGTCGGCGAAGGCTGCCCCAACGTGGCCGGGACCCCGCATGATCGACGACAGCGCACCGCCGGTGGAGAGACGGTCATGCAACTCCCCGGACAGGGTGGTCATGAACTCCGCGATCCGTCCGTCCCGCACGCTGACCCACTTGGTGTGCGTCCCCGGCAGGGCCACCACTGGCGCCTGCCCAAGTCGACCGGCGGCCAGCAGGCCGAAGAACTCGGTCTCCTCGCCGCGCATGATGTCCGGCGCGCCGTCGCGGGCACGGACGCAGGCCAGGCCAGGGACGATCTTCATGTCCAGCGTGCCGATGCGCACGTCGACCAGCTGCGCGGCCACCTGGGCCACGTCGGCCGGACACGGGACATAGCCCGCGTCGGTCCAGCCGATGTTGGAGCCGATCATGCCGGCGGCGTAGACGTGCTCGACCTGCGGCCAGCGGGTGCGGACCTGATGGGCGAGCGCGGCCATTCCGTCGCGGTCCAGGGTCGCCACGCCGGCCGCGACCTCCAGTGCATCCTCGATGCCGGCCTCGGGCGCGATCCGGTAGGCGCGGAAGTTGGTGCTGCCCCAGTTGATGCCGACAATGCTGTCGGTGCGGGTCTCGGTCATGTGACGGGATTCCGGTAGAAGGCGAGGATCACGGGCCCACCACCGGGCGGCCGTGGGTCCAGTCCAGGGGCAGGATGTAGAGCGCACGGTAGCGCGACCCGCCGGGTCCGGCCGGCCGCCAGCCGTGGAAGGCGATCCAGTCGCGCCCATGGGCGTGGAAGACGCTCTGGTGGCCCGGTCCGACCAGCGCCGGCGGCCCCGGTCGACTGGACAGGATGGGATTCTCCGGCGCGTCGTGGCAGGGGCCGAGCGGTCCCTCACAGCGCGCATAGCCGGTGGCATAGGCACCGGAGCCATAGTCGTTGCCGGCGTAGAACAGATACAGCTGGCCGGCGTGCAGGACGAACTGCGGCGCTTCGATGACATGGCCCTCCCATGGCGCATCGTTGGCGATGCCGGCCAATGCCTGCGGCTGTCCGGCTAGCGACAGTCCGTCGCCCGCCAGGCGCTGGACCAGGAAGCGGGTGGTCACCCCGCAGCAGTTGCCGTCTGTCTTGTAGACCAGCCACAGCCGCGCGTGTCCTGCGGCATCGGTGTCGCGATACGGGCTGGCATCGATGACGCCGTAGGTTCCGCCGCAGGTCAGCGGCTCAGGCTGCGGCACGAACGGGCCCTGCGGCGTGTCCGAGGTCGCAGCGCCCAGGCACAAGGTGAGGCCATCGGGGCGCTGCCGGGTGGCATGCCGAGCGGTGAAGTACAGGACATAGCGCGTGCCGATCCGCATGACTTCCGGGGCCCAGATATCCGGACGTCCGGCCCGCGCCCATGGGGGCGGGGAGGGCATCGCATCGACCGGTGCGGTCCAGTGCAGGCCATCTGCCGAGGTGGAATGCGCGACGTGGAGCGGCGCACCTCCAGGCCCGGCGCGGTTGGTCGCGTAGGCCGCCAGCGAACCGTCCTCCAGCGGAAGGATGAACGGGTCGGCAAAGCCGGTGTCGAGCACAGGCGCGACGGGCAGTGCCTGCGTGCGCTGCGGCGGCGTGGCGCAGCCGCCCAGGAGCAGCGCGGCCAAGGTGATCGATGCCAGGCGGCGGCGCTTTTCGGCAAGAGTTGAAAAAATCATATTGTCGGATAATATGCGCGAACGCCGGCCTGTCAAAGGTCGGATCAGTTTGTCGGCATCAGCGCAACGCCTTGGGAGGGGACATGCGCGTCACGACCGCACTATCGGCGCCGTCCCGGCGCCGCACGTCCGCCAATGCTTCCGTGACACGGCCTGCGCCACGTGCGTGGTGCCCGCGCGGAATCCTGCGTTGATGCCCGCCGCACCGCGGCAAGGCACGCGGCCGCCCGCGTTGACGCCCCGCCGCGTCCGCGCATGCGCATGGACACGCTTCCCAACGACCAGACACCCCATCCGCCTGCCTGCCGCCCATCCGGCGTGCGGGCCGGCTCACCGCACCTGAAACCCAGACCGGAGCACCTCATGCCCTCACGCCCCCTTGCCATCCTGCTCTTGAGCGCCGCCCTTGGCGCCGCCTGTGTCCTGCCGGCCGGCGCCCGTCCCGCGCCCGAGGGCGCCGCCGCGGTCGTCGACGCGCCTGGGCGCTGGAGCACCGAGCGCGCCAATGCCTGGTACCAGGCCCAGCCCTGGCTGGTGGGCAGCAACTACATCCCGGCCGATGCGATCAACCAGCTGGAGATGTTCCAGGCGGCGACCTTCGACCCGGCCCGCATCGACAAGGAGCTGGGCTGGGCACATGACCAGTTCGGCATGAACACCATGCGCGTCTACCTGCATGACCTGCTGTGGACGCAGGATCCCAAGGGCCTGATCAAGCGCCTGGACCAGTTCCTGACCATCGCCGACAAGCATGGCATCCGCCCGGTCTTCGTGCTGTTCGACAGCTGCTGGGATCCGGACCCGGTGCTGGGCCCGCAGCACCGGCCGATTCCCGGCGTGCACAACTCCGGGTGGGTGCAGAGCCCGGGGCGCCATGCGCTGGTCGACCCGGCCAACGACCCGCATTTCCGCAGCTATGTCCAGGGCGTGGTCGGTGCGTTCGCCAAGGACGAGCGCGTGCTGGCCTGGGACATCTGGAACGAGCCTGACAATCCCGGCGGCGGCAACTACATGGACAAGCAGTTGCCGGGCGAGCAGGAACGCATCGCCGAACTGCTGCCCAAGGCATTCGCCTGGGCGCGCAGCCAGTCGCCCATCCAGCCGCTGACCAGCGGCGTGTGGATCGGCAAGGACTGGTCGCCCGGTGCACCGGACCTCAACGCGATCCAGCAGGCGCAGCTGTCCAACTCGGACGTGATCACCTTCCACAACTACGAGCAGCCGGAGAACTTCGAGGCGCGCATCGCGCAGCTGCGCCCATACGGCCGCCCCTTGATCTGCACCGAATGGATGGCGCGCGGGAGTGGCTCGGCCGTGGACACCATCCTGCCGATCGGCCATCGCGAGCACATCGGGATGATCAACTGGGGCCTGGTCGACGGCGCCATCCAGACCCGCTTCCCATGGGACAGCTGGGAGCGGCCGTACACGATGAAGGAGCCGGTGCTCTGGTTCCACGACCTCATCCACGCCGACGGCACCCCGTATCGCGCCCGCGAAGCGCAGCTCTATCGTCAGCTCGAGGCCGAGCAGTCCGCACCGGCACAGGCCGCGGCGCGCTAGCTCGACGCAGCAGGCAACACCGAACACAGAAGGCCCCCACGCCCTCTCACGCGGCCACCAGGCCCCCTCCGGAGTTCCGGCATGAACGTACGTATTTCCCGCCCCGTCGCCACCGTGCTGGCCAGCGCTGTTGCGCTGGCCCTGATGAGTCCCGCCACCGCGCAGGAAACAAGCACGAGCGACCCGGCATCCGCCCCAGCGACTTCCACGGCCACCCCGCGCGAAGACACCCCACAGTCTGCCCAGGCCCAGGATGTCACGCCCGAACAGGTGGACGCGCAGGAACTGGGCGCGGTGAAGGTGGTCGGGCTGCGCGCCAGCCTGCAGACCGCCCAATCGATCAAGCGCGATGCCACCCAGATCGTCGATTCGGTGGTCGCCGAAGACCTGGGCAAGCTGCCCGACGTCACCGCCTCGGCGTCCCTGGCGCGCGTGACCGGCGTGCAGGTGACCCGCGCGGCGGGCGAGGCCGCCGACGTCCAGGTGCGCGGCCTGCCCAACCTCACCACCACCTACAACGGGCGGGAGATCTTCACCGCCGAGAACCGCAGCGTGGCCCTGCAGGACTTCCCGGCCGGCGGCGTGGCGGGGCTGGATGTCTACAAGTCCAGCACCGCCGACCTGGTCGAACCCGGCATCGCCGGCCTGATCGACGTGCGCTCGCGCCGGCCATTCGACTTCGAGGGGCGCGAACTGTCCGGCTCGCTCAACTACGCCTATTTCGACCAGTCCGACAAGGGCGATGCCAACGGCAACTTTCTTTTCAGCGACCGCTGGGACACCGAAGTGGGCGAGATGGGCTTTCTGGTCAACGCGGCCTGGAATCGCCTGCGCTTCCTGGATTCGACCCGCGAGAACTCGCTGGTGATGGGCGTGGCCCAGCCCAGCCAGACCGACCAGCCCGGCTTCCGTTTCCCCGACGGCATCGGCACCTTCTACGGGCAGGGCATGCGGACGCGCCCGTCGATCAACAGCGCCTTCCAGTGGAAGCCCAACGAAAGCTGGGAGCTCAATGCGGATTTCCTCTACCAGGGGTTCCGCAGCCACGACAACGACAGCTACATGTTCGTGCCGCTGTATACGGCCGAGACGCAGTTCTCCAACGTGGTCACCGTGCCGGGTGAATCGGGTCCACAGGCGCAGAGCCTGACCGCCACGGGAGGCCTGCGCCCGGAGGGGTACCAGGCGTCGACCAACGCCAGCACCAACACCTACCAGATCGGGCTGGGTGCGGTGTACCACGAAGGCGGCGTGCGCTGGTCCACGGACCTGGCCGCGACCAATTCGAAGTACAAGCTCAAGCAGGCCAACATCGATTACGCCTTTGCGTATGCGCCGACCGTGGACGTCAACTACGCTGTGCCTGGCAGCGACGGCGGAGGCAGCTACGGCTTCCGTGATTTCGACCTGAGCAACCCTGAGAATTTCATCTTCCGCGGGCTTTACGACCGCAACTACGAGGCTTCGGGCAAGGATCTTCAGGCCCGGACCGATTTCGAGTTCGTCCCGCAGACCGGCATCATCAGCGCCTACCAGGCCGGCCTGCGCTTCACCAACCGTGACGCCGAGCGCAAGAGCGGCGATCGCTATGGCTATGTGGAGGGGGCAGGGCTCACCTATCTGGACCTGCCGGTCGACCTGTCGATGACCGGAGGTGGTTTCGAGGGCGACGACCACGCGCCGCCGACCCGCTGGATTTCGCCCACCCGGGACAGCATCCGCGACAACGTCAATGCCCTGCGCGAACTCACCGACGCGCTGCTGCCGGCGGACAACCACGATTTCGATGCCATCGGTCTGCCGGCCTTCAATCCGCTCAATACCTTCAACGCCAACGAAAAGGCCACCACCGCATATACCCAGGTCAAGTACGTCCTGGACACGACGATCCCGATCGACGGTGCGCTGGGCCTGCGCGCGGTCCACACCAAGACCCAGGTGGACGGCACCTCACGCGATGACCAGACCTCGACCTATTCCCCGATCAGCAGCAGCAACAGCTATACCGACTACCTGCCCAATGCCAGCATCCGCTTTCGCCTGACCGACAGCTTCCAGATCAGGGCGGCGGCGACCAAGACACGTACGCGCCCGAACTTCGACCAGCTCAATCCATCCACGATCGTCAACTCGCCGCAGGGCGCGTGCAACATCGATCCTGGCAGCGTGAACTGCTTCCGCACCGCTTCGAGCGGCAACCCCGGGCTGTCCCCGCTGGAGTCGGAGAACTACGACCTGTCCTTCGAGTACTACTTCTCACCGACCGGCTCGGCCACGCTGGCCTTGTTCCGCCGCGATGTGAAGGGGTTCATCTCCAATGTCACCACCGATGTGGCCGATGCCGAATACGGCACCCTGCGCCTGACCCATCCGGAGAACGGCGGGGAAGGCAAGCTGCAGGGCACCGAGTTCGCCTTCACCAGCTTCCTGGATTTCGACGCCTTGCCCAAATGGGCGCGTGCCTTTGGCGTCCAGGCCAACTACACCTATATCGACAACGGCGCCGAACAGGGCCCGACGGTGGCTGCTTCGATCCCCGGCAAGCCTCGCGTGCCGGGGGTATCGAAGAACTCTTACAACCTGGTCCTGATGTACGAAAAGCCCGAGTTCTCCGCGCGCCTGGCCTACAACTGGCGCTCCAAGTGGGTCCAGGAGTACTCCCAGGTCTACGACGTCGCCTTGAATGCCAACGGCCCGTTCATGCCGCTGGTGCAGGACGATCGCGGCGTCCTGGACATGTCGCTCAATTGGACCCCGATCGAGTCGGTGACCTTTGCCTTCGATGTGTCCAACATTCTGGGCGATCCGATCACCAACTCACGCACCTACAACGTGCAGGGCGACACCTACGCGCGCCAGGTCAAGTACCTGGAAACGGTGTATTCACTCGGGATGCGCGTGCGGTTCTGAAGAAAGCCTCCGCAAGGTGGGGCGCCTGGAATGGGCGCCCCGCAGGCGTTTCGCGGATGGTGCGTGGCTTGTCGGCCGATCGGCGGGACATCCCGGGCCGCCGAATTGACCCCATGCCGGGTCGTGGCGCTCAAGCCCCTGCAGGCGCCACGTTCCAGCGCTCAATCACCGGGGTCATCGCATGGCGCGCATCCAGCGCCAGCAGGCTGAGCGTTGCGGGCTCCAGCACCAGGTGGGCGCCGGCCGCGACCGGCAGGCCCAGCCAGCGTGTGGCCAAGACCCGGCCGAAGTGTCCGTGCGAAAACAGCGCGATATCGCCAGACAGCCCGCGCAGGCGCCGCACCAGACGGTCGGCCCGCTCGGTGACCGCCGCCGGGCTTTCACCATTCGGGCAGCCATCGCGCCAGATGTCCCAGTCCGGTCGCTCGGCCCGGATCTCGATCGAGGTAAGACCCTCGTCGTCGCCGTAGTCCCACTCGGCCAGGTCGGGCTCCACCTCGGCCTGCGCTTCCAGGCCGGCCAGCGCGCAGGTGCTGCGGGCACGCATGCGGGGGCTGGTCAGGACGGTGGAAAACGCGGTGGCGCCCAACAGCGGGACCAGGGCGCGTGCCATCTGCTCGCCCCGCGCGGTCAGGGGGATCTCGCTGCGGCCGGTGTGCCGACCTGTCCGCGACCATTCGGTTTCGCCATGCCGCATGAGGTGCAGGCGGGGAGGGTGGGCGATCGGCGGCGTGGCGGCGTCATGGTCGGGAACGGACATCGGAAAGCTCGACGGAGTAGGGCGGGGGAGCATCGCATGACCTCCATGAATAGGTGTCCGGCGCGAGTGCCCGTGGAGCAAAAGATGCCTTGGGATACCATGAGCGGCTGCTCGACTCCTGATTCCAACGCCCCCGTGACTGACTCCATGCGTCTTGACATCACCCGCCCCGACGATTGGCACCTGCACCTGCGCGACGGCGAGACGCTCGCCTCCGTCATCGGGCACACCGCCGCGCGCTTCGCCCGCGCCATCGTGATGCCCAATCTCAAGCCGCCGGTGGCGACCGTGGCCCAGGCCGAGGCCTATCGGGAGCGCATCCTGTCCAGCTTGCCGGCCGGGTCGGACTTCCAGCCGCTGATGACCCTGTACCTCACCGAGGACACCGCACCGGAGGAGATCGCCCGGGCCAAGGCCAGCGATGCGGTGTTCGCGGTCAAGTACTACCCGGCCGGAGCTACAACCAATTCGCAGTCCGGCGTACGCGATCTGGCGCGCGTCAATGCCGTGCTCGAGGCAATGGAAGAACACGAGCTGCCGTTGCTGCTGCATGGCGAGGTGACCGATGCGGACATCGACATCTTCGATCGCGAACGGGTGTTCATCGAGCGCCATCTGCTGCCGCTGCAGGCGCGCTTCCCGGGGCTGCGCATGGTCCTCGAACACATCACCACCAAGGACGCGGTGGAGTTCGTGACCGCTGCGCCGTCCAATGTGGCCGCCACCCTGACTGCGCACCACCTGCTGCTCAACCGCAACGCGCTGTTCGAAGGCGGCATCCGTCCGCACAACTACTGCGCGCCCATCCTCAAGCGCGAGACCCATCGCCAGGCGCTGCTGCAGGCCGCGACCAGCGGCGATACGCATTTCTTCCTCGGTACCGACAGCGCGCCGCACGCGCGCGAAGGCAAGGAAACTGCCTGCGGCTGCGCCGGCCTGTACACCGCGCACGCGGCCATCGAGCTGTACGCCGAAGCTTTCGAGCAAGCCGGCAAGCTGGAGAACCTGGAGGCGTTTGCCAGCTTCAATGGCCCGGACTTCTACCGCCTGCCGCGCAACACGGGCCGCATCGTACTGGAGCGCAAGTCCTGGACCGTGCCGGAGCGTTATCCGCTGGCTGGTTCGGCCGTGGTGCCGATGCGCGCGGGCGGGACGGTGGGCTGGTCGCTGGTCGACACGGACGTTTGACGCGTCGGGCTATGTCCATGGCGGGGAGGGCGGTTCGAGCCCACTCCGAGCCCCGTTCCGATGCCTTTGGACATATGGCATCCAGAGCACGGTGACGGCTGTGCGATAGCGGAAGACCGTGATGCCGTTAGAGAACATGGCGCGCGCCAAGTCGCGCGTTCTTGCATCCTGCCGCTACGGGTACCCTCCTTCTCCAGACCGCTGAAACAAGATTCGGATACGGCATCTTTCCAGCAGCGGCAACGCCGATCCATGCCGGGTACCGGGAAGGCTGGGGCACAAGGTCTTTTGCCACTGCGCACTGCCGCAGCGTGTGCCTTGGCACGGCTGCGCGACCTCGCGAGATTCCTGTGAATCGACGCGGCCGCAATCGTGGCCGAGGCGGGGAGGCGGGCGCGCTCGACCATTCGCCGAACGGCAAGCCGCTAGAACGCGGCGTTGAAACGCGGTTGCCCATCCGCCGGCTTCAATGCGCGAGTCATGGGCCACGCCTGCTGGGTCCATTGAAATGGAACGATTTCAGCGTGCTTGGTTAACAGACGGAAGCCGAGGCGACTGCCGCCTTGTACGGCGGCCGACGATGAGTGGCCTTGACATTTGTTTGCCGGCAAACATAATTGTTTGATGGCAAACAAAGTGAACAGTGCACAGCACGATTCGGTCGCCGCATGGGCCAAGCGCTGCTATCTCGCAGGCCGCTCCGTGATGGACGCAGCGCTTCGTCCGTACGGCATTGGCTCCACGCAGTGGTACGTGCTGCATCAGCTGGCGCACGAAGGGCCGACCATGCAGCGCGAGCTGATGCGGCTCCTTCAGATCGAGCGTGCGACGTTGAGCATCGTGGTGGGCGCTCTGGTGCGCAAAGGGCTGGTCGAGCAGGTTGCGGACAGCATCGACCAACGACAGAAGTTGCTGCGGATGACCAAGGCCGGCACCAAGCTGTGGAAAGCGCTCCCAGATCTCAACTTCATCCGCGCCGTGGCCTTCGACGGCCTCGACCCGGCCGAGGTCGCAACGGCCATCAAGGTGCTCAAGACCGCGACCGAACGCCTTCTAGAACATGGGACCAACACATGACGCTCCTGATCACTGGCGCCACCGGACTGGTGGGCGCGCGTCTGCTGCCGCGCCTCGTCCTCAATGGAGAAACCTGCCGGGCACTCGTTCGGGCCGGAAAGGAAGTCCCTGCCGGCGCGACGGCCGTCGAAGGCGACTTGCTCGATCCGGCTTCGCTTGCGCGAGCGGTGGAGGGCGTCTCGGCGATCATCCATCTCGCCGCGGTATTTCGCACGCAAGACACCGACCTGATCTGGAAAATCAATCTGGAGGGAACGCGCAACCTGATTTGCGCGGCGAAAGCGCATGCGCCCGAGGCGCGATTCATCATGGCCAGTACCACCCATGTCTATGACCAGGACAATGCCCATCCCGGCCGTGAGGATGACGCCACCGCTCCCACGCTGGCGTATCCGGCCAGCAAGCTGGCTGCGGAAACGGAACTGCGCGAAAGCGGTCTTGGTTGGTCGATTCTGCGGTTTGGCTTCGTCTATGGCGACAAGGATGGGCATCTTGAATCGCTGCCCAGGCACGCCGCCCACGCCAGGTCTCACCCGGCCAAGACAATGAGCCTGATTCATCATCGCGATATCGCCGTTGCCATGCAGCTTGCGCTGTCCGGCGTGATGGATGGCCACATCGTCAACCTCACCGATGAGGCACCGACTTCGCTTTACGAGTTGGCCTCGCTGGTCGGCGAGCCGATGGCATCCTCGTCCGAGCCATTGACCAATCCCTGGCATCTGCACGTGGACGGATCGCTGGCGCGCCAACTCGGCTTCCAACCCAGCGTGAGAACTGTCCACCAGGCCGTGGCAGAGCAGCTGCTGTGACGCGGGAGCGAGCGGCCTGCAAGATTGGCCGTTCGCGCCTCGCCAAGCGGGGCAGGGTGGGCAGCCTGGGATTCAGAGCCGGGGCCAAGGCGGGGCCGCGATGAAGGGACGGCTTCGGGCTGATGCCGTCGAACCCTGCCTCGAAATCCAGTCAGGTCAAAGCGCAGTTTTCAAGCTGTCGAAGGCGTCCCGGAGGAATTTGGCGGCAGGCTTCCGTGGCCCGGTCTGCTCTCTCCACGCCTGAAGCGCGATTTTCATGGCACCGATGGAGACCATCGCCACCATCCGCAGCGCAGGACGGCGTTCGGGCTGGCGCCAGACCTCGCACAGCGCGTTGAAAAGCGCCTGCTCCTGCACCGCGTAGTGGGCCTGCTTGCGTGCGATCAGCGACGCGCTCGACAGCATGAGATTGTCCACGGCCATCATCTGTTCGCTCGTGTAGTGCGCGATGTGCTTCACCATCACATCGCGCACCGCGGCGAGCGGCGGCACGTCAGGCGATGTCGTGAGCAGGCTGGCGATCAGGTTGGCCCCGTCGGCTTCCAGCCAGAAAAAGATGATGTCGTCCTTGGACTTGAAGTAGGAGAAGAAGGCGCGGCGAGAGATGCCTGCTTCGGCCGCGATGGCGTCCAGTGTCGTGGCTTCGTAGCCGTTCGTGAGGAAAAGCCGCTGACCAACCTCGGCAATGCGCTGACGTGTTGCGCGGCGCTTGCGCTCACGCGGGCCTTCCGCGGCCGTCGCGCCTGCTGACTGGAGGATTTCTGACATGTGCGTAGCCTATTGCATGCGCGGACCAAGTGCAATAATGTCTGCACTCGGTGCATATTTATTGGCATCAGGTGCAACATCACTCTTTCAGGCAGGCAAGGCTCATGACCCACTGGACAGCATCGAACATTCCTCCGCAGCAAGGCCGCTCGGCCATCGTCACAGGCACCGGCGGTCTTGGATACGAGACCGCCCTGGCGCTGGCACGGGCTGGCGGCGAGGTCATCATTGCGGGGCGCAACCGCCAGAAAGGCGAGCAGGCGATCTCAAGCATCCTCACCGCAATTCCGTCCGCGTCCGTTCGGTTCGAGCAGGTCGATCTTGCCAGCCTCAAGTCCATCGTCGCGTTCAGCGAGCGGCTACGGAGCCAGAGAGATCACCTCGATCTGCTGATCAACAACGCCGGCGTCATGGCGCCCCCGCAGCGTCGGGAGACCAGCGATGGCTTCGAGTTGCAGTTCGGCACCAACTATCTCGGCCACTTTGCCCTCACCGCGGGACTCCTCCCCCTGCTGCGAAAGGGCAAGGAGCCGCGCGTTGTCACCTTGTCGAGCATCGCCGCGCGTTCGGGCACGATCGATTTCGACGATCTCAACGCGCGGAAAAGCTACCGCCCGCTTCCGGTCTATAGTCAGTCCAAGCTCGCCTGTCTGATGTTTGCCTTCGAGCTGCAGCGACGCAGTGTGGCCGGTGGATGGGGCCTGGCCAGTCTCGGCGCACATCCAGGCGTGAGTCGCACCGAACTGATCGTCAATGGCGCCGGCGCGCGGAGCATGAGCGGGTGGGTTCGGCGCTATTTGCCTTTCCTCTTTTCTCCCGTATGGCAGGGCGCCTTGCCGACGCTCTACGCCGCAACGTCACCGGAGGCTAAGCCCGGCGCCTATTACGGGCCGAATCAGCTGAGCGAGACGCGTGGCTATCCCGTTGTGGCCAAGGCCCCCAAGGCGTCGCTGGATAGGCAGGTTGCGGCACGGCTATGGGATGAGTCCGAACAGTTGACGGGTGTGGTCTTTCCCACCGGCGAGGAATCGTAGCCGCCAGTCACGGCGCATCCGATACGCCCCTGCGTGAATGAAGCGGCAAGTCTGATAGTGCTGGAGGCCAGCGCCGGACGCCGTCGTGCGCGCCGGGTCTACACGCAGGCGCAACGATGGCGGCAGGGACCGCTGGCTTCGCGGCCCGGGCCTCATGTGATGCGTCTGCTGGGTGTGACCGCGATCAATTGAGCCAGCGCGAGAAGGTTGGCCTGCCCGACTACCGAGGTTCGCGACCAATGACGGTGGCGCGTCGAACTCTTCACGCCTCACCGTTTCAAAGCGCGCATGATCCGGGCCTTGGCAGCGCTCACGCTGCAGGGAAGTATCCAACATGCTTCCACCTTGGAGGACGTTCCTCTCGGCGTTTTCGAATTGGCGCCCGGAGGCACGCAAGTCGCGGGAAGCGACGCCGAGCCAGGTCCCGCTTTCACTTGCCTCGATACGGGATGCGCTCTTTGGCGACGAGCAGATGGAGGCCCTGGGCGAACAGCTAGGCCAAAGGCATGTCCTGCATCGCGAGCAGGGCAGGGAACTCCTACTCGCGCGCCTGAAGTCCAACGAGCGCGCCCTGTTTCTGTCTGCCGCGAGCCTGACCAGGGCGGCGACCGATGGACGGCGAATCCAGCCCGCCGGTGAATGGCTACTCGACAACTTCTATCTGGTCGAAGAGCAGGTGCGGGTGGCTGGCCTCCATCTTCCTGTCGGATATAGCCGCAAGCTGCCCAGGTTGAAGGCGGGGTCCGAGATTGGCGTGCCACGCGTCTACGAGCTTGCCAGGTTGGTCGTGGCGCATGGCCACGGGCGCGTGGACGCGATCACGCTGAGCCGCTTCATTGCCGCCTATCAACGTCGATCGCCGTTGATGCTGGGGGAATTGTGGGCCATTCCCATCATGCTGCGGTTGGCCTTGATCGAGGACATCCGCCGCGCCTCCGATATCGTCATGCGCGACGGCGAGCAGCAGCGTCTCGCGCAAACATGGACTTCCCTGCTCAATGAGACCGCCGCGCGCACACCGGAACACGTGGTGCTCGTGGTGGCGGACCTGGCCCGGTCGGATCCGCCCAAGACGGGAGCTTTCGTTTCCGAATTGACGCGCGGCATCCAGGGGCGCGGTCCCTTGCTCAATGTGGTGAGCACATGGGTCGAACAATGGCTTGCCACTGACGGCCAGCGACTGGACCAGCTGATTCACGCGGAGAGCCAGCGACAGGCGGCCGATCAGGTTTCGATCAGCAACAGCATTGGCAGCTTTCGCTTCCTCAACAACATGGATTGGCGTGAGTTCGTCGAGACCATGAGTGTTGTCGACCAGCGATTGCGCGAGGATCCGGCAAATGTCTATGCGCGCATGGATTTTCAGACGCGCGATGCTTATCGACGCGTCGTCGAACGCCTGGCGCAGCGCGCCGGGATGGCCGAGCTCGAGGTGGCCCAGGTCGCCATCGGGCTTGCACGCGACGCAAAGGGCGCTCCGGAGATCGCCGGGCACGTCGGCTACTACCTGCTGGATGCAGGGCTGGCAGGGCTTCGGACAGCCATCGGCAGCAAGCCCGACATCGGCGGCAGACAACTTTCCTCCTCCAGAGCGCCGTTAGCGCTTTATTTGCTTCCTATCGCGTTGATCGCAGGGGTCTTGAGCATTGTCCTGATGCGCTGGGCGCCTGGGTCGGAGAACGGAGCCCTGTGGTGGACATGCGTGTGCCTGGCCGTGCTGTGCGCGAGCGAGCTGGGGGTCGCCATCGTCAACTGGATCGCGTCGCTGGTGTTCGTGCCGGTCCCCCTTGCGCGCATGGACCTACGCAGCGGGATTCCGGCGGACTGCCGGACCTTGGTGGTCATGCCCAGCATGCTCGCCAGCCTGGCGGCGATCGATGAACTGATCTCGGCGCTGGAAGTCCATCACCTCGCCAATCGGGACGATCAGCTGCGGTTTGCGCTTCTCACCGACTTTCTTGACGCAGGCCAGAAGCTGCAACCTGACGATCAGGCGCTGCTGGAGCACGCCGCTGAACAGATCGGCATGCTCAATGCGCGCTACGCGCCGGAACGCGGGGGGCTCTTCTTCCTGTTGCACAGGGATCGCAGCTGGAATGCCGCTGAAGGCTGTTGGATGGGGCACGAGCGCAAGCGCGGAAAGCTGGAGGCGCTCAACCGGCTGCTGAGCGCTGAGGACCTCGAGGCGCAATCGCTGATCGAGTTCGCGCGTGCCTGCGGCGATCTGATCGGTCTGGCCCATGTGCGCTACGTGATCACGCTCGATAGCGATACCCAGCTCCCACGCGATGCTGCACGGATCCTGGTGGGCGCCATGTCGCATCCGTTGAATGCGCCGCGACTCGACGCGTCCGGCCGGGTCATCGAGGCCGGTTACGGAATCCTGCAACCCGGGCTTGGCACCGGAATGCGTGGCAGCGCCGAGTCCCGCTTCGCGCGCATGTTCGGCGTGGAACCCGGAATCGATCCCTATACGCGCATGGTGTCCGATGTCTACCAGGACCTGTTTGGGGAGGGCTCGTTCATCGGCAAGGGAATCTACGAAGTCGCCACGTTCGAGCGGGTCGTCGCCGGAAGGTTTCCGGAGAACCAGGTGCTCAGCCACGACCTGTTGGAGGGCTGCTATGCGCGGGCCGGGCTGATCAGCGATGTCCGGCTTTACGAAGCCCACGCACAGCGCTATGCGACGGATATCCAGCGCCGCATCCGTTGGGTGCGGGGCGATTGGCAACTGCTGCCGTGGCTTCTTCCCTGGGTGCCGACCGCGACGCGCGGCTACGCACGCAATCCGCTGTCCTGGCTGTCGCGAGGCAAGTTGCTGGACAACCTGCGCCGCAGCCTGGTGTCGCCTGCGGCCATCGTGCTACTGCTGATCGGCTGGGGATGGTCTTCCGCGCCGGTTCGATGGACCTGCTGGTGGCTGCTGCTCTGGGTGCTACCGAGTGTGCTTTCGGCGCTATACGCGTTGCTGCGATTGCCTGCTGGAACGTCCATGCGTTTCCATGCCGTGCAGGTATTTGGGTCGTTGCGCAGGCAGCTGCTACGGGCCGGGGTGCTCATCGCTTGCCTCCCTTACGAGTCGGGCGTGCAGCTGTTGGCGATCGCGCGGACGCTGTTCCGCCTGCTGGTCTCGCGGCGTCACTTGCTGCAGTGGAATCCCTCCAGCGAAGTGGAACGTCAGCGGAGCGGGTCGCAGCCAGAGTTGCGGCAGATGGCGGTTGTGGGCCTGTGTGCCGCAGTGGTCGGCGTGGCCATCGCCGTTTGGACGCCTGGCGCCCTGTGGGCCGCCCTGCCGTTGGCGGCTGCATGGCTGGCGGCACCTTGGCTGATGCGCTGGTTGGGCCTACCGCCAAGCCCGCCCAGTGCCAAGCTTTCTTGCGAGCAGCGGGCCTTCCTTGGGCGGCTCTCGTGCCGGACCTGGGATTTCTTTGAAGTGCATTGCAACGCCCAGCATCACTGGCTGCCGCCGGACAACGTGCAGGAACATCCGGTTGCCGTCGTGGCCAACCGGACTTCACCTACCAATATCGGCTTGGCATTGCTCGCCAACCTGGCCGCCTACGATCTGGGATATCTGAGTCTCTCGGGCGTGCTCGATCGCACATCCAACAGCTTGGCAACCCTTGAGAAGTTGCCGCGCTACCGCGGCCACTTCTTCAATTGGTACGACACGCAGTCCCTGATTCCATTGCCACCCCGGTACGTCTCCAGCGTGGACAGCGGCAATCTGGCGGGCCATCTACTCACGCTGCGGCAAGGCCTGCTCGCGATGGTGGATGCACCGGTGGTGTCCAAGGCCGTCTTCAGTGGCCTCGCAGACACTCTGTCCCTGTTGCGCGACTCGCACGCTTCGCATTGCGAGGCCGTCGAACGTGGTATTGCCTTGTTCGGCCATGCCCTGAACTCGGTGAGCGCGTTGCCGGAGCCGAGCCTGCGCCAGATGGGCGAGGCGTTCGCTACTATGCTCTCGCAAAGCGAACACATCGTGGCCGCACAGCGGTCAGCGCCGATGGAACATGAGGGCCAATGGGCGGTGAGACTTGTCGAGCGGTGTCGCGCCGCGCGTGATGATCTCTTCCATTGCGCGCCCTGGCTGGCTGGAACGCTCCCGCTGGCGGAAGACGTCGTTTCACGCGGGATTCCCAGCCTACGGGAACTGCATCGCGCCAGCGGCATAGTCGGCGTCAGGTCCTGGGCAGGCGAGCGCATCCATCAGCTGGAGCGGTTGGCACATGTGGCCGGACAGCTGTCGCTGATGGACTACGGCTTGGTTTATAGCCGTTCCAGGCACCTGATGTCGATCGGCTACAACGTCGACGAGCGACGGCTGGACGAGGGCCACTACGACCTGCTGGCGTCCGAAGCCAGGCTGGGGAATTTCGTGGCGATTGCCCAGGGGCAGCTGCCGCAGGACAGCTGGTTCGCACTCGCCCGCACCCTGACCCACACCGATACCGAGCCCACGCTGCTGTCATGGAGCGGCTCGATGTTCGAGTATCTGATGCCCCAACTGGTCATGCCCAGCTACCCGCAGACCCTGCTCGCACGCACGTCCACCGGCGCGGTACGTGCTCAAATCGCATATGGCGACTTGCGCGGGGTTCCCTGGGGGATCTCCGAGTCCGGCTACAACACCGTCGATACGCGCAGGAACTATCAGTATCGCGCCTTTGGCGTCCCCGGCCTGGGCCTGAAGCGGGGGCTCGGCCGCGATCTGGTGATTGCGCCCTATGCCAGCGCGATGGCCCTGATGGTCGCACCCGATGCGGCCTGCAAGAACCTGCAGCGCCTGGATGCACTGGGTTTCGGTGGCCGCTTTGGTCTGTACGAGGCCATTGATTACACACCGTCACGTGTGCCGCGAGGTGAATCCTGCGCCGTGGTCCGTTCGTTCATGTCGCACCACCAGGGCATGAGCTTGCTTGCATTGGACTACGTCTTGCGCGATGCGCCCATGCAAAAGCGTTTCGTGGCAGATCCCGAGTTCCAGGCGACCCTCCTGCTGTTGCAGGAGCGTGCGCCCAAACTCAGCGGGGTCTATGCCAAGGGCTTGGCCCGGGTCACCGAAAGCGCGAAGCCGGAAGATCTCGGAATACCGCTGCGTATCTTCCGGGATCCCGGGCAAGTGCGGCCGGTCGTGCAACTCTTATCCAACGGCCGCTATCACGGGATGCTGACAAGCGCCGGGGGCGGCTACAGTAAATCTCGTGACATGGCCGTGACCCGGTGGCGCGAGGACGGCGTGCAGGACCACTGGGGCACGTTCTGCTATCTGCGTGACATCGACAGCGGTGCGTATTGGTCGGCGACCCATCAGCCCACCTGCGTCGAGGTAGAGCGATATGAGGCGATCTTCTCGGATGCCAAGGCCGAGTTCAAAGGCAGTCACCTCGGCTACGACACGCACCTGGAGATCGCAATCTCGGCTGAGGATGACGTCGAACTGAGAAGGCTGACGCTGCGCAACCGCTCGCGGGTCACCCGGGTCATCGAGATCACCACGTACGCTGAGGTCGTATTGGCGCCTGGATTGGCCGATGAAATGCATCCGGCCTTCAGCAACCTCTTCATTCAGACCGAGTTGCTGGCAGAAAAGCAGTCGCTTCTGTGTACCCGGCGTCCGCGTGCCCAAGACGAAGCGCAACCGTGGATGTTTCACCTGGTCGCCGTGCACGATGCCGACGTGGCCTCCATTTCCTATGAGACCGATCGATCGGCCTTTGTGGGCCGGGGACGCACGACACGCCGGCCCGCGGCGCTGGTGGGTCCGCATGAACTGTCCGGCACGGTCGGCTCGGTGCTGGACCCGATCCTGGCAATCAGATGCAGGATCGCGCTTGCGCCAGGCCAGCGAGCGCAGGTGGACATGGTGTATGGCATCGGCGAGCAGCGAGCGATCTGCCAGGGTTTGATTGACAAGTATCGCGATCGCCGACTCGCCGATCGGGTCTTCGATCTGGCGTTGACGCAGAGCCAGGTGATCCGGCGGCAGATCGATGCGTCGCTTGAAGACGCCCTGCTTTACGAGCGCCTGGCTGCGGCCGTGCTGTTCGTTGATCCGCAGATGCGCGCGGACGCAGACGTGCTGCTGCAGAACCGTCGAGGTCAGTCCGCGCTTTGGAGTCATGCGATTTCAGGAGATTTGCCGATCGTGCTGCTGAGGGTTGCGGACACCGACAGCACGCATCTCGCGCGGCAGATGGTGCAGGCGCATGCGTACTGGCGGCTCAAGGGGCTACGGGTGGACCTGGTGATCTGGAACGAAAGCCAGGCCGGATATCGCCAGGCGCTGCAAGACAACCTTGTCGCGTTGATTTCTTCTGATCCCGAGGCGAACGTGCTCGACCGTCCGGGGGGCATTTTTGTCCGCTCGATCGAGCACATCGCCCAAGAAGACCGCGTGTTGCTACAGACGGTCGCGCGGGTGATCCTCAATGACGCGCACGGCACGCTTGCGGCCCAGCTTGAGCAACTGACGGCGGCCCTGCAGCTTCCACCCGTCCTGCAGCCCAGCTCGGCGAACTCCACTCCACGGCTTGAACAGCGAGATGCGTCCCATGCCGACCGCCCATCCTTGGACGCGGCCCCAGGCGAAGTGGTCCAGTTCGATAATGGATTGGGCGCGTTTGTCCAGGATGGCAGCGAGTACCGCATCGTGTTGGAAGAAGGCGTTTGCACGCCTGCGCCTTGGTGCAATGTGATAGCCAATGCCCAGTTCGGGACCGTGGTCAGCGAGAGCAACACGGGCTACACCTGGGCCGAAAACGCGCACGAGTTTCGCCTGACGCCTTGGCACAATGATCCCGTCAGTGATGCAAGTGGCGAGGCCTTCTACCTTCGCGACGAGGAGAACGGACAGGTCTGGTCGCCCACGCCCCTGCCGTGCAGAGGTCGCGGACGCTACGAGGTGCGGCACGGCTTCGGCTATAGCGTCTATCGGCATGTGGAGCAGGGCATCTCGAGCGAACTATGGGTCTTCGTCGACCTCGAGCGCGCCGTCAAGTACAGCCTGCTACGACTCGAGAACCTGTCCGGGCAGCCGCGTCGCCTGAGCGCAACCGGATACGTCGAGTGGGTGCTGGCGGACATCCGTGCGCGCTCGCAGCTTCATGTGGCGACCGAGCTGGACCTGGCTGGCGGGGTACTCATCGCCTGGAATGCATTCAACACCGCGTTCGATGGACGTGTGGCGTTCTTCGACGTCGATGCGCCATCCCGCAGTGTGACCGGCGACCGCAGCGAATTCGTGGGCCGCAACGGCTCTCTGGCCGATCCGGCGGCGCTGCGGCGTCAACGGCTTTCGGGGCAGGTCGGCGCGGGGCTGGACTCGTGCGCGGCCCTGCAGATTCCGGTCGATCTGGCCGCCGGTCAGGTCTTCGAAACGGTCTTTCGCCTCGGTGCAGCGAGCGGGCGCGATGCAGCGCTTTCCCTGGCCTCGCAAGTCCGCGGAGTGCCTGCCGCGCAGGCGGCATTGGAAGCGGTGAGGCAGCACTGGCGCCAGGTGCTTGGCGTGGTGCAGGTTTCCACGCCGGACCCGGCCGTGAACCTCCTGGCTAATGGTTGGCTTCTGTACCAGACCATCGCATGCCGCTACCTGGCGCGCAGCGGCTATTACCAGTCCGGAGGTGCGTTCGGCTTCCGCGACCAGTTGCAGGACAGCATGGCCATGGTCCACGCGCGGCCGGCGTTGGCACGCGCGCATCTGCTTCGGTGTGCTGCCCAGCAGTTCGTGCAGGGCGACGTGCAGCATTGGTGGCATCCGCCGCAAGGCCACGGCGTGCGCACCCATTGCTCCGATGATTTCCTCTGGCTGCCGCAGGCGCTATGCCGATACCTGGACAGCACTGCCGATGTGGCGGTGCTCGAAGAACAAGTCGGCTTCATTGAAGGCCGTGCGCTCAATGCCGACGAAGAGTCCTACTACGACTCGCCGCGACCCATCGGTCCGCCTCAGACGCTGTACCAGCACTGCAAACTGGCGCTGCAACATGGCTTGCGGCGTATGGGGACGCACGGGCTCCCGTTGATCGGGAGCGGAGACTGGAACGATGGCTTGAACCGTGTTGGCAAGGAAGGGAAGGGCGAGAGTGTCTGGCTGGCCTTCTTCCTCCACGACACCCTGAAGCGCTTCGCGCCGGTCGCCGCTCGTCAGAGCGATCAAGCCTTCTCTGATCTCTGCCTGCACGAAGCCTCAAGATTGCGCGAAGCGGTCGAGACGCACGGTTGGGACGGGCAGTGGTACAGAAGGGCCTGGTATGACGACGGCACGCCGTTGGGATCCACAGCCTCGGTCGAATGCCAGATTGACTCGCTCTCGCAGAGTTGGGCTGTGTTGTCCGGCGCAGGCCGTCGATCGCGCACCCAGCAAGGGATGGACGCCGTACAAGCGCAGCTTGTGGATCTGGATGCGGGCCTCATCAAGCTGCTGACGCCCGCCTTCGATCGGACGACCGATGATCCTGGCTATATCCGCGGGTACGTGCCGGGTGTGCGGGAGAACGGAGGACAGTACACGCACGCAGCGGTGTGGGTCTCCATGGCGTTTGCGGCGTTGGGCGACAGTCGCCGGGCCTGGGAGATGGTCGACCTGATCAACCCGATCCATCACGCCCATGATGCCGCCTCCCTCCAGCGCTATAAGGTCGAGCCCTACGTCATGGCGGCCGACGTGTATGCGGTCGTTCCTCATCAAGGGCGTGGTGGATGGAGCTGGTATACCGGTGCGGCTGGCTGGATGTATTGATTGCTGACCGAGTCCTTGCTTGGCCTTGGCCGGGAGGGTGACCGCATGCGGATTACTCCATGCATGCCCGAGCATTGGGATCGCTATGAGATGACCTACCGGGTGGGTGCCAGCGCCTACCGGATCGTCGTGCAAAGGCGCGCTGGGGACGCGACCTCAATGTCGTTGAACGGTGTTGTGATGAGCGATTCAAGTTTTGCCCTGGTGGACGATGGCGCCCGCCACGAGGTGTTGGTGGAAATTCCGGAAGCGGGCTGATGCACAGTAGCCGCCCGCAGCTGGAGACGAGGCTTGATCAACTCCGCCAGATGCTTCCCATCTGGTTGGAGAAACTTCGGCATCCGGCCGGATTCTGGCCTCAGTTTGACGCCTTGGCACAGCAGATCATTGATGACACGCCGGCCGAACTGCTCTGGTGCGTGAGGCTGCGACTCGCCGACATGCTTGCCGAGCATGGTCTGGAACACCCCCTGGATACCCGAGCATCGCCAGGCCGACCAGGCCGTCAAGGAACGGTGGGGTCTTGGTGTACGAGTGCCAGCGGCCAAGGACCCCGCCGCCCATCCGAATTCCCAGGGGTCACTTGGAAATCAGTGTAAGGTCGAGGCCATGGATCGAGCGTTGCAATTCATCTCGGAGTATTCGTCGTGTCCCCGGCCTTGAAGCCCGACGTGTACGCGTCAGCAAGAAGGCCATGCTAAGGCACGTGCATATGCATCGCTTTGTTCTGCGTCTAGGGCGGCAACAATCGATAGGGCCAGCCCGGCTGGGCACGATCTGGCGGGATGTGTGCGGCTCACGCCTGGGGAACGTCTGCAGGTTGGGAGATGCCGATACCAAGAGCGGTGTCTCCTATCTGTTGATGATGCCTTCCGACACGCTGGTGCCTGAGATCGAGCAGCGCATGTGCCTGGCACTCGTTGCTGAAGGACTCTCCGTTCGCATAAGTCGCACGAGTTGATGCATTTAGCGATATGGAGTTCGGCGCCTGGCTGGCTTGCCGCTTAGCTGCGCCGTTCGTCCGAATTCATCGATCGATCGACTGCATGCACATGACCAGGCGTACTGTGAATCATGCGAAGCATGACGTGCCGCCAGCATTTTTTCTTCCGACACAGCAGTGGTGATGGCATTCAACTACTCGACCAACTCCGCGCGATGTTGAAGGAGATGGTAGAAGACGGCATTGACATTGCGCTCGTAAGCCTTTTGGGGGAGCCAACCGTCGATCATGATGGCGCCTTTCTGGTTGCGATCATCGATGCGCCGCTCGGATGGGAAATTGTTGAGACTTCCGCCCTTCTGAGGCACGGGCTTATCTGTCGTTTTTACATGTAGGCCTCCAGCTGAGGACGCCGTCGCGTTCGCGGTGGCGAGTATCTTGTTGCCCGACTCAACCGAGGACGTGTCGAGTACATGATCTTGCGCATTCGCGGCAGGTCGGAACGCGCTCGTCAATTTTCTCGTCAAGCAAACAGTTCAGAAGGAGAACTTCGAGCGTGTCCTTGCGGTCACGGACGGCTGGGCGTGCCACGACCTCGCCAGCGTCCGCGACCTAGCACGGGCCGCGGGCCGAGCAGGCGATGCCCGCTCCCATCCGGCCGCAAACCGATGCAATTCAAGGCAACAGCCACAAGCGCAGCACGCCGGCAACCGCGCTGAGCACCACGACACTGGCTAACCAGATGCCTGCCAACCAGGCGAGGCGCTTCCATAGGGGGGAGTGGATCCGTTGCATCAGTGGTATCCCTCCGTGCCGACCTTGCCCCTGAAGATCCAGTAGGACCAACTGGTGTACGCAATGATCACGGGAATGATGGTCGCCGCGCCGAACAGCATGAACCTCTGGCTCCCGAGCGGCGCGGCGGCCTCCCAGATGCTGATCGATCCTGGCACCACATACGGGAAAACGCTGATCAACAGCCCGATGAAGCCCAGCAGGAACAATGCCAGCGCCATGAGGAAGGGCACACGTTCGCGGCCGCGTCGCAGGCTGCGAAACAATACGAACGCGGCGATCAGCGTGAGCAGCGGCACCTGCGCGGTGAGCAGGACGTTGGGCATGGCCATCCAGCGACGCGCATATTCAAGATCCAGGAACGGTGTGGCGACACTGACCGCGGCAATGGCAAGCAGCACCACCACGAGCAGCCAGGAAGCCAGTCGCCTGGCATGAGATTGGGCGCTGCCTTCGGTCTTGCCCACCAGCCAGGTCGAGCCCAGCAGTGCGTAACCGGCCAACAAGGCGAAGCCGGTCATCAGGGAGAACGGACTGAGCCAGTCGAGCCAGCCACCAGCATAAGCGAGGTTTTCGACGTCAATGCCCTGCAGGATGGCGCCCAGCATGACGCCCTGGGCAAAGGTGGCCGTGATCGAGCCCAGGCAGAACGCCCAGTCCCAGAACGCGCGGTGTCGCGGATCACGCCAGCGGAACTCGAAGGCCACCCCACGGAACACCAGGCCCAGCAGCATGGCAATCACCAATGGATAGGTGGCTGGCAGGATGATCGCGTAGGCCACCGGAAAGGCGGCCATCAGCCCGCCGCCGCCCATGATCAGCCAGGTCTCGTTGCCATCCCAGACAGGGGCGATGGAGTTCATCGCCTGGTCACGCTCCTCGCCGACGGCAAAACTGGGGAACAGAATGCCGATGCCCAGGTCGAAACCGTCCATCACGACGTAGGCGAATACCGCAAGGGCGATGATGCCCGCCCAGACCACCGTCAGATCGATGCCCTCCATCTCAGTGCTCTCCCGGAAGCCGTTGGACCCCGGCCGCCGGGGTGATACCGGCTGCGTGCTGGGGGACCCGATCCGGCTCGCTCTCATGCGGCCGCGGTGGTTTGGACATCAGGCGCAGCAGGTAGTAAGTCCCGGCGCCGAAGGCAAAGAAATACACGATCACAAAAGCCAGCAGCGATGCCGCCAGTGCGGGTGCATGCAGCGGCGAGGCCGAGTCGGCCGTCCGCAGTAGGGCGTAGACGGTGAAGGGCTGACGGCCCACCTCGGTGGTCACCCAGCCGGCGATGACAGCCACGAATCCGGCCGGCCCCATGGCCACCGCCGCACGATGCAGCCAGGGCCAGGCATACAGGCGCTTGCGCGCACGCGCCAGCAGACTGAACAGCCCAAGCCCCAGCATGGCCATTCCCAGCCCGACCATGATCCGGAACGACCAGAACACCACCGGCGTTGGCGGCCACAGTTCGCGTGGATAGTCGGTCAGCCCGGGCAGGGGCGCATTCGGGTCGTGCTTGAGGATCAACGAGCCAAGCTTGGGAATGGCCACTTCTGCGTGGACCTTGGCTGCATCGTTGTCTGGCAGCCCGAACAGGATCAATGGCGCGCCTTGCGGGCTGGGGTGGTAGTCACCCTCCATGGCCAGGACCTTCATCGGCTGGTGCTCCAGCGTGTTCAAGCCATGCGCATCGCCCACCAGGATCTGGATGGGCGCGGCAATGGCCACCATCCACATCGCCATCGAGAACATCTTGCGTGCGCCGGCGTTGCCGCGGTCCTTCAGCAGATGCCAGGCGCCCACGCCGCCCACGACCAGGGAGGTGGTCAAGAACGCGGCAATGACGGTGTGGACAAGGCGATAAGGGAAGCTCGGGTTGAAGATGATCGGCAGCCACGATCCGGCCGGCACGAACTGCCCGGCAGCATTGATGGCATAGCCGGTCGGTGTCTGCATCCAGCTGTTGGCGCTGATGATCCAGGTCGCCGAGATCAGGGTGCCTAGCGCCACCATGCAGGTGGCGAAGAAATGCAGCTTCGGGCCCACCTTGGAGATGCCGAACAGCATCACTCCCAGAAATCCCGCCTCCAGGAAGAACGCCGTCATCACCTCGTAGGCCATCAGCGGCCCGATGATCGGACCGGCCTTGGCGGAGAACACCGACCAGTTGGTGCCGAACTGGTAGGACATCACGATGCCAGAGACCACGCCCATTCCGAACACCACCGCGAAGATCTTCAGCCAGTAGCGGTAGAGGTTGGCGTAGACCCCGCTACCGGTGCGCAGCCACAGCGCTTCGAGCACCATCAGAAAGCTGGCCAGACCGATGGAAAACGCCGGGAAGATGAAATGGAACGAAATGGTGAACGCGAACTGCGCGCGTGCGAGTAACAGGGCGTCCATCAAGTCTTCCCCGTCCCGTCGCGTTCCGGCGCAGCCTTGCGCAGGACACTGACCTTGTTCTTGAGCTCAAGGATCCGCGAGACGCCACGACCCAGGGTCAAGAGCTGGCGCAAGCTTTGGTCATCCAGCTTGCGCACGTCGTCCAGCCAGAACGTCAGCAGCTCGATGAACTCGTGCATTTCCCGCATCTTGGCCTGTGCGTGCCGCTCCGCGGTGGAGGCAGGCTTCTCCAGCAGCACGTCCCGCAACAGCGTCAGGGTCGGGTCGATCTCGCGACGGCGGCGTTCTTCGGCCAGCGTGCGTACGATCTGCCAGATGTCGTCGGGCGCCTCGAGGTAGTCGCGTCGGTCGCCGGGGAGATGACGCTTGCGCACCAGATTCCACGCATCCAGCTCCTTCAGCCCCATGCTCACATTCGAGCGCGACATCCCCAGGGTCTCGGTGATCTCATCGGCCGTCAGCGGCCGATTCGAGAGGAACAGCAGCGCATAGATCTGGCCGACCGTGCGGTTGATGCCCCAACGGCTCCCCATTTCACCGAAGTGAAGGATGAAGCGCTGGATCGAGGGAGGGAGGTCGTGCATCACGGAATCCTGTTATTTCAGAAATTACTGAAATGATTGTACCTTAGTTGCGGCGCCGCCGTTGCCGGCGTGGCCTAGGAGCAGTCCGGGGCACCAGATTCCGCCGCATTGTGATTGCCGCAATCGCAAACGACAGCGCGCATGGCCGCGGGCCGTGCATGCTTGAGCGAGCCGGGCACGCGTTCGCGCGAGCGGGAACCTCGAAATCAGCTCAGGACTGAAGTGCCGGGTATGCGCGACTCGCTCTGCCGCTAAGGCTTACCTTCGCCCCCGGTCAATCTGCTCACTGACCACGCCGCCTCCTACGGGATACGACCAAGCAGGCGAGGGTGTCCGCTTGAGAGCGCGCTTTGGGGTCAGCGGATGGCGTGCACTGCGGATCGTGGCGAGAGCGCGCTCGGCGCTCCCGTTGTCAGGGGCCTTGAGGCGATGAGGAAGAGCAATCTCGAAGCTTTGCGATGGAGATTGACCTCACGACTGGAAACGCAATTGATCGACGAAATGCGTTGAATGGGAGGTTGTGCCGGCCGGATCCTCCAGATGGGGCGTATGCCCGCAATCGTGCATCGAGACGACAGTCGTTGGGCCGTTTGCTAAGGCCGACACATGATGCGCCTGATCGATCGTTCCATAAGGATCTTTCGACCCGTGAAGCAGCAGGATCGGGCAGGCGATCTGCGTCAGAAGTTGGTCAAGGTTCCAGTCGTCGAACCAGGGAGAAAGCCAGGTTTCGATCCAAGTGTCGAGCACCCAACGTGCCCGGCAGCCGTGGTGGCGCTCGAGTCGTCCAAACTGCGCAGGGTCCTGGAAACGCAGGCGCGCAGCCTCGACGCCACGGCGCGTGCAGTTCTCGACGAAAGCATGGCCTGACTCGGACACGACGCCGACGCAGCGCTCACCCAACTGGGCGGCAGCAGCCAGCGCCATCGACCCGCCGGTGCTGTGGCCGAAGCCGATGAATCGGTCGACCTGCAGTGCTTCCAACAGTGGCGCCACGGTGCCCTCCGCCTCATCGGTGATGAAGCTCCGTTTCGGGGGACGCCTGGATGGAGTCGACTGCCCGTAGCCGATGCGGTCGTAGGCGATCACAGCGCGCCCTGTCGCCGCACACAGCTGGGAGGGAAAGTCCCGCCACATCGTCGTGCAGCCCAGCGATTCATGGAACAGCAGGAAGGGTGCCTGCGCGGAGCCGGATTCGACTGCCTGCCAGCGCCGGACGAAGACCGAATGCGAGCCGAGGGCGACGCGTTGGTCGCAAAAGGAAATGGGGTCCATCGGTTGGACAAGGTAACGCATGGCTGCCTTGGTGATATGGCGCCGTGGACGCCCCGCGGGGGTCTGTCACGGCCGATATCGTGGATCATCCAATCTGATGTTGTGGATAATTAATCATTACTTGTTCTGATCGGACCCCTCTTTGTAGAGTCGATCCGTCAACTCTCTGCTGCCAGGTGTGGCGGAGTGATGAGAACGCCAACAGACGCACGCCACGTGCGTCGACACCGGGAGGGTGTGATGTCCGATGGGACCGCGAAAGCGGGCATATCGTCGTGCGCGGATAGCGCCGCCGATCTGTTCGTCAGCAGCCTGGCGCGCGCCGGCGTGCGCTATTTCTTTGCCAATGGCGGCACCGATTTTCCGCCGATCGCGGAGGCTTTCGCCAGGGCGGCCGGCGCCGGCACGCCGATGCCCCGGCCGATGGTCATTCCGCACGAGAACGTCGCGGTGGCCATGGCCCACGGCAGCTATATGATCGACGGCCAGCCGCAGGCGGTGATGGTCCACGTCAACGTCGGCACGGCCAACACCATCAACGCCGTGCTGGATGCCAGCCGCGACCTGACGCCTGTGCTGCTGTTCGCCGGGCGATCGCCATATTCCGAGCGCAGCCGCCACGGCACGCGGACGCGGTACATCCACTGGGCGCAGGAAATGTTCGACCAGGCCGGCATGATCCGCGAAGCGGTCAAGTGGGACTACGAACTGCACCTGCCTGAGCAGGCGGGCGATATCGTGCAGCGGGCATTGCAAGTCGCGATGACTTCGCCGCGCGGGCCGACCTACGTCACGCTGCCGCGCGACGTGCTGGCCGAGTCGGTGGGCGAGCACCTGTCGACACCGCAGCCGCTGAAAGCGCCGTCGCCGCCGCTTCCGGATCCCCAGGACATCGCGACGCTGGCCGGCTGGATCCGTCAGGCCGAGCGACCGGTGCTCGTCACCGCCAGCGCCGGTCGCACCACCGCGGGTTTCGAGGCGCTCGCCACTTTTGCCGAGCGCTTCGGCATTCCAGTCGCGGTGTTCCACCCGCGTTTCCAGAACATCTCCACCGACCACCCGCTGTTTGCCGGCTATGACCCGGCGCCGCTGGTGGCCACAGCCGACCTGATCATCGCGCTGGACTGCGACGTGCCATGGGTGCCGGCGGTGCAGGCGCCGCCGGCCGATTGCCGTGTCGCCCATCTAGGCGAAGACCCGGCGTACGTTCGCTACCCAATGCGCAGCTTCCGCACCGATCTTGCGTTATCCGGCATGACCGAGGTGCTGCTGCGCTCGCTTACCCATGCCATCGACGCCATGGGCGGTATCGCAGGGGAAATCGTGCAGTCGCGCACCGAACGGTGCAGCAAGAAGACCGCCGAACTGCGCAGCCAGTGGCGACTGGCTGCCGCACAACCGTCCGGGGCGATCACTCCAGAATGGATCAGCGCCTGCCTTCGCGAGGCGGTTGGCGATGAAGCGATCATCGTCAACGAATATCCGCTGCGCCAGCAGCAGTTCCCACAGACCCAGCCGAACACTTACTTCGGGCTAAGCCCGGCCGGTGGCCTGGGCTGGGGCCTGGGCGCGGCACTTGGCGCAAAACTGGCTGCGCCAGACAAGCTGGTGGTGGCCACGCTTGGCGATGGCGCCTACATCTTCGCCAATCCGACAGCCTGTCATTGGGTGAGCGAGGCGCACGCCCTTCCGGTGTTGACGGTGATCTTCAACAACGCCCTCTACGGCGCGGTGCGCAATTCAACCAAGGCGATGTACCGCGATGGTCATGCCTCGCAGGAGGCGCATCGCATGCTGGCCGACTTGTCGCCATCACCGCGCTTTGAACATGCGGTGGAAGCCAGCGGCGGGCTGGGCATTCGCGTCGAACGCGCCGACGAACTCCCCGCCGCGCTTGCGCGCGCGGTGGAGGCAGTCCGCGGGGGGCGCCAGGCGCTGGTCAACGTCCTCTGTGAGTACTGAGCAGGCCCTGGGCATGACGACGCCTGCAGCCCCTCATGCGGCGCGCGGGTGGGGCACTGGTGGCCTGAGTGGCGCCGCGGCCTCGCTTCGCCGCCGCTATCCAGCCATTGATGATCTGGAGCGCGGGGCACGTCGGCGTGCCCCGCGATTCGCCTACGATTTCGTCGCTGGCGGACTCGGCGACGACGTCTGCCTGCTGCGTAACCGTGCGGCGCTGGACGCGGTCCAGATCACCCCGCGCTATGGCTTGGACGTGGCGGGCGTGGATACCGGTGTGGACCTGTTCGGTCGTCATTACGCCATGCCGATCGGTATCGCGCCGATGGGCTTGGCCGGGCTGCTGCGCAGCGGCGCAGATGAATCCCTGGCCGCCGCGGCGCAAGCGGCGAACATTCCCTATACCTATTCGTCGGTCGGCAATTCCACGATCGAGCGCATCGGCCAACTCGCGCCGGATGTGTTCTGGTACCAGCTCTATGGTGTTCCGGCCAATCAGCACCGCGTATCCCTGGACCTGATCCGCCGCGCCGACCATGCCGGCGCACGCGTGCTGGTGGTGACGCTGGACGTGCCGGTGCGGGCCAAGCGTGCGGGTGATGTACGCAACGGGTTGGTCGTGCCATTCAAACCGCGCGTGCGGACCGTGCTGGATGTCGTGCGCGCGCCCCGCTGGGCGCTGGACATGCTGCGACACGGCCAGCCTCGCTTCGGCAATTTCGAGCCCTACGTTGGTCCCAAGCCGAGTACGCAGGATCTGGCGACCTATGTGTTCCAGCAGATGGCCGGGCCGATGACCTGGGACGCACTGGCTCGCCTACGCCAGGCCTGGCCACGCGCAATGGTGGTCAAAGGCGTCCTCCATCCCGATGACGCGGAGCGCGCAGTTCAGCTGGGCATGGATGGCGTGCTGGTTTCAAACCATGGCGGACGTCAGTTCGATGCCTCGCCAGCTGCGGTGGATGCGCTGCCGGCCATCGTCCAGCGCATCGGTGACCGCGCGACGGTGCTGGTCGATGGTGGCATGCGCCACGGCGTGGACGTGTTGCGGGCGCTGCACTGCGGCGCCCATGCGGCGCTGTCCGGCCGTGCGTTCCTGTGGGGCCATGGTGCAGCCGGTGCGGCGGGCGCTGCCCACGTCGCGGCATTGTTCAACGAAGAATATCGGATCGCGCTGGCTCAGTCCGGTGCGCGCGGCACGCAGGAAGCTCGCGCAGGAGGCGCCGCAACACCGCACTGAATCAGCCCGCGGTCAAGCGACCGCGGTCCACCGCATATTGATGCGCGTCATGACGCTTTCCTGGGAGGGGAGGAAATGAAACCGAAGCAAACGATAGACGCAGGACTTGTCCGATACGTACTGGCGGAGGGTCGCGCACATGCATGAGGCCCGATGGTTCGTTCTCGCCGGCGTGGCGGCCTATATGGTGGCGCTCAGCCTGGTCAGCTTCTGGTCGCTGCGCTATTCGCGTAACGCCGGTTCGTACACCTCCGGTACCGGGCATGGTCAGCGCACCATACCAGCGGCATTGATCGGCCTGCTGTTGATGTCCGAGTTCATCGGCACCACAGCCAGCGTCGGCACCGCGCAGTACGCCTACCAGTACGGCATCTCCGCCGGTTGGAACATCGCGGTGCTCGGTATCGGCTTCCTGATTTTTTCCTTCCTGTTAGCGCGCAAGTACAAGGAGCTGGGCGAGAACACGATCTCGGGCGTGCTCGACAGAACCTATGGTCCGCGGGTGAAGGTTGCCACGTCGATCATCATGATTTTCGCGCTGCAGATCGTGGCGGTGTCGACCTATGCCAGCGGCGGCGCGGTCCTGGCACCGCTGTTGGGCGTCGATCGAAAGCTAGGGATTATCGTGATGGGCGCGCTGGCGGCGATCTATGTCGGCGTGGGTGGCATGCGCTCGGTGATCTATACCAACGTCATCCATGGCGTGGTGATCTTTACCGGCATCTTCTTCGCCTTGTGGTTTGGCGTGGACCAGGTCGGTGGCTGGCAGGCGCTACAGGCCAAGGTGCCGCCGGAGTTCTGGTCGTTGACCAAGGTCGGTTGGCCGCAGATCATCGCTTGGCTGGTGGCCGGCGCTGGCGCGACCTTCGCCACCCAATATGTGATCCAGGCCATCGCCACGGTCAATGATGGCGGCAAGGCACGGGTGGCGTCGGTCTTCGCCTCGCTGTACCTGATCCCGTTCGGCTTTGCAGCGGCACTGTGCGGCATGTGCGCGCTGGTGTTGTATCCGGATGTCGCGCCGCTGCAGGCATTTCCGTCACTGGTGTCCGGCATGGATCGCCTGCTTGCGACCTTCGTGGTGGCCGGCCTGACAGCGGCCGTGTTTGGCACGATCTCCGCGCTCAACATCGGCACGGCTACGCTGCTGCTCAAGGACTTCTACCTGCCGATCACCAAACGCGACGCCGAGCATCCACGCTCGCTGCTGTTCGTGCGTGCGGCCACGGTGCTGGTCGGCGTCCTTCCTCTACTGCTGGCGCTGTTCGCGGCCGACGTGGTCAAGGTGACCTTCTTGGCCAAAGCGCTGAGGGCCTCGCTGGCGGTGCTGGTGTTCATGGCGTTCTACTCACCGCGTTTCGGCACCCGTACCGGCGCCATCATCAGCATCGCGCTGTCACTGATCGGCACGATCGGCTGGTTCTTGGCCGGTAACCCTTTCGGGATCGATAACGCCTATGTCGCTCTGGCCATCCCGTTGGTAGTGATGACGTTGAGCCACCTGTTCGGCGGCAAGCCGGTCGCAGACCCGTTAAGCGCAAAGGCAAGATGAACCCGCTTGACACGCTCGAGCACGATGCGTCGGTGACGCCCGGTCAATGGACTGGGCGCTCGCTGCCTCGCGTGGAAGACGCCGCCCTCCTGACCGGGCGTGGCCGCTATTTCGATGATGTCGGCGTGCCGCCGCGCACGCAGCACGCGGCCATCCTTCGCTCGCCCCACGGCCACGCGCGCTTGGTCAGCATCAATGTGGATAACGCCCGTGCGCTGGACGGCGTGTCGGCTGTGCTGACCGGCGCGGACATTCAGGCGCTCACCACCAGCCTCGTGGTCGGGGTCAAGGCGCCGATTGAATGCTGGCCCATCGCGACCGACCGCGTGCGCTATGTCGGCGAGCCGGTGGCGATCGTGGTTGCACGAGATCGCTATCTGGCTGAAGACGCCATGGATCTGATCGAGGTCGAGTACGAAGCGCTGGACGCGGTGGTCGATCCACAGCGGGCCGTCGCCACCGACGCGCCGGTGCTGCACGAAGGGCTGGGCAGCAACATCGCCAGCGAGCGGTCGTTCCGCTATGGCGATCCGGAAACAGCCTTTGCGCAGGCGCCGCACCGCGTGTCGGTGGACGTGCGCTATCCGCGCAACAGCTGCACGCCGATCGAGTGCTATGGCGTGCTGGCCGAGTACGACCCTGGCATCGACGGCTACGACGTGCTGGCCAACTTCCAGGGCCCTTTCAGCATCCACGCAGTGATCTCGCGGGCGCTGAAGGTACCTGGCAACCGCCTGCGCCTGCGCACGCCACCCGAGTCCGGTGGCAGCTACGGCATCAAGCAGGGCATCTTCCCCTACATCGTGCTGATCGCCGCCGCCGCGCGTGTGGCGCGGTGCCCGGTGAAGTGGGTCGAGGACCGGCTGGAGCACCTGTCCGCCTCGGTCTGCGCGACCAACCGCGACACCACCTTGGAGGCCGCGGTCGATGCCGAAGGCCGCGTACGTGCCCTTGCTTGGGACCAGCTGGAGGATTGCGGCGCGCACCTGCGCGCGCCCGAACCGGCCACGCTATACCGCATGCACGGCAACATGACCGGCGCATACGCGATCGAGCACGTGTCGATCCGCAACCGCGTGGTCCTGACCAACAAGATGCCGACGGGCCTGAACCGCGGCTTTGGCGGTCCGCAGGTGTACTTCGCGCTGGAACGGCTGATGCAGCGTATCGCCGTCGAACTCGACCTCGATCCGCTCGAGGTGATCCGTCGCAACCTGGTGCCGGCCGAGGCGTTTCCATATCGCACCGCGACCGGCGCGCTGCTGGATTCCGGCGACTACCTCACCGCGGTGGATCGCGCGGTGGAAGCGGGGGGGCTGGCCGAGCTGATCGCGCGCCGTGACGCCGCGCGCGCCGAGGGGCGGCACTACGGCATCGGCTTCACCGCCGCGGTCGAGCCCAGCGTGTCCAACATGGGCTACATCACCGCGGTGCTCACGCCCGAGCAGCGCGCCAAGGCCGGTCCGAAGAATGGCGCGCAGGCCACCGCGACGATTCAGATCGACGCGGTCGGTTCGGTCAGCGTGCACGTGGCCTCGGTGCCGCAGGGCCAGGGCCATCGCACCGTGATCTCGCAGGTGGTCGCCGATGTCTTCGGCTTGACCCCGCGCGAGATCCGCGTGGTCACCGAGATGGACACCGCGCGCGATGCCTGGTCGATCGCCTCGGGCAACTATTCCAGCCGTTTCGCCGCCGCCGTAGCGGGCGCCGCGCATATCGCCGCCACGCGCTTGCGCGAGAAGCTGGCGAAGATCGCCGCCGCGCAGCTCAAGTGCGAGTGGGACGAGATCGAGTTTGTCGACGGCACGCTGCGGCGGAAGGACAGCGAAGCCAATCCGCTGCCCTTCGCGCGCGTGGCATCAAGCAGCCACTGGGCACCGGGCACGCTGCCGGACGACGTCGATCATGCGATCCGCGAGACCGCATTCTGGACGCCGCCGCAACTCACCGCGCCGGATGCGCAGGACGGCGTCAACAGCTCGCTGTGCCACGGCTTCATCTTCGACTTCTGCGGCATCGAGATCGACCGCGACACCGCCGAAGTTCGCATCGACAAGTACGTGACCATGCACGACTGCGGCCGGATCCTGCATCCGGGCATGGTCGAGGGGCAGGTCAACGGCGGCTACGCGCATGCGCTGGGCGCGGCGCTGTACGAAGAACACAGCTACGGTGCCGACGGCAGCTTCCTTTCCGGCACCTTCGCCGACTACCTGGTGCCGACCACCATGGAAGTGGTCTCGCCGCTGATCCTGCATCACGAGACGCCGTCGCCGTTTACGCCGCTGGGCGCCAAAGGCGTGGGCGAGGGCAACTGCATGTCCACGCCGGTGTGCCTGGCCAATGCGGTCGCCGATGCGCTGTCCATCAGTGACGTCGAGCTGCCGTTGCTGCCCTCGCGCCTGGCGTTGCACCTGCACGGTGAGGAAGCACCGCCCAAGCGGCCGTTGGCCAAGAAAGCCGCGCCGCCGGCCAAGCCCGGCGAGCGCAAGCTCACCGGAGAAGGCATCGCCAAGGTGTCCGCCCCGCGCCAGCAGGTGTGGGAGATGCTGCTTGACCCGGATACGCTGGCCTCGGTGATTCCCGGCGCGCACGGCATCGAGAAGCCGTCACCGACCGAGTTCACTGCCGACGTCACCCTCGGCATCGGTCCGGTCAAGGGGCGCTACAAGGCCAAGGTTGGCCTGTACGACTTGAACGAGCCCGAGTCGCTCACGCTTAAGGGCACCACCACCGGCGCGCTGGGCTTCGGCAACGGCAGCGGTGCGGTGACCCTGAAGGAACCGACGCCCGGCCAGACCGAAATCCATTACCAGTACGAGGTCGTCATCGGTGGCAAGGTCGCGTCCATCGGCGGGCGCCTGCTGGACGGCGCGGCCAAGGTGGTGATCGGCCAGTTGTTCGACGGGCTTGCGTCCAAGGCCGGCGGCGGCAGCGGTGGCCTTGTCGGCTGGTTCAAGCGCGTGCTGCGCAAGTTCGGAGTCAACCTGTGAAGCCCGCGCCGTTCGACTATCTCCGCGCCGAATCGCGCGAGGACGTGCTGGCGCAGCTGCACGAGCACGGCGACCAGGCGCGCATCATCGCCGGTGGCCAGTCGCTGGTGCCGATGCTGAGCATGCGCCTGGCCAAGCCGGCGCTGCTGGTGGACGTGATGCACGTCGAATCGCTCTCGAAGATCGAAGCGACTGACGCCGGTATCCGTGTGGGCGCCGGCGTGCGCCAGGCCAGGCTGCTGGACTGGGCCACGCGCGATCCGCGCTTGCCCCTGCTGGCCAAGGCGTTGCCGTGGGTCGGCCACGCGCAGACCCGCAACCGCGGCACCGTGGTCGGTTCGGTTGCTCATGCCGATCCCAGTGCCGAGCAGCCGCTGTGCCTGCTGACCCTGGGCGGCACGCTGCAGCTACGCCATCGTAAGAAAGCGCGTTCGATCCCGGCCTCGGAGTTCTTCGTCGGCATGATGGCCACCGCGCGTGGCGACACCGAGCTGATCGAGTCGGTAACGTTCCCCGCCGCACAGCCGGGCACCGGTTATGCGTTCCGTGAGGTCGGCCGTCGCCACGGCGATTTCGCCATCGTCGCCTGCGCCGCAGTTGCCACCGATACCGGCGTGCGCCTGGGCGTCGGCGGCGTCGCCGACATCCCCAACGTGCGTGAGCTGCCGCTGCCTGGCGCATCGGATTTCGACGACGCCCTCAACCAGTACGCCTGGGACCTGGAAGCCCGCGACGACCTGCACGCCACCGCGCGCTATCGCCGCGAGCTGGTGCGCCGCCTGGGCCGCGAGACCATCGAGGAGGCACTGCGATGCCGAAACTGATTGCCAGCATGCGCCACGCGGTCAGCCTCACCCTCAACGGCCGCAAGGTCGAAGGGCAGGCCGAACCGCGGATGCTGTTGTCCGACTTCCTGCGCCACGAGCTAGGCGCCACCGGCACCCACGTGGGCTGCGAGCACGGTGTCTGCGGTGCCTGCACCGTGCTGATCGATGGTCTGCCGGCACGCTCGTGCCTGGCGCTGGCTGTGCAGAGCGACGGCGCTGACGTGAAGACCATCGAAGGCCTCTCGCCGGACGGGGGGCACACGCTGGGTGTGCTGCAGGAGGCCTTCCGCGAACACCACGGTCTGCAGTGCGGCTTCTGCACGCCAGGCATCCTGATGTCGCTGGATGGCTTCCTACGCGCGCAGCCCGACGCGAGCGAGCGTGAACTCAAAGAAATGTTGTCCGGGCATCTGTGCCGGTGCACGGGTTACGCCACCATTATCAAGGCCGCCTTGCATGCGCAGCAGCGGTTGAAGGAGGAACGCGCACATGCTTGATCTCGGCACCAGTTTCCTTGCCAGCGTCGAACGCAATCCCAAGGCCCTCGCCATCGTCGACGGCGATACCCGCCTGAGCTACGAGGCGTGGTACCACGCCATCTCGTCCATCGTGGCCGGGCTGGATGCGGCGGGCGTCAAGCACGGCGATCACGTGGTCAGCGTGCTGCGCAACCGCTGGGAAGCGGCGACGCTGCACTGGGCCTGCCAGTTCGCCGGTGTGATTCTCACCCCGCTCAACTGGCGCGCAACGGCCGAGGACGTGGGTTTCTGTGTGCACGACGCCGAGGCGCGCGTCATCGTCTATGAAGACGCGCCTTCAAAGTCGATTGCCGCCGCCGGCCTGGACGAATCGGTGCTGCATGTGACCCTGGACATCGATCGGCCGGGCGCGCAGCGCTTCGCCGATTGGCTGGAGCTGGATGCGCCCCCGGCCACTCCACTTGCCAGTGCCGACGATTGGTCGCTGATGCTCTACACCTCGGGCACCACGTCCAAGCCCAAGGGCGTGCCGCGCCGGCACCGCGCCGAGCGCGCTGCGGCGATCGCCCATGTCGCACAGAACCTCTATGGCAACGGCGAGCGCACGCTGGGCGTGATGCCGCTGTATCACACGATGGGCGTGCGCTCGCTGCTGGCCAGCTCGATCATCAATGGCGTCTTTGTGTGCCTGCCCAAGTTCGACGCGGCCGGTGCGCTGAAGCTGATCGCCAAGGAAAAGATCGACAACCTGTACCTGGTGCCGACGCTGTATCACGATCTTGTGCACCATCCGAGTTTTGCGGACACCGACGTAGCCTCGGTCCGCAAGCTGGGTTATGCAGGTGCCTCGATGACCGATGGCTTGCTGCGGAAGCTGGACCAGGCCTTCAGGCCCGACCTGTTCGTCAATCACTATGGTTCCTCGGAGGTCTATACCTTCACCATCGAGGACGACGCGGCCGGCAAGCCGGGCAGCGCCGGACGCTCAGGCATCAACCAGATGATCCGGGTGGTCAAGCTGGAGGCGACCTCGGGCGACGAGCGCGCCGCGGTCAACGAGGAAGGCCAGATCGTCGCGCTGCTGGCCGGCGACGAGGCCTTCGAGGGCTACTGGCGCCGCCCGGATGCCGATGCAAAATCGCTGCGCGACGGCTGGTATTTCACCGGCGACACCGGCTATGTCGACGAGGAGGGCGATTTGTTCGTCACCGGCCGCGTCGACGACATGATCATCTCTGGTGGCGAAAACGTCTCGCCGGTGGAGATCGAGAGCCATCTCTCGCTGCATCCCAAGGTCGACGAGGTGGCCGTGGTCGGTCTACCCGACGAGCGCTGGGGGAGTGTGGTCACCGCCTTCATCAAGGCCAGCGCTCCGGTCACCCAGGAAGAGCTCGATGCCTGGTGCCGCGACTCAAAACTGGCCAACTTCAAGCGTCCGCGCCGCTTCGTGTTCGTACAGGACATCCCCAAATCGCCGGTCGGCAAGCTGCTGCGCCGCAAGCTCACCGCGGGCGAATACGCTCCGGCCCCTTGAGCCGTTACCTTTCACGTTCCCACAAGGCAGAACCCCATGTCCAAGACCACCGAAACCCACGACGGCTTCCGCATCGAAGTCGACGCCGACGCTCAGCGCGGCGACATCGTGCTGGAACGCGCGCCGTTCAACACGATCAGCATGGAGCAGCGCGACGCGCTGCGCCTGGCATTCGAGCAGCTCGATGCCGATGACCGTGTGCGCGTGATCGTGCTACGCGCCGAAGGCGAGCACTTCTCCTCCGGCGGCTACATCATGGGTTTCCTTGAAGCTTCGCCCGAACACGTCTCGCATCTGGCCTGGAACATTGCCGCCCCCGCACGCGCCAAGAAGCCGGTGATCGCGGCCAACCGCGGCTACACCTTCGGCGTGGGCTTTGAGATCTCGCTGGCCTGCGATTTCCGCATCGTCTCCGAGACGGTCGAATACGCGCTGCCCGAGCAGAAGCTCGGCCAGATCCCGGGGTCGGGCGGTTCGGCGCGCTTGCAGAAGATCGTCGGCATCACCCGCACCAAGGACATCGTCATGCGCTCCAAGCGCATCAAGGCGCAACAGGCCTATGACTGGGGCATCGCCACTGAACTGGTCGCCGATAGCGAGCTGGAGGCTGCCACCGACGCGCTGGTCAAGGAGTTGGTCGGCTTCTCGCCGCTGGCCCAGCGCACCGCCAAAAAGCTACTCAACGATACCGAAGATTCCTCGCTGTCCATCGCCATCGAGTTGGAAGGTCACTGCTATAGCCGCCTGCGCAGCTCGGACGATTTCCGCGAAGGCGTCGAGGCGTTCCACGCCAAGCGCAAGCCGAATTTCCAGGGTAGCTGATCGCTTCGCCCGCCAGGCGCGACCGCGCATGCGCGCCGCGCCGGCGTCCCACGCGCGTGCGGCGCGCGTGGATTTTTTTCCAGGCCTGCGCCGCGTGGCGCGGGCCGCGGAGGGGAGTGCGATGACGCAGGTGTTCGATGAGGTGATCGTCGGCGGTGGTTCGGCTGGCTGCGTGCTTGCCAACCGGCTTTCTGCCGACCCCTCCCGACGTGTGCTACTGGTCGAGGCCGGCGTCGACACCCCGCCGGGCAACGTGCCGGCGGCGCTGCTCGACAGCTATCCGATGGCGCTGTTTCACGGAGCGCGTTATATCTGGCCGGGCCTGTCGGCCTCGACCACGCGTACCTCCGATGGTCGCGCCTTGTCGCGCGCCTATGAACAGGCCCGGGTGATGGGCGGCGGCTCGTCCATCAACGTGCAGGCGGCCAACCGCGGTCTGCCGCGCGATTACGACACCTGGGCCGCGCTGGGCGCCAAGGGTTGGGACTGGAGTGGCGTGCTGCCTTACTTCCGCCGGCTCGAACGCGATCTCGACTGCAACGGCCCGTTGCATGGCGCTGAAGGCCCCATCCCGATCCGGCGGATCAAGCCTCAGGACTTCCCGCCCTATGCCGTGGCGGTGACCCAGGCGCTGTCGGCCAGCGGACTGTCGATGCGCCTGGACCAGAACGGCGACTTCGACGACGGCCTGTTCCCGCCAGCGTTTTCCAACGAACACGACCGGCGCGTCTCCAGCGCGATGGGGTACCTCGACGCAGGTGTACGCGCGCGCCACAACCTGGAGATCCGCGCCAACGCACGCGTGGTCGGCCTGAGGTTCGAAGGCCGTCGCGTGGTCGGCGTCGAGCTGGAGCGCGCCGGCGCGCGCGAGGTGGTGCGGGCAGGGCGGGTCAGCCTCACCGCCGGCGCGCTTCAGTCGCCCGCGCTGCTGATGCGTGCCGGCATCGGGGAAGGCAGGGGGCTAGCCGCGCTGGGAATCGACGTTGTTGCCGATCGCCCAGGCGTCGGCCGCAATCTGCGTGATCATCCCGCGTTGACGCTGTGCCAGTACCTGCCGCGTGCGCTGCGGCTGCCGGCCAGCTACCGCCGCGCCAGCTTCGTCGCCATGCGCTACAGCTCCGGCATTGAGGGCGGAACCGCATCTGACATGTATCTGACCGCATCGGCCCGCGCCGGTTGGCATGCGCTGGGCCAGCGCCTGAGCTTGTTGTTCCTGTGGTGCAACCAGCCGCAGTCGCAGGGCAGCGTGCAGCTGGTGTCGGCTTCGCCCGATGACTATCCCAGGGTCGATTTGAACCTGCTGTCCGCGCCGGCCGATCTGCAACGGATGATGCACGGCGTGCGCCAGCTGGTACGCCTGGCGGTGTGCGAGGCGCTCAATCCCAGCCTCGACGACCTGTTCCCGGCCGGCTTCACGCCCGCCATCAAGAAGCTCAGTGCGGTCACGCGTCGCAATGCGCTGCTGACGCAGGTGCTGGGGGCGATGTTGGATGTACCGGCGGGGCTGCGTGGGCCGGTGTTGCGGCGCTTCATGAACGGTGGGCGGTCGATGGCGGCGGTGCTGGCCGATGATGCGCACTTAGAGGCGTTCGTGCGCGCCAACGTGTTCGGCGTGTGGCACGCCAGTGGGACCTGCCGGATGGGGCAGGCGGGCGACCCGGAGGCGGTGGTGGATCCTGCTGGCCGGGTGATCGGAATGGAGAACCTCTATGTGGCCGATGCATCGGTGATGCCGCGACTGCCATCGGCCAATACCAATATTCCGACGATCATGATTGCGGAGAAGATCGCGGAGGGGATGCTGCGGGCTTGATGCTTGTCACGTGTAGCTCGGCATGGCATTTGGGTGTTGGCTGGTCGTTTGCTTCGCCTTCTTCTGAGCGTTACGTGCGATGCAGGCGCAGGTCAAAGGCAAGATCAAGGGCTTTCGTGCGGCTTCGCCGCCCGACCTACTTTCTTTGCTCGTGCAAAGAAAGGTAAGCAAAGAGGCGCTCTTCAACAGACGCATGTCTGGTCAACACGCCCCGGGCGGCACGCCCGCTTCGCGGGTCCGCTACGGGCCGAGGGATTGTTCTAAGGGACATCCATGTCCCTTAGAAAAACGCCGTGCATCCATGCACGGCGCCCTCCGGGTCTTGTCCTCGTCCCTCCGCCGTGCCTCACGGGGATTGGAAGTCCAGAGCCAGAGCCAAAGCCAGGGTTAAGACGAGAGCTGAGGCGAGAGCACAGGCTTTCGTGCCGCTGCGCGGCTCGACTTACTTTCTTTGTTTGTGTAAGGAAATCTAGGCAAAGAGGCGCTTCTCAACAGCCGAATGACGGGACAACACGCCCTTGGGGATTGGCTTTTCGCTGCGCGAAAAGTCCGCGGCGGGTGACGGGAATTTTTGGAAGGACATCCATGTCCCTTCCAAGAACGACACGCGTCCTGCGCGTCGCCCTGACGGGTTTTGCCCACCAACCTCCGCCCAACCTCGAGGGGATGGAAAAGCCAGAAACAAGTGCATACGAACCGCAACTGCAATTGCAACTGAAAATTGCAAATGCAATAGTCAATGGTGGCCGCTGGCGTAAGACATTAGCGAGATGAGCGGAAAGGAATGGCCGCTGGGGGTTTTGGAATTCAACACAACGTGTGCAGAAAAGGCATGACTAGGGACATGCTTCCTCGTTCCTCGTTCCTCGTTCCTCGTTCCTCGTTCCTCGCTTTCGGCTTTCGGCTCTCCGGGCCCACGTTGAGGCACGGCGGAGGGACGAGGACAGACCCGCAGGGCGTCGTGCATGGATGCACGACGTTTTTGTAAGGGACATGGATGTCCCTTACAAAAATCCCTCGGCCCGCAGCGGACCTGCGCGAAGCGCAGGCGTGCCGTCCGGGGCGTTTCTTTGCCTACCTTTCTTTGCACGAGCAAAGAAAGTAGGTCGCGCGGCGAAGCCGTGCGAAAGCCTTTGCTCCAGCTTCAACGTTCGAAGGGAGCCATCATCTTCGCGGGGATGTCGGGAAATCAGTCTGCAAAGCAATACGAAAGCCTTTGCTTTCGGTCGGGCAGCATCGATGCCAACGCAGGAACAGCGTAGACCTGCCGCTACTTCTCTTCGCCCACCGCCGCGTTCGACTCCTGCCGCCACCGCCTTACCGTCCCGGTCTCGATGTCGAACAGATCCAATACCCGGCCGACGGTGTGGTCGACCATCTCATCGATCGACGACGGCCGCGCGTAGAACGCCGGCACCGGCGGGGCGATGATCGCGCCCATCTCCGACAGCTGGGTCATGCTGCGCAGGTGGCCGGTGTGCAGCGGCGTCTCGCGCACCATCAGGACCAGGCGGCGGCGCTCCTTGAGCACCACGTCGGCGGCGCGGGTCAGCAGGCTGGAGGTCACGCCGGTGGCGATCTCGGACATCGAACGCATCGAGCACGGGGCGATGATCATGCCGCGCGTGCGGAACGAGCCCGACGAGATGCCCGCGGCGATGTCGTGATGCGCGTGGACCTGCGTGGCCAGCGCCTTGACGTCGGCGATCTTCAGGTCGGTCTCGTGGGCGATGGTGATCTCGGCGGACTTGGACATCACCAGGTGCGAGGGAATCTGCAGGGCCTTGAGCATTTCCAGCAGGCGCACGCCGTAAATCACGCCACTGGCGCCGGAGATGCCGACAATCATCGGCGGATTCTGGGGCGGGTCTGCACGCATCGGGCTTTCTCCTGAGTCGGCCATTACAGGCCGGTGCCGGCCACGCCCGGCGCCTGGTAGATGTGCTTGAGTTCGGTGAAGTCGGTCAGCGCGTCGTAGCCATGCAGGCGGCCCAGGCCGCTCTGTCGATAGCCGCCGGTTTCCACCTCGGCCAGCAGCTTGTTGTGCTCGTTGATCCACACCGTACCGTTGCGCAGCGCACGCGCCACGCGCAGGGCACGCGCGCCGTCGTGGGTCCACACGCTGGCCGACAAGCCGAACACGGTATGGTTGGCCCGCGCAATCGCCTCGGCTTCGTCCTCAAAGGATTCCAGCACCAGGAAGGGTCCGAAGATCTCCTCCTGAACGAAATCCGCGCTGCTGTCGCGGTGATACACCAGCGAGGGCTTGAAGAACGCACCGGTGGCCAGCGCGCCGTCGGGCACGCCGCCGCGCAGCAGCACTTCGTCGGCGTGCTCGCAGGCCTTGGCGACCTGTGCGGCGACGGTGTCGCGCGAGCGGCGATCGATCAACGGGCCCACCTGCGTGGCCGGATCGATGCCCGGGCCCAGGCGCAGGGCGTCGAGCGCGCCGGCCAGGGCCTGCTTCATTTCCGCCAGCTTGCTTGCATGCACCAGCACGCGACGCGCGGCGGTGCACTGCTGGCCGGAGATGATGGTGGCGGCCGCGGCGAGCCTGGGCGCGACTGCGTTCAAGTCCGCGTCGGGGAACACCAGGCAGGCCGAGTTGCCGCCCAGTTCCAGCGAGAGTTTCTTCATGCTGTCGGCCGCGTTGCGCATGATGGTCTTGCCCACCGCGGTCGAGCCGGTGAAGCAGATCACGTCGACGTTGTGCGAGGTCGCCAGCAGCGAGGCGCCGGCATTGCCGGCCTCGCTGAAGACGTTGACCACCCCGGCCGGCAGCTGCGGATGCTGCAGCAGCGGGGCGAGGATCGCGGCATTGAACAGCGTGGTCTGCGCGGCCGGCTTGACCACCACCGTGCAGCCGGCGGCCAGCGCCGGGCCAAGTGCGCGAACCAGCAGCACCGCCGGCGCATTCCACGGCACGATGATGCCGGCCACGCCGGCCGGCTCGCGTAGCACCGTGGAGAGCACGCCGGGCTCGGGCTCCAGCACGTGGCCGGGGATGTGACGGGCCAGGCCGCCGTAGTACTCCACTTCTGAGATCGCCCCGGCCACTTCGCCGCGCGACTGGGCGATGACCTTGCCGTTCTCATGGGTCAGCAATTCGGCGAGTTCACCGGCACGCGCCTGCAGCGCAGCGGCCCAGTCCAGCAGCACGCGCTGGCGCAGACGCGGCGAGGCGGCCCAGGCGCTGTGGTCGAACGCGCGCCGCGCCGCGTTGATCGCGGCCTGCGCTTCGGCGGTGCCTCCATCGGCGTACTGGCCGAGGACCGCGCCGTTGGCCGGGTCTTCGCTGGGGAGGGAGACGGTGCCGACGGCGGTGCCGTCGATCCAGTGCTTGGCGGGAAAACGGGTCACGGAGGCGGTCCTGTGTGCGTGGCGCACGACGATCCGGACGCGTCGGTGGCAGGACGCCTGGTGCGTAACGGCAACGGCCCGCGGCCGCGTCGATGCACGCTGCATCCCACCGCGCCTCCCGACCGCCGCGCCCCGAGGAATCGAAGTTCGGCGGCGGCACGCCCGCGGATGGCGCGCCACTCCCAGAGGCGACGCTAGCGCGGCATTATCATCAAGTCTAATAATCAGTCCTTATCTTTTTTATCAGATGATCTGATGAGAATCGGCTCCAGCGATGCGCGAGTGTCGTGCAGGGCATCGCGCAGGCGCTCGACCAGCAGCGTGGCTGCCGGACCCAACGGATGACGCGCTTGGTGGATAACCACCAAGTGGCGGGTGATGCGGGAGCGACCGATCGAGTAACCGACCAGGGAGCCGTCCAGCAGCTGCCGGTGCACGGCGATGCTGGGCAGTACGGTGAACCAGTCGCTGCGTGCGACCAGGTCGGCGATCGAGTCGGTCGAGTCGATCTCCAGTTGCGGTTCCAGTTCGACCGTGAGACCGGCCATGTGGCGCTCCAGTTCGGCGCGCAGGCCGTGGCGCTTGGACGGCAGCACCAGCTTCAGCGCGGTCACGTCGCCGAGCGAGCGGATCGGCGGCGGCACGTTGCCGCGCGCGCCGACCAGGACCATCTCTTCTTCCAGCAACGGAATCATCTCCAGGCCCAGGCGCCGCGCCGGCCGGTTGATCACCGCCAGGTCCAGGCGCCCCGTGTTGACCCACTCGATGAAAGTCTGCGAATAACCATCGGCGATGGAGATGCGCACCTCGGGATAGTCGGCCGAGTAGGCCATCAGCACCGCGGGGATCACGCTACGCGTGACCGAGGACAGCACGCCGATGGACACCTCGCCCGAGACCGTGCCGGACAGGTTGGCCATATGCGTCATCGCAGCGGCCAGGTCGCGCTGGATCGGCGTCACCAGCCGGTGCAGGGTGCGGCCGGCCGCGGTCGGCACCATGCGTTTGGGCGTGCGCTCGAACAGTTTCTGTTCCAGCTCACGCTCCAGCTTGGCGATCTGCATCGACAGCGCAGGCTGGACCACGTTCATGCGCTGGGCCGCGCGCGTGACGCTGCCTTCTTCGTACAGCGCCAGGAAGTAATTGATCTGTCGCAGGTCCATCGCCCCCTCCGGGGATGAAGTCAGAAAATTTGATGGATCATATCTAAATTCATTATTTGGAATTATCGACTGCCTGGGCGAGGCTGCGGCCATTGCCCCTTCCGGGGTGCGCCCGTCGGGCAGGCCAACGCCGCAAGGCGCGATGCCCATGCGGCCTTGGCCGCGCACGGCTACAACTTGAGCAACGTTCATCCATTTCCGAGGAGGGGAAACATGAGCGGAACCATGACCTCGCCAGGCGGGGCGGAGGAGGCGGCTGCGCCTATTCCACCGCGCAAAGTGCTGCTCGCAGCATTTGCTTCCACCTTCGGGTGGGCGCTCGACCTGTTCGACCTGTTTCTGCTGCTGTATGTCGCCCCGATCGTGGGCCGGCTGTTCTTCCCCTCGCATACGCCCACGCTGTCGCTGGCGGCGGTCTACGCCTCGTTCGCGGTGGCGCTGCTGGTGCGTCCGCTGGGCTCGGCCGTGTTCGGTGCCTATGCCGACCGCAAGGGCCGCAAGATCGCGCTGATGGTGGCGATGGTCGGCGTCGGCCTGGCCACCGCCGCCTTCGGCGTGCTACCGACCATCGAGCAAGTCGGATACCTGGCACCGGTGCTGTTCCTGGCCCTGCGCGTGGTGCAGGGCCTGTTTGTCGGCGGCATCGTGGCTTCCACCCACACCATCGGCACCGAATCGATCCCACCGCAGTACCGCGGCCTGGTGTCCGGCCTGGTCGGCGGAGCTGGCGCGGGAATCGGCGCGCTGATGGCCTCGGTCGCGTACTTCGTGCTGTCGGGCATCTTTCCCGATGCGCAGTTCGATCAGTGGGGCTGGCGCTTCATGTTCTTCACCGGCCTGATCAGCACGGCCTTCGGCCTGATCATGTTCAAGTTTCTGGAGGAATCTCCGGTCTGGAAGCAGCTGCAGGAGGCCAAGGTCAGCGGCAAGATCGCGGCGGCACCCCAGATCTCACCGGTGCGCCGCGTGTTCGGCCGTGAATACCGCAAGATCATGCTGGTCAACCTGCTGATCACCTTCGGCGGCGGCGCCACCTACTACCTGACCTCCGGCTATCTGCCGACGCTGCTCAACCTGGTCGCCAAGGTGCCGCACGGGCAGAGCTCGCACATCCTGATGTGGGGCTCGGTGGCAGTGATCGTCAGCTCGCTGTGCTTCGGTTGGCTCAGCGACAAGGTCGGCCGTAAGCCGAGCTTCCTGGTCGCCGGCCTGGCCGCGATGGTCGGCCTGCCGCTGCTGTTCCATGGCGTCAGCGGCGTAGCCGGATCGGCCGACAGGGTGCTGCTGTACGCGGTGGCGATCTCGCTGATCGGCGGTGCGGCGATCGCGCCGATCATGATCTTCCTCAACGAGCGCTTCTCCACCGATCTGCGTGCCAGCGGCACCGGCTTGAGCTGGAACATCGGTTTCGCGCTGGGCGGCACCATGCCGACCTTCGTCTCCCTGGCCAGCGCCACGCCCGAGCAGATCCCGACTGTGCTGGCGGTATTCACCGGCGTGATCGGGCTGATCTACCTGATCGGCGCAGTGGTCATTCCCGAAACGCGCGGCAAGACGCTCTGACGCCGCAAGATCGCGCGGCGCATGGCGTCCGGGCGATCCCCCTGCAATTTCCCGCCGGCACAGGGGCGTGCCGGTGTTCACACACCACGTGCGCAGTCCCTGGCGCGCGGCAGAACGATGGAGTCAACCATGGCTGATTCGAATTCCCAAACCGTGCGTACGAGTGGTGCGCTGTCACTGCGCGAATGGCTGGACCGCCTATCCGAGCGTGGCGCACTGGCCGTGGCGCGAGACGGGCTCAAGCTGCGTCACCAGATCGCCGCGGTCGCGCACAAGCTGGATGGCCGCCAGGCCACGTATTTCCCCAATCCCGATGGCGCGCATGCGATCCCGGTCATCTCCGGCATCGTCTCCGACCGTGGATGGATGGCCGAGGCCCTGGGCGTGGCGCAGGAGGATCTGTTGGCCCGCTTCCAGCACGCCGCATCCAACCCGATCCCGTTCAAGGAAGTCACCGACGCGCCGGCGCAAGAGGTCGTGCACACCGACGTCGACCTGCTCAAGCAGCTGCCGATCCCGACCCACAACGAACACGACAGCGGCGCCTACATCACCGCCGGCCTGCTGATTTCGCGCAGCCCGGAAACCGGCATCCAGAACGTCGCCATCCACCGCTGCCAGATCAGCGGCAAGAACCGCATCGGCGTGCTGCTGCTTCCGCGCCATACCGACCACTACTACCGCATGGCCGAAAAGGACGGCAAGCCGCTGCAGATGGCAATCGCCATCGGCGTGGACCCGGCCACGTTGCTTTCCTCGCAGGCAATCGTGCCGGTTGATCACGACGAATTGGAGATCGCCGGTGCGCTGCATGGCCAGCCGCTGGAGGTGGTCAAGTGCACCACCAACGAAGTGCGCGTGCCGGCGCATGCCGAGATCATCATCGAAGGCCGCCTGCTGGCCGACGAACGCGAGGAAGAAGGCCCGTTCGGCGAGTTTCCCCAGTATTACGGCGAGCGCGCGCGCCGCCATGTGATCGAGGTCGATGCGATCACCCATCGCCGCGACGCGATGTTCCACACCATCGTCGGCGGTGGCCTGGAGCATTTGCTGCTGGGTGCGATCCCGCGCGAGGCCACCATCCTCAACGAACTGCAGCGCAGCTTTCCCGGCGTGCAGGACGTACATCTGGCGCTGGGCGGCGTCGGCCGTTACCACCTGTACGTCAAGCTGGCCAAGCGCCAGAACGGCGAGGGCAAGAACGTCATCCTCGGTGCGTTCGCCGCGCACTACGACATCAAGCATGTCGTGGTGGTGGATACCGATGTGGACATCCACAACCCGCAGGAAGTCGAGTGGGCGGTGTCCACGCGCTTCCAGGCCGACCGCGACCTGGTCGTGATCGGCAACTCGCAGGGTTCCAAGCTCGATCCGTCTACCGACGATGGCGTGGGCGCAAAGATGGGCCTGGACGCCACGATTCCGGTCGATGCTCCGGAGATGAAATACAAGCGCATCCGCATCCCCGGCGAAGACACGCTGGACCTGGATGCGGTGATCACCAACAACCACGACTGGCGCGGAGCATCCAACCGCGTCGCATGAAGACCTTCGGGAGGGGGAGCGCCATGCACAAGCGCAAGATCACACTATTCATCACCATTGCCATGGCGGCGGGCGCGCCCACCGCGCAGGCGCAGGTCGCCAGCAAGGATGCGGGGTATCCGCTGGCCGCGCAGGGCTGGGGCGGCAAGACCGGTGCCGACACCTGGTTGTCGCGCTACGTCGAGGACTGGTCCGTGCTGCGCGATCCAGCCAAGCGCACCGGGATGTTCGACGGGCTCAAGTACATCCCGTTCAACGACAGCGGTAGCGCCTATCTCAGCCTGAGCATGGAGCAGCGCTTCCGTGGCAACTACTACAGCGCCATCGGCCTGCGCGACGGCGCGGCCTCGCAGTCGCCTTGGCTGTATCGCGCCTTCCTCGGCGCGGACCTGCACGTGGGCGAGCATTTCCGTGCATTTACAGAATTGGCGCACGGCAGCTACGACGGCCGAAACGTCACCAGCAAGCCGGTCTCACAACAGGACGACGCCACGCTGCAGCAGGCCTTCGTCGACCTGACCGGCAAGTGGGGCGATGCCGATGTCGGTATGCGCGTGGGACGCCAGGACTTCCAGGATGGTCCGCAGTGGCTGGTAACCACGCGCGAGAATGCCAACACCCGCATCACGTTCGACGGCGTGCGTGCCTGGGCGATCGGCACGGACAAGCGACTGGACGTGTTCGACTACCGCTACGTGGACCAACAGAGCGGTTACTTCGACGATGGCACGCTGTCGAGCAAACGTTTCAGCGGAGTGCTGGCCGGCTTTCGGCTGGCGGGCACTGGCCTGTACCTGGACCCGTTCTGGTTCCACGCCAGCGATGACAACAAGGCCTGGGGCGGCAAGGTCGCCAAGGAGACGCGCGACTACTTCGGCGTGCACTTCTACGGCACGCACGGTGCGCTGACGTTCGACACCGCGGCGATCTACCAGACCGGCGACTTCGGCGACCGCGACCTGCGCGCCTATTCGGCGTACTCGACCTTCAACTGGAAGCTGTCCACGCAGGGCTGGTCACCGCAACTCGGCTTCCACGCCGACCTCAGCTCCGGCGGCGGCGCCTATGGCACCGGCACGCTGCACAACAGTTCGATCCTGTTCGGCAGTGGCCCGTATCACAGTTGGGGAACCTGGTTCGGCGCATCGAACTACATGGCGTTTGCGCCGATCTTCCAGTTCGCGCCGACCAAAACCACTAGCGTGCAGCTGCAGTACCAGCGGGTTTGGCGGGAGGACACCAGCGATGCCGTCTACACCAGCACCGGCGCGCCGTACGCCGGTACTCAGCTGATCGGTGGCAAGCACACCGGTGACCTGTTACGCCTCAACACGACCTGGAAGGTCAACCGCTACGTATCTTTCACCGCGCGTGCCGAGCGGTTCCTCGCTTCGTCATCGATGGAGGATGCCGGGTTCGGCGATGCCACGTTCTTCGGCGGCTGGATGACCTTCAGATTCTGACGTCCAAGCAGCGATAAAGCGCTTGACGTGCCTGCAATCACTTATCAAAGGCGCCCGGTAATGCGGGCGTCTTTTTTTATCACATCTAACTCGGCCGTTTACTTCTCTAGCAGGAGATCAATTGAGTTTGAAGGCAAGGCCGGCATGGCCTAGATGTTTTTATAACGCTCGCGGAGTCACCGAGGAGCCGCAGGTGCTGTACGTGGCAAGCGGGGCAGGGCTGACACCAATGGCGATCAAAGCGAGAGCGGTTGCCGCTGCGGACAAGGGGTTAGCGGCAGTTTGAGTGCCTGAGCCGGAGGGCTTAAACTTCGCATAATGTATATTATGTAAATACGAGGTGTCGTGATCGTCAGGGTTTTCGGGGGTTCGTCGGATTGACTGGACCAGCCTCCAGACTTCGCATACTCGATGTCCTTCCTTGCCCGCGTGTGCTGTGCCCATGGATGCTCCGCGCCATCCCGTCTCTCTTGGTCGACGACGCTTTGTCACGGGCGCTGGTGGGTTGCTCGCCGTCGGTCCGTCCTTGCTTCCCGGGCTGGCGCAGGCCAAGGCGCCAGTGGCGGCGTCCGCGCCGGAAGTTCCGGTCCTGTCCGGCACCGAGTTCAAGCTGTCCATCGGTGCATTACCGGTCAACATCACCGGCAAGCCTGCCCATGCTGTGGCCATCAATGGCTCCTTGCCCGGCCCGACGCTGCGCTGGCGCGAAGGCGACCAGGTCACCTTGCAGGTCTCCAACCAGCTTGGGGTCGAAACCTCGCTGCATTGGCACGGCATCATCCTGCCGGCGGCGATGGATGGCGTCCCGGGCCTGAGCTTCCTCGGAATATCCCCTTCAGAATCATATCTTTATCGATTCAACTTGAACCAATCTGGGACGTACTGGTACCACGCCCATTCCAGCCTGCAGGAGGCCAAGGGCGCCTACGGCGCGATCGTGGTCAAGCCTGATGGTCCGGACCCGGATGGGGCCACGCGGGACCACGTACTGCTCCTGTCGGACTGGAGCGACGAGGATCCGCACGCCATCGTGCGCAAGCTCAAGCTGCAGGCCGATTACTACAGCCGCCACAAGCGCACGGTCGGTGATTTCATCCACGACGCGCGCGCCGAGGGCCTCAAGGCGGCGCTGGATGACCGTCTGATGTGGGGCTCGATGCGCATGAGCCCGACTGATCTGGCCGACGTCACCGGCCTGACCTATACCTACCTGGTCAACGGGGCCAGCCCGGATGCGAACTGGAGCGGTCTGTTCCAGCGGGGCGAGCGGGTCCGCCTGCGCTTCATCAATGGCGCGGCGATGACCTTCTTCGATGTGCGCATTCCCGGCTTGAAGATGACGGTGGTCGCCGCCGATGGGCAGCCCGTGCACCCGGTGAGCGTGGACGAGTTCCGCATCGCGGTCGCACAAACCGTCGATGTGATCGTCCAGCCGGACCAGGACCAGCCCTACACGGTCTTCTGCCAGTCGATGGACCGCAGTGGCTATGCACGCGCCACGCTCACGCCCCGCCCTGGCCTGCAGGCGCCGATCCCGCCCATGGATCCGCGTCCGATCCTGACCATGGCCGACATGGGCATGGGCGGAATGGCCCACATGGGCATGGGCGGCATGTCGATGCCTGCCACGTCTGCGCCCTCCCCGTCCGCAAGCCCGCACCAGATGGCGATGGGACATGGCCAGATGGGGCACCACGACATGGCGAGGATGGACCACGGCAACATGCAACACGGCGCCATGGCCGGGATGGATCACGGCAACATGCAGCACGACGGAATGATCCAGCACCCGGCCAGCGAGTCCAACAATCCGGCGGTGGACATGCAGACCATGACCCCGACGCGGGCCCTGGACCAACCCGGCATCGGCCTGCGCGACAACGGCCGCCGGGTGTTGACCGATGCCGACCTGCACAGCCGCTTCGACGATCCCGATCCGCGCGAACCGGGCCGCGAGATCCAGTTGCACCTGACCGGCAACATGGAGCGCTACGTGTGGGGTTTCGACGGCATCCCGTTCTCCAAGGCCGCCCCGATCCGGCTGAACTACGGCGAACGCGTGCGCATCGTGCTGGTGAACGACACGATGATGGAACATCCCATCCACCTGCACGGGATGTGGAGCGACCAGGAAAGTGCCGATGGCCAGTTCCAGGTCCGCCGGCACACCGTCAGCGTGCCGCCTGGCAGCATCCGCAGCTATCGGCTCAGTGCCGACGCGCTCGGGCGCTGGGCGTATCACTGTCATATGCTTCTGCACATGGAACTGGGCATGTTCCGCGAGGTGCACGTCGCATGAGCCGCCTCCCGACTCGTTCCTTGCTCGCCGCTACGTTGGCGCTTTTCGCAGGTGAAGCCCTGGCGCAGCAGCACGATCATGCCGCCATGCACATGCAGGATGTGACGCCGCAGGATGACGCATCCACGGCATCGGTCGATGCCGATCAGGCGTCATCCACCTCCGCCCATTCGCATCACGCTGGCATGCCGATGCCGATGCAGCATGATGACCAGCCGCAGGCAGCACAGACACCGCCGCCCATGCCGGCAGAACACGCCATGCACGAGGGCATGGACATGCACGACATGCATGCCGTTCCCGCCGCCCTGCCCCGGCCCACACCTGAGGAACTGGCCGCGGCGTTCCCGGATGTGGGCGACGCCCACATGGCCACGCATATGGATGACGACCCCACCGTGGCCGTGTTCCGGGGCGATCGCCTGGAGCGAATGGACGGCGGCATCGCGGCCTGGGACGCACGCGTCGGCATTGGCGGCAGCTTCGACAGGTTCTGGCTGCGCACCGAAGGCGAGCGCCCGCGCGTCGGCCCTGGCGAGGGCGATGTCGAATTGCAATGGACCCATGCCACCGGCCCGTGGTGGGACCGCGCGGTGTCGCTGCGCCACGATTTCGGTCCCGGCCCTTCACGGCAATGGCTGGGCGTGGGCGTGATCGGGCTGGCGCCGTACAAGTTCGAGCTCGAGGCACACGTCTATGTCGGCAGCCATGGGCTGGCTGCGCGCACCGAAGCCGAGTACGAGGTGCTGCTGACCAACCGGCTCGTCCTGACCCCGCGCGTGGAACTCAACGCCTTCAGTCGCGACGACCGGCCCAATGGCATCGGCAAGGGCCTGAGCAACGGTGAAGCGGGTCTGCGCCTGCGCTACGAATTCACCCGTGAATTCGCGCCCTACGTGGGTTACAGCTGGACGCGCAAGGTCGGCAACACGGCCGATCTTGCGCGCGAGACCGGCGAGCCGGTGCTCGACCATGGCTGGGTCGCGGGCGTGCGTCTCTGGTTCTAGCGCGGCATCGCCGGCGGCAAAACCCGCCTGTTCCTTGAAGTTCGTTCGCTGCCATCGCGCTGCCGCGGCGGAGTTGCGCCGCGGCCCTGCCACAGGGCGTGCAGGCGCCAGCCATCCCCTGCGGCGCCCGCCTCACGTTCGACGCTGAACGCGCGAAGGCCAAACCCTTGACTCTTGACCAGACTCAAGGGTGAGACTGCGTGTCTACCCTTGTAGGAGCCGCGCATGAACATCGGCCAGCTTTCGCGCCAGACCCAGGTGCCAATCGACACGATCCGCTACTACGAGCGCCAGCGCCTGCTGCCCGAACCACCGCGCTCGCCCGGCGGCTACCGTCGCTATGCCGACGACGACGTCGCCCGCCTGAACTTCATCCGCCGCGCCAAGACCTTGGGCTTCACCCTGGAGGAAATCGGCGAGCTGCTGGCCATCAGCCACGGGCGCGGTGACGTGGCGGCGATCAAGCAGGCGGCCAGCCGCAAACTGGAGCAGGTCCAGCAGCGCATGGATGAACTGGCCCGCGTGCGCGATGCGCTGGAGGTCATGGTCGAGGCCTGTCCGGGCCATGGCGCACTGCGCGACTGCCCGATCGTCTCCGCACTGACCCGGGACAGCTGAGATGGCGCATTCAAACGACCACGGCTGCGGTTGTGGCACGCCCCAACCAACGCACGAGCGCGCCATCGATCCGGTCTGCGGCATGACGGTCGATCCGGGGACAGCCCGGCATCAGGCGGATCTGGATGGGGAGCGTTATTTCTTTTGCTCGGCCGGCTGCCGCAAGGCGTTCCTGGGCGACCCGCCGCGATATCTGAAACCCGGAGGCGGCGATGCCGCAGCAGGGGGCGGATGCTGCGGCCCCGCCCGGGAGCGGCCCGGAAATGGCGCAGCAGATGCCGCCGCCACCGACCCCGTCTGCGGCATGGTGGTCGATCCGAAGACCGCAAAACACCGGGCCGACATCGATGGCACCGAGTTCTTCTTCTGCTCTGCCGGCTGCCGTCAGAAGTTCCTGGATGATCCACAGCGCGACCTTTCGTCCGCCCATGCCGCAGCGTCCGCTGCGTCTGGTGGATGCTGCGACGGGCGCGCGGGCGTGGGCCAGGAGGAGGCACGGCACACGCAGACGAAGGACCCGGTCTGCGGCATGACGGTCGATCCGGCCACGGCCAAGCACCGCGCCGCAGTCGACGGCACCACCTATTTTTTCTGTTCGGATGGATGCCGGAAGAAATTCGAAGCGCATCCGCAGCGCTACCTGCATCCGGAACAGCATCCCGCCCCGCCCGCTCCGCCTGGCAGCCAGTACACCTGCCCGATGCATCCGGAGATCGTGCAGGACGCCCCGGGCACGTGTCCGCTGTGCGGCATGGCACTGGAGCCGATGACGCCCTCGCTGGAGGATGGCGAGAACCCGGAGCTAACCGATTTCCGCCGGCGCTTCTGGTGGACGCTGCCGCTGAGTGTGGTCACCGTCGCCCTGGGCATGGCCGGCCACTGGCTGCCCGGCGTATCGCCCGGCGTCCTGGGCTGGGCGCAGGCCGTGCTGGCCACCCCGGTCGTGTTGTGGGCAGGCTGGCCATTCCTGCAGCGCTGGGTGCAATCGATCGCCAACCGCAGCCCCAACATGTGGACGCTGATCGGGACCGGCGTGAGTGCCGCCTACCTCTACAGCTGGGTGGCCTTGCTGGCGCCGCAGGTGTTCCCGCCATCGTTCCAGGTGGACGGACGCGTCGAGGTCTACTTCGAGGCCGCTGCTTCGATCATCAGCCTGACCCTGCTGGGGCAGTTGCTGGAGCTCAAGGCCCGCGAGCAGACCTCCTCGGCCATCCGTGCCCTGCTCGGCCTGGCGCCACGCACCGCCCGGCGCATCGAGGCCGATGGCGAGGAACACGATGTGCCGCTGGACGCGCTGCACCCGGGCGATCGCCTGCGTGTACGCCCGGGCGAAAAAGTCCCGGTGGACGGTGTGGTCCGCGAGGGCCGCTCGCATCTGGACGAATCCATGCTCACCGGCGAGCCGGTGCCGGTGGCCCGTGGACCGGGCGAGCCGGTGATCGGCGCCACCCTCAACGGCAATGGCGCGCTGGTGATCGAAGCCACGCGCACCGGCGCGGACAGCACGCTGTCGCAGATCGTGCAGCTCGTCGCCCAGGCGCAGCGCACGCGCGCGCCGATGCAGGCCATGGCCGACCGGGTGTCGTACTGGTTCGTGCTCGGCGTGGTCGGCGCGGCGCTGCTGAGCCTGCTGGCCTGGGGATTGTTCGGCCCGCAGCCAGCGTGGACGCATGGGTTGCTGCATGCGGTCGCCGTGCTGATCGTGGCCTGCCCCTGCGCGCTGGGCCTGGCCACGCCGATGTCGATCATGGTCGCCAGCGGACGGGCCGCGCAGGCGGGCGTGCTGTTCCGCGATGCCCAGGCGATCGAGCGCCTGGGCACGGTCGACACCCTGGTGGTCGACAAGACCGGCACCCTGACCCGCGGGCAGCCCACCTTCGACAGCACCCAGGCCGTTGCGCCCTTCGATGACGCTGAAGTGCTGCGTCTGGCGGCTAGCCTGGATGCCGGCAGTGAACACCCGCTGGCGCAGGCCATCGTGGCCGAGGCACGCCGCCGTCAGATGTCCTTGCCGCCCGCGCAGAACATGACCTCCGATACCGGCCTGGGCGTGCGCGGCCAGGTCGAAGGCCGTCGCCTGGCGCTGGGCAGTCAGGCGCTGATGCAGGCCGAGGGCGTGGATGTGCAGCCACTCGCCGAAGGCGCCGAAACCCTGCGCCAGGGTGGCGCCAGCGTCGTGTTCCTCGCGGTCGATGGCGCCCTGGCCGGTGCCTTGGCGGTCTCCGACCCGATCAAGGACGGCGTGGCCGAGGTGGTCGCCGCCCTGCGCACGCAAGGCGTGCGCGTGGTCATGGCCAGTGGGGATGCCGACAGCACCGCGCAGGCTGTGGCCACCCGGGTCGGGATCGATGAAGCACGCGGCCAGACCAGCCCGCAGGACAAGGCCGCGCTGGTCGAGCGCTTGCGCGGCGAGGGCCGTGTGGTCGGCATGGCAGGCGATGGCATCAACGACGCCCCGGCACTGGCCTCGGCCGATGTCGGCATCGCCATGGGCACAGGCACCGACGTGGCCATGTCCAGCGCCCAGGTCACCCTGGTCAAGGGCGATCTGGCCGGCATCCTGCGGGCTCGCACCATCTCGCGTCAGACCGTGCGCAACATGCGCCAGAACCTGGGCTTCGCCCTGCTCTACAACGGCCTGGGCGTGCCGCTGGCTGCGGGCGTGCTCACCCCTTGGCTGGGCTGGAGTCTGTCGCCCATGTTTGCCGCGCTGGCGATGAGCCTGAGTTCGGCTTCTGTGGTCGGAAATGCATTGCGGCTGCGGTCCAAGGGCACCGCTGCCGGCACCGCGGATCATTGAAGCGCAAGGCCGCGCAAAATGCTTGCGGAACCACATTCCGGTCATTAGAATGCCGGGCTCCCAAGACACCGGGGCCATAGCTCAGCTGGGAGAGCGCCTGCATGGCATGCAGGAGGTCGGCGGTTCGATCCCGCCTGGCTCCACCACGTTTCAAAGGGTTGCAAGCACTAGGCCTGTTTGCAATTGCTGCATCGGTTAGACAGCGTCCCCATCGTCTAGAGGCCTAGGACACCACCCTTTCACGGTGGCGACCGGGGTTCGAATCCCCGTGGGGACGCCAGCTTCAAACAAGAAGCGCAGCGCGCAACCGCTGCGTTTTTTCTTGGCAACATCGGGGCCATAGCTCAGCTGGGAGAGCGCCTGCATGGCATGCAGGAGGTCGGCGGTTCGATCCCGCCTGGCTCCACCAATCCAAGGTCCAGCGCCACGCGCGGACCATGCGACGGATACCAGATCCGTCCCCATCGTCTAGCGGTTAGGACACCACCCTTTCACGGTGGCGACCGGGGTTCGATCCCCCGTGGGGACGCCAACTTGCATCATGCAGACGCAGCGGATCTCCGCTGCGTTTTTTTTCGCCTCGAAATCGGTGTGGCATGAAGACCGCGTGCACAGACCTTCATCGGATCAACATCGCTGCTTCAGGAAAATAAACAGGCCCGCCCATCTATCGCCTGCCTGAGGAGCATTGATGTCCAGATCGTCCCGGAACCCGGCTTCACGCCATGAGTCCGCTTTCGCAAGTTGGATCCGCCGCAACGGGTATTCGCCCAGCGAGGCGATCGAACACTTCCTGGAGCGGTCCGACTATTTTCGCAGTGAACTCCAGCAACTCGGCGACGAGGCGCGCAGGTCCTTGACCGAAGAAGCCCGCGAGTTCCTGCGCCAGCGCAGTGAGGAAGACAGCTTCGCGATGCAGTTCCCCACCGTCTACATGTGCAAGGACAAGCACGGCAGGCAGCTGCGCTACACCGTCACGATCACCATCGGCGAAGACCACGCCGAGTGGATCGGGCGAGTCTGGGCGGACAATGACTACCTCGGTGAGGTGACCGGCTCGGGCGGAGGCCCGAAGGCCAACTATCTGGCCCTGGCGCGCATGCACATCGAATCCCAGGTGGACTGCCACGACGCCATCGTCAAGCGACCGCTGCCCGATTCCTGGTAAATCTTGGGCGCAAGCCGCCCGCCAAAGCTCCGCTCAAACCAGCGGCGTGACCGGTTGCAGTGCCGATTCGGCGACACGATGCAAGGTCGCCACGCCGTGGCCGCGTTCGGCCAGGTATTCCAGCCACTTGCCCAGGAAGGTGTTCATCCGCATGCGGTGGCTGATGAGCTCGGCCGGTGGAGGGAACATGCCGATGACATCCTGCCAGCGGCGCCCGACGTAGCAATGTGTTGCCTCCGCCTGGCGGGCATCGCGATACACGCGTACGAACGCCGAAGGATCAGGCTCGCCGCTGACCGGGTCGATGATGCCGTAGGTCAGTCGCAGCTCGACGGTGTAGCGATGGGTTTCGATGACGTCCACGCGCAGGTCCAGCCCGTCGCCGATGCTGGAGACATAGTGCCCCGGCTCCAGATCGGTCGGCACGAACAACCGGTCCAGCCGCGCGTAGTTCTCCGCATACAGCGCCATCAGCCAGCCGAAGCGGCCAAGCTTGGGTAAGTGCGCGGTGCGGGTGGCGGTCGTGTGCATGACCCGATGCTACACGTCTTCCAGCGCTGACGTCAGCATTGACGGGGAGCCGCACAAGCCTCTAATTTGGGGATCGGCCTGCCCCGCCCCGCGGCTCAGAACATCTCCCGCTGCAGGCCCAGGGTGGACATCACCTTGCTGGCGATCTCTTCGATCGAAGTATGGGTGGTGCTCAACGTCGGCAGGCGCTCGTGGGCGAACATGCCTTCTGCGGCGACCACCTCGCGCCGGCACGTCTCGGGCTTGGCGTAGCGGGAGTTGGGCCTGCGTTCCTGCCGGATCTGGCACAGACGCTCGGGATCGATGGTCAGGCCGAACAGCTTCTTGCGGTACGGACGCAGGCGTGGCGGCAGCCGGTCAGTCTCCAGATCTTCGTCGGTTAGCGGGTAGTTCGCCGCCTTGACCCCGTAATGCAGCGCCAGATAGACGCATGTTGGCGTCTTGCCCGCGCGCGAGACCGCGACCAGAATCAGGTCGGCCTCGTCGTAATTGATCGCGATGCCGTCGTCGTGGCTCAGCGCGAAGTTCATCGCGTTGATGCGCCGGTGGTAGGCCTCGAAATTGACGATGCCATGGGCCTGCCCCACTCGCGACTGTCGGACCGCCCCCAACTCCAGCTCCATCGGATTGATGAACGGAGCGAAGACATCGAGCATCAATGCGCCGCTCGAGGCCAGCAGCTCGGCGATCGCCGGGTCCACGATCGAATGAATGACGATGGGCCGCGCATCGTGGCGGACGCCCGATTCGCGGATCCGCTCGGCCGCCTCGACCGCCTTGTCCAGCTCGTCCACGAACGGAATGCGGTCGGTGATGAAGGAAAAGCCCGAGAACTGGGTCAGCAGGCTGTGCCCGATGGTTTCAACCGTGATCCCGGTTCCATCCGAAACGTAGAAGACCGGCCGGACACTCGACATCGTTTTCATCCTTTTGGGGTGACACTGACAAGACCAATATCGCACCATTGCTTGTGAAGCGCGATATGGCCCTGCATCATAAGTACAACCTCCCCCCTCTTTGCGGACGGCGATCGACGGCCTCCGCGAGCGAAAAAAACCCACGTCCTTCAAGGAGCACAGCGCTTGAACCAGAACATCCTGTGGCTGCATGAGCTTGGCCTGTCCGACCTTGCCCGCGTCGGCGGCAAGAATTCCTCCCTTGGCGAGATGATCGGCAATCTGGCCCAGCTCGGCGTCTCGGTGCCCGGCGGCTATGCGACCACGGCGGAGGCCTTCAAGGACTTCATCGCCCACAATGATCTGTCCAAGCGCATCTTCGACAAGCTTGCGACGCTGGACGTGGACAACGTGGCGGCACTGACCGCAGCCGGCAAGGAAATCCGTGGCTGGGTCATCGATGCGCCGCTGCAGCCGTCGCTGGACCAGGACATCCGCTCGGCCTACGCCAAGCTGTGCGAGGAGAACGGCGGAGGCGAGGTCGCCGTGGCCGTGCGCTCCTCGGCCACCGCCGAGGACCTGCCCGACGCGTCCTTCGCCGGGCAGCAGGAGACCTTCCTCAACGTGACCGGTGCCGACGATGTCGTCCTGAAGGTCAAGGAAGTCTTCGCCTCGCTCTATAACGATCGCGCCATCGCCTATCGCGTGCATCACGGCTTCAAGCACGAGGACGTGTTCCTGTCCTCGGGCGTGCAGCTGATGGTCCGCTCGGATGTGGGCGCCTCCGGCGTGCTGTTCACCCTGGACACCGAATCGGGCTTCCGCGACGTCGTGTTCGTGACCTCCTCCTTCGGCCTGGGCGAGATGGTCGTGCAGGGTGCGGTCAACCCGGACGAGTTCTACGTCTACAAGCCCACGCTGCGGGCCGGCAAGCCGGCGATCCTGCGCCGCTCGCTGGGCAGCAAGCAGTTGCGCATGGTGTATTCGGACGTGCCGGGCGAACGGGTCAGGACCGAGGACACGCCGGCCGAGCTGCGCAACACCTTCTCGATCAGCGACGAGGACGTGCAGGAGCTGTCCAAGCAGGCGCTCATCATCGAAAAGCATTACGGCCGCCCGATGGATATCGAGTGGGCCAAGGACGGGGTCAGCGGCAAGCTGTTCATCGTCCAGGCACGGCCGGAGACGGTGAAGTCGCGCAGCCACGCCACCCAGATCGAGCGCTTCGCGCTTTCGGCCACCGGTGCCAAGGTCCTGGCCGAGGGCCGCGCCGTGGGCGCCAAGATCGGCGCCGGTGTCGCGCGCGTGGTGCGCTCGCTGGAGGACATGGACCGCGTGCAGCCCGGCGACGTGCTGTTCGCCGACATGACCGATCCGGACTGGGAGCCGGTGATGAAGCGTGCCAGCGCCATCGTCACCAATCGCGGCGGCCGCACCTGCCATGCCGCGATCATCGCGCGCGAGCTCGGCGTGCCGGCCGTGGTGGGTTCGGGCAACGCCACCGAACTGGTCAAGGACGGCCAGGAAGTCACGGTCAGCTGCGCCGAAGGCGATACCGGCTTTATCTACGATGGCCTCCTGGAGTTCGAGCGCACCACGACCGACCTGGGCAACATGCCGCCGGCGCCGCTGAAGATCATGATGAACGTGGCCAACCCGGAGCGCGCGTTCGACTTCGGCCAGCTGCCCAACGCCGGCATCGGCCTGGCGCGTCTGGAAATGATCATCGCCAGCCACATCGGCATCCACCCCAAGGCGCTGCTGGAATACGACCAGCAGGATGCGTCGACCAAGAAGAAAATCGACGCCAAGATCGCCGGCTACGGCAAGCCGGTGGACTTCTACATCAACCGCCTGGCCGAGGGCATCGCCACGCTGACCGCCTCGGTCGCGCCCAACCCGGTGATCGTGCGCCTGTCGGACTTCAAGTCCAACGAGTACGCCAACCTGATCGGCGGCACGCGCTACGAGCCGGAGGAAGAGAACCCGATGATCGGCTTCCGCGGTGCCAGCCGTTACGTCGATCCTTCCTTCACCGACGCCTTCGCCCTGGAATGCAAGGCGGTATTGAAGGTGCGCAACGAGATGGGCCTGGAGAACCTCTGGGTGATGATTCCCTTCGTGCGCACCCTGGAGGAAGGCCGCAAGGTGGTCGAGGTGCTGGAAGCCAACGGGCTCAAGCAGGGCGAAAACGGCCTGAAGATCATCATGATGTGCGAGCTGCCGTCCAACGCGCTGCTGGCCGATGAGTTCCTGGAGATCTTCGACGGCTTCTCGATCGGCTCCAACGACCTGACCCAGCTGACCCTGGGCCTGGACCGCGATTCGTCGATCGTGGCCCATCTGTTCGACGAGCGGAATCCGGCGGTCAAGAAGCTGCTGTCGATGGCCATCAAGGCCGCCCGCGCCAAGGGCAAGTACGTGGGGATCTGTGGCCAGGGCCCGTCCGACCATCCCGACCTGGCCGAATGGCTGATGCAGGAAGGCATCGAATCGGTGTCGCTGAACCCCGATACGGTCGTCGATACCTGGCTGGCGCTGGCCAAGACCAAGGCGGCTTGATCTCCGCCACACGCGGGGACGGCTAACGTCTCCGGGTGCCCGGGCCCCGCTTCGGCGGGGTTCGGCGTTTTTGAAGACATCACATGAGAGGAGATCACGCCGTGGAATGGTTTTCTGCCGCCAGGCAAGCAGGTTGGGAAGCGCTGGCGATTGCCGTCGGCATCCGCGTCGGATTGGCGCTGATCGGACTGTGGATCGGTCTACGGCTTTCCAGATGGCTCACCAACGTCGCATCGCGTGGCCTGCTGCGCGCCGACATCGAGGCCACGGCCGTGGATTTCCTGCGCCGCGTGATCTATGTCGCGCTGGTGGTCATGGTGCTGCTGACCATCCTGCAGTCCTGCTTTGGGGTCAATCCCACCGCGTTCATGGCGCTGCTGGGCGCCGCCGGCCTGGCGATCGGCCTGGCGCTGAAGGACTCGCTGTCCAACGTGGCGTCGGGCGTCATGCTGATCACGCTCAAGCCCTTCCGCGTGGGCGACATCGTCACCTTGAACGGGCAGACCGGCAAATGCGAATCGGTGAGCATCTTCCAGACCCGGCTGCGTGGCGCGGACAACCAGACCATCGTGCTGCCCAACAGCACGATCACCAACAGCGAGATCATCAATCTCACGCCCGACGTGCGTCGTCGCGTCGAGCTGGTGATCGGGATCGGCTACAACGACGACATCGACAAGGCCAAGAGCCTGATCACCGCGCTGTTCGATGACGAACGCATTCTCAAGGATCCGGCGCCGGACGTGGTGGTGTATTCGCTGGGCGACAACAGCGTCAACCTCGGCGTGCGCGTGCACGTGGCCAACAACGACTGGTTTGGGGTGAAGTGCGATCTGACCGAGAGGATCAAGAAGAGCTTCGACGCTAACGGCGTGAGCATTCCCTTCCCGCAGCGCGATGTGCATGTCTATCACCATCTGAGCGCGGATGGTCAGGCCATTCCGGCCGCAGCGCTGACGACGGTTCCCGTGGAGGCGTTGCAGCCGCCGGGGAAAGATGATCAGGCGCTAAGCAAAGGCCCCTGATCGGAATCGAAGACACTGTCAGGCGCACGCCACACGCCGGTCCAGCGCCCGGCGTGTTTCATGGAGCCGGCCACGCCGGCCCCATGCGCTTAGGCGGGCTGATCCAGCCCCAGGGCCGCCATATGCTGCCGGTAGTGGCGCAGCTCGTTGATGGAGTCATGCACGTCGCTCAGCGCGGTGTGCGAAGCCTGCTTCTTCAGCCCATCGAGCACCTGGGGCGCCCAGCGCCTGGCCAGTTCCTTGAGCGTGCTGACGTCCAGGTTGCGATAGTGGAAGTAGCGCTCCAGGCGCGGCATCAGGCGGTGCATGAAGCGCCGATCCTGGCAGATCGAGTTGCCGCACATCGGCGAGGCATTGGCGGGCACCCAGTCCATCAGGAACGCGACCGTGGCCGACTCGGCCTGACCCATTGTGGTGGTGCTGGCGACCACGCGATCCCACAGGCCGGAACGACGATGCTGGGTGCGATTCCACTCGTCCATCGCCTCGAGTGCGTCGACCGGATGGCCGATAGCGAACTCCGGACCCTCGGCCAGGATGTTCAACTGCGAGTCGGTCACCACCGTGGCGATCTCAAGAATCGAATCACTGTCGGTATCCAATCCGGTCATCTCCAGGTCGATCCAGATAAGATGGCTGGGATGCGCGGCTGCAGTCATGAGGTCAGGCTTCCTGAATGGCCTTGCATGATATCGCAGGAGTCCGCCGTCCTCGCCTGATAAAATTCTCGCCGGTCGCGCTTGCGCGCGACCGGCTATCAACGCCACCCCTGGAGCCAGGCATGCAGCCCTCCCCCACTCTGCAGGCTGCGGCCGGACTCGCCGCGGCTCAAGCGGACGTCTCGCGCGTCGCCCATGTTCCACCAAGCGCTGTCTCCAAGAAGCAACACATGCTAGCGTTGGACGGCCTTCGCGGCTTGGCCGCCATTTCGGTGGTGATCTCGCACCTGCCCACCAAGACCCCTTTCTGGGGCACGGTCAATTTCGGCGAGTGCGGCGTCTTCCTGTTCTTTGTGCTGAGCGGCTTCCTGATGGCGCATCTGCACCTGCAGCAGCCCTTCACGGGACCGATGCTGCGACGCTTCTGCGTAGCCCGGATCGCGCGCATCGTGCCGCTCTACTACACGGTGGTGCTCATCTCGTTCCTGGTCACGCAGGTGTGGAATCCCGAATTCCACTACACGATGAGCGTGACCCAGTTGATCCGGCAGCTGGCGTTCGTCGGATCGGTCGGGGTGTTCTGGTCGGTGGGCCCGGAATTCCAGTTCTACGGATTCTTCCTGCTGCTGTGGGCGATTCCACAACTCCAGGGAGGGATGCGCACGCTGGCGCTCATCCTGCTGGCCCTGTTCGCGCTCGCTTGCTACGCAACTTCACCCTATCTGCCTGGCGTGTTGTTCGTTTCCAAGCTGCATATCTTCCTGGGCGGTGTCGCCGTGGCGATGACGCGCTGGTGGCTCGCCAATCGCGCTGGACCCAACACCACGATGGTCCGCGCGCTGCAACTGGCCGCATGCGCGGCTGTCGTGGGCCTGCTGATGCCCTACCCGCACATGATGCTGCCCGTCTTCCCGGCCGCGGACGTGAGCGAGATCAGCAAGTGGTACTACACCGACCTGCCCCGGGTCGCGCTGGCCGGCGTGGTCGTCCTGGGATTTTCCTATCGCACCGCCATGTCCGACGCGCTGCTCGGCAATCGGCTGGTCAGCGAACTGGGGCGATCGAGCTTTTCGATCTATCTGCTGCATATGCCGGTCATGGACGTCATGCACCACTTCGGGCTGTTCGAGCGACTGGGCCCGTGGGGCTCCAGTCTGTGCTGTATCGCCGCGGTCGTCCTGCTGTCTTCGCTGGTCAACCGGATGTTCGAATCCCCGGCGCGACGCTGGGTCACCGAGCGCCTTGGTCCTGCCCGTCAGAGACAGCCCGCGACGACCTGACGCATAGGCCTCACGGCAGGAGCGCGCGACCTCGCTTGGCGCGGAAGTAATTGGTCAGCCGGCGGCTGGCCTCCTCGGCCAGGACACCGCCGGTCACCTCGACCCGATGGTTGTGCCGAGGATCGGCGAGCAGGTCGAAGACGCTGCCGGCTGCCCCGGTCTTGGGGTCGGCCGCGCCATAGACCACACGCGCGAGCCGCGCATGGATCATCGCCATCGCGCACATCGCGCAAGGCTCCAGGGTGACGTACAGGGTGCAGCCGACCAGGCGATGGTTTCCCAGGCGCGTGCCGCCCTGGCGCAGGGCCACGATCTCGGCGTGCGCCGTGGGGTCATGATCGCAGCGGTTGCGGTTGCCGCCTTCGCCGATCACCTGGCCATCAGGGTCCAGCAGCACGGCACCGACGGGGATCTCGTCCAGGTCACGCTGCGCCGCCTCCGCGATGCCGAAGGCGTGGCGCATCCACTGCGCATCGAGCTGAGCCCGATGCGCCTCAAGCGCGTCGATGGAATCGTACTGGCGCGGCTCACTCATCGGGGCACGCAGACCAAGGACCTAGCACCGCTCGATCATCAATAGGGCACGTAACCCTGGTTGATAAAGTGGCTGTGATCGACATGGGCCTTTCCCGTTGCGCTTACACCATGCACGCGGGCATGCCGCCTGCGATGAACATGGAACGATGCGCGAAGAAGCGGCGTTCCAGGCGTCTTTTAAACTTGGCCTAGAATACAGGACGCCGCGAAATCCTGTTCGCTCGCTGCGTTCAGAGCGCCGGAATGATGTCGTCGGTAGAGAGCATCCCCTCTGAATGCTGGCGCGTGCGCAGCTTGTCCTGGAGACCGCTTGCGAAATCCGGAACGTTCTCACTCAGCAGCCTCCCCAGCTCCGTCTCAAGCGCTTGATGCATCACGCCGTTCATCTGTGCAAGAAGCGCATTGGGCGCCGGACGGGGGCTGCCCGCGTCGGTCCATATCTGCCACTGCGCCTCCATGATCGCCGTGTAAAGCGTCAGTGCGCCCGAGGGCCATCCCTGCCAGTGGCCATGCTCGGGTCCAAGGATCTGCAGGTGCTCGTTCATGTGCGCTCCGATCGATTCATTCAGTCAAACGACTATGCGCCAGTGATGCCAAGCTTTCCCTGAAGATGCCCCGGGCAGTCATGGCCGACGGGGTACCTCAAGCATCGCTTGATGCGGTCGGGAAGACTCCGGCTGCTCTGGGTGATTGAGCAGATAAGCGCCCAGGAGTGGCGTGTGCCGAGCATGAAGACTCTCGAAGAGCGACCGCCAGCTTCAAAGAACGCAGGTGTTTTTCGCCATCCCAGATGGCAGACCTCGGCACGATGACAGGCCTTCCCTCACCCGCCCCAGATCTGGGGCGTGCTCTTGCAATAGCGATCGATAAACGCCTGTTGCATGGGCAACCCCGCGACCGCTTGCTGGATCGGCGCCCGGATCGAATCGATGAGTCCGCGCAGGTTGGCATCCGACAATGCACGAGGCAAGGGATGGTGCTGCTGAGGCATGTGCCCCTGCCCCAGCAGGACGTGCACCCAGGAATCGGCGCGGAACAGCTCATTGGAACTCTGCCAGACGTGCGCACATTCCTTCCAAGCGCGCAGCCGAAGCTCCAACGAGGAAGGCAGCGCCATTTCCCGGCAGTGCTGCCACATGGCTTCGGAGCGCTGGTTGGCGTGATAGTGCAGGATGATGAAATCGCGTACGTGCTCCATCTCGGCACGACTGATTTCGTTGTAGATCTCGACCTGCGACGAGACGATCCCTTCCAAAGGAAAAAGCATGAGCAAGCGCATGACCGCGGCGATGGTCAGCTGAATGCTCGTGGACTCCAGGGGCTCGATGAAGCCACTGGCCAGCCCCAGGGCCACCACGTTCTTGTTCCAGACCTTGCGCCGCCGCCCCGTGCAGAACGGCACCAGACGCGGGTCGTTGATCGGCCTACCGCCGACCGCCTGCAATAGGCGGGCCTGCGCCTGGTCGTCGGACATAAAGCGACTGGCATACACCAGTCCATTGCCCACCCGATGCTGCAATGGGATCTGCCAGCGCCAGCCCGCCTGATGGGCGATGGCGCGTGTGTAGGGCAGCGGCGCCTGTGTCGATTCGGTCTGGACGGCGACGGCCCGGTCGCAGGGGAGCCAATGACTCCAGTCTTCGTATCCGGTCTGCAGGGTTTGCTCGATCAGCAGGCCGCGGAATCCCGTGCAGTCGATGAACAGATCCCCTTCGATGCGCTGGCCATCCTCGAGGATCAGTGCCTGGATGGCACCGTCGCGCTGGTGTTGGCTGACATGCGCAATCCGCCCTTCGATGCGCCTGACCCCATGACGCTCCGAGATGCCGCGCAGGAAGCGCGCATAGAGGCCTGCGTCCAGGTGGTAGGCATAGTTGAGCGGCGGACGCTGCTGCAACGCGAACCGCCCCTGACGCGACGCCTGAGTTTCAAGGCAGAACTCATCAAAATCCGAATGCATTCCGCGCCGCAGGGACTCAAGCCAGAAGTGGTGAAAGGCGCAGACCTGCGTGCCCTGGCCGACGATGCCGAATGGATGAATGTAGTGCTCTCCATCGCGCCTCCAGTTTTCGAAGGAGATGGACAGCTTGAACGTCCCGGCGACCGCGCGCAGAAACTCGCGCTCGTCGATCTGAAGGAACTGATGAAAGCTGCGGATGGGGGGAATGGTGGATTCCCCAACGCCCACCGTTCCGATCTGCTCGGACTCGACCAGGGTGATCTCCAGCTCCGTGCGGAACTGGTGCGACAGGGCGCATGCGGCAATCCACCCAGCCGTGCCACCGCCGGCGATGACCACCCTGCGAATCCGATCCGTCTCGCTCATGGCCGTTGACTCATGCAGGCATTCCCCCGGGTCCTTCAACGGTTCAGTCGATTGATCAGCAGGGCGCGCAGCTGGCGCGAACTTGCTTCGTCCAACGGCCCCAAGACGTTGCGCGCGGATTCTGGCAGGTGTTCCCCGGCGCGCTCGGCCGGGCCGAACACGTAGTATTCGAACACTTCACGCCAGGCCTGTTTTTCTCGCTCCGGTCGATCGCGGATGGCCCAGAGCGCGTGATACATCGCAAGCGTCGGTGCGGGCAGATAGGCTGGCGCGCCGCTCCACCAGTAATTCACCAGTACGTTGAACGGCGCGAGCGCCTGGACGTGGTGCCACCACATGCTGGGGATGAAGACCGCGTCACCCGGCTCCAGGATCGCGCTACGCGCGTGCGCCAGTGCTTCGCGGAAACGCGGGTGGCGCGTGAAGTCCGGGCGGGTGAAATCAACCATGCTGACGACCTGCCCGCCTGGCGTCGGCTCCAGCGGCCCGGGATAGAGGTTGTGGATCTGCTCCGGCGGCAGCACCGTGATCCGGCGGCGACCCACCGCGCAGCACGCAATGTTGTTGGGCGCATCGTAGTGGCAGGACGCAATCGTGCGGTTGCCGATCCAGATGCTCGGACGCGACACCACTCCGCAAGCCTCCAGATCCAGCGCGTTGTCCGCCAAGAATCCGGGCATATGCTGGTCCAGCAGCAATGAGGCCAGATAGAAGGTGGGCGGACTGGGATCGTCCAGATGCGCCGCGATCTGTCCCAGCAGTTCCTCCAGCGTGCCGCGACGCACCTGCGTGTTGAGGCACGTTGCACTGTCATCGTAGAAAGGGCGGCCTTGGATCTCCGGCCCCCCATAGGAATACTGCACGGGCCGCCCGACGTCGTACTGCAGCAACGCCGACATGGCAGGCGCCGGCCCGGCCATGCCCTGCCTGACCAGACTCCAGTCCCGCGCGATGCCGCGCAGCACGACGGGCGTGCCTGCGTCCACGAGCGACTGGGCCGGAAGCGCATCGGGGGCGTGGCCCGTCAGTTCCTCGATGGCTGGCAGCGACGACATGATCACCCCGGCAGCGGCGCGGCGGCCGGCGATGTCTCGGCTGCACGCAGGCGGCGCTGCTTCTCCGCCATCAGGCGCCGCACGTTATGAAGCGAGGACAACATCAGGAAGGCGCCCTCCAGATAGCCAGCGCGATGAAGTCCGTGCAGCGTGGTCGCATCCAGTGCCGCCAGGCGTTCGCGATCGATGCCGTACAGGCCGGACAGACTCACGCCATGTTCGCCGTCCAGCCGCAGCGCCAATTGGGTGGGCTGGATCAGCCCGGCCGCACCGAGCGCGGCGAACATGTCGCGGCCGGCGGCGTCGCCATCCCGGATGCCACGCAGGATGGTGATGATGTGCTCCAGGTAAGGGCTCTGCCCCCCCTGTGGCAGAAACACCGCTTCGCCCTGCCCTGTCTGCAAGCGTGGGTGATCCAGATCGACGTGGATGACCGGCTCATTGACCAGCACCCCGTCGATGCGCTGCTCCTGGAATCCGATCAGGAACGGCCCTTTGGCCACAATCCCGGGGACGTAGGACGCATTCCAGCGCTGCCCCTGCAGGAACAGGTTCTCGCCCGCCTCGAATCCCAACACCGCCACGGCCTGGTAGCCACCGCCGTCCGGCTCCTTGCGCAGGAAGATGGGGTACTCGCGTTGAAGCTCGGCGAATTCGGTTGGAAACGCCTGCACCAGGCCGACCTGGTCGCCGAAGGCGGTGCCAAAGCGCAGGTCCACCCTCAGGTCCTGATGCGCCAGATTGTTCAGTAGTTCGTATCTTGCCACCGGCCCCTCCAGCCAATTGCAACATGGTCGGGCACATCACCGCCTGACGGGCCCTGCGGGAGCATGCCTGATCGACCGCAGTGTCTCCATGCGACTAACGTGTCGCCTGTCCGCGGCCTAAAGGCTGCCAGCCGCGCGGAAAAGAGAAAGCCGCTGCCCTGGGCGATGCCATGGACAGCGGCTTGTCGACACGCGATCGCTCAGAAGTTGTAGCGCACCCCGAGGGTATAGCGCGGATCCTGATCGATCAGCTTGATCACCTGCTTCTCCGAGCGGCCATGCCACCGCACGTCTTCCCCGGTGAGGTTGATCGCCTCGAAGCCGATCGAGAAGTGATCATTGAACGCGTAGTTGACGCTCAGGTCCCACTGCTCGTACGGCTCGACGTAGTACGGATTGCGATTGGCGCCATTCTGGTTAGCCGCGATGAGGTACTCGTCGCGCCAGTTGTAGGCCAGACGGGCAGACCAGCCGTACTTCTCGTACATGAACATCACGTTGGCCGTGTCGCTCAGCCCCAGCAGCGCGAACTGGTCGCGGTCCAGCACGTTGTTGTCGAAACCGACGTCGCCCTCCACGATGGTGTAGTTGGCGTAGATGCCAAAGCCGGTGTCGGCGAAGAAGTACTGGCCACCCAGTTCCCAGCCATGGATGTTGGCCTTGTTCTGGTTGACCGGGCGCGAAACGTCGAACAGATACAGCGGATCGTCCGCCTCGCCGGTCAGGTCATAGGCGTTTTCCAGTGCCAGGGTCTGCGCGGAGCTGCCGTTGTAAGCCGCCAGACCACCGGTCTCCGCAGTATTACGCAACAGCGCGGTCGCCGCGAACAACGCGGTGTCGTTGGCCGAGCAGGCGGAGGCCACGTCGTTGCCTGCCGCGCCCACCTGCGCCGCGCACGCACCACTCTGCAGGAAGGCCAACGCCGCCTGCGCGTCCGGTCCGGAGGTCGGATCGGTCAGGCCATAGAGCGATTCGCGGCTGACCGTGTTACCGATGAAGTTGTTGACCCGCTTGTTCCAGAACGTGGCCGACACGTAGCTGGCGTCGGCGAAGTACCACTCCAGCCCCAGGTCCAGGTTGTCCGATTCGAGGGGGTCAAGCTTTGGGTTCTGAGAACTTCCCGCGCCGCGCGTGGAGGGATTGATCAGGATCGAGCCAGTGGGTGCGCCGGGGCTGGGGCCCGCAAAGAGATTGGAATACGGCGCGCGTGCGATGGTCTGGCCGAACGAGACGCGTCCTTTCAGGTCGCTGGTGATGTCGATGCTGAAGTCCAGGTTCGGCAGCACGTAGTTGTAGGACGTCTTCTCGCTGAAGGGCTGCAAATCACTGGAACGCACGATCTGGAAGTCGTTATTGGCTTGCCAGAGGATCGCATTCGGCGTGGCCACCTGCGAGGTGGAAACCACCTCAGTTTTCTCGTAGCGCAGTCCGAGCCGGGTGTTGGTGGTCATGCCGCCGAGCTCGCCGGGCAGCTCGAGCTGCACGTAGGCCGAGCGCGTCTTTTCCTCAACGTGGTTGTTGTCGCTGTACTGCGGGTTATAGCGCGTCGTGGCGCCGTACTGGTTGCCCGCCCAGAGGGCAAGTTGGTCAGCATTGCCCCGCCACGCAGTCGACGGCGTGCCGTTAACGCTGTAATCGTCGAACATGCCGGTGATGTCGACGGGCTGAAGCAAGTCGGTCAGCCCCGGCTCGTTGCCTGCATTGGCCACGCTCCAGTCGCCCAGGGTCGAATAGGTGTCGCTGATCTGTCGATCCATCGTGGTCTCAGTCGACCCGATGCCGAACTGGAAGCGTCCGTTGTCCAGGTCCCAGGTGCCGTCGAAGCGCCCTTCCTTGACCTCGGTCACCTGGCGTTGATAGTAGATGCGCAATACCTGCGAGCCCAACTCACCCTCGGTGAAGGGCCGGCTGGGGTCGCCGTTGGTGCCGGCGATGGAATCGGCCGCGGTGGGATACCAGGTGCGCACGCCAGTGGGCAGACCGTTGTTGAAGCTCAACTCCTGTGCCCATTGCCCACCGCAGTTGGGACCATTCGTGCAGTTGTTGGTGCCGGCCAGGCTGAAGTAGGTGGCACTGCCGCCGGTGACCGGATCGTTGGGCAATGCCTGGGTCTTGGAATTGTGGGCGTCGAAAGACAGATTCAGGCGATCGGTGGCCTGCCAGTTGGCGTTGAAGCCCAGGGAGCCCAGCTTGTATTTCTGCATGTTGCGCTGCTGCTCCAGGCCGAAGTCCTTGGCTCCGGTCGGGACGTCGCGCAGGTAAACCGGCGTGGCCACGGTCTGGCCGGTGTCGAACTCCAGATTGGTGAAGCTGTTGGCCCGCTGCAGCCAGATCGCTTGCTCACCGCGCTCCTCGCGGATCTCGTTGGTCGAGTACGTGTAGTCCAGGGTCAGGGTCAGGCTGTCGGTCGGCGCGAACTGCAGCACCGCCTGGCCATTGATGCGTTCGCGCTCGAAGTCGGCAAAGGCATAGCGCAGATCGTTAGGCATGCCATAGAGCTGTCCGATCTGTGGCGCGTTGACCACCACCGCATCGGGCCGCAGCGCTGGGTCGCTGCCGGTCCATTGTTGGATGTTCCAGGTGTTCTCGGTGGCCTGGACCGAGCCGCCGTGGCGCTTCTGGTAGCTACCGCTCAAGCCGATACCCCAGACCTTGTCGGGGCTGGTGTAGCTGAAGATGCCCGAGACTTCTGGCGTTATGTCGTTGCCGAACGGTTGCGACTCATCGTAAGCGCCTTTCACGCCGGCACTGGCCACCACGCCCTGGTGGTTGAACGGACGGTCGGTCTGGATATTGATCGTGGCGCCGATGCCGCCGCTGGGTGCGGTGGCCCGACTGGTCTTGTAGACCTCGATGCCGGTGATGGCCTCGGATGCCAGCTGGGCGAAATTGAACGCGCGCGTGCCGCCATCCACGCCACCGATCGGCGTCTGGCCGGGTGCGCCGAATGCGTCGGCGCCCGGGATCAGACGCCCGTTGAGGGTGACGGTGTTGAACTGCGGACCAAAGCCACGTGCGGTGACCTGCGCGCCTTCACCATCGCGGCGCTCGATCGAGATGCCGGTGATGCGCTGCAGGGACTCGGCCAGATTGGTATCGGGGAACTTGCCGATGTCCTCGGCGCTGATCGCATCGACCACGCCGGCGGCATCGCGCTTGATCCCCATCGACTGGTTGAGGCTGTTGCGGATGCCGGTCACCTGCACGCGATCCAGCGTGGTGGCATCGGTCTGGGCTGCCTCCTGCGGATCGGGCGTAGCGGAGGTCGCGTCCTGTGCAAAGGCCGGGTTGATGACGAGCACGCCACCAACGAAGGTGAACATGGCCCGCGACTTGAATTTCTTCAGCGTGTGATTCATCCGTGTGTCCTGTGGTCTGTGGCCGAACGGCCGGTGGCGCCAGCGGCAAGCGGCACGTGCCGCGCTGTTCTCGTAACTGGTACGTGAGCCAATAACTTGTGACGTCGCATTGGTCCCCTCCCCTCGTGGATCGATGGACCACCCCCCCCGGACGGCAGCCACCGGCGGCCCTCGGCCGCAATCCCGCGTCGCGCTATGGAGCAACCGTTTCCGAAGATGGAAACGTATGCACCGAGCGCGCCGGTGGCCGAACCGCTCGGGCACCCGCTGGTGCCACTGCGCCTCCGCCCCCTCCTTCGTGTTCGCGACCGTATTTACGTGTTAGCGCTATCACAAAGTGGCGCCACATAATCATCAATGTCGCTGCTTGTCACCGTGCGTTGCAGCATGTGTAGCCACTGACATCGGCTGTAACCGTTATCAACCGATCACTGCTTGGACTTTATGAAAAGACCAGCTCAAACCAGGCTTGCACACGCTCGCCAGGCAGCAGCACATCACTGCGCAGATTGAAGGCGTCGGGCGGCCCGGTTTGCGGCTCCAGGCATGTCGCGTGGGGTGTTTCGTCGTACAACACCCAGTGGTCGCAGCTGGCGGTGAGCAGCAGTCGCTGCCCCGCGCGCTCCAGGGCCGCCGCTTCGCCGCTGATGTAACAGTCGTCCAGCGGACCCGGCGGCCGGGCCAATGGCAGCGTGGCGATCCCTTGCTCGTCGCGCGGATAGAACGCGCGCGGGTTGAAGGCGATGCGCTCGGCCTTGTGGAACCATGGATGCCAACCCAGCACCGGACATGGCATCGCCCGCTGCCCCGCGCTGAAACTCAACTCCATCCGCAACCGGTTGGCCGACAGCGCGATTCGATGGGTGGCATCGCCGCCAAACGGCCAGCGCGGATCGTCTTCCAGCGACAGGGCCAAGGTCAGTTCAGTGCGTTGCTGCTCCAGCACACGCCATGGCCGGTCGAAGGCGACCCCGTGGATCGCATGCGGACCCAGGTTGACCGGCAGCGCATGGTCCCGCGCCTCGAATTGGAAACGTCCGCTGCGTATCCGCCCCGCCCACGGCAGCATGGGATAGCAGCCCCAAGAGATCGCACCGGGGAAGCCCTGATCCGGACCCACCAGCCAGTCCACCCCTTCGTACCGGATCGCCGACAAACGTCCACCGGCGTGTAAGGCCACCTCCACTGCCAGACCGGCGTCCTCCAGGCCGATGCAAGGGCCTGGCGGCAAGGGATCCAGCGCTGGATCAGTCGTCTTTTCCATAGGGATACACCGTGACGATGCTGCCATCGGGCGCATGCTGCAGTTCGACCACCTTGATCGACCGCAAGTGCGTAATCCCGCCAGAGTACAGGGCGTCGTGGTAATACAGCCACCAGCGCCCGCCGAAGGCGACGATCGAATGATGTGTCGTCCATCCCACCACCGGCGCGAGCACCCTGCCCTGATAGGTGAATGGACCATACGGACTGTCACCGGTGGCATAGCAAACGTAATGCGTATTCCCGGTGGAATAGGACAGGTAGTAACGGCCTCCGTGGCGATGCACCCAGGGCGCTTCGAAAAACCGACGCGCGTGGTCGCCGGCGAGCAGAGGCTGGCCATCCTGGTCCAGGATCTGGACCTCCCGGGTCGGCTCGGCGAACTGTTTCATGTCTGCCGACAGTCGCGCGATGCGCGGCCCCAGCGCCGGCTGATCCTCGGCCGGTTCGTCGTAGTCGACGTGGTACTGATCATCGCGATAGTGCTGGAGTTGCCCTCCCCAAATACCGCCGAAGTAAATGTAATGTGCGTCGCCGTCTTCCAGCACCGCCGGATCGATGGAATAACTGCCGACCATGGGCTCCGGCTCGGCCACGAAGGGGCCCTCCGGACGCTCGCCCACCGCCACGCCCAGTTGGAATCTGCCATCGGCACGCTTGGCCGGGAAGTACAGGTAATACCGACCGTCGCGGCATGCCGCATCCGGCGCCCACATCTGCCTTGAAGCCCACGGCACGTCCTTGACGTGCAGCGCCATGCCGCAATCCACCGCCTCTGCGTCAGGACCGTCCATGCGAAAGACGTGGTAGTCCTCCATCGCGAAGTGGTCGCCGTTGTCGTTGAACGCCGCGCCGCCCTCGATGTCGTGCGAAGGATAGATATAGAGGCGCCCCTCGAAGACGTGGGCTGACGGGTCGGCGGTATACAGGTGGGTGACAAGCGGCGCCGAGACGGCCCTGTCGGCCAGCGCTTCGAGTTCGGTCGGATCAGTCAATTCGGTCATTGCATTGCCAGGGCAAGGGGGAGGAAGGCCAGGTCAGGCGCTCGATGCCGCACTGGCCCGGCGCAGTTCCAAGTCGTGTTCGATCCGCTTCTCAGTGGATTTGTTGATTTCGTAGCGGAACAACAAGGCGATCCCGAGCAGGAAGGGGATGGCGCAATAGACACTGACGGTCAGGCGGATGCCCTGCACCACCGAAGGCGACTGCACGGCCGCGTCTCCGTCGTAGCCATAGGCGGCCAGGATCGCCGCCACCAGTGCGCCGCCGATGCTCAGGCCCGTCTTCAGGCCACACAACATGGCCGAAAAGATGATCGCCGTGGCGCGACGGTGGTTGCGCCATTCCGAGTAATCGGCGACATCGGCGATCATGGCCCACAGCAACGGCGTGCTGATCCCGTAGAAGAAGCCATGGAGCATGTAGGACAGCATCACCAGGCCCACCGCGTCGGGCGGATAGAACGCGTAGGCCAGCAGACAAAGCGTGGACAGGAACAGCGAGCCACCGAAGACATCGCGCTTGCCGTAGCGATCGGCCAACCGACGCGAGAAACAGATGCCGCCGATCATGCACAGCACGCCGCCGGCACTGAACACGCTGAAGGCCGAGGTGGGCGCGTCCTGTGGCCAGTGGAAGCCGGCCAATCCCATGCCAATCAAGCCACGGTTGAGGCCCGCGATGGCTCGATTGACACCGACCGCATCGACGAAATGGGCCAGCGCCCCGGCATCCAGGTAGTACTTGAAGTAGTAGACGTACATGCCCCCCTTCAACGCCAGGGTGACAAACACCAGGATGGTCAACAGCAACATGACGCGCCATGGACGGTTACGCACCAGGTCGGTCAGGTCCTGGCGAATGCTCGACCCTTCCCCTGACACCGGCACCACCCGCTCGCGGGTGGTGAAAAAGGTGATCAAGAAGAACACCGTGCCGATCACGGCAAACAGGGCCATCGTGTACTCGAAGCCGCGCGCCTTGTCGCCATCACCCAGGATCAGCACCAATGGCAGCAGCAGGACCTGGATGATGAACTGGGCAATCATCACCGCCACGAAGCGATACGAGGACAAGCTGTTGCGTTGATCCATGTTGCCGGTCAGCACGCCACTGAGCGCCGAGTACGGCAGGTTGTTGGCCACGTAAACCAGCATCAGCAAGGTGTAGGTGGCCAGGGCGTAGGCCGTCTTGCCAGCCTGGCCCAGGTCCGGCGTGGTAAAGGCCGACAGCGACAGCACCCCGAACGGGATCGCGGTCCACAGGATCCAGGGCCGGAACTTGCCCCAGCGCGTGCTAGTGCGGTCAGCCAACACGCCGATGACGGGGGTGAAAACGAACGCCCCCAGCAGGCCGACGACGAAGATCACCTTGGCCGCACTGGCCGCCGGAATGCGATAGACATCGGTGTAGAAGAACGCGAGGAAGGTCACCAGGGTCTGGAAGATCAGGTTGGCTGCCAGATCGCCCAGGCTGTAGCCAATCTTCTCGCGGACCGAGAGCTTGCCCGTGGCGTCGGTCATGCGCATCTATCCCTCAAGGCCAGCGTAGATCGATCGACTGGATCGTGTCGCATGTCCCCTTTTCAACGCCATTGTTTGCGCCACCTCACCGCTCCTGTGTTGGCGAATCCGCGGCAGGATTGCGCGCTTTGGCGATCCCCGCATCTCGCTGCGCGCAAATTATGATAGCGCTATCATTTGTGGGTCACGCTGCGCAGCAGCAAAGCGTCGAGCGCCTGTCTCGCAAAACGTTGTACCCATGCACGGTGCCCTGCGCCTTGCTTTCAGGCTCAGTCCCTATCGTCGCGCAAACGCCGGGGCGCATGCGGTGCCCTTGATCGAATGATCCATCCAGCCACGGAGCTCGCCGAATGCCGCAACCATTCCAAACCACCCTGCCCCGCTGCGTCGTGCGACCTGCCGCCAGTCCTACCAGGACCCTGACCGCGCCTCGGTTACGCCAGGCCCGGCCGCGCCTGGCCGCGCTGACGGCCGCCTTGATCGCGCTCTCCAGTATCACAGCCTGTGCCGCCCAGCCCCAGAGTCCTCAGACCTTGAAAGACACCTATCGTGGTGATTTCAACGTGGGTGTCGCCATCGGCGATGGCGTAGTCAGCGGGACAGACACCTGTGCCCGCCAGGTGGTGCTCTCGCAGTTCGACAGCATCAGCCCAGAAAACACGCTCAAGCCCGAAGTGCTGCACCCCAAGCCTGGCGTCTACGACTTCAGCAAGGGTGACGCGTATGTGGACTTTGGACGCGCACATGGCATGTTCGTGGTCGGACATACGCTGCTGTGGCACATCCAGACCCCGGCATGGATGTTCACCGATGCGCAAGGCACCTCACTCGATGCCGATGCCCAACTCGCTCGCTTGCGCGACTACATCCAACGGGTTGCCGGCCACTACGCGGGCCGCGTGCAAGGCTGGGACGTGGCCAACGAAGTCATCGACGCGCATGGCGGTTACCGGGAGAGCCCGTGGCTGAAGAATGTCGGCGACGGTGATCGCCTCCTGCGCGAAGCCTTCCAGGCCGCTGCCCGCCATGCGCCGCAGACCGAGCTGTACTACAACGACTTCGATACCTACAAGCCGGACAAGCGCGCCGGGATCGTGCGCCTGGTCAAGATGCTGCAAGCGGCGGGATTGCGCATCGACGGTGTCGGGATGCAGGGCCACTGGGGCCTGGATCGCCCCTCGATCGCGGAAATTGAACAGACCATCGACACCTTCTCCGCGCTTGGGGTCAAGGTCATGATCACCGAGCTGGATATCGACGTCCTGCCGCAGCCTGCCCAGACCGAAGGCATGCCCGCGGACCAGCGACTGGCGCTTCCCACCGACCCGGTCGCGCGCCGCAAGCTGGACCCTTACCCGGATGGCCTGCCCGAGGACATGCAACGACGCCTGGCGCAGCGTTACGCCGACCTGTTTGCGCTATTCCATCGCAAGCGCGCGGCCATCTCCCGGGTGACCTTCTGGGGCGTGCAGGACGGTGGCTCCTGGAAGAACGATTACCCCGTGCAGGGCCGCAGCAACTATCCCTTGCTGTTCGACCGCCAGTGCAAGCCCAAGCCCGCGCTCGACGCGGTCCTGCGCGTGCCGACACAGCTCACCCCCTAGATCCCTGGCGCGGGCGCGAAGGCTGCCGCGCCGTAGAGAAAATGCGGAGGCGACGATGCCGGCGTCCCGGGGAGGAACCCGCCGACATCGCCGCACCCGCGCCGGTCATCGTGCATGCGCGGTGACCGGCCGAACGGCGTGATGGTTCAGTCGCTTTCCACGGTCAACTCGGTGCTCGCGCGAATGTCCGCACTGGATGCGCCAACCTGCACCTCGTAAGCACCCGGTGTCACCACATAGCCCGCAGCGGACTCGTCGTAATGGCGCAGGTCCTTGGCCGGGGTGAGTGCAAAACGGACTTCGCGCGTCTGGCCCGGCTGCAGGTGGACGCGCTGGAAGCCACGCAGGTCCTTCAGCGCCCGTCCTGGCGTTGCCTGGCGTGGACGCAGGTACAACTGCACCACTTCGTCGCCCGCACGCTCGCCTTGGTTGGTGACCTTGACCGTGGCAGTGAACGTCTCGCTCTGGCCGACGCGATCGTGGTCCAGCGACAGCTCGGAATACCCGAACTGCGTATAGCTGAGCCCGAACCCGAATGGGTACAGCGGCTCGCCGTCGAAGTACCTGTAGGTGCGCCCGGCCATGGCGTAATCGTCGAACGCAGGCAGCGTTTCCTCGGCCTTGTAGAAGGTCACCGGCAGGCGACCGGCCGGGTTGATCTTGCCGAACAGCACGTCGGCCACCGCATTGCCGCCGTCCTGGCCGGGATACCAGGCCACCAAGATCGCCGGGAGATGCGCCTTGGCCCAATCAACGCCCAGCGCCGACCCCGTGGTCAGGACCATCACCACCGGCTTGCCGGTGGCCTGCAGCGCCTCGAGTAGCGCCTGCTGGGTGGCTGGCAGGCGGATGTCGGTGCGGTCGCCGCCGGCAAAGCCCGGGTAATCGACCTTCATCTCCTCACCTTCCACGTCCCCGGTCAGGCCGCCGACGAACACCACCACCTCCGCGTCGCGCGCCGCATCCAAGGCCTGCTGCAAGGCCGGCTTGGCGCCCGGCATCGCCCAGCCCAGGCGCACGCCGGCATCGCGTTGCCCGTCGTAGTACTCGAGCTTGATCGCGTAGGCGCGACCGGCTTCCAGGGCAAGCGTGGTGCTCTGCGCCTGCATCCGGTCACTGTCCTGCCAGTGGTCCAGCACCAGCTTGCCGTCCAGCCACAGCCGCACGCCGTCGTCGGCGGCCGCCTCGATCCGGTAGTCGCCGGACACCGGGGGCAGTAGCTGTCCGGTCCAGCGGATGCTGAAGTCGTCGTTGGGCAGCGCCTGTTCGCCGCTGGCCTCGCCACGTGCCATCAAGGTGTCCGTCGGCGAGCCGCGGTCCCAGCGGAAGCCGATCTGGGTATCGGTCCGCACCAATGCCGGCGTGCCGGACAGCGTCCGGTTGCGGAAGTACTCACCGCGCAAGCCGCGCTCGCTGGAATCCTTCGACGGTCGCAGGTACTGCGGTTCAATCAGCGGCGTGGCCGAAGGATCATCGCGGCCCGGCACCAGATCGGCGCCGCGTGCATAGACCACCTGTGCCTGCGGCGCCGCCGCGCGGATGCCCTGCAGGATGGTCACCGGGTTGGCCGGGGTGCCGTAGTAGTTGCCCAGCAAGGCCATGGTGTCGTCGGCGGTCGGGCCGATCACCGCGATGCGGCGCGTCGCCGGCGACAGCGGCAACACGCCCTCGTTCTTCAACAGGACGATGGATTCCTGCGCCGCCTTCCGCGCCAGCGCGTCGTGCTGCGGCGACTGGACCACCGAGTAGGGGATCGCGTTCCAGCGCACCTGCTGCGGCGGGTCGAACATGCCAAGTCGCATCCGTGCGGTGAACAGCAAGGTGGCCGCGGCATCGAGCTCGGATTCTGGAATCAATCCCTTGCGCACCGCCACCGGCAGCGCCTTGGCATAGGTGCTGCCGCAGTTGAGTTCATCGCCGTTCTTGACCGCCAGCGCGGCGGCCTCTTCGGGTGTGGCGACGATCTTGTGGTTTTCCCAGATATCGCGAATGGCCCAGCAGTCGGACATCACGTACCCGGTAAAGCCCCAGTCCTTGCGCAAGGTGTCGCGCAGCAGGAACTGGCTGGCGCTGGCCGACTCGCCATAGACCCGGTTGTAGGCGCCCATCACCGCATCGACCTGGCCTTCCTTGACCAGGGCTTCGAACGCCGGCAGGTAGGTCTCGTAAAGATCGCGCCTGGACGGATGCACATCGAAGTGGTGGCGGTCGGCTTCGGGCCCGCTATGCACTGCGAAGTGCTTGGCGGTGGCATCGAGCTTGCGGTACACCGGGTCATCGCCCTGCAGGCCGCGCACGAAGGACACCCCCATGCGCGCGGTCAGGTAGGGGTCTTCGCCATAGGTTTCCTGGCCGCGGCCCCAGCGCGGATCGCGGAAGATGTTGATGTTGGGCGACCAGAAGGTCAGCCCCTGATAGCGGCCGCGCTCACCCTGGGCGCTGAAGCGGCTGTACTTGGCGCGCGCCTCATCGCTGATTGCGCTGGAGACCTGGTCCATGAGCGGGATATCGAACGTCGCCGCCATGGCAATGGCCTGTGGGAACACGGTGGCGCTGCCGGCGCGCGCCACGCCATGCAGCGCTTCGTTCCACCAGTCGTAAGCCGGCACGCCCAGGCGTTCGATGGCCGGCGCATCGTTCTGCATCTGCGCGGCTTTTTCTTCCAGCGTCATCGCCTTGACCAGCAACGCGGCGCGCTGCTCGAAGCCCTTGCTGGTGTCCAGCCAGGGCCGCTCGGCATTGGCCTGTGCGTACACGAGCGATGGCAATGCCAGCAACGTCAAGGCCAGCGCGCCCGCGCGCAGCCGTGGATGGCCCCGCCCTTTCGCTGAAAGCCTCGATGTCGTGGGCGCGCCAAGGCGGACGAAGTATGGGTTGTGCATGTCAGAGATCCTTTCCGCTGGATGGGCGCGGACGTTCGTCGCGGGCGTAAGGCCCGATCATGGCGCCGACAAAACCGCCGGCGACCTCGGTGCTGAGCAGGGTTCCGTCTGCGTCTTGGACCAGCCACTGCAGGCCGTGCCCGTCGTCGTATCCAAAGCCATAGGCGCCGCCGTCGGCCTGGATCTTCAATTGCACGCGCTCGTTGACTGGCTGAAGTCGGTGGCTGGCCACTACCGTGGCCGGCGCATCGCCTCCGCGCTTCTCCAGGAACACCTCAGCATGTGCGCCCGTGCGGCGCACGCCCAGGAAATACCAGAAGCGCTCGTTCTGGAACGCCGCGATTCCCGCAGCGGTGCCGGGCGGCGGCAGCGCCAGCGCGGTGCTGGATTCGAACGCCAGGTGCTGCTGGCGACGGGCCAGGAATGAGGGATTGCCCAGCGTGTCCAGGCCTGCGGCGAGCGGATGGATGGTCAGGTATCCCGGTTGCTTGCGCAGATCGAACCACGGCGCCTTGGGCATCCGCACCTGCAGCCAGGCACGCCCAAGTGTTGGCTCATCGAAGTCGTCGCGCCAGCTGAAGTTGCCGGTGTTGGGCGCCTGATCCTGTTCGCCGGTCATGAACGCAGGCCCAGGCACTACGTAGGGAATGGCCTTGCCGTGCGCCAGGATCCGCGGCCAGCCGTCGGTCCAGGTCACCGGCAGCAGATAGGTCTCGCGACCGGTGTTGTAGTGCACGCCGGCATAGTTGCGACTGGCCAGGAACACCGCCCACCAGCTTTCATCGGGCCCCTGCACCAGATCGGCATGACCGGCGTTGGTGATCGGCAGGGCGCGCCCGGGCGGCAGGTCGCGCTGGGTCAGGATCGGGTTGTCGGGATTGGGCTGATACGGCCCCCATACCTGGCGGCTGCGCAGCACCACCTGCGAGTGCTGCGGGCCGGTGCCGCCTTCGGCCGCGGACAGGTAATACCAGCCATCGCGCTTGTACAGATGCGGACCCTCGATCCAGATCGGCTGCTTGGCCGGCTCCACGCCACCATCGATCAGTACCTTGCGTGGACCAAACGGGGTCCGTGTGGCGAGGTCGATCTGCTGCATCCAGATGGCGCGATGCCCCTCATAGCGCGGCGTGCCCTCCGGCGCATCGTTGTTGATCACATAGACCTTGCCGTCGTCGTCGAAGAACAGCGACGGATCGATCCCCTCGATTGACTTGAGCCAGATCGGATCGGACCATGGCCCTGCCGGATCGGTCGCGGTGGCGATGAAGTTGCCCCCACTGTCCACCGCGGTGGTGATCACATAGAACGTGCCGTCGTGGTAAGAGATGGCCGGCGCGAAGATGCCGCGCGACACGCTGAGCCCATCGAAGTCCAGCTGTGAGGGGCGTTCGATCACGTTGCCGATCTGGGTCCAGTGCACCAGGTCATCGCTTTGGAAGACCGGAATGCCTGGGAAAAAGGTGAAGCTGGAATTGACCAGGTAGAACTTGCCCCTGGCCGCCACCACGCTGGGATCGGCATGGAACCCGGCCAGGACCGGGTTGCGGAAGCCGCCAGCCGGCACCGTACATTCGAAGGCCACGTCATGACCGGTGTATGCAAACCAGTCGAACACCGCATCCGGCGCTGGCGCATCGGACGATGGCGCGCCGGCCCAGGCAGCGCCAAGCGTCGCGAGAAGCACGACGCCCAGCACGCGCGCGGCCCATCGGCGAGATCGCGATGATCGTCTGGTGGGACGTGGCCCTGCCGCGCCACGCCGGGCGACGGGTGCAATGAAGCCAGTCGATTGAGCGATCGGGATTGCGTTGATGGTCATGGCAGCGCGGCAGGCCCTCATGGGATGGGAAGTTCGAACGGCCCGGCCGGCAGGCCGTTTCCGTCGTAAAGGGTGACCACCGGGCTGTCGGCCCAGCCATAGCGCACGCGGGTGGCCTGGGCTGCCTGTTCGGCGCGCAGCAGCACCCGGTCGCCCTCGATCCGGGCGCTGGCGTAGCGGCAGCTGGCCTGGGTGGCGCCGCATAGCTCGAAACCCACCGGGCCTAGACCGCCGTAGGCGATTAGTCCGGCTTCCACCTCGCCAAAGCGCACCGACACCGCATCGCCTTCGTGCCGAGCCGTCAGCGGCACCGGGCCGGACGCCGGCATCGCTTCGCCATAGACCACGTGCCGCGCCGCGCGCGCCAGCCGCCGGCCCAACTCCTGTTTATTGGCAGGATGGATGTCGCCACGCTCGCCAATGTCGATGGCCACGGCCAGCGCAGAATGTGCGTCCTGCGCCACTGTTGCGCGCTGTGCCTCGCGCAGCTGCGCCCATTCGCTGGCGCCAGGCCGGATCGGCGCCGGGCCGAAATTGGCCAGTTGTACGACCAGCAGCGGCAAGTCCTTGCCGAAGTAGGCGCGCAGGTCGCTGCGATAGCGGTCCAGCAGCCCCGCATAGCGCGACGCTTCGCCCGTATTGGACTCGCCCTGGTACCAGAGCACGCCACGCAGGCCGTAACCCGCCAGGGGCGCGATCATGCCGTTGAACAAGGTGCTCATGCCCGAGGCCGACATCCACGGCGCCGTTGGCGGATTTCCAATTTCCTTGGGGACGGTGCGGTAGTGCCAGTCGGCCAGTGGCACGCGCGTCCCGTCGGCCAGCGCCAGGGCCTGGCGCGCGGCCGGGCCGCCGATCCCGCCCAGTCGATAGGTGTTGACGACGTTGACCACCACCGTGTTCCGGCCCGCATGCAGGGTGCCGCTGGGCAGTGGGTAATGACGGCCGCTATCGGCTCCGTAGCCGCTGCCGGCCACCACCCCATTGACCCAGGCCAGGTCGATCTCATCGACCGGCCCCAGTTCCAATGACGCCGGCTGCGCGGCCTGGCCGGCATCGAGTTCCACCGTGGCGCGATACCAAGCCACGCCAACTACGTCCGCCAGTGCCGGCGCCAGCCACTGCTGGGAAGGCGTGGCCGCGGTCCACGGCCCTGGCGCATCCGGCTTCCACGGCGCGTCACCGGCCTGGCCGGCAAGGCCTTGCCACCAGTGTTGCCACAGCGCCCCCCAGCGTGCCGTGCCGGTCGCCGGATCGCGCGCGTACAGGGCCAGCACGTCCAGCGCCGCAGCTTGGCCACCCGCCTGGCGTAGCGCATCGGCACTCATCCAGGCTTCGATCCTTGAGCCTCCCCAGGACGCATTGATCAGCCCCATGGGCACGTCCTGGTGCTGCTGCAGCTCGCGCGCGAAGTAGTAACAGGCCGCGGAAAAGTCCGCCACGCTTTGCGGCGTCACGGGCTTCCAGCTCAGCGGCGCCTCGAACCCAGGCTTGGGCATGGGGCTGCTGACCTTGGGAATGGTCAGCAGGCGCATGCGGTCGTTGCCGGCGCCGCCAATTTCCGAAAGCGCATCCAGGCTGCGATTGACCGGTAGTTCCATGTTGGATTGGCCGCTACACAGCCACACATCGCCGACCAGCAGGTCTTGGACACGCTGCACCTGTCCTGCGGCCTTCACTTCCAGTTCGTAAGGACCACCGGCGGCCAGGGCCGGGAGTTGCGCCCGCCACGCGCCGTTGCGATCGGCACGCACACGGACCGTGCGATCGGCCATGCGCAGCTGGATGTTTGCGCCAGCCTCCGCTTGGCCCCAGACCGGGATGGGTTGGTCGCGCTGCAGGACCGCATGGTCCTGGAAGGGCGCTGCCAACAACGACGCGGCGCTGGCCGGGAGGGTGGCCAGCGCCGCACCGAGGACAACCAGGTGAGCCACAACGCGGCAAGGCAAGGCACGGGGAAAGCCGCTCATTGGGTGTTCCCCGGCGCAAACGGAAAGGACAACGACGTGTAGTAGGACAGCGGGTGCGATGGTGCTGGCTCGCCAGGCGGCAGCGGGCGCTGGCTGAGGCTCATGAAGTACGCCACGCAGGCATCGCGCCACCACATGGCCTCGCGCTGCTGGATCGCCAGGAAGGTGGCCACTTCGTCATGGCGCTGCGGATCGATCTGGCCGGAGAGCGATGCCCAGGTCGCGCGCATGGCCTTTACTTCATCCACGCCGTGCCCGTAGCGCTGCACCAGCGCGGCCCATAGGGTCTGGCCGGAGCGCATGCGATAGTCCCAAGGGACGTGGTGAAACCACAGCAGATATTGCTCGGGCACCTGGGACAGGTCGGCAAACCGACGCGCCACAGGCGCGGCGTACTGGGCCACGGCGTTGCTGCCGCTGCCGGTGCGGTCAAAGCCGATGCCTTGCGCATCGGCCCGGTGGTAGTACACCGGATCCCAGTCGGGCCGTTCGCTGCCCGCGTCCCATGGCGCCGGGCCGTAGTGATGACCACGGCCCATCAGGTGCGCCAGCCCCAGCGGCGTCATGTAGTCGACCGCCGCCTCGCGCGATCGCATCATCATCGACACCACCGGCTGCACCACCTGCGGCGCGTTGGAGAAGGTCATGCGCGCCCAGTCGTCGGCCACCTGGCGTGCGTCGGCCATCGGGTTCCAGGCCATGCGGCCGAACACATACCAGTTGGCCTGGTCGAACTGCGAGCCCGTCCAGTTGCGATCGCTGCCGACATTGGCCACGCCCGCCATGCCGGTGATGCCGGCCTGCTGCAGCGAGCCGTCGATCACCCGTGCCACCGTCGATCCCCTGCCCTGCGCGTAGGTATCGGCGCGCAGCGTCTCCTGATACAGCGGCCCCAGGTACACCAGGTGCGTGGCGAATCCCAGGTACTCCTTGGTGATCTGGAACTCCATCATCAGTGGCGTCTGTGGCATGGCGCCGAACAGCGGATGAAAGGGCTCACGCGGCTGGAAATCGATGGGGCCGTTCTTCACCTGCAGCAACACGTTGCGACGGAACTTGCCATCCAGAGGAACGAACTCGTCGTAAGCCTGCTTGGCACGATCTCCTGCGTCTTCGTGCGCATAGACGAACGCGCGCCACATCACCACGCCATGATGCGGCGCCAGTGCGTCAGCCAGCATGTTGGCGCCGTCGGCGTGGCTGCGGCCATAGTCCTGTGGGCCGGGCTGCCCTTCGGAATTGGCCTTGACCAGCAGCCCGCCGAAGTCCGGAATGGCGCGATAGATCGCGCTGACCTTGTCGCGCCACCAGCGCCGCACCTGCGGGTCCAGCGGGTCGGCCGTGGTCAGCCCGCCGATCTCCATCGGTGCGCTGAACCTGGCGCTCAGGTAGATGCGGATGCCGTAGGGGCGCATCACGCGCGCCAATGCCGCGGCCTTGGCCAGGTACTGTGGCGTCAGGCTCTGGGCACTGGCATTGACGTTGTTCAGCACCGCGCCGTTGATGCCAATGGACGCGTTGGCGCGTGCATAGTCGGTATATCGAGGATCCAGCCAATCGGGCAGTTTCTGCCAGTCCCAGAGCGACTGTCCGGCGTAGCCGCGCTCGACGCTGCGGTCCAGATTGTCCCAATGGTCGAGCACGCGTAGTTGCAGGTCGGGGTGTTCGCGGACCGCCAGCGTCTGCGACAGCTGGGTGGTCTGCAGCAGCCGCAGCAGGTGGAACACGCCATAGAGCGTGCCGATGTCGTCGTTGGCTGCCACCACGATGGCGGCATGGCCGTCGATCTTCGCGCCGCGGATCAGATAGCCCTCGCGGCCCAGGCCCTCCAGCGGCAGCTTGAGCGTGGCGATGTCGGGAGAAGACGCCGGTGTGCCCACCACGATGGCGCCATCGGCCTTCACCGCGTCGAGCCGCTCGGGCCCCTGGTCAAGCAGTCCTTCCAGCCCGTGCAGCAATTCATCGCGTGCGGCCCGCTGGGTCGCTGTTTCAACCGGCGCCAGCACGCCACGCGCAAGCGCACGGTATGCAGGAAGGACCGTGGCCGGCAGCGACCGATAGCGTAGCCACAGGTCGTAGCCGTCCTCGGCGTGGGCCGATTGAACCGACATCAGCAAGGCCACCGCCAACAGGCAGGTGATGTGCCAGACGCGTCGGCAGCAGCCCTGGTTCACGGAAATCCCCCCTCCGCACGGGCCAGGCAGGCCGGGAAACTGTCGCCGCTGAAAGCCGCGCCCGCTACCATGGATTTGCCAGGGACCGACCGGCCGGTCCCCGGCCACCGGCACCGCCTGCCCTCGCCCGTCCCCAACCCCGCAGCTCTGCTGCGCCGGCGCCAACGAACTACCTGGAAGGTCCTGCCTTGAACATTCCCAAGAAATCCGTCCGTCGCAAGGGCCGCGCCACCACCATCGACGAGGTCGCCGTGCTGGCCAAGGTGTCGCCGATGACGGTCTCGCGCGTAGTCAACGGCAAGGGCAATGTCCGCGAGGCCACCCGTGCCCGCGTGCTGCGCGCCGTGGACAAGCTGGGCTACACGCCCAACCTGGCCGCCAGCACGCTCGCGGCCGCCCAGAACACCCGCATCGCGTTGATCTACACCAATCCCAGCGGGGCCTACCTTCGTGAACTGCTGGTGGGCGTGCTGCACGTCGCCTCGCGGACCGCCATCCAGCTGGTCATCGACTACTGGGACGGCCTCGACCCGGAAGGCGAGCGGCTCGCCGCCCGCCGCCTGGCCCGCGGGGTGTCCGGGGTCATCCTGCCGCCACCGCTGTGCGAGTCCGAAGCCGCCGTACACGAACTGGTGCGGGCCAAGGTGCCCGTGGTGGCCATCGCCTCGGGACGCTTCAGCGACCGCATCAGCTGCGTGCGCATCGACGAATTCGGCGCCGCGCGTGAGATGACCGAGCACCTGATCGCCGCCGGCCATCGGCGCATCGGCTACATCCGCGGCCGTAGCGACATGACCGCCAGCGAGCATCGCTTCGAGGGTTTTCGCGCCGCGCTCGATGCGGCGGGCATTCCCTTGGACCGACATCTGGTGCAGCCCGGCGAGTACACCTATCGCTCCGGCATGCTGGCCGCGGAAAAGCTCCTGTCCCGCCGCATCCCGCCCACCGCCATTTTCGCCAGCAACGACGACATGGCCGCCGCTGCCGTGTCGGTGGCCCATCGGCGCGGACTCGACGTGCCGCGCGACCTGTCGGTGGTGGGCTTCGATGACAGCTCCTCGGCCACGACGGTGTGGCCGGAGCTGACCACGGTTCGCCAACCGATCGAGACCATGGCCGACTCGGCCGTGGACATTCTGCTGCGCAGCATCCGCAGCGGCGAGTCCAGCGAACGCAACATCGTCAACGAAGTCTTCGCCCATCAACTGGTGCAACGTCAGTCGGTGGCACCGCCGCTCGACGCGGCGGTCCCCAAGGGCGGCAAGTAGCGAAAGCGCCATGGCCGCTCCCTGCAACGCTCAGCGCAGCAGGTATTGGTTGACCAGGTTTTCGTAGGCTTCCTGACGGCCGCTGGTCTGCGCCGGCTCGCCGTTGCCGCGTGCGTGCTCTGCCAGTGCGGCCAGATCCAGCTTGCCCGACGCGAAATCCGCACCGGCGCCGCTGTCGAAGCTGGCATAGCGTTCCTTGCGCCAGGCTTCCAGCGGCGAGGACTCCAGCAGGGCATGAGCCACCTCCAGGCCGCGTGCGAACGCATCCATGCCGCCAATGTGCGCGATGAACAGGTCCTGCGGATCGGTCGACTCACGCCGCACCTTGGCGTCGAAGTTGAGCCCGCCCGGCGCCAGGCCACCCTGGCGCAGCACCACCAGCATGGCACCCACGGTGTCGTACAGGTCGCTGGGGAACTGGTCGGTGTCCCAGCCGTTCTGCGGGTTGCCGCGGTTGGCGTCGATGCTGCCCAGCATGCCGGCATCGGAGGCCACCTGAAGGTCATGCTCGAAGCTGTGTCCGCTCAGGGTGGCGTGGTTGGCCTCGATGTTGAGCTTGAAGTCCTGGTCCAGGCCGTGCTGGCGCAGGAAGCCGATCACCGTGGCGCTGTCGAAGTCGTACTGGTGCTTCATCGGCTCCATCGGCTTGGGCTCGATCAGGAAGTTGCCCTTGAAGCCAATGCTGCGACCGTAGTCGCGGGCCATGGTCAAAAAGCGCGCCATGTTGTCCTGCTCGCGCTTCATGTTGGTGTTGTGCAGGCAGGCATAGCCTTCGCGGCCGCCCCAGAACACGTAGTTCTCGCCGCCCAGTTCCACCGTGGCCTCGATGGCCGCCTTGACCTGCACGCCGGCGCGCGCGACCACATTGAAATCCGGGTTGGTCGACGCGCCATTCATGTAGCGCGGGTGGCTGAACAGGTTGGCCGTGCCCCACAGCAGCTTCATGCCGCTGGCGTCCTGGCGCCGCTTGGCCTGGGCCACCATGTGCTTGAGGTTGGCCTCGTACTCACCGATGTCTTCGGCATCGGGCGACAGGTCGATATCGTGAAAGCAGTAGTACGGCACGCCGAGCTTGGTGAAGAACTCGAACGCCGCGTCGGCCTTGGCCTCGGTGCGCTCCAGGGGCTTGCCGGGCGCATCCCACGGATAGTTGCGGCTGCCCGGGCCAAACGGATCGGCGCCGTTGCCGCAGAAGCTGTGCCAATAGCACACCGCAAAGCGCAGGTGCTCGGCCATGGTCTTGCCGCCGAGCTTCTTGGCCGCGTCATAGACCTTGAAGGCCAGCGGGTTGTCCGAGCCCAGCCCTTCGAAGGGGATCGAGCCGATGCCGGGGAAGTATTCTTTGGCGCCAATCAGGATGTTGCTCATGTCCGTATCCTCGTGTTCTTAGGGGAATGCCATCAGGCGTCGCGCGGGCTGATCGCCCGCAGATTTGAAAGGAAGTGCTGGTAGGCATCCCGATACGCTTTCGCGCGGCCCGGGTCGGGCTGTGTGGACAGGGAGGCATCCACCTGCAGATGCTCCAGCACCACCGTCGCGAGTTCGTCGTCGCCATCGCCGCAGGCCCACAGCGCCTGCAACGCCGCGCCAAACGCCGCGCCTTCGGGCTGGTTGGGCACGTGTACCGGCAGTTCGAATACATCGGCCACCATCTGGCGCCACTGCGCGCTCTTGCTGCCGCCACCAGTGAGCAGGATCGTGTCGAACTGCAGTCCGGCGTCGACGAAGGCGTCAAAGCCATAGCGAATGCTGAAGGTGGCCCCTTCCATGGCGGCGCGATACATGTGCGCGGCGGTGCCGTTGTGAGGATTCATGCCGAACAGGCAGCCGCGCGCCTGCGGTAGGTCCGGCGTCCGCTCGCCGTTGAGGAAGGGCAACATCGATAGGCCGTCGGCACCCGGTGCCGTGCCTGCGATCGCGTCCTCGCACTGGGCGCGGCTCATGCCGAACATGCGCATGACATGCTCGGTGGCCACGGTGCAGTTCATGGTGCAGATCAGAGGCAGCCAGCCGCCACTGGACGAGCAGAACGCGGCCCAGCGCGCCGCTTGATCCACTACAGGCCGGTCGGCATACGCGAACAGGGTGCCCGACGTGCCAAGACTCATGGTCAGCCGTCCCAACGTGACATTGCCCGTCCCGATGGCCGCCATCATGTTGTCGCCACCGCCGGTGGTCACGCGCACATCGCCCGGCAACCCCAGTGCGCTGGCGGCGGAAGCGGAAAGCGGGAACGTGGTCCCCGCCTCGACCAGGGCTGGCAGGGCCTGGCGCAGATCGCGCTCCGGATCGATGGCACGCAGCATCTCCTGCGACCACGTGCGTGTGCGCACGTCTAGCCAACCGGTGCCCGATGCATCGCCGGCCTCCATGAAGCGCTCGCCGGTGAGCCAGAAGTTGATGTAGTCATGCGGCAGCAGCACGGTGGTCATGGCCGCATAGGCCTCGGGCCTGTGCTGGCGTGTCCAAAGCAATTTGGAGGCCGTGTAGCCGGTCAAGACCGGGTTGCCGGCGAGCGCGACACTGCCCTGCGCGCCGCCCACCGCGTCCATGATCTCCTCGCACTGCGCGTGGGTGCTCGTATCGCACCACAGCTTCACCGGCGCGGTGACCTGGCCATCGGCCGCGACCGGGACAAAGCCGTGCTGCTGCCCCGAGACCGCGATCCCCCGCACGCGATCGCGCAGTTCCGGCGCGACGGCGCCGAAGCAATCGATGATGCCGTCGATCCACCACTGCGCCAGCTGCTCACGGGTTCCGTCGTCTTCACTGATCAGCTCCAGCGCAGACGAGGTGGTGGCCACCACTTCACGCAACTTGGGGTCGTAGACCACCAGCTTCACGCTCTGCGTGCCCACGTCCAGGCCGACATACAGGCTCATGCCATCACGCCCTTCTGCCCGATCGAAATGCCCCTCGCCCGGAAAACTGTTAGCGCTATCATTTGCTCCTCCAAAAAAAGACGGAAAGACCTGCCATCCGCCGCGGATCGATGCTTGCCAAGACGCGACTCTAAGCAAGAAGCCGGCAAAAGCCATGCTGCAGCGCGCCAACCGCGCTTGGTGCCCCTCCCGCTTGGGTCCGGGCAGAACAGAGACCCTCGCGCCGTTTGACCCGTCTACCGCATCAGCCGCGGATCGACGTCATGACCCCCATTGGATCTGGTCGAGCTTCTCAATCCAGGTCGGGCACGGCATGCAACGCCCAAAAGAATTCGGATTCGTTCACGTGCCGAATTCAGCGTGCTTGCCGTGACCGGGGCGGAAGGTGCGCGAAGAATGTAATGGCTCAAGCCGGGCAGCGAGTTCCCGCTGGTCCGGCTGCTAAAGCTGCCCTTGATGGACGCGATGCGTTCGGCGTCAGATGTCCATCGAACACCGAGTCGTCGAAGCGGATGTCCAAGTCCTGCCCGCCTTCCATCGGCTATCCAGGCGTTAGCCGGGGAACGCGGAAAGCGACCTCGACACGGGCGGGAATGCTCAGAAATGGCTGGACGGCATTGTGCAATTTGATCAAAATATTACCCGATTCGGCCAGCGGCCTCACCTCCAATGCGAGGATCAACACACACCATGTCCAGTGTTGCCATTAGTGACGTGATTGTGCCCAGGGACGTCGACAGCGTCCCTCGCCCCGTCGTGGCCTTGAGCGCCACATCGGTGACGAAGGACTGGGAGAATGCGCAGCATCGGCACCACAAGGCGCAGCTGATCTACTCCGTTCGCGGCGTCCTGAACTGCGAAATCGAAGACGGTGTCTGGATCGTGCCGCCGCAGTGCGCGATATGGATACCGGGAGACCTGTCCCACGCGGCGCGGGGTGCGGGTGAGACGGAATGCTATTGCCTGTTCGTCGAGCCAGACGCCGCACCGGATCTTCCGAAAACCTGCTGCACGATTTCGGTATCGCCCTTGCTCCGCGAGTTGCTACTGAAGGTCGCCGGCTTTCCTGAGCTATACGCACTGGGGGGACGGGAAGACCGATTGATTGCCGCGTTGCTCGATGAGTTGGTGGCAGCGCCGGTGGAAGACCTGCATCTGCCCATGCCGCGCGACCCACGGTTGCGCCGCCTCGCCGAAATGATGCTGGCCGATCCCACGGACAAGACCTCAAAGGCCGATTGGGCTATCCGCATTGGCATGAGTGAGCGAAGCATGAGCCGTCTTTTGCTGCACGAAATTGGAATGAGCTTCGGGCGCTGGCGTCGGCAACTGCATGTGATTCTTGCGCTTCAACGCTTGACCAAGGGCGAGAGCGTGCAAACCGTGGCATTGGAACTGGGGTACGAGAACGCCAGCGGGTTCGTGACCATGTTCCGCAAGGCGGTGGGTAAGCCTCCTGCACGTTATCTCTCGGAACGCGTGAGCGGCAGGGAGCTTGCTTCCGTGCCTGGCATCATGCTTCCCGATGAAATCTCCTCCTGACGGGATCAGGCTGTCCTGGCTCAGGACAAGCGGCCAGCCTCCGTCGTCAGTTGGCGTCCCTTGCGGAGCTGCCGACATTTCGCACACGTCGTGGTGATGGTGAAGACCGACTGCTCGTCGATCGCAAAGCCCTCCGCGGATGCCAGCGACCGCAAGTGTTCACGCAACGCCAAGTCTTCGATGAAGACCAGCCGCGCGCCACAATGACATCGCAGTGTGCCGCACTGTTCGTTCGACGCCCTCGGCTTGATTGCATAGAACGCCCGCCCACGCGCGCCTTCCGTGCGAATCAACAATCCAGCAGCACATAAATCATTCAAAGCCCGGTAGATCGATCCCAACGTGAGCCTTTTGAATTGTGTGCCGAGGATAAGATACGTCTGACTGGCATCGAGACAGCTCGGGGCTGCCCTCTCCAAGGCACTCAACACACTGGCACGAGTGACCGTCGCGCGCAGCCCGGTCGCCGCCAAACGTTGTTCCTGAGACAACACCGGCGATCTGGCATCGTCACGGGCTTTCGCAGCCTGTCTGTGTTTGCCTGATGGCAGCTTCTTGCTACCGAATGATGCAATCAAGTCAACAATCCGACGCGAGTCATCGTGCGGCTTCATATCGTTATTCCTTCGCCATGCCAGACCTCGGCTGTTTCGCAATGCGAAGCGGCTTGGCTCACGGTTGGTCTGGGCGCCAGCGCGACGGCGACCTCGCCGCCTCGCCGGCGCCTGTCGAAGCTATTGCGACGCGGCCTGTTCCCATCCGCCACCAAGCGCCTTGAACACACTGATGCGTGCCGAGCCCACTCGCTGGTCGGCCGAAGCCACCTGCGACTTCGCCTCGATCAAGCTGGTCTGCGCCACGATCACGTCGAGATAGCTGATGGAGCCGGCCCGGTAGCGCTGGTCAGCCAGCCGGAACGCGTTTTCGGCCCGATCACGCGCCTCGACCAGGGCATCGCGCTGCTGCATCGCCGCGCCATAGCTGCTCAACGACTGCTCCGACTCTTTCAGTGCGTTCAGCACGGCACCATCGAAACTGGCCAGCGATGCTGCGTCTTGTGCCCGCGCCTGTGCGATACGACTGCGTGCCACGGTCGTATTGGGGAACGTCCAGGAAATCAGCGGACCAACGGAGAACGACCAGGTGCGATTGCCCTTCAGGGAGTCGTTGCGCAGGTAGTTACCCGAGGCGCCCAGCGTGACGTGCGGATATAAGTCAGCGACGGCGACGCCGATACGGGCGGTGTCGGCTGCCAGCTGGCGTTCGGCCTGACGTACGTCAGGCCGGCGGCGCAGCAGCGCAGCGCCATCGCCGACCGGCAACGCACCGGCAATCTCGGGCGCCCTGGCGCAGGTCCGTGCGGGTCCCGGCACTTGCGAGGGCGTGCGTCCCATCAATGCGGCTAGCTCGAACAGCGCGGCGTCGCGCTGGCCTTGCAATGGCGGCAAGGCGGCTTGAGCCTGAGCCAGCGTCACGCCAGCGCGCTCCACATCCAGATGCGAAGCGGAGCCAGCGCGCTCCTGGCTGCTGACGATATCCATGCTGCGCCTGGCCAGCGCAATGGAAGAGTTCGCGACGTCGATGGATTCGCCATAGCTGCAAGCGTCCACATAGGCCCGCGTCGTTTCTGCAACGACGACCACCCGGGCGGCATCGTAGGCAGCGGCAACCGCCTCGGTGTCGGCACGTGCGGCCTCGATGTCGCGCCTGACCCGGCCGAACAGATCGACCTCATAGGAAACATCGAGCCCGCCGGTGTAGCTCCACTGTTTGGGAGCTTGGCCGGTGCCCGTCCATTTGGTCTGGTCGCGTCCGTAGCCTGCGCCTGCCGATAGGTTGGTCGAGGGCAAAAGCCCGCCGCGCGCTTCCTTGTAAATAGCCCGCGCGCGATCGAGATTGGCCAGTGCCACGCGCAGATTGGTATTGGCTGACAATGCTTCCTGCACCACGTCGTTGAGTGCGGGATCGTTGTACAGCTTCCACCAGTCGGTGGGCAGCGCTGCGGCGGCATCCGTATCAGGCGATTGGCTGACAAAGGGCCCGGCTGCGGTTTCCGGCAACGCCGGGGTGTGATAGTCAGGGCCACTGACGCAACCGGCGATGAGGGCAGCAACGGCAATTGCCAGGAAGGTCGCACGCCAAGCATGAAGCGCTGGCCGGCACGGAGCCATAGTCCCTGCTTCAACGTAGATTGATGGCAACTTAGAGTTCGACACTGGGAGCCTCCGCAGTAGCAAGTTCACGAGCGCGAGGGCTTTCCGCTGCCGCACGATGATCCTTGGCGATGAAGCTGTAGATGGTGGGCAAAACGAACAGCGTGAAGAAGGTGCCGATCAGCATGCCCATCACCACGACGATGCCGATGGAGAAGCGACTTGCCGAGCCCGCGCCGTCGGCGAACAGCAACGGCACCAGACCCGCAACCATCGCCGCCGTGGTCATCAACACGGGACGCATGCGCACCGCCGCAGCCTTCTCGATGGCTTCGATGCGGCTCACGTTGTCGTGGTGCTGGATGTGGTTGGCAAAGGTGACCATCAGGATGCCGTGCTTGGAAATCAGACCGATCAACGTGACCAATCCGATCTGCGTGTAGATGTTGAGCGTCGCAAAGCCCAGCCACAGCGGTACCAGCGCGCCGCAGACGGCCAGCGGCACCGTCACCAGGATCACCAGCGGATCACGCAGGCTCTCGAACTGAGCCGCCAGCACCAGGAAGATGACCACCAGCGCAAAGCAGAACGACACCAACAAGCGGTTGCCTTCCTGCACGAACTGGCGGCTATCACTGAGCCAGTCCACGCTGGTGCCGGGCGGCAACTGCTGCGATTGCAGAAACTTCACCGCTTCGCCCATGCTCACGCCCGGGGCCGGCAGCATTTCCAGCGTGGTCGAGTTCATCTGCCCGAACTGGGTGAGCTGGTTCGCCTGCGGCCGCATCTCGACGTGAGCCACGGTCGACAGTGGCACCAGCGCGCCGGAGGTCGCCTTGACATAAAACCGTCCGAGGTCTTCCGGCGTCATGCGCTCGCCGTCACGCACCTGTGGAATCACATCATAGGAGCGGTCGTGGAAGTTGAAGCGATTGACGTAATTCCCACCGACCAGCACGGCCAAGGTATCGGCGACGGACTGCATGGTCACGCCCATTTCGCTGGCTTTCGCATTGTCGACGGTGATGTGCGCCTGCGGACTGTCGTAGGACAGGTCGTTCTGCACATAGAGGAACAGCCCGCTGGCATAGGCCGCCATCTTGAGCTTTTCGCCTGTCTCGTAGAGGGTCTTGAAGTCGTCGGGCGAGCGCAGCACCATCTGCACCGGCAGGCCTCCGCTGGATCCTGGTAGCGGGGGCAACTGCACCGCGGTCAAGGTCTCGCCATCGATGGCGCCACCGGCCGCCTGGATCTGGCCCTGAATGTCAGCAGCCGACCGCTTGCGCTGCGACCAGTCCTTGAGGATCGCGCCACCGAGCATCATGTTCTGGCCGCCGGCGGAGTCGCCGATATTCATGAAGCTGCTATCGAACTCGGGAATCTGCTCGAACAGCTTTTCGATCTGTTGCGCATAGCGGGCGCTGTAGCCCACACCGGCATATTGCGGCGCCTTGGTGACGACGATGACGACGCCCTGATCCTCCGTCGGTGCCAGCTCGCGGCGGGTGCCGGTGAACAACACCACGATCGCGACCAGCACGACCGCGCCAACCAGCAGCACCGCGCCGCGCGCGGCCAGGGTGTGGGCCAGCAGACGTCCATAGAATGCCGTCAGCCGTTCCATGGCGTGTTCGATCCGCTTCGCCAGCCTTCCCTCGCCCTGCTTGGAGTTGAGCAACATCGAACTCATCACCGGTGAGAGCGTCAGCGCGACGATCCCCGAGACGATCACCGAACCGGCCAGCGTGAAAGCAAACTCCTTGAACAGCGCGCCGGTCAGCCCGCCCATCAGGCCGATGGGCGCATAGACCGCCGCCAGCGTGATCGTCATGGCGATCACCGGCCCAATGATTTCGCGAGCGCCGAGCAGTGCCGCGCGCACGGGCGTCAGTCCTTCCTCGATGTGGCGGTGGATGTTTTCCACCACGACGATCGCATCGTCCACCACCAGGCCGATCGCCAGCACCATCGCCAGCAGTGTCAGCAGATTGATCGAGAAGCCGCAGGCCAGCATCAGCGCCGCCGTGCCGACCAGCGACAGCGGGATGGTGACAACCGGGATGATGACGGCGCGGAAGGTGCCGAGGAACAGGAAGATCACCACGATCACGATCACGATCGCTTCGATCAGCGTGTGCTTCACTTCCTCGATGGACGCGTTGACGAAGCGTGCCACGTCGTAGTTGGGGGCCACGCTCAGCCCCGGAGGTGCCATCGCGCGGATCTTGGGCAGCAGTGCGTTGGCGTTCTTGACGATCTCCAGCGGATTGCCATCGGGCGTCGGCTGCAGGGCGACGAAGATGGCAGGCACGCCGGTGGCGAACGACAGGTTGTTGTAGTTCTGACCACCGACTTCCACCGTGGCGAGATCGGACAGCCGCACCACCCCGCCACCGGTGCTGGATTTGACGACCATCTGGCGGAAGTCATCGACGCTGCGCAGATCGGTGGCCGCGCTGATGTTGGTGACGGTCAGCGAACTCTTCAGCTGGCCCGGCGCGGCTTGCACGTTATTTGACCGCAGCGCGGCCGAAATCTCGCCGGCCGACAACCCATGCGCCGCCAGCCGCACCGGGTCGATCCAGATACGCATGGCCAGCGGCTGGCCGCCATAGACATCGGCCGAGGCAACGCCCGGAATACTGGTGAACAGCGGCTGCGCCACGCGGGACACGAAATCCGTGACCTGCGGGATCGACAGGGTCTTGCTGTGGAAGGCGATGTACTGCACCGCCGTGCCGCCTTCAGTGGACTTGCTGATGACCGGATCGGTGACACCCGCCGGCAACTGGTACTTGACCTGCTGCACCTTGGCGAGGATTTCCGTCATCGCGCGATCGGCGTTGGCGTTGAGCACCAGGCGCGCCTTGATCTCGCTCTTGCCTTGCGTGGTGGTCGAACTGAGGTATTCGATGCCGCTGGCGGTGGCGATGGACTGCGCGATCGGCGTGGTGACGAAACCCTGCATCACGTCCTGGGTCGCACCCGGAAGCGTGGTGCTGACCGTGATGGTGGCGTTTTCTAGATAGGGATACTGCCGGACGGGGAGCAGGAACACGGCGGTGGCCCCCATCAGCAGGATCAGCAGGCTGACGACCAGTGCGAGGATGGGTCGGCGGATGAAGATGTCGGTGAAATGCATGGCGCCGTCCTCTACCGTGTACCAGCGGCAGAGGCGACCGTTGGAACGGCATGCGGCGTTGCGGCCACAGCCGCATTGATCTTCACCATCGCACCGGGCGGCAGCCGATTCTGGCCGGCCATCACCACGATGTCGCCGGCCTTGACGCCCTGGGTCACGACGACGTCTTCGCCGAGTCGCCGACCGGTGATGACCGGCACGGTGACCGCCTTGCCGACTCCCTGCGCATCGGCGCCCTGCACGAGCACCACGCTGTCACCGGAGGCGGATGTCTGGATCGCCGTCAGCGGCAATACGATGCTGTCGGTCGTTGTGGGCAGCGCCAGCCGCGCCGTGGCGTACATCCCGGACTTCAGGAGATGGTCGGCGTTGGACAACAGGGCCTGCACGGCCACATTGCGCGTTTCATCGTTGATGCGTGGCTCGATGCTGGTGATCCTGCCGGTGAACACCTTGCCCGGCGCGGCATCCACCGTGACCCGCACCTGCGCGCCCGGCGTCAGCTTGGCCAAGTCCTGCTGCGGCAGGGTGAAGTCGATGTAGAGCGGATCGAGTTGGGTCAACGTGGCGATCTCATCGCCAGCGTTGAGATACTGACCGGGATTGATGCGGCGGATGCCAAGCTGGCCAGAAAACGGCGCGCGGATGGTTTTCTGCTGGATGCGCGCGTCCAGTTGCCGCACCGCCGCGAGTGCTTGGGCAGCTTCCGCCTTTCGTTGTTCGAGCATTTCGCGCGGCTCGGCGCCGGTGGGCGCCAGTTCCTGCGAGCGCCGGAGTTGCAGTTGGGCGAAATCGGCCTTGGCCGCCGCTGCGGCACGATCCGCTTGTTCGGGGGCGTCATAGAGCTGCACGAGCGCCATGCCCTCCTTCACGGTCTGGCCAGCCTCGAAATGAATGGCCGTCACGCGACCCGACGTATCGGGGGACAACAGCACTTCGCGCACGGCTTGCAGGTCGCCAACGGCCTGCAATTCCTCGGCCACGCCGCGAGGCTCGACGCGGATCGTCGAGACCGGCAGCGGCGGCATGGCGTGTTGTTCAGCGCCTGCGCTGTGGATGGTGCGCCAGGCATAGAGCAGGCCGAACACCACGACGAGGCCAACGGCGCTTAGGACAAGGGGCTTGGCACGGGAGACGGCGGCGCGGCTCATGGATTTCCCTCAACGACCGCCGGTGCCGAGGGCACGTGTGGCCGACTGCGCATCACCACCATACAAAGCCAAAGAGGGGACATAACGGGATTCCTCGGTCAGGACAAAGTGCTTGTTTCGGCCGGCCAAGCACTCGAGCTGAGGCGCGGAAAACCACGATGGAGCGCAGCGTACTCATGCGAGCCAAGCGCAGCATTGCGAAACCGGGTCATAATGTTTTTCATTACGGCCACTTCGCCGCCATCGTCGCTTCTGGCCTAAATGGACAAGAACCTGGCCTGATTTCGCCATCGCCACAGGGCGCCAATATTGTTAAATACGGCTCCTAAATGCGAATGAGTATTGTTCATGGCTGACCCCACAACGGACGGGAAATCTCGCTGGCCGATCGATATGGATACAGGCCCCGGCACCGTCCCCCCTCGTCTGGATCGCCGCTACAAGGGCGCCATCACGGCCACGCCGCGGACCCGGTTGAGCGCTGCCGTTGCAGCCGCAGTTCTCGTTTGCGCACAGGGCGCATCTGCGGCCGAGTCAGCACCGTTGCAAACCAAAACGGGCGAGGCGTCTCAAGAGGCGACCGCCTTCCCGGCCCTCACCGTCAAGGGCCACATGGATACGGCGACCACCGAAGGCACTGGCCTCTACACCACCGGCGAGACGGCTGCCGCTACGCGCATGCAGCTGTCGATGAAGGAAACACCGCAGGCAATGACGGTGATCACGCGCCAGCACATGGACGACCAGCAGTTGAATTCGGTGCAGGACGTGCTGGAGAACACCACCGGCGTCGCGCCGTACCAATCCGACAGCGAACGAACGAGCTTCTATTCGCGCGGTTTCCTGATCAACAACGTTCAGTACGACGGCATCCCCACTGTCGTCGGTGACATCGTCAGTGGGAGCGGCATCGGCTCGATCGACACCGCGTTCTATGATCGTGTCGAGGTCGTGCGCGGCGGTTCCGGCTTGTTGACCGGCACCGGCAATCCGTCGGCCGCCGTCAATTTGGTGCGCAAGCGACCAACCCGCGACTTCTCGGCCGCCGCCTCGCTCGGTGCTGGGAGCTGGGACACCTACCGGAGCATGGGCGACATCTCGATGCCGTTGACCGAGGACGGCCACATCCGTGCGCGCCTCGTAGGAACGTACCAGGATGGCCACTCCTACCTCGACAGCTACAAACCGGAGAGGAAGTCGTTCTACGGCATCATCGAGGCGGATCTGACCCCGGACACGACGGCGAGCCTGGGCTATGAGTACCAGGACATCACGCCAAAAGGCGCCACCTGGGGAGGATTGCCACTCTGGTTCAGCGACGGCACGCAGGCGGAATATTCACGTTCCAAGACTTACGCGCAGGACTGGAGCCGTTGGGACAATACCCTCAAGACGGCGTTTGCCGAGATCGAGCACCGTTTTGACAACGACTGGAAACTGCGTGCTATCGCCAACCAGTACCGCACCGAATCCGATGCCCAACTGGCCGGCCTGGTCGGCAGCCCCGATCGCGCCACAGGACTGGGCTTTTTCCCCTTCGGCGCTTATCCAGTCGCACTGGCCTCCGAAGCACGCAGCCGTCAAAACACGTTCGACGTGATGGCGAGCGGCCCGTTCGAACTGTTCGGCCGCCAGCATGATCTGGTGGTGGGTGCCATGAGTTCGCGCCGTACGTGCAACCAAGAGGATATCGCGCCGTTCTATGCGGCCTTGACGCCGGTCAATGTCTATGACTTGACGCCCGCCCTACCCCGGCCCGACTTCGAGGCCATGCCTTGGATACCGACCCGCACCCAAGTCAAGCAGAGCGGTTTCTACAGTGCGGCCCGCTTCTCGCTGGCCACGCCGCTGAAACTCATCGTCGGTGGCCGCCTGAGCAATTACGAAATCGACGACAACGCCAACGGCAGTGCGTTGCACTACAAGAAGAGCGGAGAATTCACTCCGTATGCGGGCCTGATCTACGATATCAACAAGACCTATTCGGCCTACGTCAGCTATACCGGCATCTTCAACCCGCAGACCGACTATCGAGACAGCAACGGCAACGTGCTCGCGCCGTCAAAGGGAAAAACTAAGGAGATCGGCATCAAGGGCGCTTACATGGACGGGCGTCTGAATGCGTCGGTGGCCTTGTTCGAGACCAACCTGGACAACGCGGCGCAGATCGTCGCGGGCACCTATACCCCAGCCGGTGGCCAAGCCTACAAAGGCGCTGACGGGACGAAGTCGCGCGGGATCGAGCTGGATCTGCAGGGTGAACTGGCGCGTGGCTGGAACATTTACGCAGGCGTCTCCCACTTCACGGCGCATGATGGCGATGACGTCCGCCTGAACTCGCAGTTGCCGCGTACGACAGCCCAGTTCTTCACTACCTACCAGTTGCCCGGAGACTGGAGCAAGTTGACGCTGGGCGCAGGCACCAAATGGCAAAGCCGGTTCTACCAGGCGCCCAACAGCGGCACCAGTTCGCTGGGCGGGGAGCAGGGTTCCTATGCGCAGGTATCACTGATGGGGCGCTACTCCATCACCAAGCGGACCAACGTCGCCGTCAACGTCAACAACGCCTTTGACAAGAAGTACGCGCTACAGAAGGGCGACTTCGACACCGTGGGTTATGGCGCACCACGCAATGTGATGGTTCGGTATTGATTTGCGCTGAGACGAACCCTTCAACGGCTGGAAATCCTCTGCCCTATCGCCATTGATTATCGAGAAAACGCTTATGCCCCTTCAGCCTCCTACCCCGACTCAAGCCCTGGCCAAGAGCAACTCCAACAAGGTCGCCTTGTGCTGGTTGACGACAGCCGCTGGTGCCGTGCTTTTCGTCACCTTCCAGTTGTTCTTTTACGTAAACGACTTCGTGAGAGCGCAAGGAGCGACGCCGGCGATCACGTTTGATCCCGGGATACTGTGGGTGTTCCCCGCGTTCTATGGTTGCTGGATCGTCACGGTGCTTTTTGCGCTGATCGGAACGCGTAAAGCCCAGTGGGCTGCGCTGGTATTCGGCAGCCTGCTCGTCGTCCTGAATACCCTCGGGGGAATCGCCGACGGGTTGCGCGACGGTTGGTACGTCGCCTTTTCGGCAGTGTTCTTCATTTCGCTGCCCGGCGTGTTCGCTATCGCGACCACCTGGCATCACATCAAACGCTAAGGAAAACGGCCATGCCGATGAATAGCTCCGACTTCCCCTTGGTCTGGATGAATCTTGCGCAAGAACCCGGACATGATCACCAGAAGGACTTCGACGAGTTCGAAACCAATTTGCAGCGCGGAGAGCCCTTCGTGATCTTGAGCGATACCGCACCACCTGAAGAAGAGCACGAGCACTCGCCGGAAGAGAAGAAGCGCCTCGCGCTTTGGATGAAAAAACACAAGGTTGAATTGCGAAAACTGGTCCTGGCAATGATTCAGATCGAGCCGAACCAGGCCAAACGCCTGGGTTACAAGGCATTTGCGGTCCTTTTCGCCAAGTTCTGGGGCTACCCTCTGCTGCTTGCTGCTTCACGTGAGGAGGCAATAGAGATGGCGAGAGAGCTGCTCACCAAGGACGGAAAGGCCGTCCATTGATGGGCCACGCTGGCGTCGGATCTCCCATGAAATGTCTCGCCCGACCTTGGTAGACACCTCGGAGCCGTTCGCAATGGCCAGACAAGCGGCGTCAATGAGCGGCAAGCGGGAGACGGACGAGTTCAGCTCGAAGCAGTACGTCAGGTGACCGAGCGCGGTCATCGCAGGGTTGCGAAGGCCGCGCGCCTCGGGATTACGTGTCCGAGGAACGTGACGTTAAAAAAGCCGCCACGCACTTAGCCAAGACGCCCGCGGGGAGTACGTGTTCATAAGGGAGAACACGCAGCTGTTTCGGATGCTGCCATGTGTCAGGTGCTGGGGTTCACCGCAGTGGCTCCCATACTCGGTTGAAGCCGCCACTCAGTGCGCCGGGGAAGACCGGCGCTTGCTGGGATCGATCAAGCAGACGTGGCGTGAGAGCGACTGCGTCTAGGCAGATCGCAAGGCGACGCCGGACCTGCGCGACGTTATGACGGACTTTCGATGGCTGGTGATAGCCCCGAGTGGCCTGATTCACTCCCACTCGATCGTCGCCGGCGGCTTGCCGCTGATGTCGTAAACCACACGCGAGACGCCGCGCAGTTCGTTGATGATGCGGTTACTGACCGTGCCGAGGAAGTCGTACGGCAGGTGCGCCCAGTGCGCGGTCATGAAGTCGATGGTCTCCACCGCGCGCAGGGCGATCACCCACTCGTAGGCGCGGGCGTCGCCGACCACGCCGACCGACTTGACGGGCAGGAACACCGCGAAGGCCTGGCTGGTCTTGTCGTACAGGTCGGCCTTGCGCAGCTCGTCGATGAAGATCGCATCGGCCTTGGCCAGCAGCTCGGCGTATTCGGGCTTGACCTCGCCCAGGATGCGCACGCCCAGGCCCGGGCCGGGGAACGGGTGGCGGTAGACCATGGTGCGCGGCAGGCCGAGTTCGACGCCCAGGCGTCGCACCTCGTCCTTGAACAGCTCGCGCAGCGGCTCGACCAGGCCGAGCTTCATGTGCTCGGGCAGGCCGCCGACGTTGTGGTGGCTCTTGATCACGTGCGCCTTGCCGGTCTTGCTGCCGGCCGACTCGATCACGTCGGGATAGATCGTGCCCTGCGCTAGCCACTTGGCGTTGGACAGCTTGCTGGACTCTTCGTCGAAGATGTCCACGAACAGGTTGCCGATGATCTTGCGCTTGGCTTCCGGGTCGGCCACGCCTTCCAGCTTGGCGAAATAGCGCTCGGCGGCATTGACGCGGATCACCTTGACACCCATGTGCTCGGCGAACATCGCCATCACCTGGTCGCCTTCCTGCCAGCGCAGCAGGCCGGTGTCGACGAACACACAGGTTAGCTTGTCGCCGATGGCCTTGTGCAGCAGGGCGGCGACCACCGAGGAATCGACGCCGCCAGACAGCCCCAGGATCACCTCGTCATCGCCCACCTGCTCGCGCACGCGGGCGATCTGGTCCTCGATGATGTTGGCCGCCGTCCACAGCGTGGCGCAGCCGCAGATCTCGGTGACGAAGCGGCGCAGCAGGGTTTGCCCCTGCAGGGTGTGAGTGACCTCCGGGTGGAACTGCACGCCGTACCAGCGCTTGTCTTCGTTGGCCATGGCCGCGACCGGGATGCGATCGGTGGTCGCGGTGACGGTGAAGCCCGGCGGCGCCTTGGAGACGTGGTCGCCATGACTCATCCAGACATTGAGCCTGGCGGCACCCGGATGATCGGTCAGGCCCGAGAACAGTGCGTCGGGCGCGATGACCTCGACCTCGGCATGACCGAACTCGCGCTGGTCAGCGGCCTCGGTGGCGCCGCCCAACTGCGCGGCCAGGGTCTGCATGCCGTAGCAGATGCCGAAGATCGGCAGGCCACTGTCGAACACTTCCTGCGGCGCGGCGGGCGCGCCCGGCAACGTGGTCGATTCCGGGCCGCCGGACAGGATGATGCCCTTTGCGCCGAAGGCGGCGATCTCGGCCGGATCGTGGTCCCAGGCCCAGATCTCGCAGTACACGCCGATCTCGCGGATGCGACGGGCGATCAGTTGCGTGTACTGCGCGCCGAAGTCGAGGATCAGGATCTTGTCGTGATGGATATTGGTCATCGGCCTGGCGCACCCTTGGCATCTGGATAAGACAACGCGCGCAAACCGGAACCTGCGCGCGTCACTTTGATTGTGTTCTTGCTGCCGTCCTGGCGCGAGATCTCGGCTTCGCAACGTCCGGCCCGGCCATCCGTGGCCGGGCGTTCGGCAGGCTGCGCGGCAGTGCCGCGCAAGTGGCCTGTCTTACCCCGCCCGGTAGTTCGGCGGTTCCTTGGTGATCTGCACGTCGTGCACATGGCTCTCGCGCATGCCGGCGCCGGTGATGTGCACGAACTGCGGCTTGGTGCGCATCTCTTCGATGGTCGCGCAGCCCACATAACCCATGGTCGCGCGCAGGCCACCGACCAGCTGGTGGACGATGCTGCCGACCGAGCCGCGATACGGCACGCGACCTTCGATGCCCTCGGGCACCAACTTGTCGGCATCGGAGGCGTCCTGGAAATAGCGATCCTTGGACCCTTTTTCCATCGCGGCCAGCGAGCCCATGCCGCGATAGCTCTTGTAGCTGCGGCCCTGGAACAGCTCGACCTCGCCCGGGGCTTCCTCGGTACCGGCGAACAGGCCGCCGATCATCACCGTGGAGGCGCCGGCGACCAGCGCCTTGCCGATATCGCCGGAGAAGCGGATGCCGCCATCGGCGATCAGCGGGATGCGGTCCTGCAAGGCCTCGGCGACCATGTCCACCGCGGTGATCTGCGGCACGCCGACGCCCGCGACCACGCGCGTGGTGCAGATCGAACCCGGACCCACGCCGACCTTGACCGCATCGGCACCGGCATCCATCAACGCCAGCGCAGCGTCGCCGGTCACGATGTTGCCGCCGATGACCTGCAGCTGCGGGAAGGTCTTCTTGACCCAGTTCACGCGGTCCAGCACGCCCTGGGAGTGGCCGTGGGCGGTATCGACGATCACCACGTCCACGCCGGCAGCCGCCAGCGCCTCGACCCGCTGCTCGGTGTCGCCGCCGACGCCGACCGCGGCGCCGACCAGCAAACGACTGGAGGCGTCCTTGGCGGCATTGGGGCTGTCGGACTTCTTCTGGATGTCCTTGACCGTGATCAGCCCGCGCAGGGCGAAGCCGTCGTTGACCACCAGCACCTTCTCGATGCGGTGCTTGTGCAGCAGCTCCAGCACTTCCTCGTCGCTGGCGCCTTCGCGCACGGTGACCAGGCGATCCTTCTTGGTCATGATGTGACGGACCGGATCGTCGAGCTTCTTCTCGAAGCGCATGTCGCGGCTGGTGACGATGCCGACCAGTTGTCCGCCGTCCACGACCGGCACGCCGGAAATGTTGCGGTCGCGGGTGAGCTTGAGGACTTCGGCGATGGTGGTGTCCGGGCCGACCGTGAACGGCTCGGTGATCACTCCGGATTCGAACTTCTTGACCCGGGCCACTTCGGCGGCCTGCTCGTCGACGCTGAGGTTCTTGTGGATGATGCCGATGCCGCCCAGTTGGGCCATCGTCACCGCCAGGCGATGCTCGGTGACGGTATCCATCGCGGCCGAGAGGATCGGCAGTTTCAGCTTCAGATCGCGCGTGAGCCGCGTTTCCAGGCTGACGTCCTTGGGCAGGACGATCGAATGGGCGGGGACGAGGGAAACGTCGTCGTACGTCAGTGCTTCAGCCAGGATGCGGAGCATCGGCCACCTAACCGGTTCTTTGGAAGCGCGACATTGTACCGCAGCGCCGCAGGCTTTTCCTCAGTCCACGGGTGGAAAGCAGTATTGAAAGCGCCAGCGGGCGGGACGCTCGGCCAAATCCGCCCTGCCCGGCTCAGCCGGCGTCGCCGGCTTCGGCCGCTTCCAGGGTGTTCTGCATCAAGGTGGCCACGGTCATGGGGCCCACGCCGCCGGGCACCGGCGTGATCCAGCTGGCGCGCGCCGCAGCGGCCTCGAAGCCAACGTCGCCGGTCAGGCGGCCGTCCTCGAGCCGGTTGATGCCCACGTCGATCACCACCGCCCCGGGCTTGACCCACTCGCCGGGGATCAGGTTCGGCCGGCCGACGGCGACCACCAGGATATCGGCGTTGCGCACGTTGGCCTCCAGTACCTCGGCCGGCGTGAACTTGTGGCAACAGGTCACCGTACAGCCAGCGATCAGCAGCTCCAGCGCCATCGGCCGGCCGACGTGGTTGGACACCCCGACGATGGTGGCGTTGCGACCGCGCACCGGCTGATCGGTGTGCCCGAGCAGGGTCACGATGCCGCGCGGCGTGCACGGGCGCAGGCCGAATTCGCGCAAGGCCAGGTGACCCACGTTCTCCGGATGGAAGCCATCGACGTCCTTGCGCGGATCGATCCTGTGGATCAGCCGGCGCGCATCGGGAATCCCGGGCAGCGGCAGCTGGACCAGGATGCCGTGGATGGCCGGGTCCGCATTGAGTCGGTCGATCAGGGTCAGCAACTCGGCCTCGGTGGTGCCCGCCGGCAGGTCGTAATCGTGGGCGACGATGCCCACCTTCTCCGCGGCGCGACGCTTGTTGCGCACATACACGGCGCTGGCCGGGTCCCCGCCCACCAGCACCACCGCCAGACCGGGCGCTGGCTTGCCCGCCGCCACGCGCACTTCGACCCGCTGCTTGAGCTGATCCAGGAGGTCCTCGGCGATACGACGTCCATCGAGGATGCGGGCGGGCATGGCAGCGGTCATCGGGGTGCGGTGTAGAGTCTTTGGCTCCCTATTGTCCCCGATTGCCCCCATGACCGACACCACGCAGTTCGAAGCCGCCGCCTTCCGCCGCCTGCTCCGGCATCTCAACGTCGAACGCCCCGATGTGCAGAACATCGATCTGATGATCCTGGCTGGCTTCTGCCGCAACTGCCTCTCGGACTGGTACCGCGAGGCAGCGGAGGCCGCCGGCACGCCGATGAGCAAGGATCGGGCCCGCGAGGCCGTCTATGGCATGCCTTTCGCCGAGTGGAAGGCCCAGCATCAGGCCGAAGCCACCCCGGCGCAGCTGGCGGCCTTCGCCGAGGCGCGCAAGCGCCACGGCTGACGGGGGTGATCTCCGGCAGGTCTTCACGCCGGACGCCTGCGGATGGGCGCTGCATGCACGTGTCCATCACGCCAAACCCGCCCAGCACTGAACAACAGGACCACGCATACGCGATCGCAGCGATTCGTTGACGTGGCCCTGCCAGCGAGGCCGGCAAGGTCGAAGCTCCCCCGTACGATCAGGTGAGCGCATGTCCACGATCCATTTCCAGACCCGCGACATTCCCGATGGCGGCATGCGCGGTTACGCCGCCGATGACCAGAAGATCCTGGTCCTGCGCGATGGCGAGCGCATCCGCGCCTTCCAGGGCACCTGTCCGCACGCCGGGGCCGACCTCAGCCAGGGCGTGCGCTGCGCCGGGCGCGTGGTCTGTCCCTGGCATCATGCGGCGTTCGATACCACCGATGGCGGCCTGCGCGAACCGCCGGCCACCGAGCATCTGACCCGGTTCGTGGTCGAGCGTGACGGCGATGGCTGGTGCGTGGATTCCGCCCGCACCGCGCCCTCCAGCGCGCCGATTCCCCAGCTGGCAAGTGACCACGTGGTGATCGTTGGCGCGGGCGCGAGCGCCTTCATGACCGCCCAGACCCTGCGCCTACGCGGCTATGCCGGGCACATCACCATGCTGGCGCCGGAAGGCGTTGCCCCTTACGACCGCACCATGCTCTCCAAGGCGTTTCTCGCCGGGGAAATGGCCGCGGACGACCTCCCCCTCGGCGGTCAGGACTGGGCGGACGGGCAGCGGATCGCCCTCGTCAAGACGCCGGTTGGCACCCTGGACATGGCCCACAAGCACGTCACCCTGCGTGGCGGGGAACGGCTGCGCTACGACCATCTGGTGGTCGCCACCGGCGCCTCGCCGGAGTCCGCCGACCTGCCAGGCGCAGACTTGTCCGGCGTGCACATGCTGCGTTCGCTGGATGACGCGAAGTCGCTGCGCGAGGGCGCCCAGGCGCAGGACATCGTCATTGTCGGGACGGGCTTCATCGGCCTGGAGGCCGCCGCCAGCCTGGTCGGCGATGGCGGAGCGAAATCGGTCACCGTGATTGGACCGGACGATCAGATCCTGCGCGGCTTGTTCGGCCCAGAGCCCGCTCGCGCCATGCAGGATCTGCATGCGCACAACGGCGTGCGCTTCCGTCTCGGCCAACGCGTGCAGGGGTTGCATGGCGATGGCAAGGTGGACGCGGTGATCCTGGAGGATGGCACCCGGGTGAAGTGTGGGCTGGCGCTGCTCGGCTTGGGTGTCACGCCGGATGCAGGGCTGCTCGGCGAGTTCGTCGACGAGGACGGCGCAGTCAAGGTCGATGCGGGCATGCGTGTGGCGCCCAGTGTCTATGCGGTGGGCGATATCGCAGCGGCCCCCACCGCGTGCGGACGCCTGCGCGTGGAACATTGGCGCGTGGCCATGCAGGAGGGCATGGCCACGGCCGAGGCGATCCTGGCCCGCCAGCAGGGCACCATGGACGGGCGCGTCCCCTTCTTCTGGACCATGCAATACGGCAAGAGCCTGCGCTACGTGGGCCACGCCGGGCCCCGCGCCGAGCGCCACCTCTGGGGCGATCCCGGCAGCCTGGACTTCATCGAGTTCAGCCTGGAAGGTGGCTACGCCGTGGCGGCAGCCGGTGTCGGGCAGGACAAGGCACTCGCGGCGTTCGAAGAACTCTTGCGCGGCGGCCGCTCCCCAAGCGCGGACGAGATCAAGGCAGGTCCTTTCGATCTGGTGCAGGCCCTTCAGGAGTCGGACAGGCAGCGGCGGGCGGCCTGATCCGCGTCGGCTCTGTGATCAAACGGGCGGCACTAGGCGTGTCGCCCGTTCTCGTCAGCGCGCATGCGCATGCGGCTGCGGGTCTCCAGGACGGCGACCACCACCAGCACCCCGGTCACGGCCGTATTGAGGCCTGCCAGTCCCAGCCACGGTGCGCCAGCGGCCACGACGAGCAACAGCGCCAGCCCAATTAGGTGCGAGAGCGGGAAACGCGTGTAGACCACGCGCTTGTAGAGGCCATTGCCCAGCAGGAACAGCAGCGCACCTCCGACCACCACAGCGAACGCCAACGCGGAAACATGTCCATGTCCGCCGGCGATGGCCAGCTCATTGCCGACTGCGGTCACGATCACGCTGCCCACCACAATCAAATGCATGTAGTGGAACAGCGCGCCATAGCGTCCGGGGTCATCGGCGTGAACAATCACCTCGGTGGCATCGCTCACGGCGGTGTTGAAATAGAGCCACCACATCGCCAAGCTCCCCACGAAAGCGAGACCGAACGCCGACAGCACCGCACCGGACCAGTCATGCGCATGGGCCAGGGTCGCACCGCTGACCAGGATCGATTCCCCCAGCGCGACGATGACGAACAGCGCGCAGCGCTCCACCAGATGCCCGCCCTCGATCGTCCACTCCCGAGGGCTGTCCGAGCGCCCCAGCCTGGGCAGGCGGAACCCGAACATCGGCGAGATGTATTCGCAAAGGATCGCCACGGCCCAGCACGCCAGGCGCCAGTTGCCGTCCAGCAGCCCACCGCAGATCCAGAACACTGCGCAAATGCACGCCCAGGCCAGGATCCGGCTGAAATTCGGCCCCAGCGGATGCGTGCCCAGCTGAAGCCGCAGGAACAGCGCCCGGCCCACCTGCATCACCGCATAGCAGCCGGCGAAGACCAGTCCGCGCTCACCGAAGGCCCCGGGCATTGCCGCGGCCATGACCAGGGCCACGCCCATCTGCGCGAACAGCAGCAGGCGGATCGGCCGCGTCTCCGGATCAAACCAGTTGGTGGCCCAACAGGTGTACTGCCAGCCCAGCCACACCGCGCACCAGAGCACCAGGGCTTGCAATACGCCCAGGGCGGTGAGATGCGCGAGCAGGTAATGCGAGACCTGGGTGACCGCGAACACATAGACCAGGTCGAAGAACAGTTCCGCGTAATGGACCTTGGCTTCGTGCCCATCGCGCGCGCGTAGCAGCGGGTGGGGCTCGGTCGCCGTGCGCGCGGAATGCGCCGCAGCGCTCACCTCGGCCTCCGCAGCCTGATCGCCAGAATCCAAGCCAGCGCCACCGGCAGCGCGAAGATCAGCAACTGCAGTGGGGCCTCCTCGCCCAGCGAGTAACCGTGCGACAGCCCGGTTCTCAGGTTCCAGCCCACCGCCAGCAGCCACAGCACCGTGAAGGCGACCGCGCCATGGCGCCGGTAGCGTGGCGGCATGCGGAAGACGGCGCCCACGGCGATGAGCAGGCCGGCCAGGATCAAGATCAAGGTGCGCATCGCGGGGAGCTTCGGAAGGACATGGACTGAAACGTTAACGCATCACTTCAGCCACGGGGAGCGCGCTAACAACGCTCCCTCCGCTCAGTCGCTCAGGTCCGGGCAGTCACCGCGCAGATTGGACACGCGGGATCGACCGGAAGCGCCAGTTCGTGAAACCGCATCGACAATGCATCGAAGTTGAGCAAGCGCCCGGCCAGCGTCGTCCCGACCTGCAGCAGCAGCTTGATCGCCTCGGTGGCCTGCAGCAGCCCGATGACTCCCGGCAGGACGCCCAGCACCCCGGCCTCGGCGCAGTCCGGCGCCAGCCCGGCGGGCGGCGGCACGGGGAACAGACACCGATAACACGGCGCCATGCCCGGTTGCCGGCCCGCGTCGAAGACACTGACCTGCCCCTCGAACTGCTGTACGGCGCCGTAGACCAGGGGTTTGCCGGCCGCTACGCAGGCGTCGTTGAGGACGTAGCGCGTGCGGAAGTTGTCCGCGCCGTCGATGACCACGTCCACGCCGTCCAGCAGCGCGGCGACGTTGTCGGCATCGAGCCGCGTCTGGAGCGCTTGGACCGTCACACCGGGATTGAGCGCCTCAAGCGCGGCGGCGGCCGAGTGCACCTTGGCCATCCCGATCCGCGCCTCGGTGTGAAGGATCTGGCGCTGCAGATTGCTGCGCTCGACCGCGTCGTCATCCACGATCCGCAGCTGCCCGACCCCAGCGGCCGCCAGATAATAGGCAGCCGGCGAGCCCAGTCCTCCGGCGCCGACCAGCAGCACGCGCGATGCCAGCAGGCGGCGCTGGCCGGCCTCGCCCACCTCCGGCAGCAGCAGGTGGCGTGCATAGCGCTCACCGAAATCGCGCTGCCCGGCCTCCAGCTCTGGAACGACCATCGGCAAGCCCTCGGCGCGCCAGCGCGTGGTACCGCCTTCCACCGTGGCAAGCCGCGCATAGCCTCGGCCCAGCAGGGCCTGCGCCGCCGCCAGGGAGCGCTGCCCGCTCTGGCAGATCAGCACGATCTGCATCGAGGCGTCCGTCAGGAGGTCCGCTGGCTGCTCCAGCAGGCGCGCAAGCGCGATGCCCTGCGCGCCTTCGGCCTGGCCTTGGGCGCGCTCATGTATTTCGCGTACGTCGACCAGCACGGCCCCGGCGCGCTGGCGCTGCCGTGCCTGTGCGGGCGTGAGGTGTTCGATGTCCATGCGCGGATTATCGTCCCCTCCGGCAGCGGCGGGCGCGAACGTCAGTACGGCAGCACCGGCACCACGAAGCCGGCGGGATATTCGCGCTCACCGGCGTCCAGGACGATCAGCGCATCGCTGTCGGCCGCCCCGCGCAGCTGGTGGGAGGCTTCGGCCGGGTTGGGCTCGACCAGCAGGCTGCCATCGTCGGCGCTGTGCAGCCGCCCGCGCAGGAACTCCTGGCGCGCATGCGTCTTGCGCCAGGTGCTGGACAGGCGCGCCATGAAGCGGGGCCGCGGCTCCGCCCTGCCCTGCATCGCATCCAGCAACGGCCGGCCCAATGCCAGGAACGTGGCCAGGACCGAGACCGGATTGCCCGGCAGCCCCAGGAACGCCGCCCGGTCCAGCACGCCGAACAGCACCGGCATGCCGGGCTTGATCCGCACCTTCCAGAAATGCACTTCACCGTGGGCCTGCAGCAGTCCGGGGACCAGGTCCTTCTCGCCGGCCGACACACCGCCCGCGGTGATGACCACATCGAAGGCGGCCGCCGCATCGCGCAATGCCGTCTCCACGCGCTGCGGATCATCCGGCAGGCGCGGCCAGGCCACCGGCTCCAGGCCCAGTTGGCGTAGCAGCCCCATCAGCAGGTCACGATTGCTGTCGTAAATCCGCCCCGGGCCCAGCGGCATGCCGGGCTCGGTCAGCTCGTCACCGGTCGAGAACACCGCGACCGTGGGGCGCGGAAACACCGCCAGGTCGGACTGCCCGAGCGCGGCGGCAAGCGAGACCCGGGCCGGGGTCATGACCTGCCCCATCTCCAGGACGCGCGTACCGGCCTGCACATCCTCACCCGCGCGGCGGACGTCGTTTCCAGCCGCCACGCCGGGGGGGACGATCACCTGCTCACCGCTCCAGTCGAGCAGTTCCTTCATCACCACCGTGTCGGCGCCTGCCGGGAGCGGCGCGCCGGTCGTGATCCGGGCGCACTGCCCTGCCCGCAGCGTCAGCCCCGCATCGGCACCGGCGAACTGCTCGCCCACCAGGGTCAGGGTCGTCGGGCCGCTGTCACTCAGATCCACGCTGCGCACCGCAACGCCGTCCATGCGGCTGTTGTCGAACGGCGGCAGCGCAATGGCCGCGTCCACCGGTTCGGCCAGGATCCGGCCATCGACACGCTGGATCGCCAGACGCTGTGGGGTCAGGCGGCGCTGGGCGCCGACCCTGAGGACGGTCTCCAGCGCCTGGGCGTAATCGATGCGCGTCGGGAATGCAGCCATCGGCCTACTTACGTTTGACGTGGCGGATCAGGCGCTTCTTCTTGGCCACCTGGCGCTCGGTCAGGACGTTCTTCTTGCCCTCGTACGGGTTGGTGCCCTCACGGAACAGGAACCGCACCGGAGTCCCGACCAGCTTGAAACGTTTGCGGAAGAAGTTTTCCAGGTAGCGCTTGTACGATTCCGGCAACACCTTCAGGCGCGTGCCGTGGACGATGAAGGTCGGCGGGTTCTCTCCACCGGGGTGGACATAACGCAGCTTGGACACGTGGCCGCGGATGGATGGCGGCGGGTTGGACTCGTAGGCGATTTCCAGCGCCTTGTTGACCTCGCTGGTGCCGAAGGTGCGCGTGGCCGAGGCGTGCGCGCGATGGACCGCCTTGAACAGCTCGCGCAACCCCGAACCATGCTTGGCGGAGATGCGCACGGCTTCGGCCCATTCGACGAACCCCAGCTTGCGCGACAGCAACTGCTCGGCCTGCTGGCGCTGGTAGTCGGTCAGTCCGTCCCACTTGTTGACCGCCACCACCAGGGCGCGGCCGGCATCCAGGATCGCGCCCAGCACGCTGGCGTCCTGGTCGGTGACGCCTTCGGTCGCGTCCAGCAGCAACACCGCGACCTGGCATTGCTCGATGGCCTGCAGGGTCTTGACGATGGAGAACTTCTCCACGACCTCGTCCACCCGGCCCTTGCGGCGCAGGCCCGCGGTATCGACCAGACGATACAGGCGCCCGTCGCGCTCCATGTCCACGGCGATCGAATCGCGCGTGGTGCCGGGGACTTCGGAGGCGATCATCCGCTCCTCGCCCAGCAAGCGGTTGACCAGGGTGGACTTGCCGACGTTGGGCCGGCCCACGAATGCGATCCGGACCCGGTTGGGATCGGTATCCAGCGTCTCGCCGGCGCCCTCCTCCGGCAGCCGCCCTAACACCTCGTCCAGTAGTTCATCCAGGCCCTGCCGATGCGACGCGGACAGGCTCACCACGTCGGAGAACCCGTAGCGGGCGAAATCCGCCAGGGCGTTGTCCTCATCGACGCCGTCGATCTTGTTCAGCACCAGCATGGTGGGCCGGGCGGTCTTGCGCAGCCATTCGAGGATCTCGTCGTCCAGCGCCGAAGCGCCTTCGCGCGCATCGACCACGAACAGGACCAGATCGGCCTCGGCCGCAGCGGCGCGCGCCTGACGGGCCGTGGCGCCCGACAGACCCTCCTCGTCGCCGGCGATGCCGCCGGTGTCGACCAGCACGAAGGGCTGCTCGGGATCCAGGCGGCAGATGCCGTAGTTGCGGTCGCGGGTCACGCCGGGCTGGTCGTGGACCAACGCGTCGCGGCTGCGGGTCAGCGCATTGAACAGCGTGGACTTGCCCACGTTCGGGCGGCCCACCAGGGCGACAAGTGGAAGCATTGGAATCGGTCCAGGACCGGGGTGTTGAAACAAGGGAAGGCCTGTGGCCGGGACGCCGCAGCAGTGCCGGCAGGCCCGCGCCAGGACGCGTCATGGCGCAACAGGATACGAAAACGGGGAGCCGGACGCATGTTCCGGCTCCCCGTGTCGGCAGCGGACGGGTTTACTTGATGCGGAACGCCGTCAGCTTGCCGTCGGTGTTTTGCACGATCAGCACCCCGTCGGCGAACACCGGCTTGGCCCGGATGGGGTCGCCGCCAGCGCGCTCACGCGCGACGATTTCACCATTGTCCAGCCGCAGCCAATGCACATAGCCGTCGTAGTCACCGACCACGGCGTAGTCGCCATCCACGGTCGGCGCGGTCAGCGCACGCCGCAGCAGCTTCTGGTTGGACCACAACGAACCGCCGCTGTTCTTGTCCAGCGACCACACCGCGCCCTTGTTGTCGGCAACCACCAAGCTGCTCGGACCGACGCCCAGCCCGGCAAACCCACCGTTGTCGCGGCTCCAGAGGGTGCGACCGCTGGGACCATCGACCGCGATGGTCGCGTTCTTGTAGCTGGAAGCGTAGATCGTGGTGCCATCGACCACCGGTGCGCCGTCCACGTCGGCCATGCGCTCCAGTTCGGTGCGCCCTTCGGGCTGGCCCACGGTCTGGTCCCACAGCGAGTGACCATCGTTGAGCGCCAATGCGCTCAGGGTGCCATCGTCATTGCCCACGAACACGATGCCCGGCCCCAGTTCCACCGGGCCATTGCCGCGCACGGTCAACGCTGGCTGCTCACGGTTCCAGAACCAGCGCCGGGTGCCGTCGGTGACCTGGTAGCACAGGACCTGACCGTCGTTGGCATGCACCAGCACGTTGCCCTGACCGATCACCGGCGGGGCGATCACTTCGTTGCTCGCCTGGGCGGTCCACTTCTCGTCCCCGGTGGCCGGGTCAAGGGCGATGACCTTGCCTGACAGCGTGCCGATCACCACCAGGCCTTCGCCCGCACCGATGGCCGAGACGCGCGCGTCCTTCATCTTCTTGTGCCACAGCTCCTTGCCGGTCTGCAGGTCGAGCGCGCGCACGCCACCCTCGATCGCGGCCGCATAGACATGACCATCGGCGATCGCCGGGCCCTGACGGGTCCCGAGGAGCTTTTCACCATCACCGGCCTTGGCGGTCCAGACCTTGTCGACCTCGATCGACGGCTTGAACTTTTCCAAGGGCAGCGGTTCGACTGCGGCCTTCTCGGCGGCTTTCTTGTCATCGGTGAACCAGCCCTTGACGGTGGTGCACCCAGACATCACCGCGGCGAGCGCGACGACCACGGCCACGCGCTTGAGGTTGACAACCAGTTTCATCAGATCGACTCCGCGGACCCGGGCGGGGTGCCGCCGGCATGGGTGAGTTTGATAGCGACGATGCGGCGCTGTGGCGATGCCACATCCATGCCGGTCATGGCCTTCAGATAGGTGTCGCGGGCCTCTTCAAGCTTGCCAGCCTGGACCAGCGCGTCACCACGCACTTCCAGGGCGGATGGGCTGTCGTAGGAAGACAGCAGCTTGACGGCGTCCTCCGGCTTGCCGGCTGCATTGAGCAGGCGCGCCGCATGCAGGTCCGCGTAAGGCTTCATCGGGGAATCCGCAGCGACCTGCTTGAGGGTGGCCAGCGCGGCGTCAGGCTGCTTGGCCTTGACCTGTGCCTGGGCCAGTTCAAGGACAGCGAGTTGGGCATACAGCGACTGCGGAGACGCTTCGCGCAGCGCGGCCACCTTGGACTGGGCCTGCTTGAGGTCATCGCCCCCGATCGCCTTGACCGCCTCGGCGTAGGCGGCATAGCCCGCTTGTGCCTGCTGGTCGCGGTGCTGCACCCACCACTTCCATCCAAAAATAAGTGCCAGTCCCAGCGCGATACCACCGATCAGTCCGGCGCCGTTGTTCTTCAGCCAGTTGCGGACGCGCTCACTCTGCTCGTGCTCGTCCAGCAGGTCATCAATTGCCATGCGTACTCTCGCCCCGCAAAGACGCGGGGTCATCAAATTGCTTCAGGAAGACCCTCGCGGATCAGTCCTGGACCGGCGCGAGTGATCCGTCGGAGGATACCGCAAAGCGCGCCACGTTGGCCCGCTGATACGGCGTGAGGTCCACCGTACTCCCGTCATGCTGAACCTGAACCGCAGTCGCATTGCCCAGTTTGATCCAGCCAACCTGCCCGGCCGAAAAGGCGCGTTCATCGCCCGACTTGAGCAGGCCGCGCTCGATCATGTGCCCCTCGGGATCCTCGATCTCGACCCAGCTGTCGCCGCTGAAGCTCAGGTGCAGCGCGGAGGTCTGCGGTTCGACGGGCTCGGCTGCGCGATTCAGGCGCGGCGCCATGGACGCGGTGATCGGCCCGTTGTCGTCATAGGCAGCCGAGGAGGCAGGCGGCGGCGTCACTGGGCGCTCCTCGGAAGCCGGCTCGGTCGCAGGCTGACCGGCCACTTCGGCCTTGGGAATCACATCCAGCGACGCGGTCTTCAGGGCGCGCGTGCCGGCACCGTTATTGGAAAACAGCAGCCACATCGGCACCGCGAAGAAACACACCGTGATCACCACGTATACCGCACGCCGGGCCGTGCTCTCCAGGACGCGCTGGTAGCGCGGCGTATGGGTATGACTGACCAGCTCGACCGGCCTTACGGCCTGCAGGGAGGCCTGGTCTAGGTAGGCCGCGACATCGACACCCAGCAGTTTTGCGTAACTGCGCAAATGTCCGCGCACGAAGACCGGCGCTCCAAGTCGCGCCCAGTCGCCCTCCTCGAGCGCGCTGACCACGCGCGTGGGAACCTTGAGCCGGGAAGCCGCCTGCGCGACGGTCATGCCCTGCTGCTCGCGGGCGCGGCGCAGCATCGCGCCGGTCTCCGCCTGTTGCCCGTCACTGGGCACGGAGAGGGTCGTGTTCCGATCCGTCATGGTCTTGCAGTGTCCCCGGAACTTGCGGCAGCAGCATCCGGGAACTCCGCCCGCAGTCGCTGCCGATATTTCTCGGCAGCTGCCCTGTCGCCGAGCTTGGTCTCAATGTCGGCTGCCAGTTGTAGCACGCTTGCGTCCGCTGGTGCAGCTGCAAGACGCCGTTCGGCGAATGCGCGCGCATCCATGAAGTGGCCCAGTCGGTACTCGTTGCGCGCCATGGAAACCAGCGCATAGGCATTGATCGGGTCCAACGCCAAGGCCTTGCGCAGGTCAGGCTCCACCCGCTCGTACTGCCCGGTCTGCAGCGCGCATCCCCCGGCATTGGCCAGTGCCGAAGCCGGAGCCGCGTAGCCGGGCGCAGCCAGGGCACGGTCAAACCACACCAGCGCTTCAGCGGCATGCCCATTGCTGCAGAGCCAGGCGCCATAGTTGTTGAGCATGCTGCCGCTGTTGGGCGACAGCTCGGCCGCACGGCGGTAATGCTCGCCCGCCGCCTCGCCCTGCCCGCGACGCCCGGCGACAATGGCCAACAAGGTGTGCGCATCGGCCGAATCAGGATTCAGCTTGAGCGCCTTGTTCGCTTCGCTCTCGGCCGCGTCCAGGTCGCCCACACGCAGGCGCTGCTCGGACAATCCCAGGCTTTCCCGCTCTTCCAGCCGCAGCTGCGTCGCCTTGCTGTCGCGCACGTGGTAGGTGCTCTTGGGGACCTCGATTTCCTTCATGCCCCCCTTTGGGCGGACAAAGGTCAGCCGCGAGCAGCCGGCGCCAGCCGCCGCAAGGATGATCCCTGCCAGCAGCAGCTTACGCAGCGGCATCACCCAGGCCCTGCTCACGCAGCTGGCGATTGAACTCGGCCTGACGCCGCGTGCGGTCCATGACCTGTCCCTTGAGCTGCCCGCAGGCCGCGTCGATGTCGTCACCGCGGGTGCGCCGGACCATGGTGAGCACCTGGTTGTCCAGCAGGATCTTCTGGAAGGCACGGATCTGCGGCTCCTCCGAGCGCTCGTAGCGCGTGCCGGGGAAAGGATTGAACGGGATCAGGTTGACCTTCCCCGCCTCGCGGGACTGCATCTGGTTACCGAACTGCCGCATCAGCCGGACCAGGGCCCGGGCGTGTTCCGGCTGGTCGTTGACGCCCTTCATCAGCGTGTATTCGAAGGTGATCGAGTCCCGCTTCGGGCTCGCCTTCAGATAGCGCGCGCAGGCCGCCATCAGCTGCTCGACCGGGTATTTCTTGTTGAGGGGAACAAGCTGGCTGCGCAGGTCGTCCTGTGCCGCGTGCAGGGACACGGCCAGGGACACGTCGCTCTCGGTCGAGAGGCGGTCGATCATCGGCACCATGCCGGCCGTCGACAGCGTCACCCGCTTGCTCGCCAGCCCGTAGCCCAAGTCGTCGCGCATGATGCTCATCGCGCGCACGACGTTGTCGAAATTGGCCAGCGGCTCGCCCATGCCCATCATCACCACGTTGGTGAGACGGCGGATCTGCGCCGGCACGTTGCCCAGGTGGCGTGCAGCCACCCAGACCTGGCCGATGATCTCGGCCGTGGACAGGTTGCGGTTGAAGCCCTGCGTGGCGGTCGAGCAGAACTGGCAGTTCAAAGCGCAACCGACCTGCGAGGACACGCACAGCGTGCCGCGGGTCTTGTCCGGGATATAAACGGTCTCGATGGCGTTCTTGCCATCCACGCCCATCGACAGCAACCACTTGTGGGTGCCGTCGGTGGAAGGCTTGTCGAACACCACGCCAGGGACGACGACCTCGGCATGTTGCTGCAGCTTGGCGCGCAGCGACTTGCCCAGGTCGGTCATCTGGTCGAAGTCGGTGACGTAGCGGTGGTGGATCCACTTCATCACCTGGTGGGCGCGGTAGCGCTTCTCGCCGAGGGTCTCCTCGAAGAAGCGCTCCAACCCGACCCGATCGAGATCGAGCAGGTTCTGCTTGCGCACCAGCCCACCGGCGAGCGCGTCGCCAGTGGTGGTCACAACCGGAATCGGCTTGGTCTCGGTCACGGGCCCTCCCTCAGCGGGACACCACTTCGGTGGCGGCGAACCAGTACGCCACCTCGATCGCGGCATTCTCCAGCGAATCCGAGCCGTGCGCGGCGTTGGCATCGATCGAATCGGCGAAGTCGGCGCGGATCGTGCCCGGCGCGGCGTCCTTCGGATTGGTGGCGCCGAGCAGCTCGCGGTGCGCGGCCACGGCGTTCTCGCCTTCCAGCGCCTGGATCATCACCGGGCCGGAGATCATGAACTCGACCAGCGCGTTGAAGAACGGGCGATCCTTGTGCACGGCATAGAAGCCTTCGGCTTCGCGGCGCGACAGCTGCTTGTACTTGGCGGCCACGATCTTCAGGCCGGCCTTCTCGAAGCGGGCGTAGATCTCGCCGATGACGTTCTTGGCGACGGCGTCGGGCTTGATGATGGACAGGGTGCGCTCAAGCGCCATGGAATTTTCTCCGAAAAAACGGACCTCGCGATCCGCAGGTGCACGAAAAACCCGCGTCAGGACGCGGGCTTAGGTTGGTTTGTTGTGGGAATTCTAACGTATCGCCCGCAACGATGCAGCCCGCACGTGATTTTGTCGCACTGCAACATGACAGGGGCGCATCGAGGGCGCAGACTCAAACAAGCGTTTGATTCACATCCCCAACCGACCATGGCCAACGGCAACCAGTTTTCCACCAAGGACCGCATCCTCGGCGCCGCCGAAGAGTTGTTCGCCCTGCACGGGTTTGCCGGCACGTCGCTGCGCCAGGTGACCAGCCGCGCCGACGTCAACATCGCAGCGGTGAATTACCACTTCGGCTCCAAGGAAAACCTGGTCAATGAGGTCTTCCGGCGCCGTATGGACGTCATGACGGCCGCGCGCCTGGGCCAGTTGGAGGCTGCGACCCGCGACCATCCCGGCATGCTCGAACCCGTGCTGGCGGCCTTCGTACAGCCGGCCCTGGCCATGGCCGAGGATGGCCAGGGCGGGGCGGCTTTCGTCCGGGTCATCGCCAGGGCCTACGCCGAAAAGAACGACAACCTGCGCAAGTTCCTGTCCGACCACTACGGCCACGTGCTGCGTGACTTCGCCAAGGCCATTTCCGCCTGCCTGCCGGCCCTGAGCAAGGAAGAGCTGTACTGGCGGCTGGACTTCCTGGCCGGGGCGCTGACCTATGCCATGGCCGACTTCGGCCTGATCAAACGACCTGCCGGCGTCACCGAGGCGGCGCATCGTGAGCGCGCCGCCCGCGAACTGATCCGATTTGCCGAGGCGGGGTTTCGTGCCGCCATCCTTGAATCATGATTTCAACCAAAACAAGGGTTTGTTGAATATGTCTCAGAAACTACTTGTGCGCCGCGCCGCCGTCCTGGGCGCTGGCGTCATGGGCGCCCAGATCGCGGCGCACCTGACCAATGCGGGCGTGGATACGGTCCTGTTCGACCTGCCCGCCAAGGAGGGGCCTGCCAGCGGCATCGTGCTCAAGGCGATCGCCCAACTGGGCAAGCTCTCCCCCGCTCCGCTGGCCTCCAAGACGTTGGCCGAAGCCATTACGCCCGCCAACTACGGCAGCGATCTCGACCTGCTGCGCGAGTGCGACCTGGTGATCGAAGCCATTGCCGAGCGCATCGACTGGAAGCAGGACCTGTACGCCAAGATCGCGCCCTTCGTGGCCGACCATGCGGTGCTGGCCTCCAACACCTCGGGGCTGGGCATTAACAAGCTGTCCGAGGTGCTGCCCGAGCAGCTGCGCCATCGCTTCTGCGGGGTGCACTTCTTCAATCCGCCGCGCTACATGCACCTGGCCGAGCTGATTCCGGCCAAGACCACCGACAAGGCGGTGCTCGAAGGCCTGGAAACCTTCCTGGTCACCACCCTGGGCAAGGGGGTGGTCTACGCCAAGGACACGCCGAACTTCATCGGCAACCGCATCGGCGTGTTCTCCATCCTCTCCACGATCCATCACACGCAGGCCTCGGGCCTGGGCTTCGATGAGGTGGACGCGCTGACCGGCCCGTTGGTCGGCCGGCCGAAGTCCGCCACCTATCGCACCTCCGATGTGGTCGGCCTGGACACCATGGCCCATGTCATCAAGACCATGGCCGATACCCTGCCCGACGACCCGTGGCATGAGTACTTCACCTCGCCGAAGTGGCTGGAGGCGCTGATCGCCAAGGGCGCGCTCGGTCAGAAGGCCGGCGCCGGCATCTTCCGCAAGGTCGGCAAGGACATCGTGGTGCTGGACCTGGAGAAGCAGGACTACCGCCCCGCTGATCGCGCCGCCGCCCCGGAAGTGGTCGAGATCCTGAAGATCAAGGACCCGGCCGAGAAGTTCGCCAAGCTGCGCGAGAGCCAGCACCCGCAGGCGCAGTTCCTGTGGGCGACCTTCCGCGACCTGTTCCATTACAGCGCCTACCACCTGGCCGACATCGCCGAGACTGCGCGCGATGTGGACCTGGCCATCCGCTGGGGCTATGGCTGGTCGCTGGGTCCGTTCGAGACCTGGCAGGCCGCCGGCTGGAAGCAGGTGGCGCAGTGGATCGCCGATGACATCGTCGCCGGCAAGACCATGTCCGATGCCCCGCTGCCGGATTGGGTGTTCGACGGTCGCGACGGCGTGCATGGCGCCGAAGGCTCCTACAGCCCGGTGCAGGATGCCAAGCTGCCGCGTTCGTCGCTGCCGGTCTACAAGCGCCAGCGCTTCCCCGATCCGGTCCTTGGCGAACAGTTTCCCAAGGGCGAGACCGTTTACGAGAACGACGGCGTGCGCATGTGGCACGACGGCGACGATGTGGCCGTGGTCAGCTTCAAGACCAAGATGCACACCGTTTCCGACCAGGTGCTGGATGGCCTGCAGGAAGCCGTCGGCCGCGCCGAGAAGGACTTCAAGGGCCTGGTGATCTGGCAGCCGAAGGAGCCCTTCTCCGCCGGTGCCGACCTGGCCGGCGCGCTCGGCCTGCTGCAGGCCGGCAAGGTGGATGCGTTCGAGGCCATGGTCGCCAACTTCCAGGCCACCAGCCAGCGCATCAAGTATTCGCTGGTGCCGGTCGTGGCCGCGGTGCGCGGCCTGGCCCTGGGCGGCGGCTGCGAATTCCAGATGCACAGCGCCAAGACGGTGGCCGGGCTGGAAAGCTACATCGGCCTGGTCGAGGCCGGCGTCGGCCTGCTGCCTGCCGGCGGCGGGCTGAAAGAGCTGGCCGCGCGTGCTTCGGTCGCCGCAGGTCCAGGCGGCGACGTGTTCGCCGAATTGAAGAAGACCTTCGAGACCATCGCCATGGCCAAGGTCTCCAACTCCGCGGTCAATGCGCAGGAGCTCGGCCTGCTGCGTCCGACCGACAAGGTGGTCTTCAACGCCTACGAGTCGCTGTACATCGCCAAGAACGAAGCCTCGGCGCTGGCCGAATCCGGCTACCGCCCGCCCCTGCCCGCGCGCCGCATCCAGGTCGCCGGCGACGTCGGCATCGCGACCTTCAAGATGCTGCTGGTCAACATGCTCGAAGGCCGCTTCATCAGCGAGTACGACTACGAGATCGCCACCCGCATCGCGACCGTCCTGTGTGGCGGCGAGGTGGACCGCGGCGCCATCGTCGACGAGGAATGGCTGCTCAAGCTGGAACGACGCCACTTCGTGGAACTGGCCCAGCAGGAGAAAACGCAGGCGCGTATCGCGCACATGCTCAAGACCGGCAAGCCCCTGCGCAACTGACGCGACGAGACGAGGACACTATTTATGAGCAAGCAGATCCAGGATGCCTACATCGTCGCCGCCACCCGCACCCCGGTGGGCAAGGCGCCGAAGGGCGTATTCCGCAACACCCGTCCCGACGACATGCTCGCCCACGTGCTCAAGGCCGTGGTCGCGCAGGCCCCGGGCATCGACACCTCGCGCATCGATGACGCCATCATCGGCTGCGCCATGCCCGAGGGCGAGCAAGGCATGAACGTGGCGCGCATCGCCGTGCTGCTCGCTGGCCTGCCCAACACCATCGCGGCCCAGACGATCAACCGCTTCTGTTCTTCCGGCGTGCAGGCCGTGGCGCTGGCAGCGGACCAGATCAGGCTGGGCAATGCCGACCTGATGCTGGCCGGTGGCACCGAATCGATGTCGATGGTGCCGATGATGGGCAACAAGGTGGCGCTGTCGCCGTCGGTGTTCAAGGACGACCACGTGGCCATCGCCTACGGCATGGGCATCACCGCCGAGAAGGTCGCCGAGGAATGGAAAGTCAGTCGTGAGGACCAGGACGCCTTTGCCCTCGCCTCGCACCAGAAGGCCATCGCGGCGATCCAGGCCGGCGAGTTCAAGGACGAGATCACCCCTTACGAGATCACCTCGCACCAGCCCGAACTGGCCGACGGCAACACCATTCGCCTGCGCAAGCTGCTGGTGGAACAGGACGAGGGCCCGCGCCCGGATTCCTCGATCGAGGGCCTGGCCAAGCTGCGGCCGGTGTTCCGCAATGGTCAGTTCGGCGGCAGCGTCACCGCGGGCAACTCCTCGCAGATGAGCGACGGCGCCGGCGCGGTGCTGCTGGCGTCCGAACAGGCGATCAAGGATTACGGCCTCACGCCCCTGGCACGCGTGGTGAGCTTTTCGGTCGCCGGCGTGCGTCCCGAGGTCATGGGCATCGGCCCGATCGCCGCCATCCCCAAGGCGCTCAAGCAGGCTGGCCTGACCAAGGATCAGCTGGATTGGATCGAACTCAATGAAGCCTTCGCCGCGCAGTCGCTGGCGGTGATCCGCGACAGCGAGCTTGACCCGTCCAAGATCAACCCGCTCGGCGGCGCAATCGCACTGGGTCACCCGCTGGGTGCGACCGGCGCGATTCGCACCGCGACGCTGGTGCATGGCCTGCGTCGTCGCCAGCAGAAGTACGGCATGGTGACCATGTGCATCGGCACCGGCATGGGCGCGGCCGGGATCTTCGAGGCGCTTTGAGTCCAGGCCTGAGGCGCGCCGGTATTGTGCCGGAGCATCCTGACCAAAAACGAAGGCGGCCAATGGCCGCCTTTGTTTTACGCTCCAGGCCGTGCGAAACCGCTATTGCGATTCGCGCACACCCAGCTCCTTCAGGGCGTTGCGCATGGCTTCGGCCGCGGCCTCCCCGATCTTCTCGCTGTGCAACGCGTAATGGATGGTGGCTTCGACCAAGCCGATGTGCGCGCCGCAGTCGAAGCGGGTGCCCTTAAAGCGATAGGCGTGGACCGGCTTCTGCTTGAGCAGGGCGGCGATGGCGTCGGTCAGCTGGATTTCTCCGCCGGCACCCGGCTTGGTCTCTTCAAGCAGTTTGAAGATGCTGCCATCGAGGACATAACGCCCCACGACGCCGAGGTTGCTCGGCGCATCGGCTGGCTGCGGCTTCTCGACCATGGCGTTGATCTTGCCACTGCGACCGTCGAAAGCGTCGGTGTCGACGATGCCATAGCTGGCCGTCTTGTCCGGATCCACGTCCTGCACGGCGATTTGGCTGGCGCCGGTGCTCTCGTGGGCGTCGGCCATCTGCTTGAGCGAGCCGTCCCCGTCGCGATTGACGATCAGATCGTCGGGCAGCATCACCGCAAACGGCTCCTCGCCCACGATGGATTTGGCGCACAGCACGGCATGGCCGAGGCCGAGCGCCTCGTTCTGTGTGACAAAGATCGCCCGCACGCCCTTCGGCAGCGGATTGCGGACCTTTTCAAGCAACTCGAGCTTTCCGGATGCCTCGAGCTTGTCTTCCAGCTCATAAGCCTTGTCGAAATAGTCGCCGATCGCATGCTTGTATCGATTGGTGACGAAGATCAGGGTGTCGCAACCCGCTTCAACGGCTTCATCGACGGCGTATTGGATCAACGGCCGGTCGATGATCGGCAGCATTTCCTTCGGCACGGTCTTGGTTGCCGGCAGGAAGCGGGTGCCAAGGCCTGCGACGGGAAAGACTGCCTTGCGGATACGTTGGGTCATCGGTGGGTCCTGGCCTCTCTGGATGGGAATGGAACAACGGTATCGACGGGTTCATGATCCTGTGCGCGGATGAACTCCGGCACGGCGGTATGCAACAGATCGCTGATCGTTTGGTCGTCGTAATCCGCAACAGCCTGACGCAACGCGTGCAACGTACGTGTGACGGCCTCCGGAGAGACGGCCCGTGCACGGGCCTCCAGGATCTTCGAATGGGCCGTGGGGCGGTAGAGTTCCTCGGCGTGGAACAGGGTTTCGTGCAACTTCTCACCGGGTCGCAAACCGGTGTAGGTGATGGCGATGTCGCGGCCCGGATGCTTGCCAGCCAGGCGGATCATCTGTTCGGCGAGCACACGGATCGGAATCGGCTCGCCCATGTCCAGCGTGTAGATGGACGCATGGGCCGCGCTCGCAGCGGCCTGCACGATCAACTGGCAGGCCTCCGGGATGGTCATGAAATAGCGCGTGACTTCCGGATGGGTCACCGTGACCGGGCCGCCTGCGCGGATCTGCTCGCGGAACAACGGCACGACCGATCCGGCTGAGTCGAGCACATTGCCGAAGCGCACGGTCGTGAAGCGCGTACCGTCCCGATCGTCCAGGCTCTGGCACGCCATCTCGGCAAGACGCTTGCTCGCGCCCAGGACGTTCGCCGGATCCACGGCCTTGTCTGTGGAGATGAAGACGAAAGTACCGACCTTGGCATCGCGGCAGGCGCGGGCCATGGTTTCGGTCACCAGCACGTTGTTGCGTACGGCCTCGCGCAACTGACCTTCAAGCAAGGGCACATGCTTGTAGGCGGCGGCATGGAAGACCGCATCGGGCTGGACGACCCGCAGCGCGTGCGCAATCGCAGCCGGATCGCCACAGTTGCCGAGGAAGGGAATCACCTCGATATCGGGAAAGGCGCGCAACAGCGCCTCATGCGACTTAATCAAGGCCAGCTCGCTGATTTCCATCAGCGCGATGCGCTGGGCGCCGTGCCGGGCGCACTGGCGACACAGCTCCGACCCGATCGAACCGCCCGCGCCCGTCACGAGCACGGTCCGTCCGCCCAGCCAGCCGCGGATCAATTTCCAGTCTGGCGTGACCGGCTTGCGCCCGAGTAGATCGTCGATGGCGACTTCCTTGAGCTCGCCTGGCAGGGAGCGGCCTTCCAGAATGTCCACCAGCCGTGGAACCGTGCGGAACGGCAACCCGGTGGCTTCGCAGATGGCGACCACCCGCTGCATCGCCGTGGCGTCCAGTGAGGGAATGGCGATCACGATCAGCCGCGCGGCGGTCTCGCGCGCGATGACGGGGGCATCCGCAAGCGCACCCAGGACGGGCACGCCCCGCAGCTTGGTGCCATGCAGCCGTTCGGCATCGTCAAGCACGCCCACCGGCTCCCAGGCGCCGCTGCGGCGCAGGTCCCGAAGCAGCGCCTCGGCCGCACGTCCGGCCCCCAGCACCAGGACGCGCTTGGCCCCGACCTCCACCGCATCGCGCGTCTGGTTATCCTTCCAGGCGCGGTACAGCAGTCGCGGAACACCGAGCATGCCGACCAGGGCGAATGGATACAGCACCAACGCCGCACGCGAAACCGCGTCAATCCGGTTATAGACCACCAGTCCCATCGCGATGGCGAGCAAGCCGATCAGGCCGGCCTTGAAGATATTGCCCAGGTCCGGGACGCTCGCAAAACGCCACAAACCGCGATACAGGCCCACGCGCCAAAACACCAACCCCTGGGCCACCAGCACGATCGCGGACTCGGCCGACCACCACGGCAGCGCTGGTGCGCCCTGCACCATGGCATAACGGAGCCAGTGCAGCCCGTGCCAGCACAGCCAGACCATGATCAGGTCGTGGCAGACAATGGCCACGCGGGGAAGCGTGACCGAAAGGCGCGTACGCCAATACTTCATTCAGTGTTCCTCATCCGTGGGGAAGTCCCGGGCCAGCTGCAGCCACCACAGTGAGGAAGCCAGCACGCAAAACACGACTGCAACCCCGGTCGCCAGCACGATATCGCTGCCCCAGGTCATTACCATCAGCATCGTAGCGGTCGCGGTCAGTGCTGCACAAGCAAGGGTTACCGGGGAGTGCCCCCAGCGTCGGGCGGCACGTTGATAGGCGTGCGTGGTATGCGGACGCCACCACGCTTCGCGCGCAAGTACACGACGAGCAAGCGTGAAGCCAGCGTCAATGCAGCACACGCCCAGCGGCAGCAGCACCAGACAAGGCGAACCGGGGTTTTGCGCCATGGCCATGACCGCCAGCCCGGCCAGCGTGTAGCCGAGCGCCCCACTGCCGACGTCACCCAGGAAGATGCGCGCCCGCGGGAAATTGAACGGCAGGAAACCGACGAGCGCAGCGCAGAAGCAAGCAGCTACCCAGGACCATGGCGCCACCAGCACCCAGGCGAAACCAAGGCTTCCAATCAAGGCCTGGCTCGCCACCAGGCCGTTGATGCCATCCATGAAGTTCCAGATGTTGACCAGCGCCACGCACAACATGGCTCCAGCGATGGCCTGCCACCACGCCAGACCCTCCAGGCAAAGGCCCGCTCCCAGCAGCGCGCCGGCCAGCACATGCACCAGGAGTCGTGGCCACGGCGAGAGGGCGCGATGATCGTCCACCCACCCAATGCCGGAGACCAGAACCAAGCCCACCACAAACAGCACGAGCGCGGGGCGATGCGCGGGCCATATCAGGCCAGCTGCACAGCACGCGCCCAACACCACCAGCACAATGGCCAACCCGCCGCCGCGTGGCGTGGGCACCACATGACTGCGCCTTGCGCCAGGCGCATCGATCATTCCGCGCCGCAGGGCGTATTGACGTGTAACCCAGGTCAGGCCAGCCGAAGCCAACGCGCACACCACATAGCCCCACGCCAGGTCGGACATCAGACGACGGCGTAGTTCAACAGCGGCTTGACCGTTCCCCATTCCTTGCAGCTGGGGCACTGCCAATGGTGGGTCCGCGCGCCGAAGCCGCAGCGCGTGCAGCGATAGCTCGGGTTACGCACCAGGAGTTGGTCGGTGATGTGCTTGAGATCGTGCAGCGTTGCCGAAGCGTCGCTGCCTTCGGACAGCGTCAGCTCGATCAGCGCCGCCTCGCCGCGCACCGACGGCCGATCCTTCAGCTGTCGGGCGAGGTAGACCCGCGCCTCATGGAGCCCATCGTGCGTCTGCACCAGGCGGGTCAGCGCCAGCACGGGCGCGATGCCCCGGTAGTGCTCGCACATTTCGGACAGGAAGGCACGCGCGCCAGAGACATCGCCGACCTTCTCGTAGCTGGCCAGCAGCCCTGGCAGGATTTCGGGCAGGTAGTCGGGGTCGTGCCGGGCGGCGCGCTCGAACGCACGGATGGCCAACTCGGCATGCCCGGATTCGGCCTCCAGCCGTCCTTCAAGGATGCCGGCGCGGACGGACTTGGCATCTGCCTGGTAGGCGCGAGCGATCGCTTCACGCGCAGAATCGATCGCATTGGCGGTGCGGTAGCGCTCGGCCAGTTCGCACTCGAATTGCGCGACCAGCTTGCCCATCGGCTCCCCGGTGACTTCTTCGAAGCGGGTGGCGTTATCGATCGCCTTTTCCCAGTCGCGCTCGGCCTGGTAGATCCCGATCAGGTGCCGCAGCGCCTGCGGGGCACGCTGGTCGATCCTGGCGAGATCGGTGAACACGGTTTCGGCGCGGTCGAGCAGGCCCGAACGCATGTAGTCCTCGCCGAGTGCCAGCAGGGCCTGGACGCGCTGTTGGTCGGTCAGGTCACTGCGCTGCACCAACCCCTGGTGCAGGCGGATCGCACGATCGACCTCGCCACGCCGGCGGAACAGATGCCCCAGGGCGACCTGGGTTTCGAAGGTCTCCTTGTCCAGCTCGGCGATATGCAGGAACAGCTCGATCGCCTTGTCCGGCTGCTCGTTGAGCAGGTAGTTGAGGCCACGAAAATACGTGCTGGACAGATGGCTGACCTGGGTCACGTTGTGCCGTTGACCACCGCGTCGGCCGATTACCCAGCCGACCAGCGCGGCCAGCGGCACGAACAGGACAAACCAGAACCACTGGTTGAGAAAATCCATTCGGTCAGATTCCCGACTTTGGTGGCACGTTGGATGTGGTCTGGACAGGCGCTTCTGCAGCTATTGGCGTCGCCCGGCCGACCTTGCGCAGGCGTGCGTAGAGCGGCCAGGCCACGGTGGCCAGGACGATCAATGCACCGATGCAGACTCCGCTCAGCAACGACACGATGATCGCCGCGCCCGAGCCGGTCTGGATCTGGGTAAACAGCAGGTTGAGCGTGATCGGCTGCGTGTTGAGGATGCCCACGACAAGCCCAACGGCCAGAAAGACCAGGGCGATGATCAGGCGGATGATGTTCATGGAGTCCCTCCAGGGGCGTAGGCGCCTAGCTTAGCCGAGGCGGACACGACGGGACGTTGGATCAGGGTCGCGACGCTGCGCGACGTGGACCGAAGCGGCAGCTCAATCGCCGCCGATCTCTTCGATCGGAGACACGGTGCTGACGCGCTCGCGCAGCTCCTTGCCTGGCTTGAAATGCGGCACGTGCTTGGCCGGCAACGCAACCGGATCACCGGTCTTCGGGTTGCGACCCATGCGCGGCGGACGATAGTGCAGGGAAAAACTGCCGAAACCGCGGATCTCGATGCGTTCGCCGCGGGTCAAGGCGCCCCCCATCATTTCCAGCAACGACTTGACCGCAAGGTCGACGTCGTCCGGCTTCAGGTGTGGCTGCCTGCGGGTCAGGATCTCGATCAGTTCGGATTTCGTCATCGGCTGCTATGCGCGAAACATCTGGACATGACCACCGCCGGCCCGGGATCCGGGCCGGCGGGGCTTCACTCATGCAACAGGCTTACTCGGACTTGCCGCCGTCCAGCTGCGCGCGCAGCAGCGCACCCAGGCTGGTGGTACCGGTAGACGCTTCGGCCGTGGTCTTGTTGTACTCAGCCAGGGCTTCGGCGGTCTCCGCCTCGTCCTTGGCCTTGATCGACAGCTGCAGGCTGCGGCCCTTGCGATCCATGCCCATGAACTTGGCTTCGATCGTCTGCCCGACCTTCAGGTGCTGGCTGGCGTCGTCCACGCGGTCGTAGGAAATATCGCGGGCCATCACATAGCCCTCGACACCATCGGCCAGTTCGATCGTCGCGCCCTTGGCGTCGACTTCCTTGACCACGCCTTCGACCTTGGAGCCCTTCGGATTGGCGGCCATGTACTGGCCGAACGGATCCTGCTCCAGCTGCTTGACGCCCAGGCTGATGCGCTCGCGCTCCGGATCGACGGCCAGGACGACCGCGTCCAGGTTGTCGCCCTTCTTGAAGTTGCGCACGATGTCTTCGCCAGTGGTGTTCCAGCTGATGTCCGACAGGTGGATGAGGCCGTCGATGCCGCCGTCCAGGCCGATGAAGATGCCGAAGTCGGTGATCGACTTGATCTGGCCGGACACCTTGTCGCCCTTCTTGTGGATGGCCGCGAAGGTCTCCCACGGATTGGCGGCGACCTGCTTCATGCCCAGCGAGATGCGGCGACGCTCCTCGTCCACGTCCAGGACCATGACCTCGACTTCGTCACCGACCTGCACGACCTTGGACGGGTTGACGTTCTTGTTGGTCCAGTCCATCTCGGACACGTGCACCAGGCCCTCGACGCCCGGCTCGATCTCCACGAACGCGCCGTAATCGGTGACGTTGGAGACCTTGCCGAACACGCGGCTGTTGGACGGATAGCGACGCGAGATGTTGTCCCACGGATCCTCGCCCAGCTGCTTGAGGCCCAGGCTGACGCGGTTGCGCTCGCGGTCGTACTTGAGCACGCGCACTTCCAGCTCCTGGCCCACTTCCACCACCTCGGACGGATGGCGCACGCGCTTCCAGGCCATGTCGGTGATGTGCAGCAGGCCGTCGATGCCACCCAGGTCGACGAACGCGCCGTAGTCGGTGAGGTTCTTGACCACACCCTTCAGCACCACGCCTTCCTGCAGCTTGTCCATCAGGGCCTCGCGCTCCTCGGAGTGCTCGGACTCGACGACGGCACGACGGGAGACCACGACGTTGTTGCGCTTGCGGTCCAGCTTGATGAGCTTGAACTCAAGCTCCTTGCCTTCCAGGTAGCCGGGATCGCGCACCGGGCGCACATCGACCAGCGAACCGGGCAAGAACGCGCGGACGTCCTTGATGTCGACGGTGAAGCCGCCCTTGACCTTGCCGCTGATGCGGCCGGTGATGGTCTCGTTCTTCTCCAGGGCTTCTTCCAGCTCGTCCCACACCATGGCGCGCTTGGCCTTCTCGCGCGACAGGACGGTTTCGCCAAAGCCATTCTCGAGCGAGTCGAGCGCGACCTTCACCTGGTCGCCCACACCCACGTCGATCTCGCCGGCGTCGTTACGGAACTGTTCGATCGGCACGATGCCTTCGGACTTCAGGCCGGCGTTGATCACCACCACGTCGTTGCGCACCTCGACCACGGTGCCGACCACGATGGCGCCGGGCTTCAGCTTGGCCAGATGGTTCTGGCTCTGCTCAAACAGTTCTGCAAATGATTCGGTCATTGTTGATTACTCGGTTGGACACACAGACAGGTGGCGACCGGAGAAAGCCGGCCTTTGCCCCTGTCCACCCTTTTGCGGCACCGTGACGGCTACCGTGTGTTGGTTGGTTTGAAAGAACACCACGGCGGCCAAGGACGGCCGCGACGTGGCACGGGATCTGCCGCACGAGCGCTTCAGGCGGCGGAAGCAGGCACCAGGGCCAGCACCCGCTCGACGACGGCCTCGATGCCAAGCCCGGTGGTGTCGATGAGGACGGCGTCTTCGGCCGGCCGCAGCGGCGCCACCGTACGTTGGGCATCGCGAGCGTCGCGCGCGAGGATCTCGCGCAGCAGACCGTCAATTGTCACCGAAACCCCCTTGTCTTTCAACTGCTTATAGCGCCGCTCCGCACGCTCCTCCGCGCTGGCGGTCAGAAAGACCTTGAAAGAGGCGTCGGGGAAGATGACCGTCCCCATGTCCCGGCCGTCCGCCACCAGGCCGGGCGCAACCCGAAACGCCCGCTGGCGCTCTTTCAGCGCCGATCGGACTTCCGGGATGGCGGCGATCGCCGAGGCCACCGTCCCGGTGGTTTCCAGGCGCAACTCATCGGTGGCGTCGACCTCATTGACCAGAACCCGCATGTCCGCCCCGACCTGTTCACGAAACGAGACCCGGGTGTCGAACGTGCAACGCACCAGCGCCGCGGCATCGGACAGATCCAGATCGGCCCAACTGGCGGCCACGCCCACCGCGCGGTACAGCGCACCAGAATCGAGGTAATGCCAGCCCAGGCGGTTAGCCACCAGGCGACTGACGGTCCCCTTGCCCGCCCCGGAGGGGCCATCGATCGTGAGCACGGGAATGGCGTCGGTCATTGCAAAGGCTTCCTTGGGCAGGGAGAAGCATGAAATTATGGACGAAGCGCCTAGCCCGCGCCGGCAGATGGGGATGCACAGTCGAAAAAATTCGCCCAACCACTTGAACGGGAACGGAAACACCCGCTAGAATGGCGGGCTTAGTACGTTCCATCCCATTCCACGCCGAGGTTTTACGTCATGAAGGTCCTGTCCTCCCTGAAGTCGGCGAAGGCCCGTCACCGCGACTGCAAGGTGGTCCGCCGTCGTGGCAAGGTCTTCGTGATCTGCAAGTCCAACCCGCGTTTCAAGGCCCGCCAGCGCTGATTGACTGGCGCCGCGAGGCACGCAGAGAGCCGCCCGCCCGGGCGGTTTTTTGTTGCCCGGGGTCTGCTATAAAGGCCGTCTCAACTGGGGAGCCCGTGAGCCATGAAGCATCGTCTGTCCCTGCTGTCCCTGATCGCCCTGGCTGGATTGAGCGCAACGGTGTCCGCCGAGACGCTGCTGATCGACCGGGCCCACGAACCGGCTTCCAACCTGCCCGTGCGCGGCTTGACCGCTGCCCAGGTCCAGGCCAAATACGGCGCACCGCAGCAACGCCTGGATCCGCGCGGTGGGCAGAAGCGCCAGTGGCCCACGATCAACCGCTGGGTGTACCCGGAGTTCACGGTCTACTTCGAAAAGAACAAGGTGATCGACGTGGTGGCCAACAAGGCCAGCCCCGATGAGATCGGGCCCAAGCCGCCGATCCGCTGAAACATGTCGGCGCGATGCTGAAGGGACCGCGCCGCCTGCGCTGAACGCCGTTGTCAGACAGGATTTTCAACCTGAGCGCCGGTGACCCGTCCCGGCCCAGCCCATGGAACACACGATGAGCAATGTCCGTTTCCCCGCGGAGTGGGAGCCCCAGTCCGCGATCCTGATCGCGTGGCCGCACGCCGGCACCGACTGGGCCGAGCGCCTGGAACAGGTCGAAGAGACCTACATCGCACTGGTCGCCGGGATCACCCGGTTCCAGCCCGCGGTGATCTGCGTGGCCGACGCCGATCTGCAGATCTATGCCGAGGCGCGCCTGCGCTCGGCGCGTGTGGACATGGCACGGGTGCATTTCGTCGAGGCGCCCTACAACGACACCTGGCTGCGTGACTCCGGGCCGATCAGCCTGCGTGGCGAGGACGGCTTCAGGCTGATGGACTTCCGCTTCACCGGTTGGGGTGGCAAATACGACGCCTCGCTCGACGACCTGCTGGTCGGTGCGCTGTCCGGCGCTGGCGTCTTCCGCGACGCCTCGGTCCAGAGCGTCGATTTCGCCCTGGAAGGCGGCGCCATCGAGACAGATGGACACGGCACCCTGCTCACGACCTGGCGTTGCCTGCATGAACGCCACCCCGAGGCCTCGCGCGCGTCGCTGTCGGACACCTTGAAGCACACCTTGCAGCAGGACCGCGTGCTCTGGCTGGACCACGGCTACCTGGAAGGCGACGACACCGATGCCCACATCGACACCCTGGCCCGCCTGGCGCCAGACGATGCCATCGTCTACCAGGCTTGCGACGATGCCACCGACGCGCATCACGACGAGCTGCAGGCGATGGGTGCCGAGCTTGCCGCCCTGCGCACCGCCGAGGGGAAGCCGTACAAGTTGTATCCGCTGCCCTGGGCCCAGCCGGTCCTGGACGGCGGCCGCCGGCTGGCTGCCAGCTACGCGAACTACCTGATACTCAATGGGGCAGTGCTGATGCCGGCCTATGGCGATCCGGCCGACGGCCCCGCCGCCGCCGTGCTGGCCCAGGCCTATCCGGGGCGGGAGATCGTGCAGATTCCCTGCCGCGCCCTAATCTGGCAGAACGGCAGCCTGCACTGCGTGACCATGCAGCTGCCCGAGGGCCTGCTGGCGCTCTGAACTTTCGGCTTGCGCAGCGTTCCAAGTGCCGTGCTTCGGCGCCGGCGTTCTAATGCCGACGCCAGATCGCTCCCATGCGGTGCTCACGGCGACACGCCTGCCGGGCCTGCGATGCAACCGCGTTACCATGCTCCGCTCCCCTGTTACCGCGCAGTCCTGACATGACGCTTGACCGACTTCCCGTCGCCCTGATCCAGGAAAAGAACCACGGCGACGCCGACGCCAACCTGACGGTGATCGAGCAACGCGTGGCCGAGGCGGCCAAGCGCGGCGCCAGGCTGGTGCTGCTGCAGGAGCTGCACAACGGCGCGTACTTCTGCCAGCACGAGTCGGTGCACGAATTCGACCTGGCCGAGCCGATCCCAGGCCCCAGCACCGCGCGCCTGGCCGAACTGGCCAGGCAGCACAAGGTCGTGCTGGTGAGCTCGTTGTTCGAACGCCGCGCCGCGGGGCTTTATCACAACACCGCCGTGGTCTTTGAAGCCGACGGGTCGGTCGCCGGCAAGTACCGCAAGATGCACATCCCGGACGACCCGGGCTTCTACGAGAAGTTCTATTTCACTCCGGGCGATCTTGGCTTCAAGCCGATCGATACCTCGGTCGGCCGCCTGGGCGTGCTGGTGTGCTGGGACCAGTGGTATCCGGAAGGCGCGCGCCTGATGGCGCTGGCCGGTGCCGACCTGCTGCTCTACCCGACCGCGATCGGCTGGGACCCGGACGACGCACAGGACGAAAAGCACCGTCAGCGCGATGCCTGGGTGCTGAGCCACCGCGGCCACGCCGTGGCCAATGGCCTGCCGGTGCTCAGCTGCAACCGTGTCGGCCACGAAACTTCGCCGCTGGGCGCATCAGGGATCGACTTCTGGGGCAACAGCCACGTGCTGGGGCCGCAGGGTGAGTTCCTGGCCGAGGCCGGCGGCACCGCCGATATCCTCAGCGTCGAGGTCAACCTGAAGCGCAGCGAGCACGTGCGGCGGATCTGGCCGTTCCTGCGCGACCGCCGCATCGATGCCTATGGCGACCTCACCAAGCGCTACATCGACTGATGCTGGCAAGAGCGCTGCGCGCATGAACACGCCGCCGCGAATCCGGCCGGTGCGCGCCGACGACATCCCCGCCATCACGGCGATCTATGGCGCACAGGTCAGCAGTAGCGTGGCGACCTATGAGTACGACCCGCCGGACGCCGCCGAAATGCAGCGCCGCATGCAAGCGCTGCTCGACCAGGGCTACCCCTACCTGGTGGCGGAACTTGACGGCCGCGTTGTCGGCTATGCCTACGCCAGCAGCTACCGCGCCCGGCATGCCTACCGGTTCACCGTGGAGAACACGGTCTATGTGGACGCCGACTGTCACGGCCAGGGCGTGGGCGCGTTGCTGCTGGAGGCGCTGATCGAGGGCTGCACCGCGCGCGGCTTCCGGCAGATGATCGCGGTCATCGGCGAAGCGGCCAATGCGGCCTCGGTCCGCCTGCACACCCGCGCCGGCTTCCGTGTCGTGGGCACCTTCCAGGGCATCGGCCGCAAGCACGGCCGCTGGCTCGATACGCTACAGATGCAGCGGGCGCTGGGTGACGGCGACGCTGGCGCACCTTTCGACGAGTAATCCATGACCGACTCCGATTCCCCCACCCTGCCCGCCGCGTCCGTGTCCGAGGAAGCCGTCGAACAGCCCATGCGCGTGGTCGAGCGCGATGGCGTGCGCTACACCCTGCTCGGCACCGCGCACGTGTCCAAGGCCAGCGTCGACGCCGTGCAGCGAGCCATCGAAACCGGCGCCTACGACGCCGTCGCGGTCGAGCTGGACACCCAGAGGCTGCAGGCCCTGAGCGATCCGGACGCGCTGGCCAAGCTGGATCTGGTGCAGGTCATCCGCAAGGGCCGCGTGGCCCTGTTCGCCGCCAATCTGGCCCTGGCCGCCTACCAGCGGCGGCTGGCGGAGCAGTTGGGCATCGAGCCCGGCGCCGAACTCAAACAGGCCGTCGCCTCCGCCCGCGAGCGCGGGTTGGCGGTGCACCTGATCGATCGCGAGGTCGGGCTGACCTTCAAGCGCGCCTCGGCCGGGCTGGGCTTCTTCGGCAAGCTCAAGCTCGGGACCGGGCTGCTCGGCGGCCTGTTCGCCTCCGAGGAAGTCGGCGAGGCGGAGATCGAGCAGCTCAAGCAGGGCGACATGCTGGAAGCCAGCTTCGGCGAGTTCGCCAAGGAGAGCCCGGCCCTGTACGAGGCGGTCATCGCCGAACGCGACCGCTACATGGCCGCGCGCCTGCGCGAAGACGCCGGAAACGCCCGCGAGGTCCTGGCCGTGGTCGGCGCCGGCCACCTGCAAGGCCTGGCCAGGCATCTGGTCGAGGATCAGGCCGATCCGGCCACCGTGCGCAGCGAGCTGGAGTTCGTTCAGGCCAAGCGCAAGCTGCCGTGGATCATGATCCTGCTCAGCGTGCTGGTGCTGGGCGGCATCGCATGGGGTTTCTACAGCGGCGGCCTGAAGGTGGGCAGCACCCTGCTGCTGCAGTGGCTGGTCCTGACCGGTGGCCTGGCCGGGCTTGGCTGCCTGGCCGCTGGCGGACACCCCTTCAGCATCCTGGCGGCGATCATCGCCGCCCCGCTCAAGCCCTTTCGTCCGGGCCTGCCGGCCGGCGCGTTCAGTGCATTGGTGGAAGTGCACCTGCGCAAGCCGGCCTACGGCGATTTCCTGGCATTGCGCGACGATGCGCAGACGCTCAAGGGCTGGTACCGCAATCGCGTCTGCCGCGTCGTGTTGACCTTCTTGCTGACCAACCTGGGCAGCATGATCGGCTTCTGGACCACCGGCGCGCTGGTCGCCCGCAAGCTGCTGGGCTGAGGCCTGGCCTCCCGATCGGCGCAGGTTCAGGCTGCGCCGATCGCCAGTTCCGTCGACACGCCGCGCGCGCGGCGCACCAGGCGGGCCATGCCAGCGCTGAGATCGTCCAGGATCGCGTAGATCGTCGGCAGGAACAGCAGGCTGACCACGGTCGAGAACGCCAGCCCACCCGCAATGGCGCGCGCCATTGGGAAGTACGGCGGGCCATCACCGCCCATCTGGGTCCCGCCCAGCGCGATGGGGACCATCGCCAGGATCGCCGTGCCCATCGTCATCATGATCGGACGCAGGCGCTCGCGACTGCCTTCCACCAGGGCCTCGGTACGGCTCAGGCCACCGCGGCGCAGGGTGTTGATGTGTTCGATCATCACGATCCCGTTGTTCACCACTACGCCCATCAACACCAGGATGCCGATGAAGGACATGATGCCGAACGTGGTCCCGGTGACCCAGAACAGCCAGAACACCCCGAAGATCGAGAACACCACCCCGGACATGATCGCCGCCGGGAACAGCAGCGACTCGAACACCGCCGCCATCACCAGGTAGATCATCAACAGGGCGATGACCATGTTGAACAGCATCTGCTGCATGGCCTCGCCGTCGTCCTGGTAATCGCCTCCGTCGAAGGTGTAGTGATACCCAGGCGGGAAACTCATCCCCTTGAGTGCCTCCTCCATCGCCTCGCGTCCCTTCGGCGCGGGCACCTGCTCGGCCAAGTTGGCGGTGATGGTCAGCGTGGTCTGGCGATTGAAGCGTGAGATCTGCGACGGCGACGGCGACTGGTCCACGCTCACCATCGACATCAGCGGCACGCTGCGCCCGTCCTTGGCCCGCACCGTGAAGCCTTCCAGGTCGGCGATGGTCGACTGCTCGGCACCGGCGAAGCGCACCGTCACCGGCACTTCGGTCTCGCCACGACGCAGCTCGCGTAACTGGCCGCCACGCAGGGCGATGTTGACGAAGCTGGCCACGTCCTGCGCCGAGAACCCGAAGGCTGCCGCACGCTCACGATCCACACGGACCTTCAGTTCGCTGCTCTGGTCACCGGCATCCACGCGCACGTCGCGCAGCTCCGGCCGCCGCGCCAGGGCCGGCACCACGTCATCTGCGATCTCGCGCAGCATGCCGGTCGAATCGCCGGTGAGCTGGACCTGCACGCTGTTGCCGCCCTTGCCATTGTTGCCGTTGCCATCGCCCAGCACGATGTCGGCCCGGGCCGACCGCGGCATCAGCTTGCGCAGCGCTTCGACCCGGCGCCGGGTTTCCTCCGGATCCTTGGTGTCGAAGGTCACCATGGTCGAGGCGCCCTCCGATTCGCTGAACCACGAATAGATCTGCTCGATGCCCATCGCCTTGCGCTGGCCCTCGAGCACCTGCTCGGCACGGGCGACCTCGGCGGACATCTGGTCGCGGGTGTAGGAGCCGTGGAACTGATACATGACCCGGGTCTCGCCGGCCGAACCCCCACCGAACATGTCCATCTGGGTGCGCACCATCGGCACGACGCTAGCTGCGACGATCAGCACGATGCCCAGCACGCTCCAGCCACGATGGGCCAACGACCAGCGCAGTCCGCGGGCGTAATGACGCTGCATCCACGGGATCAGGCCACGATGCGACTGCAACTGCGGCGGGGTCTTCATGCGCGCGGCCAGCATCGGGATCAGGCTGATCGCCACCAGCCAGGAGGCCAGCAGCGAGACCGAGATCGTCACCGCGATCTGCGCCATGAAGATGCTGATCTGGTTGGTCTCGCCGAACAGGTTGGGCACGAACACGATGCAGTGGCACAGCGTGCCGGCGGACAGGGCAATGGCGACATGCTTGGTGCCCAGCAGCGCGGCCTTGACCGGTTCACCAGGCATCTTTTCGCGCTCCTGGAAGATGCTTTCGACCACCACCACCGCGTTGTCCACCAGCATGCCCACGGCCAGCAGCAGGCCCATCATGGTCAGGATGTTGAGCGTGACCCCGGCGAAGTACATGAAGCCCAGGGTGATCACGAAGCAGATCGGGATCGCCAGGGTGACCATCAGGGTCGAAGGCCAGTGGCGCAGGAAGAAGAACAGCACCGCAATGGACAGCACCAGGCCGATCGCGCCGGCCTCGGCGAGTTCCAGCAGCGAGGAGGTCACGTTGTCGCCCTGGTTCTCCATGATCTTGACCTGCACGTCGCGCAGCTGCGGCTGGGCGCGGATCGCCTCGACCTCGGCCAGTGCATCACGCGAGACCTGCACCAGGTTGGCGCTGCGCTCCTTATAGATGTCCATGCCCACGGCGGGCTTGCCATCCAGCCGGCGCCCGTAGTCCATGCGCGAGGGCTTCAGCTGCACCTGGGCCACATCGCCCAGGCGCAGGCCGTGGTCGCCGATCACCAGTTCGCGCAGCTGCTGCAGGTCGGCCACCTCGCCCATCGGCTGCACGCGCAGGCGCTGGCCGTGGTCGTCGATCTGACCTGCGGAGATGGAGAAATTGGCGGCCTTCAACCGCGTGGTGAGGTCGTTGAGATTCAGTCCATGCGCGGTCAGGCGATCCGGCGCAATGGCGACCTCGACCTCGTTGGGCGCCGCACCGGAAATCTCCACCCGTGCCACGCCTGGGATGCGCTCGAGCCGGCGTTTGAACTCGCGGTCGATCATGTCGTAGGCGTTGGTCATGTCGCGGTCGCCGGCCAGGCGCACGCGCAGGATCGGCTGGTCGCCGCTGGACCACTTGAACACCGAATAGCGGGTCAGGTCGTCTGGCAGCTCGCTGCGGATGGCATCGATGCGCTCGCGCGCATCGGAAGCGGCGATGGCGATGTCCCGATCCCAGTCGGAGAACTCGATGAACAGGTTCGCCCCATCGGCGGTGGCCGTGCCGCGCAGGCGTTTGATCCCCGGCATGATCGCCACGGCCTCTTCGGCCGGACGCAGCACGTTGCGCTCGACTTCCTCTGGCGTGGAGCCCGGATACGGTAGCTGCACGAACAAGAAGGGCGCGGAGATGTCGGGAAAGGCCTCCAACGGCAGGCGGATGGCAGCGATCGTGCCGACCACCAGCAGCGAGACGAAGCACATCACCGTGGTCACCGGGCGGCGAACGGACAGCGCGGCGATGCTCATGCGCGGGCCCCCTCGACCACCTCACCCTCCGCGTGCGCGGCGCGCAACGCGGGACGCCGGTCCAGCAAGTCGTAGACCACCGGGATCACCAGCAGGGTCAGCAGCGTGGACACCAGCAGACCACCGATCACGGTGATCGCCATTGGCGCGCGCACCTCGGCGCCTTCGCCGGAGGCCAGCGCCAGCGGCAGGAAGCCCAGCAGCGTGCACAGCGTGGTCATGACGATGGGGCGCAGGCGCGAGCGCGCGCCTTCGACCAACGCCTGCACCTTGTCCATGCCGCCGGCCCGCAGCTGGTTGACCGAATCGATCAGGATGATGGCGTTCTTGGTCACCAGGCCGACCAGCAGGATCAGGCCGATGAACACCACCACCGACACCGGCGAGCCGCTGAGCTTCAGCGCCAGCACCGCGCCCACCAGCGCCAGCGGAATGGTGAACAGGATGACGAAGGGATGCAGCAGCGATTCGAACTGCGAGGCCATCACCAGGTACACCAGGAACACCGCCAGGCCGAAGGCAAACAGCAGCGAGCGCACCGAATCGCCCAGTTCCTCGCCCTGCCCGCCGATGTGCATCGACACGCCCGCGCCCAGCGGGTGCGCGGCCACCAGCGCGCGGACCTCACGCACGGCCGTGCCCAGGTCGATGCCGTCCAGCCCGGCCGAGACGATCGCCACCCGGCCCTGGTCGGCGCGATGGATCTCGCTGGGCCCGACGGTGGCAACCACGTCGGCCACTGCGTCCAGCGTCACCGGTCGGCTGCTGGACGGATTGACCACCAGCTTGCGCACATCGGCCACCGAGGCACGGTCGGACGGCTGCGCGCGCACCAGTACGTCGATCTTGCGATCGCGGAAGCTGTAGCGCGTGGCCACCTCGCCGCGCACCTTCTGCACCACCGCGTCGGCCACCTGGCGCGTGGTCAGGCCCAGGGCGCCAGCGCGCTCCTGGTCGAAATGGATCTGGATCTCGGGGAAGCCCTGCTCGGCCGAGGAGCGCACATCGGTGTAGTGCGCGTTACCGCGCAGCAGCTGGGCCAGGCGCTGGCCGGCCTGATCCAGCGTGGCCAGATCCTGGCCGCGCAGCTCCACCTCCAGCGGCGTGGACAGGCTGAACAATGCCGGGCGGGCGAAGTCGACCTGCACGCCAGGCCAGGCCTGCATCGAGGCACGCAGCGCGGCCGTCTCGCGCGCTTCCAGCTGCGGGCTACCGCCGCCGGCCATCACCACGGTGAGCTTGCCGATGTTCTCGCCACTCTCGGTCGGATTGGCATCCAGGCGCGTGCCGCTGCCGCTGACGCCGAAGATGGCCGCCACGCCCTCGTCCTTGGCATGACGCTCCTGCAGGGTGCGCAGCACTGCATCGGTGTCGCGCAGCGGCGTGCCCGGCGGCAGCTTGACCGTCATTTCGAAGCGATCCTGGGCCAGCTGCGGGATCAGGTCCGTGCCCAGCGTCGGCACCAGCGCGGCGGTGCCAGCCAGGGCCAGCGCGGCCAAGCCGAGCACGCGCCACGGGTGCGCCAACGCGGCCGGCAGGGTGCGCAGATAACCGCGCTCCAGCCAGGCGTAGGGTTTCATCGTCCAGTCGCTCAGGCGGCGCATCACCGGCCCGATCACGCGGACCACGCCGCGACACGCCTTGACCACCAGCCAAGCGATGGCGAACACCACGCCACGGATCGCGGCCCCCAGACCGCGCCCGCCCAGGGCCAGCGGCTTCTGCCAGCGGGCCTGCGGTGCCCAGCGCGGATGCGGCGGCTCCGGCGCGAAACCCAGCGGCGCCTGCCCGCGCAGCGAACTCAGCATGGGGATCAGGGTCATGGCCACCACCAGCGAGATCGCGATCGCGATGGCCACGGTCAGCGCCTGGTCGCGGAACAGCTGGCCGGCGATGCCCTCGACGAACACCAGCGGCAAGAACACGGCGATCGTGGTCAGCGTCGATGCCACCACGGCCATGCTGACCTCGCGGGTGCCGACGATGGCGGCCTGCACGATGCCCAGGCCGCGCTCGCGCGCCTTGGCGATGCTCTCCAGCACCACGATGGAGTCGTCCACCACCAGGCCGGTGGCCAGGGCCAGGCCGCCCAGCGACATCACGTTGAGGCTCAGCCCCAGCCGGTCCATGAAGAAGAACGTCGCCACGATCGAAACCGGCAGCGACAGGCCGATCACGAAGGTGCTCCAGCCGTCGCGCAGGAACAGGAAGATCACCAGCACCGCCAGCAGGCCGCCGATCACTGCATCGCGCTTGACCTCGCCGATGGCGTGTTCGATGAAGGTGGACTGGTCGTCCAGCGTGTCCAGCGCCATGTCGCCTGGCAGCTGCGCCTTCAGGCGTTCCAGCCGGCCGCGCAGCGCCTTGGCGGTGGCTACGGTATTGGCATCGCCTTCCTTGTAGATGGCCAGTTCCACCGCCTCGTGCCCGGCGCGGCGGATCACCGCCTCGCGCTCCTTGTAGCCCTGGTGGACACGGGCCACGTCGCGCAGGCGCACCGGCATGCCGCCTGCGACGGTCGTGGTGCCGCTACCGGAGGCGCTCTGTACCGAAGCCGCCGCCGCCAGCACTTCGGCCGATCCGCTGGACGCGGCGATCGCCGCCATCTGCGCGGCCGCGTTGGCCGCGGCGTTGTCGCCACCGCTGTGGGTGGTCAGCAGCAGGTTGCCGATCTCCTCCACCCCGGCGAACTGGTTGACCGTGCGCACCAGATAGCGCTGGCTGCCCTGTTCCAGGCGGCCCCCTGACAGATTGACGTTCTCGGCCTTGAGCCGGTCGATCACCGTGGACAGCGGCATGTGCAACTGGGCCAGCTTCTGCTGGTCGATGTCCACCTGGATCTCATCCTCCAGGCCGCCACCGACCTTGACCGCGGCCACGCCGTCCACCGGTTCGAGCTTCTTCTTCAGGTCCTCGTCGGCGTAGCGGCGCAGTTCCACCAGCTGACGCTGGGCGCCGCGCGCGTCGTCGGCCGGCACCTTGGCCGACAGCGCCAGGCGCATGATCGGTTCGGTGGACGGGTCGAAGCGCAGCAGCACCGGCGCGGCGGCCTCCAGTGGCAGCTGCAGGGCCTCTAGCTTGTCGCGGACCTCTAGCGCGGCCTGGTCCATGTTGGTGCCCCAGGCGAACTGCAGCACCACGTCGCTCTGCCCGGTGCGCGAGACCGAGCTGAGCTGGCGCAGGTTCTTGACCACCCCCACCGATTCCTCGACCGGCTCGGACAGCAGGGTCTCGATCTCCGCCGGTGCGGCGCCGGTGTATTCGGTGCGCACGGTGAGCGTGGGATAGCTCAGGTCCGGCAGCAGGTTGACCTTGAGGCTGCGTAGGGCGATGAAGCCGAACAGCAGCAGCGTCACGGTGACCATCGCCACGGTCACCCGCCGGCGCACGGCCAGGCCTACGATGCCGCCACCGCTCTGGTGTTCTGCGCTCCCCGTCATGGCAATCCCCTCAGCGCTGGCCGGACATGGCCACGGCCTGGGGCCGCGGCGGGGCATCGATGACCGTCACCGCGCTGCCATCGCGCAGGGCGACCTTGCCGGCGGTCACCACGGTATCGCCGGCCTTCAGGCCCTTGCGGATTTCGATCCATTCGCCATCCACGTAGCCCGGTTCGACCGCCGTGCGCACCGCCTTGCCGTCATGCACGCGATAGACCGACGGGTCGCCGTCGTCCAGCAGCGCCGCGCGCGGGATCACCAGGGCATCGGCGCGGTGGTCGTATTCGATGCGCAGACGACCGAACATGCCGGCCTGCAGCTGCGTGTCGCCCTCCCCGTCGAACGCACAGACCACGCGGAAGGTACCGCTGCCGGAATCGACCATCGGCGCGACCCGGTCCACGGTGCCTTCGAAGGTCTGTCCGGGCAGCGCATCGGCCTGCAGGCTCACCGGCTGGCCGGCACGCAGGGTGGACAGCTCGCGCTCGGGCACGTTGAGCGTGGCTTCCAGGCGCGAGCGATCAATGATGCGGATGATCGGCGTATTGATCTGCACGAAGTTGCCGGTCTTGATCGAGCGCGAGGCCACCACGCCGGAGATCGGTGCGGTCACGGTGGTGTAGGACAGTTCCAGACGGGCGAGGCGGTTCTGCGCGCGGATGTCCTCCAGGTCGTAGCGCAGCTGGTCCACGTCGTTGGCGCTGATCATCTGCTGGGCGACCAGTTTGGTCGCGCGCTGGTAGTTGCCTTCCAGCTTGCGCATCTGGGCCTCGGTCTGGGCCACGGCCAGACGCGCGCGATCGGCATCCAGCCGCACCAGCGGCTGCCCGGCATGCACCTGCTGGCCTTCCTCCACCAGCACGGCCAGGGCCACGCCGGAGGTCTTAGCCACCACCTGGGATTCGGCACGCGGCTCCAGGCTGGTGGTGCCCGAATAGCTCGCCGCCACGGGACGCCGGGCGGCCTTGACCGCCTCGACCGGCACCGCCTCGGCGGCGGCCGGCTTGTCCTTGTTGCTGGCCTCGGCAGCGGGTTTGGCATCGGCGCCATCGGCCTTGCCGCAGCCGGACAGGGTCGGCAGCGCGGCCAGGACCAAGAGCATGAGGCCGGTGCGGGCGGGGAAACGCGAGGGGGTGGCGCGGCGCATGGCGGTCAACCTTGACTGGTGTTGTAGACAACTACATCACCACTTCTATAGAACGACATGCGCCGAAGGTCACGGTGACCTGTGTCACTTCGTGTCACCGCACGACATTGGCGCCGGAACGCCCACGACGCGCGTAAGTTGTTGCGTCGCGTCATTTTTTTGCCGATCGCAGGCCTTGCCGGACGACCTGAACGGCAGGCTATACTCGGCCCAGCCAAGCGCCGCGGACGGAACGGGGCGCGCGCAAATCACGGAACACGACATGACGCGACCGCTGTTGTTCGCCGCCTGTTTCGCCCTGCTCTACGCCGGCGTGACCGCATCCAGCCAGGCCCGCCAGGACGCCACCGAACCCAACGCCCAGCCCTCCGCCCCCGCCCAACCCGCGGCAACGGCGCCCACACAGCCCGCCGCGGCCGTGGTCGGCAACGCAGAGACGGGTAAGCAGCTGTCCTACACCTGCCAGGGCTGCCACGGGGTGACCGGCTACAAGAATGCCTACCCCAACTTCCACGTGCCCCGGATTGGCGGGCAGTCCGCCGAGTACCTGGTCCAGGCCCTGAGCGAATACAAGGCCGGCAAGCGCAAGCATCCGACGATGCAGGCCCAGGCCCAGAGCTTCTCCGACCAGGACATCGCCGACCTGGCCGCCTACCTGTCCAGCCTCAAATAAGCCGACCATGCGCACAGCCGTTCACGCCACCCGCCTGACCCTGGCCCTGCTCGCCGCCCTGGCGCTCGGCGCCTGCAGCAAGATCGAGACCACCGATACCGCAGCGGCCGACCCCGGTCACGCCAGCGGCGAGCACGGCAGCGCCTCCTCGGCCGGCCTGCCGCCCGGCAACATCGCCGCCGGGGAGAAGCTCGCCCAGCAGAAGGGCAAGGCCACCGGCCAGAGCTGCGTGGACTGCCACGGCGCGGAGGGCAACGCGCCGATCGCGGCGACCTATCCGCATCTGGCCGGGCAATATGCCGACTACCTGGCCCACGCGCTGCAGGCCTACCGGAGCGGCGACCGCGAACAAGCGCTGATGTCGCCCCAGGCCGCCCAGCTCAGCGACCAGGACATCGCCAACCTCGCCGCATATTTCGCCTCGCGCAAGTCCAGCCTGCGCGATCTGCACGGACTGGACTGAGCCCGTCCGCGACACCGAACGCGCACGCGTTCCATGTCCAACCGCACGGGCCCATCGGGCCCGTTTTTTTGACTGCCACCCTGGATCAGCTGCCGACCGGGATGGGATGGCGCTTGACCGGGATGTCCGGCGGCGGACGCGCGGTCGCCGGATGGTCGTTCTTGTTGGGGTCGTACACGCCACACGCCCCGCCGGCCTGCAGGACCGAAATCACGCAGCGGATCCGCTTGCTGGTGCCCGGGATCGGAATCTCCATCTCACGCACGCCCCGGCGGACCCAGTCCTGCAGAAGGCTTCCCCCCGGCAGCCAGTACTTGTCGAACATCGTCGGCTCGTAGCCGATATTGGGTCGATCCAGCCAGGTGCCGGCCCGATCGGCGTCCAAACGCGCCTGCTGGCGCGAGCCCGGCACGCCCGGCTTGACGGTGCTGCCACCCCCGGCCAGATCGTCCGGCAGCTTTGCGCTGCCATCGGCGTTGAACAGCCCCTGCCCGCCTGCATCGCCCGGCGTGGCCTTGCTGGCCGCGCCCCAGTCGTCGGCGACCTGCTGACCCGGCGCACCCCAGTCATCGCGTTGCGTTGCGCCGGCACCGTGCCGTGCGGCCTGGTTGCCCGCCGTCTCGCGCCCTGCCACAGGTGAGGAGGGGGCGCCGCTTGTCCCGGTCGCCGATGCGGGCGCCTCCGCCGGTGCTGAAGCAGTCGTGGAGGACGTCTCCGCAACGGCGCCAGCCGGGTTCACCGCCTGTGTCGACGCGGGGGCTGGCGACTGGGCAGCGGTCGCATCCGGGGTGGCGTCCATTGCGGCGCCGTCCTGCTGCGCGGCGGACGGTTGCGGCGCGGGGGGAGATGGGACATCCCGCAGGCGCACCTGCGCCGGTGCCGCCTGGGTCAGCCGCACCGGGGCGGCAGTCTCCGTCGGCCGGAGGTGCTGCATCTGCGGTGCCTGGAGCGTCGGGACCGGCTCGGGCATGGGGATCTCACGCTGCCGGACCTGGGTCGGCATCGCCTCCAGCGTGGGCACCGGCGTCGCGCGCGGCGCGACCTGCTGCACGGCAATCGGCTCCTGGGTCTCCACCGGTTCCACCTCGCGCAACCGGATCTTCGTCTCCGGCAGGCTGAGCTGCGGACTTGGCAGCGTGACCTGCGGTGGGGTCACCGGTGGCAGGACGAAGGACTGGGTGGGCTGCGGCGTTTGCGTCACCTGCAGGGGTTGCTCAGTCGCAGCTGACGTGGGCGGCTGCGGCGCGGGCTCGGCGGCCGCGACCGGTGCAGGGGGCTGCGCCTGCTGTTGCGGTTCTGGCTGGGCTGGTGGAGACGCGTTCGACGGCGCGGACGGCGCGGCTGCAGCCTGCGCCGCTGCTGGCGGACGGCGCGCGGACTTTGCCGGCGCTTGTGGAGCTTCATCAGCCGACGTTGCCGTTGCGGACGCTGCGGCTGGGGATGCAGGCGTCTGTGGCCCCGCGCCCCCGCCCTCCCCCTGTGTGCCACGCCCGATCAGGGTCAGTTGGATCCGTCCTTCCTGATCCTGCACTGGTGGCACCGGCACGGTGAGCATGCTTGCGAGCAGGAGAACAAACACGAAGCCCAGATGCAGCACCAAGCTGCCGATCCGGCCGACCCAGCGCGTCCCACGTTCTTCCTTCGGGGGCGGATCCCAGTGCTGCCACAACAGCGAGCGGGCCGCGCGCCAGCCCTCCATCGGCACGGGCCGCGCAGGCGGCCGGGCGCGCATCGCGGCGACCGCGGCAGCGGTGATGTGGGCGATGGGTTCGTAGGTCAGCTGGCCGTCGCGCGTCGGCGCGTTACGCAGCCAGATGCCCCAGCCGTGCGGCAGGCCCGTGGTCTTCTCGACGACGTGCACGGGCCGGCGCGCCCACAGGAAAGCGATGATCTCGGTGGCGGTCGTCACCGGGTAGCGTTGAGGTCAGGCAGCGTCGCGCGGCATGTACGGCGCTTGGCCGGTGTCGTGATCGGTCGCATCCCGCACCGCCGTTACGCCGGGCACGCGGGTCAGCAGCGTCTTCTCGATCCCCTGCTTGAGGGTCACATCGGCCATGCCGCAGCCATGGCAACCGCCGCCGAAACGCAGGAAGACCACGCCCTCGCCGGTCACTTCCTCCACGGCCACCCGGCCCCCGTGCGAGGCCAGTTGCGGGTTGACCTCATGCTCGACGACCCAACGCACCCGCTCGACCAACGATGCGCCTTCGGCGGGCGCCTTGCCCTTGATGTGCGGCGCCTTGATCGTCATTTGGCTGCCTGCCCCCTGGGTGACGAAATCGATCTCGGCATCGTCCAGCCACGGCACGCTGGCCGCATCGACATAGACCGTGAAGCCTTCACACTCCACGACCCATTCGTCGCCAGCCAGGTCGCGGGGCTCGGCGAACTCCAGCCGCGCATCGGCACGCGAGGTGCCGGCGTCCACCGCACTGAGCCTCACGCCCAGGCCGGGCGTGGCCTCGCGCTCGATGAGTTTGCGGAAATGGCTCTGGGCGGTGTCGGAAATCTGGATCATGCCCGTATTCTAACGGCCCGCCGCCGACACGTCAGAGCCACTCGTTCACGGCTCCCGGTGGTACGTTCAGCCGCCCGACCCGCGCGCCCAAGCCCGCGCCCTGCAGGAGAACCGCCATGTCCGACCTCATTCCGCTGGCCCAGGCCCATTGCCTGCCCCGCAGCGGCGCCGAGCACCGGCTCGGGCAGGCCCGCATCGCCGAACTCATGCCGCAGCTGCCCGGCTGGGAACTGGTCGAACAGGGCAAGGCCCTGAGTCGCACGTTCCGCTTCGCCGACTATTACCGCACCCTCGCCTTCGTCAATGCGCTGGCCTTCATCGCCCATCGCGAAGACCACCACCCCGATCTGGGCGTGCACTACGACCGCGTCGTGGTGCGGTTTTCCACCCACGACGTGGGCGGACTGAGCGAGAACGACTTCATCTGCGCTGCCAAGGCGCAGGCCCTGGACCCCGAACAATGAACCTCACGCCCATGAATCGATCGCTTCGCCTGTCCCTGACCGCGCCGTTGCTGCTGCTGGCCGCATGCAACCAGCCGCCGGCAGGCAACGAGCAGGCCGCCCCTGCCGCGCCCGCTGCCACCGAACTGACCGCCGTGCAGACCCCGCCGCCGCAGTATCCGCTGGAGGCGGCTTGCAACGGACAGGGCGGGACGACCACCCTGAAGGTGACCGTCGGCACCGAGGGCACGCCCACCGATGTCACCGTGGCCCATGGCAGTGGCAACGACGCCCTGGATCAGGCGGCCATGACAGCCGTGAAGACCTGGAAGTTCAAGCCCGCCACGCGCGGCGGTCAGCCGTTCGCGCAGACCATCAACGTGCCGGTGAACTTCCCCGCCCCGCAGGTGCGTCCGGACGCATGCTTCTCGCTGGACGAAAAGAAGCCCGCGCAGTCCTGATGCCGGCTTGGCCCTGGCCTTTACGCCAGGGCATCCAGCGCCGCCGCCAGATCCTCCGAAAGCGGCGCATTGAGCACGTAAGGGGTGCGCCCGGCGTCGAGCGCGAACTCCAGCGAGGCGGCGTGCAGGAACAGCCGCTTCAGGCCCGCCTGGTCCCGTAGCCGCTTGTTGGCCGCCGGTTCGCCGTACTTGTCGTCGCCCGCCACCGGGTGGCCGATGTGCTGGGCATGGACGCGGATCTGATGGGTGCGGCCGGTCTCGATCAGCACTTCGCAGTACGACTGCCCGCCACGGCGCTCCAGCACCTTGAAATGGCTCACGCTGGGCTTGCCGCCCTCGTTGACCTGAACGTGGCGCTCGCCGCCCTGCCGAAGCCCGACCAGCAACGGCGCATCGACGGTCATCACGCCATCGGGCATGCGCCCGGTCAGCAGGGTCAGGTAGCGCTTGCGGATGCCCTTGGTCGGGCCGGCATCCTCGCGCAGCAAGGCCTGCAGCTCGGTCAGGGCCGAACGCTTCTTGGCCAGGATCAGCAGGCCTGAGGTGTCCCGGTCCAGGCGGTGGACCAGCTCCAGGGATTGGTTGGGGCGCAGGGCGCGCATGGTTTCGATGGCGCCATGACTGATTCCGCTGCCGCCGTGGCTGGCCACTCCGGTCGGCTTGTTGATGACCAGCAGGCGCGCGTCCTCGAACACGATCGCCGCCTCCATCCGCGCCAGGAAGCCCGCCGGCGGCGCCGCGCGGGGGCCGGTTTCCTCCAGGCTCACCGGCGGAATGCGCACCTCGTCGCCCGGCTCGAGCTTGCGCTCGGCCTTGGCCCGCCCCCCGTTCACCCGGACCTGGCCGCTGCGGACCAGCTTGTAGACCAGGCTGCGCGGGGCGCCCTTGAGCTGTCCAAGCAGAAAATTGTCCAGGCGCTGGCCGCCGCGATCGGCGGGCACCACGACCATGCGGACGGCGCTACGGGCAGGAGGGTTTTCGGGGTTGGAGGGGGCGGTCATTTGTCCATCTTGTCTGTTACACTCGGCCTGCGAGATAAGGGTTTGATTTCGCTAGGAAGTTGCGTCACGGGCCAGAAGCCCAGCTTTCTTCAGCGAAGCCCGGCACAGTGCGCGACCACCGTCCTCGGGGCGGCCATGTTAGCGGCTCGCCGGCAGACCCCGACACCCGCCGGGTGCGTCAGACATCCGAAGCTGAACACGTCCCGCGCGGCGCAACCGGCCTTTGGGCCTGTCGCCGACGGTCCCGCAACACCGACATCGCAACAAAGCGCTCCCGCGGCTCGCCGTGGTGTCGAAGCGCTGGAAGCTCCAACCCGCCCCACCCGCGCTGCGCGCGAGGAGCGGCCGAACGTTCCAGAGGCAAAACGCCATGGTGTTTGTCGCGCGGTAGAGCGCGAGGAACACAACAATGAAACGTATGTTGATCAATGCCACGCAGGCAGAAGAACTGCGCGTGGCGATCGTGGATGGGCAAACGCTGTACGACATCGATATCGAGCAGCCCTCCAAGGAACAGAAGAAGTCCAACATCTACAAGGGCCGCATCACCCGGCTCGAACCCTCTCTCGAAGCGGCCTTCGTCGACTACGGCTCCGAGCGCCATGGCTTCCTGCCGCTGAAGGAAATCTCCCGCGATTATTTCCAGGCCGGCGTGGACCACCACAAGGCCGGCCTGCGTGAACTGTTGCGCGAGGGCCAGGAAGTGGTCGTGCAGGTCGACAAGGACGAGCGTGGCAACAAGGGCGCGGCCCTGACCACGTTCATCTCCCTGGCCGGCCGCTACATGGTGCTGATGCCCAACTCGCCCACCGCCGGCGGCGTCTCGCGCCGGATCGAGGGTGACGACCGCGCCGCGCTGAAGGCCGCCATGGACGCGCTGACCATCCCCGACGACATGGGCGTGATCATCCGCACCGCTGGCGTGGGTCGCGACGCCGAAGAACTGCAGTGGGACCTGGACTACCTGCTGAGCGTCTGGAAGGCCGTGGCCGAGGCCGCCCTGGCCAAGCCGGCGCCGTTCCTGATCTACCAGGAGTCGCGCCTGATCGTGCGCGCCCTGCGCGACTACCTGCGCAGTGACGTGGGCGAGATCCTGGTCGACACCGAGGAGCTGTACGCCACCGCGCAGGAGTTCATGCAGCAGGTGATGCCGCACAACCTGCGCAAGCTCAAGCACTACACCGACGACATCCCGCTGTTCAACCGCTTCCAGATCGAATCGCAGATCGAGGGCGCTTACGAACGCAACGTGCGCCTGCCCTCCGGCGGCTCGATCGTGGTCGACCAGACCGAGGCGCTGACCGCCATCGACGTCAACTCGGCCCGCGCCACCAAGGGCGGCGACATCGAGGAAACCGCGTTCCACACCAACTGCGAGGCGGCCGAGGAAGTGGCCCGCCAGCTGCGCCTGCGCGACCTGGGCGGCCTGGTGGTGATCGACTTCATCGACATGGCGTCCAACAAGCACCAGCGTGAAGTGGAAAACCGCCTGCAGAATTCGCTCAAGTACGATCGCGCCCGCGTCCAGCTGGGCCGCATCTCGCGCTTCGGCCTGATGGAGATGTCGCGCCAGCGCCTGCGTCCCAGCCTGGGCGAGTCCAGCCAGATCGTGTGCCCGCGCTGCGACGGCCATGGCCGCATGCGCAGCGTCGAGTCGCTGTCGCTGTCCATCATCCGCGTGGCCGAAGAGCACGCCATGAAGGACAACACCGGGCAGGTCCTGGTGCAGGCGCCGCTGGAGATCGCCAACTACCTGCTCAACGAAAAGCGCGGCGCGCTGCGCGAGATCGAGCAACGCCACGGCTCGCCGATCATCATCGTGGCCGACGAGCAGCTGCACACCCCGCACTACGAGGTCACGCGCCTGCGCGAAAACGAGCTGGGCGAAGAATCCAGCAAGCCCAGCTATCAGCGCGGCACCCCGCGCAAGCTGCCGGTGCATGCGTTGACCAAGGCCCAGCTCAACATCCCCGCCGCCCCGGCGGTGACCACGGTCAAGCACGCCCAGCCTGCCCCGGTCCGCCAGGAGCGCGAGGCACCGGCCCCGGTCGAACCCACGCCGGCCCCTGTCGCGCCTGCTCTGCAGCCGGCCGTCGCGCAGGGCGGCGTGGTCGGCTGGCTCAAGCGCGTGTTCGGTGCCGCCAGCGCCCCGGCGCCGGCCTCCCCTGCCACGCCCGCACGCGGCAACGACGGTCGCCAGGGTCGCGCCGAGCGTGGCAATGGCAACGCGCCGCAGCAGCGCCGTGACGCCAACCGCGGCCAGGGTGGCAATGGTCGCGGCGGCCAGAACGGCCAGCAGCGACGCGAGCGTGGCAAGGACAAGGAGGCGAACCAGAACAATGGTGGCGCTCAGCAGCCGCGCAATCGTGGCGAGCAGCAGGGCAAGCCGGCCAGGCAGCAGCCCAAGGCCAAGCAGCAGGAAAAGCAGCAGGACAAAAGCCCCTCGCCTGCGCAGGCCAACGAGCGGGGTCCCAAGCCCCAGCGTGAGCCGCAGCAGAAGGCGCCCGAGGTCCAGAGCGAGGTCAACCCCGCCGTTGCGGCCACTGCGCTCGCCCAGGGCGCAACCGTGGCGCAGCAGGACACCGCGCCGCAGACCGCTCCCGCCCCCGAGGCGCGCAGCGAAGCCCCTGAAGCACGCAAGCCTCGCGAAAAGAAGCCTCAGGTCGAGGACACCGAGACCCTGACCGCTAGCGCACCAGAAGGCCAGGAAGCGGCCGATGAGGCCAACGCGGCGCAGGACACAAGCGATGCGAACGAAGCCGATGCCGGCGATGAGAACGGCACCCCGCGCCGTCGCCGTGGCCGTCGCGGCGGTCGCCGTCGCCGTCGTGGCAATGGCGAAGGCAATGGAGCGCCGCACGACCAGAACGATGCGGACGCCGACCAGGCAGGCGATGAAGAGCCGGTCGTGATCGCGTCTTCTTCCCAGCCCGAGTTCGACTTCGACGATGCCGAGCCGGCAACGCCGGCGCCCGCGCCACGTGCCCAGCCTGCCAGCGCGCCCGTGACCGCGGCCGCGGCCGCGGCCGCAGCGGTTGCCGTCGCCGATGCGACGCCGGAATCCAAGTTCGAGCAGAACCAGGACGCCGCCGATGCCGCACCGCAGGCCTCCTCCGAACCAGCCGCCCCCCCGGCGCCGCAGGTCGTGACGCCAGCCCCGGTCGCCGTGGCAGTCGTTTCGGAAGTCGCGCCTGCCGAGGAGATCGCGCCGTTGGTGGTGGAAGAGACGCCGGCCACCGCAGCGTTTGCCGAGGTGGACATGCCGTCCGACGCAACCCCGGCTCCGGTGGAACCTGTCCTTGCCGCCGCGGAAACCGTCGATGCCGCAGGCCAGCCCGACCTGCTGGTCGCCGCCGAGGTAGCCCCGTCTGCCGCGGAAGCAGAAGCCGCGCAGCAGGCCGCCAAGCCTCAGCCGATCACGCCGCCGGCCGGTTCGCTGTTCTTCGCTGCCGACGTGGCCACTCCGCGTTCGGTGACCCGCCATCTGTTCGAGCCGGCGTCTCCGTCGCAGCCCGCGCAGGTGCCGAGCGAAGCGCACAACGACGATGCCCCCGCTGCCGGCGATACGGCAGGTGGCAGCGATTCGGAAAGCGAACGCAGCGCCTGATCGGCGCTGCACACCGGCGCGTGCTGGGTCAGACCACGCGCGCCGGATCCACCAGGCCGTACTGCGCGGCCAGGCGGGCCAGCGACACGGTGTCCTGGACGTTGACCTTCTGGAACAACCGCGACTTGTGCGTGTTGACCGTCTTGGGGCTAAGGCTGAGACGCCGCGCGATGTCTTCCTGTCGCAGCCCCTGGATGAGCAGCATGGCCACTTCCAGCTCACGCGGGGACAGCGCATCGAACGGTGACCCCGCCGTGTCCACGCTGGACAACGCCAGGTTCTGCGCCACGCTGGATCCCAGATAACGACGCCCGCGCGAGACCTCCCGCACGGCGCGCACCAGCTCTGCGGCATCCCCACCCTTGCCCACATAGCCCGAGGCTCCCGCCTCGAGCAGCCGCTTGGGCAACGGACCGTCCTCCAGCACCGAGACGATCACCACGCGCGTGCCATAGTCGCCGCGCACGATGCGCTCGGTGACATCCAGCCCGCTCAGGCCCGGCAGATGCAGGTCGCACAACACGACATCGGGCTTGAGCTTGCGGATCTCCGGCAGCGCATCTTCGCCATTCTCGGCTTCGCCGACGACGTCCATATCGTCCTGTCCGGACAGAATCATCTTCAGACCGGTCCTGACCAACGCATGGTCATCGACCAGGAATACCCGGATCATCATCCTTGCTTCCCCTTGTGCAAGACATCATCCCCTCCCCGCCTGCCAGACTAAACGCCGCCATCACGCGGAGCAAGTCAGTCACAAGACGCCAGTAGTGGGTCTGTTTGCATTCCCACACCTTACAAAGCCATCGCGAGCTCCTGGAAACTCTCCTGATGACCAACTCACTCGGCGCATCTGGCAGCCGAGCTGAGGCACCGGGGGATAGCAGTAGCATCGCGCCGCAGTTCACGACTACACCTCGCCCAGGCCAGCCGCTGCCGCAAGATGGGTAGCGCATCCAACTAAACCGCGGACCGCCAGCCGCTTCCGTGTTATTGAAAAAGAGGCGCACATTGCGTGCGCAAGCGCAGGAGATCGCGCTTGCCTCGCCGCTCGACCTGCCCTCATGTTTCCCTATGTCTATAGCGACAGGCTCGGACTCATCTGCGTTGGATTGGCCTGCTGCTGAGTCATGTCCAGTTGTTGTTGACGCACTTGGGTCTGTTGGATCGTCTGGGCCTGCTCCAGATTTTGTTGGGCCGGCTGCTGAGAGGCCTCGCGCCCATCAACCGCGACGTGGAAGAAGGGTCCTTTTTCCCCGTGCGGCGCATAGACAGCGAAAACGTTCTGTGCGCCATCCTGTCCGAGCCCCCCGCCGACCTTGTCAACCTGTCGAACGAGCGGATCCTCGGCTTGCTGCTTGTAAAGAGCGGCGCTGACGTTCTTCCCCTCTTGCTCGTTCCAGTTGCCCGTTCCTTTCACCCAGGCGTGGATGCGGGCATAGGTCTGATGGTCGTCATGAGCCGGGTTGTCGGCCAAGACTTGCCCGGGCCGGCTTATCGTCTCGGGTGCTCTTTCGGGCTGACTGGCTTGGTTGGGCCTTAGCTGCCGGACTTCAACGTATCGCTGCTGGTCACCGGAGGTATCCACAAAACCAAAGGCCTTGCCGGTTCCGCCAAGTCGGACCCCGGCTGCTTGGAGCTCTTTCGCCGAAACCCCCAACTCACCCAAATTCAGGCCAATCTTAGGCACACCGTGGGTGCTGGCGTCGGTGCGCGTCTTCCAGATATCTGCACCGGCCGAAACCACGTAACTCGCGTAATAAGCTTGGTAGTTGGAGGTGCCCATCATCCCCAGGCTGCTGGCTCCCTTATCGAACTGACAGGTGCCGACAGCATCCACCGCAGGGCTGTCGATGCGCCCGCCCGTGCGCTGCATTCCATCGTTATCCAAGCGAATCCCAGGCTCCAGGCGTCCGTTGGTTACGCACTCGGTGGTTGGATCCAGCCGCTTCAACAGTTCGGCTCGGCTCACGCCACCATCCAGGGTCTTTACCCGGCTGGCCACCGCGTTCATGCCGACCAGCTCTGCCAGAGCTTCATTCTGGCGGGAAGCATGGACGTAATCCTTCGCCAGCGGGGTGATATCAACCGTGGCATCGCCGTATTGGGTTCCGACCTTCAGCGCCTGATCGATGTCATGCGACAACTTGTAGGTGGTGATTTGGTTGGAGCGAGCCATCAGCGCGTGTCCGGTTTCATGACCCATGACTCCGGTCAGCACGTCTACCCGATCGGACTGTTTGGGAAACAAGAACACGTCCGAACTGATGTTGAGGGTTCGGCTGTCGTGACTATAGTGACCGCCCTCGTGGGGTCGCTTCGATACGGTCACGTGCTTCAAAGAGCCGCTGTCGATGGCCTGGGACATGGCTGACGCCAGGTACGGGGAGGACTCCACGGCCTCCCGCAAATCTCTTGCCGCCCACGGCGGGAGGGCGGCTTGCTTCTCGGTCTCCTGGAGCATCCGCTCGATGCGGGGGTCAAGCATCGGCCCGCTCCATTTCCAGGCTGACGACGGAAACGCAATGCGGGGCATCCCTGTAGTCGGGGGTAACCTCGATATAAAGCCCAAGCGAGGGCGCCACAATTTTGTGAAAGGTGATGCGCTGATCGTCGCCAAATGTCGGCACGAAGACCTTGAATCCTTCGGCCACCAAGGGCTTGTTCAACGCGTCATAAGTGAGAACGCAGGATTCAATCGGCGAAAGCACAAGTTCGACACGATGCCCCGGGTGCTTGGGAGAAGGCTTCCACACCGCCAGTTCATAGATGCCGATCCCAACCTTGCCGGTCAGACCACGCCGTTTGCCTCGGGCATCAGGCGGCAGCGAGAACCCCAGTAGCTGCTCCACCTTGTCAGGGTCAGAGTCTCTTTGCGAATGAAGGGCCTGGGCGAGCCGGAGAACCATTGAGTTCAGCACGGCAGACGTTTGCTCGGGGCCAGGCTTCAGCGCGGGATAGCCGTCTTCGTTGTCGACCAATGGAGAGGGATCAGATATTGCGGCATCGGAAATCGCGGCGGCGTTGTCCTGCTCTCGCTTGAGTTCTGCAGACAGGGATGCGTCCTGCATAGCGTGCTCCTGGGAGGGTTGCAGCGGTTGTGCGCACGCCGCCAATCCCGCCAACAAAACCCCCGATGCCGCTGACACAGCGAGGACTTTCCGGAAGCAGCGTCCGTTGCAAAGAAATTCCATTGACCCACTCATCTGAAGGGCATGGAAAGAGTGTATCGCCTACCTCGACAACATCGTCAAGGCAGTTAGAGGCTGCCCAGCCTTCAATGTAAAGGCCCAAGTGAGCCGGTTGGCGATGAATTCCGGCTCGGTGGTGGTGTGGTTAGTGCGCTTCTCGAAGGGCGAGAGCGGACCAGGATGTCGCTGTGCTTGGGGGCTGTGTCGGCGCTCCAATTCTGCGTGCATCTTCTGCGGCTGCGGCAGTGACGGTGCGGCCTTCCATGCCGACGCGTAGCACATTCAGCAGGTTGACCCGCTGTTCCAGCGTGGCGCGGTCACCGTGGATCGGCGTACCGACCTGCCGGCGCTCGGCGTCGTCAAGGAACTGCTGGCGCTGCTCGGCCGCTTCCAGCTCGGTGATTTTTGATTGCAGCGTGGCGAACTGCTGGGACTGTTCCAGGGTGAGGCTGCGCTTCTCGGTCTCGGCAGCGGCGAGGATGGCGCGGGCCTGCTGCACCTTGGCAGCGCGGGCGGCGCGAGGTTCTGCGATGGTCATTTGAGTCTCCGGGCTAAGGGAGTTCCCGGAAGCTCAATTAGTTACGCGCGCGAGGCGTCAAAGGAATCGCCCCTTAGACAGCACGAGACAATAGAATTTCAGCTAGAAGCACAAATTAGCGCAAAACCAAGGGTAAGCATGGGCGTCATACTTGACCACTCCAGCGGCATTGAGCACGCGAGATCACCCGCGATGCAGAGCCTGTGGGATCAACGCTGGGGAATTCAATATCTCGCGCATCACATGCGAGAAATCGAGCGTGAAAAGCTCAAGCCCGAAGTGATAGGACCAGGCCACACACTTTACCTTCAATCTCCCCATCCATTCGTATACGGCTGTTTCAACTGGTTCTCGACCGCGCTGATTGCTTATCTCCGACAGGTCAGCCTTTTTGAGACGATGCATTAAAGGGGATGGAACATTGACGACGTAATAGCTAATCGCCAAGCGATTAAAGATGCTGGCAATGAGTACGCTCGAACGATCGCGCCTATTGTTTACCAATGGCGGAATAAGGTTGGTGCTCACGCTGCTGCCGTTGACCCTCGCCCCAAAGACGGTTTAGCGCAATTACTTGAGTCAATCAGCTATTCCCTTGCTTCCTACCGTGATCGATATTACGTAGGAACTCAAACCCGCAAGATTTTCCTGCTAGAGAAGAATTTTAGATCGGACGAAAGCGAGAATCGAGAACTCATGGCGCGCCGGTCTTTGGTTGACGAGCTACCGGCAGCACAATGGTCGGTCACAGAGGTCTTCGAAGACCTCGCGCCGAGGATGTGGCCTGACCTCGATCTAAGCCCAGGATTTGACGATTAGACCGTTGATGGCTTTTTGTTGGCCCTTCGGAATACTCACTTCTATGTCATTGATTTTATTGACATAGTGGCGGAGAGAGTGGGATCGGATCAACTCGCACGTAACTCATTGATCCGTCAGCAGGGAACGTCTCGGATTGTTTCCTGTTTTGTTGCCCGCGATCATAGCGACCAAGCCGACCCGATTGCCAGCACATGTGCTGTCGATGGCCGACACCCAAGCCACGGAAGGACTGCCCAGGATGAGCAACAGCCACACCCCTCAAGACAGCCGCGTCGCAGTCTTGGTCGACTGCGACAACGTGCCCACCGATATCGTGGAGCACGCCCTGCGCATGGTGGCCCAGTTCGGCCGGGTCGTCCTGCGCCGCGGCTACGGCAACCACGCCACCCTGGCCAACAAGTGGCAAGAGGTCCTGGTTCGGCAGGCATTCACCCCGTGCCTTCAATACCAATACGCCTCGGGCAAGAACACGGCGGACATCGCTTTGGCGCTTGATGCTTTGGAAGCCCTATTCGACGGTCGCGCCGATACCTTTTGCTTGGTGACCAGCGACTCGGACTTTTCCTACCTCTGCCGCAAGCTTCGGGAGCGCGGTGCCACGGTCTGCATCGTCGGAGAACCCAAGACCCCGGACGCGCTGCGCAACGCCTGCGATCAGTTCTTCGAATGGGACCGCACGGCCCAAGAAGAAGCGACCGCGAAGCGCCAGGCGGCCGAGCCGGAGACATCAAAGGCGGAGACAGCCAAAGAAGAAGCCGCCCGGTCCGATGGCAAGCCGCTGCCGAAACGCCGCCCCCTGTTCCTGGTCGAAGCGGTGACGCTGCTCGCGGGGGACACCTCAGAGGGCAAGGTCGGGCTCGGGGCGCTTGGGCAATATTTGAAACGAACCGATCCGTCGTTCTCGCCCAACGTTTATGGCCATTCGGGCCTGCTCAACATGGTCAAGACCTACGACCTGTTGACCACCCAGCGAGAGGAAGCCGGCGGCTGGTCGGTAGGCTTGGCACCCAAGCCGACCGCCGCGGTGCAGACAGTCTGACTAAAGTTCAGATGTGTGAACCAGCGCTCGCCCTCCGCGCTTGTGGGTTCATGAATACGCGGTTGTATGCAGGCAACCCCTCAACGCTCTGAAGGAGCCGCATGCCCGCCGAAACCCAGTTAGAAATAGCCAGTTGCCTGCTTGGCCACTTGATACAGCACCACCCTACGCGCAACCTCCCCGAACGACTGGACGACATTCGCCATTGGCTCGACATGGCGGCCGAGCAGATGCGAACGCAGGGAGATGATGGTTGCTCCTCCGGCCAGACGCCCGCCTCCGCTGCTCCCAGGCCCACGCCATTCGTGCGGCGCGCAGTGATTGATAGGACGCTCCTGCCTCCCAACCCGCACGATGTCGGGCAGTGGCGCGCCTACAGGGCTCGTAAGGACGACGACCACCAGCCCAAGCCCGGTCGTCGGAAGCCCAGCATCCACTGAAGAAGTGGGAGCGCAGAAAAAGCCCCGCATCCGCGGGGCTTTCTTTTCAGGGGCGTGGCCCCCGTGGCCGTGGAGCAAGAACAGGTGCCGGTGCCGGTGGCGACGCATCAAACTCCTTTCCCACGATGGTGTGCGGGGACAGCGCCGCATACTTGAGCGATGCGTGCTGGCTCCACTCCTCCAGCTGGCCCGCTGCGATGGCGATCTCTGCCTCGCATGCGGCCTCTGCCTCTGGTGTGATGGATGCCTTGGCCGCTTTCAGCTCAATGGTTCGGGCGCGCAGGGTGGCTTGGCGCCGAGCCCGCCGCTGCGCCCACTCTCCGGTGGACCACACCCCACCGCGATCCGGGTAGTCGGCGTTGTAGTCCTCCAAGGACCGCTCAGCCATGTGGAAGAGCCGCTCCGCTCTTCCCACCGCCGCGACCCGCTGGGCGAACCTCGTCAGCCGCTTCTTCAGCCGGTTGAGCCCTTTCACCAGGATGGCGAGGTCGCGGCGCAAATCGCCCGGGTCCACGCGCTGCCCCCACTCCCTCAACTGCTGAAGCAAATGATGGGTGGCGGCCAACGCCAGCGAGGACCGAAGGACGACGATCTCAGCCAAGGTTTGCGCGGCGTCGGCGAGGAGGTCAACGGCTGACCGCTCGGGCACCTCGTCGTGATCGCGCGGCTTCGGTTTGCCGACTAAGTTCCTCATGCGGATGCCGGTCAGCCCGTAAATCTCCAAACCCGGGAATGGCGAGCTGTGGGAAGCGGGAGACCCGGACCGCTCACCTCGCTCCTTTCGCGCCTGGGCTTGGCTGTGCCCGCCCGGCACCGGGGCGGCCCGCCCTTCCCGCTCAGCCTGGGCCAGCAGGTCATCGAACGCCTGCACGTTTTCCTCCTGGATGCGGGCGTTTTCAAAACCCCGATCCGTTGTCAGGCCTTTGCGCTCAAGTGCAGATGCTGTCTTCCCCAAGTGCTTGGTGGGCTGCCGGGACAACGCCATGGCTTCCGCGATGTCGCCGCGGCCCAACGCGTCCTCGGCCTGGACCTCAAGCCGGCGGTGGTCCACCCGCTGGTCAACTCCCGCGGCCCTCAAGTGCTCATTGATGGTGGACGCGATGGTCTTGCGCACCCATTCGATCTCAATCTTCCCGGACGCACCGCCGTCCAGTTCTCGGGTCTTTTCCCCAAACCCTTCGCTAGTCAGCCGTCGGGTAGTCGCCAAGAAGTGAACGTGGTGGTTGAGCCCATCCCGTGAGCCTGGGGTGTGGATGCTGGCCTGGACTGCAAAGCCATAGCGCCCGATGAGGGCTTGTCCGATGGCCGTGGCGAGCTCCGAGCGCTGCTCGTCGGTGAGCTCGTGCGGCAGCGCCACCTCGAACTCCCGAGCAACGGTCGAGTTCTTCCGGTTCTCCGCTGCTTCCGCTGCCGGCCACAGCTCACCGGGGACAAGCGCCCAGTCCGGCGCGTCCTCGGGAACGAGGCAGACCGACTCAACGACGCCACCGCGGCGACGGTAGTCGTGGCGCTGTCCGGTGAGGTGATCGATGAGGAGAAGGCCAGCCCGGTAGGCAGCTGCCGCAACAGAGGAATCGCCGCGAGCGCGGCTAAAGGTTTTGACGCGAGAGTGGTAGATGGCCATGCAGGGCTCCAGATTGTGCTCCGCTCTTTATGCCGTGGCTTTTGACGTTGGCAAGCGCACGCGCTTGGGGTTCAAGGGGCGCAGCCCTTTGCGCACGCAATGTCGAAGACATTGCCTAAGTGCGCTCTTGCCTTCTTCGCTATCGCTCTGATTTTTCAAGTTTTGCGGAGTGAGCCCGTTCGAATATTTTCTTGCTGCTACGAACTTGACGAACGCCTATTCCTTGGTTGACTGGTCCCAAGCCAACTGGAGAAACGCATGACCGCCACCGATCACTACCGAGACCAAATCAAGCGTGCCACCGAACGCATGGCGCAACTCCAAGCGAAAGAGCTTTTAGCTAGCCAGCGCCGCGATTCGAAGGCCAAGGGATTAGCGAGACGGGAAGAAGCGAAACGACGTCAGCGCGTGGCCGACCTGGTTTTCCTGACCGGTGCCCAGGCATTGGACGATGCCGAGCTGGAGGCACTGCTCACCACTCATATGGGGGGCCGGGAGAGCTCGCTCCACTAACCATCCCTGGAAAGCAAGCTTCATCGGCCAGCGCTTTCAAGGGCCGCCAACGGTCATCCGCCGCGCTTGCTCGTGGCTTCCGCTACGGCTTCGTTGAGCAAGTAGTTGGGGCGTGGATGCATAGACTCCACCCTGCTGGGCGAGGACAGTGGCAGCGAGGGAATGCAGTGCGGCGTCTAGGAAAATCTCTTCGAAGTTTATGGAAGTGTTCTCTGAGGTTCACCTTCCTGGTGGCATGCAGAACATATCGCTCGCAGAGCCAAAGACCCACGAAGCCTTGACTAGAGCTGCATCCAACGCTTCGCCTCGACGATCACATCTCCTTCTTCACCCTCATGCGCCAAGTAGAGTGGCGAGTTCGCGATTCGCCAGCCCGTGGACATTGGCACGCGCTTGCGATTGGACGTAGAAAACCACAGATTTCGCCACACAAGAGCTGCGCGCGCAGGATTCTTTTTCTGCCCCAGTATCTTCTCGAGCTCCCCTCCAAGCAGGCGCCCCGCGTGTGGCTCGCGAATAGGTCTGGATTGAATACGCTCAATGTTCGCGCGCAAAAGTTCTTGGGACGGCTCTTCCCAGTAGCGCTCCACATCGAGAGGCTCGCAGAACTGCCTCAGCCGCCACACCAGCAGGTCCAAGGATCCCAGCTCGTGGTCCTCAATGGCATAGGAGTTGATGAAATACCGATCCGCATTCCAACGCACCAAGTTATCGAACGCTCTTCTCTCTCCCTCGGTGAGGGTCATTTCGATCTTCAGGGTCTGGTTGACAAGATCAAACGCTCGCGCCAAGTCGTGCCTCAACTTCTTAGTGTCTACTCGGTTCAATACCAAGATGCACTTGAGGTATTTTTCGATGGCTTGCTCCGCGGCCCAGAGGTATTGGGGATGTAACCTTGCTCTCATCGCTAGCCGCGCCGCGATGTAGTCACCGTCTCCCGTGTCTCGAAAGCACCGGATAGCAAAGTTATTGACTTTGGCACGCAGAGGCGGCGGATGCCACGCCGCCCTTCTGGCCGCGAGATCAGCTTCCCAGTCACCCATCGCCCCACATCCTCGTTTCTCAATGCCATCAGCAGGCCCCTAGACAACGGAGGTCGCGCAAACACCGTCCTTCGGTGCACCCTTGGACCAACTCTGCTCCGTGTCCTAGCGCACTTTCTTATCCTGCCAGCCAAGCCACAAGTTCCCGCACGCCAGCTGCGTCCGCGCACGCTGCATCCACCCCATCGCTTTCGACCTTCACCTGGAACGTCAACCAGGCGTGCTCCTTCTTTTCGGTCAGCCCAACATGAGGTTCGATGGCACCTCGGCTCCATAGCCAGATCGATCTGTTCCGAAGCTTTTTGACAAGTGCTTGGATGTGCGGCAATGCGTCTGCTCTCTCCGCCAGTAGCTCAAAAGCCTTTGAGGCCGGGCCCTGCGGCCCCTTTTTTGGCAGCCCCCCTTCGTCCAACGAGATCAGCCCGTCGTCCGCCATTGTTCTCAACGCCAATCTACAGGCAGCGATATCATCGTCGTTCGCATCCAGGAAACCATGCTTAGTGGCCTGCCGAAACGCGTAATCCAAGTCCACAATCGCACATGCTGGAAGGCCCAGTGCCTCAAGGATCTCCATGGACTTCTGAGTATCCGAGACGCCGCTCATCGCTACAATCGCGAGCGAGGACTGCCCCATGGTCTTACCGGACACTGCACTGAAGAGACTGGGGAGCAACCGGAGCTCTGTCTTTCCCTCGGTCAAGACCACCTTGTCAGCGAACAGCATCTGGGAAGAATTCGTCAGGCTGAAAATCTGATGGAGCTGATGCGTAGGCTCGGCGACCAGCTGCTCGACCACCGACTGAAGCCTAGGCCTTGCCTGGGTCCCCTGCGGATGCTTCTTCGTCATCAACAAAGCATTTTTGGCGTCGCGGGCGAGGATCATTTGAGCAGAGTGGGTCGAAAAGACGACCTGATAGCCTGATGCGGAAAGTGCCCTCAGTGCTTCGCGAACCTGCTCCACCGCGAACGGATGCATGAACAGCTCGGGCTCATCGATCAGCAGCAGGGTCACACCGCCCGCTACCGCGGCCCCTCGCTTCAGATCGGCCAGATGGCGAACCATCGCCATTTGGATTGCTCGCTGGGCACCGTGTCCGTAAGAACCGAAGGCTCTTCCTGTCCCATCCCCTTCATAGACCTTTACGGTTCCCGCCTTGATGAGATCGTTCAACACTGGAACGGGGAAGTCCAACTTAATGCTCACCCCAGGGAACAGATCGGAGATTTTTTGATTGATGGAGGCGTCAATCCTCCCCAGCTCTTCAAATCGTTCTGCACCCTCGGCGGAGAGCATTCCAACGATTGCTAAGAGGTGCGGCGATAGATCCGCCTGATGCCTTTCTTGAATAGCTGCAACCATGTCTATCAGAAGCTTACCAATCGTCGTGCTCGTCTTTGCCTTACTGGCATCCTCTTCCGCATCCTCCATAGCCCCGATGCGTATTGGATCCGGAAAAAGAGCAGAGATGGCCTGGTCAATGCCGGTCGGATTGGGATCCCACTCGTTCGTGTCTGGGTTCAACACAGTCAGTGAAACGCCACTACCAGACACTTGCTGAATTTTTCGGATGCAAAGCACGCCAGCACGCACATGCGGCTCGATCCTCCTTCGATGCTTCAACTCCAGCATGGCAAGGTCCTCTTCGGCGATGCCATACAGACGGCCGGATACCTCAATAGGAAGAAGTGGATCATGGAAGTCTTCCTCCTTCCATCGCCCCCCTTTTACCAACCACTGAAGTGCAGTGAGGCAGTTGCTTTTACCGCAGTTGTTCAACCCAACCAGCGGTGTGAACTCGGTCAACTGCAACTGGGTAGAGACGCACGAGCGGAAGTTGCGAATATCCAGTTCTGAAATGTAGACAGCCATTCACTTGCCCCCTGTTGTGGTTCATTACCCGATCACGGACCTAAGCTGCTCGGCCAGGCTGTTGCTCTTCTCGTCTTTCAACTTGGACATGAGGTAGATGCCCCTGCCTTGCTATTGGTAGCCAAAAGCTCGCTCACGTCCATTTTGGTGCTGTCTCCAAGGCCCGATCAGAGCTTACCGATCCGGGCGCCCGTTGGCACCCGAAGTGCATTCGGGTTCACACCCACCCCCTCGCGGCCAAGCTGACGTGCTGGCGACCGCCGATGACCAAGTGGTCCAACACGCGCACGTCGAGAAGTGCGAGGGCCTGTTTCAGCCTATCCGTGATTTGACGGTCGGCCTGGCTAGGCTCCGGATTCCCGGAGGGATGGTTGTGGAACAACAAAACCGCGGCCGCGTTGAGCTCAAGGGCGCGCTTGGCGACAACCCGAGGGTGGACTTCGCAAGAATCGATGGTCCCGCTGAAGAGGTGCTCGGTGGCGAGAATCTGATGCTTCGTGTCGAGGAAGAGGACTCCGAAGACTTCATGAGGCAGATGGGAGCAACGGGCCACTAGGTAGCGGCCGGCCTGCTCGGGGCTTTGGACACCGCCTTCCCGGTGGAGGCGTTGCTCCAGAATCTGAGCTGCGGCGAGCAGGATGCCCTCCTCGTCCATCGGGAGTTGGTATTGGGCCTTCCGGTCTTGAGTGGCGCGCTTCATCGGTTCTTTTCCACCAGCGCGTCGTGCGCCTCGTGGGAACCGACAGGCAAAGCGTTCGGCCCTACCGCACCCGCGAGTGAGCACCGCGGGAGCGGCGCGCAGCGGAGGGCCGGAACAACGCGTCAGCGGCGAGGAGGAGGCCTGTCCTTGCGGTAGGGGCAGCGAAGCCAGGATCCCCTTCGAGAGGCTCAGCGCTGAGAGGACAAGGCCAATTGCGCAGTCAGTCCACCAGCCGCTGGCACTCAACGTATGGACGCATGCAGGGCAGGATTGATGGGGCTAGCATCAATGCCTTCGCACGTGGAAGTCATATGACCGCCCCTCTCTTGGACGTGAGCAACCCTGCCAGTTGGCCCGAAGGGCTTCAACAAGTCATTGAGAGGCTGCGCCCGGTGTTCAGGGCATGGGAGCAGGACCGCCCTGAGAAGTCAGCGGCAGCGTTCGATGAAGCGATGCAGCAACTGGGCGATGCGCTGAGTCCGTTTGCCATTCGCGGCTTCTATTTCACCCGTCTTACGGATGATGAAGCGGCTGGCATACGAACAAGTGGCTTGGAAGTCCTGAGCACCGACCTGATAGCGCGCCGTGTTGCAGCTCGAGTCGAGCGAGGTGCCCTAACAACAGACCAAGCGGCGTATCTACTCAAGACCAATCAAATCCGGGACGCTAATCGCAGCGGGCAGGCTTGGTTCTGCTTCTATCCGCCGTGCGAAGTGCACGAAAGCGGCGTGAGGCGACTGTTGGAGCACTGGGGAGGCGAAGCGCTTTACAACTTCAACGCTGAGAATCGCGTGCTGGGCCCCCCTGCTTCGCACAATCGGCAGACCCGCCCTCGTCCAAGCTAGAGTTCCGGCCGCCCATTTGCGAAACAGTTTCGGACTGGCCGCGGCGGTCTATCAAGCAGATCTGGCTACCTACGGTATTGAGACGAGGGACCCGCCGGGCCGGTTTGAGGATTACAGCCGGTTCAACCTCGGGCCCGACCAAATCGAGCATGTCTTCCTTCACCCGGATGCTGATTTCGTTCGGCTCACGGAAAGCAACAGGTGGTCTTGGACTCCCAGATAACGTCACACACTTCAGACCAACCCTTAGCTCCGTAGGACGTGTTGCTTATGATCTTAGGTCCGTCACAGCTGAATCTCGTTAGGTCGCCTACAACCTCTAGGCCATCGCTGACCGCGTTTACCAAGAAGTGTCAGATGCCAAGTAGTTAAACTAACGTGCTCAGCGAGGGGGCACGGATGGCCCCCCATCCCATTTACCAAGCCTCAGCTTCCTTTCTTATGTTTGTGAGGTTTGAGATCAGGGGTGTTGCCAGGCGTTTCCTTGTTGTCACGCCGACGCTGATCAGGCTTTCCAGTTGAGGGCGCTATAGGCTTCGGGCCAGGCTTAATCGGCATAACTTGACTCCTTCAGGATGGGGGCCAACCGTTTAAAGCTGCGGCGGATCCTTCATACCTGTCAAGTTAATCTAACAAAAAATGAATATCGTTTAAGATCCATTCATATTTATGTTAGGTTATACAACTTTTCCAGCAGCCTTCATTTTTTAAACAGTATACAAATGACTCGGACAATCCCTAACGTGCCGCGCGCAAGCCCTTGTTGCTGTTGATCAATTTTGACTAAATCCGATTGGAACAAAACTTGTGGAGCCGCCACAACAACCCTCCTTGCCGAGTTTGCCTAAGGAGAAAAATAAACACCGGTTTTGGATTGACGGTCTCCGCTGCCGACGTATGACTACTTCCATTGAAACAATGGAAGCAAGGCAATGAAGAACCCCCTCGTCGAAACACTCCAGTCGTATATCGATAGCCCATCCGGCGCCCTCGTTCTTGAGGACCTCCGCATTGGACGTATCCGCATCGGGAAGCTGGTGGTTGCCAGCCGCGAAGCGGCTTACAACGCCCAAGACCTCATCACCACCGCTTGCAACAAGACGGCCCGCGTTAGAAGCGGCAAGCACGGCACGCGCTATCACGATCCGCTGCCTGTCGGCAGCCCTGCCCGCCTCCTGTCCATCGAGATCGAGGACTACGCCAAGCACCAGAAGCGACGCTATTTGAAGGCCGTGACCGTAGAAGCCTCCACGCGCACGCTCAACTTGCTGTTGCTGACCTGTGGCGATGTGCCTGTGTCTCGCATCGACCACACCCATGTCGAGCGCATGTGGGAGCTGCTGCGCTGGGCACCTCCTGGCTTGGCCAAAGACCCCGAACTCGCCGGCCTTTCGTTTGATGAAGTGATCGCGCGGGGCCAAGCCCTCAACGTGCAGGGTCCGGCCAGGGCAACGCAGGAGAAGCACCAGCGGTTCCTCACCGCGTTCTTCAACCGGCTGGTCGCCACCCGGGCCATCGTGAACTCGCCAATGGCCGCGTTCGGGGACATCAAGAAGGATCTGACACGCGATCCCGACAAGTCCATCCTCAAGCGCCATCCTTTCAGCGATGAGGAGCTGCAGCGCATCTTTGACCCGGTTACGTTCACCGCCTGGGCCAAGAAGTGGCCGCATCGCTGGTGGGGGCCGATGATCGGCCTCTATACCGGAGCAAGAATCAATGAGGTGGCGCAGCTGAAGGTGGCCGACATCATCCAGGAGGGCGACGTGTGGTGTATCGCCATCCAGCAGACCGTGGACCCCGACTTGGCTCGGAACGAGGGCGCCAGGTCGCGACAGAGCCTCAAGGGCAAGTCGGCCATCCGCCGCATCCCCATCCACCAAGCTCTCCTTGACGCCGGATTCCTCGAGTTCGTCGAGGACATCAAGGGATGCCGCCACCCTCGCCTTTTCCCGCACCTGTCCGCTGGCATCAATCGAGCAACCGGGGAGACCAATGCGCGCTACAGCCAAGGACTGCTGAACCAGTTCAGCACCTACATGAAGGACTTAGGCTTCGCAAAAGGCGTCGGTTTCCACGGCTTCCGCCATACCCTGGCCACCTACCTGAAGCACCGCCGCGTTCCTGACGCTGACGTGGCCGCGCTTACCGGTCACACACCACGCCAGGACTTCCCGGTCCTGGGCCAATACAACAGCACGCCGAACCCCTTCGAGCGGCCCCGCCAACTTGAGGCCCTTGAGGTGTTCCAGCCGCCAGTCGTGTTGCCGCGCTACAAGCGAGGGCAGTTCGCGAAGCAGCTGGGCCGGGGTGCGAAGTTCTATCCGTGAAACGGATCGATAGGAATGGGGATGGGGCATAGAGGAAGCCACGCCCTAGCCAGCGGCTGCCACAGATCGAACGCGAACCAGATCCAAATAGTGCCCGCGGATGTGGCCTCCTTTCACCGCCTTACAAAGACGCTCCGCGGCCCGCTCCCCATAGCCTACAAACAGCGATCCCATCGGACACGCCTTGCCCGGCGTCCCATCCTCACGGCAGAGGGCTAGGCGCCCCTTGGTGAACACCACTGCCGACGCGTTGGGATGGGTCAGGACTGACGCGTGCATGCACCCGGTCTCCATTCGAGCAAAAATCAGCGCCACCCCGTTTCCATGCTCGGCTGCTTTGGAGATCCAGGCATCCATGCCGCGTCCGTAGGGCGGGTTGAGCCACACGAACGACCTCTTCGGCCAAGCCATGGCAAGGCCGTCGTCGCTCGGCCTAAGCATTTTCTTGGCGGTTCGCCAAGGCATGCCCTGCTCGGGCGTAGCCGGGTCCAAGTCGAAGGGGCCAAGCGCGTCCAACAGCGAAGGCGGCGTAAGCCAAGTCTCGGTGGTGGCTGGACACCTGTCATAGCCGACCTTTGAGGAAGCGGGAACGGGGACGGATTTCTGAGCGGCAGGCATGGGTATCTCCGGAGCTAAGTGGGCATGGCTCCGCCACCGCGCCAGGATTGGCGCGCTCAGGAAGATGAGTCGACGGAGGACACCGTGTGCGAGCTCCGGCTTTGGTCCCGGGCCGCTGTCGGCGTGAGGACATGATCCGAAATGTGGATACAGCCAGCTCCGTCTAAGGGGCGCCCACCCCTCAGAGCTGAATCGCGATTCATGCACACGTCCCAAGAAGCCACCGCGTTCTAGAAGCGAAAGGGCACCGGCTTTCGCGCTGGAGCCGCCGCAGGCAATCCTGCTTCCATAGCAGCCGTCCTGATCTCTGCCCTGACCAGGGTGACGGTCCTCGCGGTGTCCTCGATAAGGGCCAGCCGCGCCTTTAACTCCTCTAGCTCCCGCAGCGCTTCGCTCTCGTGCTGCGCAAGCAATGCTTCAAGGTGGGCAAGGAACTGAACGTAAAGGAAGACCAAGGCTTTCCGGAGTTCTGGCTTCGCCCAAGGCAGATTGAAGACCTCCGGAAGCGGCAGCTCCTGCCTGGCAAGCGCTGCGAAACCCCGCTCGTCGACTTCTACCACCCTCGCCTGCTCCCGCAGAAACGACCGAAGCATCGCCTTGGCGGCCGGGGTGCGTTGCTCAAGGTCGATCCATGCGACAACCTCAGCGCCGTCTTGGCCGCTTAGCACCACCCTCACTTTGTGCCCGCGGAGATCCTGGAACTTGGCACTCACTTCGGAGGAAGCCCGCGTAGCGCCAAGAATCTCGCCGTCCTTCCTCGATGTCCGCCAGTTCCGCACTTTGGGCACGCCCTCGGCCCACTCCAGTAAGCGAACAAGGCTGATCGAGGCCACCACACGGGACTTGCCGGGAACTTGGTCGGGAACCAACCGCCCAGTGGGCCCATCGGCCCGGGCGAGCTCATTGAACGCCTTGTAAGAAAGCTTCAGCAACCCCGCGCACTGTTCCGCGGTGAACGGTATAGCCCGACTTCTCATCTTCTTTCGCAGCTCTTTCGCCCTTTGCTCATCTCGCTCGGCTGCGGCCTCCCGAGCAATGGTTTCCTTGAGCTTGGCCCATGACACTCCGAAGCCTGCTTGGAACGTTTCATCGTTCCTTCCGTAGGTCTCTGCGTAGCGCCTTAGAAGGGCGGCTTCAACATCCTTTATGGAATCAGCGGACATCCGAATCCTCTATAGACCATTGATGGCCGGCGTTAACGTTATCCGTCAACTGCTTTCGCGTCGGCCGCCGCCTGTGAATACAGACGTGTGGCCTCTTGCATGGCGCTTTCCAAGGCCTGGCGTCTTGTCAGAGCCGCCTGCCTGAGTTGCAGAACAGTCATGCGACCAGTGGTGAGCTCTGCTTCCAGCTGAGAGCGCCGCGACATGATGGTTCGATCCAGGTCGGCAACCTGTCGCGGATCAATCGCCGCGGCAGGATTGAAGCGGAACTGTCCTTCAAGCTTCTGACGCCACTTGAGAAGCCTGTCGGTAAGGGCCGGGCCGAACCCAGGGACCTGCAAGACTTTGCTTCGCACAACGTCGGCCGCCGTCTCGACACCAAACGATTCCAGCATCGCCTTTTTCGCAGCGCCTACCCCAGGAATCTTCGCCTTCTCGATCTCAAACTGATCGAGGTAAGCGTTGAGAGCATGCCGCTGCCGGTTGTTCATCAAGACTGCGTATCGCCTCTCGCGTTCTGCTGAAAGACCCAGCAACTCGTCTCGCAAAGGCCGGAGTTGCTGTTGCTTCGACTGGAGCTGCGTGTCGGATTGCTCTCGAGTCCAACGAGCCTTGAGTCCCTCGTAGTGGGTTTTGGCTTGTTGGTATCGCGCGGTGATAGGGCTGACATCGGCTCGCCCTCTGCTGTTGACCCACGCCCCCATACCGAAGCCCAGGCCTGCCCAGAGAAGAAATGCGGGCGCATTGAGCACAACCCCGAGCACCAGGATCGCAAGTCCGACCGCCCATCCCATGTTTCGCCACACTCGCCGGCGTTGCCCCACGGCAGCCACCGACTGGGAGGCTGGAACCACGGTCGGCTGGGGCATCGCCGCCAGCGGCGGCAAGATGGCAGAAGTGATGTCGCGCCAGACCGACTCCAGATTGAACTGCCCGGGCCCAAGCTTTTTGATGACCGCTGCCGTGGCGCCAAATAGGGCAATGCCGGCGCGCTCAATCGGGCACCACGGGCACGAGCCGTAGCCGCCGAAATAGAAGTGAGAGGAACGCTGAGAACATCGAACGAACGCGCCCTCGAGCTTCGTTAGCGCTTGAACCCAATCTTGAGCGGTAGGCCTTCCATTCGGCTTCGCGCCCCCACTGCCGAACGCACGCTCCCACAGCCCCGCAACAGCGGGCGAGGCAACTGTAGCCGGCGGAGTCAGTGGTGGTGGCTGCATCTTCATCGCAGCCGCGTTTGATGAGTAGGCGTAGCGGAACTCGGGGATAGCCTTCTCAATCGGCATCTCGCCGGAGCCACTGTAACGACCGGCAAAAGGATGCCGGCCATTCATGAGCATCTGGAAGATTAAGACCGCGAGTCCGAAGTTGTCATGGTTGGCCGTGCGGGTGACTTGCTTGAACGCTTTGCCTTGGAGCTCGGGAGGGGTGAAGTCTTGGACACCTACCTCGCACAGGAACGTGCGCCCCTGGTGGGAAACCTGGAAGCTATCGGTATCGATGAGTCGGACAGTAGCGTCCGGCGAGATCCGGACCCCGCCATGGTTCACATCCCCAACGAGGTGCCCCGCCTGATGGAGGACTGCAAACGCCCGCGCGGTATTGAGCGCTGCACGGACAACCATCCGCCAGTCGGCTTGTGGAAAATCAGCCAGGCGGCTCTTGGGACTGTAGAGGCGATGGATGTCCTTCGAGTCACGAAGGTTTGCCATCACAAACCCGGTTACCTTGCCGTCCGATTGGCGAAGGACTTCCAGCGGCCAGGCGGTCAGCTGGTCCAAGGCAGGCGTCCGGAGCGCCGCCATAGCTAAAAGCTTGTCCGACCGCTCGGTGCTTGCGGGGGTTAGGTAAACCTTTGCTGCGGCTTCAGGCCTTCCCTCGACCTCATAGACCGCTCCCTCGCCCCCCTTACCGAGCAACTTTCCTAAGCGGACAGGGCCAGATTTTCCAACGAGAACTTGGCTTGCCACTTAGGCACTCTCTTCGACCACGGCAGATGTAGGAATCGGCGGCTTCGCGAGGCGACTGGCCAACAAGAGAGTCTTGTCGTCGTCCGTGCGGTCGCAAATCACTGGCGATGAGAGGTATGCCTCAAGCTTGGCGGACATCTCTTCACTGAAGCCGCCGTGCTCGAGCGCCCTCACAGGCTGGAACATCTGGTCAAAGAAGGGAGCGTGGACCGTCTGTGTTGCGTAGTGCAGCACGAGCGCCTCAATGCCATCCGTAAAAGCTGCCACCTCATCCACGAATCCTGCTTGGCAAGAGAACTCAAAGTTCTCCACCGCTGCCGGGTCGGTTATGAACACCGTGGTGTTGATGTATTCGCCGTGTTGAGGCCAGAACACATAGGCCCAGTCGTCACCTCTGGGCCGGATGACAATGGCTCCATCACCGACCTGGAAGAAGCACGTATGCGTAGACGAAACAATGGCAGCAAGCAAGGTGCACGCATACTCCCGCACGGGAAGATCATCCACTTTAGCCCGCTCCGAGATGCGCTCAGCGGCATTCCTCAACCACTCATTGGCGACCTCTCGGGTTACTTGTGAAAGATCTTTCCCGTCGTCAAAGAAGTTTCGAATGGAGTCCAGTATCTCACTCGTTGCCAGTTGCGACCCAGTGTCCGAGTGCGAGGCACTGCCTGCGCCGTCAGCTGCGACCAGCACTATGGTCTGGTTGTCCTGCGTGAGATCCCAAGCATGTGCATCCTGACAGGGCGCCTCCGTCTTGAGGTGCGACGCACCCAACGAAGACGCCGCTACCACTCTCCACTCTTGAAGCTCCATTACACGCTGGCCCAACCATCAGGCGCGGTCGGGTTCGAGAGCGGCACTGCATCCCCAGGCGTTGAACGGGACACCGCGCTCATGGAGTTGGACAGCCAGCGGAACAACTCTTTGAACTGAAGTCCCTTGAGATGAAGAGGAGCGCGCGTGGAAATCTGGCTGAGAACACTCATGTCGGCGCCTTGCACCCCGACGGCGAAGAACTGAAAGTTCTTGGTTGCTTCGCCCTCCTTGACCAACTGGGCTGCACGTGTCCAGTTGTCAGTGGGCGAACCGTCAGTGATCAGGAAAACCCAAGGGCGGTAATAGGAGACGCCATTGGCCTTGTAGATCTCCTTCCGCTGCCGAACCATCTCAAGGCCCTGCTCAATGGCGGACCCCATCGGAGTGTCACCAGTGCACGTCAAGACGGGGGGATAGAAGCTATCTGCCGTGACGAACTCGGTAACGGTTTGAACAGGGCCAAACGTCACGATGGCGACTTCGACACGCTTGGCCGCCAGGGAGTCCGCATTCAATTCCTCTTGGAACTGGAGCAGTCCCGCGTTGAGCTGTTCAATCGGTTGGCCATTCATCGATCCCGATGTATCCAACAAAAGAAGGCAGGCGCAGCGATTTTCGGGGTTTTCGGCGAACGCACTGGCACCGAAGGGGACTTGTTCAAACTCATTGGTCATGCTGGATCTCCTTGTCGTTGAGACGAGTCTACGGTGAAATTGTGGACGTGGCCGCAGGACCTTTTATGATCGCGCCATGGCCACGCCTTCAACCACGCCACCTGGCTGGGCTCCTAGGGGGATTGCAGACTGGTTCCCTCTGGTGGTCTCCGCATCCATCGTTCTAGTCTTGCTAGGTGCGATTGCAGCCAAGCCTCCTGGCGATGCAAGACACGTGCCTGAAGTGGCGCCACAAAGTCCACCTCCGGCACCCACGCAACCGCTCAGGAAGGGCGCGTCCAGGGTCGTGCCAGGCAAAGTCGGAACCATCCGGCTTGTGGAAACGCATTCATTGCCGCGCCAAAAGCAGGCGATTCTTGCGAGCGGCGAATGCCAGCGAGCTGCCCCTGCGACCCCATCCCCGTCGGCTCAAGCGGCCATCAACGCTGGTTGGCATGTCAGCGAAGACGTTTTCCGGATGGGATACCAAGTGGTCTTGGTCGATGCAGGGACAGAGAGGGTTGGATCGGCGTGTCTGCCCGTGGGATCAAGCGTGCTTGTGTTTACGTCGGAAGGGCTAATTGCCATCGCGTATGAAAAAGGAGGGAGTAAGGCATCCCGACTCGGCACCATGCGCTCGGTCGGCGTTGATGGCGTCGTCCTTTCGGGTCCAAAAGGGGCGCTCGCCAACCTTGCGTTCTCGACCGAAGAAGTCCGACTCCTGCCTTCCGAACGGTAGACCCTGAGCAGAAGAACAAAGCTCAAACCGCGGCGAACGGTGGCTGTGGCTTCTCCCCCTGCACTTCCGGCTAAAGCTTCGGATCGTTGTTACGAGCTGCCGACTTGCTGAACTTCTTCATCAGCTGAAGCAGTTCAGTCTGCTTCTCATCCGGCAGTTGGGCCAGAACGAGAATCGCCTCCGCCATCAAATCACTGGTGGCATGGAAGTAGGCGACTGGCAGTTCTAGAGCGGCCGCTAACGTCTCCATCGTCTTTTCGTCTGGCATCCGGTCCCCGCGCTCGTATCGAGAGATCCGCGGTGCAGCCGAGTTCTCGTCCTCCAGCCCCAACACTGCCCCAAGCTCCGCTTGGTTCATCCCTCGCGCTTGGCGGGCTTCGCGCAGACGACGGCCCAACGTTCGGGCGGGAGGGATTGGAGCAGGCATGGGGGCAAGATCGAACGATTGCTGACTAAGCCCGCAGTCTGGCGGTTCCAAGTTTGCGCTGCATTTGCCATATTGGCAAACGTCGCCAAGCCGGCGAATGACAGGGGCATCACATGAAGCACTCAGGACAGGGAGCGTTCGCTGCGCTCCTGGGTATCGCACTGTTCTCGACAACAGCCAGCGCCCAAGAAGCACCCAACAGCGCAGGCGAGAAGCCTGGCTTCTTCCGTCAGTTGGGAAAGGGGTTGGCTGACACTGGAAAGCAGATGGTTGGCATCAAGCCCGCCAGCGCGGGCAAGGAAGGTCGCCAGCCGAGTAACACCGGCCCTATCTACTCCCCGATCAGCGGCTCCGGCAAGTTGCCCAACCTGTTCAAGGCGGACAATCACCAGCAGGCCCAGCTCGGGAAGCTGGACTGGCCCCGGGTCGCGCTGACCTACACCGAATGGGGCGCATCGCTGCCCTGCTGGACGGTGGAAGCACGCATTTGGACCAGTCCGACCACCTCCACGAGCGAAACCTTCCGCACCTGCGCCGATGCAGCCGTGACGGAGGCCGATGACCTGGGCGAGACGGCCGAACTCAACACGTCCGCCCTTTGGAAAGGTCGCGACACGCTCACTGGCATCCGGGTTCTGCCCAGCAAGCCGAACTCAGGCGCCCAACGGTCTACTGGCCCCAACCCGCCGGCACAGCCCTTTGTCGTCAACGTGTCTCGCCCTGGTGTCTCTGACAAGGCCGTTGACGTTGCGCTGCGCGTGGCCTGGGTTTCTGGATTCTTCCAGACCGCCGACCTGCATCCCGGCGCCTCGGGCCTGCTGACGCCATTCAAGGACGCGCGCATGTGGATTGCCGGGTTCAAGCCCGACGGCAATCGCGACCGGTAAGCACTCGCCTTCCCACGCTTACTCCCCTCGCGGGCCGGCCTGCCGGCCCGCCCCTTCCCAGCAAAGGAACGACATGAAGAACGCATGGATTGGCCTGGCCGCCCTGGCCTCGGCCGTTGGCCTCACCGCGTGCAGCGGAAAGCCGTCCAACGCCAACGCCAAGCAGGCGCTGGCCAGTCTCTTGGAACAAAGCGGCGCCGGGCGCGTCGTGGAGGTCCGGGACTTCGAACTGAGCGGCTGCGCCCAAGCCGACGGCGCCGATGGCTACCGTTGTGACACCCGCGGCCAGGTGATGCTGGAGATCGCCGGCCGGCAAGTCCCTATCTCCGTGAACAAGAGCCTGCGCTATACCAAGGCCGACGGCGTCTGGAGGGCTTACACACGATGAGCACCGACCCGATGACCGGAACGTCCGTGGGTGCGGTCGGTGGCTACCGTGGTGACAAGGCCTTGAGGGCCACTCCCAAGAAAGTCATGACTCCACACACCCGCTTTTTCTGCTGGTTCTCTTTGAGCCTGCTCCTGCTGGGTCCTTTCGGATTCGTCGTCGGCCCGCTGTTGGCTCGCCGCGGGCTGCGAAAGGTCGAGCGGCTGTATCCGCAGGAGGCCTACGCGGCTCGGCAGCGCGACCAAGGCTTTTCTTGGGGTCAGTGGTGGGTGATGACGCCTTTGGTCGTCATGATGGCCATGGGAGCCTTGGCTTTCCTGAAATGGCTTCCCTTCGCTCTGCTGGTGATGTGGGTGCAGCTGACCAGCTAATCAGACGTGTGTCTCCGCCTCTTCCCCAGTCCTTCCCTGGCTGGTATATCAAACCCCAGCTAGGGAGGCTTTCAGGGGAAGGGAGATGGGGTTTTATCTGCGAAAGAGCGTCCGAGTGGGCGCATTCCGATTCAATCTGTCGAAGGGTGGTGTCGGCGTCTCGGTTGGCATCAAGGGCTTACGGGTAGGAACTGGGCCACGAGGCAACTACGTCCACATGGGCGCGGGCGGCGTTTACTACCGAGCTACGATCCCCGCGAGGCGGGCCTCTCCCGCGGTAAAGCCGCCTGCACCGAGTCAGCCTCAGCCGTCGAACCTTCCGAAGGCTTGGCAAACACAATCTGCGACCGTTGGCCCGATGGTTGATATCGATTCGGCGCAAGCAACAACGATTGTCGATTCTTCCTCCCAATCGCTTCTCGAAGAGCTAAACACGAAGCGGCGCCGATGGCTTCTTTGGCCATGGGCATTGGGCGCCGCGGGACTGGCTTTGCTGCTTCTTGCAGGAAATGACAGCCCGCGCTGGCTGTTGCTCACCAGCGCCGTCGCCTGCGCCATTGGTGTTGCACTCGTGGCTGCAAAAGACCAGCTAAGGAAGTCGGCCGTGGTGCTCTACGATCTGGACTCTTCGATGGAAGAAGCCTTGAACCGGCTTTACGAAGGGGCAAATCATCTGGCATCCGCGAGCGCCGCCTGGCACGTCTCGTCGAGCGCACGGGTTCACGATTCGAAGTATCACGCGGGCGCAGGCCAGGTCATCGCCCGCGCAGCCACACGGTTTACCTACTCCCCGCCTCCGTTTGTCCGAACCAACGTTCGAACCGTCTCGGTCAACGTCGGAGCACAAACGCTTCACTTCTTCCCTGACCGTGTGCTCATCTACGACAAGGAGGGCGTGGGCGCGGTGAGCTACCAAGAACTGAGAGTGAATGTGTCCGTAACGAACTTTGTTGAGGAAGGCGGCGTCCCCCGTGACGCCACGGTCACTGGGCACACGTGGCGCTACGTCAACAAAAAAGGCGGGCCTGATCGACGGTTCAAGGACAACCGGCAGATTCCAGTCTGCCGTTACGAGGAAGTGGCGCTATGGAGCCAGACCGGCCTCAACGAACTCCTGCAAATCTCCAGATTGGGCTCCGCCAACGGCTTTGCGCACGCCATTTCCAGACTCGCCTCAATCGTTCCCAGATAAGTGAATGCTGACAACCGGTTGGCGGACAAGCCGGGATGCCTTATCCGCAGCCGACTGATGCCGCTGCTGAAATATGAGACCCGCGATGAGCAGCACTGAGGACAACGGAGAGGACACGCATCATTCCATGAACTCATTGGAGAATGGAAGCAAGTTGCCGCCCATTAAGAGACTGAAAAGATGGTGGCGTGGACTAGGTCCAGTCGCGCGTGTATACGCCCTCGCGCTCGTCAGTCTCCTTATCAGTTTCGCCATCACTTGGGCAGCCCCAAAGCACGCTGTTGCGCAGGCGTTCGCCTATCTCGCGTTCGCGCTGTTCGGCCTGTGCTTCCTGAAGGAGGCTCACGACTGGGTCATTCCCAAGCTGCAGCTTCCCCTCGTGAAGCTGCTCGTGGCGGCCGGCGGTGTGATGGCGGCAGCCGCCGCGACGGGGGTGAGCCGCATGGCGGTAAACGAGGCAACAGGACAAGACCCTGCGGCCTTCACCACCACAGTGGCTTTTCTGATCCCGCTGTCCTTCGTCCCAGTCCTTGCAGCCTTGGTAGCGGTTGGGGGCGTCTTCGTGGTGCCGGCCACGATGATCGGAAGTCTGGGAAAAGCGTTCTTTACCTGGAGCAAGCCGAAGGATCTGGACGTCATGCTCAGCCTTGCTCGGGTTTTTGGCTGCGTAACGGTCATTGCGGCCTCGGCCTCCCTGCTTTACGCGTCGTCGCCGCTCTTTCCGGCCTTGAACTGGCTCGCGGGGCACGGCGCGATGATGTTCGACCTTCAACCCAACACAGCTTGTGCTGAAAACTCAAAAGACCGAGTGCTCCGCTTAACCGACGATGTCGTCATCCTGGGTCGCACTACCGATGATGGGCTTCAGTTCGTCCGACGTGACTGCCCGCTCGCAGCAGAGAGCCTGCCACTTGGCGCCTCCCGCTAGTCTTTCAAATGCCACCCAATGACTACCAAGATCGATCCGATGGCTGGAAGCTTGGTGGGCGCTGCCGGCGAGTTCAAGGCGACAGCGCCTTGCACCGCTCCTAAGAAGGCCGTGACCCGCGCAACTTCTGTATTTCCCGCTGAGCCTGCTGCTTGGGCCCTTTGGTTCGTGGTCGATGGCTCGGCAGGGTTGAGGAATGAGGAGCGGCGTCATCCTCACCAGGCTTACGAGGCTCGGCGGCATGACCAAGGCTTCAGCTAGGCCAGTGCGTGGTTATGACGCTTCTGGTAGTGATCGTTAGCATAACGGCACTTTTTTTGCTTCAGGTTGCTGCTGTTAGCGATGACGGTGGCATGGGCGCAACTGAGCAGCCAACCACCATGGTCCCGACCGCATCATTAGTAACAAGCATTCACGACACGATGTGTTTTTTCCGCCTGATATCCCTGTTCCCACGCCGCGATGCCCCCATCGCCTGCATCACGCACAGCAATTATCGATACTGACCACTTGACTTAGATAAAATCCAGCCTAAAAGGGATAAAAATATGGAGGACTTATGGTCATCGACAAGCTGAAGAAAGCTAAAAACAAGCTAACAAGAATGAGCCACCCCCAAGCTGTCGCCCTTGGATTTTATAGCGTCGTAGGCGTCGGAGCGCTATTTGTGGCTATAGCCCTACTAAACACAACAAGCTCAAGCTAAAACCTAGAAAGAAATATCACACCCCAGCCAACGGAGGCCAAAACATTGAGGCAGAAAACCGTCCAAACAATTGGCCTAAATTTTTTATCTAAACGATCTGGATTATTTCTGATATTTTTTGAATTAATTAATACAGAAAAAAGTGAAATCCCGCTGCCGATAAATCCAAATGAAGTGAGGAAGGCGTCGTAGGCAAACCCCTTGGATACGAGGTATGCGATTACCCCAAAAGAAAGGAATGCGACAGAGGTCTGAAAACAATTAACCTCATTTATGAAATTTCCGCCGCCCTCCTTATCTAACCCTGGCTTTCTTGTATAAAATCCTAGCCCAGCAAAAATTCCTGCCCATACAGGGAAAAGATAAGCAAGCAGATCCATGATGGCCAAGAAATCTCGCTTCATCCCCACCACAACAATTGCTGACAAGCTAGCTATTACTACAGCCACTAGTAAAGCGCTAAATAAGTTGAATCCAAAACTCAGCTGAGCTAGAAATGATTTGCTCAGTCGATTTTCGATAACTACTATCTTAGTCCCAACTTGCTCCAAATCTTTTATTCTTTCATTCAGACGATTGATGTCATCCCTTAGTTTAAGGACATCATCACTAACTACTGGAAATTGCTGCCTTCTCGCTCGAGACCCGCCGAAAAAGCCAATGACTAACCCACCTAGAAGCTGAGAAAACCTCATCTTTTTGATCCCCTTTCGCCCGAAATTGCGGCAAATTTTTGCTTACGGATGAATCCTCGATCTATAGCGAAGAGCGTTTATCCCTGGGCAGTGCGCCCCCAATCCTTCGAGCTTCTCGCGAACGGTGAAATCCCGGCTGTAGGTCGCATGATGCTCATCGTCCAGCTCATGGCCCACGATCTGTGCTCGTAGCTCCGAGACAACGCCAGCGCCCTGCAACTCTTGGATGAACGTCTTCCGAAGCGAATGGAAGCCCCGCTTCGCCGGTGCCCAGTCCTTGCCCACGTCGGCAAGATGGCGGCTGAAGGCCTTGGTGATCCAATTCCCCTGCCCATTTTTGGCATCGGCCTTCGCCGCCGGGAATAGCCGGGCATGGCCTGCGTCTCGCTTGGACTGAACCCAGGCCAAGAAGCCCATCTCCAGAAGGTCGGGATGGATTGGCACGGTGCGGAGGCTGACTTCGGTCTTCACCTTCTGGTGCTCCCCCTCGTCCGAAATCCGGATACAGGAAATCCCATCCTCTTCGAAGACATCCTTGGTCAGCAGCTGGCCGACTTCCGAGGCCCTGGCGCCGGTGAAGAGACCAATCAATGATGCCCAGCGGGCAGATTCGGACAACTTGGCCAACGCCTTCGGCGAAAAGAGCGCCTGGATCTGGTCCCGGTCATACGCCTTGAAGCCCAGCTTCTTCCTCGCCCGCTTCTCGCGTTGGGAGTAGCTGACATGCCCGGATGCAGGGTTGTCCCCGCGGGGATAGTGGCCGGAGGCCATGGCCCACTCGAAAAATCCGCCTTTGCCGCCCACGTAGCTTTGCTTATTCGTGAGGGTCGGCGTGGAGGCGCCCTTCTCCCGCATGTGCTGATACCACCGGGCCAGATCCGACCGGGTGATGGCATGCACTTTGGCCTTCTCACCCAGAAACGCCACCAACGCCTCAATGGCCGTTTTCTTGATGGTGTAGGTCTTGGGCAGCGTGGCGCCCTTGAGCGTTGCCAGCCAAGCATCGCGCGCCTTGCCTAAGGCAATCGACTCAATGACATCTTTACTCGGTGCTTCGGCAGATCCTGCCCTGACGAAGCCTGGCGCGAAGACCCTCCGCTCCCCCGGCTTGGGCGGGGGCGGCGCCGGGGAGGACGCCAACTTGGCCTCCAGCTCCATCAACTCCCTATAGAGCTTCAGATCCTTGGCATTGTCGATTTGCCACCGCTCGGTGGTCGTGCCATCCGGCGCTCGGGTCTTCTGGACCGTCAGCTCAACAATGGGGACTTCCCCGGACGACAGCCGTGCGATCAGCGCGTCGGCTTCCTGCCTGCTCATCTTTGACACGCGTTGCTCCCTCAACATCGCGAAGAGCTGAGCATAGCTCGCCGTCAACCGGACCGCACGCAAGTGAGCCTGGGGCAAGTCGCCGGTTCGAAGGGTCCGTTTGATGAGCCGGCAGCCCAGCACGGACTGCAAATCGGTGGGCACGCGCTGGACGAAGGACCAGCGACCGGACGCGGACCGGCTGAGGTGATGGGGGATTCGCATCGGGATGTTTCCCGATTTGTTTCCTGCCTCGCCGACCCTGAAAATCCAAAACGTGATTTTTTATCAATCACTTACAATGGATTGGCGGAGAGAGTGGGATTCGAACCCACGGAAGGTTTGACCCTTCGCCGGTTTTCAAGACCGGTGCCTTAAACCGCTCGGCCATCTCTCCGAAGTGCGTGCCGGCAGGCCCGGCAGCAAAGCGCCCGGCGCGGGGCCGGGCGCGCATTCTCGCACGTGCGCGGGGCGGCGGGTACCGCCCTGGGCGGGTCAGGAGGCCTTGCGCAGGCCCAGTTCGACCAGGCGTTCGACGCACTTGCCGCCACAGTCCAGGCGCGAGGCCTCGATCTGCTGCGGCAGGTGTTCGGCCAGGTAGTCGATGAACACGCGCACCGCCGGCAGCAGGCCACGGCGCGAAGCGAACACGGCATGGCAGATGCCCTGCGGCAGCGACCATTCGGGCAGCACCACCTCCAGCTCGCCGCTGCGCACCGCATCGGCGCACACGGTTTCGGGCAGCAGGGTGATGCCGTATCCGTCCTTGGCCATCGCCTTGAGCAGCGGGAAATCGAAGCCCGCCAGGCGCGGCTGCAGCTCGACGCGGCGCACCTCCCCGGCCGGCCCGTGCAGTTCCCAGCGCTGGCGGGCCTCGTCCTCGCTCATCGACATGGTCACGTGCTGGGTCAGGTCCTCCGGGGTCTGCGGCCGGCCGGCGCGCTGCAGGTATTTGGGGCTGGCGACCAGCAATTCCTGGATCTGGCCGAAGCTGCGCATCACCAGGCTGCCATCGTCGTCCAACTTGGCGCGCACGCGCAGGGCGATGTCGTAACCCTCGTTGATGATGTCAACGCGCCGGTTGTTGACGTGCAGCTGCAGGCGCACCTTGGGGTACTTGTCCAGGAACGCCGGCAGGATCTTGGGCAACTGCATCTGCGCCACGGCGACCGGCACGCTGACCCGGACCACGCCACGCGGCTCGGCCGAGAGGCGATCGACCACTTCGCGTGCAGCCTGTGCCTCGGCGAGCATGGTCTGGGCGTGGCGATGCACGCTCATACCCACGTCGGTCACCGCGAAGCGGCGCGTGGAGCGCTGCAACAGGCGCACGCCCATGTCGGTTTCCAGCTGGCTGATGCGCCGGCTCAGGCGTGACTTGGGGATGCCGAGCGCGCGTTCGGCCGCGGCGAAGCCGCCGTGGTCGACGACCATGGCGAAGTAGTAAAGATCGTTGAGGTCTTGCATGGCGGCATCCCGAATCTGGAACGATTCAGGACATTTAACACCCGCATGTTTGTCCATGCAACGAAAACGGACAAATTCAGGCGGGATTCTCTACCCCGCCCGTGGGCCAATCCTCAGGCGATGCGTTCCAGTCCGCCCATGTAGGGACGCAGCGCTTCGGGGACGTCGATGCTGCCGTCGGCGTTCTGGTAGTTCTCCATCACCGCGATCAGGCAGCGGCCGATCGCCACGCCCGAGCCGTTGAGCGTATGCACGGCCTCCGGCTTGCCGGTGGCCGGATTGCGCCAGCGCGCCTGCATGCGCCGGGCCTGGAAGTCACCACAGTTGGAGACCGAGGAGATCTCACGGTACGTGTCCTGCGAGGGCAGCCAGACCTCCAGGTCATAGGTCTTGGTGGCCGAAAAGCCCATGTCACCCGAGCAAAGCAGCATGCGCCGGTACGGCAGGCCCAGGATCTCCAGCACCACTTCGGCACAGCGGGTCATCCGCTCGTGCTCTTCGGCGCTCTCTTCCGGCCGGGTGATGGCCACCAGTTCGACCTTCTCGAACTGGTGCTGGCGGATCATGCCGCGCGTATCGCGACCATGGCTGCCGGCCTCGGCGCGGAAGCACATCGAGTGGGCGGTCATGCGCAACGGCAGCGCGGCGTCCTCGACGATGGTGTCGCGCACGGTGTTGGTCAGCGGCACTTCGGAGGTCGGGATCAGGTAGCGCTTGCCCTCGCCCACCTGGGTCGAGAACAGGTCTTCCTCGAACTTGGGCAGCTGGCCGGTGCCCTGCATCGACTCGGCGTTGACGATCACCGGGACGTTGGTTTCCTGGTAGCCGTGGGCGCCGGTGTGCAGGTCCAGCATCAGCTGGGCCAGGGCACGATGCAGGCGCGCCACGGGGCCACGCAGCACGGTGAAGCGCGCGCCCGACAGCTTGGCGGCGGTGTCGCCGTCCAGCCAACCGTTGCGCGCGCCGAGCTCGACATGGTCCTTGATCGGGAAATCGAAGCGGCGTGGCGTGCCCCAGCGGTGTTGCTCGACGTTGCCGGCCTCATCGGTGCCCGGCGGCACGGTCGGATCGGGCAGATTGGGAATGCCCAGGGCGATGGCCTCGATCTGGGCGCGCAACTGGTCCAGCTCGACCTCCGAGGCCTTCAGCTCCTCACCGAATCCGGCGACCTCGGCCAGCAGCGGCGCGACGTCCTCGCCCTTGGCCTTGGCCTGGCCGATTGCCTTGGAACGGGTGTTGCGCAGGTTCTGCAGCTCCTGCGTGCGCACCTGGATCTGCTTGCGCCGTGTCTCCAGGGACTCCAGGGCGGACACGTCCAGATCGAAGCCGCGCGTGTCGCGCAGGCGCTGGGCAAGGTCGGCGGGCTGGTTGCGGAGCAGGACGGGATCGAGCATCGGAAAGACATCGGCGCGGGGAGAGAACCCCGGATTATCGCCCGAAACCCCATTCGGCGCTGCCGCCAGCCAGCCGGCGGTCGGGTCCGGCGCGCGCGCCTGTGCAAGAATCCGCTGTCTTCCGCAAGCGATGGTTCCCAAAGCTCATGTCCCGTGCCAGCTCCAGCGAACGCGCCTTCACCTTCCGTTTGCCGCATCGCGCACTGTGGTTTGCGCTGGGCGCCTTCGTGCTGGGGTTGGGTCTGTTCGGGCTGTTCTGGCTGACCAACCGCGACGATGAGGCCCTCTATTCTGTCCAGCCGGTCGATAAGACCGCCGAGGCCGCCCTGTCCGAACCGCTGCCCGAGCCGATGGCCGCGCAGGACAACGCCAGTGGCATGCAGGCACCGTCGGCGAGCGATACCCAAGCCCCCGCGGCCGAGACCAGCGCGTCCAGCCAGCCATTGCCCAAGGCCGTGGATGAGCAAACCGCGGACGCCGGCGGTGCACCGACCACTCAGCCACCTGCGGCGGCGCAGGCCGACCGTCCGACCCCGCTGCCGATCGAGGCGCAGAGTCCCGCCCCAACCTACCCCCCTGCGGCGCTGCGGCGCGGCGACACCGGCACGGTGGTGGTGCGCATCGAGGTGGATGCCAACGGTGATCCGGGCGGTGTGGCCCTGATCCAGCGCAGCGGTTCTCGCGATCTGGACCGGGCCGCCATGCAGGCGGTGCGTCGCTGGCACTTCCAGCCTGCGATCGAAGACGGCCAGCCGGTGGCCGGCAGCGTCGACGTGCCTGTGGAATTCAATCTGCAGCACTGATCGTCGCGGCCCGCGTGAAATCCGGTTTGCATCACTGAACCCCAGCCGGTTGCGGAGTGCGGCGCGGCCGGCATTGTCACGTCACAAAAACGACATGGCACCAACACTGCTCGCAAGCGTCCCCTGAGGACGCCACCAGTGAGGTTGAAACCATGCGTCCATCTTCGTCCGACACCACGCAGGGCGTGGACAGCGCGCCCTCGTCGTCCACGTTAAAGCGCAGATCCATCGGCCCGCTGCTGTGGCTGATCGTTCTGCTGGTTCTGGTAGGCGGAGCGATCTGGTGGTTTGGCGCAACGCGTGAGACAGCACCCGCTCCTACCGCGACCGTGCCAGCCGCCGACGACGCGTCGCCCCCTGCGAAAGCAGCGCAGACCAACGGGCAGTCCCAGGCCCCTACCGCGTCCAGCCGGACACGCCCGGTCATCGCCGATCGCGATGCGCGCATGGCCGAGGGCATGCCGCAACCGGACTATCCGGGCGAGGCGCTGCGCGCTGGCGAGGGCGGGACCGTGCTGCTCAACGTGGAGGTGGATGCGCACGGCGAGCCGTCCCAGATCAGCATCGCCAAGCGCAGCGGCAACCGGCAGCTGGACCGCGCGGCCATGACGGCGGCAAGCAAGTGGCAGTTCGAGCCGGCCATCCGCGATGGCGAGACAGTGACAGCGACCGTGCAGATCCCGGTGGAGTTCTCGCCGCAGTAAGCGTCCAGCCTCCTTACGGATGCGCATCCGGCCATTACAGCTGCGCGCACACCTTCCGCTCGCCCTCACCTGTTCGCCTTGCTCCAATTGAGCACATGCAAGACAGGGCGCGCTGTCGAACTGCCGATCGCAAGATGCAGCTCACGATTCGGACCTGAGCCCAGGCGCATCTGGCCTGTCATGAACGGTCAGGCGTCTCTTCCGCAACCTGGACGGTCCCGGATTATTGAAACCTGCCCTGCCCGGACTTAGGTCGCAGCGCGGGTCTGGCCGTGACCCTGCACCACGAAACGCTCCACGGTCAGTGCCTCCAGGCCCATCGGGCCGTAGGAGTGCAGGCGCGTGGTGGAAATGCCGATCTCCGCGCCCAGGCCCAACTCGCCGCCATCGGAAAAGCGCGAGGACGCGTTGACCATCACCACCGCCGCGCGCAGCGCACCGACGAATGCGGCGGCATGGGCGTCGTTTTCGGTCGCGATGACTTCGGTGTGGTCCGAGCCGTAGCGGCGGATGTGTTCGATGGCCGCATCCAGGCCGTCGACCACGCGGACGGCCAGGATCAGATCGAGAAACTCAGCGGCGTAGTCCTCGTCGCTGGCAGGCTTGGCCTCGGCCACCAGCACGCGCGTGGCCTCGTCGCCGCGCAGCTCCACGCCGCGCGCCAGTAGCGCCTTGGCCGCCATCGGCAGGAAGCGCTCGGCAACGCCCTTGTGCACCAGCAGGGTTTCCAGCGAGTTGCACGCGCTGGGACGTGACACCTTGCCGTCCACCAGAAGGCCGACTGCCAGGTCCAGGTCGGCGCTGTCGTCCACGAAGAGGTGGCACACGCCCTTGTAGTGCTTGATCACCGGCACGCGGGCATGCTCGGCGACGAAGCGGATCAGGCCTTCGCCGCCGCGCGGAATGGCCAGGTCGACGATGTCAGTCAGCTGCAGCAGTTCCAGCATAGTCTCGCGGCGCAGGTCGGTGACCAGGGTCAGTGCCGCGGCCGGCACGTCGGCGGCTTCCAGGGCGGCCTGCAGGACCTGGGCGATGGCGGTGTTGGAGTGGATCGCCTCCTTGCCACCGCGCAGGATGACGCCGTTGCCCGCCTTGATGCACAGCGCTGCCGCGTCGGCGGTCACGTTGGGGCGCGCCTCGTAGATCATCGCGATCACGCCCAGCGGCACGCGCACCTTGCTGACTTGGATGCCGTTGGGGCGGGTGTCGGTGCGGGTGACCTGACCGACCGGATCCGGCAGGCCGGCCACTTCCCGCAGGGCAGCGGCGATGCCGTCGATACGCTCCGGCGTCAGCGTGAGCCGGTCCAGCATGGCGCTGCCGATCCCGTTGTCCCGCGCGGCCTGCAGATCCTGCGCGTTGGCGGCCAGGATGGTCTGCGCCTGGTCCTGGAGCCGCTGCGCCATGGACGTCAGCAGGTCGGCCTTGTCGGCTGAGGACAGCTGCGCCAGCACCTGGGCGGCGTCGCGGCAGGCCAGGGCCTGGGTCTTGATGTCATCGGTCATGGCGGAAAGACTCGGCACGAAAGGAGGATTGCGGGTGGGAGCCGCCACGGCGGCGATGCGGCTTTACGGGTATAGCTCCATCGCCGCCATGGCGGCTCCCACCGTAGACGGCGGTCACAGCAGCACCAGGTCGTCGCGGTGGATCACGTTCTCACCGTAGCTATAGCCCAGCACGGCCTCGATCTCGCGCGAATGCCGTCGCGCGATGCGGCGGATGTCGGCGGCAGAATACTGGGCGATGCCCCGCGCCAGGCGGCGCACGCCTTCGGCATCCCGCTGCTGCACCTCGACCATGTCGCCGCGCCGGAAGTCGCCTTCGGCCCCGGTCACCCCGCCCGGCAGCAGTGAGGCGCCCTTGCCGGCCAGCGCCGCGGCCGCTCCGGCATCGACCAGGATCGCACCCGCTTCCACCGGCGCATGGCGCAACCAACCTTTGCGCGCGGCGATGCGGGTCTGCGCGGCATGGATGCGGGTGCCGCGCAGCCGATCCAGCGCCAACCCGCGCACGACCTCGGCGCTGCGGCCATTGAACAGATAGGTCTCCACGCCCGCCGCGCCGGCCTTGGCGGCGGCTTCCAGCTTGGTCCGCATGCCGCCGGTGCCCACGCTGCTGCCGCTGCCGCCCGCCATCGCGAACACCTCGGGCGTCAGCGCCGTCACCTCGTCCAATGGCCGCGCGGTCGGATTGCTGCGCGGATCGGCGGTGTACAGGCCGTCGATGTCGGTGGCGATGAACAAGGCATCGGCGTCGACCAGCGCGGCCACCACGGCAGCCAGGTTGTCGTTGTCGCCCAGCTTGAGCTCGTCGATGGAGACGGTGTCGTTTTCGTTGATGACCGGCAGCGTGCCCAATGCCAGCAACTCCAGCAGGGTCGCGCGCGCATTAAGGTAGCGGCGACGGTTGCGCAGGTCGTCATGGGTCAGCAGCACCTGCGCCACCGGTCGCTCGAAGAAGCGCTGCCACAACCCGATCAGCTGCGCCTGGCCGAGCGCGGCCAGCGCCTGCCGCGCGGCGATGGCCGCGCCGGCTTCTGCGGCCCTGGGCACGATCGCGCGCCCGGCCGCCACGGCCCCGGAGGACACAATCACCACCTCGCGCCCGGCCAGTACGTTGGCCGAGACGAACTGGGCCAAACCCAGCGCGAACTTAGGCGACAACCCGCCTCCGTCCGCGGCCAGCAGACTGCTGCCGACTTTGAGCACCGCGCGCCGCCACGGCGGCAGGACCTGTTCGGTGAAGGCGATGACGGAGGGGGGGGTAGCGTCGTTCATGGGGACGTGTTCAGGTGAGAGGGTTAATCGCACCGGTGCGTGCGTAGCTCAATGGTGACGAGATGACGGCTGCAATCGCCATAATCGGTCGGCTGTGCCTCTGGTGAATCATGCCCCCCGGCTGGCTTGGTATTCGATGAAGTGCCGGGCAGATGCGCGAACGCTTTGCGGCACACGGTCATTGACAGATACGACTCTCATTGCGCCGAGATACTGGTTTCTGTCCGAATCTTCTAGGTTCGAGTTGAGGATTCGGTTCGCCATTAGGACCGCGCTGGCGTTCGCAGAGACATCCAGCGACTGGAGAAGTCTTGCCGAGTAAGACGGGTAGAAGCTTTCTATGAAATGCACCAGACCTCCGGGCATTCCAAGCTCTTCTTCAGGATGCTTTTCAAAGAAGTCGAAGATGTGATCAATCAGTAGCGGAGCATCAGCCGGATCCACGCGACTGATCAACTCATCGATCGCGAGCGGAAAGTCCACCGCTGTCGGATCAAGGCGCCCAAGAGCAGCTTCAAATTCGGATGGAGACATCATTTTCGGTGTTTCACCTAGCTCTCGAGTCTGCTATGAGTCAAATGCTGCCATAGCAGACTGCAGTCAATATTGGGAAACTACGGGATATTCCACTCGTACACAGTCAGCTCGGAGGCATCGCGCAATGCCAGCGGGTCGGTGGCGACCAGCGCCTTGGCCTGCTCCAGGCTGTCGAGGTTCTTGAGGATGTAGGCGCCGCCCGTGCCGTCACTGAAACCGCCGGTCATGTGCAACTGCCCTTCCACCTTCAGGTTGATCAACCAGTCCTTGTGCGGGCCGATCACGTCGTCCGGGAACTCAGGCTTGCGCTTGGCCATTACCAGATACAGCTTCATTGACGCTTCTCCTGCTTGTGTTGCGTGGCTGGCGCGATGGGTTGCGCTGCGGGAACCACTGGATGATCAGACATTCGCCTGCTGTAAAGCAGCTCCCGCCCGCGCCGGGAAACGACTCAAACCTGGTTGGCAACCCTGAGCATTCCGCTCGATCCCCCGACCAGTCAAAACAGCTGTTGCTGTTGCTGTTGCTGTTGCTGTTGCTGTTGCTGTTGCTGTTGCTGTTGCTGTTGCTGTTGCCAGTGATCTTGACTCACCCTAGTCGTAAAGCGAGCCGAGCATCGCAGCAAGTCAGGGCCGAAGAGGCGCCCTGTTTGAGCGAAGCGAGTTTGGGCGCCGTGCCCTGACTTGCGAGAAGCGCAGGGGCCCGACGCGCCAGCGTCGGATCGCGTCCCGGCGAAGACGGTTTTGCTTTCTTTTGCCAAGACAAAAGGAAGTCGCGCCGAAGGCGCGAAAGCCTTTGCCCTTGCTTCCAACACAAGGCCAAACACCATCTCAGCCGCCCAGCCCCTCCCAACGCCGCCACAACACCTCCAACTGCAGATCCGCCGCCGCACCGGGCGATACGCGCGCCGCCAAACTCCCTTCCGGCGTGCGCCCCTGCCCCGCCGTGTCCGCACTGGCCGCCGCGGCCTTGTAGGCCTCGCGGAACGGCACGCCAGCCACCGCGGCTTCCACCGCTACGTCGGTCGCATACATGCCTGAATCGATCGCCGCGTGGATCTTGTCCTGCCGCCACTCCAGGTTGGCCAGCAACGCCGGCAGCAGCTCCAGTGCCGCCAGCCCGCGCCCGAAGCCGTGGAAGATCGCGCCCTTGGAGCCCTGCAGGTCGCGGTGATACCCCGAAGGCAGCGACAGCAGCTGCTCGATCTCGGTCTTGGCCGCCGCCACGCTGGCGTGGGTGGCGCGCATCAGCTCGATCACGTCCGGGTTGCGCTTGTTGGGCATGATCGAGCTGCCGGTGGTGTACTGCGCCGGCAGCGCGACGAAGCCGAACTCGCCACTGGTGAACAACGACAGGTCCCAGGCGATGCGGCGCAGATCCAGCGTGGCGCCGCCGAGGGCCTCCAGCGCGGCCAGCTCGAACTTGCCGCGCGAGAGCTGCGCATAGATCGGCGAGACCTGCATCCGGGCAAAGCCCAGTTCGGCGGTGGTGTGCTCGCGATCCAGCGGCAGGTTGACGCCGTAGCCTGCGGCGGTCCCCAACGGGTTGGCGTCCACCAGGCGGAAGGTATCCATCGCGCGCGTGGCGTTGTCGATGAAGGCTTCGGCCCAGCCGGCCCACCACATGCCTGCCGAGGACACCACCGCACGCTGGATGTGGGTATAGCCGGGAATCGGCATTCCCTTTTCGGCTTCCGCGCGGTCCAGCGCCACCTTGGCCACCTCGCGGCTCAGCCCGGCCACGCGCAGCAACTTGTCCTTCAGCCACAGGCGCGTGGCGACCAGGATCTGGTCGTTGCGGCTGCGGCCGGTGTGGATCTTGCGGCCGGCATCGCCCAGGCGCTCGGTCAGGCGCGCCTCGATGGCCGAGTGGCAGTCCTCGTACTGCGCATCGAGCACGAAGGCACCGCTGCGGAAGTCTTCGGCCAGCACATCGAGTTGCTCGCTCAGCTTGCTCAGCTCGGACAGCGAGAGGATGTCGATGTGCTGCAACCCCTGCGCATGGGCCTTGCTAGCCGCGATGTCGTACAGGAAAAACTCGCGATCCAGGATGACGTCATCGCCGGCCAGGAAGGTCTGGATCTTGGCGTCGACCGCGACGCCGGGTTTCTGCCATAACAAGTCAGCCATGGATGGTTCTCCTGCGAAGACAGCGTTGAAGCTGTCTTGAATTTGGTCTTTGCATCTGTAGAGCGGAGCTTGCTCCGCTGAGGCCTTCCCCGGAACGTCCACGTGGCTGGACCGGGACGGCAGCGGAGCAAGCTCCGCTCTACAAAACTCGATGCGCGATGGAAGGGACAGCGGCGGAGCGAGCTCCGCTCTACAAAGGGCGGGTCAATGTGGGATCGAGGTCAGCTCATCCAGGCCCAGGGCCAGGTTGAGGTTCTGCATGGCCTGGGTGGCCGCGCCCTTGAGCAGGTTGTCCAGCGTGGACACCACCACCACGCGCTTGCCGCCCGGGGCCAGGGTGAATCCACCGATCTGCACGCCATGGGTGCCGGCGATGCGGCTGACCCACGGCGCATCGTCGATCACCTCCACCAGCGGCTCGTCGGCATAACGCGCCTCATACAGGGACTGGATCGCCTCGCGCGTCATCGCGTGCTGCAGCCACAGGTTGACGGTCATGGTGATTCCGCGGAAATGCGGCGCCACGTGCGGCATGAACTCCACCGGCAGGCCGAGCTGCGCGGACACCTCGCGTTCGTGCATGTGGTTGGTCAGCGAATACGGCATCAGGTTGTCGGCCAGCAGCTCGGGGTTGTTCTTGTCCGACGGGGTGGTCCCGGCACCTGAATAGCCCGAGACGCCGAAGCACTGCGGCGGACTGGCCAGCTGATCCAGCAACGGCGCGATGGCCAGCTGCATGGCCGTGGCATAGCAGCCGGGATTGCTGATGCGCTTCTGGCCGGCGTACCGGTCCCGGGTGAGTTCCGGCAGGCCGTAGTACCAGCTAGGTTCAAAGCGGTAGTCGGCTGACAGGTCGACGATGATGGTGTCCGGCGCGACCGCCTCGAGCGCGGCGACGAACGGCTCGGCCTTGCCGTTGGGCAGCGCCAGGATCACCGCGTCGGCGCCCTTGGCGGCCACGGCGTCGGCATCGAGATTCTCGAAGTGCAGCGCGCCGGCATAGGCGGCGTTGTGTTCGCTGACCGGCTGGCCGTCCAGCTCGCGCGAGGACACGAAGGCCAGCTGCAGCTGTGGGTGGGCGACGATCAGCTTGATCAGCTCGCTGCCGGTGTGGCCGCGCGCGCCGACGATGCCGACGGTGAACGTTTTGGAAGTCATGCGTGCTTGTCCAGCTGGTGTTGCAGATGGGTTTTGATCGCCGGCCATTCGCGGTCGAGGATCGAAAAGATGACGGTGTCGCGCAGGGACCCGTCGGCGTGGCGCTTGTGGTTGCGCAGGACGCCGTCCTGCCTTGCGCCCAGGCGGGCGATGGCCGCGCGCGAGGCATGGTTGAACCAGCTGGTTTCCAGCACCACCGAGGCCACGCCCAGGGTCTCGAACGCATGGCCCAGCAGCAGCTGCTTGGCCTGCGTGTTCAAGCCGGTGCGCTGCACGCGCGGTGCGTACCAGGTGTAGCCGATGCTCAGGCGCGGCACCGCCACGTCGATGTCATAGAAGCGCGTGCAGCCGGCCGCCACGCCATCGGCGTCCAGCACCGTGAAGCACAGCATGCGGCCCTGCGCCTGCTCGGCCAGCGCGGCGGCGATGTAGCCGTCGATGGCCTCGAACTTGGGCACGCCGGTGTACCACAGGGCCGGCAGCACGCCGTCGGCGACGATCGCGCGCAGCCCGTCGGCATGCGCCGGCGACAGCGGCGCCAGGGTGACGTGGTCGCCACGCAGGGTCGGCACGCAGGTCCAGGCGGTGGCGTCGGCCTGGGTCATCAACCCACCAGCGTCGGCTGGCGCGTCGCGCAATGGGCCACGCACTGCTTGATCTGGTCGAAATCCTCCATGCCGTACCAGAACACCTTCCACTTCTCCTGCTTGAAGCAGCCGTCGGACTCGGCGTAGTAGAAGATGTTGATCTGGTTGTTGTGGCGCGAACGCCAGAACAGCTGCGGCGTCTCCTCGCGCATCACGTTCCAGACCGCACGGCCCAGGCCCTCGCCCTGCGCGTCGTCGGACACGGCGAACTTGTCCAGGTACACCATGCCGTCGCCATCGGTGAGGATGATGGCGGTGCGGTAGTTCTCGCTGACGTAGGCGCGCAGCAACGCGGTCTTCTCGAAATAGTCCGGCACCAGCGTGCGGCGGAAGCTGGATTCGATCAGGGTCTTCAGCCGCGGCAGGTCCAGCTCGTCCCAGGAGGTCGCCTTCAGCACGCGCTCGCCACGCCGGACCAGCGTGCCGGAGCCCTTGTGCGTGAACAGCTCCTTGGCCAGGTCCGCCGGCCGGGTGATCGACACCGACGACTCCAGCGGCAGTTTGTCCAGCAAATCCTTGATCTGCTCGATCTTGACCTTCATCCCGCCGTGGATCCACGGCTGGGCAATCAGGTGGTCGTACTCGGTGGACAGGTTGATCGAGTCGATCACCTTGCCCTGCTCGTCGAGCAGGCCGCCGGTGCCGGTGAGGAAGATGATCTTGTACGGCTGCAGCTCGCGCACCAGCTCGTTGGCAGCGAAGTCGGCGTTGATGTTGAGGATCTGGCCGGCCGGGGTTTCGCCCAGGCTGGTGATCACCGGGATCGACCCGGCCTGCAGGCTGGCTTCGATCGGCGCCAGGTTGACCGCCTTGACCTCACCGACCAGCCCGTAGGTGTCCTGGTCCAGGTAGTCGGCTTCGAACACACCGCCAGTGATCGAGGTGGCACGCGCACCGGCGGCCTGCAGCGCCTCGACCAGCTTGAGGTTGGAGGACTGAAACACCTTGCGCACGATCGCCAGCCCCTCGGGCGAGGTCACGCGCAGGCCGCCCACGGTCTGCTTCTCGATACCGGCGGCCGACAGTTCCGCGTCCAACTGCGGGCCGGCGCCGTGTAGCACGATCGGGGTCAGGCCGACTTCCTGCAGGAAGGTCAGCGAGGAAGTCAGGTCGTCCAGCTCGTCGCGCAGCACCGCGCCACCGACCTTCACCACCGCAAAGCGCTTGGCATCAAGCTGCGAGAAGCGCTTGAGGTACTGACTGATCTCCTTTGCGCTGGCCATGCTCGAAAGCAGGCGCACGATGGTCTGGCGGGTCTGGGCGTTGGTCACGGGGATATTCACGATGTGCGGACTGACTCTTTTGAGGTGGCAGGCGGCCACGAAGGCCGCCGGCGAGATGCGCTGGAATCAGCGCCCATTGATGATGTGGTGGACCGATCCGGCGTAACGCTCCAGCTGCTCCAGCGTCACGAACTCATCGGCGGTATGCGCCTGGGCGATATCGCCCGGGCCGTAGACCAGCGCGGTGTAACCACCGGCCGAGAACAGCGAGGCCTCGGTCCAGAAATCCACCGCGTTGCCGATGGGCAGACCGAGTTCGTCGGCGATGTCGCGCGCGGCCAGGCGACGCTCCTCGGCACGGGCGATGTCGCCCGAAGGCAGGCTCGGGCCGCGGAAGGTTTCCTCGAAATGCGCCGCGGCCGGTTCGGCGAAACCGGCGAAGGTGCTCAGCAGGTCGTCGACGTCCATCGAGGGCAGCGGCCGGAAGCCAAAGCGCAGCTCGGCCGCCGGCGCGATCATGTTGGCCTTGATGCCACCCTCGACCCGGCCGATGTTGAAGCGCAGGCCGGTCAGCCCGCCAAAGCGCGCATGGCTCAGCGACTCGACATGGTCCAGCGCCTTGCCGCCCCAGCGCATGGCCTGGTGCAGGGCGCTGGCCGACGGGTCCTGCTTGCCCGAGGCATGGCCGGCGCGACCGGCGAACTTCATCAGCACTGAACTGATGCCGCGATGCGCCAGCACGGCCTCGCCCATGGTCGGTTCGGCGACCAGAATCGCCTCGTACGGCAGGCCACGGGCCAGGAACGCGGCGATGCAACGCGGGTCATTGGCTTCCTCGTCGGAAGAGAACAGGAAGGCCGCATCGCCATCGCCGGCATTGGCCGCGGCGATCAGTGCGGCAGCCGCGCCCTTGATGTCGCACACACCCAGGCCGACCACGCGATCGGCCTGGCGACGCATCACGTGCGGATCTGCGCTCCAGTGCGGCGAATCTGGCACGGTGTCCAGGTGCACGTTGAACAGGTACCTGGGCGCGCCGCGCACGGCGTAGAAGCTGATCGCGCCGGCGCCATGGTCGATCACCTCGACCTGGAAGCCCGGCAACTGCGCACGCAGGTAATCGAAGATGCCGCCAGTGGTCAGCGCACGCGGCGGGTTGCGGGTGTCGAAGGACACCAGCTTCTCCAGATGCGTCAGCGTGGTTTCGAGCAGATGGGTCATGTCAGTCGATCTATCCGGTTCAGGCGGCGGAAGCGGCGGCGCGGCTGTAGAGCTCCATATCGAGCTTCTCCATCAACCGGTCCGGACGCGCGGGTGGCACGAAGCCGAACTGCGCATACAGGCCATGCGCATCGAAGGTGGCCAGCATGAAGCGACGCAGGCCCTGCAGCTGCGGATGCGCCACGACGGCCTGCATCAGCTGCTTGCTGTAGCCATGGCCGCGCTGGCCTTCCAGCACGAACACGTCGGCCAGATAGGCGAACGTCGCACCATCGGTGATGACCCGCGCGAACGCCACCTGCCCCGCCTCTTCGAGATAACCACCGAAGCACAGCGACCCGTCGATGGCGCGCTGCACCGTCTGACGCGGGATGCCGCGCGACCAGTAGGCGTGGACCAGGAAACCGTGGATCACGTCCAGGTCCAGGCGAGTCTTGTCGGTGGAGATGTCGAGTGTGGTCATGTCTTCGCTTTAAACATCATTCGTCGCTTCCGCGGCGTCCAACAGACGGATGTCTGGTCAGGCGGGAGCCCAGTGACTTGCAAGTGATCAGGCAAGCCACTGGATCCCCTCCTGCGCGGGAATGACGGCCCCGATCAACCTTCGCCGTTGACCTGCGCGTACAGCGTGGAGCTCATGCCGAACAGCTTGATGAAGCCTTCGGCCTCTTCCACGCCCCAGTCGGCCGACTGGGCGTAGGTCGCGCCCTTGGCGTTGAGGATGTGCGGCGACTTAACCGCCACGGCCTCGACGCGGCCGCCGTCGGTACGCAACACCACCTCGCCGTTGACCTTGCCCTGCGAGGACTTCAGGAAGGCCTCGATGTCGGTCTTGAGCGGGTCGTGGTAGAAGCCTTCGTACACCAGCTCGACCCACTTGCGCGCCACCTCGGGCTTGAAGCGGTTCTGCTGCTTGGTCAGCACCGCATCCTCCAGCGCGCGGTGCGCGGCCAGCAGCGACACCAGCCCCGGCGCCTCGAAAACGATGCGGCCCTTCAGGCCGATCACGGTATCGCCGGTGTACACGCCGCGGCCCACGCCGTAGGGGGCGAAGAGCTTGTTGAGCTTGGCCAGGATCTTCTCACCGGCCAGCTTTTCGCCATCCAGCGCGACGGCTTCGCCTTCGACGAAGGTCAGCGTCACCGACAGCGGCGCCTGCGGCCATTCGGCGCGCGGCGCGCACCAGCCGCGTGCGCCCTCGCCCGGGGCTTCCCAGCGATCGATCTCTCCGCCGGACATGGTCAGGCCCAGCAGGTTCTCGTTGATGGTGTAGGCCTGCTGCTTGGCGCGCACGCCGAAGCCGCGTTCTTCCAGGTACTGCTGCTCATAGGCGCGGGTCTGGGTGTGCTCCTTCTGGATCTCGCGGATCGGCGCGACGATCTCGTAGTCGCCCAACGCCTTGACCGCCAGGTCGAAACGCACCTGGTCGTTACCCATGCCGGTGCAGCCATGCGCGATGGCCTTGGTGCCCAGCTCGGCGGCGCGCTTGAGCGCGGCATCGACGATCAGGTAACGGTCGGACACCAGCAGCGGGTACTGACCCTGATAGCCCTCGCCAGCCCACACGAAGGGCTTGACGAAGCCGTTCCAGATCGCAGGGCCGCCATCGACGGTCTGGTGGCTGGCCACGCCCAGTTCGGCGGCGCGCTGCTCGATGAAGGCGCGCTCGGCATCGTCCACGCCGCCGGTGTCGGCGAACACGGTATGCACCGCGTAGCCCTTTTCCTGCAGGTAGGGAACGCAGAAGCTGGTGTCCAGGCCGCCGGAAAAGGCCAGCACGATGTCTTTCTTGCTCATGATCTGTGGTTCCGAAAGGTGGGGAATTACTGGGAAATCAGGGCGGCCATGATCGCCTTCTGCACGTGCAGACGGTTCTCGGCCTCATTGATGGCGATGCACTGTGGCGAATCCATGACCGCGTCGGTCGCCTTGACGTTGCGACGCAGCGGCAGGCAGTGGCTGAACACGCCGTTGTTGGTCAGGGCCATCTTGGCCTCGTCCACGATGAAGTGCTTGTACTGGTCGCGGATGGGCTTCTCCGGGCCCCAGTTGCCGAAGTACGGCAGCGCGCCCCAGCTCTTGGCGTAGACCACATCGGCGCCGGCGTAGGCGCTGTCGATGTCGTGGCTGACCTCGAGCGAGCCGCCGCTTTCGGCCACGTTGTCCTGCGCCCAACCCATGTAGCGCTCGTCGAGGACGTACTCGGGCGTCGGGCACAGCAGGGTCACGTCCATGCCCATGCGCGTGGCGATGGTCAGGGCCGAATTGGCCACTGCGGTGTTGAGCGGCTTGGGGTGGTAGGTCCAGGTCAGCACGTACTTCTTGCCGCGCAGGTCGGAGGTGCCGAAGTGTTCCTGCAACGCCATCACGTGGGCCAGCTCCTGGCACGGATGGGTGATGGTCTCCATGTTGATCACCGGCACGGGGCAATACTTGGCGAAGCTCTTCAGCACGCGGTCCTGGCGGTCGATCTGCCAGTCCACGAACTTCGGAAACGCGCGCACCGCGACGATGTCGGCATAGCGCCCCAGCACCTGGGCCACTTCGGCGATGTGTTCCTCGGCCTCGCCGTCCATCACCGTGCCCAGGTCGAACTCGATCGGCCACGCATCCTTGCCGGGCTGCAGCACCACCGCGTGACCGCCCAGCTGGAAGGTGCCCAGCTCGAAGCTGGTGCGCGTGCGCATGGACGGGTTGAAGAACACCAGGGCCACCGACTTGCCCTTGAGCTCGCTGCCCAGCTTGTTGCGTTTGAACAGCGCGGCCTGGGTCAACAGGGCGTCCAGGTCCGGACGGCTCCAGTCCTGGGTGTTCAAGAAGTGCTTCAAGGGCATCGGGTCATCCTTTGCGAGATTGGGCGCGCCGGCCGGCGCGGTTGCGATTGAAACTTTCCAGTGACGCGAAAACGAAAAAACCCAGCCTGATGGCTGGGTTTTTCCGGTGTGCAGGCGAAGACCTCCGGTGACCCAGCTAGGAGCAGGATTCCGGTCGGCGAGCACGCGAAGTCATGCCCGAGGCCATCCGGGCGGCGCTTGCGTACAGGTGCGAAGAGATCTTCATGGGGCGCGCATCCTCGCACGCCGCCGTGCTGCGGCGCAAGGCCGACGGCGGCAGATCCCTCACTGGCCCGCGTAGGGCATCACCGAGACGCGGATGCGCAGGCGATTGCCGGGATCCTCGGCCATGCGGTTGCGGTACTTGGTGCCCTTGTAGACGTAGTCCACGTCGTAGGCGATGGGTCGGCGGAACTCGCGCTCGACCGTGACCATGTGGCAGTTCTGGTCCGCTGAAGACGTTGACCTGGATTTGGCATCCGAGGGCTTGCCATCGCCTTGCTGGCTGTCGTCCCCGGTAAAGATGCCCTTGACCGAATCGACCATCCGCGCGATGCGCCCTTCTTCCTTTGGTGCCTCTTCGTCCTCCTGCCTGGCCGGCGAATCGCACTGCTGCTCGGTGCGGCTGGCCCGCAGCGTCTGGTAGACCGGCTCGACGGAGAGCACCTGCGCGTAGTCGATCCTCACGTTTTCCACCGGAACCACCGTGGTCTGCTGCGCGGACGCTGGGACGACGCAGGCACAAAGACTGACGGCAAGCAGGACGCGGAAGGCTGGAGGCATACAGCGCGGGGGAATGGGAAGCGAGGCGGAGATACCACAGAACAGTGTAGGCAGCACGCCTGGAACTGGGCTGAATCCGCGCTGTCGACTGACACGCCGCATGCACCGTGAACAGGTGCGAGCCGGCCACGTTCCTGCCAAGCACACGCCATGCAGGCAACGACACGCATGGGCGTGGGCGCCTCCGCGCGCACCGCCGTGTCCTATCCAGGTATCGCGGACAAGCCCTAGAATCAACGGCCTGCTTCCTGTCGTGCCCCCATGTCCCTGCAGCTGTTCAATACCCTGACGCGCCGCGTCGAAGCCTTCACCCCGTTGGATCCGGCCGCTCCGACCATGTACGTGTGCGGGCCGACGGTCTACAACTACGTACATATCGGCAACGCCCGTGGCCCGGTGGTGTTTGGTGTCCTGGCCCAGCTGCTGCGCCGCCGGTACGGCGGCCTGCGCTACGCCCGCAACATCACCGACGTGGACGACAAGATCAACGCCGCCGCCGCCGAACAGGGCGTGCCGATCTCGGCGATCACCGACCGGTTCACCGCCGCCTACCGTGCCGACATGGCCGCGCTGGGCGTGGTCCCGCCGGACATCGAGCCGGAGGCAACCGCGCACATCCCGCACATCATCGCCATGATCGAGCGACTGATCGACGCCGGCCACGCCTATGCCGCCGATGGGCACGCGTTGTTTTCGGTCGGCTCGTTCGACCGGTACGGCCAGCTCTCGCGCCGCGATCCGGACGAGCTGTTGGCCGGCGCGCGCGTGGACGTGGCGCCGTACAAGCGCGACCCGGGCGATTTCGTGCTGTGGAAGCCCTCCACCGACGCGCTGCCCGGCTGGGACTCGCCGTGGGGACGCGGTCGGCCGGGCTGGCACATCGAATGCTCGGCCATGGCCGCCGCGCACCTGGGCCAGACCATCGATATCCACGCCGGCGGCGTGGACCTGCAGTTCCCGCATCACGAAAACGAGGTCGCCCAGAGCGAGTGCGCACACGGCGGAGTGACGTTCGCCCGCTTCTGGCTGCACAACGGCATGCTCAACTTCGGCGGCGCCAAGATGAGCAAGTCGGTGGGCAATATCGCCCGCGTCCACGACCTGCTCCAGGCGCACCCGCCCGAGGCACTGCGCTACGCCCTGCTCTCGGCGCACTACCGCCAGCCGCTGGACTGGTCCGATGCGCTGATCGAGCAGTCGGTGCGCACCCTGGACCGCCTGTACGGGACGCTGCGCGACCTGGGCGACGTGGACGCGCAGGCACATATCCCGGCCAGCATCGAAGCCGCATTGGACGACGACCTCAACACGCCGCTGGCGCTGGCCGAAGTAGCCCGTCTCGCGGGCGAGGCACGCAAGGCCGAATCCGCGGACGACAAGACGCGCCTGAAGTCCGACCTGCTGGGCGCTGGCCTGGCCCTGGGCTTGCTGCAGCAGTCACCGGCCGAGTGGTTCGCCCGTGGCACCTCGTCCGACGACGACGTCCGCATCCAGGCCTTGATCGACGAACGCGCCGCTGCAAAGCAGGCACGCGATTTCGCCCGGGCCGACGCGATCCGCGATCAGCTCGCCGGCGAGAACATCGTGCTCGAGGACACCCCGCAAGGCGTGCGCTGGAAGCGCGGCTGATTTGATTGTTTCCTTCTCCCACCGGGACGAGGCGCCTTTGGGGTGGAAGGCGCCCCGAGGGGCGGATGAGGGTCAGCGAGCGACGCACGCGCGGCGCCAAACATCCCTGACTTCGCCCAACCCTCACCCCAACCCCGCTCCCAGAGGGAGAGGGGGCAACGCTCGCCATCTGGAAGACCCATGACCGACACTGTTTTTCCGCTGGAACCCACTGCCGTCGAAGCGCAGGCGGCGATCAAGGAGGAGTTTTCCTTCTTCTCTGACTGGGCCGAACGCTACCAGTACCTGATCGACCTGGGCCGCAAGCTGCCGCCCTTCCCCGAGGCGTGGAAGACCGAGGAGCATCGCCTGCTCGGCTGCCAGTCGATGGTGTGGATCGTGCCGCAGGGCAACGCCGCCAAGCTCGACTTCCAGGCGATCAGCGACTCGGCCATCGTCTCCGGTCTGATCTACCTGGCCCTGCGCGTGTACGCCGGCCGCCCCGCGGCCGAGATCCTGGCGACCGAGCCGGACTACATCGCCGACATCGGCCTGGCCAAGCACCTCTCACCGACCCGCAGCAACGGCCTGGCCGCGCTGCTGGCCTTTATCCGTCAGACCGCCCAGGCCCAGGCGCAATGAGCGTCCCGCCGCCGGTGGACACCGCGGTCGGCGCGCGCGAGGTGATGGCGCAGGCAGGGTTCATCCGGATCCTGGCCTACCGCATCTGCGCGATCCTGTCCTATCAGGTCGTGGCGGTCTCAGTGGGCTGGCACATCTACCAGATCACCCAGAACCCGCTGTCGCTGGGCCTGATCGGCCTGGCCGAAGTCCTACCGTTCGTGTGCACCGCGCCATTCGCCGGCTATCTGGTCGACCACCTGCCGCGACGCCGACTGGGCATGACCGCCTCGACCGGACTGCTGCTCACGCCGCTGGTGCTGCTGGCGGTGGACAGGCAATGGCTGCCGGTGGACGGCGTGTGGCCGATGTACGCTGCCGTGTGCCTGACCGGCGCGGTGCGCTGCTTCCTGACCCCGGTCTACAACGCGCTGTTCGCGCGCGTGCTCGAACGCCGCCAGTTCGCGCGCGGCACCAGCATCGCCAATGTCTTCTTCCAGGTGGGGCTGGTCACCGGGCCGGCGCTGGGCGGCGGCCTGGTCGCCTGGGGCGGCACCACCCTGGCCTACTCGGCCGCCGTCGTCCTGGCGGCCGTGGCCATTGCGGTGCTGTACCCGCTGAAGGTCGCCGAGCCCATCGCCACCGGGCCGCGCGCGCCCGTGTTCAAGAGCATCGCCGAAGGCACCCGCTTCGTGTTTTCCAACCAGATCATGCTCGGCGCGATGGCGCTGGACATGTTCTCGGTCCTACTGGGCGGTGCGGTGTCGATGCTGCCGGCCTTCATCCACGACATCCTGCACCACGGCCCGGAAGGGCTGGGCATCCTGCGTGCCTGCCCATCGCTGGGCGCGGTGGTGGCCGGGCTATGGATCGCGCGCCATCCCATCGACCGCCATGCCGGTCGCATCCTGATGATCGCCGTGGCGGCCTTCGGGCTTTGCACCATCGCCTTCGGCCTGTCGCGCAGCTTCTGGCTGTCGGCGGCGATCCTGGTGGTGTACGGGCTTTGCGACGGGGTGTCGATGGTCCTGCGCAGCACCATCCTGCAGCTGGCCACCCCTGACGAGATGCGCGGGCGCGTGTCATCGATCAACAGTATTTTCATCAGCTCGTCCAACGAGCTGGGCGCCTTCTACGACGGGGTGATGGCGCGCTTCCTGGGCCTGGTGCCGGCGGTGCTGCTGGGCGGCTGCGTGACCCTGTGCGTGGTGGGCCTGACCGCCTTGAAGGCGCCGAAGCTGCGCCGAGTGTCAATCAAGGATCTCTAGGAACCCCTGCTTTTCGCGGCACCCGAACCGACAAGACCCACACCCGTAGAGCGGAGCTTGCTCCGCTGCTCTTGTCCCTCTAGCAGCCGGATCGGTAAATCGGATCAGCGGGAAGGCCCCAGCGGAGCAAGCTCCGCTCTACGTGAAATTGTTTGGCGGCGCTGGTTTTGAAGGGGAATCAGGGACGCCGATCACCAGACTAGGTCGTCCGGGACCTGGTATTTCGGATCGGCGTAAGGGTCGTCCTCGGCCGGTGCGTCCGGGTCGACCTTGAGCGCGACGGCCGGGGCGAAGATCGCTTCGACCTCGGCCAGCAGCCCCGCCTCCACCAGCAGGTAGCGACCGGCCTGCTGCACGACGCCCAGCTGCCCGGCGTTGAGCGCCTTGAGCTGGTCGGCGGTGACGTGGATCCGCTTGATCTTGCCGCCGTACGGGAAGTGGCGGACCACCTCGGCCGCGGGATCGTTGAGGGTCTTGCCGGCGATCAGCGCATCCACCTTCGCCCGCGCCTCCCGGCGCAGACGGGCCTCTTCCTGCTTCAGGCGCTCGGCCTCGATACGCTCGTCCTTTTCCCTCTGCGCGCGGATCGCATAGGCCTTGGCCAGGTCGATGTCCTCCCGCGAGCGCGGCTTGCCGCCGGACTTGTGGGCGCCCGGCCCCTTGCCCGCCGCGGCCTTGTCGCCGCGTCCACGTGGCCCGCCGGGCTTGCCGTCGCGCCGATCGCTACGGGCATCGGCGCGTGCGCCACCGTGGGGACGCCCCGGCTTGTTGCCAGGGGTGTGCTGGCCCTTGGGCCGTTCTGGCTTGGGCGCGGGCTTGAAACCCAATCCCAGCAGCTGGTCTCGCAGTGAGTCGGTCATCGGTGAATCGGTCGTGGATCAGTAATGCGGGGGCGGCGGTTCGTCGCCCGGTTCGGAATACAGCTCGGAACGGACCTTCTTCAGGTCGGCCAGCAGGTGGCGGACCAGTTCACCGTTCCGATTGCCCTCGGCCCTGGCGTCGGCCAGGGCCTCGCTGAGTTCGGCCAGGGCATGCTCCTGGAAGGCGAGCCTGGTCTCCAGTTCGATCAGGCGCCGCTCCAGCGCATCGCCCGCCTGGGCCTCACATGTGCTCATTACTTGGCGATGCCCAGCAGTTCGACGTCGAAGGTCAACGTCGCGTCCGGACCGATCGGGCCACCCGGGGTGCCCTGCTCGCCATAGCCCAGGTTGGCCGGCACCCAGAAACGGTACTTGGAGCCCACCGGCATCAGCTGCAGGCCCTCGGTCCAGCCCGGCACCACGTTGGCCAGCGGGAAGGTGGCCGGCTCGCCACGCTCGTAGGAACTGTCGAACACGGTGCCGTCCAGCAACTTGCCCTCGTAGTTCACGCGCACGGTGCTGGCCGCGGTCGGACGCGCGCCGCTGCCCTGGCGCAGAACCATGTACTGCAGACCCGACGGGGTGGTGACCACGCCCTTGGCGGTCTTGTTCTTGCCGAGGAACGCGGCGCCCTCGTCACGATTGCGCTGGGCCAGGCCGGCCTGGCGCTCGCTGGCGTAGGCCTGCACGGTCGAACGCGCTTCGTCCTCGGTCAGCAGGGTCTTGCCCTGAGCCAGCACGGTGCGCACCGCCTGCATCAACACCGGCAGTTCCACCTCATTCTTGAGCGGCGCGAGCTTGGGACCGATCATCATGCTGCCGACCATCAGGCCGACGTTCTGCTTGTTCACGGCTGGTGGCTGGGTGCCCGGCGGCTGGCCCGGCGGGGTCTGGCCGTTCTTGGCGGCCAGGTTCGCACGCAGGGCAGTGTCGGTGGCTTGGGCCTCTTCCTGGCTGATGGGCGGTTCCTTGCCGTCCAGCGCACTCTGCAGGCCACGCTGCATCGCGGCAGGATCGATGTAGTCGGCCACCGGCGCGAAGGAGCGGCCGATGTCCATGCCGATCGCGTAACTGACCTTGTCACGCTGGCTGTCCAGCGTCGTCTTGTCCTGCGCCAATGCGTTTCCTCCGATCAGGGACGCGGCCAGACTGGCGGCCACCACCCACATGCCAAACGATTTCATCCGGTGCTTTCCTCATGCAGCCAAGCGCCGGGACTTCCGGCGCAACAGGCGCGCATTGTGGCATGTGCGCCTGCGGCAAGCAGGCTTTGCGGTCGTACACCCGACCGCATCGGCCCTGCACGGCCGCCTGCGGCACGCGACCCGTTCATGCATGCGCCGGTGAGGCGCCCTTCTCCCAGCCGCAAGGCCACCTGGATGCACACCGGACACCCCTGCCATTGGTTGGGTCATCGAAGTGTCATTCCCTGTTGACGCGAGTTGATTTGGTGTTATAGTTACCTACAACACCACCAACCCAAAGCAGAGGACGCCATGGACAGCAAACTCGGAAACCGCGGTTTTACCCTGCTCGGCCTGAGTCTCGTCGCCCTGACCACATTGGGCCTGCGGAGCCGGATGCCGGCCTCCAGCGCGCTGCCCGGCGCGGTGGAAGCGGCGGCCGCACACGCGCTGCCCACGGTGATCGAGGCAGGCGCCTCGACCGCCGCCCCCTCTCCCCCAGCCCAGGACGGCACCCACCACAGGCACGCGCTGTCGATGCCTTATTTCTCCTTTGCCCGTCTGTTGCGACCCGGGAGCTGAACCCATGACACCGATCCAATGGAGCGACGGCGCTCCCATCTACCGCCAACTCAAGGAAAAGGTGATTGCCATGATGCTTGATGGCGAACTCAAGCCCGGCGATGCCCTGCCTTCTGTCCGCCAGGTGGCCGCCGAATACCAGCTCAATCCCATCACCGTTTCACGCGCCTACCAGGAATTGGCCGACGAGGCCCTGGTCGAGAAGCGCCGCGGCCTGGGGATGTTCGTCACCGACGAAGCCGCCAGGAAGCTGCTGGCGAACGAGCGCGAACGTTTTCTGAAAGAAGAGTGGCCGGCCGTGGCTGCGCGCATTGCGCGGCTGGGACTGTCCATCGACGAACTGCCCAAGGGAGGCGAGGAATGAATGCCGTGACCCAACCGGTCATCCAGGCCCGCGGCCTGCGCAAGACCTACCGCAACAAGCTGGCCCTGGACGGGGCGACGTTCGCCATCGAATCCGGGCGCATCCTGGGCCTGATCGGGCCCAACGGTGCCGGCAAGACCACCGCGCTCAAGGCGATCCTGGGCCTGACGCCCTTCGAAGGCGAGCTGGACGTGCTGGGCATGGATCCGCGTCGTCGCCGCGACGAGCTGATGCGCGATGTGTGCTTCATCGCCGACGTCGCCGTGCTGCCGCGCTGGATGAAGGTCTCCGAGGCCATCGACTTCGTCGGCGGCGTGCATCCGCGCTTCGACCGCGCCAAGTGCATGCGCTTCCTCGAAGGCACCCAGCTCAAGCCCAACCTGCGGGTGCGCGAGATGTCCAAGGGCATGATCGTGCAACTGCACCTGGCCCTGGTGATGGCCATCGATGCCCGCCTGCTGGTGCTGGACGAGCCGACCCTGGGCCTGGACATCCTGTATCGCAAGCAGTTCTACCAGCGCCTGCTGGAGGATTACTTCGACGAGAACAAGACCATCATCGTCACCACCCATCAGGTGGAGGAGATCGAGCACATCCTCACCGACGTGATGTTCATCCGCGACGGTCGCATCGCCCTGACCGCCACCATGGACGAGGTGGGCACCCGCTACACCGAACTGCTGGTGTCCGAGGCGGGTGCCGAGCAGGCCCGCGCACTGGGCCCGATCGACCAGCGTGCCCTGCCCTTCGGCAAGACCGTGATGCTCTTCGATGGCGTGCCCCGCGCGCAGCTCGCCGCCCTGGGCGAAACCCGCAATCCCGGCCTGGCCGACCTGTTCGTGGCCATCATGAAAGGAACCTACGCATGAACGCCCCCGCTCCTGCCCGCACTCTGTCCAAGCCAAGCGTCTTCGGCTGGCTGCTGCGCCGCGAATATTGGGAAAACCGCGGCGGATTCCTCTGGGCCCAGGTCATCACCGCCGGCATCATCCTGGCCTTCGCCGCGCTGGGCGCGGTGATCGGCGCGATCCAGGCCCGCGACAAGATCCAAGGCGATAGCTTCAACATCCATGTCGGCCCAGAGGCACTCGCCAAGGGATTTGGTGCCACCGGTGATTTTGCGCTGCTGACAGGTTTCAGTATCGCCGGGGTCGTGGTCGCCTTCGTCGTGTTCTTCTACTGCCTTGGCAGCCTGTACAACGACCGCCACGACCGCAGCGTGCTGTTCTGGAAGTCCCTGCCGGTGTCGGACACGATGACCGTCGCCTCCAAGCTGGTCTGGGCCCTGCTGCTGACCCAGGTGGTCTCGCTCATCGTCGGCCTGCTGATGGGACTGGGGCTGTGGGTCATCATCGCCTTGGCTTCCACCACCGCTGGCATGCCGGGCGCCGGCGCGATCTTCACCGCCTCGCACCCGTTCAAGGTGATCGGGACGATGCTGGCCACCCTGCCCATCTACGTGTTGTGGTCGCTGCCCGCGATCGGCTGGCTGATGCTGTGCTCGGCCTGGGCACGTCGGGTGCCGTTCCTGTGGGCGGTCCTGGTGCCGCTGCTGGCCTGCATCGTGATCAGCATCATGGGCGCCATGCCCGGGCTGAACCTGCCGCTGGGGGACGTCTGGTACGTGGTCATGTATCGCGGCCTGCTGAGCGTCCTGCCCGGGATCTGGATCCCGTCGGAGCTGGCCCGCCACGAGACCCTCGAAAGCGCGTCCCAGTCCGCCCAGGATCCTGCCCAGGCGCTGGACCTGGTCCTGCACCACACCAGCAATCCCTCGATCTATGCCAATCCGGACCTGTGGATCGGCGCGGTCGTCGGCATTGCCCTGATCGTCCTGGCCGTGATGGTTCGCCGTCGCCGTGACGATGCCTGATCCCCAAGACAACGCAAGGAATCTGGAGATGAAGACATTGCATAGGGGTCGACGCCCTGGCCTGTCCGTGATTGCCGCGGCACTGTCCCTGCTGGTGCTGCCCGCGCTGGCCAGTGCGCAGGACGCGCGCTGCCAGTACTCGGCACCGCGCTCGCTCAAGCTGGACCTGGCCGGCGCGCATTCGGTGCTGTTCAACGTGGGCTCCAGCAATCTGCGGCTGAAGGCCACCTCCGGAAGCACCGGCACCCTCGATGGCCGAGCATGTGCATCCAGCAAGGACCTGTTGGACGACATGCAGCTGCAGCAGGAGCGCCAGGGGGACAAGCTGGTGGTGACCCTGATGCCGGCCAAGCATCTGCGCCTGTCACGCTCCATGGGCACGACCTACTGGTACATGGACCTGGACGGCAGCGTGCCCGACGACGTGCTGGTGCAACTGGACGTGGGGTCGGGCGATGCCAGCCTGCGCGGCGGCCAGGCTGCCAGCGCGGATGTCGGCTCCGGCGATGTGGACCTGCAGGACGTGGCCGGCCTGGTCACCGCCAAGGTCGGCTCCGGCGACCTCAAGCTGCACGGCGCCGGTGCGCTGAAGGTTCTGTCGGTTGGCTCCGGTGACGTCGTTGCCGCAGGAATCAAGGGCAGGACCGAGGTCGGCAGCATCGGTTCGGGCGACGTGACGCTTGATCAGGTCGGGGCGGGCGTCGACATCGGATCGATCGGCTCCGGCGACCTGCGCCTGGGTGACATCACCGGCGATGTCACCGTGGGCTCGATCGGATCTGGCGACCTGGACGCCCGCGACATCCGCGGCAATCTCAGCGTGCGCCGCAAGGGCAGCGGCGATATCGACCATCGCGGCGTGACTGGCACGGTCGACATCGCCAAACACTGACATCACCTCACCGGGAGAGATCACCATGCACCAGCGTTCACTGCGCATCATCGCCGCCACTGGCCTGCTGGCTCTGGCCGCCTGCGCTCCGGGCTGCGATGCCGATGGCAAACTGACGGGCGTGGCAGGCCACGCCGTCGAGCAGGCCAGCAAGGGCCTGGACGATGCGTCCAAGGAGATGGAAAAGGCCAACTCAGAGATGAGCAAGGCCCAGTCCAAACTGCGTAGCTCCACCATGTCCCTCGACGCCAAGGACGGCAGCCATGCGCCCGATGCGTCGATCACGCCGGACGGCGACATCATCATCGACGGCAAGACCATCGATGCCACGCCCGAGCAGAAGGCCCTGGCTAAGACCTACCGCAAAGAACTGGAGGGCGTGGCAAGCGACGGCATCGCCATCGGCATGGCCGGGGCCAAGATCGGGATCGATGCCGCGGGGGCCGCGCTCAAGGGGCTGCTGAACGGAGACTCGAGTGACGAGGTCGGCAAGCAGGCCGAAGAAGCCGCCCGGCAGAAGATCAAGCCCCAGGTCGAGCAGCTGTGCGCGCGCCTGCCCAAGCTGCGCGATGCGCAGGATGCCTTGGCGGCCGCGCAACCTGCATTCCGGCCCTACGCCGGCATGGACCAGTCCGATATCGATGACTGCATGGACGACAACGACTGGAAATCATGACGTGAAGCCAGCACCGGCGCGGCATGGGCCGCGCCGGTGCATCGCTTACAATCAAGCGCATGACTGTCCTGTCCCGATTTCGCTTCGTTTTGGCCCCGGTCGTGGCCGCCCTGGCACTGAGCGCCTGCGGCGGCAGCGGGGATCACGCCGCCAACAGCCGCGCCGAGCGGATGAAGCCGGCAACCTCCGTCACCACGCTGCAGGTGAGCCTGCGCCAGGCGCCAGGCGCACCGGTCGGGATCGGGCCGGATGGCACGCTCAAGATCGACGATGTGGAACTGCCGCAGCCGGCCGACAAACGCGCCGAATTGCAGCATTACTTCGGTCTGCTGCAGATGCGCCGCCAGGCGGTGCTGGACCAGTTCCAGGCCAATGGCGGCGTAACGATCACCATCGCCCCCGATGCGCAGCTCAAGCCGCTGCAGGCACAGCTGCTGGCTGATTTCCCGGAACTGCGTCCATACAAGGACAGCATGCAGACCATCCGCCTGGAAGCGCGTTAGGTCACCCCATAAAAAAAAGCCGGCGGGATCACCCCGCCGGCTTTCTCACGCCCGGCAACCGGCCGGTGTCAGGCGATCTCAGCCGTGGATGCCGCCCTTGGCCAGGGCGGCAGGATCCAATAGCGGCTTGAGTTCGGCCTCACTCATGCCGGTGACCTCGATGGCGACCTCCAGGACCGGGCGGTTCTGCTTATAGGCCTGCTTGGCGATGGCCGCGCCCTTTTCGTAGCCGATGACCGGGTTGAGCGCGGTCACCAGGATCGGATTGCGCTCCAGCGCCTCGCGCACCTTGTCTTCGCGGACGGTCAGCCCGGCGATGGCCGAATCGGCCAGCAGGCGACTCACGTTGGACAGCAACTGGACCGATTCGAGTAGATTGGCCGCGATCAGCGGCAAGGTCACGTTGAGCTGGAAGTTGCCGGTCTGCCCGGCGACGGTGATCGCGGTGTGGTGGCCGATGACTTGCGCGCAGACCATCACCGTGGCTTCCGGGATCACCGGATTGACCTTGCCCGGCATGATCGAGCTGCCCGGCTGCAGCGCCGGCAACTCGATCTCGCCCAGGCCGGCCAGCGGACCGGAGTTCATCCAGCGCAGGTCGTTGGAGATCTTGATCAGGGCCACGGCCAGCGCGTTGAACTGGCCTGACAGCTCCACCGCATCGTCCTGCGCGGCCAGGCCTTCGAACTTGTTGTCGGCACTTTCGAACTTGGCCCCGGTCATCTCGGTCAGCACCTTGGCCACCTGCTTGCCAAAGCGTGGATCGGCGTTGATGCCGGTGCCGATGGCGGTCCCGCCCAGCGGCAGCCGGCGCAGGCGCTTGAGCGTGTCGCCAAGGCGTCCCTCCGCCGAGGCCAACTGGGCCGACCAGGCGCCGAATTCCTGGGCGAAGGTCAGCGGCATGGCATCCATTAGGTGGGTGCGGCCGGTCTTGACGATCTTGCCCAGCGCCTTGCCGCGCGCATCGATGGTCTTGCGCAGGTGCTTGAGCGCCGGCAGCAGGTCCTCGATCACCGCCAGCTGCGCAGAGACGCGGATCGCGGTGGGCACCACGTCGTTGGAGCTCTGCCCCAGGTTCACATGGTCGTTGGGGTGCACGGTGGCCTTGCCGCTGCGCGTGGCGAGATTGGCGATGACCTCGTTGGCATTCATGTTGGACGAAGTGCCCGAGCCGGTCTGGTAGAGATCGATGGGGAACTGTTCGTCAAAGTGTCCCTGGGCCACTTCAAAGGCCGCCTTGCGCACCGCCTTGGACGTGGCCTTGGGCAGCAGGCCAAGCTCGGCGTTGACCTCGGCCGCGGCGGCCTTGATCAGGCCTAGCGCGCGAATGAACCCGCGCGGCATCGGCCGGCCGGAAATGGGGAAATTCTGCACGGCGCGCTGGGTCTGGGCCCCCCAGAGGGCGGCCTCGGGGACCTGCAGTTCCCCCATGCTGTCGTGTTCGAGTCGGACCTTGTGCGGCATCAGCGTGTTTCCTTCTGGATAAAAGGCTACGGCTGGCACGCGGTGGTCAGTCCGCAACGGCTGGCGAGGAGCCGCGAAGGATACGCCGCGGGGCGTGACATGGGCGACAGGGGTAAACTGTGCGGCCCTTGAGGCCCCGCCAAGCCGCGCCCTGCGCGCCGGCGCCCTTGCTCCTCTTCCCTTCCATCAGCCACTTTTCAATGACCAACGCGACCCTGCTTGCCCTGTCCCCGCTCGATGGCCGTTACGCGTCCAAGGTCGACGCCCTGCGCCCGATCTTCTCCGAGTACGGCCTGATCCGCGCCCGCATCAAGGTCGAGGTGGAGTGGCTGCTGGCCCTGGCAGCCGAGCCGGGCATCACCGAACTGGCGCCCTTCTCCGCCGCCGCCGTGCAGAAGCTGCGCGCGCTGGCCGAGGATTTCAGCGTCGAGCAGGCCGGACGGGTCAAGGAGATCGAGCGCACCACCAACCATGACGTCAAGGCGGTGGAGTACTTCATCAAGGAGCAGCTCAAGGGCGATGCCGAGTTGGGGCCGGCACTGGAGTTCGTGCACTTCGCCTGTACCAGCGAGGACATCAACAACCTGTCCTACGGACTGATGCTCGCGCAGGCGCGGCGCGAGGTGCTGCTGCCGGGCTTGGAGGGCATCGCTGCCAGCCTGCGCGCCCTGGCCCATGCCCAGGCCGACCAGCCCATGCTCTCGCGCACCCACGGCCAGACCGCCTCGCCGACCACCCTGGGCAAGGAGATCGCCAACGTCGTCGCCCGCCTGGAGCGTCAGCTCAGGCAGATCGCGGCGGTGGAACTGACCGCCAAGATCAACGGCGCGGTCGGCAACTACAACGCGCACGTGGTGAGCTACCCGGACGTGGATTGGCCGGCCTTCGCCAAAGCCTTCGTCGAAGGCCTGGGTCTGGTCTTCAATCCCTACACCACCCAGATCGAGCCGCACGACAACGTGGCCGAAATCGGCGATGCCACCCGCCGCGCCAATACCATCCTGGTGGACCTGTCGCGCGACATCTGGGGTTACATCTCGCTGGGCTACTTCAAGCAGAAGCTGAAGGACGGCGAAGTCGGCTCCTCGACCATGCCCCACAAGGTCAATCCGATCGACTTCGAGAACGCCGAGGGCAACTTCGGCGTGGCCAATGCGCTGTTCGAGCACTTCTCGGCCAAGCTGCCGATCAGCCGCTGGCAGCGCGACCTGACCGACTCCACCGTGCTGCGCGGCCTGGGCACCGCCTTCGGCCATACCCAGGTCGCCGTGGATTCGCTGGCCAAGGGCCTGGGCAAGCTGGAGCTCAACCCACAGCGCCTGGATGCCGACCTGGATTCCGCCTGGGAAGTGCTGGCCGAAGCGGTGCAGACCGTCATGCGCCGCCACGGCCTGCCCAACCCCTACGAGCAGCTCAAGGCCCTGACCCGCGGCCAGGGCATCACCGCCGCGTCGATGCAGGCCTTCGTCGAATCGCTGGACCTGCCGGCCGAGGCCAAGGCACGCCTGCGCGAGCTGACCCCCGGTGGCTACACCGGCCTGGCGGCGAACCTGGCACGCGACATCTGACCGATGCCGGCGGGCGCCTTCGCCCGCCGCGTCCCTATCGCCGGAGGCCCGCTCATGCACCTGCTGGTCAACATCGACATTCCCGATCTGCCCGCGGCCGAGGCGCTCTATACGGCGGCATTTAGCCTGACGAGCGGGCGCCGGTTCGGCACGGGGGCCGTGGAACTGCTGGGTGCCACCGCACCGATCTACCTGCTGGCCAAGCGCGACGGTTCCCAGGCCACAGCCAACAGCCTGCGCGACTACGCCCGGCACTGGACCCCGCTACACCTGGATGTGGTGGTGGAGGATCTGGAGTCAGCGCTGGCGCGTGCCGAGCAGGCCGGGCTGCGACGCGAAACCGACATCCGCAGCCAGCCGTGGGGCCGGATCGTTCAGCTGGCCGACCCGTTCGGGCACGGCTGGTGTTTAGTCGAATTCAGCGCGGCAGGTTACGACGCGATCGCCAACTGACGCCTGGCCGGCTCGCACCGGGCCTCAGCGTCCGCAAGCCTCCCCGACCCGGTGTACCCGTCATGCCTTCCGCCTCGTTTGCACGCCCGCTGTACCTGCTGCTCACCGCGATCGGCACCTTGGTGCCACTGGCCTGGTGTTGGCCCTGGCTGGCCGCGCACGGACTGGACGTGCCGATGATGCTGAGCGAGTTGTTCTCCACCCGCATCGGCGGCTTCTTCGGGCTGGATGTGGTGTGTTCGGCCCTGACCCTGTTTGCCCTGGTCTTCATCGAGACGCGGCGCCGGGCGATTCGCGGTGCGTGGTGGGCGATCCCGGCCACGCTGTGCATCGGCGTCTCCTGTGGCCTGCCGCTGTTTCTCTATCTACGCCAGCGCTCGCTGGATGCGAACCTCCCTTCTTCCTGACCTTCCCCACGACCATGGCCACCCGCAAACCGTCTTCCAAGCCAGCCCCCCAACCCCCGATCGAAATCGACGCGCGCAAGCAGTTCCCGCTGGGCATGTCCGCCGCCACCTTCCTGCGCAACTACTGGCAGAAGCGTCCGCTGCTGATCCGCAACGCCTTCCCGGGCTTCGTCTCGCCGATTGAGCCGGGCGATCTGGCCGGCCTGGCCTGCGAAGAGGCGGCGCTGTCGCGGCTGATCGTGCACGACCGTGGTCGGGATGCATGGTCGGTGCGCAGCGGCCCGTTCGAAGAGGACCAATTCCCGGGCATGCCCGACCACGACTGGACCCTGCTGGTGCAGGACGTGGACAAGTGGGATCCGGACATCGCCGCGCTGCTGGAGGCCTTTGCCTTCCTGCCGCGCTGGCGCATCGACGACATCATGGTCAGCTTCGCGGCCACCGGCGGTTCGGTTGGTGCGCATGTGGACCAGTACGACGTGTTCCTGCTGCAGGCGCACGGCCATCGCCGCTGGCAGATCGATGCCTCGCCCAATCCGCCGCTGGATTTCCGCGACGACGTCGAGCTCAAGCTGCTGCGCCAGTTCAGTCCCACCCACGACTGGGTGCTGGCGCCGGGCGACATGCTGTACCTCCCCCCGGGCGTCCCCCATCACGGCGTGGCCCAAGACCCGTGCCTGACCTTCTCGGTCGGCATGCGCGCGCCCTCGGCCGCCGAACTGATCGGCGATTACCTCGACACCCTGGTCGCCGATGCCGACGAGGCGATCCGTTACCAGGACCGGGACCTCGCTGCGCCAACCGACCCGAACGAGATCGATGCCGCCGCGATGGGGCGCGTGGTCGAAGCGCTCAACGCCCTGCGCATGAACGACCCGGATCGGCTGGGTGAGTGGTTCGGCCGTTTCATCACCACTTATCGCAGTGCCGGAGAAGCCGCGGTGCCCGAACTGGCGCCGGACCGCGCCGAACTGGAGGCCGCCCTGGCGCAAGGCGCGGTGCTGCAGCGCCACCCCATGACCCGCATGGCCTGGCGCCGGGCGGCCCGGGGCGCGGCCCTGTTCGCCAGCGGCCAGGCGCTGCCCATGTCGGTGCGCGATGCCCGCGCCCTGGCCGCCGCCGCCGAGCTGGATGCAGCCGCATACCAGACCTTAGGCGAACAGGGCCGCCAGGCGGTTTCGGCTCTGGTAACGTCCGGCCATTACGTGCTGCCCGGGACCGATGACGATGACGAGTTCGACGCCGCTTGAGTTCACCCTGCGCCCTGCTTCCTTCAGCGCCGACCGCGAGGCCCTGCGCTGGGTCCGCGAATCGGTATTCGTGACCGAGCAGCACGCGCCGCTGGACACCGAATGGGACTCGATGGATCCGGAGGGCGAGCACATGCTGGCGGTCGACGCGCATGGCGCGCCCATCGGCACCGCTCGGCTGACCCCCGATGGCCGCTTCAGCCGCCTGGCCGTGCTCAAGCCCTGGCGCGGCAAGGGCGTGGGCGAGGCCCTGCTCAAGGCCATGATCGACCAGGCCCGCGCACACGGCTGGGCCACGCTCAATCTCTACGCCCAGGTCGCCAACGAGAGCTTCTACGCCCGCCACGGATTCGTGGCCATCGGCGAGCCGTTCGACGATGTCGGCATTCCGCACCAGTACATGCGCCTGGACCTGCGCCACTGACGCCATGGAAGTCGAACACCTGGCCCAGGCCATCGAGGTCGTTACGGCCCTGGCGGGCGACACCCGCAGCCTGCTGTGCATCTACACCCGCGACCTGGACCCGGGCCTGTTCGACGCGCCAGCGGTCCTCGAGGCGCTACGCGGGCTGGCCGTGCGCCAGCGCGGGGCCGAGATCCGGATCCTCCTGCAGGACCCCGGCATTCCACAGCGCTCCAATGCGCCCCTCCTCCCCCTGGCCCAGCGGCTCCCCAGCAGTTTTCTGCTGCGCGCCATTGAAGAGCCCGTGGACCGCGCCTACGCGGCCGCCTTCGTCGCCAGCGACGGCGGTGGCTATTACTTTCGTCCGCTCGGGCATCGCTTCGATGGCGAAGCCGATCTGCACGCCCCGGGGCGCAGCCGCCAGCTGCGTGAGGAATTCGGCCGCTTCTGGGAGCGCGCCCGCGCCTGCACGGAGCTGCGCGCCCTTGGTCTTTAAGGGTTCATCTGCAATGTCCCGCATAGTGGGTCATTGCACGGACACACCTGCTCGATCCCACGCCCGGACCCGCCCGGATTCAGGCCGAAGCCTATAATTTGCTGGTTTGTCGGCGGGCGAAATGCCCGCCAACCGGCTGCAACCGGGCCGGCCACCGAGCCACTTTTTCCCCACAAAGACGCCGTAGGCAACCACCGTGGACAATCTTCTCAAGCAGTTTGTGCAGACCTCCCAGCTCAACGGCGGCAGCGCCGCCTACGTGGAGGATCTGTACGAGCAGTACCTCGTCGCGCCGGACAGCGTGGATCCCAAGTGGAAGGCCTTCTTTGACGGCTTCCAGGGCCGTGAGGCCGGCGACGTCCCCCATTCGGCCGCCATCGAGCACATCACCCAGGCCTCCAAGCTGGCCGCCAACGCGGCCAACGGTGCGTCGCCCTCGGACGAACGCGAGCGCCACGTCGGCCGCCTGATCACCGCCTATCGCTCGCGCGGTCACCTGGGCGCCAAGGTCGATCCGCTCAACCTGACCGACCCGGTCAATCCGCCGGACCTGAGCCTGGACTGGCATACCCTGTCAGAGCGTGACCTGGACAGCGAGTTCAGCACCGGCGGCGTCGCCGGCCAGTCGCGCATGGTGCTGCGCGACCTGCTCGCGCGCCTGCAGGCGACCTACACCGGCTCGATCGGTGCCGAGTTCATGCATATCCCCGACCACGACCAGCGCAAGTGGTGGTACCAGCGCCTGGAACAGGCCGGCGGCAACTACGGTCTGGACACCGAGACCCGCAAGCGCACGCTGGAGCGGCTGACCGCCGCGGAAGGCCTGGAGCGCTACCTGCACACCAAGTACGTCGGCCAGAAGCGTTTCTCGCTGGAAGGCGGCGATTCGCTGATCCCGATGATGGACCAGCTGCTGCGCCGCAGCGGCACCGACGGCATGCGCGACATCGCCGTGGGCATGGCCCACCGCGGCCGCCTCAACGTGCTGGTCAATACCCTGGGCAAGAACCCGCGCAAGCTCTTCGACGAGTTCGAGGGCAAGTTCGAGCACGCCCACGACGACCGTGCCCACACCGGCGATGTGAAGTACCACATGGGCTTCTCGGCCGACGTGGCTACCCCCGGCGGCCCGGTCCACTTGGCCCTGGCCTTCAATCCCTCGCACCTGGAAATCGTCGACCCGGTGGTCGCAGGCTCCGTGCGTTCGCGCCAGGAGCGCTACAGCGACACCGATCGCAGCCACGTGCTGCCGGTCCTGATCCACGGCGACGCGGCCTTCGCCGGCCAGGGCGTGGTCATGGAACTGCTGCAGATGTCCCAGGCCCGCGGTTTCGCCATCGGCGGCACCGTGCACATCGTGATCAACAACCAGGTCGGCTTCACCACCAGCGCCCGCGACGACGCGCGCTCGACCCTGTACTGCACCGACGTGGCCAAGATGGTCGGCGCCCCGGTGCTGCACGTGAATGGTGACGATCCGGAAGCGGTGGTGTTCTGCGCCAACCTGGCCTATGAATTCCGCCAGCAGTTCAAGAAGGACGTAGTCATCGACCTGGTCTGCTACCGCCGCTGGGGCCACAACGAGGCCGACGAGCCGGCCGCGACCCAGCCGCTGATGTACCAGGTGATCCGCAAGCACAAGACCACGCGCGAGCTGTACGCCGCGCAGCTGGAGCAGGCCGGGGTCATCGCCGACGGCGAAGCCAAGACGATGGTGGACACCTACCGCGACAAGCTCGATTCCGGCGCCTACACGACCGAGCTGGCCAAGCCCGAGCGTGACCCGCTCGCCATCGACTGGTCCAAGTACCTGTCGGGCAAGCTCTCCGATCCGGTGGACACCACGGTCAAGCCGGGCAAGCTGGCGCAGCTGGCCAAGATCATCAACACCATCCCCGAAGGCGTGCACCTGCATCCGCGCGTGGCCAAGATCTACGAGGACCGCGCCAAGATGACCGAAGGCGAGCTGCCGGGCGACTGGGGCTTTGCCGAGAACCTGGCCTACGCCACCCTGCTGTCCGAGGGCCACACCCTGCGTCTGGTCGGCCAGGACGCGGGCCGCGGCACGTTCTTCCATCGCCACGCGATCCTCCACGACCAGAAGACCGACAGCTACTACCTGCCGCTGCGCCAGCTGGTCGACGATCCGCAGGACGCCACGGTCATCGACTCGCTGCTGAGCGAGGAAGCGGTGATGGGCTTCGAGTATGGCTACTCCACCACCGACCCCAATGCCCTGTGCATCTGGGAAGCGCAGTTCGGTGACTTCGCCAACGGCGCGCAGGTGGTGATCGACCAGTTCATCGCCGCCGGCGAAGCCAAGTGGGGCCGCATCACCGGCCTGGCACTGTTCCTGCCGCACGGCTACGAAGGCCAGGGCCCCGAGCACAGCTCGGCGCGCCTGGAACGCTTCCTGCAGCTGTGCGCCCTGGACAACATGCTGGTCTGCGTCCCGACCACTCCGGCCCAGGCCTTCCACATGATCCGCCGGCAGATGCGCATGACCACGCGCAAGCCGCTGATCGTGATGACGCCCAAGTCGCTGCTGCGCCACAAGCTGGCCGTGTCCAGCCTGGACGAGCTGGCCAACGGCGAGTTCCAGCAGCTGATCCCGGACGCCAAGGCCGACCCGAAGAAGGTCAAGCGCGTGGTTGCCTGCTCGGGCAAGGTCTACTACGACCTGGCCGAGGATGCCGCCAAGCGCGAGCAGGACGACGTGGCCATCCTGCGCGTGGAGCAGCTGTATCCGTTCCCGCGCGAACTGCTGGCTGCCGAGCTGAAGAAGTACAGCAACGCCACCGACGTGGTCTGGTGCCAGGAAGAGCCGCAGAACCAGGGCGCGTGGTACCAGATCAAGCACCATCTGCAGGCCTGCCTGGGTCCCAAGCAGGAACTGCACTACGCCGGCCGTGCCCGTTCGCCCTCGCCCGCCGCCGGCCATTTCGCCGAGCACGTGGCCGAACAGCAGCAGCTGGTCGCCGATGCACTGGTCAACTCCTTCGGCGACGACGTCGTCGCCGAATAACGCAGCACCTCCATACCTACCCGACGAGAAATCTAGGACGTTCCCCGCATGGCAACCGAAGTCAAAGTTCCGGTACTTCCCGAATCCGTTTCCGACGCCACCATCGCAAGCTGGCACAAGAAGGCCGGTGACGCCGTCAAGCGCGACGAGAACCTGGTGGACCTGGAGACCGACAAGGTCGTCCTGGAAGTGCCCTCGCCCGTCGATGGCGTGCTGAAGGAAATCAAGTTCCAGGAAGGCGACACCGTTACCTCCTCGCAGCTGCTGGCCATCATCGAGGAAGGCGCCGCTGCCGAGGCCGCGCCGTCCAAGCCGGCCGAGGAAGAAGTGAAGCCGGCTGCCAAGGCCGACGCACCCAAGGCGGCCGAAGCACCGAAGGCCACCAAGGCCGAGGCGCCCAAGGCGGCCGGCGATACCGGTTCGCTGCCCCCGGGCGCGCGCTTCTCTGCCATCACCGAGGGCGTGGACCCGGCCCAGGTCGAAGGCACCGGCCGTCGCGGCGCGGTCACCAAGGAAGACATCGTCAAGTTCGCCGCCGGCGGCGGCGTGGGCAAGGCCTCCGGCGCCCGTCCGGAAGAGCGCGTGCCGATGACGCGCGTGCGCAGGACCATCGCCAAGCGCCTGATGGAGTCCAAGAACTCCACCGCCATGCTGACCACCTTCAACGAGGTCAACCTCGCCAAGGTGTCGGCCGCGCGCAAGGAGCTGCAGGAAGAGTTCCAGAAAGCCCACGGCATCAAGCTGGGTTTCATGAGCTTCTTCGTGAAGGCCGCCGCCAACGCGCTGCAGCGCTTCCCGCTGGTCAACGCCTCCATCGACGGCGACGACATCATCTACCACGGCTACAGCGACATTTCGATTGCCGTGTCGACCGACAAGGGCCTGGTGACCCCGGTGCTGCGCAACGTCGAGCGCCAGTCCTTCGCCGATGTCGAACAGGGCATCGCCGACTACGCCGCCAAGGCGCGCGCCGGCAAGCTGGGCCTGGACGACCTGCAGGGTGGCACCTTCACCATCACCAATGGCGGCACCTTCGGCTCGCTGCTGTCCACGCCGATCATCAACCCGCCGCAGAGCGCCATCCTGGGCATGCACGCCATCAAGGAACGCCCGATCGCCGAAAACGGCCAGGTCGTGATCGCCCCGATGATGTACCTGGCGCTGTCCTACGATCACCGCATCATCGACGGCAAGGATTCGGTGCAGTTCCTGGTGGACATCAAGAACCAGCTGGAAAACCCGGGCCGCATGCTGTTCGGTCTGTAACTGCCTTGAAGCCCCTCTCCCGACGGCGACCGAAGCAAGTCCCGTGGGAGAGAGGGGTTGGGGTGAGGGCCGGACGAAGTCATTTCGCCGGAGACTCACCTCATATCTGGCAGCACTCGGCGCCAGGCCTGCCCTGCTCCGCCGAACCCTCATCCGGCGCTCAGCGCCACCTTCCCTCGAACATGGGGAAGGGAAAGGCAAAGGAAATCTGAAATGGCAGAGAACTACGACGTCGTCGTCATCGGTGCCGGCCCGGCCGGCTATCACGCGGCCATCCGCGCCGCGCAGCTGGGCATGAAGGTCGCCTGCGTCGATGCGGCGCTGGGCAAGGATGGCAAGCCCGCCCTGGGCGGCACCTGCCTGCGCGTGGGCTGCATCCCGTCCAAGGCGATGCTCGATTCCTCGCGGCAGTTCTGGAACATGGGTCATCTGTTCGGCGACCACGGCATCACCTTCAAGGACGCCAAGATCGATGTGGCAACCATGGTCGGCCGCAAGGACAAGATCGTGAAGCAGTTCACCGGCGGCATCGCGATGCTGTTCAAGGCCAACAAGGTCACCGCCTACTACGGCTTCGCCCAGCTGCAGCCGGGCAACCTGGTCAAGGTCAAGCAGCACGACGACACCGAGGTCGAGCTGCAGGGCACCAACGTGATCCTGGCCGCCGGCTCGGATTCGATCGAGCTGCCGTTCGCCAAGTTCGACAACGAGTACATCGTCGACAACGTCGGCGCGCTGGACTTCACCGAGGTGCCCAAGCGCCTGGCGGTGATCGGCGCGGGCGTGATCGGCCTGGAGCTGGGCAGCGTGTGGAAGCGCCTGGGCGCCGAGGTCACCATCCTGGAGGCCCTGCCGGACTTCCTGGCCGTGGCCGACGCGGAAGTGGCCAAGACCGCCGCCAAGGAATTCAAGAAGCAGGGCCTGGACATCAAGCTGGGCGCCAAGGTCAGCGCGACCGAGATCACCGGCAAGGGCAAGAAGAAGGAAGTCCTCGTCAGCTACACCGACAAGGACGGCGAGCAGACCCTGACCGTGGACAAGCTGCTGGTGGCCGTGGGCCGCCGCGCCGCGACCAAGGGCGTGCTGGCCGAGGGCACTGGCGTGCAGCTCAACGAGCGCGGCCAGATCGTGGTCGACGAGCACTGCCACACCGGCGTCGATGGCGTCTGGGCGATCGGCGACTGCGTGCGCGGCCCGATGCTGGCGCACAAGGGCTTCGAGGAAGGCATCGCCGTGGCCGAGCTGATCGCCGGCCTGCCGGGCCACGTCAACTTCGACACCATCCCGTGGGTCATCTACACCGAACCGGAAATCGCCTGGGTCGGCAAGACCGAGCAGCAGCTCAAGGACGAGGGCGTGCCGTACAAGGCCGGCAGCTTCCCGTTCGCCGCCAACGGCCGCGCCGTGGCGATGGCCGAGCCGGCGGGCTTCGTCAAGGTGCTGGCCCATGCCGAGACCGACCGCGTGCTGGGCATGCACCTGGTGGGCGTGAACGTCTCCGAGCTGGTCCACGAAGGCGTGCTGACCATGGAGTTCAGTGGTTCGGCCGACGACCTGGCCCGCATCTGCCACGCCCACCCTTCGCTGTCCGAAGTGGTGCACGACGCGGCCATGGCCGTGGACAAGCGCGCCATCCACAAGGCGAACTGAGTCCACACACCGAGGTGGGAAGGAGGCTTCGCCGCAGGGCGGAGCCTTCTTTCGTTTCCCCTGCCGGCCAAGGCTTGGACATGGCGTCGATCCGCACACTCAAATGGGCAGGCTTCACGGCGATGGCCGCAGGGCTGGTTGCGCTTGCCGCCGCCACCTTGTTCGGCATTCATCCCTACCTGCTCTATACGCTCGCCATCGTCCTGCTGGGCGGCGGGCGGGTCGCCCTGGCACGGGGCCTGCGCCGCGCGCTGCGACGACCCGAGTGATTCTTCTTCCGATGTCTCCTGGAGTCCCCCTATGAAATCCGTCTGTGTCTATTGCGGTTCCAACGCTGGCAGCAAGCCCGTCTACGCCCAGCGTGCCGCCGAACTCGGCAAGCGCCTGGCGGCCGATGGCCTGCGCCTGGTCTACGGCGGCGGCAACGTGGGCCTGATGGGCACGGTGGCCAATGCGGTGCTGGAAGCGGGCGGCGAGGTCACCGGCGTGATCCCCAAACAGCTGGCCGACTGGGAGGTCGCCCACCGCGGCCTGACCACGCTGGAGATCGTCGGCTCCATGCACGAACGCAAGATGCGCATGTTCGAGCTGGCCGACGGCTTCATCACCCTGCCCGGCGGCTTCGGCACGATGGAAGAGATCTTCGAGATGCTGACCTGGCGCCAGCTGGGGATCGGGAACAAGCCCTGTGCGTTCCTGGACATGGAGGGCTTCTACGCACCACTGATCGGGATGATCGACCGCATGGTCGAAGAGCGCTTCCTGCATGCCGACCAGCGCGCCGACCTGTGGTACGGCGAGGACATCGGCGCCCTGCTGACCTGGATGCGGGCCTATACCCCGGCCCAGGCCTCCAAGTGGATCGATGAAAAGCGTGCACAGACGCTCAAGTAAGCTCGACACCTCCATCCAGCGCAAGGACGCCTCCATGCGACGCTTCGACATGCCGCTCGCCCGCCTGGCCCTCACGCTTGGCCTGCCCTCGCTCATCGCCGGCTGCAGCCACCTGCCCGACGCCGCGGCACCGAGCGCGGCGACTGCCGACGACCCGATCACACAAGTCACCCTGGAGCGCTCGCCCTGCTTCGGTGCCTGCGCCACGTTCACGCTGGCGCTCAAGGCGGATGGCCAGGCGACCCTGTCGCTGCCCAGCCGGCCAGGCTCCGATGCCACCGCGCGCAAGGTCGCCGCGGACACCGGCACTGCTTCCGCGCCGATTCTGATCCACGGCCAGATTCCGGCCACCGACACCACCGCGTTGCTGGAGACCCTGCGCCAGGGTCATTTCGATCAGCTGCGCGATGACTACAGCGCGCAGATCACGGACATGCCTTCGACCAGCATCACGGTCGCCACGGCCCATCAGGTCAAGACCACGCGCGTCTACGCCGTGCCCTGCGCGCGCGATGCACGCTCACAGGAACGGCCTGCGGGAACGCCGGCGCCTGTCCCGGATGTGTTCTGCCAGGCCGCTGAACGCATGGACGCCATGGCATGCCAGCTCTATCGCGACGGGCCGTTGCCGGCGGACCGCACGGCCCGCTTTCCCCCTCATTGCAGCACTTCGTCCTGACCCAGCGCTGCGTGAGCGCCCGCCCACGCGCTCATCGCACCGGGCCTAGTGCCAGGAATGTGACCTGCCGCAGCCTTTTGGCCGCTGCATCCCCGCGCGCCTGGACGGCGGTCGCACCGGCATCTGGCCAGAGCTCCAGACGAACGGAACATCCGTGACCCCGACCGGTCACTGGCGTATTACCTTGTCGATGAACAGCCTCTACAATCGAGCCGGGGACAAACAGGGGTACCGCATGGCACGCATTCTCATCGTCGACGACTCTCCGTCGCAGCTGCTGGGCATCCAGCGCATCGTCGAAAAGCTGGGGCACGACTGGATCACCGCCGAAGACGGCGCCCAGGGCGTGGAAGTGGCCAAGCGCGAGTTGCCGGACATGGTGTTGATGGATGTGGTGATGCCCAACCTCAACGGCTTTCAGGCCACGCGTCAGCTCAGTCGCGAGAGCACCACCCGGCACATCCCGGTCATCCTGGTCACTACCAAGGATCAGGACACCGACCGCATGTGGGGCATGCGCCAGGGGGCCAAGGCCTATCTGACCAAACCGTTCTCCGAAGACGAACTGTCCGAGGTGATCGAGCGCATCCTGGCCGATGGACAAGCTGCCGCGCCCGGCACCTGAGGGCCATCACGGGTAGACACGGAACGGGCGCCGCAAGGCGCCCGTTCTGGTTATCAAACACCAGGCGATCGACCGCTCCGGCTAATCGTCGGCGAAAGCCTTGGCCAGCTTTTCGTAGGCCTTGCGCTTGGCATCGGTCGTGGCGCGCGGGGCGGTGATCTCCAACTCGACGATCTGGTCGCCCGCCGGGCTGCCCGGCAGTCCGCGACCGCGCAGGCGCAGCTTGCGACCGGCGTCGGAATCGGGCGGGATCTTCAGGTCCACCGACCCACCCAGGGTCGGCACGCTGACCGTGGCGCCCAGCGCCGCCTGCCAGGGCGTGACCTGGAGGACGTGGATGATGTTGCGCCCGTCGACCTCGAACTGCGGGTCGGCCGCGTATTCGATCTCCAGCAGCAGGTTGCCGCCGCTGGTGCCTTGCCCCCCCAGCCGGATCGACTGGCCGGGTTTGATGCCCTTGGGCACCCGCACTTCCAGCTGCTTGCCGTTGACGGTGACCCGGATGCTACTGCCCTCGTAGACCGCCTTGAGCGGCACCGACAGCTTGGCCCGGGTGTCGCCCCTGGGCGCCTGTCCGCTCGAAAAGCCCGGTCCGGCACCGCCACGGGCGCGCTGGCCGAACAGGTTCTCGAAGAAATCGCTGAAGCCGGCACCGCCGCCACTGCTGCCGAACACTTCCTCGAAGTCGAAGCCCTGCCCGCCGCCAAACCCCCCGCCGCCGAAATCCTGCGGCTGGTATTCCTGGCCCGGTCGGTAGCCGCGCGCCTTGAGCTGGTCGTAAGCCGCGCGCTTTTCAGGATCGCGCAACGCCTCGTAGGCCTCGTTGACGGCCTTGAATCGCTCCTCGGCGTCGGCCTCCTTGCTGACATCCGGATGATACTTGCGGGCCAGGCGGCGATACGCCGTCTTGATCTCCGCCTCGCCCGCCGTCGGCTCGACGCCCAGGGTCTGGTAGTAATCCTTGAATTCCATCGCACCTCCGCAAGAAAGCCCGCGACCTTGCAGTCACGGGCTTGATCCTGGCCCAGGGCGGCTGGAGACCGCCCTGGACCCGCTGACACTGGCCCGACAGATCGGGCCCACCTGCACAGGTTACTGGATCGACTCGCGACCCACCTGGATCCGCCGCGGGGCCAGTTCGGCGCGCTTGGGAATCACGACCTCCAGCACGCCGTTGCGCCCGGTGGCCACGATGCCGTCGGCATCGGCCGTCTCTGGCAGAGTGAAGTTGCGCACGAACGCGCCGTGGCGGCGTTCCTGGCGCGAGAACCGCTCCTGCTCACCGACGGCCGGCGCCGCACGCTCGCCGCGGATGCTGAGCACGTTCTTGTCCATCTGGACCTCGATCGCGTCCAGGTCCACGCCCGGCAAGTCGGCGTAGATCACGAACCGCCCGGCTTCTTCCTTCACGTCGACCTGCGGCGTCCAGCCCTCGCTGGTCCCGTTCTGGACGAAACGCTCGAACACGCGGCCCAGATCGGCCTGGCCAACGCGCGGAAAACCACCCTGATAATGCACGTAACGCATGTTGTCTTCTCCTGTTCGGTTGCCGACATGCCGAGGGACCGGCGCGGCAGGGGCCCTCGGCCTCCATGACCAACAGATAAGCGCCGCCCAGGCGTTTTCAAGGGTTTTGACGCGGCCTTTCCGCGCGAGCTTCTAGGGTGGCGTTCATGCGCGGGCACCTCCGCCCGGCACCCATTCAGTCAGAGCGACCATGACCATCGAAAGCGGACAGCGCATCCCGGAAGTTACTGTCACTCGTATCCGTCAGGGCGTGGAGACGGTCGATACGCCGACGCTGTTCAATGCCCAGAAGGTCGTGATGTTCGGCGTCCCCGGCGCCTTCACTCCGACCTGCTCTGAGAAGCATCTGCCGGGCTTCATCGCGCACTACGACGACTTCCTCAAACGCGGCATCCACGTGTACTGCGTGTCGGTCAACGACGCCTTTGTCATGAAGGCATGGGGTGAGGCGTTGAGTGTCCCCGACGGCCTGCAGATGCTGGCCGATGGCAGCGGCGATCTGACCCGCGCCCTCGGGCTGGACATCGACCTGAGCGGCAACGGCATGGGCCTGCGCTCGCGCCGCTATGCCCTCTATGCCGAGGACGGCGTGGTCAAGCAGGTCTGGGTCGAAGCGCCTGGCGAATTCAAGGTGTCCTCGGCCGAGCACGTGCTCGAGCAGCTTCCCGACTGACGTTTCATCCCTACTTTCCTTCCCTCACCCAAAGAGGCCTGCCAATGTCCAAGACATCAGCCAAGACCAAGTTCGACCACACCGACGCCAACGAGCTGTCCGACCGCGACACCTTGCGTGCCAACGCGCGCAAGAGCATCGAGGACGGCGCCATCACCGGCAGCTATATCGCCGACCGCAAGGAAGTGATCAAGCTGCTCAACGAGGCCCTGGCAACCGAGTACGTGTGCGTGTTGCGCTACTACCGCCACTACTTCATGGCCAAGGGCATGCTGGCCGATTCGGTCAAGGCCGAGTTCCTCGAACATGCCCAGCAGGAGCAGGATCATGCGGGCAAGCTGGCCGAGCGCATCGTGCAGCTGGGTGGCGAGCCGGACCTCAATCCCGATACGCTGACCGCGCGCTCGCACGCCGAGTACAAGGAAGGCACCGACCTGCGTGACATGGTCAAGGAAAACCTCATTGCCGAGCGCATTGCCATCGACAGCTATCGCCAGATGATCAACTACATTGGCGACAAGGACACCACCACCAAGCGCATCCTGGAATCAATCCTGGCGCAGGAAGAAGAGCACGCCGACGAGTTCGCCGACATGCTGGAAGGCTGGATCGGCAAGTAGTTGAACTCCAAGAATCGGTACGGAGCGGGCGCCCAAGGGCGCTCGCTTTTTTTGCAGCACACACATCGAGCGACAGCATCATCCCGCTGTAGAGCGGAGCTTGCTCCGCTGCGCTTCGATGAGACCCGCGCGAGTACGACCTCAGCGGAGCAAGCTCCGCTCTACAGGAGGTGGCGCCTGCTTCAGCGCAGCACCTCGAACCGCAAGGTCGTCCACGCGCCGCTTTCGGCGAGCGCGGTGAGCATGTGCTCGCCGGGCTGGTCGAAACCCTGCTCGAAACTGCGCCGCCCCTGGGTGGTGGCGATCCAGCGGCCGTCCAGCAGCCATTGCACCTGGGCCTCGGTGCCCAGCGCCCGCAGGCGCACGGTCGCCGGTTTCAGGCTGCCGGGCGCACGGGCGATTGTCGCGCGGTCGTTGAGGCCTTCGATGCGCAGGGTTTCCATCGCGTCGCGGCTGTCCGGGGCACAGTCCGCCGCCAACGCGGGCAGGCGCGAGGCGGTGCGCTCGGCCTGGGTCAGCCACGGGGCCGCCAATGCCGGCCAGCGTGCGATCTGCGCGGGCTCGGCCACGTGACGCTCAGCGCACTGCGGCGACAGGCGCTGGCCGGTCGCCGCATCACGGGTGAAGCGCTCCACGCCGCCATGCCACAGCCGCGCCTCGCGCTCGGGGAAGGTGGGCGGCACGTTGCCGTCCAGGGTCCACGCCTGCAGGCGCTTCTGGCACAGCTGCGGCGCCTGCGGGTCGGGTGGCAGGCCCAGCGGCCAGCACACGTCCACCTGCGCCACGCTGGGCGGCGCCGGGGTGACCATCGCATCGCCGCGCGCGCGCGGCAGGCTGTCGATCACCTCAAACATCAGCGGCAGCGCGGTGACCGCGCCGTACTGGCCGGGCAACGGGGTGCCGTCCGGGCGCCCGACCCACACCCCCACGGTGTAGCGGCGCGTGCCGCCGATCGCCCAGGCATCGCGATAGCCGTAACTGGTGCCGGTCTTCCACGCTACAGGGGGTTGGCTGGCGGTGTCGAAGGTGTCCAGCGCATAGCCGGGGCGCGGATGATCCTGCAGGATCTGGCGGATGATCCAGGCCGCGCCCGGTGAGAGCAGGCGTCGGTCTGCGGTCGGCGCATCCGGTGTATAGCGCACGCGTCCGGCCAGGCCTGCGCGATTGAAGGCGGCGAAGGCGCCGACCAGGTCTTCCAGCCGCGCCCCGGTGCCCCCCAGGATCAGCGCCAGGTTGGGCTTGGCGCCTCGCGGGAAATGCAGGTCGATACCGGCATTGGCCAGGCGCGCGGCAAACCGCGATGGCCCGACCCGGTCCAGCACGTCGACCGCCGGCACGTTGAGCGACAGGCGCAAGGCTTCGGCCACGCCGACCGGACCGTTGAAGGCCGCATCGAAGTTACCCGGCCGGTAGCCGCCGAAGCCCTGCGGCGCGTCCACCAGCAGGCTTTCGGAATGGATCAGGCCGTCGTCCAGCGCCAGCCCGTAGAGAAAGGGCTTGAGGGTGGAACCCGGCGAGCGCCAAGCCTGCACCATGTCCACGTGGCCCAGGCGCTTGGCATCGCCGAACTTCACCGAGCCGACATAGGCGCGGGCCTCCATCGTGGCGTTGTCGACCACCAGCAGCGCGGCGGAGGTGCGCTCGGGCAGGTCGGAGAAATACGCAGTCACCCGGTCTTCCAACGTGCGCTGCAGGTCGGCGTCCAGCGTGGAGACGATGCGCGATGCGCGCGGCTGCTGCAGGTGCAGGCGTCGCGCCAGCAACGCCGCGCGCATCGGCGGCTGCAGGGAACGCGCGACCACCGGTTCGATGCGCGCATCGTCGACCTGCGCCTGGGTCCACACGCCCAGGGCCACCATGCGCGCCAGCACCTTGTCGCGCGCGGCCTGGGCGGCCTGCGGATGGCGATCCGGACGCAGGCGGCTGGGCGACTGCGGCAGCACGGTCAGCAAGGCGGCCTCGGCGCGCGACAGGCGCGAGGCGGGCTTGCCGAGGTAGGCCCAGCTGGCGGCCTCCACGCCCTCGATGGTGCCGCCGAAGGGCGCGCGTTCGAGGTACAGGTCGAGGATCTGCGCCTTGGACAGATGCACTTCCAGCTGCACCGCGCGCAGCATCTGTACCGCCTTGCCCCACGGCGTGCGCGTGCTGCCCTCATCCAGCAGGCGCGCGACCTGCATGGTCAGCGTCGAGCCGCCGGACACGATGTGCCCACGCGAGACCAGCTGCCACCCTGCGCGTAGCAGCGCCACCGGATTGATTCCCGGATGGCGCCAGAACCATCGGTCCTCGTAGGTCAGCAGTGCCTGCACGTATAGCGGCGACACCCCTTCCGGCGAGGCCGGGTAGCGCCACACCCCCTCTTCATCGGCGAAAGCCCGCAGCGGCGTCCCGTCACGCGCCACCACCAGCGTGCTGGTGTCACGCGCTTTGGGCAGCAGCGGCGGGAAGGCGAAGTCCAGGACCAGCAGCGCGACCAGCCCCGCTGCCGTGGTCCAGCGCAGGATCCGCCAGAAGATCACTCTCTTATCCAGGATCACAGCACGTGAAGCGAACTGACTTCAAAGTCGTAAGACGCTTCTCGCTGATAGATGCGGAGAAACAGGACCAGATCACTTCTGCCTTCCTCAAGCGTGAAGAGATCGATCAGCGCCTCCCACCACTCGCCCATCCAGACACAAATCGATGTCTGCCAGGCCTGCGGTGAAAGCCGATCAAGCGTGGCGCCGTATCCCTCCACCTGTTGCGCCAGCCAGGCGCCGTCCAACGCATTGGAAAGATGGGCGCCCTCAATCCCACGTGCCAAGGAAAAATCCCCTTCGCAGAACGCGTCGACGATAGAGGCGATCGTGGGCCGCCACCGCGAAGGAACGGGAAGCTCCTGTCCTACTTCCCGCTGGATCGGAAACGTTTGCTCCAGCTGCGTCATCCCTTGACGCCGCCCCTGGGCGCTGCCTGATTCACGGCTGCACCACCGTGATCGTCGTCGGCGTGGAGGCGCCGACACCGCGGATGTCCGGGCGATACATGTCCTCCACCAGCGGCGGCGGCACGGTGTAGGTCCCGGGGGTGACGGCGCGGACGAGATAGAAGACCTTGGCGCCGCTTCCGCCCTGACCCAGGTGCAGGGCGGCCACGTAGCGGTCGTCACGGAACTCCTCGTGCTTGACGTCCGCCGCGTCGCCGCGCTCGGTGATGTTGATGCCGTCGACCACCACGTCGGCCCACTGCTTGGCGTCGGAGAGGTTGAAGTTCTCGATCTCCAGCCCGGCCGGCAGCAGGTCGGTGAGCAGCGCGTCGGGTATGGCGGTGTCGGCGGTGATGCGCAGGCCTACGATCAGCGCCTCGCCCTCCTTGAGGGTGCCGCCGGTCCACGGCTTGCCATCGGTGGTGTAGTAGCGACGCTCCACCTCGATCTGGGACTTGTCCTCAGCCGGTGCAGTGCGCGGCACGCCGGCCACCTCCAGGCTGGCGTACAGGGGCGCGGTGCCCTGCGGGGTAAACGTCACGCCCTTGGCCAGGGTGTCACCGTCGAAGGCGCGCGCGAACAGGCGGCGCTCGCCGATGGCCTCGGTGCCGCCATCGGCCGCCCACTCACCGGACAGCGTCTTGGCCTGGCCGTCGGACAGCAGCGACTTGCCCAGCCGCGCCAGGGCCACCTGTTCCTGCGTGCTCAGGTAGAACCAGCGCGCCTTGCGACGCTCGTCCAGCTCGCGCCCCAGGTCGACCACGCGTGCGTCGTATTCGGGCCTGGACAGCTTGCGCTCGCGCACCAGGGCCAGCATCAACGCGTCATCGCGCAGGCGGGTGCCGTAATCGCCCAGGTAGCGTGGGCGGTCACCGCGCTTGTCGAAACCCAGCGCGATCGCGCGCGCGCCACGCTTGGTGTCACCCTGCAGCGACAGCGCAATACCCAGATGGACCAGCGGCAGGCCGGTCATCGACTTGACCCGGTCGTTGTCGTACAACGCCCGCAGCGTGCCCAGCGGCGCGCGGCCCACCCGCGCCAGCACGTAGCCGGCATAGGCACGGTTGGCGAAGCGCAGGTGGTCGCGGAAATCCGCGCCGTAGAACTGGTTGCCACCGGACAGCAGGTCCTCGCTGAGGCGCTTGAGCGCCTTCTGTAGGACCGCGTCAGGCACGGCGAAGCCGGCATCGCGCGCGTCGAGCAGGAACTCGGTCACGTACGGCGTGATGTAGGGCACCACGTCGCTGTCATCGCCCCACATCGAGAAGTTGCCGTTGGCCACCTGCATCGAGGCGATGCGGCCGAACGCGCCTTCCATCCGTGCTTGGCGCTTGTCCGCGTCCAGTCCGCGGGTGCCCAGCAGCTCGGCCGTGGCCTGGTCCATCAACAGTGCGCCGTAGCCCTTGCTGGTGGTCTGCTCGATGCAGCCGTAGGGGTACTTGAGCAGGTTCTCCAGCGCGGCGGCGAAGGGGATCGGCGGCAGCGCGCTGACCACCATGCGCGCATTGACCGAGCCGGGCATCAGGCCATCGGCGAAGCCGGCGCCCATGGTCACCGGCGCAAGCGGATCGATCACCCGGCTCTCGGCGCGCACCACGCTGGGCCAGCCGGCCCGCACCGGCACGTCGTAATGGCGATCCACCTTGAAGCCAGTCGCGCCGCCTTCCACGCGCACGCGCACCTGGGCGGTCTGGTAGCCCTCGCGCGCGTTCAGCGGGAAACTCAACGTGGTCTTGGCCCCGTCGGCCAGCTGCGCGCTGCGGCTGCCCTCGCCCACTGCCACCGGACCGCTGCCATCGACCTGCACCTTGAAGGTGCCCGCCTTGCCGGTGAAGTTCTGCACGTCCAGCGTGACCATGGAGCGGTCGCCCGGCGCCAGCACGCGCGGCAGGCTGGCCTCGGCCACGATGGGCGCGCGCACCACGGTCTGCGCATCGCGGCTGCCATAGTCGCTGTCCGAATACACCAGCGCCGACACGCGCAGGGTGCCGTTGAAGTCCGGCACGTGCAGCATCACGCGTGCATTGCCCTTGGCGTCCAGCTTCACTGGCCCGGCGAACAGATCCACGGTCTGCACCCGCGCGGTCGGGCGGCGTGCCTGCGGCAACGCCCCCAGTGCCATGTCGCCGCCGAAGCGCATGCGCGCGGTGTCACCGGCGAAACTCTCGATCACCCGCCCATAGATGTCGTACGCATCCACGCCCAGGCGGCGCTGGGCGAAGAAGTGCGTGGTCGCATCCGGCACCGGGTAGCGGGTGATGTTGAGAATGCCCACGTCCACGGCCGAGACGGTCACGTGCGCGGCCTTGCCGGCCAGCTGCGGCACGCTGACGGTGACCGCCAGGTCCTGCTCGGGCAGCATCTTCTCCGGCACCTTCAGGCCGACGGCGACACGGCGCGCACTGCGGTCCATTGGCACGTGGGCCACGCCCACCGCACGCGCCGGGGTGATCTTGGAGGTGGCGCTGCCGCCGCGGAACACCAGGGCGGTCACGTAGACATCGTGGCGTTCCCAGTCTTCGGTGACCGGAATTTCGAAGGTGCTGCCCGCTTTCACGTCCACGTTCTTGACGTAGAGCATGTGATCGGACTCGACCATCAGCACGCCCTTGCCGGCGTGCGGCGGGGTCGCGGTGACCTTGAGCGTGTCGCCGGCGCGGTAGCCGGTCTTGTCCAGCGACAGCTTGACCTTGTCCGGGCGTGCGTCCAGGCCGCGGTTGTCGTCGCTCCAGCTCCAGCCGGCGGTGAACGGATAGCGCGTGGTCAGGCCCGTGGCCGGGTCGAAGACCTCCAGCCGATAGCCGCCCCACTCCACCGGGAAGTCGACGCGCGTGGCCTCGCCGGTGACATCCACCGTGCGCGTCTCGACGTTCTCGAAGCGCTGGGTGTAGTCGAACGACCAGCCGGTGTCCTCGTCATGGGTCCAGTGATAGTCACGACGCTCGCGCACCAGGGTGACCTTGAGCCCCTTGCCTGGCTGACGCGCACCGGCCGCGTTGAAGCGCGCCAGTTCGAAGCCGGCATTGGCGTTGGCGTCGGACCCTTGCGCATCGTCGAACAGCGGGCGTACGCCCACCAGCACGTCGGCCGGCCACATGACCCGCTTGAGGCTGCGGTTGACCGTGCGTCCGCCGGTCTCGTACACGCTGCCCGAGACGATGACCGCCACCGGCGTCACCGGCTTGACCTCCTCGGGCAGCGCCAGCGCCTGGGCGAAATGGCCCTTGGCGTCGAAGCTGGCGTCGACCACGTCCTTGGCTTCGCGCGGCAGCTCCACGGTGGCATCGCCGAAGAACCAGCCCGGCAGCTTGTCCAGCGGGTGCTGCTCCACCGCCACGGCCAGCTTGGCAGTGAAGCGGTTGCCGTCGGCCGGAGCGCCGTAAAGGTAGGCGGCATCGGCCTGCAGCTGCAGCGGCGCAGCCGGCTTGAGGGTCTCCGGCGCGGACAGGTCCAGCTTCATCCGCTCGGGCAGGAACTCCTCGATCCGCAGGCTCATGCCCTGCACCGCCTGCGCGCTGGCCGGATCGGTGCGGAACTCCACCTGCCAGCGCCCGGTCGGGGCTTCGGCGGGGATGGCCTGTTCGAAGGAGAAGTACCCCTGCTCGGCCGGGGTCAGCCGGGTCTCGCGGAAGACCTTGCCGTCGGGCTGCTTCAGGCGCAGGTACAGCGGCTGGTCGGCCTTGACCGGCTTTCCGTCGAAATCGCGCAGTAGCGCCGACACGCGCACCGTCTCGCCCGGCCGATACAGGTCGCGTCCGGACCAGGCGAACACGTCGAACCAGGCCTGCTCGCGCCCGGCCACGGCGAACTCGGACAGGTCCAGCGCCGGCTGGTTGAACGGCAGCAGGGTCACGTCCTTGCCGCGCTGGGCGATCAGCACCTGGCCCGCATCCAGCGTGTACTTGAGCAGCGCGTTGCCGTTGTCGTCGGTCTTGCCGCGCAGCACCGTGGCGCCCTTGGCGTCGAGCACGCGCAGCTCCGCGCCCGCGGTGGCCTCGCCGGTGGCCAGCGAGGCGGTGTGCACGAACAGCGTGTCCTTGTAGGCGCGCGCGTGCAGGCCCAGGTCGCTCACGCTGAAGAATGCAGTCTGCAGTTCCTCGGAATAGCGCCCGACCCGTTTCATCACCGCGAAGTAGAGCCCGGGGTCCTGCAGCTGCTTGATGTCCTGGATCGGCAAGTAGCTCAGCGTGCGCGCGTTGGGCTTGCCGCCGAGTTCAAAGCGATTGAGGTAGACCGAGTCGGCCATGTCGCCCAGCGGGGTGTGCGTGCCGTAGCTGCGGTCCAGGTCCCAGGCGCCCCGGCTGCCACCGCGCTGGTATTCGCCGAAGAAGCGCGGCAGGTCGGCCTCGCGCACGCGCAGGAACTCGACGTCGACCTCCGGCACATTGAGCGAGACCACCGGCAGGCCACGCGATTCCCGCGCCGGCAGCACGCTGCCCTGCGAGGCAAAAGCCACCGACGGCGCCAGCGGCCCGGTGTGCACCACCTGCTCCACCGCCTTGCCCAGGCGCGGGCCGGACGCGGCCAACAGGCCGGCGTCGACCTTGACCGTGTAATCGCGCGCGGCCTCCAGCGAGGGGAAGCGCAACACCTTGGCCTCGTCATCCAGCACCCAGCTACCACTGACCACCGCGCCCTTGTCGTCGGTCACGTGCAGCAGGCTGTCGAAGTCCTGCGACTCCACCAGCGGCTCGGTGAACTCCAGGGCGATGGCGACCTCGCCGTCGTGCTGGTCCGGATACGCATTGGCCAGGGCGAAGCCCTTGGGCACCTGGGCCTGCTGGGCCTTGACCGCTTCGCCGGAGACTTCGGGCAGTTGCCCGGTCTTGTTGCGACCACAGCCGGCCAGGGCGAACAGCGCCAGCAGCAGCAGGCACCACCGCAGCCCCGCCCGGGCCGTGCGCGCGAGGGGCGCGACATTCGGGACGGCGTGCAGCTCCTGCACGATGATCGATCGCGGCGCGCCTGCGCCGAGCTTCTGCGGACAATCCATGGTTCGCGTTTCTCCCCTTGCTGGCGCGGCAGTATAGAACGCAGGTCCGCGGATCGCGGCCCTGAATGCAACACGGCCGCCCCGCTTGCGGCGGGACGGCCGTGGACTTCCACTGCGACCGGGTTGGCTTCAGGCGTCGGGCTGGACGGCCTCGCTGGCGCCAGTGCCCTCTTCGTCGATCGCGTCCAGCACGTCCTCTTCGATCGAGGCATCCAGGCGCTCGATGGCCTGCAGCTTCTCGTTCTTGCCCAGGCGGATGAGAGTGACGCCCTGGGTATTGCGACCCACGCGCGAGATCTCGGTCGAACGGGTCCGCACCAGGGTGCCGCCGTCGGAGATCAGCATCACCTCGTCGCTGTTGCCCAGCAGCAACGCGCCGACCAGCTTGCCGTTGCGGGCATTGGTCTGGATGCCGATCACGCCCTGGGTGCCGCGGCCCTTGCGCGGATACTCGGCCAGCGGGGTGCGCTTGCCGTAGCCGTTCTCGGTGGCGGTGAGGATGTAGCAGCCGGCCTCGTCCTGGGTGGTTTCCAGCACGGTCTCGTCGCTGGCGACCTCTTCAGCGGTGTCATCCTCGGCCTCGTCGGCGCTGGCCGCGCGCTCGGCCACGATCAGGCTGACCACGTCCTCACCCTTGGCCAGCTTGATGCCACGCACGCCGGTGGCGGTGCGGCCCATGGAGCGTACCGTCTCTTCGCCGAAGCGTACGGTCTTGCCGTTGGAGGCGAACAACATCACATCGCGCTCGCCGTCGGTCAGGGCCACGCCGACCAGCGCGTCGCCCTCGTCCAGGTTAATGGCGATCTTGCCGCGCGCCAGGCGGAAGGCGAACTCGGTCAGCGGGGTCTTCTTGACCGTGCCGTTGCGGGTGGCGAAGAACACGTAATGGCCCTCGCTGTACTCGCGGATCGGCAGCACCGCCTGGACCTGCTCGCCGGCTTCCAGCGGGATCCAGTTGATGATCGGTCGGCCGCGCGCGTTCGGCCCGGCTTCGGGCAGCTGGTGCACGGCCAGCCAGAACACCCGGCCCTTGCTGGTGAAGGTCAGCAAGGTGTCATGGGTGTTGACCAGCCACAGCTGGTCGATGAAATCCTCGTCCTTCATCGAGGCCGCGTTGCGCCCGCGCCCACCGCGCTTCTGCGCGCGGTAGCTGCTGGCCGGCTGGCGCTTGGCGTAACCGGAGTGCGAGAGGGTGACCACCATGTCTTCCGGCGCGATCAGGTCCAGGATGTCCAGGTCCTCTTCGCTCTGGCGGATCTCGCTGCGGCGCGCGTCGCCGAACTCGGCCTTGACGTTGAGCAGTTCCTCGCGGATCACTTCCTTGAGCACGTCCGGGTTTTCCAGGATGCGGATCAGGCCGGTGATGGACTCCAGCAGTTGCTTGTATTCCTCGGTGAGCTTTTCCTGCTCCAGCCCGGTCAGGCGATGCAGGCGCATCTCCAGGATCTGCTGGGCCTGGACCTCGGTCAGCTGGTAGCGGCCATCGATGAAGCCCACGCCCTTGGGCAGGTCCTCAGGGCGCGAGGCCTCGGCACCGGCGGCGCCGAGCAGCGCGCCGACCATGCCCGGTTCCCAGGACTTGGCCAGCATGCGTTCGCGGGCCTCGTTGGGATTGGCCGAGGTCTTGATCAGCTCGATCATCTCGTCGATGTTGGCCAGCGCGACGGTCAGGCCTTCGAGGATGTGGGCGCGGCCACGGGCCTTGCGCAGCTCGAAGATGGTCCGTCGGGTGACCACCTCGCGGCGGTGGCGCACGAAGGCCTCCAGCATCTGCTTGAGGTTGAGCAGCTGCGGGCGGCCGTCGACCAGGGCCACCATGTTGATGCCGAACACCGACTCCATCGGCGTCTGCGAATACAGGTTGTTGAGGACCACCTCGGCCGACTCGCCGCGCTTGACCTCGATGTAGATGCGCATGCCGTCCTTGTCGGACTCGTCGCGCAGCTCGCTGATACCTTCGAGCTTCTTTTCCTTGACCAGCTCGGCGATCTTTTCGATCAGCCGTGCCTTGTTCACCTGGTAGGGAATCTCGGTGACGATGATCGCCTCGCGACCGGTGCGGTCATCGACCTCCACGTCGGCCTTGGCGCGCATGCGCACGCGGCCGCGGCCGGTGCGGTAGCCGGCGATGATGCCGGCGGTGCCGTTGATGATGCCGGCGGTCGGGAAGTCCGGGCCGGGGATGTATTCCATCAGCGCATCGATGTCGATCAGCGGGTTGTCGATCAGCGCGATCAGCCCGTCGATCACCTCGGTGAGGTTGTGCGGCGGGATGTTGGTGGCCATGCCCACCGCGATGCCGGCCGAGCCGTTGACCAGCAGGTTGGGGATGCGCGTGGGCATCACCGACGGCTCGAATTCCTTCTCGTCGTAGTTGGGCACGAAATCGACGGTTTCCTTGTCGATGTCGGCCATGATCTCGTGGCTGAAGCGCGACATGCGCGCCTCGGTGTAGCGCATGGCCGCCGCGCTGTCGCCGTCGACCGAACCGAAGTTGCCCTGCCCGTCGATCTGCAGGTAGCGCAGCGAGAACGGCTGGGCCATGCGCACCAGCGTGTCGTAGACCGCGCTGTCGCCGTGCGGGTGGTACTTACCGATCACGTCACCGACGATACGGGCCGACTTGTAGTACGGCTTGTTGGCGTGCGCGCCAAGTTCGTTCATCGCGTACAACACGCGGCGATGCACCGGCTTGAGGCCGTCCCGGACGTCCGGGAGGGCGCGGCCCACGATCACGCTCATGGCGTAATCGAGGTAGCTCCTGCGCATCTCGTCTTCGAGGTTGACGGGGATGATTTCCTTGGCGAGATCAGCCATTCGAGGTCCGTGCTTGTGTTCGGTACGTCGGGCCAAAACCCGGGCCGCCACGGAGCCCGCGGCAGATGGATTTTGGAGGGGTTTTCAACCTCGGAATTGTAGCACGCGGCCGCCTCCCGATGCCGGGTCGGAAGCTGTCTGAATCAAGCACTTGCGCGTGGAACACCACAGCGCGCGCCCACTTTCGACGAAGGTTCCACCCTGCTGCGGGCGCGCTTGGCGCATGCGGTGTTGTCAAGGCGCTGCGCAGCAGCGTTGAAAGCCCGCCGTCAGCCGAAAGCCGCGCGCATCTTCTCGGTCGTGGGCTGCTCGACCACGCCCTTCTCGGTCACGATCGCGTCGATCAGGCTGCCCGGGGTGACATCGAAGACCGGGTTCCAGGCCTTGATGCCCTCGGCCACCGTGCGCACGCCACCGATGCCGTGCAGTTCGCCCGGGTCGCGCTCCTCGATCTCGATCGCCTCGCCACTCGCGGTGTCCATGTCCACGGTCGAGGACGGCGCCACGACCATGAACTTCAGCCCGTGGTGGCGCGCGGCGATGGCCAGCTGGTAGGTGCCGATCTTGTTGGCGGTGTCGCCATTGGCGCAGATGCGGTCGGCGCCGACGATGACCCATTGCACCGCGCCGGTCTTCATCAGGTGCGAGGCCGCCGAATCGGCAATCAGGGTGGCGTCGATGCCGTCCTGCTGCAGCTCCCAGACCGTCAGGCGCGCGCCCTGCTGCCACGGGCGGGTCTCATCGGCGAACACCTGGGTCACGCGCCCCTGGGCCACGCCGGCGCGGATCACGCCCAGCGCGGTGCCGAAGCCGGCGGTGGCCAGCGAACCGGTGTTGCAGTGGGTCAGCACGCCGCTGCCTTCGGCGATCAGCGCCGCGCCCAATTCGCCCATGTGGCGGTTGGCGGCCAGGTCCTCGGTGGCGATGGCCTCGGCCTCACGTTCGAGCACCGCCTGCCAGTCGGCGCCGGCGGCCTGCAGCACACGGCGCATGCGCGCCAGCGCCCAGGCCAGGTTGACCGCGGTGGGCCGGGCGGCGTTGAGGCGCTGCAGGGCCGGCTCGAGCTTCTGCGCGGCCTGCGCGCCGTCGGCGGCCTCAATGTCCCGGCCAGCCAGGACCGTGCCCCATGCCGCGGCAATGCCGATGGCCGGCGCGCCGCGCACGGCCAGGGCATGGATCGCCGCGGCGACCTCGTCGCTGGTGGCGCACACCACGTGTTCGACCTGGAAAGGCAGCTTGCGCTGGTCGAGCAGTTGCAGGGCATCGCCCGTCCACAGCAGGGGACGGATGCGGTCGTAGCGGGCGTAGTCGAAGGTCTCGTTCATCGGCGCATTTTACCTGCGCCGGCCCGGCAACTCAGCGGACCCGGAACAGCCCTCGGCAGCCGCCATCCACCCACACGCCCTGCGCGTCCCAGCCCCAGGTGCTGCCCTCGACGCACTTGGTGTCCGAGATCTGGCGCAGCAGCGTGGCCGGCGGGCTGCTGACCTCGATCGGGCAACGTCGCCGCGCCTGGTCTTCCGACTCGCAGCGCACGACCTTGTGCCGTGTATCGAACATCCCCCCATCGTCGTCGCCGGCGCCGCTGATGAACTCGCCGCGGCATCCATGGTCCACCCACACCCCGAAGCGCCCGTAATCCCAGGTGCGCCCCTTGATGCAGGGCATGTTGGACAACTGCTTGGTCAGCCGGACACCGGCCGACGCATCCACGTCGCAGTACTTGAGATCCTGGCTCTTGGACTCGCACTTGAAGTGCACCACCGGCACATCGTCCAGCGTGCGCTCGTGGCCGCCAAGCAGGTTTCCGACCGTCGCACATCCAGACAGGACCATCAGCAAGCCGCCCAGCGCGCCCCACCCCAGCTGTCGCATCGGTCCTTTCACATTCCCCTGCACGATACGCAAACTCGAAACTCCGGGCCGGACAGCATGCCAACACAATCAGGTGTTTACGGTCCGTGTATTCCCGGCGTGTGTCAGGCCCGCGCGAAGTCGAACGCCAACACCTCGGCGATGCTGGAAGTTTCCAGCATCGCCATCAGCAGCCGATCCATCCCGACCGCTACGCCCGCGCAGTGTGGCATGCCCGGCAGGGCGTCGAGCAAGTGCCGGTCCTGCGGTGGCTGAACGAGCCCACGGGCCGCGCGGCGCGCGTTGTCGTGGGCAAAGCGTGTGCCCTGTTCCACCGCGTCTTGCAGCTCGTGATAGCCATTGGCGAGCTCCACCTGGCCCAGATACAGCTCGAAGCGCTCGGCCACCGGCGGGTCGTCCGCGCGGATGCGCGCCAGCGCCGCTTGCGACGCGGGCCAGTCATGGACGATGGTCAGCGTGTCGGCGGCAAAGGCCGGCTGCAGGTGGTGGGTGATCAGCAGGTCCAGCCAATCGTCGCGGCCCAGGCCATCGGGATCGATCCGACTGGCGGCCAAGGGCGCCTGCAGTTGCTCCAGCGTGGCGCTGAACGGGTCCAGCCCCAGCCCGCGCAGGAACAGTTCACGATAGCTCAGCGTTTCCACGCCAGCGCTGCGCCCCACCAGGGCCAGCGCCTGCTGCACCAGTTCCACGGTCTCCTCAGCCAGGCGCAGGTGATCCCACTCGACGCGATACCACTCGAGCATGGTGAACTCGGGATTGTGACGCCCGCCGGCCTCGCCATTGCGGAACACGCGGCCCAGTTCATAGCAGTCGCCAAGACCGGCGGCCAGCAGCCGCTTGAGCGGATACTCCGGCGAGGTCCGCAGCCAGCGCGTAAGCGCCCCGGCGCTGACGTGGCCCGTGAATTCGGTCGTGAAGCTCTCGATGTTCGGCTCGGTGTTGCCGGCCTGCGAGAGCACCGGCGTTTCGACCTCCAGCACCTCGCGCCGGGCGAAGAAGTCGCGCACCAGCGCGTTGAGCCGCGCGCGCAGGCGCAGCACCTCCAGGGTCGCGCTGGGCTGCCAGTCGGCAAGCGACCAGGCCGGTTCAGGAGCGACGACATCCGATATTCCTTCCACCACGACAAGACCGCCTGAATCGTTGTTGTTGTTGCTATTGTTGCTGTCGCCCCCTCTGCCCCGCCTGCGGGGGAGAGGGCTGGGGTGAGGGGGCTGCTTCTCCGGCCGCTGCTCCATATTCACGGCATGCCAAATCGCCTCAAGCACCGCCTCGGTCCGGCCCAGCACGTCGTCATTCCAGAACCGCAGCACCCTGAAGCCGCGTGCCTCCATCGCAGCCGTGCGCTGTGCGTCCGGTGCAGTCTGTTCAAGATGCTGGCTGCCATCCAGCTCCACGACCAGACCAACCTCGATACAGGCGAAATCCGCGATATAAGCGCCGATGCGATGCTGGCGACGGAACTTCACGCCCAACTGGTGGTTGCGCAGGCGCTGCCAGAGCCGGTGCTCGGCTTCGGTCTGCGCGCGACGCAGGCGCTTGCTGTGATCCATGCAAGCCCCCCCTCACCCCAACCCTCTCCCCCGCATGCGGGGGAGAGGGGGCGGAAACAGCCGGACCCGAAAAGCCCGAGGCGCCAGCGACACGCTCATGCGTGCTGGTCCAGAAACGCCAGCAGCGCCGCCTCGTCCCAGATCTCGATGCCCAGGTCCTGTGCCTTGGTGAGCTTGGAGCCGGCCTCGCTGCCGGCCACGACCAGGGAGGTCTTCTTGGACACGCTGCCGGTGACCTTGGCCCCCAGCGCTTCGAGCCTGGCCCCGGCCTCGTCGCGGGTCATGGCTTCCAGGCTTCCGGTCAGCACCACGGTCCTGCCGGTCAGCGGGCCGGTCTGCTCGACCGCCTGTTGCGGGGTGATGGCGTCGAGCCGCTGCAGCGCAGCGCCCGTCTCCAGCAGCAGTTGGGCGTGGTCGTCCGCCTCCAGCCAGGCGACCAGGGCCGCGGCAGTCTCCTTGGGCAGGCCGGCGGTGACCAGGGCCTCGGGTGCGGCGTCAACGATGTCGGCCACTGCGGGCATGGCCGTGGCCAGGGCGTCGGCGCGCAGCTTGGTCAGCTTGGGAATTTCCAGATCGGCCAGCAGCGTGGCCAGGGTCAGGCCCTCGCGCAGCAGGCCGCTGGGCGGATGCACGTCGGTGATCTCCACGCCGCGCGAAAGCAGGTCATCGATGGCCTGCTGGTTACCGGCCTGCTGGAAGAACTTGCCCAGCGAGCGCGCCACCCCGCCGCCGATGTCCGGCACGCGCTTGAACACGGGCCACGGCAGGCGGCGCACGATCTCCAGATCGCCAAACCACGCGGCCAGCGCCTTGGCCGTGCTTTCGCCCACATGCTCGATGCCCAACGCGAACAGGAAGCGCTCCAGCGTGGTGTGCTTGCTCTTTTCCAGCGCGGCGATCAGGTTCTCGGCCCACTTGGTCGCGATCTTCTTGCGGTTCCAGTCGAAGTCCGGCAACCCGGTACGCAGCAGGTCGGCCTGCCAACCCGCTGGCGCCTGTTCGGCTTCGCCCCGCACGGTGGCCAAGGTCGCTTCGAGCCTGGCGTAGGCGCCGCTGGCCAGATGCTCGCGCGCGTCACGGAGGAAACCTTCCGGCGTCTCGGCGCCGGTGACCACACGTAGCTGCAGCAGCAGGTCCAGATCGAGCGAATACAGATCGGCCACGCCCTGCACCACGCCGGCGTCGACCAGCAGCTCGATGAACTTGTCCCCCAAGCCATCCACGTCCATCGCCCTGCGCGAGACGAAGTGCGCGATGGCCTCCTTGCGCTGGGCCGGGCAGCTCAGTTCGCCCGAGCAGCGCCACACCGCCGCGCCTTCCTCGCGCACGATCTCCGAACCGCAGACGGGGCACTGGGTCGGCATCTGCCAGGCCTGGGTGCCCTCGGGCCGGCGTTCGACGATGACGCTGACCACTTCTGGAATCACGTCGCCGGCGCGTCGCACGATGACCGCGTCGCCCACGCGCACATCCAGCCGCGCGATCTGGTCGGCGTTGTGCAGCGTGGCGTTGGTGACCGTCACCCCGGCCACCTGCACCGGCGCCAGGCGTGCCACCGGCGTGGCCGCGCCGGTGCGGCCGATCTGGATCTCGATCGCCTCCACCGTGGTGGACTGCTCCTGCGCGGCGTATTTGCGCGCGATCGCCCAGCGCGGCGCGCGCGAGACGAAGCCCATTTCGCGCTGGCCTTCGGCATCGTCGAGCTTGTAGACCACGCCGTCGATGTCGAACGGCAGCCCGTCGCGCCGTTCCCCGATCTCGCGCGCATAGGCCAGCAGGCCGTCCACGCCCTCGACGAGCCGGGTCAGGTCGCTGACTGGAAAGCCCCACTCCCGCAACTGCTTCAGCACGCCCGAATGGCTGTCCGGCAGCGCCCCGCCTTCGACCGCGCCAGTGCCATAGGCGAAGAACGCCAGCGGACGCTGGGCGGTTATGCGCGCGTCCAGCTGGCGCAGCGAACCGGCCGCGCCGTTGCGCGGGTTCGCCAGGACCTTGCCGCCATGCAGGCGCGCCTGTTCGTTGTAAGCCTCGAAAGCCGCGCGCGGCATGTAGACCTCGCCGCGCACTTCCAGCACCTGCGGCCAGCCGCTGCCGCGCAGCTTGAGCGGGATCGCCTTGACCGTGCGCAGGTTGGCGGTGACATCCTCGCCCGTCGCCCCGTCGCCGCGCGTGGCGCCCTGCACGAACACCCCACCCTCGTAGCGCAGGCTGATAGCCAGGCCATCGAGCTTGGGCTCGGCGGAAAACACCAGCGTGTCGCGGCCCAGGCGATCGGAGATGCGGCGCACGAACTCGCGCACCTCGTCCTCGTCGAAGGCATTGCCCAGCGACAGCATCGGCATCGCGTGGCGGACCTCGGCGAATCGGCCCGAAGCCACCGCGCCCACGCGCTGGGTCGGCGAATCGGGCGTCACCAGCTCGGGATGCGCGGCCTCCAGTTCGTCGAGCTCGCGCAGCAGGCGGTCGTACTCCGCATCGGGAATGTTGGGCTCGTCCAGCACGTGATAGCGGTAGCTGGCGTCGTCGAGCTGCTGGCGCAGCGCGGCCGCGCGGGCGGCGGGGTCTTGGGCGGCGTGGGTCATCGGCCGATTTTACGCAAGCTACCCGGCTGTCGCCCGGTGCCTTAAAGAGGTCACATCGCCTCCTTGATGCCGGCGCGGATCAGCCAGGCGTTGACCGGGTAGGCCACCATGAAGCCCGCGCACATGGCGAACTGCATCATCCACCAGAACACCGCGCCGTCCTTGGGCAGCGCCTCGGGCGACCACCAGACGAACAAGGCCAGGGCCATGAAGCCGTACATGCCGACCTGCCAGGCCAGCAGCGAGGCGGTATCGGCCTTGATCGCGGCCACCAGTCCGCCCTTGAGGCCGAGCCCGCGCATCGGCGCGATGGCGAAGTACTGGAAGACGATGCCGATGACGTAGGCCAGCAGCAGCGCCACCAGCCAGCCGCCGAAGACCTCGTTGCCCCACAGCACCAGCGGCCAGCGCGCGGTGGCGCTTTCGGCAATCACATCGGCGAGCACGCAGCCGGCGCCACAGTGGCTGGCGCCCAGCGCGATCGACTGCCAGCGCGGTCGCTGGGGGTGATGCATGGGCGAGTGTCCCCCTGCTTGCCCGTCATCGTGCGGCTTGGCCCCGCGCTTCATCCCCCGCCCGAAGGCGAAATACGCTAGCAGGCCCACCGGACCGGCCCACAGCATGGTCAGCGGCCAGACCGCCTCCATGATCGCCATGTGCTGTCGATAGCCCGCCACGAAGATGTCCACGACCACCACGAGCACGCACGCGGCGGCCAGCAGCAACGAGGCTAGGCCCCAGGGCGAAAGTGCTTGGACAGACACGGCAGGCTCCCAGACAAACAAGCCCCATGCTGGGGCCCGCCACGCCAACGCAGTGTCGATGTCCTCAGTTGCGGCTCACACCGCACGGACGGCGAACTTCGGAACGCAGCGCAAGCCATGTCTGGTGCGACGTCAAAACGATCCGACACCCCGGCACGCGCAAGCCTGCCAGCCCGCGCGCCCTCCCTGCGCCCGCTTACCAGCGCGGCGCCTTGCTCAGCGGTGGCGCCTCGTGCTGCCGATCGTAGCCGCGCAGTTCCTCGCGGATGTGCTGGATGCGCTGCCGGCCCAGCGCATTGCGGCTGTCGTCCAGGACCACGCCATCGAGCAGCTCGGCCATGCGCTGCACATTGGGCAGCATCATTTCCCAGGCCTCCAGCGCGGTCATCGGCGCCGGCAGGGTCAGGAAGAAGGCGATCGCCGGGGTCTCCAGCTCACGGATCGCGCCCATGTCGAAGCTGCCCGGCTGCATGATGTTGGCCATGCTGAACACCGGCCCGCGCTCGGGATGATGTTCGATCAGCCGGTGGAAGACGTTCATGTGGCCGAAGGTCAGGCCGGTCTTCTCGGCGGCCACGACGATGTCTTCGCCACGCAGCATCTGTCCGGCCTTGGCCGCGACGTAGAGCGAGATGATCTTGTCGAAGTCCTGGCCCGGCCGGCGACCGAGATCTTCACCGGCGGCGGGATCGCGCAGGCCCAGGTCCTGCTGCACGCCCGTTTCGCCAACGGCCTCCGCGGCGGCCTCGTCCCCGAGGCTGGGTTCGACCCGGGGCTGCTCGCGATCGCCTCGCTCCAGGCGCCGTCCCTGCGAGGGCTTCTTGGGCTTGCCGAACAGCAGCATCGCGCCGATCAGCAAGGCACCGACGACGGCAATGCCGATCCGCAGCATCCAGACATCGGACATCAGGCGCTCCTTCCTTCAAACAGGCGCGATGGTGACATGCTCAGGCGGCGCCGGCCAGACGCGAGGCTTCGGCCAGGTCCACCGAGACCAGGCGCGAGACGCCCGGCTCGCGCATGGTCACGCCAGAGAGCTGATTGGCCGCCTCCATCGTCGCCTTGTTGTGGCTAACAAACAGGAACTGCACCTTCTCGCTCATCTCCTTGACCATCGCGGCCAGGCGGCCGACGTTGGCTTCGTCCAGCGGCGCGTCCACCTCGTCGAGCAGGCAGAACGGCGCGGGGTTGAGCTGGAAGATCGCAAACACCAGCGCCACCGCGGTCATCGCCTTCTCGCCACCGGACAGCAGGGTGATGCTGGACACGCGCTTGCCGGGCGGGCGGGCCATGATGGCCACGCCGGTGTCGAGCAGATCCTCGCCGGTCAGTTCCAGATAGGCATGGCCGCCGCCGAACAGACGCGGGTACAGCGCCTGCACGCCGGAATTGACCCGGTCGAAGGTCTCCTTGAAGCGGCCACGGGTCTCGCGGTCGATCTTGCGAATGGCTTCTTCCAGCGTCTCCAGTGCCGCGGTCAGGTCGGCGTTCTGCGACTCCAGGTATTCGCTGCGGGTACTGGCCTCGCCGTACTCGTGGATGGCGGCCAGGTTGACCGGCTCCAGCCGACGCATGCGGGTGTCGATCTGGGCCACGGCCGCTTCCCACTCGGCCGGATCGGCCACCTCGGGCAGGGTCTCGATCACCGCCTGGAGGACGAAGCCGGCCTGCTCCACCGCGGTGGACAGCTGCTCGGCCTTGAGGACCAGTGCCTGCTGGTCCAGGCGCCGCTGGGCGATGGCCTCGCGCTGGGCCAGGGCCTGCTCGTCGCGCTGCTGGCGGGTCTGCTCGTATTGGCGCAAGCCGTTGTCGATGCCATCCAGCGCGGTGCGCGCCTCGGTCAGCACGCGCTCGGTACGCACGCGCTCGGCCAGCGCGTTCTCGCGCTCGGCCTCCAGCGAGACGATCGGATCGTCGTCGCCGCTGAGCTGGGCGGTGATCTCGCCCAGGCGCGAATCCAGCTGCCCGCGCTGCCCGCCCATGCGATCCAGGCTCTGGGTCAGCGAAGCGATCTGGGTGCGCTGGGATTCCAGGGTCAGGGCCAAGGCGTGGGTGGCCTCACGCGTGGTCCGCGCCGCCTCGCGCGCGCTGTCGCGAGCACTGGTCAGCGCCTGGCGCTCGGCATCGAGCTGGCGGCGTGCGTCCTCCTGGTCGGCCATGCGGGTGACCGCGTCCTCCAGGCGCAGGCGCGCCTCGGCGGCCTGGTCGCGGGCTTCCTCCAGCGCACCCGACAGCTGCGCCAGTTCGCCGTCGATACGATCGATGCGGTTGCGCGCGGCATCCACCTTGCCCTGCTGGCCCTGCAGCTGGCCGGCCAGCTCGGACACGGCGCGATGCGCCTGGTAGAGCACACGCTGGGCTTCCTCGCGCGCCTGTTCGGCGGCCAGTGCGGCTTCGCGCAGGCTGCCCACCTCATCCTCGGCCTGCGCCTCGCGGGCCTGCAGATCATCGATCTCCGCACGCAGGGACTGGATCTCGCGTTCGCGCAACAGCGCGCCCTGGCGGGACGCACCGGAGCGCTGGACATGCACCCAGCCTTCGCCCAGGCGCTCGCCGGCGCGGGTGATGACCGCATCGCCCGCCGGCAGCGAAGCCAGCAGCGCGCGCGCGGCGGCCAGGTCCTCGGCCGCGTGCAGGCGCGACAGCAGCCGGCGCACGGCCAACGGCCCCTGCACCTTGGCCGCCAACGAAGTCGGCGCGAAGGTCTCGCTTCCCTGTTCCGGCGAGACCAGGGCAATGCGGCCCTCGCCCAGGTCGGCCAGGGCTTCGACAAGCGACTCCGGCGATTCGACCAGCACGCCCTCGATCAGTCGGCCCAGGGCGCCTTCCACGGCGTTTTCCCAGCCGGCCTCGACAGTCAGCGACTCGCCGACGCGGCTGGCCGAATCCAGCCCACGCGCCTTCAGCCACGCCACCGCCGCACCCTGCTCCTGGCCGAGGGCGGCTTGTTGCAAGGCCTCCAGCGAGGACAGTCGGCCGCGCGCGCCCTGGGCCTGCTTGCGCACCTCGGCCAGTTCGGCCTGCAGCGCGCGCTGGCGTTCGCTCACCCCATCGACGGTCTGCTTGCGCTGGTCCACCGCCTCGGTGAGTTCGTCCAGCGACGCCTTCTTGACCTCGTGCTGCTCGTACAGCGCCTCGTAGGCCTCGGCCAGGGATTCCAGGTCCAGCCCGGCGCGCTCGGCGGTCAGCGATTCGCGGCGACGGTCGGCTTCCAACGACTGGCGGTCCAGGTAATCCACGCGGGTGCGCTCGACCTCGCCAGCGCGCGAGGATTCGGCGGTGGCGCGGTTGTGCGCCTCCCAGCGCTGCTGCCAGTCGGCCAGCTTCGCTTCGGCCTCGCGCAGCGCGTCCTGGCGCATGACATCGTCCTCGCGCAGCTGTTCGAGCTGCGGCTCGGCTTCCTCCACCGACGCGCGCAGCACGGCCAGGCGGGCGCTGTCGCTGTCCATGTGCGTGCCCAGCTCGGCCAGCTGCGCCTGGGCCTCGGCCTGGGCCTTGACTAGGCGGCTGGAGAGGTCGCGCTGGTGCTGGATCTGCTGTTCGATGCGGGCCAGGTTGCTGGCGACCTGGTAGACGTCGGCCTGCGCCTTGTTGAGGACCTCCACGGCTTCCTCGCGGCGCACGCGGTCGCCTTCGATCTGGGCCTCGGCCTCGCGCTGCTCGGCGATCAGTTGCTGCAGGCGGGTCTCCTCCACCGACAGGCCTTCGCGCAGCCCGGACAGTTCGCCGTCGAGGCCGCGGTATTCCAGCGCCTTCCACTGCGCATCCTTGACCCGGCGTTCTTCCTGATAGGTCTGGTACTGCTCGGCCTGGCGCGCCTGGCGCTTGAGATGCTCGAGCTGCTTGTCCACTTCCTCGCGCAGGTCGGTCAGGCGCTCGAGGTTCTCGCGGGTGTGGCGGATGCGGGTCTCGGTCTCCTTGCGGCGCTCCTTGTACTTGGAGATGCCGGCGGCTTCTTCCAGGTACACGCGCAGGTCCTCGGGACGAGCCTCGATGATCTGGCTGATCATGCCCTGCTCGATGATCGAGTAGCTGCGCGGCCCCAGGCCGGTGCCCAGGAACAGGTCGGTGATGTCGCGCCGACGACACTTGGTGCCGTTGAGGTAGTAGTTGCTCTGGCCGTCGCGACTGACCGTGCGCTTGACCGAGATCTCGTTGAAGGCGGCGAATTCGCCGGAGATCGTGTGGTCGGAATTGTCGAAGATCAGCTCGACGGTGGCCTGGGACACCGGCTTGCGTGCCGAGGAGCCGGAGAAGATCACGTCGGTCAGCGAGTCACCGCGCAGCCGGCTGGCCGAGCTTTCGCCCATCACCCAGCGCACCGCATCGATGATGTTGGACTTGCCGCACCCGTTGGGACCGACCACGCCGGTCATGTTGGTGGGCAGGTGCAGCGTGGTGGGATCGACGAAGGACTTGAAGCCGGCGAGCTTGATCGTGGACAGGCGCATGCGACGTTGGATTCCGGGGGCAGCGGCGACGCACTCCATCGCGCGCGGCCTGAGTGAGGATCAGGATGACATCTGGCGCGCAACCCGTTGAATAATTTTACGAATATGGCACGCGCGCCAGTCGCCAGCGACCAGTATAACGGGCGCCACGGACGTGGGCCGACCCGATGTCGGGCCTCCTCCGCCGCGCTCGTCGGCGCGCGGCCAGATCAGCGCACGGCCAGGCTCAGCCCGGTCTCGGGATCGAAGGCGTGGAGGCGATCCATCGGCAGTGCCAGGGCCACCCGCTCCCCCACTTCCGGGGTGCCCTGCGGCGGGACGCGCGAGATCAGCAGATCCTCGCCGAAGCGCAGATGCAGGAACGCCTCGTTGCCCACGAACTCGATGCTTTCCACATCGGCCTGGAACGCGGTCTCCCCGTCGCGCGCCGGTTGCAGGTCCTCCGGGCGCACGCCCAGCACCAGATCGCGCCCGGCATAGCCGGCCAGCGCCGGCGTCAGCGCGCCCAACTGGACCTGGCGCCCGTCGGCCTGGACGAGCTGCGGCGCTTGTCCCACCTCGAGACGGCCATGCAGGAAGTTCATCGCCGGGCTGCCCAGGAAGCCGGCGACGAACAGGTTCGCCGGCCGGTCGTACAGCGCCTTGGGCGTGTCGATCTGCTGGATCTGTCCATCCTTGAGCACCACGATGCGCTGGCCCAGGGTCATGGCTTCGACCTGGTCGTGGGTGACGTAGATCATGGTGGTGCACAGCTGCCGGTGCAGCTTGGAAATCTCGGTGCGTACCGAGTTGCGCAGCTTGGCGTCCAGGTTGGACAGCGGCTCGTCCAGCAGAAACACCGCCGGCTCGCGCACCAGGGCCCGGCCCAGGGCCACGCGCTGGCGCTGGCCACCGGACATGGCCTTGGGCAGCTTGTCCAGCATCGAGGTCAGGCCCAGGGTCTCGGCCGCGGCCTTGATGCGTGTGTCGATGGTGGCCTTGTCGTGCTTGCGCAGCTTCAGGCCGAAGGCCAGGTTCTCGGCCACGGTCATGTGCGGGTACAGGGCGTAGGACTGGAACACCATGGCGATGTCACGGTCCTTGGGCGCCACGTCGTTGACCACCCGGTCGCCGATCTTCAGCGTGCCGCCACTGATCTCTTCCAGCCCGGCGATCATCCGCAACAGCGTGGACTTGCCGCAGCCGGAGGGTCCGACCAGCACCATCAACTCGCCGTCGGCAACCTCGAAGCTGGCCCCGTGCACGGCCACCTGGCCGTTGTCGTAGACCTTGCGGACCTGATCCAGCTGCACACTCGACATCGTTGCTCCCGTGGCGTCAAAAGATTGCTGCATTGCGACATCGGCAAGGCCGCCCCAGCCTGGCTTTGCAAGGCTACGCTGGCCCCCGTGACGGCAGCCGGCGAGCCGCGCTATTCTGCCATGTAAGCGTTTTCAACACGCAACCTGACACCATCGACACGCCGGAGGGGGCCATGTCGCAAGAGGGTCCGCATTCGTATGCGGGACATCGCCTGAACGGGGCACGCGCTAACATCCGGCGCGCCTTGCAGCCGGCCCGTGCTTCCGCGCGTGGCGGCCTTTCCCATTCAAGAACCCAGGATTCCCGCATGACCTCACCCGACCCCGCGCAGTGCGTCTTGCTGGCCGACATCGGCGGCACCAACGCGCGCTTCGCGCTGGCCGACACCGGCAACGATGTCCCGCTGATCAAGGACAGCTACCGCGACTACACCGTGGCCGAGTTTCCGTCACTGGCCGATGCGGCGCGGCATTACCTGGACGAAACCGGCGCCAAGGCCAGCAATGGCGTGTTCGCGGTCGCCGGCCGGGTCGACGGCGACGAGGCCCGCATCACCAACCACCCCTGGGTGATCAAGGTGCCGCGCCTGCGCAGCATGCTGGGTTTCGAGGGGGTCAAGCTGATCAATGATTTCGCGGCCCAGGCCATGGCGGTCTCGCTGCTGGGACCCGAGGACGTGGCCCAGGTCGGTGGACCGCGCTGGACTCCTGCACCGATCACCAAGCAGCGCACCTACGCGGTGATCGGCCCGGGCACCGGCCTGGGTGCCGGCGGCCTGCTGATCCGCGACGGGCGCCGCTTCGCGCTGGAGGCCGAGGGCGGGCACGTGAGTTTTCCGCCGGGCACGCCGGAGGAGATCGAGATCCTGCAGCGTCTGTCGCGTCAGTTCGGCCGGGTCTCCAACGAGCGCCTGATCTGCGGCCCGGGCCTGGTCAATATCCACCGCGCCCTGAGCGAGATGGCCGGCGAGGATCCCGGTCCGATGAAGCCGGCAGACGTGACCGCGCGCGCGGCCGAGGGCGATGCGCGCTGCCTGCATACGCTGGATGTGTTCTTCGCGGTGTTCGGCGCGATCGCCGGTGACCTGGTGCTGACCCTGGGAGCCTGGGACGGGGTGTTCCTGTGCGGTGGACTGGTCCCGCGCCTGCTCAACCAGCTGCAGCGGTCGGGCTTTCGGCAGCGCTTCGAACACAAGGGCCGCTTCTCGCCGGCGATGGGCAATATCCCGGTGTTGGCGAACCTGCACCCGCAACCGGGCCTGCTGGGCGCGGCGGCCACCGCAGTGGAAGTGTTCGGCGGGACGCGTGACACGACCACGGCAGTCGCCAAGGCCTGACTGGCATCTTATTGGTCCCATCGATTTCCAGCGCGACCTGACGGGATCGCGCTAGAATCGGGACAGATGCGTCGCCTGACGATCAGGGCCGAGAAACTGGTATTACCAGTGGTCTTCTCCAGGCAGGTGCCGCGCCGCCCTTTGCCTCCGTCAGAGCCCAACGCCCATGACCCTGCATCCGCGCATCGAAGCCGTCACCGACCGCATCCGCCGCCGTAGCGCGCGGCCCCGCCAGGCCTACTTGGACGGGATCGACGCCGTCCTCAAGGAAGGCCCGCTGCGCACCCGCCTGAGCTGCGGCAACCTGGCCCACGGCTTCGCGGCCTGCGGTCCCACCGACAAGGGCCGGCTGCGCGCCGATGTGACCGCCAACCTGGCCATCGTCACCGCCTACAACGACATGCTCTCGGCGCACCAGCCTTTCGAGCGCTACCCCGAGCTGGTGCGTCAGGCGGCCCGCGAGATGGGCGCCACCGCCCAGGTCGCCGGCGGCGTGCCGGCCATGTGCGATGGCGTCACCCAGGGTCGCCCGGGCATGGAGCTGTCGCTGTTCTCGCGCGATGTGATCGCCCAGTCCACGGCCATTTCGCTCAGTCACGACATGTTCGATGCGGCGCTGTATCTGGGCGTGTGCGACAAGATCGTGCCGGGCCTGTTGATCGGTGCGCTGGCCTTCGGGCATCTGCCCGCGGTGTTCGTACCCGCCGGGCCGATGACCCCGGGCATTCCGAACAAGGAAAAGGCCGCGGTCCGCGAGCGCTACGCGGCCGGTGAAGCCACCCGCGAGGAACTGCTGGAAGCCGAAGCGGCCAGCTACCACGGCGTGGGCACCTGCACCTTCTACGGCACCGCCAACTCCAACCAGACCCTGTTGGAGGCCATGGGCCTGCAGCTGCCGGGCACCTCGTTCGTCAACCCGGACACGCCGCTGCGTGACGCACTGACCCGCGCCTCGACCGAACGCGCCCTTCAGATGAGCGCGCTGGGCGACGACTACCGCCCGATCGGTCACCTCATCGACGAACGTGCCATCGTCAACGCGATCGCCGCGCTGATGGCCACCGGCGGCTCGACCAACCACACCATCCATTGGGTCGCCGTCGCCCGCGCAGCCGGCATCCTGCTGACCTGGGACGACATCGACGAGATCTCCCAGACCGTCCCGCTGCTGGCCCACGTCTATCCCAATGGCGAAGCGGACGTGAACCGTTTCGCCGCGGCCGGCGGCACCCAGTTCGTGTTCCGCGAACTGCTCGACGCCGGCCTGATGCACGACATCCCGACCATCGCCGAAGGCGGCATGCGCGCCTATTGCCAGGAGCCGCGCCTGATCGACGGGCAGCTGTCCTATGCGCCCGGTACGGCGACCAGTGGCGATGACAAGGTCGTGCGCCCGGTCGCGGCGCCGTTCGAAGCCCAGGGCGGCCTGCGCCTGCTGCGCGGCAACCTGGGGCGTGCGCTGATCAAGACCTCCGCGGTCAAGCCCGAATACCGTCGCATCCACGCGCCGGCCGTGGTGGTCGACGACCCGCGCAGCCTCAACAAGCTGCACGCAGCCGGCGTGCTGCCGCAGGACTTCGTGGCCGTGGTCCGCTACCAGGGCCCCAAGGCCAACGGCATGCCCGAGCTGCACTCGCTCGCCCCGCTGCTGGGTCTGTTGCAGAACCAGGGACGGCGCGTGGCGCTGGTCACCGATGGCCGCCTGTCCGGGGCCTCGGGCAAGATCCCCGCCGCCATCCACATCACCCCCGAAGCCGCCGCCGGTGGCCCGCTGGCGCGCCTGCGCGAGGGCGACATGATCCTGCTCGACGCCGAGGCCGGCATTCTGGAGGCGCAGGTCGATGCCGAGGAATGGAAGCTGCGCACCATCGCACCGGACACCGCCCGGCCTTCGCACGATCTGGGTCGCAACCTGTTCGCGCTGAACCGCCAGCAGGTCAGCCCCGCCGACCAGGGCGCGCTGTCGATCTCCTGCGGCCCGCCCTCGCCCGAGCACGGCTGGGAGGAAGAAGATGCGGAGTACGAACTCGGCCACGTCCCCGCCGCCGCCCAGGCCCCCCACGAAGCCAAGGACGCCTGACCGGCGCCCCTTCTCCCAACACAGGATTCCGACATGATCGCTTCCAAACGCCAGCAGCAGACCGAAGCCCTGCTGTCCTCCGCCGGCATCCTGCCGGTCGTTGCCGTGGACACCCTGGACCAGGCCCGCGGCGTTGCCAACGCGCTGCTCGAAGGCGGCCTGCCGGTGGTCGAGCTGACCCTGCGCACGCCGGTGGCGATGGAGGCCCTGGCCACACTGAAGAAGGAACTGCCCGGCTTCGCCATCGGCGCCGGCACGGTGCTGACCATCGACCAGATCGGCCAGTGCGTCGGCGCGGGCGCCGACTTCCTGGTGACCCCGGGCACGCCGGCGCATATGGCCGAGGCGCTGGTGGCCGCCCCGATCCCGGTGGTGCCCGGCGCCGCTTCGCCGACCGAACTGCTAACCCTGCTCAACCTGGGGTTTCATGTCTGCAAGCTGTTCCCGGCCAACGCGGTGGGCGGCCTGCAGATGATCAAGGGCCTCCACGGCCCGGTCCCGCAGCTGAAGCTCTGCCCGACCGGTGGCATCACCGAAGCCACCGCGGCCGAGTACCTGGCCCAGCCCAACGTGGTGTGCATCGGGGGGTCGTGGATGGTGCCCAAGCAGTGGATCACCGCCGGCGACTGGACCTCGATTCGCGACACGGCTGCGCGCGCGGCGCAGATCGTCAAGGACGTGCGCGCCGCCTGACCCGCGGTGCCAGCCCTGCTTCGCCGTGTGCCCACGGCGTGGCAGGTACAGGTCGCCATGACAACGGCGACACCTTGTGCACACGCCTGCGCGGAGACTGCGAAGCCTCGCGGGCACCCGTCGGTACGGCAAGGCCGGATCATCGGCACCTGCGCGTTCTTTCGCAGGAGACTTCCATGTCCGTCCACGCCGTCCCCCGCCGCTCCGCCGCGGCCAATGCCCTCTACGGGCTGCTCAACCCGATTCCATTCGGGTTTTTCGTCGCAGCACTGATCTTCGACATCGTCTACTTCCGCACTGCGGAAATGCTGTGGATGAAGGGCGCGGCCTGGCTCATCGCCATCGGCCTGCTATTCGCGATCATTCCGCGTGTGGTCAACCTGGTCCAGGTGTGGATCACCTCGCGCCGGATCGCCACCGGGACCGACAGGCTCGACTTCTGGCTCAACCTGGCGGCCATCGTGGCGGCGACCTTCAACGCCTTCGTGCATAGCCGTGATGCCTATGCGGTGATGCCCGCGGGGATGTGGCTGTCGCTGCTGACCGTGCTCCTGCTAGCGATCGGCCATGTGCTGATCGCGGTGCAGGCCAGCCGCAATGGAGGGCTTGTCCATGAATAAGTCTCCACTGCTGCGCACGGGCCTGGCCATGGCCGCCGCGATCGCCCTGCTGGGCGGCTGCGCCGACAAGGCCAAGCTGAAACCCACCGAACAGGCCGGCGCCACGCCGCCACTGCCCGAAGCCCAGCACTATCTGGTTCCGCCGATGCAGGTCCCCGACGGGGTCGGCTGGAAGGAAGGCCAGGCACCGAAAGTGGCCGCAGGCCTGAAGATCGAAAAGATCGCCAGTGGCCTGATGCATCCGCGCCAGTTGCTGGTGCTGCCCAATGGCGACGTGCTGGTGGCCGAGGCCAACAGCCCCGGCACCGAAGCGGTGACCACACCCAAGCAGTTAATCGCCAACAAGATCAAGGGCCTGTCGGGCAAGGGTGGGAAGGGCGGCAACCGCATCACCCTGCTGCGTCACGGCAATGCGGCCGGCGGCGAGTGGGAACAGCATGTGCTGGTGGATCACCTCAATTCGCCGTTCGGCATGCAGTTGATCGGCGACACGCTCTACGTGGCCGACACCGACGCGATCATGGCCTTCCCCTACACCGTGGGGCAGACCCGGATCACCGTGGCCGGGCGTGAATTCGCCGACCTGCCCGACACCATCAACCACCACTGGACCAAGGCGCTGCTGGCCAGTCCGGATGGCAGCAAGCTGTATGTCGGCGTGGGCTCCAACAGCAATATCGGCGAGAACGGCCTGGAAGTGGAATACCGCCGCGCCGCGGTCCTGCAGGTGGACGTGGCCTCGGCCAGCAGCCGCATCTACGCCTCGGGTATCCGCAACCCCACCGGGCTGCAATGGGAGCCGCAGAGCGGGCAACTGTGGGCCATCGCCAACGAGCGTGACGAGATCGGCGCCGACCTGGTCCCGGACTACCTCACCTCGGTCCAGGAAGGCGGCTTCTACGGCTGGCCCTACAGCTACTACGGCCAGCACGTGGACACCCGGGTCAAGCACCAGCGCCCGGACCTGGTGGCCAAGGCCCTCAAGCCCGATTACGCGCTGGGATCGCACGTGGCCGCGCTGGGACTGTGGTTCTCGCAGGGCGACGGATTGCCGGCCCAATACCGGAATGGCGCCTTCGTGGCCGAACACGGCAGCTGGGACCGCTCTCCGCTCAGCGGCTATCAGGTCGTGTTCGTCCCGTTCCAGAACGGCAAGCCGACGGGCAAGCCGCAGCCGGTGGTCACGGGGTTCCATTCGGACGACGAAGAGTCGCTCTACGGGGCGCCGGTGGGACTGGCCCAGGACGCCGACGGCGCGCTGCTGGTCGCCGACGACGTGGGCAACACGATCTGGCGGGTCAGCCCGGCCAGCACGCCTTAGGCGTTCGGCACATCTTCCTCACCCACACAACGCCGCCCGCTTGGGCGGCGTTGTGCTTGGGCGCTGGACAATAAACGTTTTGTGGATGCCGGCGGCGCCAGGCTGGACCCGACGCCACCGCCATCACCTTCGCACGCGCAGGGACCGACGTGGCGATCGGCGACCTTGCCCTTGTAGAGCGGAGCTAGCTCCGCTGAAGCTTTCTCGCAATCCGCGAGAAGCGCAGCCGAGCAAGCTCGGCGCTACAAAGCGCAAGCGGCGTCGCATCCGGCTAAGCCGCGCGCCCCCTGTAGAGCGGAGCTTGCTCCGCTGGGGGCTTTCCTCGCGATCCGCGAGAAGAGCAGCCGAGCGAGCTCGGCTCTACAAAGCACAACCGGCGATGCATACGGCCAGACCGCACGCTCCTTGTAGAGCGGAGCTAGCTCCGCTGAGGCTTTCCTCGCGATCCGCGAGAAGCGCAGCCGAGCGAGCTCGGCTCTACAAAAAGCGGTTCGACGCGAGACGCAAATTGCGTCTTCATGCATTGCCGAACGCGCGGCCGATCCTCAGGGCACCACGACCTTCACCTTGGCGGGCAATGCGTTGAGACGCAATTCGTTGCCGTCCCATTTGGCCGCCTTGCCGTTCACCAGTGTCTTGCCCGGCACGCTGGGATATGGCCACTGCAGCACCAGCCCGCCCTTGGGCAGCGTCATCCCGGCCGGGACATCGAGCTGCAGCTGTCCGTCCACGCGCTTGAGCGCATAGGACAACTGGCCCTGTGGGGTGCGCAGCCCCTCGATGGCGATGCCCTGCCCGTCCAGCCACGCCGCCGGGATGCCCGCGGCCAGGACGAAGCTCTGGTCCTGCTCGCGGCTGTAGGCAAACATGTCCAGCGCGGTGCGCACGAAGTCCGAGCCCACCCAGGCATGCGGCAGATCGCCCAGGAAGAACGGCTTGCGCGGGGTATGGGAGACCACCTCGGCCCACTGGTTCCACGCCTGCGGGGTGCGATGGCCGAAGAAGAACTTCACCGCCGCGTCGGCCCGCGCGCGCCAGCCCAGTCGCACGAAGGCCGACACATTGCGCCACTCGTAGGGCGTGTAGTCCTTCCAATCCCGGGTGCCGTTGGCGCGCGCTTCGAATTCGCGCCAGTAACGCTGGAAGGTATTGTCCAGCTGCGGCTGCGGCAGGTTGGCCTGCTCCCCGGCTGGCGCCAGGGCGATGGTGGTCGAGGTGGAATCGAAGTCGCCCAGCTCCACAGATCCCGGAATGTAGTCGATCTTACGCTCGCGCATGGTCGCCTGCAGCGAGGCCATCAGATCGCCATGAAACTGGTCGCGCGAGGCGGCCATGCGTTTGGCGTCCTCCGTCTTGCCCAGCGCGGTGGCGATCTGCACCGCGTCCTTGTAGCCACGCAGCGCCCAGAAATCATCCCAGTACGAGTGCACCGGCTTGGCCGAATAGCCCTCGTGGCTGATCGACACCGGCATCATCCCGTAGAAGCCTGGGTCCCTGGCCTTGTTGGCCTCGGTGCGCTCGGACAGGCGCAGTTTCTCCATGTAGCGGTAGGCGCCTTCCACATGCGGCCACATGCGGCGCAGGAACGCGGTGTCCCCGGTGTAACGCCAGTAGTCGGCGATGGCGAAGATCAGCTCGCCATGGCTGTCGTTCTCGGGCACCGGATCGCTGCCGCGACGGTCCACGCAGCACGGCACCATGCCGTCCTTGAACTGGTAGGGCGCATACCAATCGACGAACTGGCGCGCGACTTCCGGGCGCCCCATGCGCAGCAGCCCCTCGGAGATCATCGCCCCGTCGCGGATCCAGCTGCGCCCGTAGGAACGCGTCCCCGGCTGCAGGCGCGGGCCCACGCGCGAGATCAACATGTGCGCGGTCGCGGTGCGCAAGGTATTCACCAGCGCCTGGCCTGCCGCCGGCACGGTGAACCGCACTTGGTCAAGCTTGCCGCGCCATGCCGCAGCCACCGCGTCCTGACGGGCCTGCGCGCCACATGCCGGGTCCGAAGAGGCCTGCGCACAGGCCGGCAGACCGGTCAGCGGGATGCGCAGGTCGAACTCGCGCGCCTCGCCCGGCGCCAGATGCACCTCGTAGACAAAGGCGCCGGACGCCAGCCCGGTCTCGTCCACCACCTCGGTGCGGTCCGGCAGCGCGCCACGGGCCAGGTGCTCGGCAGCCATGCCACCGTCAAAGGTGCTGGCGAAAACAGCCGAGGGCACCTGCGAGGCGAACACGCGGGGACTGCCGTTCACCTCGGCGGTCCGCCCGGTGATGGACAACGTGTCGATACGGCTGATGCCGCCCTGGGTATTGAGGAACTGCGAAGGCGGATTGACCTGGAACGGACGCACCGCCAAGGCCAGCCGATAGTCGTGCGCCGTCTTGCCGGGGTTGTGTAGCCGATAGCGCACCACCAGCTGCGAGTCGGCCGGCGTTCCGTCCGCGAAGGCCGTCGTCTCCAGCCCCAGTTCCGGCGTGGTCCACTGCACGCTGGGGATGGGCAGGTCTCCATCCTGCAGCGACTGCGCCTCCTGCACGTCGGCCCAGGTCTTCATGCGCCCGTCCACCGAGACGAACGGCTCCACGCTGAAACCGCCACGCGCGACCTCCACGGCACCGTCCTCGCTGATCAGCCCCTGCTCGGTCCCGCCGTCCAGGCCGACGATCGTCCAGTACGGCTGTTCGTTGCGGAACCCGCGCGGAAACCAGCCCCGCGGTGCCGCGGCGGCGACTGCCTTGACCACATCGTTGGGCGTGGCCGAAAACGCCAGTGGCAGGACCTGGAGCTGGGCCAAGCCAAACGAGTCGGCCGGGCCCTGCGCGGGCATCAGCCGCACGTAGCGCGCCTCGGACTCCGGCAGGGCGACCCAGTCGGTTCCGCCATCCCCTCCCACGACCGCACGCGCATCGCGCCAGTGCAGACCATCGTCAGACAGCTGGATCAGGTAGTCGGAGGCGTACTCGTCCGGTTTCCACACCAGCTTGAGCCCGCCGAATTCCCGCGGCTTGTGCAGGTCCAGGGTCAGCTGGGGGGCGGTGGCCGCGTCGAAGTCCGCATACCACGCCGTGTCGGAATTGCCATCGATCGCCATGGGCGCGCCGCTGCCCGCGTTGGACACCGAGGCGCTGGCCGAACCGGTCAGCGGCGAGGTGTCTTCTGGCGGCAGCTGGGTGAAGGTCAGCGCATCGAAACACACCGAGCCCTTGCCACCGGCATTGTTGTAGACCGTGAATTCCAGCCTGGCGCTGTGCCGCAGCACCGGGTCCTTGCCCGGCCCCCAGGCCTTGTCGATGTGACGCTTGCGGTAGGTCACCTCGGTCCAGGTCTTCGGAAACTCGTAGCGCGTGCGGTTGACCCACCACACGTTGTCGCCAGAAGCGTCGGTCAACTTGAACTGCAGGTCGTTGGCCGGCGAGTCGCCACGCAGTTTGAAATCGAAACGGTAGTTCTGCGGATAGTCCAGCTCCAGCGTGCGCTGCAGTCCGGCGTACCCGGACACGCCGTTGTAGTCGTAATCCAGGCACAGCGCCTTGCCGCCATCCGGACCCGTCACCGTGCGCAGCGAGGCGCTCACCTGGTTGGAGGTCACCACCTTCCAAGCCGACGGATCGTCGAAGCCGTCCAGCACCCGCGTCTGCGCCAACGCCGGGATCGCCGCCCCTGTCAGCAGGCCGAGTGCGAGAACGGAGCAAGACACGGAAATGGAACGTTTGTCAGTCATGGAAACTCGCCGGATAACGTCGGGAATGCGGAACTAGGCTGGTACAGGTGATGCGGTCACGACGTGACAGTGTGGTCACGCGGCAGCGCGCAAGCGGTTGGCTTCGGTCGCGTCACGCCGCCTTCCATGGCGCGACGCATCGGCCTCGGAGCGTCCGGCCCGGCCATCCATGGCCGGGCGTTCGGGCGTCCGCGCGCCAGTGCCGCGCAAGCGGCTGGCTTCGGTCGCACCACACTGTCCTCCATGGCGCGACGCATCGGCTTCGGAACGTCCGGCCCGGCCATCCATGGCCGGGCGTTCGGGCGTCCGCGCGGCAGTGCCGCGCAAGCGGTTGGCTTCGGTCGCACCACGCTGCCCTCCATGGCGCGACGCACCAGCTTCGGAACGTCCGGCCCGGCCATCCATGGCCGGGCGTTCGGGCGTCCGCGCGCCAGTGGCGCGCAAGCGGCTGGCTTTGATCGCACCACACTGCCTTCCATGGCGCGACATACCGGCTCCGGAACGTCCGGCCCGGCCATCCATGGCCGGGCGTTCGGGCGTCCGCGCGGCAGTGCCGCGCAAGCGGCTGGCTTCGATCGCACCACACTGCCTTCCATGGCGCGACGCATCGGCTTCGGAACGTCCGGCCCGGCCATCCATGGCCGGGCGTTCGGGCAGCGCGCGCCAGTGGCGCGCAAGCGGCTGGCTTCGGTCGCACCACGCTGCCCTCCATGTCGCGACGCACCGGCTTCGGAACGTCCGGCCCGGCCATCCATGGCCGGGCGTTCGCGGCAGCGCGCGCCAGTGGCGCGCAAGCGCTGCCGCTCACCCCTTCACGCTGCCGAGCAGGAGGCCTTGGATGTAGTAGCGCTGCAGCAGCAGAAACAGCGCCAGCACCGGGACCACGGTGACCACCGCGCCGGCCATCATCATCTCCACGTCCATGATGTGTTCGCGCGAGAGCGAGGCCAGGGCCACCGGCAAGGTGTAGTGACTCTGGTCGGTCAGCACGATCAGCGGCCACATGAAGTCGTTCCACGCCGCCATGAAGGTGAAGATCGACAGCGTCACCAACACCGGCTTGAGCATCGGCAGCACGATCTGGAAGAAGATGCGCATCTCCCCTGCCCCGTCGATGCGCGCGGCTTCGAGCAGCTCGTCGGGGATGCTGCGCGCGTACTGGCGCACCAGGAAGATGCCGAACACCGTCGCCAGCGCCGGCACGATCACCCCGCCATAGCTGTTGACCAAGTGCAGCTGCTTCATCAGCAAGAACAGCGGCAGCATGGTCACCTGCGCGGGAATCACCAACGCGGCCAGCAGGATCTGGAAGATCCGCTCACGCCCGACGAAGCGCAGCTTGGCGAACGCGTAGCCGGCCATGGTGTTGAACAGCAGCGAGCCCAGGGTGATGGCGATCGAGACGATCAGGCTGTTGACGAAGTTGCGCGCCATGCCGGTGCGCTCGAACAGCGCATGGTAGTTGGCCAGCGTCGAGGCGCTGGGCAGCAGCGGTGGCGGAAACCGACTGGCCTCGCCGGCCGGCATGAACGAGACCGACACCATCCACGCCAGTGGCGCCAGCGCGATCAACGCGATCAGCAGCAGCGCACCGTTGACCAGCAGCGCGTTCCAGCGGCTGCCTCCGACTTCGTGGCTCATGGCGCCTCCTCGGCGGACATCCACACGCGCGGTAACGCTCGTGGGCTCATACCAGGTCCTTCCTGCGCCCCAGGCGCAACATCACGGTGGTCACGGCCAGAATGATCAGGAACAGCAGGAACGCCACCGCCGAGGCCAGGCCCAGGTTCCACCACTTGAAGCCTTGTTCGAACATGAAGTACAGGACGCTGACCGTGCTCTGCAGCGGGTCGCCGCGGGTCATGATGTAGGGCTCGGCGAACAGCTGGAAATACCCGGAGATGGTGATCACCCCGACCACCAGCAGCACCGGTCCCAGCATCGGCAGGGTGATGTGCCAGAACTGCCGCCAGCGGTTGGCCCCGTCGATGCGCGCGGCCTCGTAGAGGTCCTGCGGGATGGCCTGCAGGCCGGCCAGGAAGATCACCATGTTGTAGCCGAAGTTCTTCCACACCGCGAACAGCATGATCATCGGCATCGCCCAGTGGGGATCGCCCAGCCAGTCGATCGGCGAGATGCCCAGATGCGCCAGGACGTAGTTGACCAGCCCGTACTGGGTGTTGAACAGATAGCGCCAGATCACCGCCACAGCCACCAGCGTGGTCACCACCGGGGCGAACAACGCTGTGCGGAACAGCGCCTTGAAGCGCGCGGCCGGCGCATTGAGCAGCAGCGCCGCGCCCAGCGAGGCGGCAATGGACAGCGGCACACCGACGATCACGAAGTACGTCGTGTTCCACAGCGCCTTCCAGAACATCGGCGTGCGCAGCAGGTCGATGTAGTTGCCCAGCCCGACGAAGCGCAGGTTATGCACGTCGGCCAGTGCGTAGAGGTCGAAATCGGTGACGCTCAGCAGCAGCGCCGAGATCACCGGCAGCCCGAAGAACAGGCCCAGGACGATCAGCGAAGGCCCAGCGAAGATCCAGCCGGCCAGCGAGGGACGCTTCATGGCTGGGCCTCCGTGTTGCCGTTGGCGCGATCGGCCTTGTGGTCGCGCTCGTACATCCAGCGGCGCTTGGCCAGGATGTCATCGACCTGCTGGTCCAGTTCAACCACCGCATCGTCCTGGGACAGGCCGCCGCGCACCACCCGCTCGGTCACCAGGCGCATGTTCTGCACGATGCGCTCCCATTCGAGCACCTTGGGCGTGGGCCTGACCCGCTCGAGCTGGTCGCGGAACGCCGCGGCCAACGGGTCGCCCTCCAGCTGCGGGGCATGCCAGGTGGAGCGACGCGGCGGCAGGTCGCCGATCAGCGCATGAAAGCGCTGCTGCACCGACGGCTGGGAGAGGAACTCGACCAGCTTCCACGCCGCTTCTTTATTTTTCGACTGCTGGAAGATCACCAGGCTGGTGCCGCCGGCGATCCCGGCACCCGGGCCGTCGGGGCCCGGCAGCGGCATGGTGCCCCATTGATCCTTGAGCGCCTCGGGCGCCAACCGACGGAACTCGCGGATATTCCACGGACCGGACAGGTAAAAGGCGTAAAACCCGTTGAAGAACTCTTCCCAGACGTTGGAGATCTGGGTTTCGGACATCTTCGGCGCCCAGTTCTGCTCGAACATCTGCGCATAGAACCCCAGTGCCTTGCGGAAGCCCGGGCTTTCGAAGTTGCCGCGATTGTCATGGTCCCTGAGCAGCGGATCGTCGGTCTGCAGCGCCAGCGACAGCTGCTGCTCGAACTCGTTGAGCGGCATGAGGATGGCGTAGCGGTCCGGCCCGACATGCGCCTTGACCTTGGCCATGGCGTCCTTCCACTGCGCCCAGGTCACGATCGGCAGCTCGACCCCGGAAGCGCGCAGGATGTCCTTGCGGTAGAACAGCAGGCGCGTGTCGACATACCACGGCACACCCACAAGCTTGCCGTCGATGATGTTGGTGTCCCAGATGCCGGGGAAGTAGTCGTCCTGCTCCACCACTGGCGAATGATCCACGTAGGCCTGCAGTGGGGTCAGCGTGCCCAGGTCGGCGAATTCGGGGATCCAGGTATTGCCCAACTGGCAGATGTCCGGGAGGCTGTCGGCGGCGAAGGCGGTCAGCAGCTTCTCGTGCGCGGCCGTCCAGGGGATCTGCTGGATATCGACGTGGATGTCCGGATGGGCCTTTTCGAAATCCGGGATCAGCGTCCCGACCACCTCGGCCTCGCGCCCCATCGCCCAGAAGGTCACAGTGGTGCGGCCATCGTCCTGGTCCGCGCAGCCCGCCAGGCCGGCCAGCGCCAGCCCGGCCATGAGCAGCCACGCGCCCCAGCGCGGCAGGCGCCTGCCTGGCCTGAGAGATCGAACACGCATGGCGAGGCGCCTCACGAAACGACCTTACTGCGGCTGCTGGGGCTTGGCATCGGACGGGGTCGTCGTGTTGGCCGGCACGCGCGACTCGGCCAAGCCCAACGCGCGCGCGTTGGCCTTCTCCGGATCCCCCTTTTCGGCCGGCGCGGGCTTTTCCCCGTCCTTGGCCGCCAGCCAGCCACCCTTGAATCCAGCCCGTTCCAGCCCCTGGCGGATGTGCGGGTTCTTCTTCATCACGTTCCAGACGAAGTCGTCGCGGTAATTGGCGATCATCGCCAGGATCGGGCCCTGGTCGATACCGATGTAGTCGCTGCCCACCCAACCGTTATCCGGCACGATGCGGCCGGTCTTGATCGGGATGTCATAGGTGAAGCTGCGGTTGAACGCGTCCAGGAACCCGTAGCTGGAATACAGATAGTCGCCGAAGCGCTTGTGCATCTCCTCGGTGGCCGGGATCACGATCTCCGGGGCGAACGGCAGCGAGGCGATGGCCGCGGTCGGCGCGATGGTGCCGTCGTCGAAGGCATCGCGCAGCCCCGCCCCACGGGCCGAGTAATGGCGGAACTCGCGCTGCTCGCCGCGGTATTCCTGCTGAGTCTGCTGCGGACCGTCCGACGCGGTCAGGCCCCAGACGTTCTCGCCGTAATCCTTCCACTTCATCGGATTGGAGATGGCGTACTGGCGCTGGGCGTAGGCGGCGCGGCGGCTGTTCTCGAAGTAATCCATGCCGTGTTCGCGCATGAAGTCGTCCTGGATGCCGCGGAAGTCCACCCAGACATGCGTGTACTGGTGGCCGAACATCGGGCCGAAGGACAGGTACTCCTGCCCCTGATAGACGCCCCACACTTCGTTGTAGCTGCGGCTCCACACCTGCCAGGCATCCGGTTCCACGGCATGGGTGGGCGAACCCAGGGCCAGGATGTAGACCATCATGCCCTCGTTGTAGCCCATCCAGTCGTGGTTGATGAACTGGCTCTCGGGGAACCAGCCCATCGAGATCAGCGGCGAGCGCGGTTGCATCCAGGTCCAGTCCACGCGCCGGTAGAGCTTCTCGGCCAGATCGCGGATCTCCTTTTCGCGTGGGTCGTCTTTGTCGTAGTAGGACTGGGCGAACAGCACGCCCATCATCAGCAGCGTGGTGTCCACACTGGACAGCTCGACCCAGCTGTCAAAGCGCTCGCCCTTCTGCATGTCCAGGAAGTGGTAGAAGAATCCCTTGTAACCGGCCGTGCCCTCGGATTCCTTGCCCTGCTTGAGGCCGTAGAGGAACTTCAGCGTGGTCAGCGTGCGGTCAACGGCCTGGTTACGGCTGACCCAGCCGTTCTCGATGCCGATGGGGTACGCGGTCAGGGCAAAGCCGACCGAGGCCACCGAGGCAAACGGACGCGAGGGATACCGGTCCGGGGTCAGGCCATTGGTTTCGTTGGTGGTGTCCCAGAAGAACTGGAAGGTGCGCCGCTCGATGTCGCGGAAGAGCGGTGAGAGTTCTGGCTTCTTGTCTTCCACGGGCAACTCCACCGGTGGTCTGCCGGTGACCCTGACCGGCTTGACCGGGGTCGGTTCGGGCGTTTTGTTGCAGGCCGCGAGGAGCACGATCAGGGCCCCGGCGGTGAGCCTGGCCAGAGAAGGAACGATTCGGCGCGTTTTCAAGGTCGAGATCCGTGTAAACGTTTACATCTGCAAACAGACTGGGGCGCAGATCAAGGGTGTACGGGAAACCTCCCCGGCCGGCAAACGGCCAGCCGGGGAGGATCAAGATTACCAGTCCAGCCCGAGCGATAGCTTGAAGGTGCGGGTGACATATTGGTTCACACCACTCGCCGTGCCCGCGTCGAAGTCGACGTTGTAGCTGTCGTAGTTTTCCCAGTCAAAGACGTTGAGGATGTCGGCGCGCATGCGCAGCTTCACGTCGGTGCCGGTATCCCAGATCTTTTGCAGGGCAAGGTCGAGCTGCTTGTAGCCAAGCGTGCTGTCGGACTTGTATTGGCGCGTCACGCACTGGGTGACGATGTCGTTGCCGTCAGGCCCATTCGGGCAGTAGCGCACATAGACCGGCTCGGGCGTGGCCAGCACCAGCTTGCCCGATACCTGCGTGTCCCAGGGGCCGTCGACCATGCCGCTCAGCACCAGGCGGTGCTTGGCCACACCACCGGAAGAGAACCAGCCGTAGCCGGCCAGGGTTGGGTAATCCAGCGCGTAATGCTCGCCGAACTGACGGTTCTCCTCGGCATCACTGAAGGTATAGGCGACGTTGAAGTTCCACGGGGAGGACTCCGAATACGGCTTGTCCAGCCCGACCAGCAGCGAGTTGTTGCGACTTTCGATGCCGTTGGTGCCCAGCAGCAGCGAGCCGTAGCCCGGCACACCGTAAGAGAACGGCGACTCGGAGATCGCGCCCGGCTCAAAGAAGCTGCCATCCGGCCGGCGGTTGCCCAGCAGGAAGGCGAAGCCGTCCTTGGACACGATGCGCTGGACGGCCACCGAGCTGTTCCACTGGTGCCCCATCAGCTCGAAGCTGTCGCGGATGCCGATGCTGAACTGATCCGAGTACGGCACCTTCAGGTTGTTTGCGAGCAGATCGACTTCGCGCCCAAGGCCTGGCGCGCCAGCCACCAACGCATTCAGCGTGGCCTGGTCGCGCAGCGATTCATCCCAGTCCAGGCAGGTGCCCACGCCCGGCGTACAGGCATGGCCCGGCGTATTGATGCTGTAGGTATAGCTGGGGAAGGTGGCCTTGGTCTGCTCAAGCGCCAGGTAATCGAAGATGTTGCGGTCGTAGGAACGACCCGCACCGCCGAACAGCACATGGCTTTCGTCGCCACTCAGGTCATAGGAAAAGCCAAGACGCGGCTGCCAGGCATCCTTGAACGCCTTTCGGTTGTTGCCCGTGCTGATGTAGTGGGAGATATCCACACCGCCCAGCGCGAGCGTGTCGGCGTAGCTCTGCCCGACCGGCGCTTGGGGGTCCTGGCCGTAGATCGCCGCCACCACACCCGGATCGGTCACCGCATCCAGATAGCTCGGCGTCTTCTCGTAATCCCAGCGCAGGCCGAGGTTGAGCTCCAGGCGATCGGTCACGCGCCAGTCGTCCTGGAAATAGATGCCGAACTGCTTGTTGTCCGATTCCACCGAACCGCCGTTCGTGCCGGCCAGCGGCGAGGTGAAGCTGATGGTGTAAGGGATGTCGGTGTTGCGGTTGATGTCGTAGTAGTACTGCGGGTTGTACGGCTGCTGCTCGGTGGTCCGCAGTTTGATCTGCTTGTACTTCACGCCCATCTTGAAGGTGTGGTCCTCAAGACCGGAGTAGGTCAGATCGTCCTGGAACGAGTAACCGTCCTGGCCCTTGTCCTGAAAGCCACCGGCGCCGGCGCCGGCGCGGAAGATGACGTTACCGGTGACGCCCGCGCCATCGGTCAGCACGTATCCGTTGCCGAAGTTCTGCGGAGCCAGCTCGAAGGTCGCCTTTTCGTAGGTCAGATGCGCATCGTTGAGCCAGTCGCCGGCCGTGAGCTGCCAGCGCAAGTCCACCCGGGTTTCCTTGACGTTCTGGTCGGTGCCCGCGCTGGCGGCGGTCTGGTCGCCCACATTGGCCACGCCGGTCTCGTCGCGCACCTTGGTGGTCAACTCCAGCAGGTTGTTCTCGTTGACCGACCAGTCCAGCTTGCCGAAGTACAGGTCTTCATGGAACGGCACATTGCTGCTTCCCACCTGGTCCTGCAGGTTGGCAGGTAGGTCGGACACGTCGTAGCCACTGCCCGGGAAAATGTCCTTGGGCGAGATGTAGTCCTTGCCTTCGTAGACGAAGAAGAAGTGCGCCTTGTCCTTCACGATCGGGCCGCCGAAGGAGACCCCGTACTGCTCGTCGCGCGAGTAGACCTTCTCCGCGTCCGGGCCCTTCTCGATCTCCTTCTTCTCACGCCAGTCCGCGTTGGTGTAGTCCCAGAAGAAGTTGCCGTGGAACTCGTTGCCGCCCGACTTGGTCACCGCGGTCACCGCGGCGCTGGAGAGCTGGTCGTACTCGGCCTTGTAGTTGGAGGTGATGACCTTGTACTCGCCGATGGCCGCCTGCGGGAATGGATTGCCGCGACTGGAGTCCTGACCGGTGATGCCGCCCTGCAGGACATAGTTCTTCTGACCCACGCCATCGACAAACACATTGATGTTGTTGGCGCTCTGGGCGCCGGACTGCAGTTTGGTCGAGCCATCGCTAGGATTGGTCTCGAACTTCATGCCCGGCACGGTGTCTGCGAAAGCCAGGAAGTTGCGCGAGGTCTGGGGCAGCGATTCGATCTGGCGCTGGGTGACATAGGTGGCCACCTCGGAGGTCTTGGACTCGATCAGCGCCGGCGCGGTCACCTGCACGGCGTCCAGGTTGGTCGCATCGCCGCCGGGCGTCACCGCCGTGCTGGCCCCGCCGTCCATGTTCAACGTGGCCGTCTGTCCGACCTGCAGAGTCACGTTCTGCGAGGACGCCGCGCCATTGGCCACCACATCGACCTTGTAGGTGCCCGGCGGCAGGCCGGCCACCGAGTAGTTGCCGTCGGCGCTCACCGACACGCTACGGCTGAAGCCGGTGGCCGTGTTGGTGGCGGTCACCGTGGTGCCTTCGGCCGCGCCGCTGATCTGGCCGCGCAGCGTGGCGGCGGTCGACTGAGCGTTGGCAAGCTGGGCGCCTCCCAGCAACAGGCAGCTGGCCAGGGCGCAGGTCAACAGCCTGCGGGCGGGTCGGGTGGAATTGCGTCGTGGTTGCGTCATGCGTCTGCCCTCCCAGGGCTTGCCCAAACGTCATTGGGGGTGGTCAAGAACAGCGAAGTGCTGCGAAGGAAAATTCCGCGCGCTCAGGCGCGGACGGCCCCTTCCCTGGTGGGTGCCGAATTGCGCACCACCAGCTCGGGGGTCAGGGGGTCTGGTTCAGGCCACGGCTGGCCGCCGGCCTGGATGTCGTGCAGCAGCCGCTGCATGGCGTTGGCGCCCAGCTCGGCAATGCTGATGCGCATGGTGGTGAGGGTGGGATGAACGAAGCGCGCCAGCGGCACGTCGTCGAAGCCCGCCAGTGCGATGTCGCGTGGCACCTGCAACCCGGCCTCGTTGAAGGCGAACAGACAACCCAGGGCCATTACGTCGTTGGCTGCGAAGACCGCATCCGGCCGCGCCTCGGCCTTCAGCAGGGCGGTTCCGGCCTCCATGCCCGAGGCCTCGTCGAAGTTGCCCGGCACGATCCACGCACGGGTGCCAGGCAACAGCTCGGCCAGCGCGTCGCGGTAACCGCGTTCGCGCTCGGCGGCGTCGAAATTGCCCTGCGGCCCCCCGATGAAGGCGATGCGTCGGTGCCCGGCGCCGATCAGGTGGCGCATCATCGCCAACGCGCCACCGTGATTGTCGACATTGAGGACCGGATAGACGTCATTGGGCAGCCGCGTGTTGATCATCACCACCGGCAGTCCCACCGGCAGGTTGTCGGTGAGGAAGCCCGGCTGGTCGGCATAAGGCGAGAGCACCAGCAGCCCGTCGACGCGGCCGCGCATCGCACGCAGGGCGGCTCCCTGCCCTTCCTGGGCACCGTGATAGCTGGAGACCAGCAGATGCCGACCCTGGCCACGGGCGACGCCGTCGATGCCCCGGATCAGCTCGGAGAAGAACTCGCCATACAGGTCCGGCAGCACCACGCCAATGGTCTGGGTGCTACGGCTGGAGAGGCTGCGGGCCGCGGCATGCGGCTGGTAGCGCAGGCGCTTGGCGGTCTCCAGCACCATGCGGCGCACGTCCTCGGCCACGTTCTCATGGCCGTTCAGTGCGCGCGAGACGGTGGCCACCGAGACCGCTGCCTCGCGTGCCACGTCCTTGATGGTGATGGTGCCACCTCGACCCACGTCCGCCCTCCACGGTCATGCCTGTGTTCGATTGGGCGCGGAATGTAATCGTTTCCACGCAATCGAGTAAACCCTACGTTTGGCGAATGTTAAACACGCGCCAGATCAAGGGCTTGCGAAGATGAGAGCGTTTTCAGAATTGCTGCACTGCCACATCCGTGGCCGGCAGCAAGCCCGTTCAGGGGGGCGATGCTTCGCCCGGGGCCCTCGCGTCGATCGACAATGCATGGATGTCGGTCTGCATCATTTCACCCAGTGCCGCGTACACGGCCCGGTGCCGTGCCAGCGGCGCCTTGCCGGCAAAGACCTCGCTGACCACGACCACCCGGTAGTGGCCGCGCCCGTCGCGCGCGCCCGCATGGCCGGCATGCAGGTGGCTCTGGTCTTCCAGCTCCAGCTGCCGAGGCGAAAGTCCCGCTTCCAGCGCCCGGCGCATGCGCTCCATCCGCTCGCTCATGGCAAGACCTTCAGGAACGGCCGGACGTCGACGCGGGCATAGGCACCGACTTCCATGTAGGGGTCGGCCTGCGCCCAGGCCTGGGCCTGCTCGAGCGATTCGAACTCGGCAATGACAATGCTGCCACTGAAGCCGGCCGGCCCCGGGTCCGGCGCATCGATCGCGGGGCACGGCCCGGCGACCAACAGGCGCCCGGCGTCGAGCAGCGCCTGCAATCGGGCCAGGTGGGCTGGACGCACCGACTGGCGCAGTGGCAGGGAACCGGGGGCATCGTGGCCTTCGATGGCGTACCACATGGCGGTCAGGCTTCTTCTCGTGAGCGGGCTTGGATTGTAGAACGCCTGCCCATGCTGGACAGGCGCGCCCCAGGCCCGTACTCTTTGAACTTGATTGGCACGTGACGACCCGCAGCGGCCGTCTCCCGGATCCGACTTAGGTGCCCGGGATGACCACCCCCGCGCTGCCTGACGCGTCCCGCAGCCAGACCACCTTCTTTCCCGAGTTGCCCGCCGCTCCCGCATGGGCGTGTGCCTGCTTGGGCCTACGTGCGAAGTCCCTTCGCCACGCAAGGTTGCATGACCCGCCGTAACCGTGCCGGTTCCGCAAGATCCGAGCGCACCCTTTCGCAATCGCGACCTCCCTGGCGCTTGGCACGTCACGGTTGGCCCCGAACGCAGCGTTGACGCGACACAGCCCGTGACCCGATGACATCGCCCTCCGCGCCTGGCGCGACCGTTTCCACCGAGAGCCCGCAGGCACCGCAGCAGCAGGAAATGCCGCTGGCGGTAGTGCATGGCCAACCGGTGCTGCAGATTCCGCAGGACCTGTATATCCCGCCGGACGCGCTGGAGGTCATCCTCGATGCGTTCGAAGGCCCGCTGGACCTGCTGCTGTACCTAATCCGCCGCCAGAACCTGGACATCCTGGATATCCCGGTGCTGGAGATCACCCGTCAGTACGTGGCCTACATCAATGTGATGCAGGAGCTGCGCTTCGAACTGGCGGCCGAATACCTGGTCATGGCCGCGATCCTGGCCGAGATCAAGTCGCGCATGCTGCTGCCGCGTCCCCCCGTGGAGGAAGGCGAGGAAGGCGATCCGCGCGCCGACCTGGTTCGCCGACTGCAGGAGTACGAGCGCTTCAAGCAGGCGGCCGAAGACATCGATGCCCTGCCCCGCCAGGACCGCGACACCGCCGTGGCCCACGCCCATGTGCCGGACCGCGCGGCGATCAAGGTGCCGCCGGAGGTGGAGCTGAAGGAGATGCTCCTGGCGCTGCACGACGTGCTCAAGCGCGCCGAGCTGTTCACCGGCCACGCCATCAAGCGTGAGGCGCTGAGCGTGCGCCAGCGCATGGGCGAGGTGCTCTCCAAGCTGGAGGACGGCAAGTTCCACCGCTTCGAGTCGATGTTCACCGCCGCCGAAGGGCGCCTGGGCGTGCTGGTCACCTTCCTGGCCATGCTGGAACTGGCCAAGGAGCAACTGCTGGACATCGTGCAAGAGGCGCCGCTGGCGACGATCTACGTCAAGTCGCTGGCGCTGGGCAACACCAACGAACCGCTGCAGTTCTCCAGCGAGTTCGACGATTCGGACGCGGCCAACGACGCATGACGCGCGCGGCGACCGGACACCTGCAACGCCCGGGCAACCGCCCGGCCTGACATCAAACTGCATGCAAGACGAAGCCTTCGATCAAGAATCCATGCCTGCCGCACCGGTCGCCGTCGACCAGGCGCTGGTCAACCGCATCGTGGAAGCCGCGCTGCTGGCGGCCAACCTGCCGATGACCGTGGCCCAGCTCGAGGAACTGTTTCCCGAGCAGCGTCCGGCGCCGAAAGGGGCCATCCCCGCCGCGCTGGAGCAACTGGGCGCGGCCTGCGCCGACCGCGGCGTGGAACTGGTCGAAGTGGCCAGCGGCTGGCGCTACCAGGTCAAGGGCGAGGTCCACGGCTGGGTCAGCCGCATGTGGACCGAGCGCAAGACCCGCTACACCCGCGCCACGCTTGAGACGCTGGCCCTGATCGCCTATCGCCAGCCCATCACCCGCGGCGAGATCGAACAGGTCCGCGGCGTGGCGGTCAGCAGCAACATCATCCAGGCCCTGGAAGAGCGCGAATGGATCCGCGTGGTCGGTCATCGCGACGTTCCCGGGCGGCCGGCGCTGTTCGGCACCACCCGCGGGTTCCTGGACTACTTCGGCCTCAAGCGCCTGGACGAACTGCCGCCGCTGTCCGAGCTGAAGGACATCGGCGAGCTGGACCCGCAGCTGCCCTTCGCCCCGGCCACCGCCAAGGTTGCCGCCGAGGGCCAGCCGGAGGACGCCCAGGCCACGCCGGCTGAGGATGCAGGACAGGCCGACCACGCCAGCACCGCGCAGGCGTCGGCAGCCGAGGCACAGGACGTGCAAGCACAGGCGGACACCCTGGAGACGGACCTCCCCCCTGATGAGACGGCGACTGCCGACGCCCCCACCGCGTCGGAAGCGTCCGCAGACGACACCCCCGCCGACATCGCGCAGGACGCAGGCGATGCAGACGACACCCAAGATTCTTCCCAACAACCCCAAGAAGACGACGCCGCACCGGTCTCGTCGGAGCAGAAACCATGAGTGACACCCCCCGCAGCAAGCTGTCGCTGAAGCGCGATCCCGCCGCCGCCCCTGAAACCCGCCTGGAGGAGCGCCTGCACAAGGTGCTGGCCCAGGCCGGCCTGGGCTCGCGCCGCGCGCTCGAGCAGCGCATCGCCGACGGCCTGGTGAAGGTCAACAACCAGACCGCGCAGATCGGCATGTCCATCGGCAGCGGCGACCGCGTCGAGCTGGACGGCCGCAGCTTCGTGGCCAGCGCGCTGACCGAACCGCCGCGCGTGCTGATCTACAACAAGCCCGAGGGCGAGGTCACCACACGTGAAGATCCCGAGGGCCGGCCGACCGTGTTCGAGTCGCTGCCCGCGATCAAGGGCGCACGCTGGATCGCCATCGGCCGCCTGGACATCAACACCACCGGCCTGCTGCTGCTGACCACCGACGGCGAGCTGGCCAACGCGATGATGCATCCCTCCTTCGAGGTCAGCCGCGAATACGTCGTGCGCGTGCGCGCCCCGGAAGGCCAGGACACCGTGTCCGACGCGCTGGTCGAGCGCCTGCGCAAGGGCGTGGAACTGGAAGACGGCCCGGCCCGCTTCGACGAGATCGAACGCATCGGCGGCACCGATTCGCACGACTGGTTCCGGGTGATGCTCAAGGAGGGCCGCAACCGTGAGGTGCGCCGTCTGTGGGAATCCCAGGGCTGCCAGGTCAGCCGCCTCAAGCGCACCCGCTACGGCAGCGTCGAGCTGCCCCAGCCGCTGCTGCGCGGCCAGTCCCAGGAGCTGCCCGACGCGCAGGTTCAGGCCCTGCGCAAGTCGCTCAAGCTGGAGGACGGCACGCCCGCCGCGCTGACCCTGCAGCCGGTGATCGGCCAGCGCAAGGCAGCCCGCGCCACCGTGCAGGTCAATGCCCATGCTGCTGGCAATGCCTACGTCAACGGCCACAACACGATCGCCGACGAAGGCCGCGAGCTGCGCCGCTTCGACAACGTGCGCGAGGATCGTGGCCGTGGGCGCGGCAAGGGTGGCTTCAAGGGCGGCCTGACCGTCAGCGGCGAAGCCGCGGCCAAACAGTCGCAGAAGCCGTTCAAGCAGCGCACCCCCAAGGGCCCCAAGCCGCTGCCGGACGGCAACCCGGCCGCGTTCCGCAGCTGGTACGTGCCCGATGGCGTGGACACCGGCCCGACCGGGCACCGCAACGCCGGGCCCGGTGGCGCCAGGAAGCCCTACGGCGGCAAGCCAGGCGGTGCGCGTGGCGGCGCCGCGGGTCAGCCGCGCAAGGCCAAGCCCTACGGCCATCCCGGCAACGCGCCGGTGTTCCCGTCCGACCACGCGACCCCCGGCGGCAACAGCCCCTACGGTCAGCGCCCGGCCCGTCCCAATGGCAACCGCGCCGGCAACAAGGGCCCGCGCCCGGGTGGTGGTGGCAACCGCGGCCGTGGCGGCCCGCGTGGAGGCGGCAACGGCTGACCTCGCCGGTCTGCGATGCGTACTCGCAGGTCGAAAGATGAGAACCACTCTCATCGGGGCGTTATACTGCGCCCCGTACGCCCCCCATTGCTGACACGATTCGCCCATGTCTTCCGCTTATGGCACCGAAACGGTGCTCGACGTCCGTCACTGGACCGACGACTACTTCAGCTTCACCACCACCCGCAATGAAGGCTTCCGCTTCGACAACGGCCAGTTCGTGATGATCGGGCTGGAAGGCGAGACCCGCCCGTTGCTGCGCGCCTATTCCATCGCCAGCGCTAACTGGGAAGAGCAGCTCGAGTTCTTCAGCATCAAGGTGCCCAACGGCCCGCTGACCTCGCGCCTGGCCCACATCAAGCCTGGCGACAGCGTCCTGGTCGGCAAGAAGCCCACCGGCACCTTGCTGATCTCAGACCTGCACCCGGGCAAGCATCTCTACCTGCTGGGCACCGGGACCGGCATGGCGCCCTGGCTGAGCATCATCAAGGACCCGGAAACCTACGAGCGCTTCGACAAGGTGATCCTCACCCATGGCGTGCGCTTCGAGAAGGACCTGGCCTATCGCGACTATTTCGAGCACGAGCTGCCGCAGCACGAGTTCCTGGGCGAGATCATCCGCGAGAAGCTGTTGTACTACCCGGCGGTGACCCGCGAACCGTTCCGCAATCAGGGCCGGCTGACCGAACTGCTGGGCAACGGCCAGATGGCGCAGACGCTGGGCCTGGAGCCGATCGACCCTTCGCGCGACCGGTTCATGATCTGCGGCAGCCCGCAGATGCTCGCCGACCTGCGCACCCTGCTGGATAGTCGTGGCTTCGAGGCCTCGCATCGCATCGGCAATGCAGGCCACTACGTGTTCGAGCGCGCCTTCGTCGAAAAGTGAACCACGCTTCCGGCGGCGCTTCGCGGTGACGGATCTGCGCTGAAGATCTAGCCCGGCAGGCCGATACCGACCTCAGACCCCTCCCTGGTGTGGCCTGAGATGTCAGCACTTCCCACCTGCTCGGCCTGTCGCGACGGGACGGCGCTGCCTGTCGCGGTGTCGATGGCGTTCCAACCTATCGTCCAGGTCAGTCGCAGGACCATCTATGCGCACGAGGCGCTGGTCCGCGGTACCGAAGGCCAGTCGGCGGCCAGCGTGCTGGCCACCGTCACCGATAGCAACCGCTACGCCTTCGACCAGGTCTGCCGGACCGAGGCCATCGCCACGGCCGCACGGATCGGGCTGGACACCCGGCTATCGATCAACTTCATGCCCAACGCGGTCTACAAGCCCGCGCATTGCCTGCGCGCCACCGTCGCGGCCTGCCAGCAGCACGGCCGAGGGCTGGATACGCTGATCTTCGAAGTCAGCGAGCAGGAAGCCATGTTGGATCCGGCCCATTTGCTGGACATCCTGCAGACCTACCGCGAACTCGGGCCGAAGACGGCGATCGACGACTTCGGCGCGGGACACTCCGGTCTCAACCTGCTGGCCGATTTCACACCGGACCTGGTCAAGCTCGACATGCACCTGATCCGCGACATCCACACCGACCGCAAGCGCCAGGCCATCGCGCGGCACCTGACCGCGCTCTGCGCCGAGCTGGGGATCGAGGTGGTCGCCGAGGGCATCGAATGCGAGGATGAGTCCAAGGCGCTCAGCGCGTTGGGCATCGACCTGCAGCAGGGCTACCTGTTCGCGCGCCCCTTGTTGCGCGGCATTCCTCCGGTGCACTGGCCCCACTGAGGCACCCACTTGCTACCGAACGCGACACACCCGTTGTCGCCGGCAAGACATTCGTCCTCTGGAACGGCAGCGCCTTGGATGCGAAGCGCAGCCGACAACGGCTTCCGGTACACCGACGTGCCTCTGCGGTAGCGGCAAGGGCCGGCCCCGCCTGCACGTCACCCCAAGGCGCGCTCGATGTCACCAGCGAGCGAAGATGGCGTATGACGCGGGCCATAGCGCTTGACCACCTGGCCATTGCGCCCGATCAGGAACTTGGTGAAGTTCCACTTGATCCGCTCGGAGCCGAACAGCCCTGGCTTGTCGTGCTGCAGGCGCTTCCACAACGGATGCGCATCGGCGCCATTGACCTGGACCTTGGAGAACATCGGGAAGGTCACCGCATAATTGAGCCCGCAGAATTCGTGGATCTGCGCCTCGTCCCCGGGCTCCTGCTGACCAAACTGGTTGCACGGAAACCCCATCACCACCAGGCCGCGGTCGCGGTACTGCTGCCACAGCAGTTCCAGACCACCGTATTGGGGCGTGAATCCACAGCGCGACGCCACATTCACGATCAACAGCACCGAGCCAGCCCACTCGGCGAGCGGCTGCTCGCGCCCGTGGATGTCGGTCGCCGAATACTCGAATACTCCTCGCATGCGTCGCAACTCCTCCCAAGGCGCGGATCATAGGCGTTGACGCCCACGACCACCACCTGGGCGAATGACAGGATCGACATCGCCTGCATGACCATGGTCATTTGCAGGCACGCACCGCAACTGGGTTAGCCTGCCCTACTGCCTGTCACATGGAAGCCACACCGCATGACCACCCGTCTCGCCCTGGCGCTTGCCCTCGCCCTTGGAACCACCATGCCCGCCTACGCCCAGACCACGCCGACGGCTGCCAGCCCGGCCGCCAATCCCTTTGCCAGCGAGAGCCCGCTGCCGCTGCACTACCCGCAGTTCGACAAGATCAAGGACAGCGACTTCGCCCCGGCCTTCGATGCGGGCATGGCCCAGCAGCTCAAGGAGGTCCAGGCGATCGCCGACAACCCGGCCAAGCCGACCTTCGACAACACCATCATCGCCATGGAGAAGAGCGGCCAGGAACTGGACCGCGCCACCACGGTGTTCTTCAACCTGGTCGGTGCCGACACCAATCCGGCGCGCGAGAAGCTGCGCAGCGAGTACTCGGGCAAATTCGCCGCCCATCGCGATGCGATCACCTTGAACGGCAAGCTCTTCGCGCGCCTCCAGGCGCTCTACGACAGCCGTGACACGCTGGGCCTGGACCCGCAGGCGGTGCGCCTGGTCGAGAAGTACCACACCGACTTCGTGCGCGCCGGCGCCAAGCTCTCCGATGCCGACAAGGTCCGTCTGAAGGACATGAACAGCCAGCTGGCCGCCCTCGGGACGCAGTTCAGTCAGAACGTCCTGAAGGAGGTCAACGATTCGGCGGTCGTGGTCGATGACGTCAAGCAGCTCGACGGCTTCACCCGCGAGCAGATCGACGGGGCCGCCGCCGAGGCTGCCAAGCGCGGTCTGAAGGGCAAGTACGTCATCACCCTGCTCAACACCACCGGCCAGCCTCCGGAATCGCAGCTCACCGACCGCGCCACGCGTCAACGACTGTTTGAGGCCTCTGTCGCGCGCGGCAGCCGCGGCAATGCCTTCGACAACACGGGCATTGTCTCCAAGATCATGAAGCTGCGGGCCGACAAGGCCGTACTGCTGGGCTATCCCACCTGGGCCGCCTACGTGCTGGAGGACGAGACCGCCAAGACGCCGGCCGCGGTCAACGACATGCTCGGCAAGTTGGCGCCGGCCGCGGTGGCCAATGCCAAGAAGGAAGGCGCCGACCTGCAGGCGATGATCGATAGCGAGCAGAAAGCGGCCGGCAAGCCGAGCTTCCAGCTGCAGCCCTGGGACTGGGCCTACTACACCGAGAAGGTGCGCAAGGCCAAGTACGACTTCGACGAGTCCCAGCTCAAGCCGTACTTCGAGCTGGACAGCGTGCAGCAGAACGGCGTCTTCTACGCCGCGCACGAGATGTACGGGATCAGCTTCAAGGAGCGTCACGACCTGCCGGTCTACGAGCCGTCGGTGCGCGTGTTCGACGTGACCGACGCCGATGGCAAGCCGCTGGCGATCTTCATCTCGGACATGTATGCGCGCGAATCCAAGCGCGGCGGCGCCTGGATGAATGCCTACGTCTCCCAGTCCGGCCTGACCGGCAACCTGCCGGTGATCGCCAACCACCTCAACATCCCCAAGCCGCCGGAAGGCAAGCCGACGCTGCTGACCTGGGACGAGGTCACCACCATGTTCCACGAGTTCGGCCATGCGCTGCACGGCATGTTCTCCAACGTGGAATACCCCTATTTCTCCGGGACCAGCGTGCCGCGCGACTTCGTCGAGTATCCCTCGCAGGTCAACGAGATGTGGGCGGATTATCCGGCCGTGCTCAAGCACTACGCCAAGCATTACCAGACCGGCGAGGCGATGCCGCAGGCGTTGCTGGACAAGGTGATCGCCGCGTCCAAGTTCAACCAGGGCTTCGCCACCACCGAGTACCTGGGCGCGGCGATGCTCGACCAGAGCTGGCACCAGATCACCGCCGAGCAGGTGCCGCCGGCCGCCGGCGTGATGGCCTTCGAGGCCGACGCGCTGAAAGCCAACGGGACTGATTACGCGCCGGTGCCGCCGCGCTACCGCACGCCGTACTTCAGCCACATCATGGGCGGCTACTCGGCCGGCTACTATGCCTACATCTGGTCCGAGGTCCTGGCTGCCAACAGCGAGCAGTGGTTCCGCCAGCATGGCGGATTGAGCCGCGCCAACGGCGATCACTTCCGCAAGACGCTGTTGTCCCAGGGCGGCAGCCAGGACGCGCTGAAACTGTTCCAGGACTTCGCCGGGCACGGACCGGAAATCCAGCCCCTGCTGGAAAAACGCGGGCTGGACGCCAAGGCCGACTGAGTCACGGCTTGCGTCCACATCTACGAAAAAGCCCGGCAACGCCGGGCTTTTTCTTTTCTGCTTCGCGATCAACCACTCACGGCTTGGTCGGTTGGATGATGCGCTGCCCGTCGCCGTCCGGAACGGTGGAATAGACCCGGCCGGTCCTGGGATCCATCACCCGGTTTTCACCCACCATCACCGCGCCGCCCACCACGCGCCCCTGCGCATCAGTGACCCGCAGTGGCTTGACCGGCGCCTTGGGCGTGATGCTGGAAGGCTGGCCAGGCCGCGCGGCATCGTTGGCCGGCCCCTTCGCGCTCATCGGCGCGGGGGTGGCCCGATCGCTGGCGCTCGCCCGCACTCCGGACTTCACCCGCTGCTGCGGCGCGGGCAGCACATGGGAGGAAGGGCTGGTCGACTCAGCGCTGCTGGCCGGCTTGAACGGCTCCACTTGCCTGGGCTGGTTGAGCTGCTGCGCAGCGGCCAGGCCGAAGACGCCGTAAGCCACCGCGCCGACGATGGCGATCAGGTAGGTCCTGTTGCGCATGAAGGAACTCCCCGTATGGAATGGCACCCACGCTAGCGCACCCCGACTGGCTGCGCCATGAAGCCCCACCACCCTGCCAGGGCGGTTCGTTCAGCCGACCGCTGGCGCCTGGACCAGCGCGCGCGTACGACGCGGCTTGCTGGGCAGGGAATGACGCAGGATGCGCCAGGCCACCTGACCGAACTGTTTGAACAACGAGCCGGTGTTGTAGTGCTGGCCGTACCGGGCGCAGATCTCGCGCACCTCCACGGCCATGTCGCTGTAGCGGTTGGCCGGGATGTCGGGGAAGAAGTGATGCTCGATTTGGTGGCTCAGGTCACCAGTCAGCACGTCCACGACCTTGCCGCCGCTGATATTGGACGAGCCACGCAGCTGGCGCAGGTACCAGTGGCCACGGCTTTCATTACGCACGCAATCCTTTGGAAAAGTTTCGGCTTCGGCGGTGAAGTGACCGCAGAAGATCACCACGTAGGTCCAGATGCTGCGCAGCACGTTGGCCACCAGGTTGCCCAGCAGCACCGGCAGGAAGAACGGGCCGGCCAGCGCGGGGAAGATCAGGTAGTCCTTGATCATCTGCCGACGCATCTTGCGCCCTACCGGCCGGAACTGCGCGCGCAGCTGCTTGAAGGTCATCTTGCCGGCGAACACGCGGCCCAGGCGCAGGTCCTGAATCGCCACGCCCCACTCGAACAGCAGGCAGAAGATCACCGCGATCGGCGGCTGCAGCAGGTTGAACGGCTTCCAGCGCTGCTCGGGGAAGATGCGCAGCAGGCCGTAGCCGATGTCATCGTCCAAGCCGCGCACATTGGTGTAGGTGTGGTGGCGGAAATTATGGGTTTTGCGCCAGTTCTCGCTGGTGGCGACGATGTCCCACTCGTAGGTGCGGCTGTGCAGCTGCGGATCGCCCATCCAGTCGTACTGACCATGGATCACGTTGTGGCCGACGGTCATGTTCTCCAGGATCTTGGACAGCGCCAGCAGCAGCGTGCCGGCGATGCAGGCCGGCCACAGCAGCAGCGGCAGGAAGGCGCCACCCACCGCGCCGGCGAACAGCGCCAGACGGCCCAGCGCACCGGTCCAGCGCACGGCGGCCACGGCGCGGCGGATGTAGCGGGCGTCGGGAGACCCCAGCTTGGCCACGGTGCGCGCACGCAGCGCGTCCAGTTCGTCGCCGAAGCGCTGCAGTTCGTCCTGGGACAGAGGGCGGTTCTTGTGGGCCATTACAGATCCAAGGTCAGGTCGGTGGACGCGGCGCTGATGCACAAGCGCACGGTGGCGTCGGGCTCACCCGAACGCGCGTTGGACTGGGTATCGCGGGTGATGCCTGCGCGCTTGGTGCAGGCGCAGGTGTTGCAGATGCCCATGCGACAGCCGGACGCCGGACGCAGGCCCTGGGCTTCCAGCGCCTCCAGCAGCGAGGTGTCGCGGGCCACGGTCAGGGTGCGCCCGCTGCGTGACAGGGTGACGTCCACCGTGCCGGTTTCGCCCGGGAGCGCCTGCGGCGGCGTGAACGCCTCGGCCTCGAACCGGGTGACGCGGCCCTCCAACTGCGCGCGCGCGGCCTGCACGAAGCCATGCGGGCCGCAGGCGAACACCTGGCGGCGCGGAAGTTCGGCCACCAGCGCGGCCAGGTCTGTCTGGTCGATGCGCGGCGCCGCCTGAGCTTGCGTCTCGCGGGTCAGGCGCAGGTGCACCTTCAGGCCACGATGGCGTGCGGCCATGGCCTGCAGATCTTCGGCGAAACAGACCTCGGCGCGGGTCCGCGCCCAGTACACCAGGTCCAATTCGACCGGCATGCCGGAGGCGTCCAGGTCGCGCAGCATCGCCATCAGCGGGGTGATGCCGCTGCCCGCGGCCAGGAACAGCCAGGCGCCGTGGACCGCGGCCGGCAGCGTCATCGCGCCGAAGGCCGCGCCCAGTTCGAACACTTCACCGATGCGCGCCTGCTGGCACAGGTACTGACTCACCCGGCCGCCCTCGACCGCGCGCACGGTGATTTCGATGCGGCGACCGTCCACCCTGCTGGGGCTGTAGCTGCGGGTGACGCGCGCGCCGTCGATCTCCACGCCCAGGTTGATGTGCTGGCCCGCGCGCAGCCCAGCGAAATGCCGATTGGCCTGCAGGACCAGCGTCACCGCGCCTTCGGCCGCCTGGTGACGCGCCTTCAGACGCGCCAGCGGGCGCTCCCATGTCCACAGCGGATGCAGCCGGGACGCCCAGAAATCGAACACCGCCGGCTCCACCAGCCCGCGTGCAAGACGCAGGGGCTGGCGGGGGGCGGGACGGGAACGGCGGGCGGTGATGGCACTCATGGCATGCACTATACAGACGTGAGAACGTATGTCTATACACTTGTATATTCGCGATGAGGCTATGATTCATCGGCCTGCCCCACCAGGCCGAGGAACTGCAATGCCCGTCACGGAGCCCGCCGCTATCGACCCGACCGCCGAAGACACCTCGCCGGTCCGCAGAGCCGCGATCTCGCGGCAGGATCTGCTGGCGGCGGCCCTGCGCCTGGTGGGCCCGCATCGCAGCCTGGCCTCACTGAGCCTGCGCGAGGTCACCCGCGAGGCCGGGATCGCGCCAAACAGCTTCTATCGGCAGTTCCGCGACATGGACGAACTGGCCGTGGCCCTGATCGACCTGGCCGGCAGCTCGCTGCGCCAGATCATCGGCCAGGCCCGGCGCCGCGCGCTGCGGGCGGACCGCAGCGTGATCGGCCTGTCGGTGGAGACCTTCATGGAACAGCTGCGCGCCGACGACAAGCTGCTGCATGTGCTGCTGCGTGAAGGCATGGTCGGCTCGGACGCGTTCAAGGCCGCCGTCGAACGCGAGCTGACCTATTTCGAGGACGAACTGAAGGTCGATCTGGTGCGCCTGGCCGCCGCCGACGGCGCGACCCTGCACGAGCCGGCCCTGGTGTCCAAGGCGATCACCCGCCTGGTCTTCGCCGCCGGCGCCAATGCGATGGATCTGCCGCCCGAACGCGACCCGGAGCTGATCGAACAGCTCTCGACCATGCTGCGGATGATCCTGACCGGGTCGCGGGCGATGGCCAAGGGTGTCGGCACTCGCTGACGTTGCATCAGGGCAACGCGCGCTCGATCAGCGGACCGAAATCCGCGCTGTCCGGCAAGGTTCCCATCGCCAACCCATGCGCGCGGCCCAGGCGTGAGCGGCAGAACAGCGGTGCGGCGGGGCTCTGGTCGCGCAGCAAGACGCTGGCCTGCAGCAACAGCGCCAGTTGCTCCACCAGCAGGCGCGCACCCGCTTCGGCCGGCGCTCCGTTGGCGAGTTGCGAGGCCAGCACCTCCAGCTGCTGGTCGTAATCGCGGTCCAGGCCGCGGGCGGCGTCAAGTTCCGCCCTCAGGGCCTGCATGCACGCCGGTTCCTTCGCCAGCGCGCGCAGCACGTCCAGGCACTGGATGTTGCCGCTGCCTTCCCAGATGCCGTTGAGCGGCGACTGCCGGAACAGACGCGGCAGGATCGATTCCTCCACATAGCCGGCCCCGCCCAGGCACTCCTGGGCCTCGTTGACGAAGGCCGGCGCACGCCGGCAGATCCAGTACTTGCCAATGGCGGTGACCACACGCGCCAGCGCGGCCTTGTGCGGATCGGTCGGTGCGCGATCCACCGCGCCTGCCACGCGCAGGCAGAGCGCCAGGGCGGCTTCCCATTCCAGCGACAGGTCGGCCAGCACGTTGCGCATCAGCGCGTGCTCGACCAGCGCCTTGCCGAAGGTGCGGCGATGACGGGCATGGTGCACCGCGTGCGCCAGCGCCATGCGCATCTCGGCGGTGGCGCCCAGCATGCAGTCCAGTCGGGTGAGCATGACCATCTGGATGATGGTCGCCACCCCGCGCCCCTCCGCACCGATGCGATGGGCCATCGCGCCGGTGAACTCCACCTCGCTGGAGGCATTGGACCAGTCGCCCAGCTTGTCCTTGAGCCGCATCAGGCGCAGCGCGTTGAGGCTGCCATCGGGCAGACGTCGCGGCAGCAGGAAGCAGCTCAGCCCGCCCGGCGCCTGCGCCAGCACCAGCCAGCCATCGGACATGGGCGCCGAAAAAAACCACTTGTGCCCGACCAGCGTGTATTCGTCTTCCCCGCCACTGGGCGTGGCGACCGTGGCATTGCTGCGCACGTCCGACCCGCCCTGCTTCTCGGTCATGCCCATGCCCAGGGTGATCCCGGCCTTGCCGGCGATGGGAATATCGCGCGGGTCGTAGTGCGGGGCGGCGGCCTTGTCCGCCCACGCCCGCAGCGCCGGCGCCTGGCGCAGCACCGGCACGGCCGCGTGGGTCATGGTCAGCGGGCAACTGGTGCCGGCATCGGCCTGGTGATGCAGATAACTCAGCGCGGCGCGGGCCACGTGCGCGCCGGGGGCCTGCGCCGTCCACGACAGGCCGGCCACGCCCCCCGCCTTGGCCGCGTCCATCAAGCGGTGATACGCGGGGTGGAACTCGACCACCTCGATGCGCTGGCCGAAGCGGTCATGCGTTCTCAGCCGCGGCCGGTCGCGGTTGGCGTCGAAACCCAATGCGTAGAGCTCGCCACCGGCCAGCGTGCCGTAGTCGACCAGGGCCGACACGAAGGCGGCCGCGCCCTGTCGCGCGACGCCCTCGCGCAGGACCTGGTCATCGGCCAACAGATCACGGGGACTGAACTCAGGCGGCTGGTTGCTGACCTGATGCGTTTCGAAGGGTGCGGGTTCGTCCTGCATGGCGTGCTCCTCCCTGCCCACCATTGTGCCGCAGCGCGCCGGACGGCTCAGCCTCCGGGCTGGAGCGCGGTCACCTTGACGTCCACGTCCACACAGGCCGGATCGCGGCAGACGCCGTTGATCCAGACCTGGCCGGCGCCGAGCATCACCCCATTCTGGCTGACGAACAGCTCGCCATAGCGCGCATCGGCGATGGCCTGAACGATGGAAGGCCGCATGATGTCCTCATAGCGCGCCACGAAGGCCTGCGCGTTGTCCACCTGCTCGATGCCGGCCTCGGTATGGATCTTCAGCGGATAGCGGACCATCGCCGCCACGCCCATCGGATCATGGCTGGCCACGGCTTCCTGCAGGCGTTCGAACACCGAGCGATAGGCCGCATGCGGGCCCAGCACGCGATCGATGCGCGCATCCATCGCCGCCGAGTCGCCCGCAGGGGGGGCGTCGGCCTTCTGCTTGGCCGGCGTCTGCGGCGCAGGCCGGGACTGTGCCGGGGCCGTCTCCGGAGACGTCTGGGCGGTGGTTTCAGGCGCTGGCGCCTGCGCGCTACAGGCGGACAGCAGCAACAGGAGTGCCGGGGGACACCACGTTTTCATCCAGATCCTCCTTCTGGTTTGGCGGACCGGACCGGCCAGCCAGGGGCGCGCAGGATGCGGGGCCGCATGTCAGCGTCGCGCGAGGGTGCCGCGCCCGTGGCCAAACCTTCTGGTCTCAGCTGCTGAGACGCAGAACCCCAACGTTGGCGGCCTGTGCACATCCCTGCCCGCACCCTGCCCGCCCATGGCCACAGCAACCGAAGACCTGATCGTCCTGCGCCCGGAGGGCCTGTACTGCCCGGCCGGCGACTTTCACATCGACCCGTGGAAGCCGGTGCCGCACGCGGTCATCACCCACGGCCACGGCGATCACGCGCGCACCGGCATGGGCCGCTACTGGGCCACGCGCGAGAGCGTGCCGATCCTGCAATGGCGGCTGGGCGAACAGGACTACGCCATCCACGATTACGGCGACACCTTCCGCCTTGGCGACGCCAGCGTCTCGCTGCATCCCGCCGGACACGTGCTGGGTTCGGCGCAGGTGCGCGTGGAAGCCCACGGGCAGGTCTGGGTCGCCTCGGGCGACTACAAGCGTCAGCCCGACCCGACCTGCGCGCCCTTAGAAGTCGTGCCCTGCGACACCTTCATCACTGAGGCGACCTTCGGCCTGCCGATCTACCGCTGGCCGGACACGCGCGAGGTGGCGCGCGAGATCGTCGCCTGGCGTCGGCACTGTGCCGCACGTGGCGAAGCCGCGATCCTGTACTGTTACGCATTGGGCAAGGCACAGCGGCTGCTGGCCGAACTGCGCGACCTGGACGACCAGCCTGCGTTGCTGCACGGCGCGATCCAGACCGGGGTGGAGGTGTATCGCGGCGCCGGCATCGCCATGCTCGATACGCTGCCCGTGTCCGAAACCGCCAAGGGCAGCGATTACGCCGGGCAGCTGATCCTGGCCCCGCCGTCCGCGGCGGGCAGTCCGTGGATCCGCCGCTTCCGCAAGGCCCAGCAGGGGTTTGCCTCCGGTTGGATGCGGGTGCGCGGCAACCGGCGGCGACGCAACTACGATCGCGGCTTCGTGGTGTCCGACCATGCCGACTGGCCCGACCTGCTGCGGACCGTGCGCGAGACCGGCGCGCGCCGCGTCATCGCCACGCATGGCAATACCGAGGCCATCATCCGCGCGATGAACGAGGCCGGCATCGCCGCCGAAGCCTTCCGCACCGATTACGGCGGTGAGGAATGAAGCGCTTCGCCGAGCTGTACAAGGCGCTCGATGAGAGCACCGCCACGCTGGACAAGCGCGCGGCGCTGGTTGCGTATTTCCGCGATGCGCCGCCGCGCGACGCGGTGTGGGCGCTGTACCTGCTGTGCGGCGGCAAGCTCACCGGCGCGCGGCGCAAGATCGCCGGCACCCAGGAGCTGCGCGCATGGATCGCGCAGGAATCGGCCACGCCGGACTGGCTGGTGGACGACAGCTACGACCACGTGGGCGACCTGGCCGAGACGCTGGCCCTGCTGCTGAACGATCCGGCCGATCCAGCGCCGGACGTGGGGCTGGCTGAGTGGATCGAGCAGCGCCTGCTGCCGGTGGCCAACCAGGACGAAGCCGTGCGCCGCGCGGTCATCGTCGACGCCTGGCACGCCCTGCCCTATGCGCAGCGACTGGTGTTCAACAAGCTGCTGACAGGCGCGCTGCGGGTGGGCGTGTCGCAGCGACTGGTGCAGCAGGCGCTGAGCGAGATGAGCGGCATCGACATCGCTCGCATTGCCCAGCGCATGCTCGGCGAATGGGTCCCGACGCCGCAGTTCCTGCAGGACCTGCTCTCGGACGAGGAACTGCCCAGCGACCGTCAGCAGCCTTACCCGTTTTTCCTCGCCTCGCCGCTGGAAGCCGAGGCCACCACGCTGGGCGAGATCGAAGACTGGCGGCTGGAATGGAAGTGGGACGGCATCCGCCTGCAGCTGATCCGGCGCCAGGGTGAAGTCGCGCTGTGGTCGCGCGGCGAGGAACGCCTGGACGGCCGCTTCCCGGAGATCGAAGCCGCCGCGGCCACGTTGCAACGCGACTGCGTGATCGACGGCGAGCTGCTGGCCTGGCGCGAAGGCGAGCATGCCCCGATGCCGTTCACCGCGCTGCAGACCCGCATCCAGCGCCGCAAGCCCGGGGCCAAGACCCTGGCCGACACCCCCGCACGCGTGCAGGCTTACGACCTGTTGGAACTGGACGGCGAGGACCTGCGCGAGCGTCCGCTGGACCAGCGCCGCGCCCTACTCGAACACCTGCTGCAAGCACATGGCGATCCACGCCTGGTGGTTTCGCCGCAGGTCCAGGCGCAGGACTGGCACACCGCCGCGCGGCTGCGTGAGGACGCGCGCGCGCGCGGCGTGGAAGGCCTGATGCTCAAGCGCGGCAGTTCCACCTACCAGGGCGGGCGCAAGCGCGGGGACTGGTGGAAGTGGAAGATCGATCCGCTGACCATCGATGCGGTGCTGATCTACGCGCAAGCCGGTCATGGCCGGCGCAGCACGCTCTACACCGACTACACCTTCGGGCTGTGGGACGGCGAGGTGCTGGTGCCGGTCGCCAAGGCGTACTCGGGCCTGGACGACAAGGAGATCCTCAAGCTGGATAGCTGGATCCGCGCGCACACCACCGAGCGCTTCGGGCCGGTGCGTGCGGTGACGCCGCACCATGTCTTCGAACTGGGCTTCGAGGCGGTCAACGTCAGCAAGCGACACAAGTCCGGCATCGCCACGCGCTTCCCGCGCATCCTGCGCTGGCGCCACGACAAGCCCATGGCCGAAGCCGACCACCTGGACGATCTGAAGGCCCTGGCGCGGTGACCCAACGCCCCCCACGCCGGCCCGGACCGGTGGCCAGACGCCTGCTGGACGACACCGAGGCCACGGCAGCGGCCACGCCGCCAATGCCGCGCGGCATCGAGGCGCCCCTCCAGGCCTGGCTCGCCACACGCGGATGGAAGCCGCTGGCCTTCCAGCGCGAGGTCTGGCGGCACTACCTGGCTGGCCAGTCCGGCCTGCTGCACACCCCGACCGGCAGCGGCAAGACCCTGGCCGCCTTCGGCGGTCCCTTGCTGGAAGCCGTCCGCGCGCGTGCCGGCGACCCGAGCCAGCACAAGAAGAACCGCGTGCGCCCACTGCAGGTGCTATGGATCACCCCGCTCAAGGCGCTCGCCGCCGACACCACCCGCGCCTTGAACGAAGCCATCGTGGGCGTTGGCCTGGACTGGCAGGTGGGCCAGCGCACGGGAGATGCCTCCTCGCGCGACAAGCGCCTGGCGCGCGCAGGCAAGCTCGACGTGCTGGTCACCACGCCCGAGTCGCTGGCGCTGTTGCTGTCCTATCCCGACACCGCGCCGCAGCTGCAGGACATCCGCGCGGTCATCGTCGACGAATGGCACGAACTGCTGGCCAACAAGCGCGGCGTGCTGCTGCAGCTGTGCCTGGCGCGCCTGCGTGCGCTCTCGCCGGCGATGCGGACCTGGGGCCTGTCGGCCACGCTGGGCAACCTGGACGAAGCACGCGAGGCCCTGCTGCCGCACAGACCGGGCGCACCGATGGTCGCTGGCGTCCGACCGCGTACGCTGACGTTGGAAACCCTGCGCCCCAAGGCGGGCGAACGCTTCCCCTGGTCCGGGCACCTCGGCTTGGCCCAACTGGCACGCGTCCTGGACAAGCTGCTGGCGGTGCCGACCAGCCTGGTGTTCACCAACACCCGCGCACAGGCCGAGCTGTGGCACCAGGCGCTGGCCTCGGTGTGGCCGGAAGACCCGGCCACGCTGGCCCTGCATCACGGCTCGCTCAGCCCCAGGCTGCGCAGCGAGGCCGAGCAAGGCCTGCGCGAGGGCACGCTGCGCTGCGTGGTCGCCACCTCCAGCCTGGACCTGGGCGTGGACTTCCCGGCGGTCGACCAGGTCCTGCAGATCGGCAGCCCCAAGGGCATTGCGCGGCTGCTGCAGCGCGCCGGACGCGCGCGCCATCGGCCGGGCGAGGCCGGGCACGTGGTGTGCGTGCCCACGCACGCGCTGGAACTGGTCGAGTACGCCGCCGCGCGTCAGGCCATCGCCCGCAACGCCATCGAGCCGCGCCACGCGCCGCGCCTGTCGCTGGACGTGCTGGCCCAGCATTGCGTGACGCTAGCCCTGGGCGGCGGCTTCTCGCCCGATGCATTGCTGGCCGAGGTGCGCGGCACCCAGGCCTTCGCCGCGCTGGACGAGGCGACCTGGCGCGGCGTGCTGGACTTCATCACCCGTGGCGGCAGCGCGCTGGAGCGCTACCCCGATTTCCACAAGGTCGTGCGCGACGAGGACGGGGTCTATCGCGTGCACGACCGCAGGGTCGCCCTGCGGCATCGCTTGTCCATCGGCACCATCACCAGCGACGGCAGCGTGCAGGTAAGGTTCCTGCGCGGCGGGCGGCTGGGCTCGGTGGAGGAGCAGTTCGTCGGGCGCCTGCGCCGGGGCGACCGGTTCCAGTTCTCCGGCAAGCTGCTGGAGCTGGTGCGGCTGGAGGACATGACCGCCTATGTGCGCCTGGCGAAGGGCGGCGACGGGACGGTGCCCAAGTGGATGGGCGGACGCATGCCGCTGTCCTCCGAACTCGGCCGCGAGGTGAAAGCCGTGTTCGGCGGCGATCACGCCGCGCCCGAGCTGCGCGCCATCGCGCCCCTGCTCGCGCTGCAGGCCCGCCTGAGCGCCCTGCCCGCACCCAGCACGTTGCTGTGCGAGTGGATCAAGGCGCGCGATGGCCGGCACCTGTTCCTGTACCCGTTCGCTGGCCGCCAGGTGCATGAGGGACTGGCCGCGCTGCTGGCCCTGCGCTGGGGGCGAATGCAGGCCAACACCTTCGCCTTTTCCGCCAACGACTATGGCCTGGTGCTGTCGCCGGCCAACCCTGTCGAACTGGACGCGGACACCTTGCGCGGGTTGCTGTCGCCGGACCAGTTGCTCGAAGACCTCACCGCCAGCCTCAACCTGGGCGAGCTGGCGCGGCGCCAGTTCCGCGAGATCGCGCGCGTGGCCGGCCTGCTGCCGCCCTCTCTGCCAGGCAAGACACCGCGCAGCCTGCGCCAGCTGCAGGCCTCCAGCGGCCTGCTGTTCGACGTGCTCAGCCAGCACGACCCGGACCATCTGTTGCTGCACCAGGCCCGGCGCGAGGTGTTCAGCGGCACCCTGGAGCTGGACCGTCTGGCCGCCACCCTGGCCGACTGCGCGCAGCGGGAGCTGACGGTGCATCGACCGAGCAGCCTGACCCCGCTGTCCTTCCCGCTATGGGCCGAACGCCTGCGCGGACAGCTCAGCACCGAGGACTGGAAGACCCGCGTGCAGCGCGCCGCCGAGCAGTTGGAGCACAAATATGGCCGCTGAGCTGGCGCTGACACTGGCCGGCGAGCCGATGCAGGTGCTGGGTGATCGCGCCCTTTATTGGCCAGCGCGACAGCGCCTGCTGATCGCCGACCTGCACTTGGGCAAGGGTGATGTGTTCCGTCGCGCGGGCATCGCGCTGCCGCGTGGCGGCACCCTGCATGACCTGCAGCGGCTGACCGAGCTGATCGCCCGCACGCAGGCACGCTCACTGTGGATCCTGGGCGATGTGCTGCACGGACCGGCGCCGCACGCGGCCTGGCGCGCGCAGCTGGCGCAGTGGCGTGCCCACCACGCGCTGCTTGAGATCGCCGCGCTGGCCGGCAACCACGACCGCGTGCTGGCCAAGGCCGGACTGGAGATGCAGCTGCTGCCGGACCAAGTGGAAGACGGCCCGTTCCTGTTGCGCCATGAGCCCGCCACCCATCCGGAGTTGCACGTGCTGTGCGGCCATGTGCATCCCCAGTTCAAGCCGCCGGGCACCACGCGACGCTGGCCGGCGTTCTGGCGGCGCGCCGGCCTGACGGTGCTGCCTGCGTTCTCGCAGTTCACCGCAGGGGTGGTGCCGACGCTGCAGCCTGGTGAACAGTTGATTGCCTGCGTGGAAGGCGCGGCCATCGCCCTGCCGCCGGCCTGAGTGCACGTGCCTATTCGGTGACGGCCGGCTCCGGCGCGGCGGGCAGCGTCAGCGGCGGCTTTTCCACCAGCCCTTCCAGGGCCGCCAGGAAGCCCGGCTCCAGCTTCAGCCGGCCGAACACGCCCTGCTGGGTTCCGCTGAGCACGCGCAGCATGTGCCCGCGCCCGCCTGGCATGCGCCCCAGCGGGCGGAACGCGACATCGCGTAGCTTGGCGATCCGATCGCGCTCGGACTGGAACAGCGGCGTCAGCCAGCGGCTCCAGAACTGGTAGATCGCCACGTGCCGCTGGCGGCGATGCTGATAGCGCGCCAGCGCGGCCGGCAGCGCATCGGCATGGCGCAGGGCCTCGCGCAGCGCCGCGGCATCCATCAGCGCCATGTTCACCCCCTGACCCAGCTGCGGGCTCATCGCGTGGGCGGCATCGCCCATCAGCAGCAGGCGATCACGATGCCAGCTGTGCAGCACCGCATCGCGGTAACCCGCGCGTGCCAGCTGCGCGCAGGACTGCACCTGATGCACGCGGGCGGCGGCCTGCGGCCACAGCGTGGCCAGCTCGTCGCGCCAGGCCTCCAGACCGCCGCGTTCCCAGGCGTCGAAGCCGTCGGCCGGCAGACTCCAGAAAAAACTGATGCGCGGCTGTGGATCATCCGGCCGCGTGCCAACCGGCAGCATGCCGACCATCTTGCGCGCGGCCACGTAGCGCTGCCGCAGCTCATGCGGCCAGGCCCAGTCTTCCTGCGGGACCAGGCACCACAACGCGCCCCAGGGATACGGCGTATCCGCCCGGACCCCACCGCTGTGCCGGCGCAGCGCCGAGGCCGCCCCGTCGGCGGCGATCACCAGATCGAACGGCCCATGCCAGCTGCCCTGCGCATCGCGCACGCGGCGGGTGTCTTCGCTGATCTCCACGATCCGCGTGCCGCAATGCACGCCGCCGAAGCCGTCCCAGGCCTGCGCCAGCAGGCCGAACAGCGCGCCGCGCTGCATGCCCAGCCCGAACAGCCGACGGTCCAGTGGCGCGTAGCGCATGTCCATCACCGCGCGGCCGCACGACGTCTCGCCATACAGCCGGTCGATGCGGCGTCCGTGGGCCAGGGCCTGGTCGAGCAGGCCCATCTCCCACAACACCTGCATGCCCGTGGGCTGCAACAGGAAGCCCGCGCCCACCGGTCCCAGGGCTGGCGCCTGCTCGAAGACCTCGACCCGGTGCCCATCGGCGGCCAGCAGGGCGGCCGAGGCCTGTCCCGCGGTGCCGTATCCGACGATGGCGATGTGATGCGACTTCTGCATTCCAATCCCTGGTCTGCCGGTGATCCGTGGGAGCCGCCATGGCGGCGATGCGCCGTTGCCGGTGAAGCCCCATCGCCGCCATGGCGGCTCCTACGACAGCAGCGTTGCATCATCGCACGCCGCGCAGTGCGCTTCAGGCGACGTAGACGGTCTTGATATTGGTGAACTCGTGCATGCCCACGGCCGCCAGCTCGCGGCCGAAGCCCGAGCGCTTGGTCCCGCCAAACGGCAGGCGCACGTCGGACTTGACGATGGAGTTGACGAAGGCCGCGCCGCACTGCAGCTGCTGGGCCACGCGCTCGCCACGCTGGGCATCGCCGGTCCACACGCTGCCGCCCAGCCCGAAGCTGGTGTCGTTGGCCACGCGCACGGCCTCGGCCTCGTCCTTGACTCGCAGGATGCTGGCCACCGGACCGAACAGCTCTTCGTCATAGGCGCGCATGCCCGGTTGCACCTGGTCCAGGATGGTCGCCGGATAGTCGGCGTGGCCCTCGCCCGGGTGGCCGCCCAGCAATACCTTGGCGCCATCGGCCACGCTGCTGGCGACCTGTTGGTGCAGTTCGTCGCGCAGGTCCTGGCGTGCCATCGGCGCCAGCGTGGTGGCCGCGTCGTTGGGGTCACCGGTCTTGAGCTTGCCTGCCGCCTCCACAAAACGCTGCACGAAGGCATCGGCGATCGCATCGACCACGATGAAGCGCTTGGCCGCGATGCAGGTCTGCCCGGCATTGTCGAAGCGGCCCTTCACCGCCGCGGCCACGGTCTTGTCCAGATCGGCATCGTCGAGCACGACGAAGGCATCGCTGCCGCCCAGTTCCATCACGCATTTCTTGAGCTCGCCCCCGGCGTTGGCGGCAATGGACTTGCCCGCTCGCTCGGAGCCGGTGAGCGTCACCGCCGCCACGCGCCGGTCGCGGATGATCTCGGCGGCCTGGTCGTTGTCGATGTGCAGCACGGCGAACACGCCTTCGGGCACGCCGCCGTCGCGCAGCACGGAGGCGATGGCATCGGCGCAACGCGGCACGTTGCTGGCGTGCTTGAGCAAGGCCACGTTGCCTACCATGAGGGTCGGCGCCAGGAACCGGAACACCTGCCAGATCGGGAAGTTCCACGGCATCACTGCCAGCACGCAGCCGATCGGCTCATAGCGCACGTAGCTGGCCTGGGCCTCGGTCTCGATGGGCTGCGGCGCCAGGTAGCGCGCGGCGTTCTCGGCGTAGTAGTCGCAGGCACCGGCGCACTTGTCGACCTCGGCCAGGGCCTCGGCCTTCAGCTTGCCCATCTCGGCGGTCATGATCCCCGCGATGGCCTCGCGGCGCTCGCGCAGCAGCGCGCCCACCTTGCGCAGCACTGCGCCACGGGCCTCCAGCGGACGCTGCGCCCATTCGGGGAAGGCGGTCTGGGCCGCATGCAGCGCGGCCTCGACCGCGTTGGCGCCCATCAGTTCCTGGCGATGCTCGATCTGGCCGGTCGCAGGATTGGGAATCTCGGTGAACATGGCGCACTCCACACAGCTTGAAAACAGGGTTCCATCATCGCGATGTGCCTGTTACCGAGTCGTCGCCGACGCACGTCGCCACGGGTTGGAACCGCCCTTGTGAGAGCCGCCATGGCGGCGATGGGGCGTGACCGGGAATGCCCATCGCCGCCGTGGCGGCTCCCACAAAGCAATAACGTCAGCGCGCCGCGGTCTCCTGGTCTTTGGCGACCGGTTCCGGCGCGTCCTGCCAGCCCAGCCCCAGGCTCTTCTGCAGCGCCACGTAGTCCACCAGCAGTTGGACCCGCGCCTGCGCGGCGCTATCCCGTGCGGAGAGCTGCTGGCGCTGCACATCGAGCAGATCGATCTGCGAGCTGGCACCGGCATCTCGTCGCTGCTGCATGAGCTGCGCCGCGCGATCGGCCGAGGCTTCGGCCTGCTGCGCCACGACCAGCTGCTTGCGCGCCGAACCGAAGTTGGACAGCGAGGTATTGGCATCCTGCAGGGCCGACAGCACCGCGTTCTCGTAGGCCGCAGCCCGTGCCTGGGTGCCGGCGCGTGCCTGCGCGACCTGGGCGCGGATGCGGCCGAAGTCCAGGATCGACCACTGCAGGAACGGTGCGGCGATGGTCGCCGCCGAGTCCGCATCCAGGTCGCTGGGCTTGGTCGCCACCGCGGCGATGTTGCCGAACAGCTTCACCTGCGGGAAATAGCCGGACATCGCCTCGCCGATCCGCGCGTTGGCGCCGGCCAGTTCGCGTTCGGCCTGACGCACATCGGGACGGCGACGAATCAGCGCAGCCGGATCGTCCACCTTCACCTGCGCCGGCAACCCGGGCAAGGGCGTGACCGGTGCCAGCCTTGCGTCCAGCGCACCGGGCACTTGCCCGACCATCAGCGCCAGCTGGTCGAGCGCGGCATCGCGCTGGGCCTGCAGCGGCAGCAGGCGCGCCTGCTCCTGCTGGAGCTGCCCGCGCGCGCGCTCGACCTGCAGGTCCGAGGCGGCGCCACGGCCGCGGCGCTGCGCGACCAGATCCAGGGAGTGCTGCGCATCGCGCACGCTGTCCTGGCCGAGCGCGATGCGGGCCTGCAGGCCGCGATAGTTCAGATAGACCTGACCGATCTCCGCGGCCAGCCGGACCTGGGCGTCGGCCAGTTCGGCCTGCGCGGCCTGGGCCTGGGCCGCCGCCCCTTCCAGCGCACGCCGGCGCCGGCCGAAGAAATCCAGTTCCCAGCTGGCGTCGAAGCCGGCCAGGTACAGATCCGTATCCAGGTCGACGTCCTGCGTTGCCTGGGTGACCGCCGCGCCGGTGGCCGGATCGCTGGCCTGGGCAAGGCCCTGGCCCGCCTCGCGCAAGCCGTCCTTGACCGAATCCGGCGATCGGACATGCGCGTAGGCGGCCATCGCCCCGACCTGTGGCAGGCGTTCGGCCCGGCGCTGGGCGGCCAGGCCACGCGCCGAACGCAGCTTCGCGTCCGCCGCGCGCAGGTTGGGGCTGTCGCGCAGGGCGGTCTCCACCAGCCAGGTCAGCTGCGGATCGTCCAGCGTGCGCCACCACTGGCTGGGCGGCGGCGCGTCGACGATGTCGGCGGCGGCGGCGCGGTGCAGGCGCGGGGCCTCCATCGCGCCCGGCGCGACCTGCGGGCGCACATAGTCCGGACCCAGCATGCAGCCGGCCAGGGCCAGCGGCAGCAGCGCGAACAGCAGGGAACGCCTGGCGCGGGAATCAATGCATCGCAACGTGGGCCCCCTTGGGCAATGGCTTGAGCAGGAACGCCAGCGGAATGGCACAGGCCACCACCACGCCGAAGATCCAGAACAAATCGTTGTAGGTCATCACCAGGGCCTGCAGCTGCACCTGCTGAGCAAATGCCCCCATCGCCTGCATGGCGGCGTCGCCTCCGCTGCCGCGCAGCGCGCCGGCGATCTGGCGCAGGGAGTCCTGCCCCATCGGCGAATTGGCCGTGGTCGCGCTGCCCAGCACCTCGGTGTGGTAGGTCAGGCGCCGGTCCTGGAAGGTGGAGATCATCGCCAGGCCGATCGAACCGCCCAGGTTGCGCGCGGCGTTGAACAGGCCCGAAGCGTCACCGGCCAGTTCGGTCGGCACCGAGCTGATCGCCGCCTGGTTGAGCGACATCATCGCCAGCGCCAGGCCCACGCCCTGCAACAGCTGGCTGGCCACGAAGGTGGTGCCCACGCTCTGCGAGGTCAGGTCCATGTTGATGAAGCAGGCGATGCCAAAGCACAGCAGGCCGCCGATCACCAGCGCGCGCACATCCACGATCTCCAGCAGCTTGGGCATCAACGGCATCAGGAACACCGTGGGCAGGCCCTGCAGCAGCAACACATAGCCGGACTGCTCGGTGTTGTAGCCGGAGACCATCGCCAGGAACTGCGGGATCATGTACATCACGCCGAACAGGATCATGCCCACGGCGAGCATCATCAGGAACACCGCGCCGAAGCTGCGGTTGCGCAGCACCTTGAGCTGGATCACCGGCTCGCGGCTGACCACCTGGGCCAGCAGCAGGGCCGCAAACCCCACCGCGGCCACCAGCGACAGGACGATGATGAATTCGGACTCGAACCAGCGCTCACGCTGCCCCTCTTCCAGCACCACCGTCAGCCCGCCCAGTCCGGCGGCCAAACCGAAGATGCCCAGCCAGTCGGCATCCAGCAGACCGGCCCAGTGCGCCTTTTCGTGGTGCAGGCCCAGCAGCAGGAGCGCCAGCAGGCCAGCGCACACCGGCACGTTGAGAAAGAACGCGTAGTGCCAGCTGACGTTCTCGGTCAACCAGCCGCCCAGCAGCGGGCCGATCACCGGTCCCATGATCACCGTCATGCCGAACAGCGCCGTGCCCATGGTCTGCTGCGCGGGCGGCAGGCGCGTGGCCACGATGGTCAGCGCGGTGGGAATCAGCGCGCCGCCGGCAAAGCCCTGGCCAATGCGCCCGACGATCATCATCGGCAGCGAGCTGGACAGCCCGCACAGCACCGAGAACAGGGTGAAGAACGAGGCGCAGATCAGCAGGAAGTTGCGCAACCCGAGCGTGCGCACGAACCAGCCGGTCAGCGGGATCATCACGATCTCGCTGACCAGGTAGGCGGTGGAGATCCACGTGCCTTCGGTGCCGCTGGCGCCGACCTCGCCCTGGATGGTGGGCAGCGCGGCGTTGACGATGGAGATGTCCAGGGTGGCCATGAACGAACCGATGGTGCCGGCGGCCACCGCCAGCCAGGCGCCGGCGTCGGCCTTTTGCGCCGCCCCGGCCTGGCCGTCATCGTCCGCGCTGGCCGCCTGCGCGTTCACTCGCGTGCCTCCTCCCGCTCCTCCAGGCGTTCGGCTTCGTCCTGGGTCTGGTCCTTGGCGCCCTTGGCCGACCGCGTATCGACCGTGGCGGTCACCGACATGCCCGGGACCAGCACCTTGCGCGCCTCTTCCCCCGCGATGACCTTGATGCGCACCGGCACGCGCTGGACGACCTTGGTGAAGTTGCCGGTGGCGTTCTGCGGCGGCAGCAGCGCGAACTGCGAGCCGGTGCCCGGCGACAGGCTGTCCACGCGGCCGTGCAGGGTCACCCCGCTGAGCGCATCGACCTCGATCTCCACCGGCTGCCCGGGGCGCATGAGCCCGACCTGGGTTTCCTTGAAGTTGGCGCTCAGGTACAGCGCGTTGACCGGCACGATGGTCAGGGTCCGCGTGCCGGCACCGAGGAACTGACCGACCTGCACGGTCTTGTCGCCCAGGCGCCCGGCGATGGCTGCTGTCAGCCGGGTGTCTTCCACCGCCACCTGGGCCTGGTCCACATTGGCCTGCGCCTGCTTGAGCCCGGCCTGGGCCTGCTCCAGTTGCGCCTGGCTGGCGGCGATCTGGCTCTGCGCGCCGGCCACCTGGGCCTTGGCCGCGTCGTACTGCGCCTGGGCCTGGTCGCGCTGCTGGTGCAGCTGCTCCTGGTGTTCGTGGGTATCGGCGCCGGAGGCGGCCAAGGGCGCGAAACGCGCGACCTCGGCCTTGGCGAACTTCAGCTGCGCCGCGGCCGAGGCCACCTGCGTACGGGCCTGCAGCAGCTGCGCCTGATAGCCCTCGATGGCGGCCTGGGCCGCGACGATGTCGGCCTGACGCACGCCCACCGCGGCCTGGGCCTGCTCGAGCTGTGCGCGGTAGGTGCGGTCATCGATCTGCAGCAGCGGTTGTCCGGCCTTGACCCAGGCGTGGTCCTTGACGAAGACCTTGGTCACGTAGCCATTGACCCGCGGCGCCACGGCCACCGAGTCGGCCTGTAGATAGGCGTCGTTGGTTTCCTGCATGTAACGGCCGACCAACAGGTAATAGACCAGCCAGATCACCAGCGCGACGACCACCAGCACCCCGATCACGATCAGGGTCCACTTCACCCTGGGGCTCTTCAGCGGCGAGGGCTTTTTCTGCGCGTCCTTTTCCTGGTCATCGCCGCGGCCCTGCGCGGGCGCGTCTTCGGGGCGGCGGTCGTGGTCGTCGTGACTGCTCAAGATGGCGATTCCTGCTCGGTGGACATGGACAAGAAAGCCCGATCCACCACCACACCCATCCACGGCGCGACGGCGCCGGGGGACGGCACGTACGGCGCCGGATGTTAGATCACGGCGACTTCACGAAGGCGTGAAAGTGAAACTCGAGGTTCCACTTACCATCAAGCCTGGTCGTGCAGGGCCAGCTGCATGTCCGCCCTGCGGCGACGTTCGCTGCGGGACATCAGCCACCATCCCAGGAACGCGCACAAGGACACCGCCACGATCATCAGCGTGGCCAGCGCATTGATCTTGGGACTCAGCCCCAGGCGCACCGAGGAGAACACCTTCATCGGCAAGGTGGTCGAGCCGGGTCCGGAGACGAAGCTGGCGATCACCACGTCGTCCAGCGACAGGGTGAAGGCCAGCAGCCAACCGGACACCAGCGCCGGCGCGATGATCGGCAAGGTGATCAGGAAGAACACCTTGATCCGGTTGGCGCCCAGGTCCATTGCCGCCTCTTCCAGCGACTTGTCCAGCTCGGCCATACGCGAGGACACCACCACCGAAACGAAGGCCAGCGAGAAGGTCGTATGCGCGATCCAGATCGACAGCATGCCCTTGGGCTGGAAATGCAGCATGTCGCCCAGCGAGACGAACATCAGCAGCATCGACAGGCCAATGATCACATCCGGCATCACCAGCGGTGCGGTGATCAGCCCGCCGAACAAGGTCTTGCCGTGGAAGCGACGCATGCGCGTCATCACCAGCGCGGCCAGCGTGCCCAGCACCACCGAGGCATTGGCCGTCCAGAACGCGATGCGCAGGCTGATCCAGGCCGCGTCCATCATCTGCCGGTCGCGCAACAGCTCGCCGTACCACTTGACCGAGAACCCCGCCCACACCGTGGCCAGGCGCGAGCTGTTGAACGACCACACCACCAGCAGCAGGACCGGCAGGTACAGAAAGCCGAAGCCCAACCCCAACACCAGCCAGGCCGGCCAGCGGGCGCGACCGACGCTCACGTCAGCCGCCCTTCGATCTGCCGCTGCTGGACGCGGTTGAAGATCACGATGGGCACCATCAGCAACAGCAGCATGGCAATAGCCACCGCCGAGGCCAGCGGCCAGTCGCGGTTGGCGAAGAACTCGTTCCACAACACCCGGCCGATCATCAAGGTGTCCGGCCCGCCCATCAGTTCGGGAATCACGAACTCGCCTACCGCCGGGATCATCACCAGCATGCAACCGGCGACGATGCCGGCGCGCGAGAGCGGCAGGGTGATCCTGAGGAAGGCCCGCCACGGCCGCGCGCCCAGGTCGTAGGCGGCTTCGAGCAGGCGCGTGTCGTGCTTGACCAGGTTGGTGTACAGCGGCAGCACCATGAAGGGCAGGTAGCAATAGACGATGCCGATGTAGGCGGCCATCGGCGTGTACAGGATCTGGCGTCCGTCGATCCAGCCCAGCGCCTGCAGCGCATCGATCACGCCGAGCTTCTCCAATAGCCGCCCCACCGGGCCGCTGCTCTTGAGGATGCCGATCCAGGCATAGACCCGGATCAGGAACGAGGTCCACGACGGCAGCACCACCAGCATCATGGCGACATTGCGACTGGCCACCGGCAGGCGGGCGATGACATAGGCCATCGGATAGCCGATCAGCAGGGTCAGGAAGGTCGCGATGGCGGCGATCTTGAGCGAGCTCCAGTACGCGGCGATGTAGCCGTTCTGCAGCGCACCGAGCTGCAGGAAGTTGGACAGGTTGAGCTTGAGCGCGACCTCGGCCCCATCCACCTCCAGGATGGGCGTGTACGGCGGCATGGCGATGGCCAGCCGCGCGAAGGAAATCTTCAGCACGATCAGGAACGGGATGGCAAAGAACACCAGCATCCACAGATACGGGATGCCGATGACGCCCCAGCGCGGCCCGGGCGTGAGCTTGCGCAACGCCTGGAAGACCGTGGCGGCGCTCATTGGGTCAACACCACGCCATCGTTCTCGCCCCACCACACCCAGACCGTGTCGCCCCAGGTCAGGCCTTCGCTGGCCCAGCGCTGCACGTTGGCGAAGTGGGCCATGACGGTGAAGCCGCTGGGCAGCTTGACGTGGTAGACCGAATGGCTGCCGAAGTAGGCGATGTCCTCGATCACGCCCTGGGCCCGGTTGTGCGGCTGATCCGGCGCCTGCTTGCCGATGCCCAGCTTCTCCGGGCGTACCGCGAAGGACACCGCCTGCCCTTCGAAACCGGAGATGCCATGGCCGATGTAGATGACCGATTCCAGCGCCGGTGCGCGCAAGGTCACGTACTCCGGCTCGTCCTGCTCGATCACCGCATCGAGCATGTTCACCGAACCAATGAAGCTGGCCGCAAAACGGTTGGCCGGCTGCTCGTAGATCTCGTCGGGGGTGCCCACCTGGCGGATGCGTCCGGCGTCCATCAACGCGATGCGCGTGGCCATGGTCATGGCCTCTTCCTGGTCATGGGTGACCATCACGCAGGTGACCCCGGTCTTTTCGATGATCGAGACCAGTTCCAGCTGCATCTGGGTGCGCAGTTTCTTGTCCAGCGCGCCCATCGGCTCGTCCAGCAGCAGCAGCTTGGGGCCCTTGGCCAGCGAGCGCGCCAGCGCCACGCGCTGCTGCTGGCCGCCCGACAGCTGGTGCGGCTTGCGCCTGGCCAGCGCGTTCAACTGCACCAGCGAGAGCATCTCTTCCACGCGCCGGACGATCTGCGCCTTGGGCAGCCGGTCCTGCTTGAGTCCAAAGGCGATGTTCTGCTCCACGGTCATATGCGGGAACAGCGCGTAGGACTGGAACATCATGTTGATCGGACGCTCGTAGGGCGGCAGCGACCCCAACGCCTGACCATCGAGGAAGATGCGGCCGGAGGTCGGCGTCTCGAAGCCGCCCAGACAGCGCAGCAGCGTGGACTTGCCGCAGCCCGAGCCGCCCAGCAGCGCGAAGATCTCGCCCTTGCGGACGGATAGGTCGGTGTCGTCCACGGCCAAGAAGCCGTCGAACTCCTTGCGCACCTGCTCCAGCCGCAGATAGCCCTCCGTGCCGGCGGTGGGCACCGGGCCTGGCGCTGTCATCGGAGTTTCCACTGCGCTCATCCGGCGTCCCCCTCTTGAATGTGGCGGGGCCAGGCGTGTCGGACCCGGCGCCACCAGACAGGTTCCAGGATCCGGCGCGCGGATGGCCGCGCACCGGACCGCGACCGGCCCTGCTGGGCCGGTCAGGCGTGCCCTACTTGCCGCTCTTCAGGTCAGTCCACAGCTTGGTGTATTGCTTGTCGACCTCCGGCGGAATGATGGCGAAGGTGAACAGCTTGGCTTCCACATCCGGCGGCGGATAGATCGTCGGGTCGGAGGTGATGTCCTTGTCCATCAGCGCCTTGGCCTTGGGCACCGCGTTGGGATAGCTGATGAAGTTGGAGTTGTTGGCCATGACCTGCGGATCGAGCAGGTAGTTGATGTAGGCATAGGCGTTGTCCACGTTCTTGGCGTCCTTGGGGATGGCCAGCATGTCGAACCACAGCGGCGCGCCTTCCTTGGGGATCGAATAGGCGATGTCCACGCCGTTGCCGGCTTCCTGCGCACGGTCACGCGCCTGGATCACATCGCCCGACCAGCCCACCACCAGGCAGGTGTCGCCATTGGCCATCGCATCGATGTACGAGGACGAGTGGAACTGGGTGATATAGGGCCGGATGGTCTCGAGCAGCGCGGCGGCCTTGGCGATCACCGCCGGGTCGGTGCTGTTGGGATCCTCGCCCAGGTAGTTGAGCGCGATGGGGACGATCTCGGTGGGCGTATCCAGGAAGGTCACCCCGCAGTCCTTCATCTTGGCGAGGTTCTCCGGCTTGAACACCAGGTCCCAGCTGCCGGCGATGTCGGTGCTGCCGAAGGCCGCCTTGAGCTTGTCCACGTTGTAGCCGATCCCGGTGGTCCCCCACATGTACGGCACGGCGTACTGGTTGCCCGGGTCCTGCTTGGCGATACGCGCCATCATGGTCGGGTCCAGGTTGGCCAGATTGGGGATCTTGGCCTTGTCCAGCGGCTGGAACACGCCGGCCTGGATCTGCCGCCCAAGGAAGTTGAGCGTGGGCACCACGACGTCATAGCCGCTGGAGCCCGCCAGCAGCTTGGCTTCCAGCACCTCGTTGCTGTCGAACACATCGTAGGTCACCGTGATGCCGGTGGCCTTCTCGAAGTTGGCGTTGGTGTCTTCTGCGATGTAGTCCGACCAGTTGTAGACGTTGACCGTCTTGGAAGCGCCGGCCTGTGCAGCCGTCGACTCCTTCCCCGCTTCCGGGCCACCGCAGGCGGTCAGGCCCGCGGCCAGCATCACACCCAGGATTCGCAGCTTCATCGTCTCTCTCCATGCAGTCCCCGCCGGGCGGGGCGTTCGACTGGAAGCACGGACCGCCGGTGGGCGGACCGCGCGTTTGATCCCTCCCCAGGGAGCATCACCTACCGATCGCCGCAGCCGTCTCCTCCAGCGCGGCCCAGGCCTTGTCGAACAGTTCGTCCACCTGCGCGCGGGTCATGACCAGCGGCGGAGAGAGCAGCATCGAGTCGTAGGTCGCGCGAAGGATCAGGCCGTGACGCAGCGCACTGTCACGGCACAACGCCCCCACTCTACCGCGCTCCTCGAACATTGTGCGCTGGCCCTTGTGCGGCACCAGCTCCAGCGCGCCCATCAGACCGACGATTCGGGCCTGGCCGACCAGGCGGTGCTCGCCCAGTTCGGCCCAGCGCTGGGCCAGGTAGGGGGCGACCTGCTCGCGTGCGGTCTCCACGATCCGCTCGTCCTGCAGGATGCGGATGTTCTCCAGCGCCACCGCCGCGCACACCGGGTGGCCGGAATAGGTGGCGCCATGCGCCAGCTCCCCGCCCTGGCCCTTCAACACGCTGGCGACGCGGTCGTTGAACATCGCCGCGCCCAATGGGATGTAGCCGGAGGTGACGCCCTTGGCGATGGTCATGATGTCCGGCATGAAGCCGAAGGTCTGCGATCCGAACCACTCGCCGGTGCGGCCAAAGCCGCAGATCACCTCGTCGGCGACCAGCAGCACGTCGTACTTGCGACAGATGCGCTCGATCTCCGGCCAGTAGGTGCGCGGCGGGATGTACACGCCGATGGCCCCCATGACCGGCTCACCGATGAAGGCCGCCACGCGCTCGGGACCAAGCGCGAGGACCCTGTCCTCCAGCCGGCGCGCGGCGACCAGGCCATATTCGTCCTCAGACAGCTCGCCGCCGTCATGGAACCAGAACGGTGGTTCGATGTGCACGATGTCCGGGATCGGCAGCCTGCCCTGCCCGTGCATGCCCTTCATCCCGCCCAGGCTGGCCCCGGCCACGGTGGTGCCGTGGTAGCCGTTGTGGCGGCCGATGAAGATGTTTTTCTGCGGCTGGTCCTGCACCGCCCAGAAGTGCCGCACCAGGCGCAGGATGGTGTCGTTGGCCTCCGAGCCGGAATTGACGAAGAAGGCGTGGTTGAGATCCCCCGGGGTCAGCTCGGCCAGCTTGGCCGCCAGGCGGATGGTCGGCTCGGTGGTGCACTGGAAGAAGCTGTTGTAGTAGGCCAGCTGCTCCATTTGCCGCGCGGCCGCCTGGCCCAACTCGGCCCGGCCGTAACCGATGTTGACGCACCACAGGCCGGCGAAGGCGTCGAGCAGCTTGTGGCCCTGCGCGTCCCAGACATAGCAACCCTGGCCGCGAGTCAGGATGCGCGTGCCCTTGGCCGCCAGGGCGGCGTTGTCATTGAATGGATGCAGGTGGTGGGCGGCATCGAGGTCCTGCAGGAGTCGGGCTTGCTGGGTATCCATCACTTTTTTCCAACGCTTTGAAGGCAAGGGCAAGAGCTTTCGCGCTTACAGCGCGAGCTACTTTTGTCATCGCAAAAGTAGCCAAAACCGTGGGCACCGACGCAATCCGATGCTGCGCATCGGTCCCCTGTGCTTCTCGCAGCCCCGGGCACGGCGCCCAAACTCGCTTCGCTCAGACAAGGGCGCCTCTTCGGCCCGGGTCTGCTGCGATGCTCGGCTTGCTTTAAGGTGCTCAGAATCAAACGCCGACAGCAACAACAGGCCTCACCGCGCGGATCACACGTTCAACAACAAGAACTCGCGCTCCCACGAGCTGATCACCCGGAAGAACGTCTCGTATTCCTTGCGCTTGACCGAGATGTAGGCGCGCACGAAGCGCGGCCCGAGCAGGTCGTGCAAGGCGGTGGCGCCCTCCAGTTCGTCCAGCGCCTCGCCCAGCGAGCGCGGTAGCTCGAAGCCCACGTCCTGCGCGCTGGTGGACAGCGGCTTGGTCGGCTTCAGCTCGCCCTGGATGCCCAGCAGCCCACAGGCCAGGGTGGCGGCCATGGCCAGGTAGGGATTGGCATCGGAACCGGCGAAACGGCTTTCCACGCGCGTGTTCTCCAGCGTGTCCTTGGGCACGCGCAGGCCGCAGGTCCGGTTGTCGTAGCCCCACTGCACGTTGATCGGGGCCACCTGGCCGATCGCCAGGCGCCTATAGGAATTCACGTTGGGCGCAAAGAAGGCCATCGTCAGCGGCGCGTACTTCTGCAGCCCGCCGATGTAGTGATGGAAAGTCTTGCTCTCCTTGCCCAGCGCCTTGCCGGCGAACACGTTCCTCCCGCGCTTGAGGTCCAGCACGCTCTGGTGAAGATGCATGGCGCTGCCGGGCTCGTTCTCCATCGGCTTGGCCAGGAAGGTGGCGTAGATGCCGTGGCGCATCGCCGCCTCGCGCATGGTGCGCTTGAACAGGAAGACCTGGTCGGCGCGGCTCAGGGCGTCGGCGTGGGTGAAGTTGACCTCCAACTGGGCGGCGCCGGATTCGTGGATCAGCGTGTCCACGTCCAGCTCCATCGCATCGCAGTAGTCGTACATCAGGTCCAGGATCGGGTCGAATTCGTTGACCGCGTCGATCGAGTAGGACTGGCGCGCGGTCTCCGGCCGGCCCGAGCGCCCGGCCGGGGGCAGCAGCGGGAAGTCCGGATCGGTGTTCTTCTGCACCAGGAAGAACTCCAGCTCCGGCGCCACCACCGGCTGCAGGCCGGCGTCCTCGTAGGCCTTGAGCACGCGCCGCAGGACGTTGCGCGGGGCCAGCTCGTGCGGCTCACCGTCCTTGGTCCAGCAGTCGTGGATCACCTGCGCGGTCGGGTCGGCGGCCCACGGCACCATGCGCACAGTGCCCGGGTCCGGGCGCAGGAACATGTCCGAATCCGACGGACTGGTCAGCTCGTAGTAATCGTCTGGATAGTCGCCGGTGACGGTGGTGGCGAAGATGCCTTCGGGCAGGCGCGTGCCGTAGTCGTGGCTGAACTTGTCGGCCGGGATGATCTTGCCGCGCGCGATGCCGGTGATGTCCGGGACCAGGCATTCGACCTCGGTGATGCGGCGCTCCTTGAGCCAGCGCCGCAGCGAATTGTCGGCCGGTTCGGCGGGCGGTTCACGCGGGGGCTGGCGGCGGCTCATGCGAAAGCAGGCTCCTGGCGACGTCTGGCGCGGGCGCGGCAGGCATCGCCGAACGCCCGAAAGATACCCATGTAGAACGGGTGCTCGGTGAGCTTCCATTCCGGATGCCACTGCACGCCAAGCAGGAAGGTCTCGCCATCGAAGCGAAAGGCTTCGACCAACCCGTCCGGCGCGGTGGCTTCCACCAGCAGGCCGTCGGCGAGTCGGCGCACGCCCTGCCCATGCAGCGAATTGACCTGTTGGCTGCTTCCGCCAAACTCGGCCAGCAGCCCGCCCGGGGCCAGGGCGACCGGATGCGCCGGGCCGTACTGCACGTCCAGGGTCGCGGTCTTGTCCTCGCGGTGATCGGTCAATGCAGGGACCTCGTGCACCCGCTGGTGGAGGGTGCCGCCCAGGGCCACGTTCACCTCCTGGAAGCCGCGGCAGATGGCCAGGACCGGGACGCCAGCGCGCAGCGCCGCGCGCACCAGCGGCAAGGTGGTCGCATCGCGCGCGGGGTCGTGCAGGTTGCCGTCCCAGCTGGGCTCATCGGAGTAGTGGTGCGGCTCGATGTTGCTGACCGCACCGGTCAGCAACAGGCCATCGACCGTGTCCAGCAACGCATCGAAGGCCAGCGGCGGGCTCAGCGCCGGCCACAGCAGCGGCACGCCGCCGGCGCCATCCACCACGGCACGGACATACTTCTCACCCACGGCCAGGAACGGATGCAGGCCGATCTGCTTGCGGTCGGTGGGGATTCCGATCAGCGGCGACTGGGTCATGGGGGACGCGGCTCGCGTGCGGCTCCGGGCCAAAGTAGCCGCGGCGCCTGATTTTTACAACGCGGTCCTCCACCTAAGCCCAGGCAGCACTGAAAGCCGACGGACACTAAGCGGCGCGTGCATGGCCTTTGTTGATTTTTCTTGACAGCCACCCGCACTGCTAAGCTCCTGCGTGATCGCCAGCGAGGCCTCCATGACCCTTCCTCCCGCCGCCTCCGACGAGGCCCTGCGTGACCAAGACCGCGCCACCCGCGCCGCGCTCCCGGACCTGGAAGCCATCGACCTGCTGCTGCCGGACATGAACGGCCTGCTGCGCGGCAAGCGCATCACCGCCGATGCGCTGGACAAGGTGTATCGGGGCGGCGTGTGCCTGCCGATGTCGCTGATCGCCACCGACATCACCGGCAATACCGTCGAGGAGACCGGGCTGGGCTACGACATCGGCGACGAGGACCGGATCTGCCGGCCGGTGCCGGGCTCGCTGCGGCCGGTGCCGTGGTCGCCACGGCCGATGGCGCAGCTGCTGCTGTCGATGGAGGACGGGCAAGGCGGCGTGTTCGAGGCCAATCCGCGCGAAGTGCTGCGTCGGGTGGTCGAACGCTTCGCCGCGCGCGGCCTGACGCCGGTGGTCGCCATCGAGCTGGAGTTCTACCTGTTCGACCGCCTGCCCGATGCGCAGGGACGCCCGCAGCCGGCCATCAACCCGCAGACCGGCACGCGCAACGCGACCACGCAGGTCTACTCCATGGAAGACCTGGACGACCATCGTGGCTTCATCGACGCGGTCACCGCGGCCTGCGCCATCCAGGACATTCCCGCCGACACGGCCGTGGCCGAATACGCCCCGGGGCAGTTCGAAATCAACCTCAAGCATCGCGCCGACGCGCTGCGCGCCTGCGACGAGGCGCTGTTGCTCAAGCGCACCATCAAGGCGGTCGCCCAGCAGCAGGGGCTGCAGGCCAGTTTCATGGCCAAGCCGCTGGTCGAGCAGGCCGGTAGTGGCCTGCACGTCCATGTCAGCCTGCTGGATCGCCAGGGCCGCAATGTCTTCGCCGGCCCCCAGGACGCACCGGCCGAGGCGCTCAAGCACGCCATCGGCGGCTTGCAGCGCAGCGCGGCCGATACCCTGCTGTTGTTCGCCCCGCATGCCAACAGCTACCGACGCTATGTCCTCAATGCGTTCGTCCCCCTGGCCGACACCTGGGGCTTCAACAACCGCACCGTGGCCATGCGCGTCCCGCACAGCGATGCGGCCAATACGCGGATCGAACACCGCGTCGCCGGTGCCGATGCCAACGTCTACCTGGCCTGCGCGGCCGTGCTGGCCGGCATGCTGCATGGGCTGGAGCACGGGTTCGATCCCGGCCCGCCCATCGTCGGCAACGCCTACGAGCAGACCGACAACCGCAGCCCTTCCTGGCGCCAGTCGATCGATGACTTCCTGGCCAGCGACCTGGTGGCCACGCAGTTCGGCACGCGCTTCCGCCACATCTATGGGCAGCAGAAGCGCAAGGAGCTGCGCAGCTTCGAGACCCAGGTGACCGACCTGGACTACGCCTGGTATCTGCGTGCGGTCTGAGCCTGCCTGGCCGCGCGCCCGCCGCCGCACGCACCTGTAGAGCGCAGCTTGCTCCGCTGGGGCTGCCCCGGGAAAACCCCGTGCCGAGCAAGCTCGGCCCTACAACAACAACGACAATCGGGAAGGTCCACGCGCAGGAGCCTGCATGAGCGAGTCATACCCCCTCAGCTGGTACGCGGCCAGCGTCACTCCCCTGCCCCGCCAGCCCGCGCTGGAAGGCCGCCTCACCTGCGATGTCTGCATCCTCGGCGCCGGCTACACCGGACTGTCCGCCGCATTGGAGCTGGCCGAGGCCGGCTATCGCGTCGTGGTGCTGGAAGCGCAACGGATTGGCTGGGGGGCGTCTGGCCGCAACGGGGGCCAGGCCATCGTTGGCTTCGGCTGTGGCGAGGAGAAACTGGAACGCCTGGTCGGACTGGACCAGGCGCGGCGCCTGTTCGATCTCTCGCGTGAAGGCCTGGAGTGGTTGCACGCCCGCCTGGCCCGGCACGGCATTCAGGCCCACTGGCGCCCCGGCCATGCCACCGTGCCGCTCAAGCCGCGCCAGCAGCGCGACGTGCAGGCGATGGTCGAACGCTTCCAGACCCACTACGCCCATCCAGTCGAATGGTGGGACCGCGAACGCCTGCGCGCCAGCCTCGCCAGCGACCGCTACCTGGGCGCGCTCTACGACGCCATCAGCGGCCACCTGCACCCGCTGGCCTATGCGCTAGGCCTGGGACGCGCGGCCCTGGCCGCCGGCGTCCAGATCTTTGAAGGCAGCCCGGTCACGCAGTTGGTCCGCGGCGCCAAGCCCGTCTTCCGCACCGCGCAGGGCGAGGTGCATTGCGAGTTCGCCGTGCTGGCCGGCAACGCGCTGCTGCAGGGCATCGCCCCGGAGCTGGAGGCGCGGATCATGCCGGTCGGCACCTATATCGCCGCCACCGCCCCGTTGGGCGAGGCCGGGGCCCGGGCCCTGATCGGCAACGACATGGCCGTGGCCGATACCGCCCGGGCGCTGGATTACTACCGGCTCAGCCACGACCATCGCCTGCTGTTCGGCGGGCGCGCCAGTTATTCCGGGCGTGCCCCGCGAGACCTGCAGGCGATCATGCGCCGGCGCATCGTCGCGGTGTTCCCGCAACTGCGCGACACCTCGCTGGATTACACCTGGGGGGGCGTGGTGGACATCTCGCTCAATCGTGCCCCCCACTGGGGGCGCCTGGCGCCCAACCTGTACTTCGCCCAGGGATTCTCAGGTCATGGCGTGGTCGCCACCGGGCTGGCCGGCAAACTCATCGCAGAGGCGATCGCCGGCCAGTCCCAGCGGCTGGACCTGTTCGCCAGGATCGAGCACGCGCCCTTTCCCGGGGGCCAGGCCTTGCGCACCCCGCTGCTGGTCGCGGCAATGGGCTGGTACAAGCTGCGCGACGCACTTTGGTAAGCACAAAGGCCTCAAGAACCCCGCAGTCGTGCCGTTATGGGCACTGACTCTCCAAGTCTTCGCGACCCATGTCACCGTTTCCGCATCTAGCGGCGTTTCAAGCTGGCGACGAAGTGCTCCCGCAGAAAGTCCTGCTGGTGGAGAACTCGCGCACCTTCACCACCCTGGTGCGCGAGGCGATTGCCCAACGCATCAATCTGCCGGTGACCGTGGTCTCCACCCTGGCCGAGGCCGCGCGGGTGCTGGAGAGCGAGGATGGCTGGTTCATGGTGATGACCGGCCTGGTCCTGTCCGACGGCGACCGCGACACGGTCGTGGACTTCTTCGTCTCGCGCGGGCTGCCGACCGTGGTGGTCAGCGGCGTCTACGACGAGGACCTGCGCAAGCGGGTGCTGCAGCAGCAGATCATCGACTACGTACTGAAGAACGCCCCGGGCAGCATCGACTACCTGGCCTGGCTGGTGCAGCGTCTGGAACGCAACCGGCGCATCGCCGCCCTGGTGGTGGACGATTCGCTTTCCGCGCGGGCGTACGCCGCCGGACTGCTGAGCATGTACGGCTATCGGACCGAACAGGCGGCTGGCGGCGCCGAGGCACTGGAAGTGCTGGAGAAAGACCCCGGCATCCGCCTGGTGGTGGTTGACCAGGAAATGCCGGGCATGGAAGGCGTGGAATTCATCCGCCGCATGCGCGCCATCCGCGCGCGCGACAAGGTCACCGTCATCGGCCTGTCCGGGAGCAGCGACCCCACCCTAATCCCACGCTTCCTGAAGAATGGCGCCAACGATTTCCTGCGCAAGCCGTTCTCACGCGAGGAGTTCTTCTGCCGCGTCTCGCAGAACGTCGACCAGCTGGAGTTGATCGGCACCCTGCAGGACCTGGCCACGCGCGACTTTTTGACCGGGCTGCCCAACCGGCGGCACTTCCTGGAGCAGGGCCAGCGCATGCTGCCCCACCTGCGCCAGCAATCGGCCCAGGTCGCCGCGGCGATGGTCGACATCGACCACTTCAAACACATCAACGACACCTGGGGCCACGAGGCCGGCGACGACGCGCTGCGCGCAGTGGCCAATGCGGTCTCACGTCACGCCCGCCCGCAGGACCTGGTCGCCCGCTTCGGCGGCGAGGAATTCTGCCTGCTCGCGCCGGGACTGAGCGCGGACGAGGCGGCGACGTACTTCGAGGACCTGCGCCACCGCATCGCCGAGCTGGACGTCCAGATCGCGGGCGACCGCCTGAAGACCACCGTCAGCATCGGCGTGTGCCTCAGCGCGGGCGCTCACGACGAGACCCTGCACAGCCTGCTGGCCGAGTCCGACCGTCGCCTGTACTTGGCCAAGGCCGGCGGACGTAACCAGGTCATCGCCTCAGGCTGACAGCCTTGGTCAGCGCGGCGGTGCGCATACACCGGACCGCCGTGCCTTGCGCCAGATCAATGCCTCAGCGACGCGTGTCGCACACATTGCCTTCCATCGGCCCCGCCAACCTGGGGCGTCCTGGAAGCGTCAACATGGCCCTGCTGATCTGGCAGAACGACCTGGACACCGGCATCGAGGAGATCGACCGGCAACACCGGCGCATCGTCGAGATGATCAACCAGCTGCATGCCGCCCAGCGCACCCACGAGCAGCTGGCCGTGGGCGAGGTGATCGAGGAGCTGGTGGACTACACGATGTCCCACTTCGCCTTCGAAGAGGAACTGCTGGAGGAAGCCGGCTATCCCTTCACCGCCGCGCACAAGCGGGTGCAAGAGGTGTTCATCCGTCGGGTCAACGAGTTCCGGCTGCGCTTCCAGGCTGGCGAGGACGTCTCCGACGACCTCAAGCACCTGTTGTCGCGCTGGCTGTTCAACCACATCCGCAACGACGACAAGGCCTACGCCGAGGACGTCCGCCGGCACCTGGACCACTTCAGCCGCACCCATCAACAAGGTGGCTGGATGAAGCGAACCCTGGCGCGCCTGTTTCACTGACCGCCAGCTTGCCTCATCGGGCCACGCTGGCGTGGCGTCGCACCACCATCAGCGCCAGCAACGTGATCACCGCCGCCGCGCTCAGGTAGAACCCGACCGACTGCACGCCGTACTGCCCGGCCAGCCACTTGGCGGCCGCCGGCGCCGGCGCCGCGCCCAGGATGCTGGCCAGGTTGAACGACAGCGACGAGCCGGTATAGCGCACGCCCACCGGATAGACCTCCGACAGCAGCGTGCCCACCGGGCCGTAGGTACAGCCCATGATGAAAAAGCCGACCGACAGGAACAGCAGCACCATCGCCGGATGCCCGGACTGGAACAGCGTGGAGAACAGCAGGCCGAACACGAAGATGCACACCGTGGCCACCATCATCGCCTCGCGCGCGGTGGCGCGGTCGCCGTAGAGCGCCGAGAGCGGGATGCCCGCAGCGAAGAACAGGATGCCGATCATCTGCAGCAGCAGGAATTCCTGCTTGCTGTAGCCCAGGGTGCCGGTGCCGTAGCCCAGGGCGAACACGGTCATCAGGTAGAACAGCACGAAGGTCGCCAGGGCGCCCAGGGTCCCGGCCAGCATCGGGCCGAAGTGTCGGGTGAACACCTCGCCCATCGGCAGGCGCACGCGCTCGTTGCGGGCCAGGGCCTTCTGGAAATCCGGGGTCTCGGCGATCTTCAGCCGCACCCACAGGCCGACGATCACCAGCAGCGAGGAGGCAATGAACGGCACGCGCCAGCCCCAGGCCAGGAACTGGTCGCTCGACAGCGCCGCGCCCATGATCAGGAAGGTGCCCGCCGAAAGCAGGAAGCCCAGCGGCGCGCCCAGCTGCGGGAACATGCCGTACCACCCGCGCTTGCCGGGGGGCGCGTTCTCGGTCGCCAGCAGCACCGCACCGCCCCATTCGCCGCCCAGGCCCAGGCCCTGGCCGAAGCGGAACAGGGTCAGCAGCGCCGGCGCGGCCAGCCCGATGGTCGCGTAGGTCGGCAGCAGGCCGATCGCCACCGTGGAGACTCCCATCGTCAGCAACGCCGCCACCAGCGTGGCCTTGCGGCCGATGCGGTCACCGAAATGCCCAAACATCGCCGAACCGACCGGACGGGCGATGAAGGCCACCGCGAAGGTGGCCAACGACGACAGCTGCGCGGCGGTCTCGTTGCCCGGAGGAAAGAACAGATGCGGGAACACCAGTACCGCGGCGGTGGCATAGATGTAGAAATCGAAGAACTCGATGGTGGTGCCCATCAAGCTGGCCACCAGCACGCGCGCGGGTGAGTTGGTGGTGGGAGCGGCAGCGACGGAAGACATCGATGAAAACCGGTTCAGGAAAACGAAGCCGCCGGATTCTGTCATGTTTGCCTGATCACGTCGGCAATGGTTGCAGGCGTGACGATCGCGGTACGCAGGCTTCAGGCGTCGAGCTGCTCCACGGCGCTACGGGCCAATGGAACCAGCCCCTCCCCGCCCTCACGCACGTAGCGCAGCAACTTGCGACGCATGCCCGGCTCCCAGAACTTCACCAGGTGCTGGCGAACCCCTTCGGCGCCGATGGCCTGGTCGGACTCGGCGGCGAAGTAGGCGGCGATGTCGTTGGCCATCTCGACCAGGCGATTGACGCGTTCACCGGCAGTCTCGTTCATGGGCGGTCCTCGTGGATGTCTTCGATGAAGCGCGGCGCGTGGGTGTACACCGCGTGGCCGTCCTCACGCGCAAAGCCCAGCAGGGTCAGGCCGGTGCGCTGGGCCAGGGAGATGGCCAACGCGGTCGGTGCGGAGATCGCGGCCATGAAGGCGATGCCGGCGCTGGCCGCCTTCATCGCCATTTCGTAGCTGGCGCGGCTGGTCACCACCAGGAAGCCGGCCTGTGGATCATGGCCGGCCCGATGCATCGCCCCGATCAACTTGTCCAGCGCGTTGTGGCGGCCAACGTCCTCGCGCACCAGCACGACACGGCCATCGGCCAGCGCCCAACCCGCGGCGTGGGTGGCGCCCGTGCGCGCGTTGAGCGGCTGCAAGCCGCGCAGCTCCCGCAGGGCGCGCTGCAGGGCGGATGCGGTGACCGTGACGCCCTCGCCCACCGGTGCCGGCGAACGCAGGGCCGCTTCCAGCAGTTCGCTGCCGCACACGCCGCAGCCACTGCGTCCACTCATGCTGCGGCGGCGCTGCTGCAGGATCTCCGCGCGGTCCTGCGGGATGCGCACACGGATCTCCACGCCCTCCAGCAGATGCTCGACCGAAGCGACCTGCGCATCGTCGAAGGCTTCCACGATGCCCTCGCTCAGGGCAAACCCCTGCGCAAAATCGTCCAGGTCCGCAGGCGTGGCCATCATCACCGCGAACGGCGCATCGTTGTAGACGAACGCCACCGGCACCTCTTCGGCGATGTGGTCTTCCAGCGTGCGCACGGTGTCGCCACGCCGCCGGGCCACGCCGCGCACGACGCTGCCGGCGTCTTCGGTCCGCTCTGCGGTGTGGCTCTCGCTCATGGCCCTATTCTGCAGCAGGCAGCAACTGCTCCTGCAGCGTGTCGAAGGCCTTGTGCCGCTGCTGCCAGTCCGAAGGCTGGGTCACCCGCGTGACCTGGACCGCGGTGACCTTGTACTCGGGACAGTTGGTCGCCCAGTCCGAGTTGTCGGTGGTGATCACGTTGGCGCCCGAGCCAGGGAAGTGGAAGGTGGTGTAGGCCACGCCCGGCTGTACCCGGTCGGTAATGCGCGCGCGCAGGACGGTGTCGCCCGCGCGGCTGGCCACGCCGACCCAATCGCCCTCGGCGATGCCGCGCTCCTCGGCATCGTGCGGATGCAGCTCCAGGCGGTCCTCGTCGTGCCAGGTGGAGTTGGGCGTGCGCCGGGTCTGCGCGCCGACGTTGTACTGGCTCAGGATGCGCCCGGTGGTCAGCAGCAGCGGGAAGCGCGCGTTGACCTTCTCACGCGTGGGCACGTATGGCGTCAGCATGAACTTGCCCATGCCGCGCACGAAGGCATCCACGTGCATGGTCGGCGTGCCGTCCGGGTGCTCGGTGTTGCACGGCCACTGGATGCTGCCCATCTCCTCCAGCCGCGCATAGCTGACCCCGGTGAAGGTCGGGGTGAGCCGGGCGATCTCGTCCATGATCTGCGAGGGGTGGGTATAGGCCATCGGATAGCCCATGGCGTTGGCCAGCAACTGGGTGATCTCCCAGTCCGCATAGCCGGCCTTGGGCGCCATGATCTTCCTCACCCGCGAGATGCGGCGCTCGGCGTTGGTGAAGGTGCCATCCTTCTCCATGAACGAGCTGCCGGGCAGGAACACGTGGGCGAACTTGGCCGTCTCGTTGAGGAACAGGTCCTGCACCACCACGCACTCCATCGCGCTGAGCGCGGCGGTGACGTGCTGGGTGTTGGGATCGGACTGACCGATGTCCTCGCCCTCGATGTACAGCCCCTTGAACTCGCCATCCAGCGCCGCCTCGAACATGTTGGGGATGCGCAGCCCCGGCTCGTCATGCAGCGGCACGCCCCACTCGCCCTCGAACAGCGCCCGCACCTGGGCGTCGCCGACGTGGCGATAGCCGGGGAATTCATGCGGGAAGCTGCCCATGTCGCAGGAGCCCTGCACATTGTTCTGCCCGCGCAGCGGGTTGACGCCCACTCCGGGCCGGCCCAGGTTGCCGGTGGCCATGGCCAGGTTGGCGATGCCCATCACCGCAGTGGAGCCCTGCGCGTGCTCGGTCACGCCCAGGCCGTAGTAGATGGCCGCGTTGCGCGCGCCGGCATACAGGCGCGCGGCCTGGCGTACCAGCGCGGCGTCCACGCCGGTCTCGGCCTGCAACGCCTCGGGCGAGCGCGAGGGATCGGCCACGTAGCTGCGCCACTTGGCGAAGGGTTCGGGCTCGCAGCGCGCGGCGATGAAGCCCTCATCGGCCAGGCCTTCGGTCACGATGACGTGGGCCAGCGCGTTGAGCATGGCCACGTTGGTGCCGGGCCTGAGCTTGAGATGGACCTCGGCCTTGCCGTGCGGCGTCTTGACCAGGTCGATGCGGCGCGGGTCGATCACGATCAGCTTGGCGCCCTCGCGCAGGCGCCGCTTCATCTGCGAGGCGAACACCGGATGGCCGTCGGTCGGATTGGCGCCCATGACCAGGATCACGTCGGCATGGCGCACCGAGTCGAAATCCTGGGTACCGGCCGATTCGCCCAGGGTCTGTTTGAGCCCGTAGCCGGTCGGCGAATGGCACACGCGCGCGCAGGTATCGACGTTGTTGTTGCCAAAGCCGGCGCGCACCAGCTTCTGCACCAGGTAGGTTTCCTCGTTGGTGCAGCGCGAGGAGGTGATGCCGCCAATGGAGAACTTGCCGTACTGCTGCTGCAGGCGCTTGAACTCGCTGGCGGTGTGGGCGATCGCCTCCTCCCAGCTCACCACCTGCCACGGGTCGGTGATCTTCTTGCGGATCATCGGCGTGGTGATGCGGTCCGGATGGGTGGCGTACCCCAGCGCGAAGCGCCCTTTGACGCAAGAATGCCCGTGGTTGGCGTGCCCGTCGGCGTTGGGGACCATGCGCACCAGCTGGTCGCCCTGCATCTCGGCACGGAACGAGCAGCCCACACCGCAATAGGCACAGGTGGTGACCACGCTGTGGTCGGCCTGGCCCAGGGTGATCAGGGACTTTTCCGACAGCGTCGCGGTTGGGCAGGCCTGCACGCAGGCGCCGCAACTGACGCACTCCGATTCCAGGAACGGCTGCTCCTGCGCGGCGGACACCTTGGAATCGAAACCCCGTCCGGCGATGGTCAGGGCGAAGGTGCCCTGCACCTCGCTGCAGGCGCGCACGCAGCGCGAGCAAACGATGCACTTGGAAGGATCGAAGGTGAAGTATGGGTTGGACGCGTCCTTGTCGGCGAACAGCGGATTGACGTGCCCGCCCTGGCTGACCGGCTTGACGTGGTTGGCGCCCTCGTAGCCGTAGCGCACCTCGCGCAGGCCGACCGCGCCGGCCATGTCTTGCAGTTCGCAATGGCCGTTGGCCGGGCAGGTCAGGCAGTCCAGCGGATGGTCGGAAATGTACAGCTCCATCACCCCGCGCCGCAGTTCGCCCAGCTTGGGCGACTGCGTGCGCACTACCATCCCCTCGGACACCGGCGTGGTGCACGAGGCGGGGTAGCCCTTGCGTCCTTCGATCTCCACCAGGCACAGGCGGCATGAGCCGAACGCGTCGAGCGCATCGGAGGCGCACAGCTTGGGGATCTTGGTTCCCATCAGCGCCGCGGCACGCATGATCGAGGTACCTTCGGGCACCTGCACCGACTGGCCGTCGATGTTCAGGGTGACCTTCTTCAGCGGCTGAAGCTGGATGAGCTGGGGATTGGGGGTGCCCAGGTCGGTTTCGGCGATGGAACGCATGGTGACCTCCTCAGGCCGCGTCGGACTGGCGGACGCGGTCGAAGTCTTCGGGGAAATGATCCAGGGCGCTGAGCACCGGGTACGGCGTCAGCCCCCCCAGCGCGCACAGCGAGCCGTGCAGCATGGTCTGGCACAGGTCGCGCAACAGCGCCTCCTGCACCGCGCCATGCGTGGCGAAGCGGTCGATGACCTCCACCCCGCGGGTGGAGCCGATTCGGCACGGCGTGCACTTGCCGCAGGACTCGATCGCACAGAACTCCATGGCGTAGCGGGCCTGTTCGAGCATGTCCACGGTGTCGTCGAACACCACGATGCCGCCATGGCCGAGCATGCCGCCGACCTTGGCAAAGGCCTCGTAGTCCAGCGGCGTATCGAACAGCGATTCGGGCAGATAGGCGCCCAGCGGGCCGCCGACCTGTACCGCGCGGATCGGCCGGCCGCTGGCCGAGCCGCCGCCGTAGTCGTACAGCACCTGGCGCAGGGTCAACCCGAACGGCACCTCGACCAGCCCGCCGTGGGCGATGTTGCCCGCCAGCTGCAATGGCAGCGTGCCGCGCGAGCGGCCAGTCCCGTAGTCGTGGTAGGCCGGCGCGCCGTCGGCCAGGATCGCGGGCACCGCCGAGAAGGTGATCACGTTGTTGATCACGGTGGGCTTGCCGAACAGACCCTTGAGCGCCGGCAGCGGCGGTTTGAAACGCACCTGTCCGCGCTTGCCTTCCAGGCTCTCCAGCAGCGAGGTCTCCTCGCCGCAGATGTAGGCCCCGGCGCCCAGGCGCACTTCCAGGTCGAAGCGCCGCCCGGAGCCGGCGATGTCCGCGCCCAGCCAGCCCGCCGCGTAGGCCTGGGCGATGGCGGCGTTGAGCGTGCGCCAGGCGTGTGGGTACTCGCTGCGCAGGTAGATGTAGCCCTGGGTCGCCCCGACCGCCAGGCCGGCGATGGTCATGCCCTCGACCAGGCACAGCGGGTCGCCCTCCATCAGCATGCGGTCGGAAAAGGTGCCCGAGTCGCCTTCGTCGGCATTGCAGACGATGTATTTCTGCAGGGCGTGGGCATCGTGCACGGTCTGCCACTTGATCCCGGTCGGGAACGCCGCACCGCCGCGCCCGCGCAGGCCGGAGGCGGTCACCGTCTCCACGACCTTCGCCGGCTCCAGCGCCAACGCACGCTTGAGACCCGCCCAGCCGCCATGGGCGGCGTAGTCGTCCACATCCACCGGATCGATCACGCCCACGCGGGCGAAGGACACTCGCCGCTGGTCGCGGAAATACGGATGCTGGGTGATGTCGCCCAGACGCAGCGCATGGGCGCCCCCCTCCAGCCATCCGGCCTGGAACAGGCCCGCGACATCCCCCTCGCCCACCGGCGCATAGGCCACCCGCCCCTGGGGCGTGGCGACTTCGACCAGCGGTTCCAGCCACAGCAGCCCACGCGAACCGTTGCGGACCACGCGCACGTCAAGGCCGCGGGCCTGGGCCTCGCGGGTGATGGCCGCGGCCACGGCATCGGCGCCGACCGAGACCGCGGCGGCGTCGCCTGGCACATACACCGTAATGCTCATGCGGCGTGCTCCTCGGTCGTCTCACAGGCGGCCAGCAAGGCGTCGAAGCGCCCCGGCGTCACCCGCCCGTGCAACTGCCCGTCCAGCAACATCGCTGGCGACAGGGCGCAGTTGCCCAGGCAATACACCGGCTCCAGGGTGAAGCGGCCATCGGCGCTGTCATGCGCGCCGGCCGCAAGCCCGAGCCGGGCGCGGGCGTGGGCTTCCAGCGCCCGGGCGCCCATCGACTGGCAGGCCTCGGCCCGGCACAGCTGCACCAGGTGCGCGCCTGGCGGCGCGCTGCGGTAGTGGTGGTAGAAGCTCACCACGCCGTGCACGTCGGCGCGGGTCATGTTGAGCGCGGCGGCGATCGGCGCCACCGCGCCTTCAGGGACATGCCCCAGTGCATCCTGCACCGCATGCAGGATCGGCAGCAGTGCGCCGGGACGGTCGCGATGTTCGGCGATGGCCGCTTCCACCGGACCGGCCAGTGCCTCCTCCAGCGCCGGGACCACTTCGGTCACTGATTCGATATGCCTAGAGCGCTTGCCCATCGGTACGATCTCCTCTGCCCGACTACATGAACAGTGCCGCGGCCTTCTTCAGGGCGATCCACACGCCGATCAGGAACGGCACGCCCACCGCCAGCCACGCCAGCATCCCGCCCAGCCCGAAGCCGCCACGGGCCACTTGCTCGGTCCCGGCGCCAGTGGAGGCGGTCTTGGCCAACGCGCGCTCGGCGGCCAGTTCCTCCTCGCTCATGTAGTGCTTCTCGTTGACCGGGCGGATCAGCAGGTTGCAGATGAAGCCCACCAGCAGCAGGCCGGCCAGGATGTAGAGCGTGGTGTCGTAGACCAGGTTGGGCGCCATGCCGCGGTCCAGCTGGAACTGGCGCAGGTTGGTGATCAGCACCGGGCCGATGATGCCGGCCACCGACCAGGCGGTGAGCAGGCGTCCATGGATCGCGCCAACCATCTGCGTCCCGAAGATATCGGCCAGGTACGCCGGGATGGTGGCAAAGCCGCCGCCATACATGGTCAGCACCACGCACACGGCCACCACGAACAGCGCCGCGTAACCCAGGTGTCCCAGCGTGGGCATCAGGCAGTACAGCGCCATGCCCAGCACGAAGAACACGAAATAGGTGGTCTTGCGCCCGATGAAGTCCGACAGCGAGGCCCAGAACAACCGCCCCAGGCTGTTGAACAGGCTGATCAGGCCAACCAGCCCGGCCGCCGCCGCCGCCACCGCCGCCTTCTGCTCGGTACTCAACTCGGTGCCGGCCGGCAGGCCCAGCAGGCCGCCGCCAAACACCTCCTGCAACATCGGCGAGGCCATCGCGATCACGCCGATGCCGGCGGTCACGTTGAGGCACAGCACGCCCCAGATCAGCCAGAACTGCGGGGTGCGCCAGGCCTTGGACAGGTGCACGTGGCGCTGGGTGACCATGCGCGCGGCCTTGTCGCTGGCCGGCGGGGTCCAGCCGGCCGGGCGCCAGCCATCGGGGGCCACGCGGAAGCCGAAGGCACCGGCGCTCATCACCAGGAAATAGATCGCGCCCATCACCATCAGCGTGGTCGCCACGCCGTTGCCGCCACCGGCGTTGAAATGGCCCATCAGCCACACAGCCAGCGGCGCGCCGACCAGCGCGCCACCGCCGTAGCCCATGATGGCAAAGCCGGTCGCCATGCCGCGCCGGTCGGGGAACCACTTGATCAGCGTCGACACCGGGGTGATGTAGCCCAGGCCCTGCCCCACGCCACCGAGGATGCCGCAGCCCAGCCACACCAACCACAGCTGGTGCACGTAGACGCCGATGCCGCCCAGGATCATGCCGCCGCCCCAGCAGAGCGCGGCGATGAAGCCGGCCTTGCGCGGGCCGGCATGCTCCAGCCAGCCGCCCCAGATGGCCGCCGAGATACCCAGCATCGCGATGAACAGCGTGAACACGATGCTCACCATCGGCACCGACCAGTTGCAGGTGGTGGTGGTCAGCTCACCCAGCACCCCCAGGTTGGCGCAGCTGGCGGCCGCGCCATCGGCGCCGGCCAGCAGCTTGGTCATCGGCAGCCAGAACACGCTGAAGCCGTAGGCCATGCCGATGCACAGATGGATGGCCAGCGCAGCCGGAGGCACCAGCCAGCGGTTGAAGCCCGCGCCGGCGATGATGCGTTCCTTGGACATCAGGCTCGGCGCTGCGCCGCGGGTCCCTGCAATTAAGTCTGGTGTGCTCGCCATGAACCCTCCCAAGGTCGATTGGCTGGCGGATCTACGGATCACCCGGACGATTCAATATGTTCCAGATGACATAAGGCGTATCGGACTCGTGACGAGTTTAGTCGGGCATATTGACGCAATGCGGCGTTCCAAGACGCGCCATTGGTCGAATAATCGGCTCTGAACCACCGATGGCACCGGCACACCGGCCGCGCTGCCCCGCACCACCGCGAGATCATCCATGTACAAGGTCGGCATCCGCCCGCAGTGGAGCGTTCAGACCGTCGACGGTCGGGAGTTGCCCGCGCGCCTGATCGAACTGCTGGTCGCCGTGCGCGCGTCCGGTTCGCTGGCGGCGGCGAGCCGCGAGATCGGCCTGTCCTATCGCTATGCCTGGGGACTGCTGCGCCAGGCCCAGGCCCTGTTCGGCGTACCGCTGCTGCGCTCGCAGCGTGGACGTGGCGCCGTGCTGACCCCGCTGGGCGAGCGTCTGGTCTGGGCGGACAACCGCATCGCTGCGCGCCTGTCGCCCATGCTCGACAGCCTGGCCACCGAACTGGAGGCCGAGTTGTCGCGCAACCTAACCTGCGAGACCACGCCACTGCGCCTGCATGCCTCGCATGGCTTCGGCGTGGAGATGCTGCGCAAGACCCTGGCCGCCGCCGACCAGCCCCTGGACCTGAAGTACCGCAGCCCGGACGACGCCCTGACCGCGCTGCGTGCCGGCGCCTGCGACCTGGCAGGCCTGCACCTGCCCATCGGCGGCCTGGAGGGCGAATTGCTGCGTCATTACCTGGACAGGCTCGACCCGCTCGGGGACCGCGTCATCCACCTGGCCATGCGCCGGCAGGGATTAGTGGTGGCGCCTGGCAACCCCAAGCGCCTGCGCATGCTCAGCGACCTGCTGCGTGATGACGTGCGCTTCATCCATCGACAGCCGGGCTCGGGCACGCGCCTGTTGCTGGAATGCATGCTGGCCCGCGAGGGCCTGCCGCTGTCGGCGATCCACGGTTGCGATGCCGAGGAACTGACCCACGCGGCGGTCGCCGCGTATGTGGCCAGCGGCCTGGCCGACGTGGGCCTGGCGCTGGAACCGCCGGCGCGCCGCTACGGGCTGGATTTCGTGCCGTTGATCACCGAGCACTACTTCTTCCTGTGCCAGGCGCGCAGCCTGGATGACCATCAACTGCAGCCGGTGCTGGATCTGCTGCGCAGCGATGGCTTCCGACACGAGCTGGGGCAGTTGCCTGGCTACGACCCCAGCTACTGCGGCACGGTGCAGATGCTGGGCGATGCCTTCCCATCGATGGCCGAGCGCAAGCCCGTACCCACCCTCCCGTAGAGCGGAGCCCGCTCCGCTTGGGCTTCCTCGAAGATCCGGCCTGTAGAGCGGAGCTCGCTCCGCTGAGGCATTCCCGAACATCCGACCTGTAGAGCGGACCTTGGTCCGCTGGGGCTTTCCCGAAAACCTCGCGGACGAGCAGCGGAGCAAGCTCCGCTCTACGCGCGGTTTCGGAGTTATCGCAGCATGTCGGCTTCGCGCAGGACCGCCTGCCCCTGACGTGGTTGGTCAACGCCGGCCCGGTCATCTGCGGACGCGCGGCGCTCCCGAACATCCCATGTAGAGCGGAGCTCGCTCCGCTGCGGCTTTCCCAAATAACCCACCGTAGAGCGGAGCCAGCTCCGCCGGGGCTTTCCCGAACATCCGACCTGTGGAGCGGACCTTGGTCCGCTGGGGCTTTCCCGAAAACCCGGCCAAAGAGCAGCGGAGCAAGCTCCGCTCTACACGCGGCTCTGGGGGTTATTGCAGTACGCCGGTCTCGCGCAGGGCGGACTCGACCTTGGCCTGGTTGGCCGGCTCCAGCTCGGTCATGGGCAGACGCAGCGCACCACCGCAATGGCCCAGGCGCGAGACGGCCCACTTCACCGGGATCGGGTTGGCCTCCACGAACAGCTGCCTGTGCAGCGGCAGCAGCCGCATCTGGATCGCCATGGCGGTGGCGGCATCGCCGGCGATGGCGGCCATGCACAACGCATGCATCAGGCGCGGGGCGACGTTGGCGGTGACGCTCACATTGCCGTGGCCACCACAGAGCATCAGTGCCACGGCGGTGCCGTCATCGCCGGAGTAGATCGAAAAGCCCTCCGGCGCCTCGCGGATCAGCCACTGCGCACGTTCGATATTCCCGGTGGCTTCCTTGATGCCGACGATGCCCGGCAGCTGGGCCAGGCGCAGCACGGTGTCGTGCTGCAGATCGGCCACGGTGCGGCCGGGCACGTTGTACAGGATGATCGGCAGGTCGCCGGTGGCTTCGGCGATGGCGGCGAAGTGGCGGTACTGCCCTTCCTGCCCGGGCTTGTTGTAGTACGGCACCACCTGCAGCTGGCTGTCGGCGCCGACCTCGCGCGCGAACTTCGCCAACGCGATCGCCTCGGCGGTGGAATTGCCGCCGCAGCCGGCCATCACCGGCACGCGCCCGGCGGCCTGCTCGACGGCGACACGGATGATCTCGCAATGCTCGTCCACGTCCACCGTGGGCGACTCGCCGGTGGTGCCGACCACGCCGATGCAGTCGGTGCCTTCGGCCACGTGCCAGTCCACCAGTTTGCGCAGGGCGGCGTAGTCGACGCTGCCGTCCTGGTGCATGGGGGTGACGAGCGCGACGATGCTGCCGCGCAGGGGGGCGTGGGAAGTGGTCATGAAGGCAACGAGGAAGTGACGGACGGAAAGAGCGCCGATTCTAAGCGCCGCGGCGCGCCATCGCGCGCTTCCAGGACGTGTTTTGGCGCGAAACAGGCAGTGTCAGATGCAACCATCCGCCTTGTCGATTTCGCGCGCGCTGCACCGTCGTGTCATCAAACGCGCATCGCTGCACCACCCACTCGCCCAAGGAGAAACGCCTGTGATCCCAAAGAACCTGATCTGCCTGTGGTACGACGGCACCGCGCTGGAAGCGGCCGAGTTCTACGCCAGGACCTTCCCCGACAGCCGCCTCGGCCCGGTGCATCGGGCGCCATCGGACTTTCCGTCCGGCAAGGCGGGTGACGTACTGACCGTGGAGTTCACCGTGGTCGGCATCCCGTGCCTGGGGCTCAATGGCGGCCCGATGTTCAAGCACAGCGAGGCGTTCTCGTTCCAGGTCGCCACCGAGGACCAGGCCGAAACCGATCGGCTATGGAACGCGATCGTGGACAACGGCGGACAGGAGAGCGACTGCGGCTGGTGCAAGGACCGCTGGGGTCTGTCGTGGCAGATCACCCCGCGCGCCCTGACCGAAGGCGTGACCGATGCGGATCCGGCCGTGACCAGGCGCGTGTTCGAGGCGATGATGACGATGCGCAAGATCGACGTGGCCCGGATCCAAGCCGCGCGACGCGGCTGAGCGCATTCCTCAACCAGACCCCCTGCCCGCCTCGCGGCGGACAGGGGGTTCGGTTCACTCCAGTCGAATCGGGATCAGCGCCGAGGCAGCGCGTAGGCGACCACGTCGTTGCCGCGCTTGGTCTTCATGAAGTGATGGCCGGTGGCGGTGATGACCACGTACTCGCGGCCGTTCTGCTCGTAGATCATCGGCATGGCCTGGCCCCCGGCCGGGAGCGGCGCGGTCCACAGGGTCTTGCCGGTGTTGATGTCGATCGCGTGCAGCAGGTCATCGGTCGCCGCGGCGATGAAGATCAGGCCGGACTTGGTCACCACCGAGCCGCCGTTGTTGGGCGTGCCGATATTGATCGGCAAGCCACTGGAGATGCCCCAGGGGCCGTTCTTGCGGGCGGTCCCGAAGGGACGGTCCCACACGGTACGACCGGTGCGGATGTCGATGGCCCGGATCCCGCCGTAGGGCGGCTCGGTGCACAGCATGCCGGTGTACTTCAGCTGCCAGCCGGCGTTGACGTCCACGGCGACCGGCAGGCCCGCCTGCGGATCGCCCGCGCCTTCGGCCTGGGCATCGGCGTGCGGATCGTTGATCACGTCCTTGGCATGCCAGCCCAGCGCGTTGGCCTTCGCCCGCGTAACCAGCTTGTTGTAGTTGGCCATGTCGTTGTAGTTGGCGATGATCAGGCCGCGGGCCGGATCAAGCGCCACCCCGCCCCAATCGATGCCACCGTTGTAGCTTGGGTAATCGATGATCGGGTGCTTGACGCTGGGCGGCGTGAACTCACCGCGGTAGTCGGCCTGCTGGTACTGGATGCGGCACACCAACTGGTCGATCGGGGTCAGGCCCCAGGTCTTGGCCGGGGTCAGCTCGGGCTGGGCCACGGTGGCGAACTTGGAGAACGGCTGGGTCTTGCTGCGCTCGCTGGGCTCGTAGCCGCCCTGCGGCACCGGACGTTCTTCCACGCCGAACAAGGGCGCACCGGTCTTGCGGTTGAGGACGTAGATCTCCCCGTTCTTGGTCGGGAAGAGAATCGCCGGCACCCGGGTGCCGTCCTTCTGCGGATAGTCCACCAGGGTCGGTGACGCACCCGGGTCGTAATCCCACACGTCGTTATGGGTGTTCTGGAAGGTCCACACCGGCTTGCCGGTCTCGATATCCAGCGCCGTCAACGAAGGCGAATACTTCTTCTCGGCGGGCGTGCGGCTACTGGAGTAGTAGTCGCCCGAGGCATTGCCCACCGGCAGGTAGACCATGCCCAGCGTGTCGTCGCCGGTGAAGGAGGTCCACACGTCCGGCGAACCACGCTTATAAGCGTCGTCGTGATCGCGCGGTGCGGTGTTCTCCGGATCGGCCGCGTCCCAGGCCCACTTCAGCTTGCCGGTGTGCACGTCGTAGGCCTTGGTCACCCCGGCCGGGCCGAAGGCACGCTGGCCATCGACGGTCTCGTGCCCCACCACGATAGTGTCGCGGATCACCGCTGGTGGGCTCGAGATGGCCACATACCCGTGGTAGACCTTGCCCATGTCGATGGTGATGTCGACTTGTCCGTTGGTGCCGAAGTCGCTGCAACGCTTGCCGGTCTGCGGGTCCAGCTCGATGACGCGACCGTCCAGGGTGCCCATGATCAGGCGGGACTTGCAGGCTTGCGCGGTGGCGCCTGCGACAGGGGGCGCGGCTGCGGCAGAAGTCGCATCCGCGGGCACTGTCGCCGCATCGGCCACCGGAGCCGGCGTCTGGTCGGCGGGTGTCTGCGGGGCGGCGCCGGTGTCGGTGTAGTAGGCCATGGAGCGGCACGAAGGGGTGTAAGGCACGGACGTGGCCTTGACCCCCGGGTCGAAGGTCCACTTGGTCTTGCCCGTTGCCGCATCCAGCGCCGCGACCTTGTTGAGGTAGCCGCACACATACAGCGTGTCGCCGATCTTGAGCGGCGTGTTCTGGACGCCCCAGCGACCATCGGTGGGCACCTCGCCTACCTGGGCGGTCCAGGCCATCTGGAGGTTCTTGACGTTGTCTGGCGTGATCTGGGTGGCGGTGGTGTAACGGTCGGTCGCCTGGTTGCCGCCGTAGGCGGGCCAGTCGCTCGACGGCAGCGCGCCGTCCACGCTCGAACCGGTCTGCGCGGTGAAGTCGGCATCGCCCGCCGTCGGCACATTGGACGCTTCGGTCACGTGGTGCGGCGCGAACGCCAGGCCGCCGGCAACCAGAAAGGCGGCCACGAGCAAGGCGGTGATGCCGCCGGCCTTGGCGCGCGAGAAACCTGCATGCAGCCCCGGCAGCAGTAGGGAGAACCAGATCGCGAAGACCAGCACCAGCGCAAAGCGCGGCACCCAGCCCCAGTAGTCCAAGCCGGATTCCCAGATCGTGAACAACAAAGTGATTACGAACAGCGCGCCAAACCAGAGCGTGGCACTGGCTTTACGGCGCCATAGCGCTACCGCACTGGCCACGCTGAGCAGGCCGGCGACCAGGTAATACCAGCTGCCGCCAAGTGCGATCAGCCAAGCGCCGCCAATCGTCAGGAAAAGGCCGAATGCGCATAGACACAGCGCGAGAAGCCAACGACCCACGCGCATGGGAGTTGTCTCGGTTTTAAGCATGTTATTTCCTTCGGCAAAGGAGCTCCGCCGCGACGTCCATGCCCGGCCTGGAGATTTACTTGAAGGCCGGCCTTGCGATGGCGAACCTTCAATCAAGGAGTCGCGGGTAGGTTCCTCATCGGCCGCGATGGGGCCGGTGGGCCCACGATTTCGATCCAAGTGGAATGACCGTTCTGTCATTTTGGCCCGCTGGATGCATTCCCACCGTGAATTTTGGTCGAGCGCCCGCTGGTACCGGTCGGTACTGGTGGTCTCATCGCCAAGGCACGATCACTGCAACCTAGAGGTGTGCTTGCGTCAGAACATGCGCAGGTCGATTCTCAGCAGAACCTCTGCGGCGAGTACCTGCGCCGCGCGCGAGATTGGTTGGCGCTGCGCCACCGCATGCGAGCCGTGGTGGGAGGCCGCGCCGCATCGATCCAAATCCATGACGGCCGTGCGCCGAGCGCCGAGGTGATGTGTCCGGCTCGTCAGTGCCGGCGACTTCCGCCTGGGCGACGCGCATCGCCAAAGCCGTATCGAATGCGGCGCCCGGAACATGAGACCCGCATGCGCACCACATGCGGGGAGCCGCATCCATGGGACCCGAGCCAGCGGAGCGACACTGCGCCGTCCACAGCACACCCACTGACCAGGGCTCGCGCGCCAGATCGCTCGGTCAAACCCTCCCGTAGCGGCAAGCCCTCCCCCCGGGATCCTCGTGGGACTGACCATGTGGCAACCGCGGCTCGCCGCGCCAAGCGGTCGACCACCTGGCCGCGTTCCGGCCTCCACGGACGGACCTCGGCAGCTCTGCGCGCCGCGCCGGGAATCGGCAAGCCACGACACGACGTGTCACTAGGCGAACACCAGCTCAAATTTGTAGCGAAACGCTGCCCATTTCTGCGCGGCACTACTCCCGCACAAAGTGATAGCGTTAACGCTGATAGAGGGGACGGCCTTGCGAGCGCATGGCCAACGACAGGGGTAGGCCAGCACCGGCCTCAGAGGGAGCGGAGAACGGGCAATGCCAAACAGCCGATGGTCGCTGCGCCGAGGAGTCGGCCGCAGGGCACTACTCAGTTCCATCGCCACGGCGCTGGTGGGCACTGTGGCGGCGCTGCTGGCCGGCGCGGCCACCGAACGCCACAACACTCAGATGCTCAACGACCGCTTCGCCGACCTCAACCGGCACATGGTTACGGAGATCGGCGATCGCATGGCCATGTTCGAGCACGGTCTTCGGGGCGCGCGCGGGGCGTTGATCGCCACCGATGGCGACATCGGCCGCGAGCGCTTCGTGCGCTACAGCCGATCGCGAGACTACCAACGCGAGTTCCCAGGCGTCCGCGGCTTTGGCTATGCGCAGCGCGTTCCCCCTGACCAGCGCGCTGCCTTTCTTCAGAAAGCCCGGGACGACGGCGCAGAGAATCTGCACATCCGTCAGTTCGCACCGCACGACGGCGAGTCCTACGTGCTTCTGTATTTCGAACCCTACCCAACACAGGGGGGGCCCGCAGGACTGGACCTGGCTTCGGAGCCTGCCCGACGTACCGCGGCCATCGCCGCGGCACGCAGCGGCATGCCCGTCATGACCAGTCCGATCCTTCTGCAATCGGCGCCATTCCATGGCCGGCAGGGCTTCCTCATCCTGCTGGCCGACTACCGCGAAGGCAAGCCCCTAGACACGCCCGACGCGCGCGCGCGCGCAGTGCGCGGCTGGGCGCTGGCAGCCCTGGAGGCCGGCCACCTGCTCACGCACCTGGCACTGCATCGCCGCGACGTCGAGCTCTCGCTGGCCGATACCACGTCGCCTGACGCACCGTTCTTTCGGGTGCATCAGGCGCAAGCGGCGGATGGTACTAAGGCCATCATCAGTGACCTGCCCGTGTACGGGCGCCATTGGCGGCTGACCGCGCGCCCTACCCCGGCCTTCATTGGCTCCCTTAACCAGATCCAGCCATGGTGGGTAGCGGGTGGGATCACCGCGCTGTTCATCCTGTTGGCTGCGTTGCAGTACCAGTATCTGGCCAACCGGTTCCGACGCGCCCAGGTCCTGCGTCATCAGACCGAGTTGGCCTCGCTGGTCAGCCATTCCAGCGAGGCGATCATCGCCGAGGATGCCAAAGGAAGAATCACGCATTGGAACCCGGCCGCCGAACGCATCTTCGGCCATACCCGGGCGCAGGCGCTGGACCAGGAACGCCTGGCCCTGCTCGTGCCCGAGCCCTACCTGCCCCCGCAGATCGCCGAGCTGATGCCGGGCGAGGATCCCAGTCCCACCCTGGTCGAACAGATGCGGCATCGCGATGGACGCGTGGTCTACGTCCTGTCCAGCATCGCCCCCATCGTGGGTCGCCAGGGGCAGACCGTCGGGCACTCGCACTTCGTGCGCGACGTAACCGAGCGGGTCGTGGCCCAGCAGCGCGTCCTGCAGACCAACGCCACGCTGGAGCAGCAGGTCCAAGAGAGGACCAGTGAGCTGGTGCGCTACTCGGCGCTGCAGCATGCCATCCTCGCCCACGCCGGCTATGCCATCGTCGCCACCGACAGGCAGGGGCTGATCACCCTGTTCAATCCCGCGGCCGAGAAGCTGCTGGGCTATTCGGCCCACGACATGATCGGGCGCGGCCATCCCGAGCACTTTCTCGACGCGACCGAACTGGAACGCCGTGCCGAGGACGCCTCGCGCGAGGCCGGCCATCCCGTGGCGCCCCGCCTGGAAGCCATCGCCGCCGAATCCAGCCTGGGACGCAGCGACACCCGCGAATGGACCTATGTGGCCAGCAACGGCCGTCGTCTGCCCGTGCTGCTGACCCTGAGCACGCTGCTGGATGCGCAGGATCAGGTCATCGGCTACCTGGCCATGGCCGTGGACCTGAGCGAGCAGAAGCTGCGAGAGCAGCAGCTGCGCCTGGCCATCGATTCGGCCGAAAACGCCAACCGCTCCAAGTCGGATTTCCTGGCCAACATGAGCCACGAGATCCGCACGCCGATGAATGCCATCCTAGGCATGCTCTATCTGCTGAGCCGCAGCAGCCTGGCCCCGGCGGCCAAGGACATGGTGCAGAAGATCGATGTGTCGGCCCGTTCGCTGCTGGAAATCATCAACGACATCCTGGACTTCTCCAAGATCGAGGCTGGGCGGATCGACCTGGAGATCGCCCCGTTCGATCTCAACCAGTTGCTGGACGACCTGGGCGTACTGATGGGCAACTCGCTGGCGAACAAGCCGGTGGAGATGGTGATCGAGTCGGCGCCGGAAGACTGCCACTGGTTCCTGGGCGACGCGTTGCGGCTGAACCAGGTGCTGATCAACCTGGTCGGCAACGCGGTGAAGTTCACCGAAAATGGCGAGGTCGTGCTCTCGGTGCGAACCTTCCCGGCCGGCAATGCGAGCAGGGTCAAACTGCTGTTCTCGGTGCGCGACACCGGCATCGGCATCTCGCGGGAAAAGCAGGAACTGATCTTCTCGCCGTTCCTGCAGGCCGATACCTCCACCAGCCGCCAGTTCGGGGGAAGCGGACTGGGCCTGACGATCAGCGCACGCCTGGTGGAGCTGATGGGTGGCGAGCTCAAGGTGGACAGCGTGCTGGGCCAGGGCAGCGAGTTCTACTTCGCCATCACCCTGGAGCGCGCAGCGGCCCCCGCGCACGCGCTGCCACTGCCCCAGGCGCCCGCGGTAACCGAGCGGGCGCCGCGCGTGTTGATCGCCGACGACCACGAACTGGCACTGAGCACGCTCAGTGGGATCGCCAGCAGCCTGGGCTGGGAGGTCCGGGCCGTGGCCAGCGGCGCCGAAGCCCTGGCCGAGATCAAGGCCTCGGCCGAGGACCCGTTCGACATCTACCTGCTCGACTGGTGCATGCCCGAGATCGACGGCCTGGATGTGGCCCAGCACGTCCGCGACACCGCCACGCCCGGCTATCACCCGGTCATCGTGATGGTCACCGCCTACGAACGGCGCCTGCTCGAGCAGCAACCCGACCACCCCTGCATCGACGCGGTCATGACCAAGCCGGTCAGCGCCAGTTCCCTGCACCGCACCGTGACCGAGCTGGACCGCCAGGCGTGCCAAGACGCGGGCACCGCCCAGATCGAGTCAACTGAACGCCTGTCCGGCGCGCGTCTGCTCCTGGTTGACGACAGCCACATCAACTGCGAGGTCGCCCAACGGATCCTGCAGGGCGAAGGCGCCTCCGTGGAGGTCGCCCATGACGGCCAGCAGGCGTTGGACATGCTGCAGCGCCAGCCGGACCACTTCCACCTGGTGTTGATGGACGTGCAGATGCCACGCATGGACGGCTACGAGGCCACCGCCCGCCTGCGACGCGATCCGGCGCTGTCGGACCTGCCGGTGATCGCGCTGACCGCCGGCGCCTACCGCCAGCAGCAGGACCTGGCCCTGCAGGCCGGGATGAACGGTTTTGTGTCCAAGCCGTTCCAGGTCGACGAACTGGTGGACATGATCCAGCAGTTCATGCCGCGCACGGTCCGCATGACGCGCCTGGGCAACCTCCCTGCCCCGCCACAGGCGCCGCTTCCCCAGCGTGGCTGGACCAGCAGCGACCCGGACCTGCTCGATGGCGAGCGCGCGCAACAGTTTTGGGAGGAACCGGCGCCTTACCAGCGTTACCTGGCGCGCCTGTTCCATGACGACCCGGACCCCGCGGCGACGCTCGGCGGGCTGATCGAGGCCGGCGACATTGCAGCGGCCATTGCCCTGACGCACAAGCTGCGCGGCTCGTGCGGTTCGCTGGCGTTGCCGCGACTGGGCCAGGCCGCCGCGCAGCTGGAGCACGAGCTCGAGCAAGGGCGCAGCGGACGCGATGCCCTGACCGAGCTGCATCGCGCCGTCGTCGACACGGCGGCGGCCATCGAGGTCTTCCTGCGCCGTAATCGCCTTGAGCAGGCGCCGGACCTAGCCCAGGAGGACACCACCCGGCCGGACATCGCATCCGATGGGGAAGGCGACCCGCTGGCGCGCCTGATCCTGGCCCTGCAGACCGACGACGCGGACCAGATCGAGCAGACGCTCGCCAGCGTCGCCCCCTACATTCCCGAGGAACTGCGCGACCAACTCCAGACGCTGGTGGAGAACTTCGACTTCCGCGTCGCCGAGGATCAAGTCCGCCGCCACCAGGCCGATATCACGTCATGAAGCCCCGAATAATGGAACCCGGTCTCATCGAGCGGCATCGATCCGGAGCGGTCATGAGCCAACGCCCCATCCTCTGCGTGGACGATGAAGCCAGCAACCTCGCGTTGCTGCGCCAGATCCTGCACAACGACTACCCGCTGGCCTTCGCCAAGAGCGGCACCGACGCCATCCGCTGCGTGGTCCAGCACGCGCCCTCACTGATCCTGATGGACGTGGACCTGCCGGACGTGGATGGCTACACCATCGCCCGCACCCTCAAGCAGGACAACCGCAGCGCGGCGATCCCGATCATCTTCGTCACCTCCAAGAACAAGGACGCCGACGAGGACGTGGGGTTCGCCGCCGGCGGCGTGGATTACATCACCAAGCCCTACTCGCCGGCGGTCCTGCGCGCGCGCATCCGCACCCACCTGTCGCTGGTCAGCGCCACCGAGCTGGTGGCCAGCTACCACGACGCCATCCGCATGCTCGGTATCGCCGGGCACTACAGCGACAACGACACCGGCGTCCACATCTGGCGCATGGCCGCCTATGCCGGCGCCCTGGCCTGCGCCGCGGGCTGGCCGGTGGAGGAGGCCCGGCTCCTGGAGGAAGCCGCGCCGATGCACGACACCGGCAAGATCGGCATCCCCGACGCGGTGCTCAAGAAGCCCGGGCCGCTGACGCCCGAGGAATGGGCGGTGATGAAGACCCACCCGCGCATCGGCTACGACATCCTCAGCCACAGCAAGGCGCCGTTGTTCAAGCTGGCCGCCGAGGTCTCGCTCTACCACCACGAGCGCTGGGACGGCAGCGGCTATCCCAGTGGATTGGCCGGCGAGCGCATCCCGGAGTCGGCGCGCATCGTCGCGGTCGCCGACGTCTTCGACGCCCTGACCTCGCCGCGTCCCTACAAGGAGGCGTGGCCGGTGGAACGGGCGATCCAGCAGTTGCAGGACTCGGCCGGCAGCCACCTGGACGCCCGCCTGGTGCGGATCTTCATTTCGATCCTGCCGCGCATCCTGCAGATCAAGGCGCACTGGGACGAACAGGACGCCTGAGCGCGGCGCACGCTGGATAGCGCTTCATGGCGGAAGCGCGACGGCTCACCAGCACCGGGCCCCGGTGCCTGCGTGAAGCGGGTGGGACACGCTAGGCTAGCGATTCCCCGGCTCCTGACCGACCCCGCCCATGCCCGCCGACGCCCTGCCCGACGATACCGCCCTGGCCACCCAGCGACCGGAGGCGATGGACGCCTTCTGGATGCCGTTCACCGCCAACAAGGCGTTCAAGGCCAGGCCGCGCCTGCTGGCCAGCGCGCAGGGCATGTACTACACCGATGTGGACGGGCGGCAGATTCTCGATGGCTGCGCCGGCCTGTGGTGTGTCAACGCCGGCCACGCCCGCCCGCGCATCGTCGAGGCCGTGCGCCGGCAGATCGGCACGCTGGATTTCGCCCCCAACTTCCAGATGTCCTCGCCCCTGCCCTTCGTGCTGGCCGAGCGCCTGGCCGAACTGACCCCGGGCGACCTCGACCATGTGTTCTTCACCAACTCTGGCTCCGAAGCGGTGGACTCGGCACTGAAGATCGCCCTGGCCTACCACCGCGCCCGCGGCGAGGGGCAACGCACGCGCTTGATCGGCCGCGAGAAGGCCTATCACGGGGTGGGCTTCGGCGGCATCTCGGTGGGCGGCTTGCCCAACAACCGCAAGTGGTTCGGCCCCGGCCTGCCGGGCGTGGACCACTTGCGCCACACCCTGGACATCGAGCGCAACGGCTTCACCCCGGGCCTGCCCGTGCATGGCAAGGAATGGGCCGAGGAACTGGAGCGCGTGATCGCTCTGCATGACCCGTCGACCATCGCTGCGGTCATCGTCGAACCCATCTCCGGCAGCGCCGGGGTGATCCTGCCGCCGGAGGGCTACCTCAAGCGCATCCGCGAGATCTGCACCCGGCACGGCATCGTGTTGATCTTCGACGAGGTGATCACCGGTTTTGGCCGCGTGGGCAAGGCCTTCGCCGCGCAACGCTTCGGGGTGACGCCGGACATCATCACCGCGGCCAAGGGCATCACCAACGGGTGCGTGCCGATGGGCGCGGTGTTCGTGTCCGAGGACATCTTCGATGCCTTCACCCATGGCCCGGACAACGCCATCGACCTGTTCCATGGCTACACCTATTCCGGCCATCCACTGGCTTGCGCCGCCGCGCTGGCGACCCTGGACACCTACGCCGAGGACAATCTGTTCGAGCAAGCCATCGCCCTGGGCGAGGTCTGGCAACAGGGCCTGCACGCGCTCAAAGGCCTGCCCAACATCATCGACATCCGCAACTACGGGCTGATCGGCGCGATCGAGCTTGCCCCGCGCCCCGATGCGCCCGGCGCGCGTGGCGCGGAGGTATTTATCCGCGCCTTCCACGACGGCCAGCTGCTGGTCCGCGTCACCGGCGACACCATCGCCCTGTCGCCACCGCTGATCATCGAGAAGTCGCACATCGACCAGATCTTCAATGTCCTCGGCGAGGTCATCAAGGCGACCGCTTAACCCGTAGCGCGGAGCTTGCTCCGCTACCCTGCGACCAGATCAAGGGAAACGCCTTGTAGAGCGGAGCTCGCTCCGCTGCTCTTCGGCCAGGTCAAGGGGAACGCTTTAGCGGAGCAAGCTCCGCTCTACACGTGGTGTGGCGGGCCCGCTCAGGCCGTCGGCAACTGCATGCGGGCCTCGGCTCCGCCTTCGGCCACGTTGGCCAGTTGCACCTGGCCGCCGTGCAGGCGCGCGACTTCGCGCACGAAGGGCAATCCCAGCCCGCTGCCGCGCTGGCCGGTCGCCGGCGAGGCCTGCGAACAACGCCGCTGCCCTCCGCCCCGGATCAAGGCAAAACACCCGTAGAGCGGAGCTTGCTCCGCTGCTCTGCAATCAGGTCAAGGGGAACGCCCTGTAGAGCGGAGCTCGCTCCGCTGCTCTTCGGCCAGGTCAAGGGGAAGGCTCCAGCGGAGCGAGCTCCGCTCTACACGTGGCGTGGCGGACCTGCTCAGGCCGTCGGCAACTGCATGCGGGCCTCGGCCCCTCCACCGGGCGCGTTGGCCAGTTGCACTTGGCAGCCGTGCAGACGCGCGACTTCGCGCACGAAGGGCAGCCCCAGCCCGGTGCCGCGCTGGCCGATCGCCGGCGAGGCCTGCGAATAACACCGCTGCCCTCCGTCACGGATCAAAGCAAAACACCCGTAGAGCGGAGCTTGCTCCGCTGCTCTGCAATCAGGTCAAGGGAACGCCCTGTAGAGCGGAGCTCGCTCCGCTGCCCTTCGGCCAGGTCAAGGGGAACGCCCTGTAGAGCGGAGCTCGCTCCGCTGCTCTTCGGCAAGGTCAAGGGGAACGCTCCAGCGGAGCAAGCTCCGCTCTACGCGTGGCAGGGCGGACCTGCTTGCGCTCAGGCCGTCGGCAACTGCATGCGGGCCTCGGCTCCGCCCCCGGCCGCGTTGGTCAGTTGCACCTGGCCGCCGTGCAGGCGCGCGACTTCGCGCACGAAGGGCAGCCCCAGCCCGGTGCCGCGCTGGCCGGTCGACGGCGAGGCCAGCGAATAGAACCGCTCGAACACTCGCTCCACCGCGTAGTCCGGCACGCCTGGCCCGGTATCACGCACGATGATGGATACCTGGCCGCCCGATGGCTCGGCGATCAGCGCAACCTCGCTGCCCGGCGCCGAGAACGCCCGCGCATTGTCGAGCAGGTTCAACAGCGCCTGGCGCAGCAGGAAGGCATCGCCCTGCACCGCCAGCCCCGGCGCGCAGCGGACCTGCAACGCCACGCCGGCAGCCTGCATGCGCGGTGAGGCCGCGGCACGTACTTCATCGAGCAAGGTAGCTACCTCGATCCGCGCGCGCGTCTGCAGCCAACCGTGCTGCTCCACCTCGGCCAGCGCCAGCAGCTTGTCGATGGTTTCGGTCAGGCGCTGCTGCTGGTCCAGGATGTTGCGGGCAAAGCGCTGGCGGTCCGCCTCCGGGATCGGCTCCTGCAGCAGCTCAGCCGCGCCGCGGATGCCGGCCAGCGGGCTCTTCATCTCGTGGGTCAACGACTGCACGTATTGCTCGACGTAGTCCTTGCCTTCCAGCTTGCGGCGCATGGTTTCCAGCGCCTGGCCCAGATCGCCGATCTCGTCGCGGCGCGGCTTGGGCGGCGCGACCGGCTGTCCGGCGCTGACCGCCTGCGCGTAGCGGTTGAGCCGGCCGATGCCGCGCGAGAGCCACCAGGTCATCAGCACCCCGATCAGCACCGACAGGCCGATCAGCCAGCCGCCGCGGCGCAGGATGCTGCGCTGGCTGGCCGCGATGAACGGCTCGAAGGTCCGGTTGGGCTGGGACAGCGTCAGCACCCCGATCAGGCGCAGCGGCTGGCTGCCTGGCGCATAGATCGGCGCGGCCACGTGCATCACCGTATGCGCGGTGTCGCCCGGCGACTCGGGGCTGGAGCGTGCCCCGTACTCGCCCCGCAAGGTCAGGTAGACATCGTTCCAGCGCGAGTTGTCCCGGCCCAGGTTCTTGCCGCGCGAGTCGTAGACCACCACGCCATGCGCATCGGTGATGCTGACCCGGTAGTCCACGCGCTTCTTGGGGATCTGCCAGATGTGCGCGTCCACCTCGCGCTGGAAGGCCGCGTCCATGTCGCGGGCAAAGCGGCCATCGTCGATGCGACCGGCGGCCAGGTCGTCGGCCGCCATTACCGCCAGCACGTTGGCCGTATCCACCAGCGTGGACTCCATCGCCTGGCGCACGCCGGGTTTGACCTCGTTGACGAACACCCGCATGACGAAGAACGCCGCCAGGCCGGTGATCAGGAAAAACCCCAGGAACAGCCGCAGCCCGATGCGCATCAGGGTGCCCCGTCGCCGCACAGGCGGCACGCGCGGCGCTCGCGTGCGCGCAGGCAAAGCAAGCACGAGGCCATGGCCACCGGCCCATCACCGAGCGACGAGCGCGCGTGGGGCAGACGCAGACCGGGCCACACACGCCGCGCCTGAAAGCCTGGGCGCGGCGTGCTCGGAGACGGACGGCACACCCTCACAGCTCCAGCGAATAGCCCAGCCCGCGATGCGTGCGCACCGGGTCCGGCTCGGCGCCGGCGGCGCGCAGCTTGGCGCGCAGGGTCTTGATGTGGGTATCCACGGTGCGGTCCGCGCTGTCGGCATCGCGATCCCAGCCGCGGTCCATGAGCTGCGCGCGGCTCAGGATGGCGCCGGGCCGCTGCAGCAGCGTGGCCAACAGCGCGTACTCGTAGCGGGTCAGCTCCAGCGGCTGGCCGCGGAAGTGCACACGGTGGCCTTCCGGATCGACACTGAAATCGCCCTGGGTCCTGCCGCCGGCCATGACCACCGCCGGGCGCCGCAGCCGAGCACGCACGCGCGCCACCAATTCGCGGGGCGAGAACGGCTTGGCGATGTAATCGTCCGCGCCCAGTTCCAGGCCCAGCACGCGGTCGATCTCGTCGTTGCGGGCGGTCAGGAACAGCACCGGCACCTCGCTGAAGGTGCGCAGCTGGCGGCACACGTCAAAGCCGCTGCCGTCCGGCAGGCCGACGTCCAGCACCACCACGTCCACGCCACCGGCGCGCAGGCGCGGCACCACTTCGCGCGCCAGCTGCAGGTGCTCGGCCTGCAGCCCTTCGCTGCGCAATGCGTAAAGCACCGCATCGGCGATGGCGGTTTCGTCTTCGACAACCAGGACATGGGGCATGGCGCGCAGCATAGCGGTGCGCCGTGCCGGCCCGCATCCTCTATGCTTGTGCGCGATGAACTACCGACACGCCTTCCACGCCGGCAACCATGCCGACGTCCTCAAGCACCTGGTGCTGGTCAACCTGCTGGAGGCGATGGCGCGCAAGGACAGCCCGTACTTCGTGCTCGACACCCATGCCGGGCGCGGCCACTACCTGCTGGCCTCGCCGGAGAGCCGCAAGACCTCCGAGGCCGCCGAAGGCGTGCTCAAGCTGTTCGGCCAGCCGCCACTGCACGAGAGCATCGAGCGCTACCTGCGCGCGGTGCAGTCGCACAACCCGGTCGGTGCGCTGGTCGCCTATCCCGGCTCGCCGCTGCTGGTCGCCCAGCACCTGCGCGAACAGGACCGCCTGGCCGCCTGCGAGCTGCAGCCCGAAGAAGCCCAGGCCCTGCGCGAGCTGTTCGCTCGCGACGCGCGCGTGGCCGTGCACGGCCGCGACGGCTACAGCGCGATCAAGGCGCTGCTGCCGCCGCGCATCGGAGACACCAAGTTCGGCCGGGGCCTGGTCCTGATCGACCCGCCCTACGAGGCCCAGGACGCCGAGTACCCGCAGATCATCACGGCCGTGCGCGAAGGCCTCAGCCGCTGGCCCAACGCCACCTGGGCGGTGTGGTATCCGATCAAGCAGCGGCGCACGCTGCTGCCGTTCTTCCGCAAGGCCGCCGCCCTGCCGGCCAGGTCCATCTGGCTGGCCGAGCTGCAGGTGCGTCCGGACGACTCTCCGCTGCGCCTGGCCGGCAGCGGCATGCTGATGATCAATGCCCCATGGCAGCTGGAGCAGGCGATCGCCCCGGCCCTGCCGGTGCTGCAGCGGCTGCTCGGCGAAACCGGTGCGACCACGCGCCTGGAATGGCTCAAGCAGCCCGACTGAGCGCCGCACGGACGTTGGCTTGCACCACGGCCAGCCATGTCAAACCCGCTTTCACCCGCCGCGTGACAGCATCCGGCCATGAGCGGGCAAAAAAGACTGCCGCCGTGGCACGAGAAATTCCGGCTGAGGGATGGCCGTGAACTCCTGATCCGGCCAATTAGGCAAGAAGACGCGGCACCGATCCGCGGGGCGTTTTCCCTGTTGGAGCCCCAGGAGATCCGCCAGCGTTTTCTTTCCCCCATGAACGAACTGTCCGTCGACCAGGCCGCGGCCTTGTGCACGCCCGACAGCCGCACGGCGTTCGCGCTGGTCGCCGCCGAGCCGATGATCCCAGGCGAAGCCCTGGTCGGCGCGGTGGCGCGGGCCCACATCCTGGACGGTGGCAAACAGGCCGAGTACACGGTCCTGGTGAGTCGCTTCATCGCCGGCCAAGGCGTGGGCCGGCATTTGATGCGCCGGCTGGTGAAATGGGCGCGCGGGCGCAACGTGCAGCAGCTGCAGGGCGACGTGCTGGACGACAATCAGCCGATGCTGCAACTGGTCAAGTCGCTGGGCTTCCGCGTGTTGCCAGGGCACCAGACCCCGGGCATGTCCCGGGTCGTGCTGGACCTGGACACGGCCGCCGGTCGCCTGGGCGAGGCCGAACCCGCGCCGACCGCGCCAGCCTGATCCCCTCGCGCGCCCGCTCACGGCGTTTGTCCCGGCCAGCAAGTTAAAATGGCCGACTGATGAGCCAGTCTTCCTCGACCCCGCCGCTGCCGCGTGCCGGCCAGCCGCGCGCCTGGTGGCGCGCCCCGACCTCTCCTTCCGCCCTGGCCTGGCACCTGGTGCAAGCCGCGCGCGCGCATGATGGCCCGCTGCTGGCCATCGCAGCGGACAACCACGGCGCGCACCAGATCGAATCGGACCTGCAGACTCTGCTGGGCCCCGATGCCGACCTGCCGGTGCTGCCGTTCCCGGACTGGGAGACCCTGCCCTACGACCGCTTCAGCCCGCACCCGGACATCATCTCCCAGCGCCTGGCCGCGCTGAACCGCCTGCCCACGCTGGGGCGCGGCATCGTGGTGGTGCCGGTGCAAACGCTGATGCAGCGCCTGGCGCCAGTGGCGCGCATGTCCGGCAGCAGCTTCGACTACCGCGTCGGCCAGAAGCTGGACTTCGACGAGGAAAAGCGCCGCCTGGAGGCCGCCAGCTACCGCAACGTGCCCCAGGTGCAGGACCCGGGCGACTTCGCCGTGCGCGGTGGCCTGCTGGACGTCTACCCGATGGGCGCCAAGGCCCCGCTGCGCATCGAGCTGTTCGACGAAGACATCGACACCATCCGGGCCTTCGACCCGGAGACCCAGCGCTCGCTGGACAAGACCGACGCCATCCGCATCCTGCCCGGGCGCGAGGTGCCGCTGGACCCGCGCAGCGTGGAGAAGGCGATGAACGCCCTGCGCGAGCGCTTCGACGTGGACACGCGCCGCAGCAGCCTCTACCAGGATCTCAAGTCCGGCCTGGCGCCGGCCGGCGTGGAGTACTACCTGCCGCTGTTCTACGACGCCACCGCCACGCTGTTCGACTACGTGGGCGACAAGGCGCTGCCGGTGCTGGCCGATGCCGCCCTGGTCAATGCCGACGCGTTCTGGCTGCAGGCGCAGTCGCGCTACGAGCAGCGCCGCCACGATGTCGAGCATCCGGTGCTGCCGCCGGACGAGCTGTACCTGGCCCCCAATCCCCTGCGCGAGCTGCTCAACCAGCGCCCGCGCGTGGAACTGTGCGGACCGGCCCACCCGCGCGTGGACGAGGCCAAGTCGCTGGGCGACGTGATCCTGCCGCCACTGCCGCTGGCCCCGCGCGACGCACCGGCCGGTCAGGCGCTGCGCCAGTTCCTGGACGGCTATCCGGGCGGCGTGCTGGTCGCGGCCGATTCGGCCGGCCGCCGCGAGGCGCTGATGGAGGTCATGCAGTCGGCCCAGCTCAAGCCCGAGGTGGTGCACGACTTCAAGGCCTTCCTGGACAAAGGCCCGGGCGCCAAGACCTTCGCCATCGCCGTGGCCCCGCTGGAGGACGGCTTCGCGCTGGAATCCCCGCGCATCGCGGTGCTCACCGAGCGTCAGCTGTTCCCCGAGCGCGCCAACCAGCCGCATCGGCGGCGCCGCAGCGGCAAGGAGCCCGAGGCGATCATCCGCGACCTGGGCGAACTGTCCGAAGGCGCGCCCATCGTCCACGAGGATCACGGCGTGGGCCGCTACCGCGGCCTGATCACCCTGGACGCCGGCGGCATGCCGGCCGAGTACGTCGAGATCGAGTACGCCAAGGGCGACCGCCTGTACGTGCCGGTGGCGCAGCTGCACCTGATCAGCCGTTACTCCGGCGCCTCGGTGGAGACCGCGCCGCTGCATTCGCTGGGCGGCGAAGCCTGGACCAAGGCCAAGCGCCGCGCCGCCGAAAAGGTGCGCGACGTGGCCGCCGAACTGCTGGAAATCCAGGCCCGTCGCCAGGCCCGCGCCGGCCTGGCCTTGGATGTGGACCGGGCGATGTACGAGCCGTTCGCCGCGACCTTCCCGTTCGAGGAGACGCCCGACCAGCACGCGGCCATCGACGCGGTGCTGCGCGACCTGGCCAGCAGCCAGCCAATGGACCGCGTGGTCTGCGGCGACGTGGGCTTCGGCAAGACCGAGGTCGCCGTGCGCGCCGCCTTCGCCGCGGCCAGCGCCGGCAAGCAGGTCGCCGTGCTGGTGCCGACCACGTTGCTGGCCGAGCAGCACTACCGCAACTTCCGCGATCGCTTCGCCGACTGGCCGCTGCGGGTGGAGGTGCTCTCGCGCTTCAGGTCCACCAAGGAGATCAAGGCGGAGCTGGCCAAGCTGGCCGACGGGCAGCTGGACGTGATCGTCGGCACCCATCGCCTGCTGCAGAGCGACGTCAAGTTCAAGGACCTGGGGCTGGTGATCGTCGACGAGGAGCAGCGCTTCGGCGTGCGCCAGAAAGAGGCGCTCAAGGCCCTGCGCGCCAACGTGCACCTGCTGACCCTGACCGCCACGCCCATCCCGCGCACGCTCAACATGGCCATGGCCGGCCTGCGCGACCTGTCGATCATCGCCACCCCGCCGGCCAACCGCATGGCCGTGCAGACCTTCGTCACCGTGTGGGATGAGGCGCTGCTGCGCGAGGCCTTCCAGCGCGAACTGGCGCGTGGTGGCCAGGTGTATTTCCTGCACAACGATGTGGAAAGCATCGGCCGCATGCAGCGCGACCTGCAGGCGCTGGTGCCGGAGGCGCGCATCGGCGTGGCCCACGGCCAGATGCCCGAGCGCGAGCTGGAACAGGTGATGCTGGGCTTCCAGAAGCAGCGCTTCAACGTGCTGGTGTGCTCGACCATCATCGAGTCGGGCATCGACATCCCCAATGCCAACACCATCATCATCAACCGCGCCGATCGCTTCGGCCTGGCCCAGCTGCACCAGCTGCGGGGCCGCGTCGGTCGCTCGCACCATCGCTCGTACGCGTATCTGGTGGCGCCGGAAACGCGCGCGCTCACCGACGATGCGCGCCGCCGCCTGGAGGCCATTTCCTCCATGGACGAACTGGGCGCCGGCTTCATGCTGTCCACCCACGACCTGGAAATCCGCGGCGCCGGCGAGCTGCTGGGCGAGGACCAGAGCGGCCAGATGGCCGAGATCGGCTTCAGCCTGTACACCGAGCTGCTGGATCGCGCGGTGCGCTCCATCCGCCGCGGCCACCTGCCCGACGTGGATGCCGGCGAGGAAGCGCGTGGGGCCGAGATCGGGCTGCACGTCCCCGCCCTGATCCCCGAGGACTACCTGCCCGACGTGCATACGCGCCTGACCCTGTACAAACGCGTGTCCAGCGCCCGCGACGTGGACGAACTGCGCGAGCTGCAGGTGGAGATGATCGACCGTTTCGGCCTGCTGCCCGACCCGGTCAAGCACCTGTTCGCCACCGCCGAACTCAAGCTCACCGCCGACGCGCTGGGCATCCGCAAGCTGGAGCTGGGCGAGGCCGGCGGGCGCATCGTGTTCGAGGCCAAGCCCAAGGTCGACCCGATGACCGTCATCCAGCTGATCCAGAAGCAGCCCCGCATCTACGCTATGGACGGCCCGGACAAGCTGAAGATCAAGCTGCCCCTGCCCGAAGCCGCCGACCGCTTCAACGCCGCCAAGGGCCTGATGACGGCGCTGGCGCCGGCCGCCTGATCCGACCCTCGCCTCCGCCGTGACGGCACGCGCCATCGCGCGCCGCCACGGCGTCCGCACCGTCGTCACCAAGGCGCGCGCGCAAGCGAGATGGGTCGCAACCATTGATCGCGGGCCCGGACCGTGCGCACCAAAATCATCCGGCGAAGACCCCCTGTGCCGGTTGAGACTCTCGCGGCAGCCCCTCCTTTTCGGCCTAACGCCATCCAACACCCGTCAACGCTGCGGCCCGTGACGTGGACGGAACTCCGCACGATATCGGGGTCTACACGCCCCGCGATGTTGTACCGGGTTTGCTCGCCCCCTATTCCGACACCCGGCGAGCAACTCACGCGCAAAATGGCACCGCAAGCACCTGATTCCCTTCGGGAACTTTGAATTGACCCGCCAGCGGCGACAGCACAGAATCCGGATAACGCCCCTTCGAGGGGTCTAATAGTAGTTAGAGTTGATGAGAACGTTTGTAGCAGTTTTAACGGCCATTCTGGCAGCAGCACTTGCGCCAGCCCTGGCTTTTGTTTCTGCTGCGATGGCTTTGAACGGAAAAGGACTAGGCAGCAGCGAAGACATCATTTCTTTCCTGGCCCTAGTCGGATTCTGCATGCTTTTCGCCATTGCTCATGCAGTTATTCTTGGTTTGCCGGTGTCACTCTGGCTGCTACGTACTAACAAATTCGTGCTTCGCTCAATGCTTTTGGCGGGATCCCTCATCGGATCCGTGCCCATTGCATTGTTAGCTAATAGCCTATTGAGATCCGACTGGATTGACTATCTTCAGCTTGTTTTCAATGCCGGCGCCCTCGGCATAATCGGCAGCACGGCCTTCTATTTCACCTTTAAAGGCATCAACTCTAACAATTCATTCAATCCGAAACCGCTTCGCGGCTCGGCTTAATTCAGGCGTTAGCCGGCCATGAGAGAACTGTCAGAGCGGATGAAAGCTGAGACTCGCCAAGAATGGCGAGACTTTGGCTTCTTCTACACATCAGACGACACAACCAGGGAGTGGCTGCTATCTGGCAGCAAAGCTGGGCTTCTAGGCTTTGCAGCCATGCTTGACGCTTATTCCACGGACAGTCGATTCAGTGCCAAGAGCGAGCACGAGCATTTCGGGCCGCACTGGTACCTCAAAGTAATCACTTGGTCGGACGCCCGGATAGACGGGCAAGCCATCTGGGGATCACAGGCTGACATTGCCTGTCTTGCTCAGTTGGTTCGTAGCACTGTCTCCACCGCGCAGGCCGGTGAGTCCATTCGCATCAAAGATCAATACTCGGGTGACTCTGAGTACACTCTTGTGCTCAGGGTTCAGCCCGACAGTTTTGACCCGGCTGGCCTAGATCCACAGCTGGCCGGCTAACAATTCATTCAAGCCGAAGCCGCTTCGCGGCTCGGCTTAATTCTGGCGTTAGCCCTTAGGAACTAGATCAATGGATGCTCGGGCGCAGGTAAAGGCACTCGCAAAGCACGAGAACAGTCTTCTCGTAATTCACTACTCGTGCCAGAACCTCAACGATAACAACGAAGGCTACTCACCGCGCATCACATCCATTGCTGTGTTCCACGTTGCTAGCCACACGATGCACAGCTTTTCAATTCACCTGATCGCGGAAGTAAAGAAAATTCCTCGCGATCAGATCCAAGGTCAATACGACGCCCTCGAAGCCGTGATGCTTGAGGACTTCTACAAGTTTGTCCAAGAGCACCAAGATCATTCTTGGCTGCACTGGAATATGACAAATATCAATTTTGGTTTTGAGGCCATTGAGCACCGATATCGCGTGCTATCTGGAAAGATTCCACCACAGGTCGCTGACAGCAAGCGCTTCAATTTGTCGGCACTCGTTTCAGAGATATACGGGACGGGATATGTGGAGCACCCGAAAATGCCGAACCTGATGGACTTGAATGGCGGCAAATCACGCGACTTCTTGACAGGAGCCGAAGAAGTTCAGGCCTTTGAGCGTCAGGAGTACCTAAAACTGCACAAGTCGACGATGTGCAAGGTGTACTTTTTTAATTCCGTATTCCACAAGCTAGTAACGAGAAAGCTAAAGACGGCCAAGTCCAACTGGAGAGAGCGCCTCAACCGTGCACTGGAGTCAACCCCAGCAAAGGTTCTTGGGTTTATCACTGTTTTGTTCACGCTCTATCAGCTGGGCCAAGCAATAGGTCTCCTGCCGGAGAAGTCGGCAAAGTTGCCTGATCCGCCAGTCTCAACGCAGGGTGCGGTGCCAGCCAAGCCCAAGGGCTAACAATTCATTCAAGCCGACGCCGCTTCGCGGCGCGGCTTAATTCAGGTGTTAGGCGTGTGGCTTCTTCCTTGGCATGGCGCTCCCGCTTGCACTGGTCACCGCGCCGCCTGACACTTGGCAGGTCACCTCATCGGATGGTCAACGTGGCGAGGCCTGCATCGGACGGAGCACAAGACAATCAGCCTATCGGCCCGCAAGATCAGCCGGCCATCTGCGTTGGGTCGTCCTGGCCTAACAAGTCAATCAAGCCGAAGCCGCTTTGCGGCTCGGCTTATTTCCAGCGTTGCGCCTCACAGGAAACCTCATGAAGGACTTGGCAGAACTTCTAAGGGCAGTAGCCGCGCTTCTGTGGCCGGTCCTGACGTTCGTCGCGTTGCTCATGTTCCGCAAAGAGATTTCCGACATCGTCTCACGGCTAAAGCGAGGCAAGCTTTTTGGCCAAGAGATTGAGCTCGAGGAGACCTTAAACAATTTCAAAGTTTCAACAGATCTCGTGCAGGAGGAGGTTGCTGCGCTACCTAGCGAGCAGCGCGCAGAAGATGAGCCTGCGAAGATTGCTGCGGATCGAGATATAGCTCAGCACATCGTTCACGAAGCAGCCAAGTCCCCCAAGGCGGCACTAATCAGCCTATCGAGCGAACTCGAAAAGCTGGCTCGCGAGATCTTAGCCACCACCGGCCATCTCAATGGTCGGCGCCACATTCCGATGCCCCAAGCGATTTCGGAACTGCACAAAACGTACGGCTTAGCATCCCACGTCCCCAGCTCGCTGCAACACTTCTGGGATATTAGAAATCGTGTTATCCACCTCGGTGAAGGAACGGACGAAGACATTCTACGAGCCATCGACTCCGGCATAGCCTTGCTTCGAGCACTTCAAGCGGTGCCACGTGAAACGAATACTGTTTTCATGGCTAACGTTCCTGTCTTTTCGGACGAGGCACTGACTAAGCAGATCCAGGGTGTGTCCGGGCTGCTCCTAGAGTCTCGGTCACCTGGCGGCGTGTCAGTGTTCTACCGAATCTTTCCCACAACTCGAAACGACTATGTAGCCGGCAAGGCCGTAACATGGGAATGGAACATGGGGTTGGTACTCGGCGCTGCCTGGTACCGAGATCCGCAAACGGGTTCCGCTAAGGAAGCATGGTCTAGCTCAGCGGAGTTCGCGGGCAGGCACTTGGACGAGTTGCGGTGAGGCCCAACAATTCGTCCAAGCCGACGCCGCTTCGCGGGTCGGCTTAATTCACGCGTTAGCGAACAAGGGGGGGGACGCATGGGCGAGCAAGAAAGCGTAATGAAGCATCACTGCAACGCTTGCGCTCGAATTACCAAGCACAAGCTTTTGCTCGAGCGAGAGTCCAGAGATAGCGAGGAAATAGAAGACTACGGCCCGATCTTCTGGGTTGACACTTATGAGGTTCTCGAATGTCTTGGGTGCGAAACCGTGTGTATGAAGCACACAAATTATTTCGAACCTACAGACGAAACAAGCGTCTCCTCATATCCGCCCCGTGTCACTCGACGGAAGCCACTCTGGTTCCACCAGCTTCCAGCGCCAATAAATTCACTGCTCCAACAAGTCTACCAAGCACTCGATGCCAACGGGCGCTCGCTCGCGCTCATGGGAGCTAGAGCGATCCTGGACATGGTTATGGTCGAGACCTCCGGCGATCAAGGCTCTTTCCCCGCCAAACTTGATGCACTGGAGCAAAGTGGGGCGATAGGCTCAAAGAACAAGGAAATTCTTAGGATTGCACTGGATGCCGGGAGCGCGGCTGCTCATCGTGGATATCAGCCGTCAACGGATGATGTAAACGCGGTTATGGATATCGTTGAGAACCTATTGCAGAGCGTTTACCACCTAAAAACTCTCGCCGAGAGCCTGCGCAGTACAACTCCGTCGAGAACTGGATAGTTGAATCCTCAACGTATCCACTAACAATTCACTCAAGCTGAAGCCTCTTCGCGGCGCGGCTTATTTCCGGTGTTACCTGCCATGAACATATTCACCGCGTCTCTTCTATTTCTTTCGCAGGTCGTCGCGGCCGACACCTTTCCGCCACTTTGGACGGGTGGTGGGTACAAGATCTATGCATCACCCTCTGGGACGAGGGCCTATCTCGCTCCTGCGACGGAAAATGGACAAACAGTTTTTGGATGCATTACTGCCGCGGGATTAGATGAGAAGTACTTGGTGCTTCAAGGTTATCCGGAATATTCTTTCGCTAAAGGCCAGGCGTTCTCTGACATCCCGTTCTTTTACTTCATTGACCTGTCCAAACCCCTCTACCTACGCACGCTGTCCGGCCCACTGAGTCGGTGGGAGTATGGGATCATTCGCAAAAGTATCGATTTCCCTCGTTTGACTCCGGTACTTGATGTCGAGCGTTGCAAGGGTGCTGGCGACAGCTAACAATTCATTCAAGCCGAAGCCGCTTCGCGGCTCGGCTTATTTCCAGCGCTAGGTGTAACGGTGAACGATTTCTACATTCCTGGAAGGGTTGATTTCTCGATCAGCGAGGCTCAATGGCTTGCGGATCTGCACGGAATAGAGAACGACCTCCGCGACACCGACAAGCTTTGCGCCAAGTCTCTTGCATTGATGCGCCCGATGCCGACTCAGAATGAGAGTGCCGCCGATTGGCTCAACGACAGTTGGCTCGCAGGGGAGTTATCGTTTGCTGCCGTTATCAAGTACGGGCGGACGTTCGGTACAGGTGTGCGGTCAGGCATCCCAGTATCATGGATAAATCAGCTTCCAGATTGCTATAAAGCGTCGCATAAGTACTTCAAAGACATCCGAGATAAGTTTGTTGCGCACTCTGTGAATGCCTTCGAAGACAATCAGGTCTTTGTGTATCTTTCCCCGCAGTTCGCCCCTGTCGAGGCGTCTTCCGTCACGGTTGATACCGGTCGCTTCGTTTCACTTTCCAGTGAAGATATCCGCACCCTCAAGAGCTTGGCTGGTGCCCTAAACCAGTTGGTACAACAAGAGATCGCTGTGGAAAAGTCTAGGGTGCTGGAAATTGCGCGATCGCTGCCTCTCGCCCATCTGCTAGCGCGCGATACTGACAATCGCCCTCTACCGGCCGCTGAAGACGTCGGTAAGCCGAGGCCAAGGGCGTGACACCTAACAATTCATTCAAGCCGAAGCCGCTTCGCGGCTCGGCTTAATTCAGGCGTTAGACGCCAGATGAAAGCACTCCTTGCCCTTGTGATCATTGCCATTGTGCAACCTGTATCCGCGGGGACCCCCTGCGAGATACGCGGCGACGCCACTCACTGGGCTTACGATGCTTGCTTCAGTCAATTCGAGACAGATGATGATTTGCACCCCAGCGTTGTAACTTGCGCGGACCGCAACTTGGCGCTTATTCGATCCAGGGGCTCTTGCCCAGCCAAACGCATCTTCAAGGGCCGCATGTGTACCCTGTTGCAGCAAACTGAAGATCGCCACCATTCCTTCAAGGCATGCATGGCTGATCTATCTGTGGTCGGGTCAACGGTACTAAATGGCGGGCTTTAGGGCCTAACAATTCATTCAAGCCGAACCCGCTTCGCGTCTAGGCTTAATTCTGGTATTAGGCCGCAATATGCGACTTCTTAGCTCTTTGATTCTTCTCATGTCGCTCGCTCCGCTTGCTGGGCGCGCTATGGAACTTGACTACGACAAAGCAATTCACCTCGATGCTGAAGAGCTCGCCGAGCATGGCATCGCAGAGGCATACACCAAGCTCCTCCCGGAGCTCAAGCATCATGTTAATGCGCCAATCTGCGTGCGCGAATATCTAAATAGTGATCTCCCGTCTTACGAAGTAGTTGCCGGACAGCGCCACTACAAGATCTATCCGTCACCGCATGGTGGCGATGATTACGAAAGCTGGGGTACTGCTACGTACGCCCTGTTTGCAATCGTGAACACTCAGCTGCAGCACAGTTCGGTGAGGTTCTACGCTATTAATAGTGGCAACGACCTATTCGGCATATTCCTCACGCCCGACCAGGCTAAGAGCGCGCGCCGAAGCCTGCCCCGTCGACAGGATTGGCCCTACTTGCCGACCGATGCCCCACCTTGGTTCGGCCAAGAACACTAGATGGTGCCTAATAATTTGCGTATTAATCGCCCAGGGTTTCGTGGACACCTGCGCGCCGCTTGATTGCTGCGTCTCGAACTGCAACGCTGACAGTCTTCCGCTGGAACCATGCTGGCGCTCGGGGCTGTAGGACATCTGAGTTTGGTCAAGGACATCTGCTCTGGCCTCAGCACTGTGGGTGTGGATACTTCGCTTAGTCCGAGCGCGCTCGAACAATTGAAAGAAGCACTCCGCCGTCTCATATGCGGGAACATTTTTCCGAAGTACTCGACGACAGTGGCGGTGCTGCGGCTTTTCCTCTTCCGCGTCATTAACCTCGGGCAGCTTGGTGCAAGCGTTGCCGTTGGCACGCGCTCGACCTTCTGTCGGCCGCATCACACAAGCAATCCCAACACGGTTGACAAGGCCGCCGAGTGACCGCAATCTCCAGTCAAGGAGCGTAGAAACTCCTCTAGTAGCGGTACCCACCTCCGTCAAACCGGTGGGTTTTTTGTGCCTGCATTCTGCAGGCACAAACCGACGCGACGCCTGCGTCGGGAGGGCGGCTAATACAACACCCGTAAGGGGAATACGCCCGCCGACTACTAGCGGTTTCTAACCTCCCGACTTCCCGTCCGCCGTTCGGCGGGCGGTCACTTCATGGTGAAAGGAGAAGCGGCGATGACGGAACAGACGTTTGACGATCGAGGTGCGGGGGACTTCCTGCGTGAGAACAGCGGGCTGTTGCTGAGGCAGGTGAGGAATCACATCCACTTCCTTACGCGGCTGGCCCAGCCAGGCACTGAGGGAGGGCCCACGGACGAAGCACCGGCCGTGGGCATGGCCGAGGTGATGTCCTGCCTGGACCAGTTGTCCGAGCAGCTGGACTTGTTGCTCAAGGACGCGAACTTTTACGGACGTACGGGCCACCCGCTGATGGTGGATATTGCCGATATCCCTGCGGCGCACAGTGACGCTTCCGGTGCAGAAGAAGAGGAAGAAGATGCGTCATCGTCCGAGCGACAGGAGGATGAAGAAGGCGATTACGTCCCCGCATCCCCTGCCCGCCACGGCACCTATGCGCAACGGCTGGTCTTCGGCGTGACCCTGGCGCAGATCGACACGCTCCAACAGCTGATGGCGGGCATCAAGGCCTATGCCGATGCGGTGTTCGCCGATGGCATGGCGGACTTCGCACCCGGCACGTTGGCGACACTGGGCAGCACGATCTTCGACCGGGCCAATGATGTGTCTGAGATCCTCAGGGAGATCAATGCGCAGTCGCTGCAGCAGGGTCGCGCGGGTTTTGCGGTGGAAGAGGCCGCGCCCCCGTACCTCGTCCAGGGGCGGGCCGGAAGAAGCCACGGATCGCACAGCACGCCAGCATGGGAGGCGCGCGTGTGGACCGGGGCGCCGCACGCCGATCGGCGGCATCTGCACTGAGCGAGCGATGACCTGGCGCAACCGATCCGGTCGGTGACGCGAACCAGCGGGCCGTCTCTGGGACGCCGCTGGTTCGTTTGCAGTGCTGAGGTGAGCTTCAGTTCCTTCTTTGTCCGCTGGCCAGGTGCGTCGCCGCTCCTGGCTTGGCGCCGACGCTCGCAGGAGCCGACCGCCTTGTAGCCGCCTGTCGCCTCCACCACAACACGGCCTGATCAAGCTTTGCGACCAAGCGGATCAGCTTGCGCATGCCCGCTGCCGAACTGGCGATTTGCACCGCCCCAGGCCTGGCCTGCATGGCCACATCCATCGCCGCCTTGCCCACGTCAATACCTACTGCGGTCATGCCCGTTCTCCGATAGAGTTGGCCGGTCGAGGGCATCGCGCCCGTGGCCCACACTTATCAGTTCGAGGGTGACCTCGGTCAACTGTCCGGGCGCAGGGCGCGAGCACCGGCATGCGGCCCCTGCTGAGTTACGGTGCTGCTACACCGAGGCGTTATCGGGCGCGCATGCCGGGCGCTCGGCGCCTACAGTAGGGAAACTGGAAGACATAAGGCGTTAGGCGGTACGGATGGTTCGGGGCAATTCAAATCACAAGACGCGCTTCGGAAAGTGGCAGCAGCTCGCGCCTGCACAAACTCGCTTTCTGTCCTCAATCGTGGAGACCCGTTTGGTTCCCTTGCTTGAAACGGAGGGCTTTCTTTGGATGGATCACACGTTCCGTCAAACTGATTGGCCTGTTTCGGGCCGTGAGATCGAGTTGGAGCGCTGGTCCAACTCCTCAGTCGAGTCCGTCTCGTTCAACTTTGACAAGTACGGAGCACCTCGGCTTCAGATTCACTTCTCCCGGCGCATGGCAGAGCCGCCACATGACTTTGTATAGTCAAGCAATCTTGTGGCTAGGCGATCCCAGTACTATCACTTCTGGGGCAAGCCCTGGTGGGTTCCCATTTCGCTATGGTCGCAGCAATCCTCATTGCGCACCATCGCTAGAATTGAGCAATGTTTCCCCCAAGCGTTCGAGTTCCTTGCCACTGGTACGCGTGGCAACAACATCAGCCGGGCGGTTACGTGAGCGCCGCCTAACAATTCATTCAAGCCGACGCCGCTTCGCGGCGCGGCTTATTTCCAGCGTTAGGCCGCTATGGACAACGACGACATCGTGCAGATTCAAGACGTGGCTGCCGTAAGGGCATCGGTTCTCCAGACTCGTCGCAAAGTCCTGCTCGCTGCAACCATCACTCCGCTGCTAGTAGCATCATTGGCTTTCTTGACTATCCGCTACCTTACCTCGTTAGGCACTGCCGTCTCGCTTGTCCTAGCAGCCGTGTTTGTGTTGCTCGGGATCCCTGTTTTCGCTCATTGGCTGCGTCACTACCAGAGCATTCTCCGGCAGCTAGATGTTCTTGATCATCGTGTTTCCATTGGAGAGACTGTCTATGGCTCTCAGGTGGCTTTTCACTCTTATCGGCGAGTGAATCGCCCAGCGCTTCGTAGACACCCACGAGCCACTTGATTGCTGCTTCTCGAACTGTAGCGGTGACAGTCCTCCGCCGTATCGTGTCGGTGCTTGGGGCTGTAGGACACCTCATTGAGTTCTTCGGCGGCGGCGCGGGCGGCGGTTCTCGCCCGGTCGGCAAGCCTCGCGGCTGGCTGTCAAAGTTCTTCTTCGGCGCAAAAACGTACCGATGGTCCGGCCCGGTTACCGGGTGGGGACTAACAGTTCACTCAAACTCAACCCGCTTAGTGGGTCGGCTCAATTCACGCGTTAAGCTCCTGGATGCAGAAATGTCGCAAGCGCTGATTCTGGCCATGGCCGCGCATGTCGCGCTCGCGGCGTTGCTCTACGTGCTTCTCACGGTTGCTCGCGCCCCGGCGGTGTGGGGCGTCGGGAGGCGCACGGATGGGTCGAACCCGTTCGCCGCATTCGAGCCGCGCATCGGCGCCAACCTTTCCAACCAATTCGAATGGCCGGTGCTGTTCTACGCCGCATGCATCCTCTTGCTGCTCGGGACGCCTGGGCCGGCCGCCGTCGGCTTGGCGTGGCTGTTCATCGCGGGCCGCGTTCTCCACAGCGTGGTGCACATTGGCACGCGGAACGTCCGGCTCAGGGGTATCGTGTTCACCCTGAACTTCCTGGCCGTGTTGGGTCTTTGGGTGCTTGTAGTTGCACGCACAGTGTCCGAGCCCGTTACCTAAGAACGCCCTCTTCGTCCGCCGTCGAGGTGCGTAGCCTCTCCGGCTTGGCGCCTGTGATTGCAGAAGCCGACTCGCCCACCGACACTGCGGCCTGGTTCACCCGCTTCCCACCAGGGCCGATCTCCGATGAGCCTGTCGAAACCACAGCATGGCGTTGCCTTGGGCATGGCGTCGGCCCTGGCGCTCTCTGTCGCTGGGCTGGGCGCTGCGGTCCTTGTTGCGCCAGCTGTGTTGCTGCCAGACACCTTGGAGGGCCGGCTGCAGCTGGCGGCGTGTGCCGCGTTGGCGCCTGCACTGGCGCTCGCGGTCTGCATCGCGCGGCTGGCCGCGCATCGCTTTCGCACGCCCGCCGATCTCGATGGCAGCGGCATGACCGAGGGCACGGACCAGGCCAGGTTGCTGCAGGCACTGCTGCAAAACACGCTCGAACAACTGGCCCTCGCCCTGCCCGTCTATGTCGCCTGGGCCGCGCTCGCGCCGCCGCGCTGGCTGGGGGGACTCCCCTTGGCCGCTGGCATGTTCGCGCTGGGGCGGCTGCTCTTCTTCATCGGCTACCCGCGGGGCGCGCCAGGGCGGGCGTTCGGATTTGCGCTGACGTTCTATCCCAGCGTGCTCCTGCTGCTCGGTGCGCTCTTGTTCGCTGCACACGTGGTTTGACCGCCACCGCTCGCAGATCCACCGGCTTCGCCGGGCGATTCGGCTCGGTTAGAAGCGACTTCACTTTCGCTTTGGCGTAACGCACGTATGTGCGTCGGCGCAGGCCAGGCGAGGACGCCTGTGCCGCTCACGCGCGCTTGTTAAAGGGCCGGAGCGTGACGCCAAAGGACTAGTCCAGGAGCTGCGTGCGGACCCGCCCCTCCGCGTGCCCGGCAGACCCGCGACCTTGTTAGGAATCGGTGCGGCGTCAAGGGAATTTCTTCACCTGACATGCTCGCCGCAATCTTTAGGTTCGTGCTTCCCCCGCGTCTCACAAGATCCATGTTCTCTCATTCCTTGCGCCGCTTTCCTTGCGCTCGATGCGCTGTTTCCATGCGTTGTTTCGCCCGATGAAGGGGGACGCTGAAAGCCGTCTTCAGGACGCGCGTGAGTTCCGCGTGCACGGCGTGCTGCCCATTGCGCGCTACGGCGCGTTGGGTGAGGGGCGCTCGGTCGCGCTCTGCGGCGTGGATGGCTCGATCGACTGGTGGTGCGCGCCCAACATGGATAGCCCGCCGCTGTTCGATCGCCTGCTCGATCCCGAGCGCGGCGGGTTCTTCTCGCTCTGCCCCGATGAGCCCTTCGACATCGAGCGCCGCTACCGTGACGACAGCAATGTGCTGGAAACCGTGTTCCGCACCGCGTCGGCGCGGGCGGTCCTGGTCGAGTCCCTGAACAGTGGCAACGCTGGGCGCCTGCCCTGGTGCGAGCTGGCACGGCGGGTCGAGGGCCTGGAAGGGACGATGCGGTTTGTGCTCAAGATGAAGCCGGGCGCCCGCGCCGAAGCCGCCAACCCGTATTACTCCACGGTTGGGCCGCACAAGGTCTTCCATGTGCAGCGGCTTCTCGGGCTTTTGATTCACCATTCCGCCGTGCAGTGCCACTGGTCCGATGCCGGGATCACCGGTGAGGTCACGGTCTCGGCAGGGGAACGGGCCACCGTCGCGCTGGTGGTCGGCGAGGACGAGCCGTTGGTGGCGCCCTCGGTCGAAGAGGTCGATGGCCGCATCGACCTGACCGATCGCGAGTGGCGCGCGTGGGCGAGCAACGTCAAGTTCGAGGGCGATGCGCGCGCGGGATTCGTGCGCAGTGCGCTCGCGCTCAAGCTGCTGCTGTACTCCCCTTCCGGCGCGATCGCGGCCGCGGCGACGACATCGCTGCCGGAGCGGATTGGCGGTGAGAAGAACTTCGACTATCGCTATGCGTGGGTCAGGGATGCCGGCTACACCATCCAGGCGTTCCTGGCGGCCGGGCTGGAAGCCGAATCGAAGGCGGCCTTCACCTGGCTGCTCAAGCAGCTGCGACGACACGGTTCCAAGGTGGTGTTCACCCTGGATGGGGAAAAGGTCCCGTCGGTCACGCCCAAGCGTGCGGCGGGCTACCGCGATTCCACACCCGTGGTGGTCGGCAACCTGGCCGGTGACCAGCACCAGCACGGCATCTACGGCGACATCTTCGAGACCGCCTGGTGCTTCGTGAACACCGGCAACGTGCTGGACAGCGCGAGCGCGGAAGTGCTCTCGCATCTGGCCGACGAATGCGCCGATCGCTGGCGGATGCCGGATTCGGGCATCTGGGAGCTGGCGGACCTGCAGCACTACACCATGTCCAAGGTCAGCTGCTGGCAGGCATTGGCGCGGGCGGTGGAACTGGCCGACCAGGGCCAGCTGCCCACCACCTGCCGCGATCGCTGGCACCGCGAGCGCGACCGGATCCGCGCTTGGATCGAAGCCGAGTGCTGGTCCGACGAGAAGCAGGCCTTCGTCATGTATCCGGGCAGCGACCGGCTCGATGCCTCCATCGCCCTGGCCGTGCGTTTCAGGTTCGATGGCAAGGAACGGCTGCAGAAGACGCTGGACGCCATCGACCGCGAACTGGGCCAAGGCGATTTCCACTATCGCTACTCGGGCATGGAGCAGGAGGAAGGCTGTTTCATCGCCTGTTCCTTCTGGATGGCCGAAGCGGTCGCGCGCCTGGGCGACACCGAGGCCGCCCGTGCGCGCCTGCATCGCCTCGGTCGCGCGCTCGACCATTGCAACGGCGTGCTGAGCGAAATGATCGACCCCCATACCGGCGAGTTCCTGGGCAACACGCCCCAGGGACTCAGCCACCTGGCGCACATCATGGCCATGTCCACGGTGGCCGAACTGAGCGCACATCCCTCACCACAGCAAGGAGAATCTCCATGAGCGATCGTCTCAAGATGCAGGACCCACGCACCCAATATCCCCAGCCGCCCTTCCCCGCCCAGCCGCAGCAAGCGCCCGGCGAGGCGGCCAAGATGGAACCCACGCCGGATCACGGCGAGACCAGCTACCAGGGCTCGGGCAAGCTCAAGGGGCGCAAGGCCCTGGTCACCGGCGGCGACAGCGGCATCGGCCGCGCCGCCGCGATTGCCTTTGCCCGCGAGGGAGCCGATGTCGCCATCTCCTATCTTCCCAGTGAGGAGGCCGACGCAAAGGAAGTCATCGAACTGATACAGGCCGAGGGGCGCAAGGCGGTCAGCCTGCCCGGCGACGTCACCGATCAGGCCTGGTGCAAGACCCTGGTGGACAAGACGGTCTCCGAGCTGGGCGGCCTGGACTTGCTGGTCATCAATGCCGGTCGGCAGCAGTACCGCGAGGACATTTCCCAGCTCAGCGCCGAGGACTTCGACAAGACGCTCAAGACCAACCTGTATGCGATGCACTGGATCGCGCAGGCCGCCGTGCCGCATCTGCCGGCCGGTGCGTCGGTGATCACCACCGCATCGATCCAGGCCTATGACCCCTCGGCGATCCTGCTGGATTACGCCACGACCAAGGCGGGCATCGTGGCCTATACCAAGGCGCTTGCCAAACAGCTGATGGAGAAAGGCATCCGCGCCAATGTCGTGGCGCCGGGTCCGTTCTGGACGGTGCTGCAGTGGGCCGGTGGTCAGCCCACCGACAAGGTGACTCAGTTCGGCGCGCAGACAGAGTTCAAGCGCCCGGGCCAGCCGGTCGAAATCGCCCCGCTCTACGTGCTGCTCGCCAGCCAGGAGGGCAGCTATCTGTCCGGTGAAGTGCTGGGCGCCACCGGTGGCGCTGGCGTCGCCTGACGCCCACGGGCAGCCCGCTTCGGCGGGCTGCCTGGGCCTGCCTTAGCCGGCGATGGTGAACACCGAGCCGGAGTCGATGCGCAAGCCGGCGCCGTTGATGAAACTGGCGCGCTCGGAACACAGGAAGGCCACGGCCGCGGCGACCTCCTCCGGCCTGCCGCGACGCTTGAGCGTCATACCCGGCCTTTCCTCGTCCAAGAACGTGGCGATCGCCTTGTCCACGCTGATGCCTTTTTCCTTGGCCCGCTTTTCCATCATGGCGTCGGTCATCGGCGTGTGGATGAAGGCCGGCGAGACCGTATTGACCAGCACGTTGTCGGCGCCATAGGCCTTGGAGAGCCCCTTGGCCAAACTCACGATGCCGGCCTTGGAGGCGCAGTACGGCAGCTCGTCCACATAGGGCTGAACGGCATCTTCGGAGGCGAACAGGACGATGCGCCCCCACTTGCGCTGGCGCATGGCGGGAATGGCCTGCCGGCACATGCGCACCGCGCCCATCAGGTTGATGTCCAGTGTCTCCAGCCAACCCGCATCGCTGACGTCGAGAAAGTCCCCGGTGGCGCCCGTGACGCCTGCGGCGTTGACGTAGATATCGGGGTCGCCCAGGCGCTCGCGCACCTCCGACCAGATGCGGTGGACGTCGTTCTCGCGCCTGACATCGCCGGTCACCGCGATGACCTGCCCTAGCGGGGAAAGCTCATCGTGGGCCTGTTGCAGGGTCCCGTCCGGCAGGTCGGTGATGGCGACGCGGGCGCCGGCCTGCAGCAGCTGCCTGGCCGTTTCCAGGCCCATGCCCGAATCCGCGCCGCTGATCAGCGCGATCCTGTCTTTGATACCGAGGTCCATGTGATCTCCTTGATGAGTGAGTCGTGCAAGCGCAGCGGTGACGGCCGCGCGGGATTCAAGCCGCCAGGAAGCGATCGGCCGTCCGCAGGCCCAATGCCATCTGGGTCAAGGCCGGATTGGCCGCCATCGCGCTGGGAAAGGTGGAGTTGTCGCAGATGTACAGGTTGTCGATGTCGAACGAGCGGCCATCCGCATCGACCACGGCGCGGCTGCGATCGGTGCCCATGCGACAGGTCCCGAGCGTGTGCGCCGAGCGCGCCACCGCGAAGATGTCCCGCGCCCCGGCCGCCTCCCAGATTTGCCACAACGTGCGCTGGGCGTGGGCATCGAGCGCCTGCTCGTTGTCGTTGAAGCTGAAGTCGACGCGGGCCTTCTTCATGCCGAAGTCGTCGTCTTCCCCCGCCAGGGTCAGGACATTGTTCTCGCCAGGCAGGCACTCGCCGTTGATCCCGATGCCCGCCAGGTGGTTGTAGTCCTGCAGGACCGAGACCAGCCCGGCGCCCCACAGGCCGGCACCGCGCACCAGGCTGTTGGCCAGCGTGACCGGCTGCACGCCGAGACTCTGGATCAGGTAGCCGCCGGCGAACTCGGCGTCGGCAGGCCGCAGCATGTCCTCACTGATCAGCGAGGAGGGGTAGCCCCGGTTCATGCGCATGGGCGCATCGAAGCGGCCCCAGACCTGGGTCGCCACGTGCGCCATGAAGTTGCGACCGACCTGACCGCTGGAATTGGCAAGCCCCAGGTTCAGCAGCAGCCGCGGGGTCTCGATGCCACCGGCGCACAGGAACAAGGCCTGGCAACGTTGCCTGACGTTCCGCTCTTCCAGGCGGTACACGACGCCGGTCACCCGCCCTCGCGCGTCAAGCTCGATGTCGATGACGCGTGCGCCGGCCTGGAGCGTGGCGCCATGCGCCTGCGCCATCGGCAGCCAGCTGGTGTCCGAGCCGGCCTTGGCCCCGTTGAAGCAGCCCTGGTGACACGCGCCACAGTTGGCACAGGCCAGGCGCCGGCCGAGGAAGGGTTGCTCGCGGTCCTGCGTCACCAGCGCCGCCGGGGCGTCGGTGGCGGTGACGCCGATTGCCGCGCAGCCACGGGCCATCGCTTCGGCCGGTGCATTGCGCCTGGGTGGCGCATAGGCGTACGCGCGGCCGGGATCCCAGGGATAAGGCGACGGCCCGGCAACGCCGATGGTCGCCTCCACCTCACGCAGGTAGTCCACGAGCTCCCGATGCGCGATGGGCCAGTCCTCACCCACTGCATGGTGCGAACGCAGCGCCAGATCGCGCGCATCCGGCCGTGGGCAGAACGCACCCCAGTGCAGGGTCGAGCCTCCCATGCCCGTTCCGGAATTGTTGGGACCGAAGGCGGTCGGCGTGCGCCCTCCGCTCAGTCGCTCTTCCATCCAGTACAGGCTGGACTCCAGCTCGTCGGGAAGATGGTCGGCCGGGGCGAAGCGTGCGCCCGCCTCCAGCACCAGGACCGACAGGCCCGCCCGCGCAAGCCGCGCGGCCAGCGGGCCTCCGCCTGCTCCGCTGCCCACCACGACCGCATCGACGCATGAGGGGTTGCTCATGCGCGACGCGCTCCAAGCTGCCAGGCTTCCACCTCGTCGGCACCCGTCAGTGCGTAGCCCAGTGCGAGCTCGCCGTCGCGAGCGACAGCGAAGCCGTCATATCCCATCTTCGCCATCGTGCGCGGAAGACTGGTCCAGACACGCGCGATCTGGGCACAGGCATCCTCGAACCACAGGGCAAGTTGGTCCGGATCCAGTGGGCTTCCCGCGCCCACCGTCAGCTCACGGCGCTGGAGCTGGCGCAGCAACGACGCCTGTTCTGCGGTCGTGCGATGACAGAAGCCGCCGGCCAACGCGTCCACGCTCGCGAGTCCCGCGATCCACGCGTCCTTGTCGGGTGGAAGCTCGGCGAACCGCCACCCATCGCCCTCACCCGCGGCCAGTGCGATATCGATGCGGCGCGCAATCTCCTCGGCGCCCTCAGGCGAATCGACGACCTGCGCGACGATCGCCGCCAAGACCTGGCGCTGTGCCTGGTTCAAGACGCCGGCCGCCCGCGGGTCGGGAGGCAGATTCCGCGCGATCAGCCGGGCGCGCATCCGCGGATCGACGCGCGATGTGTTGAGCAGGGATAAAAATTCGTGAGGCAATGCGCGCTCGAGCGCGACGCTGGCCAGCGCATCAATTTCGCTGGCAACCTCAAGCGGCTTTTCGTAGGGAAGGAAATGCGCAGCGTGCGCGAGGACCCGCACCTCCTGCGCCGCCGCGTAATGCGGAAGATTCAAATCGCGTTGCGCCTGCGCGCCCAGATCGCCGTCTTCGGCGCCGGCGATGATGCAGGCGGGAAACGCCAGACGACCCGCCTCCTCGCGCCAGTCTTCGCGGCTGCCGTGCTCCAGCCAGGCCCGCCACGCCACCGGATCGGCGCGCATGACGTCGTGGATGGCCCGCTCTCGCAGCCGTTCGGGCAATGGCCCCGCGGTATTGGCGGAGACGAAGGTGTCCGCATCGCGGCGGCTGATCGAACCGTGTTCGACCCAGCCCAGCATGTCCTTGCGCCGAGACGCATCCATCGGCTCACGGGCGGGCGGTGAGCCCGCCAGCAAGACGACGCCGCACAGCCCGGCAAGGCCTGCATCGCCGGCAGCCGCTCGGGCAGCGGTGAGGGTGGCGATCTTCGCGCCCATGCTGTGCCCAACCGCCAGCCAGCTCGACGCGCCGCTGTCGATCACGACCTGGCAGAACCACTGCACCAGTGAGGCGACGTCGGTGTGACCCTGGACGGGGTTGTCGCCAAATCCCGGTAGATCCAGCGCGTGGCAGTCGTGGCGTTGGTCGAGATGGGCGATCACTTCCTGCCACTGCGCCCCGCTGGATCCCAGTGCATGCAAGAAGAAGAGCGTGGGTCTGGACATGAGTGCGTTGCCGTCGAATTGGCCTGGAGTGATAGCGCTCACTGGGTCACCAAGGCGTGATCGGTCAGTGGCCCGAGCTCGGTTCTGCGCTGTGGAGTGGGAGGTGAGTTTTGAGGGCTTCGGACGGTGACGGCACAGGCCCATGCATGCATGACCGCGCATGCATGGTCGAGTGCGATGCGACACCCTCCTGGCGGCCCTAGCTGGTCTGGCGCGATCACGGACAGCGCAGGCCCACCGGATATACGCGGACAGGCCTCACCGCACCTGTGTAGAGCGGAGCTCGCTCCGCTCGGGCTTTACCCACACACTGATCGCAGCGCAGCGGAGCTTGCTCCGCTGGCACGCTACTCATTCCCTGGTCGCAGAGCAGCGGAGCAAGCTCCGCTCTACGTGGTGAGCGGGTTGCGCGGCTTCCCATCCGGTTCAGCCCCGGGGGAAGGGTCACCAAAAAAGGAGCCGGTCACCCGGCTCCTTTCGTGTCATGCAAGCGCCGCCCTTACTTCATGGCGTGCTTGCGGTCACGCATGACCGCGTGGGTTTCCTGCACCTTCGGCAGCAGGGCCAGGATTTCCTCCTTGGCGCCCACCGCGATATCGCTGTCGTTGGCCGCTTCCTTGAACGCCTTCAGCAGACGGTCCTCGGACTCTTCGAGCTCGGCGACATAGCCATACTCGGTATCGCCCACCGCCGCACGCACCTTCCCGTATAACTCCTGCATCGAGCCCACGAAGGTCCCGTGCTCTGCCGGCTTTTCGCCCGTCGCCGCGACGACGGTGCTGAGCCTGGTCACGATCTCCGCCTTGGTGGTGGCGATCCGCGCGAACAGGCTGGACAACTCGGCGTCCTTCACCTTCTTCGCCGCGTCGCTGTAAAACTCGTTGCCGTCGCGGGCGATCTCGATCAGGTCGTTGACATGGTGCGCGGTTTTCTTTTCGACGTTCATCGTGGTGCTCCTGAATTGAAGCTCGATCATTCACCGCGCTCGCGCAAAATGGCGTGAGTCTGGAATGAGCGAGGCGTGACTCATCGGTGCGTGTTCAGAGGACGGGAAATTAACGATGTCCTGCAGGCCGCTTGTTGAGCGGATGCACCCAGATCGCGATAAGCGCCGCAGCCGCCGCGATACCCCGCCTGATTGCGCGACGCGCGGGATGCGCTCGCCGGGCAGCACGGTGCCCTGCATGTTGGCCTGGTCGCTGGCCGACGGGCACACCAGGCGCCTGTCGCCCCGGCGGCGGCGAGTTTCGCGCAGCTGGCTGATGGCCATCGGCGGGGCAAACTGCTTCGCGGATAGGCCTTCGATAGAGCGGCTGCCGGATCAGAACCGGAGATCGAGCAAACGACCCCTGTTGAAGCCACAGGAGGTTTGCAGCCGCCACGGACCCCGATGCCCTCGCTCGCATCGGGAGGAGCGGCGCCCGGGCCGCTGACTGCGGTAGATTGCGCCATCGTCTGGCATCGACACAGGGAAAGGTGCATGAAACTGCTCTGCTCATCCAGCAGCCTTGCCTTCATCCACACGCTCCGGATTGCGCTGGAAGGCGAAGACATCGCGACCTATATCTCCGATGCCGAAACCACCGCGCTTTCCAGCGTCGCCGGCCCCATTGGCAGCTCAGGACGGCTGTATGTGCTCCACGAGGAGGACTGGGACCGCGCAATCGAAATAATGAGGGATTTTTCCGGCCCAGATCAGCCGAGCGCAGAGGTTGCCCGAAGCAGAAAGCCAATGCCCGGTTGGCTTTTGGTTGGTGCAACCACTCTGCTCACCGCCGTTCTCGTCGGGCTATTGAGCAATTGACTTGAATCCCTGCCCTCCTAACGGCCTGCGACGCTGGTATCGCCTGTTCGCGGCGACGCTCCTCGCTCTCACTGGGTGCTCGACCCCATCAGCCCGCGCACATCACGATGCGTATGACGCGGTCTCCTCCGTCGAGCTCTATCGCGGCGAATGCTTCTGGGGCACATGCCCGAGCTACAAGCTCAAGCTCGGTATGGATGGGCAACTGAGCTACACCGGGCTGAGCGCCGTCCCCACACTTGGCGAACGCCAAAAGACCATTGCTGCGGCAGACGTTGAAGCCATTCTCGCGACACTCGATGAGATGGATTACTTCTCCCTCTCCGATCGTTACACGGCACTAAAGGAAGGTTGCAAGGAGGTGTGGACAGACGCGCCCGCCGCCGAGATCACCATCACACGCCATGACGTTCGCAAGACAGTGTTGTACTACTTCGGTTGCAGGGGCGGGAAGCAGCCGGGACAGCTGCATCGTCTCATCGAAGTCATCGAAAGCCGAACGGGCATCGCCGAGTGGATCAATGCCGATCCTCGATCGAGACCCGCGCCACTTCCGTCTCAGCTTTGAAGCAAGACGGCTTCCCGACCAGTCAGCAGCGCCATTACCGCAGCGCGTTCTTCTGCGTTGAGTTCGACCAGTGACTCAAACCGCTCACTGGCCCACGTAGCCACCGGCACGCCATCGCGATACGCCACCCGATTGCCGGGCACGCGCGGGATGCGTTCGCCGGGAAGCACGGTACCCAGCAGGTTGGCCGGGTCGCTGGCCGACAGGCAGACCAGGCGCCCGTCGCCGGGGCGGCGGCGGGTCTCGCGCAGCAGGCCGATGGCCTCGGGCAAGGCGAACTGCTCACCGGACAGGCCCTCGATGAATCGGCCGCCACGGATCTCGCCGCGCGCTTCCAGGCGCTGGTAGACCCGGACCAGTTCGCGCCAGGGCGGCAGCCACGCTGCCTCGCGCTCCAGCAGGCGCCAGGCGATCACGCCATAGCGTTGCAGCAGGATGCGGGCGATATGTTCGACCGAGGCACGCCTCGCCTCGGCCTGCTCGGCGCGGGCTTGCGCATCGTCGGCGTCCAACGCGGCGAGCGGCCGCAGCAAGGCCCAGCGCCCCGCGTCCTGGATACCGAACAGCGGCACGCGCCGACGCTTGCGTGACAACGCGGACGGGCGCTTGGACGCCGGCACCAGCAGCGCGCGCAGGCCGCCGAAGCTGTCGCAGTGGGCGCGGCCGCGTGCGACCAGCTCGGACAGCGCGTCTTCCAGCTCGGTGGACAGCAGGCGCGCGCCGTCGGCGATCTCGTCGAAGAACGACGCTCCGTTGGTCTGCAGATAGTCGGCCACGCGCTGGGCGCGCGAGCCGAGCGCGCCCTCGCCTTCCACCTGCGGTGCCAAGCGCGTCCAATGCGCAGCGCTGCGTCGCGGCAGCAGCAGGATGGGCGTGGCGCGCAGGGACTGGCCGGTACCGCCAGCAGGCTTCGGCGCGGAGGCGGCAGCATTCACGCGCGTGGCACTGGAAGCCCGCCTGCGCCGGGAGGACACCTCGGTCGAAGACGACGACGCAACGCCCGGCGCCGGGCGCAGGCGCGTCCACAGTGTGCGCCCGGCGCTGCACAGGTCGTCCAGCCACGAAGGCGCGTAGTCGCGCACGCGTGCGGACAGCAACTCGCTCTCCCACACCGCGGCCTGGGCCTCGTAGCCTTCCAGCTGCGCCAGTATGCCGGCCAGGGCTTCGGGCCCGGCCACGCGCGATTCGGCATCCAGATGCTGCCACTGGAACAGGAAGCGCGCGTAGTCGCGCACGGCCACCGGCTCGATCTCGCGCCGCAGCCGGCCCAGCGTGTAGCGATGGATGCGCGCCAGCAGATGCCGCTCGCACCATTCGTCCTGCGCCGCGGCCGGGCTGAAACGACCGGCGATGACGAAGCCATCGGTCTGCAGCGCCAGCAGGCCCGCTTGCACCTGCGCCAGGGGCAACTGCAGGTCGGCGGCGATCACCGCCGCCGGCAGCGGACCGAAGCCGGACAGGCGCGCGCGCAGCAGTTCGCGCAGGGCGTTCTCCGGCTGCCAGTCGTCCACGTCGTAGCCACGCGGGGCAACGATCTGTGGCTGCGGCACCGCATTGGCATACAGCGGGCCGAACTGGGCCAGGCGTTCGGCGCCGATCCACAGCCCCGGCGCACCGGCGTCATCCTCCAGCCGTGCGGCGCGGCCCGCGCGGGCCAGTTGCGCCAGCCAGGCGTCCCACCCCACGTGGTCCCGCACTTCATCGGGCGTGAGCACGCCCAGGCCGGTCAGGGCCTCGTGCAGTTCGTCGGCATCGCGCACCTGCGGCCAGGCCTCGGCACGCACGGCGGCGATGGCCTCCGGATCGAGCCGGCCCAGGTCATCGGCGCGGTCCGGATCGGCATAGCGGCGCGACTGCACGGCCTGGGTGCGGCGCTCCTCCAGCGGCGCATCGTCCAGGAAGGCGTAGGGCTTGGCGTTGAGCGCCTCGGCCGCCAACGGCGAGGGCGCGGCCAGGTCGCGCGCCAGCAGGCGCACCTGGCCGCTCTCCATGCGTCGCAGCAAGGCCAGCCAGCCCTCGGCGTCCATGGCCTCGTGCAGACAGTCCTCCAGGGTCTGGGCGACCAGCGGATGGTCGGGAATCTCGCGCTCGCCGACGATGTTCTCCAGGCAGGCGACCTGATCAGGGAACACCGTGGCCAGCAGGTCCTCGGACTTCATCCGCTGCAGCTGCGGGGCGGTCTTGCGGCCCCCGGTGAAGCGCGGCAAGGCCAGTGCGTTGGTGGCGTTCCAGCGCCAGCGCACGCCGAACAGCGGCGCGTCCAGCAGCGCCTGCACCAGCACCTCCAGTGCGCTGGACGACTTGAGGTAATGCCAAACCTCCTCCAGCGGAAAGCTATGACTGGTGGACAGCGACAGGACGATGGCGTCCTCGGTCGCGGCGGCCTGCAGCTCGAAGTTGAAGGTGCGGCAGAAGCGCTTGCGCAGGGCCAGGCCCCAGGCGCGGTTGAGGCGGCTGCCGTAGGGACTGTGAATGACCAGTTGGGTACCGCCGGAGCCGTCGAAGAATCGCTCCATCACCAGCTGGTCCTGGGTGGGCAGCGTGCCCAGGGCGATGGCGGCGCTGGCCAGGTAATCGGCGATCTGGCGCGCGGCTTCTGCATCGAGCTGGAGCTGCGTGCGCAGCAGGGCCAGGGCCGCGTCACGGCCGCCCTGCTCCACCGCGCCTGCGACCTCGGCCCGCAGGCGTGAAACGGCCTGGGACAGCTCATCGGTCCGGCCGGGCGCCTCGCCGATCCAGAACGGGATATTGGGCGCCGCGCCGCGCGCGTCCTCCACGCGGATGCGTCCGGGTTCCACGCGCAGGATCCGGTAGCTGATGTTGCCCAGCTGAAAGACATCACCGGCCAGGCTCTCGACCGCGAAGTCCTCGTTGACTGTGCCGATGGTCTGCGCCTGTGGCTCCAGCAGCACGCTGTAGTCACCGGTCTCGGGGATGGTGCCGCCACTGGTGAGCGCGGTCATGCGCGCGCCGCGACGCTGGCGCAACCGCCCGTTGACCGCATCGCGGTGCACGTACCCGGCACGCTGGCCGTTGCGGGTGGCAAAGCCTTCCGAGAGCATCCGCACCACCGCGTCGAAGTCCTCGCGCGCCAGCTGCGCATACGGCCAGGCACCGCGCACCAGCTCGAACAAGGCGTCCTCGTCCCAGTCCTGGGTGGCGGTCTCGGCAACGATCTGCTGGGCGAGCACGTCGCGCGGCGCCTCCAGCAGATGCAGCGCATCGAGTTCGCCGCGCCGCACGGCATCGAGCAGCGCGGCACATTCGACCAGCTCGTCGCGCGACTGCGGGAACAGCCGCGCCTTGGGCGTGCCGCCCACCGCATGGCCGGAACGTCCGGCGCGCTGGAGGAACGTGGCGATCGAGCGCGGCGATCCGATCTGGCAGACCAGGTCGACCTCGCCGATATCCAGGCCCAGCTCCAGCGAGGCGGTGGCCACCAGCACTTGCAGCTGGCCAGCCTTGAGCCGTTGTTCGGCCAGCAGGCGCGCATCGCGTGCCAGGCTGCCGTGGTGCGCGGCCACCGCCTCCTTGCCCAGCAGTTCGCCCAGATGCCGGGTGACGCGTTCGGCCATGCGCCGGGTGTTGACGAACACCAGCGTGGTGCGGTGTTCACGCACCAGCTGCGCGATGCGTTCATGGATCTGCTGCAGCTGATCGCCGGACAGCACCGCCGACAGCGGCGTGGGCGGCAGCTCCAGTGCCAGGTCGCGCTGGCGGGTGTAACCGATATCGACGATGGCGCAGTCCGGCACGCCGTCGTCCACGTGGCGGCTGCCGACCAGGAAGCGGGCGACCTGCTCGATGGGCTTCTGCGTGGCCGACAGACCCACGCGCACCGGTGGTTGTTCGCACAGGTTCGCCAGACGCTCCAGCGACAGGGCCAGGTGGCTGCCGCGCTTGCTGGCGGCTACCGCATGAATCTCGTCGACGATGACCGTGCGCACATGGCACAGCGAGGCACGCCCGGATTCGCTGCCCAGCAGCACGTACAGCGACTCGGGCGTGGTGACCAGCACGTGCGGCGGCAGCTTGCGCGCGGCGGCGCGCTCGCGCTGGGGCGTATCGCCGGTGCGCACGGCCGTGCGGATCGCCACGTCCGGCAGATCCATGGCGCGCAGTTGCGTTCGGATGCCGGCCAGCGGCGCTTCCAGGTTCAGGTGGATATCGTTGGACAAGGCCTTGAGCGGCGAAACGTAGAGCACCCGGGTTTCATCGGGCAGGACGCCGTCGGCGGCCACGCCCTCGGCCACCAGGGCGTCCAGCGCTGCCAAAAACGCGGTGAGCGTCTTGCCCGAACCGGTCGGTGCGGCCACCAGCGTGTGCCGCGCCGCCTGGATGGCCGGCCACGCGGCCGCCTGGGCCGGGGTCGGCCCTGCGAATGCACCTGCGAACCAACGCGCGGTGGCCGGGTGGAAGGAAGTCAAAGGGTCGTGCATGAAGACGCTCACAGCGCATGCGCACCAGCGATCCATTGAAGATGGGGTCGCGCAGGCAGCGGGTCAACGTGCGGCGCGAGATCACGCGTGACCGCATGCCGGCAACAAACTGGGATGGCTCCCACAAAAGCACCTGAATGCCAAAGGAATTGCGAACACCGGGTTTGCAATTGCTTTACAGCGTGACCGATAGCGTCATACCTGCCGCGCGCCGGCACTTTACCCAACTGAGCGCGAACGAGGATCAAACAGGATGATGGCACTCAAGCAGGGACACGACGAAGACACTTCCCCCTCCCACGACAGCCACCGCTGGTCGCAGCACGTCTCGGAGACCAGTGATGCGATGGATCTCAAATCCGGCGTCTTCGAGCAGGACGACCCCAAGGAGATCGCCCGCTCGCTCAAGCACTCGGCCGACGCCAGCACCCGACGCAAGGCGCCACCGTTCCGCTCGGCCATGTCGATGCTGGTCTTCTACATCAACCGCGCCGGCAAGAACCTGCCTCAGCATCGCATCGAGATCCTGGAGCAGGCCAAGGACGAGCTGAGGGCGCTCTACGGCAAGCCGCGCAAGGCGGCCACCGCCTGAGGTTCAGTGGCGCCGCCTTCAGCGCGGCGCCACATATCCCCCGCGCACGCCGTACGGCGCGAGCACCAACTGCCACAGCTGCGAGCGACGCGTGCGGAAGGTGGCCATCGATCCGGCCAGATAAAAGCGCCACATGCGCCGGAAGCGCTCGTCGTAGCGCGCGGACAGACGGCCCCATGCCGCCTCGATGTTGGCGCGCCAGGCCTGCAGCGTGCGGTCGTAATCGGTTCCGAAGTTGTGCCAGTCCTCGATCACGAACAGCCCTTCCAGCGCACGCGTGGTCTGCTCGGGTGAAGGCAGCATGGAGTTGGGGAAGATGTATCGGGCGATCCACGGATCAGTGCGATTGCGCGAGGTGTTTGTCCCAATGCTGTGCAGCAGGAACAGGCCATCGTTCTTGAGCACGCGACGGGCGACCTCGAAATAGGTGCGGTAGTTCTTGACCCCAACGTGCTCGTACATGCCGATGGACAGCACCGCATCGAACGGTCCACGCACCTGGCGATAATCCTGCAGCACGATCTCCACCGGCAGTCCGGCGCACAGTTTGCGCGCGTACTCGGCCTGCTCGCGGGAGATGGTCACGCCCACTCCGCTCACGCCATAACGCTCGGCGGCGAACTTCAGCGCCTCGCCCCAGCCGCAGCCGATGTCCAGCACGCGCATGCCCGGCCGCAGCCCCAGCTTGCGGCAGACCAGGTCGAGCTTGGCCTCCTGCGCGTCGTCCAGGGTGTCGGCCTGGCGCCAATACCCACAGCTGTAGACCAGTCGCTTGCCGAGCATGGCCTGGTAAAGGTCGTTGCCCAGGTCGTAATGCCGCTCGCCGACCTTGCGACTACCCCGCAGGCTCTGGGCATTGAACAGGCGCGCCCGCAGCGCGTCCCAGATTTCGCCCAGGCCGTGCACCTGCTCGTCCAGGCGTGCTTCCAGCACCCGGGTGAGGAACCCATCGAGTGAGCGCGCGTCCCATGCCCCGTCCATGTAGCTCTCGCCCAGGCCCAGCGAGCCCTGTGCCAGGACCCGTCCGTACATCCCGGGGTCGTGCACCTGCAGATCCCAGGGCCGTTCGCCGTTGAGACGGACGTCGGCCTTGGCCAGCAGGCGCGCAATGCGGGATTCGAAGCGGGGGGCGGTGGAGGACTGGGGATGGGCGGGGGCTTGGAAGTGGCTCATTTGAGGAAGAGATCTGCATACTCCGGTGCCAGGTAGGGACGCAGGACCGGGGCGGGCACATCCACGGTCTGCGTACCGTCGGCGTACGAGCCCACCTGGTAGGGCGGGAACACGAAGCGGACGGCGGCGATTTTCCCGTCGGCGTTCATCACCGGCTGGAACAGGCTGAAGTTGGAAACCTCCGGCGCGGTCCCTGCGTCGATCATCTGGTTCTCCGAATCCAGCAGTTGCATGCGCTGGTCCGGCGGCACGGTGTCATCATCGACACGCAGCGAGGCACTGGTGTGCAGTTGCTCGCGCACGTATTGGCTGGCCGCCTGCAGTCCCGCCGGCGTGGGCAGCATCTCCTGGGTGGTCAGCAACGCCTGCCGCTTGGGTAGCCAGGTGAAACGCGCCACCAGCGGCTCGCCATGGGCGCCCCCGGTGTAGCGTCCGCCATCGGCGGCCACGGCGAAGATCTCGGGCGTATCGGCCACCACGTCGAATGACAGCGACAACTCGTAAGGGGCCGACGGTTTCTGTCCATCCAGGCCGTTGACCGCCTGCATCAGCTCGGCACGTGCGGACCGGGCGTAATCGCCAAGCACCTTGACCATGCCCGGGTAGGCGTTGGCCTGGCGCGGGAAGCTGATCCCGATCACATAGCGCGGATCGGACTCGGCCACATCGGCCAGCGGGCCACCGGCGGCAGGCTCGGTCGTGGCCGGCGGCGGGGCCGCAGGCGCAGCGGGTGTCTCCGAGCCCTGCGGGCGCTTGGCCTCGCCGGCATCGTCGGGCTGGCCGGGGCTGCAGGCAGCAAGGAACGCGGTCAGGGTCAGCGGAGCAAGAACGGCTTTTACGGATCCCACGTGCATCATCCTAGGCAGGGTGTCGGTCGCAGTGTAGGTCCGGCGGGCGAACGCTCCATCCCACCGGCCAGGGCGCACAGCGCCGAGGCTAGCGCCGGCCTGGTGATGACCGTGCAATACACGGCGGCTGACCTGCCGCGTCACTTTTCGGCACAAACCGCCGGGGCAGCCGGATCGAAGACGCCAGAGCCACGCGTCCCGAGGTTGGCATGGTTGATGCTTGATCCTCCCCAACGATCACTGGGCGGGGGGAAGTGCGATGGATCAGGGTGAAGACGGATCCCAGGGGGTGGGAGTGCCGAGCGACTTCACGTTGCTCGAAGGGTTGTACCAGCTCGCGGTGACCGGTCATGCCCATGACTGGGAATTCGAGCGCCTCAACAACGCCGTTTACGAGCGCCTGCTCTCGTCATACGGCGTAGAGGAAAGCACCAAGTTTGACCAGAGCAAGAATGCGTTCAACGGTTCCTGACCGCCACCGCACAGCAACATCGTTTCACTATTGCTACGGACGGGCGACGGGGGTCGCCCGTTTTTTTTGCGCAGCGGTCACCGCCTCAACCGCGGTTGTCGCGCTTGCCCTGGTTGCGTCGATCCTGGACAGACGCACTGCCCTGCACCGCCTTGGTCCGGCTTTCCGCCAAATGCAGTTCGTTGGCCTTGGCCGCCGCCTCCTCGTGCGGAACGAAACCGGTCTCGGCGCTGTGTCCGACGGTGTCGTCGAGCATCTGCCACGGTTGCGGCTGGCGGTCGTGTTCCTGCTTGGCGGCGAGCAGTTCGCGCGTCTTGGCCAAGGCCTGCTCGGGGCTGATCTTCTTCGGGGCGCTGGGCCGCCTGCGCGCCGGTAGCTTCTTGGCGCTCGCCTGGGTCGGCGTGGGCGCGGCGCGCTTGACGGCCTGCTTCGCAGGCGCCTTTTTTGCAGGGACCTTCTTCGCCACTGCCGGCCTGGAACTCGTCTTCTTGACCGCGCCCTTGGCGACCTTCTTCGGTGCGGCTTTCCTTGCGACCTTCTTGACAGCCTTCTTCGCAGCGGCACGCTTGGCCGGCTTCTTGGCGACCGCTTTGCGGGCCGTCGTCTTCTTGGTTGCCTTCTTCGCGGCGGGTGTCCGGATCGCCTTCTTGGCGACGGCTTTCTTGGCAGCCTTTTTGACTGCCTTCTTCGCTGCCTTCTTGGTGGCGACCTTCTTGGCTGCGGGCTTGGTCGACTTCTTGGCCGCCTTCTTGGCGACGGTCTTGCGGACGCGTGTTGCCATCGTGCAGAACTCCTGAAGTGGTCACACGCGCATCGGGATAGCACGCAAAACATTCAGAAGTGGTGAGCCGCCAAGGCGGGCATTCAGCCCGCCAGCGGCGTGGCGCAGGACGTGCCTGCACCACGCATCAACGAATCGCTACTTGGCCTTGCCCTGGTTGGCGACGGCTTCGGCCGCGCGCTTGGCCGCTTCCGGATCGCCCAGGTAGCGATAGGACTGCACCTGCAGTTCGTCGTCCAGTTCGAACAGCAGCGGGATACCGGTGGGGATGTTGAGCTCCAGGATCTCCTCCTTGCTCACCCCGTTGAGGTACTTGTACAGCGCACGCAGCGAGTTGCCGTGGGCGGTGACCAGCACGGTCTGGCCGGCCTTCAGCGACGGGGCGATGGCGTCGTGCCAGTACGGCAGCACGCGATCGAGGGTGGTCGCCAGCGACTCGGTGGCCGGCAGCGCGTTGCGATCCAGCGTGGCGTAGCGACGGTCGTGCGCTGGATGCCCCGGATCGGCCAGGTCCATCGGCGGCGGCGGGATGTCGTAGGACCGGCGCCAGATCTTGACCTGGTCCTCGCCGTGCTTGGCCGCGGTCTCGGCCTTGTCCAGGCCCTGCAGGCCGCCGTAGTGGCGCTCGTTGAGACGCCAGCTCTTGTGGACCGGCAGCCAGTCCTGGTCCATCTGCTTGAGCGCTCGCTGCAGGGTGTGGATGGCACGCTTGAGCACCGAGGTGTAGGCCACGTCGAACTTCAGCCCCTCCTCCTGCATCAGCTTGCCGGCGGCGACGGCCTCGCTGCGGCCCTGTTCGCTGAGGTCGACATCGACCCAGCCGGTGAAGCGGTTGGCCAGGTTCCATTCGCTCTGGCCATGGCGCAGCAGGACAAGTTTGCGGCTCACTGAGGATTCTCCGGGAGGGGGCGAAAAGGGCTGTCGATTGTACGGCAGGCCACTTCCACGCCCGGTGGAGCGGCCGCACGCGGGCCCGGGCTAGAAGTGCGGCCGGCTCAATTCACCCAGGAAGTGCGAAAAGACCTCCGGGCGCATGATCAGCATGAACATCACGCCGTAGGCCGCGCCGGCCAGATGCGCACTGTGGTTGACCCGATCGCCGCCGCGCCGGTCCATCCAGATGCTGTAGATCACGTAGAGCACGGCGAACAGGATCGCCGGCATCGGAATCACGAAGACCAGGATGCGCGACCACGGCGCCAGCAGGATGAAGGCGAATAACACCGCCGACACCGCGCCGGAAGCGCCCAGCCCCAGGTAGTTGGGGTCCTTCTGGTGCTTGAGGTAGGTCGGCAGGATCGCCACGACCAAGGCGGAGAGATAGAACAGCGGGAACACCCACCACGCCGTCTCCTGGGTCATGAAGCCCTCGATCTGCCGCCCGAAGAAGAACAGGGTGAACATGTTGAAGAACAGGTGCATGAAGTCGGCATGGATGAAGCCATGCGTGATCAGGCGGTCGTACTGGTGTTTTTTGTCGATGGCCGGCGGCCACAGGATCAGGCGATCGGCGATGCGGCGGTTGTTGAGGGCGAGCAGCGACACCACGGCGGTGACGGCGATGAAGATCAGGGTGAACATCGAAACCTGCGGGGATGAGGAGACAGGACCCGCCGGTCAGGCGGTCCGGTAATTGTCCTGCATCGGGTAGCGTCGTGCGTACCAGGCGAAGGCCAGGCCAGCCAAGAAGGCGAATCCGGCGAAGAAGAACATCAGGAAAGCCGCCTCGCTCAGGCCGGTATCGGCGATCCGCGCGGTGAGCGCGTCGTTGCGGACCGCAGCATTGGTCAACAGCACCCACAGGCTGCCGAAGGTCGTGGCCAGGTACCAGAACGCCATGATCACGCCCTTCATCGCCGCAGGTGCCTGGCTGTAGGCGAACTCCAGCGCTGTGGCCGAGACCAGCACCTCGCCCAGGGTCAACAGCGCGTACGGGCCGATCTGCCAGGCCAGCGAGACCTGCGCCCCGCCATCCATCGCCAACTGCAGCACGCCGGCGAACACCCAGGAGACCCCGGCCAGCGCGATGCCCGCGCCCATCCGCCGCAGCGGCGTGGGCTCGAACCCCAGGCGCCGCAGCAGCGGGTAGGCGACCAGGTTGTTGAACGGGATCAGCAACATCACCAGCAACGGGTTGAGCGCCTGCATCTGCGCCGCATCGCGCACCAGCCAGCTCGGCCACCAGGCCAGCTGGTGCGGGATCACCATGTCCTGGCCCTGCAGGACCCAGGTCGAGGCCTTCTGGTCGAACAGGGAGAAGAACGGCGTGGTCAGGGCGAACACGATCAGGATACGCAGCACGGCCCGCACGCCATCGACCGCCGCATCCGGGTGGTGCGCCCGGGCGCGGTCGAGCTGCAGCGAGGCCCCTGCCCCGCCGAAGGCGATCACCAGTCCCAGCGCCAGGCAGGCCGCCGCCACGAAGCCCAGCACCGGCGTGGCGGCCAGGGCAGCCACCGCCAGAATCGCCCCGGTCACCGCGACAGCCAGGCCGGCGCGGCCCTGACCGTCCGCCCGTCCCAGCAGCGCGCTGCGCACCACCTTGAGGAAGGCATGTGGATCGGCCGGCGTGGGTGGGACGTTCACGTACTGCCTGCGTCCGGCCCAAAACACGACGGTGGCGATCAGCATCAGCACGCCGGGAATGCCGAAGGCCACCGCCGGACCGTAGCTGCGCAGGAAGATCGGCATCAGCAGCGAGGCGAAGAACGAGCCGAAATTGATGATCCAGTAGAACGCGTCGAAGACCGTGCGCGCCAGGTGCTTGTTGCGCTGGTCGAACTGGTCACCGACAAAGGACACCACCAGCGGCTTGATCCCGCCCGACCCCAGCGCGATCAGGAACAGCCCGGTATAGAAGCCCTGGCGGTTGTGCTCGAAGATCGCCAGGCACGCGTGGCCGGCGCAGTAGATCAGCGAGAACCACAGCACGGTGTGGTACTTGCCGAAATAGCGGTCGGCCAGCCAGCCACCCAGCAGCGGAAAGAAATACACGCCGATGACGAAGCTGTGGAACACGTCCTTGGCCATCGTCGCCCGCTCGGCTTCCGGCGCGTACAACAGCAGGGTGCCGACCAGGAACGAGGTCAGGATGTTGCGCATCCCATAGAAGCTGAAGCGCTCGCAACCCTCGTTGCCGATGATGTAAGGGATCTGGCGCGGCAGGCGCGCCGCAGGCGACGGGGTCTGGGTCATCGTGGAACCGATGGCGGCGAAGCGAGCCAGCTTACCCAGCGGGTCACACGACTTGGCTGACCACCCTGTCAGGTCATCCCGGCGCCGGGGCGCGCCTGGCGGTGGCAGGTGGCGAGGCGCCGTTCAGCTGGCATGATGCTGGCTGCCTTGAAAACGGTTCCCCGCCCCGATGCGCCTGCCATCCGCCCTGCTCGCCTGCTTGCTCCTCCCGACCATGGCCTTCGCGGCGCACGCCGCCGATGACGATGCCTTGACCACCGTCGCCGAGTCCTCCGGCTTCCAGAAGACCGGACGCTATGCCGAGGTCGGACCGCTGTGCCAGGCCTTCGCCACCCGCTGGCCCAAGGCGGTGCGCTGCTTCGACTTCGGCACCACACCGGAGGGCCGGCCGATGCACGCCATGGTCATCTCCACCAGCGGCGCGCTGGACCCGGCATCGGCCCGGGCGCGAGACCTGCCAGTGGTGCTGGTCCAGGGCGGCATCCATGCCGGCGAGATCGATGGCAAGGACGCCGGCTTCCTAGTCGCCAGGCAGCTGCTGGAAGGCCGGCGCGCCAAGGGCACGCTGGACAAGGTGGTGTGGGTGTTCGTCCCGGTGTTCAACGTCGATGGGCACGAGCGCTTCGCCGCGTGGAACCGCCCCAACCAGCGCGGCCCAGAGGAGATGGGCTGGCGCACCACCGCGCAGAACCTCAACCTCAACCGCGACTACACCAAGGCCGAAGCCCCGGAAATGCAGGCGATGCTGGCTCTGGTGAATCAGTGGGACCCGCTGATGGCGCTGGATCTGCACGTCACCGACGGGGCCAAGTTCCGCCACGACGTCTCGGTCCAGGTCGAGCCCTCGCATGAGGGCGATGCCACCCTGCAGCGCGACGGACAGGCCCTGCGCGCGGCGATGATCGCCGAGCTGGACCGACAGGGCTCGCACGCCCTGCCCTTCTATCCCTCGCTGGCCGAGCACGACAACCCGGCCGCCGGTTTTACCGACGAGATCTATCCACCGCGCTTTTCGCACGGGTATTTCCAGCTGCGCAATCGCTTCGGCATCCTGGTGGAAACCCACTCCTGGCTGCGCTACCCGCAGCGCGTGGCGATCACCGGCAACGCGATCGTGGCCTTGCTGCAACAGGCCGCCGCGCACGGCCGTGACTGGTCCAAGGACGCCGCGGCCGCCGACCAGGCCGCGACGCAGCTCGGCGGTCAGCCGCAGATCCTGGACTGGCAGGCCAGCGACACCGCCAGGACGATCGACTTTTTGGGCTACGCCTACACCCGCACGCCCTCGGACGTGTCCGGCGGGCTGATGACCCACTACGACGAGACCAGGCCGACTGTCTGGCACATCCCGCTGCGCGACCAGATGGTGCCGTCGGTCACCACCACCGCGCCGCGCGCAGGCTATCTGGTGCCGGTCGCCTGGGCGCCGGTGGTCGAGCCGCGCCTGCGTGCCCACGGCCTGACGTACCAGCGCCTGGAAGCGAACGAGGACCTGTCCGTACAGGCTTACCGGGCCACCGACATCGCCTTCGACAAGTCCTCCACCGAAGGCCACCAGCGCCTGAAGCTCGCCGGCGCCTGGGGCGCCGAGCCCGCGCAACTGCCCGCCGGCAGCCTCTACATTCCCATTGGCCAGCCGCGTGCGCGCCTGGTGGTGGCGCTGCTGGATCCGGCCGGGCCGGACTCGCTGCTGCAGTGGGGCTATTTCAATGGCGCCTTCGAGCGCAAGGAATACATGGAGGGCTATGTCGCCGAGGAGGTCGCGCGGCAGATGCTCCAGGATCCCGAGGTCAAGGCGCAGTTCGAGCAGCGCCTGAAGGACGACCCGGCCTTCGCCGCCAGTCCGCGCGCGCGGCTGGAGTTCTTCGCCCGCCGGCATCCTTCATGGGACACCCGCTACGGGCTCTATCCGGTTCTGCGCATTGACACCGCACCGCACTGATCACGCCCTGTGAGGGGGCGCACCACGCGCCGTTACACGTCACGCCGCTGGTCCACCGCATTGAAGGCGACCGATACCGGCCTTCGGCCTGAGACACGCGGTATCCGGACGCCGCACCGTTGAAGCGGGGCCGATGGGAAGGCGATGCCCGCACGGCACTTGAGCAGGTCGACGTCGGCCTGCCCGATCGCTGGTCGCCACGCGCGTCGGCCGCGTCGACACCTTGACGCGGGTGACGCGACGTCACATTCCAGACAAACGGTGACCGATGTTGGCCTGCTTGCCCGTTTACATCGGCGTGTAGGGCGCCGACACTTCCGACTCAACCTGAACAGGGGTAGCGCATGTCGCGTCGGGAAGCGCGAAGCCGTCGGCCGCGCAGCACCGGGGAATGGATGGTGCTGGTTGCCGGCCTGGTCCTGGCCATGGCATTCCTGGGCAGCCGTCCGCTCGACCCGACGCAGCCGGCGTCCACGGTCCCGCGGGAACCGGCCACGGGGCAGCGCCAGGCCCTTCCAGGCTTTCTGCCGCCCGAGGCCAGGACCACGCTGCGCCTGATCGCCCGCGGTGGCCCCTTCCCCCATCCGCAGGACGGCGCGGTGTTCGGCAACTTCGAAGGACACCTGCCACGCCAACCGCGGGGGTGGTACCACGAGTACACGGTGGAAACGCCCGGGCTGTCCAACCGAGGGACGCGGCGCATCGTCACCGGAGGCACGCCCCCTTCCAGCTACTGGTATACGGCCGATCACTACGCCAGCTTTCGGTCGTTCCAGGTGGAGCGGCCATGAGCCAGGAGCCTCCCGCCATGCACGATCCCGACCAGGCCGGCGTGTTCTTCGTCGGTGGCAACGACCTGGACGTGCTGGCCTACTACGCCTTCGACGCAAGGCTGCTCTCGCGCCGGATCGACCTGATGGGGGTGCGCGACAAACGCACGCTGCTGCTGCGCATCGCGGTGGCCCTGGATTTCCCCGTGTCGGCCGGACGCAACTGGGACGGACTGCTGGACAGCCTGCGCGACCTGTCCTGGCTAGAGGCGTCCGGCTACGTGCTGCTGATGGAGGGGGCCGGTGAGCTGCACGCCCACAACGAGCCCGAATTCGACACACTGATCGCCATCCTGGACCAAGCCCAGGCGCATTGGCACGCGCAGGGCGTGCCGTTCTGGGCATTCCTGGCCCTGCGCGACAAGGACATCGCCGAGCTGGAGGACTAGCGCCGCACCGCCGTGCGGTGCCGGCGCGTGCGCCCGCGCTTCGCAGCGCGTGCCGATGCTGCGATCATGGCGGATGGACGACTTTTCGACACTTCCGCTGACCGACGCGCTGCGCCGCGGTCTCGACGCCGCCGGCTACGCCCGCCCCACCGACATCCAGGCCCGCGCCCTGCCCGCCATCCTCGAGGGACGCGACGTCATCGCTCAGGCCCCGACCGGTAGCGGCAAGACCGCCGCGTTCGCGCTGGGGCTGCTCAGCCGCGTGGACACCGGGCTGGTCAAGACCCAGGCCCTGGTGCTGTGCCCGACCCGCGAGCTGGCCGATCAGGTCGCCCGCGCGGTGCGCCGCCTGGCCGTGGGCCTGCCCAACCTCAAGGTCACCCTGCTGTGCGGCGGCATGGCGCTCGAACCCCAGCTGGCCTCCCTGGAGCACGATCCGCACGTGGTGGTCGGCACGCCAGGCCGCGTGCAGGAGCTGATGCGCAAGAAGGCGCTGCATCTCAACGGGGTCCGCGTCCTGGTCCTGGACGAAGGCGACCGCATGCTCGACATGGGGTTCGAGGATCAGATCCGCGAAATCGTCGGGCGCACGCCCGCCGCGCGCCAGAGCCTGCTGTTTTCGGCGACCTGGCCCGACGCCATCCGCGCCATCGCCCAGGACAGCCTGAAGGACCCCGTGGAAGTGGCGTCCGACGCCACCACGACCGTGGCGCCGGCGATCTTTCAGCGCTTCTGCGAAGTGGAACCGGCCATGCGCCAGAAAGCGCTGGCGGGCCTGCTGCTGCAGCAGCGCGTGGAACCGGCGGTGGTGTTCTGCAACACCCGCAAGGACGTGGATGAAGTGGCCAATTCGCTACAGGGTTTCGGCTTCTCCGCGCTGGCCCTGCACGGCGATATGGAGCAGCGCGACCGCGAGGAAGTGCTGGTGCGTTTCGCCGGCGGCAGCTGCAACGTGCTGGTGGCCAGCGACGTGGCCGCGCGCGGCCTGGACGTGGAGGACGTGGCGGCGGTGTTCAACTATGAATTGCCGACCGACACCGACACCTACACCCACCGCATCGGCCGCACCGCGCGCGCCGGCCGCAGCGGCCTGGCCTTCAGCCTGGTCACGCCACGCGAGCTTCCGCGCGCGCGCGCGCTGGAAGACCTGTCAGGTGCGCCGCTGGACTGGATGAAAACGCCCCTGGCGACCGGCCGGCCCAAGCAGCCGCCCAGCGCGCCCTTCGTGTCACTGCGCGTGGATGGCGGCAAGAAGGACAAGCTGCGACCGGGCGACATCCTCGGGGCCCTCACCGGCGATGCGGGCCTGCCGGGCACGGCGATCGGCAGGATCACGATCGGTCCTGTGCGCAGCTACGTCTCGGTCCGGGACGAACACGCCAGCAAGGCTGTCGCGCGGCTGTTGGCCGGCAAGATCAAGGGCCGCAGCTTCCGCGTGCGGGCGCTCTGAGGGTCGCGCGCCACCACGCCTGAGCGCGGGACGCGCGACCCCGGCCGCTCACGCGTAGCGGAGCGTCGCGGTCAGCGGCAGGTCGGCCTGCCAGCGACCGCGGCCGCCCAGGGACTGCAGTTCGATCAACACCGCCGCCCCCAACACGTCGCAGCCCTGCTGGCGCGCCAGCGAGAGCGCCGCGTGCAGGGTCCCGCCGGACGCCAGCACATCGTCGACCAGCAACACCTTGGCCCCCGGCGGCAGCGCATCGGCGTGCAGTTGCAGGCTGTCGCTGCCGTACTCCAGGCCGTACTCGACCGTCAGCACGTCGCCTGGCAGCTTGCCCGGCTTGCGCACCGGGACGAAGCCGCACTTGAGGGCGCGTGCCAGCGCTGCGCCCAGGATGAAGCCGCGCGACTCGATCCCCAGCACCGCCTGCACGCCGGCCTCGCGCCAGGGCGCGGCCAGCGCACTGGTCGCCGCGGCGAAGGCGGCCGCGTCGGCCAGCACCGGGGTGATGTCCTTGAACAGGATCCCCGGCTTGGGAAAATCAGGCACGTCGCGGATCAGGGTTGCCCATTCGGTATCGCCGGACATCGAGGCTCTCGCAGTGAAGGATGGCCCCCGATGCTACTGCACTGCGCCGCCGATGCCAGCCGACACGGGCGCGCCCGTCGCTACGAGCTGCACGACAGCATCGAACAGCCTGCCCGCGTGCGCGCCCAATCCGGGCGCTTGCGGGCGAAGGCCTCGCGACCAGGCTGGTCGTCGTAGGGATGGCGCAGCACCTCGAGCAGCTCGTGCACCCCGGCCAGATCGCCGTCGTGCGCGCGATCGATCGCCTCCTGGGCCAGGTAGTTGCGCAGCACATAGCGCGGATTGGCCGCGCGCATGCGGCGCTGGCGCGCGGCCTCGTCGGCCTCGCCCGCGCAAAGCGCCGCATAGCGGGTTAGCCAAGCCTCGAAGGCAGGACGATGGGCGGTGTACTTGGCCGGGTCATAGAACGCGTCGGCCAGCGGCACAAGGGCCTGCGGCCCAGGCGCGTGATCGCCCAGGCCACGAAAGAACAACGTCATGTCGACCTCGGCGCCGTGCAGCAGGCCGCGTAGTTCCGCCATCAGGGGCGGTGCTTCGGGCACGCCCTCCGGCAGCCCCAGCTTGGCGGCGGCATCGGCGCGCTCGCACGCGGCATAGGTGTCGGCGTAGGCCTGCAGCGCCTCCTGCAGCGGCGCCGGATCGGCGAACAGCAGCGACAACGCGCCGGCCAGGCGGCTGAGGTTCCAGAACGCCACCTGCGGCTGCCAGCCGAAGCGATAACGACGGCCCTGCGCATCGGTGGTATTGGGTGTCCAGTCCGGATCGTAGTCGTCGATCCAGCCATACGGGCCGTAGTCGATGGTCAGTCCGAGGACCGAGAGGTTGTCGGTGTTCATCACCCCGTGCACGAAGCCCACCCGCATCCAGTGCGCCATCAGCACCGCGGTGCGCGTACAGATCTGTGTGAACCACGCCGCGTCCCGCTCAGCGCCTGGCGCCAGCTCGGACAGCTCGGGGAAGTCGCGCTCGATGGTGAAGTCCACCAATCGCCGCAGCAGCGCCGTGTCGCCGCGCGCGGCCGGGAGTTCGTAATGCCCCAGGCGCAGGAAGGAAGGCGCCACCCGGCAGACCACCGCGCCAGGCTCGGGCGCGGCATGGCCGTCGTAGAACATGTCGCGCACCACGTCTTCTCCCGTGCCCACCAGGCATAGCGCGCGGGTGGTCGGCACGCCCAGATGGGCCATGGCTTCGCTGCACAGGAATTCGCGGATCGACGAGCGCAACACCGCGCGTCCATCGGCGAAGCGAGAATACGGCGTCGGCCCGGCGCCCTTGAGCTGCAGCTCCTGACGGCTGCCATCGGCCGCGATGGCCTCGCCCAGGGAGATCGCCCGACCGTCGCCCAGCTGCCCTGCCCAGTTGCCGAACTGGTGGCCGCCGTAATTGGTCGCGTACGGCACCATGCCCGGCAGCAGCGCATTGCCACCGAAGACCTGGGCGAACTCGGCCGTCTCGATGTCGTCCTGCTTGAGTCCCAGCAACGCCGCCACTTCCGGCGACCAGGCCAGCACCCGCGGCGCGGCGACCGGCGTGGGCGCCACGCTGGACCAGACCGCGCCCGGGACCTGTCGGACCTGTGGCCCGTCGATGGGATCGCGCGGCAGCGCGCGCAGCAGAGTGTTGTCGAAATGCAGTTCCATGCGCACAGCCTACGCGGGCATGGCCACATGGACGCTGACACAAAAAAAGACGCCGGGGAAACCCCGGCGTCCTCTTCAATGCGGTTGACGCGATGAAGCGCTGGATTACAGCGGCTGCACCTGGTCGGCCTGCATGCCCTTCTGGCCCTGGACGGCCACGAAGGTCACTTCCTGGCCTTCCTTCAGCGACTTGAAGCCGGTGCCCTGGATCGCGCGGAAATGCACGAACAGGTCCGGGCCGGACTGCGGGGTGATGAAGCCGAAGCCCTTGGCGTCGTTGAACCACTTGACGGTGCCGGTCTGACGATCAGACATTTTTACTACTCCTGAAAACGAACGATGGGTAATCGCAGCCACGAAAAACCGCGACTGAGACTGGGTTTGCAGGCGTAGGAAAAACGCAAACGATGTAGCCGATCTGACGATCTACCGCATCAGGCTCACGATTTACGGTGACCCTGGCAAGCACAGTGGCGCGAACGATACGCAGGTTGGGGGGAAAAAGCCAACGCAATTGCAAGCCCGTTCGTCGGGCTCTGGGGGCGGCATGGGTCCGGCACTGGAACCGGGGTGTTTTCGGACAAAAATGTCTTTCACTATCAATTGGATACGAAAAAACCTGACGGTTCTGACAGGTGGATCTAGAGCACCTGCCGGCTCTGGAATTGTCGCAACGCACCACAAAGTGGGTCGCGAAACGCCAGGGATCGCGCCAAAAGTTTGACTGGGCGGCTAAAGTCCTCCGGCGCGTGCTGGGGCTGCAACACCGGATAAAGCGGATCGTGCTGGATCGGAATGCCGAGCGAGGCCATGTGCACGCGCAGCTGGTGCTTGCGCCCGGTCACCGGCTCCAGCGCGTAGCGCCACAGGTCTGGCCCGCGCTCCAGGACGGCCACGCGGGTCAGGCTGTTGGGCGCGCCGTCCACCTCGCGCATCCGGAAGAACGGTTCGCCGCGGACCAGTCGCGAGGCGACCTGACAGGGAAAGATCCGCTGCGGGCACGGTGCGGCCAGGGCCTCGTAGTGCTTGTCGATGCGCCGTTCGCGGAACAGCGCCTGGTAGGCGCCGCGCGTGGCCGGGTCGACCGAGAACAGGACCAGCCCGGCTGTCGCGCGGTCGATCCGATGCAGCGGCGCCAGCTCGGCCAGTCCGGTCATTGCGCGCAGGCGCGCGAGCAAGGTCTCTTGCACGAACCGCCCCGACGGCACCACCGGCAGGAAATGGGGCTTGTCGGCCACCAGCAGGTGCGCGTCCTGGTACAGCACCGACTCGGCGAACGGAATGGACGCTTCGTCGACCACTTCGCGGAAATAGACGATCTCCTGCCCGACCCGCCACGGCGCATCCGGCGCCAGCGCCCTCCCCTGCGCATCCTGCACGCGGCCGCGTGCGAAACGTGCGCACCACGTCTCGCGCGGAATCGCCGGAAAGCGCGCGCAGAGACCCTCCAGCAGACAGGACCAGGGGCCTGGCGCCAGTTGCAGGTGGCTGGGTAGTAGCGATGGTGCGTGCGTGCGGGACACGGCGATGCACGGTCGAGCCGTGTGCGTCAAAGGTGAAGCCATTATCATGACGTCCGCTTTCCGACGATATCCGCATGGCCCTCTCTGCCACGATCCGCAAGGTCGAGCTTCAGATCAACGACCTTGACCGGCACCATTACGCCAGCCACAGCCTGACCCTGGCCCAGCATCCTTCCGAAACCGACGAGCGCCTGGTCGCGCGCCTGCTGGCGTTCGTGCTGTATGCGCACGAGCGGCTGGAGTTCGGCCGTGGCCTGAGCGCCGAGGACGAACCCGATCTGTGGCGGCGCGACTACACCGGCCAGATCGAACAGTGGATCGATCTGGGCCAGCCCGACGAGAACCGCCTGCGCAAGGCGGCCGGACGCGCGAGCGAGGTCGTGGTGGTCAACTACGGCGGCCACGCCGCCGAGGTGTGGTGGCACAAGCAGGGCGCGGCGCTGCGCCGGATGAAGCAGCTCACGGTGATCGACCTGCCCCACGACGTGGTGTCCACCCTGGCCAGCCACGTGCAGCGGACCATGCGCCTGGACGTGCTGATCCAGGACGGCGAAGTGCAGATCATGGGCGACGCGCTGCAGCTGGTGTTGGTCCCCGGCGTGCGCCACGCGCCCCAGGCGTAATGGAACCCGGCTTCACCCACGACGTCCTGATCATCGGCGGCGGCGCGGCGGGACTGATGTGCGCGGCCACCGCGGCGCGGCGCGGGCGCTCGGTGCTGGTCATCGAGCACGCCAACCGGGTGGGCAAGAAGATCCTCATGTCCGGCGGCGGCCGCTGCAACTTCACCAACACCGGCACCTCGCCGGCCAACTACCTCTCGGCCAACCCGCACTTCTGCCGCTCGGCGCTGGCGCGCTACACACCGCGCGACTTCATCGACCTGGTCGAGCGACACCGCATCGCCTACCACGAGAAGGAGCTGGGCCAGCTGTTCTGCGACGACTCGTCCAAGCAGATCGTGGCGATGCTGCTGGCCGAGTGCGCGGACGCCGGTGCACGCATCGCCACCGGCTGCGGCGTGGAACGCGTGGCCGCGCGCGAAGGGGGCGGCTACACGCTGTACACGGCACAGGGCGTGTTCACCGCGCCGTCGCTGGTGGTCGCCACCGGCGGACTGTCGATCCCCTCGATGGGCGCCAGCGGATTCGGCTACGCACTGGCGCGCCAATTCGGGCACGAGGTGCTGGCCACGCGCGCCGGGCTGGTCCCGCTGACCCTGAGCGGCAAGCCGCAGCAGCAGTTGGCCGACCTGGCCGGCGTCGCCCTGCCCGTGCGCGCGCAGTGCGGCAAGACCGCCTTCGAGAACGCCATGCTGGTCACCCACCGCGGCATCAGCGGCCCGGCGATCCTGCAGATCTCCTCCTACTGGCAGCCCGGCCAGCTCCTGCTGCTGGACCTGCTGCCGGGCCAGGACGCGCTGGAGGTGTTGCAGGCCCAACAGGCCGCGCGCCCGGCCGCCGAGCTGAAGACCGTGCTGTCCGACCTGCTGCCGCGGCGCTTCGCCCAGCGCCTGTGCGAGCACTGGCTGCCCAACAAGCCGATGAAGCAGTTCAATGCTCCACAGCTGCGCCAGGCCGCCGAGCTGCTACGCGCCTGGCCGCTGGTGGCCAGCGGCACCGAGGGTTACCGCACCGCCGAGGTCACCCTGGGCGGGGTGGACACCCGTGAGGTCTCGCAGGCCGCCTTCGAGTCCAAGCGCGCGCCTGGGCTGCATTTCATCGGCGAGGTGCTGGATGTCACCGGCTGGCTGGGCGGCTACAACTTCCAGTGGGCCTGGGCCTCCGGGCACGCTGCCGGCGAGGCGGTCTAGACCCGCGGATCTGCCGCAGCGCAGCACGGCTTTCGTGGCGCCGCGTGGCATGATCGCGACCTCGTAACACCCTGCGTGACTGCCGTGCAGCATCCCATCAAGGGCAAGGCCACCTCGCTGGACATCGCGCATCTTGCCGGCGTCTCCCAACCCACCGTCTCGCGCGCCCTGCGCGGCAGCCCGATGGTCAACGAGGAGACGCGCAAGCGCATCCTGGCCATCGCCGAGGAGCTGCATTACAAGGTCGACAAGAACGCCTCCAACCTGCGCACCCAGCTCACCGGGACGCTGGCGCTGTTGTTCTTCGAAGATCCCACCCCGGACGACTCGGCGATCAATCCCTTCTTCCTGTCGATGCTGGGCGCGATCACCCGTGCCTGCGCGTTGCACGGCTACGACCTGCTGATCTCCTTCCAGAACCTCTCCGAGGACTGGCAGGCCGACTACGCCGACAGCAAGAAGGCCGATGGGCTGATCCTGCTGGGCTACGGCGACTACCTCAAATCGCGCATCAGGCTGGAGAAGCTCCAGCAGCAGGGCATCCGCTTCGTGCGCTGGGGCGCGGCCCTGCCCGGCCAGCCGGGCGTATCGATCGGCTGCGACAACTTCCAGGGCGGGCATGACATCGCCGCGCACCTGCTGGAACAGGGTCGCCGGCGGATCGCCTTCATCGGTCACGCCTCGGCGCATTACCCGGAATTCCAGGAGCGCCATCGCGGTGTCGCCGCCGCGCTGGCCGAGCTGGGCCTGGCGCCGGACCCGGCCTTGCAGGTCGACGCGGAGACCAGCGAGCAGTCCGGCTACGAAGCCACCAAGGCCCTGCTGGCGCGCGGCGCCAGTTTCGACGCCCTGTTCGGCGCCAGCGACCTGATCGCCATCGGCGCGATGAAGGCGCTGCTGGAACACGGCTTGCGCATTCCCGAGGACGTGGCCGTGGCCGGGTTCGACGATATCCCGCTGGCCAACTTCGTTGCGCCGGGGCTGTCCACGGTCCAGCAGGACACGCGCCAGGCCGGGATGCTGCTGGTCGATGCGCTGATGCAGCTGATCCACGGCCAGCCAGTGGACAACCAGACCATTCCGGTACGCCTGGCCCTGCGCGGCTCCACCCGCTGCGCGTAATGCGATGGACTCGCGTGTAGCGCCGAGCCTGCTCGGCTGAGGCTCTACCGGGAATGCTCCCGCCGAGCAAGCTCGGCCCCACAGGAATCGGTGAGCCCATCCATCAGAGCCCACCCACCGGGTGCGCGCCCGCACACCGAGACTCGTCGCATCGAGGACACGTGTGTAGCGCCGAGCTTGCTCGGCTGGGGCTCTATCGGCAATGCCCCGGCCGAGCAAGCTCGGCCCTACAGGAATCGGCGAGTCAATCCAGCAGAGCCTACCCACGGGGTGCGCGCCCGCACACAGGGACTCGCCGGATTGAGGACACGCTCTACTCGCGCAGGCGATGTCTCATGTCTTCGGCCAGTCGCGCGCGTAGTAGCGCATTGGTCAGCGGCTGGTCGTAAAGCAGGACGCGCACCCCATGCGCCGGGACGTCCAGCGCTAGCGTGTCCCCATCCACCTGCACGGCTGAGCCATCGAAGGCGTCTCGCCACTGGCCGGGCTGCAGCAGCTTATCCAGCGTCACTTCAGAAGCCGTGTCCGCCTTGTTGAGTAGCACCAGCGCGGTCTGCGCCTGACCGTCGTGCTCGAAGACGCGATAGAACGCGGCAGTCTGCTTGGTCAGCTGCAGATTGAGCTGCAAGCCGCGCTGCAGGGCGATCGATTCACGACGCAGGTTGGCGATGCGCTTGAGATTGCGGTAGATCGCGCTCTCGCCGGCCGCATCCACACGCGCCTGCCCGTAGTAGTTGCGATTGCCCGCGTGCTCGGCCGCGCCACGCATGAAGCCGGTCTCCGAGCCGTAGTACACCGCCGGGATGCCGCGCGTGGTGAACAGCCAGTTGTGCGCGTCGATGAAGCCCGTATCGGTCGCGTCCAGGCGCGACATGTCGTGGTTGTCGTAGAAGGTCACCAAGTCGTACGGGTTGTTGTACGGACCGTCCTCCAGGTACAGCGTGCGCTCCAGTGCGTCGTAGCCGCCGCCTTCCCTGCCGAAGACCTTGGACAGCTTCCCGCGCTGGGGAAAGTCCAGCACGCTGTAGTGCCCGTTGCGGTCCAGCGTATGCGCGGCGATGAACGCCGCGTCGTAATCGAAGGCCTCGCCGAACATGAAAAAGCCCGGGTGTTTGGCGCGGATGCGATCGGCGAACTGCTTCCAGAAGCGATGCGGCATCCAGCCGATGGTATCGACGCGGAAGGCGGCGGCGCCCTGGTCGATCCATTGTTCGTAGGCGCCGGCCAGATAGTCCAGAACCGCAGGGTTGTCCTCGGCCAGGTCCGACAGCTCGGCCAGCCCGCCGCCGGTGTTGTAGAAGGCATGCATCGGGTTGTGCTGCGGGTCCAGCTTGCCTGGATCCAGGTTCTGGTGGTCGGCGACCTTGTGGCCCTGCTTGTCGAAGAGCTGCCCGAACTGGGGCTGCGCGGTCGGCATGGAGAACGCCGGCGAGCCGTGGTTGGCGACGATGTCCAGCACCACGTCCAGCTGCTGGCCCTTCATCGCCTTGGTGAACCCGGCGAAGTCCAGGCCCTTACTGGGCAGGTGCTCGTCGAGCTTGTAGAAATTCACGCCCCAGTAGCCGTGGTAACCGGTCTTGCCCTGGTCGGCCAGCGAGCTGCCCCACTTCACCGGCTTGCCACCAGTAAAAGCCTGGTCGGGGTTGTCGACGATGGGCGTCACCCACACCGCGCTGAAGCCCATGTCGTGGATATAGCGTGCGTTGTCGACAATGCCCTTGAAGTCGCCCCCCAGGTAGCCGATGTTCGCACTCTTGCCGGCCGGGGCGCCCGGCACGGGAATATCGAAGGTGCGGTGCTTGCCGCCCTGGTCGCGGTGGTCGTTGGACGGATCGCCATTGACGAAGCGGTCGGTCACCACGAAATAGATCGCCTCGCTGGCGAACGGCTCCAGCGTGCCGTACAGCTCATCGGCCGGCGCCTGCTGCGCACGGGCCGGCAGCGCCAGGACGGTCGCCAGGGCCAACAGGGACAAGGACAGCGGCTTCATGCTTGGGACTCCAGGCGAGGTTCGGGCACGCGCAGGGTGCACAGGCCGGCGACCACCAGGCTCAGGCCACCGACGGCCAGGGCGTTGATCGGTGCGCCACCCAGGACGGTCTTGACCAGCAATCCCAGGATCGAGGCGGCGACCAGCTGCGGGATGACGATGAAGAAATTGAAGATGCCCATGTACAGGCCCATCTTCGCGGCCGGCACGCTGTCGGACAGCAGTGCGTAGGGCAGCGAGAGGATCGAGGCCCAGGCAAAGCCCACCCCGGCCATGGACAGCAGCAGCCAGTGTGGGTCGCGGAAGAGGAGGAACGAGCAGAACCCCACGCCGCCCAGGCACAGGTTCAACAGATGGCTCCAGCGCAGGCCGATGGCACGCACCATCCACGGGATCACGATCGCCGCCAGCGCGGCGAAGCCGTTGTAGGCGGCAAACAGCACGCCCACCCAGTTGGCGCCCTCGTTATAGGCGGCCGAGGTGGTGTCGCTGGTGCCGAAATGGGTGCTGGTCACTGCGTCGGTGGTGTAGATCCACATGGCGAACAAGGCGAACCATGAGAAGAACTGCACCACCGCCAGCCGCCGCATCGCCGACGGCATGTCCATCAGGTCATCGACGATGGTCGCGTACATCCCACCGCGGGCGCGTCCGCGCCCCAGCAGCAACGCACCGGCGACGGCCGCACCACCGCCGAGCACGTAGAGCTGCTTGTCCAGGCCAAACGCCGCCACCAGGACGCAGCCGACCAGGCCCAGGACCAGGGCCACGATGCCCAGCCGCACCCGCACCGCGGTATTGCCCGATGCCACTGGCACGGGCGCGGTGGTCGGCGGCTCCAGCTCACCGGCCAACTGCCCGGGCGGGGCTTCGCGCGTGGTGACCACCGTCCAGATGATGGTCAGCATCAACACCGCGCCGCCGAAGTAGAACGCGTAGCGCACCGTGTCCGGCACTTCGCCGGGCCCAGCGGTATTGGCCACGCCGACCTGCGCCAGGATCCAAGGCAACAGGCTGGCGACCACCGAGCCTAAGCCGATGAAAAAGCTCTGCATCGCATAACCAGACGCGCGCTGCCGGGTCGGCAGCAGGTCGCCGACGAAGGCGCGGAACGGCTCCATCGAGATGTTGATCGACGCATCCAGCACCCACAGCAACCCCGCGGCGATCCACAGCGCAGGCGAATGCGGCATGGCCAGCAAGGCCAGCGTGGCCAGCACCGCGCCGACCAGAAAATAAGGCCGCCGCCGCCCCAGCCGCGTCCAGGTCCGATCCGAGAAATAGCCAATCACCGGCTGCACCAGCAGGCCGGTCAGCGGCGCGGCCATCCACAGGATCGGGATGTCGTCCACCGACGCGCCCAGCGTGTGGAAGATGCGGCTGACGTTGGCGTTCTGCAGGGCGAAGCCGAACTGGATACCCAGAAAGCCGAAGCACATGTTCCATATCTGCCAGAACGACAGGGCGCGGGTACGGGTCATGATGCGAGTGAAATCCCCTTGCGACGGCACGGTGCGCACTCACGATGATGCGTGACCGGGTCGGCGCGTCATGGTGACCTCTGCCCACGCGCTTGCCATGCTGCACTGCAAAACACGCATCCCGGCCTCGAACCCGCCTTTGACCGTTGTCCCAGGCCTCGCCAAAAGCGCATGAAATGCCTTTTTTCAAGACACTTCACGCATTGTCCGGCGGACCCCGCGCGTCTCGTGCACTCGTTTCGGCAACGCGCACGCGCCGGCACGCCTGCATACGTATTCATGCGTCTTCGAACCCATCCTCTGGCGACGTCATCGGGATCGCGTGGAATAGTGGCGCCCGTTTTCGACCGCCAGGCAGTGGCCTGGCGGGGCACCGCATTTCTCGGGGAAGGCAATGAACAACTGGTGGCGTGGCGCGGTGATCTACCAGATCTATCCGCGCAGCTTCATGGACACCAATGGGGATGGCATCGGCGACTTGCCGGGCATCGTCGAGCGGCTGGACTACGTGGCCAGCCTGGGCGTGGACGCGATCTGGATCTCGCCGTTCTTCAAGTCGCCGATGGCCGACTTCGGCTACGACATCGCCGATTACCGCGATGTGGACCCGATGTTCGGCACCCTGGCCGACTTCGACGCGCTGCTGGCCAAGGCCCACCGGCTGGGCATCAAGGTGATGATCGACCAGGTGCTCAGCCATTGCTCGGACCAGCATGCGTGGTTCCAGGAGAGCCGGCAGAGCCGCGACAACCCCAAGGCCGACTGGTACGTCTGGGCTGATCCGCAGGAAGACGGCACGCCGCCCAACAACTGGATGTCGATCTTCGGCGGCGTGGCCTGGCGCTGGGAGCCGCGCCGCGAGCAGTACTACCTGCACAACTTCCTGGGCCTGCAGCCGGACCTGAACTTCCACAACCCCGATGTCCAGCAGGCCACGCTGGACAACGTGCAGTTCTGGCTGGACCGCGGTGTGGATGGCCTGCGCCTGGATGCGATCAACTTCTGCTTCCACGACCAGCAGCTGCGCGACAACCCGCCCAAGCCCAAGGCCGAGCGCGTCGGGCGCGGTTTCAGCCCGGACAACCCCTACGCCTACCAGTACCACTGGTACAACAACACCCGTCCGGAGAACCTGCCGTTCCTGGAGCGGCTGCGCGCGCTGATGGATCGCTATCCCGACGTGGCCGCGCTGGGCGAGATCTCCTCGGAAGACTCGCTGGCGACCACCGCCGAATACACCGGTCACACCCGCCTGCACATGGGCTACAGCTTCGAGCTGCTGGTCGAGGACTACAGCGCGGCCTACATCCGCGAGACGGTCTCGCGCCTGGAGGCGGCCATGGACGAAGGCTGGCCGTGCTGGGCCATCTCCAACCACGACGTGCCGCGCGCGGTGACCCGCTGGGGCGGCGCAGGCGATGCGGCCTTCGCCGCCCAACTGGTGGCGCTGGTGTGCTCGCTGCGTGGCTCGGTCTGCGTCTACCAGGGTGAGGAGTTGGGCCTGAGCGAGGCCGAGGTGCCCTACGAGTTGCTGCAGGATCCGTACGGCAAGGCGTTCTGGCCCAACTTCAAGGGCCGCGACGGCTGCCGCACGCCGATGCCGTGGCAGGCGCTGCCCGGCGGCGGTTTCAGCGCCGGCGTGCCGTGGCTGCCGGTGCCGGCCGAACACGTGCAGCGCAGCGTGGCGACCCAGGAGGCCGATCCTGACTCGGTGCTGCAACAGGTGCGCCGCTTCCTGGCTTGGCGGCGGCGCCATCCGGCGCTGGTGCGCGGCGATATCCGCTTCCTGGACACGCCAGAGCCGGTGCTGGCCTTCGTGCGCGAAGGCGAAGGCCAGGCGTTGCTGGTGGTGTTCAACCTGTCGGCCGCGCCGGTGCAGTGGCCATTGCCGAAAGGCATGAAGACCACCACGGTCGACGATCACGGCCTGCGCGCGGCGACGCTCGAGGCCGGCACGCTGTCGCTGCCCGGCCGCGGCAGCTGGTTCGCGACCCTGGCCTGAGCGGCGGGCGCCGCATGGCCATGCGCAAAGCACCTGCCGCGATGCAACAAAAGGCCGACCGTGGGCATGTGGAAGCGTTTTTCATGCGTGCGCACCGCGCCTGCCAAGCGCAGGTCGGTGCCACAGCGACATCGCTGCGCGCACCGAATTTCATCGCATTGCCATGAATACGTATGCAGGCCGATGCATCCGCGCGGGCCGGCACTACCATGGCCGCCCATTCGAATAGGCCTTGTTTTAACGCCTTTGCGAAACGCCGGCGATGTGGGGATGCCGGCCCACACCTTGAACGCTGCACCGACATTGACTGGAGGGGAAAATGTTGACTCCCAAGCGCAACCTGCTGTGCGTGGCCCTGGCGTCCGCGATCACGTTGACCAATACGCATGCCAACGCGCAGACCACGCCGACCGATACCACGGCCGATCCTGCTGGCACCCAGACCGCCCAGGCCACCGATCTTGAGCGGATCACGGTGACCGGCATCCGCCGCAGCATCGAAGGCGCGATCTCGGTCAAGCGTGAATCGACCTCGATCGTCGAGGCGATCTCGGCCGAGGACATCGGCAAGCTGCCCGACGTGAGCATCGCCGAATCGCTGGCGCGCCTGCCCGGCCTGGCCGCGCAGCGCGTGGCCGGGCGCGCGCAGGTGATCAGCGTCCGTGGCCTGTCGCCCGACTTCTCCACCACCCTGCTCAACGGGCGCGAGGTGGTCAGCACCGGCGACAACCGCAGTGTGGAGTTCGACCAGTACCCATCGGAACTGGTCAACGGCGTGACCGTGTACAAGACGCCCGATGCCGGCCTGGTCGGCCAGGGCCTGTCGGGCACCGTGGACATGCAGACCGTGCGCCCGCTGAGCTTCGGCGAGCGCGTGATCGCCGTCGGCGGCCGCTACCAGCGCAACTCGCTGGGCAAGGCCGCCAACGTCGATGCCTATGGCAACCGCTTCAGCGTCAGCTACATCGACCAGTTCTTCGACAAGACCCTGGGCGTGTCCATCGGCTATGCGCATACCGACATGCCCATCCAGGAAAACCAGGTGGGTCTGTACGAGCCATGGAGCACCCAGAACACCGACAGCGGATCGCGTCCTGGCGTGGCGCCGGGCACCTATTTCTCCGATGGCATCAAGGCGCTGCGCCGCACCGGAAACTCAAAGCGCGACGGCGTGATGGCCACCGTGCAGTACCGGCCTTCCAACAACTGGACCAGCACGCTCGATGCCTTCCATACCGAAGCCGAGCAGATCGACACGGCCAACCAGTTCGAGCTGAACCTCAGCAACTACAACGGCGGCTACACGCCGGGCCTGCTGATCACCAATCCGCAGGTCAACGCGGACAACACCTTCACCGGCGGTACCGCCAGCGGCGTGTATCCGCTGGTGCGCGGCATGTACAACAAGCGCAAGGACAAGATCGACGCGTTCGGATGGAACAACGAGTTCAACGCCGGTGCGGTGAGGATCAACACCGACCTCAACTACTCCAAGGCCACGCGCAAGGAACTCAACCTGGAGAACAACCTCCAGCTGACCCCCATGCCGCAGCTGGACACCGTCGGCCTGGCCTTCCGTGGGAACGACTTCTCGCAGATCTCGCCAAGCCTGGATTACTCCAATCCCGACGCCCTGTTCCTGACCAACACGATCTATGGCTCCGGCTACGGCAAGGCGCCGCAGGTGGAAGACAGGCTGAAGGGCGCGCGCCTGCAGGCCAGCTTCCCCATGCCGCAGTCGCTCAGCTGGTTCTCCGACCTGGACGTGGGCGTCAACTACGCCGACCGCGAAAAGCAGAAGCACCAGCCAGAGGGCAACATCACCCTGGGCGCGCAGGGCGACAGCACCGTCGCCTCGGACCTGCAGTATTCCCCGGTGAACCTGGGCTTTGCCGGCATCGGCTACATCCCGGCCTGGAACGTGCCTGGCGCGGTGGCGCGCTACATGGTGTTCGAACCGAACGAGGACGCGTCCTACCTGGTCTCCAAGGCCTGGACGGTCGATGAAAAGATCACGACCGCCTGGGCGCGCGCCAATATCGACACCCAATGGGGCGAGGTCGGCGTGCGCGGCAACGTTGGCGTGCAGATGCAGCACACCGACCAGTCCTCGAGCGCCAACTACTGGGATGCCTCGCAGCCGGCCGGCAGCGAGGTGCGCCCGATCGAGGAAGGCAAGACCTACAACGACTGGCTGCCCAGCCTCAACCTGGCGTTCCAGTTTGCGCACGAGCAGACCCTGCGCTTCGCCCTGGCCAAGCAGGTGGCCCGTCCGCGCGTGGACCAGATGCGCGCCTCGCTGGAATTCGGCGTGGACACCTCCACCGGCAAGCCCGGCGCCAGCGGCGGCAATCCGCTGCTCGATCCCTGGCGCGCCGACGCGGTCGACCTTTCGTATGAGAAGTACTTCGGCGAAAAGGCCTACGTGGCCGCCGCGGTGTTCTACAAGGATCTGAAGACCTACATCTACACCCAGACCCGCGACGACTACGATTTCAGCGCGCTGGTGGCCGGCTACGTGCCGCCGCCGGGCATGACCGTGCCGGTGCAGACCACGGGCACCTTCAGCGCGCCGTTCAACGGCAAGGGCGGCACGCTGCGGGGTCTGGAGCTGACCGCTTCGCTGCCGCTGGACATGGTGTTTGCGCCACTGGAAGGCTTCGGCATCCAGGCCAGCGCGACCTTCAACGACAGCGACGTCAAGATCATGGATCCGGAAAGCGCCTCCAGCGTGGGGAGCGATGCCATCGACCTGCCCGGCCTGTCCAAGCGCGTCTACAACTTCACCGCCTACTACGAGCACAGTGGATTCGAGGCGCGTGTGAGCCAGCGCAGGCGCTCGGACTTCATCGGCGAGATCGGCAACTTCAACGGCAACCGCACCCTGCGCTATGTGGTCGGCGAGAACATCACCGACGCGCAGATCAGCTATACCTTCGCCGACGGCGGCAACCTGAAGGGCCTGAGCCTGCTGCTCCAGGGGAGCAACCTGACCAACGCGCCCTACCGGACCTATGCCGAAACCAAGGACCGCCCGCTGGAATACATCGAGTGGGGCCGCACGGTCGTGCTGGGCGTCAACTACAAGTTCTGACCACGGCGGGATCGGTCGATACAGGGCGCCCCGCAAGGGGCGCTTCTGTTAGGGCGATGACGGGACCTGGGACAGCTGTGCCTGGATGGCCGCGCGGTCGATCAGCGACCACACCTGTGCGATACGCCCCGCCTCGACGCGGTAGAAGACGTGTTCGCAGAACCGCACCCGGCGCCCGTTGACCGGCAGTCCGAACAGTTCGCCCATCGGGGTGCAATCGAACACCAGCCGCGCGGCGATGATCGGCGCGGTGCAGGCGAGCTGGTCGATGGAAAATCGCAGGTCCGGAATCGACCGGACGTCGTCTTCCAGCATCCGTCGGTAGCCCTCCAGCCCAAATGCCCGCCCGTTGTGGCTGACCGACTCTGCGACGAATTCGCCCAACGCGTCCCAATCCCGCCGATTCAGGCAATCCAGGTAGGCGCGGTAGAAGCGATCCATGTCCTGTGCGTGCATGCGTACTCCATGGTCGTTTGTGGAAGCGCAGTGCAGCAGGCCTGGCCTGTGCACGAAGTCAACGCGCAAGTTCAGGCGCCGTCGGCCGGCTCCAGGCGCGGTGTCATCGCGCCCTGACGCGGCAGGCGCCGGCCCGCGCGGCGATCGGCGCGCCAGCACAACCAGCCGGCGACGAAGAACGTCGTCGCCCCCAACGCCAGGTGCATCGGATCATGCGCGACCAGCGGCGACAGCACGCCGGCCACCAAGGCGTTGGTGGTGAGCTGGACGAAGGCCTGCAGCGAGGACGCCAGCCCGCGCTGGCGCGGATACAGGTCTAGGACGGCCAGGGCCAGGATCGGGAACACCAGGCCCATGCCGGTGCCGGCCACGAAGATCGGCAACACCGCCCACGGCACCTCGAAGGTGGGCGATATCGACGCGTAGGCGATGCTCGCCAAGCTGGCCACCGCGCAGCAGATGAAGCCCACGCGCACCTGCGCGGCGGGCTTCAACCTGCCGGCCATGCGCCCGGACAGCCACGAGCCCAGCGTCATCCCGCCGATGGTGGGGATGAACAGCCACGCAAAGTCCTGCTCGGTCTTGCCCAGCAACTCCATGACGACCACGGGCGCCGAAGCGATGTACAGCCAGATCCCGGCGAAGGTCAGCGCGCCCGAGGCGGCCAGGCGCTGGAAGCGGCGGTCCAGGCCGATGGCCTTGTAGCCCCGCCACAGGCCACCGGGCGAGAGCGGCGTGCGCGCGGCCGGCGGATGCGTCTCCGGCAGCCAGACCGCCGTGGCCAAGATCAGCAGCGCAGCGAAAACGACCAGGAACCAGAAGATCACCGGCCAGCCCGCGCCGCTGCCCAGGATCCAGCCCCCGATGATCGGCGCGATGGCCGGGGCGATGCCGAAGATCATCGACACCTGGCTCATCAGCTTCTGCGCCAGGTGACCCTCGTAGAGGTCGCGGATCACCGCCCGCCCCACGATCATGCCGGCTCCGGCCGAAAAGCCCTGCAGGGCACGGAACGCCAACAAGGTGCCCAGGTCGCGCGAGAGCGCGCAGCCGGCCGAGGCCAGTACGAACACCACCAGTCCGCCCAGGATCACCCGCTTGCGGCCGAAGGCATCGGACAGCGCGCCATGGGCCAGGCTCATGACTGCGTAGGCCAGCAGGTACACGCTGACGGTCTGCTGCACCGCGACCTGTTCCACGCCCAGGCGCTGGGCCAGCTGCGGGAAGGCCGGGAAGATGGTGTCGATCGAGAACGGCCCGAACATCGCCAGTCCGGCCAGCAGCAGGGCGAGACGACGGGTCGAGGTGGCGGGCAACGGCATGGAATGGGGTCCTGGCAGGCGCCATCTGCGCGGATGGCACGCACGGGCGACACGACGAGGGCGCCGCGCAGCCCCGGGGGGCACACGGCGATGACAAGGAAGGAAGGGCGCCATGATAGGCGCTGGGCCCGGTCCCGTTAACCGCCCGGGCCGGACAGGCCGTCCCGGGATCGCGACACCCGGCGTCCGGCCCGGGCGTACGCAGCCCTGCCCGGCCCGTATAATCGGCGGGGCAACACAGGTGGGAGAAGCGGCGCAGGCCCGTCCAGGACCGGCTCCGCTGCCGAAGGCGCAACGCCCGTAATCGCTCAGGCCCGATACCACCGCAGGCAGCACACACTCTGGAGAGACCGGTCGGCCCGTGACAGGGCTCGGCACCGGCGCCGAAGGGGCACGAAGCGCAATCCAGCGCGCTTTTAAACTCTCAGGCAAAAGGACAGAGGGGCGCGAGGAAGACGCCGCCACTCCCGCCGATCCGCACCAGGATCGCAGGAGGGCCGCGGCTTCCGAACCTTTCGCGTGCCCCACCCTGACGGATGCCTGCCATGTCCCAGAACACCCCCTCGCTGCGCGACCTCGAACACCACGGCGCGTTCGTCGAACGCCACATCGGCCCCAACGACGCCGAGATCGCGCAGATGCTCGACGTGGTCGGCCATCCGACGCTGGAGTCGATGACCGACGCCATCGTCCCGGGCAAGATCAAGTCCCCCGCCCCGCTGGCCCTGCCCGAGGCGATCACCGAAGAAGAAGCGCTGGCCAAGATCCGCCAGATCGCGCTGAAGAACCAGGTGTTCCGCAGCTTCATCGGCCAGGGCTATTACGGCACCCACACCCCCAAGGTGATCCTGCGCAACATCCTGGAGAATCCGGCCTGGTACACCGCCTACACCCCCTACCAGGCGGAAATCTCGCAGGGACGCATGGAAGCGCTGATCAACTTCCAGACCATGTGCGCCGACCTGACCGGCATGGAGATCGCCAACGCCTCGCTGCTGGACGAGGCCACCGCGGCGGCCGAGGCGATGACCCTGGCCAAGCGCTCGGCCAAGTCCGAGTCGGACGTGTTCTTCGTCCATGACGCGGTGCACCCGCAGACTCTGGAACTGCTGCGCACCCGCGCCGAGCCGCTGGGTATCGTGCTGGAGCTGGGCACCCCGGCACAGGCGATGGACGCCGAGTGCTTCGGCGTGCTGCTGCAGTACCCGGATACCTTTGGCCACATCGGTGACTACAAGGCACTGGCCGACGCCGTGCACGCGCGCAATGGTCTGGTCGCCGTGGCCACCGACTTGCTGGCCCTGACCCTGATCGCCGCGCCCGGCGAATGGGGCGCGGACATCGTGGTCGGCAACTCGCAGCGTTTCGGCGTGCCGTTCGGCTTCGGCGGCCCGCACGCCGCGTTCATGGCCTGCCGCGATGCCTACAAGCGCTCGATGCCAGGCCGCCTGATCGGGGTGTCCATCGACGTCCAAGGCAACCCGGCCTATCGCCTGACCCTGCAGACCCGCGAGCAGCACATCCGCCGCGAAAAGGCGACGTCCAACATCTGCACCGCCCAAGTGCTGCTGGCGGTGATGGCCTCGATGTACGCCGTCTACCACGGCCCCGACGGCCTGACCCGCATCGCCCGTCGCACCCATCGCCTGGCCGCGATCCTGGCCGCCGCGCTGCGCGATGCCGGCGTCGAAGTGGGCGAACACTTCTTCGACACCCTGCACGTCAAGGGCGTCGACGCCGACGCGATCCACGCCAAGGCGCTGGCCGCCGGCATCAACCTGCGCGTGATCGACAGCGAGGCGCTGGGCATCAGCGTCGATGAGACCACCACGCGCGCCGACATCGTCGCACTGGGCGCGCTGTTTGGTGCGAGTGTGGATGTCGATGCGCTCGATGCCGCCACCGCCGATGCGCTGCCGCAGAGCCTGGTGCGCAGCAGCGCGTTCCTGCAGCACCCGGTGTTCAACACCCACCACAGCGAGCACGAACTGCTGCGCTACATGCGCGCCCTGGCCGACAAGGACCTGGCGATGGATCGCACCATGATCCCGTTGGGCAGCTGCACCATGAAGCTCAACGCCACCGCCGAGATGATCCCGGTGACCTGGCCGGAGTTCGGTGCGATCCATCCGCTGGCCCCGGCCGCGCAGTCCGCCGGCTACACGCAGCTGATCGATGAGCTGGAAGCCATGCTGGTCGAATGCACCGGCTATGACGCGGTGAGCCTGCAGCCCAACTCCGGCGCGCAGGGCGAATACGCCGGCCTGCTGGCGATCCGCGCCTACCACCGTTCGCGCGGCGAGGGCCATCGCGACATCTGCCTGATCCCCGAGTCCGCGCATGGCACCAACCCGGCCTCGGCGCAGATGTGTGGCATGAAGGTCGTGGTCACCAAGTGCGATGCCAACGGCAACGTCGATGTCGACGACATCCGCGCCAATGCCGAGAAGTACTCCGACCGTCTGGCCGCGCTGATGATCACCTATCCGTCCACGCATGGCGTGTTCGAGGAAGACATCGTGGCCATCTGCGAGGCCGTGCACGCGCACGGCGGGCAGGTCTACACCGACGGTGCCAACATGAATGCCCTGGTCGGCGTGGCCAAGCCCGGCAAGTGGGGCTCGGATGTCTCGCACCTCAATCTGCACAAGACCTTCTGCATTCCGCACGGCGGCGGCGGCCCGGGCGTGGGCCCGTGCGCGGTCAAGTCGCACCTGGCCCCGTTCCTGCCCAAGACCCTGGGCGGCGAAGGCGAAGTCGGCATGGTCTCTGCGGCGAGCTTCGGCAGCGCCAGCATCCTGCCGATCAGCTGGATGTACATCACCATGATGGGCACCGGTGGTTTGCGCAAGGCGACCCAGGTGGCGTTGCTCAACGCCAACTACATCGCCAAGCGGCTCAGCCCCCACTACAAGACGCTGTACACCGGCCGCAACGGGCTGGTGGCCCATGAGTGCATCCTGGACGTGCGTCCGCTGGAAAAGGCCACCGGCATCAGCGCCGAGGACGTGGCCAAGCGCCTGATCGACTTCGGCTTCCATGCACCGACCCTGAGCTTCCCGGTCGCCGGCACGCTGATGGTCGAACCGACCGAAAGCGAATCCCAGCACGAGCTGGATCGCTTCATCGACGCAATGATCCAGATCCGCGAGGAGATCCGCGCCATCGAGGACGGTCGCCTGGACCGTGAGGACAATCCGCTCAAGCATGCCCCGCACACGGCCACCCAGGTGTCGGGCAGCGAGTGGACCCACGCCTACCCGCGCGAACTGGCCGCCTTTCCCCTGGCCAGCCTCAAGCAAGCCAAGTACTGGCCGCCGGTGGCGCGCGTGGACAACGTCTATGGCGACAAGAACATCATGTGCGCCTGCATCCCGGTCGATGCCTACAAGGAAGACGACGTCGAGGCCTGATCACGCCCAGGTCCGCTGACGCGACAAGGCCCCGCTCCGGCGGGGCCTTGTCGTTGAAGCCATCAGGTCCCGAAGGCGACCTGCCGGTCGAGCACGGCCGGTGCGGGATGGATCCGGTTACGCCCCTCGGCCTTGGCCTTGTACAGCGCCTGATCGGCCGCCTGGAACAGCGACAGGGTCGTGTCGCCTTCGTCCAGCCAGTCGTGTTGCCGGATCGCGATGCCGATGCTCACCGAGACATGGCCCAGGGGCGAGGCCGGATGTGCGATCCGCAGTCCGGACACCGCGCCCAGCAGGCGCCTGGCCATGGCCTCGGTGTCGGCTTGACTCGCGGCCGGCATGACCGCCGCGAACTCCTCGCCGCCGTAGCGCGCCACCAGTTCGTCGGCGCGCTGCAGGCAGCCTTTCAGCGCCGCGGCCACGCGAACAAGGCACTGATCGCCGCGCACATGTCCCTGGCTGTCGTTGAACTGCTTGAAATGGTCCACGTCGATCATCAGCAGCGAACAGGTCACGCCGCTGGCGAGGATCTCGCGCACGCGGGCATCCAGCGCGCCGCGATTGGCGATGCCGGTCAGCGGGTCGATCCCCAGTTGCAACTGCAGCTGGCGGTTGTCCAGATCGACCTGCTCACGCAGGTCCTGGTGCCGGGTCTGGACAAAGGCCACCCGCAGGCCATACAGGATGGCGGCCAGCATGACCGCCGCGGCGCCGCCTGCGAAGTGCAGCCGTGACAGGCTCAAGCCCAGCATCAGCACGCCCAGTGAGATCGCCACCGGCGCGAAGGCGGCGATCACCCGACCGGTGCGCACCGAGGGCCGATAACGCCGCAGCCAGCGCGGCGGCGGCAGGCCGGCCAGGATCGCGACGGCCACAAACGCCGGCTCGATCACGATCGCGCTCCACCCTGTCGGCCCGGCAACGCTCAACCGGTTGTAGACCGCCGCATCGATGGCGTTGAACCACAGGAAGGCCGCGGCGACCCAATACAGATAGCGCCGGTTGATGCTGCGCGCGCCAAGCAGGCGCAGCGTGGCCAGCAGCGCCAGCGAGAAATCGATCACGTCGGCATGCCAGATCGCAAAGCGGGTGGCATCCAGCCCCGCAGGGACCGCGCCGCGCACGACCGTGACGATCAGCAGCGCCAGCAGCACGCCCAGCAACAGAGAGGTCCCGGCGTCGAGGATGCGCACCGCGCGCGGCTCGCCATGGGAGAACGCGCCGGCAATCAAGTACATGCACGGCAAGGTGTACAGCGCCGAGGCGACCTCGGCGGCGATGGAAAGCGAGGCGACACGCGCCGGCCAGAGTGTCCCCAACAGCAGCACGCTTCCCCAGACCACCTGCATCGTCACCGCCAGGGCAAGCAGGCCCCAGAGCGCGCGCAGGGTGCCGATGGTCAGCGCCCGCTGCCGCCACAAGGCGGCCAGTGCTGCGGTCATGACGCCCAGCCGCAGCAGTTGTTCGGCCACCTCCGGCCGCAGGCCTTCGCCGGTTGCGACCAGCACGTGCAGCGCCATCAGCCCCAGCGCAATGCTGGCATAGCGCAGTTTCAGCCGCACGCGGCGTCCACGCCCGACGTGCCTGGGGATCCCAGGTTGGCGCCCGCCACGCACTTGCGCTGGCGGCACGCGATTCATATCGCTTCGACGGCCGAGGCGAGGGTACCGGCCGGTTCATGGCGATCAACCGCCACGAGCCCCCAGCGCTGCGGGCGCCGGGCGACCCGGCTCTCGCTGGCATGCGTACGCAGCCCGCCCATGGCCGGTAGCGCCATGGCCGCCAGGACCTGCCGCCGAGGCGGGGAGTGCGCGTCGGCCTCCGCACCAGGCCTCGCGCTCAATCCCCACTGCATCGCCAGCATTGCCATGGCGGCCACGCGCGATCCCCATGCGGCATGGCACCGCATCCCAGCCACACGGGCGCTGTCATGCCACGATGGCCCATCGTCGTGTGATGCCTGCGTCCTTGCCTGCTGCTGTGCCTCCTGCCTGCGTGGCGTGCTGTGCATGACGGCTCCGCGAGGCGCCGCTCCGCGGCCCCCAATTTGCGCAATCCGAAGCAAGTTCCGCGCCAGCCATCACAAGTGTGATGAAGCACACATTTACCATACCCTGGCGCATGCCGCTGCGGCAATGGCTGACCCGGCACGTCACCCGCGCTGACGGTGGAGGCCGAACGTTACCCATGTCTCACCGCGATCCCGGCGTCTCCCCCTCCGTCGCGCCGCGGGCGATGCGCTCTTTCCAGGTCCGTCCATGCCTGCCCGCACCCACCGCCCTTCTGGTGTCTGTGTATGTCGGCTGGATCTTGCGCGTGCGCGTCGGGCGGCAAGCGTCGCCTCGCGCCCGATGACCAAGCAATCCGGTCATGTCCCATGCAGCAGCGGGCATCGGTGCCGATCCCAGCGCGTATCACGCGTCACGAGACCATGCGGGCTTCGACCGATGCACCCCCAACCGCCTGACGACGGGCCACGGGCCAATGCGCGCAGCCGATCAAGCAGACCAGAACACGGGAAGTGGGCAAACCGGACCTGGATCAGCGCGGTGAGCCTGCGCGCGATCACGATGGCCCCACCATGACCGTAACGCCACCACCGCTTCACACGGGCAAGTGCCATCCGCGCCCGCCTACGATGCGGCCAGCCGTATCCGAGGCTGATGAGAAGGTGACACAACGCGTCACCATGCTGGCCAAGCGCTCTGGGATGCCTCTCAACGAAAGAATGTCGCGGCAGGTGCGCCAGCAGGATGCAGGCGCGGCAACACGCCGCTTTGCCGGGCCAAGGCGATCCATGGCACGCTCCTTGCTGCCTTCTTCGGCGTCCCCCGCCTTTGGACGGCCCCCAGCCGATTCCAACCAACATGATCGGAACCTACAACCTTCCTCTGGTGCTGGCGTCCTTCCTGGTCGCCGGCATCGCATCCTATGTGGCGCTGAGCATGACCGAGCGCATCTCCGCCAGCGAGGGCGCCACCGCGCGTTGGTGGTTGGCCGGCGGTACCTGTGCGCTGGGATTCGGCGTGTGGTCCATGCATTTCATCGGCATGCTCGCCTTCCGCCTGCCGATCCCGCAGGGCTACGATCTGCTGATCACCGGTTACTCCCTGCTGATCGCAGTAAGCGCGTCCGGCTATGCGCTGTGGATGGTCAGTCGCCCCACCCTGCCGATAAGGCAGTTGCTGGGCAGCGGCCTGATCATGGGTTCAGGCGTGGCCGCGATGCATTACGTCGGCATGGCCGCCATGCACATGGAACCCGGGATCGACTACGACCCATTGTGGTTCTCGCTGTCCATCGTCATCGCCATCGCCGCCTCGGTCGCCGCGCTGTGGATCTCCTTCGCCCTGCGCAGCGAGCACCGGCACCTGCTGCGCCTGCGCCTGGCTGCGGCGGTGGTGATGGGCCTGGCGATCGCCGGCATGCACTACACCGGCATGGCTGCCGCGCGCTTTCCGGCCGGGAGCATCTGCGGCGCGGCCCTGGGTCATGGTGTGTCGCCGCAATGGCTGGCCGCGCTGGTCGGCAGCTCCACCTTCGGCATCCTCGGCATCGCCCTGGTCATCTCGGTGCTGGATCGACGTCTGCAGGAGCGCACCGCGCTGCTGGCCACCTCACTGGACAAGGCCAACCAGGAGCTCACCCACCTGGCCATGCACGACGGACTGACCCGCCTGCCCAACCGGGTGCTGCTGGAAGACCGTCTCACCCAGGCCATCGAGAACGCGCGCCGCGGCCAGCGTCGCTTTGCGGTGATGTTCATCGACCTGGACGGCTTCAAGGTCATCAACGACGCCTACGGCCACCAGGTCGGTGACCGGCTGCTGCTGCAGCTGGCCTCCAACCTGGTCGAAAGCCTGCGCGCTGAAGACACCGTCGCACGCCTGGGCGGAGACGAGTTCGTCGTGCTCACCGAGATCGAAGCACCGGAGGATGCAGCCACCATCGCCCACAAGCTGATGGAACTGGCGACCCTGCCGATGGAGGTGGACAAGGCCGAAGTCGCGGTCTCGGCCAGCATCGGCGTGGCCATCTACCCTGAAGACGGCCGTCGCGCGCAGGACCTGCTGGCCAACGCCGATGCCGCCATGTACTCGGTCAAGGAGCGCGGCCGCAACGGCTACCAGCTGTTCGAGCCGGCCATGAACCGGGGCGCGCACGAGCGCATCGCCCTGACCCAGGACCTGCGCCGCGCGATCGGGCGCGGCGAGCTGTTCCTGGACTACCAGCCCAAGGTCCAGGCCCCGGCTGGCCCGGTGATGGGCGTCGAGGCGCTGGTGCGTTGGCGCCACCCGGCGCGCGGCCTGATCATGCCCAACGACTTCATTCCGCTGGCCGAACGCAGCGGCCTGATCATCGAGCTGGGGCGCTGGGTCCTGGACGAGGCCTGTCGACAGATGTCGGAGTGGCGCGCCGAGGGGTATGCGCTGGGCAGCGTGTCGGTGAACCTGTCGCCTACGCAGTTCCGCTCCGACCTGCTCTACCACGACGTCAAGGCTACGCTGGCCCGCCACGCGCTGCCCGCCGCGTCCCTGGTGCTGGAGATCACCGAGTCGATGGCCATGCATGACCCGCAAACCAGCCTGGAGATCCTGCGCAAGCTTTCCGACCTTGGCGTGAGCATCTCCATCGATGACTTCGGCACCGGCTACTCCAGCCTGATGTATCTGAAGAAGCTGCCGGCCAGTGAACTCAAGATCGACCGTGGCTTCGTGCGCGACTTGATACCCGGCAGCGACGACGAAGCCATCGTCTCGGCCATCGTCGCGCTGGGCCGCACCCTGGGCCTGCAGGTGATCGCCGAGGGCGTGGAAACCGCAGAACAGCAGGCGCTGCTGACCCAGCTGGGCTGCACCTCGCTACAGGGCTATCTGCTGGGCCGCCCAAACCAGCCGGGCATCGTGCGTACTGGCTTCGAAAGACAAACGGTCCAGCTGCGTCGCGGTTGAGCCCCGCAGGGCTCGCTATGTGCCGACGGAGGGTCGGACCATGGCTGCGCACCATGGAAGGTGGCGCGCGAGCGGCTACGGCGAGTGCATCGGTCGCGTGAAGCGCGAGCGGCCACGGCGTCCGGTCTTGTGCCAATGCCGCGGCCGGCTCGTGAACTGCCGGTGCAACGCCAGGCGGCATGACGACATCGTCACGCCCCGCCAAACCGAAACCGACACGATGCGTGAAGATCATCGCGCGAAAGCTCGACGAACCATTGACGCCCGCGCTCCCAGCATCGGGGGTCCTGCCTTCATCATCCCCCGGAGTTCCTACCCCATGGCCGATCGCAAGCAAGCCTCCAAGCCCGCCGCCCCGCCCTCCAACGATCAAGCCGGCCAGGGTGGGGAGCTGCACCAGCCCGCGGGTGGCACGCATCCGGCACTGACCACCAACCAGGGCATTCCGGTCAGCGACAACCAGAATTCCCTGCGCGCCGGTCCCAAGGGACCGACACTGCTGGAAGACTTCGTTCTGCGCGAGAAGATCACCCACTTCGACCACGAGCGAATCCCCGAGCGCATCGTGCACGCACGCGGCACCGCGGTGCATGGCTATTTCGAGCTGACCAAGTCGCTGTCCAAGTACACCACCGCCAAGATCCTGACCGAGGTCGGCGAGAAGACCCCGGTCTTCACCCGCTTCTCGACGGTGGCCGGCGGCGCCGGTTCGGTCGATACCCCGCGCGACGTGCGCGGCTTTGCGGTGAAGTTCTATACCAAGGAGGGCAACTGGGACCTGGTGGGCAACAACATCCCGGTGTTCTTCATCCAGGACGCGATCAAGTTCCCCGACCTGATCCACGCAGTGAAGATGGAGCCGGACCGTGGCTTCCCGCAGTCGGCCACCGCGCACGACACCTTCTGGGACTACATGTCGCTCACCCCCGAGGCCATGCACATGGTGATGTGGGCGATGAGCGACCGCACCCTCCCGCGCTCACTGCGCATGATCGAGGGGTTCGGCATCCACACCTTCCGCCTGCTCGACGCACAGGGAAAGAGCACCTTCGTCAAATTCCATTGGCGGCCCAAGCTGGGGCTGCAGTCGCATGTGTGGGACGAGGCGGTGAAGGTCGCCGGCGCGGACCCGGATTTCCTGCGCCGCGACATGTTCGAGGCCATCAGCGCTGGCGACTTCCCCGAGTGGGAGCTGGGCGTGCAGCTGTTCACCGAAGAGCAGGCCGAGCAGTTCCCGTTCGACCACCTGGACTCCACCAAGATCATCCCCGAGGAAACCATCCCGCTGCAGATCATCGGCAAGATGGTCCTGGACCGCTGGCCGGACAACTTCTTTGCCGAAACCGAGCAGGTCGCCTACTGCCCGGCCAACATCGTGCCCGGCATCGACTTCTCCAACGATCCGCTGCTGCAGGGCCGGCTGTTCTCCTACCTGGATACCCAGCTCTCGCGCCTGGGCTCGCCCAACTTCCACCAGATCCCGGTCAATGCGCCCAAGTGCCCGTTCCACAACAACCAGCGCGATGGCCACATGCAGATGGGCGTGCCCAAGGGCCGGGTCGCCTACGAGCCGTCCTCGCTGCAGGACGACAGCCCGCGCGAGACGCCGGCTGGCTTCACCAGCCACGCCACGGTGGATGATGGCGCCAAGGGTCGCGTGCGTGCTGAAAGCTTTGCCGACCACTACAGCCAGGCGCGGCTGTTCTATCGCAGCCAGACCAAGCCCGAACAGGCGCATATGGCCTCTGCCCTGGTCTTCGAGCTGTCCAAGGTCGAGACCGCGCATGTGCGCGCGGCGATCGTGGGCCACCTGCGCCACATCGATGCCGATCTGGCCCAGCGCGTGGCCGATGGCCTGGGCATGGACACGCTGCCTGAAGCGCCCAGCACCACCACCGAGGTTGTGGACATGGCGCCGTCCCCGGCGATCCAGCTCATCGGCAAGATGAAGGACACCCTCAAGGGACGCAGTGTCGGCATCCTGGTCGACGATGGCTCGGACGCGGCTACGGTCAAGGCGCTGTCCAAGGCCATCCAGGACGCGGGCGCCATGGCCAAGCTGGTAGCGCCGAAGCTGGGCGTGAAGCTGTCCGATGGCAAGAAGCTCACCGCCTTTGGCCAGCTGGCGGGCACGCCGTCCTTCATGTTCGACGCGGTGGCCATCGTGCTCACCCCCGAGGCCGGCAAGAAGGCGTCCAAGGACAGTGCGGCGATCGACTTTGCCAGCAATGCCTGGGCGCACCTGAAGGCCATCGCCAGCGACGCCGGCGCCGCGCCGCTGCTCAAGGCCGCCAACGTCGGCAAGGACGCTGGCATCATCGATGCGTCCGATGCCAAGGCCTTCATCGCTGCGGCGAAGACCCGGCAGTGGGCGCGCGAGCCCAAGCTGCGCATGCTGGCCTGAGCCAGCGCAGCGGGTCTCCCGTCAGCAATCGCAGGCAGGCCGCCCGCTCCGGGCGGCCTGCCTGCTCTTAGAGGTTCAGCGGCGCAGCGCCATGACCACGTCCAAGGCCTCGCGCAGCTTGGCCGCGGTGACCGGCTTGACCAGGTGATGGTCAAAGCCGGCGGCCCGGGTTTTCTCGCGATCTTCCTCCGCTCCCCAGCCGGTCAGGGCGACGATGCGCAGGTCCTGTCCATCGGGGCGCTGGCGCAGGCGCCGACAGACCTCGTGCCCATCCAGTCCCGGCATCCCGATGTCGGTAAACACCACGGCCGGATGCCCGGCCGCGACTGCGTCCAGGCCTGCCAGGCCGTCGTAGCAGGTCACCACCTGATGTCCCAGCGCCTGCAGCACCATGGAGATCGAGTCGGCCGCGTCGCGGTTGTCATCGATGACCACCAGGGTCAGCACGCTGGGAGCGGCCTTGGCCTGGGCATCGGCGGACGGCAGCGGCGTCACGCTCGCGGCGTCGAGCGGGAGCTGGATGGTGAAGCAGCTTCCCTTCCCCAGCCCATCGCTATGGGCCTCGATGTGGCCCTGGTGCATCTCCACCAGTTCACGGGCCAAGGCCATGCCAACGCCCAGTCCCCCCAGGGTCGCGTCCCGACCGTTGTCGGCCTGCGCGAACAGCTCGAAGATCGTCTCCAGTTGGCTGGCTTCCATCCCTAGCCCCTGGTCGCGCACACGCAGGTGCGCCTTGTCCTTGTGTTCCAACAGCGAGAGCCAGACACGTCCGCCTTCGGGACTGAACTTGACCGCATTGGCCAGCAGGTTGCCCAGCACCTGGGCCAGGCGTGTGGGATCGATCCTGACCCACACCGGGCCGTCGGGCAGCACGCATTCCAGGGTGAGCCCATGCTGAAGGTAATGAGGGCGGAAGGCTTCGGCCACTTCGCGGACCAACTGCACCAGATCGCGCCGCTCCAGGCGCAGGATGACCTTGCCCAGGGTGATGCGGTTGATGTCCAGCAGGTCGTCGAGCAGCTCGGTCATCTGCGCGATCTGGCGCTCCATCATCGGCGTGGCCGGATGACTGGATACGCCATGGCTACCGAGTTTCATGGCTTGCAAGCCACTGGTGATGGTCGCCATGGGATTGCGCAGTTCATGGGCCAACATGGCGATGAACTCGGTCTTGCGCCGCCCTTCCTCGCGCAGCGCGTCCTCGGCCCGCTTGCGCTGGGTGATGTCGCTGAACAACACGCCGACCTGACCACAGCCTGGCGCACCGACCGGAAAGGCGTGGACGTCGTAGTAAAAGCCCAGCGCCGACGCCCCATGCTCGAAGCGCTCTGGCACACCAAGGCGTGCGATCCGCCCGTAGGTCTCGAACCAGTGCGCCTCATGCGCCGGCGCGATCTCGCGCATGCGCCGGCCGACCGCATCGACGATGCCGGTCACGCCCTCGAAAGCGGCATTGACCTCCAGGAAGCGATAATCGACCGCCTGGTCCTGCGCGTCGAACAACACCTCGATGATGCAGAAGCCCGACTCGATCGAATCCAGCAGTTGCCGGTACTTGTCGGCGGACTGCTGCGCACGCTGGTCGTGCATGGCACGGCCGCTCACGTCATCGAGCACGCCAAGCAAGCGCATCGCGCGTCCCTGGGCGTCACGTTCGATCACCTGGACACGGTCGCGCAGCCGACGCTCCTGCCCGTTCGCAGCGCTTACCCGATATTCGAGGTCCAGGGGCTGCCCCGTCCGCAGCATGCACTCGTATTCGGCACGGGCGCCGTCCACATCGTCGGGCAGCACCGCATGCCACCAGTCAGGGGGACCACCCGGGTCGAGGCCAAGCAACTCGTACAGATGCCCGGGCGCAGTCCGCGGAATCGCATGCGCGGCACTGGCCTCATACAGCATCCCCGTAGGGCGTCGCGCATCGAACGGTGGCGCAAGCGCCGTCGACGCTTGAGTGGTACGGATGGAAGCCAGTGTCGTGGTCCTGCCTGCAGGTCGTGCCCGTTCGCGCGAGGGTAGCGACCTTCACGCTGAGACAACGTGAACGACACGTGCTTCCATCAAGGCACTTGCCCCCGCCTCACTTCGAGGGCGTCTTCGGGCTCGGCGCAGGATCAGGCGCGTCGGAACGTGAAGGATCCGGCGCATGGCCGCGCGGCACATGCGGCATCCCCTCGCGCGAGGCCGGTTGCGACTGCGGGTCGTTGCGCTCGTCGTTGGTGCGTTTGCCAGGCTGCTCCCCGCGCTCCAGTGGCCCTGGCATCCGCGCTTGCTCAACTGCGTTGGTCGGGCGGCTCGGGTCCTGTCTTTGGTCGATGTTGTCTTTCATATGGATCTCCATAAGGGATGGGATGAGACGCAGTTAGCCATGCGATGCGCCGAGGCAGACCGCAGACGCGGGCGGCATCAGGCGGCGTTGCGTTTGCGGGTATGCGCGGCTTTCTTGGCCGCAGCCTTGCGAACCGCCGGCCCCTTGGTCCTGGCCGCCTGCTTGGCGGCCGCAGAACGACTGGCCTGGGTCCGCTTGCTGGCGGCCTTCTTTGCCTGACGCGAGAGAGCCTGTTTGCTCGCCACCTTCTTGGCCGACGACGAGGATTTGGCCGCGGTCTTCAGCGCTTTCTTGGCGCCCTTGGATCTGGTCGGTGAGGTGCGCTTACCGGCCTTGCCCGATTTCGCGGCCTTGGTGTCCTGTGCGGCCTTGCGCTTGACCGTCTTGGAGGCCGTCTTCGACGGCTTGACCTCGACCCCATCACGGCGTGCCTTGGACAGGCCGATGGCGATGGCCTGCTGGGTGCTCTTCGCACCGTGCTTGCCCTCTCTAAGATGATCGATTTCCTCGCGGACGTATTCGCCCGCCTGGGTCGCTGGAGACTTGCCCTCGCGTCGATCCTGCGCGGCGGCCTTACGTGTGCGTTGTTCAGGCATATCGGTCCTCGTGCACGAAGTGGCGATACCAAGACATCATGCGTCTTGGCCCGGTGAGCCGAAGGTGGAGTCCATACGATTCAATGCACACGGCTGACTAACATGCAGCCAAGCCATCGCCGACCCACACATGCGCGGACACCCGCCCGCTTTCCGGGTCGGCGCCTCTCGCCGCCGCCAAAGCTTGGCTAAATCGTTTTAGGTTCAGGTCTCGTCCCTCGCGGCGCCTTGAACGCAGGGCTGCATGACGCGATCCAACCGTGCTAGCGTTCATTTCTCGATCACGCTTTCCGGGAATGGGCCATGCGATACCCACACCGCGCTCGCCAAGGCATGCGCGCGATTTGTAACGTTTTAGCTTGCGCAGCGCTGCTGGCGTCCGGTGCGGCCGGCGCCGCGTCGCTGACCACCGCGCAGGAACAGGCTTTCGCGGCGGTCGATCCCTTCATCGGCAGCGGCGGCGAGGGTCACACCTTTCCCGGGGCCACCCTGCCCTTCGGCATGGTCCAGCTCTCGCCCGATACGCAGATCAAGTCGCGCAAGGACGGCTATGGCTGGGCCGCCGGCTACCGCTACAGCGACCACACCATCGTCGGCTTTTCGCATACCCACTTTTCGGGATCGGGCCACTCGGACCTGGGCGACTTTTTGGTCATGCCGACCACCGGCGAACTGCAGCTCGAGCGCGGGGAGGTGGACAAGCCGGGCAGCGGCTTCACCTCGCGCTTCGACCACGCCACCGAAACCGCGCAGCCGGGCTACTACGCCGTGACCCTGGCCGACTCGGGCGTGCGCGCCGAGCTGACCGCCACCGCGCGCGTGGGCCTGCACCGCTACACCTTCCCGAAGGGCAAGCCCTCGCACGTCATCCTGGACATGCGCACCAGCATGTACGACTACCCGGGCAAGGTGTTGTGGTCGCGGGTGCGCATCCGCCCGGACGGCACCATCACCGGCTTTCGCGAGACGCGTGGCTGGGCGGCCGGGCGCCAGCTGTACTTCGCCATGCGCTTCTCGCGCCCGGTGACCGCGCACACGCTCAACGACACCGAGCAGAACGTGATCTACAAGGGCTTCGCCCCGCCGGCAGCCGATGATCCGTCCAAGCGCGCGCAGATCGAAGGCCGCCAGCTGGTGGCCAGCTTCGACTTCGGCGATGGCGGCGGTCCGGTGCTGGTGAAGATGGCGATTTCGCCAGTGAGCGAGGACAACGCCGTCGCCAACCTGGAAGCCGAGGCCCCGGCGTGGGATTTCGATGGCGCACGCGCCGCCGCCAAGCAGCAATGGGCCACCGCGCTGGCCGCGGTCGACGCCCAGGGCAGCAAGCAGCAACGCACGCAGTTCTACACGGCGCTGTACCACAGCTTCCTGGGGCCAACGCTGTTCATGGACGTCGATGGCCGCTATCGCGGCCCGGACAACGCCGTGCACCAAGCCAAGGGCTGGACCAACTACTCCACCTTCTCGCTGTGGGATACCTACCGCGCCCTGCACCCGCTGCTGACCCTGGTGCAGCCGCCGCAGCACACCAACGACATCGTCAACTCACTGCTGGCTTCGCGCCGCGAGAGCCCCTACGGGATCCTGCCGGTGTGGGCATTCAACGGCCTGGAGACCTGGTGCATGATCGGCTACCACGCCGTGCCGGTGATCGCCGATGCCTACATGAAGGGCATCCGCGGCTATGACACCACCGAGGCCCTGGACGCGATGGTCGCCAGCGCCGACTACGGTCCCTACGACGGCATCGCCCAGTACCGCGAACTGGGCTATGTCCCGATCGACGAGGAAGGCGAAGCCGCGTCCAAGACGCTGGAGTACGCCTTCGACGACTGGACGATCTCCCAAGTTGCCAAGGACATGGGCGACGCCAAGGTCGCCGCCGAATTCACCCAGCGCGCCGGCAACTGGAAGAACGCCTACGACCCGGCCACCGGCTTCATGCGCGCCAGGAAGCGCGACGGCGCTTTCCGCGAGCCCTTCGATCCCACCGCCAGCGGCTATGGCACCGACTACACCGAGGGCAACGCCTGGCAGTACTCCTGGTACGTGCCGCAGGACGTGGCCGGCCTGGCCAAGGCCCACGGGGGCGCCGACAAGCTGCTGGGCATGCTGGACCAGGCCTTCGATGCCAAGGTCGATCCGAAGGTCTTCGAGCACATGGAGGACATCACCGGCCTGATCGGCTGGTATGCGCACGGCAACGAGCCGGGCCACCACGTGTCCTATCTGTACGCCTACGCCGGCCAACCCTGGCGCACCCAGCAGCGCCTGAAGCAGATCATGGACACCCAGTACAAGGCCACGCCCGACGGCCTGGCCGGCAACGACGACCTGGGCCAGATGTCGGCCTGGTACGTGTTCACCTCACTGGGCTTCTATCCGGTCACCCCGGGCAGCAACCAGTACGTGATCGGCCGGCCGTTCCTGCCCCGGGCCACGCTCAACCTGCCCAACGGCAAACGCTTCACCGTGGTGGCCGACGCGCTGGACGCCAAGCACACCTATGTGGGCAAGGTCACGCTGGACGGCAAGCCGCTGGACCGTGCCTACGTCACCCACGAGGAGATCATGGCCGGCGGGGAGCTGCACTTCACCATGCAGGCCGAGCCCAACAAGAACTGGGCCACGGACCTGAGCAAGCTGCCTTATTCGCAATCGACCCAATAGGCGCGCACGTCCAACGCCGAAGGGCCGCAGGTGCAGCATGCGGCCCTTCTCCCATCGGCACGCCACAGGGCATGCCGGGCGAGCGCGCCTAGAGCGACTGCAGGATCAGCGAATGCCAGCCTGTGCTGTAGGTTTCGTAGCCGGGCGAAGCGGCATGGGCGATGCAATGCACACGGCCATCGAGATCGGCCAGCACCGCGCCGCGTGGTTGCTTGAACAAGGCCTCACGGCCAGCAAAGTCGATCCGCTCCTGCAACATGCGCCCCGCCGAATCGGCCAGGACCTGCCCACGCCCGTCCACGATGCACACCCGGGTGCGGGTCCACTCCTGCGCCGACAGCGGCGTGCGCTGGACGACCGTCTGGGCCAAGGCATCCCAGCGAAACACGATGCCCAGCACGCCCAGCACGCGTCCGTCGACCCGCCCGCCATCACGCACCGTGCAGGCGTACACCAGGACGCGTTCGCCGTCGGCCAGCGCGCTGGGGTGCACGTCCTGGAAGCCGAACTCTTCGCCGCTGCGTGTCCGCGAGGCCTCCTGAAACCAGGCCTGGCCGGACACGTCGCTCCCCACCGAGTCATATTGCCGCGGTCGGCCGTTGGCCAGGACCCGGCCGTCGGTGCCGGCCAGCACCAGATCGAAATAGACCGTATACGAGTCCAGGATCTGGCCCATCCGGCGTGATGCGTGCGCCAGCGCCTCGTCGCTGCGGCCCTGGCGCGCAGCGGCGACCACGGCGGCGTCGGTGGCCCACCAGCGCACGTCGCAGCTGCGCTCGTAAAGATTCCGGTCAATCAGATCGATGTTGCTCAGGGCCAGTTCGCTCAGCCGGGTCTGACGCACGCCATCGTCCAGCCGTTGCAGGGTCTGGCGCATGTCGGCGCTGGTCGTGGCAGCGACCTTGTCCAGGTCCAGGGTGGCGTCCGCGACGCGCCGCGACAGTACGTCCATCTCCTGCGCGATGACACTGAAGCCGCGGCCGGCCTGGCCGATGCGCGCAGATTCGATTCGCGCATTCATGGCGATCACGTGGGTGGTGCGGTTGATCTCATCGATCCGCTGTAGCGAGCGTCGCAGCTGGATCAGGAGTTGATCGGAAAGGCCCACCACAGAACGGATGTGATCATCGATTCCCACCGCTGTGGGCGTGCCTGCAAGGTTCATTTGCGCTGTCGGTGGGAGGGAGGGAGGGGACAGCAAACGCAATTTCACTTGAACACTTAACGGCCGCCGATCGCGCACCTTGAGACGAACGTGCTCGGCACACGCACAGCCACTGAACTAGCTCAGCGACGACCTGCCACGGCTTGCCTCGCGGGCGTCAGCACCCGGGTCACCCGTGTGCCGCTCAGGCCACGCGCTGCGCGAACTACGGCCCCGGGATGGGGTCGTGGTGCTGGCCAGGCTGCCGTTCCGAGTCTTCCTGCTCGCGCCCGTCGTGCTCGGCAGGGATGTGGCCGGGCATGGGCACTTCGGCGTTGGGATCCATGTCGGAAGGGGAAACCGGTTGTGCGGGCTGGTTGGGCACGGCGGGAGACCTGGGCGATGGAGGTCCACACAGACTGCGCCAAGGGATGTCAGTGTCCCGCCTGCAAGGCGTGAAGCGCTGACCGCTTACAGGCGCGGCGCGCTGGCCTGATTGAAGTTGGCCGGCAGGCTGCCGAAGGCGTCGGCCGACATCGGCGTCGCGGCCTGCTCGGCGTTGCCGCCCAGGTTCAACGCGCCCGAACGCGACTGGGCCGGAGCGGTCCACGGCTGGCCCACCGGCTGCACCAGGGCCATCGTCGGCGCCGGCTGACGCAGCAGACGCTCGGCCCGGGACTGCAGCGCCGGGCTGGAGACGAACACGAAGATCCCCGCCATCGCAAGCGCGCCGGCACTGATCGCGGCCCGCAACGGCCAGGCCGGACGCGTGGCTTCGCGCAGGCTCATGGCGCGCAGGGCCGCGCGCTCGGCATAGACGTCCACCGCCGGCAACGGCTGGTCGGTGCCGGCCGGATGATCGGCCATCACCAGGTCGCCGTGGCGCAGCGCGGCCTGGTGCGCGGCGACCGTAAAGCCACCTTCGCCGATGAGAAACGCACGTTGCGCGCCCACTTCGAAACGCTCGGCCGCCAGCTGCTGAACTGCACCCTGCGCCAGCGCACCGTGGCGCCGTGCGTAAGCGTGGACCAGGACCTGCTCACGCTCCTTGGTCAGCAACAGCGCGGTGTCCGGCGCATTGGCCGAGGTGGCTGATGCGGCAGGCAGCACTTCGACGGCATAACCAAGCGCGCGATACGCCTTGGCCAGACGCGCTGCGGCTTCGTCGGCCACGCCGCGACCGGCGCGCCGCTCGCGGGAGAATGTGATGCCTTGCATGGTATGGCGCCCCTGTTCCGTAGGTCTTCGTAGAAGACCTACGGCCTGTGTAGTCAAGACTTGAGGGGTCCACAACCAAGATCCCGTGCCAGATCACCGAACTCCCAACGGCGTCTCACTCGGGACGTGCGCGGAATACCACACTCATGCGCGGCGCCACAGCCTGGCGCGTCTTGGGAATGCCGTGTTCGTGGGTCATCTGCGAGGCATGACTCATGACCAGCAGGCTGCCCGGGGCCAGGTCCAGCGCCCAGGTGCGGCGTCTCCCTTCCCGCGCCCGGATGTGCATGCGCCGCGTGCCCCCCAGTGACAGCAGCGCGATGGGCTGGCCCGGTTGCAGCGTGTGCAGCTCGTCATGGTGCATGGCCACGCTGTCACGGCCGTCGCGGTAGAAGTTCATGCCCACACCGGTGTACGGCGCCGGCACCCTGCCCTGCACCAGGGACAGCATTTCGGCCAACGGCAGTTGCGCTGGCAGTTCATCGAGCCGATAGCCGGCACGCAGGCGCGGGACATCGACGATGCGGTCGTACATCGGCCTGCGTTCGTGCTGCCAGTGGGCGTGATCGCGCAGGGCCTCGAACCAGCGCGTGGCCGTGCCCGGATCGACGACATCCGGCCAGTAGCGCATCCCGCCCTCGGCATCGTCGAACACCGTGATCGGCGCCGGCGCGAACAGGTCGTCCATGAAGGCGTTCAATGGAAATCCCGGGAGGGCAGCGACAGTTCGCCCAGCAGTTCGCTCATGTCGCGTAGATCGCCGGCGATGAGGTGTTCGACACCATCCACGCGCTCCCAGCGCCCGCGCACCGCCAGCAGCCGCGACTCCAGCAGCGCGCGCCGGCGGCGTATCGCCAGGTGCGACCAGACGATGACATTGATCATGCCGTGCTCGTCCTCCAGCGTGACGAAGATCGTGCCCTTGGCCGTGGCCGGGCGCTGGCGCTGGGTGACCAGCCCGGCCACGTGCACGCCGCTGCCGCTGGCCCGGCCCTGCAGCTCGCGCAGGCCGAGGATGCGCTGGGCGCGCATCTGCGGGCGCAGCAGCGCCATCGGATGCGCTTCCAGGCTCAGGCCCACGCTGCGGTAGTCGGCGGTGATGTCCTCGCCGATGCGCGGCGCAGGCAGGTCGATGCGGCGCTCTGCCGGGCTGCCGGGCAGCAGCGGGCGGCGCCGTTCGATCCCGGCCACCGCCCAGCGCGCGGCATTGCGGTGGCCGACCAGGGATTGCAGTGCACCGGCTTCGGCCAGGGCGGTGCGGGCCTTGTCGTCGAGTTGCGCACGCAGGCTCAGGTCCTCGACGCTGGAGAACGGTCGCTGCGCGCGCGCGGCCACGATCGCCCTGCCCGCCAGTTCGGACAGGCCGGCGACCTGGCGGAACCCCAGGCGGATGTCCGGCTGCGCCCCTAGCTCGTCCTGGCTGCGCCACGGCCGCCCACCGACGAGCGTGTTGTCCCAGTCGCTGTGCAGCACGTCCACCGGCAGCACGTGGATCGCCTCGCGCGCGGCCCTGCCGCGGCGCGCGTCCTGCACGATCTGGCTGGGCGAATAGAAACCCATCGGCTGGGCATTCAACAGCCCGCAGGCAAACGCCGCCGGCTCGTGCCGCTTCAACCAGCAGCTGGCATAGACCAGCTTGGCGAACGAAGCCGCATGGCTCTGCGGGAAGCCGTAGGAACCGAAGCCTTTGATCTGCTCGAAGATCTGGTCGATGAAGGCCGAGTCATAGCCTTTGGCCTCCATCAGCGCGCGGATCTTCTGCCGATGCGGCTCCATGTCCCCGCCACGCCGCCACGCCGCCATCGAGCGACGCAGGCCATCGGCTTCGTCCGGCGAATACCCGGCATGGATCACCAGTTCCATCACCTGCTCCTGGAACAGCGGCACGCCCAGGGTCGGGCCGAGGATTTCCTCGACGCCCTGCGATGGATACGTAGGCTGCTCCAGCCCCTGCCGGCGTCGCAGATAGGGATGCACCATGTCGCCCTGGATGGGGCCGGGGCGCACGATCGCCACCTCGATCACCAGGTCGTAAAACTTCGCCGGCTTGAGCCGCGGCAGCATCGCCATCTGCGCGCGCGACTCGATCTGGAACACGCCCACCGTGTCGGCCAGCTGGATCATCTGGTAGGTCGGCGCGTCTTCTTTTGGAATGGTGGCGATCTCGTAATCGCGCCCGCGATGCACGCGCACCAGGTCCAGGGTCTTGCGGATGCAGGTCAGCATGCCCAGCGCCAGGCAGTCGACCTTGAGCATGCCCATGGTTTCCAGGTCGTCCTTTTCCCACTGGATGATAGTGCGCTCGGCCATGGCCGCGTTCTCCACCGGCACCACCGTGGACAGGGTCTGCTCGGCGATCACAAAGCCGCCCACGTGCTGGGACAGGTGCCGAGGCTTGCCCTCCAGCTGGAAGGTCAACGCCAGGATCTTGAGGATCAGCGGATTGGCGGTGTCGAAGCCGGCCTCGGCCAGGCGCTGCTCCATCGGCGTGTCGCCATTACCCCAGCCAAAGCAGTTGGCCAGCAGCGCGATCTGGTCCGGTGGCAGGCCGAAGGCCTTGGCGACATCGCGCACCGCGCTCTTGCCGCGATAGCTGATGACCGTGGCCGCCAGCGCGGCGCGGTGCCGGCCGTACTTGCGGTAGACGTACTGGATGACTTCCTCGCGCCGCTCGTTCTCGAAATCCACGTCGATGTCCGGCGGCTCGTTGCGCGCCTTGGACAAAAAGCGCGAGATCAGCAGCCGGTTCTCGTCCGGGTCCACCGCGGTGATGCCCAGCGCGTAGCAAACCGCCGAATTGGCCGACGAGCCACGCCCCTGGCACAGGATCTGCTGCGAGCGCGCGAAGCGCACCACATCGTGCACGGTCAGGAAGAACGCCTCGTACTTGAGCTCCTCGATCAGCGCCAGCTCTTGCTCGATGTCGCTGCGCACCTTGGCCGAAAGTTTCAGCCCGCGATCGTCCCAGCGCGCGCGGATGCCGGCTTCGGTCAGTTCGCGCAGGTAGCTGGTGGCGGTGTGCCCGGCTGGCACCAGCTCGGCCGGATAGTCGTATTGCACATCGCGCCTGAGATCGAAGCCGCTGCAGCGCTGGGCCAGCGCGACGGTGGCCTGCAGCAGTTCGGCCGGATAGATATTGCCCAGCGCCCGGCGCGAGCGCAGGTGGCGCTCGCCATTGCGGAACAGCTGCGCGCCGGCCTCGGCCAGCGGCACGGTGTGGCGGATGGCGGTCATGGTGTCCTGCAGCGCGCGGTCGCGACGCGTGGCCATGTGCACATCGCCGCTGGCCAGGGGGGGCATGCCCAGCTGTCGGGAGAGCGCCAGCAGCGTGTCCAGGCGCGCGGTATCGTCGCATTCGCGCAGCAGCTCCACCGCCAGATAGGCGCGCTCTGTAAATACCTGGCGCAGCCATCGCGCCTCCTCTTCCCGTGGCGCATCGCCCGGCAGCCACAGCGCGAACAGCTCCGGTGCCGCTTGGCGAAACTGCGCCTCCACATCGGCGCGCGTGAGCGTGTAGCACCCCTTGGTCGCCGCGCGGCGCGCGGTGGTGATCAGCGCGCACAGCTGCGTGTAACCGGCGCGCGTTTCCACCAGCAGGACCAAGCGCGTGCCATCGACCAGGGTGAACTCGCTGCCGACGATCAGCGGCACGCCGGTGGCCTGCGCGCCCTCCCAGCCGCGCACGATGCCGGCCAGCGAACATTCGTCGGTGATGGCCAGCGCGGTGTAGCCGCAGGCCTTGGCCCGCTCGAACAGGCTTTCCGCATCCGAGGCGCCGCGCAGAAACGAAAAGTCGGACAGGCAATGCAGCTCGGCATAGGCCGGCAGGCCATCGCCGTGCCCGCCGTGCAGCACATCGTCATTGGCGGCCTGGCGCAGGCGCTGGGCCACGCGCCAGGCGCGCGGCATGCGCCCGCCGGGCGTGTCGCGATCCACCCCGTCGATGGCGTCATCCCAGCTCATGCGAACCAGCCGTGCAGCATCCAGCCGCCCTCGCGCACGCCCGCCGGCAAGAACGCCCAGGCGCGCTGACCCCGGGCGGTCTCCACCACGTAGTAGTCGCGACGGGTGTCGCCGTCGTCCCACCAGCCGCTTTCCAGGCGCTCGGGGCCGGAGAGGATCTTCGGCGGGGCGTGCAGCGGGACCGGCTGCGGCAGCAGCCAGGTCGGGCGCGGCGGACGGGCGGGCGCGGCTTCGACGCCACGCGCAGGGGCATCACCGATGGCCCGGCGCCAGGCACGTTCCGGGCGCGGATCGCCCGCCGGTTCGACCCGATACACCGACGCATCGCCCAGTCGCGCACGCAGGCGCTCGCGCAGCTGCGGCCAGTCCACGGCCTGCTGCGGGCGCGTATCGAACAGGTCGCGCGCGGCCGGCACGAACGGTGGCAGCTGGCGCGCCAGCAGACGCACGCCGACCACCGGGCGCGGAATCGACACCCGCTCCAACCGGTTGCGGGCCAGCTCGAACAGCATCGCCTGGTCGCGCTCGGGCGCCAACAGGCCGACGTCCACGTCGGTGTGGCCCTGCTCGTGCTCCAGCCGCAGCACGAAACGCTGTACGCCCCCGTCGCGGATGGACAGGTACGTGCACAGGTCACCGATCAAGCGCCGCAGCGGAAACAGCAGTGCCATGTGGCTTTCCACTTCGTAGCCCATTTCCACGCGCGCGTCGAAATGGTCTGGTGGCGCGTACCAGTCCAGCGGATCGTCGGCCTGCCCGTATAGTCGGTCCAGGTGCTCCAGTAGCGGCAGGCCGAAGCGCCGTCGCACGGCCTCGCGCGGCAATGCGCGCACGGCGGCCAGCGTACGCAGGCCCATGCGGTGCAGACGCTCGCCACTGTCCTGCGGCAGCCGCGCGCCGCGCACCGGCACGTCGTCGAGCACCCGCTGCAGGCGCGCGAGGTTGGCAATGGCCTGGCCGTCCTCCAGCCCGGCCAGCACATGGGCCGCGCGCGGTGTCGGCGCCAATGCCAGGCGATGGCGGAAACCCAGCGTGTCCAACTCCTTGCGCAGGCGTCGGGCGAACTGCGGCCATGGCCCGAACAGGCGGAAACTCGCGCGCGCCTCCAGCACGATGGCGTGCGGCCACTGCTGGCTGACCAGCGAGCTGTGCCGGTAGGCCCAACTGGCCAGGAAGCGCTGGCTGCGCGCCTGGTCCTGGGCGTCGAAATCGACCGTGCGCACCTGGGTCATCAGCGCGTGCGCCGCCGACAGGCGCATCCCGGGGTTGAGGCCGGCCTGCGCGGCGGTGGCATTGACCGAGTGCAGACGCCGCAGCTGCGCCGGGCCTTCGACCAGCACCAGCGGCGCTCGGCGCTCGTCTTCGGGCAGGCGCCGCAGCACGGCGTCCATGGCCAGGTGCGGCAACAGGATGCAGGCCCAGAGCATCAGCGTCGCTCCTGTGCAGGCGCGGCGTCAGCGTCGGGGCGGAAGGCCGGATTCCACGGCAAGAGACGATGCGATGACATGCGCGCGCCTCAATGCACCAGCCGCAGCGGCTGCGGCGGCACCTGCCCGCCGCGACATTTGCGCACGCGCCAGGCAGCTTCCTCCCTGCGGTATTCCAGGCGCAGCGCCGCCGGTGAGGCGTTGACCGCATGGCGTGCATCGCGCAGCGCGAACCCACAGCAGTCGCCACTGTCGGCCGCCACCTGCAGGCGCCGCAGTGCGCGCTCGTCAGCGGTCTGCGGCCAGCCCAGCACGGCCGCGCAGGCGCCGCTGCGCAGGCATTGCTCGAACGCCCATAGCGCATCGCGCGGTTCGGCCTCGATCACCTCCAACTGCGCCAGGTCGATGCCGCCGCCCTGCCAGGCCGGCGCATACGGCACGTACGGCGGGGCCACCAGCGCCACGCGCCCACCGGCAGCGGTCATGCGCGCCAGCGTGGGCAGCAGCAGGCCGATCTCGCCGACGCCGTCGGCCGGCAGCAGCAGTTCGGTCAAGGCCTTGCGCGGCCAGCCGGCGGTGGGCAGCACCGCATCCAGCGCCGCGTATCCGGTCGGCTCGCCGGCATGCTGGGCGCCGCCACCGCGTCCGGCCCGCCACACCGTGCGCGCAGCCAACAGGTCGTCCAGCGGCATCGCCGCGGACGACACAGCCGACAACGCGCGGCGCGGGACTTCAGACATCGCGCGCTCAGCCCCGCCGCACCAGGCCGCAGTACAGGCCTTCGATGGCGAAGTCCGCCCCGGCCGGGACCACGATGGGCGCGTGCGCCGGGTTGCGCGGCAGCAGGCGGATCCGGCGTGGGCCACGCTCCAACCGCTTGATGGTCAGCTCGCCGTCGATGCGCGCCACCACGGTCTGGCCGTCGCGCGCCTCATTGCTGCGATGCACGCCGACCAGGTCGCCATCGAGGATGCCGTCGTCGATCATCGAGTCGCCCTGCACCTTCAACAGGTAATCCGGCCGCAGCGAGAACAACCCGGCATCCAGCACCAGTTGCTGGTCCAGGCCGATGTCCGCGCCGATTGGCACACCCGCCGCGACCCGGCCCAGCACCGGCAGCGCCAGCAGCCCGTCCCGGCGCCCGCCGCCAGGCAGGCGGATACCGCGCTTCTCACCCGGACGCAGCTGGATCAGCCCGGCCTCGGCCAGCGCCTGGACATGTTTTTGCGCCGCATTGCGCGAGGCGAAGCCGAATGCTGCGGCGATTTCCGCCAGGCTGGGCGTATGGCCGCGCAGGGCCTGATCGTGGAGGAAGGCCAGCACGGCGGCGCGTTTGGGGGGCAAGATGTCCATAGGTGTACATTTGTACACCTATCGCGTCGCATGAGGCGAGATACCAGATGCCCTTCCCTCGCCTTGCATGCAGGCTGGGCGGGACGCAATATAACGATCGTTATAACAACGAGGCAACGACTATGAAGCTCAAGATCACCACCATCGGCAACTCGGCCGGCGTCATCCTGCCCAAGGACCTGCTGGCCCGCCTGCGCCTGGGCAAGGGTGACGAGCTCTACGCGCTGGAGACCCCGGACGGCATCAAGCTCACCGTGTTCGACCCGACCCTGGCCGAGCAGATGGAAGTGGCCGAGCGGATCATGCGCGAGGACCGCACCGTGCTGCACAAGCTGGCCCAGTGACATGATCGTCTGGATCACCCGTGCCTTGGCGCTGGCCATCCACGACCGCCAACTGGCCGAACACGGCGGCGGCAGCGGCGTGCGCGACGAGGCCTTGCTCGATTCGGCCCTGGCCCGACCTCAGCAGCTGTTTTCCTACGGCGATCCGCCGCCGGACCTGGCCGCGCTGGCCGCCAGCCTGGCGTTCGGACTGGCCCGCAACCATCCTTTCGTGGACGGCAACAAGCGCACCGCACACGTCTGCTATCGCGTGTTCCTCGCGCTCAACGATGTTGAATTGCAGGCCCGCGACGAAGACAAGTACATCGCCATGCTCAGCCTGGCGGACGGCTCGATCGACGAAGCGGCCTTCGCAGACTGGCTGCGCAAACATCTGGTGCCAAGGCCCGCACCCCACGTCCACGAGCCCGCCCCCACCTACGCGGACTAAGCCCCCGACACCGGCCTTCGGGCCAGCGCCGCGTCAAACGCGCGTTCCAACTCCGGATGCGCCCCGCGCACCTGCCCGATCACCTGCGCGGCCCAGTCGAAATACTGCTGGCGGCGGGCCAGGCTCCAGTCCTGCGGCGGTGCCTGGTGCAGGTCGCGCAGGTTGGCGATCTTGTCGGCGAGCTTCACCAGCTTGGCGCCGTGCGGGACGTGGGCGGCGTGTTCGACCTGCAGGCGCTTGCGCTCGGCCTTGGCCAGTGATTTGTCGTCACTGACCGCATCGACGTAGGACAGCACCTGCGGTCCGAAGCGCTCCAGCAGGCGCGCGCGCCCGGCCTCCACCGACATCGCCAGGTGCGCCGGCACCTCGGCACCAGGCCCGCAGCAATCTTCCAGATAGTCGTGAAGGGCCGCCGCGCACAGCACCTCGACATCGTCCACGCCGCCCTCCACCGCCAGGATGCGCACCAAGGCCATCGGGTGGTTGATGTACGGGGTGAGGCCATCCTTGCGACGCTGCAGGCTGTGCGCCTCGGCGGCGAAGGTCATCGCCTCGACCAGGCGCGGCAGCGCGGTTGCGGTGGCGGTTGTCTGGTCCATCGTTCTTCTCCTGTGATCGTGAAAGCGCAGGACGGTGGCCAGGGCCGCGGCATCAGTTGCCGGGCCGCGCCACCACCTTGGGTTCGTGTACTTCCTCACCGGGCTTGGCGCGCCCGGCCATTTCCGCGCCGGCATCGGGCGTCAGCTGGCGCATCACCAGCACCGAGCTGGCCGAGATCAACGCCACAGTGAGGAAGGCGAAGGTGAAGTTGATCGGCACGCCGGTGGCCTGCCCGGTCGCCAGGCTGGCCACGGTCAAAGCGTAGCCGCCCACGGTGATGCCCAAGGCCAGCGAGATCTGCTGGATCATCGCCGCCAGGCTGCTGGCCTGGGCCATGCGCGCCTGGTCGACGTCGGCGTAAACGATGGCGTTGAGACTGGTGAACTGCAGCGAGCGAAAGCAGCCGCTCACCAGCAACACCCCCCCCATCAGCGCGTAGGGCGTGGATTCGCGGAACAGCCCGACCACGGCCAGCGCCACCGAGGCGATCACCGCATTGCCCACCAGCACCCGGCGGAAGCCGAAGCGCTTGAGGATGCTCGCGGCCAGGGTCTTCATGAACATCGCCCCGGCTGCCGAGGTGAAGGTCACCAAGCCCGACTCGAACGGATTGAGTCCGAACCCCAGCTGCAGCATCAGCGGCAGCAGAAACGGAATCGCACCGATCCCGATGCGGAACAGCGAACCGCCCAGCACCCCGATGCGATAGGTCGGGATGCGCAGCAGGCCCAGGTCCACCAGCGGATGCGGATGCCGGCGCGCGTGCCAGCCGTAGCCCAGCAGCGCGAGCACGCCCAAGGCCGCGCATCCCAGCGCAAGCCCCAGGTTGACCATGTGCCGGCCCATCGTGGCCAGACCGAACATCGCCAGGGCCAGGCCTACGCCCGACAGCACAAAGCCCATCCAGTCCAGCGGCTTGACCTCGCCCTTGAGCAGCGGGATGTGACGCCAGGCCAGGAAGATGCCCAGCGCGCCCATCGGCAGGTTGATCAGGAAGATGAAGCGCCAATGCCCCCAGGTGGTGATCATGCCGCCCAGCAGCGGACCCAGGATCGGCCCCATCAACGCCGGGATGGTCAGCCAGCTCAGCGCGCGCACCAGTTCGGCCTTGGCCACGCTGCGCAGCAGGACCAGGCGCCCGACCGGCACCATCATCGCCCCGCCCATGCCCTGGACGAAGCGCGCCACCACCAGCCACTCCAGCGAGCCGGCCACCGCACAGCCCAGCGACCCCAGCAGAAACACGCCAATGGCCGTCATGAAGGTCGGCCGCGCGCCGAAGCGGTCGGCCACCCACCCGCTGATCGGAATGAACACCGCCAGGGCCAGCATGTAGGTGGTCAGCGCCAGCTTCAGCGCGACCGGCTCGACCCCCAGGTCCCGCGCGATCGCCGGCAGCGAGGTGGTGATCGCCGTGGAGTCCATGTTCTCGATGAACAAGGCGGTGGCGACGATCAGGGGCAGCAGGCGTTCGGGTTTCAACGGACCGGGGGATAAGCGAGGGGGGGGCGAGCCTATTTTCGCGCAACGCCGTATGCGCCGCTGTGATCCGCATGCGTCAGCACACCGGTTCGACCCATCAGCCGACACACCGCACGGACCCACCTGCCCGGACCGATCGTGATGTACGACCGGCGGCCTGTAGCGCCGAGCTTGCTCGGCGGCGTTCCGGACAGCTCGCTGGGAAGGCCCAAGCGGACCGAGGTCCGCTCTACGGGTCCGTGCCTGCATAACACCAGGCATACGGATACTCCCCGACCTGCCCGGCCAGCCCGCTGCGGACCGGATTGGCCAGGATGTAATAGGCCAAGGTCCGCAGGTCCTCATCGGCACGGAGTTGACGGTCGTAGAAGCCCGCCTGCCACACCGCTCCGCTGCGCGCGTGCGCGGCGTTGACGCTGCGGGCGGCGCACGACTTGGCTCGCTGCACGACGGAACTCAGGCCCCCCGCCTGCAGCACAAACAACCAATGCAGATGATCAGGCATGACAACCCACGCCAACGACGTGGTCCAACCGGCAGCATCCATGTTCCGCAGGACCGCCTCGACACCCTGCGCCGCCGAGGCAGGCGCCAGCCAGCGCTGTCGCAGCACGGTCACCGTGGTGATCATGTAGACCGCATCCAGAGACGAGCGGCGGCCACGCAGGAGTAATGGACTGGGCATGCCCCAGCGTCCCGCTCGTGGCACCACGCGCCCATCAGTGCAGCGCGCAGGCACGGGTCGGATAAATCCGAAGCCGTCGAGCAGCGCCGGGAAGGCCTCAGCGGACCAAGGTCCGCTCTACGCGCACGACCTGGACGGATTGTGATGTACGCCTGGCCGACCGTAGCGCCGAGCCTGCTCGGCGGCCCTTCTGACAGCTCGCTGGGAAGGCCCAAGCGGACCAAGGTCCGCTCTACGCGCATGGCCTGGACGGATTGTGATGCACACCTGGCCGACCGCAGCGCCGGGCTTGCTCGGCGGCTTTTGGGATAGATCACGACAACCCGATCAGCCCATCAGGGCCGGAATCGCGAGCGCTGCGAGCAAGTTGCCCGCCTCAGACGAAGCGTGGAATCGGCCCCACTTGAGGCGTCTGGTCCGGCAATTCCACCTCCACCCGATCCACGTAGCACCAGCCCCAGCCCTCGGGCGGATCGTAACCCTCGATGATGGGGTGGCCGGTGGCGCGGAAGTGCGCGCTGGCGTGCCGGTGCGGGGAGTCGTCGCAGCAGCCGACATGGCCACAGGTCCGGCACAGGCGCAGATGCACCCAGGGGCTGCCGATGGCCAGACACTCCTGGCAGCCGCGGGCGCTGGGCGTGACGTCCTCGATGGTCTCCAGATGCGTGCAGGTCTTCGGCATCACACGGTCTCCCGGGAAGTTTGCATGGCGTCCAGCTCGGCGAGGTACTGGTGGATCTGGGCCACCACCTGCGCCCCCTCTCCCACCGCGGCGGCCACACGCTTGACCGATCCGGCCCGGACATCGCCGATGGCAAACACCCCGGGACGATCGGTCTGCAGGGAGCTGCCATGCTGGCCGGTGAGGACGAAGCCGGCCGGATCGAGGCCGACGCAACCCTTGAGCCAGTCGGTATTGGGATCGGCGCCGATGAAGAGGAACAGGTGGCGCAGGTCGCAGTGATGGGTCTGCCCGCTGCCGCGTTCGCGGTAGACCGCACCAGCCAACGCACCGTCGGCATCGGCCTCCAGCGCGACCAGCTCGGTGCCGGTGTGCAGCACCACGTTGGGCAGCGCGGCGATGCGTTCGATCAGGTAGCGCGACATCGAGCTTTCCAGCCCCTTGCCGCGAATCACCAGGTGCAGCGTCTTGACCTGCGGGGCCAGGAAGACCACGGCCTGCCCGGCCGAGTTGCCCCCACCCAGCAGCGCGACCTCTTCGCCGCTGCACATGCGCGCCTCGATGGGCGAGGCCCAGTAGGACACGCCCGCGCCTTCGAAGCGCGCCAGCTGTTCCAGCGCCGGACGCCGATAGCGCGCACCGGACGCCACCACCACGGTACGTGCCGACACCGTGGCACCACTGTCCAGGACCAGCTTCAGCGGCGCCAGCGGGTCCTCCGCGCTGGCCGCGCAATCCAGGCGGAGCACGTCCAGCGGCAGGGCCAGTTCGGCACCGAACTTCAGCGCCTGGTTGTACGCGCGCCCGGCCAGTCCCTGCCCGGAGATACCGGTCGGAAAGCCCAGGTAGTTCTCGATCCGCATCGAAGCCCCGGCCTGCCCGCCAATGGCGCGCTGCTCCAGCACCAGCACCTTCAGGCCCTCCGAGGCGGCGTAGACCGCCGTCGCCAGCCCTGCCGGCCCGGCACCGACCACCACCACATCGTGGACGATGTCCGGGTCCAGCTCGGGGGTCATGCCCAGACAGCCGGCGGCGGCGGCATCGGTCGGCCGCCGGAGCACCGTGCCGTTGGGGCAGATCATCAAGGGCAGGTCTTCGGCGTGCAGGCCCATCCGTTCGACCACCGCGCGCCCTTCGCCGGGTACGGTGACATCGAGCAGTGCGTTGGGATAGCCATTGCGCGTCAAAAAGCCCTGCAGCCGCACCAGGTGCGCCTCGCCGGGGTGCCCGACCAGCACCGACCCTACCGCGTCGCTTTCGATCAGCCCGACCCGGCGCAGGATCAGCGCACGCATCACCAGCTCGCCCAGTTCGGCCGCGCCGATCACCAGCGCGCGCAGATGCGCGGCATCCAGCGGCACGGCCATGCACCCATGCTCACCGGCCACGCCGCCGGCCAGCGAACTGCGCCCGGCCAGCTGGCTGACCTCGCCGCTGAACTGCCCGGCGCGGTGCTCGGTGATCTGCGCCTGATGGCCCAGGCCATCGCGCCGGATCACCGACAGGCTGCCCTCCAGCACCAGCCAGACCGGGGCGGCATGCTCGCCCACCTCGAATACGGCCTCGCCCGGCGCGAAGCGACGCGGCGGACCACTGGCGAAACGTTGCGCCAGCGCCAGCTGCCCGGCGTCCAGCACCGGATACATCTGGTGCCGGCGGGTATCACTCAGGGCCATGGGCGTCTCCGGTCGACGGGCGCCGAGTGCGCCAGGCCCACTTTCTACCACCAACGGCCGTGCCTGACCCGCCCTGTCGGCATGCCCGCGGCAAGCCGCTGGCCTTCATCCGTGGATGTGGTGCACGCCGTCGCGCCGGGCTTGCTCGGCGGCTTTCCGGACAGATCACCGGGAACGCCTCAGCGGACCGAGGTCCGCTCTACAGGCATGGCCCGGAAGGGGTGTGGTGCACGCCTGTGCACCGTCGCGCCGGGCTTGCTCGGCGGCTTTCCGGGCAGATCGCTGGGAACGCCTCAGCGGACCAAGGTCCGCTCTACACGCGTGGCCCGGAAGGGGTATGGTGCACGCATGCCGCACCGTAGCGCCGAGCTGGCTCGGCGCCCCTCGCGAGCAAACATCACGACGAACCGGTCAGTACACCAGCGTCTGGATCGCGTGCGCCGGGATTTCCACCTGGGTGGACTGCTCGCCGACGTAGAAGTTGTAGGTGATCGCCTTGTCGCTGGCATTCATCACCACGGTGGCCAGCGAGTTGTCCGGGTTGATGAAGGAGGTCGTCATCAAATTGCTGCGGCTGCTCGCCGCGCTGACGCGTTTGGCGCCGGGACGGATGAACTTGGAGAAGTGGCCGATGTACCAGTAGCTGGGCGTGTAGATCAGCTTGCCGGTGCGGGTATCGGCGTGGATCGGCGAGAAGCAGAAGTTGCCCACGTGGTTGGGGCCACCGTGCTCGTCCAGCAGCACGTTCCAGTCGGTCCACGCCACCGAGCCGCCGTTGAGGTCGTGGATGATCGAGGTGCCATAGCGCTCGCCATTGGGCCAGTACTGGTAGCGCGCCGGGTCGAACTTCTCCACGGTGGCCTCGGTCAGCAGCACCGGCTTGTCCGGGTAGGCGCGGGTCACCTCGGCGACGTTCTCGAACATCGGGTCGAACCCGGCCCAGGTCTCGTACCAGTGGAACCCCATGCCCCAGGCGTACTTGGCCGCTTCCGGGTCGTCGAAGATCACGTGCGCGCGGTGGACCATCATGTCGCGGTTGTGGTCCCACACAATGATCGGCTTGTCGCCGTAGCCGGCCTTGGCCATGGTCGGACCGAGGTGGTCGCGCAGGAAGTCGCGCTCCTCCTCGGCCGAGTACTGCATCGATTCCCAGGTCTGCACGGCCATCGGCTCGTTCTGGATGCTGATGCCCCAGATCGGGATGCCGGCCTTCTCGTAGGCGGCGATGAACTTGGTGTAGTACTGCGCCCAGGCGTCATCATACTTGGGCAGCAGATGGCCGCCGTGCAGCATGTTGCCGGTGTCCTTCATGAAGGCCGGCGCGCTCCACGGGCTGGCGAACATCGGCAGGCTGCCGCCGGCCGCGGCGATCGCATCCTTGATCATCGGGATGCGGTACTTGCGGTCATGATCGATGCTGAAGGTCTTCAGCGCGGCATCGCCTTCCTTGATGTAGGTGTAGCTGGCGCTGGAAAAATCCGAGCTGTGGATGGTGGTGCGCGCCCAGGTGTAGCCGATGCCGTTCTTGGGATCGTAGTAGGCCTTCATGAACTCGGCCCGGGTGGGTTTGTCCAGCTTGGCGTAGACCTCGGCCGAGGCGTCGGTGATGGCCCCGCCGATGCCCAGCATCTCCTGGAAGCGGCGCGTGGGGTCGACGAAGATCGAGTTCTCCACCTCTTTCAGCGTATGCCCGGGCTTCGGCGCGGCCACCTGGCTGGGCACCATCTGTGTGGCAGCGCCCTCGGCGGTGGTGTAGACGGTGACCGCGCCGCCAGCCGGGGTATAGGCCGCGGTGGTCACGGCGGCGGCCTGCGCGGGTCCGGCCTGCGCCAGCAGGACACCGAGCGTGCCCACGGCCGACAAGAGCATGGATGGCTTCACGTTCCCCTCCCAGGGTGTTGAGTGCGGCCGGTAGGGTAACCGAGGGCCGTGGGGAGCGACATGGGACCATCTGTCGACTCAGCAGGCCGCAGCGCCTGCCTCAGCCCGCCGGCGTGATCCCCTGCGCGTCCAGGAACCGCCACATTCGCTGCAGCGTGTCGGCGAACGGCGAGCGCCCCAGCGCGGCATCGTCCTGCTGTCCGTGGAAGAAGCCATGCCCATGCCCGGCGTAGGTCTGCAGCTGGCAGAGCCGTCCGGCCCGCACGGCGCGCGCACAGAACGCCTCCACAGTGTGGATGGGCACCACCTGATCGTCCTGCCCATGGAAGACCAGCGTCGATGGCAGCCCGGCCACGGGCAGCACGCTGGGCGAGATGCGCCGGGCGACCAGCTTGAGCGCCAGCGGCGCCGGACCGACCAGATCCACCGCCGGATTGAACAACACCAGCGCCGCGGGGCGATGCGCGCGCGCGGATTTCATCGCCGTGGTCAGCGCCAGGTGGCCGCCGGCCGAGCCCCCGGACAGGACGATGCGCGCCGGGTCCACGCCAAGCCCGTGGGCTTCTGCGCGCAGCCAGGTGTGGGCGGCGTGGGCATCGCGCACGGCATCCAGCGGGCTGGTGCCATCGCGGCATTTGACCCGGTAGTCGGCCAGCACCGCCACGTAGCCGCGCGCCACGCACGCATCGGCCTGGGCGCGGAAGGCGTTGATGTCGCCGACCCGCCAGGCCCCTCCGAAGAAGAACAGAATCGCTGGACGCGACGCCCCGGCTTGCTCCGACTCCGGTGCCAGCACATGCACGCGCAGGTCGCGCCCGGACGCCTGGCGGTAGGTGAAGCTGCGCGCACCGGATAAGGTCTGCGGCTGCGGGGCGATGGCCTGGCAGGGATCGGAAAGGACCTCTGCTCCCGCGCCCACCGGCTTGCGAATTGCGACCAACCCCGTTCTCCACGCCTGCATCGTGGCGAACATGATCGCGGATCGCGGGCCATCCTTACAGTGCTCCACGTCGATCGAAGCACCGCCTACGCCCTGCTGGCGGCGGTTGGCCTGGTCCTGACCTGGACGGCCGACCTCTACCAGATCACCAGCGACGCCTCGCGCGCGTTTTCCGCGTACTACGCGCTGCAGTGCGCGCTGGCCGCCGTGCTGGCCAGGCACAGCGCACGCGCCGCCTGGCCTTTGCCGCGCTGTCGGTGCTGATGGCGGCAGCCGCGTTGCTCGGCGTCCCCGCCGAGTAGGCGCCCATCGATCAATCGCCGCTGGGGTGCAACACCTCGTGCAGGAACGGCGCCGTCCTGCTTCCCTTGGCCTTGGCCACCTGGGCGGGCAGTCCCGCCGCGATCACCGTGCCGCCCTGGTCGCCGGCACCCGGCCCCATGTCGATCACCCAGTCGCTGCTAGCGGCCACGCGCATGTCGTGCTCGACCACCACCACGGTGTTGCCCGCCTCCACCAGCCCGTGCAGCTGGGTCATCAGCGTGTCCACATCCGCCGGGTGCAGGCCGGTGGAAGGTTCATCCAGCACGTACACGGTGTCGCGACGCTGGGCGCGCTGCAGCTCGGTGGCCAGCTTGATGCGCTGGGCTTCGCCGCCAGAGAGTTCGGTCGCAGGCTGCCCCAGGCGCAGATAGCCCAGCCCCACCTCGATCAGGACCTGCAGCGGGCGGGCGATGGTGGCGTCCTGGGCGAAGAATTCCGCGGCCTGCGCCACGGTCATGCGCAGGACCTGGGCGATGTTATGACCGCGCAGCTCCACCTCCAGGGTCTTGGCGTTGTAGCGCGCGCCATGACAGGTCGGGCAAGGCGCATAGACGCTGGGCATGAACAACAGTTCCACGTTGACCGCGCCCTCGCCCTGGCAGGTTTCGCAACGGCCCTTGGCGACGTTGAAGGAAAACCGCCCGGCATCGAAGCGCCGCCGCCTGGCCTGCGGTGTTTCGGCAAAGCGCTTGCGCACGTGATCGAACAGGCCGGTGTAGGTAGCCAGGTTGGAGCGCGGGGTACGGCCGATGGCTTTCTGGTCCACGCGAACCAGCCGGCGCACGTGCTCCAGCCCGGCCACGATGTGGCCGCCGGTGGGAATCTCTTCCCCGCGCTCCAGCGGATCGAGCGCGTCTTCGTCATCCGTGCGTGCCTGTCCCAGGTGATCGGCCAGCAATTCCACCAGCGCCTGGCTGACCAGCGAGGACTTGCCCGACCCACTGACCCCGGTGACCGTGGTGAACACGCCGAGGGGAATGTCCACGTCCAGCCCATCGACGTTGTTGCGGGTGATGCCCCGCAGATGCAGCCAGGCACTGGGTTTGCGCGTACGACTGACCACCGCCTGCTGCCCGCCAAACAGATAACGCCGGGTGGCCGAGGCTTCGACTTGGGCCAGGCCGGCCGGCGGGCCGCTGTACAGCACCTGCCCGCCTTGCTCGCCCGCCGCAGGACCAACATCCACAATCCAGTCGGCATGGCGAATCACGTCGATCTCGTGTTCGACCACGAAGATCGAATTGCCTGCGCCCTTCAACTGATCCAGCGCCCGCAGCAGCGCCTGCGCATCGGCCGGGTGCAAGCCAGCGGATGGCTCATCCATGACATAGACCACGCCAAACAGCTGCGAACGGATCTGCGTGGCCAGGCGCAGGCGCTGCAATTCACCCGGTGAAAGCGTCGGCGTGCCGCGCTCCAGGGTCAGGTAACCCAGGCCCAGGTCCTGCAGGATGGCGATGCGCGCCAGCAGATCCTGCGCGATGCGCTGGGCGGCGATGGCCTGCTCGGGATGACCATCGCCGCGATGCGCCCTGCCCTGCGCAGCCGGTGTCAGCCGGGCCGCCACCTCGCTCAAGGGCAACTGCGAGAGCGCCCCGATATCCAGCCCGGCAAAGGTGACCGACAGCGCCTCGCGCCGCAGGCGTTTGCCGTCGCAGCTCGGGCACAGCGTGCTGACCAGGTACTGCGACGCGCGCTTTTTCTGCTGCGCACTCTGGGTGGTGGCGAAGGTATGCAGCACATGACGCCGCGCACTGGTGAAGGTGCCCATGTAGCTGGGCTCGGTCTTGCGCTTGAGCGCGGCCTGGGTCTGGGCCAGGCTGAAGCCGGGGTACACCGGCACCACCGGCTGCTCGTCGGTGAACAGGATCCAGTCGCGGGTCTTCTTGGGTAGCTTGGACCACGGCAGGTCCACATCGATGCCCAGCGTGGTCAGGATGTCGCGCTGGTTCTGTCCGTGCCAGGCGCCCGGCCAGGCCGCCACTGCGCGCTCGCGGATGGTCAGGCTGCGGTCGGGCACCATCGAGGCCTCGGTGGCTTCATACACACGCCCCAGTCCATGGCAGGTGGGACACGCCCCGGCGGGGGTATTGGGTGAAAACCCATCGGCATAGATGATCTCCTGCCCCTTGGGGTAATCGCCGGCGCGCGAGTACAGCATGCGCAGCGAGTTGGAGATGGTGGTGACACTGCCCACCGACGAGCGCGTACTCGGCGCGCCACGCTGCTGCTGCAAGGCCACCGCCGGGGGCAGGCCTTCGATGGCGTCCACCTCGGGTACGCCGGCCTGGTCGATCAAACGCCGTGCATAGGGCGAGATCGAATCCAGGTAGCGCCGCTGCGCCTCGGCGAACAAGGTGCCAAAGGCCAACGAGGACTTGCCTGACCCCGACACCCCGGTAAACACCACCAGCGCATCACGCGGGATGTCCACGTCCACGTCCTTGAGGTTGTGCTCGCGCGCACCACGCACGCGGACATAGCCGGCAGCGCCGGATGGGGAAGCTTGGGACATGACGACGGCACTCGCAAAAGAACCCCGCGATTATCCGGGACGGTTCGCATCGGGGGCGCGAATGGCGGCCAGGTCGCACCCTGCAAGCGCTCCGTGGAAGCGTCCCATGGGGACGCCCCAGCTTTCACCAGGTAGGGCCCGAACGCCTAACCACGCCACAGTGCTTTGCGGCGGGCGGAACCTATCGAAGGTTGCGGCTTGGAGCGACGGACGCCTCCAATCCCGCGAGCCGACTCCCGCTCTCAAGTGGACCTGTCCCACTGCATCGCCATCCCTGCGCGCTGGTCACGACTGCTTCGTCACCCGGCAGTTCTAGCGCCACTACTCAGCGAGTCGCACGCACCAATAGAAGCGCCCCGCACTGCGGGGCGTTTCGTGTCATCGGCAGATGGCGATAAGGAGCCCTGTCTCAGCGGACAACGCCCGGAGATCAGGCCTTGGCGAGCAACTTTTCCAGTTCGGCCTTGCCGACGCGGGCACCGTAGGCGGGGGTGCCATTTTCGTAGCGAAAGCCTTCATGCAGGTTACCGGCGTCCAGCACGTCAAAACCGAAAGATTCGATCAGCTCGGCCACCACGGCCTTGGCCGAGACATCGTCACCGACGATGGGCAAGGCGCGGCGTTCCGGATCGCCCTTGGGCCGGGCCGCCGTGCCGATCTCCTCGGCGTGGATGGAGTTGAAGGCCTTGACCACCTTCGACTGTGGCAGGTGATCAGCGGTCATCTCGCTGGTAGTGGTATCGCCACTGTCCAGCGCGGCAATCTGGCCGTCACGCTCGGGGTAGTAGTTCATGGTGTCAATGATCACTTTGCCGGCCAACGGCGCGACCGGCACGTCCTTCAAGTCCTTCAGCGGGATGGTGACCACCACCATCTCGCCCTGCTCAGCCGCCTCCTGCGCGGTAGCGGCGCTGGCCTTGGGGCCAAGTTCGCCAATCAAGCCAGACAAGGTCTCCGGCCCGCGCGAATTGGACATGATCACCTCGTGCCCGGCCTCGATGGCCTTGCGCGCCACGATGGAGCCGATGTTGCCGCTGCCGATGAATCCGATCTTCATGGGATGTCCTTTGGAACTAGATGAAAGTACCCACGATGATCCTCATCGCATCACGGCATCAGGGTGAAGAATTCGCTAGGCACCTTTCATCCGCGTGAACCGAAAGACATCACGCCGCCCCAGCTTGCAATGGTTCTCAAATCCACCATCAGCATCCGTCGCCAAGGTCACCGACTTAGAGATCCTCCACACTCGCTTGGCGAGGGATTCGTTTCGACCGCGGGGAAAGTAAGAGTCGCCCTGGATGCAAATGGCAACGTATGCCGTCCCATCGGTGGCCTAGTCAGGCTTCAACCCGCACCCGAACGGCAATCCTTCCTCGATCACAAACAGGCCGACCCAACTGTCAATTTCCAGCTCCGCTTCCACGTGAGAAAAGTCAGATCAAGGATCTAGCGCCCACTCCGCAGCATGCGTTCGCTCAGGATGTCCTAGTAGACGTGCCTGATGGGCCAAGTGACGGCGCAACGTCGAGATAGAACGGGCCGCTGCGCCGGTGTGCCAGCAGGAACACGATCACGTACGGTTCGGCAGGCGTGCAGGGTTGGGGCGTACTCACATCGTCGGCCCGCCACGTCCGCTCGGCGCGTCTTGCCGTGGCTGCAGATCCATGGCCAGTTGCTGCTCACGCTGCTGGCTGATGGCCTGCACGTTGTTCACGGTGTCCTGCAAAGGCTGCGCCTGGGCGGAAACATCGGAAACGCCACGCTGGCCCGCACCACTTCCCACAACCCAAAGCTGATCACCCGCCAGCATGACCGAGCTGACGTCACCGGCCTGGTAGATCTGGTTCTCCTTGGCGCCGAGCATGGCTTGGGCCACGTGTTCGTCGCTGACGTGCCCAGGCGTGGCACGGCGGATGTGCGCGAACAGGATCTGGTCCTCCATGGCCATCGTGGCAATGCCCTGTGCCTGTTCCGGCGTGCGCGGCATCGCCTGCGCCTTGTCCGCTACTGGGGCATTGAGCACCGTCTGCAGTTTGTCCTCGTAGACCTGCATCGACGGTTGCGTGGCCTTGGCCGGATCGATTCGGGCCAACACACGCGGCTCTTCCATGCCGATCTGGCGGATGCCTTCGATCATCCCATCCTCGCCCATTCGCACCTTGTTCAAATACAGCCGGCCTGCGGCACTTTCCACCAACAACGCCGCGGCGATTTTTTCGCTGTGCGGGCCAGAGGGCAGTTTGTTGTCAAACTCCATCCGGTGCACCTGGTCCAGCAGCTCCTTGTAGGTCCCGTTGCCCAAGTGGGAGGGATCACGAAAGCTCAGCCTGGCCGCCTCCTTCTCCTGTGCGTTCGTATGGGAGGGGCTTGGTGATACGGATGTTCGCGTAGGGGCATTCATCCCGGGCGCTGCAGCCGACGTGGCCGGAGCGGCGTCCACGCGCTGTCCCTGCTCGGGGACCGGTGCAGTGACCGAGACCGTGGTCTGCGTGGGCAACGCAGTCTGCGGGTTGCGGCCGTGCAGAATTTCCTGCCGCGCCTCATGGATCTGCGCACTGGTGGTGACCGCCACCTGGTGCGCGACGCCGTCCGCACCGGTTTGGTAATGGACGATGGGGCTGTCATAGCCGAACTGGCCATGGTCGTTACGCTGAAGTTGATCCATGGTAGGGCCACTGATCCCGTGTGTCGCGCGCGTGCGCTGCACCGCAAGATCGATCGCTTGCTGGGTCTCCGGATTGACGTTGAGATCCACCCCGGCGACCTGGTAGCGATGCAGCTGTTCGAACCGCTGTTGCTGTTCGGCGGTAGGCGCAGGCGCGGCTTGCAGCTGCGCCAGGCGCTGTGCATTGGCCTGCAGCACCGGCGCCCGCACCCGCTCGGTCAGCGCCAGCTCGAGCGCCATGTTGCCCTCGGCCCGACCGTCCGGACCCATCCAGCCGCCGTCCACCGCCTGCCGATATTGCCGATTGTCAGAACCGATGAGCGTATCGGTGCGCGCCTGCGCCTGCTGCACGGCCGCCGGAACCGGCGTGAAGTCCTGGGCACGCTGCGCCGCTGCGTGTTCCAGATAGGTTTGGGCAATGGCCCCGGGACTGTTGGCGATGTTGTGCTGGATCACACCCACCGCTTGCGCGTCCAGCGCCGCCTTGCGCTCGGGGGTGGCAACCTGGGTCTCGTACACACCAGCGTCGTTGGCTCCGCGCAGGCCTACCTTGACCGAGCGCGACCACTGATCGATTTGCGCGTTGTAGTTCCAGTCCGGGTTGTCGAGACGGCCTTCGTCCTTGTCTGCCGGAAGCTTGAACGGGTCTTGCGGTGCCGGCACCCTGCCCAGGGCCAGCTCCACCGCCCTGGCGTTGGCATAGGCGTTGAGCTCTCGTGATTTTTCATAGCTCGCGCCGATCCCGGAGCCCACTGGGTGGTGACTGGCATCGCTGGCCAGATCAATCCGCGCCTCACGGACCCACTCACGCCCGGTGAACTCCCAGTCCACCCCGGCCTTGTCGGTCTGGTGGTAGATCTTGTGGTTGTCGATCAGGTCCGCCCCCTTCTCGAAGGCTTTGCTGAACAACATCGCATCGGCCGCGACCGCCGCCACGGGCACGAATCCCGAGCCTCCCACCGCCGCCGTTGCGGCAGCCCCGCCCGCCCAACCGCCGAGGTTGCGTGCGATCGCGTGGTTGCGCTCGGAATCGGCGGCCGTGTCGTTCCCCTGGGCGGACAGCGCCTCGTAGCGTTGCCACGTCTGGTAGCCGTCGTAGATGGTCGCGCCAGCCGCCAACGCCGCGCCGGCCTGCCCGGCCAAGCGGATCAGGCGCTGGCCGCCCGTGGCGGGGCCGATTCCCGCGGCCTCCGCTGCACCGATGCGCAGAAGATTCTGCGCGGCCTGTGCGCTGCGTGCCTCGGGGACGGGGCCGATATGGACCGGCGTCGCCGGGCCACGCGGAAACTGATCGCCAAATGGCTTGGGGCCATCGACGGACGTCTCCATCGTCTGCACCTGACCTGGAATGGACGGCGACTGCGGTGCCAGCCGGGTGTTGACGCCCTCCGACAACGTGCGATCGACTTTGCGGTCCAGCTGATAGATCGGCATGCCCTCATGCGAGTTGTGCACGCGATTGAGGCGCGGCTCGTCAGGCTCGTGCACCTTCTCGAACATCGGCGCGCCCGGGCGCTGTGCATTGAGGTAGTCGGCCATCAGGTTGAAACTGCGCAGCGACAACCCGTCGCGGACATAGCTCCCGCCGATGTTCGAGTGCGCCCCAGCAGCCGCCACGTTGAGAAAGCGACCGTCCTCTGAAAAACCCAACGGCATGATCCGGTCGGACCTGAATTTCACCCGCTGCTCGTCCACTGCAGTGATCTGGAAGCCGGACACCACCGAAGGCGCGAGCCTGCGGTCGGCCAGCTCCTGCACGCCGGTGGAGACGGGGTCGAACAACCCGACCGCCTGTGGCGTCATCCCGGGAGCAGCGATGTGGCGGGTGTAGCTGATTTGCCCTTCGGCGTCGACCACGCGACTATCAAGATCGGCGATGCCGAGTTCGTGCACAGCGTTGGTGAAGATTGCGGCCTGGGTGGCACCCCGGCTGAATCCGACGCTGACGACGCGAATCTGGACCCCAGGATCTTGCTCAAGCCACGCGTTAGCTTGCTTTGTCAGGGAGTTATGCATCTCAGCCATACGCGCTTCGTAGGTATGACCCAGCGCACCATCAGCGGCTTTTACAAGCGTGTTGTCCTGGGTGCCTACGCCGGCAACGTAATGGAAAGCGATTTGCAAATCGCTGTTGCTTTGCAATCGTACTTGATCGCGAAATCGCGCAACATTCGTCGCATGAATCGGATCATTGTCCGCATCATTCCCAGTGCCATCGAAAAAAGCGTAGAAGATACGCTCGTGTGGATCAGCCCCATCTGCAAGTCGCGGCACCTCGAAGTGCGAGAGCTGCGCACTCGCCTCCTTGAACGTGTGCAGCCGGGCTTCGTCGGCAACGAACGAGGTGACATCGTCGTCCATGGGTGTGATGCGTTGCGGATCCTTCTCGCTCATGACGACACTCCTTGTCCGAGTTAGTACGTGCGGGTCCAGACCTCGATCAGATCTATCCGATGACAACTTCTTGGATTGCCGGGAATCTGCGGCTTCTTGGTCGTCACATGAGCTCGCGTGTAGACCGTCACCGTCCGATCATTGATTTCCATCAGCACGTCGATCGGGATCGGATCGATTGCATTGGCTGCCAGCCACCCCTCCGGAATGTCCTCTTTAGCGACGTTGTGGCGCACCAGCCGGTCCTTGAACAACGCACCGATATCGACCTCCGCATGGTGCTCGGTACCGTCCAAGCTGATCCAGTCGACCTGCGCCGGGGGGGGGAAGTTCTGGTCGACACTGGAGGTGCTTGTCCAGCGGTCCTTCCAATCGTTCCGTGGGGGCGGCCCAGAAGGCTCGAAATCGTAAGGACGCGCGAACTGATCGCGGTTGTAAATCACGCTGCACCGCAGTGTGTTGAAGCAGGCTGCATCGAAATTATGCCGCGTGAACTTCAACGGCCAAGGATCTTTGGAGCGAGAGGACAGGCCAAACATGGCGTTCTCCTTCCTGGAGGCGATGAGTGATGCTAAGCCAGTGCACGATGACGTGCCAGAGAGGGCTCGCGGCCTTCCACCCCAGCCACGCCGCTGCCCTGAGCGGTGGGACCTGCATAGAACACCCGCTCATGTGGGTCAACCACACCAACCAGCCGCGGCACCTCGAAGTGCGAGAGCTGCGCACTCGCCTCCCTGAAGGTGTGCAGCCGTGACTCGTCGGCAACGAACGAGGTGACATCGTCGTCCATGGGTGTGATGCGTTGCGGATCCTTCTCGCTCATGACAACGCTCCTTGTCCGAATCAGTATGTGTGGGTCCAGACCTCGATCAGATCTGTTCGATGGCAACTTCTTGGATTGCCAGGAATCTGCGGTTCTTTGGTCGTCACATGGGCTCGCGCGTAGATCGTCACCGTTCGATCATTGATTTCCATCAGCACATCGACAGGAATCGGATCGATCGCATTAGCTGCCAGCCAGCCCTCGGGAATATCCTCCTTCGGCACGTGATGGCGCACCAGGCGATCCTTGAACAAGGCGTCGACATCAATCTCGGCGTGGTGTTCGGTGCCGTCCAGACTGATCCAGTCGACTTGCGCCGGAGGGGGAAAGCCAGTGCCCACGCCGTAGCCTGATATCCAATCAGACCTCCAGTCGCCGTCGGGCTCGGGTCCTGGAGGCGTTTCACGCTCTCCATGGACGTGTCGGTCGTAGATGACGCGGTTGCGCAGTACGTCGTAAGCGCGCGCGCCGAAATTATGCCGCGTGAACTTCAACGGCCAAGGATCTTTGGAGCGAGAGGACAGGCCAAACATGGCGTTCTCCTTCCTGGAGGCGATGCGTGATGCTAAGCCAGCGCACGACGACGTGCCAGAGCGCGAAGCCTATCCCCTTCCGATCGCCGAGGGCGCGTCAGCTGCACAGGTGAACAGAAGATCAGGAGCGCGTTACCCGCCAGCCTAAATTCCCGAGCAACAAAGAAAAGGCCCCGCACAGCGGGGCCTTTTCCTCTTGACGCAATCGTCAGACTCAGCCCTTCTGCTGCTTCAGCCAGGCCTCGATCTGCGGCAGGCGCTCGGCGCGCAGCTTGATGCGGGTCTTGATGCCGGTGACCGCGGTTTCCGCATCGCGACGCGAGGTCGGCGCGATGTACTTGTCGGCGAAGGCGTTGAGCTTGTCGACCATCTTCAGGTCGGTCGAGCCGCTGGCCAGGCGCGGGTAGTAGCGCGAGATCGAGGTCGAGTCGACCAGCTTGTTCACCTGCTCGCGGTGGTCCACGGCAAAGTCGAACGCCATGTCCGGATGCTCGCGCGAGACACCGCCGATCATGCTGGCGCTGTTGGTGGCACCCGGCTCGTCGGTCAGCGCCATGTCCAGGGCCTTGCGCGCCAGGGCGTCGTCCTTGGCATAGGCCAGCAGGCTGTAGTACTGGTCGCGGACCATGGAGGAGGTTTCCTTCTGCGCCATCTGGTGCAGGGCCTCCCAGGTGGTCGCATCGGCATTGCGCGCCACGATGCCCAGCACCGTGCGGCGCAGGTCGGGCGAGAGCGAGGACGGATCGGCCTGGAAGGCGGCAAAGCGGCGACGCGCCTCGGCGATGACCTGCGCATCGCCCAGGCTGCTGAGGATGCCGATCAGGCTGCTGCGCAGCTGCTTGGTCCGCGCGGCATCCCCCTCGCGGTTGTCCCAACCCAACTGCTGGAACTTGGGCGAGAGCCGGCCGATGGCGTACTTGCGCCATGCCGCCTGCGCCTTGGGCTTGCCCTCGAACATATCGTCGATGCCGCCCAGCGTGCCGGCCACCTGCAGCCACAGGTCGTCGGAGGCCTTCAGCGGCACCTTGGCGGTCAGGTTGAGCATGTCCGATTCGGGCTGCAGGCCGATGGTCGCCAGCGCGCTGGTATCCATCATCACGCCCAGCTGGTCCACCACCGGCAGCGTATTGAAGCTGGCCGTCAGCGCCTTGAACTGCGCCGGCGCGTACAGCGTGCGGTAGTAGCCCTTCTGGCCGGCATTGACCAGCACCGGGCCGTCGCAGCCGGGAAGCTTGACCTGCGCGTCGCCATCGACCAGCACGCGCACTTCCTTGCCATCGGCGCCACGCAGGGCCACCGGCACGTGCCAGCGCAGCGGGGTCTTGTCGGGGCGATCGACCGTGTATTCGCCCTGCTCCAGGGTCACGGTGGTCTGCCCGCCCGCGCAGGTGGCGCTGGCCTTGATCAGCGGCACGCCCGGCTGCAGGGTGAAGTCATGCGCCACCTGGGTGAAGTCCTTGCCCGGGGCGGCCTTGTCCATCTCGGCCCACAGGTCGTCGGTCACCGCGTTGGCGTGCTCGTGCTTCTTGATGTAGCTGCGCACGCCGGCGCGCCAAGCGTCCGAGCCCACGTAGTCCTCCAGCATGCCGATCACCGCCGAGCCCTTGCCGTAGGTGATGCCGTCGAAGGCCTGGCTGGCCTGCTCCACCGTGGCCACGTGCTGCACCACCGGATGGGTGGTGGCGTAGGCGTCACGGCCCATCGCGCCACGGCTGGTGTAGGCCGCGTCGGTCTTGTCGATGTCCCATTCCGGATGCAGCTTGGCCGTGGTGCGCCCTTCCATCCAGGTGGCGAAGCCTTCGTTGAGCCACAGGTCGTCCCACCACGCCATGGTCACCAGGTCGCCGAACCACTGGTGGGCGATCTCGTGGGCGGCGGTGGTGAACACGCGCTGCTCGTCGTTGACGTTGGAGATGGCCGGGTCCAGCAGCAGCGAGTATTCGAAGGTGAAGATCGCGCCCCAGTTCTCCATCGCGCTGAAGAACTGGCTCTGCCCCGGCGCGGCGATGTTGTCCAGCTTGGGCAACGGATAGTCCACGCCGAAGTAATCGTTGTATTCCTTGAGCACGTCGCGGCCGGAATCCAACGCGAACTTGGCCTGGGACACCTTGCCCTTCTGCGCGATCACGCCGATCTCGGTGCCGTTGGGGCCCATGGTCGTGGCGCGCTCGAAGTCGCCCAGGCCGAAGAACAGCAGGTAGGTCGACATCTTGGGCGAGGTCTGGAAGACCACCTGCTTCATCCCGCCGGCCACGTCCTTGGACGAGGCGATGGGCATGTTGCTCACCGCCATCTGGTCGGCCGGCACCTCGACGGTCAGGTCGAAGGTCGCCTTGAAGTCCGGCTCATCCCAGGACGGGATGAAGCGGCGGGCGTCGGAGTTCTCGAACTGGGTGTACAGCGCGCGCTTCTGGCCGCTGTCGGTGGCGTAGTCCAGCGCGAACAGGCCATTGGCCTGGGTATTGATGATGCCGCTGTAGTCGATGGACAACGTGTACTGGCCCGGCGCCAGCGTCTTGTCGAAGGCGAAGGTCGCCGTCTGCGCATCGGCATCGGTGCTGACCTTGGCGGGCATTGGCTTGCTCTTGCCGGCGCTGAGCGTGCTGGTGCCGAAGGTCAGGTTGGCCGCCTGCAGGACGATGGTCTGGGTCGGCTGCAGCACCTGCACGTCGATCTTGACCTTGCCGTCGAAGGTCATCTTGTCCGCGTGCGGGGTGATCTGCACCGCGTAGTGGCTCGGCTTGGCCGTGCGCGGCAGCTGGGTGGTCACCTCGGCGGAAGACGCCGGGGTGGAAGAAGCAGGAGCGGCTTGGGCCAACGCGGCCACGCTCGTGCTGGCCAGGGCCAGGGCAATGGCGGTCACCAGGGTCTTGCGCATGCGAATCCTCGAAAATGAAGGGCGCCTCGAAGCGCCGACCGCCGATGATCCCCCGCCGCATCGGCAGCCGACACCGCCGGAAGTCATGGCCGGATCCTCCCGCCACCCCGCCTCACCCGTAGAGCGGAGCTCGCTCCGCTGTCCTCCGACCAGCGCGCGGAAAACTCACCCCGCGCGGGGAAAGCCCCAGCAGAGCAAGCTCTGCTCTACAAGGCCCGAAGCTCGCCGCAAATATTTCCCCGCCAACCCCGCCCCGTCGTAGCGCGCAGCTCGCTCCGCTGCACAGCCTTTCCGTAGAGCGGAGCTCGCTCCGCTGCCCTCCGACCAGCGCACGGAAATCCCCATCACCGCGCGAGGAACTCACCGGCCCTGGCGGCATCCAGCTTGCGAACAGGCTTATTCAGGCGATGCGTATCCCGCCTCACGCTGCGACCGGATCGCCAGGACAAGCGCCGTGCCGAGCGGCTCCAGATAGCGATACAGCGCCACATAACCCCGGGCGTCACGGCCAATCACCAGTTCCCGCAGCCCGTGCCCCGCAGGGCGGCCAATCAGGGGGTTGTCCGCGAGCACGTCCAGCGCGCTAATGATCTGGCTGACGCGGACTTCCCGCGCGTCGACCTCGTGCTGCTCCAGATGCGCGAGGATCCGGTCCAGATCGTCGAGGGCACCGGGCGTCAGTTGGACGCGCGACACCTCAGCGCACCTGCTTCCTCACAGAGGGCCGGGCGGCACGCGCTCCCGCCAAGCGGCGCGTCAGATAGTCGCGTGCCTGGTCCCACGGCACGCTGACGCCATCGGCCAGGAACTGCGCGTAACGCTGGTCCGCAACCGCATGGAATTCCGCACGCTGCTCGGCCAGCGCCGTCTTTTCGGCAATGGCCTCCAAAATAAAGCTGTGGGAAGTCGTGCCAGCCGCCTCGGCCGCCTGGGCCACGCGCGCCTTGAGTGCCTCCGGCAGGCGAATGGTGGTGGTGCTCATACAAGGCTCCGAGCCACGGAAAACCGAAATGTAGCACAGACGTGTCACACCCCAAGGCGGTCGCCACATGCCTGACCCCGCAATCAAGCCGCGTATCGCTCGACCCCGCCCCGCTCGACCCTGCTCTGCTCTACTCCTGTAGAGCGGAGCTCGCTCCGCTGCCCTCCGGCCAGCGCGCGGAAAACCTAACCCGCGCGGGGAAAGCCCCAGCAGAGCAAGCTCTGCTCTACAAGGCCCGAAGCTCGCCGCAAATATTTCCCCGCCAACCCCGCCCCGTCGTAGCGCGCAGCTCGCTCCGCTGCACAGCCTTTCCGTAGAGGGGAGCTCGCTCCGCTGCCCTCTGGCCAGCCTGCAGAAGACCCAAAGCAGCCAGGGGGCGAGAAACCTCGCCACCCGGGCTGCTTTTCTCGCCACGCACCAGCACCGCGCATGGCACGTTGAGGCATCGCAGTGACGCGATGCCTCAACACACGGCCAACAACGCGCTCAGTGCAGCCGCGCCCCCACCCCATAAACGGCACGCGGTTCACGCACGCGACCGAGCGGCGCCCGCTCCCGGAGGCACTGCGACGCCACAGCCTCCAGCACCGCGCGCACTTCCAGGCCGGCATCGAAGACGGTATGCCCCATCTGCGCCAACGTGCCGTCGGCGTACTCGGCCATGTCGCTGGCGGCCACCACGTCCCCGTGCGCCGTGATCGCGTGGACCAGCCGGTTGAGCGTGTCAATCTGGTCCAGGGTGACGCCAAAAAGGAAATCGCCCGCTTCCGCATCGCCCTCTTCCTCGGCTTCCGCGTCGTCGTCATCTTCATCCTCATCCGAAGCGACTTCATACGCGATCGTGTCGGAAGTCTCCGCCTGCGACGCTGGCGGGGGCATTTCGCCCAGCACCCGGTCCAACTGGTCGGCAAGCCATTGCAGGGAACCCGCAAGTTCGCCGCCACCTCCATCCGCCAATCCATCGCCCGCGCCGTCCTCGGCGCGTCGCTGGGCCAGCCCTGCCAGCAATCTGAGATGCGCGCTCAGCCGTACCAGCGGGAGCCGGCCTTCCTGATCCAACAGCGCCTGCGCGTCATGAAGTCCATGCGTTTCGTGCGTTGACATCGGTGCCTCCTCATTCCATGAAGTGACCGCCCGCCGGAATGGCGGACGGGAAGTCGGGAGGCTCGAAACCGCTTACAGCCGGCGGGCGTATTCCCCTTGCGGGTGTTGTATTAGCCGCCCTCCCGACGCAGAGCATCACGTCGGTTGCGCCTACAAAGTTTGCAGGCACAAAAAACCCACCGGTTTGTCGGAGGTGGGTACCGCTGTAAGCGGAGTTTCGAGGCTCCGTGCAGAAAGATTGCTACCGAAAAATTTCTACGTCAAGCATGGATAACGAACGCCGCTGCGAGCTGGAAAACGCATCATTGGCCAGCGACAACGAGGTTTCCCCGTCGGAGCTCAACCAACTCGTTGCCATCAGCCCGTACCCCGCACACTGCAGATTCAATTGAACAAGAAAGCTGCCTGTGACTTTGTCACCGCACTGTTACCCGTCGGGACAAGTCCATGATCGCGCATCCAACCAAGCCACTTACCTAAGATGTCCGGCGTGAAGCGCTCCTTCGCCTCATGCCAGTTGCCGCGAAACTCGTTGATCAACCACTCGTCATTGGGATCAAGCCCCCCGGCAAGCGCATCGTTCCAGACCGCGTATAGCGTTGCGACGACCTCCAGATCGTCCGTCTTACGCCCTTCGAATAGCGCGATAAGGCGATCCAACTCCTTCCGACCAGCGCCGAGTGCGGCAGCCGCCATTTCGACAGAGCGACTGATGTTCGCCCCGATGTGATAGGAGACCTTTTCCTGCCCCGATTTGAGCACCTCGATCGAGGTCGAATACAGCCCTTCTTTGGCGGCACGCTCCTCCACTCGATAAATCGTCGTATCGAGCGGACCAGCAGCATGGCGACGATATCCATCCATCAAACCCAAGCCAAGATGGGAATCCGCCAAAAACAGCATCTTCATATGTGCCACGCGCCCAAAGGTGCGTTGTGGCGCGAGCTTTGAAATGAGGTAAGCGCTGAAGTCAACAACCTCGGCGCCTGACTTCTTTTCACTACTTAAAACTTGGCCAATCAATGCATTGGCCAAGTGCTCATGCAATTGACGGGCTTCGCTGAAGCGGGATTTGAGCTGGTCGCAAAGCGCAATCAGTTGATCGACTTTGGCAACGATGCGGTGCTGTTCGGCGAGGGGAGGGAGGCGTATTGGCGCCTCCAGCACATCCTCACGTGAAATGCCTGGTATCGCTATTCCTATGGACTTTCCTTTAAAATGCTTTGCCATTGAGAGCAGCAAATATCTTGTGTACTTATTATCAAGTAAAATTGGGCGAATCGCCATTAGCTGCCGGCTAATCGCGATTTCTTCCTGATCAACAAAGTTTGTTTTACCAATTCCAGAGCCTTTTACTGTCAGCAGTATGTCTCCTCGGCTCGAAGTAGCTCGCCGCTCATTAGTGAAGCGCGTGGGCTGCGGGTGGACTTTGCCAAACTCAGCTGGGCCTGTGAGATACGGAATAGCCCCATTCTCTGGGGAGTCAAAGTACTCCTCTGGGCCTAGGTGTTGTCCAGAAATCAACTCAATGAGCTGGCCGAATCGAACCGACTCCCAGCCATTTCTCAAATTTAGCAAACGCTCATCTGCGTCGATCTGTACCAAAGCTTTCTGCTTTTTTTTACTTCCCGCTGATACCAGTTTCGCTTTTTCCTCCGCAATCCGCTTCATCAACTCGACCGCTGGTTCATCAGTAGGATCTTGCGGCACCAGCTTGCCTATCACCGCCAGTTGCAGCAGGGTTTGCTTGAGGGCGTCGATGCTGGGTTCGGTGGTGAACAGGGTGTGGAAGTGTTCGGCCAGGCGCTGCCAGCTTTGCGCAAAGTCCTCGGCATCGCGGGCCTGGGTCAGGCTCTCCAGCAGCGCCTGCACCAGTTGGGCATGGGCGCTGTCGGCATCGGCTTGCCGGGCGTCCAGCCGGTCGCACAAGGCCATCAGTTCATCGACTTTGGCGACGATACGGTGTTGTTCGGCAAGAGGAGGAGCAACCAAGGTCAGTGCTTCTAACTTACCTTTTGTGACATGCTGCAAACCTACTCCTCCATGAGCCTTTGCAATCAGCTCATCAAGACGAGTATTAATTGCAAGAATTAGAAAACGATCAAAAAAAGCATCACCCTTTTGAAGGCAGGAGAAAATGTGCTGATTAAGTGCAGCCCTCCCCCTATGCCATATAAAAGCACCAAATGATGTACCTGGAGTCCCAGACCAACTTATTAAAATAGTTCCCGTGTCGATAACATGTCGATCATCGACACTAGACTCCTCGCAGTAGTTAAACGGAGCATCCATTCTATTGAGGTTCTGGATGCGCACGATGGGTAGGCCAACGTCCTTCCAGTCTGAAGGTTTGAATGCTCTTCCATTTATCATTTCCAGAGAATCGCCAAGTCGAACCCAGTCCCAACTAGTGGGCACATGGAAAGGAGCATCTTCTTCGCTAATCTCACCCAGCACCTTTTGTTTCTTGATCCGCCCCTCCGCCACCAACCGAGCCTTTTCCTCAGCAATCTGCTTAAGCAACTTACTGGCCGGCTCATCATTCGGATCTTGCGGCACCAGCTTGCCACGCACCGCCAGCTCCAGAATCAGCTCGCGCAACTTCTTGATGCCATTGGGCGCGCCGGTCAGCAGCGGCAGATTGTCGGTAAGCAGCGCCGTCATACCCGGCGCTCCAGCGCTTCGGCCAGCACCGCCTTGAGCTGGTCACGCAGCTCGCCAATCTCGCCTTGCAGGGCGGCATAACTGCGCAGCAGCTCATCCGGGTCGTGGCTGATCTGCTCGCCCACATGCGGGTTCTTGCTGTCGAGGTTCCAGTTGCGGCTTTGCAGTTCGTCGAAGCTGACCTTCCAGGCGAACTCATTTTCCTGGCGAGCAGCAAAGCCATCGGCCTCGCTGCCCCACCAAGCTTCCTCGATGGTGAACTCCTCGACGCGCATGGGCTTGGTCTTGGAGTAACTTTTGTAACCAGCCGGGTACTGGTGCTCGTAGAACCATACGTCCTTGGTGGGCGTACCCTTGGTGAAGAACAGCAGATTGGTCTTGATGCCGGTGTAGGGGTTGAACACGCCGTTGGGCAGGCGAACGATGGTGTGCAGGTTGCACTCGGTGAGCAGCTTTTCCTTGATGCGGCTCTTGATGCCCTCACCGAAGAGGAAGCCATCGGGCAGCACCACGGCGGCGCGGCCACCGTCCTTGAGCAGGTGCATGATCAGCACAAGGAACAGGTCGGCGGTTTCGCGGGTGCGGAAGGCGGCGGGGAAGTTGCTTTCGATGCCGTCTTCTTCCATGCCGCCAAACGGTGGGTTGGCGACGATGCAGTCGACCCGCTCACCCGGCCCCCAGCTGATCAGCGGGCGCGCCAGCGTGTTGTCGTGCTTGATCTGGCTGGGCACCTCGATGCCGTGCAGCACCATGTTGGTAGTGGCCAGCAGGTGCGGCAGCGGCTTCTTCTCCACGCCGAAGATGCTGGCCTGCAGGACGGCCTCGTCCTCGGCGGTGCGCACATAGCGCTGGCGCTTGTGTTCGATGGCACAGGTGAGGAAGCCGCCGGTGCCACAGGCCGGGTCCATGAGCTTTTCATGCAGCTTGGGGTCGACCATGCGCACCATGAATTCTGTAACCGGGCGCGGTGTATAGAACTCGCCTGCGTTGCCGGCGCTCTGCAGGTCGCGCAACAGCTGCTCGTACATGTCGCCGAAGGCATGGCGCTCCTGCGCCTTGTTGAAGTCCACACCGCTCTGGATCTTGTTGAGCACCTGGCGGATCAGCTGCCCGGACTTCATGTAGTTGTAGGCGTCCTGGAACACATCGCGCACGACAAAGCCCAGGGGCTTGCTGTGGCGCGGTGTCAGATCGCGCAGATCGGGAAACAGGTCGATATCGATGAAGCTTTTCAGCTCATCACCGGTGATCCCTTCCGGATCGGCCGCCCAGTTGCGCCAACGCAGCCGCTGCGGCAACGGCGAACGGTAGTCCTCTTGGATGAGCTCCCATTCCTGCTCACGGTCATCGAGAATCTTGAGGAACAACATCCACACCAGCTGGCCGATGCGCTGGGCGTCTCCGTCGACGCCGGAGTCCTTGCGCATGATGTCCTGGATGGACTTGATGGTACTGCTGATCGACATCGTGTTACCTGTTGAAGGATGCAAGTGCGTCCAGCCGCGTGAAGATCAACTCCTCGCGCTGGCGGTTGTTGTTGGAAGTAGCCTGAACGGCATAGTTGAAGTCGCGGTGGCGCAGGAGTTCGGCGATCCCCTGTGCGATATCCAACTGCAATGCCGTTGACGCCTGCGCGACCTCATCGCACAGGCTGGCGCGGCCATCCACGACATTGAGGATGTCCTCGACATCCCGGCTGGCCAATGGATCACGGTTGCCGCGCCCCCGGTAGGCCTCCAGCTTGGTGCCCAGAAAGTAGGCTGGAGCGACCACGCGGATCGTCACACCGGTCGGCAGGGCGTGATCGTACGCCTCACGCAGCGCATCGGCATACCAGCGATTGCTGAATCCGAGGACGGCAGCGTCATCAGGCATGAAATCGACGATCAGCTCGCTGGCATGTTGATCGCGCAGGCGGGTACGGCAGACGACGTCGTCATTGGGCGAGGTGCGAAAGCCCTTACCGGCCAGCACCTGCTGCAGGCGGTACCAACTGCCCAGGCCCATGACGTGCACGATCAAGTCGACGTCTTCGGTGAAGCGAACAGCTTCCCGGCTTACCGCGTCTGTCATTAGCAGACCGGTGGTGCAGCCGCCGACGAAGGCGACTTCCGGCAGCAGATCCGGCCCAAGCGCTTCGGCCACGCGTGCCAGCATGTGCTGCTGGATATCCCAATTTCTAGGCGTGCCCATCACGGCACCTCCCGCAGGTATTGGGTCAGCACACTGCCGGCAAGCGCCGACTCACGCTCACGCCCCAGCCGGATCGCGTCCACCAACGCCAGCATGGCGTACAGCTCCGCATCGCGACGTACGGCACGCGGCACGCTCTTGTATAGCGGCTCCACGCGCTGGCCCTGCTCGCTGCCGTAGCCGTCCTCCCAGACGTAGATGTGTTCGCCTGCGGACAACAGGCGATCGACCAGCACCGGCGCGGCGTGTGCCGTGGGAATGCCTCGGACGATCGGGCCCGGGCGCGCCGGGAACACATACTTCAGCCCATTCATCACAAAGCCCAGCAGGGCGCGCGTGTTGGCGCGCGGGATGCCGCTGCCGCGCTCGGCCAGGACCAGCCCCACGTCGGCGCAACGCCGGAGCGCCTGACTGACTTCCGATTTGCTGATGCCGGTGGACTCCTCAAGGCCGCGCACGGAGAACGCGTCTTCGGCCAAGCCGCTCGTCCCCCCATCCTCCTGAGCCGCCGACATGGCCCAGCCGCGCCAGTCATCGGGAATGCCGAGCGCTGCTTTCTCGCCGCCTACAGGGACCGATTGCTGGCGCTCAAGGCTGACCAGCTTCAGCAAGAGCAGGATGTCTTGACTTTTCATGAGTAACGGAAATGTCCCGTCCCCCGTCCTGAAACAGAGGACAAGAATACTATGAAACGCACGTCAGGCAACGTCCGCACTGCTGTATAGCTGGCTTTCCAGGTCCAGGATGGCCCGTTGGTAATTCGTCTTGCCGCCAAAGGCCGCCACAAGTTCGACCGGTGCTCCAAGGGTACGAAACGGGTCAAGCTGCAGGATCCTGATGTCCTCGATGTGCTCCACCCCGGTGTCGGCGTACTTGTCCAACAAGCCTTCGAGTACCTGCCGCGCCTTGCCCTGATACCTGGCGAAGTAATTGCGCTTGCGCACACCCTCCGCCCGCTCGCTGCGCGACAGCGGCGGTTGATCAAAGGCCACGTGACAGATTAGGTCGAACGGATCGAGCGACTGGCCGAGTTTCTTCTCGACCTCGCCGGCCAGCTCTTCCCATAACACGCCCTGTGTGGCTAGCTCATCGATGATGGCCTTCTTCTGCTGCGCATCGCTCCAGCGCCGCAGGAAGTCATCAAGCGATGCGAACTGGCGCAGGACGCGCTCACGGGTGTAATCGCGCAGCGACTCGGTGATGAGCTTGCCATCGGATCCGTAATACAGGACGCGCTCGGCCACGACCGATACCGGCAATTTGTCGATGACGTATTTGATGCGCTTCGGCCCATCCTCACCTCCGGTGGTGACGTCATCACCGCCATCTGGAGGATCGCCGACCACACCGCCGTCGCCACCCTCGCCGCCCCCGATCTCAGGCGGTACCGGACTGTCATTGGGCGATGGGTTGTAGATCACCTCCGGGTCTCCATCGAATGATGGATCAGCGAACAGTTCGGTTGCCTTCTTGAAATCCATGATGGTGAACCAGTACTTGCCGTAGTCCTCATTGATACGCGTCCCGCGACCGATGATCTGCTTGAACTCGGTCATCGACCTGATGTGCTGGTCCAGCACGATGAGCTTGCAGGTTTGCGCGTCAACGCCGGTCGTCATCAGCTTGCTGGTGGTGGCGATGACGGGGTAGCGCATTTCCGGATTGATGAAATTGTCGAGCTCGGCTTTTCCCTCGTTGTCATCGCCGGTGATGCGCATGACGTACTTGCGATTTTCCGCAACACGCTGCGGATTGAGATTCACCAAGGCCTGGCGCATACGCTCGGCATGATCGATGTCGTCACAGAAAACAATGGTCTTCTGGAATGGACCGGTGGCAGTGAGGAATTCGGTGACTTTCTGAGCGACCAGATACGTCCGCGCTTCGACCACAAGCTGGCGATCCATATCCCGCAGGTTGTAGATACGATCTTCGATCAACTCGCCGTTTTTGTCGCGCATCCCTTTAGGTGGCCGCCAGCCCTGCAGATCGACATCGAAGTCGATGCGCACCACTTTGTACGGTGCCAGGAAGCCATCATCAATGCCCTGCTTCAGCGTGTAGCTGTAGACGGGCTCTCCAAAGTAAGTACTGCTGGAGACTTCCTTGGTCTCCTTTGGCGTTGCGGTCAGGCCGATATGCGTGGCACCAGAGAAATACTCCAGGATCTCCCGCCACGCAGAATCCCCAGCCGCGCTGCCACGATGGCATTCATCGATGACGACAAGGTCAAAGAATTCCCGAGAGAACTGCTTGTAGATGTTCTTGACGTCCTCTACGCCGGTCACCGCCTGGTACAGGGACAGGTAGATTTCGTAAGACGTATCGATCTGGCGCTTGGTGATCTTGGTCATCGCCGTACCGAACGGCTTGAAATCGTTGTTTTTTGTCTGATCGACCAAGATGTTGCGATCAGCCAGGAACAGGATGCGCTTCTTCTGGCGCGACTTCCAAAGCCGCCAGATGATCTGGAAAGCGGTATAGGTTTTGCCGGTTCCGGTGGCCATCACCAGCAGGATGCGGTTTTGACCATTGGCCACAGCTTCGATCGTTCGATTGATCGCATTGATCTGGTAGTAGCGCGGCGAGCGACTGCTGCCATCATCGTAATACGGGGACTCGACCACCTGTCGCGCGTCCTCACCAAGCCCCTTCCAGAGGCAATAGCGACGCCACAGTTCCTCTGGCGAGGGAAACTGATCCAACGTCAGTTCGGATTCGACCTTGTCGCCGGTTGCGGTTCTATCGTGGAAAAGGAATCCGTCGCCATTGCTTGAGAACACAAACGGAACATCCAGCGCATCTGCATATCCCAGCGCCTGTTGCATACCGGAACCAACGGCGTGCCTATTGTCCTTTGCCTCGATCACGGCCAAAGGAAGATTGGCGCGGTGGTACAGCACGAAGTCGGCACGACGCGCCAACCCTCGGCTGTGCAGCTTGCCGCGAACGACAACGCGCCCCTTGGTAAAAGCGACTTCTTCGCGCACCTGGATATCCATATCCCAGCCCGCAGTGACGATTGAAGGAATGATGAACTTCGTGCAGATATCGCGCTCGGTTAACGACGACTTTTCCATCCAATCCCCCTTATCTCCAGCTTCCCGTAATTGGCGACGCGCCCCGGGCACAGGCGCCATTTATCGATTGACTCGCCGCCTAATGATAGTCGTCTTCACGCTGATGCCTGACCGCCAGGACGGTCACCATCGCGCTGTTTTCGATCTCGAACAGCAGCACGTACCCCGCACTGCCAAAGCCGATCACAAGCTCTCGCAAGAACGGATCCGCCGTGGCCTTGCGACAGCTCATCGGTGCGAACTCGAGAAGGGCGACGCCCTCGCGCAGGGCCTGCAGGGCCCGTTCGGCAACCGAGTCATCCCCCGCCGCATGCTGCAGCCACCAGTTGTACAAGCGCTCCAGATCCTGCTGCGCTTCTTCCGTAAAGCGAACGGTGAATGCCACCCGACCTATTCCTTTCGCGCGCGATCCAACTTGGCTTGCAGTCCGTCCAACACATCCTGTGCATCGATGTAGCGCCCTGTCCGGCGCGCCTCGTCACGCGACGCCAGTCCTCTGGCGATGAACTCGGCCTGGTGACGGCGACGCCGCACCTCATCGCGCAGCGACTGCTCCATCAGCCCGGACAGACTCTCGCCCTTCTGCAGCACCGATTCGGCGGCTTCACGCAGTTCCGGCTCGACCCGCAGGGACGGCAGCGACGCGGTTTTCATCCCACACCTCATGCGTTGCAATTGCGATGCATGGTCGCAGGGGATGCACAGGCGTTCAAGTGCCGCAACCGAAGTTCGCTGTTCGCGAATGCCGAATTTGTTACCGCCCAGAAACACCAAACCCCGCTTGCGCGGGGCTTGGTATGGGCAAAGGCGCTGAAAGGCTCCTCACCCCCGCCCTCCCCCGCACGCGGGAGAGGGATCACAACGTGCGATCAGGCAAACGGATCCTGCAGCACCATCGTGTGGTCGCGGTCCGGGCCGGTGGAGACGATGCTGATCGGGCAGCCGGCCAGTTCTTCCAGGGCGCGCAGGTAGGCGCGGGCGGCGGCGGGCAGGTCGTCCCAGTGGGTGATGCCATGGGTGTTCTCGCTCCAGCCGGGGAACTCCAGGTACACCGGGGTGCATTCTTCCCAACCCTGCGCGTCCAGCGGGGCGCACTCGGTGCGCTTGCCGCGGTATTCGTAGGCGATGCAGACCTTGAGCTTTTCCATGCCGTCCAGCACGTCCAGCTTGGTGATGCACAGGCCGGAGATGCCGTTGATGGCCACCGCGCGCCTGAGGGCAAGGCTTCAGGGCCATAGGCCGATCCACCGTGTGACCATTGCGGACATCGGTCAAAGACCGCCGGCTTGCGTCAAGACAGCATAGGCCCTCTTGGACTCACGGCCGTCAGCTCGGGAGCGAGCTGCTGTTCCTTTGCCATTACCTGCTGCTGCGCCTGATTGGCGGCCTGCACCATCGCATCGGACTGGGCGATCGGCGTGTTCATGGCTTCGGCGATATTGACGTGGACGCGCAGGTGGGCGGGGTCACCAAGCTTCCCCTGCACCACGAACATGTTGTCGGCACCGGATACCACATGGTCGGCACGCTGAATCGCACTCATCCCGTTCGCGATGTCTTCGGCGCCACCCTTGCAAGCCGCCAAAAGACTGCGACTCAAGCGCTCGCTGGCTTCGTCGTAGGTGCGCCCGACGCGCGTATCTTCGCGACCGACGCCTGAGCGGATCTGCTCCAGCAGGGCATGGTCCGGGTGTCCGGGATGATCTGGACTGGAGGTTGCAGGATTGGCCGGCGCATCACGCTCGCTCTGTTCCGGGGATGCTCCACGCACCCGCACCGCTTCGGTCTGCACAGGCCGCAGCGGCTGGGCAGCCGGATCGAGATGGAGCAAGCGCCTTGAGTCGCCGTCCACACGAAGGTTGAGGTCAGTGGTGCCATCGGGATGATCGACGCGGCTCAGCTGGGAGCGCTCGACATCGCGCCACACGTCCGCCACCCATGCCTTGCCATGTCCGCGTCCATCCAACACCACGAAATCATCTCCTGCCGCATAGAGATTAGTGGACTGTGGGCGGCGATGACCGCGCGAATCCACGCTGGCATGGCCAAACGTGCCGCCTTGATTCAATGCATCGATAAAGGCAGGTGCCTCGCCCTTCTGGAGGAACAGGGTTTTGACTGTCGCGTATTCGAAGCCAAAGTCCGCGCTCCCGGGTGCTGCCCCGGCAAGCGCGGGATTGGTCAACGGATCCGAGACGACGTCCTGCCAAGGTTGATAAAGCGGACTTTGCTCATTGGCGTTGCGCAATTTGTTGAAGACTTCCGTACCCTCCAGCGCGTGTGCGACGCCGGTTTCGACGTAGTCAGGATCGGAATGCGAACGACCGCCACGGTTCGGAAGCAGGTTGTTGATGGAAGTCTGTACACCGTCGACGCTGCCGATACTGCCGTCGTTGAGCCCGCGGATGATGCGCGGGTAGTAACCCTGCCCCGCCTGGTTTTCCAGCTTCATGATCATCGTCGCCAGCCTAGCCTGATCATCCAGCGTGGATTGCTGATACAGCGAGGTGTCTTTGAGCTGATCGACGGCGCCCCCGACCCGCATCAATCGATCCACCTGGGCGACGTCGCGTTCATGGACATAGGTAATGCCGGCGTCCGAGGCCAGGAACTGGTCGAGATGCGATTTGACGACCGGATCCAGTGCCCTGCCATGCTGGGCCGTGATGGTATGGCCACTGCGTCCCAGATCGCTTGCGGTCTGCGCTTGCTGGTCAGCCGTCAGGGTCCAGTCCGGATGCGCTTGTCTGGCCCAGTCCTGATAGGCCGCCACCAGCGTGGTGGCAACCTCCGGATGCTGCCCCAGGTCGGTTTGCAAGGTGCCGATGGAATATCCGCTGTTGCCAATCGGATGCATCACGCCACCACTGACACGTCCCGCGAATGAGAGCCGATTGGATACGTCGCGCCCGCCAACGCTGCCTTCGGAGCCGACGCCTACCGCGAAATATGCCAAGGTTCGAAGTTCGTCATCGGTCAGTTCTGTCGTTGACGATGGGGATGCTTCGGGGTTGTCTTCCATGACGTTCACCTTTCCTCATTGATTACTGGACACCGGAACCCTTCTGGCACAGATGGAGGTTGGTCCTGGCTGAGCGCACGATGCTCAGATAGCGGTCCACTTGCGCCGGCGGCCAAGCGTCCATCACTGCATCATCGTCCTTGGCGGCATCCTCTGCGTATGGCGCAAGCGTCGCCAGGCACTGCCGGTCCATGCCGTTGTGATGCTGGGTAAGCGCCAGGTCGTTGCGCAGCTGCCCTTCCTGCTCCCAGGTCAGGGTCGGCAGGCAGTTGGCGAACACCGGCGACAACGCCTCCAGTGCCGGTCTGTACTGCTTCGCGTCGTAAAGACGCTTGAATTGCTGACGCGCCGCATTCAGGCCCGCATCCCTACAAGCGGCAGGAACGGGCAAATATTCGCCTTCGAAGCCACCGTTGTATCCGCAGAAAGTCTTGCACTGGGAGGCGGTGACAGGCGCAACGCCGATGCCCCCACCAGCGCCTGCCTTGAAGCGCACCACACAGGGCGCTTCACCCTGCTCCGGTGCAGCCGTACCGCGGTCACCGGCGATGTCACCTTGCAACGAACAGGTGTCCTCACCGGTCACCGTCTCCAGCGCGAACCGGAGCCCATTACCGGAAGGAACGATGTCCAGGTGTCCCCACCCCTTTTCCGTCACGTAGTGACCGGGCGCTAGCGCGGGCTGGGCCGCAGTCCGCGCTTCCGAGGCTGGCGCGGGCGTCTGGCCTGAACAGGCGGACATGACCACCAATCCCGTGCAAAGCGCACTCCAAGCAATTGAACAGCGCAGAAGACCCTTGCCCTTAAAGAATGCCCTCATGCCTGACTCCATGGCGACTCCTGGGTGACAACCTCATCACACGGCAACACCGCGATCATATGGGTTGGCGAGTCCCCGAAGCATATCCGTTTGCCATGGCCGCCTGTACAGCCCAGGGCTGGGACATCCATCACTTTCGTAGATTTCTCGTGCCACCAGCCGGGGCTTGGCGGATGGGTGCGTCGCGATGGGATGAAAGACGCCACAGACAATCGTGAGGCGCCCCACCATTGGGCGAGATGAGCGAACAGTGGGCGGCTCAGGCAACGCGCTCCGCGCAATCGCCGCTGCACACCCAAGCGTCCGACGGAATAACAAAAAGGCCCGACTTGCGCCGGGCCCTTCCGTTTCAACCGCCCTTCCCTGCCTCTCCCACACGCGGGAGAGAACATCAGGCCAGGGCCGCACGCATGGATCAGGCAAACGGATCCTGCAGCACCATGGTGTGGTCGCGGTCCGGGCCGGTGGAGACGATGCTGATCGGGCAGCCGGCCAGTTCTTCCAGGGCACGCAGGTAGGCGCGGGCGGCGGCGGGCAGGTCGTCCCACTGGGTGATGCCGTGGGTGTTCTCGCTCCAGCCGGGGAACTCCAGGTACACCGGGGTGCACTCTTCCCAGCCTTGCGCGTCCAGCGGGGCGTACTCGGTGCGCTTGCCGCGGTATTCGTAGGCGATGCAGACCTTCAGCTTCTCCATGCCGTCCAGCACGTCCAGCTTGGTGATGCACAGGCCGGAGATGCCGTTGATGGCCACAGCGCGCTTGAGGGCGACGATGTCCATCCAGCCGCAGCGGCGCGGGCGGCCGGTGGAGGCGCCGTATTCGGCACCGCGGTCGCGGATGCCCTGCCCGATCTCGTCGTCCAGCTCGGTCGGGAACGGACCGCCGCCCACGCGGGTGGCGTAGGCCTTGGCGATGCCCAGCACGTAGTCGATCGAATCGGCGCCCACGCCGGTGCCGGCCAGCGCGCCACCGACGGTGGTGTTGGAGCTGGTGACGTAGGGATAGGTGCCGTGGTCGATGTCCAGCAGCGCGCCCTGGGCGCCTTCGAACAGCACGCGCTTGCCCTGCTTGCGCAGGTCATGGCAGATGCCGGCCACGTCGGACTTCATCGGCTGCACGTATTCGCCAAAGGCCAGCGCCTCGTCGTAGGTCTTCTGGAAGTCCACCGCTTCCACGCCCAGGTACTTGGTCAGCACGAAGTTGTGGTAGTCCAGCGCGGTACGCAGCAGTTCTTCGAGCTGCTTGGGGTAATGCAGGTCGGCGATGCGGATGCCGCGGCGCGCCACCTTGTCCTCGTAGGCCGGGCCGATGCCGCGGCCGGTGGTGCCGATGGCCTTGCCGCCGGCGGCCTTTTCGCGGGCCTGATCCAGGGCGATGTGGTACGGCATGATCAGCGGGGCGGCCGGGGAGATCTTCAGACGGCTGCGCACTTCCACGCCAGCCGTCTCCAGCTCCTCGATCTCCTTGATCAGGGCGGCCGGGCTGATGACCACGCCATTGCCGATCAGGCACAGCGCGTCGTCGCGCAGGATGCCGGAGGGGATGAGGTGCAGGACGGTCTTCTTGCCGTTGATGACCAAGGTATGGCCGGCGTTGTGGCCGCCCTGGAAGCGCACGACCGCGCCGATCTCCTCGGTGAGCAGATCGACGATCTTGCCCTTGCCTTCATCGCCCCACTGGGCGCCCAACACCACCACTGACTGACCCATGACGGGTACTCCTGTTTTTGTTGCGGCCATCGGGGCCGCGGACTTGGGCCGTGCAAGGGACGACCCTGGCGCGTTGACCGGGGTGCCATCGGGGCGCCCCACGCGTTGCGGCCGTGCCCAGACACGGAAAAAGCCGGAGGGCTTGGCTCGATCACGAGCGGCCGTCCGGCTTTCGAGAATTATCCGGGTTTTTGGTGACGGGGGCCACCACCGGGATGAACGGGTGGTGGCCGGGGGGCCGCGATCGTGAAAGGCAGCGGAGCGGTTGGGGCCGGGCCGCAGCGGAGCGAAAGGCAGCGGGAACAAAAGACAGCGGAGCTAGCTCCGCACTACAAGGGGGCGGTTTGGGGCCGGTCGCGAGGGGCAGCGGAGCGAGCTCCGCTCTACATGGGCGGCGGGTCAGCGGTCGGACTTGAGGTACTGGAGGAAGGGGTCGTTCTTGTCCAGCACCACCACCGCGTTGCCATCGGCGAAGGCGTTCCGGTAGGCCTCCAGGCTGCGGTAGAAGGCATAGAACGCCGGATCGGCGCCATTGGCCTTGGCATAGACCTGTGCGGCCTCGGCATCGCCTTCGCCGCGCAGGCGCTGCGCATCGCGCTCGGCCTCGGCGGCGATCACCACCTGCTGGCGGTCGGCCTCGGCCTTGATGGTGCGGGCCTGCTCCTCGCCTTCGGCGCGCAGCGCGCTGGCGACCTGCAGGCGCTGGGCGCGCATGCGGTCGTAGACCTCGCCCAGCACCTTGCTGTCCTGCGGCAGGTCGATCTGCTTGAGGCGGATGTCCACCAGCTGCATGCCCAGGTTCTTGATCGCCGCGTTGATGGCCTTCAGCTGCCCGGCGATGATCTCACTGCGGTCACCGGACACCAGCTGGGTCAGCGTGCGCGAGTTGATCTCGTTGCGCAGGGAGTTGGTGATGATCGGGGTCAGGCGCGTATTGGCGTTGCGCTGGTCGCCGCCGGTGGCGCGGTAGTAGGCGCGCACGTCGGAGATGTAGCCGATGGCGAAGAAGTCGACCGACACGTCCTTCTGCTCGGAGGTGAAGTAACGCTCCGGCGCGGTCTCCAAGATCTGGAAGCGGCGGTCGAACACCCGCGCGGTCTCCACGATGGGCAGCTTGAAGTGCAGGCCCGGCTTGACGTCGGCCCGCACCACGCGGCCCAGGTTAAGCACCATGGCGGTCTGGTCCTCGCGCACGACGAACACCGAGCCCATCAGCGCCAGCAGGATGGCCACGATCACGGCCACGATCAGGGAAGTCTTCATTCAGCGGCCCTCCGGACGGCCAGTGGGTCGAGGCGGACGCTGGCTATCGCTGGATGAGGACGACGCACTGCTGCTGCCACTGCTGCTGCTCCCCGAGCCGTCCGAGGACTGGAGCAAGGTCTCGGGCGACAGGCGCGGCAGGCTGGACGTCGGCGGCAGCGGGCCACCGTTCTGCGCCCCTTGCTGCATCGGCACGTAGATCAGCTGGCGACCATCGCCGCCGACGACCTTGCGGTTGTGCGACAGCACGTCTTCCACCGTCTCCAGCCACAACCGCTTGCGGGTGGTTTCCGGCGCGCTGGCGTACTGCTGCTGCAACAGGGTGAAGCGGGCGGCGTCACCCTGGGCCTTGGCGATGGAGGCCTCCTTGTAGCCCTCGGCGGCGGTGCGGGTGCGGGCGGCTTCGCCGCGCGCCTCGGGCACCACGCGCGCGGCGTAGGCCTGTGCCTCGTTGACCAGACGCTCGCGGCTTTGCTGGGCACTGTTGACGTCGTCGAAGGCGGCCTTGACCTCGTCCGGCGGACGCGCATTGGGCAGGGTCAGGTCGGTGACGGTCATGCCGGCGTGATAGGCATCCAGTGCGGCCTGCAGGCGCACCTTGGCCGCGGTGGACAGCGGGCCGCGCTTGTTGAGCACGTCTTCCAGCGTGGCCCGGCCGACCTGCTCGCGCACCGCGCTCTGCGCAGCCTGCTGCAGCACCTGATCGGCATCCTGCGTGCCATAGAGGTACTGGCGCGGATCGCTGATGCGGTACTGCACGTTGAAGCTGACGCTGACGATGTTCTCGTCACTGGTCAGCACCGGCAGGGTGTTGCTGAAGGTGCCGATGGTGGTGACCTGCACGTTGCGCACGCTTTCGATGGGCCAGGGCCACTTGAAGTTGGGGCCCGGCTGCATGATGCGGGCGAACTGGCCAAAGCGCAGGACCACGCCGCGCTCCTGCTCGCCGACCAGCTGGAAGCTGCTGAACGCCACGATCAACAGCACCACCAGCCCGATCCAGCGCAGCGATCCACCACCACCGGAAAAGAACCCGCGCAGTTGCGAAAGCAGGTTGTCCGCGCCGCCGGGCTTCCAGCCGTTGCGTCCTCTGCCCGGCCCACGACCGCCGCTACCGTTGTCTCCCGAACCGCTACCAGGGGTGTTCCAGGCCATGCCAACTCCGCTTTGATGGGTGCAAGCGCCGCCGGGTGACCGGGGCGCAGCGCCGCACGATTCTACAAGGTCGCCGCGGGGATGCCGGCTGACACCCCTGTCATGGCGTCCCGCAGGCCGGCGCACAAGGGGGACCATCGGGTGTTGACGGCGCGTCCGGGGCCTGAACCCCAGCGGCTGCCCGACATCGGCAGACCACGCGGGAATGACATGAATGCTGGTACCACTAGAACGTTTTCAACGGAACGCCTCCATGTCGACCCCGATCGAGGATTACGCAATGCTGGGCGATTGCCGCAGTGCCGCACTGGTCTGCCGCAATGGCTCCATCGACTGGCTCTGCCTGCCACGCTTTGATTCCGACGCGGTGTTCGCCGCACTGCTGGGCACGCCCGAACACGGCCGCTGGCTGCTGTGCCCGGACGTGCCATCGCGAAGTTCGCGGCGCTACCTGGACGGCAGCCTGGTCCTGGAAACGACGTTCGAAACCGAGGAAGGCGCGGTCCGGCTGCAGGACTTCATGGTCGCCAGCCACGACGGGCATACCCACAGCCACCTGATCCGCCGCGTGTGTGGCGTGCGTGGCCGGGTGCCGATGAAGACCGAGCTGGTCATGCGCTTCGGGCATGGACGCATCGTGCCCTGGGTGACCCAGGACGCCGATGGCCTGCGCGCGGTCGCCGGACCGGACCAGCTGGTGCTGCGCACACCGCTGGAAATGGAAGGCCAGGACATGACCTCCACCGCGCAGTTCACACTGGGCGAAGGCGAATCGACCTGGTTCGTGCTCAGCCACGGGCCTTCGCACCTGGAGGCGCCACCGTCGGTGGACCCCGAAGAAGCCTTGTCCACGACGCTGTCGTTCTGGGAGGAATGGTCAGGCGCCTGCGCGCAGGCCGGGCGCTGGAGCGAGCAGGTCAAGCGCTCGCTGGTGGTGCTCAAGGGCCTGAGCTATCTGCCCACCGGCGCGATCATCGCGGCGCCCACCGCCTCGTTGCCCGAGCAGATCGGTGGCGAGCGCAACTGGGACTATCGCTACTGCTGGTTGCGCGACAGCGCCTTCGTCCTGCTGGCACTGATGAATGCGGGGTTTCGCGAGGAAGCCGGCGCGTTCCGTGACTGGGTCAAGCGCGCGGTCGCCGGGACGCCAGACCAGTTGCAGGCGCTCTACAGCGTCGATGGCGTGCGCAGGCTGGAAGAATGGTCGGCAGACTGGCTGCCCGGCTACGAGGATTCGCGCCCGGTCAATTTCGGCAACGCGGCCGCGCGCCAGTTCCAGCTGGACGTCTACGGCGAGCTGATCAGCCTGTTCGAAGTGGCGCGCATGCGGGGCATGCCCGCCGGTGATTACGGCAACGAGCTGGAACGCGCCTTCCTGCTGGAGCTGGAAAAGCGCTGGCACGACCCGGACGAAGGCATCTGGGAGGTACGCTCCGGTCGGCGCCATTTCACCCATTCCAAGATGATGGCGTGGCTGGCTTTCCACCTGGCCTCGGACAACGATGAAAGCGGCTTCAGCGATGAAGATCGCGCCCGCTGGGCCGCGCAGGCCGAGGCAGTGCACGCCGAAATCCTCGAACGCGGCCTGCATCGCGATGGCTACTTCGTGCAGAGCTATGACAGCGAGGAACTCGATGCCGCCCTGCTGCTGATGCCGCTGATCGGCTTTCTGCCCGGGGACGATCCGCGTTTGATCGCCACGGTGGAAGCCATCCAGGCGCGCCTGACCGTCGACGGGCTGGTCCAGCGCTACTCCACGCACGGCAGCGCCGATGGCCTGCCGCCCGGCGAAGGCACCTTCCTGGCCTGCAGCTTCTGGCTCGTGGAGGCGCTGGTGATGATCGGGCGCCTCGACGAGGCCACCACGCTCTACGACAACCTGCACGGCCTGTGCAACGACGTGGGGCTGCTGGCCGAGGAATACGACCCGCAGACCAAACGCATGCTGGGCAACTTCCCGCAGGGCTATTCGCACGTGGCGCTGGTCAACGCGGCCTATCGCCTCAACGACGCAGACAACACCAGGCGCACCAGCGCAGAGGTACATCCATGACCGATACGACTTCCCCCGGCGTGACCGACACCGGCGCACTGGCGCCACCCTGCGTGCTGGTCCTGTTCGGCGCGCGCGGCGATCTGGCGAGACGGCTGGTGATCCCGGCCTTGTACAACCTGCGCCGCGCCGGGCAATTGGACGAGCATTTCGCCATCCTGGGCTTCGACCATGGCGAGATCGGCGAAAGCGCCTGGCGGCGCAACATCGGCAACGCCCTGCGTGCGCAGGCCTCCGCCACCGGCACCGAATTCAGTGCGCCGGGGATCGACGAGGACACCTGGCGCTGGCTGAGCCGGCGCATGTATTACCAGCGCGGGGACTTCACCTCGACCGCCGACTATCGCGCGCTCAAGGAGCGGCTGGCCGAACTGGACCGCAAGCACGGCACCCAGGGCAATGCGCTGTTCTACCTGGCGACCGCGCCGCGCTTCTTTGGCACGGCGGTCAAGGAGCTGGGCCGCGCCGGCATGGTCAAGCAGGACGACGCCGGCCCCTGGCGCCGGGTGATCATCGAGAAGCCCTTCGGCCATGACCTGGAAAGCGCGCGCGCGCTCAACACGCAGGTCGCCAAGGTCCTGTCCGAGGACCAAGTGTTCCGCATCGACCACTTCCTGGGCAAGGAGACGGTGCAGAACATCCAGGCGTTCCGCTTCGCCAACGGCCTGTTCGAACCGGTGTGGAACCGCGACCGCATCGACCACGTCCAGATCACCGCTTCGGAAACCATTGGCGTGGAGGGGCGCGGCGGCTTTTACGAGCCCACCGGCGCCCTGCGCGACATGGTACCCAACCACCTGTTCCAGCTGTTGGCCATGGTCGCCATGGAGCCACCGGCCGACTTCACGCCCAAGGCCATGCTGCGCAGGCGCTCTGAAGTGATCGAGGCCGTGCGCCCACTGGCGCCCGAGGACGTGGTGCGCGGCCAGTACGCCGCCGGCACGGTCAACGGTCAGGCAGTGCCGGCCTACCGCGATGAAGACACCACCTCGTCCACGTCCGAGACCGAGACCTACGTGGCGATGAAGCTGGCCATCGACACTTGGCGCTGGGCCGGCGTGCCCTTCTACCTGCGCACGGGCAAACGCTTGCGCACGCGCACCACCGAGGTAGCGATCCGCTTCAAGCCCGCCCCGCTGGCGCCGTTCCGGCATACGGCGGTGGGCGGCTACGGGCCGGATTGGCTGGTGCTGCACATCCAGCCCGACGAGGGGATCTCGCTGCAGTTCGACGTCAAGCGCCCGGGCTATCCGGTGGCGCTGGCGCCGGTGCGGATGGACTTCCGTTATCGCGACTGGTTTCCACAGCAGAACACGGTGGGCTACGAGCGCCTGCTGCACGACTGCATGCGCGGCGAGGCGGCGTTGTTTCAGGACGCCACCATGGTCGACGCGGCCTGGCGCATCGTGCAGCCGGTGCTGGACGCCTGGGCCAAGCAACCGGCCAGCGAGTTCCCCAACTACGCCGCCGGCAGCGCCGGTCCGACTGCCAGCGACGCGCTGCTGGCGCTCGATGGCGGTCGCACCTGGCGAGCCCTGACCCCGGGCCGCACGCGTCCGCCGCAACGGGCGCGGCGCCTGGCGGCCGAAGCAGGCCGCGCCAAGGCCGGCGCCAAGAAGACGGCCGCCAAGAAAGCCGCCAAGGCCGCCAAGGCGCCCGCCACCAAACAATCCAGCGCCACAAAGACACCCGCAAAGCGCGCCAAACGCGCGTCCGCGACCAAGTCCGGCCGCGCGAAGTCGTGACCCGGGCCTCGACAGCGACGGTGCCGGCGCCCTAGCCTGATCACTTCACTTATGCGCCAGGACACTGCATGAAAGCGGCGAAAAGCGTGGTGGTGATGGGGGTCTCGGCATCGGGCAAGACCACGATCGCCAATCTGCTGGGTGCCGAGCTCGATTACCGGGTGCTCGACGCCGACGACCTGCACCCGGCCGCCAATGTGGAGAAGATGCGCGCCGGCATCCCGCTGGACGACGCCGACCGCGCGCCCTGGCTGCGCAAGGTGGCCGACTGGATCGGCGACCAGCGCGCACAGGGCGTTGGCGTGGTGGTGTCGTGCTCGGCGCTGCGGCGGGCCTATCGCGACGTGTTGCGCCAGGCCGACGCGCAGATCGTGTTTGTGTGGCTGGATGTGGATCGCGACACGCTCGAGCAGCGTCTTGCCCACCGTCGCGGGCACTTCATGCCGGCCAGCCTGCTGGATGACCAGCTGGAAACCCTGGAGCCACCCGGAGAGGACGAGCGCGCCGTGCGCGTGGCGCCCTCGGACTCGGCGCAGGACACCGCCGACCAGGCGATCGAGGCGCTGTCCCGCCTGGACTGATCGCTCAGTCCTCGTCCGGCCAGCGGATCTGCGCCGCCGCCGTCTCCCGGCGCGGCGCGGGCACGGCATCGACGGCCGCCCACACCTTGAGCGCATCCACAGTGGCCGCCACGTCGTGCACGCGCAGCAGCATGGCTCCGCGCTGGGCGGCCACCAGGTGCGCGGCGATCGAACCGGCGACCCGCTCGGCAGGCACCTGGCGCCCGGTCAGTTCGCCGATGCTGCGCTTGCGCGACAGCCCGGCCAGCACCGGCACCCCCAGTTCGATGAAGCGCGCGAACTGGGCCAGCAAGGCCATGTTGTGGGCGGTGGTCTTGCCGAAGCCAAAGCCGGGATCGACCACGATGTTCCGTTTCGGGATGCCGCTCATTTCGGCCGCGAAGATGCGTTCGGCCAGGAATCGATGCACGTCGCCGACGACATCGTCGTATTCCGGCGCATCCTGCATGGACTGCGGCTGCCCCAGCATGTGCATCAGTACCACCGGCACGCCGAGTTGCGCGGCGGTCTCCAGCGCGCCCTCCTCGCGAAGCCCGCGGATGTCGTTGATCATCCCGGCCCCGGCGGCCACGGCCGCACGCATGACCTCGGGCTTGAAGGTGTCGATGCTGATCGGCAGGGCGGTTTCGCGCGCCAGGCGCTCGATCACCGGTACCACCCGACGCAACTCCTCTTCCAGCGGCACGGCCTGTGCACCCGGGCGCGTGGACTCACCCCCGATATCCAGGACATCGGCCCCCTCGGCAGCCAGCTGCAGCCCATGGGCGACGGCCGATTCCAACGTGTCATGCGCACCGCCATCGGAAAACGAATCCGGCGTGACATTGATGATGCCCATCACCCGCGGCCGGTCCAGGCGCAGGATGCGGCCATTGCAGTCCAACTGCGGTGAGGTATCGAACATGACGCGCTCCGGGACAATCCAACGAGCGCGCATGATACGCGTCAGGCCTGTGGCGGCCCGCGTCGATCGCGCTTGCGCCGCAAGCAATCGACTTCGCGCCCGGCCAGCAGCGACATCATGGCGGCGCCGAGCCCTGCCCCCATGCCCAGCCACAGCCCCATTTGGCCGGTGGCGGCCCCCATCGCCGCACCAATGCCAATTCCCATGACCAGCGGGGTGATCCTGCGATCGCACTTCATGACGTGATCCTCGTACAGGGGGACGGCGCGCTGCCCTCCGGACGCCCTGCATGAGCAAAGACACAGCCCGCCGGGAAATGTGACCGCCGGGTGTGACCGGTCAACCGCCGCGGCGCTTTTTCTTCTGGCTGCTCATGAAGGCCCCCAGGGCCGCGCCCAGGCCCACGCCGACTGCCAGCCCGGTGCCCATGTCATGCATCGCCGCGCCAAAGCCGGCTCCGATCGCCACGCCCAGGGCAATGCCGACGCCCAGGCTCCACCCACTGCTGTTGAACATCCGGTCGTCCTCCTCGGCGCGCAGGCACCGGGTACCAACACAAACAAAAGGCCGGGAAAATCCCGGCCTTTTGTCGATCACTTGCCGCTTGGCCGTCAGGTCTGCGCGGCCGGCCCGGCGATCGGAGGCAGCGGACGCTTGGGCGTGGGACCACCGCCGTTGTCGTCCTTGCCGCCGGTCTTGGCCCAACCCATGGGCGGCGGCGGATCGCGGCCTTCCATGATGGCGTCGATCTGCGGCACGTCGATGGTCTCGTACTCCAGCAACAGCTTGGACATCGTGTGCAGCTTGTCCAGGTTGTCGGTGAGGATCTTGGTCGTGCGCTGGTAGGCGTTGTCCAGGATCCCGCGCACGACCTCGTCGATCTTGCGCGCGGTGGCATCGGAGACGTTCTTGTGCTGAGTCACCGAACGACCCAGGAACACCTCGTCCTCCTCCTCGCCGTAGGCGATCGGGCCCATCTCGTCGCTCAGGCCCCACTTGGTGACCATGTTGCGGGCCATCTTGGTGGCGCGCTCGATGTCGTTGGATGCACCGGTGGTGACCTTGTCGGTGCCGAAGATCAGTTCCTCGGCCACGCGGCCACCGTAGAGCGAGCACAGCTGGGATTCGATCGCGGTGCGGTTGTAGCTGTACTTGTCGCCCTCGGGCAGGTACATGGTCACGCCCAGCGCGCGGCCACGCGGAATGATGGTGACCTTGTAGACCGGGTCGTGCTCGGGCACCAGGCGCCCGACGATGGCGTGGCCGGCCTCGTGGTAGGCGGTCAACGTCTTCTCGTCCTCGCTCATGGCCATCGAGCGGCGCTCGGCACCCATCAGGATCTTGTCGCGGGCCCGGTCGAAGTGGTCCATGCGGACTTCCTTCTCGTTGCCGCGCGCGGCAAACAGCGCCGCCTCGTTGCAGAGGTTGGCCAGGTCCGCGCCGGAGAAGCCCGGCGTGCCGCGCGCCACGATCATCGGCTCGACATCGTCGGCCAGCGGCAGCTTGCGCATGTGGACCTTCAGGATCTGCTCGCGACCCTTGACATCGGGCAGGCCGACCACGACCTGACGGTCGAAGCGACCCGGGCGCAGCAGCGCCGGATCCAGCACATCGGGACGGTTGGTCGCGGCGATGATGATCACGCCCTCACCGCCCTCGAAGCCGTCCATCTCGACCAGCAGCTGGTTGAGGGTCTGCTCGCGCTCGTCATGACCGCCGCCCAAGCCGGCACCGCGATGGCGGCCGACCGCGTCGATCTCGTCGATGAAGATGATGCAGGGGGCGTGCTTCTTGGCCTGCTCGAACATGTCGCGCACGCGGCTGGCGCCAACGCCCACGAACATCTCCACGAAGTCCGAACCGGAGATCGAGAAGAACGGCACCTTGGCCTCGCCGGCGATGGCCTTGGCCAGCAGCGTCTTGCCGGTACCCGGCTGGCCAACCATCAGCACGCCGCGCGGAATCTTGCCGCCGACCTTCTGGAACTTGGTCGGGTCGCGCAGGAATTCGACCAGTTCGCTGACTTCTTCCTTGGCCTCGTCGCAGCCGGCGACGTCAGCGAAGCTGACCTTGACCTGATCCTCGCCTTGCAGCTTGGCGCGCGACTTGCCGAAGGACATCGCGCCCTTGGCCCCGCCGCCACCGCCCTGCATCTGGCGCATGATGAAGATCCAGAAACCGATGATGAGCAACACCGGCAGGAAGTTGAGCAGGATCATGCCCAGCGAGATGCCGTTGTCCGGCTTCTCACGGGTGATCTGCACGCCCTTGTTGATCAGCACATTGATCAGACCCTCGTCCTGCGGTCCGTAGACCACGCCCTGGGTGCCGTCATTGCGCTTGTAGCTGATCGCATTGGTGACCAGATCGCTGTCGTTGGTGAAATCCACCGAGCTGATCTGCCCGTTGTTCACCTCCTGCAGGAACTGGGTGTAGGTGGCCTGTCCGCTTCCCGGGCCCGCTCCACCGGAGCGCGGGGAGAAGCTCTGGAACACCACCATGAGCACCACCGCCACCACGACCCACAGCAGCAGATTTTTGGTCAAGTCATTCATCCTCATGGGCCTCGGTATTCCTCTAGCACTGCCACATTAGCGCGAATTGTCGAACCGGCCCGGAAGCCGGCATTACTTGGGTTGGATCCGCTTACCCTGCCCAAGTGCGTAGACCTCCGGCGAGCGCTTGCGGGAGGCGTCCGGCTTTCGGATCACCACCCGGTCGTACCGCCGGCGCATGTCGCGGACGTAGTCGTCGAACCCCACGCCTTGGAACAGCTTGATCAGGAACGCGCCTCCTGGCCGGAGATGCACATCGGCGAACTCCATCGCAAGCTCCGCCAGATGCATCATCCGCGGCTGATCGACCGCGTCCACTCCGCTCTTATTGGGGGCCATGTCAGAAAGCACAAGGTCGACCGGCTGCCCACCGAGCATCGCCTCCAACTGCGATAACACGGTCTGCTCCCTGAAGTCTCCGTGAAGAAACTCCACGCCGGCCAGCGAGGGCATGTCCAGGATGTCCATCGCCACCACTCTCCCGCGATCGCCCATGGCCTGGCGCACGTACTGCGACCAGCCGCCGGGCGCGGCCCCCAGGTCGACCACGACCATGCCCGGCTTGAGCAGCCGGTCACGTTCGATCAGCTCCTCCAGCTTGTAGGCCGCGCGCGAACGCAGCCCCTCGGCCTGCGCCTTCTTGACGTAGGGATCGGAGAAATGTTCCTTCAGCCAGCGCTGGCTGCTTTTGCTGCGTTGGGCCATGTGGACGGATAACGGCGGCACGGCGTGTGGCCGGCCCCGCGAAAGCTCGGGAGGGGTCCGGCCCATGATACGCTTAACCCCCTTGGCTTCCCCTGAAAATCCTGCATGTCTGTTGTCCTTACCGCTGCCCAGAACCGTTTCCTGCGTGGGCAGGCCCACGGGCTCAAGGCGTTGCTGCAGACGGGAGGCAAGGGCCTGACTGACGCATTTGTCACCGAACTGGACGAGGTGCTCGAGCGCCACGAGCTGGTCAAGGTGAAGGTCGCCGCCGAGGATCGTGAAGCCCGCGGCGCCATGATCGACGAGATTTCAAAGCGCACCGGGTGCGCCGTGGTGCAGAAGATCGGCCACGTGGCCGTGCTGTACCGCCCCAGCCAGGACAAGCGCACCATCGTCCTGCCGCGCGCCTGATCCTCACGGCCGTTCCTGACGGCAGCGGCGCCCGACGTACGGAGCCCCTCCATGCAACTCAGCCACGAAAGACCCGATTACGCTTTCACCCTGCGCGCCGCCGATGGGCGCAGCGCCAAGGTCAACGATCAGGTGCTGCAGCGCAGTTTCATCCTCACCCCCGCGCACCTGCAGACCGACTGGGCTGCCACGCAGCCTGAGGCGCTGGATGCGGCGACGCTGGAACCCCTGCTGGCGCTGGAACCGGAACTGGTCCTGCTCGGCACCGGCGACCGCCAGGTGTTTCCGCCCGCAGAAGCCATGGCGGCGTGCCTGACCCGCGGCGTGGGTATCGAAGTGATGACCAACGACGCCGCCGCCCGCACCTTCCACATCCTGGCAGGCGAAGGTCGGCGCGTGGTGGCGGGCTTCATCCTGGGGACGGAAGCGGCGCGGTAGGCCAGTCAGCGGAACTGCCCTCAGACGGGCAGTCGCACAACCCGGATGACGGGCCGCCGCTCGCGCGCGGCGGACGAATCCAGGGCGCGGCCTAGCGAGGCGGCAGGTAGGACAGCGGATCGACCGGCTTGCCGTTGTAGCGGATCTCGAAGTGCAGCATGTCGCGGGAAGCCCCGCTCCGCCCCATCTCGGCAATCTGCTGCCCGGCCTTGACGTTCTGGCCCTCGTTGACCAGCCGCTTGCGGTTGTGGCCATAGGCCGACAACCAGGCCTCGCTGTGCTTGACGATGATCAGTTCGCCATAGCCCACCAGCCCCGCCCCGGAGTAGACCACCACACCGTCAGCGGTCGCACGGACCGGATCACCGCCCTTGCCCGCGATATCCACGCCCTGGTTGGCGGCGTCGCCGGCGACGAAGCGACCCACGATCTGGCCATCGGCCGGCCAACGCCAATTGATGTCGCTCTTGACCGGCGCGGCGGCCGGCGTCGAAGGCGGCGTAGCAACGGGCGGACGGGATGCGGTCGTCCCCGCAGGCGCCGCTGCGCCCCCTTGCGGATACAGCTGCAGGCGCTGCCCCGGATAGATGGTGTAGGGCGGCGCGATGCCGTTCCAGGCGGCCAGATCGGCCGGCACGATCCCGTTGTCGGTGGCGATGCGGTATAGCGTCTGCCCGCGCTGGACCGTGACCCGCTGGCCGTACTTCGGCTTCGACACTGGGCGGGCCGCAGCGCTGCCGCCGACCGTGCGCCCCCCGGGGCCGCCCGAGGTCCGCGTGACCGTGCTACTGCAGGCCGCCAGGGCCAAGGCACCTGCGACCAGCGCCACTTGCGTCGTGCGCTTGCTGAAAGACCCCAGCAGGTCCATGCGAATCGTCATCCGTTCTTTGCACTCCAGACCAGCCAAGCCAACAACACCAGGAGCAGGACGCTGGCGATCCAGCCCACCGGTTCGATCCAGCGCCGCAACGCCGCTTCCGCACGCACACCACCCAGGCGCAATGCCAGGGCGATCAGGAACACGCGCTTGCCGCGCCCCACCACCATGCTCGCGATGAACGGTAGCAGCGGCACTCCCACAATGCCTGAGGCCCACGTAAATATCTTCAGCGGGATCGGGGTGAAGCCGGCCAGCACCAGCAGCCAGAACGCGCGCCAGGGCGACTGGGCGACCAGTTCGCGCAGATGCGCCACCTGTTTGTTGACCCCATCGGTCCAGCCCAGCGCGTCGATCAATGGCTGCACGGCCGCATAGGCGTAATGACCCAGCGCGTAGCCGATCAAGGCACCTAACAGTGAACCGACCAGGCTGATCCCGGCGAAGGAAAACGCGCGCCGGGGCTGGGCCAGCGACATCGGCGCCAGCATCACCTCGGGCGGCACAGGAAAGAAGATCGCCTCGATAAAGCTCAGCCCGAACAGCAGACGCGGCGCATGCCGATGGCGGGACCACGCGATCGCGCGGGCATACAAAGGACCGAAAAGCTGCATCAGTCGAGGGTTCCCGACAGGAGGGGGACGAACATCACCGGGGCCAGCGTGGTCTGCTGGACGTGGCCATCGGCATCCTTGGTGAGCTGCACCAGGGCCTGCGAGGACGCGCCACCCACCGGCGCGACCAGGCAGCCGCCCGGGGCAAGCTGATCGATCAGATCGTGGACCAGGGCCGGTGCAGCGGCCGTGACCATGATCGCGTCGTAAGGACCGTGCTCCGGCCAGCCCACCCGTCCGTCGTCATGCTTGCTGCGCACGTTCAAGCCGAGCAGGCGCAGGCGCTTGCGCGCCAGGCGCAGCAGGTCGCCGATCCGCTCGACCGTATAGACGTCCAGTCCCAGCGAAGCCAGGATCGCCGCCTGGTAGCCCGATCCGGTCCCCACTTCCAGCACCGTCCTGGGCGCACGTCCGGCCAGCAGCACCTCGGTCATGCGGGCCACCACCCAGGGCTGGGAAATGGTCTGGCTGTGGCCGATGGGCAGCGCGGTGTCCTCGTAGGCGCGCGTGGCCAGCGCTTCGTCCACGAACAGGTGCCGTGGCACGGTGCGGATGGCGTTGAGCACGTTCTCATCGACGATGCCCGCCTCGCGCAGGCGCTGCGCCAACCGATCGCGCACGCGCTGGGACGTCATTCCCGATCCGGCCGCATCGGCCGGTTGGACGCGCAGGCGCGGGGTCATGCCGCCGGCTCCAGGTCCGCGGCCAGGCCGTCGACCCAGCCGGCGACCGTCTCCAGCGCCTGGTAGCGGGTCAGGTCCACATGGATAGGGCTGATGGAGATGGCGCCACTGCGCACCGCATGGAAATCGGTCCCTACGCCGGCATCCTGTTCCGGCCCGGCCGGACCGATCCAGTACACGGTGCCGCCGCGCGGATCGCGCTGTGGCAGGCAGGGCTCGGAGCGATGGCGATTGCCGAGCCGCGTGACCTCGAACCCGGTGACCTCGGACCAGGGCCGGTCCGGGACGTTGACGTTGAGGATGGTGTTGGCAGGCAGCGGATCGGCCTTGAGCCGGGCCACGATCTGCACCGCCGCGCGCGCGGCGGTCTCGAAGTGCTTGGGGGCATGGTCACGGCTCACCAGCGACACGGCCACTGCGGGAAACCCGAGGAAGCGTCCTTCCATCGCCGCCGACACCGTGCCCGAATAGATCACGTCATCGCCCAGGTTGGGCGCGTTGTTGATGCCGGACACCACGATGTCCGGCTCGAAATCCAGCATCCCGGTCAGCGCCAGGTGGACGCAATCGGTTGGGGTGCCGTTGACGCGGATGGTGCGCTCGTCCAGCTGGCGGGTGCGGATCGGCAGATCCAGCGTGAGCGAGTTGCTGGCGCCGGAACGGTCCCGGTCGGGGGCCACTACCCAAACTTCGTGCCCGGCCTGGCGCAACGCCTCGGCCAGCATGCGGATCCCGGGGGCGTCGACGCCGTCATCGTTGCTTACAAGTACGCGCACTCAAACTTCCTTCAATGATGCGCGTCCGATGATACCGGATCGATCCGGACGCTTCGCCCTTGCATGGGCCGCGATGCGACGTAACCTGCCTGCCATGAGCGATCCGCGCGACGACGACGACGACGACGCCAGCCTGTTCCGCGAGGCTATCGGCCAGGTGCGGCGCCTGGACGCTGCGCCCTCGCCGCCCAGCAAGCCGCGCCCACGTCCGTCGGCCCGCATGGCGCGCGCCGACGAGCGCGCCGCGCTGAGCGAGTTCCGCCAGGCGCTGGAGGCCATGCCGATCGGTGCCGGCGATGTGCTCTCGCATCGGGTCGAGGCCCTGCCCGCCAGCATCTTCACCCGCCTCAAGCGTGGCCAGTTCTCGATTCAGGACGAATTGGACCTGCACGGCGCCACGGCCAGCCAGGCCGAGGCGCTGCTGCGTCAGTTCCTGCGCGAGGCCCAGCGCAGCGGCACGGCCTGCGTGCGCATCGTGCACGGCAAGGGGTTGGGCTCGGACGCCGATATCCCGGTCCTGAAGAACGTTGTGGACCGCGTGCTGCGCCAGCGCAATGACGTGCTGGCATTCCATTCCGCGTTGCCGACGCAGGGCGGCACCGGCGCGGTCATCGTCCTGCTCGCCGCCCGCCCCTGACCACCAACATTGGGGTTAGCGAACGTCGGCCACCATATCGACAGTCCGCGCGGGACGGTGGCCCCGCTAGGCTTTGAATGGACACGGCAGCGACGTCAGGTGATCCGGTTAGCCTCGCGCACCGCGCCGAGTTCGTGCAGCAGCGCGGTGGCATAGCTCCCGGGCACCAGCTCGAAGCGCAGCTCCAGCGTCTGTGGATCCTGCCACGACCACTGCAGGTCGGCCGCCTGCTGGCGCAAAGCGCGACGCTCCTGCTTCAACCGGGCCGACTCCAGGCCAGCACGCAGCGCCGGCCCATCGCCCTGCGCGAGCACCTGTGTCTCCAGGGCAGCACAGGCGTCCTGCGTGCGCAGCTCACCTTCTCCCCATAACGGACCACTGGGATGGATATCGAAGCGCGCCAGCCGTTCGGCCAGCGCGTCGCTCCAGGCTTCAGGGCCGAACACACTGCGGCTGCCGGCGAGCATCCAGACCTCACCGTCCAGCCCGCGTTCCCAGCTGCCCTCGGTCACGCGCGCCGACAAGACGCGATTGAACAGTTCCGAGCGCGCGGCCGACAACAGCATCGAGCGTTGCTCGCGCTTGACTCGGCGTCCTTCGAACATGGCCAGCGCCTGGGCGACGTTGTCTCCGGCGCGACCAAAGCGCTGCTCGCCAAACCAGTTGGGCAAGCCACGCGCGGCGATGGCCTGCAGGCGCGCGTCGATCGCCTCGCGCTCGCCCTGCACCTGGCGCAACACCAGGGTGAAGCGATTGCCCTCCAGCGCGCCGCGCGGCAGCTTGCGGCTGTGCCAGGTGGAGGCAGCGACCTCCAGATTGGGCGTCACCAGCGCGTCCAGGTCCGGCGACACACGCTTGGGCAGGTGCACGCTGAAACGCTGAGTGGTCACCGCATGCCGGTCCTTGAGCCCGGCATAACCGATGCCGACCTCGCCGATGCCCGCCCAGCGCGCAAGCGTGCGCGCCACCTCGACAGTGTTGAGGCCGCGTTTGCGCACGGTCAGCAGCAGGTGCTCGCCCTCGCCACTGGCGTCGAACGCATCGATCTCATCGACCTGGAAGTCTTCCGGCCGGCTGCGGAACACCGCCTCCAGCACCGCCGGCCCGAAGGCCAAGGGGAGCAACGATGTCTCGGTCATGTGGTGTGCCTTCTCGTAGCGCCGAGCTTGCTCGGCTGGGGCGTGCGGGCCGGAGCCTGCGCGGTAATGCCGGCGGAGCTCGCCCGATGGCTGTAGCGCCGAGCTTGCTCGGCCGGGGCCTTCCCGAGGAAAGCTTCAGCCGATCACGCTCGGCGCTACAGCGCGTCCGTTGAATAAGCGTCCGTCGAACAATGCGTCCGTCGAATCAAGCCCGCACCAGCAGCACCACGGCCTGCGCGGCGATGCCTTCACCGCGCCCGGTGAAGCCCAGCTTTTCGGTGGTGGTGGCCTTGACGCTCATGGCATCGGCATCGATGCCCAGGACCTGCGCCAGATGCGTGCACATGGCCAGCGCGTGCGGGCCGACCTTGGGTCGCTCGCACATCACGGTGATATCGGCGTTGCCGACCAGCCAGCCGCGTGCGCGCACCAGGCCATCGCAATGGCGCAGGAACTCGGTGCTGTCCACGTCTTTCCAGCGTGGATCGCTCGGCGGGAAGTGGCGACCGATGTCCCCCAGGGCCAGGGCCCCGAGGAGCGCATCGCACAGCGCGTGGACGACCACGTCGCCGTCGCTGTGCGCCAGCACGCCGCGGCTGTGCTCGACACGCACGCCGCCCAGCATGACGTGATCGCCGTCCGGGGCGAAGGCATGCACATCGAAGCCCTGGCCGATGCGGATCTGCGGGACTGACATCTCGAAGTTCCTTATGCGGCCACGCGCAGCGACAGGATGAACGCAAAGCGCTCCAGGTCGGCCGGCGTGGTGATCTTGAAATTGGTTTCCCTGCCTTCCACCAGCAGCGGACGCAGGCCCTGGCGCTCCATGGCCATGGATTCGTCGGTGACATCGATGCCGGCGCCGGCGGCCTCGTCCAGCGCGCGGGTGAGCTGCAGGCGCCGAAACATCTGCGGAGTGAGCGCCCGCCACAGGCGCTCACGCGGCTCGGTGCCGTCCACGCCGCCGTCATCGCCGGCACGCTTGAGCGTGTCGCGCACCGGCGCGGCGAGCAGCCCGCCGACGGGATCTTCGCGCCCGCGCTCGATCAGGCGCTCCAGGTCGGCCTCGGCCAGGTTCGGCCGCGCGGCATCGTGGACCAGCACGAAGTCATCGGCGCGTACGTCGTCGGGCAACACCTGCAGCGCCGCCAGCACGGAGGCCGCGCGGGTCCCGCCGCCGACGCAGGCCAGCACCGGCTTGCCGCCGAACTGCGTCCAGCCCGGCCACCACGGGTCATCGGCCGACAGCGCGACCACCGCACCGGCCACCAGCGGATGGGCCAGCAGTGTGGAGAGGGTCCAGGCCAGCACGGACTGGCCCCCGACTTCCAGATACTGCTTGGGAATCTCGCTGCCGAAGCGCGTCCCGCGCCCGGCCGCGGGGACGACCACCCACAGCCCCCCCATCAATCGCCCTCCGCGCGGGCCGCGTCGTCATCGTTGACCGGATCGGAGGCCTCCGGCGCACTGGCCGGCGCCGGGGCCGCGCTGCCCGCACCAGCGGGGGCGTCGACCACGCGATAGAACTTCTCGCCCGGCTTGATCATGCCCAACTCGCTGCGCGCGCGCTCCTCGACGGCTTCCTCGCCCGACTTGAGGTCCTCGACCTCGGCGGCCAGCGCCGCGTTGCGCTGGCGCAGGCCCGCGTTCTCGCGGGCCTGGCTTTCGACCTGCGCGCGCATGGTGATGACCTGGCCGGAGCTGCCGCGTCCGAACCACAGGTGGTATTGCAGCACCGCCAGCAGCACCAGCAAGCCCAGCAGCAGCCAACGCACCTTGGCCATGTCAGCTCCCGCGCACCGCGATCACACGCTTCGGACGCACGGCGCGGCGCTCAGCGCTTGAGTGAAACGAACGCGTTGCGCCCGGCGTAACGCGCCTGCTTGCCCAGTGCTTCTTCGATGCGCAGCAGCTGGTTGTACTTGGCCACGCGGTCCGAGCGGCACAGCGAGCCGGTCTTGATCTGGGTGGCGGTGGTGGCCACCGCGATGTCGGCGATGGTGGTGTCCTCGGTCTCACCGGAACGATGGGAGACGATCGCCGCGTACTTGGCATGGTGGGCCATGGCGATGGCTTCCAGCGTCTCGGTCAGCGTGCCGATCTGGTTGACCTTGATCAGGATGGCGTTGGCGGTCTGCGACTCGATGCCTTCCTTGAAGATCTTCGGGTTGGTGACGAACAAATCGTCGCCAACCAGCTGGACCTTGTTGCCGATGCGATCGGTCAGCTGCTTCCAGCCGGTCCAGTCGTCCTCGGACATGCCGTCCTCGATGGTGATGATCGGGTACTGGGCGGCCCAGTCAGCCAGGAAGTCGACGAACTGCTCGGAGGTCAGGCGCTTGTTCTCGCCCACCAAGTTGTACTTGCCGTTGTCGTGGAACTCGCTGGAGGCCACGTCCAGGCCCAGCAGGATGTCCTCGCCCGCGGCGTAGCCGGCCTTGCCGATGGCTTCCAGGATGGTGTCCAGCGCCTCGACGTTGCTGCGGAAATCCGGCGCGAAGCCGCCTTCATCGCCCACCGCGGTGCTCAGGCCATGGCCCTTGAGCACGCTCTTGAGCGCGTGGAAGATCTCGGTGCCGGCGCGCAGCGACTCGGAGAACGAATCGAAGCCGACCGGCAGGACCATGAACTCCTGGAAGTCCACGTTGTTGTCGGCATGCGCACCGCCGTTGATGATGTTCATCATCGGCACCGGCAGGCAGACATCCGATTCGCAGGTGTCGGCCAGGTGCTTCCACAGCGGCTTGTGGTTCGAGGCGGCCACCGCGTGTGCGTTGGCCAGGGACACACCGAGCAGCGCGTTGGCGCCCAGGCGGCCCTTGTTCTCGGTGCCATCCAGGTCGATCAGGCGCCGGTCCAGGCCTTCCTGGTCGGCGGCGTCGAAGTCCTTCAGCGCATCGGCGATGGTGGTGTTGATGTTCTCCACCGCCTTGCGCACGCCCTTGCCCAGGTAACGGGTCTTGTCGCCGTCACGCAGTTCCACCGCTTCCTTGGCACCGGTGGAGGCACCGGAGGGCACGGCCGCACGGCCGAAGGAACCATCGGTGAGCGTGACTTCCGCTTCCAGCGTGGGATTACCACGGGAGTCGAGGATTTCGCGGGCGTGGATCTTGGCGATATTGGTCATGGGATCAGTCTTGGCTCTTTCGATCGGATGAAAGTCGGGGGCCGGTCAGGCGATGACCGAGTGAAGTGAGGAACGCCATCTCGCGTGCGCCAGCGTTGCGGCCACGTGCACGTTCCCGGGCGACGCGATTGTAGAGGGTGCAGGCCAACAGCGCGGATGCCAGGCAGACCAGCAAGAAGCCGCTGGTCGAAGCCGCTGCCGTTTCGATGGCCTTGCCCGGGGCGAGCGTGCCACTGGACACACGCTCCTGGAGGTCTGGCACGCGCCAGTGGGTGGCGACCATCACGCCTGCCAACGGGACAAGCAGGCAGGCCACCCCCTGGCGGTGGCCCAGGCCTGCGAATCCGCGCGCGGGAGGCTGGCCGTCTGGCATCAGGCCTTGACGCCGTCTTCCAGGAAGCCGTTCTTCTTGGTGATCGAGTCCAGCGCCAGCAGGGTTTCCAGCAGCGCTTCCATCTTGTCCAGCGGCCAGGCGTTGGGACCATCGGACAAGGCCTTGGCCGGGTCCGGGTGGGTTTCGGCGAACAGGCCGGCCACGCCCACGGCCACCGCCGCGCGCGCCAGCACCGGCACGAACTCGCGCTGGCCGCCAGAGCTGGTGCCCTGCCCGCCGGGCAGCTGCACGGAGTGGGTGGCATCGAACACGACAGGACAGCCGGTCTCGCGCATCACCGACAGCGAGCGCATGTCGCTGACCAGGTTGTTGTAGCCGAAGGACGCGCCGCGCTCGCAGACCATGATCTGCTCGTTGCCCGTCGACTTGGCCTTGTCGACGACCGGCTTCATGTCCCACGGCGAGAGGAACTGGCCCTTCTTGATGTTCACCGGCTTGCCGGCCGCGCAGACGTTCTTGATGAAATCCGTCTGCCGCACCAGGAAGGCCGGGGTCTGCAGCACGTCGACCACGTCGGCGACCTCGTTCATCGGGGTGTACTCGTGCACGTCGGTCAGCACCGGCACGCCGATCTGACGCTTGACCTCGGCCAGGACCTTGAGCCCCTCTTCCATGCCCGGCCCACGGAACGACGTGCCCGAGGTCCGGTTGGCCTTGTCGAAGCTGGACTTGAAGATGAAGTTCATCCCCAGCCTGGAGGTGATGTCCTTGAGCTTGCCGGCGACGTCGAGCTGCAGCTGCATCGACTCGATCACGCAGGGCCCGGCGATCAGGAACAACGGCTGGTCGATACCAGCCTCGAATCCACACAGTTTCATGCGCGTGCCTCCTTGAGCAACGTGCCACCGGCCTTGCGCTCACGCGCGGCGCGGATGAAGCCGACGAACAACGGGTGGCCCTCGCGCGGGGTCGAGAGGAATTCAGGATGCGCCTGGCAGGCCAGGTACCAGGGATGCTTGTCGCGCGGCAGCTCGACCATTTCCACCAGCGTGTCGTCCATGGACTTGGCGCTGATGACCAGGCCTGCGTCTTCGAGCTGGGTGCGATAGCGGTTGTTGAACTCGTAGCGATGACGATGCCGCTCGGACACCACGTCCTGGCCGTACATCTCGCGCGCCAGGGTGCCGGGCTTGAGGCGCTGCTCCTGCAGGCCCAGGCGCATGGTGCCGCCCAGGTCCGAACGCTCGTCGCGCTTTTCCACCTCGCCCGAACTGGTGCGCCACTCGGTGATCAGGCCGATCACCGGGTGTGGGGACTGCTTGTCGTTCTCGGTGCTGTTGGCGCCTTCCAAGCCGCAGATGTGGCGCGCGTAGTCGACCACCGCGGCCTGCATGCCATAGCAGATGCCGAAATACGGCACGCCGTGCTCGCGGGCGTACTGGGCGGTGAGCACCTTGCCTTCGAATCCACGATCGCCGAACCCGCCGGGCACCAGGATGCCGTCCACGTCATCCAGGGTTTCGGCACCGGACTCGACGTCCTGCGACTCTATCCACTTGAGGTTGACGCGGGTGCGCTGGCGCAGGCCGCCGTGCTTGAGCGCCTCGCCGACCGACTTGTAGGCGTCCTTGTGGTCCACGTACTTGCCGACCACCGCGATGGTGACTTCATCGAGCGGATTGACGGTGGCATCGACCGCCGCCTCCCACTCGTGCAGGTCGGCTTCGTGCTTGGCCGGCAGGTGCAGGCGGTCGACCACGAACTGGTCCAGGCCCTGCTCCTTCAGCCCCAGCGGAATCTTGTAGAGCACGTCCACGTCGCGCAGGGTGATCACCGCGCGCTCGGAGACGTTGGTGAACAGCGAGATCTTGCGGCGTTCGCCGTCCGGGATCTCCTGCTCGGAGCGGCACAGCAGCACGTCGGGCTGGATGCCGATCGAACGCAGTTCCTTGACCGAATGCTGGGTCGGCTTGGTCTTCAACTCGCCGGCCGCGGCGATGTACGGCACCAGGGTCAGGTGCATGAAGACGGCCTTCTCTTGGCCGCGCTCGGCACGGATCTGGCGGATCGCCTCCAGGAACGGCAGCGACTCGATGTCGCCCACGGTGCCGCCGACCTCGATCAGGCCCACGTCGAAGCCTGACGCGGCTTCGTCGATGCTGCGCTTGATCTCGTCGGTGATGTGCGGGATGACCTGCACGGTCGCGCCCAGGTAATCGCCGCGGCGCTCCTTGCGGATGACGTTTTCGTAGATGCGCCCGGTGGTGACCGAGTTCTTGCGGCTCAGGCGCGTGCGCACGAAGCGCTCGTAGTGACCCAGGTCCAGGTCGGTCTCGGCGCCGTCGTCGGTGACGTAGACCTCACCATGCTGGAACGGGCTCATCGTGCCCGGGTCGACGTTGATGTAGGGGTCCAGCTTCATCATCGTGACCTTCAGGCCACGTGCTTCGAGAATCGACGCCAGCGACGCGGCGGCAATGCCCTTGCCCAGCGAGGACACCACGCCGCCGGTCACGAAAATCAGGGGAGTCATGGATCTTTGGGCTCCAGGAAAGCCATAGTTTAGCGGTAGCGGCGCTGGCGGCCAAACGCGGCGGGCGCTGGCTGTCCCGCGGCGCGAGACGTTGGCTGGCCCAAACGCACACGCCCCGCAAGAAGCGGGGCGTGGCGGAAAGGCGCAGCCGGCTGGATCAGGACTTGTGCCCTTCTTCCTCTTCCTCTTCGCGCGGGGCCGGGTTGGTCAAGGCGGGATCCTCGCCCTTGAGCCGGGCGGCATTGGCGGCGCGACGCGCGGCCCGCTTTTCGGCCTCGCTCCGGGTGTCCTGCGACTTGGACGGGTCGGCGCTGGCGCCCTTGCCAGCAGCCTGCGCGCCTGTGGCCTGGGCCATGGCGACGGCGGCGGAAGAAACGGCGGCGAGCGCGCCGGCGAGCATCAGAATGTGACGGGTTTTCATGGGGCCTCCAGTGAGGAACCGGGTGGAATCGCCACACTTGGCGGCGACATCTGCAAGCCTACGCAGTCCGCATCCAGCGCCACCTGAACCGGATCGCCCGGATTCAGCCGGCAAGCGCGCGACGCAAGCCCTCGACGCGTCCAATCTCGGTGCACCAATAACCGGTTTCAAGGCCATCCAGCCCCCGGCCGACCCCGGCGACGCGCTGGCGCGCCGAGGCGTGGAACTCGCGGGCGCCGGTCTGGCGCGCCAGTGCGGCGACATTGTCCGCAGTGATGCCCGCGCCGGGCATCACCGACAGGCGACCGCCGGCCTGACGCACGGCACGGGCGATCGCGTCGGCCCCAAGCGGCGCCGCGGAGGCCGCCCCGGACGTCAGCACGCGCTCGCAGCCCAGGCCGATGATCTGCTGCAGGGCCACCGCCGGATCGGCCACGCAATCGAAGGCCCGATGAAAGGTCACGCCCATCGTGCCCGCCTCGGCGATCAGGCCCGCGCAGCCGGCGACATCCACCTGACCGGCAGCATCCAGCGCCCCCAGCACGACCCCGTCGCAGCCAAGTTGCCGGCAACTGGCGACATCGCGCGCCATCACTTCCCACTCGGCCGGCGAATAGACGAAATCCCCCCCGCGCGGCCGGATCAGGACGTAGAGCGGGATGCGCAGCCGCTCCCGCGCCAGCGCCACGGTGCCGTAGGACGGGGTGCACCCGCCTTCGCCCAGGTTCTCGCACAGCTCGACCCGGTCGGCCCCGCCACGCTGCGCGACCAGGGCCGATTCCAGCGAGCCGGCCGCGACCTCCAGCAGATATCCCATGCGCCGCCCGCTCAGGTCTTGTCGGTGGTGTAGATCGACTGCGAAGGCAGCAGCGCGTCCTGCTTGGATGCATCGCAGACCGCGTAGACGAAGCCCTTGTGCAGGGCGAAGGCGCCCACCTGGCCATCCTTGTTCATCGCCAGGAAGCAGACCTGCAGCTCCTTGCTGGCCGCCGGGCGCTTGTGCACCACCCGCTCGATGGCCTCGCGGCAGGCATCGGCCGGGCTGCGCCCCTGGCGCATCAACTCGACCACCAGGAAGCTGGCGGCGTTGCGGATCATCTCCTCGCCCACGCCCGAGGCCGTCGCGCCACCGACCTCGTCGTCCACGTACAGGCCGGCCCCGATGATCGGGCTATCGCCGACGCGACCACGCATCTTCCAGGCCATGCCGCTGGTGGTGCAGGCGCCAGCCATGCGGCCCTCCTTGTCCAGGGCCAGCATGCCGATGGTGTCGTGGTTCTCGCTGTTGCCGGGCAGGCTGCGGCGCTCGACATTGATCTCCGGTTGGTACTTGGAGGTCTTGAGCCACGCCTTCCAGGCTTTCTCGGCCTCCGGCGTACGCAGGTCCTGCACCTTGAAGCCCTCGCTGACCGCGAACTGCTGGGCACCTTCGGCCACCAGCAGGACGTGGGGGGTCTTTTCCATCACCTTGCGCGCCACCGAGATCGGATGGTCGATGCCTTCGATGGCCGCCACCGCGCCGCAGCTGCCGTCACCCTTCATGATGCTGGCGTCCAGGGTCACGTGGCCGTCGCGGTCCGGATAGCCGCAGCGCCCCACCGTGGAATTGCACTGGCCGGTCTCGGCCCAGCGCGCGCCAGCCTCGACCGCGTCGATGGCGCTGCCGCCCTTGCCCAACACCGCCCAGGCCGCCTGGTTGGCCGGCACGCCGAAATCCCAGGTAGACACGACCTTGGCGCCGCTGGCTTTGGTCTGGGCAAACCCGCGCGGGAGCGCGGCGGCGCCGGCGGCCAGGAGGGAGGACTGCAGGAAAGTGCGACGTGAGGGCATGTCGGGAGCTCCGTGGGTGGGGATCAGTGGGGGTCCGGATGGGCCGCGAACCACGCGGCCGCACCGATGATGCCCAGTTGGCCGTGCTCGATGCACGACACCGGGATCTGTCGCAGCGCACTGGACAGCACGCCCTTGTCGTGGAAGCGGCGCATGAAGCCACCGGCCTGCAGATGTTCGCCCAGATGGCCGGCCAGGCCACCGGCCAGATAGACCGAATGGGCGCAGAAGGTGATGGCCAGGTCGCCGGCCAGGCTGCCCAGCCACTGGCAGAACATGTCCAGGCATTCGGCGGCCAGGGCGTCGTCGCCGGCGGCCGCGACCAGGTCGGCAGGCGCGCCGTGCACGACCGGCGCCTGTCGAAGTTCGCACAGGGCCGCATATAGATGCATCAGGCCGGTCCCGGACAGCGCCCGTTCGTTGTCGACATGGCCGAAGCGCCGCTGCAGCACGCGGACCACGTCCAGCTCCAGCGACGTAGTCGCCGCCAGCGCGGCATGCCCGGCCTCGCTGGGCTGGACGCCAAAGCCGGCATCACCATGGACGGCCAGGGCCGCTCCCAGCCCGGTACCAGGCCCCAGCAACAGCGCAGGAAACCGCACCGCGCCTGCCTCCGCCTCTCCCAGCGCACGCATCTGGCCTGCCGGCACATGCGGCAGCGCCCAGGCCAGCGCCTCGAAATCGTTGATCAGCCGGAACCTGCGCAGCCCGGCCTCGCGCTGGGTCTGCGCCAGCGACACCGGCCAGGGAAGATTGGCATTGAGCAGTTCGTCGCCCTGTAGAAGGCCCGCAATGGCCACCACGCCCTGGTCTGGGAAGGCGACGCCCTCGGCTTCCAGCGCGTGCCGGAAGCGGGACAACACCGCGGCCAGCGACGGAAATTCGGCCCCCACGTAACGCCGGTGATGACGCAATTCGGGCGTGCCGTCCTGCCCCACATGGACCAGGCCAAGCCGGGCATAGGTGCCCCCGACATCGGCCGCCACCATCTCTTGCCCCCCAAACGGGGCGCCCGCTGTCTCACGGGCGGCGACTTGCACCACTTAGGATCTCCTTGCAACGGCGCGCTCCGGCACCCGGTTCGCACGCCGGTGACACCGGCGCCGGACGGAGCCGTGCTGCCGCCTGTAACCGATTGTAGTGGCAAGCCGCGTCGTTGCCGCATGCCGCGCCGGTGGCGGCTGGACCATACGTCGCCGCACGTGCAAATCCGCCCCCCAGGCCCCACACTTGCCGCCCTTCGTGGCCCTAGACACGACCTGATCGACCGAATGAATACCCGCTACAACGCTGCTGATATCGAAGTCCTCTCCGGCCTGGACCCGGTCAAGCGCCGGCCCGGCATGTACACCGACACCGCGCGCCCCAACCACCTGGCCCAGGAAGTCATCGACAATTCCGTGGACGAGGCCCTGGGCGGCCACGCCAAGACCGTCGAGGTCACCCTCCACAAGGACGGCAGCGTGGAGGTTTCCGATGACGGGCGCGGCATGCCGGTAGACATCCACCCCGAGGAGAAGGTCCCCGGCGTGGAGTTGATCCTCACCAGGCTGCATGCCGGCGGCAAGTTCAACAACAAGAACTACACCTTCTCCGGTGGTCTGCACGGCGTGGGCGTGAGCGTGGTCAACGCGCTGTCCACCCTGGTGGAAATCCACATCAAGCGCGAAGGCAGCGAACACCGCATCACCTTCCGCGACGGCGACCGCGCCAGCCCGCTGGAAGTGGTCGGCAGCGTCGGCAAGAAGAACACCGGCACCCGGCTGCGCTTCTGGCCCGACCCGAAGTACTTCGACACGCCCAAGATCAACGTGCGCGCCCTGCGCCACCTGTTGCGGGCCAAGGCGGTGCTGTGCCCGGGCCTGACGGTCAAGTTGACCGACGAGGCCAGCGGCGATACCGACACCTGGCTGTTCGAGGACGGCCTGCGCGACTACCTCAAGGGCGAGATGGCCGGGCGCGAGCTGCTGCCGGCCGAGCTGTTCACCGGCGTGCTCAAGAAGGAGACCGAGGTGGTGGACTGGGCCGTGGCCTGGGTTCCGGAAGGCGAGCTGGTCCAGGAGAGCTACGTCAACCTGATCCCCACCGCCCAGCACGGCACCCACGTCAACGGCCTGCGCTCGGGCCTGACCGATGCGCTGCGCGAGTTCTGCGACTTCCGCAACCTGCTGCCGCGCGGGGTCAAGCTGGCCCCGGAAGACGTGTGGGACCGGGTCGCCTTCGTGCTGTCGCTGAAGATGACCGACCCGCAGTTCTCCGGCCAGACCAAGGAGCGCCTGTCCTCGCGTCAGGCCGCCGGCTTCATCGAAGGCGCCGCGCACGATGCCTTCAGCCTGTGGCTCAACCAGCATGTGGAAACCGGCCTGCAGATCGCGCAGATCGCCATCGATCGCGCCAGCGCGCGGCTGAAGACCGAAAAGCAGATCGTCCGCAAGAAGGTCACCGCCGGCCCCGCCCTGCCCGGCAAGCTGGCCGACTGCATCAGCCAGGACCTGTCGCGCACCGAGCTGTTCCTGGTCGAGGGCGATTCGGCCGGCGGCAGCGCCAAGCAGGCCCGCGACAAGGACTTTCAGGCGATCATGCCGCTGCGCGGCAAGATCCTGAACACCTGGGAAGTGGCCTCCGGCAGCGTGCTGGCCTCCGAGGAAGTGCACAACCTGGCCATCGCCATCGGCTGCGACCCGGGCAAGGACGACATCTCCGGCCTGCGCTACGGCAAGGTCGTGGTCCTGGCCGACGCCGACTCGGACGGCTTGCATATCGCCACCCTGCTTTCGGCGCTGTTCCTCAAGCACTTCCCGGCGCTGGTCGAGGCGGGGCACGTGTTCGTGGCGATGCCGCCGCTGTTCCGCGTGGACGTGGGCAAGCAGGTGTTCTACGCGTTGGACGAGGAAGAAAAGCGCCTGCTGCTGGAAAAGATCGCGCGCGAGAAGCTCAAGGGCCAGGTCAACGTGACCCGCTTCAAGGGTCTGGGCGAGATGAATCCTTCGCAGCTGCGCGAGTCGACCATCCACCCCGATACCCGGCGCCTGGTGCAGCTGACCATCGACGATGCCGAGCAGACCGACGGCCTGATGGACATGCTGCTGGCCAAGAAGCGCGCCGGCGATCGCAAGGCGTGGCTGGAGACCAAGGGCGACCTGGCTTCGCTGGAAGTCTGATCCGTCCGCATCGCCGCGCGACCCGCGGCGATGCCTCATTCGGAACGTCAACTCAGGACCACAGCCCACGCGCCCGGTCAGTGAGCGTGCGCGGACGCCACTTCCTCGTAGGGCTGCACCACCACCCAGCCCTCACCGGCGAAACGCAGTTGCACGCTTTCACCCGACCCGCGCCCGAGGAAGGTCTTCAGGCTTATGTCGGTGACGATGTCCGGGGTCAGTCCGCCCGACCAGGCCACGGTGGCCTGCGGATCGGTGAACACCGGGCCGCTGCCGGCGTCGACCCTGAGCGTCAACGGCTCGTAGTGCGAGGTGATCGCCACGATGCCGTGCCCGGACAGGTGCATGTTGAACAGACCGCCGGACAGCATCCCGGCGACCTTGCGCATCATGGTGATGCGTGCCTGGATGCCGGACTCGGTCGCCAGTACATCGTTGCCGTTGACGTAGATCGACTCGCCGGCCAGGCGCAGCAGGGTGATGCGCTTGCCCTTGTCGGCCAGGTAGACGCGCCCCCGACCCTCGACCTTCATCAGCTGCATGCCCTCGCCACTGGCCATCTTCTTGAGCAGGTTGCCCACGCCCTGCTCCAACAGCCCCTGGCGGGTGAACTTCACTTCCCCCATCCGCGCCACCATCGCACCGGCTTTGGCCCAGATCCGGCCGTTGAGGCGGACTTCCAGCAGGTGTGGGCCCTCCAGTTCGAAGGCATCGGTCGTGGTGTCGCGCTCGACGGATGCGTCGACGAACTCACCCAACGTACGGACGGACATGGCGCACTCCTGCGAGGCATGGCTGATACCCGATCTTAAGGGCTGCTGGACGGACCGCGGCCTCCGCGCATCGCATGCCTGACGCCATCACGCGCGTCGGCTAGACTTGCCGACGTTTGCCCCCATACCACTGAGGCCCCCACCGATGACCGCCCCCCTCGCCTATCGCCGCATCCTGCTGAAACTTTCCGGGGAGGCGCTGATGGGATCAGAGGATTACGGCATCGATCCCAAGGTCATCGGCCGCATCGCCCGGGAAATCCTCGAGGCGCACCATGCCGGCGCCGAAGTGGCCCTGGTCATCGGCGGCGGCAACATCTTCCGCGGCGCGGGCCTGGCCGCCGGCGGCATGGACCGGGTCACCGGCGACCAGATGGGCATGCTGGCCACGGTCATCAACGCGCTGGCCATGCAGGACGCGCTGGAGAAGCTCGGCGCCAAGGTGCGCGTGATGAGCGCCCTGAAGATCAACGACGTGTGCGAGGACTACATCCGCCGCCGCGCCGTGCGCCATCTGGAAAAGGGCCGCATCGCGATCTTCGCCGCAGGCACTGGCAACCCGTTCTTCACCACCGACTCCGGCGCGGCCCTGCGCGCGATCGAGATCGAGGCCGACCTGCTGCTCAAGGCCACCAAGGTTGACGGCGTGTATGACAAGGATCCGCGCAAGTTCCCTGATGCCAAGCGCTTCGACTCGCTGACCTACGACGAGGTCATCAGCCGCGGCCTGGAGGTTATGGACACCGCCGCCTTCGCCCTGTGCCGCGACAGCGCCGTGCCACTGCGCATCTACGACCTGGGCGTGCCGGGCAACCTGATGAACATCCTGCGCGGCGAGAACATCGGCACCCTGGTCGAAGGCCGCGGTTGAACCTGTAATTGTGTCCGCGCGGCCATCCGCGCGAGGCTGGTGCCATGTCGCACGACCACGATCACGGCGCGCACGCCGGCCACGCGCATTCCCACGGACACAACCACGCCCACGGCGGCGACACCGGCACCCGCGGCTATGCCGTGGCGCTGTTGGTCAACCTGGCGTACACCGCGCTGGAAGCCGGTTACGGCTTCCACACCAACTCCCTGGCCCTGCTCTCCGACGCGTTGCACAACCTGGGCGACGTGCTGGGCCTGGGCCTGGCCTGGGCGGCGGCCGGCATGGCCCGGCGCCGCCCGACGGCGAGCCATACCTATGGCTGGCGGCGCGCCACCCTGCTCGCCCCGCTGGCCAACGCCTTGGTCCTGATGGTCTTCGCCGGCGGCCTGGCCTGGGAGGCGGTGCGCCGCTTCAGTGACCCGCCAGGCGTTCCGGCCATGCCGGTGATCGTGGTGGCCGCCATCGGGATCGTCGTCAACCTGGGGGCCGGCTGGCTGCTGCATGGCGGCCACGGCCACGGCGGGCACGACCTCAACCGGCGCGGTGCCGTCCTGCACCTGCTGGCCGATGCCGCGGTCTCCCTGGCTGCGGTGATCGCCGGTTGCGGCATGCTCTGGCTGGGCTGGGAATGGCTCGATCCGGTGACCGCGCTGCTGGTCGGGGTGGTCATCGCGGCGGGCACCTTCGGCCTGCTGCGCGAAAGCTTCGCCGCGGCCATGGATGCGGTGCCATCGCATATCGACCAGGAGGCGGTCGTGCGCTTCCTTTCCGCGCGCCCCGGCGTGGAAGCCGTGCACCACCTGCACATCTGGTCGCTGGGTGCTGGCGAGATCGCGCTGACCGCGCATGTGGTCAGGCCCCGGGCCGAGGACGACGACGCCTTCATCGAGGCCACCGCACACGCGCTGGGCGTCGAATTCGGCATCCACCACGCCACCCTCCAGCTCGAGCGCGGCCAGGCCTGCCCGCAGGTCTGCCATGCCGGTGAGCACCCCGCGCACTGATCGCCGGCCCGGCCCAGGGTGGCTTTCGCCTATAATCCCGGGTTTGACGAATCCCAGGACCCGACGATGCTGAACGACATCAAGAACGACGCGCAGATGCGCATGAACAAGAGCGTCGAGTCGCTGCGCCAGGCCCTGACCAAGCTGCGGACCGGTCGCGCCACCACCGCGCTGGTCGATCATCTGAAGGTGAACTACTACGGCTCGGACATGCCGCTGTCGCAGGTGGCCACCGTGTCGGTCACCGACGCCCGCTCGCTGACCATCACCCCCTGGGAGAAGCAGATGGTCTCGGCCGTGGAGAAGGCGATCCTGGCCTCGGACCTGGGCCTGACCCCGAATACCGCCGGCACCGTCATCCGCATCAACATCCCGGTCCTCACCGAGGAGCGCCGCCGCGACCTGTCCAAGGTCGTGCACAGCGAAGGTGAGGACACCAAGGTCGCCATCCGCAACGTGCGCCGCGATGCCAATCAACAGGTCAAGGACCTGCTGAAGGAAAAGGAAGTCACCGAGGACGAGGTGCGCCGCAGCGAGGAAGAGATCCAGAAGCTCACCGACAAGGCGATCAAGGACGTCGATGAGGTGGTCAAGGCCAAGGAGCAGGAACTGATGGCCGTCTGAGCGGGTCAAACCGCCTTCATGACCGTCACGCCGCCCGTTCCGCCTCGCGTTCCTCGCCACCTGGCCATCATCATGGATGGCAACGGGCGCTGGGCCGAGCGCCGCCGCCGTCCGCGCATGATCGGTCATCGTGCCGGTGCGCGCGCAGTCAACCTGTGCATCGACTTCTGTCTGGAGCGCGGCGTCCAGGCCCTGACCCTGTTTGCGTTTTCCAGTGAGAACTGGGGCCGCCCGGCCGAGGAGGTCGGCGCCCTGATGAAGCTGTTCATGGGCGCGCTGGAGCGCGAGGTGGACGAACTGCACCGCCGCGGCGTGCGGATCCGCTTCATCGGGCAGCGGGCGCGCTTCGCGCCGGGCATCGTCCAGCGCATGGAAGCGGCCGAGCGCCTGACCGTGGACAACACGCGCCTGACCCTGGTCATCGCCGCCAGCTACGGCGGGCGCCAGGACCTGGCCGACGCCGCGCGCGCCCTGGCCGAGGAAGTTGCCGCCGGCCGCCTGCGGCCGGAGGACATCGACGAGGCGCGACTGGATGCGCACGTCGCCCTGTCCGACCTGCCGCCGCCGGACCTGTTCATCCGCACCGGCGGCGACCACCGCATCAGCAACTTCCTGCTGTGGCAGCTGGCCTACACCGAACTGTGGTTCACCGAGACACTGTGGCCCGATCTAAACGCCACGGTCCTGCAAGCCGCGCTGGACGACTTCGCCATGCGCGAACGCCGTTTCGGCCTGACCGGGGCCCAGGTGGCCACGCACGGAACCACATCATGACCCGTACCCGCGTCCTCGCCGCCCTGGTGATGACCCCGCTGGCGATCGCCGCCATCCTGCTGTTGCCGACCCCCTGGATGGCCGCGCTCGGCGCCGCCGTGTTCCTGATCGGCCTGTGGGAGTGGCTCAAGCTGGCCGAGGTCGACGACACCCTGTCGCGCACCGTGCTGCTGCTGCTCAACCTGGCCCTGATGGTGCTGCTGACCTGGGCCAGCGGTTCCAGCAGCGGGCTCTCCCCGGCCCTGTTCCAGATCGTGGCCCTGGTCGGCGCCGTGTGGTGGCTGGTCGCCCTGCTGTGGCTGCGTTTCTACACGTTCGGCTCGGATCACCGGAGCTGGGCGCGGCTGTTCAAGCTCGCGGCCGGGACCCTGGCGATCATTCCGGCCTGGTGCGCCATGTGCCTGATCCATTCGGGCAACTTCACCCAGCTGCACGACCTGCACCAGCACCTGTGGCTGCTGACCGCGCTGGCGGTGGTATGGGCGGCCGACAGCGGCGCCTACTTCGCCGGCCGTGCCTTCGGCAAGCGCAAGCTGGCGCCGCGGATCAGTCCCAACAAGACCGTCGAAGGCCTGCTTGGCGGCCTGGCCGGTGGCGTGGTCGTTGGCCTGCTGGGCGGCTGGGCGGCGGGCGTCAGCCTGGCGCAGCTCCCTGCGCTGACGGTGGTCTGCCTGGCCACGGTGCTGGTCTCGGTGGTGGGCGACTTGTTCGAGAGCCTGCTCAAGCGCCACGTGGGCGCGAAGGATTCGGGCCACCTGATTCCCGGCCATGGCGGCATCCTGGACCGCATCGATGGTGTCGTGGCGGCCCTGCCGGTGTTCCTGATCGGCCGTGAGCTGCTGGGATTCTGAGCATGGATGCACCCTTCCCCACGCGCAGCGTCGCCGTCCTGGGCGCCACCGGCTCGATCGGCACCTCCACCCTGGACGTGATCGCGCGCCACCCCGATGCGCTGCGCGCCAGCGTGCTGGCCGCCGGCAGCAACGTGCCGGCGCTCGTCGACCTGTGCCGTATCCATCATCCGGAACATGCGGTCATCGCCGATCCGGCGCGCTTCGAGGCCCTGCGTCAGGCCCTGGCCGACGCTGGGCTGCGCACCCGCCCCCATGCCGGCGATCAGGCCCTGGATGCGCTGGTCGCCAGTGATGCCTGCGACACGGTGGTGGCCGCCATCGTGGGCGCCGCCGGCCTGTCGTCCACGCTCGCGGCGGCCAAGGCGGGCAAGCGCCTGCTGCTGGCGAACAAGGAATCCCTGGTCCTGGCCGGCGCGCTGGTGATGGCGGCGGCCAAGGCCACCGGTGCAGACATCATCCCCATCGACAGCGAACACAACGCGATCTTCCAGTGCCTGGGCTCGCGCGAGGCCGGCGCCCGGGTGCGGCGGATCGTGCTGACCGCCTCGGGCGGGCCGTTCCGCGGGCGCAGCCGCGCTTCGCTGGAGACAGTGACCGTGGCCCAGGCCGTGGCCCATCCCAAATGGTCGATGGGGCCGAAGATCTCGGTCGATTCGGCCACCTTGATGAACAAGGGTCTGGAGCTGATCGAAGCGGCCCATCTGTTCGACGTGGGCCGCGACCGCCTGGACGTGCTCGTGCACCCACAGAGTCTGGTCCACTCCCTGGTCGACTTCATCGACGGCTCCACCCTCGCCCAGCTTGGCCTGCCGGACATGCGCACCGCGCTGTCGCTGGGCCTGGGCTGGCCGCGCCGCATCGACTCGGGGGTGGCCGGACTGGATTTGCTGCGGCACGGCACGCTGGAGTTCGAGGCCCCGGACCTGGAGGCCTTTCCCTGCCTGCGCCTGGCCTGGGAGGCCCTGGAGACCGGGGGCGCCGCGCCCGCTGTCCTGAATGCCGCCAACGAAACTGCTGTTTCAGCCTTTCTTCAGGGCAAAATCGGTTTCCTAGCGATCCCTGCATTGGTCGAGGATGCTCTCGCCGCCCACGCACACGCCCCGGCCGGAAGCCTGGAGGCCCTGCTGGCGGCCGACGGGCACGCGCGGCACTTCAGCCAGGGCTGGATCCAACGCACCGCCACAGGCCAAGCCGCTTCCGCATGAGTGAAATCGCAGGCTCCATCTGGTGGTTGATCGTCGCCCTGGGCGTACTGGTCACCTTCCATGAATTCGGCCATTACTGGGTCGCGCGACGCTGTGGCGTGGGCGTGCTGCGCTTTTCCGTGGGATTCGGCAAGCCGCTGTGGTCGCGACGGGACAAGCACGGGACCGAGTTCGCCATTGCTCCGATCCCGCTCGGCGGCTACGTCAAGATGCTCGACGAGCGCGAGGGCGACGTGCCCGCCGCGCGGCTGCACGAGGCATTCAACCGCAAGCCCGTCCTGCAACGCATCGCCGTGGTCGCCGCCGGCCCCATCGCCAACCTGATCCTGTGCGTCGGCCTGCTGTGGGCCATGCTGGTGATCGGCAAGGAGGACTACGCCCCGGTGGTCGGCCGCGTGGACGGCATCGCCCAGCAGTCGGGCCTGCGCCCGGGCGACCGGATCGTCTCGGTGGACGGCGACCGGGTGGCCACGGCCACCCAGGCCACGATCGCGCTGACCGGCGCGGCGATGGACGGGCGCGACCTGCAGGTCGGCGTGGAAGACGCCGCGGGCAATGCCATCACCCGCCGGGTCTACACCTCGCGTCTTCAGGGCGGTTTCGACGAGCAGAATGTCACCGGCAACCTCGGCCTGCGCTGGCAGTTCACGATCGAGCCGGCGCAGGTCAATGCGGTCACCGCCGGCTCGCCGGCGGCTGGCGTGCTGCAGCCGGGCGACCTGATTACCGCGATTGATGGCGAGCCGGTCCAGTCCGCCGACGCCCTGCGTCCCCTGGTGCAGACGCTGGGCGACCGCGGTGGCGAGGTGATGATCGAGGTCGAGCGCGAAGGCAGCCGCCTGGCCCTGCCGCTCAAGCCCAAGCGAATGACCGACCCGCGCAGCGGCGCGGCCTACTGGGGCCTGGGAATCGCCCTGGGCACCGGGCAGGCACCGGCTTATGACGCCCTGCAACGCTACGGCCCGCTGGAAGCCATCCCCGAGGCCTTCCGGCAGACCGGCCAGTTGGCCTCCGATTCGCTGGGCATGATCCGCAGGATGTTCACCGGCCATGCATCCCTGCAGGGCGTTTCCGGGCCGATCACCATCGCCAAGGTGGCCAACGCCTCGGCCGAACGCGGGCCGGCCTGGTTCCTTCAGTTCCTGGCGCTGCTGTCGCTGAGCCTGGCCATTGTGAACCTGCTGCCGATCCCGGTCTTGGACGGCGGACACCTGCTGTATTACCTTATCGAGTTGGTCAAGGGCAGCCCGCTCAGCGAGCGCGCGATGGCCGCCGGCCAATTTGCCGGCCTGGCCCTCCTGGCCGGCCTCATGGGGCTGGCGCTCTACAACGACATCCTGCGCCCGGTGATCTGATGCCCTCCACTGTTCCATGCCCGACCGCCAACCGGCGGCCTGCCGCCTGCAAGGGCGTTTCCGAAACAAGTTCTCCGACGGATGTGATAATGACGCGACTCCCGACCCGCCGCCTGCTTGCCCTTGCCCTGGCCTCGGCCATTGCGGCTCCGGCATCGGCACAGTCGACCGGCATGGTGCCGCCCTTCGGCGCCCCGCAGTCGGCGCCGCCCGCTGCCTTCGGGATGCAGCAGCCGTCCTCTCCGTCGGACTTCGTGGCCAGCGACATCCGCGTGGACGGGGTTCAGCGCATCTCATCGGGCACGGTGCTGACCTACCTGCCGATCGAGCGTGGCGACATGGTCACCCAGGCCAAGATCGGCGAGGCGATCCGCGCGCTGTATCACACTGGCTTCTTCGAGGACGTGCAGCTGTCGCGCCAGGGCTCGATCCTGGTGGTCACGCTCAAGGAGCGTCCGGCGATCAACAAGCTCACGTTGACCGGCAACAAGGACATCAAGACCGAGGACCTGACCAAGGGCCTGAACGACATCGGCTTGTCCGAGGGCGGGACCTTCGACCGCCTGGCCCTGGACCGGGTGACCCAGGAACTGGTCCGCCAGTACAACAACCGCGGCAAGTACAACGTCCAGATCACCCCCACGGTGAGCCCGCTGGATCGCAACCGCGTGGACGTCACCATCTCGATCAAGGAAGGCAAGGCGGCCAAGATCCGCCACATCAACCTGATCGGCACCGAAAAGTTCGACCAGGAAGACATCCGCGAGGGCTGGGAGTCGCAGGAACACAACTGGCTGTCGTGGTATCGCCGCGACGATCAGTATTCCAAGGAGAAGCTCTCGGGCGATATCGAGAAGCTCAACTCTTGGTATCTGGATCGCGGCTACGTCGATTTCAATCTGGACTCGACCCAGGTGGCCATCAGCCCGGATAAAAAGGACATGTTCCTCACCGCCGGGGTGACCGAGGGTGAGCAGTACACCGTTTCGGACGTCAAGGTCTCCGGCGACACCATCCTGCCGCAGGAGCGGGTGGAGAAAATGGTGCTGGTGCGCAAGGGCCAGATCTTCTCGCGGCGTCTGCTGGAGATCAGCTCCGATGCGATCACCGCGACCCTGAGCAACATCGGCTACGCCTTCGCCCAGGTCAATCCGATCCCGACGGTCGACCGCGAAGGTCGCACCGTGGCCATCAACATGCAGGTCGTGCCGGGCCCGCGCGTCAACGTGCGCCGGATCGAGTTCAAGGGCAACAACCGCACCGCCGACGAGGTCCTGCGCCGCGAGATGCGCCAGTTCGAGGGTGCGTGGTACTCGCAGGCCGCCATCGACCGTTCCAAGGTGCGCCTGCAGCGATTGGGCTATTTCGAGACCGTCGACGTGGAGACCCAGCCGGTCCCCGGCACGCGCGACCAGGTCGACGTAGTCTTCAACGTCAAGGAGACCACCTCGGGCAGCTTCACCTTTGGCCTGGGCTACTCGCAGCTGGCCGGCATCACCACTTCGGTGCAGCTGTCGCAGAACAACTTCCTCGGCGGCGGCAACCGCGTCGCGGTGGAGGCTTCGCGCAGCTATTACCTGGACCGGTACTCGTTCTCCTTCACCAACCCGTACTTCACCGACGGCGGCGTGTCGCTGGGCTACAACCTGTCCTACAGCAACCTGGACTACTCGGACTACAACACCGCCGCGTATTCGTCCAAAAACACCGCCGCGCAGGCGATCCTGGGTATCCCGCTGAGCGAGAGCGACAGCGTCTCGCTGATGTTCGGCGTGGACTCGACCCAGGTCAGCGTCTACGAAGGCACCACGCCGCAGGCGATCGTGGACTACGTCAAGGCGCTGGAAAGCCGCACCTTCCACGCCTGGCGCACCCAGATCGGCTGGGCCCGCGACACCCGCAACGCCTACTGGATGCCCACGCGCGGCACCTATCAGCGCGTGTCAGCGGAGATCACCCTGCCCGGCTCGACCGTGGAGTACTACAAGCTCAACTACGAGTTCTCCAAGTACTGGCAGCTCAGCCCGGCCTTCGTGCTGCGCACCGGCGGCGAGCTGGGTTATGGCGACAGCTACGGCAGCGACAAGACCACCGTCATCTGCCACAACCCCGCCAACGGCCAGGCCGTGACCTGCGACACCAGCGGCGCGGTGGCCGAGACCTTCACCGCCAGCGGCCTGCCGTTCTACGAGAACTTCTACGCCGGCGGCGTGCGCTCGGTGCGTGGCTTCGAGGACAACACGCTGGGGCCGCGTTCGGAGGCCACGCCCTACTACAACCGTGGCCAGCCGCTGGGTGGCTCGCTCAAGACCATCGGCCAGATGGAAATGATCTTCCCGAAGCTGTTCGACTCCAACGCCGCCCGCATCTCGGCCTTCATCGACGTGGGCAACGTCTACAACGGCTATGACAACTTCAAGGCCAACGAGCTGCGTGCCTCCACCGGCGTGGCGCTGCTGTGGCGCGCACCGGTCGGGCCGATCTCGATCAGCTACGCCTTCCCGCTCAAGACCGAGACGGGTGACGAGATCGAACGCCTGCAGTTCACCTTCGGCGGCTCGTTCTGATCCGACCTGCCCGCACGATGGACGCAAGGCCCGGCTTGTCCGGGCCTTCGTTTGTGCGGTGCGGGTCCGGGGTAAAATGTCGCGGATGACTACTCCTGCCTCCCATACCGCCGGCGCGCTGGCGCAGCGTTTCGGCCTGGAACTGCATGGCCCGGCCGAGACCAGCGTCACCGGCGTCGCCACCCTGGCCGCGGCGCGCGGCGGGCAACTCGCCTTTCTCGCCAACCCACGCTACGCCGACCTGCTGGCCACCACCCAGGCCTCGGTCGTGATCGTGGGCCGCGACCATGCCGAAGGCGTGCGCGGTGTGGCCCTGGTGGCCAAGGACCCGCATGCGACCTTCGCCAAGGTGTCCGAGCTGTTCGAACCGAAGTATCCGCGCCCGGCCGGCATCCACCCCTCGGCCGTGGTCGACCCCTCGGCGTCCATCGCGGCCAGCGCCAGCATCGGTCCGCATGTCTGCATCGGCGCCAACAGCATCATCGGCGAGCACTGCGTGGTCGGCCCGGGCTGCGTGATCGGCGAGGACTGCGTGCTGGGCGATGGCTGCGAACTGATCGCCCGCGTGACGCTGGTCGTGCGCGTGCGCCTGGGGCGCAATGTCCGCGTCCACCCCGGCGCGGTGCTGGGCGCGCAGGGCTTCGGCCTGGCGATGGAGGCCGGCCGCTGGCTCAACGTGCCGCAGCTCGGCGGTGTGGTGATCGGTGACGACTGCGAGATCGGGGCCAATACCTGCATCGACCGCGGCGCGCTGGAAGACACCGTGCTGGCCGAGGACGTGCGCGTGGACAACCTCATCCAGATCGCCCACAACGTGCAGATCGGCGCGCACACCGCCATGGCCGCGCAAGTGGGCATTGCGGGCAGCGCCAAGATCGGCCAGTACTGCATGCTGGCCGGCAAGGTCGGCGTCGCCGGCCATCTGGAAATCGGCGACAAGGTCACGGTGCTGGCCATGTCCATGGTCGCCGGCCCGGTCACCGAGCCGGGCACCTATGCCTCTTCCCTTCCCATCACCGATGTCCGCACCTGGCGCAAGAACGCAGCGCGTTTCCGCCAACTGGACGCGCTTGCCCGCCGGATTCCCTCCGGCAAGGAGCCCGTAGAAACACCATGACCACCAACCTGGAACTCCCGCTCACCATCGAGACCATCCAGCGCCTGCTGCCGCATCGCTATCCGTTCCTGCTGGTGGATCGCGTCACCGAGCTGGAGCCGGACAAGCGCATCAAGGCCTACAAGAACGTGAGCTTCAACGAGCCGTTCTTCATGGGCCATTTCCCCGAGCGCTCGGTGATGCCCGGCGTGCTGATCATCGAGGCGCTGGCCCAGGCCGGTGGGTTGATCACGCAGATCTCCAATGGCGAAGCCGCGGCGTGCAAGCTGTTCTATCTGGTCAAGGTGGAAAGCGCCAAGTTCAGCGCGCCGGTGGTCCCGGGCGATCGCCTGGAAATGGAAGTCTCGATCAAGCGCAAGATCCGCAACATGGCCGTGTACGAAGGCATCGCGCGCGTGGACGGCAAGCAGGTGGCCTGTGCCGAGATCCTGTGCGCCGAAGTCGACAAGTCCAAGGAGCAATGAGCCGATGTCCGACACGCTGATCCATCCCTCCGCCGTGGTCGACCCCGGCGCGAAGTTGGGCGCTGGCGTGCAGGTCGGCGCCTTCAGCCTGATCGGTGCCGAGGTGGAAATCGGCGATGGCACCATCGTCGGCCCGCACTGCACCGTCACCGGCCCCACCCGGATTGGCAGCGAGAACCATTTCGTCGGCCATGTCGCCGTTGGTGGCCCGCCGCAGGACAAGAAGTTCAAGGGCGAGCGGACCGAACTGGTGATCGGCGACCGCAACGTGATGCGTGAGTTCGTCACCCTCAACCGTGGCACGGCCACCGGCACCAGCGTGACCCGCATCGGCGACGACAACTGGCTGCTGGCCTACACCCACGTGGCCCACGACTGCGATGTCGGCAGCCATTGCGTGTTCTCCAACAACACCACCCTGGCCGGACACGTGACCATCGGCGACTGGGTGATCATGAGCGGCTTCTCCGGCGCCCATCAGTTCTGCCGCATCGGCGCGCATGCCTTCATCGGCATGGGTGCGCTGGTGGGCGGCGACGTCACGCCGTTCACCATGGTGGCCGCCGACGAACACGGCCGTCCGCGCGGCATCAACAGCGAGGGGCTCAAGCGCCGTGGCTTCGAGCCCGAGCGCATTTCGGCGATCAAGCGCGCCTACCGCACCCTGTATGTCGCCGGCCTGCCGCTGGCCGATGCCCAGGCGCAGCTGGCCGAACAGGCCAGGGACAGTGCCGATGTCCAGGCCATGCTCGACTTCATCACCAGCGGCGAGCGTCGCCTGCTGCGTTGAACGGAGCGAAGTGGCATGGCTGAGACCATCAGCGCCTCGCGGCCCCTGCCCGAGCTGAGGACGGGGGCCGCGCCGGCCCGCCCCCTACGCATTGCGCTGGTCGCAGGCGAGGCCTCCGGCGACGCACTGGGCGCTGGCCTGGTCTCCGAGCTGCGCCGCCGTCATCCCGACGCACACTTTGCCGGCATCGGTGGACCGGCGATGCGCGCGGCCGGGCTGGATGCGTGGTTCGATGCCAGCGAACTGGCGGTGATGGGCCTGGCCGAAGTGCTGCGCCACCTGCCGCGCCTGCTGAAGCTGCGCCGGTCGCTGCGCCAGCGGCTGCTGGACTGGCAGCCGGATGTCTTCGTCGGGATCGATGCGCCGGACTTCAACCTGGGGGTCGAGCGGTGGCTCAAGCAGCGCGGCGTACGCACCGTGCACTACGTCAGCCCCTCGGTGTGGGCCTGGCGCGAGCAACGCGCGGCCAAGATCGGCGCCAGCGCCGATCGGGTGCTGTGCCTGTTCCCGATGGAGCCGGCCATCTACGCGCGCCACGGGGTGGACGCGCGGTTCGTCGGCCATCCGATGGCCGATGCCCTCCCCCTGCAACCCGACCGTGAGGCCGCCCGCGCCGCGCTAGGCCTGGACCGGCGACCGGTGCTCGCGGTGCTGCCTGGCAGCCGCATGGGCGAAGTCGGCCGCCTGGCCGCCCCCTTCATCGAAGCCGCGCGCCGTGTCGCCGAGCAGGTACCCGACCTGCAAGTGGTCATCCCCGCTGCCAATGCCGCCTGCCGCGCTGCGCTGGAGCCGCTGCTGGCGTCCACGTCCTTCCCGTCACCGCCTCCGCGGCTGCTCGATGGACAGGCCCGCGAGGCGATGGTGGCCAGCGACGTGGTGCTGCTCGCCTCCGGCACCGCCACCCTTGAGGCGATGCTGGCCAAGCGGCCGATGGTGGTCGGCTACAAGGTCGCCCCGCTGTCGGCGTGGCTCGCACGCAAGCTGAAATTGCTCAAGGTCACGCGCTTTGCCCTGCCCAATATCCTGGCCAACGAGGATCTGGCGCCGGAACTGATGCAGGAAGACTGCACGCCCGAGCGCCTGGCCGAGGCGGTGCTGGCCTGGTTCAAGCACCCCGACGCGATGGCGACGCTGCAGACGCGCTATGTCGACCTGCACGCACAGCTACGCCAGGACGCGTCCGCGCGCGCCGCCGATGCGGTGGAGGCGCTCATCGGGGACCGGGAACCGGGGGGCGTGGCCCGGGAAAAGCAGGGATGAACTGGGTCGATCCGCTCATGGGCCGCCCTGGGTCCACTGTCCCCGCCGCCGAGTCCCGGCTCCTGGTCGCCGGTGTCGACGAAGCCGGGCGCGGGCCGCTGGCCGGGCCGCTGACCGTGGCGGCGGTGGTGTTCGACCCGGCACGCCCGCGCATCAACGGGCTGGACGACTCCAAGCAGCTCAACGCCGCCAAGCGCGAACTGCTCTACGGACGCATCGTCGAACGTGCCCTGGCCTGGCACGTGGAAGTACTGGAAGTGGCCGACATCGACCGCTTCAACATCTTCCAGGCCACCATGCTGGGCATGTGCCGGGCCGTGCAGGCCGTGGCGCACGTGGCCGGCGTGGCCCACATCGACGGCAACAAGGTGCCGCCCGGGCTGCCCTGCCCCGGCCACGCGCTGATCGGCGGGGACGGCCGTGACCGCGCCATCATGGCCGCTTCGATCCTGGCCAAGGTCACCCGCGACCGGATGATGGCCGCGCTGCACGACCAGCACCCCGCCTACGACTTCGCCACCCACAAGGGCTATGGCACGCCGGCGCATCTGGCCGCGCTGCGCAGCCACGGGCCCTGCGTCCAGCATCGGCACAGTTTCGCGCCGGTACGTGAGGCCGCCGCCGCACGCGCGGGGCTCGGACAGGTGGCGCTGTTCTGACGGGATGCGTGGCCTGAACGAGGCCTTCCGGTGCCCCCCGTTCCGGCCAGACACCCTGGCCTGTCAAGCCTGCCCCACCCCTGCCGCCGCGCGTACACTGCTTCCGATGTCTTCCCGTTTCGTCCACCTCCACCTGCACACCGAATTCTCGCTGGCGGATTCGACCATCCGTGTCCCGGAGAAGCCCGACCAGGGCCTGCCGGCCAACGCCAAGCGCCCCAACCTGGTCAGCCGGGCGGTGGAGCTGCAGGCGCCGGCGCTGGCGGTCACCGACCGCAACAACCTGTTCGCGCTGGTGAAGTTCTACAACGCCTGCGAAAAGGCCGGAATGAAGGCCATCGCCGGCGCCGACGTCAGCGTGATCGAGGAAGACGGCACGCCGTGGACGATGACCCTGCTGTGCCGCGACCACGGCGGCTACCTCACCCTCTCGCGCCTGCTCACCCGCGCCTGGCTGGAAGGCCATCGCACCGAGGGCGTGGCGATCGACCCGGCCTGGCTGCGCGCCGACACCTCGGGGCTGTTCGGCATCATCGGTCGCAACAGCCAGGCCGGCCGCCTGGCCGCCAGCGGTCGCCATGACCTGGCTGAGCAGCACATCGCCGACTGGCAGCGCGCCTTCGACGAAGGGCTGCACCTAGAGCTGACCCGCACCCAGCGCGCGGGCGAGGAGGCCTTCAACGCCTTCGCCCTGCATGCGGCCGCCGCCCGTGGCCTGCCGGTGATCGCCAGCAACGACGTGCGCTTCCTGGAACCGGAGGGGTTCGACGCCCACGAGGCGCGCGTGTGCATCGCCGCCGGTCGCGTGCTGGACGATCCCAAGCGGCCGCGCGACTACAGCCGCGAGCAATACCTCAAGTCCGCCGAGCAGATGTCCGAGCTGTTCGCCGATGTGCCCGACGCGATCGACAACACCTGGGCGCTGGCCCAGCGCTGCAACATCGAGCTCAAGCTCGGCACCTACTTCCTGCCGGCCTATCCGGTGCCGGACGAGGAGACGCTGGACAGCTGGATCCGCAGCGAAGCGCGCCGCGGCCTGGACGCGCGCCTGGAGAAGAATCCGCTGGCCGCCGGCAAGACCCGGCAGGACTATGTGGACCGCCTGGAATTCGAGCTGGACACCATCATCAAGATGGGCTTCCCCGGCTACTTCCTGATCGTGGCCGACTTCATCCAGTGGGGAAAGAACCAGGGCATCCCGATCGGCCCGGGGCGAGGCTCTGGCGCCGGCTCGCTGGTGGCCTGGGCGCTGCAGATCACCGACTTGGACCCGCTGCCGTACAACCTGCTGTTCGAACGATTCCTCAATCCCGAGCGCGTGTCGATGCCCGACTTCGACATCGACTTCTGCATGGACCGGCGCGACGAAGTCATCGACTACGTCGCGCGCAAGTACGGCCGCGACCGGGTCAGCCAGATCATCACCTACGGCACCATGGCCGCCAAGGCGGTGGTGCGCGATACCGGGCGCGTGCTCGGCTTCCCGTACGGCTTCGTCGATGGCGTGGCCAAGCTGATTCCCAACATCCTGGGGATCACGCTCAAGGACGCGATGGGCGAAGGCAAGGATTCGGAGATGGCCTCGGCCGAACTGATCCAGCGCTACGCCAGCGAAGACGACGTGCGCGACCTGATCGATCTGGCGCGCCAGCTGGAAGACCTCACCCGCAACGCTGGCAAGCACGCTGGCGGCGTGGTGATCGCGCCCTCGCCACTGAGCGACTTCAGCCCGCTGTTCGCCGAACACGACGAGGGCACGCTGGGCAAGAACCCGGTCACCCAGTTCGACAAGAACGACGTGGAAGCCGTGGGGCTGGTGAAGTTCGACTTCCTGGGCCTGCGTACGCTGACCATCATCGACTGGGCGGTGAAGGCCATCAACGCGCGCCACGCGCGTGCCGGCATCGATCCGGTGGACATCTCGGCCATTCCGCTCGATGACGCGGCCACCTACAAGGACATCTTCGCGGCGGCCAACACCGGCGCGGTGTTCCAGTTCGAATCCTCGGGCATGCGGCGCATGCTCAAGGACGCCAAGCCCGACCGCTTCGAGGACCTGATCGCGCTGGTGTCGCTGTACCGCCCCGGCCCGATGGACCTGATCCCCGACTTCATCGCGCGCAAGCACGGCCAGCAGGAGTTCGATTACCCGGACCCGCGCACCGAGGACATGCTGGCCGACACCTACGGGATCATGGTGTACCAGGAGCAGGTCATGCAGATGGCCCAGATCGTCGGCGGCTACTCGCTGGGCGGCGCGGACCTGCTACGCCGCGCGATGGGCAAGAAGGTGCCGGCCGAGATGGCCAAGCACCGCGAGATCTTCCGCGCCGGTGCGGCCAAGGGCAACGTCGACCAGGCCAAGGCCGACGAGATCTTCGACCTGATGGAGAAGTTCGCCGGCTACGGCTTCAACAAGTCGCACGCCGCCGCCTACGCCCTGGTCAGCTACCAGACCGCCTGGCTCAAGCGCCATTACCCGGCCGAGTTCATGGCCGCCACGCTGTCCTCGGACATGGACAACACCGACAAGGTGGTGGGCTTCCTGGGCGAGGCGCGCGGCCTGTCGCTGGAGGTGCTGCCACCGGAGGTGAACCACTCGGACTTCATGTTCGTGGCCACCGGGGCGGACACCATCCGCTACGGCCTGGGCGCGATCAAGGGCGTGGGCCAGGGTGCGTGCGAAGCCATCGTGGCCGAGCGCCAGCGCGGCGGTGCGTATCGCGACCTGTTCGACTTCTGCAAGCGCACCGAGGCCGCGCGCCTCAATCGCCGCACCCTGGAGGCGATGATCAACGCCGGCGCGCTGGACGAGCTGGGCAAGAACCGCGCCTCCCTGCTGCTGCAGGTGCCCGAGGTGATGAAGGCCATCGACCAGCTGGCCAAGAACCGCAACGCCGGCATCGTGGACATGTTCGGCGCCAGTGCCGGCGGCGACGACATCCAGATCGAACTGGCCGAATGCGACGAGGCGCCGCTGGCGCAGAAGCTCGCCGCCGAACGCGACACCTTGGGCTTCTACCTCTCCGGTCATCCGATGGATCCGTATCGCGACGACCTGCGCGCCCTGGTCGGTAACGACCTGGGCAGCCTGGACACCATCTGGGCGTCCAGCCAGTCCGGTGGCGGTGGCGGCGGTGAACGCAAATGGCGACCGGGGGTGACCGCGGTCCTGGCCGGCAAGGTCGTCGCGGTGCGGCAGAAGGGCGACAGCCAGAGCTTTGTCACCCTCGAGGACGGACGTGGCCGGGTCGAGTGCAGCGCCTTCTCCGATGCGATGGCCGAGTTCGGCCAGCTGCTGACCCGCGACCGCATCCTGGTGGTCAAGGGCGAGCTGCGCGAGGACGAGTTCAACGGCGGCTACAGCCTGCGCCTACGCCAGGTGTGGGACTACGCCCAGCTGGTCCAGGCCACGCAGAAGCTGTCGGTCCGCCTGGACCTGCGCGTGCCCGGCACGCTGGAGCGCATCGAGGCCCTGCTCGACCGGTATCGCCCGGGACGCACCTCGCTGCGCCTGGACCTGCTGCTGCCCGGCGGCGTGGCCGGCATGGTGGAGATCAACGGCAGCCAGTCGGTGCTGGTGGACGCGGACCTGCTGGGCACGCTGCGCGACCTGCCCGGCGTACGCACGGTCAAGATGGCCGTCGGCCACCGCCCCTGGGCCCATTGAGCCCGCGCCACCGCCAGCCCCCACTCCCTTCACCACACTGCCCGGTACGGGGCGTTTCCCCCGCATGGGCTAAACTCCCCGTTTTACGGCCGAACGCTTGCCGATGAATCCCAACTACCTCGATTTCGAACAGCCCATCGCCGACCTGGAAGCCAAGATCCAGGAGCTGCGCAGCGCAAGCGCCGGCCCGGCGGTCAATGTCGATGCCGAAGTGCGCGCCCTGCAGGACAAGCTGCGCGTGCGCACGGCCCAGATCTTCCGTGACCTGACCTCATGGCAGGTCTCCCAGCTCTCGCGCCATCCGGCCCGTCCCTACGCCCTGGACTACATCAAGGTGTTCTGCGACGAGTTCCAGGAGCTGGCCGGCGACCGCGCCTTTGCCGACGACAAGGCCATCGTCGGCGGCCTGGCCCGCATCGGCGGTCGCCCGGTCATGCTCATCGGCCACCAGAAGGGCCGCGCAACCAAGGAAAAGATCCTGCGCAACTTCGGCATGCCCAAGCCGGAGGGCTACCGCAAGGCGCTGCGCCTGATGAAGATGGCCGAACGCTTCGGCCTGCCGGTGCTGACCCTGATCGATACCGCTGGCGCCTGGCCGGGCATCGACGCCGAGGAACGTGGCCAGTCCGAGGCCATCGCCCGCAACCTGATCGAGATGGCCGAGCTGAAAGTCCCGATCATCTGTACCGTGATCGGCGAAGGCGGCTCGGGCGGCGCGCTGGCGATCGGGGTGGGCGACCGCACCATCATGCTGGAATACAGCACCTACTCGGTCATCACCCCCGAAGGCTGCGCCTCGATCCTGTGGAAGGACGCCGGCAAGGCCAAGGATGCTGCAGAACAGCTGGGCCTGACCGCCAAGCGCCTGCGGGAGCTGGGCCTGGTCGATAAGGTCGTGCGCGAGCCGACCGGTGGCGCCCATCGCAACCCGCGGGCCATGGCCACGCGCCTGAAGGCCGTTCTGCTGGGCGAGCTGGACGCCTTGGCCGATGTGCCGGTCGACACCTTGCTGCAGCGCCGTTACGAGCGCCTGCGCAGTTACGGCGCCTACGAGGCCGCCTGATTCCTGGACCCGGTCCCATGCCTTCACGGAAATGGATTTCCGTCTACCTCAAGGCCGGCCCTGCAACGTTTTGCATGGCTGGCCTTGTCGTTTCCGGCTGACCACGCGTGATGGCGAACTCACGCCCCCTGCGGTGGTCCAACCGGAGGCAGGCGCGCGCCACGCGCCGCCTTCGCCTTCCGGCGGACTTCATCCCATTCACACCAATGCATTGCCCATGAGTCCCTTCTTCATTGTCTCCCTGCTCCTGCAGATCGCCTGCTGTATTCACGTGGCACGCAGCGGCCGGCCGATGTACTGGATGCTGCTGCTGATGGTGGGCTCGTATCTGGCGGTGCTGGTCTACGTCTTCGTCGCGGTGCTGCCGGACCTGCGCCACGATCCTTCAGGCCAACGCGCCATGCGCAAGGTCCGCGCCCAGCTCGACCCGGGCCGCGCCGCGCGCGCGGCCAATCGCGACCTGCAGGTGGCCGACACGCCTGAGAACCGCCGCCGGCTGGCCGAGGAAAGCCTGCGCACCGGGGACTTCGCCCGCGCCGAGGAGGCCTATCGCGGTGCGCTCAGGGGGCTTTACAAGGAGGATCCCGACCTGCTGCTGGGCCTGGCCCGCGCGCAGCATGGGCTGGGCCGGGCCCAGGAGGCACGCGACACGCTGCAGACCCTGCGCACGGCCAATCCGGACTTCCGCAACCACGAGGCCGACCTGCTCGAGGCCCGCGTGCTGGCCGAGACCGGTGCGATGGATGCGGCGCTGGAACGCTTCGAGACCGTCTCGCAGGCCTATCCGGGCGAAGAGGCCCGCGTCCGCTACGGACAGCTGCTGCGCCAGGCCGGCGACCAGGCCGGTGCCGCCGCGCAGTTCCGCGAAAGCCTGGAGCGCTCGCGGCACGCCCCGGCTTACTACCGGCGCGAACAGAAATCCTGGCTGGACCTGGCCCGGCGCGAACTGGCCGCCGTAGAGGGCTGATCGCACCAGCGTCTAGAACGCTGGTGCTAATCCCTCGCAAAACGCCCCATGCGCGCGCCTTACATCCAAGGCAACTCCGGTCAGCGCACGTTTGCAGCTCGAATGCGCATCACGGCATGCCGTCGCGCTGCCCGTAGAGCGGAGCTTGCTCCGCTGGGGCTTTCCCGTGCACGCCCGGCGTAGATGGATGTGGTCCCATGCGAAGGCATATACCGGGGTGTGAATTCCTGCGGCATCGGCAATTGCATGGGCAAAAGCAACAGCAGCGGAGCAAGCTCCGCTCTACAAGGGATGTGCGCTCGTTTCGCCACTTCACACCAAGCAAGAAGGCCGCATTCGCGGCCTTCTTGCCGGGCCGGTCGACGCGCTGGCGTGACCGGCCCAAAGGGCACGTCTGCTTACTTGGCCTGGAGCAATTGGCTCAGGGTGTCCTTGGTCCCGGGCAGACGCTCGAGCGAGGGATACTGCAGGCCGCCGTGATAATCGAGCTTGTAGGTCGTGTACCGGTCGAGGTTCTTGACCAGCAGTTCGATCGGCGCCTTGTCGGTCTTGGCCGCCGTCACCGCGTCCTTGATCACATCCGGCGAAAAGCTCTGGCCGTTGACCGCCACGACGGTCATCTCCGGCGCGATGCCGGCCTGGAAAGCCGGGCTGTCCCACAACACGTCGCCCACGTCGCCGTCGTTGCCCACCGCCATGCCCAGCGAGTAGGTCAGGTTGACGTACTTGCCACGGCCCTCGCTGGCCTTGATCGCCACGCTGGGCTTGTCGTTGAACACCAGCTTCCAACCGCTGGCCTCGATGCCGCCGGTCAGCGGCTTCTTGCCGTCCAGGCGATCGCGCAGGAAGCTCGTCCAGTCGTACGCGGCCACGCCGTTGAGCGTGTCCACCACGTCCTGGAACACATACGGCTTGACCACGTAGCTGCCGTTGTCCATCCCGAAGAACGCCTTGGCGAAATCATCGATGGACTTCTTGCCGCCGCTCAGTTCGCGGATCTTGGCGTCGGCCTCCAGCCACACCATCTGCCCGCCGGAGTAGTAGTCCTCGCTCAACTGGTAGTTGCGGTAGGACTGTGGCTGGCGCTGGTTGATGCTCGGGTCGTTGGTGGTGTCCTGCAGCGCACGCCACTGCAGTCCCGGGCGACCCTTGGCATAGGTAGCGGCCACGTTGGCCAGCGCGGCCATGGTCTGATCCTTGCTCCACAGGCCCGAGCGGGCGGCCATCACGTAGCCGTAGAACTGGGTCTGGCCCTCATAGACCCACAGCAGGCTGTCGCCCATGGGCACGTTGAAGTTCGGCGTGGCCAGGTCGGCGCCGCGGCGGAACTTGCCGTCCCAGGAGTGGTTGAACTCGTGCGGTAGCAGGTCGCGGCCGGCCCACTGCTCGTCCCACTTGGTGAAGTAGTCCGGACTGCCACTGTTCTCGCTGGAGCGATGGTGCTCCAGGCCGATGCCACCGAGCTGGTTGGTCAGCGCCAGCAGGAAGTCGTAGTGATCGTAGTGGTGCGCGCCGTAGAGCTTGTACATCTGCTCCACCAGCGCCTTGTGCTTGGCGATCTGCTCGGGCGTGGCCTCCAGCGACTTGGCCTGGTCGGCGAACACGTTGAGCTTGACCGGCGTGTCGCCCACGCTCAGGTCGAACTGCTTGTAGTACTTGCCGGCGTACAGCGGCGAGTCCTGCAGCACGTTCCACTTCAGCGTCTTGAACTCGACCGTGTCGCCGGAGCGGCTCGCGGTCTCGGCAGCCGTCGCGTAGGACCAGCCGGCCGGCAGCTTGACGCTGGCCTGGATCGGGATCTGGCGGCTGTAGTAGCCGGCCGGATACAGCGTGGTCAGGTTCCACTGCAGGTTGAGCATGTTGGGCGTCATCACCACGCGGCCCTGGTTGGGCGCCAGCGGCGAGAGATAGTCGAACTCCACCTGCAGCTCGCTCACGCCCTCCGGGATCTGCACCTTGAAGGCATAGACGTCGTACTGATCGCGCTTCCAATCCAGGGGCTTGCCGTTGGCGGTGAACTTGATCCCGGCGATCTTGTTGATCTGGCCGCTGGCGCGGTGATTGCCGGGGATCCATTCCGGATACAGCAGGGTCAGCTCGCCCGCGGTGACCGGCATGGTTTCGCGCACCTTGAAGATGCGGTGCTGCAGGTCGGTGGCATCCACGTCCAGATGCACCGTGCCGGGATACGGCACGTCCTGCGGCGGCGGCGTGGAGGACTGCTGCGCCACGGCGGGCGTAGCCAGCGCGCACAGCACGGCCAGCGCGATCGGCGACACGGGGTTCTTCATGGGGACTCCAGGAATGGCAACGGAAGGAAGACGCAGCCCTCGATCGTAGCGCCGCGCGGATGTGGCGGCGTCCTGCCATTGGTCATGGTCCGCAACGATGACCGGCAAAAGCAAAGGCCGCCCTGGGGCGGCCTTTGCTGAGACGAACCGGCGAACGCCGGGATCGCTCGTCCCTACATCATCATGTTGGCGTTCATGTTGTGCAGCACCCACAGGGAGCCGACGATCACGATGCCGATCACCAGCACGGTGAGGACGAAGACCACCACGTTCCAGCGCTGCGCCGCCGAGCGGTCCATGTGCAGGAAGAACACCAGGTGGACCACGATCTGCACCGCGGCCAGGACCGCCACCAGCAAGGCGGTCACGCCCGGCGGGAAGAAGCCGGTCATCACCAGCGCGAACGGGATCACCGTCAACAGCACCGCCCAGCCAAAGCCGACCAGGTAGGACTTGACGCTGCCGTGGCTTGCACCGGCTTCGTGCATGGCGTCGTGGGAATTGGGGGAATGATCGTGAGCGCTCATCACAGGGCTCCCAGCAGGTAGACGACGGTGAACACACCGATCCAGATGATGTCCAGGAAGTGCCAGAACAGGCTCAGGCACGCCAGGCGCGTCATGTTCTTCGGGGTCAACCCGCGCATCAGCACCTGGATCACCAGCACCGTCATCCACAGAATGCCGGAGGTGACGTGCAGGCCATGGGTACCCACCAGGCTGAAGAACGCCGACAGGAAGGCGCTGCGACCCGGGCCGAAGCCCTCCTCGATCAAGTGATGGAACTCATAGAGCTCCATGCCAAGGAAGCCGGCACCAAACAGGAAGGTGACGAACAGCCACAGCAGCAGCTGGGACTTGCTGCCCTTGTGCGCCCCGATCATCGCCAGACCAAAGGTCAGGCTGGAAAACAGCAGCAGGAAGGTTTCGACCAACACGAACTTCAGGTCGAAGATCTCCTTGCCCGTCGGTCCATCAACCGTGGCGCCGGACAGCACCGCATAGGCAGCGAACAGCCCCGAGAACAGCAGGCAGTCGCTCATCAGGTAGATCCAGAACCCGAAGATGGCGTTGCCGCCAGCGTCGTGATGGTCGTGGGCGTGCTCGTCGTGGTGAGCGTGGCTCATCGTGGTACTCGCGGACATGTCAGACAGCCTCCTGCGCCTGGGCGGCACGCAGCTTGTCCAGCTGGTCGTAGCGCGCGTTCTCGATGCGCTCGACCTCGGCGGCCGGCACGTAATAGTCGGTGTCCTCATCGAAGGTGCGGACGATGTAGCTGCCGACCATGCCGACCAGGCCCACGATGGCCATCCACCAGATATGCCAGATCATGCCGAAGCCCAGGACAATGCTGAAGGCGCCCATGAACACGCCGATGGACGTGTTGCGCGGCATGTGGATATCCTCGTAGTGGGTCGGACGCTGGTAGGCGGTGCCGGCCTTCTTGTCGCGCCAATGCTGGTCAAGGCCATTGACCACCGGCAGATGGGCGAAGTTGTAGAACGGCGCCGGCGAGGAGGTGGACCACTCCAGGGTGCGGCCATCCCACGGATCGCCGGTCAGGTCGCGGTTCTCGTTGCGCTTGTAGATGCTCCAGCCCAGCTGGATCAGGTTCAGCGCGATGCCGCAGGCGATGATCACCGCGCCGAAGGCGGCCACGTACAGCCACGGCACCCACTCGGGGTTGTTGTAGCTGTTCATGCGACGGGTCATGCCCAGGAAGCCCAGCACGTACAGCGGCATGAAGGCGGTGAAGAAGCCGATGATCCAGCACCAGAACGAGGCCTTGCCGAGCTTCTCGACCAGCTTGAAGCCAAAGGCCTTCGGGAACCAGAACGCCAGCCCCGCCAGGCAGCCGAACACCACGCCGCCGATGATCACGTTATGGAAGTGCGCGATCAGGAACAGGCTGTTGTGCAGCACGAAGGCCACCGCCGGGATCGCCAGCATCACGCCGGTCATGCCGCCGATGGTGAAGGTCACCATGAAGCCGATGGTCCAGTACATCATCGAGGTCATCTGGATGCGACCACGGAACATGGTGAACAGCCAGTTGAAGATCTTCACGCCGGTCGGCACCGCGATGATCATCGTGGTGATGCCGAAGAACGCGTTGACGTTGGCACCCGAGCCCATCGTGAAGAAGTGGTGCAGCCACACGATGAAGGACAGCACGCCGATGCAGCTGGTGGCCCAGACCATCGAGGTGTAACCGAACAGCGGCTTGCGCGAGAAGGTCTGCACGACCTCGGAGAACACGCCAAAGCACGGCAGGATCAGGATGTAGACCTCCGGGTGACCCCAGATCCAGATCATGTTGATGTACATCATGGCGTTGCCGCCACCGTCATTGGTGAAGAAGTGCATGCCCAGATAGCGGTCCGCGGTGAGCAGCGCCAGGGTGACGGTGAGGATCGGGAAGGCCGCGATCATCAGGATGTTGGTGATCAGCGCGGTCCAGGTGAAGATCGGCATGCGCATCAGGGTCATGCCCGGGGCGCGCATCTTGAGGATGGTCACCAGGAAGTTGATGCCGCTCAGCGTCGTGCCCAGACCCGAGATCTGCAGCGCCCATATGTAGTAGTCGACACCGACCCCTGGACTGTATTGCAGCTCGGAGAGCGGCGGGAACGCCAGCCAGCCGGTCTTGGCGAACTCACCGACGAACAGCGACAGCATGATCAGCACCACGCCGGCCACGAACAGCCAGAAGCTGAGCGAGTTCAGGAACGGATAGGCCACGTCGCGCGCGCCGATCTGCAGCGGCACGACGATGTTCATCAGGCCCACGATGAACGGCATGGCCATGAAGAAGATCATGATCACGCCGTGCGCGGTGAACACCTGGTCGTAGTGGTGCGGCGGCAGGAAGCCCGCCTCGCCTCCGTGGGCCAGCGCCAGCTGCGCGCGCATCATGATCGCGTCGGAGAAGCCACGCAGCAGCATGACCAGGGCAACGGCGATGTACATCACGCCGATCTTCTTGTGGTCGACCGAAGTCAGCCATTCGCGCCACAACCAGCCCCACTTCTTGAAGTAGGTCATCAGCGCCAGCACCGCCAGCCCGCCCAGCGCGACACCGGCAAAGGTGCCGATCAGGATCGGCTCGTGGTACGGGATCGCCTCGAGCGACAATTTGCCGAGCAACATTAGTGCGTCTCCTGCGGATTCTGCGATTCACCCGCCGGCGCCTGGACGCCGTCGTGGTGCATGTCGTCCATGCCTGGCATGGCGTCCATCGAATGCATGTCGTGGCCCTTCGGGGCTTCGTCTGCGGCGCCGTGCTCGCCGGCATGCGCATCGGCCTGCTTGGCCGCTTCGGTGCCAGGAGGCGCCGGATTGTCCATGCCGAGCATCTCGTGCCCGCCATGGCCGTGCGAACCCATCATGTACTTGGCCATGATCCCCTGGAACAGGCCCGGGGTCGCCGAGGCGTAGTACATCGGCGCCACGTTTTCGCTGGGCTTGGCCAGTTCGGCGTAGGAGGCCTCATCCAGCGCCTTGCCCGAGGCCTTCGCCTTGGCCACCCAGGCGTCGAAGCCGGCCTGATCGGTGGCGATCGCATTGAAGTGCATGCCCGAGAAGCCCGCGCCGCTGTAGTGCGAGGACAGGCCGCGGAAGGTGCCCTGCTCGTTGGCGATCAGATGGAGCTTGGTCTCCATGCCGGCCATCGAGTAGATCATCGTGCCCATCTGCGGAATGAAGAACGCATTCATCACCGAATCGGAGGTGATGCGGAAATTCAGCGGGGTCTTTTCCGGAAAGGCCAGTTCATTGACCGCCGCCACGTTCTGGTCCGGATAGATGAACAGCCACTTCCAGTCCAGCGACACGGCCTCGATGTTGACCGGTTTGACCTGCGAATCGAGCGGACGATACGGGTCCAGCGCATGCGAGGAGCGCCACACCAGCACGCCCAGCACGGTGATGATCACGCAGGGGATGGCCCAGACCACGATCTCGATCGGGGTCGAGTGGTGCCATTCCGGCTCGTAGCGGTTCTGCTTGGACGCCCGATAGCGGTAGGCGAACACCAGCGTCAACACGATCACCGGCACCACCACCAGCAGCATCAGCACCGTGCAGGTCACGAGCAGGTTGCGCTCGTCGATGCCGATCTGGCCCTTGGGGTTCAGGATGGCGGACTGGCAGCCGCCAAGAAACAACACACTTGCCAGCAAAATCCATGGACGCAGTCGTCCAGGAAGCTTCAGCAGGGACATGGTCTATCCGTTTGCGAGAAGAAATCGGCGTCCGAGCGGGCCCCGGCTTGCCGAACCCCGCAACACTGTCGCGCGTGACGGGCGCCTCAAGGGCCGGACGCAGGCGGGCAAGTGCTTGAACCGCACTATTTTATGCTGCCCCGCAGCATCTAGGAATCCCTAGGCCGATGCTTTTCCGTCAGCGATGACGCGAGCCCGTCGCCCAAGGGACAGGTCAGCGCCACGATCCGTCCTGGATCCATCGGAAGAGGCGCCGCAAGCGGCGACACACGGAATGCATCTTACTCTTCTGCGGTCGGCGATGCCCCCTCGCTGACGCGGGTCACACAGAGCGTGCAGCCGGCCACAAAAAAGCCCCGTCGGCACGCGACGAGGCTTTGATGAAGACGCTTTGGTGCCGGAAACAGGAGTCGAACCTGCGACCTACGCATTACGAATGCGCCGCTCTACCAACTGAGCTATTCCGGCGGGACGGCGAATTCTAGGGATCGCCTCGCCCCCGGTCAATTGACCAGTTGCAGGCGCAGCTCCTTGGGCAGGGCGAACACCATGCTTTCCGGCTGGCCCGCCAGCTCGGTCACGCCGCTGGCACCCAGCTCGCGCAGCCTAGCGATCACGCCATCGATCAGCACGTCCGGGGCCGAGGCGCCGGCAGTCACGCCCACGTGCTGCTTGCCGGCGATCCAGGCAGGATCGATCTCCTGCGCGCCGTCGATCAGGTGCGCCTCCACTCCGTCGCGTTGAGCAAGCTCGCGCAGGCGGTTGGAATTGGAGCTGTTCGGCGAGCCCACCACCAGGACCAGGTCGCATTCGCGCGCCAGGTCGCGCACGGCGTCCTGGCGGTTCTGGGTGGCGTAGCAGATGTCGTCGTTCTTGGGCCCCTGCATGGCCGGATACCGGGCCCGCAGCGCCTCGATGATGCCGACCGTGTCGTCGACCGACAGCGTGGTCTGGGTGGTATAGGCGAAGTTCTCTGGCTGCTCGATCCGCAGCGTGGCGACATCGTCGATGTCCTCCACCAGATAGATGCGCCCGGCGCCGCATTCGCGGTCCCACTGGCCCATGGTGCCCTCCACTTCCGGATGACCGGCGTGGCCAATCAGGACCACGTCACGACCGGCACGGCAGTGGCGTGCCACTTCCAGGTGGACCTTGGTCACCAGCGGGCAGGTGGCATCGAACACCTTCAGCCCGCGCCGCTCGGCCTCCTGGCGCACGGCCTGAGAGACGCCATGGGCGCTGAAGATCACCGTGTTGCCGTCGGGCACTTCGTCCAGTTCTTCGACGAAGATCGCGCCGCGAGCCTTGAGGTCGTCGACCACGAAACGGTTGTGCACGACCTCGTGGCGCACGTAGATCGGCGCGCCCAAGGTCTCGATGGCGCGTTTGACGATCTCGATGGCGCGATCGACGCCGGCACAGAAACCGCGGGGATTGGCGAGCAGGACATCCATGGGAATCAGTCCGACCGGCCGCACAGGACCGGATGAGTCGAAGAAGGAGCCATCATTATCCGGATTTGGCCCGGCGCTTGCCGTCCAGCAGGCCAAACAGGCCGATCCCGATCGCGCCGCAGACGATCGCCGAATCGGCGATGTTGAACGAGGGCCAGTAATGATCGCCCACGTACCACTGGATGAAATCCACCACGTGGCCGTGCATCAGGCGGTCGATCACATTGCCCAGCGCGCCACCGATGACCAGCGCGTACGGCAAGGCCACGCGCCATTCACCGCGCGGCGTGCGCGACAGCCACCAGGCAAGCAGCCCGCTGACACCGACCGCCAATGCGGTGAAGAACCAGATCTGCCAGCCGCCCGCCTGGCTCAGGAAACTGAAGGCCGCACCGGTGTTGTAGGTGCGATACCAGTTCCAGAACCCGTCGATGACCTTGACCGGCTGGAATTCCGGCAGGCTGGCCAGCACCCAGGCCTTGGACCACTGGTCCAGTCCGACCACGGCCGCCGAGAGCAGCAACCACACCAGCGCATTGGGCTTCTTTGCGACCACCTTCGCCTCGCTGCTCAGAACCATTGGCGGTCCTCGCCGGGACCGTCCACGTTGTCCACGCAGCGCCCGCACAGCTCCGGGTGTGCCGCGTAGGCGCCGACATCGGCGCGACGCTGCCAGCAGCGCACGCACTTGGGCTTGGTGGTCGGCGTGGCCAACACGAAGATCTCGTCGGCCTGCGCCTCGGTCACGGTCACGTCGCCGCTGATGAACAGGAACCGCAGCTCGTCGCCCAGCGCCTGCCAGTGTTTGGCCACGGCCGGGCCTGCGGTGATCGCGATCTCCGCATCCAGCGCCGCGCCGATCGCGCCGCTGGCGCGCATCGGTTCGAGTACCTTGGCCACCTGCTCGCGCAGGGCCAGCAGTTGGTCGAAGTCGGCCGCCGACAGCGCCGCATCGGCAGGCAGCGGCGCGAGCCCGTCGTAGAACACCGAGAACAGCACATTGTCCAGGCGCTTGCCCGGCAGGTAGCCCCACATCTCGTCGGCAGTGAAGCTCAGGATCGGCGCGATCCAGCGCACGAAAGCCTCGGCGATGCGGTACATCGCGCTCTGCGCGCTGCGACGCCCGCGCGAGTCGGCGGGCATCGTGTACAGGCGGTCCTTGGTGACATCCAGGTACAGCGAGCCCAGGTCCACGCTGCAGAAGTTCAGCAACGCCTGCACGATGGAGGCGAAGTCATAGCGCTCGTAGGCCGCCTTGATCTTCTCCTGCACTTCCCAGGCGCGATGCACGATCCAGCGATCCAGCGCGACCATGTCGTCCAGCTCGCGCAGGTGCACGGCCGGGTCGAAGCCATGCAGGTTGCCCAGCAGGAAGCGCGCGGTGTTGCGCAGGCGCCGGTAGGCATCGGCGTTGCGCTTGAGGATCTCCTGCGACAGCGACATTTCGTTGCTGTAGTCGGCGCTGGCGATCCACAGACGCAGGATGTCCGCGCCCAGGGTCTTCATGATGTCCTGCGGCTCGATGCCATTGCCCAGCGACTTGGACATCTTGCGGCCGTGCTCGTCCACGGTGAAACCGTGGGTCAGGCACTGCTTGTAAGGCGCGGCCTTGTCGATCGCCACGCCGGTCAGCAGCGAGGACTGGAACCAGCCGCGGTGCTGGTCCGAGCCTTCCAGGTACAGGTCGGCCGGCTTGCCGAAGCCACGCTCCAGCAGCACGCCCTCGTGGGTGACGCCCGAGTCGAACCAGACATCCAGGATGTCGGTGACCTTGTCGTAGTGCGCCGCCTCTTCGCCCAGCAGCTCGGCCGGCTCCAGGTCGTACCAGGCGTCGACACCGCCCTGCTCCACCTTCTGCGCGACCAGCTCCATCAGCTCGACCGAGCGCGGATGCGGCTCGTGGGTCTCACGATGGACGAACAGCGCGATCGGCACGCCCCAGGTGCGCTGACGGCTAATGCACCAGTCCGGACGCCCCTCGATCATGCTGGCGATGCGCGCCTGGCCCCAGGCCGGGAACCAGCCGACCTGCTTGATGGCGGCCAGCGCATCGCGACGCAGATTGGCCTGCTCCATCGAGATGAACCACTGCGGCGTGGCGCGGAACACCACTGGGGTTTTGTGCCGCCAGCAGTGCGGATAGCTGTGGGTCAGCGGATGAAAGGCCAGTAGCGCACCGTTGCCGCGCGCGGCCTCGACGATGGCGTCGTTGGCCTTCCAGATGTGCGTGCCGGCCAGCTCGAGATCGCCAAAAGCCGGCGTGGATGGCAGGTACACGCCACGCGCGTCGACCGGATTGATCTGCGCGGCCGTGTACTGCTCGATCAGGCCATACTGCAGGCCGACCGCATAGTCCTCCTGGCCATGGCCGGGCGCGGTGTGGACCGCGCCGGTGCCGTCTTCGGCCGAGACGTGATCGCCCAGGATCAGCGGGATATCACGCTGTGCGTAGAACGGATGCGCCAGCAGCAGGTGTTCCAGGGCGGCGCCCTTGGCCTGCCCCTTCACCACCACCTCGGACACGCCGTAGCGCGCCAGCGCGCGCTCGGCCAGGGCTTCGGCAACGACCAGCCAGCGCGGCGCGCCGGCGCGGTCCGGGCCTTCGACCAGGACGTAATCCAGGTCCGGCCCCAGGCTCACCGCCAGCGAGGCCGGCAGCGTCCACGGGGTGGTGGTCCAGATCGGCACGGCGACTTCGACACCGGCAGGCACCTCGACACCGAACGCGGCGCCCAGCGCCTGCGGATCGCGCGCGGCGTAGCCGACGTCGATCGCCGGGGACACCTTGTCCTGGTATTCGATCTCGGCCTCGGCCAGCGCCGAGCCGCAGTCGAAGCACCAGTGCACCGGCTTGGCGCCGCGCACCAGATGCCCGTTGGCGACGACCTTGGCCAGCGCGCGGATCTCATCGGCCTCGAAGCGGAAGTTCAGCGTCTTGTACGGGTTATCCCAATCGCCGATCACGCCCAGGCGCTTGAAATCGCGCCGCTGCAGGTCGATCTGCTCCTCGGCGTACTCGCGGCACTTCTGGCGGAAGGCCTTGGCGTCCAGCTTGGTGCCGACCTTGCCGTACTTCTTCTCGATCGCGATCTCGATCGGCAGGCCGTGGCAATCCCAGCCCGGCACGTAGGGCGCATCGAAGCCGGCGACATAGCGCGACTTGACGATGATGTCCTTGAGGATCTTGTTGACTGCATGTCCCAGGTGGATCTGGCCATTGGCATACGGCGGGCCGTCGTGCAGCACGAACAGCGGCCTGCCCTTGGCGTTGGCGCGCAGCTGGGCGTACAGGTCCTGGTCGTACCAGCGCTTGAGCGTGTCCGGCTCGCGCTTGGGCAGGTCGCCGCGCATCGGGAAATCCGTGGCGGGCAGTTGCAGGGTGGCTTTGTAATCAGTGCTCACGGCAAGCGGTTTCTCGATGGCGTTGCGTTGGAAGGCCCGCGCCAGGCGCAGGCAGGCATTGGGGATCCGGCGGTCACGCGGTGGCCCTGAAGCGTTCGGCCGACAGCAGCTGGCGCGCCTGGGCGGCATCGCGCTGCATCTGCGCGGTCAGCGCGTCGAGGCCGTCGAACTTTTCCTCGTCGCGCAGCTTGGCCACGAACTCCACCCGCAGATGGCGCCCATAGAGGTCGCCGCTGAAGTCGAACAGATGCGCCTCCAGCAGCGGCTCCACGCCTTCCACGGTCGGCCGGGTGCCGAAGCTGGACACCGAGGGCCACGGCCGTTCGGTCAGCCCGTGGATCCAGGTGGCGTAGATGCCCGACAGCGCCGGCGTCTTGGGAAAGCGCAGGTTGGCCGTCGGGAATCCCAGGGTGCGACCGAGCTGCTTGCCGCGCACCACCCGCCCGCCGATCGCGTACGACCGGCCGAGCAGGCGCTCGGCGTGGGCGAAGTCGCCCTGGCGCAGCGCCGCGCGGATCCGGGTGCTGGACACCCGCTCCCCGTCGGCGCAATGCACCGGGGCGATGTGGCCGGCGCTGAAGCCCAGCTCCGCGCCCATGGCCTGGAGCAGCGCGACATCGCCGCCGCGCTTGTGGCCGAACCGGAATTCCGGCCCGATCCACACCTCGCGCGCGCGCAGTCGTCCGGCCAGCAGGATGTGCACGAAGTCCTGCGCGGACATGGAGGTCATGCGCCGGTTGAAACGCAGCAGACCGACCCGGTCGGCGCCGGCCTCCAGCAGGCCTTCGACCTTGGCCCGCGGCAGGCTCAGCCGCGGCGGCGGCGCATCGGGCATGAAGAATTCGCGCGGCAGCGGCTCGAAACTCAGCGCCACCATCGGCACGTTCAGGGTCGCCGCGCGCAGGCGCGCGTGCGCCAGCAGCGCACGGTGGCCCAGGTGCAGGCCATCGAAGGCGCCGATGCACACCACGCTGCCATCGGGGGTCAGGACCCCACCTTCGACGTCACGAAACAGCCTGCTCATTGCATTGGGGTCGGGCCGCGCCGCCTGTGAAACCGCCGCGTCCCGGGAAGCCTCTGGGGAAACCCTTGAAGTATAGCCGCCATGCGCGGGCACAACCCCTGGCGCCTCAGTGCTCGCGCAGGTCACGCGGGCGGAAGCCGAGCACCACCTGGACCACGGCGTAGCTCACCGCGCCGGTCGCCACCAGACCCAGCAGCGAGGCGATGCGGTGCCACTTGTCCATTCCGGTGAAGTCCGGGAGCCAGTGCACGCCGCCGCCGACCACCAGGGCCATCACCGCGCAGGAGGCCACCAGGCGAAACAGGAACCTCCCCCACCCTGGCTTGCGCCGGTACACCCCCGCCCGCCGCAGCCAGAACGCCAGCAGCCCCAGGTTGATGTAGCTGGCCACCGCGCTGGACAGCCCCAGTGCAAGATGCAGGCCCGGGGTCTGCGACAGCGCCTGGATCACGCCCAGCGCGCGCACCTCCGGCTTGACCATCAGCTTGTACAGCACCGCCAGGAAGGCAAAATTCAGCAGCATGTTAGCCACCAGCGCCGCCACGCCAGCGCGCACCGGCGTGCGGGTGTCCTGGCGGGCGTAGAACGCCGGCAGCAGGATCTTCAGCAGCGCGAAGGCCGGCAGTCCAAAGCTCAGGCCGAAGACCGACATGGCGGCCATGCGCGAATCGAAGGCGGTGAACCTGCCGTACTGGAACAACGTGGACACCAGCGGCGTGCTCAGCAGCATCAGCCCGACCATCGCCGGCGCGGCAATCAGCAGCGTGGTCCGCAGCCCCCAGTCCAGCGCGGCGGAAAAGCCCGCGCCATCGGTCTTGACGTGGTGCCGCGACAGCGCCGGCAGGATCACCGTGCCCAGGGCCACGCCAAACACGCCCAGCGGCAGCTCCAGGAAGCGGTCCGCCTGCGACAACCAGCTCTGCGAGCCGACGTAGAGGTAGGAGGCGATCACCGTATCCAGCAGGAGGTTGATCTGGGCCACCGACGAGCCGAACAGGGTCGGCAGCATCAGGCGCAGCACCTTGCGCACGTCCGGATGCGACCAGCCCCAACGCGGCAGGGTCAGCAGGTCGATCCCGCGCAGGGCCGGCAGCTGGAACAGCAGCTGCAGCGCACCGGCCGCCAGCACCGCCCAGCCCAGCGCCAGCACCGACATGCCCATCGCAGGCGCCAGCCACAAGGCGCCAGCGATCATGCAGACATTGAGGATCACCGGGGTGATCGCCGGGATGGCGAAGCGGTTGAAGCTGTTCAGCGCCCCGCCCGACAGCGCGGTCAGCGACACGAACAGCAGGAACGGGAAGGTCAGCCGCAGCAGTTCGACGATAGTGCCGAACTTGGTGGGGTCGTCGGCCGAGCCCGGATTGAAGATCAGCGCCACCTGCGGGGTGAAGATCAGCCCCAGCGCGGTGACGAGCAGCAGGATGCCGCCCAGGGTGCCGGACACGCGGGCCATGAGCGATCTGAGGTCCTCGTGCGGACGGGTCTCCTTGACTTCGGTGAAGACTGGCACGAAGGCCGTGGAGAACGAGCCTTCCGCGAACAGCCGGCGCAGGAAGTTGGGGATGCGAAAGGCCACCCAGAACGCGTCGGTGACCGCGCTGGCGCCAAAGCTGTAATTGATGGCCTGGTCCCGGACCAGGCCCAGCACGCGCGAGATCATGGTCATGCTGCTGAAGGACAGCAGCCCGCGCAGCATCTTCGGCGTGCTCATCGGCCGCCCTCCGCCGGCCAGGACCGCCCCGTGCACGCCGTGTTGACCCAACCCATTGAATAGCCCATAATTTCCCGTTCGTTTTTCCCGCCCGCCGTCAACCCAAGAATTCTCAGGATCCCAACGTGGCCAATATCAAGTCCGCCAAGAAGCGCGCCAAGCAGACCGTCGTGCGCAATGCGCGCAACGTCGCTCAGCGCTCCATGCTGCGCACCGCCGTGAAGAAAGTCATCAAGGCGCTGGATGCCAACGACGCCGCCGGCGCCCAGGCAGCCTTCGCCACCGCCCAGCCGCTGCTGGACCGTTTCAGCTCGCGTGGTCTGATCCACCGCAACAAGGCCGCCCGTCACAAGAGCCGCCTGACCGCACGCATCAAGGCCCTCCAGGCCGCGTGATGCACGCTTGACGGCAAGGGCGACAGGAAACCCGGCTTCGGCCGGGTTTTTTGTTGCCCGGCGATCGGCCGCACCCAAACGGGCACGCACGCTCCACCGTAGAGCGGAGCTTGCTCCGCTGCGGTTGCGTCTGCGGTCATTCCCATTCCGGCGCGCGCGCCTTACCTCGGCCGCGGCGCTGCGCGCCAGGCTCGCAGGGGAAAGCCCTAGCGGAGCAAGCTCCGCTCTACGGGCAGGACAGCAGACCCGCACCGCCAGCCCTCAGCCGGCGTCCCGTGCAGCCTCGGCCGCTTCCTCGCGCTGTCGATCGAAGAAGGCCATCACGTCCTTCATGATCGGGAAGGTGCCCTCGCGCGAGATCGCCGAGGTCACGTACCACGGACCTTCCCAGCCCAGCTCGGCGACCACCGCGCGCGCGCGCTCGGCCGCTTCGTCCTCGAACATCAGGTCGGCCTTGTTGAGCACCAGCCAGCGCGGCTTGTCCAGCAGCGCCGCGTCGTGCTTGTGCAGTTCGCGCTCGATCGCGCGGACCTGCTCGGCCGGCGAGATGGTCACCCCGGTGTCGGCATAGGCCTCGTCCACCGGCGCCATGTCCACCAGGTGCAGCAGCAGGCGGGTGCGCTGCAGGTGGCGCAGGAACTGCGCCCCCAGGCCCGCGCCATCGGCCGCCCCCTCGATCAGGCCGGGGATGTCGGCGATGACGAAGCTGCGGTGCGCCTCGACACTGACCACGCCCAGGTTCGGATACAGCGTGGTGAACGGGTAATCGGCCACCTTGGGCGTGGCCGCCGACACGGCGCGGATCAGGGTGCTCTTGCCGGCATTGGGGAAGCCCAGCAGGCCGACGTCGGCCAGCAGCTTCAGCTCCAGCTTGAGCAGGCGCTCCTCGCCCTCCTCGCCCGGCGTGGCCTTGCGCGGCGCGCGGGTCACCGATGACTTGAAGTGCATGTTGCCCAGCCCGCCCTTGCCACCGCGCGCCACCAGCAGACGGTCACCGTGGACGGTCAGGTCGCCGATGATCTCGTCGGTGCCCACGTTCACCACCACGGTACCGACCGGCACGGTGATGACCAGGTCCTGGCCCGCCTTGCCGTACATCTGCCGGCCCATGCCGTTCTCGCCACGCTGGGCGTTGAAGCGGCGCTGGTGGCGGAAATCGACCAGCGTGTTGAGGTTTTCGTCGGCCTGCAGCCACACGCTGCCGCCGTCACCGCCGTCGCCGCCGTCCGGGCCGCCGAGCGGGATGAACTTTTCGCGGCGGAAACCGACGCAGCCATTGCCGCCGTTGCCGGCGATGACCTGGATTTCGGCTTCGTCTACGAGTTTCATGGGAATGGGGACCGGAAAGAAAAGAGGATTGAAGCGCAGGGGCCGCGCACGATGCGCACGGCCCGAAAGTCTAGCGGCAGCGCCACCCCACGAGGGCGGCCCATGCCGCACACCACCGGCGGGTGGCACTGAAACGAAAAACCCCGCCGAAGCGGGGCTTTCGCGGCGGTGTAGCGAAGGCTTACGCCTCGGCGACCACGCTCACGGTGCGACGCTTCTTGGCGCCCTTCACCGAGAAGTCCACCTTGCCGTCGACCAGCGCGAACAGCGTGTGGTCGCGACCCAGGCCGACGCCCTGACCCGGATGGAACTGGGTACCACGCTGGCGAACGATGATGTTGCCGGCTTCGATCGCCTGGCCACCATAGATCTTCACGCCCAGCATCTTCGGATTGGAGTCGCGGCCGTTGCGCGAGGAACCTACGCCCTTTTTATGTGCCATGACTTGCGCTCCTTACTTGTTGTCGCCGGAACCAGTGATTCCGGTGATCTCGATTTCGGTGTAGTGCTGCCGGTGACCCATCTGCTTCATGTGGTGCTTGCGGCGGCGGAACTTGATGATACGGACCTTGTCGGCGCGGCCGTGCGACTTGACCGTCGCGGTGACGGTGGCGCCCTTCAGCGCATCGCCCAGCTTGATGCCGTTTTCGTCGCCCAGCATCAGCAGGGTGTCGAAAGTGATGTCCTTACCGGCTTCGGCGTCCAGCTTCTCAACGCGCAGGGTTTCGCCCTGCATGACGCGATACTGCTTGCCGCCCGTGACCAGAACTGCGTACATGGGTGCTTCCTCTAGTGTTGGCTTTTCGTAGTTATTCTCGTGCCTGCCGCCCATCGAGGGGCGGACAGAAGCGGAATCATATCCGGATCAGTGACTTGGAGCAAGTCACCCCCCAGCTCCGCACTGAACGGCGCGCGCGCGGCCCGGCGATCGGCGCGGCGGGCGCCCGGCCCCTTCGGAAACCTGTCAATTGCCCCCATACAGGGGACTCGCTAGGCTGATCGATTCGCACCGGATCGACACGCGCCGGCGCTCCTCCCCTGCACAGGCCAGACCCCCCAGGCATGGACAGTATCCGCATCCGCGGCGCACGCACGCACAATCTCAAGAACATCGACCTCGACCTGCCTCGCGACAAGCTGATCGTGATCACCGGCCTGTCCGGCTCGGGCAAGTCCTCGCTGGCGTTCGACACCATCTACGCCGAAGGCCAGCGCCGCTACGTCGAGTCGCTCTCGGCCTACGCGCGGCAGTTCCTGAGCGTGATGGAAAAGCCGGACGTGGACACCATCGAGGGCCTGTCGCCGGCGATCTCGATCGAGCAGAAGTCCACCTCGCACAACCCACGCTCCACCGTGGGCACCATCACCGAGATCTACGACTACCTGCGCCTGCTCTATGCCCGGGTGGGCAGCCCGCGCTGCCCGGACCACGGCTACCCGCTGGAGGCCCAGACCGTCAGCCAGATGGTCGATCAGGTGCTGGCGCTGGATGGCGAGCAGCGCTGGATGCTGCTGGCACCGGTGATCCGCGAGCGCAAGGGCGAGCACGCCCAGGTCTTCGACCAGCTGCGGGCGCAGGGTTTCGTGCGCGTGCGCGTGGATGGGCAGCTGCACGAGATCGACGCGGTGCCGACCCTGGCCCTGCGCGTCAAGCACACCATCGAGGCGGTGATTGACCGCTTCAAGCCGCGCGCGGACATCAAGCAACGCCTCACCGAGAGCTTCGAGACCGCGCTGAAGCTGGGCGACGGCATGGCCTCGGTGATGTCGCTGGATCGCCCGGATGCCACTCCGCAGCTGTTCTCCTCCAAGTACTCCTGCCCGGTCTGCGACTACTCGCTGCCCGAGCTGGAACCGCGCCTGTTTTCGTTCAATTCGCCGGTCGGGGCCTGCCCCAAGTGCGACGGCCTGGGCGTGGCCCAGTTCTTCGACCCGGCGCGCGTGGTGGTGCATCCGGAACTGGCCCTGTCGGCCGGCGCGGTGCGCGGCTGGGATCGGCGCAATGCCTACTATTTCCAGCTGATCGCCTCGCTGGCGCGGCACTACAAGTTCGACGTGGACGCGCCGTGGATGATCCTGCCGGAGAAGGTCCAGCAGGCAGTGCTGTACGGCAGCGGCAACGAGGTGATCACCTTCACCTACCTCACCGAATCGGGCGGGCGCACACAGCGCAAGCACAAGTTCGAAGGCATCGTGCCCAACCTGGAGCGCCGCTACCGCGAGACCGAATCGCCGGCCGTGCGCGAGGAGCTGTCCAAGTACATCAGCGAGCAGCCCTGCCCCGAGTGCGGCGGCGCACGCCTCAACCGCGCCGCGCGCAACGTGTTTGTGGCCGACCGCGCGCTGCCGGAAATCGCGGTGATGCCAGTGGACCACGCCCTGGCCTTCTTCCGTGAGATGAAGCTCACCGGCTGGCGCGGCGAGATCGCCACCAAGATCGTCAAGGAAATCGGCGAGCGGCTGGGATTCCTGATCGACGTAGGCCTGGATTACCTGACCCTGGAGCGCAAGGCCGACACCCTGTCCGGCGGCGAGGCCCAGCGCATCCGTCTGGCCAGCCAGATCGGCGCCGGCTTGGTCGGGGTGATGTACGTGCTGGACGAGCCTTCCATCGGCCTGCACCAGCGCGACAACGAGCGCCTGCTCGGCACCCTGACCCGCCTGCGCGACCTGGGCAACACGGTGATCGTGGTCGAACACGACGAGGACGCGATCCGCGCGGCCGACCACGTGCTCGACATCGGCCCCGGCGCCGGCGTGCATGGCGGCGAGATCGTGGGCGAAGGCTCGGTGCAGGACCTGCTGGACGCCCCGCGTTCGCTCACCGGCCAGTACCTGTCCGGCAAGCGCCGCATCGAGGTGCCCAAGATCCGGCACAAGGCCAACCCCAAGATGGTGCTCAAGCTCACCGGGGCGCGCGGCAACAACCTCAAGGGCGTGGATCTGGAGATCGCCTCGGGGCTGTTCACCTGCATCACCGGCGTGTCCGGCTCGGGCAAGTCCACGCTGATCAACGACACCTTGTTCTCGCTGACCGCCAACGAGATCAACGGCGCTTCGCATCCGGTGGCGCCGTACGGCGAGATCACCGGGCTGGACCTGTTCGACAAGGTGGTGGACATCGACCAGTCGCCGATCGGGCGTACGCCACGCTCCAACCCGGCGACCTACACCGGACTGTTCACCCCGCTGCGTGAGCTGTTCGCGCAGGTCCCCGAGTCGCGTGCGCGCGGCTACTCACCCGGCCGTTTCAGCTTCAACGTGCGGGGCGGCCGCTGCGAGGCCTGCCAGGGCGATGGCCTGATCAAGGTGGAGATGCACTTCCTGCCCGACGTCTACGTGCCCTGCGATGTGTGCCACGGCAAGCGCTACAACCGCGAGACGCTGGAGATCCTCTACAAGGGCTTCAACATCAACGACGTGCTGGAAATGACGGTCGAGGACGCGCTCAAGCTGTTCGAGCCGGTACCCTCGATCGCGCGCAAGCTGGAAACGCTGATGGACGTGGGCCTGAGCTACGTCAAGCTCGGCCAGAGCGCCACCACGCTGTCCGGCGGCGAGGCCCAGCGGGTGAAGCTGTCCAAGGAACTCTCGCGTCGCGACACCGGGCGCACGCTGTACATCCTGGACGAACCGACCACCGGCCTGCACTTCCACGACATCGAACACCTGCTGGCAGTGCTGCACAAGCTGCGCGACGACGGCAACACCATCGTGGTGATCGAACACAACCTGGACGTGATCAAGACCGCCGACCAGGTCGTGGACCTGGGACCGGAGGGCGGCCATCGCGGCGGCACCATCGTGGCCACCGGCACGCCGGAGGAGATCGCCGCGCATCCTGACTCGTACACCGGCCACTTCCTGGCCAAGCTGCTGCCCGACACGGCCGCCAAGGCCAGCAAGCCGGCGGCCACCGCCAAGGATGAGGTCCTGCCGCCGCGCATGGCCGCCAAGAAGGCCGCGAAGGCCGCGCGGAAGTCCACCAAGAAGAAGGTTGCCTCCTGATGAGCGAATCCCCCGACACCCCAGCCGCGCACAAGGTGCTGGCCCGCATTCCGATCAGCGTGCGCTGGCGCGACATGGACGCCTACGGCCACGTCAACAACGCCAAGTACATCTCCTACCTGGAAGAAGCCCGCGTGCGCTGGATGCACGGCGTCACCGGTGGCGCCCGCATGGGCAGCGGCATCTCGCCGGTGGTGGCCAACACCCACGTCAATTACCGCCTGCCGATCGTGTGGCCCAACGACCTCGTGGTGGAGCTGTTCGTCGAGCGCCTGGGCAACTCCAGCGTGACCATCGGCCATCGCATCGTGGCCGACAACGACGACACCGTGCTGTATTCGGACGGCCACGTGGTGGTGGTGTGGATCGACACGGCCACCGGCAAGAGCGCGCCGATCCCCGAGGCCGTGCGCGCAGCCTCGAGCTGACCTGCGAGCCAGGCGGCGGGGAGCAGCCGCGCCGCACCATACGCAGCCGCACGGGCCCGTTATCATGCGGGCCTTGTTGCATGGGAGACGCCCTGATGTCCGAGCTTGTCCACGTCCAGTCCCACGGCCCGGTGCGCGAGCTGCGCCTGGCGCGCCCGCCGGTCAATGCGCTCGACGATGCGCTATGCGCGGCGCTGCTGCGGGCGCTCGCCGATGCGTTCGCCGATGACGCGGTGTCCGGCGTGGTGCTCTCGGGAAACGACAGCGTGTTTTCCGGCGGCCTGGATGTGCCGCACCTGATCTCGCATGGGCAGGACCGCGCCGCGCTGCACGCGACCTGGTCTGCCTTCTTCGACGTGGCCAAGGCCATCGCCGCCGCGCCGGTGCCGGTGGCGTTTGCTCTCACCGGCCACGCGCCGGCCGGCGGTTGCGTGCTGGCGTTGTGCGGCGACTACCGGGTGATGTGCCGCAGCGCCGACCCGGCGCGCCCATTGCAGATCGGCCTCAACGAAACCCAGGTCGGCCTGGCCGTGCCGGACGGCATCCAGCACCTGATGCGGCGCGTGATCGGCGCACACCGCGCCTCCCTGCTGCTGGTCCCCGGCGCCATGGTCAGCGCCGAACACGCCCTGCAGATCGGCCTGGTCGATGCGCTGGCCGACGATGCCGCCGCCACCGTGCAGCACGCCGTGGATTGGCTGCGGTCGCTGGCGCGCCTGCCGCAGACGCCGTTGCGCAAGACCCGTCAGGTCGCCCGTGCCGATCTGGGCATCGCGCTGGACAGCGTGGTGCTGGATGATTTCATCGACGACTGGTTCGGCCCGGACACCCAGGCTGCGCTCCAGGCGATGGCCGCAAGACTCAGGAAGTCGCGATAGGCCGGGCCGGATCGGAAATCCAGCCGCTCCACGAGCCTGGATAGAGCTTGGCGCCCGGCAGGCCGGCATGTTCGAAGGCCAGCAGCTGATGGCAGGCGGTGACGCCGGACCCGCACATCAGCACGACTTCATCGGCGCGATGCGGCCCGCGCTGCGCCAGCAGTTCCAGCAGTTCCATGCGGATGGCCTGCGCGTCGCGGAATCGCCCATCGGCCACGTTGTCCGCATAGGGACGATTCACCGCGCCCGGCACATGCCCGGCGACCCGGTCCACGTGCTCGTGCTGCCCGCTGTAGCGCTCGAACGCCCGCGCGTCGATGAGCCAGCCGGGAGACTCGGACAGGCGCGCGGTCACGGCCTGGGCATCGACGATCTGGCTGCGGTCGAACCGGCCTGGATACGCAGGGCTCGCCGGATCCGGCTCGGGCAGGTCCGCCGTCTCGGGCAAGCCCGCGCCGCGCCATGCGGCCAGTCCGCCGTCGAGCACAGCCACGCGCGCATGCCCCAGCAAGCGCAGCATCCACCACAGGCGCGCGGCGGCCATGCTGCCGTCGGTGGCGTCATAGACCACCACTTGATGCCGTGGCTCGATGCCCCACTGCCCCAGCCGCGCGGCAAAGGCCGCTTCGTCGGGAAGCGGGTGCCGTCCCTCGCCCGCCGCGACCCGCGACAGGTCGGCCAGGTCCTCGTTGAGATCGGCGTAGGCCGCATGTGGCAGGTGCGACTGCGCATAGCCGGCGCGTCCTGCGGCCGGATCGGTCAGGACGAAACGCGCATCGACGATCCGCAGGTCCGGATCATGCAGGTGCAGCGCCAGCAGCGTGGGGTCGACCAGCGTGTTCCAGTTCATCGGCTTTTCTCCAAGCGTCTGCGCAAGTTGTAGAGGATGCCAGCCGTGGCGCCCCAGATGCGCTGCTGGGCCCAGTCGTACTCCAGCACCGTCCGCGCACGTCCCTTGAACTCCAGTTCCACCGTGCGCAGGTTGCGCGGCTCCATCAGGTAGTCCAGTGGCACTTCGAACACTTCGGCCACCTCGCCCGGGTTGGGGATCGGCACGAAGGCCGGATCGATCACCGCCACCACCGGTGTCACCAGGAAGCCGCTGACCGTGGCGAAGGTGTCCAGCAGTCCCAGCGGCATGACTTGGCCTGCCTTGAGCGCGATCTCCTCGTCACTCTCGCGCAATGCCGCGGCTACCGCATCGGCATCGCCCGGATCCACGCGGCCGCCGGGAAAGCTCACCTGCCCGGCGTGGTGGCGCAACCCGTCATGCCGGCGGGTGAGCAAGACCGTGGTGCCGTGCGCGCGCGGGACCAGCCCCGCGAGCACCGCCGCAGCAGCGGGCGGTCCCGGTGGCAGGAGGTCTTCCAGCTCGCCATGATTCCAGCCATGCGTGGCCGGCGGCGTCTCCAACGGATGCAGCGCCCTGGCGAGCGCGGTGTACTCCGGCAGGCGTGATGCGAGTTCCAGTGACATGGGCGGACGTCTTCCAGGCAAGCGCTCCATCAGGGCCCTGCGGGCATCATCGCCCATCCGCGACCAGGCGGCGATTTCTTCCAGCGTGCGCAGGCATCCCGTGCACACGCCCTCATGTAGTGCGCACACACCGATGCAGGGCGACAGCTGGGTTAAAGGGGGGGATGGCATCGGCGATACGGGGGGATCGGGCGAAAAACACGCGCCTGAAACGACGATGCGCCGGACAGGCCGGCGCATCGCACGATCAAGCTTCGCGGAAGCGGATTACTTGACGCTGATCAGCTTGACGTCGAACACCACGGCCTGGTTCGGGCCGATCGGGGACTGCGGGGTGTTGCCGTAGGCCTTCTCCGGCGGCAGGGTCACTTCCCAGCGCGAACCGGCCGGCATCTGCACCAGCGCATCGCGCAGGCCCGCCAGCGGAATCTCGCTGACCTTCAGGCTGGCCGGCGGCGGCGGGGTGGTCTGGCCCTGCTGCGGGCTGAAGGTATCCACGAAGGTCCGGCCGTCGGCCAGCGAACCCTTGTACTGGATGGTCACGGTGCTGGCCTGGGTCGGCTTGGCGCCGCTGCCCGACTCCTCGACCCGGTACTGGACGCCGCCCGGCAGGGACTGCACGCCAGCCTTGGCCTTGTTCTGGGCCAGGAATGCGTCGGACTTGGACTTGTTGGCAGCCGCGGCCTGCTCGAACGCCGCCTTGGCCTTGGCCTGCTGGCGCTGCTCCATCTGCTGCACGGCGGTGCGCAGCTGGTCGACCGGGACGCTCGGCTCCTTCTTGGCATAGCCTTCCTGGAGGGCCTTCTGCACGGTAGCCAGGTCGACGGACTCACCGCTCTCGATCAGGTTGCGGCCCAGGTCGTAACCCAGGGCGTAGCTGAGCGCGTTGCGATCCGGCGCCGGGGTGGAGGCGGCAGCGGAGTTCGAGGTCTGTGCGGCAGCGGTGCCTGCGGCCAGAGTCATGGCCAGCACGCTGGCAGAGAGCAAACGCAACTTCATGTCTTACAAACCTCCAAGGGTTATTGGTGAGGGTCGCAACAGGCGGCCCAGGTTGACGCGCTAGGATAGCCCCGCCTGGACTTAACGGCCAGTGAGGCATTGCGGGCTCTGACAGGGGTTCGTGACGGAAAGTTCCGGATTTACCTTTTATTTACGAAACAAGGGCGTTCCATGGTGCATTCCCCGGTCCTGATCGACGATGCCGGCGCGGTCCGCCGCATCACCGTCAATCGTCCCGACAAGCTCAATGCGCTGAATGCGCACACGATCCAGGCCCTGACCGAGGCCTTTCTCGCGGCCGATGCCGACCCGGCCGTGCGCGTGGTCGTGCTCACTGGCGCTGGCGCGAAAGCGTTCGTCGCCGGGGCGGATATCGCCGAGATGGCCGACCTGGACGCGATGGCCGGACGCGCGTTTGGCCTGCGCGGACAGACCTTGATGCGCACGGTGGAGACCCTGTCCAAGCCGGTGATCGCGCGGATCAACGGCTTCGCCCTGGGCGGCGGCCTGGAGTTGGCGATGGCCTGCCATCTGCGCATCGCTGCCGAGACCGCCAGGGTCGGCCAGCCTGAAATCAACCTGGGCCTGATCCCCGGCTTCGGCGGCACCCAGCGCCTGCTGCGATTGAGCAGCCGCGCGGCCGCCTTGGAACTGTGCCTGCTCGGTGCGCCGATCACCGCGAGGCGCGCGCTGGCATTAGGCCTGGTCAATGACGTCGTGCCTGCCGATGAACTCGACGCTCGCGTCGATGCGCTGACCGCCCAGCTGGCCAACGCCGCGCCCCTGGCGTTGCGCGCCATCCTGGAGTGCATCGTCCACGGCGGCGAATCGGCACTGGGCGAAGGCCTGCAGTACGAGGCGGCGCAGTTCGGCCTGATGTTCGCCACCGCGGACATGCGCGAAGGCACCGCGGCGTTTGTCGGCAAGCGCAAGCCGATCTTCGAGGGGCGTTGAGGCGATGTCGCACGCTGGAGACCCCACGGCTGCCTGCACGCGGGTGCTGGCCCTGGATGCACTGCTGGCCGAGGACCGGCTCGACGACGCCATCGAGGCCGGGCTGATGGAACTGGACCTGGAAGCATCCGTGGACGCGCGCTGCCAGGACGCCCTGCCCCGCGTGGCCGCGATGCAGCGACAGTTGGCCGCGCAATGGGCGGCCCGCGCACGCTACGAGGCGCGCATCGCGCGCCTGCAGCGCCGTGCCGCCGAACGTCAGGCCCGTCGCACGCCGCCGCCGGCACCGGCACCGGCCAGCAAGCCCGCACTGCCGCCCGCCGTGGCCGCCGCGCTGGCCCGCGCCAAGGCCCGCGCCGCCGGACCCTCACGCACGTGAGCGCCACGGTCGCACGCCGCGGCCGCACGCTCACGCGCGCGGAGATCGCCGAGCTGTTCTCGCGCCTGGCCGAACTCAACCCGACCCCGACCACCGAGCTGGAATACACCACGCCGTTCGAGCTGCTGGTGGCCGTCACCCTCTCGGCGCAGGCCACGGACGTGGGCGTCAACAAGGCCACCCGCCGCCTGTTCCCGGTCGCCAACACGCCCCAGGCCATCCTCGATCTGGGCGAGGAAGGGCTGAAGCGCTACATCTCCACCATCGGCCTGTTCAACGCCAAGGCCAGGAACGTCATCGCCGCGTGCCGGATCCTGGTCGAGCAACACGGCGGCGAAGTGCCGCGTTCGCGCGAGGCCCTGGAGGCACTGCCCGGCGTCGGTCGCAAGACCGCCAACGTGGTGCTCAACACCGCTTTCGGCGAATCGACCATGGCGGTGGACACGCACATCTTCCGCGTCGCCAACCGCACCGGGCTGGCGCCTGGCAAGGACGTGCGCGCGGTCGAAGACACCCTGGTCAAGGTGATCCCGGCCAATTACCTGTACAACGCGCACCACTGGCTGATCCTGCACGGGCGCTACGTCTGCAAGGCCCGCAAGCCGGACTGTCCGCAATGCGTGATCCGCGACCTGTGCCGGTTCAAGGACAAGACGCCGGACAGCGACGCGGTGCGCTGAGCCGACCTCCGCAACGGCGGCGATGCAGCACCGCAAGGGCGCCGGACGATCGGTCCGGCGCCCCGCGCTTAGAAGACCTCCCGCAGCCCATGCGATTCGGGCAACGGGAACGCGCGGCGTCAGGCCGGCTTGAGCCCGACCCGCGAGGCGCCGGTGCCTTCGGTCCGCGTTCCGAGCGCCTGCCAGTCGACCACCAGCGCATTGCCGCGTGCGGCGGCGTTGCGGGCAAAGTCGCGCAGCAGCTCCAGACAGGCATGGTCCACGTGCCGTAGCTTGCTCACGTCCAGGTGCAGCTCACGCCCTGGCGGCACGCGCTCCAGCGTGCGCGCCATCTCCGGCACGCGCAGGAAGGTGGCCGAACCATCCAGGGCCAGCACCAGCCGGTTGCCCTCGCCTTCCGGCTCGTGCACGTCGACCTTCAGGCGCGAGGAATGCAGCGACAGGCGCAGCAGCGACAGCGCGAAGCCCACGATCACCCCGGTCAGCAGGTCGGTGGCGACGATCACCGCCGTGGTCGCCAGATAGACCGCCGCGGTCCCACGGCCGTAGGCGGCCAGCGACTTGACCTGCTTGAGGTTGATCATCTTGATGCCGGTGAACACCAGGATGCCGGCCAGGCAGGCCACCGGCGTCATCCGCAGCAGCCACGGCACCAGCATGGCGAACACCAGCAGCCAGCATGCGTGCAGGATGGCCGACATGCGCGTGGCCGCGTTGGCCTGCACATTGGCCGCGCTACGCACGATCACCCCGGTCATCGGCAAGGCACCGAGGAACCCGCACACCATGTTGCCCACGCCCTGCGCGGCCAGCTCGCGGTCGTACCGGGTCCGCACGCCGGTATGCATGCGGTCCACCGCCGCGGCCGACAGCAACGTCTCGGCACTGGCGATGAAGGCGAAGGTCAGCGCCGAGACCAGCAGCGTCGTATCCAGCAGGCCTGCGAGATCGGCCACGCTGGGCATCGCGATGGCCGACAGCAGATTGGTGGGGACGTCGACCTTCTTCACCTCCACGCCCATCAGTTGCACGGCGGCAGTGATGCCGACCACGGCCAGCAGCGCACCGGGTACGAAACGCAGCCTGGCCGGCCGCAGCTTTTCCCAGCCCAGCATGATCGCGATGGTGCCCAGGCCCACCAGCAGCGCCGCGGAGCCTGCGCCGCCGGTGAGCGCCTGGCACAGCACGGCTGGCAAGGCCGCGAAGTTCTCCAGGCCACGGGCCTTGGGACTGGCGTCCATCAACACGTGCGACTGTGAGGCCACGATCAGGATGCCGATCCCTGAAAGCATCCCGGCCACGACCGCCGGTGAGGTCATGCGGAACCAGACCCCGGCGCGGCATAGCCCGGCCACGAGCTGGATCAACCCGGCCAGCAGCACCACCGGCCCGAGCGCGGCCACCCCGTGCTGGCGCACCAGTTCGAACACCAGCACCGCCAGGCCGGCGGCGGGCCCGCTGACCTGCAGCGGCGAGCCGGCGATCATGCCGACCAGCAGGCCGCCGACGATGCCGGTGATCAGGCCCGAGGCCGGTGGCATGCCCGAGGCGATGGCGATGCCCATGCACAGCGGCAGCGCGACAAGGAAGACCACGATCGAAGCCAGCAGGTCGCGGCCGAACAGGCCCTGGGAGAAGTAGCCGGCACGCGCCGGGGGCGCGGAAGGCGTCGAAGCGCTCATGATCCGGCCTCCTTCACGCGGCAACGTCTTGGAACTGCGTGAGCAGGCCCAGACGCGCTGGCGGCGTCGCTTCCGGCGCGGCGCCGTCCACAGCCGAGAGCAGCGGCGCGAAGCGCCCCGTGGCCGCATCGAATGCGCGGATGTCGCCGGCAGCGATGTCGTAGATCCAGCCGTGGATACGCAGCGTGCCGTGGGCCAGGCGCGTAGCCACCAGCGGCTGGGTGCGCAGGTGGTCCAGCTGGGAAATGATGTTTTCCTCGGTCAGGCAGGCCAGGCAGTCGCTGGCGTGCGCATGGCCGTGCGAAGCCGCCACGTGGCGGGCGGTATCGGCATGGCGCAGCCAAGCAGCCACCGATGGCAGTCCCTCCAGCGATTCGGGCTTGAGCACGGCCTTCATCGCACCGCAGTCGGTGTGCCCGCACACCACGATATTGGACACGCCCAGCACGCCCACGGCGTACTCGATGGCCGCAGTCACACCACCGACGTGGTTGGAATACGGCGGCACGATGTTGCCGATGTTGCGCAGGACGAACAGTTCGCCCGGACCGGCGTTGAACATCAGCTCGGGCATCACCCGTGAGTCGGCGCAGGTGATGAAGAAGGTATGCGGGGTCTGGCCCGAGGCGAGGCGTTCGAAGACCTCTTGCTGTTCGGGATAGATGTGTTCGCGGAAATGGCTGAAACCTGCAAGCAAGGCTTCCATGGGGGGCACCTCTTTTGGGGGGACGCAGCGGACCACGCGGCAACGCGATGCGTGCCGGCGGCAGGAAAGTGGGAAAGCAGATGGACGACGGCGCACGACGACCGCGCCACCAGGGCGTCAGCCAGTCAAGCGGCGGGGGTCAGGCCCACGGTGGGCGCAGCAGGGTGTCGGGCAATGCGCCGGCGGCGAGGATCGCGGTGGTACGCGCATGCGTCGGATCCACGGCACAGACGGACCACACGAACGGCGGCAATGGATACCCGTCGTCGGGGATGTCTTGACCGGCCGCCCAGGCGCCGCCCTCCTCCACCGGAACGCCCAAGCCGTCTTCGGATACGCCATGCAGGTCAGCACGACCGCTTGGGACGTCCAGCTCGAATGCACGCGCCTGTCCTGGCAGCTGCAGGCATGCGAATGCCAGCAAGAGTGTCATGCAGGCAAGGCGGCAGCGGTGGACAAGGCCGACGGTCATGTCATGGACCGTAGCGAATGCGTCAATTTTGTTGCAAGTGCTGCACAGCACAAAATTCATCTTCCGGCTGGCGCGCGCAGGGACGCCTGGAACCGGGATCACATTGGAAGGCGCTAAAAACAGGCGGCGGCGGGACTTGCGTCCCACCGCCGCCTGCGGATCACGATTGGATGACGATGTCGTTAGAAGGACACATCGCCCCACACACCGAACTCCTTGGTGTGCAGATCCAGGGTGGTGTCGTTCTCGTTCTTGGTGTCCTTGTACACGGCAGCCAGCTTGAAGCCCTTGGTGATCGGGAACTCGACACCCAGGTCGAAGTACTTGTTCTCACGACTCGGGTCGACATCCTTGCTGGTGTTGGCCTTGTCGTAACGGGCGAAGGCATTGATGCCAGAAGCCGTCAGCGGAACCGCGCCCCACACCGACCAGCCATCGGCCTTGTCGTCGACCACGTTGGTCACCGCCCAGTTCTTGGCCTGGAACCACTCGGCACCCAGGCGATAGCCCGACGGCGCGGCGTAGGCGACCATGGCGTTGACGCGCTCTGCGGTCTGCGGCGGATCGACGTTCTCGGTCTCCTGGCCGCGCTTGCCGTTATAGCCACCCACGGCGATGATCATGTTGTCCATCGGCGCGAAGCCAACGCGTGCTTCCACGTCCACGCCCTTGCTACGGCTGAAGTTGCGATAGCCGCGGCCGTTGACCACCGAAACCGCGTAGTTGGCCATGCCACCGGCCAGCTCGCCGCTGGCGTGCACACCCCAGTCAGACGAGGTGCCGTAGGACAGGCGATCGGTCAGGGTGTTCTCGACATAGCGGTAGCCCCAGAACTTCTCGGCGTACGGGATCCACGGCATGTCGGTGGCACCGACGCGGAACACGAAGGCGTCGTCGAACTTGCCCTGCAGGTAGGCCTTCTTGACGAACACTTCGGTGTTGCCGATGGCCGACAGGTACTGGAAGTCGGTCGTCAGGTTGGCCGACCAGATGTCATTGAACTTGTGGTCGACCGTCAGGTAGAAGCGCTTGACGTCGAAGCCGGTGCCGGTGGCGTCGGTCTTGGAGCCGTTGTCCTTTTGATCGATGCTGGTGGCATCGAAGAACATGCGTCCGCCAATCTTGGTGTCGTTCACCAGCTTGGCCAGCTTGTCGACGGTCTTCTGGGTCTCGGCCACCGACTCAGTGGCCTTGGCCTGGACCACGTTCACATCGGACTGCGCATCGGCCTGCGCCTGCAGCGCGTCGATCTGCGCCTGCAGCTGGGCGACCTGCGCCTGCAGCTGCTGCAACTGTTCGGCCGACACCTGCTGGGCACTGGCGGAACCACTAAGGGCAAGGCCGGTCAGGCCGAGACTCGCGACGATGGCGGTTGCGAGCAGATTGGAACGCATGGGAAGGTCTCCACGAGGTTGGGTTGAATGCAGCGATGCAGACCCCGCTTCAGGAGGGGGTCGGCGTGTGAACGAAGTGAAGATTCCGTCAAGTCGATGACAGCCCGGCGTCATCTTTGTGTCAGTCAAAAGACAGCCGAGGACTGGATCCCAGACGATCTCGGCGCGTCACATTTCTGCAACGCCACTGCCGCGGAACCATCATGGAACCGTCGTGGAATAGCGCCGGGCGCCCCACATGGCGCCGTCACCTTTCCACTCGAGGACTCAACCGTGACTTCCTTTCCCAAGGCCCGCCTTGCACTGGCCTTTGCCCTGGCTTCCAGCGTGTTCGCCGCCAACGCGACCGACGTGACTGGCGCAGGCTCCAGCTTCGTGTATCCCGTGCTGTCCAAGTGGTCGGCTGCCTATGCTGAAAAGAGCGGCAACCATGTGAACTACCAGTCCATCGGTTCCAGCGGCGGCATCGCGCAGATCAAGGCGGCCACGGTCGACTTCGGCGCCTCGGACAAGCCGCTGGACGCCGCCGACCTGGCCAAGTCCGGTCTGGGCCAGTTCCCGGTGGTCATCGGCGGCATCGTGCCGGTGTTCAATGTCCCGGGCGTCGCGCCGGGCGCGATGAAGCTCGACGGCACCACCCTGGCCGCCATCTTCATGGGCTCGATCACCAAGTGGAACGACCCGGCCATCGCCGCGCTCAACCCCGGCGTGACCTTGCCCGAGCTGCGCATCACCGTCGTGCACCGCTCCGATGGTTCGGGCACCAGCTTCAACTTCACCAACTACCTGTCCAAGGTCAGCCCGGAGTGGAAGTCCAAGGTGGGCGAAGGGACCTCGGTCACCTGGCCGACCGGCATCGGTGGTAAGGGCAACGAAGGCGTGTCGGCCTACGTGCGCCAGATCAAGGGTGGCGTCGGCTATGTCGAATACGCCTACGCCCTGCAGAACAAGCTCTCCTATGCCGCCATGCGCAATGCGGCCGGCAAGGTGGTGATGCCCGACGACCAGACCTTCTCGGCCGCCGCGGCGACCGCCGACTGGGCTTCGGCCAAGGACTTCAACCTGATCATGACCAACGCCCCGGGCGCCAACGCGTGGCCGATCACCGCCACCACCTGGGCGATCATGTACAAGAAGCCCAAGAACGCCGCCCAGTCCAAGGCCGCGCTGGACTTCTTCAAGTGGTCTTTCGAGCAGGGCCAGGCCCAGGCCAAGGCGCTGGACTACGTGCCGCTGCCGGCCGAGCTGGTGCAGAAGATCGAGGCCTACTGGGCCAGCAGCATCAAGTAAGCGCCGTCGGTGGACCGGTGCCAGCGTGCACCGGTGCCTCCTTCGCGTGTCAGGCGGGCCCGGGATCACTCCCGGGCCCGCATCGTTTCCAGTCGGTCATCAGACTGTCACGATCCCGTCCGGGGCATTGGCTAGCGCGCATCCTGGAGTGGAGTCGCGTTAGCCTCACGCCACCGCAGATGCGGTCGATATTCAGGGAAATCCCGCCGAATCCCTATGGAATCAGGCGCTCCGGTGCGGTCCATGCCGCGCTTGGGAGGCGTCGCCGGTCACGTCGTCATGACCCTGTAACAAAACCATCATCCAATAGCGTCAGCTGCCGGCCAGAACCGGCATCCGTGTCCCATTGACTGGAGTTGCTGATGAACCTCAAGCCGGCCCGCGTGGCCCTGCTTTCCCTGTCCGTCGCCCTGGCCATTGCCGCCTGCGGCAAGTCCGGCGACCAGGCCAACACCACCGCCACCGCGCCCGCCGACGGTGCCGCCGCCCAGGCGCCCGCCGCTGACAACCCCAATGCCGCGCAGATCTCCGGCGCCGGCTCCTCGTTCGTCTACCCGCTGGTCTCGCGCTGGTCGGCCGACTACGCCGGCATCTCCGGCAACAAGGTCAACTACCAGTCCATCGGCTCCGGCGGCGGTATCGCCCAGATCAAGGCCGGCACCGTCGACTTCGGCGCCAGCGACAAGCCGCTGACGCCGGAAGAACTGGCCGAAGCCAACCTGGCCCAGTTCCCGGTCGCCATCGGCGGCGTGGTCCCGGTGGTCAATCTGGAAGGCGTGGACGCCGGCAAGCTGCGCCTGACCGGCCCGCTGCTGGCCGACATCTTCCTGGGCAAGGTCACCCAGTGGAACGATCCGGCCATCGTGGCGGCCAACCCCGACCTCAAGCTGCCCGATACCAAGATCAGCCTGGTCCACCGCTCCGACGGCTCGGGCACCAGCTACAACTTCACCAACTACCTGTCCAAGGTCAGCCCGGAGTGGAAGGACAAGATCGGCGAAGGCACCTCGGTGCAATGGCCGGGTGGCGTGGGCGGCAAGGGCAACGAAGGCGTGGCCTCGTACGTGAAGCAGATCAAGGGCGGCATCGGCTATGTCGAGCTGGCCTACGCGCTGCAGAGCGCCATGCCCTACACCGCCATGCAGAACGCCGCCGGGCAGTGGGTGCAGCCGAACGCCGAGACCTTCGCCGCCGCCGCCGAAAGCGCTGAGTGGGCCAATGCGAAGGACTTCGACCTGGTGATCACCAACGCGCCGGGCGAGCAGTCCTGGCCGATCACCGCCACCACCTTCGTGCTGATGCGCAAGCAGGGCGATGCCAAGCACAACGCCGATGCGCTGGCCTTCTTCAAGTGGGCCTTCGCCAACGGTCAGAAGCAGGCCGACGAGCTGCACTACGTGCCGCTGCCGCAGCCGCTGGTGGACCAGATCTCCACCTACTGGGGCACTACGTTCAAGTGATGTCTTAGGCGGCCGTGCGAACGCACGGCCGCCTGTCCGGCATGACCCGACGTTCCGCCCGCGGCGCCTTGCGCGCCCGGGTCCGCAACACCCAGGACCGATGCGTCCTTCCACGGATTTCCCATGAACGCAGCCACGCTCCCCGCCCAAGGCAGCTCACGCGACGTCCGCGACGCGCGCGCCGACCGCATCTTCCGCTGGATCCTGGTTGGCACCGTGGCCTTCGTCCTGGTGGCCCTGGCCAGCGCCGCGCTGTCCATGCTGTGGGGCGGCCGCCACGTCCTGCTCACCCAGGGCTGGCACTTCATCACCTCCACCGAATGGAATCCGGTGGAAAACCGCTACGGCGCCCTGGCCCCCATCTACGGCACGCTGGTCACCGCGGTCATCGCGATGGTCATCGCCGTGCCGGTGAGCTTCGGCATCGCCTTCTTCCTGACCGAGGTGGCACCGCGCTGGCTGCGTGGGCCGATCGGCACGGCCATCGAACTGCTGGCCGGCATCCCTTCGATCATCTACGGCATGTGGGGCCTGTTCGTGCTGGTCCCGGTGATGACCGAATACGTCACCCCCTGGCTCAACGACCACCTGGGCACCCTGCCGGTGATCGGCCCGGTGTTCCAGGGCCCGCCGCTGGGGATCGGCATTCTCACCGCCGGCTTCGTGCTGGCGATCATGGTCATCCCGTTCATCTCCTCGGTCATGCGCGAGGTGTTCCTGACCGTGCCCACCCGGCTGAAGGAATCGGCCTACGCCCTGGGCTCGACCAAGTGGGAAGTCAGCTGGGACATCGTCCTGCCCTACACCCGTTCGGCGGTGATCGGCGGCATCTTCCTGGGACTGGGCCGCGCCCTGGGCGAGACCATGGCCGTGGCCTTCGTGGTGGGCAACAGCGTGACACTCTCGGCCTCGCTATTGATGCCTGGCACCACCATCGCCGCGCTGATCGCCAACGATTTCGGCGAGGCCACCGAAACCTACCGCTCGGCCCTGCTGCTGCTGGGCTTCGTGCTGTTCGTGGTCACCTTCATCGTGCTGGCCCTGGCCCGCCTGATGCTGATGCAGATGGCCCGCAAGGAGGGCACCTGATGTCCACTGTGCTCTACACCCGCCGCCGCCTGGTCAACATCGTGGCGATCTTCGTTTCATGCGCCACGGCCGCCTTCGGCCTGCTGTTCCTGGCCTGGATCCTGTGGACGCTGCTGGCCAAGGGCCTGCCGGGCATCGACCTGAACCTGTTCACCAGGAACACCCCGCCGCCGATGCAGGAAGGCGGCCTGCTCAACGCCTTCTTCGGCAGTGCACTGATGTGCGCGCTGGCCATCGTGATCGGCGCGCCGCTGGGCGTGATGGCCGGCACCTGGCTGAGCGAGTACGGCAACGCGCGCAAGGCCGGCACGGTGGTACGCTTCGTCAACGACATCCTGCTCTCGGCCCCGTCGATCGTGCTGGGCCTGTTCGTGTACGCGATGGTGGTGTCGCTGATCGGCTTCTCGGCGCTGGCCGGCGCGATCTCGCTGGCCTTCATCGTGCTGCCGGTGGTAGTGCGCACCACCGACGAGATGCTGCGCCTGGTGCCGGCGCAGATGCGCGAGGCGGCGCTGTCGCTGGGCATCCCGCACTGGAAGGTCATCATGCAGGTGCTCTATCGCAGCGCCTCGGCCGGCATCGTCACCGGCATCCTGCTGGCCCTGGCGCGCATCTCCGGCGAGACCGCGCCGCTGCTGTTCACCGCCTTCGGCAACCAGTTCTGGAGCACCAACATCTTCCGCCCGATGGCCTCGGTCCCGGTGGTGATGAACCAGTTCGCCGGCAGCCCGTACGAGTCCTGGCAGACCCTGGCCTGGGCCGGCGCCCTGGTCCTGACCCTCTTCGTGCTGCTCGTCAGCCTTGGCGCGCGCTTCTTCCTGCTGCGCAACAGGATCTCCAATGACTGATCTTTCGACGGACCCCACCATGAACGACGTCCAGAACGCCTCGCCCGCCAAGCGCCTGACCCAGGTCACCACCGACCGTGGAGAGCTGCCACCTGCCGAGGTCAAGCTCGAGGCCCGTGGCCTGGACTTCTACTACGGCGGCTTCCATGCCCTGAAGAACATCAACCTGCAGATCCCGGAAAAGCGCGTGACCGCGCTGATCGGGCCCTCCGGCTGCGGCAAGTCCACGCTGCTGCGCGTGTTCAACCGGATCTATTCGCTGTATCCCAAGCTCAAGGGCACCGGCGAGGTCTTGCTGGACGGGGAGAACATCCTCTCGCCCAAGTACCCGATGAACCGCCTGCGCAGCAAGGTCGGCATGGTGTTCCAGAAGCCGGTGCCGTTCCCGATGACCATCTTCGAGAACGTGGCCTACGGCATCCGTCACCACGAGCGCCTGTCCAAGACCGACATGAAGGAACGCGTCGAGCTTGCGCTGCGCCAGGGTGCGCTGTGGGATGAGGTCAAGGACAAGCTGGGCCAGAGCGCGCTGGGCCTGTCCGGCGGCCAGCAGCAGCGCCTGTGCATCGCCCGCGCCGTCGCCCTGCGCCCGGACGTGCTGCTGCTGGACGAGCCGACCTCCGCGCTGGACCCGATCTCCACCAGCCGCATCGAGCAGCTGGTCGAGGAGCTCAAGCACGACTACACCATCGCCATCGTCACCCACAACATGCAGCAGGCCGCGCGCGTGAGCGACTACACCGCCTTCATGTACCTGGGCGACCTGATCGAACACGACGTCACCTCCACGATCTTCTCGCGCCCCACCAAGCAGCAGACCGAGGACTACATCACCGGTCGGTTTGGGTGAGGAACATGCTCGTCTGATGCCACATCACGCGTCAGCAGGCAAGTCATCCGCACGCGTACCAGCCTCCACCACGCCACTTCCTCGCTGTGCCGAAGATCCCGGTACGCCGACCGCCTCTCAGCAGAGACACCGCCATGAATAACCTCCCGCACGAACACATCGTCAAGAGCTATGACGAAGAGCAGCGTCGCCTGGCGCGCGAGATCCTGCACATGGGCGAGATCGCCGTGGCCCAGTTGGAAGCGGCGATGGACGTGGTCGATCGACGCGACGATCGCGCCGCCGAACGCATCATCGCCAACGACGAGGCGATCGACACGCTGGAGGACAAGGTCAGCCAGGACGTGATGCAGCTGGCGCTGCGCGGCCCGATGGCGCGCGACCTGCGCGAAATCCTCGCGGCGCTGCGCATCCCCACCGACCTGGAGCGCATCGGCGACTACGCCGCCAACGTCGCCAAGCGCTCGATGGTGCTCAATACCCTGCCCCCGGTCCCGCACGCCACCGGCCTGCGCACCCTGGGCCAGCTGGCCGTGGGCCTGGTGCGCGACGCGATGGAAGCCTATCGCGGCAACGACGCCGCCTTGGCTATCCAGGTCCGCGACCGTGACGCGGAGCTGGATGCGCAATACACCGCGCTGTTCCGCGAACTGCTGACCTACATGATGGAAGACGCGCGCAACATCACCCCGTGCACGCATCTGCTGTTCATGGCCAAGAACCTGGAACGCATCGGCGACCACGCCACCAACATCGCCGAGAACGTCTGGTTCCTGGTCCAGGGCGACGCACCGCTGCCGCCGCGCGACAAGCGCGACGAAACGCCGTTCACCGGGGCGAGCTGAGCCGGCAGCTCGCGCCTGGCACAGGCTCGACCACGATTGCGTGCTGTCCGCAGTGGCCACCGGCCTCATCACCCGCGTGATCGCCGCCGACCACTGATCTCAGCCTCGCGATGAAGTGAAACAGCGTGCGCCGTGCAAACGGCGCACTTTTTTGTGGGAGGCTGCCTGGCACGGTCTGCTAGGCTTCCTGGATGCAAGACACCCCCGCAACGCCCTCGCCCGCTCCCGTCACCCCCATGTCCCGTCGCTTTCGCGGCTTCCTGCCCGTTGTGGTGGACGTGGAGACCGGCGGCTTCGACTGGAATCGCCATGCCCTGCTGGAGATTGCCGCCGTTCCGATCGACTTGGACGCGGAGGGCCGCTTCATCCTCGGACAAACCGCCTGCGCCCATCTGGAGCCGGCCCCTGGCCTGGAAATCGACCCCAAGTCGCTAGAGGTGACCGGGATCGTCCTGGACCATCCCTTCCGCCTGGCCAAGCCAGAAAAGGAAGCGCTGGATCATGTGTTCGCCCCGATCCGCGCGGCCATGAAGCGGCACGGCTGCCAGCGCGCCATCCTGGTCGGCCACAACGCGCATTTCGACCTGAATTTCCTCAATGCCGCAGTGGCGCGCACCGAGCACAAGCGCAATCCGTTCCATCCCTTCAGCGTCTTCGACACCGTGAGCCTGGGCGGACTGGCCTACGGGCAGACGGTGCTGGCGCGCGCGGTCCAGGCCGCCGGCATGGAATGGGATTCGGCCCAGGCCCATTCGGCCGTCTACGACGCCGAGCAGACGGCGCGACTGTTCTGCACGGTCGCCAACCAGTGGCCCCAGCCGGCAACCGCCACGGCCTGAGCGCCGGGTCGACCGCCGCTCCAGCGACCTAGTCCGGCGTTGGCGACATGACCTGGGCCGCGCCCGAAAGCGTCGAACCGGCCGAGGCGACAATCACCGCCCCGATCGCCAGCCACTGCAGCCCACTCAGGCGCTCGTGCAGCAGCAGCCAGCCGCACAGCGCGGCCACCGCAGGCTCCAGGCTCATCAACATGCCGAAGGTGCGTGTGGGCAGGCGGGTCATGGCCACCATCTCCAGCGAATACGGCAGCGCCATCGACAGCACTGCCACGCCCAGCGCGACCGGTAGCAGTGCTGGCTCCAGCAACGTGGCGCCTGCGTGGGCCACGCCCCAGGGCACGGCGACCAGCGCGGCGATGGACGCACCCAGCGCCACCATGCGCGGTCCGTGGTCCGCGCCGGCCTTCTGCCCGAACACGATGTACAGCGCCCAACAGACCCCGGCCGCCAGCGCACAGCCCATGCCGACCGGATCCAGGGCCGTGTCCTTGCCCGGCCAAGGCACCAGCAGCAACAGGCCGGCGATGGCCAGCACGGCCCACACCAGATCCAGCCAGCGCCGCGACCCCAACAGCGCCAGGGCCAGCGGACCGGTGAACTCCAACGCCACCGCCAGGCCCAGCGGGATGGTCTGCAGGGCGATGTAGAAGACCGTGTTCATCGCCCCCAGGCTGATCCCGTAGCCCAGCAGCATAGGCCATGGCAGCGCGCGCCAGCGCAGCGTCCAGGGGCGGAAGACGCACCACAGCAGCAGCGTGCCCAACCCAAGGCGCAGCGCGGTCGCACCGGTGGCGCCAACCAGGGGAAACAGCCCCTTGGCCAGACTGGCACCACCCTGGATCGAGAGCATGGACGCCAGCAGCAGGAGCACCGGAAACAAGACTGACGAGGGAGCACGGGAGGAGGTGGACACGCAGGGCCTGCGGCTGGAAAGAGGGATAATTGCGCACTATATTGCGCAATATGAACAGTCTAGCGGCGTGCAATATAGTGCGCAATCTCGCGAGGTCGGCATGAGCGTGCTCGAGCATGTCGCCGGCAATCTGCGCCGCTTGCGGCTGCGCGACGACTTGAGCCAGCAGGCGCTGGCCGAGGCCGCCCAGGTCAGCCGGCGCATGCTGGTGGCGATCGAGTCGGGCGACGCCAATGTCAGCCTCAATACCCTGGACCGGCTGGCCGATGCGCTCGGCGTGCCCTTCGCCGAGTTGCTCCGGGCCGACACCGGCGGCGAACCAGCCCAGGTGGACGCGCTGGCTTGGCGCGGCCGTGATCCCGCTTCACGCGGCGTGCTGCTCTCCAGCGTGGCCGCCGCGCGCCAGGTCGAACTCTGGGACTGGACCCTGATGCCCGGCGAGCGCTATGCCTCGCAGGCCGATCCGCCCGGCTGGCGCGAACAGCTGCTGGTCCTCGCCGGCACGCTGACCCTGGAGAGCGTTGACGGCGCGCGCCAGGTCTTGGCCGGGCAGCACCTGGTGTTCGCCAGCGACCGCGGCGCCTATGCCTACCGCAACGACGGCGACACGCCGCTGCGCCTGCTGCGCAACGTGGTGTATTGAAGGTCCTTCGCACCGGCACCACACCGACGGACACACGCTTGGCGTCATGACACTCCGAGTCCACGCCCTGCACGCCGACATCACCACGCTGGCCGTCGACGCCATCGTCAATGCCGCCAACTCCAGCCTGCTGGGGGGAGGCGGCGTCGATGGCGCCATCCATCGCGCCGCCGGCCCGGGATTGCTGGACGAGTGCCGCGCGCTTGGCGGCTGTCCCACCGGGCAGGCACGCATCACCGGCGGCCATCGCCTTCCGGCACGGCATGTGATCCACACCGTCGGCCCGGTCTGGCACGGTGGCCAGCAGGGGGAGCCCGCGCTGCTGGCCGACTGCTATCGCAACAGTCTCGCACTGGCCGGCGAGTACGGATTGGGCACCCTCGCCTTTCCATGCATCAGCACGGGCGTCTACGGTTATCCGGCCGAGGCTGCCGCGCGGATCGCCGTCGAAACAGTACGGACGCACGCTCCGCAGGCCGGCCTGGAAGAGATCACGTTCTGCTGCTTTTCAGAGGCAGACCGCGGGCGCTATGCGGCGCTGCTCGCCTGAGCGGGCCTATTCACCAGCCGGCAGCGCGCGCTCGATCCGGTCGCGGCCGTTGCGCTTGGCCTGGTACAGCAGCCGATCGGCGCGCTGGTAGAGCGAGGCGACCGCCGTATCGCTGCCCGGGGTCCACTCCACCAGCCCCGCGCTGAAACGCACGTCCAAACCCTCGACCCCGCCCCAGTCGCGATGCGCATGGAACGCGGCGCGCAGCCGCTGCAGGGCCTGCTCGGCCGCCTCCAGCGTGGCCCCCGGGAACAGCAGGCAGAACTCCTCCCCGCCGGTGCGCGCCGCCATGTCCGTGCGCCGGGCCTGCGCGGCCAGCAGCGTGGCCACCTCCTTGAGCACCGCATCGCCGACCACGTGCGAATACTGGTCGTTGACCCGCTTGAAGTGGTCCACGTCCAGCAGGGCAAGGCATAACGGCGTCCCCTGGCGGCCGGCCAGCGCGATCTCGCGCGTCAGCCGCTCCTCGAAAGCACGTCGGTTGGGCAGCCCGGTCAATGCATCCTCGTGTGCCTGACGCTCGAAGGCCTCGGCGTGCAGGCGCAGCTGCTGCAGCAGGCCGGTCTTTTCCTGGTCGGCACGGCGCAGCTGCCGGGCCTGGGCCTGCAGGTCGCGCGTGCGTTCGTCCACCAGCCGGCGCAGGCGTCGGGCGCGAGCATGGAAGCGATGCACCCGGTAGCGGTACAGGCCGTAGAGCAGCAGCAGCAAGGCGGCAGCCGCCGCGGCCTGCACCCAATGGCGTTGCCACAGGAAGGGCTCGATGACGAAGGCCAGCCGCGCTTCGCGCTGGCTCCATGCGCCGTCGGGATGGGCCGCCGACACGCGCAGGGTGTAGCGTCCCGGCGGCAGGCGCACGAACTCGACGCTGCGCTGTCGGCCACGCGTGACCCAGTCGGTGTCCAGTCCCTCCAGCAGGGTCCGGTACTCGGTGCGTTCGGGCAGCAGGTAACTCAGGCCGACGAAACTCACCGTCAGCCGGTGGCCCCCTTCCAGGCGCAACGGCTGCTGGTCGCGCCAGGGCAGCGCAACCGAATCCTCCTGAACGCTATCGATCACCACCGGCGGCGCCGGACGCTCGCGGAACCAGTGCAGGCGTGTCGGGTCCACGGCCGAGATCCCGCCAGCCGTCGCGATCCACACCGTGCCGTCGGCGCGCAGCACTTCGGTCGGTCCCGAGCTGCCGTTGGCCTGCGAGTTGGCCATGCCGTCCATCTCGTTGTACTGGATCACTGCCAGCCGCGCCTGGCGGCCGTCGGCCACCGCTTCCAGGCTGGCCAGGTCGGTGCGCAACATGCCCCGATTGCTGGTGATCCACAGGTGTCCGGCCCGGTCCGGCAGCAGTTGGAACACCGCATCCACCGGCATGCCCTGTTCCAGCCCCACGCGCGCCAGCCTGCCGTCGCGCCAGCGATACAGACCGCGATCGGATGCGATCCACATCGCCCCGCCCAGGCGCGAGAAACCGAAGACCGAGCGTCCGCCGCCGAGCGCTTCGAGCGACAGCCGTTGCACCTGGTCCCCACGGAGCACGCGGGCGCCATCCAGGCTGCCGAACCACACCGCGCCGGGCTCGCTGTAAACGGCGGTGATCAGGGCTTCCTCCAAGCCGGGAAGCCGTGGGCGCACCACACGCGCGCCATCGACATAGCCCAGCCCGCGCTGGGTCGCCAGCCACACCACCCCATCAGGCCCGATGCTGATCCCGCGCACGGTGCCGGCGGGCAGCCCTTCCTGCGGCCCATAGCGGCGCACGCCGCCGTCGGTCGCCACGCGATAGAGCCCGTCGTTGGCCGTGCCCACCCATAATGCGCCGTCCCGCCCCCGGGCCAGACTCAGGACCGAAGGCGGCCGGCCCGTCGTGGTCGGCAAGGGATGCGGGCGGATCCGGCCGTTGGTGCCCACGCGGTCCAGGCCCGCCGCATGGCCGACCCACAGCGCGCCGTCGGGATCGGCCAGCACCGCGCGCACATAATCCGAGCCCAGCCCATCGCGCGCGGTGAGGTTGGTGAAGAGTGTTTCGCGCAGGCGGAACAACCCGCCATTGGCACCCACCCAGATACTGCCCTCGGCATCCTCCTTCAGGCTGGTGATGCGCCCTCCCGGCAGCGGCAGGCCGGAGGTGAGGCGCTCGAGTCCGTGATGTCCCACCCGTAACAAGCCGCTGGCCTCGGTACCCAGCCACAGATCGCCGTGGCGATCCTGCAGCATCGCGGTGATGCGCCCCACGCCAGGCAGCCGATGGGCCAGGACCAGGCGTCCGTCCTGGCGTCGATACACGCCGTCCCCGGCCACGATCCAGACCGTGCCGTCATCGGCCCGGTAAGGCCAGGCATTGCCGGGCGGCAGGCCGAACGCCTTGGAGGCGTCACGCAACGTGCCATCGGCCTGGCGGATCACCAGGCCCTCGTTGGTCCCGACCCAGACCAGGCCGTCGTCATCGATCATCATCCGCGCATAGGCGGTGCGCAGCGGCGAATCAGCCGGCGGCGGGGTGTAGAGATAGCGACCGTCCGCGGTCAGGCAGGCCAGGCCATTGCCCTCGAACAGCATCCACAGCCGTCCCTGCTGGTCCATGGCCATGGCCGGTAGCAGCACCTGTGGCACCTCGGGAGGGCGCTTCCAGATCTTCAGCTTGCCGTCGGCCGTGTAACGGCTGACGTTGCCGCGCGAATCGCTCAGCCACAGCGCGCCACTGGGATCGACATACAGTCCACCGATGCCATTGTCGGCCAGCGCCGGGGTAGTGCTGCGATCGAAGGTGACGAAATCCAGCCCGTTGTAGCGCACCAGGCCTTCCCAGGTGGCGAACCACAGGTAGCCGTCGGCGGTCTGGGCGATATCGCGGATGGAGTTGTGCGGCACGCCGTCGCGCGAGGTCCACAGGTCGATCGCGTAATCGTGCAGCGGGGGCGGCGGGGCCAGCTTGGACGCCGCCAGGCCCGGCATCGCCAGCAACAGGCCCAGCAGGGCCACGCACAGGCGCAACGACCACGGCCTCCCACGCCGCAGCCCATCCGTTTCGTGCGCGCATCCCCCGAGCCGCATCGTCTCCCCCACCGCGAGCGGCTTACGCGCTGCGCTGGCGCACCGCCTCGAACAGGGTCACGCCGGTGGCGACCGAGACATTGAGACTCTCGATGTTGCCCGGCATGGGGATCCTAACCAGCCCGTCGCAATGCTCGCGGGTCAGGCGACGCATGCCGTCGCCCTCGCCACCCAGCACCAGCGCCACGTTGCCGCGCAGGTCGATCTTGTACAGCGAGTCCTGCGCTTCACCGGCCAGGCCGTAGATCCACACACCGGCTTTCTGGATCTCGCGCAGCGCGCGCGCCAGGTTGGTCACCGCGATCACCGGGATGCGATCGGCCGCGCCGGCCGAGGTCTTGCGCACGGTGGCGTTGAGACCGACTGACTTGTCCTTGGGGATCACCACCGCGGTCACGCCAGCGGCCGCGGCGCTGCGCAGGCAGGCGCCGAGGTTGTGCGGATCCTGCACCCCATCGAGCACCAGCAGCAGCGCACGACCTTCGGCCGCTTCGATCAGGCCGCGCAGCTCGCCCTCGTCCCAGGTCCGGGCAGCGGCATAACGCGCGGCCACGCCCTGGTGGCGCACCTGGCCGCCCACGCCATCCAGCGCCTGGGTGGTGACCCGGCGCACGTCGATGCCCTTGCGCCGCGCGTTCTCTTCGATCTCGGTCAGGCGCGCGTTCTTGCTGCTGCCGTCGATCAGCACTTCGCGCACGTTGTCCGCGTCGTTTTCGATGGACGATGCGACGGCGTTGACGCCGACGATCCATTGGTTCTGTTTGCTCATGATGCTCGTGTCGTGCTGGGCGATCAGCCGCGCGCAGGCGGCCAGTGCTCGGTGTCGTGATCGGGATGCTGGAAGGATTCGATCCGCGAGAGAAACGCCAGCGAGGCAGCGTCCTCCTCGGTGCGCCGTACCGGCAGCGTATGCACGCTGTCGGTGAACGGCAGGCGTACTTCGACGCCGTACTGGATGTGCGGCGCGAACAGCGCCGGCTGGTCGAAGGCACCGGCCGCCAGGGCCAGTCCATCGGGCGCCTCATAGGTGAGCGGCGTGCCGCACTGCGCGCAGAAACCACGCGCCACCAGATTGGAGGACTGATAGCGCGTGGGCGTGCCGCGGGTCCAGGTCAGCGTGGCGCCACGCGTGGACACCAGCGGCGCGTAGTACCCGCCGAAGGCTTTCTGGCACATCCGACAATGGCAGACCGACGCATCGTCCAGCGTGCCGGAGACATGGAAACGTACCGCGCCGCACTGGCAGCCACCACTGTATTCACCCACGACGCAACCCTCTTCAGGATTTCTGTTTCTTGCGCTTGGCCGGGAAGGCGCGCGGCGCTTGGTCGCCCGCGTCCTGCCCGTCCTGGCGCTCGACCAGCCGGAAATCGATCTTGCGCTCCTCCATGCTGGCCTTCATGACCTGCACGTGGACCGCATCGCCCAGGCGGAACTCGACCCCGCGCCGCTCTCCCGACAGCGTCTTGCGGATGGGATCGAAGTGGTAATAGTCGTGCGGCAGCTGGGTGACGTGGACCAGGCCGTTGACCTTGGACTGGTTCAACTCCACGAACAGGCCAAAGCTGGTCACCCCACTGATGACGCCGTCGAAAATGCCACCGACATGCTGCTCCATCCATGCGGCCCGGTAGCGCTCGTCGACCTCGCGCTCGGCCTCGTCGGCGCGACGCGAACGCTCCGAGCACTGCAGTGACAGCGCCGCCATCTCGCGCGGCGAGTACTGGAACTTCTCCACCTTGCCGCCGGTGAGCGCGTACTTGATCGCTCGGTGTACCAGCAGGTCCGGGTAGCGCCGGATGGGCGAGGTGAAGTGCGCATACGCATCCAGCGCCAGGCCGAAATGGCCCGCGTTGTCCGGCGTATACACCGCCAGGCTCTGGCTGCGCAGCAGCACCGACTCCAGCAGCGCCACGTCTGGCCGCTGGCGGATCTTCTTGAGCAGGGCGGTGAAATCGCGTGGCTCGACCTTGCTCCAGGCCGGCATCGACAGCTTGAACTCCTTGAGGAACTCCAGCAGGTCGGCGTACTTGGACTCCGGCGGACGCTCGTGGACGCGGTACGGGGCCGGGATGCCCTTGGCCAGCAGATACCGGGCGGCCTGCACGTTGGCCGCGATCATGCATTCCTCGATCAGCTTGTGCGCGTCGTTGCGCACCTGCATGCCGGCCTGGGTGACCTCGCCGCGGTTGTCCAGGACGAAGCGCACTTCGCTGGTCTCGAACTCGATCGCCCCGCGCTTCTCGCGCGCCTTGGCCAGCAGGCCGTAGAGCTCGTGCAGGCGCTTGACGTGCGGCAACACGTCCGGACCGATCTGCGCCTGGGCTTCGGCATCGTCCTCGCCCACGGCCTTCCAGACCTGGTCGTAGGTCAGCCGTGCGTGTGAGCGCATCACCGCCTCGTAGAACTTCGCGCTGGTGACCTCACCGCTCTTGTCCACCTGCATATCGCAGACGAAACACATGCGGTCGACCTTGGGATTGAGCGAACAGATGCCGTTGGAAATGGTCTCCGGCAGCATCGGCACCACGAACCCGGGGAAATACACTGAAGTCGCCCGCAATTGGGCTTCCTCGTCCAGCGGCGTGCCGGGGCGCACGTAGTGCGAGACGTCGGCGATGGCCACCACCAGGCGATAGCCCGAGCGGTTGGCGATGCGCAAGCCCTTGCGATTGGACTCGCAGTAGACCGCGTCGTCGAAGTCCTTCGAGTCGGCGCCATCGATGGTGACCAGCGGCAGGTCGCGCAGGTCCACGCGGCCGCCGATCATCGACGGCTCGACGCTCAGCGGCACCGAGGCCGCCTGGTCCAGCACTTCCTGCGGGAATTCGTAGGGCAACTCGTGGCCGTGGATGGCGGTTTCCACCACCAGCGAGGGGGTCAGCTTGTCGCCCAGCACGGCGATGATCTTGCCGATCGGGTCGCGGCGGCCGTCCGGCGCGTGGGTCAGTTCGACCACCACCAGCTGGCCGTCGTGCGCATCGCTGCGCGCGTCCGGGGGAATCATCACGTTGCGCTGCATGCGCTTGTCGTCGGGCACCACGAAACTCACGCCCGACTCCATGGCAAAGCGCCCGATCAGCCGGTTCACCCGGCGCTCGAGCACCTCGACGATGGCCCCTTCGCGGCGACCACGGCGATCCAGCCCGGTGACGCTGGCCAGCACCCGGTCGCCATGCATGACCTTGCGCATCTCGAAGGGCGGCAGGAACAGATCATCGCCACCGGCCTCCGCGCGCAGGAAGCCGAAGCCTTCCGGATTGGCGATCACCACACCGGGCACCAGGTCCATCTGCTCGGCCGGTGCATAGCCGCCACGGCGGTTGAGCAGCAACTGGCCGTCGCGGACCATGGCCGTCAGGCGCTTGGTCAGCGCCTCGAACCGCTCCGGCGCGGTCAGGTCCAGCTTGCCGGCCACTTCCTCGGCGGTCAGCGGACCATCGCTGGCGGCCAGCACGCCCAGGATGACCTCCCGGCTCGCGATCGGTTGGGCATAACGCTCGGCCTCGCGCGCGGCATAGGGATCCTTGAAACCGGCCTTGCCGGCGCCTTCCACCGGCACCACCACGCGCGGGGCGCTCTGGCTGCGGCGATCGAAGGGACGCGGGCCATCGCCGTCACGACGTGGTCCCTGGCGTCCTGGTGCCCCGGACTTGGCGCCACCACGAGCGCCGGACCTATTACCGCCGCGACCGCTCTTGGGCGGTGCAGTCTCAGCGGCGGTCATCGATTCGGGCATCCAGGGCGGAAGCTTGGACTTGCCGGCGCCTTTGTTCCCCCCTGTGCCCTGCGCTGCCTTTTTGGAGGCCGGAGCCTTGTCGGTTGGGGGTTTACGCCCGCCTGTTCCAGTCTTTTTCGTCATTGGTGAATGGTACACCCCGGCAGGCGCCCGCCCTTCGCATGCGGTTCGCGTTGACATTCGCCAAACCGCACTGCAACATACGCGCCGCTTTGCCCAGGTGGCGGAATTGGTAGACGCACTAGCTTCAGGTGCTAGCGGGGGCAACTCCGTGGAGGTTCGAGTCCTCTCCTGGGCACCAAAGACGAAAGAAGGACCCGCGAAAGCGGGTCTTTTTTTTGGTTCTTCGCTAAATACCGGGGAAGGCTGAGCGGATCTTGAGGAAGAAGTACTCCTGGTCGCGGTAGCCGTAGGCCCTGCGCTTGATGACCTTGATGGTGTTGTTGATGCCTTCGACGATGCTGGTATTGAGCGGGTGCCGGCATCGGGACAGGATCCCGTTCAGGTAGGCCCTGAGCCGTTGTGCAAAGAGGGATAGCGAGGCGATGCCGCTGCCCAGGGCCTGCTCCAGCCAGTGATCCCAGGCCTTTCTGGCATAGCCGGGATGGCGGTAGAACCACAGGCGCTTGAGCTCGTCTCGCATCAGATAAGCGGTGAGTAGCGGCTGGTTGGCTTCCAGCAACTCGTCCAACTGCACCGTCTGGCGTCGGTCCAGGTTCTCCCGGTTGCGCAACAGCAGCCAGCGGCTGGACTTGATTACCCGGCGGGCCGGCTTGTCGCTCCGCAGCTGGTTGGCCTGGTCTACCCGCACCCGATCGATTACCTCGCGTCCGTACTTGGCCACGACATGGAACAGGTCATAGACGATCTCCGCGTTGGGACAGTTGGCCTGGATCTCCAGCTCGTAGGCGGTGGTCATGTCGATGGCCACCGCCCGGATCTGCCTGGCAACCCCCTCGGGAAGCTGCTCGAAGAAGGCCCTGGCAGTCTCGCGCGATCGGCCGTTGCCGACCCACAGGACCTGGCGACGGATCGGATCGACCACCACCGTGGCATAGCGGTGGCCTTTGTGCAGGGCGAACTCGTCCATCGCTAGATAGTGGATCTGGCTCCAGTCCGGCTCCTGGATCATCTGGCGCAGCCTAGCCTTGTCCAGCGACTTGACCGTGTGCCAGCCCAGCTGGAAGAAGCGCGCCACAGCGATGATGTTGCTGGATACAAGCAATTGGCTGACCGCCTCGGCCAACCGGTCGGTGACCCGCTGGTAACGCCCCAGCCAGGCCAGCTTCTCCAGCCGCGGCCCGCCACACTGCTCGCACCAGACCCGCCGGCGCGGCACCACCAGCCTCACCTGAAGCGCCATCAGTGGCAGGTCCCGAACCCGGCGAACGGTCGTCTCATGGACCTGGCGGCACCGGCTGCCGCACTGCTCGCAGTACATCGTGCGTCCCGATGGCTTGAGGTAGATGGTGACGGTTCGGCTCTCGCCTTCCGGCCAGACGATCCGCTCCACCCGGTAGCCTTCCCAGCCGCCCAGCCTCTCTATCGTCTTCCGGTCCAACATGACCCACCCTCGAGCCCTGAAAGTCAGTCGTCGAGGGTACCGATAGGCAGGAAAAGCTCCACGCTAATCAGCGAAGAACCTTTTTTTTGCGCTCCCGGCTGTAAGGAAGCGGAAGACGTTTCCTGTCGCGCGGCGCTTGCTCCGCGGCCGTGCGGTGAGGTCACAGGGAAAGCCCAAGCGGAGCGAGCTCCGCGCTATCCAGGCCAGGCACCGCACCGCAAGCCAGGACATCCGATCCAGTGCGCCAGGCCCGTGCGGGAGAAGACGCATCTTGCCGCGCTCCGCGCATGCCACTGGCAGGCCTCCCTCATCCCTGCCTCGAGCACGCTGGCGTGCTCAGGCAGCCATCCCGCCCGCGACACCGTCGCGCGCAGCTGCGATAAAAAACATTTGACACCCTCGACGACTGCCTCCAGAATGCGCGCCCTGAGTCGCCCAGGTGGCGGAATTGGTAGACGCACTAGCTTCAGGTGCTAGCGGGGGCAACTCCGTGGAGGTTCGAGTCCTCTCCTGGGCACCATGACTCAAGAAAAACCCCGCCACAAGCGGGGTTTTTTGTTGCCCGCAAGGACGGCACACCATGTGCCAGGCAACGCTTCACCCCAGACGCCGACACGTGGTATTTCCAATGGGCCTGCAATAACGCCTTTTCTTCCTGCGAGCCATCGACGCTGTGGAACCCCAACAGATCCTGTTCCTGGTCATCCTGGCCGTCACCCTCGGCCTGTTCGTCAGCGAGAAGCTGCGCGTGGACCTGGTGGCGATGCTGGCCATGCTGGCGCTGACCCTGACCGGCATCCTCAACCCGCGCGAAGCGCTGTCCGGTTTCTCCAGCGAACCGGCGATCATCGTGGCCGCGGTGTTCGTGCTGTCCTCCGGTCTGGCCGCCACCGGCATCACCGACCGGATCGGCCACGCGATCGGCAAGGCCGCCGGCGGCAGCGAGTGGCGCACCATCGCCGTGGTCATGCCGGCGACCGCGGCCCTGGCCGCGTTCTCGCACCACCTGATGGTCACCGCGATGATGTTGCCGATCCTGATGCGGCTGGCACGCGACCAGAAGCTGGCCGCCTCGCGCCTGCTGATGCCCATGTCGCTGGCCGCCTCATTGGGCACCACCCTGACCCTGATCAGCGCCCCGGCCTTCCTGCTGGCCAACGACCTGCTCAAGCGCTCGGGCAGCGAAGGCCTGGGCTTTTTCACCATCACGCCCATCGGTGCGGTGCTGGTCCTGCTGGGCACCAGCTACATGCTGTTGGGACGCTGGCTGGTACCCAAGCGCTCCGGCGAATCCAGCAGCGACAGCTACATGCGCCTGGAGCGCTACTACACCGAGTTGGTGGTGGACGAGGACTCCCCGTGGATCGGCAAGACCTATGGCGAGTTCCGCGAGAACTTCGACGAGCGCCTGCAGGTGGTGGACTGGCTGCGCTACGGCATGCGCCGCCGCTACCAGCGCGAGGACAGTCCGCTGCAGCGTGGCGATGTGCTGTTGGTACGCGCCTCGCCCGATGAGATCGCCTCGATCAAGGACGAGCCGGGCCTGTCGCTGCACGCGGTGGTCAAATACGGCGAGAAGCCCAAGGAGGACGAGCAACGCAAGACCGAGCTGCTGGGCGAGGAGCAACTGGTCCAGGCGGTGGTCTCGCCCAATTCCGAATTCGTCGGCCGCTCGGTGGCCAGCATCGACTTCCTGCACACCTTGGGCGTGGTGGTGGTCGGGCTATGGCGCAAGGAAGGCTGGCTGCATGGCGAGCTGTCCGAGCTGGTGCTGGAGGAAGGCGACCTGTTGGTGCTGTGGGGACGCCAGCACACCTTCGGCAAGCTGGCCCAGCACCATGGCTTTTTGATGCTGATGCCGTTCGAGGCGCAGAAGCGCACCCGCAAGCGGGCGCCGCTGGCGCTCGGGATCATGGTCGGTGCAGTGATCGCCGCGGCCACCGGCTGGCTGAGCCCGCAGATCGCGTTCCTGGCCGGCGCGGCGGCCATGGTCCTGACCCGCTGCGTGGACATCGAACACGCCTATCAGGCCATCGACGTGCGCATCTTCGTGATGATCGCCGGGGTGATCCCGCTGGGGCTGGCGATGGAAAAGACCGGGACGGCTGCCTGGCTGGCGCAACTGCTCAACGAGCACGCGCAGAACTGGAGTGCGCTGACCCTGCTATTGGTGATGTTCTCGGCGGCCGCGCTGTTGACCCAGGTGCTGTCCGATGCGGCCACCACCGTGCTGCTCACCCCCATCGCCCTGGCCATGGCCCAGAGCCTGGGCGAGACGCCCACGCCCTTCGTGATGTGCATCGCGATGGGCGCGGTGGCCTCGTTCCTGACCCCGATCGGACATCACGGCAACCTGCTGATCCTCAACCCGGGCCAGTACACCTTCGGCGACTTCCTGCGCGTGGGCGTGCCATTGACCACGCTGATCGCCATCGCCACGGCCTGGATGGCGCGCTGGCTGTGGCTGGGCGGTCCACTGCTGCCCTTCGGCTGGGGCGGCTGAAGCCCGGATCGACGATCTTTCGCCCGCGGTCGCGGGCGCTGCGACGGTGGGCCGGCTAAAATTGGTCCGGTTCACCCCTGAAGCAGTGCCCGCATGACCGAAGAGACGATCCGCCCCACCTTCCACGGCTTCGAGCAGATCCCGCTGCGCGAGTACGCTGAGCGCGCCTATCTGGACTACTCGATGTACGTGGTCCTGGACCGCGCGCTGCCCTTCATCGGCGACGGGCTCAAGCCGGTGCAGCGCCGCATCATCTATTCGATGAGCGAACTGGGGCTCAACGCGGCCGCCAAGCCGAAGAAGTCCGCGCGCACCGTCGGCGATGTCATCGGCAAGTTCCATCCGCATGGCGACAGCGCCTGCTACGAGGCGCTGGTGCTGATGGCCCAGCCGTTCTCCTATCGCTATCCGTTGATCGATGGCCAGGGCAACTTCGGCTCGTCCGACGACCCCAAGTCGTTCGCGGCCATGCGCTACACCGAGTCCAAGCTGACCCCCATCGCCGAGGTGTTGCTGGGCGAACTGACCCAGGGCACGACCGACTGGTCGCCGAACTTCGACGGCACCCTGGAAGAGCCCACCTGGCTGCCGGCACGCCTGCCGCACCTGCTGCTCAACGGCACCACCGGCATCGCCGTGGGCATGGCCACCGACGTGCCGCCGCACAACCTCAATGAGATCGTCAGCGCGCTGATCCGGCTGATCGACGACCCTGACGCGACGGTGGCCGACCTGTGCGAGCACGTGCGCGGGCCGGACTACCCGACCAGCGCGGAGATCATCACCCCGGCGTCCGACCTGCGGCAGATGTACGAGACCGGCCATGGCAGCGTGCGCGCCCGGGCGACCTTCACCCGCGAGCACGCCAACATCGTGGTGACCGCGCTGCCCTTCCAGGTCTCCCCGTCCAAGGTGATCGAGCAGATCGCCACCCAGATGCGGGCCAAGAAGCTGCCCTGGCTGGAGGACATCCGCGACGAGTCCGACCACCAGAACCCGGTGCGCGTGGTCCTGATCCCGCGCTCCAACCGGGTGGATGCCGAGCAGCTGATGGGGCATCTGTTCGCCACCACCGACCTGGAGAAGAGCTACCGGGTCAACCTCAACATCATCGGCCTGGATGGGCGCCCGCAGGTCAAGAACCTGCGCAGCTTCCTGTCCGAGTGGCTGGGGTTCCGCTACGACACGGTCACCCGCCGCCTCAAGCACCGCCTGCAGAAGGTCGAGCGCCGCCTGCACCTGTTGGAAGGCCTGCTGACCGCGTTCCTCAACCTGGACGAGGTCATCCGCATCATCCGCAGCGAGGACGAGCCCAAGCCGGCGCTGATCGCGCGTTTCGCGCTGTCCGAAGACCAGGCCGACTACATCCTGGAAACCCGCCTGCGCCAGCTGGCCCGCCTGGAAGAGATGAAGATCCGCGGCGAGCAGGACGAGCTGGCCGTCGAGCGCGAGAAGCTGCTGGCCACGTTGGAGTCCAAGGCCAAGCTCAAGAAACTGGTGAAGGACGAGCTGCTGGCCGATGCCAAGAAGTTTGGCGATGAACGCCGCTCGCCCCTGGTCGCCCGCCAGGCGGCCCAGGCGCTGGACGAGACCGAGCTGGTCGCCAGCGAAGCGATGACCGTGGTGGTGTCGGAAAAGGGCTGGGTGCGCGCGGCCAAGGGCGGCGACATCGATACGACCAAGCTGTCCTACCGTGATGGCGACGGCCTGCTGGCCGCGGTGCGCGCACGCAGCAATCACCAGGTCGCCTTCCTGGATTCGACCGGGCGCAGCTATTCCACCGCCGTGCACACCCTGCCCTCGGCACGTGGCAACGGCGAGCCGTTGACCGGGCGCTTCTCCCCGGCGGCCGGCGCGTCGTTCCAGGCCCTGGCCTCGGGTGAGAACGACACCCGCTTCGTGCTGGCCTCCTCGCACGGCTACGGCTTCGTCACCCGCTTTGAGAACCTCACCAGCCGCAACAAGGCCGGCAAGGCGATGCTCAACCTCACGCCCAATGCCAAGGTGCTGCAACCGGCCCTGGTCGCCAACCTGGAGACCGACCGCATCGTGGCGGTGACCAGCGCCGGCAACCTGCTGGCCATCGCCGCCACCGACCTGCCCGAGCTGGACAAGGGCAAGGGCAACAAACTGATCGACATCCCCAAGTCCAAGCTGGGCACCGAGCGGGTGGTCGCCATCGCCGCCATTGGTCCCGGGGCCACCCTGCAGATTCAGAGCGGCGCGCGGACCATGACGCTGTCGTTCAAGGACCTGGACGTGTACACCGGCACTCGCGCCACGCGCGGCATGCTGTTGCCGCGCGGCTGGCAGAAGGTCGATGGACTGGATGTGGCGTGATCCGTCGCGGTCTGTGATGACCGCGACGCCGTCCGCCCAGGGTCGGTGCGGATGACACCGCAAGACGCCAAGCTGATGGCCGCCTACAACCGCTGGATGAACCAGCGGATGTACGCGGCGGCCGGCACCCTGACCGAGGATGCGCTCGCGCAGGAGCGTGGCGCGTTCTTCGGCTCGATCCTGGCCACGCTCAACCACATTGCCGTGGCCGATACGATCTGGCTGCATCGCTTCTCCAGCCCTGAAAGCGCGGTCGCCCTGCGCGCGGCCCTGGTGGACTTCCCCCTGCCGACCTCGCTGCGCCAGCCGCTGGCCGGCTCCTTCGCGCAGTTGCGGCAGCATCGCGCCGCGCTGGACCAGGTCATCACCGACTGGGTCGGTACGCTGGATGCCGTCGCGCTGGCAGGATCCTTGTCCTATCGCAACACCGCCGGCACGCCGTTCACTCGCGGCTGGCATCAGCTGTTGGCGCACTTCTTCAACCACCAGACCCATCACCGTGGCCAGGCCAGCACCCTGCTCTATCAGGCGGGCGTGGATGTCGGCGTCACCGACCTGATCGCCCTGCCCGACGAGGCGCTCTGATGGATCCGGCGTTCTGGCACCAGAAGTGGCAGGCCAACCAGATTGGCTTTCATCAGGACCAGGTCCTGCCGTTGTTGCGCAAGCACTGGCCTGCCCTGGCGCTGCCGACGGGCAGCCAGGTGTTCGTGCCGCTGTGCGGCAAGTCGCTGGACCTGGCGTGGCTGGCCGCACAGGGCCATCGCGTGCTCGGCGTGGAGCTGTCGGCACTGGCGATCGAGCAGTTCTTCGACGAGCACGATCTGGTACCGCGCACGCATGACAGCCGCTACGGCACGCACTTCGTGGCCGGTGACATCGAACTGATCTGCGGTGACGCCTTCGCCCTGGACGCGCAGGCGCTGGCCGGCTGCGCGGGCGTCTATGATCGAGCCGCGCTGGTGGCCCTCCCGCAGGCGATGCGCCAGCGCTACGCCACTCAGCTTTACGGCGCCCTGCCCGCGGCCTGTCAGGGACTGCTGGTCACGCTGGAATACCCGCAGGCGCAGAAGGCCGGACCGCCGTTCTCGGTGGTGCCGGAGGAAGTCGACACGCTGTTCGCCGCGCAGTGGCGGATCGATGCGTTGGAACGGCGCGACATCCTGTCTCACGAGCCACGTTTCGCCGCGGCCGGGGTCAGTGCGCTGGAGACCGCTGTGTACCGTTTGCGGAAGCGCTGAGGAGTTCAGCCGCTTCCTGCGACATGTGGGTCAGGTCTGCGGGGATATCGCGCGAGTGCCTTATCGCCGCCGTGGCGGCTCCCACAGGTGTGGTGCACGCCTGACACGAAAGAGGCGCGACACCTTGTGATGTCGCGCCTCATCGAATCGGCTTCACCGCGAGCACGTGGCTCAGTCGGCGGACTTTCCGTCGATCTTGGAGGTCTGGTAGAGCTCCAGGCCAATGCGCTTGATCAAGCCCAATTGCTGCTCCAGCCACCAGGCGTGGTCTTCCTCGGTGTCGCGCAACTGGGCCAGCAGCATGTCGCGGCTGACGTAGTCGCGCTTGTCCTCGCACAGCTTCATGGCCGCGGCCAGGTCGGCGCGCACCTTGTATTCGGTCTGCAGGTCGGCCTCGAGCATTTCCACCACGGTCTTGCCCGGGGTGAACGGATGCGGGCGCATGTCCGGGTCGCCTTCCAGGAACAGGATGCGGCGCAGGATCGCGTCGGCGTGCTCGGTCTCCTCCTCCATCTCGTGGCCGATGCGCTCGTACAGCGCCATCAGCCCCTGATCCTCGTAACGGCGTGAATGCAGGAAGTACTGATCGCGGGCGGCCAGCTCGCCGCGCAGCAGTTCGATCAGGCAGGCGACGACTTCGGGATGACCTTTCATGGGGAGAACTCAGTGTTTGGTGCAGCGCGCATGGTGCCGCAAAGACGCGGCCGGTGTTCTAATCGGAATCACTATCACTCGCGGGTGCGGCTTTGCCGCGATGTCACCGGCCTGCGCATGCCTCCCTCTCTTTCCACACGCCCCCACATGACCCGCTGGATTGGACGGATTGCCCTGCTGCTGTTGGTCCTTGGACTGCTCGCAGCACTGACCGGATGGTGGCTGTTGCGAGGCAGCCTGGCCTCTCTTGACGGTCGCCAGACGCTGCCCGGATTGTCCGCTCAGGTCCAGATCGTGCGCGACAGGCACGGCGTGGTCACCATCGACGCGGCCAACGCCGCCGATGCGGCGCGCGCGCTGGGCTATGTGCACGCCCAGGAGCGTTACTTCGAGATGGACCTGATGCGGCGAACCTCCGCGGGCGAACTGGCCGCGCTGTTCGGATCGCGGGCGCTGCCGGTCGACCGACGCCACCGGCTGCACCGGATGCGCGCACGGGCGCAGGCCTCGCTCCCCGATTTCGCCGGCGCGCATCGGCCCGTGCTGGATGCCTATGTCGCCGGGGTCAATCGCGGGCTGACCGACCTGCGCAGCCGGCCTTGGCCTTACCTACTGCTGCGCCAAGCGCCCAAGCCATGGACGGCGGCCGACAGCGTGCTGACCGGCGATGCGATGTATTTCGACCTGCAGGACGCAGACGATACGCGCGAGCTGGGCCTGTGGGACCTGCAGCAGCACCTGCCCCCGGCGCTGTACGCGCTGCTGACCCAAACGGGCACGGCGTGGGACGCCCCGCTGCAGGGCGGGCCGCGCGATCCGGTGACGCTGCCTGAGGCCACGCAGGTGGACCTGCGCCAACTACCCTTCCCTGCAGCGCACGACAAGGTCCCGGCAGCGCCAGCGCTGGCGCCGGGCAGCAACAACTTCGCGGTCTCCGCCGCCCACACCCGGGACGGGCGCGCCATCCTCGCCGATGACATGCACCTGGCCCTGCGTGCGCCCAACCTGTGGTTCCGCGTGCGCCTGCGCTATCCCGACCCGCACGCCGCGCGCGGCCGCGTGGACGTGACCGGCTTCAGCCTGCCCGGGCTGCCGGCTGTCATCGTCGGCAGCAACACGCACGTGGTCTGGGGATTCACCAACGGCTACGCCGATACCGCCGATCTGTTCCGGGTCCATCCCTGCGCGTCCGGGGATCAGGCCACCTGCGCCCCGGTCACCGTTCGCAAGGAGCGGATCGAGGTGGCCGGCGGAGCGGACGACACGCTTGAAGTGCGCGAAACACCCTTCGGTCCCCTGGTCCGCGATCTGCCCGATGGCCAGGCGCTGGCCCTGCGCTGGGTCGGGCACCTGCCCGGAGCACTCAACCTGGGCCTGCTCGACCTGGCCGGCGCGGGCGACCTGGAAGCGGCGCTCAAGGTGGCCGACCACACCGCCGTCCCGGCGCAGAACCTGCTGCTGGCCGATGCGCATGGACGCATCGCCTGGCGCCTGCTCGGCCCGCTGCCGCAGCGTGCACCAGGCTGCGACGCCAGCCAGTTGGTGCTGCCCACCGCGTCGGCGGCATTCGACCAGACCGGGCAAGGAGCGTCCCCTTGCGCACCGTGGGCACTCTCCACCCGGTTGGCCCAACCGCTGATAGACCCGGCCGAGGGCCGCCTGTGGACGGCCAACAACCGGGTCGCCGACGGCCCCCTGCTGGCCACGCTCGGCGATGGCGGCTATGCCCTGGGCGCGCGCGCGCAGCAGATCCGCGACGACCTGCGGCGTAACGAGCAGTTGGACGAGCCGGCGCTGCTCGCGGTCCAGCTGGACGACCGCGCGGTGTTTCTGCAGCGCTGGTGGGCCCTGCTGCGAAGCGAAGCCCGCCAGGCGCCGGAAGATTCCGCACTGCGCGCACTGGCCCGCGCGGCAGCGCACTGGGATGGCGCAGCAGTGCCCGGTTCGGTGAGTTTCCGCCTGGTCCACGATTGGCGCCTGGCCGTGCAGGCGCGGGTGGAGGACGGCCTGGAAGCGCCCGCGCTGGCGGCCCTGGGGCCGACATTCGCGCGCCCGTCGCTGCCGCAACTGGAAGGCGTGACCTGGGCGCTGCTCGAACAGCGCCCGGAACATCTCCTGCCGGCCAGCCTGTCCTGCGCCGCCCTGCATCCCGCCCCGGCCGGCTGCAACGACCGGGACGGCTGGCACCGGCTACTGGAAGCGGCCGCCGACGATGTGCGCGCGCGGCTCGAACCCCCGGACAAGCCGCTGTCCACGCGCACCTGGGGGGAGCGCAACACCGCGCGCATCTGCCACCCGCTCGCCTCCGCGCTGCCGTGGCACGCCAAGCGCCTGCTGTGCATGCCGGCCGAAGCTCTGCCGGGCGCCAGCGACATGCCACGGGTCCAGGCCCCCTCCTTCGGCGCATCCGAGCGCATGGTGGTCTCGCCCGGGCACGAAGCGCAGGGCATCGTGCACATGCCGGGCGGACAGAGCGGGCATCCGCTGTCGCCGTACTGGGGGGCCGGCCATGAAGACTGGGTGCACGGCAAGCCGACGCCCTTCCTGCCCGGCCCGGCCGAGCACCGCCTGGTGCTGGAGCCGCGCTAGGCGCGCGGCAGCGAGACTTCGACGGCCAGCCCGCCCAGCGTGGACGAAGTGGACAACACGATCCCGCCGGCGTGCGCATCGACCACCTCGCGCACGATCGCCAGACCCAGGCCACTGCCTTCCTCGCCGCTGCCCAGTTCGCGGTGGAAACGATGGAACACGCGTTCGCGCGCCACTTCGGGGATGCCCGGGCCGCTGTCCTCCACGCTCAGCAGCGCCGCGCCGTCGCGTACCTGGGTGCGGATGGCGATCCGGCCGCCGGTCGGGGTGTAGCGCACGGCGTTCTCGATCAGGTTGCGCACCAGCAGCCCCAGGCCCAGCTCGTCGCCGAGGGCTTGGACGCCCCCCAGATCCGTGCTCAGTTGTTGGCGTTTGCAGTCGGCCATGGCCGCCAGTTCCTCGACCTCGACCATGACCAGCGCGTCCAGGTCCAGCAACGCGGGAGCCGACAGACCGGCGCTGCGTTCGCTTCGGCTCAACGAGAGCAGTTGCGCGACCAGGCGCTCAACCCGGCTCACGCTGGCGTCGAGCTGGGCCTGCGAATCGCGTCGTTCCTGTCCGTCCTCGGCCTGGCGCAGATTACCCGCATGGACCTTGAGTGCGCTGATCGGGGTCCGCAGCTCATGGGCCGCGTCGGCGATGAAGCGCCGCTCGCGCGCCAGGGCCGAATCCAGCCGCTGCAACAGCCCATTGACCGCCCGCACCAGGCCATGCACCTCGCGTGGCAGGTTGGACAGCTCCAGCGGCGTCATCCGCTCGGGGTCGCGTTCGCCGATCTGGTCGGACACACGCACCAGCGCGCGCGTCGCCCAGCGCACCACCACCCAGATCAGCAAGACCATCAGCGGCAGGGCCAGGGCCATCGGCAGCAACGTGCCCTCGGCGATGTCCTCGGCCAGTTCGGCGCGGATATCGGCACGCTCGGCCGACTGGAACCAGCGACCCGATGGCGAGCGTAGGGTGAACACGCGCCAGTCGTAGCCGGCCAGCCGCACATCGGCATAGCCAGGCGACAGCGCGGCGAAGGCATGCGTGGGCGCACTGTCCGAGCGCAGCAGCAGGTGGCCGTCGTGACTCCAGGCCTGGAAGGCCAGCTTGGTCTCGTAGGCATGGCCGTTCTTGAAGGCCAGCGCCTCGCCAACCCCCTGTGCCTGGCCATGCCAGCCCTTGAGCACGACCGCTTCGCCCGGATGGGCTTCCAGGTCGGCGAGCGGTTCGTCCATCAGACTCATCACCACGCGGGCCGACTGCGCCAGGCGTGCATCGAACATCTCCCCGGCCTCCTGCAGGCCGGCGTGGTAGCTGAAGACCGCCGCCAGCGCCAGCAGCACCGACAGCAGGCCCACCAGCGAGACCATCAACACGCGGCGGATGGAGTTCAAGGCGACGCTCCCCCGGCCTTGGCCGCGGCTTCCTCGTCCAAGGCGTAGCCGATGCCGCGCACGGTCCGGATCAGCCCGGGGTCGAGCTTGCGGCGGAGCTGGTGGACGTGCACGTCCACCGCGTTGCTGGCCACGTCCTCGTCCCAGCCGTACAGGTGCTGCTGGATGGTCTCGCGTCCCAAGGGGCGTCCGTGTTGCTCCATCAGCAGGCGCAGCAGGGCGAACTCGCGTCGGGTGAGGTCCAGCCCGCGACCACGCCAGGTCACCGACAGGCGCGCCGGATCCAGGTGCAGCGCCCCGGCATCCAGGGTGGGCTGGGCACGGCCGGCACTGCGCCGCAGCAGCGCGCGGATGCGAGCCTGCAGTTCGGCGGTATCGAAGGGCTTGCCCAGGTAGTCGTCGGCGCCCACGTCCAGGCCCAGGGTGCGGTCGGCGGCGCGCTCGCGGGCACTCAGCACCAGGATCGGCACGTTGCTCCCGGAGGCGCGCGCCTGGCGGATGACCTCGATCCCGTCCAGGCGTGGAAGCCCCAGGTCCAGCACGACCAGGTCAAAGCCACCGTCGCGCACCGCCATCAATGCCGCGGCGCCATCGCGGACCCAGTCCACCGCAAAGGCACCGCGCCGCAAGGCGGTGCAGATGCCCTCGCCCAGCGAGACGTCGTCTTCGACCAGCAGGATGCGCATGGTCCCAGTCTGGGCCGGGCTCTCACTGGCTGGCAAGGTGGGCGCGGACCTCCTTCAGCTTGGCGGCCGCTTCAGCCCGGCGTCCGCGATCGGCCAGCTCGCGCCCCGGCCGCGCCGGGGCATCGATCGCCTTCTGCAGAGCACTGGCCGCGCCGGGCCAGTCCTTCTGGTCGCGCAGGAAGTCCCCGTAGAAATAATTGGCGTCGATGCCGTTCGGATTGATCGCCAGGCCCTTGCGCAGCATCTCGCGCGCCTTGTCGTCATTGCCGAATCCGATCGGCCAGCCCGGGACCTGGTAGTACAGCGCGCCCAGGCTGGTATAGGCCGAACCCTCCAGTGCGTCGGGGTCCAGCTTGAGCGCGGCCTCCAGATCGCCGCGGGCCCGCTTGACCAGGGACAAGGCCCCCATGCCGCCTTTCTCGCCGGCCCAGCTGGACAGCACGATGCCTTCCCAGATCAAGGCAGCGGCATCGCGCGGCTTTGCCTGCGCGGCCTGTTCGGCCTGCTTGGCCAGGGCCTCGAAGGCGGCCTCGCGCTGCGGCTTGGGGGTCTGGTAGCTGATCTGCGCCCAGCGATCCCGGACCTGCCCGACCTCCGGCGACACGGCCTGGGCCGTCGCGGTCCCGGCCCCCACCATCAGCAGGGCGGCCAGCATCAGCCCATGGCCGGGCTTACGGGGATGAAGGTTCATGGGCGGGCTCCTGGATGAGCGAATGGGCCTGGCCGCGGGCGTGGCGCCGGATCGTGGTCAACTGCGCGCGCAGGCTGCGATCGACCAGTGCCGGAAATGCACCGTTGAGACGGGCGAAGAATTTCTCCGGCCAACCCAGCTGGCGGCGCGTATCGCCCTGCACGATGGCCTGGACCAGCTGCGCGGCGACCGCCTCGGGCGTATCGCTCGGGGTCCGCAACTCGGCATTGAGCGCATCGACCGCGGCGGTATTGAACGCGGTTCGCGTGGCGCGCGGGGACAGGTACTGGAAGCGCACCGCCCCATCGGCATGCTCGCGCGCCAGGGCCTCGAACAGGCCACGCAGGCCGAACTTGCTTGCGCTGTAGCCGGCGAAACCGGCAAAGCCAATGCTCCCGAAGGTCGAGCCCACCGCGACCACCGATGCTTCCGGCTGCGCGGACAGCAGCGGCAGGAAGTCCTGCACCAGCAGCATCGGTGCGACGAGGTTGGCCTGCATGACCGCTTCCAGCTCCACCGCGGACTGTTCTTCGAAAAGCCCGAAGGCGCTGCGCGCATGTCCCAGTACCAGCACCGCCGGCCTGGGCTGCTGCGCGCGCGCCATCTCCAGCAGGTGCGCGCGCCCAGCGGCGGTGGACAGATCGGCGGCCACGATGATCACCCGGCCCTGCGGCTGGGTGCCGGCCAGGACGGCCAGGCGTGCGGCGCTGCGACCGACCGCCATCACCGTGGCACCGGCCGCCACCAGGGCCATGCACAAGGCCGAGCCGATGCCACCGCTGGCACCGGTCAACACGACGGTCTTGCCCTTCAGGTCCATCACGCGGCCTCCGCCAAGCGCATGCCATCGCGGCGCAGGGTGCGGAAGATGTCGCCGTAGAGGACGTAGAAGCGACGCGCGGCATGGATCACCGCCTGCTTGTCGCCCGGATCGTCCAGGCGGTTCATCAGGCCTTCGAAGAAGCCGGCGTGTTCCACATCCAGGTCCCCGTGCGACAGCAGGTAACTGAAAGCATTGCGCGGCAGGCCCAGCGAGGTCTGGATGGTGTTGGCCGCGCGCGTGGCCAGCGCCACGCTGGTGCCTTCCAGCACCAGGACCATGCCGAAGAAGCCCACCGGGTTGCCGCGCGCGATGGTGTCGTAGGCATAGCTGACCATCAGCTCGGTGGCCAGCGACGGCTCCGAGGCCGCGCAGGTGGCCCGGTCGGCGCCGCAAGCGACCAGATCGTCCAGGATCCACTCCTGGTGCCCCATTTCCTCCTCGATGTACTCGCCGATGGCCGTGCGCAGCCATTCCAGCCGCGCCGGCAGGCGCGCGCCGCAGGCCATGAGCAATGGGACGGTATGGCGCACGTGGTGGTAGGCCTGCCCCAGGAAGGCGATGTAGTCCTCGCGGGCGATCTGCCCACCCAACGCGGACTGGATGATGGGCACGGAAATCAGCCCGGCACGCGCGTCCTGGGTCTGGGCGAGCAGTTCATCGTGGAAACTCATGCGGCAACTCCTGCAATGGGAACGGAAGCCGGGCGGCGGTAACTGGCGTCCACCTCGGCCTGGTAACGGGAAAGGATGGCCTCGCGGCGCGGACGGCCATTGGCCGTCAGCAGCCCTTCGGCCGCAGAGAACGGGGCGCTGGCGCGGACAAAGCGCGAAACCCGGGCGTAGTCCGGCAGGCCGGCGTTGACCTGCGCGAGCGCCCCGGCAATCACCGCGTCGTCCAGATCGGGGCGACGCGGCCACAGCACGGCCACGTTGTCGGCCTGCGCCTCGCCCCAGACCACCGCCTGGGCCAGCGCCGGGTGCTGCAGCAGCTCGCTTTCGACCCACTCCGGCGAAACGTTGCGACCGAAGGCGGTGATGAACACGTTCTTGCGCCGCCCGGTGATATGCACGAACCCGTCTGCATCCACGTGGCCCAGGTCACCCGTACGAACCGGCCCATCGGGCAGGGCCTCGCCCCCCAGATAGCCGAGCGCGCGCACGCCATCGACCAGGATCTCGCCCTCGTCGATGGACAAGCGCGCGTGCGGGAGGGGCTGGCCCACGCTCCCGGCCAGCTGCGCGCCAGGCCGGTTGAGGCAGACCACCGAGGCGCATTCGGTCAGGCCATAGCCTTCGAACACCGGCAGGCCCAGCGCCTGCGCACGCGCCAGCAGCGCCGGGCCAATGCGCCCGCCGCCGACGGCGATGTAGCGCAGGCTCGCGGGCAGCGGCGCGCCTTGTTCGGCGGCCATCACCAGGGCCAGCAGCAGCTGCGGCACCAGGATCACGCTCTCGGGCTGATAGCGATGCAGGCACTTGAGCAGGGTCGGCACGTCCAGGCCCGAGGCGCCGGTGTAGCCGATCTCGGCCAAGGACGGCAGCGCGATCTGCGCATCACCCAGCAACGTGGCGTACAGCCCGGCGACGTTTTCCAGCAGCGTGGAAAGCGGCATCAGGCAAAGGTGCCGACGCGGGCGGATCGCAGAGGACGCCTGCACCAGCGAACCGGCCACGGCCAGCAGCCCCGCCGCATCCAGGCACACGCCCTTGGGGCGGCCGGTGGTGCCGGAGGTATAGGTAATGCACGCCGTGCCATCCGGAAGCGCGAGCGCCGGCGCACCCACGCGCCAGCCATCCAGGCCGGTGTCCGCCAGTTCGGCCTTGAGGCCCTCCTGTCCTGGCGGCAGCGGCGTACCGTCGGCCACGATCACGGCCTGGGCGCCGCTGGAGGCCAGGGCATGTCCGACCTGCTCGGAGGAGAAGAATGTCGGCAACGGCACGTGCACGCCGTCGAGCAGGCGCAGGGCCAGGTCCAGCTCCAGCCAGGCCAGGCCGTTGTCCATCCGGCTGGCCACGCGCCGCAGGCCCGCTTGGTCCAGGCGGCCGGCGAGCGCCCGCACGCGCCCGGCCAGCGCCACGTCGCCCAGCGAGCCAGCGGCGGTGATCACCCGTTCGGGCGAAGTGCCCAACGCCTCCAGCAGCACCGCGCCAGCGTTCAAAGGCCACCTGCCAGGCACAGGGCGGCCGGTGCGGACACTTCGGTCTCGGGCTGCAGCCTTTGCATCAGGTAGGCGTGCCCGGTCGCCACATTGCCGCAAACCACGACCGGGTTGGCGTCGTAGTAGCGCCCCCAGTCGGTCTGGGAGCCGGCCAACCGTTCGGGCCGGGCCTCGACCAGTTCCACCGGTGAGAGCTGCAGGCGCTCGAAGGCGTTGCGCAGCTGGCGGGTGGCGGCGAACAGCACCCAGCGCACCTGGGCGCTGTTGAGCAGGCAGGTGACCTGCACGATCAGTTCGCGCGCGGTGCCCGGCGTGGCGGCCGCGAAGTTGCCCACTTCGGCCATCGCTTGGCGCCAGACGCCGTGGCAATCCAGCCGTTGGGCGATGGCGACCTCGGCCGGCAGATCCAGATACTGTTCGACGAACAGCGGCCCTTCGCTGCCCAGGCGCAGGCCGACGGCCGCCACCAGCGTGCCGGCGAGATCGTAGTAGGCCAGCAGGTGTGGCAGGAAACTGTGCAGCTGCGCGCCATAACGCTCGCGGTAGATGGCGGCGATGAACGCCTCCACGCCTGCGCGTTGCGGATCATGCGGGCCGACCAGCTGCGCATGGGCGAAACGTCCCGGCAGGGGGACGAAGACGGAAGTGGGGATCCAGGACATGCGCCGCATCCTCGGCGCGCCAAATTAAGCCTCGATTAGGCGACTGTTAGCCGTTTATTCGGATTTCGCAAAGCGATCGTTACCGCCGCTGGAACGTTAACCCGCGGTGTGGAGTGTCGATCGCCCGCCTCGCTACACTGGCGCCCCGTCTAGACAGCCGCCCGTGGCGGCCACCACGCCCTTGCCAGATCCCGCGACGCCAGGCTTTCCCTCACCCCGTATTCGCGCCGGCTCGGTCAGCGACATCAGCAACCACCGCTCGGACATCTTCTTCGCTGCGGTGGAGACGACCCGGATGCCGATGATCGTCACCGACCCGCATCACCACGACAATCCGATCGTGTTCGCCAACCGCGCTTTCTTGGAGATGACCGGCTATACGGCCGACGAGATCATCGGACACAACTGCCGTTTCCTGCAGGGCCCGGAGACCGACCGGGAGACGGTGGACGCGATCCGCGAGGCGATCGCCGAGCGCCGCGATTTCGCCACCGAGATCCTCAACTACCGCAAGGATGGCAGCTCGTTCTGGAATGCGCTGTTCACCTCGCCGGTGTTCGATGACCGGGGCGAGCTTGTGTATTTCTTCGGCTCGCAGCTGGACGTCAGCCGTCGCCGCGACGCCGAGGACGCCTTGCGCCAAGCCCAGAAGATGGAGGCGCTGGGCCAGCTCACCGGCGGCATCGCCCACGACTTCAACAACTTGCTCCAGGTCATGAGCGGCCACCTGGAGCTGATCACCCTGCTGGCCAGCCGCCCGCAGGTCGAGCAGGACAAGCTGCTGCGCAGTGCCGGACACGCGCGCGACGCCGTGGACAAGGCCGCCACGCTGACCCAGCAGCTGCTGGCGTTCTCACGCAAACAGAAGCTCCAGGGCCGCGTGCTCAACCTCAACAGCCTGGTATCGGGCATGACCGAACTGGCCGGGCGCACCCTGGGCGAAGACATCGTCCTGGAGCAGCAACTTGACCCGGCGCTGTGGAACTGCCGCATCGATGCCACCCAGGCCGAGGTCGCCCTGCTCAATGTGCTGATCAACGCCCGCGACGCGCTGCTCGGTCGCAGCGAGCGCAAGGTGGTGATCCGGACCTCCAACGTGGAAATCGGCGCGGACGACGAGGCCTCCTCACTGCACGGCCAGCTCGCGGCAGGACGCTACGCCAGCGTCGCGATCACCGACACCGGGGCCGGCATCCCTGCCGAGATCGTGGACCGGGTGATGGACCCGTTCTTCACCACCAAGGAAGTGGGCAAGGGCACAGGCCTGGGCCTGAGCATGGTCTATGGCTTCGTCAAGCAGTCCGGCGGGGTGGTGCACCTGTCTTCGGAGCCCGGCCAGGGCACCACGGTGCGCCTGTATTTTCCCTCAAGCGAAGACTCGGTCGGGCTGCTCGAAGCCGTGAACCGACGCGCCTTGGACAAGGGCGGCAACGAGCGCATCCTGATCGTGGAAGATCGCGAGGATGTGGCCGGCGTCGCGCAGATGTTCCTGGACGGCGCCGGCTATGCCACCGACGTGGCCCGCAGCGGCCAGGAGGCGATGGCGTATTTCGACGCCGATCGCGAGTACGACCTGCTATTCACCGATCTGATGATGCCCGGCGGGATGAACGGCGTGGTGCTCGCCCGCGAAGCACGCCGACGCATGCCTCGCATCAAGGTGCTGCTGACCACCGGCTATGCGGAGGCAAGCCTTGAACGTACCGATGCCGGCGGCGCGGAGTTCGACCTGATCAACAAGCCCTACACCCAGCGCGACCTGCTGCGGCGCCTGCGCATGCTGCTCGATGGCCCGACCGGCACCGGCTGAGCGTCACACGCCCAGCCAACTCGACCCTGGGATGGAATGGTGGATCAACTCCAACTGGTCCAGGGTCAAGTCTTCCGGCTCAGCGGGCAGCGGCAGACGCAGGTGTTCGCGGACCAGCCAAGTCCCCTCGTTGCGCTCCACGCGCACACCCTGGGGCAAAGCCAGGCCTCGCCCGTCGCTATCAAATAACACCAGTTCCGCCATCTTTGAGTTCCTTAATCCTTGGGCCGCTCCCATTCCCGGATCGTAGAACTGCCACGTCGGATCATCGTGAAACCGGCTTCACGCCACGGCACCGGGTTCTCGCCTTGCACGGACCTACATCCTCGCGCCGTTTTGACACCGCGTGCGCACCCACAGGACTACCGTGCGCGAAAACACAAGATCTTCGGAGCCATATGAACGACCAGCCGATCCGCGTGCTCATGGTGGATGACAACGCCGAGCTCATCAACGTCGTGCGTGAGGCCATGGACCTTCTGGGCGTCAAAGTGGATGGCGCCTTGAGCGCACAGGGCGCGATCGCCCAACTCGCCCGCGACGATGGATACGACGTGGTGTTCAGTGACGTCTTCATGCCCAACGGCATGTCGGGCGTGCAGTTGCTGCAGATGCTGGCCGTCTCCAACCCCGACATGCGTACGGTGCTGACCTCAGGCTTTCCCAAGGAGCAACTTCCGCCGCTTCCCGAAGGCGTCACGTTCGTGGCCAAGCCCTATAACTTCACCTTGCTGCTGGAAGCCTTCAGGCGCGAAGCCGGCACCCCGACCCACTGAGTGATCCGCGGCGCGGCGCCCGAAGCCTGAACATCGCCGTCGGCCGCGACGGATTTTCCATTCCGCCACGACCGGCATTCGGAGAGGATGCAGGTTCCGCCGTCTCCCTGTCGGTCCCGATGACCTTCTTCCGACTCCTCGCGTTGATGCCGCTCATAGCGGTTGCCGCCCTTCCCTATCAGGCCCATGCGGCCGAGCCCGCCGCCTGCACTGCGCGCGTGGCGCCCGGCCAGGACCTGCAACAGGCGATCGATGCGCTCCCCGAGACGGACCAAGCCGTCACGCTGTGTCTGGACAAGGGTGAATTCCCGCTCAAAGGGCTGGTGTCGATCCAACGCGACAAGCTCACCTTGCGCGGGAGTGGAAAGCAGACCGTCCTGCGTATGCGCGACGGCATACAGCAACCGCTGCTGGTCATCGGTGACTTCCTGCATCAGGCGCCCGAGCGCGTCATCCAGCATGTCGCCGTGGAAGACCTGAGCCTGGTCGGTGGCCAGGCCGACAACGAATTCATGCCCGAGCGTCCCTATCTGAGCAACAGCGCGGTGGTGGTCCGCAAGGGACGCGACATCCGCCTGAGCCGGCTCAGCGCCAGCCACTGCCGCAGCGCCTGCCTGTTGACCGAGCAGGACACCCGCGGCGTGGTGATCGATCACAACGACGTGTCCGGCGCGGCCTGGGACGGAGTGTCGTTCAACAGCACCTCGCAGGTCCTCCTGGTGGACAACGACATCCACGACAACGTGGCCGCCGGCATGACCGCCGAGCACATCACTGACAGCCAGATCCGTGACAACCGGTTCGTCGACAACGGCAGCCAGGGCATCTACCTGTCCAACTCCACTGGCAACCAGTTCTCGGGCAACACCTTCACTGGCAACCACCTGGCCGGCGTCTTCCTGACCTGCGCGATCCGCTACCGCAACGCCGACGGCAGCACCCAGTGCTGGGACAACAGCATGAGCCAGGACAACGTATTCGCAGCCAACCGCTTCGATAGGAATCCCCACACCTACACCATCGGCGTGGACAACGCGGCTAACTGCCGCAGCGACGGGTTCAAACCCAACCTTTGGCGCAGCGACAATCAGGCGGCCGTCTCCGGCGTGGACCTCGATCCGCAACGCTATGGAGATTGCGTGCGGCACGAACCGGCCCCGGCCACCTCATCCTGACCACACCGGGCCGCAGACGAGAAGGCCCGCCCATTGGCGGGCCTTCTCGTCTCGGATGTCAGACGGGGAACTACGCCAGCGCCTGCGCGTGCACGCCTGCGATTGCGCGCCCCGAGGGATCTGCCGCGTTGGCGAAGCTGGCGTCCCAGGCGATCGCCGCCGGCGACGAGCAGGCGATCGACTTGCCGCCCGGCACGGTCTCGGCTGCGGCCGGCGACGGAAAGGCCTGCTCGAACAAGGTGCGGTAGTAATAGCCTTCCTTGGTCGTCGGCGGGTTGACCGGGAAGCGCTTGTCGGCCGCGGCCAGCTCTCGGTCGGTCACCTGGGCCTCGGCGTGGGCCTTGAGACCGTCGATCCAGCCGTAGCCCACGCCGTCGCTGAACTGCTCTTTCTGCCGCCACAGGATCGAATCGGGCAGATAGCCTGCGAAGGCTTCGCGCAGCACGGCCTTCTCGATGCGCTTTTTCCCGTCCGCCCCCACCGTGATCATCTTGTGCGAGGCGTCCATGCGCATGGCCACGTCCATGAATTCGCGGTCCAGGAACGGCACGCGCGGCTCCACGCCCCAGGCCATCATCGACTTGTTGGCGCGCAGGCAGTCGTAGTTGTACAGCGCGTCCAGCTTGCGGATCAGCTCCTCATGAAACTCGCGCGCGTTTGGCGCCTTGTGGAAGTACAGGTAGCCCCCGAAGATCTCGTCGCTGCCCTCGCCGCTGAGCACCATCTTCACGCCCATGGCCTTGATCCGGCGCGCCAGCAGAAACATCGGCGTGGAGGCACGGATCGTGGTCACATCATAAGTCTCGATATGGCGGATCACCTCGGGCAGCGCGTCCAGGCCTTCCTCGAAGGTGTACTCGAACCCATGGTGCACGGTGCCGAGCGACTCGGCCGCGATCGCCGCGGCGGCCAGGTCCGGCGAACCAGCCAGGCCGATGGCGAACGAATGCAGCCGCGGCCACCATGCTTCGCTCCTGTCACCATCCTCCACGCGATGACGCGCATAGCGCGCGGCCACGGCGGCCACCAGGGACGAATCCAGGCCACCGGACAGGAGCACGCCATAGGGCACATCGGTCATCAGCTGGCGATGCACGGCACGTTCGAAGGCTTCGCGCAGTTCGGTCGGCGTGACGTCGACATCCTTGACCGCGTCGTAGTCGCGCCACGGGCGCTTGTAGTACTGCTTCAACTCGCCGGTGGCCGTGTCGTACCAATGGCCGGGCGGGAACTGCGCGACGTCCGCGCAATGCTCGGACAGCGACTTCATCTCCGAAGCCACCCGCAGGCGACCGTCCTTGTCATGGCCCCAGTAGAGCGGGCACACGCCGATGGTATCGCGCGCGATAATCGCCCGGCCCTTGGCCTTGTCCCAGAGCGCAAAGGCGAAGATCCCGTTGAGGCGGTTGAGCAGGGACTCGACCCCATCCTCGCGATACAGCGCGTTGATGACCTCGCAGTCCGAGCCGGTCTGGAACGCATACGGCTGGGTCAGCTCGGCCTTGAGTTCAGCGTGGTTGTAGATCTCCCCGTTAACCGCCAAGGCCAGATCGCCGTCCTCGCTCAACAGCGGCTGCGAACCACCGGCCGGATCGACGATGGCCAGGCGCTCGTGCACCAGGATCGCGCCATCGTCGACATACACGCCGCTCCAGTCCGGGCCACGGTGACGCTGGCGCTGTGAACATTCGAGCGATTGACGGCGCAGCGCGCCAAGATCATCGCCGGGCTGGAGACCGAAGATGCCGAAGATGGAACACATGGTGAGACTCCTGGGAAAATGTCGTGCAAGGACGGTGACGTGGGGTAAGTGGCGAAGATCGAACATAAAAAAACCCGCATCTTGCGATGCGGGCTTTTCTGGTTCCTTGGCTGTTCCGTTCTTTGCCTAGTCGCAGACCCGCATCGGCCGCGCACGATTATTCGCGCGCAGGGGATTGCGGTTGTTGTTGTTCACGGCGTTGGCGCGGCGGGACGGCATGGGGCGAACTTAACCCGGTCGTTTGCGTGTGCGCAACTGTTGCGCGAGCAACCGTTGAATCAGCGCGCGGTACAGGGCTGGCAGCTGTTCCAGGTCGGACACGCGCACATGCTCGTCGATCTGGTGGATGGTCGCGTTGACCGGGCCGACCTCGATGCACTGCGCCCCCAACGGCGCGATGAAACGCGCATCGGAGGTCCCGCCGCCGGTGCTTTCCTCCGGCGGCCCGCCGGCGAACTGGCCCAACACCTCACGCGCGACGCTGCGCAGCGTGCCTTCCGGGGTGTAGAACGGCTCGCCGCTGCGATGCCACTTGAGTACGTATTCCAGGCCGTGACGATCCAGCAGTGCGGTGATCTCGGCTTCCAGCCTCGGCGCGTCCCAGTGCGGGTTGTAGCGCAGGTTGAACAGCACCTGCAGTTCACCCGGGATCACGTTGCTCGCACCGGTCCCGGCGTGGAGGTTGGAGACCTGCAGGCTGGTCGGCGGAAAACTCTCGTAGCCGTCATCCCAGTGCCGGGAGGTCAGTTCGGCCAATGCGGCGGCGGCCTGGTGGATCGGATTGCGCGCCTTGTGCGGATACGCGACATGGCCCTGCACGCCCTTCACGGTGAGCGTGCCGGTCAGGCTGCCGCGACGGCCGACGCGCAGCAGGTCGCCGAGCTTTTCGGTGGATGAAGGCTCACCGGTGATGCACCAATCGATGCGCTGGCCGCGTTCGCGGAACACGTTGGCCACGTGACGCACGCCATCGATGGCATCGCCCTCCTCGTCGCTGGTGAGCAGCACCGCGAGGGTGCCGCTGTGATTGGGCTGCGCGGCGACGTACTGCTCGGCCGCCACCACGAACGCGGCCACGCTGCCTTTCATGTCGGCGGTGCCGCGTCCATAGAGGTTGCCCTCGCGCACCTCCGGTTTGAAGGGATCGCTGGTCCATGCATCGACCGGACCGGACGGCACCACGTCGGTATGACCAAGCAACACCAGCACCGGCGCGCCGCTGCCGTGCGTGGCCCACAGGTTGTCGACCTGGCCGAAGCGCAAGTGCTCGCACGCGAACCCGGCGGCCTGCAGGCGACCGGCGATCAGCGCCTGGCAGCCGGCGTCATCCGGCGTGACCGAGGCACGCGAGACCAGGTCGAGGGTCAGGTCGAGGACATCATGCATGGCGAACGGATCGGCTGGGCGGCCGTCAAGGATACGACGCACAGGGCGGTCTAGACCCGCCGTCGCGGTCCCGGTTGGATCGTGGGCAGGGATCAAGCCTCGCCCTTGTGATCTGTGGAGCGGAGCTTGCTCCGCTGCTCTTCGGTCAGATCTCCGGCTAGCCTCTGTAGAGCGGAGCTCGCTCCGCTGCGCTTCGGTCAGTTCCTCAAAAGCCACAGCGGAGCAAGCTCCGCGCTACACAATCCCGAAGCGCGCCTTGAAGGCGTTATCCGAAAACCCCTGGCTCACCACGCCATCTTCGGTGACCACCACGGGGCGCTTGATCAGCTGCGGATGCTCGCGCAGCAGCAGCTTCCATTCCGCCTCGCTGCCGGGCGTCTTGCGGTTGTCCGGCAACTGACGCCAGGTGGTGGAAGACTTGTTGACCAGTGCGCCGAAGCCGCCCATCTTTTCCGCCCACGCCACCAGCGTCTCCGGTGCGGGCTTGTGCTCGCGATAATCCACGAAGGTATGGGCGACACCGAAACGATCCAGCCACTTGGTGGCCTTCTTGCAGGTGTCGCAGTTCTTCAGTCCGTAGAGCGTGGTCATGGCAGCGTGTCTCACAAGGCGTTGGCTTGTGAGGACGCCGCGATCAGCGCAGCGGACGCGGCGCGACGCCCTCGTTGGTCATCTTCACCGGCAGGATGTGGCCCTGCGCGTCGAAGACCATGCGGTCGATGGCGACCTGGCGATGGTTGCCATCGGAGTCGCCCAACGGGTGACGATGGTAGACGATGTACCAGGTGTCGTCGTCCCCGCGGAAGATGGAATTGTGGCCGGCACCGGTGCCGATGGTCGGGTCCTGCTGCAGGATCTTGCCGATGCGCTTGAACGGCCCGGTCGGCGAATCGCCGATCGCGTAGGCCACCGAATAATCCGGCCCGGTCCAGCCGCCTTCGGACCACAGGTAGTAGTACTTGCCCTTGCGCTTGAACATCAGCGAGCCTTCGACGTACTCCGGTGCGGGCGTGATCTCCTTGAACACCGTACCGTCGGCCATCGGCAGCACGCCGGTGAAATCGTCCTTGAGCCTGACGATATTGGCGTGCTTCCAGCCGCCGTAGATCATGTACCAGGTCCCGTCGTCGTCCTTGAACACGAACTGGTCGATCGGCTGGGCGCCATTGTGGAACTTGCCGACCAGCGGCTTGCCCAGCAGGTCGCGATACGGACCGTCCGGCTTGTCGGCCACGGCCACGCCGATGCCGCCGACCTCGCTATCGCTCTGAATATCGTTGGCGGCGAAGAAGAAGTAGTACTTGCCGCCATTCTCCAACACCGCCGGTGCCCACAGCGCCTGCTTGGCCCAACGGATGTCCTGGATCTTCAGGATGCCCGGGTGCTTGGTCCAGGTCACCAGATCCTTGGAGGAAAACGCGTCGAAGTAGGTCTGCTGCGCATAGGGCAGCGAGCTGGTCGGATAGATCCAGTAGCTGTTGTCGAACACCGCGGCTTCCGGATCTGCATACCAGCCCGGAAAGATCGGATTACCCGAACTCGCCTTGGCCGCAGGCTGCGCAGCCTGCGCTCCGATCGCGCCCGTGGCGATCGCCACGGCCAATGCCACTGACTTCAATGCCCTGCCCCGCATGTGCCGCTCCCGACATGGATGGTCACGCCGAGTCTAAATCGATTTAGACCACCGCGGCAGCAGACCAAGGTCATAGGGCTTGTCCGCTCGCACCACTTGGACGCACACAAATACCAAGGGCCACACACGTGGCCCTTGGCTTCGCTCGCAATGTCGTCCCGCGTCAGTCGGCCAGGCCGCGCAGCAGGTCGTTGACGCTGGTCTTGCTGCGGGTCTTCTCGTCGACCTGCTTGACGATCACCGCGCAATACAGCGAGTGCGAACCGTCCTTGGACGGCAGCGAGCCGGACACCACCACGCTGCCCGGGGGCACGTAACCGTAGCTGATCTCGCCGGTGGCCCGGTTGTAGATGCGCGTGGACTGGCCCAGGAACACGCCCATGCCGATCACGCTGTGGTGGCCAACCACCACGCCTTCGACCACCTCGGAACGGGCGCCGATGAAGCAGTGGTCCTCGATGATCGTCGGGCCGGCCTGCAGCGGCTCGAGCACGCCGCCGATGCCGGCACCGCCGGACAGGTGGCAATGCTTGCCGATTTGCGCGCACGAGCCAACCGTGGCCCAGGTATCGACCATCGTGCCCTCGCCCACGTAGGCGCCGATGTTGGTGAAGCTGGGCATCAGCACCACGTCCCTGCCGAAATAGGTGCCGCGACGCGCCACCGCACCGGGCACCACGCGCACGCCACCGGCCTTGAACTGCGCTGCATCGTAGCCGGCGAAGCGGGCCTCGACCTTGTCCCAGAACGGCGCCGGCTCGGCATCGATCACACGCATGTCATTGACGCGGAAGTAGAGCAGCACGGCCTTCTTCAGCCACTGGTTGACCTGCCAGGCACCGTCCTGGCCAGGCTGGGCCACGCGCAGTTCGCCCGATTCGAGTCCATCGATGGCCGCATACACGGCCGGTCGCACGCGGTGCTTGATCTCGTCGGAGGTCAGCTCGGCGCGCCGCTCGAACGCATCCTCGATCTGTGGGCGGAGTTCGTCGATATCGACTTTGGATGACATGGAAAACGCAGGTCCTTGTGGGGAAGGGAAACAGGGAGATCGCCCGGCACGTGGTGCTCAGGCTGCGTACTCGAGACTGGCACGCAACGCCTCGCTCAAGGCCTCCCGGGCAGGCAGGTCGAGCGCGCGATCATGCTCGTCGCTGAGGTGGAAGACATCCTCGGCCCGCTCGCCAAAGGTGGCGATGCGGGCGTCATGCACGCGCAGGCGATGCACGCGCAGCACCTGCGCGATCTGGGCCAGCAGACCCGGCCGGTCGGGGGCGACCAGATCCAGCAGCGTATGGCGGCCGTCCAACGTCGGCCCGAACTCGAAACGCGGCGCGAAGCGGAAATGCCGCAGCTGTCGCGGCACGGTGCGCTGCGAGATGCGCACCTGGTCCAACGGCCTGGTCAGGGTCTGGCGCACGGCGGCGGCCACCGCCTCGGGATCGCCACTGGCGTAACTGTCCGAAGGTAGGATCTCGAAGGTATCGAAGACCGTGCCGTGCGGACCGACCAGCACGCGCGCCTGGTGCACGCCGTAGCCAGCCCGGTCCAGCGCGGCCAGGATCGCGGCGAACAGCCCGTCCTTGTCCGGCGAGTGCACGAACAACTCCAGCGCCGCGCCGTCCTCGTCGATGCGACGCACCCGGACCAGGGTCTGGCCAGCGAACACGTCCACCAACGCGGTGGCCTGCCAGGCCAGCTGTTCAGGACGGAAGCGCATGAAGCTCTCGGCCGGCATCTCGGCGAACTGGCGATCGATGGTCGACTCGCTCAGGCCCTGGGCCAGCATCAGCGCGCGCGTGGCCTCGCGGCCTTCGGACACGCGCTGGCTGACCGCGATGGGCTGCTCCAGGCCTTCGCGCAGCACCCGGCGGGTGGCGAAGTACAGGTCGGCCAGCAGCCGGTCCTTCCAGGCATTCCACAGCTTGGGGCTGGTCCCGGCGATGTCGGCGCAGGTCAGCAGGTACAGCGTGTCCAGGTGTTCGCGGTCGCCCACCAGGGTGGAGAACCGGTGGATCACCTCCGGATCGGCGATGTCCTGCTTCTGCGCGGTCACCGACATGCGCAGGTGCTGCTCCACCAGCCAGGTGACCAGGCCGGTGTCGCCCGCACTCAGGCCGTGGGCTTGGCAGAACGCGGCCGCGTCCACCGCTCCCAGTTCGGAGTGATCGCCCCCGCGCCCCTTGGCGATGTCGTGGAACAAGCCGGCCAGCAGCAGTAGCTCGGGCTTGCGCAGGCGCGGCCACACCTCGTGGGCGATCGAGAAACGCTCGTCGGCCCGCCCGCTGGAAAAAATAGCCAGGTTGCGCAGCACCATCAGCGTGTGCTGGTCGACCGTGTAGACATGGAACAGGTCGAACTGCATGCGCCCGGACACCTGGGCGAAGGCCGGCAGCCACTGTCCCAGCACGCCCAGGCGGGCCATGCGCGCCAGGCTGTCGACCGCCCGCGGCCCGCGCAGCAGACCCATGAAGGCGGCGCGCTGGTCCGGTGTTCCTTCGGGGTAGGACGGCAAGGCATACAAGGCCTCGGCCAGCGCGCGCGCGGTGCGCGAATGCAGGCCGCGTACCTGCGGCTGCGCGGCCCAGGTGGCGAACAGGGCAAAGACCTCGCCGATGTCGCGCGGCCATTGCGGATCGCGCGCGGCCAGGTAATTCCGGCACAGCTCGAAATCCGCGTCCAGCGCGCGCGGCTGCGCCTGGCCCTCGAACTGCTCCTCGAAGCGCTGCAGCAGGCGGTCGCTGATCCGGCGCACCAGCGAGGCGCTGCGATAGAAGCCCTGCATCATCTGTTCCACGGCCAGGCTGCCCGGCGCATCGACATAGCCCAGGCGCGCGGCCAGGGTCTTCTGGTAGTCGAAACGCAGGCGCTCCTCGGGCCGGCCGGCGACCAGATGCAGGCCATAGCGCAGCCGCCCCAGCACGCGCCGTTCTCGGGCCAGGGCCTGGGCCTCGTCCTGGCCAAGCTGGTCCATGCCCACCAGCGGCTCCAACTCGCTCACCCCGAAGGTGCGCAGCGCCATCCAGCCCAAGGTGTGCAGGTCGCGCAACCCGCCGGGACCGTCCTTGATGTCCGGCTCCAGGTTGTCCGAGGTATCGCCAAAACGCGCATGCCGCTGTGTCATCTCCTCGCGCTTGGCGGCGAAGAACTCGCGTGGCGGCCAGACCACCTCGGGCGCCACCGCCTGGGCCAGCGCGCGGCGCGCGGCGGCGTCGGCCTGCAGCGGGCGGGCCTCGATCAACGCGGTCAAGACGGTCTGATCCGCCGCCGCCTCGGTGCATTGGGCGGGCGAGCGCACCGCATGGCTGACCTTCAGCCCGACGTCCCAAATCAGGGCCAGGCAGCGCGCCAGCGCTTCTTCATGGCGCTGCTGTGCCTCCGGCTCGCCCAACACCAGCACGTCCACGTCCGAGTGCGGGAACAGCTCGCCGCGGCCATAGCCGCCGACGGCAAAGAGCGACAGACCGCTATCGAGCGGAATGCACCGATGCCAGGCTTCGCCCAACAGATGATCAACCGCGCGGGCTCGCAGCGCGAGCACCCGGTCGATCCGGTCCACATCGTCGAAATGCTTGGCCAGCCGCTCATCGGTCGTGGCCAGGATCGCGCGCGCCTGCTGCGACCACTCGCCATCGAACGCGGGGTCAGGCCCCATCGACGGCCGCAGCGAGGCCTCGCCAGCAGCGGCCGCACCGGTCACAGGTCGTTATCGTCGCCTGGCAGGCGGGTCAGGATCTCCACCCCGTCCTCGGTCACCGCCACGGTGTGCTCCCACTGCGCCGAGAGCTTGCGGTCCTTGGTCACCACGGTCCAGCCATCGGGCAGCGTGCGCGTATAGCGGCTGCCTTCGTTGATCATCGGCTCGATGGTGAAGGTCATGCCTGGCTTGAGCACCACGCCATCGCCGGGACGGCCGTAATGCAGCACCTGCGGCTCGTCGTGGTAGACCGTGCCGATGCCGTGGCCGCAGTATTCACGCACCACGCTGAAACGCTCGGACTCGGCGTACTGCTGGATCGCATGGCCCACATCGCCCAGCGTCGCGCCCGGCTTGACCGCACGGATGCCACGGAACATCGCCTCGCGCGTGGTCTCCACCAGGCGCTTGGCCATGACCGACGGGGTGCCGACGTAGTACATGCGGCTGGTGTCGCCATGCCAGCCATCCTTGATGACGGTGACGTCGATGTTGACGATGTCCCCGTCCTTGAGGACCTTGCCGTCGCTGGGGATGCCGTGGCAGATCACGTTGTTGACCGACGTGCAGACCGTAGCCGGGAAGCCCCGATAGCCCACGTTGGCGGGGATCGCGTCCTGCACCTTGACGATGTGGTCATGGCAGATGCGGTCCAGCTCGGCGGTGGTCACGCCCGGCTTCACGTGGGGGGCGACGACCTGCAGCACCTCGGCGGCCAGGCGGCCTGCCACGCGCATCTTTTCCAGGTCGGCGGCGGATTTCAGTTGAATGCTCATGGCCCCCATTATCGCCGATTCCGCCGACAGCTGAACGACCGCGTTGTGCATCGCAACATGAATGTGAAGCTCGTAACATCTGGGCCCAAATCCACCGGACCCACGTCAGCTCCAGTCGCAGCGACGCACCAGCCGCTGGGGCGCCAGTCTGGACACCGATACAGTCAAGGGGACCGGCACGGGCAGCCCCCAGACGATCAACGTCTTCGGTCGCGTGGCGGCTGGACACACCGCCGCCCCAGGGCCGTACAGCGACACCATCACCGTGACCATCACCTACTGACGTGCCCGCCGAGGGCACGGCCAAAAGTGACGCCCACGCTGGTGCGCCGCAGCAATCACAGCTTGAATTGCGCTATACGTCTCAAACCACGGGAGACGCGGGTTGGGAAAACCCGGTTGGCACAGCCTCTGCATGAAACACTCCGAGGCCGGCGCATCCCGACGCGGCCACTGCCCCCGGATTTCACCGCTATGCGCCTGACCGCTTCCCGTCGCCTGCTGCTGCTCGTCATCCTGATGGCCGCCGCGCCCCTGTTCGCCTGACCCGTCTGGCCGGCGCCATTGCGCCGGCCATCGCCGCGCGGCTATAATCCGCCGGCTCTGCAAGGCCCTGGTGCCTGTGCAGTCCCGCCCACGCCGGGCGTCACCGGCGAATACACACCTGCTGCCACAGCCCGTGCCGGGGTGCCCTTCGCCAGAGGGGTTCGGCCACGGACGCCGCAGGGAGGCCCAACCCCGGAACCAATAGCGCCGCATCCCACTGCGCGGCCGGTTCCACTGCCTTGGAGTTTTGCAATGTCCCAGATCACCATGCGCCAGATGCTGGAAGCCGGCGTGCACTTCGGCCACCAGACCCGTTACTGGAACCCGAAGATGGCCCCGTACATCTTTGGCGCCCGCGGCAAGATCCACATCATCAATCTGGAAAAGACCCTGCCGCTGTTCGTCGATGCGATGAACTTCATCAGCGCCATCGCCCAGAAGCGCGGCACCGTGCTGTTCATCGGCACCAAGCGTTCGGCCCGTGAAGCCATCAAGGAAGAAGCCGAGCGTTGCAACATGCCGTTCATGACCCAGCGCTGGCTGGGCGGCACGCTGACCAACTTCGCCACGGTGAAGAAGTCCGTCGCCCGCCTGAAGGAGCTGGAAGCGGCCGAGACCGACGGCACCTTCGAGAAGCTGGTCAAGCACGAAGTGCTGGGCCTGCGCCGTGAGCGCGACAAGCTGGAAGCCTCGCTGGGCGGCATCAAGGACATGAACCGCCTGCCCGACGCCCTGTTCGTCATCGACATTGGCCACGAAGACATCGCCATCAAGGAAGCCAAGAAGCTCGGCATCCCGGTGGTCGCGGTGGTCGACTCGAACTACGACCCGGCCTTGGTCGACTATGCCATCCCCGGCAACGACGACGCCATCCGCGCCGTGCAGCTGTACGCCCGCGCCGCCGCCGACGCCGTGCTGGAAGGCAAGGCCGCCGCCCCGAACTCGGCCACCGTGCGCGAGGAAGAGTTCAGCGAAGGCAACGCCGAGGGCAAGCCGGCCCGCCGCGGCCGCAAGAGCGACGAAGCCGCCGCCTAAGGCGTCATTGCCGTGCAACGCCGACGCGCGATGTTCGCGTGTCGGCCACCAGCGGCGGGCATCACGTCCCGCCGCTGTCGCTTGAAGCGGCGCTGCGCGCCCTTCATCAAAATTCAAGCAAACATCGAGGTCATCACCGTGGAAATCACTGCTTCCCTGGTCAAGGAACTGCGCGAGCGCACCGGCGCCGGCATGATGGAGTGCAAGAAGGCACTCACCGAGAACCAAGGCAACATCGACGCGTCCGCCGAGTGGCTGCGCAAGTCCGGCCTGGCCAAGGCTGACAAGAAGGCCGACCGCGTCGCCGCCGAAGGCCGCATCGCCTCGGCCCAGGAAGCCGGCAAGGCCGTCCTGGTCGAGATCAACTCCGAGACCGACTTCGTCGCCAAGGACAGCAACTTCGTGGCCTTCACCGATGCCGTCGCCCAGGCCGCCCTGGCCTCCGGCGCCACCGACGTGGATGCCCTGAAGAGCGCCAAGCTGGGCGCCGAGACGGTCGAAGAAGCCCGCGCGGCGGCCATCGCCAAGCTGGGCGAGAACATCCTGATCCGTCGCATGGTGTCCATCGACAGCGCCAACACCGTGGCCGCCTACGTCCACGGCGGCAAGATCGGCGTGCTGGTCGAGCTGGCCGGCGGCGACGCCGAGCTGGCCCGTGGCCTGGCCATGCACGTGGCCGCGATGAACCCGCCGCACAACAAGGCCTCCGACGTGCCGGCCGAGTTCGTGGCCAAGGAAAAGGAAATCGAAATGGCCAAGATGTCCGAGAAGGACAAGTCCAAGCCGGCCGAAATCCTGGAAAAGATCATCAGCGGCAAGATCGCCAAGATCGTCAACGAGGTGACCCTGTACGGCCAGCCGTACGTGCTGGACACCAACCAGACCGTCGAGCAGGTCCTCAAGGCCGCCGGCGCCGACGTGGTGGGCTTCAAGCGCCTGGCCGTGGGCGAAGGCATCGAGAAGGTGGTGGAAGATTACGCCGCCGAAGTGATGAAGCAGGCCGGCCTGGCCTGATCGCCGCCGCGATCGATGCAGCATCACGAAAGGCCGCGGGAAACCGCGGCCTTTCGCTTTTCCAGTCATCCCCGAACCAGGAGACCTCGCATGTTCAATCACGTCATGATCGGCAGTAACGACATCGAGCGCGCCAAGGCGTTCTACGACGCGGTGCTGGCCACCGTCGGTGTCGGTGCCCCGCTGCGCAACGTCGCCGGCAGCGGCCACGTCCGCTACTTCTATCGGCACGCGGGCAACAGCTTCTGCATCAGCCAGCCCATCAACGATGAACCGGCGACCTGCGCCAACGGCGCCACGCTGGGCTTCAAATGCGACTCGCCGGAACAGGTCCGCGCCTTCCACGACGCGGCCGTCGCGGCCGGGGGCACCTCGATCGAACACCCGCCTGGCGAGCGCAACAGCAGCCTGGGCAACGCCTATATCGCCTACGTGCGCGACCTGGATGGGCACAAGCTCTGCGCGCTGCATCGGCTGGCATGAGCGTCTTCCGGCTCGGGCCGCTCCGCCGCGCAAGTGGGCGGCCCCGTGCTTCGGCATGCCTGACCCAAAGCAAAAAGCCGCCCCTCAGGCGGCTTTTTGCTTGATCAGTCAGAACCGATCGCCTACTTGACCGCCTCGCCGTAGCGATTCGGGCCGGGCGTGCCCTCGAGCATCATCATGATCAGCACCACGAAGCCGCCCACGTAGGGAATGAGGTTGAGCAGCACCATCCAGCCGGACTTGTCCATGTCGTGGAAACGACGCACCTGCACGGCCAGACTGGGCACCAGAAACGCCAGGATCGCCAGCATCATCAGCGCAAAGCCAACGTAACCCAGTGCGCCGGGACGTTCAGCCGGCGCGGACATCGCCGCGCCCAGTGCCATCACCAGCACGGTTGCCAGCAGCACCAGCGTATAGAACAGGGCAAACATCCAGTATTCCTTGCGTCGCGAACGCCCGGAAAAGTCCGCGTAGCGCTTCAACGGCATCAACATCCATTCCATCCAACAACTCCTCACAGTTCAAGAAACCCAGGCATGGAAGTTGGAAGGCGTCTTGCGCCGCCTCGCATCCATGCGGGGCGCGCATCTTAAACTGAATAGGGTTGCGGGCGACAACGCCTAGGCGCCCGCCGTTGCCAAGCTCGCAAAAGCGTCATGCGGCGCGGCGCACTCAGCCGAACGCGGCCTCCAGCGCATCGGACAGGCGCTCGACTGCGATCACCTCCATGCCCTTGATGCTCGCGGCCTTGGGGGCGTTGGCACGCGGGACGATCGCGCGTTTGAAGCCATGGGTGGCCGCTTCGCGCAGACGATCCTCGCCGTTGGGCACCGGTCGGATCTCGCCGGACAGGCCGACCTCGCCGAAGGCGATCGTCTTTTCGGCCAGCGGGGCGTCGCGCAGGCTGGAGAGCACCGCCAGCAGCGCCGGCAGGTCGGCGGCGGTCTCCTGCACGCGGATGCCGCCGACCACGTTGATGAAGACATCCTGGTCGCCGACCATGATCCCGCCGTGGCGATGCAGTACCGCCAGCAGCATCGCCAGGCGATTGCCCTCCAGGCCGACGGCCACGCGCCGCGGATTGGACAGCGGCGAGGCATCGACCAGCGCCTGCACTTCCACCAGCAGCGGCCGCGTGCCCTCGCGGGTGACCATCACGCAGCTGCCGGGCTGGCGCGTGCTGCCCCCGGTGAGGAAGATCGCCGAGGGGTTGGAGACCTCCTTGAGGCCCTTGTCGCCCATGGCGAACACGCCCAGCTCGTTGACCGCGCCGAAGCGGTTCTTGAACGCGCGCAGCACGCGGAAGCGGCTGCCCGACTCGCCCTCGAAATACAGCACCGCATCGACCATGTGTTCGAGCACGCGCGGGCCGGCGATGCCGCCCTCCTTGGTGACATGGCCGACCAGAAACACCGCGGTGCCGGTCTCCTTGGCGTAGCGCACCAAGCGCGCGGCGCTCTCGCGCACCTGGCTGACCGAGCCGGGCGCGGCGGTGAGGGTCTCGGTCCACAGGGTCTGGACCGAGTCGGCCACGATCAGCTTCGGGCGGGCCCGGGAGGCGTGCTGGAGGATGGCTTCCACGCCGGTCTCGGCCAGCGCGTCCAGGCCCTCCAGCGGCAGGTCCAGGCGCACTGCGCGGCCGGCCACCTGCGCCAGCGACTCCTCGCCGGTGACATACAGCACCGGCAATCGCGCGGCCATCGAAGCCAGCGACTGCAGCAGCAGGGTGGACTTGCCGATGCCCGGATCGCCGCCGACCAGCACCACCGCGCCTTCCACCAGGCCGCCGCCCAGCACCCGGTCGAATTCGCCGATGCCGGTGGAGACGCGCACGTCCTCGCTGCTGCGCACGTCCTTGAGCGCGGTGATCTTGGGCGCTTCGGCCTTGCCGGCCCAGCCGGTGCGCCGTGCCGCGGCCGGCGCTTCAGCCGCGGCAGGCTCGATCACGATCTGCGTCAGCGAGTTCCAGGCATTACACTCGGTGCACTGGCCTTGCCACTTGCTGTATTCGGCGCCGCATTCGCCACAGACATAGGCGGTGCGTGGCTTGGAGGAGGCCTTGGCCATGAAGCGATCCCATCGAAAATCCGGCGGCCACTGTAGCCGCGCCCGGTCTCCGCATGCGAGACCGACGCCGTCCTGGGTGGGTCGGTTTTGACGTGGCGATGATGACCCAAACCCTGGAGCACACCGCGTTGGCGCCCCCACCCTCCACAGGCCGCCTGAACTGGATTGCCCGCATCACGCTGGCGCTGCTGACCGTGGCCATGCTGATCGGGCTCGGTCTGTACCTGTATCTACCACCGCCCAACCTGGCCAAGCTGCCACTGGACCCGGCCAACTATTTTTCCGGCCAGGGTCTGGCCTTGGCACGCGCGGTGGATCGTGGCGATGTCGAGGCGATCGGCAAGCTGATCTACGAGAAGGGCGTGGATCCGGACAGAATCTTCGACCATACCGGTCGCCCGCTGGTGGCCTGGCCGGTGATCACCCATAACCCCAGGGGCCTGGCGCTGCTGCTCGATGCCGGCGCCTCGCCCAATGCGCGCCAGCTCAGCCAGGCCGTGGACGGCGGACCGGCGGCCGAGACCGCCCTGGTCCCGGCCGCGGCCATGGTCGACCCGACCTACCTGACCGAACTGCTGCAGCATGGCGGCGATGCCAACGGACGCGACGCTCAGGGCCGCCCGCTGCTGTATGTGGCCTTCATCAACGGCCATTGGACCAACGTGCAGCGGCTGATCATGTCCGGCGCCGACCTGGACACCACGCTTTATACGCACGACGGCTACGACACGGTGCTGAGCTGGTACGCCAAGATCGGGCGTTTCGACCGCTTGTACTGGTTGCTGGAGCACGGCGGCGACCCCACCCGGCGCATGCACGACCTGCCCGGCTCGCGCCTGGCCGGCACCCTGGAGTCCAACGAGGGCCGCATGCCCATCGTCGAGGACGCCTTCTACGCCCAAGTCCCCGAGCAGATGCACGATTGGCAGCAAGCCTGCCAGTCCTGGCTGCTGACCAAGGGCATCGACCGGCCGCCGGCACCACCGTCCATGCGCATGCGCGAGCGACAACGCACCGAGGAACGCGCCCCGGGGGCGATTCCGCTCTGAGTCCAGCGTCGCGGGCAGGACCGGCGCCCACCGACCGCGACCGCCCGGCATGGCACCATGTTGGATCATGTCCCCGCTGTCCGCCCCCCTCGCCGCTCCGCCCGCCCCTGTCCGGGATGCTGGCGTCCTGTGGGTCGCTTTCAGCGGCGGACTGGACTCCACCGTACTGCTCCATGCCCTGCGCCAGATCGCAGGTTTCCAGTCACGGCTGCACGCGGTGCACGTCCATCACGGGCTGCAGCCGCAGGCCGATGCCTGGGCCGCGCACTGCGCAGCGCTCTGCCGCCAGTGGGAGGTGCCGCTGGAGGTCCGCCACGTCCAGGTGCCGCGCGATGCCGACGCGGGCCCGGAGGCCGCCGCACGCCACGCACGCCATGCTGCCTTTGCCGAAGTCCTGGGCCCGGACGATGTGCTGATTGCCGCGCACCACCAGGACGACCAGGCCGAGACCTTCTTGCTGCGTGCGCTGCGCGCCTCGGGGCCGGACGGGCTCGGCGCGATGCGGCCCCTGCGCCGCTTCGCCCACGGCTGGTTGTGGCGTCCCTGGCTGGCGATGCCCCGCGACGCGCTCAAGGCCTACGCACTGAGCCACGACCTTGCGTGGATCGAAGATGCCAGCAATGCCGACACCCGGCTGGACCGCAACTTCCTGCGCCACCAGGTGCTGCCGCTGCTGCGCCAGCGCTGGCCGCAGGCCGATGCCCTGCTGGCCCGCAGCGCCGCGCTGAGCGCGCAGACCGCCGGGCTGATGATCGAACACGACGCGGCGACCCTGGCCCTGGTCCAGGCGGCCGACCCGCAGGTGCTTTCGGTCGGTGCCCTGCTGGCGCTGACGCCCGCGCGCCGCGCCCGCGCGGTGCGGCACTGGATCGCGCAGCTTGGCCTGCCGCCACTGCCAGCCCGCGGCGTCGAGGCGCTGGAGGCCAGCCTGCTGACACCACGCCACGACGCCCAGGCGCGCTTTGACTGGGACGGCGTACGCCTGCGGCGCTGGCGCGACCAGCTCCATGCCGGGCCGGTGCTGGGCCCCTTGCCTGCCGACTGGCAGGCGACCTGGGACGGCAGCGCCGCGCTGCAGGTGCCCGGCGGCGGCCACCTGCAACTCGAAGGCGCGGCCCGGTTCGAGACGCCCCTGCTGGCCGGCGCGCGCCAGGGTGGCGAGCGCATCCAATTGCCCGGTCGCCAGCACCACCACGCGCTCAAGCACGTGCTGCAGGAGTTGGGCATCCCCCCCTGGGAACGCCAGCGCCTGCCGGTGTTGCGCGATGTCGATGGCACGGTCCTGGCCGCGGGCGATCGCGTCCAGTCCGCGACCCTGGCGGCCTGGCTGCATGAACGCAACGCGCGCCTGCAGTGGCGCCCGGCTGTGCGCGATTGACCCATCGCCGGGGGGCGCCCACACTTTGCGCATGGCAAAGAAACCCGCAGCCGACGCCTCGCCCGTGGCGCACTTCGAACAATCCCTGGACGAGCTGGAACAGCTGGTCGGACGCATGGAACAGGGCGAGCTGAGCCTGGAAGATTCCCTGGCCGCCTACGAGCGTGGCGTGGGCCTGTACCGCAGCTGCCGCACCGCGCTGGAACAGGCCGAGCTGCGCGTGCGCCTGCTCAGCGACCCGGACCGCCCCGACACCGCCGAACCCTTCGCGCCGCTGCCCGATGGCGACTGAGGCGGCGTTCGCACGCTGGGCACAGCGTGTGGAAGCCTCGCTGGACGCGGTGCTCCCCGACCCGAAGATTGCCCCGCAGCGCCTGCACGCGGCCATGCGCCACGCGGCCCTCGGCGGCGGCAAGCGCATGCGCCCGTTGCTGGTTTACGCCGCCGGCACCCTGACCGGCGCCGATGAAGCGGTCCTGGACGCCCCGGCCACGGCGGTGGAGTTGATCCACGCCTATTCGCTGGTCCACGACGACCTGCCGGCGATGGACGACGACGCCCTGCGCCGCGGCCAGCCGACCGTGCATGTCGCCTTCGACGAAGCCACCGCCATCCTCGCCGGCGATGCGCTGCAGACCCTGGCCTTCGAAGTGCTGGCCGCCAGCCAGGCCGGTGCGGTGCTGCGCGTGGCCTGGCTGCAGACCCTGGCCCGGGCCAGCGGCGTGGCCGGCATGTGCGGCGGCCAGGCACTGGATATCGACGCCACCGGACAGCGGCAGTCGGTCGAGGCCCTGCAGCAGATGCACGCCCGCAAGACCGGCGCGCTGATCCGCGCCAGCGTGCGCCTGGGCGCCCTGGCCGGCGGCGTGGACGAGGACACCCTGCAACGGCTGGATGCCTTCGCCGAAGCGCTGGGCCTGGCCTTCCAGGTGCGTGACGACATCCTCGACGTGGAAGCCAGCTCCGAGGTGCTCGGCAAGACCGCCGGCAAGGATGCGGCGCAGGACAAATCCACCTACCCGGCGCTGCTGGGCATGGACGGCGCGAAGGCGAAACTGGACGAGTTGGCGACCCGGATGCGGGAGCTGCTGGGCCCGTTCGGCACGGCGGCCTCGCCCCTGACCGCGCTGGGCGAACTGGCGGTCCAGCGCAGCCACTGAGCCCGGCGGCGCGCAATGCGCGCCGCGCCCTGTCCGCCTTCCAGGACCTCACGGTCGTCGCGGGCGGGCCCTGCGGCTTTCACGCGTGGCGCGCCTGGCGGGCCAGGCGCGCCGGGTCGCTCAGTGACTGGCGCTCGAGTGCGCCACCACCGGCAGCAGTACCGCGCTGCGGCCGTCCGCACCATGCTCGACGGTCACCGTGGCCTTCTGGTAGTCGGCGGGCTTGGCGAACAGGATGTTGGACACGTAGGTCTGCGGGTTGCGGTCGTACAGCGGGAACAGCGAAGACTGGATCTGCACCATGATCCGGTGGCCCGGCTTGAACACGTAATTGATCGTCGGCAGGCGGAACTTGTATTCCTGCACCTGGTTGGCCGGGATCGCCGAGGGGTCGGCAAAACTCTTGCGGTAGCGCCCGCGGAAGATATCCATCGACACCGGCAGCTCATAGCCGCTCATGTCCGGGTTGAGCGCGTCCGATCCCGGATACACGTCGATGACCTTGACCACGAAATCGCCATCGGTGCCCGTGGTCCGGGCAAACAGGTCGGCGATCGGCGCGCCTTCCACGGTAACGGCCTTGTCCAGCACCGGCGTGGTGTAGGTCAGCACATCGCCCCGGTTCTCCGCGAAGCGCTGGTCCTGCACCAACCAAGTCCGCCAGCGGTCGTTCTCCTGCGGAATCGGGCGCGACAGGTAAGGCACCGGGTTGGCCGGGTCGGACACATAGCTGTCGCTGCCACCGGCGGGCCGCTCGAAGCTCAGCCCCCTGTCGGCCTGCAGGTACAGCGGCGTGAGCTTCTGCGCGTCGGCGACCTTCCAGTCGTTGAACCGATCCCAATGCTGCTCGGCCGGGTTGTAGATCATCGCCTGCGGCAGCGGCTTGGCCATCGGCGTGCCGCGTAGATAGTGGTTGAACCACGGGATTATCACTTCCTGGCGGAACTGCGCGGTGGTATTGCCCGGCCACTTCAACGGGCCCAGCTCCCAGCCATCGCGGTTGATCTGGCTGTGGAACCACGGGCCCATCACCAGGTGGTTATTGCTGCCGTGGCCGGCCTGCTGCAGTGCCTCCCAGGTGTGGACGGCTCCGTAGATGTCCTCTTGGTCCCATAGGCCCTGCAGCCACATCGTCGGCACGTTGGACGGATGCGCCGCCACGATCTTGTCCAGCGCCTGCAGCTGCCAGAAGGCGTCGTAGGCCGAGTGCGCGGCAAACCGGTTCCACCACGGCAGCTGCTCGAAGCCATGCGCCTTGGCATATGCGCCGGCCGAACCGGCCTCCAGGAAGTTGACGTAATCGTCGTCGGTGTCGCGCGGGACGTCCTCTCCCTTTCCCTGTTTGGTCATCTGCCCGGTGAAGTAATCCAGGTTGACCAGGCGCAGCGCGCCGTAGTGATACCAGTCATCGCCCATCCAGCCATCGATCATCGGGCTCTCCGGCGCGGCGGCCTTGAGCGCCGGATGCGGGTCCAGCAGCGCCATGGCCACCGTCCAGCCGTCGTAGGACGAGCCGATCATGCCGACGTTGCCGTTGGTTTCCTTGAGGTTCTTCACCAGCCAGTCGATGGTGTCCCAGGCATCGGTGGTGTCGTCGGTCTTGGTCGGGTTGAGCGGGCCGCGCGGCGGGCGAGTCATGACGTAGTCACCCTCCGAACCGTACTTGCCGCGGATGTCCTGCCACACCAGGATGGTGCTGCCGTCGGCCCAATCCTTGTTGCCCGGCCTCACCGCGTCGGCCATGTGCGGGCTGTTGTTGGGGGCAAAGCCGCTGGCGTCGTAGGGCGTGCGCTCCAGCAGGATCGGCAGGTCATGCGCCCCCTTTGGGATGACCATGACCGTATGCAGCTTGACCCCGTCGCGCATGGGGATCATGACCTCGCGCTTGACGTAGTCGAAGTTGCCTTCCGGCTGCTGCCACGCCTTGGGGATGTCCGAGCCGGTCTGGACCATGTCCGGGGTGACCTGGCCGGCATCCTGCGGAGCCGCCAGGGCCGCGACAGGCAGGGCGCAGAAAGAGGCAATGGCCAGGGCCAGGGCGGTGTTCTTCATGGGGCAAGCATCCTCGTGACGGTGGGAGGGACGGCAGCCGCCGATGCGGCGACCCAGCCTGACTATCCTGTCAGTTTTGTCCCCCGGGAAGTTGCTTTGGTCATGGGTCCCGGCACCGGGGCCTCCGGCCGTCTGCTCGCCGGCCGGAGGCCCCGGTGCGGCGTGGGCTTAGTCCTCGCCCAGCAGGCCTTCCCGCGACCAGCGCGCGATGCGCAGATCGTCGGGCACATGGTCCGGCGAGGCCGGATACGCCGCCATCCGCGCGTGCGTGGCCCAGCTGAAGTAGTCCAGCAGCACCTGCCGCAGCGATGCATCGTCCAGCCCGATATCGTCCAGTGCCAGCGCGAAACAGGCGATGGCCCGCGCATCCATCTCCTCGTGCACACCATTGCCGCTGTGCATGCGCACCACGCCCGACTCGGAGCCGAACCGGCTCGAATACGCCGCCGGCCCGCCCCACGCTTCGACCCAATAGGCAGCCAGGCGCTCGGTGTGCTGCGGGTGGAAGCCGTGACTGAAGGCGTGCGCAACCACTGGATCGGCCAGCACCCGCACGTGCCAGGCATGGGCCAAGCGATGTGCGGCGTCCGGACCGCCCATGTCCTGGAGAAGCGTGGTGGTGTTCATCGTGCGAGCTTGAACGAAAAACGGGACGCTCGGCGTCCTGGGAAGTTGTTTTGAAGGAAGCCGCCAGCGCCCGAGCGCCCATGCACCGAACGCGCCACGCCCCATGGCAGCTTAAGCTCCATCACCCTGTCCTGGCGTCCGCGGCGGGGCGGGTCACGCTTGGACGGCAGGATTTGCTTCAAGCCTTTCGCATGCCTGCAACGCCGCGGAAGCGTTGCAAGGACACGGGACAACTTGCCACGCGGGCTTGCTCAGGCGTGTCCCCGCATGGTGAGCGGCTTCGGAAGGCATAGGGGCCAGCACTTCAGCCCTGGTCTCATGCGTCGGGCCTGCTACGCGAATGCCGCCGCAACGCCTGAGGTGCCACGCCGAAACGACGCAAGAACACTTCGCGCAGATGCCGACGGTCGCGAAAGCCCGTCTCGCGGGCGATCACTTCCAGCGGATGGCGCCCCTGTTCCACCATGACACGCGCGGCCTCCACGCGCAGCGCTTCGATGGCCTTGGCAGGTGACTGGCCGGTTTCCGCCGTAAACACCCGGCTGAATTGCCGAGGGCTCAGGCTGACGCGCTCGGCAAGCTGTTCCACGCTCAGAGAACTGCCCAAATGGCGCCTTGCATAGTCGAGCGCCTGCTGGATACGGTCGCTGCGCGGCGCGAGTTCCAACAGTTCCGAATGCTGGGTCTGTCCGCCGGCGCGGCGATGGTGCATGACAAGCCGGTGCGCGACGCCACGTGCCACGTCCGGCCCCAGGTCCTTCTCGACCATGCCAAGCGCCATGTCCAGCGCGGCGGTCATGCCAGCCGATGTCCAGAACGGGCCATCCAGGATGAAGATCCGATCGGGTTCCACCTGGATATCGGGGTAGCGTTGCTGCATGTGCTCGGCGAAAGCCCAGTGCGTGGTGGCCCGGCGCTGCGCGAGCAGGCCGGCCTCGGCCAGGATGAAGCCCCCGGTGCAGATGCCGGCCACGCGCCTGGCCCGAGGCGCCACGCGGCGAACGAATTGCAGCAGCGCCTGGGAGGCCGGACGGGCCAGCGGATCGATCACCCCCACCAGCATCCAGGTATCGGCGCGACTGCGCCCGGTGAGTTCACGCGTCACCACCCGCATGCCCAGGGATGCATTGACCTCCCCGCCTTCAGGCGACCAGTTCTCCACCACGTAGAAGGTCTCGCCGGCCACCAGGTTGGCGAACTCGAACACCGCCTGCGAGCCCAGCGCCATGACCTGGAAACCGTCCCCCAGTACATAACCAACGCGATGCATCGTCGCCGATCTCGTATGTCCTAAAAAACGAATATATGCGTCATTTGCGCCAAGGTCCATCGAGCGCAGGCTTTCACCACATCCCGCGGTCATCGCCGCCCACTGGAGAAAGCACAATGTCCACGCAGTCCCCATCCACGCCTGGTGTCGCCCTGGTGACAGGCGCCTCTTCCGGCATCGGCGCGGTCTACGCCGAGCGCCTGGCCGGCCGCGGACATGACCTGATCCTGGTCGCACGCGATCGTCAGCGGCTCAACGCCCTGGCCGAGCGCATCACCAGCCAGACCCAACGCTCGGTCGAAGTCATCGCCGCCGACCTGGGCCGCCGCGACGCGTTGGCGACGGTCGAGCAACGACTCAAGCAGGACGCCGACATCACGGTTCTGGTCAACAACGCAGGCATCGGAACCCACACCCCGTTGCTGGAGAGCGATGTCGAGCGCATGACCGCGATGGTCGAGCTCAACGTCACCGCACTGATGCGCCTGACCTATGCCGCCGTCCCGCAGATGGTGGCGCGCGGCCGCGGGACCCTCATCAACATTTCTTCCATCGTCAGCCTGGCGCCGGAAGCCCTCAATGGCGTCTACGGCGGCAGCAAGGCCTTCGTGACCGCCTTCAGCCAGTCGCTGCAAAAGGAGCTGGAAGGGACCGGCGTGCACGTCCAGGCGGTGCTGCCGGGTGCGACGGCCACCGACTTTTGGGCCACTGGCGGCCTGCCGGTGGAGCACCTGCCCAAGGAGATCGTCATGCGCACCGAAGATCTGGTCGACGCCGCCCTGCGTGGCCTGGACCGTGGCGAACGGATCAGCATCCCCTCGCTGCATGCCGGCGAGGAGTGGGACGCCTTCGAGGCCGCCCGCCAGACGATGTCAGCGCATCTGTCCAGCGATACCGTGGCCGCGCGCTACCGTTGATCACTCGATTTTCCTCGTCCGCGCGCGGCGACCGGGAACGCACGCCGTCCAACGGGTTCCCGATGAGGCAGCCTGCTCCGCGCGCGGCCAGGGGAAAGCGTTGCAGCGCAGGGCTTTGCCAGTTCGCAATGGATCAGGCGAGCAGCCCCTCCATGAGCGGCACCTTGCCGCTGTCCGGAAACACTGCCGTCTGCAGCCGGCCTTCGTCCACCTTCAGGTGACCGGCCAGCACGGCCTTGAACAGGGCGCGCATGTCGGTGGTGACGCGCAGGTCGCGGCCTTCGTTGAGGGCAGCGGGCGACAGGCCGGGCCAGTCGCCGGCGATGCGGCCACCGCGCACCGCGCCGCCGGCCAACAGGGCCACGCCGCCGGTCCCGTGGTCGGTGCCGCCGGTGCCGTTGACCCTGGCGGTGCGGCCGAATTCGGTGACCACCACCACCACGGTCCTGCCCCAGATCGCCTGCGCGTTGTCATGGAAGGCGCGCAGGCCGTCGTCCAGTTCGGCGAGCTTGTTCTTCAGCACGCCGGCCTGGTTGACGTGGGTATCCCAACCCGAGTCCTCGACGAAGCCGATGCGCGGGCCGTTGGCCTGCGACATGAAACGCGCCGCGGCGGCGGTGGCCTCCGCCATGCGCCCTTTGCCGCCCGTGCCCTTGCCTCCGCTCACGCCCTGCGTGTCCACGGCACGCTGGAACGAGGCGGCCAACACGGGATCGTGCGCATACAGACCCTGCAGGCGCTGCAGCAGGATCGGATTGACCGCCTCGGGCAACGGTGGCGACCACGTCGAGGCGTCGCCTGGCCCCCGCATGATCAGTGGCATCACCGTGGTGATCGACAAGGCCTCGGTGCCGGCCATCGCGCTGGCACAGCGGTTGAGCCAGCCGGTGCTGGCGCCGCTGGGGCGGGCGCTGCCGTTCTCCAGGCAGTCCTGGGCCTCGAAATGCGAGCGCTGCTGGTACGGCGGGGCGATCGCCACCACCGGCAGCAACTGACGCTGGCCATACAGCGTGTGGGCAAAGGCCAGCGACGGGTGCAGGCCGAAATGCGCGTCCAGCTTGAGCGTGTCGGTCGGTGCCAGGTCGCCGCGCAAGTCGCGATACGCAGGATCATCGGTGGGCACCAGCACATGCAGCCCATCCAGGCCGCCGCGCAGCAGGATCACCAGCAGGCGCGTGTCGTTGGCGCGTTGCGCAGCGGCCCCGAGCTGGGGCCACAGGGTGAGCGTGGTCAGGGCGCCAGCGGCGCCGAGGAAGGCACGTCGGGTCAGGGACATCGTCAGGTCCTCCACTGGAAGGCGGGGCTGGCGAACAGCAGGGCCAGTCCATCGCGCGGGGATTCGGCACGGGTCAGCGCGGTGCGCGTGTCGGCATCGAGCGTGTCGGCAAACACCGCCTGCGCGGTGCCGAGCGGGTCCAGGCGGTCTTCCGGCACCGCTTCGGCCAAGGCCTGGCTGGCCTGCACCCGCTTCCACAGCGCATCCGGGCCGCTCCATTGCGCGGCATCGTCCTCGAACCCGGCCGGCGAGCGCGGCGTGAACGGCGGCTGCCCCATGCGGGCGAGCAAGGTCACCTGCAACTGCGGCTGATCCTTGGCCAGCGCGCCGCCGGCGCGCAGTGCCGAGAGCAGGTAGTCGTCGGGCGTCTTGAACTTGCGCGCCTGCGGGCCCCACGCGGCCGGGTGCCGGATCAGCGCGGCATACACCTGCGCCAGTGCGCCACCACTGTCGCGCCAGGCCTTGACCATCGCCTCCACCACCGGCTGCGGCGGGGTGTCGCTGATGAGGTGGCGCGCGATCTTGGTCGAAACATGCCGCGCCGTGGCCGGATGCACCGCCAGGTCGGCCAGGATGGCGCGACCCTGCGCCACGCCGGCTTCCGCGTAGCGCCGCCCCATGACCGTGCGCGCGCCGGCCTCGTGCGCGTTGGCGCGGAACGCAAAGGCCGAATCCGGCGCGCCGCGCTGAAAGTCCTGTGGCATCGGCACGCCCCAGCCGGTGATGGCCTTGGCGAATTCGGTCACATCGGTCTGCGAGTAGCCGCCATGCACCCCCACGGTGTGCAGCTCCATGATCTCGCGCGCCAGGTTCTCGTTGAGGCCCGGCGCCTTGTCGGGGTTGCGCTGGCGCACGCGGGTGGCGAGTTTCGAATCTGCCCCCACCGAGCGCACGTTGTCCAGGAAGCGCAGCATCGCCGGGTGCGTCTCCACCGCCAGCAACAGGTCACCGAAATGGCCCAGCACGTGCGGGCGAATCGCCTCGCGCTCCATCGGCGCGGCGTAGTGGGCGGCCACGCGCTTGTCCACCGAGACGGCGAAGTGGTTCGACCAGAACCGCACCATGCGTTCGACGAAGCTGGCCTGACTGGCCACCGCGACCTGTTGGCGCAGCGCCAGCTCATGCAGTTGGTCACGGCGCATGTCGCGCGCCATGTCCTTCGGCGGTGGCTGGCCCTGCCGCCGGGCCTCGCGCCGGGCCTGCTGGAGGGCGATGTCCTGGCGCAGATAGGCCAGGCTGTCGGGCAGGGCCTGCAGGGCCGGCGCCGACGGGGGCGCCTTGAGCTGTGCGAGCAGCCAGCCTTGCGGGTCGCCCAGGCCTGCGAGTTCTCCCGGACGGGCACCCAGGCCGAAACGGTTGGCGGCACTGACCGACTGAGCGGTGACCATGACGCATTCCTCGATGAAGGACGATGCGGAGGCTAACGGGCCAGCGGCGATGCGGTTGACCGGCGTGCACGGGCCCCACCCCGTTCAGTAGCGACGGTGCGCCGCGCCGGGATGGGACGCACAAAAAAGCCCGGCGCGTGGCCGGGCCTTGTGTCGCTTGCGCGGGCGGCGGATTACTTGATCAGCCGGATCGCGAACGGATAGCGATAGGCAACGCCTTCATTGGCCTTGAGTCCGGCCAGGATGCAGAAGACCAGGTTGACCAGCCAGACCAGCGGCATCAGCAGGCCGCCGATGATCACGAAGGCCAGCACCCAGCAGATCACATAGCCGAAGAACACGGTGATCTGGAAGTTGAGCGCCTCCTTGGACTGATCGTTGAGCCAGGCCTTGGCGGGGTTGTCCTTGTTCACCAGCCAGATGATCAGCGGCACGATGAAGCCGGTGACGATGCCGGTCAGGTGCACGATGAGCGCGACCGTCCGGTCCTCCTGCGGGGCAGTACCCGCCGGCGGCGGCGGCGGCGCGGTGGCGTTCTCGAATTCGTTCATGGGCGTTGGCTTCCTTGGGTGGTTGTGGAACGCATCGGGTGGATGGAGGCAGGCAACTGTCAGCGGCCGGCTGTCGCCCGTCAACCCGGCGATAACGCATCAATACGTCATTGCCCGCCGGCAACGGTCATCCGTCCCACCAGCAGCGAGCCCATGCCGATGTGCGAGCGCGCATCCAGGTCGCTGCCCACCGCCTCGATCGCGGCGAAGATGTCCTTGAGGTTGCCGGCGACGGTGACGTTGTCCACCGGATAGGCCAGCTGCCCGTTCTCCACCCAGAAGCCGCCGGCGCCACGCGAGTAATCGCCGGTCACGCCATTGACGCCCTGCCCCATCAGCTCGGTGACCAGCAGGCCGGTGCCCATGCCGGCCAGCATCGCGGCCCGGTCCCCTGCGTTGCTGGACACCCTGAGGTTGTGGACCCCGCCGGCGTTGCCAGTGCTGGACAGACCGAGCTTGCGCGCCGAGTAGCTGCCCAGCACGTAGCGCTGCAGCACGCCGCCGGCGACCAGCGGCGAGTCCACCGTGGCCACGCCCTCGGCGTCGAAGTTGCCCGAGCGCAGCCCGCCGCGCAGGCGGGGCAGTTCGTCGATGGAGAACCAGTCCGGGAACACCTGGGTGCCGGCGCGGTCCAGCAGAAAGCTGGCCTTGCGGTACAGCGCGCCGCCGCTGACCGCGCCGAGCAGGTGGCCGATGAGCGAGCGCGCGACTTCCGCACTGAACAGCACCGGGTATTGCCCGGTGGCCACATCGCGCGGGGCCAGGCGCGCCACGGTACGTTGCGCCGCGCGCAGGCCGACCGCTTCGGCTGCTTCGAGCTTCTCGCGCATCAGCGCGGTGCTGTACCAGCCATCGCGCTGCATGCCCTCGCCACTGCCGGCGATCAGCGCGCAGCTGATGGAGTGATGCGTGCCGCGCTCACGCCCGATGAAACCATGGGAGTTGGCATACACCGACAGCCCGTAGCCGCTGCCCACCGAGGCGCCATCGGAATTGCTGATGCGCGCGTCGGCCTGGCGCCCGGCGGCCTCGCAGGCCAGCGCCAGATCCACAGCAGTATCGGCGTCCAGCGCCCAGGGGTGCCAGGTGTCCAGATCCGGGAAATCGGTGGCCATGCGCGCGGCATCGGCCAGGCCGGCGGCCTCATCGTCCTCGGTATAGCGGGCGATGGCGCAGGCCTGCTCGACGGTGGCCGCCAGGCTGTCTTCGCGCAGGTCGGCGGTGCTGGCACTGCCCTTGCGCTGGCCGAAGTACACGGTCACGCCGATGGCCCGGTCCTGGGTGGACTCGACCGTCTCCACCTCGCCCAGGCGCACGTTGACGTTCAGGCCACGGTCCTCGCTGCAGCTGACCTCGGCCTGGGTGGCGCCACCCCGGCGGGCCATGTCCAGCAGCCGCTCGGACAACTGGGCCAGGTGGTCCAGACGCGCGTCGCTGTCGTCGTGCACGGGAGAAGTGATGGCGTTCAATGGCTTATCCTTGTCGATCTGATGTTGGATTCGGCGCGCCCTGTGATGCGCGCGCCTTGAAAGGTGAAGTGAGCATGCGCGGACGCGATCCGGACACTGGCGAGTTCTACAGCCCCAGCCGCACCCAGCAGCGCCAGGACGCGCTGGAGGTGCGCACGCTGGCCGAGCAACTGGTGGCGCTGCCCGCGGCCCGCCTGGCCCAGCTGCCCATGAGCGAGGAACTGCTGGAGCATGTGTACGACACCCAGAAGGTGACCTCGCACATCGCCCACAAGCGCCAGCTGCAGTTTCTGGCCAAGCAGATGCGCAAGGAAGACGACCCCACCCTGGAGGCGATCCGCGACGCGCTGGATGCCGGCGGCGACAGCGCGCGCCGCGAAACCGGTCTGATGCATCAGGCCGAGACCTGGCGCGAGCGCCTGCTGGACGAGCCCGAGGCCCTGACCGAGTTGCTGGACACCCATCCCGACGCGGATCGCCAGCGCCTGCGCCAGCTGATCCGCAACGTGGGCGAGGAGCGCAAGAAGAACAAGCCGCCGGCCGCCTACCGCGCGCTGTACCGTGAGATCCGTGCCCTGCTCGACGGCGACGACGCACCCGCAGATGGGATCGAGCCGGACGAGGACGACTGAGTCCTCGCGCGCATGCCGCAACGTCGGCATCGCGCGCCTCAGGCCTGCGTGCCGCCCACGGTGAGTCCGTCGATCAGCAGCGAGGGCTGGCCGACCCCGACCGGCACGCTCTGCCCGTCCTTGCCGCACACGCCCACGCCGGCATCCAGCGCCAGGTCGTTGCCGACCATGCGCACCTTCTGCATGGTCTCCGGTCCGTTGCCGATCAGCGTGGCGCCCTTGACCGGCGCGGTGACCTTGCCGTCCTCGATCAGGTAGGCCTCGGTCGCGGAGAACACATACTTGCCGCTGGTGATGTCGACCTGACCGCCGCCGAAGTTGACCGCGTACAGACCCTTCTTGACCGAGCGGATCATCTCGTCCGGCTCGTGCTGCCCGGCCAGCATGTAGGTGTTGGTCATGCGCGGCATCGGCAGGTGGGCGAAGGATTCGCGCCGGCCGTTGCCGGTCGGCGCCATGCCCATCAGGCGCGCATTGAGGCTGTCCTGCATGTAGCCGACCAGCACGCCATCCTCGATCAGGGTGGTGCACTGGGTCTGCTGACCTTCGTCGTCGATGTTGAGCGAGCCACGGCGGCCCTCCAGGGTGCCGTCGTCGACGATGGTCACGCCCTTGGACGCGACCTGCTGGCCGATGCGACCGGCGTAGACGCTGGTGCCCTTGCGGTTGAAGTCGCCTTCCAGGCCGTGGCCGACGGCCTCGTGCAGGAGCACGCCCGGCCAGCCCGAGGCCAGCACCACCGGCATCACCCCGGCCGGCGCATCGACCGCTTCCAGGTTGACCAGCGCCTGGCGCAGCGCTTCGCGCGCGAAATGCTCCGGCTTGCCGTCGGCGAGCAGCTCGGCATAGGAGTAGCGCCCGCCGTAACCGGCATAGCCGGATTCGCGTCGGCCGTTCTGCTCGACGATCACCTGCACGTTCAGGCGCACCAGCGGGCGCACATCCGAGGCCAGCACCCCGTCGCTGCGTGCCACCAGCACTGTGTCCACGCCGCCGGACAGGCTGACGCTGACCTGCTGCACGCGCGGATCGGCCGCGCGCAGCAGCTTGTCCACCGCACGCAAGGCGGCGACCTTGGCGTCGTTGTCCATCGCATCGACCGGGTCTTCGGGCGCATACAACGAGCGGCCCTGACCGCGCACCAGGGTGCGCGGGCTGTGGCTGGCGCCGTCGCGGGCGATTGCCCGGGCCGAGCCAGCCGCGGTCAGCAGCGCGCTGGCGTTGATGTCGTCCGAATACGCAAACCCGGTCTTCTCACCGGAGATCGCGCGCACGCCCACGCCCTGCTCGATCGAGTGCGCGCCGTCCTTGACGATGCCGTCTTCCACCGTCCAGCTCTCGCGGCGGGTGTGCTGGAAATACAGATCGCCGAAATCGATGCCCGGCCCCAGCAGCGCGCCGAACGCGCGGTCCAGCCCGGACTGGTCCAGGCCCGCGGGCAGCAGGAGACGGGATTCGGCAAGGGCAAGTGCGGATGTGCTCATGGGTTCAATGATCGGGCTGGAGAGGGGGAATGCAAGGGCAGCAGTCAGGGCGAGGGGGGCGCGGTGTCTTGCGGGGTGTCGGTGGTTGGCGTGGTGGCGTCCGGCGCGGGCGTGGTCGCCGGCGCAGCGTGCTCGGTGACCTCGACGCTCGGATCCTTCCAGGGCCCGGTCACATGGTAGGTCTTGGCCCCGATCTGCCCCAGCGGCTTGCGCAGGACCGCATTGGCCGCAGCGCCCACCGCCGCCCCGACCGGGCCACCGGCCACCGCACCGACCACGGTCAGCAGGTTGCCCGACTTGGGCAGCACGTCGATGGTCTGGTCGAAGGTCTGCGCCTTCAGGTCGGTCTGCCCCCCGATACGGATCTCGGCCGCGGGGCCTTCCATGACGGTGTTGTCGGTGCGCGCCTGGCCAGCGACGAAGGCCACGTCACCGTGCACGCGATTGAACGCAAACCCCTTGGAGAAGAAATCGCGAAAATCCAGCATCAGCCGGCGCGGGAGCTGGGTCAGGCTGAACAGGCCGAGCACACGCCCGGCGCCCGGCTCGACCTCGAGCAGCGCGCCGTTGCGCACGTCCAGCTTGGCGCTGCCATCGAGCGAGCCCAGCGAAAAGCCCGCCGGGCTCGACGACCAGGCCAGGTCCAGGTCGATCTCGCCTTCGCCGCCGCGCAACCGCCCGCTGAAGCCCAGGCCGTCCATCAGCGCCCCCACGTCGCGACTGTCGACCTTGGCGACAAGATGCGTGCGGGCGTTGGGGCCGTGCCCGGTCCAGTCGCCGGTGACGTCGATGGCCTGCTGGTCCGAATGCATGGTCAGGGTCTGGATCTGCAGCCCGCCGGGCACCTTGCGGGTGCGCAGCGTCGCCTGCCCCAGCCGCGCCTGGCCGAAGCGCAGGTCGCCGATCTGCAGCGCCAGCGGCGGAAGCGCGGCCGGATCCAGGTCGTCTTCGGACGTGGTCCCATTGGCCGGCGGAGCCGGCGGCGCTGCCCCGTCCGGCGGTGACGGTGCGGCCGAGACCCAGTAGAGACGCTCCAGGGTGCCCTGCACGGCTGCATCGGCATCGTCGGGGACGTGCACGTTGCCGGACAGCGCGCCGCCATCCAGGCGCACGTCCAGCGCATCGCGCGCCGGCGAGACCTGGACCCGTGTGCCGGGAAACACGCCGCCGATCAACAGCAACTTCTGCGCCGTGATATCGATCCCGCGCAGCGCCAGGGGCTGGCTGGACGAGGCTGCGGGGGCCGTCACCGGAGGCACCGGCGGGGCGGTGGTGGCAGCGGCGCCGAGCTTGGCGACGGCGGTCCCGGCCTTGACCAGCGGGTCATCGGCCGGCGCGCTGCCCGAGGCGCGTGCCACCGCGATCCAGCCTGCCGCATCCAGCGCACCGGCGGCTCCACCGGCGCTCAGGCCGCTGGCCGGCACGGCCTGGGCCACGCTGCTGCGCCCCAGTTCCACGCGCACGCCGGTGGCGCCATTGCGCTCCTGCGCGCGCAAGGCGAGCAGCTTGCCGAAATTGACGTCCACCCGGCCCTGTTCGAGCGGCATCTGGATTGCGACGGTCGAAGCCAGGGCACGCCCGGCCGGCTTGTCCAACGGCGCCGGCAGCTTCAGCGCGGTTCCAACCAGATCCGACTGCGCGGTGATCTGCACCGGCGGATCGCCGCCCGCCTGCGGCGGCGTCCCGACGCCGACGTTGATCGTCCACGGCGAGCGTCCCTGGAGATAGCGCTTCATCCATGCCAGGTCCGGTACGCGCTCGAGCAGCTCATCGCTGGTCAGCGGCGCCTGCAGGCGCGCCTCGAACACATGGTCCGGGCTCTGTGCCGCGTCCCCGGCGCGCAGGCTCAGCCGCGCGGGCGCGCCGTTGCGCAGGGCCTCGAGCTGGGGCGCATCGAAACCGCCTTCCGAATAGCTGGCCGTGCCGTTGACCCCGCTGAAGGCCAGGTCGTACGTGCTGTCGGCCAGTTGCGCGCCGGTCAACTGCACCTGGCCACTGATGTCCGGCTGCGCGCCGCCGCGCAGCGGTAGGGTCATGCCGAAATCCACGCGGGCCGGGCCCGAGGCAGTCAGGCCTTGCATCGCCGTGCCATAGGCCTTCTGCAAGGGGCTGTGGCGCAGCAGCGCCAGCAGCCTAGCGGCATCGTCACCGCCCTGGGCGTCCAGCTTGAGCACCGTTTCGTGCCAGTCCGCGATGCCGCCCTCGATCCGCGAGATCGGCACCTCGTCCAGCCGGCCCTTGCCACTGAGCGAGAACCCATTGTTGATAAAGCGAACGTGCGCATCGAGGTCGGTCATGTCCGGCCAGTCTGGCTGGAACCGGATCCGTCCCTTGTCGATATCGGCCTGTGCATCGAACAGGCCCTCGTGGTGCACGAACGGCCAATCATCCAGGTCGCCGCCGACCAGACCGGTGCCATGCCGCACCGTCCCGCCCTGCATCGCGCGATCCAGCCACTCCAGCGCAGGCTTGGACATCAGATGGCGCACCCAGAAACCGCGCGCGGCGGGCACCGGTGTGTCGTGCACATCGGCGGACACGTTCAGCCAGGGGCGCGTGCCGTCGTTCTGGAACCACACGTCCGCACGCGCGGTCACGCCGAAGTCCGGACCGTCCACCACCAGCGAAGGCGTGCCGACCTTCCACCCGGCACCTTCGCGCCACGCGGCCAGGGTGCCGTGCAGCGTGGCGGGATGCACCACGCCAAAGCCCGCCGGCCAATCGAAACGGAACGGCACAGCCGGGTCCAGCGCCAACGCCACACCCTGTGCATCACCGGTCAGCGCACCGCCCAACCCGGACAGGCCGGGCGCATGACCCACTGGATTGAAGGACAGCCCATCGACATGCGCCTGCACGCGCAGCGGCCCTTGCAGGTTGCCGGCCATTTCCACCCGGGACAGGCCGACCTTGGGCTTGGCCTGGCGCAGCCAGGCGCGCAGCGCCGGCGCGATGCGGTCACTGAGCCCCACCACCCGCAGCAGCGGACCAGCCTGCAGGCGCTCGACACGCAGGGCCGACGCCGTACCGCCGGCCAGGCTCAACCCGCTCACACCCTCGTCCGCGCCATCGCCAGTGAAAGCCAGTTGCGGGATATCCAGCCGCCAGCCGCGGTCGGTCACGCGCACGCGCGCCTGCCCGTGGATCCGGGCGAACTGCGCCTGTGCCGGCGCATCGCGCGCGGCCAGCGTCACCTGACGCAGGTCCAGTTGCGCCTGCGCCTGCGCCAGGCGGTTGGCGCGCAGGCTGGCCCAAACCAGGACGCTGCCTTGACCGTCCGCCAGCGTCAGCCCGGCCAGGTCCGACAGCGCCGCCCAGTCGGCCAGCCGCAAGGCCTTCGCCTCCAGATAGGCTCGCCCGTCGCCGCTGTCCCGATCGAACCGTGCGGCGAGATGGATGGGCGCCCCGCCCGCGCGCCCCTGCAGCCGCGCGCCGGCCTCGACCTGGCGACCCTGGACGCGCAGTCGCAAATCGATGCGTGGCAGTTGCAGGTCCCATCCCAGGGAAGGCGCGAGCACGTGCAGGCGGCCGTCGACCACCTGCAGCTCCCCCAATCCGTCGAGCGCATGGAACGGGTCTCCGCCCGGCTTCTGCCCCGGGAAGCCACGGATCGTCCAGCGGCCGTCAGCGGCGCGCTCGGCCTCCAGGGCCAAGTTGCGCAGGCGCAGCTCGGTCAGCGGGCGACCGGGCAGCAGGCCCGAATACAGCGAGACTAGGACCTCGGCCTGGCCGATGTCGATCCCCTCGCCGGCGCCGCTGGGCCCAACGTGCAGGCCGTCGAGCTGCAGCAGCGGTCCACGCCGGGTCCACTGGGTGTGCAACGACTGGAACTGGACCGGACGCCCGGCGCGCTGGCTGAGCCAGGCCGCCACCTGGTCCGGATGGCGCTCGGCCAGGGGCAACAGCTGGCTGACCACGCCCAGGACCACGGCCACGCACACCAGCGCCACCGCCAGCGTGTACCAGGCCACGCGGCGAAGCACGCGCAGGCGGTGATGGAACGCGACCGGCATTCAGCGAACCGGCGCTTGCGGCACGCTGCCGCAATGGCCTTCAGAGCAGGACGACATCGAACTGTTCCTGCAGATACTGCGCATCGGCCTGGAAGCGGATCGACTTGCCGAGGAATTCCTCCAGCTCGGCCACCGCCTGGGATTCCTCGTCGGTGATGCGCGCCACGACCTTGGGGGAGGCGATCACCAGCAGGCGCGCGGCCTCGAACTGGCGCGTGGCCCGGGTGATCTCGCGGAAGATCTCGTAGGTGACCGTCTCGGTGGTCTTGATGGTGCCGCGCCCGCCGCACTCGGTGCAGGGCTCGGACAGCTGGCGCTCCAGACTTTCCACGGTGCGCTTGCGGGTCATCTCCACCAGACCCAGCGGCGAGAAGTCATACACCGTGGTCTTGGCGTGGTCTCGCGACAGGCCCTTCTCCAGCGTGCGCAGGACCTGGCGCTTGTGCTCGGCATCGGACATGTCGATGAAGTCGATGATGATGATGCCGCCTAGGTTGCGCAGGCGCAGCTGCCGGGCCACGGCCTGGGCCGCCTCCAGGTTGGTGCGGTAGACCGTTTCCTCCAGGTTGCGCTGACCCAGGAACGATCCGGTGTTCACATCGATGGTGGTCATCGCCTCGGTCTGGTCGATGACCAGGTAGCCGCCAGACTTGAGCGGCACCTGCTTGTCCAGCGCACGGCCGATTTCGTCCTCGACCCCATACAGGTCGAAGATCGGCCGGTCGCCGGCGTAGAGCTCCAGCTTCTCGGCCAGCGGCGGCATGTACTTGGCCACGAAGGCCTGCAGCCGCTCGTAGGTCTCGCGCGAATCCACCTTGACCCGGTCCACGTCCTTGCGGATCAGGTCGCGCACCGCGCGCAGCGGCAGGCTGAGGTCTTCGTAGAGCAACGCGCGCGGCGCCATCTCGCCGACGCGGCGATTGATCACGTTCCACACCCGCGACAGGTAGGCCACGTCCTCGGCCAGGGCCTCGGCGGTCTGCCCTTCGGCGTTGGTGCGCACGATATAGCCCATGTGGCCGTGGTTGGCCGACAGCTCGGTCACCAGCCCCTTGAGCCGCGCGCGCTCGGCCTCGTCCTCGATCCTGGCCGACACCCCGATCACCTTGGACTGCGGCAACAGCACCAGATAACGGGAGGGAATGGAGATCTGCGTGGTCAGGCGCGCACCCTTGGTGCCGATGGGGTCCTTGACCACCTGCACGACGACATCCTGGCCATCGCGGACCAGCTCCAGGATCGAGGCCGGCGCCGGCGGCGGCAGGGAGACTTCCTCACCGGCGGTGACCGCAGCGGGGGGCGCCGGGCGCACGATGTCGCTGGCATGCAGGAAGGCCGCGCGGTCGTGGCCGATTTCCACAAAGGCGGCCTGCATGCCGGGCATGACCCGCTGCACCTGCCCCTTGTAGATGTTGCCCACGATGCCGCGCCGCCAGCCGCGCTCGATATGCAGCTCCTGCAGCATTCCATTCTCGACCACCGCCACCCGCGTCTCCCGCGGGGTGACGTTGACCAGGATTTCCTCGGACATCACTTCACTCCGAATTGCGTGAGCAGGCGCGCCACGTCGTGCAGCGGCAAGCCCATTACACCGGAATAGCTTCCGGAAAGGTGGGTGATGAAGGCCTCGCCGCGGCCCTGGATCGCATAGGCGCCGGCCTTGCCCATCGACTCGCCGGTGGCCACGTATTCGGCGATCGCCCGGGGGGTCAGTTCGGCAAAGGTCACTTCCGACACATTCAGCACCTGGGCCTGGCGTGCACCGGAGACCAGGGCGACCGCGCTGGCCACGCGATGGGTGCGCCCGGACAAACGCGCCAGCATCGCACCGGCATCGTCGGCATCGACCGGCTTGCCAAATACCAAGTCGTCCAGGATCACCTCGGTATCGGCGCCGAGCACCACCGCATCCTGCCGGCCGTCGAGCTGGGACAGGCCAGCCTGGGCCTTCTCTCGCGCCACCCGCTGCACATAGTCCAAGGCCGCTTCGCCCGGCCCGCGCTGTTCAGGTACATCGAGGGTCAGCAGCTCGAATGCCACGCCCAGACGGACCAGCAGTTCGGCACGCCTGGGGGATCGGGATGCGAGGAACACCATGGCCGACAGGATAACCCGGCGCAGCTGACTGAACGGGCGCCAGCGACCCGCCCAAGACGCCAACCCCACCCGCCCGGACGGTGCGTTCATCGCCTGGGCAATACCTTCTCCATCACGCACCACGACAGGACTCACCATGCACACCACGCTACGCCCGCTGCTGCTCGCCCTCACGCTCGCCCTGGGAGGTACCGCCATGACAGCGTCCGCACAGACCGCCGGCCCGTCCGGCTACACACTGCCCGCTGACGGCACCCTGCTGTCGATCTCTTCACAGGCCGAGGCCAGCCGCACACCGGACATCGCCACGATCTCCGCCGGCGTCGTCACCCAGGCGGCCGACGGCAACACCGCCATGCGTGACAACGCGCGTCAAATGACCCAGGTCATGGCGGCGATCAAGCAGGCCGGCATTGCCGACAAGGACATCCAGACCAGCGGCGTGATGCTCAACCCCCAGTACGACTACCGCGACAATCAGGCGCCGAAGATCACCGGCTACCAGGCCACCAATACCGTGAGCCTGAAGGTCCGCAAGATCGCCGACTTGGGCCAGGTGCTGGATGCGTTGGCCGCCCACGGCGCCAACCAGATCAACGGTCCGACCTTCGAGATCGACGATCCCGACCCCGTCTACGACCAGGCGCGCCTGGCGGCCCTGAAGCAGGCCCAGGCGCGCGCCGAGACCTACGCCCGCGGGCTGGGCCTGAAGGTGCGCCGCGTGGTCAGCCTCTCGGAAGGCAGCACCGGCGGCGGTCCGCGCCCGATGATGATGATGGCCCGGGCCAAGGAGGCCGACAGCACTCCGGTCTCCCCTAGCGAAACCACGCTGACAGTCAGCATCGAGGCAGTGTTCGAACTGGGACGTTAGACCTGCAGTGCTCCCGCAAGTGTGAGCTCAGGGCCGCGGCAACGCGGCCTTTTCTATGCCTGGTACAGCGTGGAGCGGGAACATGAATGAAGAGCGTAGCGGTCGGCAACATGTACGGAAATTAATTTTTCGTGACTTTCGCGGCAACGGCCGCTAAATTTCGGTTAACCGCGTGTCAGATGATGTCAGACATGACGCACGGGACCCTTTGGTTCATTCTGTAGTCAGGAGAGAGACTGTGGCAGGCAACCGTACGAAACAGGCGATGCAGCGCACCGCCTTGAGCGTCGCTCTCGGCATGTGCTTCAGCACTGCCGTTTTTGCGCAATCCAATACACAGGGCGCAATTTTTGGCCAGGCTATGGCCGGCTCCACGGTTCAGATCGTCAACCCCGATACTGGGTTTTCGCGAAGCACAACGGTCAGCAACGATGGCACCTACCGCTTCTCTGCACTTTCAACCGGCAGTTACAACGTCACCTTGCAGGACTCCAGCGGCGCCGTCGTCGCATCGCGCGAAGGCGTCTACGTCAGCATCGGTGGCGGCACCCCCGTTAATTTCACCAGCGGCGGCAACGCCGCCACCCTGGACACTGTCACCGTGCGCGGGAGTGCGATCGCCAATCCAATCGATGTCTCCTCCGTGGAATCGGCCACGGTCTTGACGGCGGAACAACTTGCCAGGATCCCAGTCGCACGTGACACCACTTCGGTGGCGCTGCTCGCCCCGGGCACCGTCCGTGGGGATAACGCATTCGGTAATCTCGCCTCCTTTGGCGGCTCGTCCGTCGCTGAGAACCAGTACTACGTCAACGGCTTCAATGTCACCAACACGTTCCGCAATCTGAACTTCTCGCAGATTCCCTTCGAAGCAATCGCCGAACAGCAGGTCAAGACTGGCGGCTACGGCGCCGAATTTGGTCGCTCGACCGGTGGCGTGGTCAACATGATCACAAAGCGCGGCACGAATGAATTCCACGCGGGTGCGAACGTATTCTGGTCACCGGACTCCCTGCGCGCTAACACCAAGAACGTCTACTACGCCAATCCACTGACGCCTGATTCCTACGGCAAACTGCTGGAAGATAATTCAAAGGACGAGGAGGATCAGTGGGTTGGGGCGGTATGGGCCAGCGGCGCGCTGGTCAAGGACACCCTGTTTGCTTATGGCCTGGTTCAATACACCCAGAAGGACAGCCAGTCCTATGGCGATGTCGACTCCTTCACCAACAATAAGGATTCAGTCGACAACCCGAACTGGCTGTTGAAGATGGACTGGAATATCAACGACAGCAACAAGCTGGAATTCACGGCCTTCAGCGACACCAGGAAGACCACCAGCCGCACCTATCTCAATGATCCTGGCAGCCTGGAGCGCCGCAACTTGGTGGGCACGCAGCACAGCGAGAATGGCGGCGAGAATTACATCGGCAAGTACACTGGCTACCTGACCGACAACTTCACCCTGACGGCGCTGTATGGTCACGGCACTTTTGACCGATCCACCTACCTGCGCACGGCAACCGGGGACCTAGTGGAATATGGCGGCGACCTCGCCGTGCCAGCCACGGGCTGCCCGATCATCGTTGATGCCCGCTCTGATGCACGCAAGGCTGCGACCGGTGTTTACGGAAGTACCTGCAACATCACCGGCGGCTCAATCGACCGCAAGGACTCCAAGGACACCCGCGATCAGTATCGTATTGACGCCGAGTGGGCACTGGGCGATCACCTGATCCGCTTCGGCTACGACCGTGACGACTACGAGTCGGTCGCGGGCCAGGCCTATGAAGGCGGCCGCGTGTGGCGTTATTCCACCAACGTGGGTCCGGATGGAGAACTGAACACGGCTGACGACTTCGACGTTGTGCGCGAGCAGATCGTGCAGCAGGGTTCAACCGTCAAGCTCAAGCAATGGGCCTTCTACGTTGAAGACAGCTGGAACATCACCGATAACTTCCTGGCTTACCTCGGTGCGCGCTGGGACACCTTCGAAAATCTGAATGGCAATGGACAGTCCTACGTCAAGATCGACAAGCAATTCGGTCCGCGCCTGGGCTTCTCATGGGACGTCAACGGCGATTCCAGCCTGAAGATCTACGGTAATGCAGGCCGTTACGCGCTGCCCCTGACCCCCAGTGTGGCCGTGCGTGGCGCCAGCGCGTCGTTGTTCACGCGACAGAACTTCAATTTCACCCAAGTGGACCCGGTCACCGGCGCTCCCATTGATCCGACGCCGCGCAGCGGGCTTCAGTATGTCAACGGTGAATTCGGCGAACCGAAGAACCCCGCGACGATTGCAGCCAAGAACCTCGATCCGATGTACCAGGACGAGTTCATTCTTGGCTTCGAGAAGCAGCTGACCGAGCACCAGTCGATTGGCGCCAAGGGAACCTATCGCAAGCTCAAGGCCGCGATCGACGACAACTGCGACTACACGCCGATTTATGATCGGGCCGTTGCAGACGGGTTCGATCCGGTCCTCCCGAGCTCCGGCTTCCCTTACTGCCGCATGTTCAATCCGGGCAAGAGCCCCGTGTACGTAACGGACATCGAAGACGATGGCGTTCTTACCGAATACAAGATCGATGGCTCGCTGCTCTCGCCGGACGCCAAGCGCAGCTACAAGGCACTTGACATGTTCTGGAATGGCTATTGGGAACGGCTGTTTGTGCAGGCTTCCTGGACCATGTCCTGGAACAAGGGCAACACCGAAGGTGGGGTCAAATCCGATATTGGCCAAGCCGACACCAGCGTGACCCAGGACTTCGACTACAAGGAGCTGATGGTCGATGCTTATGGGTATCTGCCGAATGACCGACGTCACAGCTTCAAGATCTTCGGCAACTACCAGATGACCGATGAGTGGTCAGTCGGTGCCAATCTGATTGTGCAGTCGGGTCGGCCGAAGAACTGTCTGGGCGACCTGGATCTCGATCCGGAGCCCGGGGCAGCGAATTTCAGCCCCCATCCGTACGGATCGAGCTTCTTCCGTTGTGGCACGACCGAACTAGGCGCCTCGGGTCCTGTTTCCGCCGTGCCGCGCGGAACCGCCGGGCGCCTGCCCTGGACCAACACGCTCGACCTCAATGTAGCTTATGCGCCTCAGTGGGCGCCGGGACTGCAGTTCAAGGTGGACGTGTTCAATGTTTTCAACAACCAGAAGGTGATTGCGGTTAATGAGGTAGCGGAGAACGGCTACAACACCGACGGCACGCCGCTGAACACGTACGGTTCTGCTCGCGCCTATCAGGCGCCACGCAGCGCACGCTTCATGGTGCAGTACGATTTCTGATCGAAGCCCGCGGGCGCCCTCAGGATGACAGACGGCCGCCGAAGGGCGGCCGTCTTCTTTGTTCATCCAGCATCTTGGTCCCGTTATGCTGCGAATTCTTACGACATGAACTTCAGTTCCATGCGCAACACGCTAGACACACTGTGGGCAGAAGGTCAGGCTCTGGAAACCTCCCGCAACCTGCTGGATGCGCGTCAGACCTACGAGCGCATCGTCGCAATCGATGCGAGCCATATTGCCGCACGGCTGCGCCTCACGCGCCTTGCCCAAGTCTTCGATGAGTACATTCTCGCGCGCCGGCATGTGATTGAGGCTGCGGACGCCATCCGCTCGGGTGCGAGTACCCGGCTGGTTGCATTCGTTACCCAGCGGCTACTGGATTTCGCGGAAGAAAGCGAGGTTGCGGCGCTGACCCTCTCGCTTGACTGGGCCGACCCGGAGGTTCTGAGGCAGGCCGCGCCGCTGGCCCAGCACCTCTGGCTGTCGGGACGGTACGAGGACACGCTGCGCTTCCTTGACTCGGTGGAACCTCGACTCCCGCCGAATGCGCTACTGCTCCTCACGCGTGCGAATGTCCTGCGCTACTTGGGCAATATGCAAGAGGCAAGCCGCCATTACCACCGCGCACTCGAGGTTGAACCCGCGCTGGTCGATGCGCATTGGGCCCTGGCCACGCATGAACGGGATCCAGCGCCTCCATTGAGACTTGAACGTCTCCGCGCAGCCGCCAGAAGCCACACCAGAGGCAGCATTGAAGCCGCTCACCTGCGTTATGCGCAGTTCCGCGACCTCGACCATCTCGATCGCCGGGCAGAGGCGTGGGCGGCACTGCAACGCGGCGCCAGCATCATGGCTTCCGCTTCACGACACGACGCATCGCGCGATCACCAAGCGCTACGCCGCCTGGAGACACTCGGATGCCAGCCCTCGCAGGCTGAAAGTGGCAAGCCGACGCAACCCACGCCGCTCTTCATCGTCGGCCTCCCCCGGACCGGCACGACCTTGCTGGATCGGATCCTCGGCAACCATGGCTGGGTCAGCAGCACTGGGGAACGCAACGATTTCGCGGCTGCCGTCAGCGAGGTATCGGACCACTTTTTCGGCACGCTGCTACAGGAGGAACTGCCCTCAACGTTCCTCGATATCGATCTGAAGCAAGTTGGTCACCTGTATGTTCAGCGTTTGCGCCGCCACGCATCCGCAACTGCATATGCGATCGACAAAAATCCGCAAAATCTTTTCAACCTCCCCTTGATCGTACGCGCGCTGCCCCATGCCAAGATCCTCATCCTCGAGCGCGACCCCATGGATGCCGCATTCTCCAACCTCAAGGAGTTGTTCCAGGGAGGCGCCTATGCTTACAGCTATGATCTCGCTTCGCTAGCGGTGCGAACCTCAGGGGCCATGCGACTCGCGCACGACTGGCAAAAGCAGAACCCAGGCGCTATCCATATCGTGCCCTATGCAGCACTCGTGCAGACGCCTGACGAAACGATCAAGCACCTGCTTGAATTTATCGGACTCCCGCCCGCTGACGGATTGACCGACATCATGTCGAACCGCTCGGCCGTGACTACCGCCAGCAGCAGTCAGGTGCGCGAGCCATTGAACACTCGCGCGTTGGATGCATGGCGGCGCTATGCATCCGAACTGGCGCCGCTCCAAGCGCTACTCGAAAAGGAGCGTGGTGCGAATGTCCCACGTGCCTAGTTATACGGAGCTCCACGCCTTGGCCGAAGCTGCAGCGGGGCGAGGGCAGCTTCCGGAGGCGCTTGCCCTCTTCGGACAAGCACTTCTGCTCAGGCCGGATGACGCCACCACGCTGATGCAGCTGTCGTATTTGCACTCCATGCTGGGGCACTACCGTATTGCGCATGAGCATGCGCTGCGCGCCTACGCCACCGGTACCAACTCGCCCAGCGTCTTGATGGAGCTGATCCCACGTCTGCGCACCTTCAACGAGGTGCCGGCCCTGCGTGAATGCATACGGCGCATGATGCCGTTATCCCGCATCCCCATCCCCGTGTTGATCAAGGCAGCTGCGCATCTGAGCTACGTCAACCTACCGGAAGAAGCCATCACGTTACTGGACGAGGCCAAGCGCGCTGACCCTGACTTTCCGACGACCTTGTTGGCAAGGACACAGGTCTTGACCTATCTGGGTCGCTTTCGCGAGGCCGAACAGGATGTCCTGCGCGCACTCAGACGCGCGCCTGAAATCGCGCAGGGATGGTGGCTACAGGCTCCGCTACGCAAGCAACAGGCCAATGCAAATCACGTCGACGCCATCCATGCGGAACTTGCACGCCCACATCGCAAGCCTGAAGACGTCGCCTTGCTGGGCTTCGCCCTGCACAAGGAGCTGGACGATCTCGGTGACATAGCTGGCGCCTGGGATGCCTTAATGCTGGGCTGCCATGCCAAACGCGCGGCACTCAGGTATTCCTCCACGGATACCATCAAACTGATGGACGCCCTGATCAATTACTCACCTGCAATGACGCCTGTGCCGGTGCAGGAAACTGGACCGAAGCCAATCTTCATCGTGGGCATGCACCGCTCTGGCACCACCTTGCTCGAACAACTGCTTGACGGCTCACCGCAGGTGCGTGGGATTGGAGAGTTGTACGACTTCACTAGCGCTATGCGCTACGTGACCGATCACCATTGCCCTGGCGTGGTCGATCTCGAATTGATCCGACGCGCCGCACACGCCGACCTCAAGGTCGCCGGCCAGCGCTACCTTGGTGGCGTTGCATGGCGCCTGCGAGGCGAGGCGTTCTTCACTGACAAGTTGCCATCCAACTTCCTCAATATCGGCTTCATCGCGTCAGCACTGCCACGGGCCAGGATCCTGCATATGATGCGCGACCCGATCGAGACCTGCTTTTCCAACTTGCGCGAGCTGTTTTCCGGCGCGAATCCCTACAGCTACGACATGACGGAGCTGGCCAACTACTACAAACAGTATCAACGCCTGATGGCACATTGGCATCGACGCTTCCCTGGACGCATCCTCGATGTGGACTATTCCCGATTGGTGAATGATCCAGAGGCGACATTGCGCGAGGTTTGCGACTTCTGCGAGCTGGACTTTGATCCGGCCATGCTGGAGCTGGATAACCGCGAGCGCGGCGTGGTAACGGCCAGTGCTGTCCAGATCCGCGCCGGAATCCAGGCCCGCCAGACACCAAAGTGGGCACCATATGAAACCCTGCTGCAGCCGCTGATCAAGGCGTTGGCTGAGGGTGAAGCATGATGGCTTGTGCTGCGTTTTTTTAATGCTCTGCGAAACCCTGCTCTCAGGCTGAGCGCGTTGCTCCGGGGTAACTGAGCAACGACAACTCAGATGATCCACGGATCGAAACTTCCTCAAGTTTCAAGAGGTCGAATGAATTCCGCTCGAATTTGCGTCACCTATCATCGCGCCGCCGTAACCACAGGCGCAGGCTGAACGACACATGGTCGCCCAAACGTAGATCGGCAGGCCACACCTCTTCTTCATCCTGAGTGAGCCCTCGCTCAGCAATGACCTTGCCTTGTGGGCGATGTCGGATCTGAAACTTTGCAATGCCGGCACCGGACCGCGCCAGCCTCCGGGCCAACCTCCTGCGAGGGGATTACCCGATGATGATGATGGCCCGGGCCAAGGAGGCCGACAGCACCCCGGTCTCCCCCGGCGAAACCACGCTGAGCGTCAGCATCGAGGCGGTGTTCGAACTGGGACGCTAACCACGCGCAGGGGCGCGCAGCCACTTGCCTTGCCAGGTTCCAACGCGCAGAGTCGGAAGCGCGGCCGTCGCAACCCCCTTCGCGGCGGTCGTGCGTTGATTCCGAAACATGTCCCGACACCGGAGGTGGTCCATGGTTCGCACGTATCCGCATGACACAGAGGCCGGGCTCAACCCCGCGCGCATTGGCGGGATCGCCACGGCGATCCTGGTGCACGCGGTGGCGCTCATGCTGTTGTTGATTCCCGCCACCCTACCCCCACTGGCCCAGCGGTTGCCCGATCGGCGTCCTCAGCTGGAAATCATCAAAAAGCCGGTCGAGGTGCCCGTGACGGCGCCGCCGCCGGCACATCCCAAGCCCCCCATCGCCGCCCCACGCACACCGACAACGGCCACGCCGGTCGTTTCCCCACCTGCACCCGAACCGGTCGAGATCACCCAGGCAGATCCGATGCCATGGACGCCACCGGCCACCATCGCGCCTGCAACACCCACCAGCGCCGCGCCGGCACCGTCAACGGGCCCGATCAGCGCCTCACACCTGTCCTACGTCAGTGCGCCCGCGCCCCGCTATCCACGCGCGTCCATCGCCCGCCGTTCAGAAGGCACGGTGATGCTGCGCGTGCTGGTGGACGTGGACGGCAAGCCGCTGGAGGTGGTGATCGAGACGAGCAGCGGTGATCGGGAGTTGGATCGCGCCGCGCGTCAGCAGGTGCTGGACAACTGGCGGTTCCAGCCCGCCATGCAGGATGGTCATCCGGTCCAGGCCTACGGTCGGGTCCCTGTGGACTTCCGCCTGCGTTGATCTGCGCAGCGTGCGAGACCGGAGCGCCGGGCCATGTCCCGGCGCTTCGATTTCAGGCACGGTGATAGGGGTGATTGGCGAGCATCGCCGCAGCGCGATACAACTGCTCGGCGACGATCAGGCGCACCATCATGTGTGGCAGGGTCAGCGGGCCGATCGACCAGGTCTCATGCGCGGCGGCCAGCACGTCCGGTGCGTGGCCTTCCGGACCCCCGATGAGGAACGCCAGGTCACGGCCCTGACCGCGCCAGTGCTCCAGGCGCTGGGCCAGGTGTTCTGACGAATAGGGCTTGCCGGTCACTTCCAGCGCGACGATGTGCGCGCCCTTGGGCAACGCCGCCAGCACGCGCTGGCCCTCGTCCTCGATGGCGCGTTGCGCGTCGCGGTGCTTGCCGCGCAGCCCGGGCGTGACTTCGACCAGTTCAAACGGCAACCAGTGCGACAGGCGCTTCTGGTATTCGGCAAAGCCCTGCGCAACCCAGCCAGGCGCGCGCTCACCGGTGGCAATCAGCCGGGCTTTCATGCTTGATGCCGGACGCGAGTGGAAAACAGCACAGCGTGCCTGGGCGAGTTGCGATCATCGCGATCGGGGGGATTCGCGCGCTGCTGGCCGCTCACGCCTTAAACGCTCACTCCAGTTCTTCCGGCGGCTGGTCGCCAACGGTCCACAGGCGCTCCAACGCATAGAACTCACGGACGCGCGGCAACATGATGTGGACGATCACATCGCCCAGATCCACCAAAACCCATTCCGCCTCGCGTTCACCCTCCACGCCCAGCGGCATGACATCAAGCTTCTTAGCGAACTTGACCACCTCGTCGGCGATCGACTTTACGTGCCGCGTCGAAGTCCCAGAGGCGATGACCAGATAGTCGGATACGCTGGACTTGCCGCGCACGTCGATCTCGACGACGTCCTTGGCCTTGAGCTCATTGACGGCTGCATGCACGGTGGCGAGCAGGTCCGGTAGCGCAGGAGGCGGACTGGGCAGACGGGTCTTGATGACTTGGGCTTGGCTGGACAAAAGAGAGACTTGGCTGATCGACAGGGCGCGATTATAGCGCCGACGCCCCGTAGAGACCGTGGGCTTGGATGAACGCGGCGACAGGCGGCGGCAGCAGAGCCTGCCAGTTCCGCCCCGTGGCGATCCGCTGGCGCACCTCGGTGGCCGATTCGGCCTGCAGCGGCTGGTGCAGCGCCATCACCCGCCCCGCGGGAGCCGCGCGCAAGGCGGCGGGGTCATCGACCCAGCGGCCGCGCATGACCTGCGCCAGTGGTGCGGGCATCGTGGACAGTGCCGATTCGCCACGATCGGCGATCACCAGATGGGCCAACCCCGGGAGTGCCTCCCACGCATGCCAGGTGCTCAGGGCCAGGAAACTGTCCGCGCCCATCAGCAGCGCCATCGGCGCCTCCGGGCCTAGCTCACCACGCCAGCCGCGCAAGGTGTCGACCGTGTAGGAGGGACCTGGCCGGTCCAGTTCCCGACGATCCACGCGAAGCAGCGGATCTGCGAGGGCAACGGCTTCCAGCATCGCCAGACGCTGGACCGAACTGGCGCCCGGCGGTGCTCGGTGGGGCGGGTCGGCGGCAGGGACCAGCGTGACGGTACAGTCCAGGGCACGCCCGGCTGCGTGCGCAATGGACAGGTGCCCGTTATGAAACGGGTCGAAGGTGCCGCCGTAGATCAGCGTAAGTGGGACCGGCGTCTGCATGGGCGTTCTCGCTGGGCCGCGCTCCAATCGAGCGCGGAATCAGGCCACCAGGCGCGTGGCGGCGCTATCGGCGATGGCCAGCAGCAGGCGTTCGAGCGACACCCAGGCGTCGCCTTCGGCGCGGCCCTTGGCGATGCGGTCGATGCGCGAAGCCTCGGCCACCAGACGCGCCCAACGCGCGGCGCTGGCGTGCCGCTGCAGCGCCCGCTTGAACGGTGCTTGCCGACTTTCCCAGATCCCCTGCCCCTTCATCTCGGCGGCCAGATTGCCACCCCGCTCGGCGGTGCGGGCCAACTGGGCGGTACTGAGCAGGTTGCGCACGATCATCGGCATCAACGCCGCCACCGCCTCGCCCTCAGCGCGCAGGCCCTGGAGCATGCGCGAGGCCAGCGCGGCATTACCCGACCAGGTGACCTCGATCAATCGAAACACGTCGAACCGCGCCGCATCGGCCACCAACGACTCCATCGTCGCCAGATCCAGCGTCTGCCCCTGGGCCAACAAGGCCAGCTTGTCGATCTCCTGCGCGGCGGCCAGCAGATTGCCTTCCACCCGTTCCACCAGGCTGGCGATGGCATCGCGTTCGGCGCGCAAACCCTTGGCCCGCAAGCGCGCCTGGACCCAGCCGGACAACTCGTGTGGCTTGATCGCCCAGGCGATCGACAGCACGCCGATCCGCTCGATCGCGTCGGCCCATTTGCCGCGATGCGCCTTGCTCCATTCGCCGGCGGTGACCAGCAGCACCACGTCCTGCGGCGGGCGGGCGCAGAAGGCACTGATCACCTCGGCGCCTTCCTTGCCGGGCTTGCCGGTCGGCAGGCGCACCTCGACCAAGCGCCGGGCGCTGAACAGACTGGGCGCATCGAAACTGGCCTGCAGGCCAGCCCAATCCACTTCACGCCCTTCCACATCGAACACTTCGCGTTCGGCGATGCCCTCGGCCCGGGCCCGGGCGCGGATCGCATCGGCGGCCTCCAGCACCAGCAGCGCCTCGGGCCCTGCGATCAGGTAGGCCGGCGCCAGTGCGGCTTCAGCCCCCTGCGTCGCCAGCCGGTCGGCAGGCAACTCCATGTCAGGGCGTCGGGGCGACGGGTTCGTCGACGGGCGCGGCGTGGATGGTCGCACCGCCCGGACGGCCAACGCCACGCACCACGCCATCGATCCGGCGCAGGATGGCCTGGGCCATGTCGCGCCGCAGTTCGTCGGCCAGTATTTCCTTTTCCGACGATGTACCGGTTAGGTTGGTCGACTGCGCCACATAGTCACGCGACAACTCCACTACCTGCAGGGGCACCAACTCGGTGCCGTCAGCGCGCCGAAACTCGAAGATCGCCGCATACCGCAAGCTGTACTCCTGCGCGCGACCATACTGGTCCAACGCGATGGGACGATTGCCCCAACGCTCGGACTTGATGTCCAGGGTCGCCACGTTGTCACCGGCATCTTCGGCAGCGGGAATGGCGCCAGCGGCCTTCAACCCGATTGCCAGATCCTCGGCCAAGGGGCTGTAACGGGTCTTGGAAACGACCTTCACCGGCCCGAGATCGGACGGCAGGGCGATCTTGCTGCGCAGGTGGAAGCCGCAGGCGCTGAGCGAAACGGCGAGCAGGATGACGGCCAGCAGCCGCAACGTCGGGGTCGGATTCATGGCAGAGAGTCTGGACGAGGCGCCCAAGGGCGGCAACTGGACGGGCCAAGAGACTGCCCGACCCAGCGTGAACGCGGCTTGAGACCTCACCCGACGACCAGGTTGACGATCTTGCCCGGCACCACGATCACCTTGCGGATGGCGACCCCTTCAAGGAACTTGGCGGTGTTGGGCTCGGCCTTGGCCAGCGACTCGATCAGGTCCTTGGGCGCATCGGCGGCCACCTCGATGGTGCCGCGCAGCTTGCCGTTGACCTGCACCGCCAGGGTGACCGAATCGCGCACCATCGCGGACTGATCGGCCTGCGGGAAGGCGAGGTCCTCCAGCAGTGTTTCGGGATGGCCCAGCAGTTGCCACAGCGCGTGGCTGGAGTGGGGGGTGATGGGGTTGAGCAGCAAGACCGCCGCCTCCAGCGCTTCCTGGCGCACCGCGCGGCCCTGCTCGCTGGTGTCGTCGAACTTGCCCAGCGCATTGGACAGCTCCATCACTGCGGCGATGGCGGTATTGAAGCCGTGACGCTTGCCGTAGTCGTCACCGACCTTGGCGATGGTCTCGTGGGTCTTGCGGCGCAGCGCCTTCTGCTCGGCGCTCAGCGCAGCCACATCCAGCGCCGGCGCAGTGCCGGCCTCGGCATGGCGCTGAGCCTGGGTCCACAGCCGGCGCAGGAAGCGCGACATGCCTTCCACGCCCGCCTCGTTCCATTCCAGCGACTGCTCGGGCGGGGCGGCGAACATCGAAAACAGGCGAACGGTGTCGGCACCGAACTTGTCGACCATCGCCTGCGGGTCCACGCCGTTGTTCTTGGACTTGGACATCTTCTCGACGCTGCCGATCTGCACCGGCTGGCCATCGGCGGCCAGGGTCGCGCCCACGATGCGACCCTTTTCGTCGCGCTGCACGTCCACCAGGGCCGGGTTGATCCAGTCCTTCGAGCCATCCGCGTTCTCGCGGTAATAGGTCTCGGCGATCACCATGCCCTGGGTGAGCAGGTTGGTGGCCGGCTCGTCGCTGTCCACCAGCCGCGCGTCGCGCATGAGCTTGTGATAGAAGCGGAAGTACATCAGGTGCAGGATCGCGTGCTCGATGCCGCCGACATACATGTCCGCGGGCATCCAGTAATTGGCGCGCTTGTCGACCATCGTCGCCGCGCCGGGGCTGGTGTAGCGCGCCACGTACCAGCTGGACTCCATGAAGGTGTCGAAGGTGTCGGTCTCGCGCTCGGCCGCACCGCCGCACTCCGGACAGGTGGTCTTGCGCCACTCCGGGTCGGCCTTCAGCGGGGACTTCACCCCGTCCAGGGTCACATTCTCCGGCAGCACGACCGGCAACTGGTCGTCCGGGACCGGGACCGCGCCGCAGCTTTCGCAATGGATCACCGGGATCGGGCAACCCCAGTAGCGCTGGCGGCTCACGCCCCAGTCGCGCAGACGGTAGTTGACCCGACGCTGGCCCTGACCCTTGCGCTCGAAGCGCTCGGCCAGCGCCTCAAAGGCGCCGCGGAAATCCAGTCCGTCGAACTCGGCCGAATTGACCAGCTGGAACTCGCGGGTCTTGTCCGAATACCAGTCGCGCCACTCGGTGGCGTCGTAGCTGGACTCGGCCTCGTTGCGCGGCTCCTTCAGCTCGATCACCTGCACGATCGGCAGCGAATACTTGGTGGCGAACTCGAAATCGCGCTGGTCGTGGCCGGGCACGGCCATCACCGCGCCGGTGCCGTAGCCCATCAGCACGAAGTTGGCGACCCACACCGGCACGGTCTCGCCACTGATCGGATGAACGGCCTTCAGGCCGGTGTCCATGCCGCGTTTTTCCTGGGTCTCCAGTTCGGCTTCGGAGACGCCGCCCAGCTTGAGCTGCTCCAGGAACACGGCCAGTTCCGGATTTGTCTCGGCGGCCTTGAGCGCCAGCGGATGCTCGCCGGCGATCGACACGAAGGTCACGCCCATCAGCGTGTCCGGGCGGGTGGTGAACACCATCAGCGGGTCATGCCCACCTTCCACGTTGAACTGGATCTCCAGGCCTTCGGAGCGGCCGATCCAGTTGCGCTGCATGGTCTTGACCGACTCGGGCCAGCCGTCCAGCGTATCCAGGCCGTCCAGCAGTTCCTGGGCGTAGTCGGTGATGCGCAGGAACCACTGCGGGATCTCGCGCTTTTCCACCAGTGCGCCCGAGCGCCAACCGCGGCCGTCGATGACCTGCTCGTTGGCCAGCACGGTCTGGTCCACCGGGTCCCAGTTCACCACCGAGGCCTTGCGATAAGCCAGACCCTTGCGCAGCAGGCGGGTGAACATGCGCTGCTCGTGCACGTAGTACTCGGGGGAGCAGGTGGCGAATTCGCGCGTCCAGTCGATGGCGTAGCCCAGCGACTTGAGCTGCTCGCGCATGTGCGCAATGTTGGCGTAGGTCCACTTGGCCGGCGCGGTCTTGTTCTTGATCGCGGCGTTCTCCGCCGGCAGGCCGAAGGCGTCCCAGGCCATCGGCTGCAGCACGTTGTGGCCGGTCATGCGCTTGTAGCGGCTGATAACGTCGGAGATGGTGTAGTTGCGCACATGGCCCATGTGCAGCGCGCCGGACGGATACGGCAGCATGGACAGGCAGTAGTACTTGGGCTTGTCGGAGGTCTCGCTGACCTCGAAGGCCTGGGTCGCGTTCCAGAAATGCTGCGCGGAGGTTTCGACCTGCTTGGGGTCGTAGGCGTGGGTTTCGGGAACGGCGGACATGGCGGAAGGCTTCGGACGCAGCTGCAAAGCAGGAAAGCGTACCGCAGCGCACCACCGGCTGCACCCGCTGGCAGCCCGGCGGCCATTCAGACCGTCATCGAGACAGGCCGCTGCCCTGCCCCGCCGGCCCGCCAAGTCCGGCCATGCCGGCCCAGGCCATCCAGGCCAGGATCGACAGGCGTTGGCTCAGGCCATCGGGCATCAGCATCGGCCCGATCAGCGCCAGGACGGCCATCGCCAGGCCTAGCACCAGTCCATCGCGGGCCAGCCGCTGCCAGGCGACCTGCCCGCGCAGCCCCAGGCCCAGCAGCAATGTTCCGGCCAGGGCGCTGGCCCACCACAGCACCCAGGCGGTGGCGTGCAGGCGCGTGGAGCGGCCATCGAGTTGCTGGGGATCCAGCCGGAACAGCCCCATCGCCACGAACCCCAGCGCCGACAGGAACATCAGCTGCGCCCCGATCCGCTGCGGCCACGGGGCCTTGAGCGGCAGCCGCAGCCGCAGGCTCAGCGCGCCCAGTCCGATCAGCGCGCCGGGCAGCGCGTAGCCCAGCAGATTGAACAACTGCGCGCGCGGGATGCCCAGCGCGCCCAACGCCGCAGTCGGATAGATCATCTGGGAATACCCCGGCAGCATCGCACCGAAGCCGAGCACGCTGCCCAGCCACAGCAGTGCCGCCAGGGGCGCCGGAGCGGCGTGCAGGAGGCGCAGGCGCGCCGGGCTCATCGCCGGTTCCCGAAGGGCAGGCGTGCGGTCACAGGGAGGTGTCGGGAATCGCAGGTCATGGGCCCGGCAGGCTAGCCGTCCCGGGCCGGCTGTCAATGTGGCCGGCGCCACGCCTTGTATCCTCCGCCGCCCGGCACCATGTGCCCGTCATTGCCTTTGCGAGGAATCCAGCCCACATGAGCGCCCAGCCGCACGTCTTCAACGCCACTACCGACACCTTCGAGGCCGAGGTCCTGCAGCAGTCCCTGCAGGTGCCGGTGATCGTCGACTTCTGGGCGAGCTGGTGCGAGCCGTGCAAGACCCTGGGGCCGATCCTGGACAAGCTGGCGGCCGAGTACCACGGCGCCTTCAAGGTCGCCAAGGTCGATGTCGACCAGGAGCAGCAACTGGCGGCGATGTTCCAGGTGCGCTCGATTCCCACCCTGGTGGTGGTCAAGGACGGCCAGGTCCTTGGCGCGATCCCCGGCGCCCTGCCCGAGGGCGAGCTGCGCAAGGTGCTCGAGCAGATCGGCGTGCAGCCGGCCGCCAATGAGGAAGATGCCGAGCCAGAGGAACTGCCCCCGCTGTCTCTGGCCGAGCAGATCGCCGAACTGCGCAAGGGCATCGCCGCCGAGCCGGACAAGGACGAGTTGAAGCTGGACCTGGCCTTGGCCCTGCTGCGCAGCGGCGAGGTGGAAGAAGCCGGCGGCCTGCTGGAAAACCTGCCCGCCAACCTGGCCACCGACGACCGCGCAGTGAACGCGCATGCGCGCCTGGCCTTCGCCGCCCAGCTCAAGGGCGCGCCCGACCCGGCCGCGCTGGAACAGGCGCTGGCGGCCGACGAGGGCGACCTGCGCGCGCGTCACCTGCTGGGCGTGCACAAGCTGGTGGCCGGCGATGCCGAAGGCGCCCTGGCGCAGTTCATCGAGTTGCTGCGCCGGGACCGCGCCTGGGAAGACGGCCTGGCCAAGAAGACCCTGATCGACGCCTTCCGGGTGATCGAGGACGAGGACCTGGTGGGCACCTATCGCCGCAAGATGTCCGCGCTGCTGTTCTGAACCAGGGCGCTCGCGGCGCAGTTTCCGGGGCCACGAGCATCTGAAAATCCGTGGGAGCCGCGACAGCGGCGATGGGCTTTGCGGAGTAAGCCTGATCGCCGCTGTAGCGGCTCCCACGGTTGTTTCCAGCGCCTGGGAAGTCATCGGGCAACGCCACTCCATACTAATGCGTATGTTAGCCTCGCCTCCCGCCTGATCTCCGCTCTCGGCCGCTGATGAAACCGTCCACCCTGCGCAACGGCCTGAATCTGTGGCCACCGTTCCTGTTCACCGGCATCCATGTCGCGGCGATCACGCCGGACTGGCGCCATGCGCGGGTGGAACTGCGCATGCGGCCGTGGAACCGCAACTACGTGGGCACCCATTTCGGGGGCAGCCTGTTCGCCATGACCGATCCGTTCTGGATGCTGCTGGTGATGCACTGCCTGGGCCGGGATTACTTCGTATGGGACAAGGCCGGGGAGATTGAGTTCGTCAAACCGGGACGCGGCACCGTGAGCGCCGATTTCCGCATCGATGCGGCCACTCTGGATCAACTGCGCCAGGCCACCGCCGGCGGCGCCAAGCACCTGCATTGGTTCGAGCTGGACGTGGTCGATGCAGACGGCGAGGTCGTGGCCCGGGTGCGCAAGCAGCTCTATGTCCGGCTCAAGCCGGCCGCGCGCAGCGCGTCGGCCGAGGCCTGAGCCGCCCCCGCCTTTCAGCGCTCAGTCGGCCTGCGAGGCGGGCAAGGGAATGCTCCAACGCGCCTGCCCGTCCTGCGGCGCGAACAGCCGCATCGACAGGGTCTTGTGTTCGGCATCCAGCTGTAGCGCACGCCCTTGCCTGAGCGTTTCGGGCAGATCGTCCAGGGTCTTGCCCGGGTTGGCGCGCAGCCACAAGGCCACCGACACCAGCCGGGCCTGTGCGACACCATCTTGCAGACGTCGCAGGTGTGGGGCGAAATCCGCTGTTTCCATGTTGCTCAGCACGCAGCCGGCCGCGTTGGCGATGCAGCGGACATTCCAGCCAGTCCCAAGATCCGCCGGCACGGTAACCGGCTTGTCCGCCTTCACCTGCGCCTGGCCAGGCGCCTGGCAGGTCCACGCCGGACGCACGGCCATGCGCGCCAGGGTCTTGCCCGGGTCGAACAGCCAGCGCCCTTCGGCTGCGCCCGCGCCCTCGACCAGCCGCCAGCCACCGGCTTGCACATTGGCGCTGATGTAGGAGAACTCGCCCTGCATCGCCGCGCAGATCCCGCCCTGCGCGAACGGCGCAAAGGCGTCCTGGCAGTCCTCGGGCAACGCGGCGTCGGCCGGCATCTGCGCCAACATCTCGGCGAACAGGTTCGCCGAGCCGCGCAGCATCGCCAGCGAGATCATGCCGTCGGCCAGCGTGTCCGGGCGTTTCCACAGCATCCGCGCGGTCCTGGCGTCGCGGCAGACGCCGGCCAGCGCCTCGGTGCGATGCCCGCGCACGAAGGCCAGCGCATGCCCGGTCTGTGGCGCGCCCAGTGCCTGGTAGGTGGGCATGGGCATCGTCAGTCCCAGCGGAAAGGGGTTATGCACATAGTCCGCCTCACCCAAGGCCTCCACCCGCGCGCTCAGGCCGGCGTTGCGGGCCACCAGTGCGGCGTAGGCGGCCTGGTTGCCGCGTACCCGGGCCAGGCAGTCCTGGTCGGTCCAGCTGCACGCCCGCAGACCCGGCACACCATTGACCTGTTCGTGCGGCCACTGCTTCTCGGCGGTGGTGACAAAGCCCTCCGGTGACTTGGCATAGGCCGCCAGGTCGGCTTTCAGCACGCCAGCCTGTTCGTCGGCGGGCACCGCGTACGGAAGCAGCCAGAGCTGGGCGAAGCCGTTGCGGCCGGCAGGCGGTTTGCTTGGCGTGAGGGCCTCCAGCGCCGCGCGCTCGGCCCGCGTCGGGCTCATCGCCCGGGAGATGCCATAAGCCCCCAGCGCCAGCACGAAGACCGCCAGCAGGGTGGCCCCGATCCACTTCAATACCCGCACCATCACCACACTCCTTTCCTGTCCTGGCGCGCGCTGCGCGCCTTGAGCGCGCCATACAATACCGGCATGTCCGCCCACACCCCACGCCCTTCCCTGCAGAGCCTGTTCCTCACCGGCCTGCTCACCCTGCTGCCGATCTGGCTGACCTGGGTGGTCGTCAAGTTCGTCTTCGTGCTGCTGTCCGATGCCAGCAAGCCGCTCGTCGAGCCCATTTCCCGCAGCATCGCCAACGATTTCCCCGGCATGGCGTCCTGGCTCAACGGGCAGTCGGTGCAGGCGGTCATCGCCCTGGTCGCCACGCTGCTGGTGATCCTGCTGGCCGGTTTCCTCGCCCGTCGGGTGGTCGGGCAGACGCTGCTGCGCTGGTTCGAGGCCCTGATCCTGCGCGTGCCGCTGGCCAGCACCATCTACACCAGTTCGCGCCAGTTGCTGGACATGCTGCAGACCAAGCCCGGCAGCACCCAGCGCGTGGTGCTGATCGACTTCCCGCACCGGGAGATGAAGTCCGTCGGCCTGGTGACGCGGGTCATGCGTGAGGAGGGCACCGGCCGCGAACTGGCCGCCGTCTACGTGCCCACCACGCCCAACCCGACCAGCGGGTATCTGGAGATCGTGCCAGTGGAACTACTCACCCCGACCGACTGGAGCGTGGACCAGGCCATGAGCTTCATCATCTCCGGCGGTGCGGTGGCGCCCGATTCGATGCCCTTCACCCGCGCCGGCGACCAGCGCCGGTGAGCGTGGTGGCGCGCACCCTGGACGACCGGGCGGTGCGATTGTTCATCGCACTGGCGGCGTTCCTGTGCGTCAACGCGGTGCTGGCCGAGTTCATCGGAGTCAAGATCTTCGCCCTGGAGGACACCCTGGGCATCGACCCGCTGCAGTGGAACCTGTTCGGCCAGACCGGCTCGCTGAGCTTCACCGTCGGCACGCTGCTGTGGCCGTTCGTGTTCGTGCTGACCGACACCATCAACGAGTTCTTCGGCCGCCGCGGCGTGCAGTTCATTTCCTGGGTGGCGGTAGCGCTGATCGTGTACGGGTTTGCGTTCGCCTATCTGGCCATCCATGCCGCCCCGGCCGCGTGGTGGGTGACCGTGGCCGCGCCGCAGGGCGTGCCGGACTACCAGGCCGCATTCGCGGCGATCTTCGGCCAGGGGCTGTGGTCGATCGGCGGGTCGATCGTGGCCTTCCTGCTGGGCCAGTTGATCGACGTGCAGGTGTTCCACCGCATCCGCAACGCCACCGGTGAGCGGCATGTGTGGCTGCGCGCGACCGGGTCGACGGCGGTCTCGCAGCTGGTCGATAGTTTCGTGGTGATCTACATCGCCTTCGTGCTGGGCCCGCAGCACTGGTCGCTGCCGCGCTTCTTCGCCATCAGCACGGTCAACTACGGCTACAAGATGCTGGCGGCCGTGGCGATGATCCCGTTGCTGTACCTGATGCGCCACGCGATCCGCGCCTACCTGGGCCATGCGCGCGAGGAACAGCTGCGGCTGGAAGCCGCGGCGGATTGACGGCAAGATCCCTGGTTTTTCGGCCAACAGCGACGACTCCGCCTGGCGCCGGGCGCGCCGTGGCATAGTTCCGGGCGCACATCGACGTGCCATTTCTGCAATAACACGACAAGGAGGTTGACCATGAAGACCCATCGGCCGGCGATCCGCCGGTTCGCAATCCTGGCGTTCGCGCTGCTGGCCCCCGCCCTCCCGGCATGGGCCGATGACGGCCCGGCATCTGCTTCGACCACGCTGCAGTTCGAGGGCAGTTCATACCGCTACCGCTGGTCGCAGGATGGCCTATACGAATTCACGCCCGCCGGGCAGGAAGACCTGGACCACTGGCAGGACATGCTGAGCGTGGCAATCAAGCGTGAGGTGCAGCAGCCAGAACAGTTGGCGGCGCTCGCCAACGCGCTGCTGGCAAGCTACCAGGCACACGGCAAGATCCTGGCGACCGATTCCAGGCCGATGACCGCCGACACCCCTGCCGAACACCTGATCGTGGCGGCGATGTCGATCGAGGATGTCGTCGAGGTCGTGTTCGCCCGGCTGGTGCTGGTCGACGGCACCGGCGAAGTGGTGGTCTATTCAAAGCGCATGTATGGCAAGGACAACGCCAGCGAAGTCGCCAACTGGATCAACACCCAGGCTTCGACGAAGGCCTTGGCGCTGACCAAGTGGCAGCACGTCCCTTCAGCTTCGGAACTGGCCACCCTGCCCGCGCCCAGACGCTGAGCGGAGTATCCTTCCGAGGGCCACCCCGCCCACCTCAGGGCCCCAGTTCACCTATAGCGCGCCACACCCGCGGCCTGTAGCAGGGCAAAATCCGTCCACATCGCGTCGCGATCCCGATGCCTTGGTGAGCCTCGAGGCTAGCGCGGCCCGCATGCCGCCCACGGCGCCACGTCAGCGCAGGTCGCCGATCACCACCTGCGCGGCATTGTGTCCTGGCGCTCCGGTCACCCCGCCACCGGGATGGGTACCGGCCCCGCACAGGTACAGGCCCGGAATCGCGCCGCGATAGCCCGCCTGGCCCAGCGCCGGGCGCGATGAGAACAGCTGGTTGAGGGTCAGGGCACCATGGAAGATGTCACCGCCGACCAGGCCGAAGTCGCGCTCCAGGTCCAGCGGGCTCTTGATCTGCCGGCCCAGGACCGAGGCGGCGAAGCCCGGCGCATAGCGCTCGACCGTGGCGATCATCAGGTCGGCGACCTCTTCGCGGTGTGCGTCCCAGCTGCGCCCATCGGACAGCTCCGGCGCCACGTGCTGGCAGAACAGGCTGGCCACGTGCTGGCCGGGCGGCGCCAGCGAATCGTCCAGCGTGGAGGGAATCAGCAGCTCGACGATGGGATCGCGTGCCCAGCCATACGCCTTCGCATCGAGGTAGGCCCTTTCCATGTATTCCAGCGACGGCGCCAGGATGATGCCGGCGGTCAGGTGGTCGCCTTCACCTGGCAAGGCGGTGAACGAGGGCAGCCGGTCCAGCGCGACATTCATCCGGAACGTGCCGGAGCCGCAACGCCAGTGGCGCATGCGTTCGGCGGTCGGCTGCGGCACGTGCTCGGCGCGCAGCAGGCGCTGGTAGAGCAGCTTGGGATTGACGTTGGCCACCACGCAGCGTGCGCGCAGGATCTCGCCGGTGTGCAGGCCCACGCCAACCGCGCGACCGCCTTCGACCAGCACCTCGTCCACGCCGGCGTCGGTGCGCAACGTGGCGCCGGCCGCGCGCGCCGCAGCCGCCATGGCCTGGGTGATGGCGCCCATGCCGCCGATCGCATGTCCCCAGACCCCCTTGACTCCATCAACCTCGCCGAACACGTGATGCAGCAGCACGTAGGCGCTGCCCGGCGTGTAAGGGCTGGCGTAGTGGCCGACCACGCCGTCGAAACCAAGCAGCGCCTTGATCGGCGCGCTCTCGAACCAGCGGTCCAGGTATTCGCCGGCCGAGAGCACGAACAGATCCAACAGTTCCTGCCGCAGGGTCTGGTCCAGCGACATCAGCCGGCGGCCCAGCTGCGCGCCGCGCAGCAGTTCGGGCAGGGCCTTCCACCAGCCATCGCCGGTGATATTCGGCGGCGGCTGCAGGGCCAGCGCGCGCAACACATCGGCCATGGCCTCCAGCCGCGCTTCGTAGGCCGGCAAGGCCTCGGCGTCGCGCCGGGAGAATTTGGCAACCTGCGCCTGGGTCTGCCCGGCGCCAGTCAGCAGGAACTGCCCATCGGGCAGCGGCATGAAATTGCCGCACCTGCGCTGGACGATGCGCAGGCCATGGCCGTGCAGGTCGAGGTCGGCGATCACCTTGGGCTGCAGCAGCGAGACGGTGTAGGAAGCCACCGAGTTGCGGAAGCCGGGATGGAATTCCTCGGTCACCGCCGCCCCACCGAGCACCCCGCGCCGCTCCAGGACGGTCACCTTCAACCCGGCGCGGGCCAGGTAGGCCGCGCAGGTCAGGCCGTTGTGGCCGCCACCGACCAGGAGGACGTCGCAGGACGTGGCGCCGCGCATCAGGCAGAATTCCGTGACGGCTTACACAATCTGCGGCTGGCGTTCATGACGTTGCACGGATCAGGGGAAGGACCGAAATGGGACACCACATGCCGGGCAGGACCGAATGCGCAGGGTAGCGTGAACACAGATCCTCCCCAACACGAACCCATCGCCTGATGCGCGCGCTGAGATCCATCCGCCGCAGCCGGGCGCATGTCGGTGAGCGCGTCTTGACCGGCATCGGGGCCGCGGCACTGGTGGTGCTGTTGACCCTTTCCGGCCTCACCGCGCCGCTGGATCGCGGCCTGTTCGACCGCCTTGCCGGCGCACGCCATGCCCAGGGAGAGCAGCAGGTGGTCGTGGTCGCCATCGACGCCCCCAGCGTGAGTCAGCTCGGGCCATGGCCATGGTCGCGACGCGAACTGGCGAATCTGGTGGATCGCCTGACCGCCGCTGGTACCCGCGCAATCGGCCTGGACCTGCTGCTGGCCCAGCCCAGCCTCTACGATCCCGAAGGTGACGCGCTGCTTACGCAGGCGATACGCCGCAACGGTGCGGTGGTGTTGCCGGTCATGGCCGACCTGCCCGCGCCGCCGCAGCCGGCCACGGCCCTGCTGCCCGCCCCGAGCCTGGCTGAGGCCGCCGCGGCGCTGGGCCATGTGGAAGTCAGCACCGACCCCGATGGCATGCCACGCCAACTCGACTTGCATGCGGGGCTGGGTACGCCACGCTGGCCTGCGTTCTCACTCGTGCTCGAGTCCCTGGCGACCCACGGCACTGCGCTTCCCGCCCGCCATGCCAGACACCGCGCCGTCGCCACATCCGACGCACGGCCGGAGACCTGGTCGGGAACCGAAACGGTCCTGCTGGCCTACCCACGTGGCGGTGGCATCGAGCACGTTCCGGCCGCCGGTGTCCTGGACGGCCGCATCGGCGCCGAGCGCCTGGCGGGGCGGGTCGCGATCGTCGGCCGCACCGATGACGCCCCGGTCGGCGAGGTGACGGTGCCCGGCATGGCGCACCAGTTGGCGCCGGTGGATATACAGGCCAATGCGGTGGCGCGCCTGCTTGAGGACCGCGCGATCTGGCCCATCCCGATCCTGGCGCAGGTCTCGCTCGCCGTTGTCCTGGTCTGCCTGCCCCTGCTGCTGCTCGGACTGCCGGGCATGCACACGCTCTGGGTGCCGATGGGGCTGGCCGTGGCCCTGGTCGGCCTGCTGTGCTGGGCCTTGCTGCTGGCCGGCGCGTGGTTTCCTCCCATGGCCGCCCTGCTGGTCTTGATGATCGGTGTGGTGACCGGCGTGATCAGCAGTTGGCAGCGCACGCGCCGCCGGTCGCGCCTGGACCCGGGTACCGGAACCGCCAACCGCGCCTGGTTCGACACCCGTCTGGAGCGCGATGTCCGCACCGCGCGCCGTCGCGGACGGCCGCTGTCCTTGCTGCTGGTGGAGGCGCGCGGCCCCGGGCCGCAGTTGCCCGGGCAACGCGGGGAGCTGGCCCTGCCGCTGGCTGCCGCCCTGCGCCTGCGCCTGCGCCGGCCCGGCGATCTGATCGCCCGTCTCGATGCCGGGCGCTTCGCCGCGCTGCTGCCGGACACCGGCGCCGACACCGCCACCGCGCTGGCCACCGCGCTGATGGTGGACCTGGAAGGCCGGCCCGGCCGCCCCGGGCCCGCGGCCCGTGGCAACGGCCTGCGCATGGGCCTGGCCACCCTCCACGCCGAGGACGCCCGCGGCAGCGACCTGTTGCTGCGCGCCACCCGCGACCTGGTGGCCGCCCGCGACCCCCTGGCGCCCTGAGCCCAGCCCCCGGCCGGGGCCCATGACCTTCGACACCGGCCCGCCTCCCGGCGCCGCGTTACAGTCCCACGATTGCCCGGACCACCCGCGGCAAGAGCGACTTCACGGTTATCCAAGGGAGCCTACGTGCGCACGTCCAAGACCAAGATCCTGCTGCTCACCCTGTCCATCGCCACCGTACTGGCGGCCTGCAAGCAATCCGACGACCAGGCCCCGGCCACGTCGACCCCGCCTGCCGACGCGCCCAAGGCCCTGACCCTGGACGATTCCAAGCTGCCGCCGTTCAACAGCTTCAAGGCCGCCGACCTGGACAAGAACGCCAACGTCTGCACGGACCTGAACGCCTACGCCAACCAGAACTGGCTGGCGGCCAACCCGGTCCCGGGCGACCGCACCAGCTGGGGCAGCTTCGAGGTATTGAGCGAGCGCTCGGAAGCGGTCCAGCACCAGCTGGCCGAGCAGGCCGCCGCCGACACCAACGCCACCGGCGTGGAGAAGATCGTCGGTGACTTCTGGGCCACCGGCATGGACCAGGACAAGATCGAGCAGCAGGGCATCGCGCCGATCCAGGCCGAGCTGACCGCGATCGACGGGCTGACCGACCAGGCCAAGATCACCGACTACCTGCGCACCAGCGCGGCCAAGGGCCAGAACATGCTGTTCGGCTTCGGCGCCAACGCCGACTTCAAGGCCTCGGACATGAACATTGCCTACGCGATGCAGGGCGGCCTGGGCCTGCCCGATCCGGAGTACTACACCAGCGCCGAAAACAAGGCCAAGCTGGAAGCCTACCAGGCGCACATCGCCAAGACCCTGGAGCTGGCTGGCATCGCCCCAGAGGCCGCCGCCGCCCAGGCCCAGCAGGTCATCGACTTCGAGACCCGCCTGGCCAAGGTGTCCAAGACCAGCACCGAACTGTCACGCCATGTCGGGTTGTTCTACAACCCGGTCACCCTGGAAGAGGCCGACAAGCTGACCCCCAACTGGTCCTGGACCGAGTTCTTCAAGTCCCAAGGCGTGACCCCGCCGGAGAAGTTCTCGCTGGCCATCCCGGCCTTCCACGAGGAAGTGTCCAAGATGCTGGCCGATACCGACCCGGCCGCCTGGCAGGCCTACCTGCGCTTCCACACCATCGACGAGGCCAGCCCGTACCTGAGCAAGCCGTTCGTGGATGAGAACTTCGCCTTCTGGAGCAAGACACTGCGTGGCCAGAAGGAAATGAAGGACCGCTGGAAGCGCGTGCTGGGCACGATCAACCGCCAGGTCGGCGAGACCATGGGCCAGCTCTACGTCAAGGTCGCCTTCCCGCCGGAAGCCAAGCAACAGATGGAACAGCTGGTGGGCAACCTGCGCACCGCGCTCAAGGCGCGCATCGAGAAGCTGGACTGGATGAGCCCGGAGACCAAGGAAAAGGCCATCGCCAAGTGGAACACCTTCACTCCCAAGATCGGCTATCCGGACAAGTGGCGTGACTGGTCCGGGCTGAAGACCAGCCGCGAGAGCTACATCGGCAACGTGCTGGCCGCGCAGGAATTCAACTACAAGTTCGACCTGTCCAAGATCGGCAAGCCGGTGGACAAGACCGAGTGGGGCATGACCCCGCAGACCATTAACGCCTACTACAACCCGCAGCAGAACGAGATCGTGTTCCCGGCCGCCATCCTGCAGCCGCCGTTCTTCGATCCCAAGGCCGATCCGGCCTTGAACTACGGCGGCATCGGCGCAGTGATCGGCCATGAGATGACCCACGGCTACGACGACCAGGGCGCGCAGTTCGGGCCCAGCGGCAACTTCGAGAACTGGTGGACCGATGCCGACAAGCAGGGCTTCGAAGCCCGCACGGGCAAGCTGGTGGACCAGTTCAACGGCTATACGACAAGCGATGGCGGCAAGGTCAAGGGCGACCTGACCCTGGGCGAGAACATCGCCGACCTGGGCGGCCTGAACACCGCCTACGACGCGATGAAGGTCGCCGAGCAAGGCAAGCCGGAACCGGAGATCGATGGCCTGACCCAGGACCAGCGCTTCTTCCTCAACTGGGCCACGGTGTGGCGCCGCAACTTCACTCCGGAAGAGCTGGCCGTGCGCCTGAAGACCGATCCGCATGCCCCGGCCAACTTCCGCGCCAACGGCGCCCCGTCCAACATGCCGGCCTTCGCCAAGGCGTTCGAATGCAAGCCGGGCGATGCCATGGTGCGCGCGCAGGACAAGCAGGTCGTGATCTGGTAAGCCACCGCGCCCCTGGCGCACGGCGACGCGGCGTCATGCCGCGTCGTCACTTATTTCCCATGTGCCGCAAGGCACCTTCCATCGGCCGCGAAAGCCAACGAGTCCCGAATACGTGAACGCACCGAAACTGATCACCCTCTCCCTCGCCGTGAGCCTGGCCCTGTCGGCCTGCAACAAGCACGAGGACACCACGCCGGCCCAGGCCTCGACTCCGCCGGCCACCGCCGATGCCGCCAAGCAGGTCCCGTCCTTTGACGTGACCGAGCTGGACAAGGACATCAACGTCTGCGACGACCTCAACGGCTTCGTCAACGCCAAGTGGGTCAAGGCCAATCCCATCCCCGACGATCGCACCAGCTGGGGCGCCTTCAACAAGCTGGCCGAAGACAGCCTCAACACCCAGCACGACATCGTCGAGGCCGCGGCCAAGAACAAGATCGCGCCCAGCGACTCCATCGAGCACAAGATCGGCGCGCTCTATGCCGCGGGCATGGACCAGGCCGCCATCGACAAGGCTGGCTACACGCCGCTGCAGCCCACCCTGGACGCCATCACCGGCCTGAAGAACAACCAGGACGTGGCCAAGTACATCGTCGACCGCTACGCCCAGGGCGACGGCCAGGTGTTCGAGTTCGGCTCCGGTGCCGACTACCAGCACGCCGAGACCCAGATCGCCTACGCCAACGAAGGCGGGCTGGGCCTGCCGACCAAGGACTACTACACCGATCCCAAGTACGCCGACATCCGCGACGCCTACACCGCGTATATCGCCAAGTCCTTCGAACTGACAGGCACCGACCCGGCCGCGGCCAAGACCCAGGCCCAGCAGGTGTTCGATCTGGAAAAGCAGCTGGCCGCCGCCTCGCTTTCGCGCGTGGACGCGCGTGATCCGAAGAACCAATACCACTTCGTTTCCGTGGCGGAGGCCGACAAGGTCACCCCGCATTTCTCCTGGGAGACCTTCTTCAACGCCCAGGGCGTGAGCATCGACAAGGGCTTCTCGCTGTCCCAGCCGAAGTTCTTCGCCGAGTTCGACAAGCTGCTGGCCAAGGCACCGACCGATCAGTGGCAGGCCTACCTGCGATTCCACGCCATCGACGGAGCGGCCAACGCACTGAGCCAGCCGTTCGTGGATGCCAGCTTCGACTTCTGGGGCAAGACCCTGTCCGGGCAGCCCCAGCAGAAGCCGCGCTGGAAGCGCGTGCTCGGTGCGGTCAATCAATCCATGGGCCAGGCCCTGGGCCAGTTGTACGTGGCCAAGGTGTTCACTCCGGAAGCCAAGACCCGCGCCACCGAACTGGTGGACAACGTGCGCAACGCGCTGAAGGCCCGCATCCAGCACCTGGACTGGATGAGCGAGGACACCAAGGCCAAGGCGATCGCCAAGTGGGACACCTTCCTGCCCAAGATCGGCTACCCGGAGACCTGGCGCGACTGGTCCGGCCTGGAGATCAAGCAGGATGATTACTACGGCGACCTGCAGGCCGCGCAGAAGTTCAACTACCAGTACGACATCGCCAAGATCGGCAAGCCGACCGACCGCAAGGACTGGGGCATGACACCGCAGACGGTCAACGCCTACTACAACCCCACCGACAACACGATCAACTTCCCGGCCGCGATCCTGCAGCCGCCGTTCTTCGACGCCAAGGCCGACGACGCCATCAACTACGGCGGCATCGGCGCGGTGATCGGCCACGAGGCCAGCCATGGCTTCGACGACGAGGGCAGCCAGTTCGACGGTGCCGGCAACAACGTCAACTGGTGGACCAAGGACGACCGCGCCAAGTTCGACGCGCGCACCCAGAAGCTGGTGGACCAGTTCGACGCCTACACCCCGATCAAGGACAAGCCGGACCTGCACGTCAACGGCAAGCTCACCCTGGGCGAGAACATCGCCGACCTGGGCGGGCTGAACGTGGCCTACGATGCCCTGCACACCGCCATGCAACAGCACCCGGGCGAAGCCGACCAGAAGGTCGACGGCTATACCCCGGACCAGCGGTTCTTCATGAACTGGGCCCGCGTGTGGCGTGGCGACATCCGCGAAAAGCAGGCCATCGTCTACCTCAACGCCGACCCGCATGCGCCGATGCAGCTGCGCGCCATCGCCGCCCCGTCCAACATGCCGGCCTTCGCCAAGGCCTTCCAGTGCAAGGCGGGCGACGCGATGGTGCGTCCGGACGACAAGCGCGTGGTCATCTGGTAAGCCGTCCTGGCTCCTGCGACACCCCAGCAAAGGCCCGGCACGTCCGGGCCTTTGCTGTTACCGCGGCGCGCTCGCCGGGCCGCGGTTAAGCTGGGAATTGGAATCACACACAAGGATCGTGCCGTGCCTGTCGAGGAACTCACCGGTGGCCTGCTGCGTGGCGCACTGCGCCTGATCTGGTGGCTGCTCTCGGACCTGTTGCTGGAAGTGCTGATCAAGGGGACCGGGTACCTGGTGCTGCGGTGGCTGCGCCCCGGCTCGGAGCCCTCCGAAGGCGCGGCGACGGTGGCCGGCCTGTGCGCCTGGGCCGTGCTTGGCGGCGTCGGCCTCTGGCTGTGGCACGCACACGCCGCCTGACCGGCTGAGTCCGTCCTGCACGGGTGAAGACCTCGCCCACTTCGCGCGCCAACACGTTGCTAGAATCCGCGCCTTCGACCGCCCGGAAGCTCTTCGACGATGATGCAGTTGCGCAACGCCCGTACGCCCACCCTGCTCGCCCTGGCGCTGATGATCGCGCTGGGCAACGGCGAGGCCCTTGCCGCCAAGAAGAAGAAAGCTCCGGCCAAGAAGGCCCCGGCGGTCAGCGCCGAGTGCACCGATTTCTACGCCGCAGCCAACGCCGACTGGCTCAAGGCCAATCCGCTGCCGGCCGGCGTGGGTGCCGTCTCGGCGCTGGGCAACATGCGCGACTACAGCCTGCAGCAGCAGAAAGCACTGCTGGACGGCGCCATGCAGTCCCCGCAAGGCCAGGTGCAGAAACTGCTCGGGGATTTCTGGGCCAGTGGCCTGGACGAAGCCGCCGTCGAGGCCGACGGCGCTAAGCCGATCGCGCCCCTGCTCAGCCGCATCGACGGGATCAAGAAGACCAAGGAAGTCCCGGCCGCGATCGCCGCCCTGCACCAGGTCGGGATCCCGGTGGCCTTCAACTTCAGCCCGGACGTGGACCTCAAGGCGCTGGACCGGCACATCGGCTACTTCATGCAGGGCGCGCTAGGCCTGCCGGACCCGGCCTACTACACCCGCACCGACACCGAGACCCGTGAGCTGCTCGGCCGCTACCGCGCCTACATCAAGCAGATCCTGGCCCTGACCGGCACGCCGGCCGATCAGCTTGATGCGCAGTCCGCCCTCGTGCTGGACCTGGAGACCCGCCTGGCCCGGGCGTCACGCCCGCTGGACCAGCTGGCCAACCCGTTCAACAACTACGCACCGGTGGCGGTCAAGGACCTCAAGAAGCAGTACCGCAACCTGCAGCTGGACGATTTCCTGGAAGCCCAGGGGGTCAAGGACGACATGGTGTCCCTGGCCGACCCGGCCCTGTTCTCCCAGATCGACGGGCTGATCAAGAGTCTCTCGCCCGAAGAGTGGAAGGCCTACCTGCGCTGGCGCGTGGGCGATGCGATGGCCCCGTACCTGGCCAAGCCCTGGCGTGATGCCTCGTTTGCATTCCGTGGCCGCATCCTGGAAGGCAAGCAGGCGCCCGATCCGCGCTGGCTGCAGGTGCTGGACGCGATCAACACCGCGGCCGGCCCGATGCTTGGCCGCGAATACACCGCGCGTTACCTGCCCAAGGACAGCCGCGACAAGGCCGAGGCCATTGCCAGCGGCGTGCGCGAGGCGCTGGGCCGGGCGCTGGAGCGCAACGCGTGGATGAGCCCGCAGGCCAAGGCCGAAGCCAAGGCCAAGCTGGCCAAGCTGGACATCGAGATCGGCGCGCCCAAGCGCGACCTGGACTACAGCGTGCAGCCGATGGGGCGCGGCAGCTTCGGCGGCAACATGCTGATCGCCAGCACCTGGCGCCACCGCGAGGAGATGAAGCGCATCGGCAAGGGCAACGCCGAGCGTCGCTGGAACGTGCTGCCGCAGCAGCCCGCCCTGGCCTACGACCTGGCCCAGAACCGCCTGATCATCACCGCCGCGGTGATGCAGGCCCCGGTGTTCGACGTCAAGCGCGACACCTCGGCGCTGTACGGCGCCTTTGGTGGCCTGGTCGGGCACGAGCTCACCCGCGGCTTCGACGCCAAGGGCCGCATGATCGACGCGGCCGGAGAGCTGCGCGACTGGTGGACCCCGGCGGACCTGAGCGCCTGGAACGCACTGGGCGCACGGGTGACCAGCCAGTACAACGGCTACGCCTACCCGGGCTTGACCGCGACCAACGTCAACGGCGCCCTGACCCGCGATGAGAACCTGGCCGACCTGTCCGGCGTGGAGCTGGCCTGGGACGCCTACACCGCGTCCCAGTCGGCGCCCAACACCGGCGCCAAGCAGACCTTCTTTAACAGCTGGTCGCAGCTGTGGGGCCAGCAGGTCGCGCCGGAAGAGGCCACCATCCGCCAGGCCAGCGACACCCACGCGCCGGGCCCGGTGCGCAGCAATGGGCCGCTGCAGGATCTGCCCGCATTCGCCGAGACGTTCTCGTGCAAGGCCGGCACCCCGATGGTCCACCCGGAGGCCGACCAGATCAGCATCTGGCGCTGAACAGCGCTATCGGCAAGGCAAAAAAACGCGGCCGATGGGCCGCGTTTTCTTTCGATGACTAGAGCTTTCTAGGCTACTTCACCACCCGGAATCCCGGATTGCGGCGGCGCCCGCCGCCACGCCCGTTACGCCCGAACGGCGGCTGCCCGCGCCAGTAGCGGATCAGCAGCCAGCCGAACAGCATCCCGCCCAGGTGCACGAAATGGGCCACGCCCGGCTGGCGACCGGTGTAAGCGAAGAACAGCTCCATCGCGCCATAGATGATCACCAGGGTCTTGGCCTTGATCTCCATCGGGATGGGGAAAATGATCATCCGATGCTCGGGGAACAGCATCCCGTAGCCCAGCAGCAGGGCGAACACCGCGCCCGAGGCGCCCAGCACCGGTGCCGGGAACTGCCCCTGGTGCAGCAGCAGCGTCCCCACGATCACCTGCAGCACATTGGCTCCGATCAGGCTCACCAGGTAATAGGTGGTGAAGCGCTTCTGTCCCCATACCGCCTCCAGCGGCGAGCCGAACATCCACAGCGCAAACATGTTGAAGAAGATGTGGCCGATGTTGGCGTGCATGAAGCCGGCGGTGACCAACTGCCAGGGCATGAAGCCGCCACCCTGCACCATCTCTCCGCTACCGATCGGCCACAGCAGCATCGGGGTGGTCACCGCGTCGGGCAACACCATCTGCAGCAGGAACACCACCACGTTGGCGATCAGAAGGGCCTTGGTGGCCGGCTGCAATCGGGGAAACATCGTCGACAACCTCGTGCATGAAAATCGGGCTGCATCATACGTGCGGGCAGCCCAACGTCCTTGCAAGGCGCGGCTTTCGATCCTGTCAGGTGCGTGGGCGGGCCATTCCCCGGCCGGCGCGCGCCAGTCGCCGTCCTCGGCTCACTCCTGGCCCCAGATCTGCTCGTCGATCGACGCGGCGGCCTTCTGGCCGATCACCCGCCCCTTGACCACCTTGACCCCTTCGGCCCGCAGCCGCTGGCTTTGCTCACGGTAGCCGCGACTGCCCTCGGGAAAGGCCACCCGGCCGCTGGACAGCAGGATCCGGTACCAGGGCAGATCCGGCGCCCCGTACTTGCGCAGCACCTGCGCCACCAGCCGCGCCCGCCCCGGCAGCCCCGCCCGGCGCGCGATCTCCCCATACCCGGCCACCTGCCCGGCCGGCACGGCACGGATGGCCTTGAGGATGGCCGCGGCGCGGGCTTCGGGGGTGGAGAGGTCGGTGACCATGGATGGATTCTAGGCTGGGCTTGCTTTGTTGTTCGAGCGCATCCCGATTTGTTGGCTTAGTGCAGAAGCAACGGCTTTCGTGCGGCTTCGCCGCCCGACCTACCTTCTTTGCTTGTGCAAAGAAAGCTAGGCAAAGAGGCGCTTTTCAACAGACGCACGTCTGGTCAACACACTCCGGGCGGCACGCCTGCGCTTCGCGCAGGTTCGCTACGGGCCGATGGATTTTTGGATGGGACATCCTGTCCCGTCCAAAAACGACGTGCATCCATGCACGTCGCCCTGCGGGTCTTTGCCTCGCCCCTTCGCCGTGCCTCACGGAGGATTTCAGAGCGCAAGCAAAAGCCAGAGCCCTGGCTTTGGCTCTTTACTTTTGCCTTGCCGTTGCCGTTGCCGTTGCCGTTGCTGTTGCTGTTGCTTGAGCTTCACCTGTCTGAGCCGTAAAGCGAGCCGAGCATCGCAGAAGAAGATGGCCGCAGAGTCGCCCTGTCTGAGCGAAGCGAGTTTGGGCGACGTGCCATCTTCTTCGAGAAGCACAGGGCACCGCCGCGCAGCGGCGGCGAGTGTCCGGCGAGTGGCGGTTTTGCTTCCTTTTGCCAAGACAAAAGGAAGTCGCGCCCGCAGGGCGTGAAAGCTCTTGCCTTGCCTTGGCCCCAGCATCGCCACATCGACTGTCTAAGTCGTAAAGCATGCCGAGCATGCGAAGCGAAACAGGGCCGAAGAGTCTGAGCGAAACGAGTTTGGGCAACATCCCTCTGCAGGGAATAAATGTCATCTTCTTCGAGAAGCGCAGGGCACCGCCGCGAAGCCTCGGCGTGCGTCGTCGTTCCCTCTTGAGGAATCGGCGAGCCGCAGTTCCGCCTCCTTTTGCCAAGACAAAAGGAAGTCGCGCCCGCAGGGCGTGAAAGCGCTTGCTCCTGCCCCATCTCGAAAAAAGCCAATCCCCGAATGCAGAACGGGAAGCCCCAAGGCCTCCCGTCCCAGCAATCTGTCAGGCGACAAAAAGGCCTACGCCCACCCCATCACCTGCAACCCCTTCAACATCAGCCACGCAATGGCCCCCGCCGCCGGAATCGTCAGAATCCACGCCCACACGATGCGCTCGATCACGCTGACCTTCAGCGCCTTGGGATTCTTGGCATAGCCCACGCCCATGATCGCCGTGGAAATGCTGTGGGTGGTCGACACCGGCATGCCGAAGTGTGCGGCCGCGGTCAGGATGGTCGCCGAGCTGACCTCGGCGGCAAAGCCGTGGATCGGATGCAGCTTGACCATCTTGTGACCCAGCGTCTTGATGATCTTCCAGCCCCCCGAAGCGGTGCCTGCCGCCATCACCACCGCGCAGGTCAGCACGATCCACAAGGCGACGTCGGCGCCACTGGCCGCCGGGTCCGGATGCAGGAACGACAGCCACGACGGCAGGTCGTTCAGCACCCCGCCCTGCTGGGCGCCGAACAGGGTCAGGGCGATGATGCCCATGGTCTTCTGCGCATCGTTGTGGCCATGCGCATACCCCATGTAGGCGGCCGAAGCGATCTGTGCCTTGCCGAAGAACGCATTGACCCAGCGTGGCCGCGCCAGCCGGCGCAACATGCCGCCGGCGCGACTCATGCCGGCGATGATCGCCCACAGCAGCAGCATCATCAGCACGCCCAGGATGAAGCCGGCGATGGGCGAGGTGATCATCGGCACGAAGACCTTCCACAGCAGGCCCTTGTTCTTGAACCAGCTGCCGGCATGCTGCGACCAGATCAACGCATCCCAGTTGTTGTGTGCGGCGGCCAGCGCCGCGCCGCACAACCCTCCGATCAGGGCATGGCTGGAAGAGGAAGGCAGGCCTTTCCACCAGGTGATCAGGTTCCACACGATCCCGCCCAGCAGCGCGCACAGGATGACCTGGGAGCTGGCATCCACCACCTCGGTGTTGACGATGCCGGTGGCGATGGTGGCGGCCACCGCGGTCCCGGTCAGCGCACCGATCAGGTTCATCACCGCGGCCAGGGCGACGGCCCAGCCCGGGGCCAGCACCTTGGTAGCCACCACCGTGGCGATGGAGTTGGCCGTGTCGTGGAAGCCGTTGATGAACTCGAAGACCAACGCGGCCAGGATCACCACCAGCACGAGCGTCAGCATCGCGGCGCCTCCAGGGAGCACAGGGCGCGACCCGGGATGCCCCGGCCGCAGGGGGAAAGGAGCTGCCACATGACGATCAGGAGTTCTTCAGCACGATCTGGTACACCACCGCGCCGGCTTCCTGGCAACGGTCGATCGCCTTCTCCAGGATCTCGAAAAACTCCTTGAGCAGGAACATCTGCAGGCTGTCCAGCCGGCCCGAGTAGATGTCCCGGTACAGCTCCAGCATCAGCCGGTCGGCTTCGTTCTCCAGCGCGCGCAGCTTTTCGTAGAGCGAGGTGACCTGGTCCAGGTTCATCTTCGGCAGCACGGTGACCATCTGCTGGACCACGCCGGCGGCCTGCTCGAGCATCGCCGCGCGCGGGGCGAAGTCGATGTGCTCCAGGTGGGTCACCGCCAGCGAGTAGCGGTCGGCGAACTTCTCCACCTGCTTGGGGATCTTGTGCAGGGCCGACCCCAGCGCCTCGATGTCCTCGCGCTCGATCGGGGTGATGAAGCTGTCCACCAGCGCCTTGCCGATCTTGTCCGAAGCCTGGCGCTCGCGCTGCCTGGCCAGCTTGAAGGCGTCCAGCGCCGGCTGCCGGTTGGCGCCCTTCATCATGGTGTGCAGGGCCTTGGTGCTGTCGTGCGCGGCGTCGGCCGCCTCGTCGAGCAGGGTGTAGAACTGCTGGCCGGAGCCGAAGATGGTCTGCAGGGAAAACATGCGTCGGGGCACCTGTCGCCGGACGGGGCGACGTCGAAGCCGGCAATTATGACGGTTTGATGACCCCTCGTCACAGTCTGATCGCCTGACACCCTTGCAAGCGCTTGATTCACGTGAGGTTGCCCCACACTGGGTCCCTGACGCCCGCCTTTGCTAGACTCCTCCAGCGCCCTGAACGGGGCGCATCTTATGGACGACGACCCTTACCCCCCCGCGGCCCCCTCGCGCGCCGCCCTCGCCCGGATGACCTCCGCCCCCGCCACTGACCTGGAGGGCGCTGCGTGTTCGAGCTGTTGATCGTCGTTTTCCTGATCATCCTCAATGCCTTCTTCGCTCTGTCGGAGATGGCGCTGATGACCTCGCGCAAGCTGCGCCTGAAGCAGATGGCCATCGAGAGCCGCGGCGCGCGCGTGGCCCTGGCCCTGGCCGAGCATCCGGACAACCTGCTGTCGACCGTGCAGATCGGCATCACCCTGATCGGCGTCCTGGCCGGCGTGTTCGGCGGCGATGCCATCGGCGCGATCATTGCCGGCTGGCTGGCGGGCTGGTTCCCTGGCGCGGAGCACTACACCGTGCCCATCGGCGTCGGCACCGCGGTCACCCTGATCACCGCCGGCTCGGTGATCTTCGGCGAACTGATCCCCAAGCGCTTGGCCCTGACCAATGCCGAGAAGATCGCCGCCGTGGTGGCCATCCCGCTGGACTGGCTCTCGCGCTTCGCCCGCCCGGTGGTGGCCGTGCTCGGCGCGATCAACCGGGGCGTACTGCGTTTGTTGGGCATCAAGGACGACGCGCGCCATGCAGTGACCGAGGAAGAGATCCGCATGCTGGTGAGCGAGAGCCACGAGCAGGGCGTGATCGACGACGACGAGCGCAACATGGTCAACCGCGTCCTGCGCCTGGGCGACCGCACCGCCGACAGCCTGATGACGCCGCGCAAGCGCATCGTCTGGCTGGACGTGGCCGCCCCGTATGAGCACAACCTGCAGACCATGCGCCAGGCCCAGTATTCGCGCTTCCCGGTGTTCCGCGAGAACGACCAGGAGGTGGTGGGCGTGCTGGAGGTCAAGTCGCTGCTCGACCGCATCGCCGACCACTCGCCGGAGCTGTTCACCGAGCTGCGCGAACCGCTGTTCGTGTCCGAATCTACCCATGCGATGAAGCTGCTGGAGATCCTGCGCGAGGAGCAGCAGTCCCTGGCGCTGGTGGTGGACGAGTACGGCGAGATCCAGGGCATGGTGACCCTGGCCGACCTGATGAATGCGGTGATCGGCCGCTACCACCAAGCCGCCGAGAATCCCGATCCGGACGCCCTGGTGGTCACCCGCGAGGACGGCTCGCTGCTGATCGACGGCTCGCTGTCCAACGACGACCTGCGCGAGCTGATGGGCGGCGTGCAGCTGCCCGGCGCGGACGAGCGCGACTACCACACCGCCGCGGGCATGGTGATCGAGCAGTTCGGTCGCATCCCGCATACCGGCGAGCACTTCGAGTGGGCCGGCTGGCGCATCGAGGTGGTCGACCTGGACGGGGCGCGAGTGGACAAGCTGCTGCTGCAGAAACTGCAGGACGAAGACGATGACGACATCGTCGGGTGACGGTTCGGCCCAATCCCACCACGCCGAGACCACCCGCAGCCTGCTCGATGACATGGCGCGTGGCGATCCGGCCGAGCGGCTGCGCCTGGTCGACCTGCTGGCCGACCTGAAGCAGAGCGCCTTCGGCATGCTGCTGTTCATCGGCGTGCTGCCCTCCTTCATCCCCATTCCCGGCGTGGCCGGCGGCCTGAGCGGGCCGCTGGTGATGCTGGTCGGTGCACAGCTGCTGCTGGGCCTGCGTAAGCCCTGGCTGCCGCGCTTCATCGCCATTCGCGGCCCCCAGCGCCAATCGGTCGTGCGCTTCCGCAACGCGCTGGCCAAGCCGCTGCGCTGGTTGGAGAAGGTCGTGCGCCCGCGGTGGGCGGGCATGCTGGACAGCCGTCTGGCGGGCGCGTTCACCGGCCTGCTGCTGCTCCTGCTCGGCGTGCTGCTGGCCTTGCCGATCCCCTTCACCAACTACCTGTTCGGCCTGTTGCTGCTGGTGTATGTGTTCGCCCTGCTCGAGCGCGACGGGATGCTGATGCTGGGCGCGTGGGTCCTGGGCGCGGCGGCGGTCGTGGTGTTCGGCGTCTCGCTCAAGGAGCTGGGCCAGGTCGCGCTGCACTGGCTGCAAACCAGGATGTAGCGCCGTCCCGGCGCGGCGGTCAGACCAGCAACTGGGCGAACTCGCTGTCGTTGAGCGGATACCCCAGCCAGTAGCCCTGGGCCAGGTCGCAGCCGCGCTCGCGCAGCAGGTCGAACTGCCCCTGCTTCTCCACGCCTTCGGCGACCACCGCGATCCCCAGCGAGTGGGCCATGGCGATGATCGCCGTGGTCAGGGCCAGGTCGTCGGGATTGCGCTGCAGGTCGGTGATGAAGCTGCGGTCGATCTTGACCCCGTCCACCGGCACCCGGCGCAGGTGGCTCAGGCCGGAAAAGCCCGTGCCGAAATCGTCCAGCCAGACCTTCACCCCGGCGCGGTGCAGCTTGGCCAGCATCAGGCTGGCGTGGGCCTCGTCGCCGATCACCGCCGTCTCGGTCAGCTCCAGGTGCAGGCGGCCGGCGGACAGGCCGGTTTCCTGCAGCACGCGCGAGACCACCTCGGGCAGGTCGCCGCTGCGCAGCTGTCGGGGCGAGACGTTGACCGAGACGAACGGCAATTCGGCCCCCGACGCGCTGGGCAGGCCCCAGCGTGAGGCCGCGTCGCATGCCGCACGCAGGACCTGCGGGCCGAGCTGCTCGATCAGACCGCTCTGCTCAGCCACCTCGATGAACACCGACGGGGGGATCGCGCCCAGTTCGGGATGCTGCCAGCGCAGCAAGGCCTCGGCACCGACGATCAGGTTGTCGGCCAGTCGATAGAGCGGCTGGTAGACCAGCGAGAGCTCGCCGCGGTCCCACGCCCCGCGCAGCTCGGCCTCCATGCGCACGCGGCGCTCCACGGCCTGATCCATCGCCCGGCTGTAGAAGCGGTAGCAGTTCTTGCCCGCCATCTTGGCCTGGTACATCGCCACGTCGCCGTTCTTCATCAGCGCGGTGGCCCCGGTGGCGTCTTCCGGGAACAGGGTGATGCCCACCGAGGTGCCCAGGTAGACCTGCCGACCCTGCACGCTCAACGGCAGGCTTAGCGCCTGGACCATCTCTTCGGCCAGGGCCGAGGCCGCCTGCCGGACGTCGCCCCCCTGGATCAGGATGACGAATTCGTCGCCACCGAAGCGGGCCACCATGGCGTCGTCGCCGCCCAGACGCTGGACCGCTTCGCGGATGCGCGCGGCGAAATGCAGCAGGACCTCGTCGCCCGCCTCGTGCCCCAGCGAATCGTTGACCCGCTTGAAGTCGTCGATGTCGGCGAACAGCAGGGCCAGGTCGCGACCAGCGACGCGGCCGAGCATGATCCGGTGGTCCAGGCTTTCACGGAACGCCAGGCGATTGGTCAGGCCGGTCAGCGCGTCGGTATAGGCCATGTGCCGCACGTCGCGGTCGTGCCGGGCGATGCTGTCGCTCATTTCGGCGAAGGCGCGGACCAGTTCGCCCACCTCGTCCTGGCGGTCGCTGACCGGGCGCGGCACGTCGTAGTCGCCCACGCCGATGGCCCGTGCCGACTGCGCCAACAAGCGGATCGGCCTCACCAGACTGCGCTGCATGTAGGCCACCAGCACCACACCGACCAGCAACAGCAGGCCCAGCATCGTCGCGATCCAGCCAAAGTGGCGGCGCCCCAGCGCATCCAGCCGCGCGCGCAGCACCTCGGCGGCACGCTGCTCGCTCGTCCGTGCTTCGGCCAGCGAATAGCCCACCCGCACGCCGCCCAGGCGCGAGTCGCCCAACTCGATCACCTGCGAGACCTCCACCACCTTGTCCGACCACTGGGTCAGCAGCCCATTGCTGGCCAGGGCGCGCGCCGCCAGCGGATCCTGCATCGGCTGCCCATAGGAGGCCATGTCCCAGGAGCCGTCGGTGACCAAGTTGCCGTCGTCGTCGTAGACCAGCACGTAGGCCACGTCGGGCTGGCGGGTGGCTTCGCGCACCAGGGTGCCGATGGCGTCCAGGTCGGAGTAATACATGGGATTGGCCAGCGAATCGGCCAACTGCTGGGCCATCGCGGCACCGCGCCGGGTCAGGCCTTCGGAAGCCATCGACTGCACGGCCTGTCGACCGAGCTGGTCCACCTCTTCCTGCATGGCGCGCTGGCGCTGCAGCACCACGGCCATCAGCCCCAGGACCATGACCAGCGCCACGGACAGGCCCAGGGCCAGCTGCGCCTGCAGGCCGAAACGCGTCCGGCGCGTCATTCGATGTGCTCGCGGACGTGGGCCGCAGCCTGGCGGACCCGCTCCAGCGCGCGCAGCGACTCGGCATCCAGATCGAGGAAGCGCGTGGTACCGAAGAAGCGCTTGAGCGCGTCGCTCGCCTGGGGATCGCGCGCGGCGTCCAGCAGCACCTCATGCAGGCGCGCACGCACCTCGACGGGAAGCCCCGAGCGCACCATCTCCACCGCGCGCGGATAATCGTCGCTGCGCGCCAGCACCCGCATGTTGCGGCGGAAGCTCTCGGGCATGCGCCGCGGGTTGTCCCAGTCCAGGTTGCTCAGCGCACCGGCATCGACCATGCCCTTGTCCACCCAGGCGGCGATGTTCAGCTCCGAGCGCGCGAACACGTAGCCAACCGAATCGGCATCGGGCCGATCCTGCGGAGAGAGCAACAGCTCCATCGGCAGGCCGGCTTCCAGCGCCATCGACGCCGGGACCAGATAGGCGCTGGTCGAGCCCACGCCCTGCAGTGCCAGCGCATGGCCACGCAGGTCGGCGACGGAGGTCAGCCCCGAATCGGCGCGCGCGAAGATGATCGTGTGGTACGCGCTGGCCCCGCCGCGCTCGGTCAGCAGGAACGGCTCGGCCCCACCGCGGCGGGCCAGCTCCATGCCGGTGCCGGAGGTTTCGGTGACCCAGTCCACCCGGCCACGGCGCAGATAGCTGCTCATCTGGCGTGCGTCGCGGGCCATCAGGATGCGCCCCCCGGTGATGCCCACATCCCGCATGTGCGCCACGACGTAATCCAGCAAGGGCTTGAGTTGGGCGTAATGCGCCTTGGGGTCGTCGCTGATCCGCCCCAGGACCAGCACGTGGGGGTCGTCGCTGCCTGGCACCGGTGCCGCCATCACCGGCATCGCCATTACCGTCAACAACAGCAGGACACGGACAAACCAGGTACGCAAGGGACACATCGTGCGGCAAATGACGGGCCAGCCTAGCTGAAATGCCCGCTACCCGACAGCGTTTTTCACTCCACCTTCACCCGCGAGCCTGGCCATCCTTTGGGCGTCGGCCAGGATGCCGCGCAGCAGCCGGACCTCCTTCTCGTCCAGGTCGGCGCGCAGGTACAAACGGCGCAGCTTGCGCATGGCCGAGTCGGGCGCGCGCCCCTTGTGGAAATCGATCTGCTCCAGGGTCTCGGCCAGTTGCGCGAAGAACCCTTCAAGCTGCGCATGGGTGGCCAGGTCCGTTCGCGATTCGGGGACGGCGGGCGCAGCCAATACCGCCGGCGCCGCACCACCGCGCAGCGCCAGCCGGGTCTCGTAGGACAGCACCTGGACGGCGGCCGCCAGGTTCAGCGAGCTGTAGTCCGGGTTGGCGTCGATGTGGACCGCCGCGTGGCACAGCTGCAGTTCCTCGTTGGTCAGGCCCGTGCGCTCGCGGCCGAACAGCAGCGCCACCGGCGCCTCGGCCGCCACGTGGGCCAGCCGGCTCGCGGCCTGGCGCGGCGTGTGCTCCTCCAACTGCACGCGGCGACTGCGCGCGGTGCACCCCAGCACCAGGCGGCAGTCCGCCACCGCCGCGGCCAGATCATGGGTGACCACCGCGTCGGCCAGCAGATCGTCGGCGCCGGCGGCGCGACGGTAGGCCTCGTCACTGGGGAAGTCTTCCGGCTGGACCAAAATCAGCTGGGACAGGCCCATGGTCTTGAGCGCGCGCGCGGCCGCGCCGATGTTGCCGGGATGCTGGGTGCCGACCAGCACGAAACGAATGCGTGCGGCGGCGATCGGGTCGATGGAATCCATGGGCGGCAATTCTAGGGGCTGGCGTCCGCCGGCGCGTCCCTGCCCCAGGCGCCAATGCGGCGCCGGACGGCCCGGACCCGGCCGAAATGCTAGAATGCGCGGTCCGGCCGCCGCGCCGGTACTCGCTCTTTCCACCCGCCGCGTCCCGCGCCCTGCCTGTCCTCGAGGTTGTTTCGCATGTTGAATCCCGTCGTCACCGTCATGACCAAGGCCGCACGCATCGGGGGCAACGTGTTGCTGCGGAGCATCAACAAGCTCGACGCGCTCAACGTGGTCCAGAAGGGCCGCATGGACTACGCCAGCGAGGTCGATGCCGACGCGGAAAAGGCGATCATCAAGGAACTGCGCCGCGCCTACCCCGATTACGGCGTGATCGGCGAGGAAGGCGGCGTGGTGCCCGGCAAGAACCCGCGCTACCACTGGGTCATCGACCCGCTGGACGGCACCAGCAATTACCTGCACGGCTTTGGCCACTACTGCGTCTCCATCGCCCTGGTGGACAACGGCGAGCCGACCGACGCGGTGATCTTCGACCCGTTGCGCAACGAGCTGTTCACCGCCAGCCGCGGCGCCGGCGCCCAGCTCAACGAGCGCAAGATCCGCGTGGCCGACCGCAAGGACCTGGGCGCCACGATGATCCACACCGGCTTCCCGCCGCGCGAGCGGGCCCGCGTCGGCGCGCACCTGGAGTGCGTGCGCGAACTGCTCAACCACGCCGAGGATATCCGCCGCACCGGCTCGGCGGCGCTGGACCTGGCCTACGTGGCCTGCGGCCGCGCCGACGCCTACTTCGAGGCGGGCGTGAAGGCCTGGGACATCGCCGCCGGCGTGCTGCTGGTGCGCGAGGCCGGTGGCAAGGTCAGCGACTTCCGCGGCCGCACCCTGGCCCGTATGGACGACGGCACCCAGGCCGAAGGCCGCCAGGTCGTGGCCGGCAACCTGCGCGTGTCCGAGGCGTTGCAGAAGGCGGTGATGCAGTCGGGGTATGCGGCGGCGTTTGCTTGATGGGGGTTGCACGGGGCGCCTGGGCGCATCTGTTCCGGGTTGTTGATCGCGTCAAAGCAAGAGCTTTCGTGCCGCTGCGCAGCCCGACCTACTTTCTTTGCTCGCGCAAAGAAAGGTAGGCAAAGAAACACGCCCCGGGCGGCACGCCTGCGCTGCGCGCAGGTCCGCTGCGGGCCGAGGGATTTTTCGAAGGAACATCCTGTCCCCTCGAAAAACGCCGCACATCCATGTGCGGCGCCCTGCGGGTCTTATCCTCGTCCCTCCGCCGTGCCCTACGGCGGACCTGGAAGCACGAGCAAAAGCGAGGAGCGAAGACCAAAGTCCATGGATGACCAGACATTCGTCTGTTGTAGAGCAACTCCCGCTTTTGCGGGAATGACGATTTGAAAGGGTTGCTGTTGCTGTTGCTGTTGCTCAAGAGCTTCTGCTTTTGAGCCTCGCTTGACCTGTCTGAGCCGTAAAGCGAGCTGAGCATCGCAGGAAGGCGGGGCCGAAGAGGCGCCCTGTTTGAGCGAAGCGAGTTTGGGCGCCGTGCCCCGTCTTCCGAGAAGCGCAGGGCACCGCCGCGCAGCGGCGGCTCGCGTCCCGGCGAGAAGCGGTTTTGGCTACTTTTGCCGCGTCAAAAGTAGCTCGCGCCCGCAGGCGCGAAAGCTTTGCTTCTGCTTCAAAGCTTCTGATTCGGCCTTTGCTCGAAAGCCTTTGCTGCAGAGCCCTTGCCTGAAGGCCTCCAAGCGCCCAACGCGGCGCGACGCCTCAAGCCACGCCCAACCCAGGAATCGCCACGATCGCCTCCGGATCAAACCCCGCGATCCGCGCGAAATCCTTGCCGCGCTCCACGTAGTCCCGGTACATACCGAAGCTCGGCGCACCCGGCGACAGCAGCACCACGCCCTGCCCGCCCAGCATCGCCTCGGCCTGGTGCATCGCCATCGCAAGGTCAGGCGCGGACGCCAGGGCACAACCACCCTCGCCCGCAACCTGCTCCAGCAAGGCGTGGATGCGCGGCCCGTTGGCGCCCATGGTCACGATGCCAAGCGGTGCCTGCGTACGCATCGCATCGGCAAAGCCGTGCCAGTCCAGGCCGCGATCATGGCCGCCGACCAGCAGCGCGATGCGCTGCCCGGCGAAGCACTCCAGCGCCGCCAACGTGGCGTGCGGCGTGGTGCTGATCGAATCGTTGACGTAGGTGACGCCAGCGCGCGCGCCGAGCGTCTGGAGGCGGTTGGGCAGCGGTTGGAAGCTCACCGCCGAAGTCGCCAGCGACGTGGCCTCGATATCCAGCGCCTCGATCGCCGCCAGCACCGCGCACAGGTTGCCGCGGTTGTGGCGGCCGGGCAGCGGCACCGCGCGGGTGTCGAACACCTCGGCATCACCGCGGAACAGCACATCCCCACGCAGATGCCAGCCATCCTCGCGGTTGAACCAGACGATGCGGCTGTCGGGCAGGTCGAGCCGCGCCAGCACCGGATCACGCGCGTTGAGCACGGCCGTGCGCGGCGCCGCGCGCGTCACCAGCGCCAGCTTGTCCTCGATGTAGCGCTGCTCGCTGCCGTGCCAGTCCAGGTGTTCGGGGAACAGGTTCAGCACCACGGCGACTTCCGGCCGCACGCCGCCATCGGCGACCGCGCCGGTCTGGTAACTGGACAGCTCGATCGCCCACAGCTCCGGTGCGGGCTGCGGGTCCATCACCTCCAGCAGCGGCAGGCCGATATTGCCGGCCAGCGCGGTGCGATGGCCACCAGCGCGCAGCAGGTGGGCCAGCAACGCGGTGGTGGTGCTCTTGCCCTTGGTGCCGGTCACGCACACGGTGCGCGCGTCGGGATGCTCTGCGAACCACAGCGCCGTGCCGCCCAGCAGGTGCGCACCGGCGGCCTGCGCCTCCAGGGCTTGGGGCGAATACGGGCTGATGCCCGGCGACTTGATCACCACATCGAAGCCGCCAAGCGCCGCGCCGCTGACGTCAGACCGCGGAAACAGCAGCGCGTCATCCAGCGCTGCGGCCTGCTCGGCTTCGGCGGCGCTGCAGAACAGCGTCAGCGGCTGGGCGGGCAGCCGGCTGCGCAGCAGGGCATGGGCGGCGCGACCTTCGCGCCCCCAGCCCCACAGCGCGATGCGCTGGCCCTCAAGCTGCGAAATTCGCACGCAGTTGGTCCCACAGCGCAGGCGGGATGCGGTGCTCGCCTTCGGGCTGCAGCAGCGGGGCGATCTGCAGTTCGGCCGCGTCCAGCTGCGGGGCGATCTGACGATTGAAGCGCGCCACCAGCGCGTCTTCGCGCCACTCCGGTCGCTGGCCCAGCGCGGCCATCGCCGCGCGCGATTCGCGCCCTTCGCCCACGCACTCGAACGGCTTGTGGTCCTGGTATTCCAGCAGCGCGTCGAAACCGGCCGTCTGCGCCACATCGTCCAGCAGATTGCGGCCGAAGATGTTCAGCAGGCGCGGCTTGGGCATGAAGTTGCTCAGCGCCAGGAACACGAAATGGCACTTGGGACACATGCCGCACCAGCGATTGACCGGACGCTCGCCGAGGATGTGGAAGTTGCGATTGCAGCTGGAGAAATGCGCGTCGTAATGATCGGTCTTGGCGAACTGCCGCGCCACCGCCAGCTCGGACAGCGGCCGCAGCAGCGAGTAGTACGCCAGGTTGGCGGCCACATGACGCTGCACGTGCGCACCGAATAGAGACTCGAACGCCCAGCCCTTGGACCACTGGTGGTTCACCTCGCCCGTGCCGGGGATCAGGCTGCCGTAGCTGGCCGAGCGCTCGTTGGAAAACACCACCTGGTCCACCCCACGCAGCAGCGCGGCCACCACCAGGATCGCCGAGTTGATCGCGGTGACCGGGATGTGGCCGTTGTAGGCGCCCTGACGATTGAGCTCGAACAGTGCCGGCGCCAGCGCGCGGGTGATGTTGAGCGTCGGCAGGCCGGTGCGTGCGGCGCAGGCGGCGATCAGCTGCGAACCGCCGACCCAGCTGACGGTCTGGGCCACGCCCGCCTGGCGCAGCGCCTCGATCGTCACCAGCGAATCCTTGCCGCCGCCGATGGCCACCAGCGCATGCGACGCCAGCCCCAGGGCGGGCGCTGGCACGGTGTCGGCGGCCTCGCTGGCCGGAAAGCGGATGCGCCCGTGCAGGTCCAGCCCGTTGCGGTAGGCGAACTCACCCAGGCCGTGGGTGTAGATGTCCTCCATCATCGCCGCGGTCTCCGCGCCGATGGGCTCGCCTTCGATCACCAGCTCCGGCGGCACGGCCGCCTTGTAGTAGCTGACGCCGGCGATCAGGTGCAGCAGGCGCAGCGCCCGCTGCACGGCGCGCGCGCGCGCGTCGTCCAGCGCGAACGGCGCGCCGGGAAAACGCACTGTTTCCACTAGCTCCGGCCCTTGGTCGAAGGCGTAGCGCAGCCGTGCCTCGCCCGTGGCCGCATCGAAGTCGCAGCCGACGAAACGGAACTGTTTGACGCTCTCGCGCTGGAAGGTCCACTCAGACATCAATGATTGCTTCCTTGGGCAGCTCGCGCTGGTTGTAGGTACTGGCCATGCTGTAGCCGTAGGCGCCGGCATCGGCGATGAGCATGACATCGCCCGGCGCGGTCGCCACCGGCAGCGCGCGACGGCGGCCGAACACGTCGGAGGACTCGCAGATCGGCCCGACCACGTCGAAGGTCGTCGTGTCGGCCTCGTCCAGGCGGCTGAGGTTGAGGATGTCGTGCCAGGCGTCGTACAGCGCCGGGCGGATCAGCGCATTCATGCCCGCGTCCAGGCCCACGCGGCGTACGCCGTCCTTCTCGATCACCTGCGTGGCGCTGGCCAGCAGGACGCCCGACTCGGCCACCAGGTAGCGGCCCGGTTCGATGGCCAGGCGGAACGCCGGATGCACGGCCTTGACCTCTTCCAGACCGCGCGACCAGGCGTCCAGGTCGAAGGGCTCGTCATCGGCGTGGTACGGGATCGGCAAGCCGCCACCGATGTCGATCACCTCGATGGTGCCGATGCGGCGGGCAAAGCCGGCCAGCTCGTCGCACATCAGGCGCCAGTGGCCCTCGGCCTCCACGCCGCTGCCCAGGTGTGCATGCAGGCCGGTGATGGTGATCCCCAGCGTCTGCGCCAGTGCGACGAACTCGTCGATGCGCGCGGCGGACAGGCCGAACTTGGACGCCTTGCCGCCGGTGTTGACCTTCTCGTGGTGGCCATCGCCATGGCCCAGGTCCACGCGCAACCACAGCGTGCGGCCTCGAAAGATCTCTGGCCAGCGCTGCAGGGCCTCGACATTGTCGAGCGTGACATTGACGCCGAGGGCGAAGGCGGCCTCGTACTCGTGCCTGGGCGCGAAGCTCGGGGTGAACAGCACGCGCTTGGGATCCAGCTCCGGCACCGAGGCGAACACCAGCTTCAGCTCGCCGTGCGAAACGCACTCCAGGCCGAAGCCTTCCTCGACCAGCGTGCGCAGGATCGCCGGGTGCGAATTGGCCTTGATCGCGTAGTAGCGATGATCGATCTGCGGCATCGCGGCCAGCGCGCGGGCGCGCGCGCGCACGGTCGGCAGATGGTAGGCGTAGGTCGGCGTGCCGGCCGGGGCCAGCCCCAGCAGCGCCTCGCGCTGATCGCGCCACCACGGCGTCGGGCGCGGACGCACCGCGCCGTTGAGCTCGCGCCAGCGCAGGCCGAACACGCTGGTCTCCTCCACCGGCATGGCGCCGCTGTCGATCAGTTCGCCATGCAGGATCGGCAGCAGGCCGTCGGCATCGGCCTCGTCGATGACGAAGGTCAGGTTCAAGTCGTTGGACGACTGCGAGATCAGGTGCACGCGCTCCTTGCCGAACGTTGCCCAGACATCGGACAGCTTGTGCAGCAGCGAGCGCATGCCGCGCCCGACCAGGGTGATGGCCGCGCACGGCGCGATCACCTTGACCCGACAGATCTCGGCCAGGTCCGAGGACAACGCGGCCAGCACGTCGGTGCTGACCAGGTTCTCGGACGGGTCCAGCGACACGGTGACGTTGGTCTCCGACGAACCGATCAGGTCCACCGACAGCCCATGCTTGCGGAAGCGGTCGAACACGTCGGCCAGGAAGCCCACCTGCTGCCACATGCCGATGCCTTCCATCGACACCAGCACGATGCCGTTGCGGCGGCTGATCGCCTTGACGCCCGGCACGGTCAGCGCCTCGCCGTCGATGCTGGTCCCGGGCAGCTCGGGGCGCTCGGTGTCCAGGATCGCCATCGGCACGCCGGCGTCGCGGCACGGCTTGATCGAGCGCGGATGCAGCACCTTGGCGCCGGTGGTGGCGATTTCCTGGGCCTCGAAGTAATCCAGGCGGGTGAGCAGGCGCGCGTCCGGCACTTCCTTGGGATTGGCGCTGAACATGCCCGGCACGTCGGTCCAGATCTCCACCCGCCGGGCCTTGAGCAGGGCGCCGAAGTAAGCGGCCGAGGTATCCGAGCCACCGCGGCCCAGCACGGCCGTGCCGCCGTCGCCGTGGCGGGCGATGAAGCCCTGGCTGATTAGCAGCCGCGTGGGCTGGGTGTGGAAGCGCGCGCGCCAGTCGTCGCTGCCGCGCGGATCGCACGACACCGACAGGCGCTGCGCCCAGGCGCTCTGGTTGGGGATGGCCATGGCGTCGAGCCAGTCGCGCGCATCGCACCAGCCGATATCCAGGCCGCTGGCCGCCAGGTAGGCGGCACCAATCGTGGAGGACAGCAGTTCGCCCTGGCCCAGCACCTCGGCCTGCCAATCCAGCGCACGCGCGGCCGCGCGCGGATCGACCGCCAGCGCGCGCAACGCGGCCAGGCGCTGCCCCAGCACCGCCTCGGCATCCAGTTCCAACTCTGCCAGGAACTCGCGATGGCGCAGCTCCAGCGCGGCCACCCGCGCCTCGGTATCGGCGGCGCCGTCGGCGATCGCGGTGAGCTCGTTGGTCACCCCGGACAGGGCCGAGACTACCACCAACACCCGCGCGTCATGCTCCTGCGCCCGTTTTTTCGCCAGCATCCCGATGGTGTCCCAGCGATGACGACGCGACACCGAGGTGCCGCCGAACTTGAGCACGATCCAGCGATCGTTCGGGGGGGAAGCTGACATGGGGTGAGTGGGGTTCACGATTGGGGAGGAAAACCCGCCCGCGTGGGCGGAACCCCCGATTCTAATGGAACCTCCCGACCGGGGCGTGCTATCAACCACCACAGGGCGTTCCGCGCGCCCGACCTTCCCGCTCCGCCGACAGGATCCACCGCATGATCCAACGCCGCTACCTGCAACTGGATGTCTTCGCCGACCGCCCCGGCGCCGGCAATCCGCTCGGCGTGGTGGTCGATGCGCATGGATTGGACACCGCCGGCATGCAGGCCCTGGCCGCCTGGCTGAACCTGTCCGAGACGGTTTTCTTCCAGCCGCGCGGTGGCTATGGCGCGGACTATCACGTGCGCATCTTCACCCCGAAGGGCGAGTTGCCCTTCGCCGGACACCCCAGCGTGGGCGCGGCCTGGGCCGCGCTGGAACTGGACCTGGTCAACCCACAGAATCGTCAGCCCGGCGCGACCACGGTGGATCTTGTGCAGCAATGCGGTGCCGGCCTGCTGCCGGTCCGGGTGTCGGTCGTTGATGGGAGGCGCCAGATCGCCGTGCGCACGCCGCGCGCGGTGCATCGGCGCGATGTCCCCACGCCGGCCTGGCTGCTGGCATCGACGATGTTCGGCGCCGAGCGTGGGTCGCTGGCGCCGGTGCTCTACAACAACGGGCCGAACTGGTGGCTGCTGGAACTGGCCAGCGAAGCGGCACTGCGCGCCCTTGAACCCGATCTGGCCCGCATCGCCCAGTTGCCCGGCAAGGGCAAGCTGGCGCTCTTCGCCCGCTGCCAGGACCAGCCCTACGCGCTGGCCGTTCGCGCCTTCGCGCCTGGGGTGGGGGTGGCCGAGGATCCGGTCACCGGCAGCGCCAATGGCGCCATTGCCGCCTATCTGCACGCTTCCGGCAGCCTCCCGGGCCAGGAGGGTCGCTATGTGGCCAGCCAGGGACGCGAGTTGGGACGCGACGGCGTTGTGCAGTTGCACGTCGATCATGAGGACGAGGTCTGGATCGGCGGCCAGGTGCAACCGGTGATCCAGGGCCAGTTGGTGTGGTGACCGCCGCGCCGCGATCGCGACGCTACCTCCAGCTGGGTGTCTTCGCCGACCGGCCAGGCGCGGGAAATGCCCTGGGCGTGGTGGTGGATGCCGAAGGTCTGGAGACGGCCGACATGCAGGCCATCGCCGCGTGGCTGGCCCTGCCGGAAACCGTGTTCTTCCTGCCGCCAGGCGCGGATGCGGACTACCACATCCGTATCTTCACCCCAGGCTGCGAACTGCCCTTCGCCGGGCACCCCAGTGTCGGCTCGGCCTGGGCCGCCCTGGAACTGGGGCTGGCACACGACCGCGCAGGCGCCCTGGTCCAGCGCTGCGCCAAGGGTCTGCTGCCGGTCCGCGTGCAGCGCGAGGGCGACACCCGACGCCTGCACGTGCGCGCACCCCGCGCGTTCCAGCGCCGAACGGGAGCCGAGCACGTCGCTGCGCTGGCCCGCATGCAGCAGGCATGGCCTGCGTCGGCACATCCGCCGGCCCTGTGGGACAACGGCCCGGGCTGGTGGCTGGTGGAGCTGGCCGACGCCGCCGCGCTGCGCGCCCTGCAGCCGGACCTGGCCGCCATCGGCGCCCTCTCGCGCGACAGCGATGCCACCGGCCTGGCGTTCTACGCGCTGGAACCGGACGACGACCATGACATGGTCGTTCGCGCGTTCTGCCCGCTCGACGCGCCGGGCACGCCGGAAGACCCGGTCACCGGCAGCGCCAACGCCTGTATCGCCGCACGCTTGCATGCCGAAGGCCGCCTGCCGGGCCATGCAGGCCGCTATCGCGCCAGCCAGGGCCGCGAGGTCGGGCGCGACGGCCGCGTGGACGTCCAGATCGACGACCAAGGCGAAGCCTGGATCGGCGGTCAGGTGCTATCGGTCCTTCAGGCCCGGCTGACTTGGTAGACCGCCCGGGTGCGTCCGGCTTGCTACCCTGCACGCCCGTTCCAAACCGATCATCCCCCCGATGCCTCTGCACCGTTTTCTCCAGGTCGATGTGTTCTCGCCGCGCGCGGGCTGCGGCAATCCCCTGGCCGTGGTGCTCGATGCCGAGGGGCTGGACGAGGCCGCCATGCAGGCCATCGCCCGCTGGACCAAGCTGCCGGAAACGACCTTCGTGTTCCCCGCATCCGACGACGGCGCCAGCTATCGGCTGCGCATGTTTGCCCCACAGAAGGAAGTCCCCTTCGCCGGGCATCCCAGCGTCGGCACCGCGCATGCCGCGCTGGCCGCGGGTATCGCCCAGGTGCGGGACGGAATGCTGGTGCAGGACGGCATCGCCGGGCGCTTGCCCTTGCGGGTCGACACGATCGACGGCATCCAACGCATCGCCATCCGCGTGCCACGCGCCTCGGTGGCGGAAATCGTCGATACGGGCGACGTGCGTCTGGCCCCGGCCATCGCCGGCTGGCCGCTGGGTACGCTGCCGCCCGCGCTGATGGACGGCGGCCGCAAGTGGTGGGTCGTGGAACTGGCCGACGAGACCACCCTGCGCGGCCTGGCGCCGGACTGGGACGCCATCGCCACGCTGGCCGAGTCCACTGGCGCGATGGGCGTGTTCGCCTACGCCCGCGCCCCCGGCAACGCCGACTATCAGCTGGCGGTGCGCGCCTTCGTCGGCAATGGCCGGCGCTTCGAGGATGCGGCCTCCGGCGCGGCCAACGCGGTGCTGGCCGCGTGGCTAGACAGCCGCGGCGCGCTGCCCGGGCGCGATGGCCGCTACGTGGCCAGTCAGGGTCGTGAGGTGGGCTTCGATGCCTTGTTGGAGCTGCACATCGACGGCGACGGCGAGGTCTGGTCCGGCGGCCAGGTGCAGACCGTCGTCAGCGGCCACCTGGACTGGTAACCCGCCGCGCAGTGCCCCTCCTGCATGCCCGATCCGACGGCCACGATGCCGAAGACGCATCGCCAACACCCGACGATTTCGCCCACAATGCGCACCGCCCCATGACCCGCGGGCGCCCCCTTCACTGCCCCACATCGGCCGATCGGCCAGGATGACCGGCGACATGAGTGATCACCCGCGCAAGGCGACCGGCACCATCGAGCGTGCGCTGGACGTGCTGGAGGCCATCGGCACCTCGCCCAAGGGTGTCACCTTCGCCGAGATCGCCCAGCAGGTGCAGCTGCCGCGCACCACCGCCTACCGCATGCTCAGTGGCCTGATCGAGCGCAACCTGGTCCGGCGCGAGTCTTCGCGCCGCGCCTACCGGCTGGGTTTCGGCGCATTGCAACTCAGCCGCGAGTCGCATCCGGCGCCGCAGCTGGTGGTGGCCGCCAACATCGAACTGAACTACCTACGCGCCATCACTGGCGAAACGACCTGCCTGTGGGTGCGCGATGGCGTGGAAGTCATCGCGCTGGAGCGCACCCCGGGCGCGCACCGCTCGCAGGGCGACACCCACGTCGGCCAGGGCCGGCTGCTGCACGTCACCGCCGCCGGCAAGGCCTTGCTGGCCGCCATGCGCAACGGCGAGCGCAACCCACTGCTGACGCGCCTGGACATGACTCCGTTCACGCCTAACAGCGCCACCAGCCGCGACCAGGTCGCCGCGATGATCGCCAAGGTCAAGGACGCCGGCTACGCCATCGACGACGAGGAGAGTCGCCTGGGCGCCCGCTGCGTGGCCACTGTCGTGCGCGACATGCAGGGCCAGGTGCGCGGCGCGCTGAGCCTGTCCGGGGCCACCGCGCGCTTCACGCCCGAACGCATGGCCCAGTTCGGGACCGAGCTGATGGAGGCCGCGCAGCGCATCGGCGAACGCCTGGCCGGCACAGTGGAAGTCACCTATGACGATCAGGTTCAGCGCGTCGCCGGCGCGCCGGCACGCGGGGCGGACTTCGTCACCTGGTCGGCGAGCCGCGGCTGCTGGTACTGGGTCGATGTCCACAGCGGCACCCTCCATCGCGCCGATGCCGGCGGCGACCGGATCCTGGCCTCGCTCCCGGTCCAGGCGCGCGGCCTCAATGTGACGCCGAGCGGACTGGAAGTGATCCACGGCGAAGGCATGCTGCGCCTGGACTTCGAAGGTGCGCTGGCGCAGCGCCAGCTCGAATCCCGCGGCCATGCCGCCCCCATCGCCGCGTGCGTGCAACCGGACGGACGCGAATGGCAGGTCACCCCCGATCCGGCCGGCGGCTATCGCATCGCTACCTGGCTGCATATCGGCATCGCCGTCCCCGGCTGGCGGATCGACGACCGCATCGACGCGCTGTGCTGGAATCCCGACGGCACCCGCCTGTTCGCCGCCAGCGCCACCTCCGGCACGCTCTACGAGATGCGCCCGGGCGATGCACGCATCCGCCGCCTCGCCGTCATCCCCAAGGCGTCGGGCGAAGTGCGTGGCCTGGCGGCCGACGCGCACGGCGATGTCTGGGTGGCCCTCTACGGGGGCTGGGCTGTGGCCCGGTTCTCTGCAGAGGGCGGCATGATGCAGGAAGTGGTGGGCTTGCCGATGGCGTGGCCGACCAGTCTGGCCGTGGGTGGCGATCGCCAGCTGGCCATCACCGCTGCGGCAGGACCGGACCCGGACGCGCCCGAGGAGGCCACCGGGTTATATCTGCTGACCCGCCCCGCTCCCTGAGACGGGCAAAAGCGAGGGGCCTTGCGGCCCCTTGGTACGGCAGATCCCCCGTACTTGCTGGATTTGCTCAGTCCTGCACGGCGACAACGTCCACGTGGACGCGGATGCGGTTGCCCGGGTGATAGGCGGTGCGAGTGTGGTACTGGCGGCCGGCGTATTCGTAGGTCACATCATAGCCTTCGACCTCGCCATCGCGGCGGTCGGCGACCGGCTCACAGACCCGAACCGTGCCGCGGGAGGTGTGGGTATTGTCGTAGACCGATTGCCCCGCCACGGTGCCGGCGGCAGTGCCCACGGCCGTGCCGAGCAATTGACCCGTGCCACCACCGAAGCGGCTGCCCACCACGGCGCCAACCACACCGCCGACAATGGTCGCCGCGGTTCGCCCACCCTGGGTGGGTTGGCGGTCATTACCGCCATCGTAGTAATCCCCGCCGCGCGTGTAGGTGTCGTCCGCAGGCCGGTCGTAGCACTGCTGCGAGGGCGGAGGCGGCGGCGCGATGATCGGGTCCACGCGCACCACGCGGGCATAGTCGTCGGCGCCGCTGTCACGATCGTCATACCCATCGCGCGCGTCGCCGCGTTGCGCGTCGCCGGCCGCGTAATGCTGGCTGTAGTAGTCGGCGTAGCGAGACTGGGCCGATGCCGGGCCAATGCACACCAGGCCAAGCAGGAGAACGGAACAGGTCGAGCGGATCATGGTGGAGTCTCCAGCGCCAGTTTGGCGCCGGAGCATCGTCGATCCAGCGGGGTGAAACGGTCCTGAACCGGCCAGGCCCGCGCTGCCGCATTCAACCCTGCGACAGCTGCCGGCGCCCGGCAACGTGGTTTGCCTTAGCTGGCGAACTCGGTTTCCAGGCTCATCGGCACCGCCTTGAGCGCCTTGGAAACCGGGCAGTTCTCCTTGGCGTTCTCGGCGATCTCCTTGAACTTGGCCGCATCGATGCCTGGCACCACGCCCTTCACCTTGAGCCGGATGTGCGACACCGTCGGCCCGCCTTCCATCGACAGATCGACCTCGGCACGGGTATCCAGCGAGGTCGGCGGCGAGCCTGCCTCGGTCAGCATGTTGGACAGCGCCATGGTGAAGCAGCCCGCGTGCGCTGCAGCAATCAGTTCTTCGGGATTGGTGCCCTTCTGATCACCGAAGCGGCTATTGAAGCCGTACGGGGTTGCGTCCATCAGGCCGCTCTGCGGCGTGGAGATGCTGCCCTTGCCGGACTTCAGATCGCCTTCCCAATGTGCGGTGGCCGGACGTGAAATACCCATGGCGTTACTCCTGTTTGGAACGAGAGAAAGGAGCGGCAGGCTAACGCCCAGGATGTGAGTACACCGTGCGCCACGCGTGGCATCGCACATGCGCGGCGCGATGCTCCTGGCGCGCCGCGGTCACGACCATGCACGTGCTGCGCGCGCCGGCGATTGCCCCATTAGTCGAAAAATCGCTGGAAAGACCCGAAAAAAGCCGTTTTTCCCCTTGGCGCGCGCGGACTCTTGCCCTACATTCCGCATGCCGACCGTTTCGGCCCGAATACTTCACCCAACACGGGACATCAGGACACATATGGCAAAGACCACCAAGAAGGTAGCGCCGAAGAAGGCCGCCAAGACCGCCGCCAAACCCGCCGCTCCCAAGCCCATCAAGGAAACCCTGACCAAGTCCGGCCTGGTGGCGCACATCGCCGAGACCAGCGGCGTGGCCCCGAAGGACGTCCGCGCGGTGATGAGCTCGCTGCAGGCCACCGTCCAGGGCTCGGTCAGCAAGAAGGGCGCAGGCAGCTTCACCCTGCCAGGCCTGCTGAAGATCAAGACCGTCAGCGTCCCGGCCAAGCCCAAGCGCAAGGGCATCAACCCCTTCACCAAGGAAGAGCAGTGGTTCGCCGCCAAGCCGGCCTCCACCAAGCTCAAGTGCACCTTCCTGAAGACCCTGAAGGATTCCGCCGCCTGATCCACAGGCGCGTTTCCAACAGGCTTCCAGAACGGGATGGCGCGAGCCGTCCCGTTCTTCGTTTGGGCGGCGCTACAACGGATTGATCGGGCACTCATCGTCTCTGGGCCAGGCTGTGGCGCATGTCCACCGTCTCTCACGACACCTCCCCGGCCCGACAGGCGTGGCGCGCCATTCGCCCGCTGCTGTGGATGGGCGCGCTTGGCCTGGCCGCTGCGTGGGCCTGGCGCCAGCCGTTCCTGGAGACCCCGCGCATGCTCTGGCGCATCTCGCGCATGGAACCGGCCTCGGCCCTGCCCTCCCCGGTCGATGGCGTCAGCGCCCGCCGTATCGCGGACACCTTCGGCGCGCCGCGCGGCCGCACGCGCACCCATGCCGGCGTGGACATCTTTGCCCCACGCGGGACACCGGTGCGCAGTGCGACACCCGGCGTGGTCACCTCGATCCGCGATGGCGGACTCGGTGGGCGCCAGGTCTGGGTGCTGGGGCCCGGCCGCGAGCGCTATTACCACGCGCATCTGCAGGGATGGGCCGATGGCCTGCATGAAGGACAGAGCGTCCTGCCGGGGACTTTGCTGGGTTACGTCGGCGACAGCGGCAACGCGCGCGGTACGCCGACCCACCTGCATTACGGCATCTACGGTGCCGCCGGCGCGCGCGACCCGCTGCCGGCGCTGCGTGCCGGCGCGACGCGGGAAAGGCTGGAACACTGAGTCGCGCCCCGCCCGCTCGCCGCCGGCTCTGTGGTTTCCTAACGTGGGCGCATGCCTTCACCGCCGTGAGCGACATGCACGAGCAACGCCCCCATCGCTACCGCATCACCATCACGCCCGTTCAGGACGACGGTTATCCCTGCGTCGACCGTTGCAGCATCGAGTTCGAACACCGCGCCAGCCAGGACTGGCTGCGGCTGATGCACCACTCCCAGCGCCACCGTCAGCTCAGTGCCGATGAGCGCGCCGCGACGCTGGTCGCCAGTCGCGTCCTGCGCGACCTGGCCCATGCCCATCGGAACGCGCAGGAAGATCCGTTCGACACCCTCGAACCGGTGCTCGACCGCTTCATCGCCGGGATCGACCCACGCCGTTGAACCCAGCGCGGCGGCGCCAGGCCGCTGCCGCTAGACTGCGCCGCATCGTCGCTGACGGAACTTTCGATGCGCATCGCGCTCCTCCTTGCCTTGAGCCTGTCGCTTGGCGCCTGCTCATGCAGCCGCAAGCCCGACCCGGACGCCATTCACCGCGAGGCGAGCCCACAGCCGCCAGCGGCCGCGCCGCAAGCCGTCGACGCAGCTGAACTCAAGGCGCGCCAGGCCCGGACCGAGGCCCTGCAGGCGCAACGCAGCGCGATGTCGGAAGCCGGCGATCTGATGCAGCGCTACCTCGGTGCCCTGGCGACCGGTGACACGGCGGCCGCAGACGGGCTCTGGGTGGGCGGCAAGCCGCCGCCCGTCCCGGATGATGCCGCCCTGCGCGCGCTGGGGCCGCGCTCGATGCGCATCAACACCGACGCACCGGTTCCGCTCGATCCGGACCAGGTCCCGTCCCCGTCATTCGAGGTCCCGGTGCGGCTTCGCGTCGCCGATCGCGATGGTGGCGTGCAGCAGTGGCGCGGCTGGTATCGCGTACGCCGTGCGGCGGACGCCAGCCACTGGGAAATCACCACGGCGTCCCTCCATCCGCAGCTCGATTGAGGCCCGGTTCACCGCGCGTGCTTATCGTGTCCAGCACGAATCCAAGCGCAGCCACTCGGGATACTCGCATGAAGCCATCGATCGTCACGCGCATCCGCGCCGGCGTTGTCGCCTTGGCGCTGGTGGCCGTCAGCACTGCGGCGGCCGCCTGGGCACAGGGCAAGCCTTCCCAGGATCTGGCCGTCTCGGCCGAGCAGGTGCAGGGTTACCTGCAGTCCGAGTTCCCACGGCAGTTCCAGGCCCTCGGCGGGCTGGTCTCAATGACGGCGAGCAACCCGCAGCTCACCATCCCCGCCGACGGCGATCGCGTCCAGATGCAGTTCGATGCGAGTGCCAGCGGCAATCCACTGGGCCGGGTGTGGCTGAGCAGCGGGCTGCGCTACGACGCCGACAAGATGGCCGTCTTCCTGGACGCGCCCAGTGTCGATCGCGTGGTCCCGACCCATGGCGGCGAGCTGCGAAGCCGCGACCGCCAACTGGTCAGCCTGTTCCTGCAGGACTACGCGAGCACTGAACCGCTGTATCAACTCGATCCGAAACTGCTGGCCAACTTCGGCAACCTGCGTGTGGAGTCCACGCGCGTGGAGGGCGGAAAGATCGTGGTCCATTTCAACCAGCCTGTCGGCATGCCGGAGTTGAGCGATGCGCCGTGACCGAATCCGGGGGCGTCTGGCCCTGCTTGCCGTGGGCGCGACGGCGCTGACTGCGCTTGCCGCGTGCGGCCCATCCGCCAGCACCGCCAGTCCGACATCGACGCCCGCAACGCCCGATGCGTCCGTCGCCGCGATCACCGAGCCGCAGGCCTCGCCGGTGCCGGCGGCCATCATGGACAAGGCCGAGGGCGACCTCACCGCTCCCGACCAGGATCCCAAAGCCGCAAGCATGGCCGCCACGCCCGAGGCGGCCGAGGACACGGTGCGGCGCTACTACGAGGCCATCAACGACAAGGACTACCCACTGGCCTACGCCCAATGGGGCAACGATGGCGCGGCCAGCCGCCAGAGCTATGAGGTCTTCTCCAAGGGCTATGGCAAGACCGCGTCCGTGCAGGCCCAGGTCGGCAAGGCGTTCGACCAGGAAGGCGCGGCGGGATCGCGCTATATCCGGGTGCCGGTGGAACTGGCCGCCGCCCAGACCGACGGAAGCGTGCGCCATTACCGCGGCAGCTTCACCCTGCGCGCAGTGATGGCCGATGGCGCCACGCCCGAACAGCGCCGCTGGCACCTGGACTCGGCCGAACTGGAAGGCTTCGAGCCGGACGCCGTCGCCTCGGCGGCTCCCTCGAAGGACACAGCGCAGTAGCTTCGAGCGGAGCTTGGAGCAAAGAAAAGGCGCGATCGGAAGATCGCGCCTTTTGGTCTTTGAGGGCACCGCGTTCTGGTCGGCCCCCCTATGCGGATTCAGCTCGCCAATGCGTCGGCGATCGCCTTGCTGAAAGCAGGGATATCGTCGGGATTGCGGCTGGTGATGAGCTTGCCGTCGACCACCACCTCGCTGTCCTCCCAGCGTCCGCCGGCGTTGGTCAGGTCGGTCTTCAACGACGACCACGAGGTCAGCCGGCGGCCCTTGGCCAGCCCAGTCTCGGCCAGCATCCAGGGGCCATGGCAGATCGCCGCCACCGGCTTGTCGTCGGCCGCGAATGCCTTGACGAAGGCCACGGCCGCCGCCTCGCGACGCAGGTGGTCGGGATTGATCACCCCGCCCGGCAGCACGAGCGCGTCGTAGTCGCCTGCATTGGCCTTGCCGAGCTGTCGATCGACCTTGACCGACTCGCCCCAGTCCTTCTTGTCCCAGCCGCGGATGCTGTCCTGCCCGTCCAGCGCCACCACATCGACCTTCGCGCCGAGCGCTTCCAGGCGACGCTTGGGCTCGATGAGCTCGGATTGCTCGAAGCCGTCGGTGGCCAGCATGGCGACGGTCTTGCCTGTCAGGTCGGTCATGGGAAAACTCCGGTTGAAAGAGGATCTTCATGCTGGTCCTCCCGGCATTCGATGCCCATGAACATCGGCGGCATGCGCGCAGACGCGGCCTGAACGTCTGCGCTCACCCCATGTGCCAGCCGTGGCTGACCAGGATGCTCTGCCCGGTCAGCGCATTGCTCGGAAACGCACACAGGAACTCCACCGTGGTGGCCACGTCTTCCAGCGTGGTGAACGCGCCATCGACGGTATTGCCCAGCATCACCCGCTTGACCACCTCGTCCTCGCTGATGCCAAGGCGCTGTGCCTGTTCGGGGATCTGCTTTTCCACCAGCGGGGTCCGCACGAAGCCCGGGCAGACCACGTGGCTGCGCACGCCATGCGGCCCGCCCTCCTTGGCCAGGGTCCGCGCCAGGCCCAGCAGGCCATGCTTGGCGGTGACGTAGGCCGACTTGAGCGGCGAGGCCTCGTGCGAATGCGCCGAACCCATGTAGATCACCGTGCCGCGCTTGCGTGCGTACATGCCGGGCAGCACCGCCTTGGTGGTCAGGAAGGCGCCATCCAGATGGATCGCCAGCAGCTTCTTCCATGCCTCGAAAGGAAACGCCTGGATCGGATGGACGATCTGCACACCGGCATTGGCGATGAGGATGTCCACTGGCCCCAGCGCCTGCTCGACCTGGGCCATGCCGGCGTTGACGGCCGCCTCGTCGGTCACGTCCATCGCCACGCCAAGCGCACGATCGCCATCGGCCTGGATCTGCGTGGCGGCTTGCTTCGCGCCTTCCAGGTTGAGGTCGGCGATGGCAACGGCGGCACCGGCGCGCGCCAGGGACTGCGCCAGGGCCTTGCCGATGCCGCTGGCAGCACCGGTGATGACGGCGACCTGGCCTTCGAGGGAACGGGACATGACACGACTCCAAGGAGGATTGCACGGCAGTGTCGCGCATGCGACGCCGCCCGCCTATGACAGGCGTGCCGGCCTAGAGTTCGAAGCGGTAGCTGAACTTCACCAGCAGCTGCTCGTCGTCGTGCAGCCGCAGCGCGTCGCTCAGCAGACTTCCGATGGCGTCGCTGCGATCGGTCTCGTCGTAACCACCGCGGGCATAGACCACGTACAGGTCCGACATGGGCGCCACTTCGTAGCGATAGCGCACCTGGAAGCCCAGGTTGCGCACGCTGAAATCCGACACGTCCTCGTCGCTGCGCAATGCCCGCGTTCCCACCACGCGGTAGGCACCGCTGGCGTCGGCGTCGATGGCCAGCGCCTGCAGCTTCACCCGCAGCTCCTGGCGGTTGGCCAGGTTCCAGGTCAGCCCGGCGTTGAGGTGCCACTCGCGCCCGCTGTACAGGCCGACCAGATTGTCGCGCTGCCACACAGACCAGGCCGGCGTATGGTCGGCGTAGCCCCCCAGGTACACGCTGAAATCGTCATTGATGAAATAGGTCGCCGTGTAATCCACGCTATAGCTCAAGGCGCCCGGATCGGAGATGGCACCACGCCTGGTCCACAGCTCCAGCTCATGCGCCCAGGGTCCTTTTCGCGGACGGCTGTACTCGTAGACCAGCTGGGTATTGAACGGCTGCTCGACCGAACCATGCCCGCGGGTCAGCAGGTCGTCGACGCCGGCATCGTTGAAATTGGCCTGGACGTATTCGACGCTGCCATCGCGCAGGCGCCCCTGGCGGCTGATGCGCAGCTGCTTGTTGAGCACCTCGCCGTGGTCGTTGTTGACCTGGCTGATCCGCCAGCGCCAGTCCTTGGACGAATAGCGCGAATCGGCCGGCTGGTCCGGGAAGCGCCGACGCACCTCCCAGTGCGCGTAGTTGAGGCTGTTCTGCGACAGGTAGCCCGCGTCGTTGAGCTGCAGGTCGTTGCCGAAGTGCATGGCGATCCACTGCTGTCGCCAGCCATGGTCCATCTCGTAATCGGCCCACACCGTGGCCCCGCTGTCGCGGCTGGTCGCGCCCTGCTCGTCGATCTGGCTGCCGATCAGGCGCGTGCGCACGTTCCAGCGCGCGTTGGGCCGCCAGTTGTGGTCCACGCCCAGCACCGTCGCCTTGCGATCCAGCCACGGACGATCGACCTGGGTCAGCATCAGCCCGAGGTTCTGGTCGGAGAAATCGCGCACCAGCCGCAGCGCGCGGAAACTGCGCCCTGCCTCCCCGTCCTCGTCGGCGTAGAACACGCCGTACTTGGTCGCCCCCAGGCTGCCATTGATCTTGACCGCCGCGGTGATGTCGGCCGCCCCGCGCCCATCGTCCGAGGGACCGCCGATGCGCCGGGTATAGAGCAACTGACTGAAATCCGAGGGGGTGGTGAATTCGAACAGCCCCTGGTTCTCGGTGAAGAACGGGCGCTTGTCGCTGACGTAGGTTTCGGTGGCGCCGAAGTTGACGACAAGGTCGTCACTCTCGACTTGGCCGAAGTCCGGGTTGACCGTGGCGGTCATCTGGAACTGCCCGTTGGGCTTCCAGAACACGTCAACTCCGCCGTCGAATGCGGTGTCCCCGTGCGCGCGGTCGTACAGGCCCGAGACATAGGGCGTGACCGCCAGCAGCGATTGCGCGTAGTCGGCGACCTCCACCGGGGCGAACTCGGACAGGAAGCGCGGCCGGTCGAAGCTGGCCGCCGGCCACGCCATGCGCTCGCCGGTCGCGCCGATCACCCGGTCCACGTAGAGCTTCATCCGGCGCGTATCACCGGAGGCCTTGTGCATCGGCGCGGTGTACCAGGGGATCAGCACCTCCACCGACCAACCCTGCGCGTCCTCGCTGACGGCATGACGCCAGCTACCGTCCCAGTCGTCGCTGAAGGTGTTCTCGTTGGTGATCACCGCGTCCTTGATGCCATCGGTGGAGGAGACCACGAAGTTGTAGCCGGTCCTGCCATCGCCATCGAAGTCGATCATCAGGTTGACCCGGTCGACCTGATCCTCGAAGTCGCGGCGCACCTTCTGATGGGTGCGCGGCACGCCTGGCGGCTGCACGCAGCGCACGGCCACGGCCAGGCCATCGGGGGTGGCCAGGATCCACGCCTCGGTCGGCTGGCTGCCCGGCGCGCGCGTCAGCGGCTGCACCTGGCGGAAATCGGTGACGTGGCGGGCCCCGGCCCACTCGTCCGGATCGATCCGTCCATCGATCTCCACGGCGCCGGCCTGCCAGGCCAGCGCCAGCCCGATCCCACCGGCCAACATTGCGATGCGCATGCGCGCCTCCTTCCTTTGGGCCGATGCCCGTCGGGGGAGAAGACTAGGCACCGGTCGGCAGGACGCCGACTGGCATCAGTCATTGCAACCTTTTACCGTCCCGACGCATCTGTGCGGTCACGGCAGGCCAGAGGCCGGCGCCGGATGGCGAGCAAAGTCCCTACTCAGCGCTTGGGCTGGAGCATGGTCCCGGTGCAGTTCTTGGAGCCGCAGCGACAGGCCCAGATCTTCTTCAGGCGCGCGGTGTGCGGCTCTTCCAGGGTGATGCCGTAGTTGTAGGTCAGCTCTTCGCCGGCCTTGATGTTGCGCAGCGCCTCGACCACCACCTGATCCTTGCGCCGGTCCTTGCCGTCGTGCTCGACGATCAGCGCCTCGCAGTTGGGATCGCAGCTGTGGTTGATCCAGCGTGCGCTGTTGCCGCCGCGCGCGCCGTCGATGACGTATTTATCGTTGAGCGTGAACAGGAAGGTATGGCCGCTCTCCACGTCACCGCCACTGTCGCGGTCCGCCTGTGCGTGGGTCCGCCGCTCGCCCTTGTATTCGATCAGCCGCTCTCCCTTCTTGATCGGGGCCACGGCGAACATGCCGTTGCCGTGGATGGCGGATTTGCGGGTGGCGATCTTGCGCGGCATCGAAAGGTCCGGTGGGTAAGTGACGGGGCATTGTGGCCGCGGTGCCCGCTTCGTGCCACTGGCGCCGCCCTTGGCCGATCGCAACCGTGCGCCACGTCTTGAGTTTCGAGATCCCGGCCGAGACCGCGCCCATGCAGACACGTCAGATCTTCGCTCCCATCGTGGCCCTGGCCAGCGTCCTGTGCCTGGCCGCCTGCCACGAAAGCGCCGCAACCCCCCAGCCCGACACGCAGGCCCAGGCCAGGGACCTGGCCGCACGCGGCGAATACCTGGTCCGCATCGGCGGCTGCAACGACTGCCACACTCAGGACTACGGCGCGCGTGGCGGAGACATTCCGACATCGCAATGGCTGCTGGGCAACCGCGAGGGCTTCGTCGGCCCCTGGGGCACCAGCTACGGCACCAACCTGCGTCTGACGGTGGGCCGGCTCGATGAGGCCGGATGGCTCGCCTACACCGCCACCCTGCAGGCGCGCCCGTTGATGCCGGCCTACATGCTGCGGCAGATGCATGAAGAGGACCGGCGCGCGATCTATCACTTCATCCGCGCATTGGGCCCGGCCGGGACGCCGGCGCCCGCCGCGCTTCCGCCTGGCCAGACGCCCGCCCCGCCCTATCTCCAGTTGGTGCTACCGACGCGGGAAGCGCCCGCCTCCTGAACGGGCCCGACCCCGCCGTTTGAGCCGCGCGGACCGAAAGCGTACAATTTCGGTCCAGTTTCGATCTGTCGCCCCGCGCGACCCACTCCCATGCTGCGCGTCACCAAACTCACCGATTACGCCACCGTACTGCTGACCGTCCTGGCCGGCCGTACCGGCGAAGTCCTCAGTGCCACCGAACTGGCCGAGGCGTCCGGCCTGGAAGCCACCACCGTGAGCAAGGTGCTCAAGCCGCTGGCCCAGGCAGGCCTGGTCGAAGGCCTGCGTGGCGTGCATGGCGGCTACCGGCTGGCGCATCCGGCCGTCGATATCTCCCTGGTCCAGATCATCGAGGCCATGGAAGGACCGCTGGCCATCACCGAGTGCAGCCAGCAGGACAGCCAATGCGGCATCGCCCACCAATGTGGGGCGCGCGCCAACTGGCGCCTGATCAACGACGTGGTCGCCGACGCCCTGCGCGGCATGACCCTGGCGCAGATGCTCCAGCCTGCGCCGCCCTCCCCTTCCACCGAGACACGCCGGCGCTCCATCGCCGCGCGCGTCGCCAGCTGAAACCGTAGGCAGCCCACATGGCCACCGAAGCAACCCAACTTCCCGAAGCGCCGCTGCGCAACGCCGAGATCGTCCAGCAGCTCGGCCGCCGCTATGACGCCGGCTTCATCACCGACATCGAGTCCGACTCGCTGCCCGCCGGCCTGGACGAGGACATCGTCCGTGCCCTGTCGGCCAAGAAGGACGAACCGGAGTGGATGACGCAGTGGCGCCTGGAGGCTTACCGCCACTGGCTGAAGATGCCGATGCCCGAGTGGGCCAAGCTCAAGATCGCCCCGATCGACTTCCAGGCGCTGAGCTACTACTCCGCGCCCAAGGGTCCCAAGTACAAGTCGCTGGACGAGGTGCCGCAGGAGCTGCTGGATACCTACGACAAGCTGGGCGTGCCGCTGCACGAGCGCGCCAGGCTGGCCGGCGTGGCGGTGGACGCGGTGTTCGACTCGGTCTCGGTCGGCACCACCTTCCGCAAGGAACTGGCCGAGAAGGGCGTGATCTTCTGCTCGATGTCCGAGGCGATCAAGGAACATCCCGAGCTGGTCAAGCAATATCTGGGCTCGGTGGTGCCGGTCGGCGACAACTACTTCGCCGCGCTCAATTCGGCGGTGTTCTCCGACGGCAGCTTCGTGTTCATCCCCAAGGGCGTGCGCTGCCCGATGGAGCTGAGCACCTACTTCCGCATCAACGCCGGCCACACCGGCCAGTTCGAACGCACCCTGATCATCTGCGAGGACAAGGCCTACGTGTCCTACCTGGAAGGCTGCACCGCGCCGATGCGCGACGAGAACCAGCTGCACGCCGCGGTGGTCGAGCTGGTCGCGCTGGAAGACGCCGAGATCAAGTATTCCACCGTGCAGAACTGGTATCCGGGCGACGAGGAAGGCCGTGGTGGCATCTACAACTTCGTCACCAAGCGTGCCGAATGCCGCGGCGATCGCAGCAAGGTCACCTGGACCCAGGTCGAGACCGGCTCGGCGATCACCTGGAAGTACCCATCCTGCGTGCTGCTCGGCGATGACGCCTCCGGCGAGTTCCACTCGGTGGCGCTGACCCACCACCGCCAGCAGGCCGACACCGGCACCAAGATGATCCACATCGGCAAGCGCACCAAGTCCAAGATCGTCAGCAAGGGCATCAGTGCCGGCCGCGGCCAGAACACTTACCGCGGCCTGGTCAAGGTGGACAAGGGCGCCGACGGCGCGCGCAACTACACCCAGTGCGATTCTTTGCTGATCGGCAAGCAGTGCGGCGCCCACACCTTCCCCTACATCGAGGTGAAGAACCCCGGCGCCACCGTCGAGCACGAGGCCACCACCTCCAAGATCAGCGACGACCAGCTGTTCTACTGCCGCGCGCGTGGCATCAGCGAGGAGGACGCGGTGTCGATGATCGTCGACGGCTTCTGCAAGCAGGTCTTCCGCGAGCTGCCGATGGAGTTCGCCGTCGAGGCCAAGAAGCTGCTGGAAGTCTCGCTGGAAGGCAGCGTCGGCTGACGTGTTTCCTTCTCCCTGAGGGACTCGGTGCCCTCAGGCAGAAGGTGGCGCGAGGTGAGCCTGCAATTGCAGGTTCGGGATCAGAACACGGACCAAGCCTCGTGATCCGATTCCGCCAGACTTCGCCCGCCCCCTCACCCCAACCCATCTCCCGCCGGGAGAGGGGCCAAAAGAATCAGATGGACATCATCATGCTGAAGATCGACAACCTCCACGCCGCCGTTGCCGGCAAGGACATCCTCAAGGGCCTCTCGCTGGAGGTGAAGCCGGGCGAAGTGCACGCCATCATGGGCCCCAACGGCGCGGGCAAGTCCACGCTGGGCAACATCCTGTCCGGGCGCGATGGCTATGACGTCACCCAGGGCAGCGTGCAGTTCGAAGGCGCCGACCTGCTTTCGCTGGAGCCGGAAGAACGCGCCGCGGCGGGCATCTTCCTGGCCTTCCAGTACCCGGTCGAGATTCCGGGCGTGAACAACACCTACTTCCTGCGCGCGGCGCTCAATGCCCAGCGCAAGGCGCGCGGGGAATCTGAGCTGGATTCGATGCAGTTCCTCAAGCTGGTGCGCGAGAAGCTGGCCGTGCTGCACCTGAAGGACGAGCTGCTGCACCGTGGCGTCAACGAGGGCTTCTCCGGTGGCGAGAAGAAGCGCAACGAGATCTTCCAGCTGGCCGTGCTGGAGCCGAAGCTGGCGATCCTGGACGAGACCGACTCGGGCCTGGACATCGATGCGCTCAAGGCCGTGGCCGAAGGCGTCAACGCGCTGCGCAGCGCCGGCCGCTCGTTCCTGGTCATCACCCACTACCAGCGCCTGCTGGACTACATCAAACCGGACGTGGTGCACGTGCTGGCCGACGGCCAGATCGTCCAGACCGGCGGTCCGGAACTGGCCCTGGAGCTGGAAGCCCACGGTTACGCCTGGCTGAAGGACCGCGTGACCCCGGAAACAGCCGCATGAGCGCCTTGCTGGACTCCCTGGCAGCGGCCTTCGCGGGCGATGCCGCGCGCCGTTCTGTGCTGGATGACGCTCTGGCCGCCGGCCTGCCGAGCCAGCGCGATGAAGCGTGGAAGTACACCTCGCTGCGCATGCTGGAGCGTCGCAGCTTCGCGCCGGTCGAGACAGCGCCGAAGGTGGATGCCGCGCTGCTGGCGCACATCCCCACCCCGCGCCTGGTATTCGTCAATGGCCGCCACGCCGCATCACTGTCCGACCTGTCGGGCCTGGGCGATGGCGTCAGCGTGCAGCGTTTGTCGCAGGCGCTGGCCGACGGCGGCGATGCCGCGCGCTTCCTCGCGCGCCGGTTCGAGCGCAACGACGAGATCTTCGCCCGGCTCAACGCCGCGCTGGCCGCCGAAGGCGTGCTGCTGCGGGTCGAGGCCGGGGCGCAGGTCGCCGCGCCGCTGCAGCTGGTCTTCGTGGGCGCGAGTGACACCACCGACCGCGCCTGGCACCTGCGCAACTTGATCGAACTGCGCGCCGGTGCGCGCCTGCAGGTCGTCGAGCATCACCTCGCCACCGGCGAGCACGCGCACCTGTCCAACGCGCTGACCCACGTGCATCTGGCCCAGGGTGCGCAGCTGGTCCACGCGCGCGCCCAGCACGAGGCCGAAAAGGCCACCAGCCTGCTGCGCACCGATGCGGTGCTGGCACGTGAGGCGGTCTACAAGCGCGTCGATCTGGAACTGGGCGCGACGCTGTCGCGACATGAACTCAACGTGCGCCTGGAAGGCGAAGGCGCGCGTCTGGATGCCAATGGCGTCCTGCTGGCCGGTGGTCGCCGCCACGTCGATACGCGCCTGGGTATCGACCACATCGCCCGCGACACGAGCTGTGGCCTGACCTGGCGCGGCCTGGGCGCCGGCCGCGGTCGCGCGGTGTTCCATGGCGGCATCCTGATCCGCGAAGGCGCCGACGGCACTGACGCCCGCCTGTCCAACAAGAACCTGCTGCTGTCCGACACCGCCGAGATCGACACCCAGCCGGTGCTGGAGATCCACGCCGACGAGGTCCAGGCCGCGCACGGCGCGACCGTGGGCCGGATGGATGCCAATGCGCTGTTCTACCTGCGTTCGCGCGGGCTGCCGCAGGCCGATGCCCAGCGCCTGCTGACCGCGGCCTTCTGCCGCGAGCCGCTGGCCGTGCTGGAAGATGAAGCCCTGGGCGCGCAGTTGACCGGCATCCTGGACACGGCGCTGCGCCAGGCTGGTGCCGCGTGAACATCGTGCAGCAACCCACCGCAGCCACCACGGCGCAGTCCGGGGCGCCGGACTGGAATCGCATCCGCCTGGATTTCCCGCTGCTCACCCGCGCGGTCAACGACAAGCCGCTGATCTACTTCGACAACGCGAACACCTCGCAGAAGCCGGTCGAGGTGATCGCGGCGGTCGATGGCTTCTACCGCCGCCAGAACGCCAATGTCAGCCGCGCCGTGCACGCACTGGGCACTGAGGCCACCGACGCCTACGAGGGCGCACGCAAGACGCTGGCGCGTTTCATGGGCGTGCGCGCCGACGAGCTGGTGCTGTGCAGCGGGACCACGTTCGCCATCAATCTGGTGGCCTATTCCTGGGCGCTGCCGAACCTCAAGGAAGGCGACGTCATCCTGGTCTCGCGCATGGAGCACCATGCCAATATCGTGCCGTGGCAGCTCATCGCCCAGCGCACGGGCGCTAGACTGGAGGTCGCCGAGATCCTGCCCGATGGCAGCCTGGACCTGGACGCGCTGTACAAGGCCATGACCCCGCAGGTGAAGCTGCTGGCCGTGGCCCACGTTTCCAACGTGCTGGGCACGGTCAACCCGGTGCGCGAGATCTGCCGGGCCGCGCGCAAGGCCGGCATCGTCACCGTCGTCGATGGCTCGCAGGCCGCCCCGCACATGGCGCTGGATGTGGCCGCGATTGGCTGCGACTTCTATGCGATGACCGGGCACAAGGTCTGCGGCCCCACCGGCACCGGCGCGCTGTGGGCGCGGCGCGAGCTGCTCGATGCGATGCCGCCGTTCATCGGCGGCGGCGAGATGATCAAAGAGGTGAGCTTCGAGCGCACCACCTTCAACGAGGTGCCACACAAGTTCGAGGCCGGCACGCCCAACATCGCCGGCTTCGTCGGCCTGGGCGCAGCACTGGACTACCTGAGCACCATCGGCATGGACGCGATCCGCGCGCGCGAGTCCGAGTTGCTCGCCCACCTCACCGAAGAACTGCAGCGCATCCACGGCCTGCGCATCTTTGGCACCGCGCCGGACAAGGCCGCGGTGGTGTCCTTCCTGATCGATGGCGCCCACGCCCACGACTTGGCCACTCTGCTCGACCTGGATGGCGTGGCCGTGCGCTCCGGCCAGCACTGCGCGCATCCGCTGCTGCAGTATTTCGGCGTGGCCGCCACGCTGCGCGCCTCGCTGGCCTTCTACAACACCCACGAGGAGATCGAGGGCTTCGTGACCGCACTGAAGAAGGCGCGCACACTGCTGGGCTGAGCGCAGGCGCCGTTTGCGCCTGTCGAGGAAGGCTCTCGTAGAGCGGAGCTTGCTCCGCTGGAGCTTTCTTCCTGACTTGGTCGGAGAGAAGCGGAGCGAGCTCCGCTCTACAGGCTGGGGACTTTCCTGTGACCCGGTCGGAGAGCAGCGGAGCAAGCTCCGCTCTACGGATCCGCCTGGCCTTAGGGTGTCATCGACGCAGCTGTTCGCCAGCCGGCGTTTTACAATGCGCCCATGCACATCCTGACCTTCCGCGACGCCACCGTCGCCGATATCGACGCCATCACCGCGCTGGTGACCTCCGCCTATCGTGGCGAGGCGAGTCGCGTCGGCTGGACCACCGAGGCCGACCTGCTCGACGGCAACCGCATCGACCGCGAGGTGCTGGCCCACGACCTCACCCGTCCCGACAGCCGCGTGCTGCTCGCCCATCGCGACGGCGCGCTGGTCGCCTGCGTGCATGTCGCGCGCGAGGACGGGGCCGGCTATTTCGGCATGTTCTCGGTGCGACCGGAGCTGCAGGGCGCGGGCATCGGCAAGGACGTGATGATCGAGGCCGAGCGCGTGGCGCGCGAGGAGTTCGGCGTGGACCGCATGCGCATGACCGTGATCGATGTGCGCGAGAGCCTGATCGCTTTCTACGAGCGCCGAGGCTACGTGCGCACCGGCACCTTCAAGCCCTTTCCCTACGGCGATGCACGCTTCGGCACGCCGCTGCGCGATGACTTGCGCTTCGAAGTCCTGGAAAAATCTCTTGCCTAGGAGCGGCCTGTGAGCGAGACCTGGACCTTCGTTTGTTCCACCGAAGAACTGCTGCCGGGGGAGATACGCAGCACCTTTGACGAGGTGACCGGCACGCCGATCGTGGTGTTCAACCTGGACGGGGACCTCTATGCGCTGGAGGATCGCTGCAGCCATGCCGAGTTCGAGCTGAGCGCGGCGGGCACCTTCGATGCGGAGGCCGGCAGCGTGGAGTGCGTGCTGCATGGCGCGCGCTTCGACATCCGTGATGGTGCCCCGCTGTGTGCACCGGCCTACGCGCCGGTGCCGAAGTTTCCGGTCAAGGTCGAACACGACGGCGTCTGGTCGCGCGACGACCGCGACTGAAGCGCGAAGCGAAGCAAGGCGTCGATCCACCGACACACGTCCAGACGATGCGGCACCGCCTGTACTGAGGCGTAGGCCCCTTCCACCGCGGGCGCACGCCACGCCCTTCCGGGGCGCGGTGTCTCACGTCTTGTTAACGCTAATCATTCTCATTACAATCCGGACCGGCAGCGGCGGTCGCCCGCCTGCGCCCCGGTAGACGGGAGCCCGCAGGCCACGCCCGCCCGCCATTCGTGCCACCTCGCATCCGGGCATTGCCCGGCTCGCACCGGCGCGCCGTACTCCCGTCAGCCATCGCCAATGGGGGCAATTCGAAAGAGCCATTGGACGACCACCACCCATGTCGCAGATCCGTTCCCGCAAGCACGCGCCTGACGCGCGCCCCCTTGCCGCCGCCACCCTTCTCACCAGCCTGGCCCTGTCCCTGCCAGCCGTCGCTGCCGACACGCCGTCACTGGCCGAGTCCGCACGTGATCCGCAAACCCAGCGCGAGGACGCCACCACGCTTCGCGAGGTGCAGGTCACCGCCTCCAAGGTGAAGGACTATGCGGCCCGCAACGTGTCCTCGCCCAAGTTCACCCAGCCCATCCTGGACACGCCCCAGACGCTGCAGGTGATCACCAACGACCTGTTCACCGAGCAGGGCGCGACCACGCTCACCGAAGCCCTGCGCAATTCGCCCGGCGTGGGCACCTTTTACTCTGGCGAGAACGGCAGCACCAACACCGGCGATGCGATCTACATGCGCGGGTTCGACACCTCCAGCAGCATCTTCGTGGACGGCATCCGCGACCTGGGCTCGATCTCGCGGGATGTGTTCAACATCGAGCAGATCGAGGTCGAGAAGGGTCCGGCCGGCACCGATACCGGTCGCTCGGCGCCGACCGGTTCGATCAATCTGGTCAGCAAGGAGGCCTTCCTGCGCAATGCGGCCGCTGGCACGGTCACCGGCGGCATCGACGGGCAGCGCCGCGTGACCGCCGATACCAACCTGGTCCTCGACGATGCATCCGGCACCGCGCTGCGTCTCAACGGTCTGTGGCAGGACAGCGATGTCCCCGGCCGCGACAAGGTCGTCAACAAGCGCTGGGGCTTCGCGCCCTCGCTGGTGACGGGGCTCGGTAGCGACACCCGCATGATCCTCAACCTGCTCTACGTCAAGCAGAACAACATTCCGGACGGCGGCGTGCCGACCATCGGCCTGCCCGGCTGGGAACCGCAGGCGGGGCTGGAGCAGCTCGCCGGCCATCCGGTGGATCCGGAGAACTTCTATGGAACCCGCGCCGACCATGACGACGTCACCGCGCAGATGGCCACCTTCCGCTTCGAGCATGATTTCTCCGACACGCTCAAGCTGACCAACACCGCGCGCTGGGGGCAGACCCGGCAGGACTACCTGTTGACCTCGTTCATGACCACCGGAGGGGCCACTGGCAACGTGCAGTACAGCGATGCCGACGACCTGTCCACTTACACGGTCAACCGCAGCCTGCCCACTTTCAAGGACCAGAAGAACACCATCCTCACCGACCAGCTCAACCTGCGCGCGGACATCACGACCGGCGCGGTGGTGCACAACCTCAGCACCGGGCTTGAATTCACCCGCGAGGAACAGGACCAGCGTGGCCAGGCCGTCACCAACGACAGCAGCTGGACGGCGGCCAACCTGTACGACCCGGACTGGAACGCCACCGGCCTGACCTGGGCGCACAACGGCGCCGACAGCCACGGCAAGACCACGACCAGCTCGCTCTATGTGTTCGACACGCTGAAGTTCGGCGAGCGCTTCCTGCTCACCGCCGGCCTGCGTGCCGACCATTACCGGACCGAGTTCAACAGCCTGGCGGTGTGCGGCGGCCGGCGTGGCCCGGCCTGCGGCGATGCGCCCACTGGCACGGTGGTCCCCTCCGTGGACGCCAAGGCCTCCGACACCCTGATCAACTGGAAGCTGGGGGGCGTGTACAAGGTCGGCAACGTGGTCAGCCTGTACGCGAACTACGCGCTGTCCCAGCAGCCTCCAGGCGGCAGCTCGTTCCAGCTGAGCAGCTCGGCCAGCAGCGTTGACAACCCCAACCTGGACCCGCAGAAGGCCCGCACGGCCGAAATCGGCACCAAGTGGAACCTGCTCCAGGACAAGCTGCTGCTGACCATGGCGTTGTTCCGCACCGAGGTCACCAACGAGATCAACACAACCGTCCTGGACGACCTGGGCAATCCCACCCAGACCGGCGAGAAGCGCGTGCAGGGCATCGAGCTCTCCGCGGTGGGCAAGCTGAGCGAGAACTGGGCGATCTCGGCCGGATATACCAGCATGGACACCCGCGTGGTCGAAGGCGCCAACACCGCCCAGGACGGCAGCAACAACCTGACCTATACGCCAGACGATGCCTTCACCGCCTGGAGCACCTACCGGCTGCCCTTCGGCCTGACCCTGGGCGGTGGCGTGCGCTATTCCGGGCGGATGCACCGCGGCACCGATGGCGCGGCGGGCACGCCAACGTTCACCAAGTCCTACACGGTGTGGGACACGGTGGCCACCTACTCGGTCAACGATCACCTGGACCTGCGCCTGAATGGTTACAACGTGTTCGACAAGCGCTACGTGGCGGCGATCAACAAGAGCGGCTACCGCTATACGCCCGGTGCGCCGCGCACGGTGATGCTCAGCGCGGACTTCCGCTTCTAAGCGGTGGCCCTGCCGCCAAGGTGACACCACCGCACGGGAAGGCGCGCCTTCCCGTGCCTCATTGCAACAAGGTCCATCGCGATGCTGCTGCACATTCCCCATGTTCTCGATGCCGGCCAGCTCCGGCAGATGCGACAGGCCCTGGCCGCGGCGGACTGGACCGACGGGCGCGAGACCGTCGGTGCGCAAGGGGCGCAGGTCAAGCGCAACGAACAAGTGCCCGATGCATCACCGCTGCGCGAGCAACTGGGGCAGCAGGTGCTCGACGCGGTGGGACGCAACCCCCTGTTCTTCGCCGCCGCACTGCCGCTGCGCATGCTGCCGCCGCGCTTCAACCGCTATGCCGGCGGCGGCGAATACGGCTTCCATGTGGATGGTGCGGTCATGGCCCTGGACCGTCCCGGGCAGGCACGCGTGCAGGTGCGCTCGGACCTGTCGTGCACGCTGTTTTTGTGCGAGCCGGACGAGTACGACGGCGGCGAACTGGTGGTCAGCGACACCTACGGCGAGCACGAGGTCAAGCTGGCGGCGGGCGACCTGATCCTGTATCCGTCCAGCAGCCTGCACCGGGTCACCCCGGTCACCCGCGGGGCACGGCTGGCGGCGTTCTTCTGGATCCAGTCGATGGTGCGCGACGAAGCCCAGCGGCGCCTGCTGCTGGAGATGGACACCGCCATCCAGACCCTGTCGCGCACCGGCGGCGATGCGCAGGCGGTGCTGCAACTCACCGGCGTGTATCACAACCTGCTGCGTGGGTGGGCCGAGACCTGAGCATGCGGGCATGCGCTGCCATCGGATCAATTGAGATCGATTCTCATTCGTGATGTAATCCAGATCTTGTTTTGCGCCGAGCCTTCCTCCCTCTTGTCCCAGGCTTCTTCTCCCCTGTCGGCCCAGCAGCGCCGCGGCTTCTGGCTGCGCACGCTGCACCAGTGGCACTGGATCAGTTCGGCGGTGTGCCTGATCGGAATGCTGCTGTTCGCGGCCACCGGCATCACCCTCAACCATGCGGCCAGCATCGAGACCCAGCCGGTCGTGACCCAGCGCACCACCACCATGCCGGCGGCACTGCTGAAGTCGCTGGGCCATCGCCAGGACGGCAACGCCCCCCTGCCGCGCGTACTGGCCGACTGGCTGGACAGCGAGCTGGGGATCAGCACGGTAGGGCGCAACGCCGAATGGTCGGCCGACGAGGTGTACCTGTCCCTGCCCCGTCCCGGCGGCGACGCCTGGCTGGCCCTGACCCGTGACACCGGCCAGGTGGAGTACGAATCCACCGACCGCGGCTGGATCTCCTATCTCAACGACCTGCACAAGGGCCGCAACGCCGGAACCGCGTGGAGCTGGTTTATCGACGTGTTCGCCGTGGCCTGCCTGGTGTTTTCGCTCACCGGCCTGCTGCTGTTGCAACTGCATGCGCGCCAGCGCCGCCTGACCTGGCCGATGGTCGGCCTGGGCCTGTTGTTGCCGCTGTTGCTGGCGCTGATCTTCATCCACTGATTCGACAAGGACTGGCGTGCCATGACCAAGACCGTTCCGATCACCCTGACCATCGCGCTGAGCGGTGCGCTGGCCCTTCCCGCGTATGCCGCCGAGCTGCAGGTCAAGGTGGAGATCCCCACGCTCAATGTCGCCGAGTACCACCGCCCTTACGTGGCCGTGTACGTGGAAGGCGCCGACGGCAAGGCCGCCGCCGATCTGGCGGTCTGGTATCAGACCAAGGACACCAAGGAAGGGCACGGCACCAAGTGGTTGCCGGACCTGCGCCAGTGGTGGCGCAAGTCCGGGCGTGCGCTGGACCTGCCCGTCGATGGCGTGACCGGCCCGACCCGCCCGGCCGGCGTGCAGACCCTGGACTTCGCCAGCAATGCGCCGCAGCTCAAGAACCTGACGCCTGGCCAGTACAGCCTGGTGGTGGAAGCCGCGCGCGAGGTCGGTGGACGCGAGCTGCTCAAGATCCCCTTCACCTGGCCGGCGACCGCCGCCCAGGCCGGCAAGGCCCAGGGCAAGACCGAGCTGGGCACGGTGTCGCTGGCGCTCAAGCCCTGAGCCCATCCCTTTCCCGTTCCTGCTTTCCTCTAGGAGTCATCCGCATGAAGCGTCCCCTGATCCTGGCGTTGGCCCTGGCTGCGGCCACGGCCTCGTTCTCCGCCGCCGCGCACAAGATGTGGCTGCTGCCCTCGGGCACCACCTTCGCCGGCGCCGATCCGTGGCTGTCGGTCGATGCGGCGGTGTCCAACGACCTGTTCTACTTCGACCATGTGCCGTTGCGCCTGGACGAACTGTCCATCACCGCCCCGGACGGCAGTACGGTGCAGGCGCAGAACGAGAGCACCGGCAAGTACCGCAGCGTGTTCGACGTCCCGCTCGCGCAGGAGGGCACCTACCGGGTGGCCATCGCCGGCGACGGCCTGTTCGCCACCTGGCGCGACGCCGATGGCAAGCGCAAGCGCTGGCGCGGCGACGCGGCCGGTTTCGCCACCGAAGTCCCCAAGAACGCCAAGGACCTGCAGGTCTCGGAGAACGCGATGCGGGTGGAAACCTTCGCCACCCGCGGCGCGCCCAGCGACACCGCGCTCAAGCCCAGTGGCAAGGGCCTGGAGCTGGTGCCGGTCACCCACCCCAACGACCTCTACGCCGGTGAGGCCGCAAGCTTTTCCCTGCAGATCGACGGCAAGCCGGCCGCGGGGCTGGAGGTCTCGGTAATCCGCGGTGATACGCGCTACCGCAACGCCCAGGAAGAAATGAAACTCACCACCGACGCACAGGGCCGCTTCACGGTGACCTGGCCGCAGGCAGGCATGTACTGGCTCAACGCCAGCAGTGAGGACGACAAGCCGTCCCTGAAGCAGGCCAGCCGACGTCGGCTCAACTACGTGGCCACCCTGGAAGTGCTGCCGCAGTAGAACCGCACCGCGCATGCCTGCCATCTGCTCCCCCCACGCGCCCGTCTCGAGGCCCGCCGTGCCTGCCGATGTCCGTCCCCGGGAACTGGTCCGGCTGGGGGGCCACACCATGGGCACGACCTGGTCGGTGCGCGTGGCCGTGCCGGTGGGACATGACCTGCACGCGCTGCATGCGGCGCTGCAGGTGCCGCTGGACCGGGTCATCGCGCAGATGAGCACATGGGTTTCCGACTCGGACCTGTGTCGCTTCAATCGCGCCGCGCCGGGCACCTGGCATCCGCTACCGGACGAATTCGCCAAGGTCATGCGCTGTGCGCTGCGCATCGCGCAGGCCACGGACGGCGTGTTCGATCCCGCCTGCGGGGCGCTGGTGCAGGCCTGGGGGTTCGGCGCCGGCGGCGGCATGCCGGGCGTGCCATCGCCGGCACGCCTGGCAGTCGCGCGCGCCCGGCCCGGCTGGCGACAACTGGCCTGGCAGGCAGACGACCAGGACACCCTGCTGCAACCCGGCGACGTGCAGCTCGACCTGTCGGCCATCGCCAAGGGCTACGCGGTGGACCTGGTGCTGGACACGTTGCAAGCCCGCGGCCTGCCCGACGCGCTGGTCGAGGTCGGCGGCGAACTGGCCGGCCGCGGTCGCAAGCCCGATGGCACGCCGTGGCGCGTGCTGGTGGAAACCGGCAGCGACGAGGACGCCTTGCTACCTCCGCGCGTGCTGGCCCTCGACCATGCCGCGGTCGCCACGTCTGGCGATCGCTGGCATCGCTTCGATCAGGCCGGCAGGCGCTACGCACACACGCTCGACCCGCGCCGCGCCCATCCCGTCGAGCACGCAGCCGCGGCCGTCACCGTGCTCGGCAAGAGCGCCATGGAAGCCGACGCGTGGGCCACCGCACTGACCGTGATGGGCCCGGAGGCCGGCCTGGCCTTCGCCCGAGCGCACGGGCTGGCCGCGCGTTTTGTGGTCCGCGGCCGGCAAGGGGTGGAAGAACACCTGAGTCCGGGTTTCGAAGCGGCGCTGGCCCCGTGACCCCGGCCGCGCGCGCCTCCGGCCCGTGGGCGGCGCTGGGCAATGGACTGGTGCTGCTCCTGCTCGTCGCCCTGGCCGTGGCCTTGTCGCGCTGGCAACCCGGTGCATGGTGGCAAGGACCGCCGCCGCCGAGCCGTTGGGCCTGGGCAGCGCTGGGCTTGGCGGCGTATGCCGCCTTTGCCGGCTGGACGCTCTGGCGCACGCGCCGTGCGCCACTGCCGCAGGCCGATACCATCGACGCGCAGACGCTGCTGCTCGTCCATGCCAGCCAGACCGGCTTCGCCCTGCAACTTGCCGAGCGCAGTGCGCAGGCGCTGCGCTCGGCCGGCCTGGATGTGCATGTGCAGCCGTTGTCAGTCGTGGACGCCGCAAGTCTGGGGCGCTATCGTCGTGCGCTGTTCGTGGTCAGCACCACCGGAGAAGGCGACCCGCCTGACCCGGCCCTGCGCTTCGTGCGCGAGGTCATGGGCACTGAGGTGCCGGTGCCGCACCTGGCGTACGCTGTCCTGGCGCTCGGCGACGCCAGCTATGCGCAGTATTGCGGCTTCGGGCGGCAGCTGGACCAGTGGCTGCGGGCGCAGGGCGCGACCCCGCTGTTCGACCGGGTCGAGGTCGACAACGCCGATGACGGCGCCCTGCGCCATTGGCAACACCATCTGGCGCGGCTGTCCGGCAGCGAGGAACCCGCCGACTGGCTCGCGCCCCGCTATGGTGCCTGGACGCTGTCGGCGCGCACACATCTCAATCCGGGCAGTTTGGGCGGCGCGGTGCACCACGTGGCGCTGCGCGCAGATGGCCCGTGCCCCGACTGGCAGGCCGGCGATCTGGTGGAACTCGGCCCCGAGCACCCGGCCGCCGAGGTACAGGCCTGGCTGAGTGCCCATGGCCTGGACGGCGCGCACTCCGTCCATGTCGATGGACTCACCGTGCCGCTGGCACGCGCGCTGGCCCGTCGCCAGCTCCCGGCACAGGTGCCGACCCAGGCGCCGCAGACCCTGGTCGAAGCCCTGCCGCTGATGCCGCACCGCGAATATTCGATCGCCTCGTTGCCCGCCGACGGCGAGGTCCACCTGCTGGTGCGCCGGATGCTGCGGCCCGATGGACGTCCAGGCCTGGCCAGTGGCTGGCTGTGCGAGTCCGCGCCGCTGGGCGCCAGCATCGCGCTACGCCTGCGCGCCAATCCCAATTTCCATGCGCCCGCTCCCGAGGTGCCACTCATCCTGATTGGCAACGGCACGGGCATGGCCGGACTGTTTGCCCTGCTGAAGGCGCGCATCGCCGCAGGCGCCCGGCGCAACTGGTTGCTGTTCGGCGAACGCAGCGCCACCTGTGACCTGCACTGCGGGCAGACGCTTCGGACCTGGCAGGCGGACGGCTGGATCGAACGCCTGGACCTGGCGTTCTCGCGCGACCACGATGCCCCACACCACTACGTGCAGGACGCGCTGGCGGCCTGCGCGGAGACCCTGCAGGCTTGGCTGGACGCGGGCGCGTGCGTGATGGTCTGCGGCAGCCTCAAGGGCATGGCGCCGGCGATCGATGCCTGCCTGGAACGCCTGATCGGGGCGGATGGCAGGCAGGCGCTGATCGAACAGGGACGCTACCGGCGCGACGTCTACTGATCCGCAGGAAATTCACCGACACGCGGCCGATCTGTCACAGGCAAACGGCTGGTCGCTTCACCCGCCGGCCAAGACCGCCCCGGGACCACCCCGACGCCAACTGCAGGCGCGTGGCCAGCCCATGCGTGAGCGCGTCCAGGATGCGGGCCGCCGCGCAGCGCTCGCCGCATGCGTCCGCCTCAGGCGGGCGTGCTGAACTTGATCGCGATCAGTTCCCCGCCCCCTTCCAGGGCATAGCGCACCCGGCCCGGCGTGCCGTACAGCAGCGCGGTGTCACCCGCCCACAGCGGTGGGAGGCCGGAGGCGGCATCGAAGCGCGCCTGGCCGGCCAGCAGGTGGATCGCCCAGGACGTGCACGCATCGGCGAAGAAGAACATCGACCCGACCAGTGGCCGCAGCAGCAATTCGGCGTCCACCGCTTCGGGGCGCCACATCAGGTTGAAGTCGTGCGTCGGCCCATCCACCAGTTCACCCCGCAATGGGCGCGCCCCACTGAAGCGATGGCGGTCGTGCGGAGGCAGCAATGCGACCTGCTCGCCATCGTCAAAGCACAGGCGCACGCCGTTGCCGTGCAACAGGACCAACTCGCGTTCGATACCGGGAAAGGTCGAAAATCCGGCATCCCGCTCGATCTCGGCGATGGACAGGCGCCAATCCCAGACCTCACCCGGATGCGAGGCGGCGATCTGCCGGGTCCAGCCCTGGCCGTTGCGCCAGCGCTCGCGACGGTATTCGTTGGCAGGGATCACCCGTGTGACCTGCGCGGGAAACGGCGTCTGGATCATGCCTGCCAGTGTAACGGCGGGACACAAACGCAGAACCGCCCGGGTGCGTGCGGCGCACCCGGGCGGCGTACTTCCGTGTCGGCATCCAGCCTGTCTTCCGGCATCCAGCCTCCCCTCTTCCGCCATCCAGCCGGTGGCGTCGAGGTCCTACTTCCCTGTCGGCATCCCTGCCCTGTCAGTCAGGCGTCCTGCCCCATACAGGGTGACGTCGGTGCATCCTGCTCCGGCCACCCTTGACTCGTCCGTGGATCAGCGGCGCGCCACCGGCTTGGCCGGCGTCGCCGTGGCAGCAGCGGCCGGGCGCTTGGGCGCGGCGGCCGAACGACCCACTTCAATGCGATCGCGGTTCTTCTCCACGGTCTTCAGGCCAATGCCCTTGACCATGGCCAGCTCCTCGGCGCTCTTGAACGGGCCGTTGGTCTTTCGGTAGTCGACGATGGCCTGGGCCTTGGCCGTGCCGACATTGACCAGCACGGCATCCAGCGTGGCCACATCGGCCGTATTGATGTTGACGCGGTCGGCTGCCTGCGCAGCGGTGGCCAGCAGCAGGGACAGCAACAGCGACTTGATGAGGATCGAAACGGACTTCATGGCAACACTCCTTGTAAGCGATGAGGTGATGGGACCGCAGCCGGTGGCGCTTGGCTGCGTCCCGGTGTGCACAGTCTCCTGGTCTCGCCGGGCCCACCCTATCGGCGTAGCGCGTCCACCTTTGCCGGAGGACGCCCCGTCGGGGAGTAGGAAAACTCCTACGCCGACGCATTGCCAATGTCCTGCCCAGAGGGCGGGCGTAAAATGGCCTCCTATTTCCCGCTTCAGGATTTCCCATGGACAGCGCACGCCTTGATCAGTTTGTCGACGGACTGTGGGACGAGCAGATCGTTCCGCAACTGGTCGATTACATCCGCATTCCCAACAAATCGCCGATGTTCGACGCCGACTGGGTCAAGCACGGCTACATGGACCAGGCCGTGCGCCTGATGGAATCCTGGGCCCGTGCGCAGCCGATCAAGGACCTGCAGGTCGAGGTGGTGCAACTGGAAGGGCGCACGCCATTGATCTACCTTGAGATTCCAGCCTCGGGCGCCGACACCGGCGAGGACTGCATCCTGCTCTATGGGCATCTGGACAAGCAGCCGGAGATGACCGGTTGGGACGATGACCTGGGCCCCTGGATGCCGGTGATCAAGGGGGACAAGCTCTACGGGCGCGGCGGCGCGGACGATGGCTATGCGATCTTCGGCTCGCTGGCCGCGGTCATGGCGCTGCAGGCGCAGGGCCTGCCACATGCACGCTGCGTGGTGCTGATCGAAGCCTGTGAGGAATCAGGCAGCTACGACCTGCCCGCCTATGTCGATCACCTGGCCGAGCGCATCGGCAAGCCGTCGCTGGTGGTCTGTCTGGACTCGGGCTGTGGCAACTACGAGCAGCTATGGTGCACGACCTCGCTACGTGGGCTGGCCGGCGGCAACCTCACGGTCAAGGTGCTCAGCGAAGGCGTGCACTCCGGCGATGCTTCCGGCGTGGTGCCCTCCAGCTTCCGCCTGCTGCGCCAATTGCTCTCGCGCCTGGAGGACGAAGACACCGGCCGGATCGTGATCGAAGACCTGCACGTGGAAATCCCGGCCGAGCGCCTGGAGCAGGCCGCCAAGGTGGCCGAAGTCCTGGGCGATGAAGTCTTCACCAAGTTCCCGTTCCTGCCCGGCATGTCCCCGATGAACCCGGAACGCACCGAACTGGTCCTCAACCGGACCTGGCGACCGGCCCTGTCGGTGACCGGCGTGGACGGCATGCCGCCGCTGGCCTCGGCCGGCAACGTGCTGCGCCCACATACGGCGGTCAAGCTCTCGCTGCGCCTGCCCCCGACACTGGACGGCAAGCGCGCCGGCGAAATCCTCAAGGACGTGCTGCTGCGCGACCCGCCCAACGGCGCCAAGGTGGAGCTGACCCTGGAGAAATCATCTTCGGGCTGGAACGCACCGGCGCAGGCGCCCTGGCTGAGCGAGGCTATCGAAGCCGCCTCGCAGGCGGCCTTTGGCAAGCCGGCGATGTACATGGGCGAAGGCGGCTCGATCCCGTTCATGGGCATGCTGGGCGAGAAGTTCCCCGGCGCGCAGTTCATGATCACCGGCGTGCTGGGCCCGCACTCCAACGCGCATGGCCCCAACGAATTCCTGCACATTCCCATGGGCAAGCGCGTGACCGCCTGCGTGTCGCACGTGATCCACGCCCACCACGCCGCCAGCGTGGCAGGCCTGACCACCGGTGTGGCGGCGGCGGCCAGCACCCAGGAGCGCGGGGAACACGGCTGCTGCTGAGTCCGACAGCAACCGAGGAATGACGAACACGGCCGCCGCCAGCGCGGCCGTTTTCACATCCCGCAGGCGCCGCGCTGGGCACCCTCCGCCTCGGTGACACCGGAAGGAGAACGCGACAGATGGATTCCCTCTTCGGCAGCGACAGCTGGCTCTACATCATCCTGGTGGGCTTCGTCGTTGGCCTGCTCGCGCGCGTGATCACGCCGCACAACGCCCGCATGGGCTGCCTGCTGACCATCCTGCTCGGCATCGCCGGCGCGGTGCTGGCAGGATGGTTTGGCCGCAGCATGGGCTGGTATGCGCCAGGCGAACCGGCCGGCTTTATCGGGGCGCTGATCGGCGCGGTGGTGATCCTGGGACTGACCAGCCTGTTCACCCGCCCCATCCGCACTGGCAGGCGCTGACGCAACGAGGGCGTATACACAAAGACAAAGGGGCCATCCCTGACGGATGGCCCCTCGTTCGCTTGCTTGACCGCGCGATCGCTAGTGATCGTTGTGCAGATAGGACGGGGTCTTGGGCAGGCGCAGACTGACCAGGAAGGCAATCAGCATCATCACAGTGACATAGACGAAAAACCCACTCTCGTGGCCCAGGTCCTTGAACTGCAGGCCGACATATTCGGCCGAGCCACCGAAGATCGCGTTGGCCACCGCATAGGACAGTCCCACCCCCAGCGCACGCACTTCCGGCGGGAACATCTCGGCCTTCACCAACCCGCTGATGGAGGTGTAGAAACTCACGATCGCCAGCGCCAGCACGATCAGCGCAAAGGCCACCACCGGGCTGTGGGTGCCCTTGATCACCGCCAGGATCGGATAGGTCGCCAGCGTGCCGAGCCCACCGAACAGCATCATCGAATTCCGGCGCCCGATGCGGTCGGCGATCATGCCGAACAGCGGCTGCATGCACATGTAGAGAAACAGCGCGCCGGTCATCACCAGGCTGGCGGTCTTGGCCTCCAGCCCGGTGGTGTTGACCAGGTACTTCTGCATGTAGGTGGTGAAGGTATAGAAAATCAGCGAGCCACCGGCGGTGTAACCCAGCACGGTGAAGAAGGCGCCCTTGTGATGGCGGAACAGGCTGCGCAGGGTGCCGGCCTCCTTGTTGTCGCGGTCCTCGGCGCGGCTGGTCTCGTGCAGCGAGCGGCGCAGCATCAGCGACACGACCGCGGCGATAGCGCCCACCACGAACGGCACCCGCCAGCCCCAGGCCTTCAATTCGGCCTCGCTAAGGAATTGCTCCATGATCACCACCGTCAACACCGCCAGCAGCTGGCCGCCGATGAGCGTGACGTACTGGAAGGAAGCAAAGAATCCGCGTTGGCCACGCAGAGCGACTTCGCTCATGTAGGTGGCGGTGGTGCCGTACTCGCCGCCGACCGACAGTCCCTGGAACATGCGGATGACCAGCAGCAGGATCGGCGCGGCCACCCCGATGCTTGCGTAGGTCGGCAACACCGCGATGCCCAGGGACCCGGCGCACATCATCAGCACCGAGATCAGCATCGCGCGCTTGCGGCCCAGCCGGTCGGCGATGCGCCCGAACATCCAGCCGCCAATGGGTCGCATCAGGAAGCCGATCGCGAACACGCCGGCGGTCTTGAGGTACTGCACGGTGCTGTCGCCACCGGGAAAGAACGCGCTTGCGAAGTACAGCGATGCGAAGGCGTAGACGTAGAAGTCGAACCATTCGACCAGGTTGCCGGAGGACGCGCCGATGATGGCGAAGACGCGCTTGCGCTTCTCCTCGGCCGAGTAATGCGGATGGGACGTTGCAGTCATACAGTGCCTCGTGGGGGTGTTGCAGGAAGCGACGCTCGCGGCAGCCAACGCCCGTTTTGCGCCATGCCTGGCTGAGAAATGCGCGCATGATCGAGCGCGCTGGGTGAGCGCGCCGCGACGATGGGCAGCGTAAACGTCGAAGGCCCGCCAATTGGCGGGCCTTCGACCATCAGGTGATTCGATCTTCGGAAATTCCGGGCGATGTTCGCACATCGCCACGGACATTCTTCGCGGATCAGCCCCCGGCGCGGCCGTACTGGTCCTCGAAGCGCACGATGTCGTCCTCGCCCAGGTAGCTGCCGGACTGCACTTCGATCAGCTCAAGTGGCAGGCGCCCGGGGTTCTTCAGGCGATGCGTCACGCCCAGCGGGATGTAGGTGCTTTGGTTCTCGGTCAGCAGGATGACCTCATCGCCGCGCGTCACCTCGGCGGTGCCACTGACGACGATCCAATGCTCGGCACGGTGGTGGTGCATCTGCAGGCTCAGCGTTGCACCGGGATTGACCGTGATGCGCTTGACCTGGAAGCGCGCGCCCATGTCGATCGAATCGTAGGCGCCCCAGGGACGATAGACCTTGCGATGTAGGACCGCCTGACTGCGCTGGTCATGCTTGAGCTGGGCCACGACCTTCTTGACGTCCTGCACGCGGTCCTTCTTGGCCACCAGGATGGAATCGTCGGTCTCGACCACGACCACGTCATCCAGGCCCACCAGCGCGACCAGGCTTTCGGCGTAGACATAGCTGTTGTGCGTGTCGATGGTGATGACATCGCCTTCGCAGGCGTTGCCATTGTCGTCCTTGTCGGTCACGTCCCACAGCGCCGACCAGGAGCCGACGTCGTTCCAGCCAACGTCCAGCGGGAGCACCTTGGCATCGGCGGTCTTTTCCATCACCGCGTAGTCGATCGAATCGGACGGCGAGGCAGTGAAGGCCTCCTTGTCCAGGCGGATGAAATCGCCATCGCGCTTGGCCTGCTCCAGCGAGGCCCTGACCGCGGCCACCATCTCCGGGTTGAACTTCTGCAGTTCTTCGATGTAGCGGCTGGCCTTGAACAGGAACATGCCGCTGTTCCAGTAATAGCCGCCCTCGGCCAGGTACTTGGCCGCCGTCTCTGCATCGGGTTTCTCGACGAAGCGCTGCACCGGCTGGACGCCGGTGCCACTGGCCGCCTGGATGTAACCGAAGCCGGTTTCCGGATGGCTGGGCACCACGCCGAAGGTCACCAGCGCGCCGGACTCTGCCTCAGGGGAGGCCTGCTCCACTGCATTGCGGAAGGCCTCCGGATTGGTGATCACGTGGTCCGAAGGCAGCACCAGCAGCAGCGGATCCTCGCCGTCCTCCAGCGCGCACAGCGCGGCGGCGGCGATGGCCGGTGCAGTATTGCGCCCGACCGGTTCGAGCAGGATGCGCGGCTGCGGTGCGCGGATCTCGCGCAGTTGCTCGGCCACCAGGAAGCGGTGGTCCTCGTTGGCTACCACCAACGGCGGCAGCGAGGTCAGCGGCTCCACCCGGCGCCACGTCGCTTGCACCATGGTGTCCTCGCCGCCCAGCGGCAGGAACTGTTTTGGATAGGCCTCGCGCGACAGCGGCCACAGGCGTGTACCGGAGCCGCCCGAGAGCAGCACGGGTTGAAGCTTCGTCATGTTCAGGAATCTCTCGCGTGGGGGGATGCGACTGCGCAGTGTACCCTGCGCACCCGAACCTTAATGCGACATGGCGCATGAACAACATGTCATTCCCCCCGCCAGACAGCGCGCGCCAGGCGCAGCGACTGGCCTGGGCGCGCGGTGCGCTGGATGCATCGGACGCCGGTCTGATCCGCGCCAGCATCGACGCAGGCCAGCGCAGCTACTGGCGCACCACCGGGTCCCCCACATCCCGCATCGTGATGGATTCCCCGCCGGGCCTGGAGGATGTCCGGCCATGGCTGCACTGGCACGCGGTGCTCGATGCCGGCGGCGTGCGCGTGCCGCAGATCCTCTCCCGTGACGTGGAGGCCGGTTTACTGCTGCTGGAAGACCTTGGCCAACCGACGCTGGCCCAGCGCCTGGCTGCCGATCCGGCCGATGCCGACGTGTGGTTCGACGCGGCCATCGACCAGTTGCTGCGCCTGCAGACGATCACACCGCCAGAGGGCACCGGCGTCTTTGGCGAGGCCCTTCTGCAACGGGATGCGGGACTGTTCGAGGAATGGTTCCTTGGCCGGCATCTGGGCCTCACCCTGGACTGCGCGACCAGCGATGGTCTGGAGCTGGTGCAGCGGCGCCTGATGGACAACGCGCTGTCCCAGGCCAAGGTGTTGACCCACCGCGATTTCATGCCGCGCAACCTCATGCCCGTAACGCCGGGACCGGCCGTGCTGGATTTCCAGGACTGCGTCTGGGGCCCGGTGGCCTACGACGCGGTCAGCATGCTCAAGGACGCCTTCCTGAGCTGGCCGCTGGCGCGCGCCGACGGCTGGCTGCTGCGCTACCACGCGCGCGCCGTGGAGGCCGGCGTTCCCGTGCCGGCCTCGCCGGAGGTCTTCCTGCGCGATGCGGACTGGATGGGGATCCAGCGTCATCTGAAGATCCTGGGCATCTTCTGCCGGCTGCACTATCGCGACGGCAAATCGCAGTACCTGCCGGATCTGCCACGCTTCATCGCCTACTTGGACGAAGTGCTGCCGCGACACCCCCAGCTCGCCCCGCTGCAGGCGCTGCTGGACACACAGATCCGCCCCGCCCTGGAGCGCCGTCCCGCATGAAGGCGCTGGTGTTTTCCGCCGGGCTGGGCGAACGCATGCGGCCACTGACCGACACCACGCCCAAGCCTCTGCTGCAGGTCGGGGGTCAGCCCCTGATCGCCTGGCACCTGCGCAAGCTGGCGGCGATGGGCATCACCGAGGTGGTGATCAATCTGAGCTGGCTGGCCGAGCAGTTCCCGCAGGTCCTGGGCGACGGCAGCGACTACGGCGTGCGCATCGCCTGGTCGCACGAAGGCCCGGTGCCCCTGGAAACCGGCGGCGGCATGCTGCACGCCCTTCCGCTGCTGGGCCACGCGCCCTTTCTGGCGGTCAATGGCGATGTCTGGACCGACCTGGACTTCGCCACGCTGCCGCGCGAACCGGCCGGCGAAGCGCACCTAGTGATGATCGACAACCCGCCGCACCACCCCCGCGGGGATTTCCATTTCGAAACCGGCGACCGGCTGCTGCCCCGCAGCGACGGCGCGGCGAACTTCACCTATTCCGGGATCGGGGTCTATCGTCCCAGCCTGCTGCGCGACTGGCACAAGGTCTTCGAGGCCAGCACCAGTCCAGGCCTGGACGGACAGCCGCCGCGCTTCCCCCTGGCCCCCCTGCTGCGCGCGGCCATGCAGCGCGGCGCGGTCAGCGGCCAGCATCACCGTGGACGCTGGACCGATGTCGGCACGCCACAGCGCCTGGCCGAACTCGACATGCAATTGGCTTCGGAGACCGGCGACAGGGTCACGCCGCCGGGCTGATCCTGACCGCTTCCCCGCCAGGACGACGAACACGCCGAGCCCTGAAGGGCTCAGCCCTCGGCGAGCACCTGGCGCAGGAACGGGACGGTGACCCGCCGCTGGGCGGCCAGCGAGGCACGATCCAGGCGTTGCACCAGGTCGACCAGCTGGGCGGCTTCGCGCGGGGTGCGGGTCAGCATCCAGTCGACTGCGGCGTCTTCCAGCACGAGCCCGCGACGCGATGCACGGTCGCGCAGGAGGGCCGCGCGGCCCGCATCGTCCAACGGGCGCAACACGATGCGCGCGCATTGGGACAGGCGCGAACGCAGGTCCGGCAGCAGCAGACCGATCGCATCGGGGAGGTCGGCAGCGGTGTAGAGCAGGCCGATCCCGGCACTCCGGGCACGATTGTGAAAATCGAACAGGGCGACCTCATCGGCGCGCTCACCGGCCACGGCTTCCAGGCCATCGAGCACCACCAGGGCGTTGCCTTCCAGTCCATCGAGCGCCTGTTGGAGACGACCGCGTGCCGCCTGCAGTGGCAGGTAGGCCGCCGCGCGCCCGACCTCGGCGGCTGCGGCGCAGGCCGCCAGCGCCAGATGGGTCTTGCCGGCACCGGCAGCCGCGGACAGATAGAGCCAGTCCGACTCCGGCGCCTGGGCCAGCGCCGCCACCTGCTCCAACGCGCCGGCCGGTGCGCCGATGAAACTGTCCAGGCGCTGGTCCGGCGGCGTGCGCAGGGCCAGGGGCAACTGTGGAACGGTCATGGCGTGTTCGCGTCGTCCACGGGTTCGGCCACGACCTGACCAGCATCGAGCAGGATCGTCGGCGTGCCGCCCGCGTAGAGCTGGCTGTGGGTATAGCGCTCGTGCGCATAGCGCAACAGCACGTTGACCACGGCGGCGATCGGCAGCGCCAGCAGCATGCCGAGGAAGCCGAACAGCTGCCCGCAGGCCAGCACCGCAAAGATCACGGCTACCGGATGCAGGCCAATGCGGTCGCCGACCAGCTTGGGCGTCAGCACATAGCTTTCGATTACCTGGCCAACGCCGAACACGATGGACACCAGCACCAGGTGCTTCCAGTCGCCGTACTGCATCAGCGCGGCGATCAGGCCCATGAGCACACCGCTGATCGGCCCCAGGTAGGGCACGAAGGTCAACAGGCCGGCGACGATGCCGATCAGGATGCCCAGATCCAGCCCCACCGCCCACAGGCCCGCGCCGTACAGCACGCCGAGGATGATCATCACCAGCAGCTGTCCGCGCAGGAAGCCGCTGAGCACCGCGCTGGACTCGGCCGCCAGCCGGCTGACCGTGCCGATGTGGTTACGCGGCACCATCGAGGCGACGCGGCCGACGATCAGGTCCCAGTCGCGCAGGAAGAAGAAGGCGATGACCGGGATCAGCACCAGGTTGGCCATCCAGCCAAACAGGGCGAAGCCCGAGCGCGAGACATAGCCCCACACCGTCTTGGCCACCCCGCCCGCGCGCTCCCAGTTGCTGCGCAGCAGCTCCCAGATGTGGCTGAAATCCAGGTAATCGGCGATGCGAACGCTGAACCTGTTCTCGATCCACGGCACGGCGGTGTCGTAGAACCACTGCTGGTAGCGCGGCAGCGAGCGGACCAGCGTTGCCACCTGGTCCTGGATGGTCGGCACCAGCAGCAGCATCACCACCACCACCGCCAGGGTCATCACGCAGAACACCACTACCACCGAGGTGTTGCGCGACCAGCCGCGTTCCTCGAGCCGGTCCACGAGCGGATCGCCCATCCAGCCCAGGATCGCCGCGCAGGCGAACGGGGTGAGCACCGGCGAGAGCAGCCACATCAGCCACACCACGGCCACGCCGAGCGCCACCCACTGCAGGCGGCGCAGGAACTGGGCGATTTCCTGCTGCGGGTCTTCGATGATCATCTGGGTACCGTCCTGGTCGCGCGAGGGCTTACTTGATGTAGAACACCGGTGGGTCGCCGTCGCCGCCGACCACCGGGCCGTCATCGCCCAGCATGCGCTTGAGCCCGTCGATGCCGCTCAGCAGGTCCAGGTCGACCTCCATCCGATCCCCATCCACGCGCACCGGCGCGATACGCCGCACCACCGGCGCCTGCTGCAGCGCAGCCGACAGCCGCAGGTAGTCCTCGGTGCTGCGGATGCCGGCGAACACCACCCGATAGGTACCCGCCTGTCCACCCACCGCCTGCTTGGCATAGCGCTTGACCAGCGCATCGGCGGCGCCGTCGGCACCGCTGGCCATCGCCTGCCGCGCATCGGCGTTGTCGGCCGACCAGGTCGCCAGGACCTTGCCGTTATCGACGAAATTCCAGTCGGCGACCCAGCCGGACTTGCCCCGGTAGAGCTTGCCGATCAGCTGCATCGGCGGCGCATAGCGCGCCGAGGCCCGCGCCACCGCCGCGGTATCCCCACGCCCGATGGCGCCGACCAGCGCCGTCTCGGCCGCCGTCCCCTGTGGCAGTCCCAGCCTGAAGCCACGATCCACGGCCCGATCCAGCAGCGAGCGCACCGCGGCCGACTCCTTGACCGTCACCAGGCGCGGGCCGCTGCCATCGTCGATGGACAGCCATACCACCGGCTTGGGCCGCGGCTGCGGCCACACCGACAGTCCCAGGACGCTGGCCAGCACATCGACCTTCTGCTGATCGAAGCGCACCACCAGGGTGGTCCGGAAGGTCGGCGCGCCGCTGGCCGAGGTGCCCTGGTCCTGGCGATAGTCGTAACTTTCGACGTAATCCTTCGCATCGCGCAGGCCGGCGGCCACGCCCGGGCGCGAGATGGCCCCGGCATCGCCACTGACCTTGGCCAGCACCTGGCCCAGGGCGCGGGAGAACCCGCCATTACGGTCCGCCTCGCCCTGGCTGGCGACCGTCGCCTCGGCCTCGTACAGGCCCTGGGCCTTGGCGACGTCGCCCTCGGTCCGCAGGCCGTCCTGCGCCGAGGCGGCAAACGCGCAGAAAAAGAGAAAAACGGCGGCGGCGAAAGCGGGGAGACGGCGCATCGAGCGTCCTGTAGTCGGCAAATCCGGGGGAATTGTTGCCCGAATGGCCCATCGCCGCCAGCACGGGACGTTCACGCGGGCAGCGAAGCGACCCACGCATCCCTTAAAATGCGCGCCCGACCTTCTTTCACCGGCCCGCCTCGTGACCCAGTCCAACCCGCCCGCCTCCACGCCCCTGACCTACCGCGACGCGGGAGTGGACATCGATGCCGGCAACGAAGTGGTCGAGCGCATCAAGCCCCTGGTCAAGCGCAGCTTCCGCCCGGAAGTGATGGGCGGCCTGGGCGGCTTCGGCGCGCTGTTCAACCTGTCGGGCAAGTACGCCGAGCCGGTGCTGGTCTCCGGCACCGACGGGGTGGGCACCAAGCTCAAGCTGGCCCAGCAGTTGGATCGCCACGACACGATCGGCATCGACCTGGTCGGCATGTGCGTGAACGACGTGCTGGTCCAGGGCGCCGAGCCACTGTTCTTCCTCGACTACTTCGCCACCGGCAAGCTGGACGTGGAGACCACCGTGGCCGTGGTCGGCGGCATCGCCAGAGGCTGCGAACTGTCCGGCTGCGCCCTGATCGGTGGCGAGACCGCCGAGATGCCCGACATGTACGCCCCGGGCGACTACGACCTGGCCGGCTTCACCGTGGGCGCGGTCGAAAAGGCCGACATGCTCGACGGCAGCGCGGTGAGCGAGGGAGACGTGCTGATCGGCCTGGCCTCTTCGGGCGCGCATTCCAACGGCTATTCGCTGATCCGCCGCATCTACGACCGCGCCGGCCGGCCGGGCACGCTGGACATCGGCGGGGTCAGCCTGGAAGACGCGCTGATGGCGCCCACCACCCTGTACGTCAAGCCGGTGCTGGAGTTGCTGCGCACGCACGGCGCCGGGACCGGCAAGCCGATCCACGCCATGGCCCACATCACCGGCGGCGGCCTGACCGAAAACATCATCCGCGTGGTCCCTGAAGGCCTGGGCCTGGACATCGATGCCTCTTCCTGGCCCCTGCCGCCGCTGTTCCAGTGGCTGCAGCGCGAAGGCGCGGTCGCCGATGCGGAAATGTGGCGCACCTTCAACTGTGGGATCGGCTTCGTCCTGATCGCCGATCCGTCGAGCGTGGCGGCGTTGGAGGCCAGCCTGCAGGCCGCCGGCATCGGGCACTGGCAGATCGGCAAGGTCGTCCAGGCCGGCACCGGCGAGCGCGTGCGGATCGGCTGAGTCGCTGCTTGCCTAACCGCTTCTTCCTCCAGGCATGGCAGGCCCTGCACACGTGAGCCATCCGCGCATCGCCGTGCTGGCCTCCGGCCGTGGCAGCAACCTGCAGGCGATCCTCGATGCGATCGCCTCCGGGGCGCTGCGGGCGCGACTGGCCGGGGTGTTTTCCGATCGCCCGCAGGCTGCGGCCCTGCACCGCGTGCCGGCGGCACTTCGCTGGAGCGCCAAGCCGGCCAGCTTCGAAAGCCGCGACGCTTACGAGCAGGCCCTCGGCGATGCCATCGCCGCCTCCGGCGCCGACTGGATCGTCTGCGCCGGCTACATGCGGATCCTGGGCGATGCCCTGATCCAGCGCTTCGCCGGACGCATGCTCAACATCCACCCTTCCCTTTTGCCGCGCCACCGGGGGCTGGGGACCCATGCCGCCGCGCTCGCCGCCGGCGATGACGAACACGGCTGCAGCGTGCATTTCGTCATCCCTGAACTGGATGCCGGTACGGTCATCGCGCAGGCGCGCCTGGCCATCGCGCCCGGGGAAACCCCCGAGCGCCTGGCGCAGCGTGTGCTGGCGCTGGAACATCTGCTGCTGCCGGCGACGCTGCAGCTGGCGGTTTCCGGACGCCTTGCTGAACGTGGCGGCACGGCCCTTGTCGATGGTCAGCCGATGTTTACGCCGCTGACACTAGATTCCACCAATGGGCTCGCGCCCCTTCCTCGACCGATTCCGTGATGACCAAGCTGTTGAGCGGCCTCGTGTTCCTTGCCTGCGCCGCACCCGCCTTTGCTCAGCAAGCCCCTGCCAGCCCTTCCCCGGCCACGCCTGTCGAGGTCGGGGCCACGCCATGGAAGCTGGAGCCGTTCACCGCGACCTATGAGGCCTGGTACAAGGGCAAGCGCGCCGGCGATGCAACGCTGCAGGTCGTCCATAAGGCCGGCAACCAGTGGCGCATGGACCTGGAGATTCATGGCGATCGTGGCGTGGCCAGTCTGCTGCGGCTCAACATCCAGCAAAGCACCGTCTTCGATGTCACCGAGCTGCCCACCACCACCGTGCTGCGCCCGCTCAGTCAGAGCACGGTGCGCAAGGCCATCTTCGGCGACAAGGAGATGACCGGTGCGTATGACTGGTGGAAGAATCAGGCGACCTGGACCGGCAAGATCGATCCGGACCGTCAGGCACCCGTACCGCTGCAGCAGGGCGACATGAGCTCGCTCCTGCTGGATCTGGCCATCATGCGTGACGCCCGCCCCGGCGCGGCGCTCGATTACCGCGTCGTCGACAATGGGCGCGCCAAGGAATACACCTACAAGGTCGCCGCAGACACCGAGATCGTGCCGGTGGGCGAACTGAGTTATGACGCTATGCGCGTCGAACGCACCAATGCCGGCGACCGCGAGCAGGTGTTCTGGGTTGCCAGCGGCGTGCCCACGCCGGTCCGCATGCTCCAACGCAATGATGGCGAGGATGCCATCGACCTTCGCCTCATCGACTACCAGGGAGTGCAATGACCATGAACCCCGCCATCTCGCGTCCACTCCAGGCCCTCGCCGCCACTACCGTGCTGGCGCTGACCGCCGTGCCCGCCTTTGCCATGGACGCCTTCACCGCGACCTACCAGGCCAGCGCCATGGGCATGCAGGGCAATGGACAGATGACCCTGGCGCCGCAGGGCGCCGGCAAGTGGAAGTACGACATGTCCGTGCGCAACCAGCTGGTCAACCTCAGCCAGTCCACCACGTTCGAGGAAAAGAATGGCCAGCTGCGCCCGCTGACGTCCAGCGATTCGTCGGTGGTCCTGGTCAAGAGCAAGTCGGTCAAGACCAACTACAACTGGGACAGCAAGCAGGCGACCTGGAGTGGCGACATCAAGGACAACCGCAAGGGACCGGTGCCGCTGCAACAGGGCGACATGGACGCCTTGCTGATCAACCTGGCCATCGTGCGCGATGTGCACGCGGGCAAGCCGCTGCGCTATCGCATGCTGGAGAACGGCAAGGCGCGCACGCTGAGCTACCAGATGGATGGCAAGGAAACCATCAACATCGCCGGCAAGCAGGTCACCGCCACCAAGGTCAGCCAGGCCGATGGCGACAAGCAGATGATCGTCTGGGTGGTGCCGGACATGCCCGTGCCGGCGCGTATCCTGCAACGCGAGGACGGTCGGGATTCCTACGAGCTGACCCTGACCTCGTTCAGATAGCGCGCGCGGCCGCCATTCAATGAAAAACGCCGGGCAATGCCCGGCGTTTTTCATTCCTTTTTTTCCGCCTCGGCCGGCTGCACCTCGGTCCGGCACTCGACCCGGATTTCCTTGCCGCTGCCGCGCCAACGGTAGGTGGTGCAGGTGCGGTTGCCGTCGACCTGCTTGTCGGCCACCACCGCGTAGTACGCCTGGGCAATCTCCATCCCGGTGACCTGGCCATCGCCATCCCAGTCCATATCCTTGGTCTGGATGCCGCTCAGGCCGGCCGCGCCGATCCAGCCCATCCACGTCACCGCCAGCAGCGCGATCACCAGCAGGACGATCAGCGCCCGCCGCCGGCGCGAGACATGCAGTCGCGAGCGCAGCGTGCTCATGCGCCTGCTCTGCGTGGTGACGATGGAATCGATGGGAAACGGACCAGTGACATGCGAAGCACTCCAGAAACAGAATCGGCCGGCGCCCAGGAAGCGCCGACCGATATTCTAGAGCCTGCGCCTTACCGCGCGCGGCAAGCGCCGCTGCGGCTCACAGCCGGGTGATGCGGATCCAGTTGAGATTCCAGCCGCCCTGGGCCGCGTAGACGCCCAGGCTGTAGGTGCCCGCGGCGACGTTGACCGTCTGCGAGATCGTGGTCCAGTTCTGCCAGCCTCCGGTGGCCGGTACCTGAGCCTGGCCCAGCAGGATGCCGCCGGCATTGAGATCCAGCGACACCGTGCCGCCGGATGGACTGGCCACGCGATACTCGACGAGATAGTTACCCGTGGCCGGGAAGGTCACATCCCCGTAGGCCATCCAGTCGCCCTGGTCGATCCAGCCCACATTCAGCCCGCCCTCACTGCAGGCTTCGGTCTGCACGCCCTGCTGGGCGGTGAAGTCCTCCGCCTCGATGCCCTTCGACCACGCCTGGGACACGGGCGCGACCACGAGGGAGGAGGCCTTGTCGTTGAACCCGTCGGCCACCAGACAGGCAGTGTCCGCCGTCTTGGTCAGGCTGGGGCCGCCGAAGTTGTCGTCCTGGTACAAGGTGACCTGGTAACCGGCATTGACCCGCAGCGAGGACAGGTCGTCATTGCGCACACCACGCGCCTGCAGCTGCGACAAGGAATAGCGACCTTCCGGCAGGGCGACGCCGCTGCCGGCGTAGTTGCAGTCGCGATAGACGGTGGCTACGCCAGCCGGCGCGTCGCCCGCCGAGTACACCCGCACGTAGTCCACCGACATGGTGGCCGGCAGCTTGCTCTCATCGACCTCGAAGCCCGGCCAGTTGCCGCCGATGGCGAAGTTCAGCAGCAGGAAGAACGGACGATGGAATTCGTCGGTGCCGTTGACCGAGTTCTGGATGTTGGCTTCGTGGTACTTGGTCCCATCCACGTACCAGCGGATCGCATTGGCGTCCCACTCCACCGCGTACACATGCCAGTCGCCCACCGTGGTGGCCAGATTGCCGCCGTACTGGGCGTAGGTGTTGTTGGCATCGCTCCAGTGGATCGTGCCGTAGACACGGTTCTCGTCGTTGACGTGCTCCATCACGTCGATCTCGCCCGAGGCGGGCCACCCCACCTGCGGCAGATTGGCACCCAGCATCCAGAACGCCGGCCAGGCACCCTTGAAGGCCGGGAGCTTCATCCTTGCCTCGATGCGTCCGTAGCGGAAGCTCGCCAGATCCTGGGTCTTCATCCGCGCCGAGGTGTAACGGAATCCCCCCACGTCCTCGCGACGCGCGGTGATCACCAACGCCCCGTTCTGCACGCTTGCGTTGGCGCGCTGGTAGTACTCCAGTTCGTTGTTGCCCCAGCCACCCGATCCATTGCCGGTCTCGAACGTCCAGTCCGGCCCGATCGTGCCGTTGAACTCGTCGTTCCACACCAGTTGCCAGTTCTGCGCGTGCGCATTGGCGGCCAACAGCGTGGCCGACGCCAGCAGAATCCTCCATCCCAGTGCCTTCATGGCATCTCTCCTTGTCCCGGGCCGGCAAGGCGACGTGTGCCACCTGGCCCTCCCCGGGAGCCAGGACATCCACGGATCACACGACGGCTCCGCGCAGGCGGCCCATTGCTGCATGCCGGAGCGCGCCGACCTTACCCGAGGTCATTGCACGGACTGTTGCGCGTCGCAGCATCGCCTGCAGCGCATGGCCGCAGGCGGCGTGGACTCAGGACACGCGCTTGATCTGGGCGCCAAGCGCGCCGAGCTTGGCTTCGATGTTCTCGTAGCCGCGATCCAGGTGGTAGATCCGGTCGATGGTGGTCTCGCCCTGCGCCACCAGACCGGCCAGGATCAGCGAGGCCGAAGCACGCAGGTCGGTGGCCATCACCGGCGCACCGCTGAGTTCAGCCGAACCGCGCACGATGGCGGTGTGGCCCTCGACGCGAATGTCCGCGCCCAGGCGCAGCAACTCGTTGACGTGCATGAAGCGGTTCTCGAAGATCGTCTCGTTGATCACGCCCACGCCCTCGGCCACGCAATTGAGCGCCATGAACTGCGCCTGCATGTCGGTCGGGAACGCCGGATACGGCGCGGTGGTCAGGTCCACCGCCTTGGGACGCCGGCCCTGCATGTCCACGGTGATGCTGTCCTCGGTGGTCTCGACCTGCGCGCCCGCTTCCCTGAGCTTGTCCAGCACGGCCTCGAGCGTGTCGGCGCGGGCGCGACGCGCGGTGACTCTGCCGCCGGTCATGGCCGCGGCGACCAGGAAGGTCCCGGTCTCGATGCGGTCAGGCACCACGGCATGGGTGCCGCCTTCCAGGCGCTCGACGCCGTGGATGACGATGCGCGAGGTCCCGGCGCCTTCGATCTTCGCGCCCAGTGCGTTGAGGCACTCGGCCAGATCGGTGACTTCCGGCTCCATGGCCGCGTTTTCCAGGACAGTGGTGCCCTCGGCCAGCACGGCGGCCGCCATGACGTTCTCGGTGCCGGTCACGGTCACCATGTCGAACACGAAGCGCGTGCCCTTCAGCCGCGCGGCGCGCGCCTTGATGTAGCCGTTTTCCACGGTGATGTGGGCACCGAGGGCCTGCAGCCCCTTGATGTGCTGGTCCACGGGGCGTGAGCCGATGGCGCAGCCTCCGGGCAGCGAGACCACCGCCGCGCCATGGCGGGCCACCAGAGGCCCAAGCACCAGGATCGAGGCGCGCATGACCTTGACCAGTTCGTAGGGCGCCACGAACCGGCTCACCGTGGTCGGATCGACCGTGACCACGCGGCCATCGGCGCCCTGGCCTTCCTCGACCTCCACGCCCGCCCCCAGTTCGCCCAGCAGCTTGGTGGTGGTGACCACGTCGTGCAGGTTGGGCACGTTGCGGATGCGCACCGGGCCGTCGGCCAGCAGGGTCGCGCACAGGATGGGGAGCACGGCGTTCTTGGCGCCGGAGATGGTGACGTCGCCCTTGAGCGAGGCGCCACCGGTGACGATGATCTTCTGCATGGAGCTTGGGGTTTCCCTTCGGGCAGGACGCAGCGCTTAAGCGGCTTCGTCGGGGGTGACGGTCTTGAGTTGGAGCGCGTGGATCGCCCCGCCCATCAGTTCGCCCAGCGTGGCGTAGACCATGCGATGGCGTGCCAGCGGCAGTTTGCCCTGGAAGACCTCGCTGACGACGGTGGCCTCGAAATGCACGCCGTCATCGCCCTGCACGCGCGCCTGGGCGCCAGGCAGGCCCTTCTCGATGAGTTCACGGATGGTTTCGGCGTCCAACGGCCTTTCCTCCTAAAATGGCCGACCATTCTACGCCCACGGCACCTGACCCGATGCCTTCCACCGCGCAGTCAAGCGTTCCAGTCGACGATGCCGCCCTGGCTGCCAGCGGCCGTCGCGCCGTGCAGATCGAGGCCGAGGCCCTGCACGCGCTGGCCCAGCGCATCGATGGTCCGTTCTCGGCGGCCTGTCGGCTGATCCTGGCCGGGACAGGCCGGGTGGTGGCGATGGGCATGGGCAAGTCGGGCCATATCGCGCGCAAGATCGCCGCAACCCTGGCTTCCACCGGCACCCCGGCCTTTTACGTGCACCCGGCCGAGGCCGGCCACGGCGACCTGGGCATGATCACCGACGCGGACATCGTGCTGGCGGTGTCCTATTCGGGCGAGTCCGACGAGATCCTGATGCTGCTGCCGGTGCTCAAGCGGCAGGGCAATGCGGTCGTGGCGATGACCGGACGCCCGGCGTCCACCCTGGCCCGCGAAGCGGATGTGCATCTGGACGTCAGCGTGCCGGCCGAGGCCTGTCCGCTGCACCTGGCCCCGACCTCCAGCACCACCGCCACCCTGGCCATGGGCGACGCGCTGGCCGTGGCCCTGCTGGAGGCGCGCGGCTTTACCTCGGAGGATTTCGCCCGTTCCCATCCCGCCGGCAGCCTCGGGCGCCAGTTGCTGCTGCACATCGGCGATGTGATGCACGTGGGCGAGGAGATCCCCTGCGTGCCGCAGGACGCCACCCTGGCCCAGGCGCTGGTGGAAATGAGCCGCAAGCGCCTGGGCATGACCGCCGTGGTCGATGCTGGCAACGTCCTGCGCGGGATCTTCACCGACGGTGACCTGCGCCGGGCGCTGGACACGGCCGGGCTGGATATCCATGCCACGCGCATCGATCAGGTCATGACCCGCAACCCGGTGACCATCGGCGCGCAGGCGCTGGCGACCGAAGCGGCGCGGCTGCTGGAGACGCGCAACATCGGCTCGGGCTTGATCGTCGTCGACGCACGGAATCATGTCATCGGCGCGCTTAACATTCACGACCTGTTGCGAGCCCGCGTGGTGTAAGACCGGTTGCGCCGCGTTCCATCCCCCTTTCTTTCGCAAGTCCCGCAGGATGCATCTGAGCCATCTCCACAACATCACCGACGAGCTGCTGGAACGAGCCGCACGCGTGCGCCTGGCCTGCTTCGATGTCGACGGCACGCTGACCGACGGCGGGCTGTTCCTCGACGCCGACGGCCGCGAAGCCAAGACCTTCCACGTGCAGGACGGACTCGGCCTGGTCCTGCTGCGCCGCCACGGGATCGAGGTGGCGCTGGTGACCGCCCGCAGCGGCCAGGTCGTCGAGCACCGGGCGCGCGAGCTGGGCATCGGCGTGCATCAGGGCGTCAAGGACAAGCTGACAAAACTGCAAGCCCTGTGCGCCGAACGTGGCCTCGGCCTGGACCAGGTGCTCTTCATGGGCGACGACCTGGCCGACCTGACCAGCCTGCGCAACGTCGGCCTGGCGGTGGCGCCGGCCAATGTCCATCCCTGGGTCGCGCCCGCCGCCCACTGGACTACCCGCGCCGCCGGTGGCCGCGGCGCTGCACGCGAAGTCTGTGACCTGGTGCTGGCGGCCCAGGGTCACGTGGACAAGCTGCTGCAGGATGGGGCCGCGTGAGCTGGCGCGCCGCCTTGGGCTGGTGCCTGCTTGCGGGCGTGCTGGTGTTTGGCTGGCTGGCCTGGAACAACCGGCACAAGCCCGAAGCGGTCGCGGTGGACCCCAACAAATACGACTACATCATGCACGACTTCACCATGGTCGCCCTGGACAAGGAGGGCCAGGAGTCGGTCACGCTGGAGGCGCCGGAGATGCGACGGCTGGCCAGTGACGAGACCTACACCATCACCGACCCGACCTTTCTGATGCCCGACAAGGAGGGCGCGCACTGGAAGATGGTCAGCAAGACCGGCTGGGTCGCGGCCAAGGGCGAGAAGCTGCGCATGGAAGGCGACGTGGTCGGCACCAGTCCACCCGGCACGGCCTCGTCCACGTTCAAGACCACGCTGCTGGATATCTATCCGGATCAGCACCTGGCCTCGACCGACCGCGAGGTGGTCCTGACCCAACCCGGCGCCACCATGAGCGGCACGGGTTTTGAAATCGATTCGCAGACCCAACAATACAAGTTCAAGTCCAAGGTGAGATCGCGCTATGTCCCCAAATCTGCGCAGTAATGCAGGCCCGCTGCTGCTGATGACCGGTCTGGCGATGGCCTTGCTGGCCGGTGGCGCGCTGGCCAAGACCTCCGATCGAAATCAGGAGATGAACCTGGATGCCGGTTACCAGGACGGCAACGTCACCCAGGATGGCGTGATCCACCTGGACCAGGGCGTGCACCTGACCCAGGGCACGCTGGACATCCAGGCCACCAAGGGCCAGATCGTGCGCAAGAACGGCGAGATCACCCAGGTCACCTTTACCGGAGGACCGGTGAAGCTGAAGCAGATCAACGACGACGGCACCCCGATGAACGCCCAGGCCGACCTGATCGTCTACGACCTGATGAAGGAAATCATCACCCTGACCGGCGATTACACCGTCACCTCGCCCAAGGGCTCCAACTCCGGCCAGAAGATGGTCTACAACACCAAGACCGGCAACATGCAGAGCGGCGGCGATGGCTCGCGCGTGCATACGGTGATCCAGCCCAAGAACAAGTCCCCCGGGGCCACGGTGGGCTCGCCCACCCAGGTGCCGCCGGCCAAGCCGGGGAACAAGTAATGCTGTCGGCACAGGGCCTGCGCAAGAGCTACAAGCAGCGCCAGGTGGTCGCCGATTTCGGCCTGACCCTGGAACCGGGCGAAGTGGTGGGCCTGCTCGGCCCCAACGGCGCCGGCAAGACCACCTGCTTCTACATGATCGTCGGTCTGGTGTCCTCCGACGCCGGCCAGATTACCCTCGACGGCAAGGACATCACGGGCGAGCCCATGTACCGCCGCGCCAAGCTCGGCGTGGGCTACCTGCCGCAGGAGCCCTCGGTGTTCCGCAAGCTCACCGTGGCCGACAACATCCGCCTGGTGCTGGAACTGCGTGAAGACCTGGACAGTGCATCGGCGGAGAAGGAACTGGCCTCGCTGCTGGATGAGCTGCAGATCACCCATGTGGCCGACCAGTTGGGCGCCAGCCTCTCCGGCGGCGAGCGCCGCCGGGTGGAAATCGCACGCGCCCTGGCCGCCAAGCCGCGCCTGATGCTGCTGGACGAGCCCTTCGCCGGCGTGGACCCGATCTCGGTCGGCGAGATCCAGCGCATCATCACCCACCTCAAGGATCGCGGGATCGGCGTGCTGATCACCGACCACAACGTGCGCGAAACCTTGGGAATCTGTGACCGGGCGTATATTCTCGCGGAAGGCAGCGTGCTGGCGCAGGGGGCACCAGACGCGCTACTGACCAATGCCGACGTCCGTCGCGTGTACCTGGGAGACACCTTCCGGCTCTGACGTGCAGCTGCGTGCGGGTGGCGGTCGCACCTGTCGTTCTCGGGCCCTCGGATGAAACCACGCCTCCAGACATCGTTGGGACAGCAACTGGTCATGACGCCCCAGTTGCGCCAGGCCATCCGGCTGCTGCAGATGTCCACCGCCGAACTGGAAGCCGAGATCGCCGAGGCGGTCGAGACCAACCCCCTGCTGGACTGGGAAGAGAACGCCCCTCCAGAAGCGCAGCCCGGCAGCGATGCGTCGGACCGGGCACCGGACGAACAGGCCGAGCGCAGTCCTGAGAGCGACGACTGGCAGCCGGATGAAGCGCCCTGGAGCAACGAGTCGGGAAGCGCATCCGGCGGATCGTTCGACGACGACGAACAGGGCAGCGCGGCCGAGCGCGTGGCCGAGTCCAACAGCCTGCAGGACCACCTGCTGTGGCAGCTGCATCTCTCCCATCTGTCCCCGCGCGACCGCCGCATCGGCGCGGCGGTGATCGATGCGATCGAGGACGATGGCTACCTGCGCACGCCGTTCTCGGAAATCGCACAGACCCTGCGCCCCGAGGTCACCGCCGGCGAGGACGAGATCCAGACCGTGCTGCGCCAGTTGCAGCGCTTCGACCCTGTGGGCGTGGGCGCGCGCTCGCTGGGCGAGTGCCTGTGCCTGCAGTTGGACGTGCTTTCGGAACAGACCGCCGGCCGCGACCTGGCCCTGCGTATCGCCGAAGGGCCGCTGCTGGAGAAGCTCCCGCGCAGCGGCGCGGCGGGCCTGGCCAGCGAGCTCAAGCGCAGCCTGGACGAAGTCGAGGAAGCCGTCGCCCTGCTGCGCTCGCTCGATCCCAAGCCCGGCGTGCAGATCGGCGAATTGACCCAGGACACCTATGTGGTCCCCGATTGCGTGGTCTGGCGCCAGAAGGGCGTCTGGCGCGCCGCGCTGGCCAGCCAGCACCTGCCGCGGGTGACCATCCACCGGGGGTACGAGTCGATGATCCGGCGCTGCAACGAGTCCGATGCCGGCTACCTGCGCGGGCACCTGCAGGAAGCCCGCTGGTTGCTCAAGAGCCTTGAGGCTCGCGGAGACACGCTGCTCAAGGTCACTCGCTGCCTGATCCACCAGCAGGCCGGCTTCCTGGAGTTTGGCGAGCAGGCCCTGCGCCCGCTGACCCTGCGCGAGGTCGCCGCCGAGGTGGGGCTGCACGAATCCACCGTCTCGCGCGCCATCGCCCGCAAGTACGTGCGCACGCCGCGCGGCACCCTGCCCCTGCGCGCGTTCTTCGCCTCGGGCGTCAGCACCGAGGGCGGCGGCGAGGCCTCCAGCACGGCCATCCAGTCGATGATCCGCAAGCTGATCGACGCGGAAAACCCGCGCAAGCCTCTGTCCGACGCCAAGCTCGCCGACCTGTTGAAATCGTCAGGCGTGCCAGTGGCGCGGCGTACGGTCGCCAAGTATCGTGAAGCCATGGACATCCTGTCCTCGCACGAACGCGTCAGGATGGGATGAACTGCCCGATTGGTGGTCGGTTCATCGTCCACCTGCCAGCTTGAAAGCCGGACCTTCCGGTGCGTTACTTGAACCCAACCCAGCCCATAGAGGAGTCGACGAGGAACCCCACGCAGCCCGGTTTGTCCGAACAACCGAAAGCAACAACAACTGCAGGAGACAACGCGATGCGAATTGAGACCTACGGCCAGTCGATGGAAGTCACCCCGGCACTGCGTGACTACGTCGAGACGAAACTCAAGCGCCTTGAACGACACTTCGACCAGCCGCTCGAATGCCGCACGCAACTGGGATTCTCCAAGCCCGACTACGTGGCCGAAGCCACGCTCAACCTCTCCGGTCGCACCCTGCACGCCGATGCCGGCGCCGAGACCATGTATGCGGCCATCGACATCCTGGCCGACAAGCTCGACCGCCTCGTGCTCAAGCACAAACGCAAGCAGATCGACCGGCAGCGTGGCCGCGGCGAGAACGCCGACTGACTCCTCGCCCGCCCAGGCAATCTCACTGCAACGGCGACCTGATCGGGTCGCCGTTCGCGCAAAGAGGCCGGGCATGACGGTTCGGCGATGGCGGCTCGCGTCGTATCATGCGGTGTCGACGCCGCCGATCAGGACGCCATGAACTCCAGCATCTCCGCCAGCGAGCTGTTCGACCAGATGAAGGACAAGCTCGGCCTGCGCTGGCTGGCCGGCCGCGCCGGCGCCAAGCGCCAGATCGATACCGCCGGCAAGGTGAAGCGCCGGCCGTCACTGGCGGGTTACCTCAACGCGATCTATCCCAACAAGGTGCAGATCCTGGGGACCGAGGAGTTGTCCTGGCTGGACGGCCTGGACTCGCGCCTGCGCTGGGAGACCATCGAGAAGATGGTCGCCGCGCGCCCGCTGGCCCTGGTCATCAGCAAGAACCAGTCCTGCCCGGAAGACCTGCGCGCGGCCGCGGAGGAGTCCGAAACCCCGCTGTGGTCCTCGCCCAGGCGTGGCCATGAACTGCTCAACTTCCTGTCCTACCATCTGGCCCGCACCCTGGCGCCGCGGGTCACCCTGCATGGCGTGTTCATGGAGATCTACTCCATCGGCGTGCTGATCACCGGCGAGGCGGGCTCGGGCAAGAGCGAGCTGGCCCTGGAACTGCTGACCCGCGGACACCGCCTGGTCGCCGACGATGCGCCCGAGTTCACCCAGATCGCCCCCGATGTCCTGGATGGCACCTGCCCGGAACTGTTGCAGGACCTGCTGGAAGTGCGCGGCCTGGGCGTGCTCAACGTGCGCGACATGTTCGGCGACACGGCGGTGAAGAAGAACAAGTACCTGCGCCTGATCGTGCACCTGACCCGGCCGATGACCGAGCCTGGGGTACATGGCTACGACCGGCTCACCGGCGACTCGGGCACGCGCCACGTGCTCGATCTCGATGTGCCCTTGATCACCCTGCCGGTCATGCCCGGACGCAACCTGGCGGTCCTCACCGAGGCGGCCACGCGCCTGCACATCCTGCGCACCAAGGGCATCGACCCGGCGGCGATGTTCATCGCCCGCCACAGCAACCTGCTGGAGCGCAGCACGCCATGAGCGAGGCGACGACCCCGGACGTGCCCGCGCCGGCTGCGGGCCCGCAGCCGCCCTTCGTGTTGATCGTCAGCGGCCTGTCCGGCTCGGGCAAGTCGGTGGCGCTCAAGACGCTGGAGGACCTGGACTACTACTGCGTGGACAACCTGCCCATCGAGCTGCTGCCGGAGTTCATCCGCAGCATGATGCGCGAGGATGTCCTGCGGCAGAAGGTGGCCGTCGGCATCGACGTGCGCAACCGGCACAGCGACCTGTCCAAGCTCGCACAGTGGCGTGCGGCGGTGGTGCGCCTGGGACTGACCGCCAAGCTGGTGTTCTTCGATTCGGACGACGAGGTGCTGCTGCGCCGCTATTCGGACACCCGCCGCCGCCACCCGCTCAGCTACCTGGGCCTGTCCCTGCCCGAGGCGATCGTCCAGGAACGGGCGATCACCCAGCCCCTGCGCGCCGAGGCCGATGTCCTGATCGATACCGGCCAGCTCAACGTGCACCAGTTGCGCAGGCGGATCGTCGGCGAGTTCGCCTTCGACAGCCGCGATGCGCCGTCGCTGCTGTTCGAATCCTTCGCCTACCGGCGTGGCGTGCCGGCCGATGCGGACTTCGTGTTCGACGCCCGCGTCCTGCCCAACCCACACTGGCAGCCGGAACTGCGCCCGCTGACCGGTCGCGACGGACCGGTGCGCGACTACCTGGACGCGCAGGACGACGTGGTGCGCTACGTCGAACAGGTCAGCTGGTTTCTGGACACCTGGCTGCCACGCCTGCGCGGCGAAACGCGCAGCTACGTCACCGTGGCCTTCGGCTGTACCGGCGGCAAGCATCGTTCGGTCTACCTGACCGAACGCCTGGCCGCGCACGCCCGCACACAAGGCTGGGACCAGGTGGCGACCTTCCATCGCGAACTGGACTGAGACCCGCTGCACATTGCCAGGGACCAGGCATGGCAGTACACGGATGACTGCACCCGCATCAGGCCACCACCTCCGCGGCACCGCACGCCCGCCGTCCCGCGCATCGATGCCGACCTGGCCAGCCGCTGGCAACCCCTGTTCAATGTGCTGATCGATGCGGCTGGGCATCTCGCGCACTACATGGCCTTCCTGTCGGGGTGCCGATCGAAAGCCCGCCATTGGCCTACCGCATCCAGCGCATGGGCCCTGATCGAACGCCATCTGACGAGCACGATCATCATGGGCATCTACGCCGCCTCCCGGGCGTCGCTGTCCCGGATGACGCTGGACAAGCCGATCACCGGCACCCCCGTGGTCGCCGAGCAGGGTGAGCGCCCGACGTTGGTCCAGATCAGCGTGCGTGCGCCATGCCATTTGATCCCGTTTAAGATTTTCTCGGTACTGTTCGGTGCACAGGAACGCGGATTCACGACGTCCCCTCGCAGACCCGGGTCATCTACCGCGACTGACCGGCAGGTAGCGCGCGGCGCGCGGGACAAAGAAACCCGCACGTTCTTCTCGATGCGTGCATGCCTGGCCTGTTAATGTTGCCGTCATGACCTGCGGCGTCCTGCTCATTACCCATCCCGGCATCGGTACGTCGCTCCTGACGGTGGCCCAGGGCCTGTTGCGCTCCTTGCCCCTGAAGGCCGAAGCCTTCGAAGTGCCGCTCGATGCGGACCTGCCTGCACTGCTGCCGCAGGCCTCTGCTGCGCTGCGGCGTGTGGACGACGGCGACGGCGTGCTTGTGTTGACCGATGTGTATGGCGCGTCTCCCAGCAATCTGGCCGCCCAGGTCGCGCGGCTCGGGACGCCCGTACGCCGGGTGTCGGCGCTGAGCCTGCCGATGTTGTTGCGGGTGATGAACTATCCGGAACAGGGACTGGACGAACTCCCGGCCACCGCGGCGGCCGGCACACGAAACGGAGCCATCCTCGACGATGCTTGAACGCGACCTCACCGTGACCAACAAACTGGGCCTGCATGCCCGCGCCACCGCCAAGCTGGTGCAAGTGGTCGCGCCCTTCCGCAGCAACGTGACCCTGGCCGCCAAGGGGCGTCAGGTGAACGCCAAGAGCATCATGGGCGTCATGCTGCTGGCCGCCGGCCAGGGCACGGCGGTGACGGTGCGGACCGAGGGCGAGGACGAGGGCGACTGCATGGAGGCGATCGTGGGCCTGTTCGAGCGCCGGTTCGACGAGGAAGGCTGACGCCTACTGCCCCGCCCAAACGCCAGGCGGCCACGGCCTGGCCCGGAGCAAGGAGCAAGCCGATGCACACCCGCGCCACCACCATGACACGGCCATCGATCCGCCAACGCCAAGCCGGGCGCGCGGCGCGCACGCCCATGGCAGGGTCGCGCTGATGCGCAAGCTGCTGCCAGGACATGGCGCCTCGCGCGGCAGCGCCCTGGGCCGTGCCCGCGTGCGCCTGCCCCATGCGCTGGACGTGGCCGAGCAGCGCATCCGCGCACGCGAGGTCGACGACGAACTCGCGCGCCTGCACCAGGCCGTGGACGCGGCCCGCGCCGAGATGCATGACCTGCGCGCGCGCCTGCACGGCGCACTCGCGCGCGAAGTCGGTGAATTCATCGACCTGCATGCCCTGCTGCTGGACGATCCGGAACTCCTGCAGGGCCTGGACGACCTGATCCGCAAGGGGCGCTACGGCGCCGACTATGCGCTGCGCCTGCAGCGCGACCGGCTTGCGGCAGTGTTCAAGGACATGGACGACGCCTACCTCAAGAGCCGCATGGACGATCTGGACCATGTGATCGGGCGCATCCATGCGCACCTGCACAGCCGCCCCAGCGACGCCGAGGGCTTGGCCGGCGAGATTCTTGTGAGCGACACGGTAGCCCCGTCCGAGCTGGCCCAACTGCAGGCCCAGGGCGTGGTCGCGGTGGTGACCGCGACCGGCAGCACGCTGTCGCACAGCGCGATCCTCGCCCGCAGCCTGCACATGCCGCTGGTGGTCGGCGCCAGCCAGGTGCTGGCCAAGGTCAACGACGGCGATGCCCTGATCGTCGACGGCGACAGCGGCGAGGTAATCGTCGATCCGTCGGCTGCGGACCTGCGCGCCTTCCGCCAGCGGCTCAAGGACGCCGCGCGCGAACAGCGCGAACTGGGCCGCCTGCGCACCAAGCCCACGCGGACGCGCGATGGTGTGGACGTGGCGCTGCATGCCAATGCCGAATCCCGCGAGGACGTGGCGCGCGCCCACGCCCTGGGCGCGGCAGGCATAGGCCTGTACCGCACCGAGTTCCTGTTCCTGCAGCGCCAGGAGCTACCGGACGAGGAAGAGCAGTTCCGTGCCTATCGCGATGTGGTGCTGGGCATGAGCGGACGACCGGTCACCATCCGCACCCTCGATCTGGGTGCCGACAAGGCCGACCGCACCGGCCTTGCGTTGCGTGGCGAGGACAATCCCGCGCTGGGGCTGCGCGGCGTGCGTTTGTCGCTGGCCAACGGCGCGGTGTTCGACACCCAGCTGCGCGCCATCCTGCGGGCCTCCGGATATGGCCCGGTGCGGGTCCTGGTGCCCATGGTCAGCGTGCGCGAGGAACTGGTCCTGGTCCGCCGCCGGCTCGCACGCCTGAAGGCGCAGCTGCGCAAGGCCGGTCACGAAATCGCCGCCGAGGTCCCCCTGGGCGCGATGATCGAGGTCCCGTCGGCGGCGATCTGCGTGGAGCACTTCATCGACCTGGTGGATTTCGTGTCGGTGGGAACCAATGATCTTGTGCAGTACCTGCTGGCGGCGGACCGCAACAACGATGCGCTGGGCGAACTCTATTCGCCGCTTCGGCCTTCGCTCTTGCGGCTGCTGGACCTGGTGCTGCGCACCGGGCGCGCACATGGCAAACAGGTGACCGTCTGCGGCGAGATCGCGGGCGATCCGGCCATGGCGCCGATCCTGCTGGCCCTCGGGCTGGCGCATTTCAGCCTGCATCCATCCAACATGCTCGAACTGCGGCGCGCGATCCGCGCCTACGACCAGGCCGAACTGCAGGCGGCCGCGGGAAAACTGCTTGGCGCACGCGACCGCGCCGGCATCGAACGCTGGCTCGCACGCGTCGCGCATTGACGTGTTCCCGGCGCAATGCCGCCGACTGGCGCCACGCCATGTGTTCCTGGGTGATGCATGAGGGTGTCCTTTCCCTGGATGCAGGGGGATAATGCGCGGATGAACATCTGACCTGCAGCGCATCGTCCAGTGGCGAAGCGGTGCGACCACCGACCGCACAGGGGCCAAGCGCATGGCTGAAGCCGTCCGCCACGACAAGACCGCGCGTCAGCTCCGGCTGCTGTCCGATGCACTGGACAGCGGGCGCCTCGGCCCGGTCCGCAGGCTGGTCAACACCCTCTCCCCGGCCGAGATCGGCAACCTGCTCGAGTCGCTGCCACCGGGCAAGCGCGAGGTGGTGTGGGGCCTGGTCGATCCGGAAGACGATGGCGAGGTGCTGGTCCACGTCGGCGACGAGGTGCGCGAAAGCCTGCTGGCCGAGATGGACCCCGACGAGATCATCGCGGCGGTCGAAGACCTGGATATCGACGACCTGGCCGACCTGGTCGAGGACCTGCCCGACACGGTCATCGACGAGGTCCTCAAGTCGATGGACCGCGAGAACCGCGAGCGTCTGGAGCAGGTGCTGTCCTATCCGGAGGACTCGGCCGGCCGCCTGATGAACCCGGACGTGGTCACGGTGCGGGCCGACGTCAACATCGAGGTCGTGCTGCGCTACCTGCGCCTGCGCGGCGAGTTGCCCGACCACACCGATTACCTGTTCGTGGTCAGCAAGAAACACCAGTACCTGGGCCGCGTGCCGTTGGCCGCGCTGGTCACCCATGAGCCGTCCACGCCGATCAACCGCCTGATCGACGACGAGCAGCCGGCCATCGACGTGGACGAGCACTCGGAGGGCGTCGCGCGCAAGTTCTCCGACCACGACTGGGTCTCGGCCCCGGTGGTGGACGACAACAACATCCTGCTCGGCCGCATCACCATCGACGACGTGGTGGACATCATCCGCGAACAGGCCGAACACCAAGCCTTGAGCGCCGCCGGCCTGGACGAGGACGAGGACCTATTCTCGCCGATCCGGCGTGCCTTCCGCCGGCGCATGCTGTGGCTGGGCATCAACCTGGGCACGGCCTTCATCGCCTCCAGCGTGGTCCAGCAGTTTGAAGGCACCATCGCCAAGCTGGTCGCACTGGCCGCGCTGATGCCCATCGTGGCCGGCATGGGCGGCAACGCTGGCACCCAGGTGCTGGCGCTGATGATCCGTGGCCTGGCCCTAGGCCAGATCGGCGGCTCCAACGTCTATGTCCTGCTGCGCAAGGAGCTGGGCGTGGCCCTGATCAACGGGCTGGGGCTGGGCACGCTGCTGGGCTTGATCGTGCTGGTCTGGTTCCGCCAGCCAGGGCTGTCGCTGGTGATCGGGATCGCGCTGACCCTCAACCTGCTGACCGCGGCGGCCGGCGGCGTGGGCGTGCCGCTGCTGCTCAAGCGCATGGGGTTCGACCCCGCCCTGGCCGGCAGCGTCATCCTGACCACACTGACTGACGTGATGGGCTTCATGAGTTTCCTCGGCCTGGCCACGCTGGTGCTGCTGCACTGATCGCTGCGCTGCGGCGTGTGCCAGCGGCCGCGGCGCACCATACTGGCGACCTAGCCTGTAAACGATTCCATCCATGTCCCCTCGCCTGTTGCTGCTCCTGCTCAGCGCCCTGATGCTCACGGCCTGCGCCCATGTCCGCCACGCCAGTGGCGGGCATTTCGTCGCGCGCCAGGTCCAGGTCGAAGGCACCTGGCATCGCTATCAGGTCTTCGTTCCGGCACGGTCGGCCTACCCCGGCAAGCCCGCGCTGGTGCTGTTCCTGCACGGCTCGGGCGAGCGCGGCAACGACAACGCCTCACAGCTCAAGGCCGGCCTTGGGCCTTACCTGAAACAGCACACAGCCGACTTCCCCGCCGTGGTGGTGATGCCGCAGGTGCCCGATGGCGAAGAATGGACCAGCACCAACGCGCGCGTGGCCCTGGCTGCGCAGGCCGCCGCCCTCGATGAGTTCGGCGCAGACCCGGACCGGGTCTACCTGACCGGCATGTCGATGGGGGGCTACGGGACGTGGGAGGTCGCGCTGATGGCCTCGGACCGCTTCGCCGCACTGGCGCCGGTCTGCGGCGCGGTGCATCCCAACCGTCCCGATCGCCCCAGCCTGCGTGTCACCGAGGTGGACGGCGTGGCCGACCCGTATGCGGACATCGCCCGGCGACTGGGCGGCAAACCGATCTGGATCTTCCACGGCGCGTTGGACGACGTGGTCCCGCTGGAAGACGACCACCGCCTGGTCGCCGCGTTCAAGGCCCAGGGCACGCCGGTGCGCTACACCGAACTGCCACAGGCCAACCACAACGCCTGGGATCCGACCTATGCCGACCCGGCCATGTGGTCCTGGCTGCTGGCCCAGCACCGCCACTGAGCAGCACGGAACGCCGCGGTGCCGCTTGCCATGGACCTGGTGATCGGCGACATTCGCCGCACATCGGCTGGGACGTCGAATCATGCACGCGTCGCGGAAGACCTGGCTGCTTGCGTTGTCCTGTGCATCGCCCGCCATCGCGCAAGCGCAGGTGGAGATGGTCGAGAGCCGCCTCTATTACCAAGCCGAACCCGCGACCGGGTTTGCCTACCGCGATGACGTCGGCAAGGCCACCAAAGCCATGCTCGCCGGCGACATGGCGACCGCCGCCCCGCTGCTCGAGCGAGCCATCAAGTACTGCGATGCCCAGCGCAACCAGCCAGGCCGCAAGAGCGTGAGCTTCTCCAGTCGCCGCGAATACGAGCAGTACATGGAGGGGCCCGGTAAGGGCCAGCCGACCGAATGGCTGGACATCGCCTGTGCCTCGGCCTACCAGCAGGCCGGTTATGCGCTGGCGGGCGCGCGCCGGCCAGCCGAGGCGCTGACCTATCTGGAAATCGCCACGCAGGTCGGACCGTACTATCCGGTCGCCTGGACCGAGAAAGGCTTCGTCCTCAACCAGTTGGGACAGCCTGCACAGGCGCTGGAGGCCTATACCACCGCCCTTGAAGTCGCCCGCGCGCATCCGGAGGCGGCCTACATCAGCGCCGTCGCCTGGCGCGGGATCGGCTACTCCAAGGTGGAGCTGAAGGACCTGGAAGGTGGACGCGAAGCCTACCAGCAGTCGCTGCAGCTCGAGCCGGGCAACGCCACCGCCGTGCGCGAACTGGACTACATCGCACAACAGCAAGCGACCAGGAACCCACCTGCGCCTTGAGACGGCCGACGCCGCGTACGGTGCGCAGGCAAACAGGCGTATAACGGTCGCCGTTCTCGTCTGGAGCCTATTGCCATGAAAACCCGCTTCAAGTTTGCCGCCGGCCTGATCGGCACGCTGGCCCTGGCCTGCACGGCGTCGGCCGCGCTGAAGGAAGGCGCCAAGGCCCCGGAATTCAGCCTGCCGGCCTATCTGGCGGGCAAGCCGTTCACCTTCGACCTGGATGGCGCGCTGAAGAAGGGCCCGGTGGTGGTGTACTTCTTTCCGGCCGCCAACACCTCTGGCTGCAACCTGGAGGCGCATCTGTTCTCTGAGGCGGTCGACAAGTTCAAGGCACACGGTGCGACGGTGATCGGCGTGACCGCGGGCAACACCGACCAGTTGGCCGAGTTCTCGAAGAACACCGAGACCTGCGGCGGCAAGTTCCCGGTCGCCGCCGATGACGGGGCGAAGATCGCCAAGGAATACGACGCCGTGCTGCCGATGAAGCCCGGCTGGTCCAACCGCACCTCGTATGTGATCGGCCAGAACGGCAACGTCGTCCATGTCTATTCGGACCTCAACCCGAAGCAGCACGTGACCGAAACCCTCAGCGCGGTCGAGTCGCTCGAGCACGCCGGGCATTGAACCGGCGCGCGCGATGGTCCCGCACGGAGGCGGGTGCGATCTGACGGCATGTCCTCGCTGAAATACCTCGCCGGCTATCCCACGCATCTGCAGGACCAGGTGCGTGCCCTGCTCGATGCCGGCAAGCTCGGCGACGTAATCGCCCGGCGCTACGGGCAAGCGCATGCCGTGCGCAACGACCGCCAGCTCTACGACTACACCCAGGCGCTCAAGGAGCGCCACCTGCGCTCGGCCCAGCCGCTGCACAAGGTGGTCTACGACGGCAAGCTGCAGGTCATCAAGCACGCCCTGGGCACGCACACCACGCTGTCGCGCGTGCAGGGCGCCCGTCTCAAGGCCAGCCGCGAGATCCGCATCGCCAGCGTCTTCCGCGATGCGCCGGCCGCCTTTCTGGAGATGATCGTGGTCCACGAGCTGGCCCACATGCGCGAGGCGGAGCACAACAAGGCCTTCTACCAGTTGTGCACGCACATGACCCCGGACTACCACCAGCGCGAGTTCGACCTGCGCCTGTATCTAACCGAGCTGGAGCATCGCTGAACCGGCTTGCCACGCGAGGCGTGGCAAGCAGCGACGGCGTTGTTCCGCCCTCGCTGCGACCATCCCGATCCGCCCTGGGCCGCCGCGTCCAGGTTTGATGGACGCGTCGCCTTGGCAGCGCCGGCCGGCTCCTGACGTCCACAGCGCCGGGACCGGCATTACCGCGACAGCGGCGGGAGGCACGGTACTGCGCGTGACAGGACAGAAGTGCTCCTGCTCGGCGCCCGATAGCGATCCCGATCACGCGACCTGGACGGACCAGTGCAAGGCCGTCGCCCATTTCCGGATCGACCTGACCCACGCAAGCCAGACACCGCGCCTCACGCGCAACGCCGGCGTCGCCTCGGCTCGAATGGAAACCGCCAAGCGGGCCGACCGTGCCGTGCCGCACTCAGCATGAAGGCCGTATCGGCGCGCCAGTCCACCTTCCTGAAAATGGGGGCCAGGCCTGAGCCCTCGCCTGGGCGATGCGGGCCGCTCGGGTTCCTGCATAATCGGTCCTTAGGGGAACCACACCAGATGAATCGACTCGGCGCAGTGCTTGTGGGCCTGCTGTGCTGTGCCATGGCCACCGCCCAGGCGGGGACCGGCACGGGCACCCCGGCCCGTGCGCTGGATCTGGCCGACCTGGAATCGCCAGCGTTCACCAATTTCACCACCACCGACGGGCTGCCCGACGCCGGCATGCTGTCCATCGCCGTGGACCGCGAAGGCTTTGTCTGGGGCGCCTCCGGCGCAGGCATCTACCGCTACGACGGGCGTCGCTGGTCCGCCAGCCCCGATCCTGCCGTCGCGCATCCGGCGACCAGCGTCTTCGTCGACCGAACCGGAAGGCTCTGGGCGGCCTTCCGCAACACCGGGCTGGCGTTCTACGACGGCCAGCAGTGGCATGCCAAGACCACGGCCAACGGCCTGCCGTCCAATCAGATCCACCGGTTCGCCGAGACCGTCGATGCGTCCGGTACGGTGACCCTGTGGGCGCTGACCTGGGACCGCGGCCTGATGCGTCTGGCCGGCGAGCATTGGGAACTGGACCCCGGCAACGCCTCGCTACCGGCCGATCCGCTGCGCTCCCTGGCCCAGACCCGGCAACTGGGCGCGGCCGGCCGACAGTGGCTGGGCACCAACGCGCGCGGGCTGTGGTACCGCGATTCCGGCCAAACCGATTGGCGACCGTGGGAAGGCCGCCAGCTGGATGCCAACCAGGTGGAGGACCTCCTACCGGTCATGCAAGACGGCCACGAAGCGCTGTGGATTTCCACCTACACCGGTGGCCTGTGGCGCATGCGTGCCGACGACATGCGCCACTGGAGCGTGAAGACCGGCGATTTCCCCAGCAAGATCGTCTACACGATCGCCAGCACGGCCATGTCCGACGGCAGCCGGGCGATCTGGGTGTCCAGCCGGGCCGGCCTGCTGCGCGTCCACGGGGACACCTTCCAGCTGTTCGATCGGCGCGACGGTCTGCGTTCCAACCTGGTCCGCGATGTCGTGGCCTGGCACACCCCCGACGGCCTGGACGTGCTGTGGATGGCGACCGATGACGGCGTGGCCCGCACCGTCCTGGGCGCAAACCCCTGGGCCGTGGCCTCGCGGATGGGCGCCGACGCGCTGGGCGTGTTCGGGTTTCTGGTCGAGCCGGACGGCCAGGGCGGCGAACGTCTGTGGGTGAGCTCGTCCGGCGAGGGCCTGGCCCTCTATCAGGACCAGCGCTGGCACCGCTTCACCAGCGAAGAGGGCGTGCCGCCGGACGCGAACATCGGCTCGGTCATGCGCACCGTCGATGCCGAGGGACGCAGCACCCACTGGGTCAGCCTGCGCGGCGGTGCACTGCTACGACGGGGCCCCGGGGATCCGCGCTTCGAGCCGATAACCACGCCCTGGCGCCAGACCACCGGCGAGATGGTGTACGACACGCTGGTGCGCCCGTTCGAGGGATCGCGTGAACAGTGGTTCGCCACGCGCGAGACCGGCCTGTACCGCCTGCGGGAGGGTCGCTGGACGCACTACCCCTCACCGGATCCGCGCGTGCCGTGGCGGGCCATGCGTATCCGCGAGGTCATCGATGCGCACGGACGGTCCTGGCTATGGGCGGCTACCAGCCAGGGGCTTGCCCGGTTCGACGGCAACCGCTGGACCATCATGTCCCACGATATCGGCATGCCGGAGACCAACACGATCGGGATGACCCTGATCCCCGACCGGCATGGACGCCAGATTCTCTGGGTCGGCACCAGCAGTGCCGGCGTCACCCGCGTGGATGTCAGCGTGCCGTTGGCACCGCGCGTCTTGCCCAACGACCTGCCGCCGCCGCCGGATCCGAGCATCTACAACCCGGCCCCGGACAGCGCCGGCCGCGTCTACCTGTGCACCAACAATGGCGTGCAACTGCTCACGCCCGATGGCGACAGCTACACGAGCCGCGTGTTCACCCGGCACGACGGCCTGCTCCACCAGGAATGCAACTACGTCCACACGGTCGATGCGCACGACCGCTTCTGGGCCGGCACCCTCGGCGGTCTTGAGGTCTACGACCCGCGGCGCGAACTGCACGACACCCAGCCCAAGCGCCTGAAACTGACCGGACTGGCGGTCGACGGCACCCCGGCCGAAGGACGTCCGCTGCGCGTCCCCGCCCAGGCCCGGGAGATCCGCGTGGACTTCGCGCTGCTGTCCTGGTTCCGCGAGGCGGACTCGCGCTTCAGGACCCAACTGCTGGGCTACGAGTCCGCGCCCACGACCTGGAGCGAACAGAATTTCCGCACGTTCAATGCGCTGCCGCCCGGCCGCTACCGCCTGCGGATCGAGGCCCACGATCATGCGGACAACCCCAGCGTGCCGGTGGAACTGCCCATCGTCATCGCCGCGGCCTGGTGGCAAACCCAATGGACGCTGGCCGCGGCGGCACTGCTCCTGGCGGCGCTGATCTACGCGCTGGTGCGGTGGCGCACCTATCACCTGCGCGCGCGCCAGTCGGTGCTGGAACAGCATGTGGCCGAACGCACCGCCGAACTGCATGCCGCCAACGCGCGCCTGCACGCCCTGTCCTATCGCGACGAACTGACCGGCCTGGATAACCGCCGACGTCTGCTCGAGGTGCTTGCACCGCCCGCCGAAGGCAGTCAGCCCAGCAGCCTGATCCTCTTGGACGTCGACCACTTCAAGGCCTTCAACGACCGCCACGGCCACCCCGCCGGCGACGAGGCCCTGCGCCGGGTCGCCGAGGCATTGCGCGCCTGCATTCCGAGCGACGCCCATGTGGCCCGCCACGGCGGCGAAGAATTTGCCTGCGTGCTCCCCGAGGCCAACCTGGCGCGCGCGCTCCAGGTGGCCGAGTGCATCCGCGTCGCCGTGGCCGCTTGCCCGATCCCGGTGTCAGGCCACAGCGCACCGCGCCACATCACCATTAGCGCAGGCGTGGCCGTCTCACAGATCGCGTCGCGCGAGGACATGCTGCGCCTGTTCAACGATGCCGACCTGGCGCTCTACCAGGCCAAGGCGCAGGGACGCGATCGCGTCCAGGCCTACGTGATGCCCTGAGCGCCATCCGCGGAACGCTCACCATCTGGCTGCTAGGCTCAAAGCTCTCCCCCAATCACCCACGCATATGCCCAGCCACATGCCGTCGGTGCTGTTCGTCTGCACCGGCAACATCTGCCGCTCCCCGACCGCCCAGGCGCTGCTGCAGCACAAGGCCGCCGCCCTTGGCCTGCAGGTCACCACCGACAGTGCGGCGGTCACCACCGAAGAAGTGGGCAATCCCCCAGATCGCCGCGCCCTGGCCGAACTGCGCCGGCGCGGCGTTCCGATGCCCGACCATCGCGCACGCCAGGTGCGCGACGAGGACTTCACTGCCTTCGACCTGGTGCTCGGCATGACCGCGAACCACGTGCATGCGCTTGAGCGCATGGCACCGGCGCACGCCACCGCGCGCATCGGGCTTTTGATGGATCACGCCGACGGACCACGGGCGCGCGATGTGCCCGATCCCTGGTACGGCGGCCAGCAGGAGTTCGTGGAGGCCTTCGACATGATCGAAGCCGGGGTCGAGGGCCTGCTGCACCAACACAAGGCGCGCGGTCGCTGAGCCGTGCACGACGCCGACCGCATCGAGGCGCTGCTCGGGCGGCGTCCCGACCGGCTGACGCCCTTGTCGGGCGGCGACATCGCACGCAGCCTGTGCGCGGAGCTGGACGACGGCACGCGGGTGATGGCCAAGTTCCCCCGTGCCGGCCAGCCCTCGCTGACCCTCGAAGCGCGCATGCTGGCCGATCTGCGCAAGGCGGGCCTGCCGGTCCCCGACACCCTGGCCGTCGCCGATGACCTGATGCTCCTGGCGTGGATCGATCCTGGCCCGCGCGGCTGGGATGCGCACGCCGAGCACGCCGCAGGCCGTGCCATCGCCACCCTGCACATGCAGCCGGCCGGGGCGTCCTTCGGCCATGACTACGACACCGTGATCGCCAGCCTGGCCCAGGACAATCCGTCGGTCGCGGACTGGAGCGTTTTCTATGGCGAGCAGCGCCTGCTGGCCAGGGCCCGCAGCGCGCATGCCATCGGGCGACTACCGTCGGCGCTGCTGACACGCATCGAGACACTCAGCGACCAACTGGCACGCTGGGTGCCTGCGCGTATCCGACCCAGCCTGCTGCATGGCGATCTGTGGGGCGGCAACATGCTGCCAACGGCCGGCGGTGAGGCCTGCTTCATCGACCCGGCGATCTATCACGGCCATGGCGAGGTCGACCTGGCCATGGCGCTGCTGTTCAACAGTGTGGGCGAGGCCTTCTTCGAGGGTTATCGCACGGTCGCTCCGGTGGATCCGGAGTTCTTCCGACATCGCTGCACGCTCTATCAGCTCTACCCCCTGCTGGTGCACGTGGAACTGTTCGGCGCGTCATACCTGGACGCGGTGGCACGCGCGCTGGACCGCCTTGAGGTGTAGCACGCAGATGCGCGATGCAGTGCAGCATCCACGGCCGCAAGATGCGGCCTTTCAACAACAAAGCTGAATCACCATGTCGCGGCATGCACGGCCGGCGCTGGATCTGCCCGGACTTTCATGAATCCGACCCCGCGCGTACACCACCCTTGAACACATCGCACTCGATCATGCGCGCCCGCTCGGCACCCCGGCAGAACCGCACCATGAACGACCCGATCCTGATGTCCCGCACCACCACCATCGCCATCGACCGCAATGCCCAGATCGAAGACAGGATCTTCCGGCGTGGCGTCAGCGACCAGGATGTCAGGACCGCAGTGGAACTGATCCGCGAATACGTCTCCAACCGGCTGGACAGCGAAGCCGATGAGCACGCGTGGTGGATGGCGTTCGGCGAGATTTTCGAGGACCTCTCGCGCAACTTCACGCCGGCCCAGCTGGCGGCCTTCGAGATCGCGACCGATACCATCCTGGTGGGTTACGGCTGCCCATCGTGGACACGCTCACGCGCAGGCCTGTCCACGCGCGTGAGCGACGCACCCGGCTGCGAAGCCGCCTGAAGCATCGCGCGCACGGTCGCTAAGCGGCGGCCGAGGCTGGCAGGCGCATCGCCATCAATGCGCGGTGTGCCGAGGCAGCGGCGAGCGTGCCACCCGCGACTGCCAGCGCTGCGCTCTGCATCGGATTGGCCATGTCGCCGGCGGCGAACAGGCCCGGGACGCAGGTCGCGCCCACCGGATCGACGACGACACGCGGCCCCAGCGGCCCTTCGACGATCTCGCATCCCAGGTTGCGCGCCAGGTCGCTGGCGAAGGCCTGCCTTGGCGCGGTGAACAGCGCGGCCAGAGCGACGCGGCGCCCGTCGGCCAGCCGGACCGACGACAGGGAACCGCCCTCGCCTTCCAGTGCCACGACCGGCTGGCGCTCGATCGAGACATCCAGCGCCTGCAGTCGCTGCAGCGCTTCGGTGGTGGGCTCGAAGGCCCCCTGGGTGAAATACGTCGTGGGTCCCCACTCGGGAATCATCTCGCCTTGATGCGGACTCATGGGGCCGGTGGCGAGCACGCCAAGGGCCTGCCCGGCGAACTCGTACCCGTGGCAATAGGGACAGTGCAGCACACTCTGCCCCCAGCGTTCGGCCAGGCCAGGAAGCGGTGGCAATACATCGCGCATGCCGGTGGCCAGCACCAGGGTGCGGCCCTCCACCGGCGCGCCCTCGTCCAGGTGCAGACGAAAGCCATCGTCCACCCGACTTCCTTCGCGCGCGAAGGCGATGCGCAATTCTACGTTCGGATAGGCCATGAGCTGGTCGATGGCTTCGCCCAGCAGGACCGCCGGAGGCTTGCCGTCGTGGCCAATCAGGTTGTGCGCGTGGTTGGCAAAGCGGTTGCGCGGCTGGGCGTTGTCGACCAGCAGCACACGCTTGCGTGCACGGGCCAGCATCAACGCGGCAGACAAGCCGGCAAAACTCCCGCCGACGATCAGTGCGTCGTAGCGGTTCGATGGAGAAAAGGTCATGGATGAGCGCTCCGTTTCTGGTCGCCGTCGGCGTGCCTGTACACAGCGGCATGCCCTTCGGCCTGGGGCACCATCTTAAGATACTTTTATTGTTACTTTAAAAGGCGTCGGACAACACTGTGTTGACGGACGCGCGCGGCGCGACCCCGGATCCTGGATTGGAGGGCTACGGCAAGTGGGCGCGGGCCGTCCTGCGCTTCCAGCCGCCGGATTCGCACAACGCGTCGAAGTCCGCTGCCAGGTCGGCGAGTGAAACCTCGCCCAGGCGGGCCAGCAGCAGCGCCTCGGCCTGCTGCAGGGCATCGTCGATGGCGGCGTTGACCACCCGTTCGACACCGCAGTCCGGGTTGTCGTGCTCGTGGCCGAGGGCGAACAGCCGGTTGCCGCCGACTGCCCGATGGACGTCCAACAGGCTGACCTGGTCCAGGTCGCAGGCAATCTCCCATCCGCCGCCATGCCCCCGGGTTGCGCTCACATAGCCGGCATCGCGCAATCCGGCCATCGTGCGCCGGACAACCACGGCGTTGGTGCGCAGCATCGCGGCGATCTGCTCGGAGGTCATAGGCGATGCGTGGCGTGCCATGTGCAACAGCACATGCAGCATGCGGGAGAGACGGCTGTCGGTTCTCATCGTCGGGCAGCGCAGCAGCGGGACACCGGTCCATGCCCGGCGCGGCGCAGGCTAACACGGCACCCCGACGCCCCTTGAGCAGCACGCATCCAAAAGCGGTCGGCTGACCTATGCTTGCGTCCTGTCCGCGAAAGCATGCGGACTTCGCCCGCTCACAAGGAGGTTGTGCCATGCGTCCATCCCACCCCGCCCTCGCGTTCGTGCATGTCGTGCTCGGATTGATGCTGCTCGCGCGCGGGCTCAGGCATCTGTCCGAGGCGCATCCGGCGCTGTCCACCACCCTGGCCTCGCCTTCCGCCTTTGGCTATGCCTGCGGACAGGCGCTGGCGAGCACCCTCATGCTGGCCGCGGGCATCGCCCTGCTCTGGCTGGGCGCGCGGCGCCGCCCGCTCAAACCCGCTGGATGACCTGTGCGTCAGGTCCAATTGGACCTGACACCACGCTGGGAGGCGGCTTGCTATGTTGCGCGCTCCGCCTGCCGCAGGAGCCCGCCATGCCCCGTCTGACCGCAAAGGATTTCGCGCCGGAACTGCTTGAGCTCTACGACGGCTACGTCCATGGACGCCTGAGCCGGCGGCAGTTCCTGGATGGTGCCGCGGCGTTCGCCGTGGCGGGCCTGTCGGCCTCGGCCATCCTGGCCTCGCTCAGTCCCGACTACGCCCTGGCCACCCAGGTCGAATTCACCGATCCGGACATCGTGGCCGAGTACATCACCTATCCCGCGCCCAAGGGGCATGGCCAGGTGCGCGGCTACCTGGTGCGTCCGGCCAAGGCCACGGGGCTGGTGCCAGGGGTGGTGGTCGTGCACGAGAACCGCGGCCTGAACCCCTACATCGAAGATGTCGCCCGGCGCGTGGCCAAGGCCGGCTACCTGGCCCTGGCGCCGGATGGCCTGAGCTCGGTGGGCGGCTACCCCGGCAACGACGACAAGGGCCGTGCGCTGCAGGCCGGCATCGATCCGGAGAAGCTGATGAACGACTTCTTCGCCGCGGTGGAATATCTGCTGAGCCCTGCGCGCACCACCGGCAAGGTGGGCATCACCGGCTTCTGCTACGGCGGCGGGGTCGCCAATGCCGCGGCGGTGGCGTATCCGGAGCTTGCCGCGGCCGTGCCGTTCTACGGCCGCCAACCCCGTGCCGAGGAAGTCCCGGCGATCAAGGCGCCGCTGCTGCTGCACTACGCCGAGAAGGACGAACGCATCGACGCCGGCTGGCCGGCCTACGAGGCCGCGCTGAAGGCCAACCACAAGGTCTACGAGGCCCATCTCTATCCCGGCACCCAGCACGGCTTCCACAACGATTCCACGCCGCGCTACGACGAGGCCGCCGCCAAACTGGCCTGGACGCGCACGCTGGACTGGTTCGGCAAATACCTGGCCTGAACCCACCGACGCGCGGTGTGCTGCGGCAGGCCGCGTCCAGAACGCGGTCCTCGCCTGCGTGGGTTTCACGACAAGCCGACGCGGTGGCTGTCAAACATGGACGTGCACCCGCAAGAGACGCCCATGACGACACTGCGCAGCACCAAGGCCATGCCGCCTGATTCGCTTTTTTCCCGCCCGCGCGAAGACAAGCGCGCCGCCCAGCAGACCCTGCAGGACCAGTTGGACGCCTTCGAGCGGTCCGGTGGCCGCATCGAGCGACTCGGCACCACGCCGCTGCGAAAGCCTGGATAGCCTCGCTCGCACCCTTCCGACCATCCTCCACACAAGCCTCGCCCGGCGTCCTGCAACGAGGACGCGCGTGGAGGAAGAGACCTCTGCATGGCGACCTGCGGCTGCGGAGCGGGATCGACGACCTGCACACAGCATTAGCTGCCGGCTCGGCAATGCCCTGCCACACGGTTTCATGAGGCGGCACCTGTCAGTCCTTTGTTAGAGTGCCGGCCGCTTTTCAAAGACGCCACCGCGCACGAGGACTGCCATGCACCCCACCACCGACCCGACCACCATCGGCACACCCGGCCAGCCCTGGGGCCCGGCCGAGAAGGCGCAGTGGCGCGCCCTGCAGACCCGGCGCCGCAGCTATGAGGACGAGGTGGCCAGCAAGATCCGGGCGCTGGGGGATCGCTTCGACATCGCCGCCTATGGCGAGCTGGACTACGCGCCGGACGGGCGCTACCCGCTGCTGGCCGTCCGCAGCCGCGACTGGGACGAGCGCCTGCCCTGCGCGGTGGTCACCGGTGGCGTGCACGGTTATGAGACCAGCGGCGTGCACGGCGCGCTGCAGTTCGCCGAGCGCCATGCCGCCACCTATGTGGGCAAGATCAACCTGCTGATAGCCCCTTGTGTGAGTCCATGGGGATACGAGCGCATCCATCGCTGGAACCCCGATGCCCTGGATCCCAACCGCTCCTTCCGCGCGGGCAGCCCCGCCGGCGAATCAGCCGCGCTGTTGGACCTGGTCGCGCCACTGCGCGGCAAGGTGCTGGTCCACATCGACCTGCACGAGACCACCGACAGCGACGAAACCGAGTTCCGTCCAGCGCTGGCTGCGCGCGACGGCAAGCCCTACGAACCTGGCGAAATCCCGGACGGCTTCTACCTGGTCGACGACAGCGAACACCCGCAGCGCGGCTTCCAGGCCGCGATCATCGAGGCGGTCTCCAAGGTCACCCACATCGCGCCGGCCGACGCGCGCGGCGAGATCATCGGCTCGCCCGTGGTCTCGCCCGGCGTCATCGAATACGCCGTGGGACCGTTGGGCCTCTGCGCGGGCATCACCGGCGCGCGCTACGTCACCACCACCGAGGTCTATCCCGACAGTCCGCGTGCCACGCCGCAGCAGTGCAACGACGCCCAGGCTGCCGCGGTGTGCGCCGGGATCGACTACGCCCTGGCCCACGAGGCCTGAACCACCATCCAGGTCCGGTGCCCGCACCTTGCAGGCATTCCGGCATCGCCCGGCGCGTGCCATGCATTAACACGTGATCCGAACGGCACATGCCTAGAATGGCGCGCTCGCGCTGCGCCGCCGGCCGGCGCTCGCCCTGCCTTCGTTTCAAGAGTTTTCATGAACCACCTTGCCCAGTGCGTCTTCCACTACGCGCAATGCCTGTGGGAGACCCAGGCGCTGCTCGCTCCCGCGGTGGACGAACCCGCCGCCACTGCGCCCAGCATCGTGCTGGCCGACCGCTACCTGGCCAGCCTGTCCACTTCACTCATGCGGCTTCCCCATGCCGAGCGCGTCGCCGTGGCCCGCGCCGCACGCCACGGCTGGCAGCTGCGCGTCAGCGGCGCGCCCTCGCCAGATCCGGTGCGCGAGGCCTTGATCCAGGGGCATGGACTGCATGTGGTCCGTGCGCTGCCGCGTGGCCTGCGTCCCTGGGAAGACCCCTCCCTGGCGGCGCTGACCCTGCGCAGCCTGCGCTACGCCCTGGATCTCAGCCAGGCCCTGCCCGATCCCGATGCGCCCCTAGCTTCCTCCGGCCCGGCCACGGCCTTGCATGCCACCCTGTGGCGCACCGCCCACGCGATCGACGAGCAACAGGCAAGGCTCTGGGATGCCGTCGAATCCATCACCCGCGCCGAAGCCGATGCCCTGGCCGAGGTCGCGCGCGCGCAGGTCCCCGACGCGCCTTCGGGCACCCAGCACGCCGACCTGCTGGCCTACTTCGCCAGCGGCATCTTCGTCGAACGGCTGAAGGCGCGCGGCTAACCCGCCGCGGCACCTCCACCGGCGCGGCCAGGCCGTGCCTGCCCGGGCATGCACGACCCCAAAGCCTCAGCTGTCCAGGCTGGACGTGTTATTGGCGCGATCGGCGTCGGGCAGCGCGTGGTCCGGGTCCAGCTCCAGACGCGCAATCGGCTTGGTGGTCGGGAAGGTCAGCTCGGGCGCGCTGCGCTGGATCCAGGTTTCCACCGGGATGCGGCGATCCTCGTGGGTGCCGTCGGTGTAGTCGATGCGCAGGGTCACCGGCATCACCAGCTTCTGTTCGCTCTGCAGGGTCACCGCCACGCCCTTGGCCACGTCACCGTCGACGTAGTGCGCCGCCTGGATGCCCATGTCCAGCTGCCAGTTGTTGAAGTACCAGCCGCGCCACCACCACGACAGGTCCTCGCCCGACTCGCTCTCCATGAAGCGGAAGAAGTCCGACGGGGTGGGATGCTTGTAGGCCCAAGTGGCGATGTACTTGCGGAACGCCGGGTCGAAGCGCGCCGGCCCCAGGATCTGCTCGCGCAGCAGCACCAGGCCCAGCGCACCCTTGAAGTAGGTCACCGGGTGGCGGTACTTCTCGCTGGTCGCATCGGCCAGATCCATCAGCGTCGGCGCGTCCTGGTCGGCCAGCACCGGCAGGATCTCGTCGACCGGGTTGCCGCCCTTGGGCGCGTACTCGCCATCGCGCTTGGGACCGTATTCGCCGTGGTTGAATTCGTCCGAGGCGTAGACGTCGATGAAGGTGTTGAAGCCTTCGTCCATGAACGCGTGGCGGCGCTCGTTGGAGCCGACGATCATCGGGAACCAGCCGTGGCCCAACTCGTGCGCGGTGATCCAGAACAGTTTATCGTCCTTGTCGTCATAGCCATCGAACACGATGCCCGGGTATTCCATGCCCGCGCCATGCCCGCCCAGGTTGACCGCGACCGGCCACGGGTAGCTGTACCACTTGTTCGAGAAGTGCTCGATCGCGCCCTTGACGTATTCGGTCGAACGCACCCAGTTGCTCGCGCCCTCCACCGGATACACCGACATGGCCAGCGCGTGCTTGCCCTGCGGCAGGTCGATGCGCGCGGCATCCCACACGAAGGCCGGCGAGGCGGCGAACGCCACGTCGCGGGTGTGGTCCATGTGGAAGCGCCAGGTCTGCGTGCCGCTGGTCTTCGGCCGACTGGCCGGATCGGTGACTTCGGCCGGGGTCCGGATCATCACCGTCTTGTCGCTGCCATCGGCCTGCTTCAGGCGCGCGCGCTGGGTGGCGGTGAGCACTTCATCGCCATTGGTCAGCGCACCGGAACCGGCCACGATGTAGTCCCACGGCACCGTCACGGCGTAGTCGAAATCGCCGTATTCCAGGTAGAACTCCGAACCCAGGTAGGGTTGAGTGTCCCAGCCGCGCACATCGTCGTAGACGGCCATGCGCGGGTACCACTGGGCGATCTCGTAGATGTCGCCGTTCTTGGTCGGGGTCACCGCGGTGCGGCCGCCCCAGGTGCCAGGCACGGTGTAGCGATAGTTGATGTGCAGCTTGACCGTGCCGTCTTTGGCGGCCAGTGCGGTCGGCAGGTCCACACGCATGCGGGTGTCGTCGACCAGGTAGTCGGCCTTGGTGCGCTTGCCGCCCTGCTCCAGCTCGATGCTGGCGATCTCGAAGCCCTGGGTGGACGGGGTCGGCGTGACCGGCTGGCCCGGCCGCCGCCATGGCGCGCGCACGAACTTGGCCCTGGCATCGTCGCGGTAGATGTTCTGGTCCAGTTGCACCCACAGCACGTCCAGCGCGTCTGGACTGTGGTTGGTGTAGGTGATGGTTTCCTGCCCGGTCAGGGTGTGGCTGGCCGGGTCGATGGTGGCGTGCAGGTCGTAATCGGCGCGGTTCTGCCAGAACAGGGCGCCCGGCTTGCCACCGCCATCGCGGATGGCATTGGCCGGCGCCGGCAGTTGCAGCGGCGCGAACAATTCCAGGGGGTTGAAGCCTGCATCCTGCGGCTTGGCGGTTTCGGCCGCCTGGGCCGTGGCGGCACAGGCGATGGAGGACAGCAGCAGGACCGGGACGCGCAGGCCCCGGTAATGGCGCAGGTTCATGGGCGCAAGGGTTCCACGATGACGAGGGGGACCTTGATCCTACCGCGCACGCTCCCACGCGCATGGGCCGTTTGGCATGGTCGGGCGCCCCGGACTGACGGGACTTCGGCCAGGCCCGCGACCTCCCGTCGCGCTGGAACGCGGCGCGGCGCTCAGCCCAGCAAGGTCTCCAGCACCGCCATGCGGATGGCCACGCCGTTACCGACCTGACGCAAGACCAGCGATTGCGGGCCATCGGCGACCTCGTCGGTGATCTCCACGCCACGATTGATCGGGCCGGGATGCAGCACCACCGCGTCGGGTGCGGCGCGGGCCAGGCGCGCGGCATCGAGGCCGTAGTCGCGGTGATAGTCCTCCAGCGAGGTCACCAGCCCTTCCTCCATGCGCTCGCGCTGCAGGCGCAGCATCATCAGCACGTCGGCCCCTTCAAGCGCGGCGTCGAAATCGCCGGTGGTCTTGCAGCCGACGCTGATGGCCGCCTCGGGCATCAGGCTCTCCGGCGCGCACAGGGTGATGTCGGTCGCGCCCAGCGTGCGCAGGGCCTGCAGGTCCGAGCGGGCCACGCGCGAATGCTTGATGTCGCCCACCATCACCACCTTGAGCCGGCCGAAGTCCGGCCCCTTGGCCTGGCGGATGGACAGCATGTCCAGCAGGCCCTGGGTGGGGTGCGAGGCGCGGCCGTCGCCGGCGTTGATCACCGTGGTGCCCTCGTGCGCGTGGCGGGCCAGCATCTCGGCCGCGCCATCGTCGGGGTGGCGCACCACGAAACCGCGCACGCCCATGGCCTCCAGGTTGCGCATGGTGTCCAGCGCGGTCTCGCCCTTGCGCGCCGACGAGGTGGACGCGTCGAAGTTCACCACGTCCGCGCCCAGGCGCTGGGCGGCGATCTGGAACGAGCTGCGGGTGCGCGTGGAGGGCTCGAAAAACAGCGTGCAGACCGTGCGCCCGAGCAGCGTGTCGCGCTTCTGGGTGCGCCCCAGCGCGGTGTCGCGGATCATGCCCGCGCGATCCAGGAGGCGACACAGCGTCTCCTTCGGCAGGCCCTCCAGGGTCAGCAGGTGCAGCAGGCGTCCGTCGGAATCCAGTTGGCTCATGGTGTGCTCGTGATGGTGCAGGAAACGACGACCGCGACGCGATCGCCCGGGGAAGGAATCAGGCAATGGCAGGCCAACGCCCTACTCGACATGCGTGGCGTCCTGCGGCGCAGCCAGCCAGCGCTCGACGATGACCGCCGCGGCCACGGCGTCCAGCGCGGCGGCATCGCGTTTGCGCTTGCGCCCCTGTGCGCGGTCGACCGCGAAACGCTGCGCGGCCTCGACCGAACTGGAACGCTCGTCGACCAGGACCACCGGCAGCTTGTAGCGCATGCGCAGCTCGCGCGCGAAAGCATGGGCCCGCTTGCGGATCGGCTGGTCGCCGCCGTCCAGGGTCAACGGGTCGCCGACGACCAGGCCATCGGGCGACCATTCACTGCGCAGCCGGTCAATGGCGGCCCAGTCCGGCCCGGCCGGATGCACGTCCACCACGGCCAGCGCACGCGCGCCGGTCCCGAAGGCGCTGCCCACCGCCACGCCGATCCGGCGCGCGCCCACGTCGAACCCCAACACGGTCCCGTCCAGCTTCATGGCCGACTCCGATCGAGGAAACAAGCGAGGAACGGCAGGACCAGCCCGGGCAGGCGCCGCCGCAGGGCGCACGGAGGCGGGGTCCAGGAACTCATGCGTGGCCGCTGTAGTCCGTCATGCGGGTCATGTCCACGCCGATGCGCCCGCCGGCCGCTTGCCAGCGCTGCTCCAGCGGCAGGTCGAACAGCAGCTCGCCATCGGCCGGCGCGGTCAGCCAGCTGTTCTCGCCCAGCTCGAACTCCAGCTGCCCGGCACCCCAGCCGGCGCACCCCAGTGCCACCACCGCATGGGCCGGGCCGTGGCCGCCGGCCATGGCCTCCAGGATGTCGCGCGAGGTCGTCAGGTACAGGCCCTCGGCGATCTCCAGGGTCGAGTCCCACTCACCGCTGCCGTCATGCAGGACGAACCCGCGCTCGGGATGCACCGGTCCGCCATAGAGCACCACGCGGTTGCGCAGCGCCTCGTCGTCGGTTTCCAGCTGCATCTGGCGCAGGACTTCGCCCAGGGTGTACTCGGAAGCGCGGTTGACCACCACGCCCATGGCGCCGTCGTCGTCGTGCTGGCAGATCAGGGCCACGCTCCGGGCGAAATGGGGATCGTCCAGGGCAGGCAGTGCGATCAGCAGCTGGTTGGCCAGGTTGTCGGACAGCGCGGGCATGGCCCCATTCTAGCCCGAGCCCTGCCGTCAGCCGCGCGCTGCGTTCACGCCACGGTCTTGGCGACATGGCAATCACCCCGTTTTTCAGGCGTTTGCCGACAATCGTGTCCATCTTCTGGAACAGGGATCCGGCCAATGAGCACGATCGCAGTGGTGATGATCGACGGCGTCGCAGACTGGGAAATCGGCGTGATCCTTCCCGCCGCACGCGAATGGTTCGGCGATACGGTGGAGATCGCCAGCATCGATGGACAGCCGGTGAACTCCATCGGCGGCCTGCGAATCGTGCCGCCCAGCGCGCTGTCCGACCTGGATCCGCTGGCGGCCGACCTGTGGATCCTGCCGGGTTCGGAGCGATGGCAGGCCGGCGAGATCCCAGGGCTGAGCGGGCTGTTGCAGGCGCGCATCGAGGCGGGGCGCCCGGTCGCCGCCATCTGCGGCGCGACCCTGGCCCTGGCCTATGCCGGCTTGCTGGACGCGCGCCCGCACACCAGCAACTCGCTGGAGTTCCTGCAGGACCGGGTGGGTGCGGTCTATGCCGGGCAGGCGTCGTATCGCGAACAACCGGTGGTCAGCGACGGCCTGGTGGTGACCGCGCCGGGGACCAGCCCGGTGGGATTCGCCCAGGCCTGCCTGCGCCTGCTGCACCCGGAGCGCGAGGACGACATCGCCCGGACCGGCGCGATGTTCGCCGCCGAATTCGCCGCCTGACGTCCTTGCGCGCTCAGTACACGCCCAAGGCCAAGGCGGCCGCCAGCGTGGCCCCGAGCTCGGCGCAGCGTGCCCGGTCGTCCTCACCCAGCGTCTTGGGCGCCAGGATGGCCTCGGGCTTCTGCGCACCGGTGCGCACCAGCACCGGCTCGGCCACCTCGACCAGACGCCAACCTGCCACCACACGGCGCAGCTGCGCGATCGCAGCCTGCCCGTCGTTGCCCGCGCAGACCATGAGGGCACAGGGCTTGCCCGCACAGCGCTCCAGCAGCGGGTAGTAGCAGCGATCCAGGAAATCCTTCAGCCGCCCGCTGACCGCCGCCAAGTACTCCGGCGTGGCCAGGACCAGCAGGTCGGCCTCCAGCACATCCGCTGGTCCGGCCTGGTCGGCATGCAGGCTGCGCACGTGGACGTCCGTGCCTGCCTGCGCCCGCGCCGCGCCCGCCGCGGCCTCGACCATGGCCGCCGTACCCCCGGTCTGGCTATGCCAGACGAACAGCAGCGTCTTGGCTTGCGCCGGCTCAGGCATCCAGGCCGATGGCGCAGCTCACCCCGGTGCCCCCCAGCCCGCAATAGCCATTGGGGTTCTTCGCCAGATACTGCTGGTGGTAGTCCTCGGCGAAGTAGAACGGCGGCGCGGGATAGACGATCTCGGTGGTGATCTCGCCGTAGCCAGCCTCGCTCAGGCGGCGCTGGTAGGCATCGCGACTGGCGATGGCCGCATCGTACTGGGCCTGGGTTTGGCAATAGATCGCCGACCGGTACTCGGTCCCGCGATCGTTGCCCTGGCGCATGCCCTGGGTGGGATCGTGGTTTTCCCAGAAGGCGCGCAGGATGTCCTCGCGCGAGACCTGCGCCGGGTCGAATACCACCTGCACCACTTCGGCATGGCCGGTCAGGCCGGTGCAGCTTTCCTCATAGGTCGGATTCGGCGTCATGCCGCCCTGGTAACCCACCGCGGTGGTGTAGATGCCCGGCAGCTGCCAGAACTTGCGCTCGGCGCCCCAGAAGCAGCCCATGCCCACGCCAATGACCTCCATGCCCGGGAATTCCCCCTTGAGCGGATGGCCGTTGACGAAATGCACGTTGTGCAGCGGCAGGGGCTCGGCGCGCCCAGGCAGGGCTTCCTCGGCGCGCGGCAGGCGCTGCTTGAAAGCGCCAATGCCCAGGCGGCTGGTCAGGGTGTCGAACATGGGGAACCTCCTTCTTGAGAAGTGGCCCCGCCGCAATCAGGCGGGCAGCAGCCCCGGATCGGGCAGCTCCTCGGAAATGGGGGCGGGCGGCTCGTCCAGCAAGCCCGAGGCCTGCAGCGCGTCGCGGGCCTGCGGCAAAGCCACGTCCGGCACACAGACCCGCAGCACGCCGAACAGCGGCAGTTCGCCACCGGCGCCCAACAAGGACTCGCCGAACACGAAGGCCGGGATGCCGGCATCTTCCAGCGCGTGTCTGGCCAGATGGGCATCGAACAGGTTGTCGGCGCGATAGGCGACTTGCATGGGCGTCCTTTTCGGCGTGTGGGGCTGGCCGCGAGCATACGCCCGGCCGCGACGCTGCATTGTCGACACGGCAAGCCGTGGGAGCCGCTACAGCGGCGATGGGGCTTTCGCGGCCCGGCGATCGCCGCCATGGCGGCTCTCACAAGAAAGCGCGGTCGGGGAAGTTGAGCCATCGGCTAAACTTGTCGTTCATTCGACGTCCCCGATGCCCTCATGTCCGATACGCCTGCCCTGCCCGCCGATTCCGCACCGGAAAAACGGGATTTCATCCGCCAGATCGTCCGCGAGGATCTGGCCCAGGGCCGGCACCAGGGCATCCGCACCCGCTTCCCGCCCGAGCCCAACGGCTACCTGCACATCGGCCATGCCAAGGCGATCTGCCTGGATTTCGGCGTGGCGGCCGAATTCGGAGGGGTCTGCAACCTGCGTCTGGACGACACCAACCCGGCCAAGGAAGACCCCGAGTTCGTCGCCGCCATCCAGGACGATGTGCGCTGGCTGGGCTTTGACTGGGCCAACCTGCGCCATGCCTCGGACTACTTCGAGGTGCTGTACCTGGCCGCCGAAAAGCTGGTCCAGCAGGGCGATGCCTTTGTCTGCGACCTGTCGGCCGAGGACGTGCGCGAATACCGCGGCACCCTGACCGAGCCGGGCCGCAACTCGCCCTACCGCGACCGCAGCGTGGAGGAAAACCTGGACCTGCTGCGTCGCATGCGCGCCGGCGAGTTCCCCGATGGCGCCCGCACCCTGCGCGCCAAGATCGACATGGCCAGCGGCAACATCAACCTGCGCGACCCGGCCCTGTACCGGATCAAGCACGTCGAGCACCAGAACACCGGCAACGAATGGCCGATCTACCCGATGTACGACTTCGCCCATAGCTTGAGCGATTCGGTCGAGGGCATCACCCACTCGCTGTGCACGCTCGAGTTCGAGGACCACCGCCCCCTGTACGACTGGTGCGTGGACAAGGTCGACCTGGTCGGCCATCCCGAGCTGCTGCAACCGCTGCTGGACAAGGGCCTGCCCAAGGAAGCGGCCAAGCCGCGTCAGATCGAGTTCTCGCGGTTGAACATCAACTTCACCGTGATGAGCAAGCGCAAGCTGACCCAACTGGTGACCGAAGGCCTGGTGGAAGGCTGGGACGACCCGCGCATGTACACGCTGCAGGGCCTGCGCCGCCGCGGCTATACGCCAGCATCCTTGCGCCTGCTGGTGGACCGCGTGGGCATCTCCAAGCAGAACTCGGTGATCGACTTCTCCGTGCTGGAAGGCTGCCTGCGCGACGACCTGGACGCCAGCGCGCCGCGGCGCATGGCCGTGGTCAACCCGCTCAAGCTGGTGCTGACCAACGTGGCCGAAGACCACGTCGAGTCGCTGACCTTCTCCAACCATCCCAAGGACGAGACCCAGGGCACGCGCCAGGTGCCGTTCTCGCGCGAGCTGTGGATCGACCGTGAGGATTTCGCCGAGGTGCCGCCCAAGGGCTGGAAGCGCCTGATCCCCGGTGGCGAAGTGCGCCTGCGCGGCGCCGGCATCATCAAGTGCGATGAAGTCATCAAGGACGCCGACGGCCAGATCGTCGCCCTGCATGGCACGCTGGACCCGGAATCGCGCCCGGGCATGGAAGGCGCCAACCGCAAGATCAAGGGCACGATCCACTGGGTCGACGCCAAGGCGGGCGTGGAGGCGGAGATCCGCCTGTTCGACCGCCTGTTCTCGGTGGCCAAGCCGGACGACGAAAGCGAGGGCAAGACCTATCGCGACTACCTCAACCCGGAGTCCAAGCGCGTGGTGACCGGTTATGTCGAACCGGCCGCCGCGCAGGCGACGCCGGAAACCTCGTTCCAGTTCGAGCGCACCGGCTACTTTGTCGCCGACCGCCGCGATCACAGCGCCGACAAGCCGGTGTTCAATCGCAGCGTGACCCTGCGCGATACCTGGGCGGCCCAGGCCTGATGCGTCTGCGGCGCGCCCTGCTCGCCCCGTTGCTGGCCGTCGCCGTGCTGCTGGTCGGCTGCGCCGCACCGGCTCAGACGCAGAGCGCGCCTGCGGATACGCCCCCGCCCGCGCCGGCCACCGGCGTGCGCGAGCCGCCGCCCATGTCGACGCCGTTGCCAGCACGCAAGACACCGGTCAAGGTCGACATGCATTGCACACGCGATGCGCAGTGCGTGGTCAAGAACGTCGGCAGCTGCTGCGGGCGCAAGCCCGCCTGCGTGAACGTCGACAGCCCCACCGATCCGGCCGCCGTCCAGGCCCAGTGCCAGGCCAGCGGTCGCATGGGCATCTGCGGCTTCCGCCAGATCACCGCCTGCCAGTGCCAAGCCGGCACCTGCATGCCCGCCGACGATGGTCCCGGCGTTTCCAATGGATCGATCCCCGCACCGGAGCCGATCCGTTGATGCTGTACGCGCAAGTCCACCTCACCCTGCCCGCCTGGGTCCACGACGCGGTGGACATGGCCCGCACCTACGACAGCGACGCCGACAAGGTCGCGCTGGCGATCGAACTGGCGCGCCTGAACGTCGAGCACGCCAGCGGCGGCCCGTTCGGCGCGGCCGTATTCGATGCACAGCACCGCATCGTCGCAGTCGGCGTCAACCGCGTGGTGCCGCAGAACACCTCGCTGGCACATGCCGAGAACATGGCCTACATGCTGGCCCAGCAGCGCGTGCAGTCCTTCCGCCTCAACGCGGTGTTGCCCGGCCCGGTGACCCTGGCGACCTCGGCCCAGCCGTGCTGCCAGTGCTTCGGCGCCACGGTGTGGGCCGGCGTGGACCGGCTGCTGATCGGCGCGCGGGCCGAGGATGTGGAAGCGCTGACCGACTTCGACGAAGGCCCGCTGCCGGCCGACTGGATCGGCGAACTCAACAAGCGCGACATCGAGGTCGTGCGCGACCTGCACCGGGATGACGCGCGCGCGGTCCTGGCCCATTACGGCCAGCACGGCCCGCAGTACTGAACGCGGTGACCGGCCTGCTGTGCACCTGCCGCCAGGGCTTCGAGCCGGAACTGGCCGGCGAGCTGACCCAGCGCGCGGCCGAGGCGGGTTGTGCCGGCTACGCGCGCACCCAGCGCAACGACGGCTACGTCGTGTTCGCCTGCGACGACATCGGCCTGGCCGCCGCCCTGCCCTGGCGCGGGCTGGTCTTCGCCCGACAGAAGCTGGCCCTGGTCGCCGAACTGCGCGACCTGGACCCGGCCGATCGGATCGCCCCGATGCTGGCCGCGCTGGCCGGTGCGCCGCGCTTGGGCGATGTGTGGGTGGAGCATCCGGACACCGATGCGGCCAAGCCCCTGGCTGGGCTGGCACGCAGCTTCGGCAACGCGCTGCGTCCGGCGCTGCGCAAAGCCGGCTTGCTGACGCCCAAGGAAGACGCGCGCCTGCCGCGCCTGCACGTGCTGTTCGTCGAAGGCACCCACGCCCTGCTCGGCATCGCCCAGCCGGCCGATGCGGCGCCCTGGCCGCTGGGCATCCCGCGCCTACGCCTGCTGCCCGACGCCCCGTCGCGCTCGGCCCTGAAGTTGGAAGAAGCCTTTCTGGCCCTGCTCGCCCCCAGCGAGCGCGAGACCCTGCTGCGCCCCGGCATGACCGTAGCCGACCTGGGCGCCGCGCCGGGCGGCTGGACCTGGGTGCTGACCCGGCAGCAGTTACACGTGACCAGCATCGACAACGGCCCGCTGCGCCAGCACGTGCTCGATACCGGCCTGGTGACCCACCTGCGCGCCGATGGCTTCCGCTGGCAACCCGCCCAGCCGCTGGACTGGATGGTCTGCGACATGGTCGAACAGCCGCGCCGCGTGGCCGAGCGCATGGCCACCTGGCTGCGCGAAGGCTGGTGCCGGCACACCGTGTTCAACCTCAAGCTGCCGATGAAGAAGCGCTGGGACGAGACCGTGCTGTGCCTGGAGATCCTGCGCGAACAGGCCGGCGGCCTGCGCACGCTGCGCGCCAAGCAGCTCTACCACGATCGCGAGGAGATCACGGTCTTCGCGACCAAGGGCCCGCGCTGAGCGCAGGCGTGGGAGCCGCCATGGCGGCGATGTGCATTGGCGGCAGAACCCCATTGCTGCTGTAGCAGCTCCCACACAGATCGCCGCAATCCCTCGTCGAGCAGGCAACCATCGCCGCGCCGATCGCGCACGCATCTATCGCTGCGGAATGGCGCCAGCGTGTACCAGCCATCAACGCAGTCGGCGCGCTTCGCCACCAAGGGGATCCGCTGAGGCTTGTCGAAGCAACGGCCTCAAATCCGGTCAACGCCGTCCCGTAGAGCGGAGCTTGCTCCGCTGCCCTTCGACCGGTTCGTGGGGGAAAGCCCCGGCGGAGCAAGCTCCGCTCCACGAGCCGCTCCCCCATCATTTACAGGGTGATCCGCCGCCCATTCTCCTTGGCCGAGCGGAAGATCGCGTCCATCACCTGCAGGTCGCGCAGGCCTTCCTCGCCGGGCACGAGCAGCGGCCGGCCCTGCAGGATCGCCAGTGCGTCGTCATCCATCTGCAGCGCCTGCTGGTGGCGCACCGACGCGTCGAGCAGGCGGCCATCGCTGCGTCGACCGCGCACCCCGCTGTAGCTCTGGAAGGGCTCCAGCGCGTACCAGCCATCCGCGCAATCGGCGCGCAGAGTGTTCATGCTGCGCCCGAAGCTGGTGGCGCACTCGGCCACCACGCCATCGGGGAACTCCAGTGTGAAGTCCATGTGCTCCTCGACCTGGTCGAACACCTCAGGCCGGTCCACGCGGCTACGTGCGCTGACCGCTAGCGGTTCGGTGCCGGTGGTGTAGCGCGCGGCGTTGAGCGGATAGGTGCCCATGTCGTACATCGGCCCGCCCCCAAACGCGCGCGCCAGCCGCCAGTTGCGCGGGTGCAAGTCACCGGTGTCGTAGCCGCGATAGCCGGCTTGCGCCGTGACGCGCTGGATGCGGCCGAACGGGCGCGACGCCGCGTAGCCCATCAGCGTGCGCGTATTGGGTTCGTGCTGCATCCGGTAGCCGATGGCCAGGGTGACCTTGTTGCGGCGGCAGGCGGCGATCATCTGCTCGCATTCGGCCGCGTTCATCGCCATCGGCTTTTCGCACCACACATGCTTGCCGGCATTGGCCGCGCGCACGGCCAATGCAGCGTGCAGGTGTGGCGGGGTGATGATGTAGACCACGTCGATGTCGGGGTTGTCGGCGATCCGGTCGAAGCTCTCGTAGCTGTAGACATTGCGGTCAGGCAGCCGATGACGTGCCTGCCATACCGGGATCTTGGCCGGCGTACCGGTCACGATGCCGGCCAGGCGGCAGTGCCGGGTCAGCGCCAGGCCCGGGGCGATGCGTCCCTGCGCGTAGCCGCCCAGCCCGGCGATGGCCACGCCCAGCCTCCGGTCGGATGTGGCGGCCAGCGCGCTCGGCAGCGCCATCGACACAGCGGCCGCGCCCAATCCGGCCAGTACGCGCCGGCGTCCAAATGACATGCTGGTCATCGCGTCTCCACACAGGATTCCGCAGGAATCTCGACTCTAGCGCCGCCATGCGAAGGCCAGGTCAAGCTGGCGGGCCCGCCCTGCGGAACTGTGGTCGACATCGCGCTGGGTCTCAGGCCGCGTGACAGGCCCATGGCATTCTGATCGTCAACGGAGGGAATGCCATGTCACCGATCCAACTCAAGGACCCGGCCGGGTTCGCCGAGCAGTTCCTGCAGCTGTCGCTGATGCAGGGCTTCGGCTCGCTCAACAAACGCGACCTGGAGCTGCTGATGTTCGTGCTGCTGGAGCGAGACGGCGCCGTCTCGCGTGCTGCCTCCAATGCGGCCGCCGCCCTGCAGTTGCGGATCACGCCGGCGCGGGTCAAAAGCCTGCGTCGCGATGGTTATGCGCGCTGGCGGGCGCTGGTTCCGGAAGAATCCGACGCGGCCCTGCAACGCATCGTGGCCACCGTGCTGACCGAGGACAACCTGCGTTCGGGCGCCAAGCACGTCAGCGAACGGGCCAAGAAGGACGGCTTCCTCGCCATCCGCGTCGAGCATCCCGACGATGCGCAGCAGTTCGAGCAGGCCATCCTGGAGGTCGGCGCCCTGCCCGTTTACGAGCGCAACCGCGAGGTCGTCGCCGTGCGCTTCGACACCTTGCTCAGGATCGCCGAGAAGTGGGGCTACCTGCAGCCAGACCCAGCCGCGATCACCCGCGAACTGAAGAAACTGCAGCCGACCGCCAGCGAGGTCGCCGACCTGCTTCAGAAGGACCTCACCAAGCTGCGCTGGGAGGACGCCCGCAACGCCCTCAACAGCCTGGGCGCCAAGGCCATCGCCTCCACGGCCGAGGGCGGACTCAAGGGACTGCTGAAGGTGGTGTTCCCGTTCCTGCCCTGACCGGCACGGCGAGTTGGCAGGCGCCGCATCAACATGAGGCACCTTCTCTGGCCGGGATCGATGGCGAGCGTGCTCGATTCAGCGCGGCAGATGACGAACCCATTCGCTGGGTCAAGCGTCGCCTGATCTGCACGGATCTCACCCTCCAGCTTCGTGGGTGGTCAAGAGCACGCCGCTCACGTCGTCGCCCGGCGCAGGTTGGCGCGTGCCACTGCATCCAGCCGCGCGTGGAAGAAATCGCTCAGGTAGATCCGCTCGCGCGCCAGCACGCCGGCCAGGAACTGGCGGCGCTTGCGTCGGAACAGCCAGCCCGGCACTACGCGCCGATATTCCTCGGCAATGGCCCGGTCGTAGGCGTCGAAGGCCGCCGGTTCGGCCCCCAGGATGGCCATGTCGCAGTCCAGGAACAGCGCAGCCTCGGCATCGACATCACCCGGCGACAGGCTGCCGTGTCGCGCGGTGAGCTGGATCAGCGTGGCGACGCGATCGACATCCAGTCCTGCATCGGGCAGCCAGCGGGCGATGTGGGCGCGCGCCAGGTCGGCCGAGCGCGCCTCGTTGTCGGCGCGGCCGGCCTCGTAGATGGCGTCGTGGTAAAGCGCGGCCAACCGCACTTCCCGCGGATGCTGCCATCCGGGGCCGGCGGCGACCTCATCGACGTGATGCAGGACCTCGCACACGTGACCGAAGTGGTGATAGGCGCGCGGCGGCTGCCCGTAGGCGGCTTCCAGCGCGACTTGCTGGTCCGGCGGAAGCTGCAGCGGCAAGATGGGATCGACCATACCGGCAAGGCTACACCGCATCGCCCCGCGCCCGGCCTCGCCGGAAAACGGACCAGGCGAGCATGCCATTAGCGCTTGACGTCACAGTTTTGAAACGCCAACCCTGTCCGGCGCCAGATTCCCCTCAAGAATCGCCTGGCCCGGCCGATGCGCGGTTATCTCCCAGCTGGACACGTCCCCATGAAGCTCGATCCCTGCGTTCCCTATCTGGGCTCCCTGCTGGTCCTGGTGCTGAGCGCTGCCACGGCCCTTGGGGCGCTGGTACTGGGCAAGTTCAGTCTGCTGATGGGCTCGCCGACCTTCCTGCTGGGCAACGCGACCGCGCTGCTGGTGCTGCTGGGTTCCTACCACGCGCTGGGTGCTCCGCTGGAGCCGGAACCCAAGCGCCTGCCGCTGGGCGTGCGCACGCACAATCACTGAGCAAAGCGGCGCGAAAAACGCGCCAGCACCACCGACCCAAACAACGCCGCCCCGTGACTGACGGGGCGGCGTTGTGGTGTCCGACCGTGGCGCCTCAGCCCGCGATCCGGGCCACCAGCGCGTCGTAGTGCGGGTCGATCAGGTCGGCATGGGCCGGGCGCTGCAGCAGGTCATTCAAGGCTGGCGGCACCGCGACCGCACCGACCAACGGCTCGACCACGCTCTCGAACTTGGCCGGATGCGCGGTCGCCGCCACCGCCCAGTCACCATCCGCGCCCTGGTTGCGCAGGTCCTCCAGCACCTTGATCGCCGTGGCGGTGTGCGGACAAAAGACCTCGCCGAAGTGGCGAAAGCGCCGGGCGATGACCAGGCGGATCGCCTCGTCATCCACGCTGGCCGAGGCGAAGGCCGCACGCAGCGCCGCGTCGTCGCCCTGGTAGAGCCAGCGCAGGCGCTCGAAGTTGCTTGGCGCGCCCACATCCATCGCGTTGGCGATGGTCGCCACGCTGGCCTGCGGCGCGTACTCACCGCCCTCGAAGTAGTCGGGCAGTACGCGGTTGGCATTGGTGGCCAGCACGATGCGGCCGATCGGCACGCCCAAGGCGCGCGCCAGGATGGCGGCCATCGCGTTGCCCAGGTTGCCGGTGGGGATGACGAAGTTCAGCGCGTTGCCAGTCTGCGCGTGGTGGCGCAACGCCGCGTGCGCGTAATAGCTCATCTGCGGCAGCAGCCTTCCCAAGCTGATGCTGTTGGCCGAGCTCAGTGGCGCGCGCGCCTGCAGCGCCTCGTCGCCCAACGCGCGCTTGACCAGCGCCTGGCAGTCGTCGAACCAGCCGGCCACGCGCAGCGCGGTGATGTTGTCGCCGAAGCAGCCCAACTGGTGCGCCTGGCGCGGCGACACGCGCCCGTCCGGATACAGCACCACCACGCGCAGGCCCGGCTGCTGGTGGAACGCGGCGGCCACCGCCGCGCCGGTGTCGCCCGAGGTGGCGACCAGGATGGTGAGCGACTTGGCCTGCGCGCCACGCAGGCGGGTCAGGCACTGCGCCAGGAAGCGCGCGCCGAAATCCTTGAACGCCGCCGTCGGCCCATGGAACAGCTCCAGCACATGGTCACCGGGCGTAGCCAGCGGCAGCAACGGCGCGGGGAAGTCGAAAGCGGCCTCGCAGATCGCAGCCAGCTCGCCTTCCAGGCCGTCACCGGCGAGGAATGGCTGCAGCAGCGTGGTCGCGGTCTGCGCCAGGGTGTCGCCAGCGACCAGCGTGCGCGCGGCCGGCATGACCTGCGGGACGTACAGGCCTCCGTCGGGCGCCAGGCCGGCGGCGATGGCCGCGCTCAAGGAGGCTGCGGGGGAGGCGTTGCGGGTGGAAACGAAGTTCATGGATGGATTCCAGAATGAAGCGGTGATCTTGATGGGGCGGTGGTGGGAGCCGCCATGGCGGCGAGGGCTTCACCGGAAAGCCTCATCGTCGCCGTGGCGACTCCCACAACAACCGATCTCACAGCACATGCGCGCCGGGCGCGGCGATGCGCGACACCCAGGCCTGCGAGGTGAAACCAGCCTGGTCGAAGGCCGCCTGCACCGCTGGCGCGGCGGCCTGCGCCTCGGCCCGGGTCTCGAACCAGCCGAAGAGGCTGGGCCCGGCGCCGGAAATGCTGGCGCCCATCGCCCCGCCCGCCAGCATCGCTGCCTTGGCCGCGTCGAAGCCGACGATCAGCGGTGAGCGACGCGGCTCGACCAGCACGTCCTTGAGGCCGGCTCGCACCAGCGCTGCATCGCCGGCATGGCAGCCGGCCAGGACCAGGGCCAGATTGGCGCTTTGGTGGACGAAGTCCTTGAGCTCATACGCGCCCTGCAAGGCGGCGCGGGCGCGACGGGTTTCCAGGATCGCATCCGGGTGTACCAGCAGGCTGTGCCAGCCTTGCGGCACCGGCACGCTGGCCAAGTGTTCAGCCGTGGCCAGGACCAGGCCGCCCAGCAGCATCGGCCCCAGGTTGTCGCCATGCTTGCCGCCACTGGCGACCGCCTCGCCTTCCAGTGCGAACGGATACAGCGCCTGCGGCGTCAGCGGCGCATCGAGCAGCGCGTTGGCCGCCACCAGCGCCGCGACGCACGAGGCGGCCGACCCGCCCATGCCCGAGCCCAGCGGAATGCCCTTGTCGATCTCCATCTCGAAGCCGAACGACAGCCCCAGCGCCTCGCGCATGGCGATCAGCGCCGCGCCGGCGGTGTTGGACGGCGCGTCCAGCGGCAGGTCGACGGTGGTGCCGCGGATGGCGGCGATGCGCACCGTCGCCGCATCGATGCGGCGCACGGTGACCGTGTCGCCCGGGCCCTCGATGACGTGACCGAGGATGTCGAACCCAACCCCGACATTGCCGACCGAAGCCGGAGAGAAGGCGCGCGCTTCCCGCCTCACAGACGCGCCCCCTGCCCGGCCGCCACGCGCAGCAGGTCGGCGAACACACCGGCGGCGGTGACTTCCGGGCCGGCGCCCGGGCCCTGCACGATCAACGGGTTGTCGCAGTAGCGGCGGGTGGTGAACTGCACGATGTTGTCGGTCAGACGCAGGTTGGCGAAGGCATGGTCGGCCGGTAGCTCGACCAGGCCGACACTGGCGCCGGCGTCATCCAGGCGCGCCACGTAACGCAGCACCTTGCCGGCGGCCTTGGCATCGGCCAGGCGCTGGGAGAAGGCGGCGTCCACCTCGTGCAGACGCGCCATGAAGTCCTCGACGCTGGCCTGGCGCAGCGCCTCAGGCACCAGGCTTTCCACTTGCACGTCCTCCAGCGACAGCACCCGGCCGGCTTCGCGCGCCAGGATCACCAGCTTGCGGCCGACATCGGTACCGGACAGGTCGTCGCGCGGATCCGGCTCGGTATAGCCCATCGCGCGCGCCTGGATGACCAGGTCGGAGAACGGCACCGATCCATCGAACTTGTTGAACAGCCAGGCCAGCGTACCCGAGAAGATGCCCTCGATGCTGGTGACCGTGTCGCCGGTGTCGACCAGGTCGCGCAGCGTGGTGATCACCGGCAGGCCCGCACCGACCGTGGCCTCGTAGCGGAAGCGCGCCCCGCTGCTGGCGGCGGCTTCCTCGATGGCCTCGTAGCGCTGCAGCGAGCCGGCGCCGGCCTGCTTGTTGGGCGTGACCACGTGGATGCCGGCGGCCAGCCAGGCCGCGTAACGGTCGGCAACTTCCGGGCTGGCCGAACAGTCCACGATCACCGTATGCGGCAGGTGCGAGGCCAGCAGGTGTTCGGTGAAGCGGTCCAGGTCCAGCGGCTCGCGCGCCTGCTGCAGCTGCGCCTGCCAGTCGCCTTCGATGCTGCGCCCGGACAGCAGCATGCGCCGCGAGGAGGCGATGGCGCGCAGGCGCAGGTCCACATCGGCCTTACCCAGCAGCTGCGGCTGGGCGGCCTGCAGCTGCTGCAGGAAGGCGCGGCCCACGTTGCCGGGGCCGATCACGCCCACCGCGAAGGTCTGCGCCGAGAGCCAGAAGCCGGCATGCGCCGCGCGCAGGGCCTTGGTTGCATCGCTGCTGGCGATGGCCACCGAGATGTTGCGCTCGGACGAGCCCTGGGCGATGGCCAGGATGTTCACCCGCGCCCGGCCCAGCGATTCGAACAGGCGCGCGGCCACGCCGGGCATGCCGGCCATGCCGTCGCCCACGGCGGCCAGCACGCTGACCCCATCGGTGAGCTGCACGCGCTGGATCTGGCCGATGCCCAACTCGTGGGCGAAGGCGCTCAACAGCGCAGTGCGCGCCCGCACCGCGTCGGCGGACTTCACCACGCAGCAGATCGAATGCTCCGAGGAGCCCTGCGAGATCATTACCACCGACACCCGCGCGGCGCGCAGCGCGGAGAATACGCGCTCGGCCGTGCCCGGCACGCCGATCAGGCCAGTGCCCTCCAGGTTGACCACCGCCAGCTCGGGCGAGAGCGTCAGGCCCTTCACCGGCCCGTTGGCGTCCTTGCGCGCGGTGATGCGCGTGCCCGGGTGCTCGGGCTGGAAGGTATTGCGGATGATGATCGGCAGGCCGCGCTCGATCGCCGGCGACATGGTCTGCGGATGCACGACCTTGGCGCCGAAGTAGGCCAACTCGCAGGCCTCGTCGTAGCTCAGGGTTTCCAGCTGCACCGCTTCGGGCACCACGCGCGGATCGGCCGAGAGCACGCCATCGACGTCGGTCCAGATGTGCAGCTCGTCGGCGTTGAACAACGCGGCGAAGATCGCGCCGGAATAGTCGCTGCCGTTGCGGCCCAGGGTGGTGATGCGGTTGCCGCGGTCGCGCGCGACGAAGCCGGTCACCACCACGCGCCGCGCCGGATGCGCCTGCCGCCACTGGGCCAGGCGCTCGGCGCTGGTGTCCCAGTCCACGTCCACGCCCAGCTCGCCCCGGTCCACCACCAGCACCTCGCGCGCATCGAGCACGTCGGCATCCTCACCGCGGCTGCGCAGGTGGTCGCCCAGCAGGCGCGCCGAATACACCTCGCCCAGCCCCTGCACACGCTCGACGACCTCGACCGGCAGCCCGCCGATCACCGACAGCGCCTGCAGGACCTCGGCCAGGCGATCGAACTGCGCATCCAGCCAGTCCACCGTCGGGCCCGAGTCCTCGCCCAGCAGGGCCACGGCCGCGCCACGATGGCGCGCGCGCAGTTCATGCCAGTGATCGCGCCAGTCGGCCTGGTCGTCCGCCGCGCGCGCGGCCAGGTCGATCAGGGCATCGGTCACCCCCTTCATCGCCGACACCACGGTGATCTGCTCGTCCTCCTCGCGCGCCAGCAGCAGATCGGCCACGTGGCGATAGCGCGCGGCATCGGCCACGGAGGTGCCGCCGAACTTGTGGGCGACGACCTTGTGCGATGGAGAAGCTTGGACGGGTTCGGATGCGACGGACGACATGGGGACCTCGGGGAAAGGAGGCCTCGCGCGCATCAGGACGGGGGCTCCCGCATCCTGATCCGGGTGCGGGGCGGTGGTTGCGAAAAACTTACGCTTGCACGGCCATCCACACCCGGTAACCCCGGGTGATGGTGGTGGTAATGGTCGTGGTGCCAACGACTTCCAAACGCAGGCTCGCGCCGGGTGCGTGCAGGGGTTCGGAAGGGGTGGGCAAGTGCGTCATGGGCGGCTATGGAACCCCATGCGTGAAAGCCCTGTCAAGCACTGTGGAACAAGCGCCTCTGCACTTGTCAATATCGTTTCACGCGCAACTTCGCAGACGCGACGCCAAGGACGGTGAAGCGTGCCCAAGGCGCCCTTCAATGGAAGGCCGAGGATGTCGAGCTATCGACAAAAGAGGTGCTCGCGCACTGCCATCAGCGCAAACCCCAGGAGCTTGAGGCCTTCCCAGGCAGCAGGGTCTTGTATGCCAGGTGCGTCTGCAGCCAGGCCAATTCCCCAGATCGAATCCATCGGACTCGCTTCGACCAGCACCCTGCCTTCCGTACTGCAGAGGAACCCGGCCAGGCGCTCATCCTGACCGAACTTCGCCAGGTTGCCCTGGACGACGATGTCGAACCTGTGTCGTGACCAAGTGGCTTCGTCGAAGCCCACGACCTCGCGGCCATGCGCCTTGGCTGCGCCAGGACTTCGTGATGCCAGCACGCGCGCGAGTGCGGCGAGATCCCCGAACAATCTTGCCTTCTCCGCCATCATGTAGTGCTCGGCAGTGGGATACCTGATGCCATCCAGCTCAAATGAGGCTTCGTACCACTGACTGAAGCAGGCATTCGATGGCGCGCCATCGGGACGTGGACGATGCCCCCAGAAGCAGAGATACGAAAACGCCTCACCCGTTGCGGCGCGGGTGCGCAGCTGATCGATTGTGAGAGGAGGTGGCACGCTCAAGCCTCGATTCGACTGAATTGACCCGCAGCCCAGGTTGATGCACAGCCATACAACCGGCGGCCATCACCGCGACGCAGTCGCAGTTGGTGACCCCGAGTGGATTCGAACCACTGACCTTCCCCTTAGGAGGGGGACGCTCTATCCAGCTGAGCTACGGGGCCGGCCGCGCCATTGTAGCCGCATGCGCCGGGCGCACGGCAGCACGAAGCCGCTGCCCACATCGCCTTAGCGCGTGCGTGCTAACGTTTCGGCTGGCCTGGGGATCGCCCATGATCGTCTGGCCGATTGGGGGAGAACCCGGGGTGTCGGTTCCTTGCAGGCCGGCGCCCGCAGCGCGGCAGATGCCGCGCGCCAAGACCTCTTCCACGACAGGAGCCGCAGCGCCGTCATGTGTCCGAGCAAGGTTGCCCAAGGCGACGAACGCGGCTGGATCGTCCCCATCGGCGGTGCCGAGAACAAGGACGGCGACCCGCGCATCCTGGCGCGCTTCGTGGCGCTGGCCGGCGGCCCGCGCGCCGAGATCCTGGTCATTCCCACCGCCAGCCAGCTGCGTGATGCGGGATCGCGCTACGCGCAGCTGTTCGGGGAACTGGGCGCGCAGCGGGTGGAGGTCGTGGATTTCCAGACCCGCCACGACGGGCATGATCCCGAGCGCCTGGCACGCATCGAGCGGGCCAGCGCGATCTTCTTCACCGGCGGCAACCAGCTGCGGCTGTCCTCCGTGCTGGGCGGCACGCCGGCCGCGCAGCTGATCCGGGCGCGCAACGCCGCCGGGATCACCGTGGGCGGGAGCAGCGCCGGGGCGGCGATCCTGTCCGAGCACATGATCGCCTACGGCAGCGAGGGGGCGTGCCCGCGCGCAGACAGCGTGCACCTGGCCCCAGGGCTGGGGCTGACCAACCGTTTCCTGATCGACCAGCATTTCCGCCAGCGCGACCGCCTGGGCCGGCTGCTGGCGGCGCTGGCCTACAACCCGTTCGCCGTCGGCATCGGCCTGGACGAGGACACCGCCGCCTTCATCGGCCCGGACAACACGCTGGAGGTCGAGGGCTCGGGCTCGGTCACGGTGGTCGATGCGGGCGAGCTGGGGTTTTCGTCCATGGCCGATGCCGGCGGACGCGATCCGGTGTGCATGCTCGGCCTGACCCTGCACGTGCTCATCGCCGGAGCGACCTTCGACCTGGCCACGCGCACGGCATCGCCCGGTGCGCTGCTGGCGGAACGAACGTGAGCCAACGCCGGTTGACGCAATTGCGAGACACCACGCCGCGCCTGGGCAGGTGCGGGGCAAGCAACAAGGAGAGCGCTGATGTTGATAAGCAGCCCAATGACGACGCGGCACCGCGCGCGGCCATTCGCGCTCCTTGGACTTGCCGTGTCCCCGCTCTGTCGCGTTGACGGAATCTAGGCCATGCGCATCCTGGAACGCGCGGTCTACGTCGGCCCGTCGCTGTATGCACACTTTCCGGTCATCCGGCTGGTGGTGGACCTGGAGGCGCTGGCGGACTGGTCGAGCGCGCGCCTGGGCGAGGAATTCGTCACGGGCGTGCTGGCCGCGCTGCCCGGTCTTGGCGCACACGGCCATGGCGGCGATGAGCGCGGCGATCTGGCCAGTCGCATGCGTGCCGGTGACGGCGTCGGGCTAGGCGAGATCCTGGCGGCGGCGGCCGTCGAACTGCAGCGGATCGCGGGCGAAGACGTAACCTTCTTCCGCAGCCGTGCCATCGCGGGCCCTTCGCCCCCCCTGCACGAAGTGATCTACGCCTACGCGCAGCGTGAGGAGGGCCTGGCGGCCGCTGCGCTGGCGCTGAAGTTGCTGGCCTGGCAGGTCCCCGAGGCGCTGCGCGGCAGCGAGGCGGTCGCCGCTGACTGGCAGTGGGACACCGCGCGGATCGACTTCATCCGTTACGCCCAGCGGCGCGCGTTCGGCCCGTCGACCGCTGCCCTGGTCAAGGCCGCCGAAGTGCGCGGCATCCCCTGGCTGCGGCTCAACGCCCAGTCGCTGATCCAGTTCGGCCACGGGCGCTACCAGCAGCGCATCCAGGCCACGATCACCGGCCGCACCTCGCACATCGCCGTCCAGCTGGCCAGCGACAAGGAAGAAACCAACACCCTGCTCGCCGGCCTCGGCCTGCCGGTCCCGCGGCAGGTGCTGGTCACCAACGCGCAGGGGGCGGTGCGCGCGGCACGCCAACTTGGCGGCGCGGTAGTGACCAAGCCCTACAACGGCAACCACGGCCGCGGGATCAGCATCGACCTGCACACGCCGGAACAGGTCATCGCCGGCTTCGAGGCCGCGCGCCTGCATTCGCGCTCGGTGATCGTGGAGACCTTCATCGCCGGCGACGACCATCGCCTGCTGGTGGTCAATGGCGAACTGATCGCCGCCACCCGGCGCACGCCCGGCCACGTGGTCGGCGACGGCGTGGCCGATATCGCCGAGCTGGTGGACCGGGTCAACGCCGACCCGCGCCGCGGCATCGGCCACGAGAAGGTGCTCACCCAGCTGGAGCTGGACGACCAGGCCGACCTGATGCTCGAGCGCCTGGGCTACCACCACTTCACCGTGCCCGCCGCCGGCGAGGTGGTCTATCTGCGTTCGACCGCCAACCTGTCCACCGGCGGCACCGCCACCGACGTGACCGATCTGATCCATCCGGACAACCGCGACATGGCCGTGCGCGCGGTCAGTGCGATTGGCCTGGACGTGGCCGGCGTGGACTTCATCAGCCCGGACATCGGTGAGAGCTACACCAAGGTGGGCGGGGCGATCTGCGAGGTCAATGCCGCCCCGGGCCTGCGCATGCACGTGGCGCCCAGCGAAGGGCAGCCGCGCGACGTGGGCGGGCCGGTGCTGGACATGCTGTTTCCGCCCGGCAGCCCGGCGCGCGTGCCGATCGCGGCGATCACCGGCACCAACGGCAAGACCACCACCGCGCGCATGCTGGCGCACATCGCCAAGATGGCCGGACGCACGCCGGGCATGACCACCACCGACGGGGTCTACATCGACGGGCGACGCACCGTGGAAGGCGACATGACCGGCCCGGTCGCCGCGCGCATGGTGCTCGGCGATCCGCAGATCGACATCGCCATCCTGGAGACCGCGCGCGGCGGCCTGCTGCGCGCCGGCCTGGCCGTGCCGGAGGTCAATGTCGGCGCCGTGCTCAACGTGGCATCCGACCACCTGGGGCGGCAAGGCATCGACACCCTGCCCCAGCTGGCGCAGCTCAAGCGCATCGTGGTGGAGGTGGCCCGCGACTGCGCCGTGCTCAACGCCGATGACCCCAACGTGATCCGCATGTCCGCCCACACCGATGCGCGCGCGGTCTGCTACGTCACCACCAATCCCTCGCACGCGCTGGTCCGCGCGCACATCCGCGCCGGCGGCCGCGCCTGCGCGCTGGAGGCCGGCGTCAACGGCCAGATGATCACCCTCTACGACGGCGGTCGGCACATCCCGCTGATGTGGACTCACCTGATCCCGGCCACGCTGGAAGGCCGGGCCACGCACAACGTGTCCAACGCCATGTTCGCCGCGTCCCTGGCCCACGCGCTGGGATTGAAGCTGGATGCCATCCGCCAGGGGCTGCGCACCTTCGACACGACCTTCTTCCAGGCGCCGGGGCGGATGAACCTGTTCTCCGAGCACCCGTTCAAGGTGTTGATGGACTACGCCCACAATGCGCACGCGGCCAGCGCGATCGCCGATCTGGCCGGGCGCATGGACGTGAGCGGGCGGCGCATCGTGGTCCTCACCGGACCGGGTGACCGCCGCGACGCGGACCTGGTGGAGATCGCCCGCGCGGTGGCGGGGCGCTTCGATCATTACATCGTGCGCCGCGACGACGCGCTGCGCGGGCGCGGACCGGAAGAGGTGCCGCGCATCCTGGCCGAGGCATTGCGCGAGGCCGGCGTGCCCGCCTCGGCCATCGAGGTCATCCCCGACGAGCAACAGGCGGTGGACGCGGCCCTGCGCCTGGGCCGCACCGGCGACCTGGTCGTGGTGTTCGCCGATGCGCTGGCGCGCACCTGGAAGCAGATCACCAAGTTCCGCCCGGCCGGCGCGCCCGGGGCGCACCACACCGCTGCGGTCGGCCGTGACCCCATGCTCGACGTTGGCCTGGAGCCGGAAGCCCTGCCCGACGGCGTGGTCCGCGATGCACGCGGGCTGGTGTTCGCGCGACCGCCCGGGGCGGATGGGTGAGCATGTCCGGGCTTCCGTTCCACGAATCGCGCCGACTCACCGGCTGCAACGTGTATTTCGCCGGCCCCGGCACCGCGCTGGAATCCGCGCCGGGGCTCCCCCTGGACGACGCCGCGCCGCGCCGCTGGCGCGCCCTGGTGCGGCAGATGCGCCGTGCGCTGGGCTGGCCGGACGATGCACTGCACGTGCGCCGCCACGCTAGCGGCGTAACCCTGGCCTTCGCTGCACCGCTGGACCAGCTGCACACCGCCACCGTTCTCAACGAGTGGGCCTGGTGGCAGGCCTCCGGCTGCGCGGCCATCCCCTTCCACGCGCCGGGACATCCCGCCACCTGGGACATCACCGCCGCCCTGCCAAGCCTGCGCGCGGCAGCCGCCGCCGAGGCCATGCCGGCCCTGGTGGCGCTCAAGGCCGAGGCCGATGCGCGCGCGCTGGCCTTCCTCCTGGACGACGACGAATTGACCCTGGGCAGCGGTCGCGGCAGCCGCAGCTGGTTCCTGGATGAGCTGCCGACGCCGGCCGAAGTGCCATGGGCGCGCCTGCACGACATCCCGACCGCACTGGTCACCGGATCCAACGGCAAGACCACCACCGTGCGCCTGCTGGCCGCCCTGTGCGCCGCGCACGGCTGGCGCTGCGCCTACAGCTGCACCGATGGGGTGTTCATCGAAGGCCATGCGCTGGATACCGGCGACTTCTCCGGCCCCACCGGCGCACGCATGGCCCTGCGCCAGGCAGGTGCCCAGGCCGCCGTGCTGGAAACCGCGCGCGGCGGCCTGCTGCGCCGCGGCCTGGCCACCTGCCGGGCCAGCGTGGCGGTGGTGACCAACGTGGCGACCGACCACTTCGGCGAGTACGGCATCCACGGATTGGACGACCTGGCCGCGGTGAAGCTGACCGTGGCCCGGGGGATCGGCGCCGGCGGGCGGCTGGTGCTCAACGCCGACGACCCACGGCTGCGCGCTCAGGCCGAGGCCTTGTCCTGTCCGCTGGCGTGGCACTCGCAGGATTTCGAGCACCCGTTGCTGCGTGCCCAGCGCGCGCGGGGCCAGCCGGCCTGCGGGCTGCGCGACGGACATCTGTGGCTGTCGCTGGCCGGCGTCGACCACGACCTGGGCGCCACGGCCGACATGCCCCTGAGCCTGGGCGACCGCGCCGGCTACAACCTGGACAACCTGGCCTCGGCGGCCCTGGCCGCGGCCGCGCTGGGCATCCGCCCGGACGCCATCGCGGTGACCTTGATGCACTTCGGCAACGATCCGCACGACAATCCGGGCCGCCTGCAGCACTGGACCTTCGGCCGGACCCAGGTCTATCTGGACTATGCGCACAACCCCGACGGCCTGCATGGATTGCTCGACGCCGTAGGCGCCGGCGAGCGCGAAGGGCGCCTGGCCGTAGTGCTGGGCCATGCCGGCAACCGCGAGGACGCCGACCTGCGCGCGGTCGCCGCGACCGCCGCGGCCTACCGACCCGAACTGGTGGTGCTCAAGGACATCGCCGGCTACGAACGGGGCCGTGCCAGCGGCGAGGTGGCCGGCATCATGCGCGCGCAGCTGCTGGCCGACGGCATCGCGCCCTCGGCCATCGCCCTGCACCTGAACGAGGTCGACGCCGCGCTTGCACCCCTGATGTGGGCGCGCGATGGCGACCTGCTGGTCCTGCCCGTGCACGAGCTCGCGGCCCGCGAACGCGTGGTCGCCCTGCTGGATGCACTGGCCCAGCAGGGCTGGCGTCCCGGCCAGCCGGTGCCACGCCCCGCCCCGTAAGCGCTCGTCCGCCGATGGGACACGCCGCGGCGCCAGGGCCTGCATACGAACCAGCGCGCGGGAGGCGGCCGGCGCGCCCTGTTAAAATCACCGGCCGCGCCGCGTCCCCCCACGTGCGGCCACTTCTTTCGCATCAAACACGGAGTCTCCATGTCATCTGACCTGCTCAAGGCCCTGGGCCTTGGCCCGACCAATTCCGGCACCTACCTCGGCCAGGGGGAATGGTCGACCACGACCGACGCCGGCGTGCTGGAATCGGTCAACCCGACCACCAACGCCGTCATCGCCACGGTCCATGCCACCGGCAAGTCCGACTACGACACGGTGATCGAACGCGCCCAGGCCGCCTTCAAGACCTGGCGCACCACCCCGGCGCCGCGCCGCGGCGAAGCCGTGCGCCTGTGCGGCGAGGCGCTGCGCGCCAACAAGGATCTACTCGGCTCGCTGGTCGCCCTGGAAATGGGCAAGTCCAAGCCCGAGGGCGATGGCGAGGTGCAGGAGATGATCGACATCGCCGACTTCGCCGTGGGCCAGAGCCGTATGCTCTACGGCTACACCATGCATTCCGAGCGCCCCGGCCACCGGATGTACGAGCAGTACCACCCGATCGGCCTGGTCGGCATCATCAGCGCGTTCAACTTCCCGGTCGCGGTGTGGGCGTGGAACGCCTTCCTGGCCGCCATCTGCGGCGACATCTGCATCTGGAAGCCGTCCAACAAGACCCCGCTGACCGCGCTGGCCACGCAGAAGATCTGCAACGCCGCGCTCAAGGACGCCGGCTTCCCGGACCTGTTCTTCCTGGTCAACGATGCCGGCATCGAACTGTCCCAGCAGTTGGTCGACGACACCCGCGTGCCGCTGATCAGCTTCACCGGCTCGACACAGGTCGGCCGCATCGTCGGTGAGCGCGTGGCCCGCCGCATGGGCCGCAGCCTGCTGGAGCTGGGCGGCAACAACGCCATCATCCTGGATGAGACCGCCGACCTGAAGCTGGCCGTGCCAGGCATCGTGTTCGGCGCGGTCGGCACCGCCGGCCAGCGTTGCACCACCACCCGCCGCCTGATCGTGCACACCTCGATCTACGACACCGTGCTGTCCACCCTGGTCAAGGCCTACAAGCAGGTCGAAGGCAAGATCGGCGACCCGCTGGACGCGGCCAACCTGATGGGCCCGCTCAACAGCAAGGACGCGGTCGATGCGTTCCTGAAGTCCGTGGAAGCAGCCAAGGCCGCCGGTGGCACCGTGGAGACCGGGGGCATGGCACTGCCACGCGAAGGCAACTTCGTGCTGCCGACGATCATCTCCGGCCTGAAGAACACCGACGCCATCGTCCAGCACGAGACCTTCGCCCCGATCCTGTACGTGATGCCCTACGAGACGCTGGACGAGGCGCTGGACATGCAGAACGGCGTGCCGCAGGGCCTGTCCTCGGCGATCTTCACCAACAACCTCAAGTCCGCCGAGAAGTTCCTGTCCGCCGCCGGAAGCGACTGCGGCATCGCCAACGTCAACATCGGCACCTCCGGTGCGGAGATCGGCGGTGCGTTCGGCGGCGAGAAGGACACCGGCGGCGGACGCGAATCCGGCTCTGACGCGTGGAAGGCCTACATGCGCCGCCAGACCAACACGATCAACTACTCCGATTCGCTGCCGCTGGCCCAGGGCATCAAGTTCGATCTGTAAACCGCAGGGCCGGCCTCCCAGGGCCAAACCCTGCATCGCAACGGCGCCGCATCCCGGCGCCGTTGTCGTCTCTGCGGACGACGACGCACTGACGCCGGGCTTGCATTTGCGCGACCGGCACCTGGACGCCGGGCTGTTAAAATCCCGGTGCTGTCCCGCGCACCGCGCGCTGGTTGCCGTCCATCGCTGCCCGCTGGCGGGCAGGCGATGTTTCCCCCGACTGAGCACTGCCAGGATCCCCGTGACGCTCGATTCCACCGAACGCTTCACCACCCGCGTGGCCGATTACGTGCGCTACCGGCCGGACTATCCAGCGGCACTGCTGGACTGGCTGCACGGCGAACTGCGCGTAGCGGCCGATGCGCCGGTCGCCGATATCGGAGCCGGCACCGGCATCTCCAGCAAGCTGTTCCTGGATGGCGGCCATCCGGTGACCGCCGTCGAACCCAACGCCGCAATGCGCGCGGCCGCTGTGGAGTGGCTGGGCGGCGAGGAACGCTTTTCGGCAGTGGCCGGCACCGCCGAAGCCACTACGCTGGCCGATGCCAGCGTCGGTCTGGTCACCGCCGCGCAGGCCTTCCACTGGTTCGACCACGACGCCGTCAAGGCAGAGTGGTCGCGCATCCTGCAACCCGGCGGACTGGCGGTCATCTTCTGGAACTCGCGCCGGCTGACCGGTACGCCGTTCCTGGAAGGCTACGAGCGGCTGCTGCTGGACTACGGCCTGGACTACACCAGCGTGGCCGAGCGCTACAACGACGATGCGTCGATGGCCGCCTGGTTCGGCGAGGGCCTGCGCGGCAGCGCGCGCTTCGACCACGGCCAGCGGCTGGACTTCGATGCGCTGCGCGGACGACTGCTGTCCTCCTCCTATGCCCCGCAGTCGGATCATCCCCGGCATGCGCCGATGCTGGCAGCGCTGCGCGCGCTGTTCGATGCCACCGCGGTCGATGGCGCGGTGTCCTTCGACTACGACACGCGCGTGTTTGCCGGTACGCTTGCCAACGCTTCCTGAGGATCCCCCGATGAATACCCCCGTCCGCTCCACCAGCAGCCTGGCCGTGGTCTCGCTGGTCTTCGGCATCCTGGGCTGGACCCTGATCCCGGTCATCGGCGCCATCGTCGCGGTCATTACCGGTCACATGGCCCGCGCCGAGATCCGGCGCAGCGCCGGCCTGCTGGAAGGCGACGGCCTGGCGGTGGCCGGGCTGGTGCTGGGCTGGCTGTCCATCGCCCTGGGCGTGGCCGCGCTGGCGATCTTCCTGCTGTTCTTCGGCGGCGTCGCCGCGCTGGCCATCTTCAACTCCTGACCCATGTACGGACTCGCCCGCCCCTTCCTGTTCGCCCTGGATGCCGAGCGTGCGCACGGCGCCGGGCTGCGCGCCATCGAGGCCGCCTACCGCACCGGCACCTCCGCGCTGCTGGCGCGGCGGCCCGCGCCGCTGGTGACCAAGGCCTTTGGCCTGGCGTTCCCCAACCCGGTCGGCCTGGCCGCCGGACTGGACAAGAACGGCGCGCACATCGATGCGCTGCTGGCGCTGGGTTTCGGCTTCGTCGAGGTCGGCACGGTGACCCCGCGCCCGCAGCCGGGCAATCCCAAGCCGCGGATGTTCCGCCTGCCGCAGCAGCGGGCGGTGATCAACCGCCTGGGCTTCAACAATGGCGGGGTGGACGCGCTGATCGCCAACGTGCAGCGTGCGCGCCGCCAGGGCGGGCTGCTGGGCATCAACATCGGCAAGAACAAGGACACGCCCAACGAATCGGCCGCCGACGACTACCTGTTCTGCCTGGAACGGGTGTATCCGCTGGCCGACTACATCACCGTCAACATCTCCTCGCCCAACACCGCCGGCCTGCGCGAGCTGCAGGAAGAACAGGCCCTGCGCCAGCTGATCGGCACCCTGCGCGAGGCCCAGGAGCGCCTGGGCGCCCAGCACGGCAAGCGCGTGCCGATGCTGGTCAAGGTCGCCCCGGACCTGTCCGACGCCGACATCGACGCGGTCTGCCGGGTCCTGGCCGATCTGTCGGTGGATGGGGTGATCGCCACCAACACCACCGTGGCCCGCAACCTGATCCACACCCATCCGCACGCCGCGCAGGCCGGCGGCCTGTCCGGCGCCCCCCTGATGGGCCAGGCCACGCTGGTCCTGCGCCGCATGCGCGCGCGGCTGCCCGACACCATCCCGCTGATCGGCGTGGGCGGCATCACGTCCGGTGCCGATGCGGTCGCCAAGGTCTCCGCCGGCGCCGCCCTGACCCAGCTCTACACCGGCCTGGTGTACCGCGGCCCGGCCCTGGTGCACGACTGCGTGGAAGCCATCCGCCGCCGCCGCGAGCATCCCAGCGGCGGCCCGGTGGCCCCGGTATGAGCGCCCCCTGGCGTCTGACCGAACACGCCCCGCTCCGCTCCCGCAACACCCTTGGCATTGATGCGCAGGCGCGCTGGCTGCTGGAGGTCGCTCAGCTACCCGCCCTGCCCGCCGCACTGGCCCTGCCAGAGCTGAGCGAGCAGCCGCTGCTGCCGATCGGCGCGGGCAGCAACCTGCTGCTGGCCGGCGACCTGGACGGGGTGGCCCTGGCCTTCACCGCGCGCCAGGTCGCCATCGTCCAGGAAGACGCCGACCAGGTCCTGGTCCGCGCCGAAGCCGGCCTGGACTGGCACATGCTGGTGCTGTGGACGCTGGAGCACGGCCTGTGCGGGCTGGAGAACCTGGCCCTGATTCCCGGCACCGTCGGCGCCAGCCCGATCCAGAACATCGGCGCCTATGGCGTGGAGGTCGGCGAGCGCATCGACAGCGTGGAGGCCTGGGACACCCGCGCCAGCGACTTCTGTCGGCTCTCGCGCGCCGAATGCGCCTTCGGCTATCGCGACAGTGTGTTCAAGCGCCAGCCCGGGCGCTGGATCATCACCGCGGTGACCTACACCCTGAGCCGCACTGCGCATCTGCAGCTGGACTACGCCGGCCTGCGCGCCGAGCTGGCCGACATGGAGATCGCCAACCCCACCGCACGCGAGGTGGCCGAAGCGGTCATCCACATCCGCCGCCGCAAGCTGCCCGACCCGGCACTAATGGGCAACGCAGGGAGCTTCTTCAAGAATCCGATCGTGCCGGCGTCCATCGCCGAGCGACTGCAAGCCAAGCACCCGGGCCTGCCGGTGTTTAACGGGGATGCCGCCGACACGCGCAAGCTTTCGGCCGCCTGGCTGATCGAGCAGGCCGGCTGGAAGGGCCATCGCCAGGGCGATGCCGGCGTTTCTCCCGACCACGCCCTGGTGCTGGTCAACTACGGTCAGGCCAGCGGCGCGCAGCTGCTGGCGCTGGCACGGGACATCGCCGCCTCGGTGCATGCGCGCTTCGGGGTGGACATCGAGCCGGAACCGCGCATCGTGGGACAGACCTGGTGATGGCGCCGGTCCAAGCCGCGCCGCTGCGCGCGGCCCTGCTGATGCTGGCCAGCACGCTGTCCTTCGGCCTGATGGCCATCAGCATCCGCCTGGCCTCGGCCACGGTGGAGACCACCGAGATCGCCTTCTTCCGCAATGCCTTCGGCCTGCTGGCGCTGCTGCCGGTGATCCTGCGCCCGGGCAAGCCGCTGCCGCGTACCGCGCACCTGCCGCGCTACCTGGTCCGCACCGTGATCGGGCTGTGCTCGATGCTGTGCGGGTTCTGGTCGATCGGCCACTTGCCGTTGTCCCAGGCGGTCTCGCTGTCCTATTCCACGCCGCTGTTCGTGACCATCGCCGCGGTGTTCTGGCTGCGCGAGAGGGTTCACGTGCGCCGCTGGATGGCCGTGGCCGCCGGCTTCACCGGCGTACTGGTGATCGTGCGCCCGTGGTCGGAGGCCTTCAGCCCCGGCCTGCTGGTGGCCGTGGCCGCCGCGGTGATCAGCGCCATCGTGGCCATCCAGATCAAGCAGCTCTCGCGCATCGATGCGCCGGACACGGTGGTGTTCTACACCTACCTGTTCTGGGTGCCGATGTCGCTGGTGCCGGCGCTGTTCCAGTGGCACTGGCCGCAGGGTATGACCTGGCTGTGGCTGGTGGGCTGCGGCATCTTCGGCACCGGCGGCCAGCTGCTGTGGACGCGCGCGCTCAGGCTGGGCGAGGTCTCGGCCTTGCAGCCGATCAGCTTCATGCAGCTGCCGGTGGTGATCGTGCTGGGCTGGTGGCTGTTCGGCGAGACCCTGGACCTGGCCACGGCCGTCGGCGCGGGCATTATCCTGGCCTCCACCGCCTACATCGCCCACCGCGAGGCGGTGCTGGCAAGGCGCGCGGCGACCCATGCCCCATCCGAAGGCGCCAAGCCCGGCGAATAATCCCACTCGACCCTGGGTGTCACCTCTCTTGCAAGGTTCACTCGACGCACTCTCGATGGCCCTGGCCGAACGTGACCTGGGCACCCATGACCACAGCGACCGGGTCGGGCAGCTCAGCCTCGCGTTGGGCCAGGCCTGCGGCCTGACCTCCGCGGAGCTGAAGCAGCTGGCACTGGCCGCGCGCTTCCACGACATCGGCAAGATCGGCATCCCGGACCGCGTCCTGCTCAAGCCCGGCGTGCTGGATGCCGGGGAACGCGCGCTGATGTCCGAGCACTGCGAACGCGGCGCACGGATCTTCCTGTCGACCGAGCGTCAGGACGCGGCATGCATCGCCGCGATCATCCGCGGCCATCACGAAGCCTGGGACGGCAGTGGCTACCCGGACCAACTGGCCGGCGAAGCCATCCCGCTGCTGGCCCGCATCGTGCGCGTGGCCGACAGCTACGACGCGATGATCTCGGCGCGCCCGTATCAGCGGCCACGTGCGCATGCCCAGGTCATGCATATCCTGCAGCAGGAGCGCGAGCGCAAGTTGGACCCGGCGATCTTCGACCACTTCACGCGGCTGATCGCACACCACCCGTGGCGCAGCCCATGACCGGCATGCTGCGGACGATCGCCAGGCGACTGCGGCGGCCGGCGCTGACCGGCGCCGGCAGGCTCCTGGGGGCGTGGCTAGAGGCCGGGGACTACGCCTACACGCCGGCCTACTACGCCAGCCAGGCATCGTCGTCCTCATCTTCTTCATCGTCATCCTCGTCCGGCGGCGGCAGCTCGGGCGGCGGCGGCGCCAGTTCGAGTTGGTAGGCGAGAAAGGGAAGCAGCTGCGGCACAATGGCGCCATGAAGACCATCGGCATGATCGGCGGCATGAGCTGGGAATCCACCCTGCCCTACTACCGCCTCGTCAACGAAACCGTCCGCGACACCCTGGGCGGGCTGCACTCGGCACGGGTGCTGCTGCACAGCGTGGATTTCCACCAGATCGAGGCCTTGCAGCATGCCGGCGACTGGGACGCGGCCGGCGAGGCGATGGCTGAGGCCGCACGCGCGCTGCACGCCGGCGGCGCGGACTTCATCGTGTTGTGCACCAACACCATGCACAAGGTCGCCGACGCGATCACCGGCGCCACGCCCTTGCCGCTGCTGCACATCGCCGACGCCACTGCCGATGCACTGGCCGCTGCCGGCATCGCCCGCGTGGGCCTGCTGGGGACGCGCTTCACCATGGAGCAGGACTTCTACCGCGCGCGGCTGCAGGCGCGCGGCTTCGAGGTCCTGGTGCCTGAAGAAGAAGACCGCGGACAAGTCCACCGGATCATCTACGACGAACTCTGTCAGGGCGTGATCCGCGACGACGCGCGCGCAACCTACCGCCAGGTCATGGCCCGGCTGGCCGCGGCCGGTGCGCAGGGCATCATCCTGGGTTGCACCGAGATCTCGCTGCTGGTGGACCAGACCGACGCGGATGTGCCGCTGTTCGACACCACCACCCTGCATGCACGCGCCGCGGCGCTGCACGCGCTGGCCGCCTAGGCCCGGATCAATCCGACTGCGGGGTCTCCGGCGTCTTCCACGGCCGCCGGTGACCACGGAACACGGCCGCATACACGCCCACCGTCCAGGCGATCGCGGCGGTCCAGCCGCCCAGGATGTCCGAGGGGTAATGCACGCCCAGGTAGATCCGCGAGAGCCCGACCAACAGCGCGAACAGCGCGGTGATGGTCAAGACCGGCCAGCGTCCGCGCGTGCCCCAGGTCAGCAGCACCAGCACGGTGACCAGGGTCATCGAGCCCATCGCGTGCCCGCTGGGAAAGCTGAAGGTGTCTTCCGGCGAGATCGACTCCCATAGCGTGGGCCGGGCGCGGCCGAAGGCCTGCTTGGTCGCCAGGTTGAGCAGCGCCGAACCGACCACGGCCACGCCGACGAAGGTCGCCTCGCGCCAACGACGCAGCGCCAGCAGCACGATGAGCAGCACGCTGTTGAAGACGATCACGCCCTGGTAGCCGGCCCAGGTGATCTTGAGGAATGCCTGGTCCAGCCACGGCCCGGACGCGGCCTGGGCGTGCAGCAGCAAGGGCGTGTCGAAGACGAAACTCTCCGATTCGTGGACCTCTTCGCCCAGTTCGGCGAAGCCCCACATCGGCAGGCCGATGGCCACGAACAGCAGCCCCATGCGCCAGCCGATGCGGCGCAGGGTGTGGCCGATGAGCCGCACCCCTTCGGCGAAGACCTTAACCAGCACTACGCGCGTAGTGCGTGTCGACGTATTGGTCGATCAGCGCGACGAATTCATGGGCGATGTTCTCGCCACGCAGGGTGACGGTTTTTTCGCCATCGACGAACACCGGTGCCGACGGGGCCTCACCCGTGCCCGGCAGCGAGATACCGATGTTGGCGTGGCGCGACTCGCCCGGGCCATTGACCACGCAGCCCATCACCGCCAGGGTCATGTGCTCGGCGCCGGGGCGGGTGATCTTCCATTCGGGCATCTTGCCGCGCACATGCTCCTGCACGACCTTGGCCAGCTCCTGGAAGAACTCCGAGGTGGTGCGCCCGCAGCCGGGGCAGGCGGTGACCATCGGGGTGAAGGCGCGCAGGCCAGTGGTCTGCAGCAGTTCCTGGGCGACGATGACCTCCTGCGTGCGCGAGGCGCCGGGCTCGGGGGTCAGCGAGATGCGGATGGTGTCGCCGATGCCTTCCTGCAGCAACACCGCCAGCGCCGCCGAGGACGCCACGATGCCCTTGGAGCCGATGCCGGCCTCGGTCAGGCCCAGATGCAGGGCGAACTGACTGCGGCGCGCCAGGTCGCGATAGACCGCGATCAGCTCCTGAACCCCGGAGACCTTGGCCGAGAGCACGATGCGATCGGCCGGCAAACCGATCTCCACCGCCCGATGCGCCGAATCCAGCGCCGAACGGATCAGGGCCTCGCGCAGCACCGCGGTGGCCTCCCACGGCTGGGCGCGCTGGGCGTTCTCGTCCATCAGCGCGGCGGCCAGCGACTGGTCCAGCGAACCCCAGTTGGCGCCGATGCGCACCGGCTTGTCGTACTGGATCGCGAACTCGATCAGCTGGGCGAACTGGGTGTCGCGCTTCTTGCCAAAGCCGACATTGCCCGGATTGATGCGGTACTTGGCCAGGGCCTGCGCGCACGCCGGCTCGTTGGCGAGCAACTGGTGGCCGTTGTAGTGGAAGTCGCCGATGATCGGGACCTCGATGCCCATCATCGCCAGCTTGTCGACGATGCGCGGCACCGCGGCGGCCGACTCGGGATTGTTGACCGTGACCCGGACCATTTCCGACCCCGCGCGCCACAGATCGGCGACCTGCTTGACGGTGCCGGTCACGTCGGCCGTGTCCGTATTGGTCATGGACTGCACCACCACCGGCGCCCCGCCCCCCAGCCGGACCTTGCCCACCTGCACACCGTGGGTGTGACGGCGGGGTTGGGCACCGGCGGTCACGGGCGTGGATTCGGAGGCGGGCGATTGGGTTGGAATGGCGTTCATGGGAAACATTTTAGCCCCTGGCAGGTGTGGGAGCCGCCACGGCGGCGATGGCGCCTGACCATGAAGGCCTCTCGCCGCCATGGCGGCTCCCACACCTGCGCGCCGCTACACTGGCGCGCTGATGAACGACCTGCCCGCCCGCGATGTCCTCACCCCGTCCCAGCTCAATACCCTGGCCCGCGACCTGCTGGAAGGCAGCTTTCCGGCGATCTGGGTCGAGGCCGAGCTGGGCAATGTCACCCGTCCCGCCTCCGGGCACCTGTATTTCACCCTGAAGGACGCGCGGGCGCAGGTGCGCTGCGCGATGTTCAAGCCCAAGAGCAGCTGGCTGAAGTTCGTCCCGCGCGAAGGCCTGCGCGTGCTGGCGCGCGGACGGGTGACGCTGTACGAGGCACGCGGCGAGTATCAGCTGGTGCTGGATCACATGGAGGAAGCCGGTGAAGGCGCACTACGCCGGGCCTTCGAGCAGCTCAAGGCAAGGCTGCAGGCCGAGGGCTTGTTCGATCCGGAACGCAAGCGGCCGCTGCCGGCCTTCCCGCGCCGGCTGGCGGTGATCACCTCGCCTAGCGGTGCGGCGGTGCGCGATGTGATCAGCGTGCTGGGCCGGCGCTTTCCGCTGCTGGAGGTCGACGTGCTGCCCACTCAGGTGCAGGGCGCCACCGCCGCCGCGCAGATCGCAGCGCTGGTGCGCGCAGCCGGTAACAGCGGCCGCTACGACGCGGTCCTGGTGACCCGCGGCGGCGGCTCCATCGAGGACCTGTGGGCGTTCAACGACGAGGCGCTGGTTCGCGCAGTGGCCGACTGCGCCGTGCCGGTGGTCTCGGCCGTGGGCCACCAGACCGACTTCACCCTGTGCGACTTCGCCGCCGATCTGCGCGCGCCCACGCCATCGGCTGCGGCCGAACTGCTGGTGCCCTCGGTCGCCGACCTGGGCACGCGCCTGCGCGGCCTGGGACGGCGTCTGCACACCCTGCATGCGCATCGCATGGACCGCGTGCACCAACGCGTGGATCGCGCGTGGCTGCGCCTGCAGGCGCAGGGTCCCCAAGCGCGTCTGCAGCTGATGCGCCGACGTCACGCCGAAGCCTTGCGCCATCTGCAGGCGCAGTGGCAGGTGCAGTTGGATCGCCGCCAGGCACGGCTGCGCCACGCCGACAGCGTGCTGCGTGCGCATTCGCCGCAGCGCCGCCTGGCCGCATTGGCCGAACGCCTGGCCGCGTTGCAACCGCGTCCGCGAGCCGCCATCGCCCGCCAGCTGCAGCGCGACACGCTGCGGCTGGGTGGGCTGGTGCGTTCGCTCGAAGCGGTCAGCCCGCTGGCGACCGTGGCGCGCGGCTACGCGCTGGTGACCAAGGACGACGGCACGCTGGTGCGTTCGACCACACAGGTCGCCGCCGGCGACCGGTTGAACGCGCGCCTGACCGACGGCCAGCTCACCGTGCAGGTCCTGCCGCCGCGGGACTGACCGATCAGGGCCGGCGTCTTGCCACGGCCGGCCTTTCAGCCGCCACGTTTCACTTTCACTCCCGCAAGCACCCACGCACGCGCGTGCCCCAAGCGCGCAACGTCGCCCGGCCCGAGGCCATCGACCAGGTGCAGGCATGTGGTGATGTCATCAGCGCGGCAGAACGCCGGACGCGCCCGCACCTCACCCCGATGGCGGTCGGCCCGCGCTGTCATTGCGCGAGAAGTTGGCGCGCAGGCGCTCGACCATCGCCGGGATGTTATGGTCGAAATGATGGCCACCGCGGGTCTTGGCAACGCGAATGCCTTGCGCGGCCAGCGTCGGGCACAGGGTGTCCCTCTCATGCTCGCCATACACGCACAACAGCTCGCCGGGCGGCACTTTCGCCAGCTCCGGCGCGACCGGCACATCGTCGGAGGACGGCGTGCCCAGCCAGTCGCCCACCGACACACGGAACGACGCCGCATGCCCCAGGCCCAGCAGCGAAATCGAGCGCACGCTGGCGCGGGTGGCCGGTGGCAGGCGGTTGTAGAGGAAGGGCATGGCGTCGGCGCCAAACGAGTAGCCGATCAATTCCACTTCGTCTGCATGCCAGCGCTGGCGGTATTCATCGATCACCGCGGCCAGGTCGGCAGCGGTCTGATCGGGTGTCCGCCGCGACCAGAAGTAGCGCAGGCTGTCCCAACCCACCACCGAAACCCCCTGCGCGCGCAACCCGTTGCACACGCCCTTGTCCAGACTGCGCCAGCCACCATCGCCGGACATGAAGATCGCCAGGCGATGGCTGCCGGCCGCCGGCAGCTCGATCAGGGGCAGGCCGCGAAACGCCGGCTGCGGCCGCGGCAGGTGCGCCACCACCGTATCGGCCACCGACTGCTCCCCGACCCGTTCCAGCACGAAGCCCTGCTCGGCCGAAGACGGCGCTACCGCGCAACCCGCAGGCGCCGCCGATGCGGGCCCGTTCAACACCGCGCCAGCCACGGTCTGCGGCAGCGCATTGGCCACCGCCAGTCGCGCCAACGCACTGCCCTGCGCATCTGCGCCGACCAGCATCGGGGCGAAGTAGGCATCCGCACCGCTCTGACGCATCAGACGCCGGCCCACGCGCTCGACATCGTTGGCGACCAGCGCGCAGTGCTGCGGATCGAGGTGCGTCAGCACTTGGCGGGCCGGCACCAGCGCCACCAACAGACCACGATCGGCCAGCGACTGCGCCAGCTGCGCGGCCGTTCCGTGCGAGCGCACACGTTCGGCCATCATCACCACCACGCCACGCGGCGTGCCGGCCGGCTGGAAGGTCAGCGCCATGCCGAACGGCTTGCCCAGGTGGTCACGGCGCAGATGCGCGGCCACGGCCGCACCGGCGGCAAGGCTCAGCAACAGGACCAGCAGCGTCCAGCGGGCCCAGGGGCGGATACGCATCGCGGTTCCTGACGGAAGGAAAAGGTGGCGCAGCCTAGCGCCAGGTTGCGGCCAACGCGCACACCGGCCTTGCGCCCGTTTCGCCGCGGTTGAGCTGGCCTGGGCCGCACACGAGGCACCGGTGCAAACCCCGTTGCGGCTGCCCGCGCGTTTGCAGGTCTGTCCATCCCAGGAAGCCACCGACATGCTCCGCACGCCTCGCACCTGTCTGTCCCTGCTGACCGCCGCCACGTTGGTGGCTTGCTCCTCCGCGCCCCTGTCGCCCTCCGCCCGCAACGATATTCCAGCGGCCGAAGCCGCCAAGCTCGCCACTTACCCGGCTCAACGCGACCAGGCCTTCCAGCTGACCGCGCCCGTGGCGCCACCCGCCCCGCCTGCGCCAGCACTGCAGCGCGCCGCCCCCATGGCGATGTACGAAATGCTGATGCCCGCCCCCGCGCCGCCCCCGATCAATACCGAGCGCTATGCGCGCCACGACGACAACCCGGTCCAGCGGACCGCCGAGCAGCCGGTCTCGACCTTCTCCATCGACGTCGATACCGGCAGCTACAGCAACGTGCGGCGCATGGTCCAGCAGGGCCAGCGGCCGCCGGCCGACGCGGTGCGCACCGAGGAATTCATCAATTACTTCGACTACCACCTGCCCGCGCCCGCCAGCCGCCACACGCCGTTCAAGGTCACCACCGAACTGGCGCCCGCGCCATGGAATGCCCAACGCCAGGTGCTGATGATCGGCATCAAGGGCTACGAGTTGCCCAAACGGGACCTGCCGCCGTCCAACCTAGTGTTCCTGATCGATACCTCCGGGTCGATGGAGGCGCCGGACAAGCTGCCGCTGCTCAAGCGCTCGCTGGCACTGCTGGTGCCGCAGTTGCGCGCGCAGGACCGGGTGTCGATCGTGGTCTACGCCGGCTCGGCCGGGCTGGTGCTACCGCCAACGCCGGGCAACCAGCACGACACGATCCTGGCCGCGCTGGATCGGCTGGAGGCCGGCGGCAGCACCAACGGCGGCGACGGCATCCGCCTGGCCTATGCGATGGCGCGGCAGGGCTTCGTCCCCGGTGGCAGCAATCGGGTCCTGCTGGCCACCGATGGCGACTTCAACGTCGGCACCGTCGACCAGCGCGCGCTGGAGACGCTGGTCGGTGATGCGCGCAAGTCCGGCGTGGCGTTGAGCACCCTGGGTTTCGGCCAGGGCAATTACAACGACGCACTGGCCGAACGCCTGGCCGATGTCGGCGATGGCCAGCACGCCTACATCGATTCGGAGAAGGAGGCCCGCAAGGTGCTGGTGCAGCAGATGCAGGGCACGCTGCTGACCATCGCCCGCGATGTGAAGATCCAGGTCGAGTTCAACCCGGCCGCGGTCGCCGAGTACCGCCTGATCGGCTACGAGAACCGCCTGCTGCGACGCGAGGATTTCGCCAACGACCGCGTCGATGCCGGCGATATCGGCGTTGGCCACGAGGTCACCGCGCTTTACGAGCTGACCCCGGTCGCCTCGAAGGCCCCGCGCCTGCCGGCGTTGCGCTACGGCCCCGCGCCAGCGCCCGCGGGCGACGCGCATGAGATCGCCGACCTGCGCCTGCGCTACAAGCTGCCCGAGGCCACGCAGAGCACGCTGATCGACACCCCGATCCTGGCCACCTCGGCCACCACGCACCCCAGTGATGCCCTGCGCTTCGCCAGCGCGGTGGCCGGCTATGCCAACCTGTTGCGCGGAGGCAGCGGCCTGGACGGCTGGAATTGGGAGCAGGTGCGGGCGAGTGCCAACGCGGCACGCGGCAAGGACCCGGATGGCCTGCGCGGCGAATTTATTGCCCTGATCGATCAGGCCCAGGCGTTGACCGTGCCCACCGCGGCGATGGTCCAGACCGATTTGGAGTGACTTGGGCGGTCGGACGTTAAGGGGAGCTGCACAACGCCCAGACTATCCTGAGCCGGTTGTGTTAACCGGCTGTCCTATCAACATGCGTCTACGCGTCACGCTCCCGTTTTCGCGATGCAGCCCGTGGATACCCGTGCTGTCGCTGGCGCTTGCCGCGCCAGCGGCCTGGGCCAGCGAGGGCCAGGCCCAGACGAACCTGGGCGTGTCCCTGCGCGTGGTGGATGCATGCACCATCCAGCACGCGGGCAACACCGCGTCACTCCAGGTCCACTGCAGCCCGCTGGTCGCCCGACCCGCCGTCCTCGTGCACACCGCGCCCGCGTCGCCGGTAGGCAAGGTGCGCGCGGATGAGGCGCCGATGCGAGTGGATGTGATCTTCTAGCGCGGCAGCGTCAGCCCAGCGCCTGGCCAAGCACCGGACCCGGCCGCCCCAGGAAGTAACCCTGGGCGTGGTCGCATTCCAACTCGCGCAGCGCCTGCAACTGCGCGGCCGTCTCCACTCCCTCGGCGATGCTCTCGATGCCCAGGGTATTGCCCAGCGCCAGGATCGCCCGGACCAGGCCCAAGCTCTCTTCGCTGTGCGCGCTCCCCAGCCCGGCAATGAAGCTGCGGTCGATCTTCAACGCCGAGATGGGGAAGCGCTGCAGATAGGAAAGCGCAGAGAACCCGGTCCCGAAATCGTCCAGTTGGGCAAGCACGCCGTGCGTACGCAGCAACTGCAACATGCGCAGCGTGCGCGGCGCATCGTCCAGCAGCGCCATCTCGGTGATCTCCACGCGCAGTTGCGCGGGATTGGCACCGGCATCGCGCAACAGCGCCAGCAGACGCTCGGCGAAATCCTGAGCCCGGAAGTGGCGCGGCGAGACATTGACCGAGACGTAGCCGTCCATGCCTTGCGCGATCCGCCGGGCGACCTGTTCGTACAGCAGCCAGTCGACGTGCTCGATCAGGCCACTCTCTTCCCCAAGTGAAATGAACGAGGCCGGCAGCAGCAGGCCGCGGCGCTCGTGGTGCCAGCGCAACAAGGCCTCGTGACCGATCACCTTCCCGTCGCTGATGCGCACGATGGGCTGGAAGTGCGGCACGAAGTCGCCCGACTTGATGGCCCGGCGCAGGTCCGCCTCCAGGTCCAGGCTCTGCATCGCCGCCTCGCGCATGGCCTGGTCGAACACCGCGCTGCGGTCGCGCCCCTCGGCCTTGGCCCGGTACATCGCCGCGTCGGCGTCACGCAGCAACTCCTCGCCACTCTGGTAGCTGGCGTGCCAGGCGGCGATGCCTACGCTGGCGGCCGGAAACAACTCACGCCCGGCCACCCACATCGGCCGGTTCAGCGTGGTCAGCAGGCGCGCGGCGAAGTCCACCGCTTCCTGCGGATCGACGCGGTAGCCGATGACCATCGCAAATTCGTCGCCTCCCAGCCGCGCGACCAGATCACCCTCGCGGACCTGCGAGGTGATGCGGCGCGCCACCTCGATCAGCATTTCATCGCCGGCCGCATGGCCGATCGAGTCGTTGACCAGCTTGAAGCGGTCCAGGTCCATGAACAGCACCGCGAACTCGTTGCCCGGCTCGGCGTGGGCGCGCGCGATCGCCGCGGCCAGGCTGTCCAGCAGGAAGGCACGGTTGGGCAAGCCGGTCAGGGCATCGTGGGTGGCCTGATAGGTCAGGCGCTGTTCGGCGCGCAGGCGTTCGCCCATCTGCGCCATCAGCTTGGCGTTGGCTTCGGCCAGTTCGAAGGTGCGCTCCTCGACCCGGCGCTCCAGTTCCAGATGGGCCGCGCGCAACGACTCGCGCGCACGCTGACGGACCAGGCCATTGCCGATGTGGTGGGCCACGAAGGACAGCAGGTTCTGGTCATGCGCGCTGTAGCGCACCTCGGGCGAGTAACTCTGCACCACCACGCAGCCACGCACCTCGCCACTGCTCTGCAGCAGCGGCACGCCCAGCCAGCTGTGCGCCGGCGGGCCATGCTGGACCACCGCGCCGCTGCGGCTGAGCGCGGCCACCAGCTCCGGATCGGCCAACAGCGCCCTGGCACTGTTGATGACATATTCGGTCAGCCCGTTGCTGGCCTTCCGCGACTGGCGCATCGGATCGCGCTCGTCGATGGAGTACGGGAAGTGCAGCGTCTTGCCGTCCTCGTCCAGCAGCGCGATGTAGAAGTTGCGCGCCACGATCAGTTCGTCCACCACCCAGTGGACCGCTTCGTAGAACTGCTCCAGCGTCGGGGAGGTATTGGCCAGATCGGTGATGCGGAACAGGGCGCCCTGCAGCTTCTCGGCGCGCTTGCGCTCGACGATTTCGGCCTGCAGTTCGCGGTTGGCCAACTGCAGCTCACGGGTGCGCTCCTGGATCCTGGCCTCCAGCTCCTCGTGCGCATGGCGACGGTCCATCGCGGTCAGGATGTGCTGGGCCACATAGGACAGCAGCGCACGATCCTCGTCGGTATAGCTGGCCGGGGTGTCGTAGCTCTGCACCACGATCGCCCCGCACACGCGGTCATCGCGACGCATCGGCACGCCCAGCCAGTCCTGGCTGTCCGGTCCATGGCTGGGATCGGGCGGCACTGACAGACCGATCCGCTGGCGCACGGCCACCGAGGGCCCCCGCAGCGGTTGTCCATGGCGCAGCAGCGCCACGGTCATGCTGCTCTGCATTTCCTCCTCGCTGAACTCGCGGTCCGGATCGGCCACGTAGGGATCGATCAGATCGGCGAAATACAGGAACCGCAGCGTGCGCCGCACATCGTCGTAAAGGACGATGTAGCAGTTTTCCGCATACATCAGGGTGCCGACCACCGCGTGGATGCGGCGCAGCATGTCGTGCATCTCCAGATCGGCACTGGCGACATCGGCGATTTCGTACAGGGCCTGTTGCAGACGCTTGGACTTTTCCAGCGACAGCACCCGGGCACGCGAGCGGGCCGTCTCCAGCGACGAGGCCACCAGGGCCTTGGCCGCTTCCAGCCAGGCTGGGGCCTGGGATGGCGCGAGCGGCTGACCCAGGCTGGCGGCCACGGCCATGCGCGCGTTGCCCTGTGGATTGGACCAGGCATGCAGCAGCAGGGTCGGATCGCCGTCTGTACGGGCGGCGTTGTTGTCCCAGAGGGACTGCTCGGCCGCCCGCCGCAAGCCGGGACTGGCCCCGGCGGTCGCCGTGCTGCCCGCCCCCACCGCCCAGTCGCGCCAGTAGGCCACCACCTGCGAGCCGGCCGGCAACAGGCCGCACAGCACCTGCGCCAGGGCGTCAGTCGCCACAGCGTCGACACCGGTCTGCGCTTGGGCAGTGGCGGTCTGGCCAGACATCAAGATTCCCCATGTTCGCTTGGCGCCCACACGGGCGCACAGGTCGATACATCCCGGCACTGGAAGGCCCGTTCAATGCAGTGACCCCGAAGCGGATGGCCGGACGTTGAACCCTCCGTGTTCCATGCCCCCCGCCCCAGGTCGTCAGTATACGCAAGGCGTGAACGCCGCCAGCAGCAGCAAGAACTTCCGTCACGAGCACCGCCAGGCTTTGAGACGCCGGCCACACAACGTACGCTTGCCGACGTGAACGACGCCGCCGAGCCCGCCGACGACGCCCTGATGCTGGCCTATGCCGCCGGCGACATCCGCGCTTTCGAGATGCTCTACGCCCGCCATCGCGGCCCGCTGTACCGGTTCCTGCTGCGCCAGCTGCGCAATGGCGCGCTGGCCGACGAGCTGTTCCAGGATGTGTGGCAACGGGTCGTGGGCGCGCGGGCGAGCTGGCAACCGGAGGCGGCGTTCTCGACCTGGCTGTTCCGCATCGCCCACAACCGGCTCAACGACCATTGGCGGGCCCAGCGCCATCGCCCGGCCGCCCCGGACGATGCCGACGCCCGGACCGCCCAGTTGGCCGATCCGGACACGCCCGAGCGACAGCTGTCCGCCCTGGAACAGCGTCGTGTGCTGCAGCGCGCCCTGGATGCGCTGCCAGAAGAACAACGCGAGGTACTGCTGTTGCGCCTGGAACAGGAACTGACCCTGGATCAGATCGGCCAGATCACCGGCGTCGGCCGGGAAACCGTCAAGTCACGGCTGCGCTATGCCATGGACAAGCTGCGTGCGGGGATCGGGCCATGAACACGCCAGGCGATCGGCTGACGCCGGAAGAGCGCGCCCTGGCCGACCGGCTGGCCGGCGAGCACGCCAACGCCGGCCCCGGACCCGACCTGGATGCACGCATCCTGGCAGCCGCGCGCGCGGCCCTCGAAGCGCCGTCGGCACCATCGCCAGTCGCGGCCCTCCCATCCGGCCACCGCGCCGGCCGCACCTCTAGCCGGCGTCCGCGCCGGCGCTGGACCGTCGGCGCGGGGATCACCGCCTCGCTGCTGCTGGCGGTCACCATCGCCTGGCAGTTGCGCCCACAGCAAACGGCCCATGTGCTGTATGAGGGCGCCTCGGCGCCTGCGACGCCACCTCCCGAACCGGCCGCCGCCGTGCAGCAGCGCAAGCAAACCCCCGCCCAGCCCGCAGCCGATGCGTCCCCGCCGGCGCCCACGGTCCGCGCGCCGGCTGAGGACGACGCCCCGGTTCCGGCGTCTCCGGAAATGGCGCCGACGCCCGAACCCGCGCTGCCGCAGGCGGTCGCGCCCCCGCCCCCCGCGCCGAAGCAGCGCGCTGTCCCGCGTGCCCCGTCCAAACCCCAGACACCGTCCTCGCTGGAGCGGGCGGGCGCCCACATCGAGGCAGCCCCCGACACCGCGCAGGTGCGACCGAACGCGACCTACTCCCCGCCAGCCCCTCCGGCACCACCCGCGCCCGCCTACGCGCCTCCGCCCCCTCCTCCCCCGCCGGCCCCGACAGTGGAAGCCTTCGAGGCCCGCACCGCGCACACGCGCCAGCAGCGCTCCAACCTGAGCGCCGCGCCACCGACGGATCAGGAGGCTGCACCCGCGGCCCTCGCACCCCTGCGTGCAGCGGACGCCGACACCGTCCTCCGCAGCACGGAACGTTCAGCCGGCCTGGTGCCCGTGACGCCCGCCATCGCCCGCCAGATCGAGGAGGATCGACAACTCCCCCCCGAGCAGTGGCTGCGCCGCATCCGTCTGCATCGCTTCGAAGGCCAGGGCGCGCTTGCGCGGGCCAGCCTGGCCGCGTTCGTGCAGGCTTATCCGCATCGCGCCCTCCCCGACGACCTGCGCGCGCTGCGGCCATGAGCCACACCCTGGCCGGGGCGGTGGACCAGGAAACCCTGATCAAGCACAGCCGCTTCATCGTCCATGCCGCCCCGGTCGACTCGGCCGACGCGGCGATGGCCCACATCGCCGCGGCCAGCGAGATGGGCGCCACCCACAACTGCTGGGCCTGGCGGGTCGGCGCGGCCTTCCGCTCCAGCGACGACGGCGAGCCAGGTGGCAGCGCCGGCCGGCCCATCCTGGCGGCGATCGACGGCGCCGGCTTCGACCAGGTCGCGGTCGTCGTCACCCGCTGGTACGGCGGGATCAAGCTGGGCGTCGGCGGCCTGGTCCGCGCCTATGGCGGCTGCACCGCAAGCGCCCTGCGAGACGCGCCCCGGGTGGCGCTGGTGGCCATGGCCGAGCTGGCCGTCAGCTGCGGCTTCGATGACCTGGGTCATGTGCATGCCGCCGTCGCCACCTTTGGCGCAGAAAAGCTGGAAGAGACCTTCGACGCCGAGGGCGCCCACCTGCGGTTGCGGCTGCCGACCGGCCAGCTCGCGCCGTTGCGCCGTCATCTGCGCGATGCCACCCGCGACCGCGTGCAGTGCCGGGCCGATGCCCCGTCCGACCTGGCCGCGCCCGAACCTTGAAAAACCGGGGGCCTGCCGCCATCCGCATGGGGTGTGCAGGTCCGGCCAAGCCGACGGCGCCCCTTCAGATGCGCCCGTCCGGTTCTGCCATGTCGGTCGCGGGGAACCGTCCGGTGCGTGCGTGGTCCATGAACCCGCACGGCCCTCCCTCGCTCGACCGGACTCCAGATGACTGCGCCCCAGGCCTCGACCCTCCCCGCCGCCGAACCGACCGACGCGGCGCGACCGAAGAAGGCCAGGCTGGGCAGCCTGCGTGCCCTGTGGCCGTTCGTGCGCAAACACCTGGGCCTGTTCATCTGCTGGCTGGTCGCGCTGGCGGTGGCCTCGGCCGCGACCCTGAGCCTGCCGCACGCGGTCAAGCAGATGATCGACCACGGGTTCTCAAGTGGCGACAACATCGACCGCGCCTTCCTGGCGCTGTTCGGCGTGGCGGTGGTGCTGGCCCTGGCCAGTGCGGCGCGCTTCTTCTTTGTGTCCATGCTGGGCGAGCGCGTCGTGGCCGACCTGCGCCGCCAGCTCTATGGCCACCTGCTGGGCCTGGATGCGCAGTTCCATGACCGCAACCGCAGCGGCGAGCTGATCTCGCGCCTGTCGGCCGACAGCGAACTGCTGCGCAGCGTGGTGGGCAGTGCCATGTCGGTGGCGGTGCGCAGCACGGTCACGGTGATCGGCTCGGTGGTGATGATGTTCATCGCCAGCCCGCGCCTGGCCGCCTTCGCCCTGGTGGGCATCCCGGTGGCGGTGGTGCCGATCGTGCTGGGCGCGCGCAAGCTGGGCCGGATCTCGCGCGCCAGCCAGGACCGCGTGGCCGATGCCAACACCCTGGCCAGCGAGAGCCTGGGCGCGGTGCGCACGGTCCAGGCGCATGCGCGTGAGCCGTATGAGCAGGCGCGCTTCGAGGCAGCGGTGGAGGTCTCGGTGCAGACCGCGCGCAAGCGCATCCGTGCGCAGTCCTTCGTCACCGCCGGGGCGATCACCCTGGTGTTCGGCGCCATCGTGTTGGTGCTGTGGTCCGGCGCGCACGACGTGATCTCCGGGCGGATGACCGCCGGCACGCTGGGGCAGTTCGTGCTGTACGCGCTGATCGGCGGCGGCTCGGTCGGCTCGCTTGCCGAGGTCTGGAACGAGCTGCAGCGCGCAGCCGGCGGCATGGGCCGCATCGGCGAACTGCTGGAGGAGACCGCGCAGGTGCGCCCGGCCGCGCAGCCGTTGCCGCTGCCGGCGCCGGTGCGCGGCCAGATCCGCTTCGACCACGTGTCCTTCCGTTACCCCACCCGCCCCGACGCCCCGGCCCTGGACGATTTTTCCCTGGAGATCTCCCCGGGCGAGACCGTCGCCCTGGTCGGGCCGTCCGGCGCGGGCAAGAGCACCGTGCTGTCGATGCTGCTGCGCTTCCATGACGTGGAGCAGGGAGCGATCCGCGTGGACGGCCTGGACCTGCGCCAGGTTGATGTGGCGGCTCTGCGCGAGCAGATCGGTCTGGTCCCCCAGTCGCCGACGATCTTCGCCGCCAGCGCGGCCGAGAACATCCGTTATGGCCGCCTGGAGGCCAGCGACGCGGACGTGCAGGCCGCCGCGACCGCCGCCGAGGCGGACGGCTTCCTGCGCGAACTGCCCGAGGGCTACGACAGCCAGCTGGGCGAACGCGGCGCACGCCTGTCCGGCGGGCAGCAGCAGCGCATCGCCATTGCCCGCGCCTTGCTCAAGGACGCGCCGATCCTGCTGCTGGACGAAGCCACCAGTGCGCTGGACGCGCAGAGCGAGCGCGCGGTGCAGAGCGCGCTGGAGCGGCTGATGGCCGGGCGCACCACCCTGGTCATCGCCCATCGCCTGGCCACCGTGCTCAAGGCCGACCGCATCGTGGTCATGGACCGCGGCCGCATCGTCGCCCAGGGCACGCACGAAGCGCTGATGGCCGAGGGCGGGCTGTACGCGGAACTGGCGCGGCTGCAGTTCATCGATTGAATCGGCCGAAGCGCGCAGGCGCGAGCCAGCGCCCGCGACCCGGCTCACGCGCCTTTACGGTGGACATTCCCACGCTGGTCGCCTGTTCCCTACCGCGAGCCAGACATGACTCCTGCCGACAATCCCCGCATCCCCAAGGACATCGCCAAGGTCGAACTGACCGAAGAATGGGAACTGGCCTACTGGACCGGTCATTTCGGCGTGGACGAGGCGGCCCTGCGCGCCGCAGTCCAGGAAGTCGGCAGCGACAGCGATCAGATCAAGACCCATCTGGAATCCCGGCCGGAGTAGTCAGGCGCCGTGCGACAGTCCGCCTTTCCGGTTCCGGCGGCCTTGGTGGCCCTGGCGCTCTGCGGCCTGCTGGGCGCCTGCACCACGTGGTCACCCCCAGACACTGCACACACGGCGCCCCGATCCACCGCCGCTCAGCAGGAGGCACCGCTGCGCTTTGTGCTGGCGGTGCATGCAGCGACCGAACCGGGCGACGCGCTCAATCCCCCGCTGTCCACCGCCGGCCGCACCCAGGCCGAGGCACTGGCCGCAAAGCTGGCAAAGGCGCCGTTGGTCGCGGTCTATGCCAACGAATTCCTGCGCAACCAGCAGACAGCGCAAGCCGCGCTGGAGCAGCATCCTGGGCTGGCCCTTCAGGCGTTCTTCTCCCGCGGCCCGCTCGAGGAAACCGCTCGCGACTGGCGGCAGCGCTACCACCACGGCATGGTCCTGGCCGTGGGCGACCCGGCGCAGATCACCCTGCTGGCGCGCGCGCTGTGCGCCTGCCCGGTCGCTACGCTGGAGGAAGGAGAAAGCGGGCACGTGCTTGAGGTGCGTTTCGACGCGCAAGGACGGGCCACGCTGCAGGATCCGTGGATCGGAGAACCGCACCAATGATGTCCCCGGAAACACCTGACGCATTCGCCGGCTGGGACGGCAGCATTGCTGGCGCACGTGCGCTCCAGGAAACCTTGGCGACGCAAGTCGTCCTGGCCGACCAGGCGCCCGAGACCCCGCGCACGATCGCCGGCTTCGACGTCGGCTTCGAGGATGAGGGGCGCATCACCCGGGCCGCTGCGGTGCTGCTCGACGGACAGACCCTGCAATTGCAGGCCAGCACCATTGCACGCGTGCCGACCTCCATGCCCTACGTGCCGGGACTGCTGAGCTTCCGTGAGTTGCCCGCGCTCCTACAGGCGCTGGACGATCTGCCGTACGCCCCGGATCTGGTGCTGGTCGACGGCCAGGGCATCGCCCATCCCCGCCGGCTGGGGATTGCCGCGCACTTTGGCGTGGTCACCGGCCTGCCGACCATCGGCGTGGCCAAGAAGCCGCTATGCGGGCGCGCGGACCCGCCCGGCCCGACGCCCGGTGATCACAGTGCCCTGATCCACCGCGGCGAGCAGATCGGCTGGCTGCTGCGCAGCAAGCTGCGCTGCAATCCACTGGTGGTCTCGCCCGGTCACCGCGTCTCGCTGGGCACCGCCTTGGCGTGGACCCTGTGTCTACTGCGCGGCTATCGGCTCCCGGAACCCACCCGCCTCGCCGACCGCTTGGCCTCACGGCGTGGGCCGATGCCGGGCGACACACCGCAGTTGCCGCTGCGCTAGTTGTGCCTATCGATCACGGGTGCGGCAGGGCGACTTCGGCAGGCAATCGGAAGGGCCCAGGCCCGCTCGCTGATCCGCGATCGCGCATGCCACCAGGCACCGCGACGACAGGGCGTGGAGCGCGAACAAGCGCGGCTTCCGCGCCCTGCTCCCGTACACCAAGCTCGAAGTAGCTCTGGGGCAGCCACTGGATCCGCAACGGCTGGCCCGCATCGGCGATCGATTCGTCGCTCACCGCGCGGCCGGTGCCGTAGTTGATCTCGACATCGGGACGCTTGGGCACCCCCACCACCGCCACGATGCGGCTTCCAGGCGTCAGCAAGCGTGCGGTCAGCGTCTGGCTCTGAAAGGAGAGCACCTGCGTCCGTCCTGGCCGTAGCAGATGCCGCTTCGTCCGGTCCTTCATATAGCTTGCTCGGCCCAGATAGGAAGCCAAATCCAGGTAGCGGCCGTCCGGCTTTTCCTCGTAGAAGCCGACCTCCAGGTCGAAGTCGCATTTGTTGGTGACCACCTGCAGGTTCGCCTGGAACAGGCCATCGATTTCGACAGGTGCCTGGAGTTTTTCAGTCCTGAAGACCAGCGCGTTGCGTGTATCTGGGGCACCAGGCGGAAGGCTCAGATCGACGTCGTGACGATCCGCCAAATCGACCAGAAGCGCCGGAGGGACCGCCTTGGTTGGCAGCGCGCCAAACAGCAAACCCTCTCCGTCGCGTGTTCCGGACAGATACAGGCGTCGCCGACCAGTGGCCATGCCTGCCAGGGTCGAGACGTGCCGCCACGTGTTTGCACCCATGACCTGGAAATTGATGCGATCGCTCAGTATTGCGGGCATGGGCGCACCACGGAAGACATGATCAAACCAGTCCAATCTCACGTCTTGAAGATCGATCAGGGCCACCTTGTCCACCACATCCCCACGGACGCTGGCGAGGACCCCGCTCTGCATCGCAGTGTGGTGATAGGGCCCGACGAGCAGGCGATGATCGGCGTTGGGCCTGTAGCTGTAATGCTCCTCAAGATAATAGAGGGCACCGACCATGCCAGGGTCGTAATAGCCTGTCTGAACCAGGACCGGGATATCGATCGCTGAAAACTCGCGACCGTAGGGAATAAGCTGCTGCCAGAATCGATCGTAGTCAGGGTGGTCCAGCCAAGCATCAAAGATGGGGTTGGGCGTGCCATCGATCCTGTCCAGGTCGCGGTAGGGCGCCCCGCTGCGATACCACTGTCGCTGCATCCGCTGCCATCGGGCCCGGTCCTGGTAGGTCTTGTCGTCCAGGCCCTTGCCGCTGGCGGTGTAGAACGGCCATGGATAGATGAAGCTCTGGAAGACGCCGCCCTGCATCGGGGTGTCGATGCCAGGCGCATTAGTCGCATTGGTCGCCATCGCCTTCAGCGCCGGTGGACGGCGCTTGGCCGCTGCCCACTGCGTGAATCCGTTGTAGCTCCCGCTGAACATCCCCACCCGGCCGTCGCTCCACGATTGGTTCGCAAGCCAATCGATCACCGTGGCGGCATCGCCACCATCGTGGAGATAAGGCTCAACCGGGCCCGGGCTGCTGCCTCGCCCCTTGCCGCGTGTATAAGCGACCACCCCGACATAGCCACGTCCGGCCATCTGAACCGCGTCGGCGAGCGCCCATTCATCGCGCGCGTAGATGGTGAAATTCAGCAGCGAGGTCAGCCGCGTGCCATCCGTATGACGCTGCCGCACCATCAGCGCCGCGATCCGCGCGCCATCGGAGGTAGGGATCAGGACCTGCTGTATCGAGAAACGCCGGTCCAGGTCGGCCCTCAGCATTGGTTCCAGCGCGGGCCCGAGCGCGCGCCGGACCGCAGTCGCCTCGCGCGCCGTGATCAAGGCCTGCGGCGCAGCGCACTTGCCCCGGGCAAGATCCGGGCAGGCGCGCTCCTGTTTGGCCTGCTCCTCCCGGAGCGCGTCGAGATTGACCTGGAACCAGGGCAGGATCCGGGCGATGTCGCGGTCCGGGAGGCTGGCGAAAAGCTCGGAGAACGCCTGAGCCAACGCATCGCCAAGTAACTGACCCTCGGTCTGGTGGACTTTTGCCCTGGCATAGAGCTGCCAAGGCACCAAGGCCGGGACGCGCCTTGGTTCGACCGAGCGATACAAGTCGCTCAGCTTGGCCAGCGTCGCTTCCGCCGCGGCATAGCGCCCGACGAACAGCTGCAGCCGATACAGCGTCGCCAGGTCCTCCGGTTTGCCGGAGGCTGCGTAACGGGGAATCAGCGCCGAGGCCACCGCGACGTCTGACACGGCCTCGGTGGAAGCCGATGCCCCGCTGAGGAAACACACAAACAGGCTTGCCAGGACAATGAAACGCAGGCGGGACAGGATCATGCGGGGCGCTCCTCCGGACTGGGCCGGATGGCGATGCCTCCTGCTCACCCAGTCATGTTGTTGGAGGGCGATCGTCTTGAATCTACCGCTCGCCGTGTCGGAAATTCGGCGAGCGGACACTTCCGGACGGCGAACCGGACCTTGCAGCGGTCAAAGCACCCGGCTCCGCAGCAGGCTCGCGCCTTCCCGGCTGGTCGAGATGGTCTGCCCGGTCTCCAGATGCAGCAGCAAGCGCCCGCCGCCCGCAGGCTCCAGGCGCGCGATGCGGTCGGTATTGACGATCCAGGAACGATGGACGCGGACGTACCGGGTCGGATCCAGGGAATTGGCGAACTCGGCCAAGGTGACCCGGACCAGATGCTTCGCTGTCAGGGTCGTCACTTCCGCGTAGTCGCCCGCGCCCCCGATGCTGACGACCGATTCGATATCGAGCGGGCGAAGCTCGTCGCCGATCTTGACGAAGTAGCGGGACAGCGCGGCGTCCACCCGCGCTTCTGGTTCCTGTGGCCGGAGGGGTGCCGTCGGTTCAGGCACAGGCTCCAGGCACGGCGCATCGTCAGAGGCGCCTGTCGTCGCGGCGCCGGCGCCTGCTGACCCGCACGCAACCTCGCCGACGTCGGGTTGTGGCGGTGTCCGTGACTGCGCCGAAAGGTAGGACACCGCCGCGATCAGCGCGTAGGTCGTCAGATTCTGGAGCGACTGCCAGGCCGCTCCGCCGGACTTGAAGGGGCGCACGACGAAGCCTTCGGGCGCGGCGCCGAAGAAAAAACCGAGCAGCACGATGAGCAGCCAGTACGACAGGAGCATAAACATCGCGCACAGCAGGGCATGGGCCAGCAGTTGGACGACGGCAGGCTTGCCGATCAAGTGCCTGACTACGATCCGCCTCACCGCCCAACCGAAGATCACCACGGGAAGGGTGTTGGCCAAGCCTCCCAGCAGTGCGCCGACGACGTCCAAGCCAAGCGCAAACCGGAGCGTGACCGTGTACGCCCCAAAGATGGCCAGGACCGCCCAAAGGTCCGAGTTGCGCTGCTTCATCGGTCATCCTGCGCGACAGACGAGCCCAGGCGCCCGGCTTTCTCGAACGCATTTTAGCGGTCTGCATAGGCCCCGGGCCGCCTGCGGAGGTGTCCCGGGAGGGACCGGTGGCAGGTTCGACCGGCTTTCCCAGCCAGGCCGTGAGGAAGCCTTGCGCCCGGTCCCGCCGCACAGCGTCGCGCAAGGTCAGCTCGCGGCCGAACCTGCAACGATCCGTTGTACGCGCTCGTCAGACAGAGCCCCCGGCCGGCATGCGATCCTGCGGGCCTCTCGAACCGGAGCAGACACCAATGACCGCCACCGTGATCGCCCCACGCGTCCATGACCTCGGCGGCTTCCAGGTCCGCCGCGCCGTGCCAACCATCCAAGCCCGTAGCGTGGGGCCGTTCGTCTTCGTCGATCACATGGGGCCGGCCGATTTCGCCGCAGGCCAGGGCGTGGACGTGCGCCCGCATCCGCACATCGGCCTGGCGACGGTGACGTTCCTGTGGGATGGCGCGATCGGGCACCGCGATACGCTGGGCTCGGACACGATCATCCGACCCGGCGACGTGAACTGGATGACGGCCGGCCGTGGCATCGCGCATTCCGAGCGCACCCCGACCCTGGAGCGCGTGGACCACGCGCCCCTGCACGGCATGCAGACCTGGGTGGCGCTGCCCAGGCCGGATGAAGAGACCGCACCGGAGTTTCACCACCACGCCGCCGATACGCTGCCCCACTGGGAACAGCATGGCGCGCGACTGCGTGTGATCGCCGGTCGCGCCTGGGGCCATGAATCCCCGGTGCGGGTGTTCGCCGAGACCTTCAACGTGGCCCTGGACCTCCAGCCCGAGGCAGAGCTGGCCATCGACGACAGCGCCATTGAGCGTGCGCTCTACATCCTGGAAGGCGAGGCCCAGCTGGACGGCGCCGACATCCCGGCCCGGCATCTGGTCACCCTGGATCGTGGCACCCGCCCGGTCCTGCGGGCCACCACGCCGATCAAGGCGATGCTGCTGGGCGGCGAACCGTTGGACGGGCCGCGTCATCTGTGGTGGAACTTCGTGTCCAGCTCGAAGGAGCGGATCGAGCAAGCCAAGCAGGACTGGCTGGAAGGGCGCTTCGGCACGATCACCGGCGACCCGGAATTCATCCCCCTCCCCGACCACTGAGGCAAGGCGCGCCGCGCCCGATTTGTCACGCCCGCTGTCATCGCTTATGGTGCGGCGCAGGGTGATCGTGCGCGGGGAGCGCGCAATCGCCCCGCTACCGCACCACGCGTCGACCGGAGTGATGCGCCATCCGCCTGCCGGGGAAGTCCTACGCAGCAGGCCACGTCGGTCACCGTGATCCATGCACCAACCGCACCGCCGCGCGCCGGTGGTGCCCTGTTTGGGGAACGATCGATGAAAGCCTGCCTTTGTTCCGCCGCCGGCCTGCTGCTCGCGCTGGCCGCGCCCGCCTTCGCCCAGTCATCCGGCTGCCCGGCGCTGCCAGCCGGCTCGGCCCTGCACTGGGAGCAGACCGGCACCGACACTCTGATGATCTGCAAGGCATTGGACGATCAGGGCAATCAGGCCTTCGGCGTGATGCTCACCGCCGAGCCGTCGATGGACCCCAAGCGCCACAACCGCGAGGAAAAAGGCGTCATCGACGGCAAGGAGATGCGCTGGTACCGCACCGAGATCGCCAATCGGCCTGACGCACAGACCCGGGTCGCGGTGGTCGAACTGGACAAGGACCGCTACGTCCAGATCTGGATCGACGCCGACTCACCGGCGGCCCTGCAAGCCAGCATGACCACGGCCGAGCGGCTGGATTTCCGCCGCGCCGGCACCCCGGTTGCTTCCAGTCCGTAAACCGCCAGCCTGACGCGGCTCAGAAGCGGCCTTCCTGGAAATCCACGAAAGCCTGCATCAGCTCCTGCTTGGTGTTCATCACGAATGGTCCGTGGCGCATCACCGGCTCGCGTAGCGGGCGGCCCGCCACCAGGATCAGTTGGGCGCCCTGGGTGCCGGCCCGTAGCGACAGGGCCTCTCCTCCCCCGAGCACGGCCAGGACCTGGGTGTCCAAGGGGCGTGCATCATCGCCCTCGCCCACCGTGACCGCGCCTTCGTAGGCATAGGCAAACACGTTGTGGCCGGTAGGCAGCGTGGTGTCCCAGCTGGCGCCGGGCTCCAGCCGGACGTCCAGGTACAGCGGGTCGGTCGCCGGCTGCACGATGGGGCCGACCACCTCGCCCACCGCACCGGCGATCACCTTGATCTCTACCCCGCGCGCCGGCGTGGCGACCGGAATGCTGTCCGGCGCGAACTCCTGGTACTTCGGCGCGCACAGCTTGTCCTTGGCCGGCAGGTTCACCCACAGCTGAAAACCGCGCATGCGCCCGGATTCCTGCTCTGGCATCTCCGAATGCACCAGGCCGCGCCCCGCGGTCATCCACTGCACGCTGCCTGGCGTGAGCAGGCCTTCGTTGCCGTGGTTGTCGCGATGGCGCATGCGCCCATCGAGCATGTAGGTCACCGTCTCGAAGCCACGATGCGGGTGCTCCGGGAAACCGGCGATGTAGTCCTCGGCCTTGTCGGTGCCGAACTCGTCCAGCATCAGGAACGGGTCCAGATCCGGCAATTGCGCGGTGCCAATGACCCGGGTCAGCTTGACCCCGGCGCCATCGGACGTGGGCTGGCCGCGCACGGTGCGCAGGATGCGGGCGGATTCGGTTGCAGTACTCATGCTGGACCTCCTGTGTTGCACACAAGGTGGCGTGCGAGGTGCCCCAGCGTAAGGCCTTTGACGCGCAACCGTCTGTTCCATCGACACGCCCTTCGTCGAGCGCAGAAGGAAAGGGGCCGGCCGTGCCGGCGCATGTCCTGCGAAGCTCGAACATACTTGTGCTTTGCCGCGCAGAGGCACTCCGATCCTTCCATCGGTCAGCCCCCCCCCGGCAGGCGCACGTCGCGCGCCTGCATCCGGCCCGCCTCAAGCCGCAGGCGTGAGCCACCTGGAACCAGGGTTCGTCCGAGGCCGGTACTTGGCTTGAAGCAGTCGAAGTCATGCGAGCAACGGATCGCCCGGCGCCTCCGGTGGCAGAGGCCGGCCCGCAGGTTGCCGAGGCCTGTCGGCGGTCACGGCGCAAGCGGATGTTCGCAGCGCAGGCGCTGGCGCTCCACGCAGTGGCCGATTACCAGCAGGCGATCACGCCCACAAAAAACCCCGCCGAAGCGGGGTTCAAGAATTCTGCAATGTCAACCGCGAATCAGGTGGCCGGCGTGATGTTGGACGCCTGTGCGCCCTTCGGACCCTGCGTCACTTCGTAGCTCACGCGCTGGCCTTCCTGCAAGGTGCGGAAACCCTTGGCGTTGATCGCGGTGTGATGCGCGAAGACATCGGCGCTGCCATCTTCCGGCGCGATGAATCCGAAGCCCTTGGCATCGTTGAACCATTTGACGGTACCGTACGGCATAGCTCTCTCTTTCCCCAGTTGGATCGGTGGTGGTGGCGCGGCCGGGAAGCCGCACGGCCCGAGTATGCAAAGACGCGGCAGCGTTGACAATCACCCGCGCGCCAGTTCCCCCACCAACTCGGCCATCCCGGCCGATGCCGCGTCGACATTGGCCAGGACATCGGCCATGGTGATTTCCTCGCCGGTCCCGCAGCCGGCCGCCCAGTTGGCGACGATGGCCAGGCAGGCATAGTCCAGGCCCAGCTCGCGCGCCAGGCCGGCCTCGGGCATCCCGGTCATGCCCACCAGGTCGCAGCCGTCGCGCTTCATGCGGGCGATCTCGGCCCGGGTTTCCAGGCGCGGGCCCTGAGTGGCGCCGTAACAGCCGCCTTCGACCACCTTGACCCCGGTCACGCGCGCCGCGGCCAGGATCTTGTGTCGCAGCATCGGGGTGTAGGGATCCCCGAAGTCCACGTGCAGGACCTCGCCCCCTTCCTCGCACAGCGTGGAAATGCGGCCCCAGGTGTAGTCGATGATCTGGTCCGGACAGGCCAGCACGCGCGGGCCGAACCGCTCGGTGATGCCTCCGACGGTATTGAGCGCCAGCACGCGCGTGGCGCCGATCTGCTTGAGCGAGGCCAGGTTGGCGCGATAGTTGATCTTGTGCGGCGGCAGCGAATGCCCCTCGCCATGGCGGGCCAGGAACGCCACGCGCTTGCCCAGCACCGTGCCCACCCGGACCGGACCGGACGGTGCCCCGTAAGGCGTGTCGAGGTGCCGGGTCTCGACGTCATCGAGCGTGGCCAGCTTGTAGACGCCGGTACCGCCGATGACCGCCAGGTCGATGCGCTGGCTCACGCGTCTTCCTTCATGGCGTAGATCGCCGGCAGGTTGCGCAGGTGCTCATGCACATCCATGCCGAAGCCAAACACGTAACGGTCGGGCACCTGGACACCGACATAATCCGCCTTGACGCCCGGCACGGCGCGATCGTGCTGCTTGACCGTCATCGCGGCGATGCGCACGTCGGTGGCGCCCTGCTCCAGGCACCACTCGCGCACGGCCAGCAGGGTATAGCCCTCGTCCAGGATGTCGTCGACCAGCAGCACGCGACGGCCATACAGCGCGGTGGCCGGGCGATGCTTCCAGACCAGCTCGCCGCCTTCGGTCTCGCCGCGATAGCGGGTGGCGTGCAGGTAATCGAACTGCAGATCCAGGCTGCGGCCACCGAGCTCCAGCGCCAGCTGCCCGGCGAACGGCAGCGCGCCATGCATGATGGTCAGGTACACCGGCACCTCGCCAGCGTAGTCGCGGGCGATGGCATCGGCCATGGTGGCGATGGCGGCGTCCAGCGTGGGTCGGTCGACCAGCAGGTCGGCATTGGCCAGGGCCTGGCGGATGGTCGGGGCGGTATGGGTCGTGGACATCAGGCAATTCCCTTGGAAACAGGCAGGCGCGCGCGCGCCTGGTCATAACGCGTGTCGGCCAGCAGGCCTTCCCACGCGCGTGGGCCGCGACCGATCAGGCCGATCAGCGCGGCGGTGTTGAGTGCGCGGCCTTGCACGGCCCGCAGGGCGTCTTCGACCACGTCGGGCTGGCAGGCCAGGACCACGTCGCAGCCGGCGTCCAGGTGCAGGGCGACGCGCTGGGCGACGCCGCCGGCCGAGTGCGCGGCGGCCATCGAGATGTCATCAGAGAACACCACCCCGCGAAAGCCGAAGCGCCCACGCAGGACCTCGTTGATCCAGAACGACGAATATCCGGCCGGCTCGGGCGTCACGGCCGGATAGGCCACGTGCGCGAGCATCACCGCGTCGGCGCCGGCCTCGATGCCGGCGGCAAAGGGCACCAGGTCCTCTGCCAGCAGGGTCTCCAGCGGGCGCGGATCGGTGGCGATGTCGAAATGGGTGTCTTCCAGCACGGTGCCGTGCCCGGGGAAATGCTTGAGCGTGGCGGCCATGTCGGCGTCGTGCATGCCGCGCACATAGGCGCGGGTGAAGGCGGCGACCACCTGCGGATCGGCGTGGAAGGCGCGGTTGCCGATGGCGCGGTTGCCACGGGCCAGGTCGACGACGGGGGCGAAGCTCAGGTCCACCCCGCTGGCGCGGACCTCGCTGGCCATCAGCCAGGCGTGCTCGCGGGCCTGTTCCAACGCGCCGTCCGGATCACGCCCGTACTGCGCGCCAAAGGTCTCCAGCGGCGGCAGCGCGGCATAGCCCTCGCGGAATCGCTGCACGCGCCCGCCTTCCTGGTCCACGGTGATCAGCACCGGTCGCGGCGCGGCGGCACGGATCGCGGCGCTCAATTCAGTCACCTGCTGGCGCGAGACGAAATTGCGCGCGAACAGGACCACGCCGGCCACGGCGTCGTGCTGCAGCCAATCGACTTCGTGGGCGGCCAGTTCGGTGCCGGCGATGCCGATCAAGAGCATGTCAGGGTCTCCAGGCTGGCGCGCCTTACGCGCCGGTCGGGCATTGTCGCAGAAGCGGCCTGAAGCTTCAGAGCAGGCGGCGGTGGGACTTCACTCGCCCTGGGACCAGCGCGCATAGGGATGCGCGGCCAAGGCCAGGTTGTAGTAGCGCGACTGATCGGTCACCTCCGCGCCGATCCAGTCCGGCCGCACGAAGGCCTCGTCGGCCGAGGCCAGCTCGATCTCGGCCACCACCAGCCCCGCGTTCTCACCCAGGAACTCGTCCACTTCCCACAGGTGCGCGCCCACCCGGACCAGGTGGCGGCGCTTGTCGACCAGGCCGCCCACGCACAGTTCCAGCAGCGCGCGCGCATCGGCCACCGGCACGGGATACTCGTACTCCTGCCGGGTGTGGCCCAGTTCGCGCGACTTGATGTTGAGATAGGCCAGCTCGCCCTGCACACGCACGCGGACCGAGGCCTTCTGGGCCCCGGATTGCACCGCGCCCAGGTCGTTGAGGTAGCCCTGGGCCATGGGCACGACCGCATGCGCCGCGTCGCGCCAGCCGTCGTTGGTGACCAGGAACTTGCGTTCGATTTCGATTCCCATGGCCCATTATGCCGGCCGCGCGCCATCACGCATCCGGACGGCGCAGGGCTGACGCGCGATTCGGCGCCAGGCGACTGTGCGGGCCCCAGCGCGTGGGGTGAACGCTCAGCGCTCGAACAGCGCGATCGACTCGACGTGCGCGGTCTGCGGGAACATGTCCATCGCCCCCGCCGAGACCAGCTTGAAACCGCATTCGTTGACCAGGTAACCGGCATCGCGCGCCAGCGACCCCGGATGGCAGCTGACATACACGATGCGCGAGAACTGCTTGAGCGGCAGCTGCTTGAGCACGTCGATGGCGCCCGAGCGCGGCGGGTCCAGCAGCAGTTTATCGAAGCCGGCGCGCATCCACGGCGTGCCGCGCTGGTCCTGGGTCAGGTCCGCGGCGAAGAACTGCGCGTTGTCCAGGCCGTTGCGCTGCGCGTTGTCCTTGGCGCGGGCGACCAGGCCGGCCTCGCCTTCCACGCCGACCACCTCGCCAACCAGACGCGCCAGCGGCAGGGTGAAGTTGCCCAGGCCGCAGAACAGGTCCAGCACGCGTTCGCCCGGCTGCGGGTCCAGCAGCGCGAAGGCGTGGGCGATCATCTTTTCGTTGAGCTTGGCGTTGACCTGGATGAAATCCAGCGGACGGAAGGCGAGTTCGACGTCCCACGGCGCCAGCTTGAACGACAGCGGCACCTCGGCGGGCCACAGCGGATGCACGGTGTGGTTGCCGCCGGGCTGCAGGAAGATCGCGAACTGCTCTTCTTTCGCGAACGCGGTCAGCTTGTCCAGGTCCTCGGGTACCAGCGGATTGAGATGGCGCACGACGAAGGCGATCGCGTCGTCGCCGGCGATGAACTCGATCTGCGGGATATCCGCGCGCCCGGCCAGACTGTCGACCAGCACACTGAGCGCGGCGATCTTGAAGCCGATCTCCGGGATCAGCGTGTGGCACTCCCGCAGGTCGGCGACGAAGCGCGGGTCCTGCTCGCGGAAGCCGACCAGGGTCTTGCCCTTCTTCTCCACCCTGCGCACCGAGAAGCGCCCCTTGCGGCGATACCCCCAGCTGCCTTCCTTCAGCACCGGCAGCACCGCCCCGGGGGTGACGTGGCCGATGCGCTCAAGGTTTTCCAGCAGGGTGTGCTGCTTGGCGGCGATCTGTTTGGTCTCGTCCAGGTGCTGCAGGACGCAGCCTCCGCAGGTGCCGAAATGCGGGCAACGCGGCGTGAGGCGATCCGGCGAGGCCTCCAGCACCTCCAGCGTGCGCGCTTCGTCGAAATGGCGGCTGCGCGCGGTCTGCTCGACCAGCACCCGCTCACCCGGCAAGGCACCGGACACGAACACGGCCTTGCCGGGCTCGCCTTCCACCAGCGGCGTGCGACGGGCCACGCCGCGGCCATCGTGGCTCAAGTCGTGGATATTCAGTTCAAACGGGGTCTTGTCGATGCGCGGGGAACGGGCCACGTGGCGTCAGGCTGCGTGCGGGAAAACTGCCATTGTCGCAGATGCCGCCGCCCACTCCACGGCAGCGGCGCTATGCTCAAGCGCAAGGAACCCATCGCAGAGGGACTGCCCCCCGTGACCTCACGCATCCTGCTGGTCGAGGACGACGCCACCACGGCCGAGTTCATGCGCGCCACCCTGGAAGACCTGCCCGCCACGGTGTTGCTGGCCCGTTCGCGTGCCCAGGCCCTGGCGCAGGAAGGGCCGTTCGACCTGTGCCTGGTCGATGCCAATCTACCCGATGGCCGCGGTGAGGAACTGTTGCAGCGCCTACGTGAGCGACAACCGGACGTTCCCGCCCTGGCCCATACCGCCGATCACGGCCAGGACACGCAGGCCAGGCTGTGCGCGGCCGGCTTCGCCGCCGTGGTGGTCAAGCCGGTCCGGGCCGACGTGCTGCGCCAGGCCGCGCGCGACGCGCTTGCGGCGCGCCCGCCCGTTCCGGTGATGGAGGTCCGCGTCTGCGGCAACGACCTGCCGGCGTGGGACGACACAGCCGCGCTGACGGCGCTGGGCGGCAACCCGGCGCACCTGGACACCCTGCGTGGCCTGTTCCTGCAGGAGCTCGACAGCCAGGTCGTCCAGATCCAACACGCGCTGGATACCGCCGATGTCGCCGCCGCCCACCAGCTGCTGCACCGACTGAAGGCCAGCACGGGACTGGTGGGCGCCATGCGCTTGCGCGCCGCCACCGAGGCCCTGGATGCCGCCCTGCCCGATCTGTCCAGCCGCGGGGAGTTCGTTGCCGCCTGGCAGGCCAGCCGGACGCAGGATTAGCGATCGGCCGCGCCGCCGGGAGCCCGCGCCGTGCGCGGCAGCGCCCCCAGCATCTCCCAGGATTTGAGGCCACGCGGTCCCAGGTGATGCGCCAGCAACTGGCGCATCGCGCGGCGCAGGTCGGCCAGATCGGTCGCATCGGGTTGGGTGTCACTGGCCAGGGCCAGCAGCGCCTGCCCGCTGGGCGCGCGCTGGCGCTCGCCGCCACGCTCGCTGAGCAGGCGGCGCGGACCCAGTTCGGGGTCGAGGTGGTAGCGGGCCACCGGATCGATCGGCACGCCGGTGTCGTCGATGTCGAGGATCAGGCCGACGCCAATGGCCTCGAGCAGGTCGCGCTCGAAGCGGCGCAGGGTCCAGCCCAGCGCAGCGCCATGCGCCAGGCGCGCGCGGACCTTGGCATAGGCCACGAACAGCTCGGGCAGCGGATCCTGCCGCGGCACCAGGCGCAGCATCAGTTCATTGACGTAGAAGGCGGCCAGCGTCGATTCGCCATCCAGCCGCGGGGCGGCATCCAGCGCTTCGGCGCCGACCAGCCGTCCCAGTTCGCCGCGCAGCTGGACCTGCAGGCGAATGTGCTGCAGAGGCTGCAGCGCCGAGCGCAGCAGGTGCTTCTTGGGGCCCTGCACGCCGCGCGCGACCACACCCAGGCGGCCATGTTCGGCCGTGAGCACCTCCACCAGCAGGCTGGTCTCACGCCAGGCACGCGCATGCAGGACGAAGGCGACGGTGTCCAGCTGCATCGGGACGGGCCCTCAGGACCGGGAGCGGGCGGGGCCGGTGGCCGCGCTCACTCGTAGCCGAAGGCCTTCAGTGCGGTCTCATCGTCCGACCAGCCCTCGCGCACGCGCACCCAGGTTTCCAGGAAGACCTTGCGGTCGAACAGGTGCTCCATCTGCTGGCGCGCCTTGCTGCCGATGTCCTTGAGCCGCGCGCCGCCCTTGCCGATGACGATGGCCTTCTGGCTCTCCCGTTCGACCCAGATGACCGCGCCGATGCGCAGCATGTTGCCATCCACGGTGAAGTGTTCGATCTCGGTGGTGGTCGCGTACGGCAGCTCGGCACCGAGCTGGCGCATCAACTGCTCGCGCACCAGTTCGCCAGCCAGAAAGCGCTCCGAGCGGTCGGTGATCTCGTCTTCGCCGAACATCGGCGGTGCTTCGGGCAGCTGGGCCAGCACGTCGCGCACCAGCGCATCCAGGCCGTTCTTCTTCAGCGCCGAGATCGGGTGCACGGCGGCGAAGGTGCGCCCCTCGCTCACCTGGGCCAGGAACGGCAGCAGTTCGGCCTTGTCCTTGAGCCGGTCGACCTTGTTGATCACCAGGAGTACCGGGATGCCGGTGTCGCTGAGCACGTTGTAGGCCAGGGTATCGGTCTCGTCCCAACGCCCGGCTTCGATCACCAGCAGGCCGGCATCGACACCTTCCAGCGCGCCGCGCGCGGCACGGTTCATGACCCGGCTCATCGCCGAGGCCGAGTATTTGCCCTGTTGCTTGTGCAGGCCGGGTGTGTCGACCAGCACGATCTGGCCCTGCGGGAAGGTCGCGATGCCCAGCAGCCGGTGGCGCGTGGTCTGCGGCCGGCTGGAAGTGATCGACACCTTGGCGCCGACCAGGGCATTGGTCAGGGTGGACTTGCCGACGTTGGGACGGCCGATGACTGCGACGCTGCCGCTGCGGTGGGACTGGGAAGTGTTCATGGGCAAAGCTTAGAGCGTGTCCGGGGTATTGGGGGAACGAAAGGCGCCTGCGGCGCTTCGTCCTGTCGTGCCGAGCTTGCTCGGCTGCGTCTTTCTCCGGTGCCGCCCCGGCCGAGCAAGCTCTGCGCGACAGAGGGCTCCCGGGATCGAGAGCGCCTAGCGGCGCGGCAGCTGGCTGATGACACCAGCCGCGGCGGCCTGCTCGGCGATCCGGCGCGAGCCGCCCTCGCCGTCGGCCGACAGTGCCGGCTCGCTGATGATGCAGCGCACCTGGAAATGGCGCGCATGCTCCTCGCCGCTCTCGCAGACCAGTTCGTAGACCGGCAAGGGCTTCTGGCGGCCCTGCAGCCACTCCTGCAGGCGGGTCTTGGGGTCCTTTTCCGGTTTGCCGACCGGCAGCGCCGCCAGTGCGGTCTCGAACCAGGGCAGCACGCAAGCGCGACAGGCTTCGAAGCCGGCATCCAGATAGATCGCGGCGATAACCGCCTCGACGGCATCGGCCAGGATCGAATCGCGTCGATGCCCGCCAGACTTCATTTCGCCCGGGCCCATGGTCAGGCGCGCCCCAAGCTCCAGCGTGCGCGCGACGGTGGCCAGCGAAGCCTCGCGCACCAGCTCGGCGCGCGCCCGGGTCAGTGCCCCTTCGTCGGCCTTGGGCCAGCGCTGGAACAGGACTTCGGCGATCAGCAGGTTGACGATCCCGTCGCCCAGGAACTCCAGGCGCTCGTTATGCGGCGCACCGGCGCTGCGATGGGTCAGCGCCTGGGCCAACAGCTGCGGATCGGCGAAGGCATGGCCGATCGGGTCAGGGCCGGCTGCCAACTCAGCCTTCGCCACCACCGCTCCGAACGATGTCCTGGGCGGTGTCGAACTTGCCCACGACATCCAGGTTGCCGATGATCGGACGACGCACTTCGTACTGGACATTCATCCGCCAACCGCCTTCGATCCGCTTGAAGTTGACGTTTTCCGGTTTGACGTTTTCCGAATAGTTGATATCCAGGCGACGGAAGAAAAAATCCTCCAGGCGTGACGGGTCCATGTCGGCGGAACCCGGCTGTTCGGCCAGGCCCTTGGCGGCGGCCTTGACCGAATAGAACTCCTCGTACATCGGGAACAGCTTCATGCCGATGTATGCGGCAAATCCCACCACCGCCAGCGTGATCAGAAACCCGATCAGCGTGATACCACTCTGCTTGCGCTTCATGACGTTCCCCTTCCCCTTGAAGGACTTGCTGATCACTCGATGCCGTGCCCGATGCGCGACGGATCGAACCCGTTCTTGCAGAACCACCCCTCGCAGTTGAGCCAGATCACGAAGGCCTTGCCCCGCAGATCCTTCTCCGGCAGGAAGTGGGTATCCGGCCACAGGCGGCCGTCCTCGCTATTATCACGATTGTCGCCCATCACGAAATAGTGGTCCGCCGGCACGGTCCAGGTGCCCTCGCCGGTGTAATGGCCCAAGTCCTCGTAGATGGTGTGGGTCCGGCCGGGCAGGTCCTCCTGCAGCAGGGTGACCCGGTCGCTGCCCGGCGGCAGGCCGCGACCCGAATAGGTGCCCAGCGGCTTGTACTTCACCGGCGTGCCGTTCACCGACAGGGTGTTGCCGGTAAAACTGATGGTGTCGCCCGGCAGACCGATGATGCGCTTGACCCAGTTGTGCTCCGGGTCCATCGGCGGCTTGAACACCACCACATCGCCGCGCTTGGGCTCGCCGATCGGCAGGAACTTGGTGTTGGTGATCGGCAGGCGCAGGCCATAGGAGAACTTGTTGACCAGGATGAAGTCCCCGATCAGCAGGTTGGGCATCATCGAGGCCGAGGGGATCTTGTAGGGCTCGGCGACGAAACTGCGCAGGACCAGCACGATGGCCAGCACCGGGAAGAACGCCTTGGAGTAATCGACCAGCACCGGCTCTTCGTCCAGCAGGCCGGCCTTGGCGGCGCGGCGCTTGGCCAGAAAGAGCTTGTCCAGCAGCCAGATGAAGCCGGTCAGCAGGGTGAGTACGACCAGGATTGTTTCGAACCAGACCATCGCATTTCCTTGTCGCGACGTCCGCGCCCGGTGCGTCGCATCTTGCACAGAACAAAGGCGGGTCACGCGACCCGCCCCGCTTGGCATGCCGGCCCCCGGGCCGGCGCGCCCTTTACTTGCTGTCCACCTGCAGTACCGCCAGGAAGGCTTCCTGCGGGATCTCCACGCGGCCGACCTGCTTCATGCGCTTCTTGCCTTCCTTCTGCTTTTCCAGAAGCTTTTTCTTGCGCGTGATGTCGCCACCATAGCATTTGGCCAGCACGTTCTTGCGCATGGCCTTGACCGTGGAACGGGCGATGATCTGGGCGCCGACAGCGGCCTGGATCGCCACGTCGAACATCTGCCGCGGGATCAGCTCCTTCATCTTTTCGCACAGCTCGCGGCCACGGCGATCGGCCTGGCTGCGATGCACGATCAGGCTCAGCGCATCGACCTTGTCGCCGTTGATCAGCGTATCCAGGCGCACGAACGGACCAGCCTGGAAACGCAGGAAGTGGTAGTCCAGCGAGGCGTAGCCACGGCTGACGGACTTGAGCTTGTCGAAGAAATCCAGCACCACCTCGGCCATCGGCAGTTCGTAGCTGATCTGCACCTGGCTGGCCAGGTACTGGATGCCGATCTGCATGCCGCGCTTTTCCTCGCACAGCTTGATGATGTTGCCGATGTAGGCCTCGGGCGTGAGGATGTTGGCGCGGATGATGGGCTCGCGCACTTCCTCGACCAGATTGGACTGCGGCAGCTTGGCCGGGTTGTCCAGCGACAGGATGGAGCCGTCGGTTCTGAGAACCTCGTAGACCACCGTCGGCGCGGTGCCGATCAGGTCCAGGTCGTACTCGCGCTCCAGGCGTTCCTGCACGATTTCCATGTGCAGCATGCCTAAGAAGCCGCAGCGGAAGCCGAAGCCCATCGCCTCCGAGCTTTCCGGCTCGAACCGCAGCGCCGCGTCATTCAGGCGCAGCTTTTCCAGCGCCTCGCGCAGGGCCGGATAGTCCTCGGCATTGACCGGGAACAGCCCGGAGAACACGCGCGGCTGCATCTCCTGGAAGCCCGGTAGCGCCTCGGTGGCCGGGTCGGACGCCAGGGTCAGGGTGTCGCCGACCGGCGCGCCATGCACGTCCTTGATGGACGCGTTGATCCAGCCCACCTCGCCAGCGCGCAGCGCCTTGGTCTTGGTCCGCTTGGGCGTGAAGATGCCCACATCGTCCACCTTGTGCTTGCGCCCGGTGGACATGACCAGAATGTCGTCGCCGTCCTTGATCTGGCCCTGCATCACGCGCACCAGCATGACCACGCCCAGGTAGTTGTCGAACCACGAGTCGATGATTAGCGCCTGCAGCTTGTCGGTGTCGCGCGGCTTGGGCGGCGGGATGCGGTGGACGATCGCCTCTAGCACGTCCTGCACGTTCAGGCCGGTCTTGGCCGACACGGCCACCGCATCAGCCGCGTCGATGCCGATCACCGCCTCGATCTCGGCCTTGGCTTTTTCGATATCGGCGGTGGGCAGGTCGATCTTGTTGAGGACCGGCACCACTTCCAGGCCCTGCTCGACGGCGGTGTAGCAGTTGGCCACCGACTGGGCTTCCACGCCCTGGGCGGCATCGACCACCAGCAGCGCGCCCTCGCAGGCAGCCAGCGAGCGGCTGACCTCGTAGGAGAAGTCCACGTGCCCGGGGGTGTCGATGAAATTCAGGTAATAGGTCTGGCCGTCGCGCGCGGTGTAGGGCAACGACACGGACTGGGCCTTGATGGTGATGCCGCGCTCGCGCTCGATCGGATTGTTGTCGAGCACCTGGGCTTCCATCTCGCGCTCAGTCAGCCCGCCACAGAGCTGGATGATCCGGTCGGCCAGCGTGGACTTGCCATGGTCGACGTGGGCGATGATGGAGAAATTGCGGATGAACCGCATCGATTCAGGTGTTTCAGGCGACATGTGGGGAGCGCGGCGGCGCGACGAGGCGTCGGGGAGACAATCGCGGATTATCGCACGCCCGACCCGGGCCTGCCCGCTTTGCGCAGAGCGGCCCGGGAGGCGCCGGCCAAGGCCGGCGCCGGGGTGGCAGGCTTCAGCCGCCGACCGTCAGGGCCACGAATTGCTTGACGCCGTTCTGCGGATCCTGGACCAGCAGCATCAGCACGTCGCCCTTCTTCACGCCGGCGACGGCCTTGTTGAAGTCCGAGACGCTGCCGACCTTGTTGCGGCCGACCTGCAGGACCACCAGGCCCGGCTGCAGATGGGCTTCCAGGGCCACGGCGCGGCTGACGTTCGAGATGACAACGCCCGCGTCATTGGGCAGGTCCAGGCGCTGACGCAGCTGCGGAGGAACTGCCTCGACGCTGAAACCGATGTCCTTGCTGTTGGCCGACTTGCCCGACTCGGCGCCCTGGTCGCCCTCGTCCTCGCCAGGACCGGACAGCCCGGCAGCCTTCTGATCCAGTTCGGTCAGGGTGACGTCCACCTTGCGCGACTTGCCATCACGGATGACCGTCAGGGTGACCTTGGTCCCGGGCGGCAGCGGTGCCACGCGCGACGGCAGATCGGTGAAGTCGTTGATCTTGCTCCCGTCGAATTCGGTGATCACGTCCATGGGCCGAATCCCGGCCTTGTCCGCGCCACTGCCCGGCGACACCGACGCGACCAGGACGCCATTGGTGTTTGGCAGCCCCAGGCTCTTGGCCATCGCCTCGCTGATTTCCTGGTTCATGGTGACGCCCAGCATCGAGCGGCTGACCTTGCCGTTCTTCTTCAGCTGGTCGGCCGCGCTGATGGCCAGGTCGATCGGGATCGCAAAACTGATGCCCATGTAGCCGCCGGACTGGGAGAAGATCTGCGAGTTGATACCGACGACTTCACCCGCTGTATTGAGCAGCGGACCGCCGGAATTGCCCGGGTTGATCGCCACGTCGGTCTGGATGAAGCGCACGTAGTTCGACCCCATGCCGGCCTGGGTTCGTCCTGTCGCACTGACCACGCCGGCGGTGACCGAATGATCCAGCCCAAACGGCGAGCCCACGGCCACCACCCACTGCCCGGGCTTGAGGTTGTTGGACTCGCCCATACGCAGCGACGGCAGGTTCTTGGCGTCGATCTTCAGCACGGCCACGTCGTAGCCCTTGTCGGCGCCGATGACCTTGGCCTTGAACTCACGCCCGTCGGACAGCTTGACCTTCACGTTGTCCGAGCCATCGACTACGTGGTTGTTGGTCAGGATGTAGCCATCGGGCGAAATGATGAAGCCCGAGCCCATCGACTCGCCTTCCGGACGGCCGCCGCGGCCGCGCGGCGAAGGCATCTGGAACTCCGGCCCGAAGAGCTGACGGAAGATGTCCGGGATCTGCTGCTGGTCCATCTGGGGCTGCTGGTCGTCGTCGCTGCTGCTGTCGTCACCGCCGCCGATGGTGGCGTCGACGTTGACCACACCCGGGGCGACCTGCTCGACCAGCTTGGTGAAATCCGGCAGCCCGGTGACGATCTGTGGGGCGCTGCTCTGGGCGATGGAGGGGGCGACCGCAGCCGCGCTGCTGCCGCCCTGCTGGGCGCACGCCGACAGGGGCATGGTGAGGGACATCAGGCCGATCAGGCCAAAACGGACACGTGCATTCATCGACTGCTTGCCTCTGCGTCGGAAAAAGAAAGGGTTGGCAGCACCCGCCCGCAGGCGGGTGCAGGTCACTCAGGGCTGCGCGTCCGGCGCCCGGGCTTCTGACGGCTGGGACGTCGAGGCCGCCGTGGGAAGCCGGGGCTGGAACGGGTAATAGGGCGCCTGTTCGCCTTGGACGTAGCCGGCGGCATAGCCGCCATCGCCGGCCAGGTGAGGGAGCGTGGTCCGTGGCCAGGGCCGCGCCCGCGCCTCACCCAGGGCCGCACCGGCAAAGGGGTCCTGACGGCTCGAAGGCGCCTGGGCCAGGGCGTCCGCCCGCGGGACCTTGGCCGCATTCACCTCGGCCAGGGCCTGACGGGTGATGGCGGCCGTGGCACGTGCAGCCTGCTGGTTGCGGGTCGCACTGCCCCGACGGCTCTCGTCGGCGCGGCGCGGCACACTGGCGACCGCGACCGCCGCCGAAGCGGCCAGCGTCGCCGCAGGGTCCGGGTCGGCCGGCGCCGACGGCGCTGATGGCGAGCGGATCGTCGAGCCACCGGAAGCCGGTGCCATGCTGCTGGCCAGCTCGGTCGCCTGTGAGGCGACCTGCGGGCGACTGTGTTGTCCGGCGATGAACATGGCCACCAACGCCACGGATGCGGCGACCGCACCACCGCTCCAGCGCAGCAGCCGATGCCCGCCGCGGCCGAATTCCTGATTGGCGGCAGGCTGCTGCCTGGGCTGCTCGGCCACGGCCGCGGCAACGCGCTCCGCGAACCCATGCGGCGCCGGCGTCGGTGCGCGCCCCCGCAGGACCTCACCACACAGCTGCCAGCGTTCCCAGGTCGCGTTCAACGCCTGATCCTCGCCCATGCGGCGCATCAGGAAGCGGGCCTGATCCGGCGCCAGTTCGCCGTCCATCAGCGCGGACATCTGCTGGCGGTAATGCTGCTGAAACTTGTCGTCGATCATCGGGCACGCTCCCGGGTGGCACTGTCGTGTTCAAGCAAGGGCCGCAGTTCGGCATCGATCGCATCGCGGGCCCGGAAGATCCTGGAGCGCACCGTGCCGATCGGGCAGCCCATCCTGGCGGCGATTTCCTCGTAACTCAGTCCATCGACCTCGCGCAGGCTGATGGCGGTACGCAGGTCCTCAGGCAAGGCCTCGACCGCGCGCATCACGGTCTGTTCGAGCTGCTGGCGCATGAGCTCGCGCTCAGGCGTATCGGTGTCGCGCAGGCGCGCGCCGGAGTCGTACTGCTCGGCGTCACTGGCGTCTACGTCGTCAGTGGGCGGGCGTCGGTTGTGGGCAACCAGATGGTTCTTTGCGGTGTTCACGGCAATCCTGTGCAGCCAGGTATAGAACTGCGCGTCACCACGGAAACTTCCAATCGCGCGATAGGCGCGCATGAAAGTGTCCTGCGCCACGTCCTGGCACTCGCTCCAGTCGTGTACGTAGCGGCCGATCAGCGCCAGGATGCGATGCTGGTATTTGCGCACCAGCAGGTCGAATGCGGCGCTGTCCCCGCGCTGTACGCGCTTGACCAGCTCGAGATCCAGTTCGATGGGTGGATCAGCTTCGGCCATGCCGGTCCGCACTCCTGTGGGCGCCGTCATGAGCCGCTCCTTGTGACCACGCGGGCAGCGGAAAGTTCACTGACGCCATGAAAATCCTGCTGCGGAAAAGTTAGAACGTAAAAATAACGCATGGCGCGTGGACTGCCTGTCAGGTCGTCAGCACAGGACATAGGGATTTGACGCAGGCCAAACAACCTCCCGATCATAACGGGCTCCCCGTACCGTAACGGATGGTCACTCCATGACAGCCAGCTTCGATGGGCTCCGATTCAGTCACTGGCGCACGGAAACCCGTCCCGAAGGCGTGGTGATCCTGTTCCTCGACCGTCAGGACGCCTCGGTCAACGCCTTCTCCCAGGATGTCCTGATCGAGCTGGGCGAGGTGATCGAACGCCTGGCCATCGACCCGCCCAAGGGCGTGGTGATCGCTTCGGGCAAGGACAACGGCTTCATTGCCGGTGCAGACCTCAAGGAATTCCAGGAATTCGACCGCCGCGGCACCGTGAGCGATGCGATCCGTCGCGGCCAGGCCACCTTCCAGAAACTGGCCGAACTGCCCTGCCCGACCGTGGCGGCCATCCATGGCTTCTGCATGGGCGGCGGCACCGAAATCTCCCTGGCCTGCCGCTATCGCATCGCGTCAAAGGATGCTTCCACGCGCATCGGCCTGCCCGAGGTCAAGCTGGGCATCTTCCCGGGCTGGGGCGGCAGCGCGCGCCTGCCGCGTCTGATCGGCGCGCCGGCCGCGATGGACCTGATGCTGACCGGTCGTACCGTCTCGGCCAGCGCCGCACGGGCCATGGGCCTGGTCGACCGGACCGTGGACAAGGCGGTGCTGATCGACAGCGCCGTGGCCCTGGCATTGAAGGGCACCACGCGCCCATTCAAGCAGCGCGCCCTGGGCTGGTCCACCAATACCTGGCTGGCGCGCCGCATCCTGGCCCCACAGATGAGCAAGCAGGTCGCGCGCAAGGCACGCAAGGAGCACTATCCGGCTCCCTACACACTCATCAACACGTGGGAGCGCGCGGGCGGCAAGGGGATCGGCGCGCGCCTGGATGCCGAGCGCCGCGGCGTGGTCAAGCTGGCCGGCACCCCGACCGCGCGCAACCTGATCCGCATCTTCTTCCTGACCGAGCGCCTCAAGGGGCTGGGCGGCAAGGACGCGGGCATCAAGCACGTGCACGTGGTCGGCGCCGGCGTGATGGGCGGTGACATCGCCGCGTGGTCGGCCTACAAGGGCTTCGAGGTCACCCTGCAGGATCGCGAGCAGCGCTTCATCGATCCGGCCATGACACGTGCGCAGGCGCTGTTCGACAAGAAGGTCAAGGACGCCAGCAAGCGCCCTGCCGTGGCCGCACGCCTCAAGGCCGATCTGGCCGGCGAAGGCGCCGCCAGCGCTGACCTGGTGATCGAGGCCATCATCGAGAACCCCGAGGCCAAGCGCGCGCTCTACCAAACCATCGAGCCGATGCTCAAGCCCGATGCATTGCTGACCACCAACACCTCGTCGATTCCCTTGGTCGAACTGCGCGAGCACATCGCCCGACCGGCGCAGTTCGGTGGCCTGCACTACTTCAACCCGGTGGCGATGATGCCGCTGGTGGAAATCGTGCACCACGACGGCATGTCGGCCGAGACCGGCCAGCGCCTGGCCGCGTTCTGCAAGGCGCTGGACAAGTTCCCGGTGCCGGTGGCCGGCACCCCGGGCTTTCTGGTCAACCGCGTGCTCTTCCCGTACATGCTCGAAGCGGCCAATGCCTATGCCGAGGGCATCCCGGGTGCGGTGATCGACAAGGCGGCGGTGAAGTTCGGCATGCCGATGGGCCCGATCGAACTGATCGACACCGTCGGCCTGGACGTGGCGGCCGGCGTTGGCAAGGAGCTCTCGCCGTTCCTGGGCCTGCAGGTCCCGGCGGCGCTGGCCACGGTCGAGCCGGACAAGCGCGGCAAGAAGGATGGCCAGGGCCTGTACAAATGGGAGCAGACGGCCAAGGGCAGCAAGCCGGTCAAGCCCGAGGTGCCCGCCGATTACCAGGCGCCGGCCGACCTGGAGGATCGCCTGATCCTGCCGCTGCTCAACGAGGCGGTCGCCTGCCTGCACGACGAGGTGGTCGCCGACGCGGACCTGCTGGATGCCGGCGTGATCTTCGGCACCGGCTTTGCGCCGTTCCGCGGCGGCCCGATCCAGTACATCCGCGCCGCTGGTGCCGATGCGCTGGTCGAACGCCTCAAGACCCTGCAGGCGCGGCACGGAGATCGCTTCGCGCCACGCCCTGGCTGGGACAATCCCGCGCTGCGCCAACCGGCCGCCTGATCGAGGCACCCCCGCACATCCGCCGCAGGCTGCAAGCCGCGCGGCGGATCGGGCATCATGCTCCGCCTTGGAACCACGACGACCTCACCTGCATGTTCAATCTGTCTGCGCCGAGTACCGGCACCTATTTCCTGTCGCTGCTGCTGGGCGGCCTGGGCGTCGCAGCCAAGCTGCACTACATCCCGGCACTGGTGCCATACGCGTTCTGGCTGGTCTGCGCGGGCTTGGTCGTGCTGCTGCTGGGCAATCTGTTCAAGAGCCTTTGACCGCAGGCGAGCGGTGATCAGGACGGCGAGGTCTCAGCACCCCATCGCCAAGGCGACTTCCAGCTCGGTCACCCGCACCCAGCCACGCCCATCCCACTGCTCCAGCACCATCCGCAGCAGGCTCGGCGCGACATAGGATGCGCCTTCGCCTGCTCGTGAGACGCCGCGCGCCAGGTTCTGCCAATGCGCCTCGCCTCCCTGGCGACGCACGGCCGCCAGCAGCTCCACCTGGCTGAAGGAGGGGAAGCAGGTGGATTCGGCCTCCGACGGCGGCAGCACGGCGAAGCGCCCATTGCCGTCTACGGCAATGGTGTGCCACGCGGACGTACAGTGCTTCCAGTCCAGTAGATCCAGGTGCGGCCCCTCATCCGCAAGCGCCAGGCTGGTCTGGTATTGCACGCGCAGGCGCAGTGGCACCTGCTGCCCGGCGGCCTGCGCGACCTGGACGAGACTGACCGTCTCTCCGACCTCCGGCGACAGCGCATAGCGCGGTTGCAAGGGCGCGGACTGTGACCAGATCGCTGCCGGTGAAGCTTCCGTCCACACCTGGATCCGGGTCACCTGCGCCCCCGCATCCAGCGCAAACGACATCGCCAGCCCCGCTGGCAGAAGGCTGGCGATCATGCTGCGGCATCGCGGCATGGGCGCGGTTACATGGTGTGGGTGGGCTTGTCGGCGTTGAGCGTGCCGGCCAGCAGGGTCTCGATGCGGTTGCGCACCATGTCGCCCTCGCCGCCCTCGGTGAACTGCACGCCGATGCCGGCGGTGCGCGCGCCCTGTGCGCCAACCGGCGTCACCCAGATCACCTTGCCGGCCACCGGCAGGCGCTCGCTGGACTCGGGCAGGGTCACCAGCACGAAGACCTCGTCGCCGAGGAAATACCGCTTGGTCGTCGGCACGAAGATGCCCCCGTTTTTCACGAACGGGATATAGGCACTGTAGAGCTGCGCCTTGTCCTTGACCGCCAGCGACAGGATGCCGCCCTTTGTTGCATTCATCCCGCTCCTCCAGTCGCCGAACCGCGCACGCCATCGCGCCAGGCCAGCAGTAAATCCACCATCGCCAGGTCGGCGCGCACCGTGGTGCGCAGCAGGTCTCGCGTGCGGTTGGCCGCATCGAACCAGGCAGCCAGCTTGTTCAATCGTGCAGGATCGGTCAAGGCCGGATCGGCTGCCTGCGCCAGCACCAGGTCCGCGGCAAAACGCAGCCGCAATGAGGCGTGATCGTCGTTGGCCCAACGCTGGGCGGTCTCCACCACCTGCAGCTGGCCCCGCTCGAGCTTGCCCAGGTCGGCCGCCACCTCGCGGCGCAGCGCCATGCCTCCTTCGGCCATCCAGGACAGGGCCAGTCCCGGATGCCCGCGAGCCGCGTCCAGGGCCTCGGCCGCGGCGCTTTCCGGGTAGTCATGCGCAGCCAGCCAGGCCAAGGCCTCGGCACGCGGCGGCAGGCGGACTTCCAGGCTCTGGCAGCGGCTGCGGATGGTCGCCGGCAGGCGCATCGGATTGGCGCTGAGCAGCCACAGGTAGCGCCCAGGCTGGGGTTCCTCCAGCGTCTTGAGCAGCGCGTTCCAGGCCGCGTTGTTGACCGCATCGGCCGGGTCGATGATCGCCACCTGCGCGCGCCCGTACTGCGGGGTGAGCGATAGCTTCTGCGACAGCTCGCGGATCTGCTCGATCACGATCTCGGTGCGTAGCTTGGTGCCGTCGCGCGTGGGAATGAAGGACACCACCGTCAGGTCTGGATGGGTGCCGGCCTGGATCAGCTGGAGATCGCGTCCGCCGCCGTCGGCCTGCCCGCCGCTGAGCACATGGCGCGCCAGCCGATCGGCGATCGCACGCTTGCCCAGGCCGGCTGGCCCGCACAGCAGCAGGCCATGGCCCAGGCGTCCGGCATCCAGTGCGGCGAGCGCATGGTCGTAGGCGCGCTGCTGCCACGGGGCGAATGGACCTGTCACGTCGTCGCCTCCAGCCAGGTGCGTACGGCACTGGCGACCGCCTGCGCGACATCCTGCGGCGGCTGCGCCGCATCGATCACGCGGAAGCGCGCAGGGAACGCCTCTGCGCGTCGCCGATAGCCCTCGCGCACACGCTCGAAGAAATCGTCCTGTTCGCTTTCGATGCGATCCGGCCACAGGTCGCGGCCCGCGGTGCGGGCGCGCCCTTCGCGCACGTCCAGATCCAGCAGCAGGGTCAGCGCCGGCGCCGCATGCACCACACGCCGTTCGAGCTCTTCCACCAGGCTGCGGTCCAGGCCGCGCCCGTGGACCTGATAGGCGTAGCTGGAGTCGGTGAAGCGATCGCTGACCACGAACGCCCCGCGAGCCAGGGCCGGTGCGATCACCCGCTGCACGTGCTGGGCGCGCGCGGCGAACATCAGCAGCAGTTCGGCTTCAGGCGCCAGCGCCTCCACGCCAGGTTCGAGCAGGATGCCGCGCATGCGCTCGGCCAGCGGCGTGCCCCCCGGCTCACGGGTCAGGACAACCTCGTGCCCGGCCGCCTGCAAGGTGTCTCGAATGGCGCCCAGGGCGCTGGTCTTGCCCGCGCCCTCCCCGCCTTCCAGGCTCAGGAAGTGCGGATGTTCGACCGGCAGGCTCATCGCCTGCTCGCCTTGTCGTCCTGGCCCGTCGGCGTCTGCGCCGCCTGGCCTGCGGCGGCCTCCTCCTCGGGCAGCGGCGGACGACGCATGCGATTGAGGTAGGCGCGCACGGCGGCGTTGTGCTCGGCCAGGGTGGCCGAGAACACATGCCGCCCACTGCCGTCCCCGAGGGCGACGAAGTACAGCGCATCGCCCGGCGCCGGGTGCATGGCCGCATCAAGCGCCGCGCGACCGGGCATCGCGATGGGCGTGGGGGTCAGCCCCGTGCGCGTATAGGTGTTGTAGGGCGTGTCGGTGGTCAGGTCGCGCCGGCGGATGTTGCCATCATAGGCGCTGCCCAGGCCGTAGATCACGCTGGGGTCGGTCTGCAGCTTCATGCCCAGCGCCAGGCGCCGGGCGAACACGCCGGCGATCTCGGGCCGCTCCTCGGCGATGCCGGTTTCCTTCTCAATGATCGAGGCCAGGGTCAGCGCCTGGTAGGGCGTGGTCAACGGCAGGTCGTCCGCGCGCGTGGCCCAGACCTTGGCCAGGGCCTTGTCCATGTCGTCGTAGGCGCGCCGCAGCACGTCCAGGTCCGTGTCACCGCGCGAGTACACGTAGGTTTCCGGCAGGAAGCGTCCCTCCGGATGCTCGCCGGGATGACCCAGCTTGGCCATCAGTGCGGCATCGTCGAGCTGGGTGGCCTCATGCACCAACGGCGTGGCCGCCTCCAACGCCGCGCGCAGCTGGCGCATGTTCCAGCCTTCGACGATGGTGAAGCGGTACTGGATGATGCGACCGGCGCGCATGTTCTGCAGCAGCGAGCGCGGGGTGGTCACGCCGGGCTCCAGCGCGTACTCGCCCACCTTGAGCTTGCCCGCCGCGTCGAGCTGGCGAGCCAGCAGCTGCCACTCCAGATCACGGCCGGCCGTGACGCCTTCGCCGCGCAGGCGAGTGAGGACATTGTGGAACGAGTCCCCCCTGCGCACCTGCACGGACTGCTCCGGATGCAAGCCTGGCAGCGGTTGCGACTGGAACGCTTGGTAGCGCTGCCAGCCCCACAGTGCGGCGGCCGCAACGGCAAGCCCGAGGAGCACGACGATGAGGACGATGGCGCGGCAACCGCGCCTGCAACCTGATGCCACGGTCATGAAGCCGGCCAAGGGAAGGCCGCGCAGGATACCAGCCGCACGCGAAGCAGGCCGTTCAGACCGCCGGCGCCGCCCCGAGCGCGAGCAGCATGCCGCGGGCCTTGGCCCGGGTCTCGGCCAGCTCGGCCTGCGGATCGGAGTCGATGACGATCCCCGCGCCGGTGCGGAAGCGCAACGTGGTGCGCTCGGCCTCGTCCACCATCTGCGCGCTGCGGATCAGGATGTTGAGGTCCAGGTCGCCATCGCGTCCCAGCCAGCCGAACGCGCCGGTGTAGGCGCCGCGCGACACCTGCTCCAGTTCGGCGATGATCTGCATGCAGCGCACCTTGGGACAGCCGGTGATGGTGCCGCCGGGAAAGGTCGCGGCGATCACCTGCCCTGGCGTGACCTCGGCGCGCAGCTGGCCGCGCACATTGCTGACGATGTGGTGCACGTGCGCATAGCTCTCCACCGTCATCAGCTCGTCGACCTCGACGCTGCCCGGCGTGCACACGCGGCCCAGGTCATTGCGCTCCAGGTCGATCAGCATCACGTGCTCGGCGCGCTCCTTGGGATGGCCGACCAGCTCGCGGATGCGGGCGGCATCATCGTCCCCGGCGAAGCGCGGCCGCGTGCCGGCGATCGGCCGGGTCTCGACCACGCCGCCGCGCACCGACACCAACCGCTCCGGCGAGGCGCTGACCACTGCGTGGCCGTCGTGCTGGAACAGCCCGGCGAACGGGGCCGGATTGCACTGCCGCAGGCGCGCATACAGCGCCGCTGGCTCCAGCCTCGGGGCAAACGTGGCCTGCCAGCCACGCGAGAGGTTCACCTGGAACACATCGCCCGCCGCCAGGTAGTCGAGGATGCGCCGCACCCCCTCGATGAAGTGCTCGGGCGCGTCCTCGATCAGCGCCTCCGGCACGTGCCAGGCCGGCGCCTGGAGGGCAAGCGCCAGGGCCAGATCCGTTTCGATGGCCTGCAGCAGCGTCTCGCAGCCCGGCTCGGCCACCGCCACGCACTCCCCGGTGGCGCGATCGCGCAGCACCGCGGCCGGACAACGCCGTGCCAACGCGACCGGCCGTTCGCCCGGGCCCTGGGGCAGCGTCAGCACCGGCTCGACCTGGCCAGCCAGCTCGTAATCCAGCATCAGCGCCCAGCCGCCAAGGAAGGGCCAACGCGGTTCCTCGCGCAGCGTGCGCAATGGCTGCCAGGCGGCATCGAGCAGCGAGAGGAAATCCCCCTCCAGCCGCTCCCCGGCCAGGGTGCGGGTCAGCCCATCCGCATCCAGGCGCAGGCCTTCGCCATTGCCCATCAGCAGCAGGTCCCAGCGACCGTGCGCGGTGCCCGACGCCACCGACTCCATCAACAGCGGGTAACGCGCCGGCGCCACGCGCTGCAGCGACAGCAGGTCCACCTCGTTGGGCAGCGCACGGCTCAGAAGCATGACGGTCTCATGTGTTTCAAAACGCACATCGGGAGCGGCGCCATGCCGCTCCCGATGTCTTCAACGTCGCCGACGCCGCGCTCAGACGCGCTTGAACACCAGCGTGCCGTTGGTGCCACCGAAGCCGAAGCCGTTGGACATGACCACGTCGACCTGCTGCTCGCGCGCCACGTTGGGCACATAGTCCAGATCGCAGCCTTCCCCCGGATTGTCCAGGTTGATGGTCGGCGGAATCACACCCTCGTGCAGCGCCATCACCGAGAAGATGGCCTCCACGCCACCGGCCGCGCCGAGCAGGTGCCCGGTCATGGACTTGGTGGAGCTGACCATCATCTTGTAGGCGTGATCGCCCATGGCGCGCTTCATCGCCAGGGTTTCGGCCACATCGCCCAGCGGCGTGGAGGTGCCGTGCGCATTGAGATATTGAACCTGCTCCGGATTCACGCCGGCGTCCTTCATCGCCATGCTCATGCAGCGCGCCGGACCGTCGCCGTTCTCGCTGGGCGCGGTCATGTGCCAGGCGTCCTGGCTGGCGCCGAAACCGGCCAGCTCGCAGTAGATGCGCGCGCCGCGGGCCTTGGCGTGTTCGTACTCTTCGATCACCAGGATGCCGGCGCCATCGCCCATGACGAAACCGTCGCGCTCGGCGTCCCACGGGCGCGAGGCCCGGGTCGGGTCGTCATTGCGGGTGGACATGGCCTTCATCGAGCAGAAGCCCGCCATCGAGGTCGGCGAGGAACCGCGCTCGGCACCGCCGCAGACCATTACATCGGCATCGCCGTACTGGATGGTGCGCATGGCCATGCCGATGGAGTGGTTGGCGGTGGCGCACGCGGACACGGCCGAGAAGCCAGGCCCCTTGAGGCCCTTCATGATGCTCAGGTGGCCGGGCAGCATGTTGATGATGGTGCTGGGGATGTAGAACGGCGAAACCTTGCGCACGCCGCCGTCGAGCAATTTCTCGGTCTGTTGCTCGATGCCCAGGATGCCGCCGATGCCCGAACCGATCATCGCGCCCACGCGCTCGGCGTTGGCCTCGGTGACTTCCAGGCCCGAATCGTCCAAGGCCATCAGCGAGGCCGCGACACCGTAATGGATGAAGGCATCCATCTTCTTGGCGTCCTTGGGGTGGATGAACTGGCTCAGGTCCAGCTCACGCACTTCACCGCAGATCCGGGTGGGATAGGTCGAGGCATCGAACGAGGTCAGCGGGCCGATGCCCGAACGACCGTTCTTGATGCCATCCCAACTGCTGGCCAGGTCATTGCCCAGGGGCGAGACCATGCCCATGCCGGTGACCACGACACGACGTCGGCTCATAACGTTCTACTCCGCAATGCTGCAGGCCGGCCAATGCCGGCGTTGACGGGGATGCTGCGGCGCGCCTGCGCCGGATGCGCGCGGGGCCGCAATCGCGGCCCCGGCGTCACTCACTTGCATCAGGGCGTATCAGGCCTTGACGTGCGCCTTGACGTAATCAATGGCCTGCTGGACGGAGGTGATCTTCTCGGCCTCTTCGTCCGGAATTTCGCACTCGAATTCTTCTTCAAGCGCCATGACCAGCTCGACGGTGTCCAGCGAGTCGGCGCCCAGATCGTCCACGAACGATGCGCTGGTGGTGACTTCTTCTTCTTTGACGCCAAGCTGTTCGACAACAATCTTCTTGACGCGTTCTTCAATGCTGCTCATGGATTCGCTCCAACCGGAGATGGGTAAACACGGGATAGTGTAAGGGAAAGCGGGGCCTGCTGGCACGGCGCCGCAAGCCCCTTCGAATCAGCCACTTAGGACCGAATTTTATGTCACGGCATGTACATGCCGCCGTTGACGTGCAAGGTCTCGCCAGTGATGTACTTGGCGGCCGGGCCCGCCAGGAAGGCCACCGCGTTGGCGATGTCGGCCGGCTCACCCAACTGGCCCAGCGCGATCTGGCCCAGCAATGCCTGCCTGGTCTCTTCGGGCAGCGCCTTGGTCATGTCGGTATCGATGAAGCCCGGAGCGACCACGTTGACGGTGACGCCGCGCGAACCGATTTCCTTGGCCAGCGACTTGGAGAAGGCAATGATGCCAGCCTTGGCCGCCGAGTAGTTGGTCTGGCCCGGGTTGCCGGTCACACCGACGACCGAGGCGATATTGATGATGCGACCCTTGCGCGCCTTCATCATGCCGCGCATCACCGCCTTGGACGTGCGGAAGACGCTGGACAGGTTGGTGTCCAGGATCGCATCCCAGTCCTCTTCCTTCATCCGCATCAGCAGGTTGTCGCGGGTGATCCCAGCGTTGTTGACCAGGATCGAGATCGGACCGAATTCCTTCGCGGTCGCGTCGATCAGCGCATCAACGGCAGCGGCGTCGGTGACGTCCAGCGTGCGGCCATGGCCGCCGATGGGCTCCATGCGCTGGGCGATGGCCTGCGCACCGTTGTCGCTGGTCGCCGTGCCGATGACGGTGGCGCCCTGCGCGGCGAGGGTGTCGGCAATGGCCGCGCCGATGCCGCGGCTGGCGCCGGTGACCAGAGCGATTTCACCGGACAGGGGAAGTGCTGCATTCATGCGGTTTTCCAGGTTTCCAGCGCCGAGGCGAACTCGGCGGGCGTGGACAGCGTACGCGCGTCGACCGACTTGTCGATGCGCTTGATCAGGCCGGCCAGCACCTTGCCGGGACCACATTCGGCGATACGCGTGGCACCGCCAGCGGACAGTGCCTGCACGCAGTCGGTCCAACGCACCGGCAGGTAGAGCTGGCGCACCAGGGCATCGGCAATCGCGTCGATCGAATCGTGCACCTTGGCGTCGACGTTCTGCACCACAGGCAACGCCGGCAGGTGCCAGGACAGCCCCTTGATGGTGTCGGCCAGGCGATTGGCGGCCTCGCGCATTAGCGGGGTATGCGAAGGCACGCTGACCGCCAGCTTCACGGTCTTGCGCACGCCGCGCGCGTTGAGTTCGGCGATGGCGGCATCGACTGCCTCAGCGTCGCCGCCGATCACGATCTGGCCTGGGGAGTTGTAGTTCGCCGGGACGACAACCTTGGTGCCTGACACCTGCTCGCAGACCTCCAACACCATCGCGTCCTCGGCGCCGAGCACGGCGGCCATCGCACCGACGCCGGCCGGAGCGGCTTCCTGCATCAACTGCCCGCGGATGCGCACCAGATGCGCGCCATCCTTCAACGACAGCGCACCGGCCGCGACCAGCGCGGTGTATTCGCCCAGGCTGTGCCCGGCCAGCTGTGCTGGCGTCGGGCCGCCCTGCTTGCGCCACAGGCGCCAGACGGCGACGCCCGCCGCCAGCAGCGCCGGCTGGGTGTATTCGGTGCGATTGAGCATCTCTTCGGGGCCGCCCTGCGACAGGGCCCACAGGTCCGCGCCAGCGCCGTCGGAGGCTTCGTTGAAGGTATCGCGCACCTGAGGGTGCAACTCGGCCAATTCGGCGAGCATGCCGATGGATTGCGATCCCTGGCCCGGGAAAACGAAGGCAAGTGTGGTGTCTGTCACGCGCAAAGACGCCCTGCTGCAAAAAACGAGGGGCGATGATACGGGTGAAAGGGGTAAGGCGTCTGTACTGCGGCGTATGCCGCCCCTTCACACCGTGGCATCAACCCACCAACAGGCGCAGCACATCCAGGTCGCCATCGCTGAACCAGTCGAAGGCCAGGGTCGCGATCACCAGCACACCCAGGGTGCTGGCGCCATGCAACACCAGCACGGCGTGGGCGAGACGACGCGCCTTGCGTCCCAGGCGATTGCAGACCGCGGCCAGGCGCTGGAGCCGCGTGGTGACCTGATGGGTCTGCGCTTGCACGTCACGACCGCCGCGGGTCATGGCCTCACGCATCAGCCCCTCCAGCACGGCGGGCCGACGCTCGTAGTAGCGGGCCACGCCATAGCCGAACATCAGCCAGTCACGCGCCTGAGCCTGGGCCAGACTCATGACTTCCAGCGGATCTTCCTCGAAATCAATGAAGCCGATCTGCTCGCCATCGAAGGTCATGTTGCGTGGCAATGGCTGGCCGAAGTACGCGCCTTCTGCATGCGCCTTGGCGATCGCAGCGAGCGCCAATCGCGTCAATCGGTCGCGCTGCGCATCGTCCTGCGCATCGCGCAGCCAAGCCGCCAGCGAGCGGCCATTGTCGGTGAGCACCAACGAAGTGCGCCCCCGCCCGATCACCTCGGGCACGTGCACATGCTGTGCCGCCAGCTCGTTCAGGCGACGCGCTTCGACATCCAGGGCGGCGGTGCCGACGCGATGCGGCGGCGGTCGCAGCGGCGCCATGCCGAGCTTGCTGGCCAACAGATCCAGGGCGCCGAGCGACAGCATGCGACTGCCGCCATTGCCATAACGTTTCAGCCAGGCCTGACGGCCGTCGATCAGAATGGGTTCAACCATGGGGGCACTCCGTCACAGCATGACAACCCTGTCATGTCGGAAAGATGTTAACCCTCGAGGGTTAACGCCATCGGAACGCACAGCACCGCGCAGGCGTCGCGAACGCGCACGGCCCAGCGCAAGGCGCGCGCAAGCGCACCCGGCATGGCCGGGGGCATTGAGAGGGGAACAGTGCGGCAGGGCGGTGGGCCAGGCTCAATAAAGCATCGATCCGCGCACGAGTGACCCGTGCGCCTTCACCAAGGCACACCACGAAGAGCAAGAAGGAACAAGGAACGCCCCGCGCCGCGGCGCGGTCCCGCCGCTCAGAAGCGCAACAGCACCGAACCCCAGGTGAAGCCGCCGCCGAACGCCTCCAGCAGCACCAGCTGACCGCGCTGGATGCGTCCATCACGCACCGCTTCGTCCAGGGCCAGCGGGACCGAGGCCGACGAGGTGTTGCCGTGCCGGTCCACCGTGACCACGACTTGGTCCATGGACATGTCCAGCCGTTTGGCAGTGGCTTCGATGATGCGCAGGTTGGCCTGATGCGGCACCAGCCAGTGCAGGTCGTGCTTGTCCAACTGGTTGGCGGCCAGGGCCTGGTCGACGACCGCGTCGAGCGCCTTGACGGCGTACTTGAACACGTCGTTGCCCTTCATCAGGATCCGCGATCCGGCATTGGGCGCGTCCGGCTGGAAGCCAGCGGAAATGCCGACCGGATTCCACAGCAGTTCCTTCTTGCTGCCATCGGCATGCAGGTGGGTGCTGAGGATGCCGGTCTCGGTATCTGCCTTGAGCACGACCGCGCCCGCGCCGTCGCCGAACAACACGCAGGTGGTGCGGTCGGTCCAGTCGGTAATACGGGTCAGGGTCTCCGCGCCCAGCACCAGCACGGTCTTCGCGTCCCCGGTCCGGATGAACTTGTCCGCGACCGTCAACGCGTAGATGAAGCCCGAGCAGGCCGCGTTGACGTCCATCGCCATGCAGCCTTCCGCCCCCAGCTTGGACTGGATCAGGCAGGCGGTCGACGGAAAAATGATGTCCGGCGTCGTGGTGCCCACGACGATCAGGTCCAGCTCGTCAGCGGTCACACCCGCAGCTTCCATCGCCAGCAACGCCGCCTGGTGCCCCAGGGTGCCGCTGGTCTCGCCTTCGCCGGCGATGTGGCGCTCACGAATACCGGTGCGGGTGCGGATCCACTCGTCGCTGGTGTCGACGATCTTGGACAGATCGTCGTTGGTCATCACTTTTTTCGGCAGGCAGCTTCCGGTGCCTGCGATACGCGAGTAGATACGACCGTTCGTCACCGGCTGGCTCATCGTGATTCCCGTTGCGCGACCCGCGAAAACGGGCCAGAAAAATGAGAGGTCAGGCACGCATCAAGCGCGCCGCCAGGCTCATTCTTCGTCGACAACCGCCGACTTGGTCGCGATGACCTTCTTGCCGCGGTAGTAGCCGTCAGCGGTCACGTGATGGCGGATGTGGGTCTCGCCCGTGGTCGGGTCGGTGGCCAGCTGCTTGGCGGTGAGGGCATCGTGCGCACGGCGCTGGCCGCGGCGGGACGGGGTGACGCGGGATTTCTGAACAGCCATGGTCTTGCTCCAAACAAGTCTCGTATTCCAACCGCCAAAGCGCGGTCAGTTCTTCTTGAGCGATGCCAGCGCCGCGAACGGGCTGGCCTTCGCCAGTTCTTCCTGCTGCGGGGAGACATCAAGCTCCACCGCGGGCAACTCCGGATTCATCGGGACTGCCGGAACGGCCAGCACCAGCTCATCCTCCACCAGATCCAAGGTCCGCAGCATGCCGTCCTCGGGCACCAGCAGGGCCTCGAACTCGGCCGGCAGCGCGGCCTCGTCGGCCTCGTCCCGGATCAAGCCAAGCCGCTGGACCATCGAAACGGGGAGCAGGAACCGCTCCAGGCTGCGCTGGCATTCCAGCGGCAGCGCCGTCTCGATCCTCAACTCCACGTAAGGCACCTGCAGCGCGTCGCGATCAAACTGAAGCGCAAACGCCACCTCGCCCTCGGCATCGGTCAACAGCCCGTCCAGCCGGCGTAGTGCCGCCAGGGGCACCTTGCCTTCGAAACTGCGTCGCGCCGCAACCATGCGCCAAGCATCCAGGATTTCGGGCACGTGCGCGGACATAAGCCGCAAAATGTTAGAGATCTGCTGGCAGCGTGTCAAATCCAGGCGACTGACATTGTCGCATCCCGGTGCCGGTCGCACACTGCCCGGCCCGCACGACCGCCACCCGCCTCATGCCCCACCTGATCCTGGCCTCCACCTCGACCTACCGTGCCGAGCTGCTGCAGCGACTGCGCGTCCCGTTCCAGGCCAGACGCCCCCTGGTCGACGAAACGCCCCTGCCGGGCGAGCCTCCGCAGAGCCTGGCCGTGCGTCTGGCGCGCACCAAGGCCCAGACCGTCGCGGAACAATGTCAGGGAGCCTGGGTGATCGGCTCGGACCAGACCGCCGACTTGGACGGCGCCCCTGTCGGCAAACCAGGCGGGCGGGCAGCGGCGCTGGCGCAATTGGAGGCCATGTCCGGACGTGCGGTGGAATTCCACACCAGCGTGTGCCTGACCGACGGCACCCGATGGCAGGAAGCCACCGATGTGACCCGCGTCGTCCTGCGTTCGCTCCCGGCGGAGCAGATCGCGCGCTACGTCGATGCGGAAACGCCTTACGACTGCGCGGGCAGCTTCAAATGCGAGGGCCTGGGCATCAGCCTGTTCGAGGCGATCGAAACCCGTGATCCCACCGCCCTGGTCGGGCTCCCGCTGATCGCCACCGCGCGGCTGCTGCGCGATGCCGGCTTCCGCATCCCCTAACCACCCGCTGCCGGCGTCACTCGACATCCACCGCTCGGGAAACCATGCTCGATCGATCCAAGCCGCCACGACCACGCAGGAGTCTCGATCGAGCGCAAGCCCATTGTCCGAAAGGTCCGTAGCGGCGTGCATAGCCATTTCTGCGTCTCGCCGCATGGCGGGCGTTGTGGGTCACCACCTCCAGCCGGCACGTCCCAGCCGGATTCTCCGACCCCATCAGGCTTGTCGGCCACCGGTGCAGCAAGCGACACCCCAGCACACCCTCCAGTCCCATGCGCTCAGCCCCACGATTCAGCTGATCGGCGTGCAGACGCGAGCCGATTACTCGCAACAGCCAACACACGTAGAGGTGCGGGCGGCCACGCAGGGCTGACAGCGCTAAGCGCTACGGAGCAATGGATCGTGATCTATCAGCACGGGCTCCCCCCGACCGCACTCCAGCCCGTTTCAATCAAGGCCTGGCACTTGATTGCTGCCCCTGCGACACCGACCGTCCGTAACGCGTCGCCCTTCCCTGCTGCTTACGTAACCGCGCTACGCGGCTTTTCCATGGGAACACTCAGGTAGGCCAGATGCTTGGCCTCGATGCGCCCTCGCGTCACCGTATCAAGGATGAGACCGCAGGCCAGGAGCAAAAAGCCTAGCAACATCAGTGCCACAGACAGGATCGCCGTCGGGAAACGCGGGACAAGGCCCGTTTCTAGATAGGTGAACAGCAACGGCAAGGCGATCAGGATTGAAGTGAGCGCACACCCGAGGAAACCGATCGAAAAGAACAGCAGGGGACGCTCGGCCTTGAACAGGCGGACGATGGTCGCCAGGATCCGCGCGCCATCGCGCCAAGTGTTGAGTTTGCTCACCGAACCCTCCGGACGGGCACCGTAGCGGGTAAGTACTTCGGCCACCGGCATGCGCAACTGTAGGGCGTGCACGGCGAGTTCGGTTTCGGTCTCGAACCCGGCCGCATGCGCCCCGAACGACTTGACGTAGCGTCGCGAGAACACGCGGTACCCCGACAGCAGGTCTGCGAAGCTGCGTCCGAACAGCTGCCCCACGCAGCCGGTCAGCAAGCGGTTGCCGGTGCGGTGACCAGCACGGTAGGCCTCTTGCACTTGGCTCTGTCTCGCTCCCACCACCATGTCCAGCCCGTCGCGCAACAAGGTGTCGACCAGCATCGGCGCGGCGGCTGGATCGTACGTGCCGTCACCGTCGACCAGGACATAGACGTCGGCCTCGACATCGGCGAACAGCCGCCGCACCACGTTGCCCTTCCCCTGCAGGTGCACGGCACGCATCTGAGCGCCCGCAGCGCGGGCCACCTCGGCAGTCCCGTCACTGGAATTATTGTCGAAGACATGAAGCTGCGCGCCGGGAAGCGCCGCAGCGAACCCGCGCACGACCTCACCGACCGTTCCCGCTTCGTCGTGGCAGGGGATCAGGACTGCAATGCGCAGGCCGTGCGGGCGCATCGCCGCGCTGACCTCCATGGTCGAGACTTCCATCTGGTGCGGGATGACTGTGTGGCAGCGGGACGCAAGCTAACCCGCCGCGGCTACTTGATGTCAACCGGCTGTTCCGACCAGTCCTCGACGCTGTCGTCCTGGCCATGCAGGCGCAGCCCCATCCAATGCCGACCGGGGCGCAGCCCGCTGACATCGACCTGCGCGCGGAATCCCACGTCGGGATGATGCGGATCGGTCGAGATCTTCCAGTACACCGCCACCCCCGGATCGGGCAGACCATAGCGCGCCTGTGCCACCACCTTGCCGTCGATGAGGACCTCCACGCCCTTCAGCCCGACGCCGTCCTTGAACGCCCAGCCTTGCACCGTGAATGCGCCCGACACGCTTGCACCGCTGACCGGATGATCGATCCAGGCCATCGCGGGCGTCGTGCATACCGGCCCGCGCCCTTCCTGGTCGCGTCGCGAGTGCGCCGCATCGCGTTTGGGCAGATAGAACAACAGAAAGCGCTGGCGCCCATGATCGACATTGATCACGCGCGGAGGCGGCAACGGCCCCACCCGCTCGCATAGCGCGTGGTAACGCGCCAGCAGAAGCTTGTATTGCACTTCGCTGGCACCAACCACCAGCAGTTGCGCAGTGGGGCTGCTGCCATCGCGATGCAGGTTCCACAGGCGCAACTGCGGGGCACGCCCATGCTTGACGTTGAGCGGATGGTCCAGCACCGGGATCGCATCGTCGCCCAGCGCGAACCCGAGTTCCGCGCCCAGTTTGAAGTTGTCGGCCAGCATGCCCGTCTGCCCGGGATGGCGGGCCAGCTCCTCGCGCACCGCCACGGCCAGCTGGTCCCAGCCGGCAAAGTTGTAGGGATAGAACTTGTTGGCCGCCAGGTCTTCCCGCCAGCGCGGCACCGAAGCCACCAGGTAATAGCCCAGCACCACCGCCAGGCCGGCCCCGCACAGCGCCCAGGTCGCCTGGCGTAGCCGGCGCGGCCATTCCTGCAGCAAGGTGGGCACCGCCAGCAGCAGCGGCAGATATCCAGGCAGCGTCCAGTGGAAACTGACGCGCTCGACATCGGCAAAGAACCCCAGCGCGAAGAAGCCAAGGGTCGACACGCCACCGAGCAGGCCAAAGTAACGCCATTGCGACGGCATCTGCCCGTGGTCGGCGAACGCGCGACGCAGCACCTGGAGCAGCGCAAAGAACAGCAGCGGCGTCACCAATGCGGCCTGTACCACCACGAACAGCACGCCAGTCGCCTGGAACGTCCAGGGATGTCGGTCCACCAGTTGGAAGCGCAGGCCCGCATCGGCATTCTCGATGTTCCAGGCGATCAGCGGCATCCAGGCGGCCACACCCATCGCCAGCGCCACCCAGACGCGCACGTCCAGCAGCACGCGCCGGCCGCGTGGCATCAGCAGCAAGGCAATGAAACCCACACCGACCACACCGGCGAAGCGGTAATGGCTCAACGCCCCGATCACCAGACCCAGGGCCAATTCCGCTGCCGCGGCCGCCTCCACCTCGCGCAGCAGGCGGGCTCCGGCATCCAGGCACAGCACGGTGGCAAAGGCCATCGGCACATCGGGCACCGCCATGATGCCCAGGCTGCCCGACAGCGGCATCAGCAGGACCAGCGCGCCGGCACGCCAGCCCGCCGCGCGTCCGAACCAGCGCCCGCCAATACCCGCCAGCAGCCACGGCAAAAGAGCGGCCAGCAGCAGGAAGGGCATGCGGATGGCCAACACATGCTGGCCTCCGATTGCCGTTCCCAGGCGCACCATCCAAGCGGTCAGGCCCGGCAGGTCGGAATAGGCCGCCGCCAGGTGCCGACCCTCCTGCCAGTAGAAGGCCTCGTCGACGAACAACGGCAGGCGCGCCGCGATCAGGATCTTGATCACGGTCAGGCACAGCCACAGCGTCAGGAACGTGCGCTGCGCGCGCGCTTCGTCATTCATGGAGCCAGTACACTCAAATCGCAGACAACGTGAGGTGGGAGATACGATGCAGGACAGCCCGGCAACGCACCCGATGCTACCCGATGCCCTGGTGCAGGCCCTGCAGCAGGCACAGGCGCAAGTGAATGGACTGGTGTTGGGCAAGCGCCTGCAGGTGCGCCTGGCGTTCGTCGCCCTGCTGGCCGATGGCCATCTGCTCATCGAGGATCTGCCCGGATTGGGCAAGACGACGCTGGCCCATGCCATGGCCGCCACGCTCGGCCTCGGGTTCCAGCGCGTGCAGTTCACCTCCGACCTGTTGCCCGGCGATGTGCTGGGCGTGTCGATCTATGACGCGCAGACGCGTCAGTTCCAGTTCCATCCCGGCCCGGTGTTCACCAACATCCTGCTGGCCGACGAGATCAATCGCGCGCCCCCGCGCACCCAGAGCGCCCTGCTCGAGGCGATGGCCGAACACCAGGTCACATTGGATGGCACCACGCACACGTTGGACGAACCCTTTTTCGTGATCGCCACGCAGAACCCGATGGACCTGTCGGGCACCTACCCACTGCCCGATTCGCAACTGGACCGCTTCCTGCTGCGCATGGGGCTGGGTTATCCCGATGCCAAGGACGAGCGCGCCCTGCTCGCCGGCAGCGACCGGCGCGAGCTCATCGCCAGCACGCGCCCGCTGCTGGGCGTGGAGCAGGTGCTCGCCCTGCGCCAAGCCGTCGGCGGCGTTCATGCTAGCGAGACGCTGATCGACTACGTCCAGGCCCTGCTCTCCCGCAGCCGGCGCCAGCCAGGGGTGCGCGTGGGACTGTCGCCGCGCGCGGGGCTGGCCCTGCTGCGCGGCGCGCGTGCGCATGCGCTGCTGCTCGGCCGTGACCACGTGTTGCCCGAGGACGTGCAGACGCTGTTCCCGGCGGTGGCCGCACACAGGCTCGTCCCCGATACCGAGGGCAGTTCTTCCACCGAGTTGTCCCACGCCATCCTCCACGCGGTGTCGGTGGACTGATCAGTGAGTGCGATCCGCACGACCGGGCTGCGCCAGCGACTGGCCTTGCTGGCGCGGCCGCGCCAGGCCGAGACCTTGCCGGTCACGCTGGATCGACGCCGGGTCTATGTGCTGCCGACTCCGTTTGGTCTGTTCGCCGGCCTGCTGGTGGCCACGATGCTGCTCGGCGCGTTGAACTACAACAACAACCCCGCTCTGCTGCTCGCCCTGCTGCTGGCGGCCACGCTGATGGCCAGCCTTTTGGCAGCGCACCTGCAGCTTTCGGGGCTGCGCGTGGAGGCGGTGCGGGCCGAGCCGGTCCACGCCGGCGCCCCCCTGCTGGTTCAAGTCGCCCTTTCCGAAGCGGACCGCCGCGCCCGCGTCGGGCTGCGGCTGGGGTCCGGGGGCGAAGAGGTGCTGGTCCCCAGCCTGCTGGACAGTACGGTGGTGGCCGGCCTCGCCCACCCCACCGAGGTGCGCGGCTGGCTACACCTGCCGCGCCTGCGGGCGTCCACCACCCAGCCATTGGGCGTGGCACGGGCCTGGTCCTGGATCTGGCCGGCGACCCCGCTGCTGGTCTATCCGGCGGTCGAGGCCGATGGCCCGCCGTTGCCCGCCCCGGCCGGCGCGGCGCGGCGCACCCGCGTGCAGGCCGCGGGTGAGGAACTCCACCACCTGCGCGCCTATCGCCCCGGCGATGCACCGCGCACCATCGCGTGGAAGCCTTCCGCGCGACGCGACACGCTCCTGGTCCGTGAGTACGAGCATCCGGTCGGGGTGGAGGTCTCGCTGGACTGGGCGTCCCTGGCCGCCCTGCCCTACGAGGCAAGGATTCGCCGGCTCGCGCACTGGGTCGAACTGGCGGAACGTCAGGCCTGCCGCTATCGCCTGCGCCTGCCGGGGCAGGCACCGCTCGGCCCCGCCCTGGGTGCCGAGCATCGCCATCAGTGCCTGCGGGCCCTGGCCCTGATGCCGGCCGGCTGACACGTGCTCGCCCGCCGCTCCACTTCACCCCGTCTGGATCCGCGCAGCCGCCTGTGGGCGCTGGCCTCAGCGGGATTTGGCCTTCTGCCCCTGCTCTTGCAGCTGCCGGGCAGCACCGCCATCGCCGTGGGGAGCGTCGGCCTGCTCAGCGCAGGCATCGCCTGGCGCCGGCCGATCCCATTGCTGCTGCGCCTGGTCCTGGCGCTGACGGCACTGGGCGCGGTGCTGTGGTCGGCCGGGCCGCACTTCGGACGCGATACCGGGTGTGCCTTGCTTGCGGCGATGCTGGCGATCAAACCCACCGAAACCACCAGTCTGCGCGATGGGCGCAGCCTGGTCGGCTTCGCGTTGTTCGCGCCCTTCGCCGCTTTCCTGCTCGACCAAGGCCCGATGACGATGGCGCTGGGCCTGGCCTCGGTGCTGTGCGCGCTGGTGGCCATGCAACGCCTGGCAGCCCTGGAGTCGGGGCTGACAGTGTTGGGCGCGAGCACCCTTCATCGCGCCCGCCCCTGGCAGATCGGACGCTTGGTCCTGATGGGCGTTCCGCTGGTGCTGCTGACGTTCTGGCTGTTCCCGCGCCTGTCCAACCCGCTGTGGGGCCTGCCCGAACGCGCGGTCGGCCGCCCCGGCCTGGCCGACACGATGAAGCCCGGCGAATGGATCGACCTGCTCGCCGATGACACCCCAGCGGCGCGGGTGCGCTTCTTCGGCCCCACGCCCCCGTCTTCGCAGATGTACTGGCGCGGGCCAGTGCTGACCGATTTCGATGGACGGACTTGGCAGGCCTCGGGCCCATCGCGCAATCGCGCGCCCGTGGAGGTCACCCGTCGCGGGCCGCGATACGACTACCAGCTCGACTACGAACCCACGGACCGGCGCCAGCTGGTCGCCCTGGACCTGCCGCTTTCGGCCCCCGATGGCGCGCGCCTGGCGGGCGATTACGAACTGATCTCCGCACGCCCGCTGTCCGGTCTCACCCGCTGGCGGCTGCAATCCTCGGCGCCGGCACGGTTTGCCGCCGATGCCGGTCCCGCGGAGCTGCGGCAGGCCTTGCGGCTGCCGCCGGGCTTCAATCCACGCACCGTCGCGCTGGGGCGCCAGTGGCGTGACGCGGCGGGCCGCGACGATGCGGCGATCGTGCGCCGGGCGATGGACTGGATCCGGCAGGACTTCGCCTACACGCTCGACATTCCCTTGCCCGGGCGCGACATGGCCGACGAATTCCTGTTCCAGACCCGGCAGGGCTTCTGCGAGCAGTTCAGTTCGTCGTTCGTGATCCTGATGCGCGCGGCGGGCGTTCCGGCGCGCGTGGTCACTGGTTATGTCGGCGGCGTGCGCAACTCCTTGGGCGGCGGCTACTGGATCATCCGTCGCCAGGACGCCCATGCCTGGGCCGAAGTCTGGCTGCCCGGGCGTGGCTGGGTGCGCGTGGATCCCACCGCCGCGGTGGCACCCGAGCGCATCTACGACACGATCGACGACCGGGCCCAGGCCGGCGACGGTGACGCTGGCGGCTTTGCCGGCCTGAGCCGCTTTTCCGAGGTCAGCGACTGGCTGCGCCGCAACTGGAACGACCTGGTCCTGAGCTTCGATGCGCAGCGCCAGCGCGACCTGCTGCGGCCGTTGGGTTTCGGGCGACTGGACGAGGGCAAGCTCGGCCTGCTGTTCGCCCTTGCCGGCGGCGGCACCTTGCTAGGCATGGCCTGGCTGCTGGCACGTGGCGAACGCGAGCGCGACCCGCTGCTGCGTCAGTGGCATCGCCTGGGCCGCCGCTACCGGCGCTACGGCCTGGAACCCCTGGCATCCGAGCCGGCGATGGCCTGGGCGCGGCGCGTTGCAGATGCGCGACGTGACCGGCCTGACACAAACGAGAACCTCATCTCACTCAGCCGGCGTTTCGCGGAATCGCGTTACGCTCTGAGTCATGCGGACGTCCGGGCGCTGATACGCGATCTGCGCCGGCACCGTCCGTGAACCACAGCGAGGTCTGTATGAATACGACTGCTTCCGTCCGCTTGCTGGCTGCTGGAGCCCTGGCGATTTTTCTCGGTGCCTGTGCCACCGTTCCCAAGCCGCTGCAGGGCGAATTCCCCGGCGTCACTCCCCGCGACACCGTCGCCGGCGCGCAGGCCGGGGCCCAGGTCCGCTGGGGCGGTCGCATCGTGGAGACCAGGCCGCGCGCGGACAGCACCTGCTTTGAAATGATCTCCGCCCCCCTGGGTGCCACGGGTCGTCCCTTGAGCAGCTCCCCGGATGCCACCGATGGTCGCTTCATCGCGTGCCGCGCCGGCTTCTATGACCCGGCGATCTTCGCCAAGGGCCGCGAAGTGACCTTCATCGGCCGCGTGGACGGGTTCGAGAACACCCGCATCGGCGAGTACGACTATCGCCTGCCGCGCGTGACCGCCGACGTGGTCTACCTGTGGCCGGAAGTGAAAGAGGTGCAGGTGCGCCCGTATCCGGGCCCGTACTACGACCCGTTCTGGGGTCCGGGCTGGGGCTGGGGCCCACGTTGGGGCTGGTGGTAAGCCCAGCGGCATCGACCTGAAAGCGAAGGGCCGGCATTGCCGGCCCTTCTGCCGTATGCGGGAAGCGGCGACTCAGCCACCAGGTGCGCCGAAGCGCCCCAGCGTGGCGCCTGCCAGCAGGTGCAGGTGGATGTGGTAGACGGTCTGCCCGGCGTCCTCGCGGCAGTTCATCACCACCCGATAGCCGTTCTCGGCAAAGCCTTCGGTTCGCGCGTATTCGGCGGCGGCCAGCACCAGCCGGCCCACCAGCGCGGCCTGGTCGGTCTTGAGATCGTCCAGCGTCGGCACGTGGACGGTCTTGGGAATGAACAGCACGTGCACCGGCGCCTGCGGTGCGATGTCCTTGAAGCCCAGCACCTCGTCGTCCTCGTAGACGATGGTCGCCGGGATCTCGCGCCGGATGATCTTGCCGAAGAGGGTGTCGTTCATGGCCTGCCGTCTTGCTGCGAAAGCCCAAGCTTAGCCGCCCCCGGCCGGACGCACACGTTCAGAGGACTTCGCTGCGCGAGCCGAAGGCGTGCGACAGCGTGCCGCGGTCGACGTATTCCAGCTCGCCTCCCAACGGCACGCCGTGGGCCAGCCGCATCGGCTTGACTCCCGCCTGCCGCGCCAACTGCGCCAGGTAGTGCGAGGTCGCCTCGCCTTCCACGGTGGGATTGGTGGCGATGATCAGCTCGGTGACCTCGCCCTCGCCCAGCCGGCTCGCGAGCTGCTCCAGGCCCAACTCGCGTGGACCGATGCCATCGAGCGGCGACAGCCGTCCCTGCAGGATGAAGTACAGGCCGCGATAGCCGGTGGCCTGCTCGATCGCCAGGCGGTCGGCGGGCGTCTCCACCGCGCACAGCTGATGCCGGTCGCGGCTGGCGCTGGCGCAGATCGCGCACAGCGCGCCTTCGGTGAAGTCCCGGCACTGCGCGCAATGGCCGATGTGCTCCATCGCCTGGCCCAGCACGCTCGCCAGGCGCCGGCCGCCGGCGCGATCACGCTCCAGCAGCTGGTAGGCCATGCGCTGGGCACTCTTGTTGCCCACGCCGGGCAGCACCCGCAACGCGTCGATCAGTTGTTCCAGCAGGGAGGCGCTCATGCGGGCGTGGCGTACTGCGCGGACCCGCGGACACTGCCGGGGCCTGCGCGGAGCGGCGACTTCAGAACGGCAGCTTCATGCCCGGCGGCAGCTGCATGCCGGCCGTGGCCGACCCCATCCGGTTCTTGGACTCGGCGTCGATCTTGTTGGACGCATCGTTGAAGGCGGCGGCCACCAGATCCTCCAGCATCTCCGCGTCGGAGAGCAGCGAAGGATCGATGCGCACCTTGCGGCACTCCTTGGCGCCGGTGAGGGTCACGCTGACCATGTTGCCGCCGGCGTTGCCGGTGACTTCCAGCTTGGCCAGTTCTTCCTGCGCCTTCTGCAGGTTTTCCTGCATCTTCTGCGCCTGCTGCATGAGTTGGGCAATGTTTCCGCGCATGTGTGCTTACTCGTCGAAAGGTCGGATGGAATCGGGCACCACCCGCGCGCCCTGCTGCTGGATCAGGCGCTGGACGTCGGGATGGTTCATGAACTGCTCCTCGGCCGAGGAGCGACGCTCGTCCTGACGGCGCGCATCGCGCTGGGCCAGGGTCTCGCCGTGGTCGGCGGTTTCGAACACGATCTTCGGGGCCTGGCCCAATGCCGCGCCCAGCGCCTCGGACAGGTCGCCGACCGAACGTTCGGTCCGCAGGTATTCGAACCCCGGTGCGAGCGACAGACGCAGCACCGCGTCCCCGTAGCCACCGAAGGCCGCATTGGCCGCCAGCTGCTTGGAGGGGCCGCTCAACTGCGCCGAGGCCACCAGCGCCAGCCACTGGTCGGCATCGGCGATGTCGGTGGCGGCGTTGGTCACGGTCGAGGGCACGACCGGCATGACCGGCGCTGGCGCCGGGGCGACAGCTTCGTGGCGGCGGACGTCGATCGCAGCGGCCGGCGCCGCGGGCGCGGCGACTTTCACCGCCTGCTCGGGGACCTCCCAGGGCGGGACGTCATCGGCGGCGACCGCAGCTTGCGGCTGGGTCGGCTCCGGCGCACGCGCCGCCACCGCGGGAGGCGCTGGAGGCGCTGCTGGAGGCGCAACCTCGGCCTCGCGCTCGGGCAGGCGTGGTGCGGTCGCCGCCTCCGGAGCCACCGGCGCGGCGGCAGCCGCGACCTGGCCAGTGGCGGAAGGCGTCGGCGCGGGACGGGCCGTCGCCGCCGTGGCGGGGGCGACATCGCCCGCACCGGCCGGGCGGAAGGCCAGCATCCGCAGCAGGCTCATCTCGAAGCCCGCCCGCGGGCTCGGCGCCAGATACAGGTCGCGCCGGCCATTGAGCGCCATCTGGTACCACAGCTGCACGACCTCAGGACGCAGGCGTTCGGCGAAGGCGGCTGCATCCACGCCCTCGGCCTCAAGGGTCACGCCCGGCACCAATTGCCGCACCTGGACACGGTGCAGGGCCTCGGCAAAGGCCTCCAGCACGCCACTCCAGTCCGGGGAGAAATCGGCCAGCGTGGCGATCGTGGACATCAGGCGCGCGCCGTCGCCCGCGGACAGCGCATCCAGCAGCGCGCCGACCTGGGTGCGGTCGACCGTGCCCAGCATGGCGCGCACGCCGGCGTCGGCCAGCTCGCCTCCGGTATAGGCAATGGCCTGATCCAGCAGCGACAGGCCATCGCGCAGCGAACCGTCCGCAGCCTTGGCGATCTGGTGCACCGCGCCCTGCTCGCAAGGGATCTGCTCGGCGCCCAGGATCTTGGTGATCTGCCCGCCGATCTGTTCCTCGTCCAGGCGCTTGAGGTTGAACTGCAGGCAGCGGCTGAGCACGGTGACCGGCAACTTCTGCGGGTCGGTCGTGGCCAGCAGGAACTTCACGTGCTCCGGCGGCTCCTCCAGCGTCTTGAGCAGCGCGTTGAACGCCGCCTTGGACAACATGTGGACCTCGTCGATCAGGTAGACCTTGAACTTGCCGCGCGAGGGCATGTACTGGGCGTTCTCGATCACCTCGCGCACGTCGTCCACGCCGGTGTTGGACGCCGCGTCGATCTCCAGCAGGTCGATGTAGCGCCCGGCGTCGATGTCCAGGCAGGCGGCGCACTCACCGCACGGATCGGCGCTGGTGCCGCGCTCACAGTTCAGCGACTTGGCGAAGATGCGCGCAATGGTGGTCTTGCCCACCCCACGGGTGCCGGTAAACAGGAACGCGTGATGGATGCGGCCGGTGTCCAGAGCATTGGACAGGGCGCGGACCACGTGCTCCTGCCCGACCAGTTCGGCAAAACGCTTGGGGCGCCACTTGCGGGCCAGGACGAGGTAGGACATGGCCGCTATTGTGCCATGCGCCTGTCGCACGCCCTGCGCGTTGGGGCCGCTTGAACGCCGCTCGCATCTGGCGCTCGCATTAAATCCATCCGACAGCTAGAATCTGCGCCCCTGAGCGCGGCCACGGCCATGTTCAGGTCCCGGAGAGGTGTCCGAGTGGTTGAAGGAGCACGCCTGGAAAGTGTGTAAGCGTCTAAACCGCGCTTCGGGGGTTCGAATCCCCCTCTCTCCGCCAGATTCAGGTCATCGCCCATGCGATGACGCAACACACCCGGGCCGCGCCTCGTGCGCGGCCCGCGTCCATGGTGGCCCCGTCGGCCCCTCGCGACGCTAGGTCGAAAATCCCGCCAGGGCCGGAAGGCAGCAACGGTATCGACTGACGCGGGCGCCGAGGTCAGCCGGCGGGGCCGCCACCTTTTTGGGGTACGCCATGCGTTCGCATTTCGTCTGCATGCGGTCGCCCGTAGCGCGGAGCTCGCTCCGCTGGGCTTTCCCGACGACCTGAGCGGAGCGCCGCCGAGCAAGCTCGGCGCTACAAGCGCATGATGGCCATGCGGCGAGGCCTCTACCTTTCGAGGGGATGCCGCGCGCCCGAGTCGCGCTTTCCGTGCTCTTGCTCGTAGCGCGGAACTTGCTCGACTTCCGCTGGGCCCTTGCGGCGACCTGATAGAAGAGCAGCCGAGCAAGCTCGGCGCTACAAGAACCCGAGGGTCAGGCGGCGCCGTCCGGCACTGCGGGATGCAGCCACGCATCCACGCCACTGGCGTAGCGCTCCCGCTTCCAGATCGGGACCCGCGCCTTGGTTTCGTCGATGATCCAGCGACAGGCCGCGAACGCGCCTTCGCGATGTCCTGCCGACACGCCGACCCACACGGCCATTTCGCCGATGGCCAGCTCGCCGATGCGATGCACGCAGCGTGCGTCGACGATGTCGAACTTCGCCAGCGCCTCGTCGAGGATCTTCTCGCCCTCGGTCGTGGCCAGCTCCACATAGGACTGGTAATGCAGGCCGGAGACGGGCTGGCCCTCGTTATGGTCCCGCACCCAGCCTTCGAAGCTGGCGAACGCGCCGGCGCACGCATCCAGCAGCTGCGCACGCAGCGGGGCTGGCTCGATCTGCTGGTCGGTGATGGCGAAGCGGGACATCGTCAGCCTCCACTGACCGGCGGGATGAAGGCGACCTGCGCGCCTTCGGCGGGCGCATCGTCCCAGCGGGCGAACGCGCCGTCCAGGGCCACGCGCAGGTGCGCGGTGTCCCAGGCAAAGCCATGGCGTCGCTTCACCTCGGCATACAGCCCCGCCAGGTCGGTGGCAGCTGTCTGCACCGATTCGCGCTCCACGCCCGCCGCCTGGCGCAGGCTGGCGAAATACAGCACGTCCAGCGTCGTCATGCCTGGACTCCGAAATCGCGCTTGCCGCCGTGTTTGCCCAGCAGCTGGGCCGGGCCCAGCACGATGGCGTGAGACAGCGCCTTGCACATGTCGTAGACCGTCAGGGCCGCCACGGTCGCGCCGGTCATGGCTTCCATCTCCACGCCGGTGCGATGGGTGGTGCGCACAGTGCATTCGATCCGCAAGACGTCCGCTCCACTCCAGTCGATGGACAGCTTGCAGCCGTCGATCGGCAAGGGGTGGCAGAAGGGGATCAGCTCGTGGGTGCGCTTGACCGCCATGGTGCCTGCGATCACCGCCGTGTCGACGATCCCGCCCTTGGCACTGCGCAAGGCATCGCGGCGCAACTGCTCAGCCACGTCCGGAGGAAACACGACCTGGCATTCAGCCGTGGCCTGGCGCGCGGTGACGGCCTTGGCCGAGACATCGACCATGGCCGGCTGGCCGGTGGCATCCAGATGGGTGAGGCCATCGGCCACACGCGGTGCTTCACTACTCACTCAACCCCCGATCAGAAACATTTCCACGCGCTTGCGCCGCGGCTGCGCGGCCTGGCCGCGGATCTCGCTGTAGCGGTCGGCGCGCCGGGACCACAAGCCCGCGACATGCTCGGCCAGCCCATCTTCTCCCTGCGCCAGCGCGGGACGCAGGTCGGTGCTGGCGCCGGAGAACAGGCAGGTATAGAGCTGCCCATCGGCCGAGACGCGTGCGCGATGGCAGTCACCGCAGAACGGCGCGGTCACGGAGGACACGAAACCGATCTCGCCGCCACCGTCGTCGAAGGCATGGCGCTCGGCCACTTCGCCGCGATAGTGCGCGTCGAGCGGGTGCAGCGGCCAGCGCGCATGGACGCGATCGCGCAGTTCGGCCGAAGGCACGACCTGGCCCGCACGCCAGTCGTTGCAGGTGCCCACGTCCATGAACTCGATGAAGCGCAGCACGTGGCCGCTGCCCCGGAAGTAATCGACCAGGGGCAGCACCTGGTCCTCGTTGACGCCGCGTTGCACCACGCAATTGAGCTTCAGGCTGGAAAAACCCGCCGCCACAGCCGCTTCGATCCCTTCCAGCACCGCCCCGATCTGCCCACGGCCGCCGGACATCTGCGCGAACCGTGCCGGCTCCAGCGCGTCCAGGCTTACGGTGATGCGGCGCAGGCCGGCCTCGTGCAGCGCGCGTGCATGCCGCGCCAGCAGCGAGCCGTTGGTGGTCAGGGCCAGGTCTTCGATGCCCGGCACCTGCGCCAGGCGGGCGATGAGCGCGGGCAGGTCCTTGCGCAGCAGGGGCTCGCCACCGGTGATGCGCAGCTTGTTGACGCCCACCTTGGCAAAGCCGCGCACCAGCGTTTCGATCTCATTGAAACTCATGCGCGTGGCACTGTCGAACCCGTAGTCATCCGGCACCCGCTCGGCCGGCATGCAGTAGCCACAGCGGAAGTTGCAGGCCTCGATGACCGACAGCCGCAGGTCGCGCAGCGGCCGGCCGCGCTGGTCCAGCGGCAGTTCGAGCGGGCGCAGGCGGGCGTTCATGTCAGATCGAGATGCGGGCGGTCCTTGGATCTCGCAAGGCTAGCACCTGCCCCGGCAACGCCACGTGGTGACCACGTCCGGCCAGCGCCTGCGCATCGGCGGCACTGGCGTGGTGGTACAGCACGCATCTCGCCAACAGGCTCGGCGGATATTCACGCTCCAGGTCATCGATGCCGCTGTGCGAGGGATTGCCGTGCAGGGCGCAGTCATGGGCGATGAGCTCATCGGCATCGGCATAACGGGCGAGGACTTCCGGGATGGGGCGCGTATCCCCGGTCCAGACCACCGAGCCCGGCAGGCGCAGGCCGAAAGCCGTCTGCGGCCAGTGATGACGCACCGGGAACACCTCCAGCCGCACCCCGTCATGCCAGAACGCCTCCCCCACCGGCACCAGCCGAAAGGCATCCCAGAAGTTCGCCCCTCCCTCGGCCAGGACATTCGGATATTCCGCCACGCGCTGGTGGAGCAGCGGCACGATCGGCGCCGGGACGTAGAGCAGCACGTGGCCGCGCCGCTGCGGATTGAAATAGGCGCTGCCAAACAGCCGCTCGAAGCCTCCCACGTGATCCAGGTGGGTGTGGGTGACGAATACCGCCGAAGGCGCATGGCCGTAGTGGCCGATGAAGGCCTCCAGGCCCTCGCTGCCGCAGTCGATCGTCAGCCACGGGGCGCCGTCGCGTTCCAGGGTCGCCATCGCAGACCCCAGTTCCACCGCCGACGCATTGCCGACGCCCTGGAACCGCAGTGTCCAGGCCATCTAGAAACCCTGCTCCCAGGCACGGTCGTAGGCCCGGCGCAGGCGGGCGAAGTCGTAGCCCGCCTCCTCCGCGCTGCGCTCGCCGCGCAGCTTGATCAGGGACCGGCGCAGTCGCGACAGGTTGGCCTCGCGCCAGCGCGTGGCGGGAATGCGCAGCACGCCACGGTCGAAGTCGATCAACCAGCCCCGCCCCTGCGGATCGAACAGGATGTTGTGCGCATTGAGGTCGGCATGGTCCAGCCCGGCGCGATGAAAGCGCGCGATCAGCCGCCCGGCCTCCTCGAGCGGGGCGTCGCTGCCCGCCACCTGGAACCGGTCGGCCAGCGAGCGCACTTCCGGCAGGCGCTCCATCAGCAGCGCGGCACGATAGGTCATGCCATCGCGCAAGTAGCTGGCCACGTAGGGCCGCGGCACCGGCAAGCCCTTGGCATGCAGCTCGCGGGTCAGGCGGAACTCGGCGAAACTGCGGGTGCGATTGGCGCCCCGCCACAGGTAGCGGTCCGTACTGAGGCTGGCGGCCATGCCCCCGCGCAGATAGAGACGCAGCAGGCTCGGTCCGAAGGGCGCGTCGATGAACCAGGCGCCGCCGCGCCCACCACTTTCCACCGGGCGTGCCCGCTCACCCCAGTAGGCTGGGTCCAACCATTGGGCGTCGGCTTGCCGCAGCCGCTGGCGGTCGAACAGAATTGCCCCGTAGCCGCGCTCTTCGCGGTACGGCACCAGAACTTCCGTCGCGTCAAAAGCGGCCATCGCGCGAGTCTATCAACATTGTCCAACGCTCCTGAGTCCTTGTGCCTGCTGCGCCTGTCCGCGCTGGGCGATGTCACCCATGTCGTGCCGCTGGTGCGGACCCTGCAGCGCGCCTGGCCGCAGCTCGAACTGGACTGGATCATCGACGGCGGTGGCCGCAAGCTGCTCGAAGGGCTGCCAGACGTGCGCTTCCACGTGTACGACAAGAAGACCGGGCTGGCCGGCATGCGCGCGCTGCGCGGCAGCTTGCCCGGACGCTTCGACGCCCTGCTGCAGATGCAGGTCGCCTTCCGGGCCAACGTGTTGTCGGCCTTCGTGCCGGCGCGTCGGCGCATCGGCTACGACCGCGGCCGTTCCAAGGACCTGCATGGACTTTTCATCAACGAGCGCATCGCCGACCGCCCCGGCATCCATGTGCTCGATGCCATCGGCAGTTTCTGCGAACCGCTGGGCCTGAAGCAGGACGCGGTGACCTGGGACCTGCCGGTGCCGGACGAGGCCTGGGACTGGGCGGCGGCCCAGTGGCCACAGGACGACCAGCCCGTGCTGATGATCTCGCCCTGCTCCAGCCACGTCCGGCGCAACTGGTATGCCGACCGCTATGCCGCGCTGGCCGACCACGCCATCGCCCAGGGCTGGCGCGTGGTGCTGTGCGGTGGCCGCAGCGCCCTGGAGGGCGAGACGGCCGACGCCATCGCCGCGCAGATGCGCGGCCCGGTGCTGGACCTGGTGGGCAAGGACACCCTCAAGCAGCTGCCCGCATTGCTGGCCCGCGCCAATCTGGTGGTCACCCCCGACTCCGGGCCGATGCACATCGCCAATGCCATGGGGACCAAGGTGCTGGGGCTGCACGCGGCCAGCAACCCGCGCCGCAGCGGCCCGTATTCGGACGTGCGCTATTGCGTGGACCGCTACGACGACGCAGCGCGCAAGTTCCTGGGCAAACCGGCCAGCGCGCTCAAGTGGGGGACCAAGATCGAATTCGACGAGGTGATGCAGCTGGTCACGACCGAGGACGCGATCGCCGCCTTCGAGCGCTATCGCGCCGACGCGCAGCGCTGAGACCAGGAACAACGCCGGGCGCCGCTGTCCCGCTCAACAGCGACTGGCTTGGTGCCTAGGGTGCGGCAGCGCCGGAGGCATAATCCTCGTAGGACTTCTCCTCCACGTAGGCCGAACCCAGCGCCACGTTGATGTCCTTCTTGATCCGCGCGCGAGTGTCATTCTCGAAGTACACGCTGCGCGCCAGGCGGATGAACTCCTCGTCGAAGGCCTGGGCCTTCTCCTTGACGCGGATGTCGTCCTCGATCACCCACAGGCGCTCGTTGACGGCCTTCAGGTCGGCACGCAGCTTGGCCACGTCCTGGACGGCGGCCGGATGGGCCATCCATGTCTTCTCCAGGGCGGACAGCTCCTTGCGCACGTTAGCCAGCTTGTCCGGGTCGCGCATGCGCTCGGACTTGATCTGCAGGATGGAGATCTTGTCGAGCAGCTCGCCGTAGGAAACGGGGGTCAGGATCTCGGACATGGGCGCACCGCAAACGGAAAGAGAAGTGGCAAGTCTAACGGCCACCGCCGCGCACGCACGGCCCGGGCAGACGCTGAAAAGCAGAACGGCCCCGTGGGGCCGTTCTGTGGAACATGGCGGAGAGGGTGGGATTCGAACCCACGGTACGCTTGCACGTACGCCTGATTTCGAGTCAGGTACATTCGACCACTCTGCCACCTCTCCGGGTGGTGCACCGCCGCCTTGGCGCCGGTCCCGGCGGTCGTTCCGGGGTTGCGCATGATACGGGGCCGCTCTCCTGCGGACAAGCACCGCGCCGCCGGGCCTGCTCCGCTCACCCGGGCAGCCGGTCCCGATCGGGCCGGGCATCGCGTCACGCGCGCCTGCCACGCTCGTTCGAAAGCCCCCGCTGTGCTTGTGGCCTGTCCTGTTCGCCGCGATCATGTCGTTCTGGTTTGTGACAGACAGGGCGACAAAAGGTCCTCATGATCGAGTTCGGACACCTCAGCCATGTCGGCCTGCGGCGCGCCCTCAACGAAGACACCTATTACGGCGACACCGAGCTGGGGCTCTGGCTGGTCGCCGACGGAATGGGCGGGCACGCCTGCGGCGAGGTGGCCAGCGCCCTGGCCCGCGAAACCATCGTGCGCGAGATTCGCCAAGGCAAGTCGCTCGGGCAGGCCATCCGCGTGGCCGATGAGGAAATCATCCGGACCTCGCGGCGCCGCAACGACTCCCTGCCCATGGGCACCACCGTGGTCGCTGCGCGGGTCCATGGCAACCGCTTCGAGGTGGCCTGGGTCGGCGACAGCCGCGCCTACCTGTGGCGCGATGGTCAGTTGGCCCAGCTCAGCCAGGACCACAGCTACGTGCAGGAGCTGATTGCCCAGGGCGCCCTGACCAGCGAGCAGGCGCGCTCCCACCCGCACCGCAACGTGGTCACCCAGGCCCTGGGCGTCACCGATCCGGCCCAGCTCAACGTGGAAACCCTCACCGGCGAGCTGCGCCCAGGCATGCAGCTGCTGCTGTGCAGCGACGGCCTGACCGAGGAGGTGGACGACCGCGGCATCGCCGACACCCTGCGCCAGGACGACTGCAGTGCGCAGGAGTGCGTCGATACGCTGATTGCGGCCGCGCTCGATGGCGGCGGCTCGGACAACGTCACCGCCATCCTGGTGCGCTGCAGCTGAGCCGGACTCCGCGACATGCCTGACGCATGGCCCCTTGAGTCAGGGGGCGGCCGCAAAGCGGCGGGGGTCTGGATGCCGGTGAGACGGGGCCCGGGTTCTGGCAAAGCCAAATCGCGGGGCGCCCGCGCGAATGCGCTGGCGCGTTAGCGGACAACGTCACCGCGATCCTGGTCCGCTGCAGCTGAGCCCAGCGGGCCTGGAGGATCAGGCCGGCTGCAACGTCTGCGCCACTGCGGGGGCTTCCACCATGTCCCACAGGCAGGTGCCGCCCCCCTTGGACCGCAGCTTCTCGAGCCGGGCGGCGTGGGCTTCAAGTTCGGCCGGTGTGGGCATGACCCGGGCGCGCAGGCCGACATTGCTGGCATCGAAGGCATGGCGCACCGGCTCGGCACGCGCCTGTCCGTCCTGCGGCAGGCCGAAGCCGATCTCCTCCTGCCCAGACGTCAGCGCGATATAGACATCGGCCAGGATCTGGGCGTCGAGCAGGCCGCCATGCAGGTGCCGGTGGGTGTTGTCCACGCCCAGCCGCTTGCATAGCGCGTCCAGCGAATTGCGCTGCCCCGGGAACTGCTCGCGCGCCATGGCCAGGGTATCGATGACCGTGCAGTGATCGGTCATGCGGCCATGCTGCGGGCCGGCCAGCGCCAGCTCGTTGTCCAGGAAGCCCACGTCGAAGGCCGCGTTGTGGATGATCACTTCCGCGCCGCGGATGTAGTCCAGGAACTCCTCGACCACTTCGGTGAAGTCCGGCTTGTCGGCCAGGAACTCCAGGGTCAGTCCCGTGACCTCCTGCGCACCGGGCTCGAACGCGCAGTCCGGCTTGAGGTACTTGTGGAAATTGCGACCGCTGGGCCGGCGCTCGATCAGCTCCACGCAGCCGATTTCCACGACCCGGTTGCCCTTCTTCCATTCCAGGCCGGTGGTCTCGGTATCCAGGATGATCTGGCGCATGGGCTAGCGCTCCTCGTGCAGCGTGATGGAAAACTGCCGCAGGACGTGGTCCACGCCCGGCAGCTGCGTCATTGTCTCAAAGGTGAAGCCCAGCCGGTCCAGGACCGCCAGCGAGGCGGTATTGCCTGGCGACACCAGCGCCAGCACGCGCGGCAGCCGCAGCACCTGGCGCGCATGGTCCAGCACCGCGCGCCCGGCTTCTGTCGCGTAGCCCTGCCCGCGCGCTCCGGGCAGAAAGGCGTAACCCAGGTCCGGCGCCGGTAAGCCCTCGCGCGTGACCAGGCCGATCTGGCCGATATCGCGATCGCTGGCGGCCTCGACCACCCGGCACAGGCCCAGTCCGTTGCTGGCGCGATAGGCCATGGGACCAAGCTGCAAGGCACGATGGGCGGCGTCCAGGTCGCGCACGCCGCTGTCACGCACGTGGGCGATGAACGCCGGATCGTTCATCACCGCCAGCATCAGCGCGGCATCACGGGCGCTGCCGCTCGGGTAGTGCAGCGCCAGGCGCGCAGTCCGCAGCGCCAGGGTGTCCTCGTCGCCGGACGCGCTCACGCGGCAGCGCCATCGCGCACAGCGATGGCGGCATCGCGTGCCAGCACGTCGACACGCTCGTTGTCGGCATTGCCCGAGTGACCCTTCACCCAGCGCCAGTCGATCTGGTGGCGCTGGGTGGCGGCCTGCAGACGTTCCCAAAGCTCGCGATTCTTGACCGCGCCGCCGCCGGCCGTCTTCCAGTTCTTGCGGATCCAGCCGGGCATCCATTCGGTGATGCCCTGGCGCACGTATTGGGAGTCGGTGATCAAGGTCACCTGACAGGGCTCGGTCAGGGCTTCCAGCGCCATGATCGCCGCCATCAGCTCCATGCGGTTGTTGGTCGTGTGCGCCTCGCCACCGGAGAGCTCGCGCTCGATCTTGCCGTAGCGCAGCAGCGCGCCCCAGCCGCCGGGCCCCGGATTGCCGAGGCAGGAGCCGTCGGAGTTGATGGTGATCTGCTTCATGCGTGTTCCGATGCGGAGCGCCAGGCGCTGTTTGAAAAAAAGGGAGCCAGTTGCGCCCGGCTCATGCCGGCACCGCGCCCCCCTGCCAGCGCGGCGGGCGGCTCGGCCTGAGGATCAGGTCCGGACCGCGCTTGTCGGCCTGCAGCAGGCAGATCGCACGCATCATGGACGGCGCGCTCCCGCTCCCGCTGCCGCGCCAGGCGGGCCCCAGCCACTGCGGCGGGTGCTGGCTGCAATCCAGCCCGGCGTCCTCCAGGTTGCGCCGCCAGCGCCCGGGGCCACGGATCGACAGGCCCGTGCGGCGCCAGCGCAGCCGGTAGGGACTGACCGGGTTGAGTGCGAACATCCACAGGCGGCCGCCAGGCTCGAGCACGCGGGCGCATTCGGCCAACACCCCGCGAACCCCATTTTCGGGCACATGCTGCAGCACCACCGCGCTGAAGCTATCCGAGGCCAGCGGGAGCGAAGGTCCACATCGCAGCGGGCCGTCGAACCCACCGGGCCTGGCCCGCAGCGTCACATCGGCGGCCACCACCGAGACGCCGGCGCCGCCGCCCGGATGCAACCACAGCGTCGGCGCGGCCGCCTTGGCGGCCAGGATCGCGGCGATCCGCTGCTGTTCGGCCGCCAGCAGGCGTTGGCCATCGGCGGTCCCGAACCATGCCAGGGGCTCGGGTTGACGTTGGGAGGCGGCGGCAGGCATGGTCGGGGATTGTAGAGGACGCTCCCGCGTCTGCCGACCGAAGCCCATGCCTGCACTCACCGCGCTCACCGCCTTTTCCGACAACTACATCTGGGTTCTGGAGGGAGAGGAAGGCGACGCGGTCATCGTGGACCCGGGTGAGGCCGCGCCGGTGCTGGCCGCCGCCCAGCAGGGCCTGCGGCCGGCCGCCATCCTGGTGACCCACCACCATGACGATCACTGCGGTGGTGTCGGCGCGCTGCTGGCCCAGTGGCCTGATCTGCCGGTGATTGCCGCAGACGATGAACGCATCACCACTGCGACCCATCGGGTGGGCGACGGGGAAATCGTCACGGCGGCCGGGATGGCATTTCGCGCCATCTTCGTTCCCGGGCACACGCGGAGCCACGTGGCCTTCCACCGCCAGGAGACAGGTGGCGAACTGTTTTCGGGTGACACCTTGTTCAGCCTCGGCTGCGGGCGGCTGTTCGAGGGGACGCCGGCGCAGATGCTGGCGTCACTGGATGCCCTGGCCGCGCTGCCGGATGACACCCCCGTGTGCTGCGGGCACGAATACACCCAGTCGAACGCAGCCTTCGCCTTGGCGGTCGAGCCCGGTAACGCCGCCCTGCACGCCCGCGCACGCGAGGTCGATGCACTGCGTGCGCAGGGGCGGCCCACACTTCCGGTGACTCTGGCCACCGAGCGCGCGACCAACCCGTTCCTGCGGGTGGATGTTCCCGAGGTCAGGCACGCGGTCGACGCATGGCTGGGCCAGGCTGCGGACAGCCGCGTGGAGACCTTTGCCGGCCTGCGCCGATGGAAGGACGGCTTTCGCGCATGAGGCGTGCGGTGCTCGCCCTCTGCCTGCTGGCGGCGGCTGGTGGCAGCTGCGCCGCGTGGGCGCAATCGACCGATCACCCTACCCCGTCGGGTAATGCGCCGGCCGACACGCTGGACGGCACGCTGATCTACCAGCAGTTCCGGGACGGCCTGGCCGAGCCGGACTGCACGCCCCAGGCCAGTGATGCCCAGTGGCAACGGCATTTCAGCCGTGCCCCGGCACGACTGGCCGACGAAAGCGACGATATCCTGCCGTTGTTCGGTTACGTGGTCGGCGCGATGCGCGATGCGGACCTGCCGACCGAGTTCGCCCTGATCCCGTTCGTGGAAAGCGGCTATCACCCTGGTGCCAGCAGCGGCAACGGCCCGTCGGGTCTGTGGCAGTTCGTCTCGCTGACCGCGCGCAACCATGGCGTGCGCGTGCGCAAGGGGTATGACGGGAGACTGTCTCCGGTGGATTCGACCCAGGCGGCGGTGCGCTATCTCAAGACCCTGCACGGGATGTTCGGGGGCAACTGGCGCCTGGCCGTGATGGCCTACAACGCGGGCGAGAATCGGGTCCTGCAATCTCTGCGCAAGGCCGGGGTGAACGCCAGCACGGCACGCCCAGCCAAGCTGCCCGGCCTGTCCCGGGTCACCTACACCTACGTGCAGAAGCTGCATGCCCTGGCCTGCAGCCTGGAGCAGGCCGGCACGGACCCCGCGTGGGTCGCGTCCCTGCACCGACCGGTGCCGCGCCTGCAGCCGCTGCAGCTTCCCTCCGATTTCGGCACGCTGGCCCATTGGGCACAACGCGAAGGTCATGACGCCGGTCAGCTGGCCGGCCTGAACCCGGCACTGTCGCGGCTGCACGGTTTCACCGGTGAGTCGCTATGGGTGCTGGCCCCAGCCGCGGACGGCGTCGCGCCCACGATCACGGCCAGCGACCTGGTGGGCGCCGAATCCGACGCCGGCCTGCAAGCCGACCAGCAGGCCCCTTTCCTCGCACGCCGTGCGCAGGCCCCGACCGCGACGCGCTCGCACACCGTGGCACGTGGCGATTCGGTGTGGTCCATCGCCCATCGCTACGGCCTGCGTCCCCAGCAGTTGCTCCAGTGGAACGGACTCAACGCCAAGTCGGTCATCAAGCCGGGCATGGTCCTGCAGCTGGCGGCGCCGTCGCCCTGATCGCAAGGCGTCGGGCCTGCCTCCACGGTGCCGGCCATCCGAGCCCTTGAACAAAAAAAGGCCGCGCTGGAAAGCGCGGCCTTTTCTCATGGCGCATGGACCACCGCCTCAGAGCCGGTCTTCGTGAACCTCGACCTTGAAACGCTTGCGTGCATCCTTCACGTAATCCACCACTTCGGCGCCTGCGAAGGCCTGTGCCACCTGCTGGCGGAACTGGTCGCGCTGCGCCTCGGGCAACTTGGAGGGGTCGCCGGGGGTGACCTTGTCCACGGTGAACATCACGTAGCGGCCATCCTCCATCTTCGTCTTGCCGGCCGACACCTTGCCATCGGCCGGTGCCGGGAGGGCAAAGACGGCCTCGTTACCGGCCCGCGAGGGAATCGGCGCACCACGCGGCAGGCCCGGGATCTGACCGGACTGGTAGTTGGCCTCGTCGGCGATGGCCTTGAGCGATTCACCCTTCTTGATCTTGGCCAGCACCGCATCGGCCTGCTTCTCCGCGGCCTTGGCGGCACGATCCGCACGCACCGCCGCAACCACCTGATCGTGGACCTGCTCAAGCGGACGATCCTGCGCCGCGCTGTGCCCGGTCACGCGCACCACCACGCTGTGCTGGTCATCCAGCTTGATCAGCTGGCTGGCGGTGCCATCGGCGATCATCTGCTCATTGAAGACTTGGCGCAGCACCAGCGGATTGGCCAGCACGCCGGGCGCATCGGCCGCACTGAACGGCCCGGCCTTCTGCACCTGCAGGTCGGCCGCCTTGGCCGCCGGGGCCAGCGTGTCGGGGTTGTCCAGTGTCGCGGTCACCAGCTTGCCGGCCACCTCGTTGTACTGCCGCGCCAATGCTTCGGTCTTGGCCTCGTTGGCCAACTGATCGCGCACCTCCTCGAACGGCTTGCCGGCCTCGCCCTTGATCTCCCGCAGCTTGATGACGTGGTAGCCGAAGTCGGTCTTGATCGGCCCGACCACCTCACCCGGCTTGGCGATGGAAAACAGCGCGTCCTCAAACGGCCCGACCATCATCCCGCGGCTCACCCAGCCCAGGTCGCCGCCGTTCTCCGCAGAACCGGTGTCCTGCGAATTGGCCTTGGCCAGCGCGGCGAAATCCGCACCCGGCGCCTTGGCTTCCTGGGCGAGCTTGGCGGCCTTTTCCTCAGCGGCCTTCTGCGTGGCCGCATCGGCCCCGGCCGGCACCGAAATCAGGATGTGCGAGGCCAGACGCTGCTCGGAAGAGAAGCGGGTCTTCTCGGCCTCGTAGCGCTTGCGCAACTCGGCCTCGTCCACCGGGGCCGGCGGCGGCAGCTTGCTTGCATCGACTTCGACGTACTCGACGCTGGCCTGCTCGGGCTTGCGGAAATCACCTCGGTGGCTGGTGTACCACTGCTTGGCCTGCTCCTCGCTCACCGGCGCGTTATCCGGCTCCGGTGCGGGCAGCGTGGCCAGGGTCACATCGCGCGTTTCGCCCAGCAGGCCAAACAGCTGCTCGACCTCCTTGTCGGTCACGAAGGCGGACTGCGCCAAGGCCTGCGGCACCAGCGCGATGGCCATGTCCTGACGCACCTGCTGCTGGTAGGTCGTGGGCGTCAGGCCCTGCTGCGCCAGCAGCGATTTATAGGTTGCGCCGTTGAACTTGCCATCGATCTGGAAGTTCGGATCGGTGGCGATCGCCTCGCGCAGCGCCTGGTCGCTCACCGACACACCGGCGCGCATCGCGGCCATTTCGACCACTTTGCGGTCCACCAGGTCGTCGAGCACCTTGCGCTTGTTGTCGGCCGAATCGAACTCGCGTGCATCGAAGGCTTCGCCCAGTTGCGCCTGCTGGCGCTGACGCGCATTGCGCAGCGCCATCTGGTAGTCCTGCGCACTGACCTGTTCGTGCTGCCACGCCATCGAAACCGGCCACCACGCTGGCGCGGATGTCCACCAGGTCGGCGGCGCCTTGACGGTGGCCACCGCGTTATCCGCGCCCCCGCCCATGTACTGGTTCACGCCCACGAAAGCGAACGGGACGATCAACAGGCCCATCACCACGGTGGCGATCCAGCCCGAAGTCTTTTCGCGAAGTGTCTGCAGCATCGAGTCGTTACGTCTGGTTCGGCAAGCCGCGCAGTTTAGCGTGGTTCCACGCCCAGTTCGACGTTACGGCGAGGCAAAAGAAAACGCCCGCCGGCTGAGCCGACGGGCGTTTTGGAACAACTGGCGGAGCGGACGGGACTCGAACCCGCGACCTCCGGCGTGACAGGCCAGCATTCTAACCAGCTGAACTACCGCTCCGCACTTTGAAACACGTTGCAAACCTTGTGCTTTCTCTTTTAGGGAAAGCAAAGCCCCCAATCGCTCGGGGGCTTTTGGAACATCTGGCGGAGCGGACGGGACTCGAACCCGCGACCTCCGGCGTGACAGGCCAGCATTCTAACCAGCTGAACTACCGCTCCGCACTAAACCTCATTGCCGTGGTGCTTTGGTGGGTGCTGAGGGTTTCGAACCCCCGACCCTCTCCGTGTAAAGGAGACGCTCTACCGCTGAGCTAAGCACCCTAGCGAGCTGACTAGTTTACTGCGTCCTTCAGGGCTTTACCAGCCTTGAATGCAGGATTCTTCGAAGCGGCGATCTCGATGTTCTCACCGGTCTTCGGGTTGCGGCCCGTACGAGCGGCGCGGCCACGCACCTGGAAGGTGCCGAAGCCCACGATGGTGACCGAGTCACCGCCCTTCAGGGCGTCGGTGATGCTGGCCACGACGGCGTCGACGGCGCGGGTGGAATCAGCCTTGCTCAGCTCACAACGGCTGGCAACGGCCTCGATCAATTCGGCTTTGTTCATTGGATAACTCCCTTTGCGGCATACAACCGCTGAATGAGTGACCGGCCCGGGGCTTGCGCCACTGCGGGCCGGTTGGATCCCGCGTCGAGTGCCAACTCAAGGGCGCTCGCGGGGTGCGGCTTTTATACCAGCCGCCCCCCGCTATCGCAACCAAAAAACCCAATAACGGCGCGGGTTTCAGCGGGTTTTGGGGTTCATGAACCGCAGCAGGTCAATGCTTGACATCACGTGCCGGAGTGGGCTTGGGTGGCTGCGGCACATCGACCTGCTTGCCGCCATCGCTGCCACCGACCGGCGCCACCGGTCGCTCCAGGGCCAGGTCGAGCACCTCATCGATCCACTTCACCGGCACGATCTTCATGCCCTTGGTCACCGCCTCGGGAATGTCCGCCAGATCCTTGCGGTTCTCCTCGGGGATGATCACGGTGGTGATGCCACCGCGCATGGCCGCCAGCAACTTCTCCTTGAGTCCGCCGATGGCCGAGACACGGCCGCGCAGCGTGATCTCGCCGGTCATCGCCACTTCGGCCTTGACCGGGTTGCGGGTCAAGGTGGACACCAGCGCGGTCACCATCGCGATGCCGGCGCTGGGGCCGTCCTTCGGCGTGGCGCCATCGGGCACGTGCAGGTGCACGTCCTGCTTCTGTAGGAAATCGGTGTCGATCCCCAGGCTCTCGGCACGGGCGCGCACCACCGACAACGCGGCCGATGCCGACTCCTTCATCACATCGCCCAACTGACCGGTCAGGGTCATGCCGCCCTTGCCGGGCACCAGGGTGACCTCGATCTGCAGCAGGTCGCCACCGACTTCCGTCCATGCCAGGCCTGTGACCAGGCCGATCTCATTGGCTTCTTCGGCACGACCGAAGTCGAAGCGACGCACGCCCTGGTACTTCTCGAGGTTCTTCTCGTCGACCACGACGCGGGCGACGGCCTTCTTGCCCTTCTTCTTCTCCGGCTGCGGGCCAGCCAGCGCGATCTCCTTGACCACCTTGCGGCAGATCTTGGCGATCTCGCGCTCCAGGTTGCGCACGCCCGATTCGCGCGTGTAGTAACGCACGATGTCGCGCACCGCGCTTTCCTCGATCTTCAGCTCATCGGCCTTCAGCCCGTTGGCCTTCAGCTGCTTGGGCACCAGGTAGCGCTGGGCGATGTTGAGCTTCTCCTCCTCGGTGTAACCGGGGATGCGAATGACCTCCATGCGGTCCAGCAGCGGCCCGGGAATGTTCAGCGAGTTGGAGGTCGCCACGAACATCACGTCGGACAGATCCATGTCCACTTCGAGGTAGTGGTCATTGAAGGTGTGGTTCTGCTCGGGATCGAGCACCTCCAGCAGCGCCGAAGACGGGTCCCCGCGGAAATCCATCGACATCTTGTCGATCTCGTCCAGCACGAAGAGCGGGTTCTTGGTCCCGGTCTTGTTGAGGTTCTGCACGATGCGGCCCGGCATCGAGCCGACGTAGGTACGACGGTGGCCACGGATCTCGGCCTCGTCGCGCACGCCACCCAGGGCCATGCGCACGAACTTGCGATTGGTCGCCTTGGCAATCGATTGTCCCAGCGAGGTCTTGCCCACGCCCGGCGGTCCGACCAGGCACAGGATCGGCCCCTTCATCTGCTTCACGCGCGACTGCACCGCCAGATATTCAAGGATGCGCTCCTTGACCTTCTCCAGGCCGTAGTGATCGGCGTCCAGCGTCTCCTGGGCCACCTTGAGGTCCTTGCGGACCTTGCTGCGCTTCTTCCACGGCACGCCAAGCAGCCAGTCCAGGTAGTTGCGCACCACCGCGGCCTCTGCCGACATCGGCGACATCTGCTTGAGCTTGTTGAGCTCGGCGCGCGCCTTGGTTTCCACCGGCTTGGGCATGCCCGCCTCGGCGATCTTGCGGGCCAGGTCCTCCAGTTCGTTGGGCGCATCGTCCAGCTCGCCCAACTCCTTCTGGATCGCCTTCATCTGCTCGTTGAGGTAGTACTCGCGCTGGGATTTTTCCATCTGCGACTTGACCCGGCCGCGGATGCGCTTCTCCAGCTGCTGCACATCGATCTCGCCATCGACAAAGCCCACCAGCAGCTCCAGCCGCTCGCCGACCGGGATGGTTTCCAGCAGCTTCTGCTTGTCGCTGAGCCGAACGCCCAGGTGCGCGGCGATGGTATCGGCCAGACGACCGGGCTCGTCGATGCCGGCCAGCGTCTGCAACAGCTCCGGCGGCAGCTTGCGGTTGGTCTTGACGTACTGCTCGAACAGGCTCATCAAGGAGCGGGCGACGGCCTCGACCTCGCGCGACTCGGTGTTCTCGTCGACCTCGATTTCCTCGCCCTGGCCGTAGAGGGAGCTGTCGCGATCGACGATCTCGCTGACCGCCACGCGCGACACGCCTTCCACCAGCACCTTGATGGTCCCGTCCGGCAGCTTCAGCAGCTGCAGGACCTGCGCCAGGGTGCCGATCTGATAAAGGTCATTGGCGGCCGGGTCGTCGGTCTCGGCCGATTTCTGGGCGAGCAGCAGGATGCGCTTGTCGGCGGCCATCGCCTGTTCCAGTGCGCGCATCGACTTGTCACGCCCGACAAACAGCGGGATGACCATGTGGGGGAACACCACCACATCGCGCAGCGGCAGCACGGGCAGGTCCAGGATCTGGGGTTCGGAACGGGCCATGGGGGCTCCAAAGAAGTGCGGGAGGGCGGTCCTGGACAACAGCGAAACGGTGTCGCAAAAACGCCGATGGCCCCGTTATGGGGCCATCGGCAGGGGGATGCAAGCGGGAATCTGAATCCCCTTTTCCATCAATCCCTTAGCACATCACTCGGCCGAGGCCACCTTGGCCTGCGCCGGCGGGTTCTGGTAGATCAGATACGGCTCTGACTTGTGCTCGATGACCGACTCGTCCACGACCACCTTGCCCACGTTTTCCAGCGACGGCAGGTCGTACATGGTGTCCAGCAACACCGACTCGACGATGGTGCGCAGGCCACGGGCGCCGGTCTTGCGCTTGAGCGCCTTGCGGGCGATCGCGGACAAGGCGTCGGGACGGAACTCCAGTTCCACGCCCTCCATGTCGAACAGGCGCTTGAACTGCTTGGTGATGGCGTTCTTGGGCTCGGTCAGGATCTTGATCAGCGCCGCTTCGTCCAGTTCCTCCAGCGTGGCGACCACGGGCAGGCGGCCGACGAACTCGGGAATCAGGCCAAACTTGATCAGGTCTTCCGGCTCGACCTCGGACAGGACCTTGCCGATTTCCGGCTTCTTCTCCGAGGACTTCACCTTGGCGCCGAAGCCGATGCCGCTGGCCTCGGTGGAGCGCGACTGGATGATCTTGTCCAGCCCGGCGAAGGCACCACCACAGATGAACAGGATGTTCTTGGTGTCCACCTGCAGGAATTCCTGCTGCGGATGCTTGCGGCCGCCCTGCGGCGGGACGCTGGCCACAGTGCCCTCGATCAGCTTCAGCAGGGCCTGCTGCACACCCTCACCGGACACATCACGGGTGATCGACGGGTTCTCGCTCTTGCGCGAGATCTTGTCGATTTCGTCGATGTAAACGATGCCCTGCTGCGCCTTGTCGACATCGTAGTCGCACTTCTGCAGCAGCTTCTGGATGATGTTCTCCACGTCCTCGCCGACGTAGCCGGCCTCGGTCAGCGTGGTGGCATCGGCGATGGTGAACGGCACGTTGAGCAGGCGCGCCAGCGTCTCGGCCAGCAGCGTCTTGCCCGAACCGGTCGGCCCGGCCAGCAGGATGTTGGACTTGGCCAACTCCACATCGTCGCTCTTCTGCCGGCTTTCGATGCGCTTGTAATGGTTGTAGACGGCCACCGCGAGCGTGCGCTTGGCGCGTTGCTGGCCGATCACGTACTGGTCGAGGACCTCGAGGATCTCGCGCGGCTTGGGCAGCGAGCTGCGCGCCGACTGGGCCTTCTCCTCCAGCTCCTCGCGGATGATGTCGTTGCACAGCTCCACGCACTCATCACAGATGAACACGCTGGGGCCCGCGATCAGTTTGCGGACTTCGTGCTGGCTTTTGCCGCAGAACGAGCAGTACAGGATCTTGGTGCTGTCGCTGGAACGGCCTTGACGGTCTTCGCTCATGCTTGGTTTACCCACTCACTACGGCCCCCGCGGGGGCATTCGATTTCGAGAATAGCACCGGTTTGGCGCAGGTGCCGCGCCGGGGCTGCCGGGAACAAAGGAGAACTGCGGAACGCAGAAATCCAGATGCAATTCCCGGGCCGCGGCGCGCCGTGGGGGCCGGATACCCCGCAAACGCAACGCGCCGGGGATGATCGCCCGGCGCGCGCTGGCCTCGTGTGCCGCGAGGCGGAACAGCCCCGATCAGGCGGACTGGATCGATTCGTCAGGACGGCGCTCCAGCACCTCGTCCACCAGCCCGTACGCCTTGGAGTCGGCCGCGCTCTTGAAGTTGTCGCGCTCGGTGTCCCGGGCGATGGTCTCCAGCGACTGGCCGGTGTGCTTGGCCAGGATCTCGTTCAGACGGTGCCGCAGGGTCAGGATTTCGCGGGCATGGATGTCGATGTCCGTGGCCTGGCCCTGGAAGCCGCCCAGCGGCTGATGGATCATCACGCGCGAGTTCGGCAGCGCGTACCGCTTGCCGGCCGCGCCGGCCGCCAGCAGCAGCGCGCCCATCGAGGCGGCCTGGCCGACGCAGATGGTGCTCACGTCCGGCTTGATGTACTGCATGGTGTCGTAGATGGCCATGCCGGCGGTGACCACGCCACCGGGCGAGTTGATGTAGAAGCTGATGTCCTTCTCGGGGTTTTCCGCCTCGAGGAACAGCATCTGCGCCACGATCACGTTGGCCACGTGGTCATCCACGGGCCCGACCAGGAAGATCACGCGTTCCTTGAGCAGGCGGGAATAGATGTCGTAGGCGCGCTCGCCGCGGCTGGTCTGCTCGACCACCATCGGCACAAGGTTCAGGGCTTTGGTCAGGTTATCCATGGGGTGAGGCACCTTCTTGTTGTTGGATCCGCACGGGTCGTGCGTGGAAATTGCCGGATCCCGCCTCAACTGTCGGTCCTGCCGCCCATGGCGGCCGGACCGACGGCGAAACCAAGCGCCGTTACTGCCGGATGGCGTCCTGGAAGGACAGCGCCTGCTCGGTGTGCTGGGCGCGCTCGGCGATCCAGTCGATCACCTGCTCTTCCATCACCCGGGCCTGCAGCCCGGACATCATCTGGGGATCGTTGCGGTACAACTCAATGACCTGCTCGGGCTCCTCGTAGGTGGAGGCGATCAGGCGCATGGTTTCCTGGACGCGCTTGGGATCCAGGCGCAGCTCGTTGCGACGGGCGACCTCGCCCACCAGCAGGCCGACCAGGACGCGCTTGCGGGCGGCATCCATGAAACCCTGGTGCGCACCTTCCGGCGGCTGCACGTTCTGGCCCTGGCGACGGGCCTGCTCGACCTGCTGGGCCAGCATGGCGCGGGCTTCGTTCTCGACCAGGCGCTCGGGCATCTCGACCGAGGCGTAGGCCGCGATCAGCTGCTCGCCGACTTCGCGGCGCAGGCGATTGGCCAGCGCGCCCTTTAGCTCGCGCTCCAGGTTGGTGCGGATGTCGGCCCGGAACTGCTCTTCATTGCCACCCTTCACGCCGAAGCTCTTGATGAACTCCTTGTCCACCGGCGGCAGCACCGATTCGGACACGTCGGTGACCTTCAGGTGCACCTGCACGCTCTTGCCGGCCAGCTGCGGCACCCGCCAGTCGGCGGGAAACTGGACAGTGATTTCCTTTTCTTCGCCCTTGGCCATGCCGACCAGCGCCTGCTCGATGTCGGCGAACATCACGCCCGAACCGATCAGCGTGGCCCCGGTCTCGGCACCTTCGGCCGGCAGGCGCTCGTCGCCGGCCTGCGACCAGGTTTCCAGCGCGACGCGATCACCCTCGGCCGCGCCGCGTTCGACCGGCTGGAAGGTGCGGCGCTGCAGGCGCAGGTTCTCGATCATCTGATCGATATCGGCGTCGGTCACCTCGGCGGTGTGGCGCACCACGCTCAGCTTGGCCACGTCGATCTCACCGAAGTCCGGCACCACCTCGAAGGTCGCCACCCACTCCAGCTCACCCTCGCCTGCCGGCTCCAGGCGCGGACTTCCGGCCAGCTGCAGGGCCTGCTCGCGCACGGCCGAGTCGAAGGTCTCGCGCAGCAGGCCGTCGAGCGCCTCGGCGCGCACTTGCTTGCCGAAACGCTGCTCGATCACCTTGGCCGGCACCTTGCCAGGACGGAAGCCCTTCAGGCGCACGGTCTGGCTCAGCTCGCGCAGGCGGCCACCGATATGGGTGTCCAGGCGCTCGGCCGGCAGAGTGAAACTCATGCGGCGCCCAAGGCTGCCGGTCGATTCGACGGAAACGGTCATGTCACTGGCTCCTGCAACCGTGGCCTCGCAGGACCACGGGTTATCGTTGAGAAAGGGATGGCGGCGGGCTCGGCCGTTTGAAGCGGTCAGCGCCCTTGCCGAACGCGCTAGTTTCGCCGATCGGGCGCGGTTTGACCACCGAGGGTGCGGTTTTCGTTGACAGGCACCCTCCGCGTCCAGACAATACGCGTCCTTTCCGGCGCTGATCGCCGGCAAGGCACCGGCAAGTCGCCGGCCCACTGAAGTTTCCGGGGTATAGCGCAGTCTGGTAGCGCGCCTGCTTTGGGAGCAGGATGTCGGGGGTTCGAATCCCTCTACCCCGACCATCCTCAGCAAGGGCCAGCAAGATGGGCCCGGATGCATTTCCAGCCGGGCGCCCGTAGCTCAACTGGATAGAGCACCGGCCTTCTAAGCCGGCGGTTACAGGTTCGATTCCTGTCGGGCGCGCCAATGCATCGGCGCACAGGGCTGGATGCGGTTTTCAGTGGTGGCTGTAGCTCAGTTGGTTAGAGTACTGGATTGTGATTCCAGATGTCGGGGGTTCGAGTCCCCTCAGCCACCCCACTTTCCGCACCATTTCGCTCCGAAAGGGTGTTGCAGAACCGGAATCATCGCGTATACTGCGCGACCAGTTTTCGGGGCCGTTAGCTCAGTTGGTAGAGCAGTTGACTCTTAATCAATAGGTCCAAGGTTCGAATCCTTGACGGCCCACCAAACAAGACAGCCATCCGGTGCAAACCGGGTGGCTGTTTTCTTATGCGCTGAATCTGCAAGGAAATCCGACGACCCTGCGCGTCACGGGACAGGGCGAGGACGCGCACCTCGTGCGCGAGCGCCAACGGACGTGTAAACCTTCCGCACCTTCGGCACATCCAAAAAGCTCCTTCCCTTCCCGAGATGACGCCATGCCGCCTCGCCTTTCGCTCGTCCTTGGCGCTGCACTGTTGGCCGCGAGCTTTCACGGCCATGCCAGCCAGGACACCGGCACGATCCGCGGCCAGGCCGCACCCGACGAGCAGATCATCATCGTCAGCGAATCGACCAACGCCATCGTCGGCGTCGTCGCCGACCATGAGGGCCGCTTCGAGGCGCACGACCTCGCCCCAGGGCAATACCGCGTTGCGCGCGGAAGTGCCCTCTCACAGCCTCGCGGCGCACCGGTCCTGGCCGGGCGCGTGACGACGGTGACACTGCCGGCAAAGGCCGACGACCCGGGACGCTGAGCGCCCGGAGACAGCACAGAACGCCTGCCCGCTCCCCTGTGCGATCCGCGTGGCGATCGCTTGCCGGCGATCAGAATCGTCAGCGCGCGCCGTGACGGCGGAGAGGTAGAATGCGCACAACCTTGCGAAAGTGGCGGAATTGGTAGACGCACTGGATTTAGGTTCCAGCGGGTAACCCCCGTGGGGGTTCGAGTCCCCCCTTTCGCACCATCAACAAAGGAATGGCAGCCCAGGAGGCGCAATGATCCGCAGTGGCAATCCCGCCCTGAAACAGTCCACCTTCCTCGATCTTGGATCGGGCCGGGTCGTGACCCGAGATGGCGGCGTGATGACGCTCAACGGCACGGTCAACAAGACCGGCTTCCTGTTGCTCCTCAGCCTGCTGACCGCTGCGTTCGCATGGCATCAGTCGACCATCGCCCTTCCCAACGGCGAAATGGCCCCGGCGGCCGGCGCAGGCATCTACATGATTGGCGGCGCGATCGGCGGCCTCATCCTTGCGCTGATCACCACCTTCAAGAAGACCTGGTCACCGGTGACCGCGCCGCTGTATGCGCTGGTCGAGGGCTTCTTCCTCGGCTCGATCTCGGCGATGTACGAAATGCGCTTCCACGGCATCGTCTTCCAGGCGGTGCTGTTGACCTTCGGCACGCTGTTCGCGCTGTTGATGGCCTACCGCAGCGGCCTGATCAAGCCGACCGAGAACTTCAAGCTGGGCGTGGTCGCGGCCACCGGCGGCATCGCGCTGGTGTACCTGGTGTCGATGGTGATGCAGATGTTCGGCATGAACGTCTCCTACATCCATGGCTCGGGCGTGATCGGGATTGGCTTCAGCCTGGTCGTGGTGGTGGTCGCCGCCCTCAACCTGGTGCTGGACTTTGATTTCATCGAGTCCGGCGTCGACGCCGGCGCGCCGAAGTACATGGAGTGGTACGGCGCCTTCGGACTGATGGTCACCCTGGTCTGGCTGTACGTGGAGTTCCTGCGTCTGCTGTCCAAGCTGCAGTCCCGCAACTGACCGGCGCGTACGCGGTGTAGAGCGGAGCTCGCTTCGCTGGGCTTTCCCGACGACCTGAGCGGAGAGCCGCCGAGCAAGCTCGGCGCTACGCAAGAGCCAGCACTCCCATCAAAAAAGGGCGCCGACGGCGCCCTTTTTTGTGGACTGATGTTCGCGCCGTTACAGGCGGCTGGCGATCGCTTTGGCGAAGCCCATGGTGTTGCCGGTGCCGCCCAGATCCGGGGTGACCGAATCCTTGGCTTCCAGCGTGGCCACGATGGCGTTGCGCAGGCGCGTTGCGTTGTCCGGCTGGCCGATGTGGTCAAGCATCTGCGCGGCGGCGAGCAGCAGCGCGCAGGGATTGGCCTTGCCCTGGCCGGCGATGTCCGGCGCCGAGCCGTGCACGGCCTCGAAGATCGCCGCATTGGTGCCGATGTTGGCGCCCGGCGCCAGGCCCAGGCCGCCAACCAGACCGGCGCACAGGTCCGAGAGGATGTCGCCGAACAGGTTGGTGGTCACGATGATGTCGAACTGCTCCGGACGCATCACCAACTGCATGCAGGTGTTGTCCACGATCATCTCGTTGCACTCGATGTCCGGATAGTCCTTGGCCACTTCGCGCCCGACCTTCAGGAACAGGCCCGAGGTCGACTTGATGATGTTGGCCTTGTGCACCAGGGTCACCTTCTTGCGGCCGGCGGCGCGGGCCAGGTCGAAGGCGTAGCGCACGATGCGCTCGGAGCCCTTGCGGGTCACGCGGGTCATTGAGATCGCGGTCTCGCCGTCAGCCGAGACTTCCTGGCCCTCGCTCAGGTAGGCACCCTCGGTGTTCTCGCGCACCGTGATCAGATCCACACCCGCGCCGAAGCGCGACTTGGTGTTGGGGAAGGAAATCGCCGGACGCACGTTGGCGTACAGGTCGAAATGCCGGCGCATGGTCACGTTGATCGAGGTGAAGCCCTCGCCCACCGGCGTGGTCAGCGGGCTCTTCAGCGCGACCTTGTTCTTCTCGATCGAGGCCAGGGTCTGCGCGGGCAGCAGGTCGCCATGCTTTTCCAGGGCGACCAGGCCGGCGTCGGCGTCTTCGTAGGTCAGGCCCGCCTTGAGTGCGTCGAGCACGTACAGGGTGGCGTCCATGATTTCCGGGCCGATACCGTCGCCGCGGATGACCGTGATGGTTTGCGTCATGAGGAGTTCCAGACTGGGGCGCAAGCCGGTGTGGCATGCGCGGGAAAGAGATTCAGTCCCCTCAGTATGCCCGACCTGAAGTGATCGTCCCAAAACCGGAACGCAGCGGAAAACCATAAAGATCCGCTAAAAAGCGGACAAGAAACCCAAATTTCGGAAAAAATTCACATAAAACGCGAGTACGCGAATTCAGGTATGCATCATCCATACATACCTGAAAACGCCCGGTTTGCGCGAATCAATCGTGCGCGTGCGCTTGCGGCGCGGCCGCTCCGCCTTCGAGCTGGTCCAGGAAATCCACTGCGCGACGCAGGTGCGGAATCACGATGGACCCGCCGACGACCAGCCCCACGGAGAAGGTCTCGAAGAACTCCTCGCGGGTCACACCGGCGTCCTTGCACTGGGCCACGTGGTAGCTGATGCAGTCGTCACAGCGCAGGACCATCGAGGCCACCAGACCCAGGAGTTCCTTGGTCTTCACGTCCAGCGCGCCCGCCTGATAGGTCTGCGTATCCAGCGCGAAGAAGCGACGGACGACCTGATTGGGCTCGGCCAGGATGCGCTGGTTCATGCGCTGCCGAAATTCGGTGAAGGCCTGGACGCGATCGGTTTCGTTCTCTGACATGGTGCAACTCCAATCGGTGATCGACTCAGGCGCCGGCCAGCAGCGGTTCCAGCCCACCGGCGCGGTGCAGCGCCATCATGTCGTCGTAGCCGCCGACGTGGGTTTCGCCAATGAAGATCTGCGGCACGCTGGTGCGGCGGGTCTTGGCCATCATCTTCTCCCGCTCGGCCGGGTCGGTATCGATGCGCACTTCGGTCCAGGTCTGGCCCTTGGACTTGAGGAAGTTCTTGGCCGCCACGCAGTACGGACAGATGGCGGTGGAGTAGATGGTGATCTCGGGTGTGCTCATGGGGAATTCTCCGCCCGGTTGATGGTCAGACAGGCATCATGGTGGCATGGAGGCGGGAAACCAGAGACAGACATGCAACGCAGCGGATTAACCACTGATTCACGCGTCGGGCACCCAGGGCCCGCATCCTGCGCCACTGCGCTTATCGCTACTCACCGAGCCTGCCTGTGCGCCTGACCCTGCTGGCCACCGCCCTCACCCTGCTGGTCGCCGCGCCGATCAGCCGCGCCCAGACCGAGCGGCTGCCCGACATCGGCTCGTCCGCCGGCGAGCTGCTCACGCCGACCCGGCAGCGCGAGTACGGCGCGATGACGCTGCGCGAGCTGCGCAACTACGGCTACCTGCTGGACGATCCGCTGATCGACGACTGGCTCGACAAGGTCGGCCAGAAGCTCGCCACCAACAGCGACCGCCCGCAGCAGCCGTTCACCTTTTTCATGCTGCGCGACCGTCAGATCAACGCCTTCGCCACCCTCGGCGGCTATATCGCAGTCAACTCGGGACTGGTGTTGACTGCAACGCGCGAGGACGAGGTCGCTGCGGTGCTCTCGCACGAGATCGCCCATGTCACCCAGCAACACGTTCTGCGCGGCGTCGAACGCGCGCAGCGCGATCAGATTCCCATCCTGCTGGGCATGCTGGGGGCGATCGTCGCGGCCCAGGCAGCGGGAGGAAACTCCAGCGGAGATGCCTCCCAGGCCGCCATCTTCAGCGGCCTGGGGCTGATGCAGCAGCGCCAGATCGATTACACGCGCTCCAACGAATCCGAAGCCGACCGTCTGGGCATCCGCACCCTGGCCCGCGCCGGTTACGACCCGGAGGCGATGGCCGACTTCTTTGCCCGCATGCAGCAGGTCATGCGCGCCAACCGGGGGGGCGAACGCGAGCAAGTGCCCGATTACCTGCAGACCCATCCGGTGACGACCACCCGCATCAGCGAAGCCCACGACCGCGCCGAACGCATCGAGCGCGAGCAGAACGTGGTCACCACCGTGACCACCCCCGGCGGCAAGATCACTGAATCCAGCCCGCGCGAAGGCAACTACGCGGCAGGTATGCCCAGCACCAATCCCCTGCTGCCGTTCCAGGTCTCGCTGCCTGAGAGCAGTTTTCAGGCGGGTGCGACCGGGCTGTTCGCCTGGGCGCACGAGCGCCTGCGTGTCCTCAGCGCCAACACCCCGGGCGATGCGGTGCGCGAATACGAAGGCATCCGCCGCAGTACCGGCGAGCTGACCGCCCCGCAGCAATATGGCCTGGCCCTGGCCGAGCTGCGCAGCAACGACACACTGAGCGCCGTCACGCATTTCGCCGCGTTGCTCAAGGCCGATCCGGACAACGTATGGCTGGGCCTGGCGCTGGCCGAGGCACAGGCGCGCAACGGAGACATGGCGGCGGCCAAACAGCGCTTCGAGGCGCTGCGCAAGCACCGCCCGGACAGCCGGCCGATCGCCCTGACCTACGCGCAGGCGCTCAATGCGCAGGGCACCGCGGCTGGCGGCAAGCAGGCGCAGGCGATCCTGCAGCCGCTGCTGGGGAGCGCGGACGACGATCCGATCTTCCAGCAGGCCTACGCCCGCGCCTGCGAACTGGCCGGCGACAGCGCCAAGGCCGGAGAGGCGTACGCCCAGGTCGCCTACCTGAACGGGCGCCCGGAGCAGGCCCTGACCCAGCTGCAGAACCTCAAGCGACGCGAAACACTCGATTATTACGACCGCGCCCGGGTCGACGCGCGCATCGCCGCGATCACGCCCGAGGTCCTTGAACTGCGCGATGCCGGCATCCGCGATCCGGACCTGGATCGCAATCGCTGATCCGGCCACGGCGCCCGGGCCGGCCCCACTGTCACAATCGAGTCATAAAATTGTCGTCTACTGGTGCCGATCCCACCGGCTTGGCGAAATTCCGTGCAGAAACGCATCCTGATCGTCGACGACGAACCGGCCATCCGCGACATGGTCGCCTTTGCCCTGCGCAAGGGTGAATTCGAACCGGTCCACGCCGGCGACGCCCGCGAGGCGCAGGGCGCCATCGCCGACAAGGTCCCCGATCTGATTCTGCTGGACTGGATGCTCCCGGGCACCAGCGGCCTGGACCTGGCCCGGCGCTGGCGCAAGGACGCCCTGACCCGCGAGATCCCCATCATCATGCTCACCGCGCGCGGCGAGGAGAACGACCGCGTGGGCGGGCTGGAAGCCGGCGTGGACGATTACGTGGTCAAGCCGTTCTCCTCGCGCGAGCTGCTGGCGCGCATCCGCGCGGTGATGCGCCGCACCCGCGAGGACGAGGAAGACGGCAGCATTTCGGTGGGCACCCTGCGCATCGACGGCGCCGCCCATCGCGTGTTCGCCGAGGACACGCCGGTGCCGATCGGCCCCACCGAGTACCGCCTGCTGCACTTCTTCATGACCCATCCCGAGCGCGTCTACAGCCGGACCCAGCTGCTGGATCACGTCTGGGGCGGCAGCGTGTACGTGGAGGAGCGCACCGTGGACGTGCATATCCGCCGCCTGCGCAAGACCCTCGAACCGCATGGCGCGGACAACATGGTCCAGACCGTGCGTGGCTCCGGTTACCGGTTCTCGGTCTCCACCTGAGCAGCGCCCCACCCGCGGCCGGGCAACACGCGACAGTCACATGCCTGTCGCCAGGCGGTCGCCGCGCCGCCGCATGCCTGCCACGACCGACGCATTACGCTCGGCAACAGCTCTGACACAATCGCCTCATGCCTCTGCACCTGCGCTCGGCCTGGAACCGCACCCTGTTCCGCCTCGCCACCCTCCTGCTCATCGCCGCAGTCGTCGGCTGGCTCGTCGGTGCGTTCTGGCCTGTCCTGGCGCTGGGCGCGCTGGGCGTGGTTGCCTGGCAGTTCTGGCACCTGCGCGTGGTCCTGCGCCGCCTGACGGCCCGCGAACGCCTGAAGCCACCGCGTGGCGATGGCGTCTGGAACGAACTGGACCGCCTGCTGCACCGCGGCCAGGCCGACATGCGCACCCGCAAGCGCCGTCTGCTGTCCATGCTGCGCGCCTACCGCGCCGCGGCGGCCGCCCTGCCCGACGCGGTGGTGGTCATCGACCGCGACACCCAGCGCGTGCTGTGGTTCAACAAGGCCGCGACCGCGCTGCTGGGGCTACGTCATCCGGTCGACTTGGGCGCGCCGGTCGGCGAGCGCCTGCAACCGTTGCCCATGTCGCACTGGCTCAGTGGCGGGCGCAACGCCGAGCCGATGCTCGACGCGGTCTCGCCGGCCAATGCCGCGCTGCGCCTGAACATCCGCCTGATCCCCTATTCGGACCAGTACTGGCTGCTGGTGGCACGCGACGTCAGCAAGCTGCTGCGCCTGGAAGAAATGCGCCGGGATTTCGTGGCCAATGTCTCCCATGAACTGCGCACCCCACTGACCGTGGTCCATGGCTACCTGGACATGCTCGACACCGACGAGGTGCCGGAGTGGAAGCCGATCCTGGAAGAGATGCAGAAGCAGTCCAACCGCATGACCCAATTGGTGGAAGACCTGCTCACCCTTTCGCGCCTCGAGGTGCAGGACAGCCTGCCACACGAGAACATCGGCATGGCCTCGATGATGTCCACCCTGCGCCGCGAGGCCGAAGCCCTCAGCCAGCGCCGGCAGACCATCGTGATGGAAGACTGCGGCGACATCGACCTGTGGGGATCAAACAAGGAGCTGCACAGCGCCTTCTCCAACCTGGTCAGCAACGCGGTGCGCTACACCCCGGTGGGCGGTACCATCACCATCGCCCTGGCCCGCGAGGGTCAAGGCGCGGTGCTGAGCGTGCGCGATACCGGCTACGGCATCCCCGAATCGCACCTGCCGCGCATCACCGAGCGCTTCTACCGGGTCTCCACCAGCCGCTCGCGCGAAAGCGGTGGCACCGGGCTTGGGCTCTCCATCGTCAAGCATGTGCTGAACCTGCATCAGGCCCGGCTGGAGATCGACAGCGCGGTCGGCCAGGGCAGTACTTTCTCGGTCCATTTCGGTCCCGAGCGCGTGCATCCCCGCGAGGGGGCCTTCCCGCTTCAAGAGAGTCAGACCGCATGAATGCCGCCACCGAACTGCCCGTCGAGACCGCCGATCCGCTGCGCGACAGTGCCCTGTACTTCAATCGCGAGCTGTCGCAGCTGGACTTCAACTTCCGCGTCCTGGCCCAGGCACAGGATCCATCGGTGCCGCTGCTCGAGCGGCTGCGCTTCCTGTGCATCAGCTGCACCAACCTGGACGAGTTCTTCGAGATCCGCGCGGCCACCGTGCGGCACGCGCAGGATTTCGGGCTGCCGGCCGGACCGGATGGGCTGAGCCCGGCCACGGTCCTGACGCGCATCCACGACCGCGCCGCGCAGCTCGTCGACGCCCAGTACACCTGCTGGAACCAGGTCCTGCGCCCGGCCCTGGACCAGGCCGGCGTGCGCGTGCTGAGCCAATTGGTGTGGAACGCCCGGCAGAAACGCTGGCTGCGCGCCTACTTCCGCAACGAGATCATGCCGGTGCTCTCGCCCCTGGGCCTGGATCCGTCACATCCGTTCCCGAAGATCCTCAACAAGTCGCTCAACATCGTGGTGGTGCTCAAGGGCAAGGACGCCTTCGGTCGTGCCGGGCACCTGGCGATCGTGCGTGCGCCGCGTTCGCTGTCGCGCATCATCCAGCTGCCGCAGCGCATCTCCGGCGGCGAGCACGACTTCGTGCTGCTCTCCAGCGTGCTGTCTGCCTTCGTGGACGACCTGTTCCCCGGCATGGAGGTCAAGGGCGCCTATCAGTTCCGGGTGACCCGCAACTCAGAGCTGGTGGTCGACGAGGAGGAAGTGGAGAACCTGGCCCTGGCCCTGCGAGACGAGCTGGCCGGGCGCGGCTACCGGCCCGCGGTGCGCCTGGAGATTGCCCACGACTGCCCCAAGGCCATCGTCGGCACGCTGCTGGAGAACTTCGGCCTGACCGAAAACGCGGTGTATCGCATCAATGGCGCGGTCAATCTCAACCGGGTCAGCCAGGTCTATGATCTGGTCCAGCGCCCCGAGTTGAAGTATCCGGCCTTCACCCCGCGCACGCTGCGCGACGGCGATGCCATGTTCGAGACCGTCGCCGACGGCGACGTGCTGCTCAGCCACCCCTTCGATGCCTTCACCCCGGTGCTGGAGCTGCTCAAGCAGGCCGCCACCGATCCCAACGTGCTGGCCATCAAGCAGACGCTCTATCGCACCGGCAAAGACTCGGCCATCGTCGATGCCCTGGTGATCGCCGCGCGCAACGGCAAGGACGTCACGGTGGTGGTCGAACTGCGCGCGCGTTTCGACGAGGAGGCCAACCTCGGCCTGGCCGACAAGCTGCAGGAAGCCGGCGTGCAGGTGGTCTATGGCGTGGTCGGCTTCAAGACCCACGCCAAGATGCTGCTCATCGTCCGCCGCGAGGGCAAGAAGCTGCGCCGCTACGTGCACCTGGGCACCGGCAACTATCACGCCGGCACCGCGCGCGCCTACACCGATCTGGGCCTGATCACAGCCAACCCGGACATCGGCAACGACGTGCACCTGCTGTTCCAGCAACTCTCCGGACTGGCGCCCACGACCAAGCTCAAGTGCCTGTTGCAGTCGCCTTTCACCCTGCATCCGGGGGTGATCAAGAAGATCGAGCGCGAGGCGCGCCTGGCCCGTGAGGGTCGGCCGGCGCGCATCATCATCAAGGTCAACGCCATCAACGAGGTCCGGGTGATCCGGGCCCTGTACGCGGCCTCGCAGGAGGGCGTCCAGATCGACCTGATCGTGCGCGGCGCCTGCACGGTGCGCCCGGGCGTGCCGGGGATCTCGGAGAACATCCGCGTGCGCTCGATCGTGGGACGCTTCCTGGAGCACAGCCGCGTGTACTGGTTCGGCAACGACGGCGACCCGGAGCTGTACTGTGCCAGCGCCGACTGGCTGGAGCGCAACCTGTTGCACCGGGTGGAAACCTGCTTCCCGATCCTGGACGCGCGCCTGGCCGCGCGGGTGTTCCGCGATCATCTGCAGAACTATCTGGACGACAACTGCAACGCCTGGGAACTGGACGCGGACGGGGAATACCACAAGTGTTCGCCGGCGCAGGACCAAGCGCCGCACTCGGCCCAGGGCACGCTGCTGGCCAAGGTCTGACCCTGCGTCATCGCCCGCCACGCGGCGGGCACCATGAAAGGTGAATGTGGCTTCGGCTACCATTGCGCGCCATGCCATTCACCCTCCCCCAGACCTTCTCCCAGCCGCTGCAGGACAACGACCAGTTGGCAGCCGTGGACCTGGGCTCCAACAGCTTCCACATGATCGTGGCCCGCTACACCCAGGGCCAGCTGCGCGTGATCGACCGCCTGCGCGAGACCGTGCGCATGGCCGACGGCCTGGATCACCGCGGCGGCCTGTCGGCCGAGGCCCACGCCCGGGCCATGGAATGCCTGTCGCGCTTCGGCCAGCGGATCCGCGATTTGCCCGACGCCCGCGTCCGTGCCCTGGCGACCAACACCGTGCGCAGGCTGGCGCTGCCGCAGGAGTTCCTGGTCCCGGCCGAAGCCGCGCTGGGTCACGCCATCGAGGTCGTCTCCGGCCGCGAGGAAGCACGCCTGATCTATCTGGGCGTTTGCAATGCACAACCCCCGAAGGCCGGCAGCAAGCGCCTGGTCATCGACATCGGCGGCGGCTCGACCGAATTCATCATCGGCTCGGGCATGCAAACCCTGGAGCGCGAGAGCATCCAGGTCGGCTGCATCGCCAGCACCCGGCGGTTCTTTCCCGGCGGCAAGCTGACCAAGAAGCGCTGGAATACGGCCCTGACGGAAATCACCGCCGAGCTGCAGCAGTTCGCTCCGCTTTACCGGAGCTTGGGCTGGCAGGAAGCGCTTGGCTCGTCGGGTACCGCCAAGGCCATCGGCGACATCTGCGCGGCGATGAAGCTGACCAAGGGCGCGATCACCGCCGAAGCCCTGCCCCAGGTGCGCGAGCGCCTCCTGCAGGCGGAAAAGATCGAGAACATCGACCTGCCCAGTCTGAGCAAGGATCGCCAGCCGATCATTGCCGGCGGGGTGCTGGTCATGGAGGCCGCCTTCCAGGCGCTGGGCATCGAACGCGTCCTTGTGAGCAAAGCCGCCATGCGCGAAGGCATCCTCTACGACATGCTGGGCCGCCGCGGCGACAACGATCCACGCGAACAGTCGGTGGCCAGCATGATGCACCGCTACGGCGTGGACGAGGCCCAGGCCAGCCGCGTGGCCGCCACGGCCGCGCGCCTGTTCGCGCAGGTCGCGCCGGCCTGGCAACTGGAACCGGACGACGGGCGCCTGCTCTCGTGGACCGCGCGACTGCACGAGATCGGCCTGGCCATCGCCCACAGTCAGTACCACATCCACGGTGCCTATCTGCTGGAGCACTCGGACATCGCCGGCTTCTCTCGCCAGGAGCAGCTGATGCTCTCGGCGCTGGTGCGCACGCATCGTCGCGGCATTCCAAAATCCGCCTTCGACGCACTGCCGGACCGCCGCATTCCCGCAGCTCGGCACATTGCCGTCCTGCTGCGCCTGGCCGTGCTGCTGCACCGCGCCCATGACCAGGACGAGATTCCCGTGCTGGATCTGGAGGCCACGGCCGATGACCTACGCCTGACCCTGGACAAGGCGTGGATCGATGCCCGGCCGCTGCTGCGCGCCGACCTGATCGGCGAGGCCGACGCGCTGCCTGACCTGGGTGTCACCTTCAAGCCCTTCGTGACCTGAACCGCCCTCAGGGACCCTGCCGCCTCCCCCTGTCCCTGTAGAGCACGGCTTACCAACTGCCCCAAGACTTGCATGGCCCCATGGCGCCAGTGTTAACGTCCTAGGAAAGGAAAGCGTGCGAATGGCCGATGCCGGTCACGCGCCCCGCCGCCAAGCCGCACAGGGAATTGCATGGCCCGCCAGAATGCCGATGCACTCATCCAGCAAGTCATGGCGCAGGTTGCGAGCGCCTCGAGCTCGGTCGACCGCAACGTCGAGCAGATCCTGCGCGCAGTACGCGACCACCTGCGCATGGACGTGGCCTTTGTCTCCGAGTTCGGCACCCGCGACCGCGTCTTCCGCTACGTGATCAACGAGAGCGGCCGCCTCCAGCTGCATGCCGGTGACACCATGGCGATGGAGTCGGGCTACTGCCGGGGCGTGGTGGAAGGGCGCATCCCGCAGCTGATTCCGGATACTGCGCAGGTTCCGGCGGCCGCCTGCCTGCCCGAGACCAGCGCGATCCCGATTGGCGCCCACTTGAGCGTCCCCATCGTGCTGGGCGACGGTCGGGTCTATGGGACCTTCTGCTGTTTCAGCTTCGAGCCGGACCTGAGCCTGGATGAGCGCGACCTACACATGATGCGTGCGTTCGCCCAATTGCTGGCCTTCCAGGTCGAGGGCGACCTGGCTGCCGTGCGTGACCATGGCGCCAAGGTCGAGCGGATCAGCGCGGTCCTGGAAATGGGGCAGCCGCGCATCGTCTATCAGCCCATCTACCGGTTGTCCGATCACACCATCGTTGGCGTGGAGTGCCTGTCCCGCTTCGACATGGAGCCGCGCCGTCCGCCGGACAAATGGTTCGACGAAGCCAACGAAATCGGCCTGGGCGTGCGCCTGGAGCTCAACGCGATGCTGACCGCGCTCGATGGGCTGCGTGCGGTGCCGGGTGGCTTCTATGTGGCGCTCAATGTCTCGCCGCAGACGCTCGTCAGCGGCGATGTGCTGGAGTACCTGGACGTGATCCAGCCCGGCCGCATCGTCATGGAGATCACCGAGCACGCCCTGGTCGACGATTACCACCCCCTGCAGGCCACGGTGCAGAAGCTGCGCCAGGCTGGGGTGCGCTTCGCGGTCGACGATGCCGGTGCCGGCTACGCCAACATGCGGCACATCCTCACGCTGCATCCGGACATCATCAAGATGGACATCAGCCTGACCCGGAGCATCGACAGCGACCCCTCGCGCAAGGCGCTGGCCGCGGCGATGATCGGCTTCGGCCACCAGACCGGGAGTCACGTCGTGGCCGAAGGCGTGGAAACCGCCCAGGAGCTGGCCGCCCTGGAAGTGCTGGGCGTGGACGAGGTCCAGGGCTATCACCTTTCCCAGCCACTATCGCGCGATGCGCTCTTCCAGGCCCTGCGAGCCAGCAAGTCGCTGAACTAGCGCGTTTCATCAAACTGCCACGCCCCTGCAATGCAGGGTGCACGACCGCAGCCCACGCTATGCCAAACGTGGGAGACGCTCATGCGCTACACCATCGTCACAGAGACCTATCCGCCCGAAATCAATGGCGTTGCATTGACCGTGCAGGGTCTGGAGGAAGGGCTGCGGCAGCGCGGCCACGCGGTGGCGCTGGTGCGCCCGCGACAGCCCGCCGATGAAGACGCACCGCCCTGCCCCGACACGCTACTGGTCCGCGGCGGCCGCCTGCCGCGCTATCCCGGGCTGCGCTTCGGCCTGCCCGCACCGCAGGCACTGCGGGCCCATTTCGCACGTCACGCGCCGGATGCCATCTACGTGGCCACGGAAGGCCCCCTGGGCTGGTCGGCCCTGCGCGCGGCGCGGCAGCTGGGGATTCCAGCGGCCACGGGTTTCCATACCCGTTTCGATCACTACATGGACGATTACGGAATGCCCTGGCTGCGGCCGACCGCCCTGCGCTGGATGCGCCGCTTCCACAATGGTGGCGATGCCACGCTGGTGCCGACGCTGGAACTGGGCCAGTGGCTGGAGGAACAGGGCTTCCATCACGTGCGCCGCCTGGCGCGTGCAGTGGACACCCGCCAGTTCCATCCCGACTTCCGCGATGAGGCGCTACGGACCCAGTGGAACGCCCATCCCGAAGCACCGGTGGTGCTCTCGGTCGGCCGGATCGCCGCGGAGAAGAACCTGGAACTGGCGGTGCGCAGCTTCCGTTCCCTGCAGCGCGATCGCCCGCAGGCGCGGATGGTGTGGGTCGGCGATGGCCCGGAGCGCGCGGCGCTGCAGGCCGCGCACCCGGATTTCATCTTCGCGGGCATGCAGCGCGGAGAGGCCCTGGCCCGGCACTACGCCAGCGCCGACCTGTTCGTGTTCCCCAGCCGCAGCGAGACCTTCGGCAACGTGACCCTGGAAGCGATGGCCAGCGGCCTGACCACAGTGGCCTTCGACTCGGGCGCGGCGCGCGAGCACCTGCGCAGCGGCCTGCACGGCGCGGCGGTGGGCGATGACGATGCCTTCGTGGCGGCTGTCTGCGCGCTGGGCGCACAGCCCGCACGCTGGAAAGCCATGGGCGCGGCCGCGCACCAGGCGGTCCAGGCCCTGCAACCGGCCCAGGTGGCCGCCGATTTCGATGTCCTGCTATCCCGTCTGGCGCGTCAACGGAGGCCCCATGCGCACGTCGTCCCCGCGTGAGTTGAACCTCCCCCGCGAAGCAGGCGTGTGCCTGTTCGCCAACCGTTTTGGCCGGCGCCAGGACGTGCGCCGCTTCTTCGCCCTCATCAGCCGCCTGGGCGATGGGGTGTTCTGGTATGTGCTGATGGGCGCGCTGATCGTGTTCGACGGCTGGCACGGCCTGGCTGCCGCCGCGCACCTGGCGGCCACCGGCGCGGTCGCGCTGCTGCTCTACAAGGGCCTGAAGCGCTGGACCCGGCGCCCACGGCCATTCGCCTCGGACGTGCGCATCCAGGCCTGGGTGGCGCCGCTGGACGAATTCTCCTTCCCGTCCGGGCATACGCTGCATGCGGTGGCCTTCACCCTGGTGGCGCTGGCGCACTATCCGGCGCTGGCGCCGCTGCTCGTGCCATTCACCGCCTGCGTGGCGACCTCGCGCGTGGTGCTGGGCCTGCACTTTCCCAGCGACGTGCTGGCTGCTTCCATCATCGGCACCTCGCTGGCGGCCCTGGCGATCTGGGCGGTGCCCGGCGTCAGCCTGCTGGGCTGAAACAAGCGCATCGTCGTAGAGAGGGGCTCGCTCCGCTGCGCTTGGTTCGGTCAGCGGGAAAGCCCTAGCGGAGCGAGCTCCGCTCTACAGAGCGTTGAAGACCTGCACTTTCTCAGCGACACGCTGGCTGCCTCGATCATCGGCACCTCGCTGGCCGCCCTGGCGATCTGGGCTGTGCCGGGCGTCAGCCTGCTGGGCTGAAACAAGCGCATCGCCGTAGAGCGGAGCTTGCTCCGCTGCGCTTGGTTCGTTTCGTGAGGAAAGCCCCAGCGGAGCAAGCTCCGCTCTACGGAGGCGTCAGTCCTCCAGCACGTCCTTGCGCGGGAGCTTGTCATCGCGCATGGCGGCCTGGTAGACGAAGGTCGCCACGATGGCCGCGGCTTGCTGCAGATCGGCGATGGAGGCGTGGTCGTACGTGTCCAGGTCGCTGTGATGCACCTGAGTGCCGTAGTCCAGCCGGTCCTGCACGAACTGGAAGCCCGGCAGGCCGACGCGGTCGAACGCGATGTGGTCGGTGCTGCCGGTGTTGCGGCTGGTGACGATGGTCGCGCCCACGTCGTTGAATGGCTTCAGCCAAGCCTCGAAGATCGGCATCACCGCCTGGTTCTCCTGCGCATAGACGCCACGGATCTTGCCCGAGCCGTTGTCCAGGTTGAAGTACGCCGAGAGCGTGTTCCACTCCTTGGTCTTCTGCAGCGCGCCGGTGGGCTCGCGGTAGTAGGCCGGCAGTTCCTTCTGCGCCGGATCGGTCGGCTCCGGGTAACGGGCGAAGTGGCGCGCCACGTAATCCATCGAACCGACCAGGCCCTGCTCCTCGCCACTCCACAGCGCCACGCGGATGGTGCGCTTGGGCCGAGCGCCGACCGCCTTGAGGATGCGCATGGCCTCCATCATCACCGCCACGCCGGCGCCATTGTCCGAAGCGCCCGTGCCGGCGTGCCAGGAATCCATGTGCGCGCCCAGCATCACCACCTCGTCGGCCTTGCCGCTGCCCTTGAGCTCGGCGATGGTGTTGTAGCCGGGGTCGTTGGCGTCGCTGGTGAAGCGCGCATCGGAGTTCACCCGCAGGCGCACGGTCTGCTTGCGGTCCAGGGCGCGCAACAGTGGGTTGTAGTGCTCGGCGGCGACCACCAGTTCGGGCACGCCGACCGACTCGCCGGCCTTGCGCGAACCGCCGCCACCGACGCGCAGGATGCCGTCGTCCCAACCGCTGATGCTCAATGCGGCGACAGCGCCCTCATCGATCAGGAACTGGTTGGTGGCCTTGGTCAGTTCGGTGCGTTCCAGATAGTCCTTCAGGCGCTTGTCGCGGGCGGCCGGGTCCTTGGGTGCGGGGATGGCGAAATCCAGCAGTTCGGTCAGGCCGGCTTCGTCGTAGCGCTTGGAGGCCGCCTCGGTATCCGGCTTGTAGTCGCGCGCCTGGCTCAGCAGCACGATCTTGCCGCGCAGCTTGCCCTTGTACTGGTCCAGGTCGCCCTTGGCCTTGATCTTGAGCGCGATGGCCTCGCCTTCGACCGGGCCGTTGGTGCCCGGCGTCCAGGCCTTGGGCACGGCATGCAGCGGTGCCGTGCGCGGGCTGAGCAGTTCGACGCTGGCGTTGGCAAACTCCCAGCCACGGCCGAAGTCGGCGAAGGCCTCGTCGTGGACGTTGCTCAATCCCCACTCGGTGAACTTCTGCTTGGTCCACGTATTGGCCTTGGCCATGTTGGGCGAGTTGGTCAGCCGCGGACCGATCTGCTCGGTCAGGTGCTCCAGCGTGTCGCCCACCTGCGAGCGATGAAAGGCCTCCTGCCGGATCTTGCCGACCATCGCCAGGTCGACCGCTTCCTCGGCCTGCGCCGATAGCGCCAGGCCCAATCCCATTACCAGCGCACCCCACTGCATCCGCGTCATGTCCTGCTTCCCCGTTGTGGTTGATCAACCGGACGAGTCTGCCAGTGCGGCGCGGGGATTGCCGCCGGCCATCGGTCATGGCCGGACATGACGCTTGCGTCAGGCCAACGGCACGACCCGCGCACGGCGCAGCGCGGGGGCGTCCTGCCCGTCCCAGTCGCGATCGTTGGCCACCTGGGCGCTGGCGCGGCTGGCCTCCAGTGCCTCGAAATCCAGCTCGCCGACGGCCCAGACCTGCTCGCCGCTCGTTTGCGCGACCACGCCATCGGCCGGCAAGCCGACGTCCATTGGCGCGAACAGCGCGGCCTCGCCGGTGTTCTCGTCCAGCGCCGGGCTCCAGCGCGCGATGCCGGCGGTCACCGACTGGGCGACGAACACGCGATTCTCCAGGGCGCGTGCCAAACAGCCGACCTTGACCCGGGTGGCGCCGGCCTGGGTATCGGTGCAGCTGGGCACCAGCAGCAGGCGCGCGCCGGCCTGCTGCTGGGCGCGCACCGGCAGCGGGAATTCGGCGTCGTAGCAGATCGCGATGCCGGCGCGGATGGCGTCGGCCTCGAACACCCGCACCTCCTCCCCGCCCTCGATCACCCGCGCGGCTTTCTCGAAGCCGGTCAGCTGCAGCTTGTCTTGCCAGCCACTGCGCCCATCCGGGGTGAACCAGTGCGCGCGGTTGCGATAACGCCCGTTGCCGGCGGCGGTGAGGAAGCTGCCGGCGATCACGTGCAGGCCCATGCGCTGGGCCAGGGTGGCGTACAGATGCAGGAAGTCCTCGGCGTGTTGCTGGGTCGCTTCCAGCGAGGCCAGCAGCTCGGCACTGACGGCGACCGGAAAGGTCGCGGCCAGTTCCAGCGAGAGGTACTCCGGCAGCACCGCGATGCGCGCGCCGGCATCGGCGGCCTGCTGCAGCAGATGCACCTGCTTTTCGGCGAAGGCGTCGAAGTCGCGCGGCTGGCCGATGGGATATTTGGCGACGGCGACTTTCATGCCTGCGGCTCCAGGGGTCGGGTCCAAAAGGTGAGCGTATGCGTGACCTCGCCGCGCGCCGGCTCGCGCCAGGGCAAGGTCACGGTCAGGCCGTCGCGGCGCGTGTAGCCGCGCTTGTGCCAGAAGGCATCGTTGTCGCGGTGTCCCGCTGGCCGGCGCGGATCGCCCCGGTCGCGGTCGACCGCGCAGAACGCGGTGGTGTCAAAGCCCCCCAGCGCGCGCGCATGCGCTTCGCGCGCATCGAAGAACGCATGTCCGATGCCGCGACCACGCCACTCCGGCAGCAGCACCGATTCGCCGAAATAGAACACCCGGGTCGCATCGAGGCCCTGTTCGGCCAGCGGCTTGGAGAACGCCTCGGTGTCGTCCAGCAGCGGCAGGCCGGTGGACACGCCCACCACGGCGTCACCGGCTTGCGCCAGCACGAACACGCTGCGCGGCGAACGCGCGTAGGCCGCCAGGTATTGGCGTTCGTAATCCAGGCTGCCTTCGTACAGGTACGGCCAGTGCGCGAACACGGCGATGCGCAGACGCGCCAGGTCATCCAGATGCGGGGCGATATCGGCACCGCGCACCAGGGTGATCCGGTGCGCGGCTGACGCGTGGTCGGGCGAGGTCATGGCGTCAATTTAGCGCACGCGGTCTTCTTGTCCCGCCACAGGTAAACCGCAACGCCGTCTTCCGGCGCGACGACCAGCCAGGCCGGCCCGTCGCGCTGCGCGCTCAGCCACAGCAGGCCGTATCGGGCACTGCGCAGCAGGCGCCAGGGACGCCAGGCCGACAGATGCACGCAACGCGGCGCAAGCGCTTGGCCCAGCAACACCGTGGGACGCTCCCGCAACGCCCGGACCGTGGCCTCGGCCAGCTGGAACACCACCGCGCCCTCGCAGCCATGCCGCAGCGGCAGCAACAGCGGCGTGAGCCCCTCTTCCACGCGCACGCCTGCCACCGACAGGATCGATGGCAGGCGACGCGCCGCATGGCGCACGGCGCGTCCCTGCAGCAGCATCAGCGCAACTCCGCCGACAGCGCGTACCAGTCCAGCTTGCGGGTGATGGCCATGATCGTGGCCAGAATGCCGAATAGCAGCAGCGAGCCCATCAGCAACGCGTTGTCCTCGGAGATCAGCAGCCCGTAGAGCGCGCCATACAGCGCGGTCAGCCCCAGGGCGAAGCCCGCCGCGCGCCACCAGCCGCGCAGCACGCCGGACAGGTAGACGAACTGCACCCCGATGCACGCCGCCGCCGAGACCAGGTACGCGATCCAGAAGGCGATGTGCTCGGACAGGCTGATCAGCAGCAGGAAGAACATCGCCAACGCCAGGCCAACCAGCAGGTATTGCATGGGGTGGATGGGCAGGCGCTTGATCAGCTCGAACAGGCCAAAGCCCACGAAGGTCAGCACCACGAACAGGATCCCGTACTTGCTGGCGCGGTCGGCCAGCGTGTAGACATCCACCGGGTCGACCAGCTCCACGCGCAGCGCATCCAGCGCCACGTCCTGCGCGCGCAGCCGCTGCAGCTGGGTCTGGGCCTGGCTGGCCAGCGAGGACACCGCCCACTGCGCGTCGAAGCCCGCACCGCCCACCTGCCGCCGCACCGGCAGGAAGTCGCCGGTAAAGGAAGGATGCGGCCAGGCCGAGGCGAGCTGCACGCGGGTGTCGTCGGCCACCGGCACCACGTCCAGTGCCTCCGTGCCGGCCAGGGAGAAGTCCACCAAGACCTCGCCTGCGGCGACATGCCCGTCCTCCACCACAGGCAGCGTGGCGCTGATGCCCGGCAGATGTGCGTTGAAGTCGCGGGTACCCGGCACCAGCGACAGCGCGGCGCCGTCGACGGTGAGCCTGGGGGTGCCCATCAGGCCGCGCACATCCTGCACGCCCAGCAGCAGATAAGGCGTGCCGTAACGGCGCGACACGCCGGCCGGCAGCGCCGGCAGTTCCTGCCCGAAGCGTGCCGCCAGCCGCGCCTCCCACACGTAGGTGGGCACGTCGAACAGCCCGACCCGCCGCGTCTGCGGACGCAGCTGGCCGTGCACGTTCAGCGATTGCGGAGCCTGCAACAGCACACCGGGCTCGTGCACGGTCCGCGTGCGGGCCACGCCCTTGTCGTCGGTGTAGGACTCCTCGTGGGTATCGGTGTACGGCACCGCGCGCAGCGGCCCGACCAGGCGCTGGGCCCCGGCGCTGCTGCGCGAGACCCGCTCCACCGCCTGGGCACGGTAGGCGGTGCGCTCGGCGATCTTGCTGCGGATCATCGTCAACGGGATCAGCAGCGCCAGGGTCAGCACACCGACCACGGCAAAGCGTAGGACGAGTTTGAGGGATTTCATGCGGGCCTCCGGCCAGGGTCGATGGCACGCAGCGTGCGCGCCCCCTGTGGATGGCGATTGAGCTCATCTTGAAGCCAATGTGAAGTGCGCCAGCCGGCCCTCACCTTCCCAGGCTGCCACCACCGCATCCGGCGCCAAACTGACATATTCGTCAGAATCCTTGGAGCAAATCGTTGGATTTCACCACCGTGCATTGGCTTGCGCAGGATTCACGCCTGCTGTTCTGCGCCCTGGTTGGCATCGCCTGCATCATCGTCCTGATCAGCGTGGCCAGGCTGCCCCCGTTCCTGTCGATCCTCATCGGCACCTTCGCCGCCGGGCTCGGGATCGGTCTGCCCGCCGAGAAGCTCGCCAAATCCTTCAGCACCGGGGCCGGGCACCTGCTGGGAGACGCCGGCCTGATCATCGCGCTGGGGGCCATGCTAGGCGCGATGCTGGCCGACACCGGCGCCGCCGACCGGATCGCTTCGACCCTGCTCAAGCTTGGCAAGGGCAAGGCGCTGCCCTGGGTCATGGCGCTGGTGGCGCTGGTGATCGGCCTACCGCTGTTCTTCGAAGTCGGCCTAGTGATGATGGTGCCGATCATCTTCGTCATGGCGCGCCGGTCCGAGCAGCCGCTATTGCGCATCGCCATCCCCGCGCTGGCCGGCATGACCACCTTGCATGCGTTGATGCCGCCGCATCCGGGCCCGCTGATCGCGGTCAGCACACTGCACGCGGACCTGGGCCTCACCATGCTGTTCGGCTTGGTGATCGCCATTCCCGCGGTGATCCTGGCAGGACCGCTCTACGGGATATGGCTCTCGCGCCGCATGGTGATCGCGGTGCCGGATCACATGGAAGCCCTCTACGCCTCGCGTCAGGCACCCGCCGCACAGCCGGGTTTCGGCGCGAGCCTGGGCATCATCCTGCTGCCGGTGGCACTGATGCTGGGTGCGACCGTGGCCAAGGTCGCCCTGCCGGAAGCCTCGCTGGCCTCGACCGGGCTGCGCTTCCTCGGCGAACCCATCGTCGCCCTCGCCCTTGCCGTGGTCACATCCATCGTGGTGCTTGGCTGGGGCGATGGACTGGGCCGCGAGCGGGTCAACAAGGTACTGCTCAAGAGCCTGCCGCCGATCGCCGCGCTGCTGCTGACCATCGGCGCCGGCGGCGGCCTCAAGCAGGTGCTGCTGGACGCCGGCATCAGTGACACCATCGCCAAGGTCGCCCAGGCGGCGCACCTGCCCTTCCTGCTGCTGGCGTGGCTGATCGCCGTCGCGCTTCGCCAGGCGACCGGTTCTGCGACGGTGGCCACGACCACCACCGCTGGCATCCTCGCCCCGCTGGTCGCGCACTTGCCGGCCACGCAGGGCGCGCTGATCGCGCTGTCCATTGGCGCCGGCTCGGTGTTCTTCTGCCACGTCAACGACGCCGGTTTCTGGATGGTGCGCGAATACTTCGACCTCAAGCTCAAGCAGACCGTGCTGGTGTGGTCGGTGCTGCAGACCATCGTGTCGCTGGTCGGCCTGGCCGGCACCGCGTTGCTGTGGCGGCTGTTCGCGTGATCGCAGGCGGTTTGCATCACACGCGCTAGGCTTGGCTGCATGACCGAATCGCTGACCGGCCTCGCCGACGATCCCCGCCGCCTGCGCCTGCGCCGCATGAAGCTGGCCGCCTTCGGCCTGCTGCTGCTGATGCTGGCCGGCTTCGCCCTGAGCCACGCGATGGGCCTGCGCGGCCCGTGGGCGTGGGTGGCCGCCTTCTGCGAGGCCGCCGCGGTGGGCGCGATGGCCGACTGGTTCGCCGTGGTGGCGCTGTTCCGCCGGCCATTGGGCCTGCCGATCCCGCACACGGCGATCATCCCGCGCGGCAAGGCGCGGCTGGCCGACAGTCTGGCGGTGTTCGTCCGTGACCACTTCCTGGCGCCCGAGGCGCTGCTGGACAAGCTGCGCGTGTTCGACCCGGCCACGCGCCTGGGCCAGTGGCTGTCCGAGCCGACGCAGTCGAAGATGCTGGCCGGCATGGCGCGCGGCTGGGCCCTGCAGGCCCTGGACCTGCTGGACGAAGCGGCCGTGCGAACGGCGATCCAGCGCTTCGTCATCGACCGGCTGCGGCGCTGGAACGCGGCCGGGACCGCCGGCGAGGTGCTGGGCATCCTCACCGCCGACGGCCGCCACCAGGAACTGCTGGACGAGGCCCTCAAGCGCATCGGCCGCTGGCTGGACGACCCGGCGCTCAAGGCGCGCGCCTCGGCGCTGATCGTGCGCTATGCGCGGCGCGAGTGGCCCAAGCTGATGGGCACGGTGGATCTGATCAAGCCGGTGGATGAAATCGGCGACGCGCTGGCCCAGCGCATCGCCACCGCCGCCCTGGACGAACTGCAGCAGGTCCTGTCCACCCCCGAGCATCCCCTGCGCCAGGATTACGAGGCCTGGTTGTCTGACTACGTCGTGCGCCTGCGCGAGGACCCGGACCTGACCGCGCGCGTGGAGCGGATCAAGCAGAACCTGATCGATCATCCGGCCGTGCAGGACTACGTGCGCGGCCTGTGGGACCAGGTGCATGCCGCCCTGCGCACCGATCTGGAGAACCCCGACTCGCGCCTGGCCGCCCACCTGGAACGCTCGCTGCAGGCCCTGGGCGAGGCCCTGGGCCGCGATCCATCGCTGCGTGACGCGCTCAACACCCACCTCACCACCGCCGCCGAAAGCCTCACCACCCGCCTGCGCAGCGGCGTCACCAGCCACATCGCCCAGACCATGAAAGGCTGGGACGAACGCCAGCTGGTCGACGTGCTGGAACTGGCCGTCGGCCGCGACCTGCAGTACATCCGCTTCAACGGCACCCTGGTGGGCGGGTTGATCGGGCTGCTCCTGCATGCGGTGGTGGTGTTCTGGGGCGTGTGAAGGGTTCCGGGAGGCCTCGCCGGCCCATGCCTTGTGGCACTGTCCCGGCGGGTCGGGTGGCGGCACGGTGGCGGTTCTCTTTTCGCCAACCGGAGCCGCGCGATGCGCCGACCCACCCGTTCGCTGCTTGCCCTGGCCCTGGCCGCCTGCAGCGTCAGTGCCTTTGCCGCCAATGACGCTGTGCCGAGCGGCCACCTGCCGGGCTGGGCCGTGCCGCAGGACTATGCGCTGGACCTGAAGATCGACCCGGCGCAGGACAGCTTCAGCGGCACCACCACCATCCACGTCAAGCTCACCCAGGCCAGCGACCATCTGTGGATCGACGGCAAGGAACTGAAGGTCTCCAAGGTGACCGTGGCCGGCGCCGACGGCAAGGCCGCCCCGGCCACCTACGTGGCCGCCGACGCCCAGAACGGCGTGGCCCGCATCGATTTCGGCAAGACCCTGCAGCCGCAGGTGCTGACCGTGACCATCGCCTACACCGCGCCGTTCAATGGCGAGCTGGAAGGTCTGTACAAGGTCACCTACGAGGGCAAGCCCTACGCGATGACGCAGATGGAACCGATCAGCGCGCGCTTCGCCTTCCCCGGCTTCGACGAGCCGGCGTTCAAGACGCCCTACGACATCAAGTTGACCATCCCCAGCGACCTGCAGGGCGTGGCCAACACCTCGCAGGTGAAGGAAACCCCCGCCGGCCAGGGCTGGAAGACGCTGACCTTCTCGCGCACGCTGCCGCTGCCGACCTATCTGGTCGCCTTCGCCGTGGGTCCGTGGGACATCGTCGACGGCCCGGGCATCACCGCCACGCCCGAGCGTAGCGGCACCCTGCCCCTGCGCGGCGTGGCGCCGGCCGGCAAGGGCCCGCGCATGAAGCTCGCGCTGGACTCCACCCCGGTGATCATCCACACGCTGGAGGACTACTACGGCTTCGGCTATCCGTGGGACAAGCTGGACCTGCTGGCCGCGCCGGACTTCTCCGCCGGTGCGATGGAGAACGCCGGCCTGGTGACCTTCCGCGACTTCCTGCTGTTGCTGGATGAGAACTCGGCCACCAGTTACAAACAGTCCTCCTTCAACGTGATCGCCCACGAGCTGGCCCACCAGTGGACCGGCGACACTGTGACCATGGCCTGGTGGAACGACCTGTGGCTCAACGAGTCCTTCGCCACCTGGATGCAGCAGAAGGTGACCATGAAGGTGCACCCGGAATACCGCGCCGACCTGGATCGCGTGCTGGGCGCGCAGGGCGCGATGTCCGGTGATGCGCTGGTGGCCACGCGCAAGATGCGCCAGGAGATCACCGGCAGCGGCGACATCGAGAACGCCTTCGACGGCATCACCTACCAGAAGGGTGCGGCGGTGCTGGGCATGTTCGAGAACTATGTCGGCGAGGACACCTTCAAGAAGGGCATGCGCCAGTACATCCAGGACCACAAGTTCGGCAACGCCACCGCCGACGACCTGGTCAGCGAGATCGCCCGCGCCGCCGACAAGGGCGCGGACTTCAAGGCCGCCTTCAACAGCTTCCTGGACCAGCCCGGCGTGCCCTACGTGCACACCGAGGTGACCGACACCGACGGCAAGGTCGTGCTCAAGCTCACCCAGAAGCGCTACCTGCCGCTGGGCAGCACCGGTGACGCTGCCAAGACCTGGGGCGTGCCGGTCTGCGTGCGCTACCAGACTCACCAAGGCAGCGACAAGGCCTGCACCCTGTTGTCCGCGGCCAGCGGCACCCTGGCCCTGCCCGGCGCCAAGAAGGGCGGCTGGGTGATGCCCAACGCGGGAGCCGCCGGTTACTACCGCATCGGCCTGGATGCCAAGGCGCTCAAGGCGCTGACCAGCGGCGTGGGCCAGCTCAGCGACACCGAGAAGCTGGCCTATGGCGACGGCGTCAACGCCGCCTTCAGCCTGGGCGAGATCAACCCCGCCCAGGTGCTGGCCGCACTCAAGCCGCTGGCCGGCGACAAGGTGGGCGAAGTGGCCGAAGCCCCCACCGACCGCCTGTCCTGGCTGTACGGCCGCCTGGCCAAGACCGACGCCCAGCGTGCGGCCCTGTCCAAGTGGGCACAGGATGCCTACCTGCCGCGCATGCAGCTGCTGGGCTACACCCGCAAGCCCGGTGAGGAGGGCAGCGATGCCCTGCTGCGCGCGCACTTGGCCAGCTTCCTGGCCCTGGACATGAAGGTCGCCCCGGTTCGCGACGCCCTGCTCGCCCAGGGTGATGCGGTGCTGGCCGGCGGCAAGACGCTGGACTTCGACAAGGCCAACCCGGACCTGCTGCCCACCGCGCTGGGCGTGAGCGTGCAGGCGCACGGTGCCCCGGCCGTCGACCAGCTGATGACCGCCCTGCCCGGCGTCATCGACCCGGCCCACCGCAACGCCATGCTGGCCGCGCTGAGCCAGATCGAAGACCCGGCCCTGGCCGCCAAGGTCCGCAGCTTCGGCCTGAGCAAGGACGTCAAGGTGGGCGAAATGCGCTATCTGCTGACCGCCGGCAAGCACGCCACTCTGGCTGATCGCGATGCACAGTGGAACTGGTTCACCGCCAACTACGACGCCATCCACGACCGCATCGGCGCCTTCGCCGGTGGCTCACTGCCGCGCGTGGCCGCTGTCGGTGCCTGCACCCCGGCCGAATCGGACCGCCTGCAGGCCTTCTTCGAGCCCCGCCTGAAGGACCTGCCCGGCGCCATCCGCGGCCTGCAACAGGCCCGCGAAAGCATCGGCCTGTGCAGCGCCCTGACCGCCAAGCAGGACCCGGCGACGCTGGTGAAGTGATCGGCTTGGTTTGAAGTCGATGTATTGGAGCGCCGCCGCGGGAAACCGCGGCGGCGTTTTTATTGGGTCAATGACGCCGGCTGAGACAAGCCGCAGGTCGACACATCTGCAGATGCGACGACCCTGGCGGCGCGTCCTCAGCGCTCCAGCTCGCCCGAATCACAATGAGGCGGGCATGAGGCGAGCACGTATTCAGAGTCCGTCATCGCTGCCCCTTGCCACGAGGCGCGCACGGATACCCGATCAAGATCGCTAGAACAGCACCAGTTGCGCCGAGGCAGGTGCGGCACCGAACAGCGGCAGTTGAGCGGACGCGGAGTCCTGGATGCGCCGACGGGGACTGCGAGACCGACGCGCTCCACTGCGTCTGCCATCCCGCACCATGGAAGCCTTCCGTACGCCTGAGCTCCCCATCGCTGCCGCCTTGTGCGGGTGCTGACCCGTTTTGGCCGACGCCGTGTCGGCGGCGACCCACAGGTGCAGTTGGTCGAGGCGGTTGGCCAATTTGTCCAAGCGTGTGGCGTCGTCAGCGCGGGCAGCGCCGATGCGTCGATCCAGGTGCGGGCGGCTGCGGATCATAGGGCGAGGGCCGATGTGCGACAAGGTCGCGCGGCAGTTGCACCAACCAATGGGGCCAATAAATTGACTTGGCTCCGATATCCCCGCAGGCACCAAAGCCCACAGCCTGTGTTACGGGCCTAGCGCCTTACAGAGCCACCAGAAAACTTTATCCTAGCCCTGAGGTACCGGGGCCGATAAAGCCAAACCTTTGACTCAGTTTCACCTCCAAAATTATTGAACTACAAAAAGAGTGAGAAGTGAACGCAACCATCCAATACTGCCACTCCCACGGAAGCCCCAAAACGCGGCTCGTGCCTTTTGGCTAAAGACCCTTAGAAATGTAATTACTAAACGAAAGCGGCGGGGCAACGTTAACGTCAGAGCAGTCAGACGTGCGCGTCATTGGCCACTGAATCACATAATACACTGACCGTGAAAGAGTCGGTATCGCACTGCCGATTTGCTGCGCAGAAGCAGCATCGTTATAAAATGCCTCACCAACCACGATACCCTGCCGAAAATTAATCGACTTCAACTTCACATCAATAGAGCGCAATTGGTTGTACTCATCGCCATAAAGGTGAAAGTCAAGCACGTAGGGCCCTCCGTCCGGATTGAGCTCGCGAAAAAATTCAATCCTGTCGGCGCTCCCCGTTGGAACGGAAAACCCGACCGTCCCTTCCTTCCCAAACACGAAGTTGTAGTTCGCCCACATCTTCTTTGCGTAATATTTCCACGCATAGGATGCCGTCACAGGCGGCGACAGTTCGTTCCCCAAGTCGATCAGAACCCTTAGTCCATTGATCTTCAAGAGCGGCATCAAGTTGTAAACAAGATTCCAGTTCTCCTGAAAATAACTTTCATCCGCAGAAGTCCAGGTGGACCCAGCCCATTTCGCAGGATCGTTGGCGGAGACTGGGTGAAGCGAAACGATCACCTCAACGAAGCCGGCGTCTCTTGCACTCGCCAGCAGTTCAGCAAGATTTTCACGCTGCTGTCTGGGCAAGTTTCCGCCCGTGGAAGAGATCACGGTACCCGTACTGGCATTGCGTCCGTGGAAGATCCCAATCCTCAGGCGCCTTTGACCAGCGAGCGCCATCGCTGCCAACTGAGAATCGACCGTATCCGTGACCTGGTGGAAATTCTTCAGCACGCCATATGGCTCTCTGCTGCAGCCCTGAAGGGCATACCAACTGTAGTTGGATCCACCTCTAAAAGGCTCCGCCGACGCTAAGGATGTACCAAGGAATGCAAATACGAACAGAAATCCAGAAAATCCTATCTTCAGAGAGGCCATCACTCCACTCACGACATAAAAATTAGAACCCAGACCCACCACCGAGTGACGGATAACTTCTACACGCCTGGGCCGGTCAAGCAAACAACAACGTAGCCCGCAAACTATTTTTTACAAGCACTGCGCTCAAATATTCCACAGCACTTAAAATATACTACATCACTACTAAGGAAGCATTAGGACCAACGCCAGCAACTCAATCGGGTGGACGTCGCAACGACCAGGCGAATTGCCGCCGATGCTGAGCAATCGCAGCGATCCGATCGCATGCAGGTTGGTGATCCACGCAAAGCCGCGCCGAGGACGAAAGTGCGCGAATCGTCGTAAGCCCGGCAAGATCCCCCGGGCATCGATGAGCTTGAAAGCCGCTGCTCGGGAGCGGGAGCCGTGGCTCATCGTGGACTCACCGGAACTCCAGGCGCCAAGCGCACGACAACTGATTAACCTCTACGCCAGACGTATGCAGATCAAGCTCGGCTTCCGCGACCTCAAGTCGCACCGCTACGGCCAAGGCCTCGAAGACAGCCTGACGCGGCAAGGTGCCTGCAGATCCTGCTGCTGGTGAGTACGCTCGCAAGCTCCGTCAGCTGGCTCGCCGGGTTAGGATGCGAGGCCACTGGCATCGCCCATTGGCCGTTACCCAATCGAACGACGCGCAAGCTCTACTCGACGCTGCGCGTCGGCCGCGAAGCACTGGTCAGACGATGGCCGCTGGAGCCAATATCCAACTGGCTGGACCGCCTGCGATCATTGCCAGCCGCGGTCACAGATCAGATGACGATAGCAGCAGAAAACGTGGGGAAACCTTAGAACCTGACCCCATTACCGCGTTGTGCTTCATGAGCGTGGATTAATTGCCCCTGACACATCTTCTTCTAATCCTCGACATTATTGTCAGCTACGCAAACCTTATTTCCGAGCGCCATGCTACGACCCGCTCCATATCCAGCCGAGGCCATATTTAGGGACCAATAGCAAACCTCCATGGCATCGGCCAGATGCTTCGATTGAATCAGGGATATTCCTGCAATTGCAATACCTAATACCTGATCCTTGCTTCGACTTGGCTCCGTGCACGTCAAGCACGCGGACGCAATGCCAAGGTCGCCTTCGTATCTCCAAGTAGGGGAAGATGAATTCACGCCGATTTGCTGGCGGTCGACCAGCCTCGACTGAAATGCCACTGCACCACCACCCTTTAACTTTATTATTAGCTTTGATGTGCGATCTTCCAAATCGGTCGTTGTTTTGATCTGGTAAGGCAGATACGGGGCTTGAGGAATTACTTCAACGCAGTAGCTGGCTGCACATGACTGTGGGCGACTGACAGGAGGCGGCCCTCCCGCAAGAGAGATCCTAGAAAAAGAAATAGCCATAACCGCCAAAAACACCACTGTAAACATACGATTGATCATTTCGCGTCATCCCTCAACAACCTTTCCAGATCCTCGGCACTACCGTTCCCATTGAATGCGTCGTTCATAAAGCTTGTCTCGAACGACTTTAGCATGTTTCCGCCGGTATTCGCCATGATTTGATCTGGGCCAAATCCGGCTTTATACCCGGTGCGCACCCGATTTCCATCTTGATCAGTGCCCTGCGTATAACCATCTGATTTCCTGCCATCGCCAAGGCCCGGCACAAAATGCAAAGAGTCGTGCAGCGTGGCCCCAGCAACGTCGCTGCGAGTCGAATTAATATGCGCAGCTGATCCGTTCGTGCCTTTAACGATTCCTTCGCCTTCAATTGTGTTTGGATTGGTCCCAGGCGAGACATCCATAATATTAGAGCGCGGAAATAAATTGTTCTTCATCGGCACCACTTCGAACCTAGTGCCATCTTCGGCAACCAGCGCGTTCGCCGCTTGTACTTGGGCTTTGATGAATTCGTCAGTCGCGCCAGATCCTTGGTAGTAGATCGGAATTACTACCGTATTCCCCCTTTGATAAGAGACACGACCATCAGGGTCGGTGAACCGATATGGGTTTGCGTTGGCGTACAAGTAACGGTTGAAGTTCGCTCCTGTGCGGCTATTCGCCGTCACCGGATCCACCGACAAGAATCTACCAGTCTGCGGATCGTAATAGCGCTGCTGCATATACGTCATCCCCGTCGCAGCATCCTGCACGTGCCCGGTATACCCCGGCCCGTCCTTCTCCGCGCGGTTGACCACCTTGCCGTAGGGCTCGTACTCGCTGGTCTCCACGATGGCGCGGGCCTGGTCGGTCACCGCCACCGGCGAGCCCAGCGCATCGGTGTGCTGGTACTTGACCGTGGCAACGCCTCCGCCAGTGCCGCGCTCGCGGATGGCCACCAAGCTGCCACCCAGGTAGACGTAGTCGCTGATGGTGTTGGTGCGTGCATCGCTGGCCATGACCAACTGGCCGCCGCTGTTGTAATGGCTGTGCTTGGCGACGCCATTGACGGTATCCAGCACGCGCCGGCCATGACCGTCATACAGGTAGGCGCCCTTTTCCCCGGACACGCTACGCAGCCGGTTGCCGAAGTCGAACGCGTACTTCACACCGTTCTTATTCTTCAGGTTGCCTGGATCGTCGTATTCCAGCCCCACGATGGTTGCGCCGCCAGGGCCATTGAGGATGTTGGCCAGGCGGTTCTGCGCGTTGTAGACATACCAGTAGTTGCGCGCACTGTTGCCGCCGGTCACCTGCTGGCTGATGAGGTTGTCCAGCGCGTCGTAGTCGTAGGCCGCCGTACCGAACATGGGTGAGGAAGCATAGACCAACCGGTCCAGGTTGTCGTAGGACATGGCCACGCTGCGGCGGCCGCCCGGACTGTGGTCGGTGATCGACTTGACGTTGCCATTGGCGTCGTAGGCGTAGCTCGAGTCCAGTGGCCGCACATCACCCAGCATGTCGGTCGAGGTTTCGGGCAGCTGCCTGCCGTTCTGCTGCATCGTGTGCACGATGCCGTTCCCATAGATGAACTGCTTGATTGCCCCGTTGGGGTAGTAGCTGACCGCGCTGGCGTAGCTGCCGGCCTTGGTTGGCTGGCCCAGCGCATTGGGCGCGTAGTCCACCGTCACCCCATCCCAGGTGTTGCTGGACAGGTTGCCGTTGGTATCGTAACTGTACGTGTAGTCCGAGGTGGTCCCGGCCGCCTCCAGCCGCTCCAGCGTCATCAGCCGACGGTGGTTGTAGATGTAGCTGTTGATGACGGTATCGCCACCGGCGCTGTTATTGGTCGCCACCGCTTCCAGCAGGCCATCGGGGGTGTAGCTGAACACCTGGTCGCCTTGTCCATCGGGGAAGAACACGGTGTCCACCTGGTTGCGCACCGTATAGGTGCGGACCACCTTGGCCGATACCGGCACCTGGTCGCGATCACAGCTGGTCGTGGACGGCAGCGACAGTCCGGTGGCACTCCAGATCACGTTGCCCGCCGCGTCGTAGTCCACCACCGTGGCGCCGGATTCCGGCTCGATGCTCTTGCACAGGCGCTGGTACTGGTCGTAGACGTAGGAGCGGGTGACCGAGGCTGGGGAGTCCGGCGCCCTCCTCACCGTGACGGTAACGGTGGCGGACGTCGCCTGCGCACCGCGACGATCGGTCGCCACGGCCCTTAGCTTGTAGGTCCCGGCGGCCAGCCCGCTCAGCGTGAACTGATAGGGCGCCGTCGTGTCGGAGCCCACGACCTGCTCATTGGACAGGAACTCAACCTTGGTGACCACGTCATCCGGATCACTGGCGTTAGCCGCCATCTGGATCGAGGCCGGCGCCTGAGGGCGCGGATCGCTGGTCGGCGCGGTCAGCGTGACGCTCGGCGCCTGGTTCTGGGGAATGGTGTAGGAACCAGAGTGTCCCAACAGATTATTGCCGCCACCGACTGGCGAGATGCCGTGGAGATAGATGGTCTTGCCGCTATAGGTACTCACCATCGCGTCCGTGATCGGGATCACGAACATGTAGGCGGTACCGCTGGCTTTACATGCGGCGGCCCGCACTGAGTCGGTCCCCTGATTCGCTGTGTACTCCCCAGCAAACACCCCGGATCCAGCAGGACCACCTAGATACAGATGAACCTTGATCGAAGGGTTCCAATACGTCGCACAGGCCCAGCCCCAGATCGATCCGTTTGGTGCGCCAATGTCGCCTATAACCTTGGAAGCATAGACCGTGACAGCGGGACTCGTCGTCGTCGCACCGCGCGTGTCCGTCGCGCGTACCGAAATGGTATGGGCCCCTTCGGAAACCGAGGACCATGTGGCTTGATAAGGCGTACTGCCGTCGGTCGCGAGTACATTGCCGTCCCCCAAGAACGACACCGACGCCACGCCGTCATCCGAATCGGAGGCATTGGCGGAGAGCGTAAATGCGCCATTCTCGGCGATGATGGAGCCGGCCGCAGGGGCCGTCAGTTGTGCGCTCGGTGCCGCGTTTACCGGAATTCGATATGTCCCCGAGTTGGAGATCGCCGAATTCGAGGCGCCCACCGGCGAAATACCGTGGATGTAGATGGTCTTGCCACCTTGTTGGGTGACCATCGCCGACGTGATCGGGATGCTGAAGCGATAGGCCGTGCCACTGGCTTGGCAGGCACTGGCCACACCCGACTCACTTGCTCTGTTGGCCTGGAATGCACCCAGACCGGTGCCACCACCCCCGGCGGGACCACCGACATAAAGGTGCACGTCAATGGAGGCGTTCAACCGTGTAGAACACGCCCAGCCGTTGATGTTTCCGCCGCTGATCCCCTCGATGTTGCCTTTGATGACGGACTCGAGGACTTGCACTGAGACGTTAGGGGACGACGCGCCGAACCAGGCTACGCCGTCTTGCACCATACGCCACTGGAAGTTGTAAGTTCCGGGCGTTCGAGGCGCGACCGCGTTCCAACTGAAAGTCACGCTTTGGTTGTAGGCCACCGAGCCAGGTAAGGCAATGCGATGCGTGCCCCATGTCGTATTGTCGCCAGGATTTTGCGAGCCGAGACTGAATGCCGAGGCTGAGGCCCAAGTGGTAAGACCCGTATTCTTATAGCTCAGCGCGACTGCGTAGGACTGCCCAACCACCATTGTCGTTGGCACGGATTGGGAAATAAAGCTACCGTTTCTAACGGGAGTGGGATCGGGCACAGGTGGGCAGACATTAGCGCTTCCGGCCGGTGACCCGTCAGGACATTGGCGTGCGGCAAAAGCCGCTTGCGCGTGCACGCACAAAAGAAAGCAGCCGACAGCAGCAAAGAGATTAAGGGAAGACTGCCGCCGATCTTTCATTTCAAATTTCATTCGACCCAGATCCTTCTACGGGTTTGGAAGCGTTAGTGACAAAGCCAGGCTCAGCTGCCGGACCCGCTCCGACCGATGCTGACGGGCTTTCCAAAGACATCGCGAAGGATGACGGTTCTCGCCCCGCCAGCAACGTCGATGACTGTCGGAGCGTCATAACTTGGTTGGTCGAAAGCCTGGAACGTCGTGGTTGTCACGTGCCCCATCGGGTCTTTCTGCACCACCCTGTTACCCGACAGATACTGATAGGTCGTCGGGAGAAGCTCATTTCCCGACGCCTGATCAGACGTCTGAAACGAGGATTTTTTCCGTCCCAAGCTATCGTAGTAGGTCCAGACACCAGTCAACAGGGAGGACGTCTCGCCGGGATAAGACTGAAATGTCACCTGCCCGCGGAAGTCGTACTCATATCGGGTGAAGCGCGTGGTCGCCGATTGGTTGGCGCCGGCCTCGTACTCCCGAATCAAGACGGGCCTGAAAAAAGCATCGAAATAAGTCTCATGGCGGGCACTACCAGTACTGACCACCTTTTTCCAATGGCCAGCAGCCAAGCCATACTCAGCGACGCCCATGGGTGCCATCGACGTCGTCGTGCGACTCCAGACCACCTCATCTCCCGTTGGATACACCACACTGGTCACCCTACCCATCGCATCGTGGCTGTAGGAAACCGTGTTGTTGGACTGATCCGTGACTGAGATGATCCAACCGTTGGGATCGAGCACCGCGGACTGCTTGCTACCGTCCGCAAATGTCAACAGTCGAGGGATACCCCGCTCCCAACTAGAGTAGATTGTCCTGTTCTTGTTTCCATCCTCGGACCACTGCAGATTCCCGTCAGGATAGTAACCAAAGGCCTGCACCGGAAGCCCAAACTTATAGACCTTAGTCAGTCGACCAAGGCTGTCATACTCGTTCCGGACAGAAGAGACGCCATTTAGTTTCACTTCCTTCGACTGACCGATCACCCAATGCGTCAGATCATCCTCGTAGGCATACGTTTCGGTCAGTGCGACCTGAGCCGATACAGAGGCCGAAGCGGTGGCCAACAAGAAAAATAAAGAATATGTGCTGCGAGCAATGCGAAACATCTCAGCTCTCCATGGCACGAATGCCCACTTACCCCCTCGAATCGGCGGGGGATACACGTCCAACCAGAATCCAAGTAAGCGATAGCAGCTAGGGGGCTGCCGCGTTGCTCTTTGTGACCGAGATGGGGCGCGCCATATTATCGAACGCGTTGACCGTCCACTTGAAAACGGTGCCATCCTGGGTGATTGTTTTTTGACGAAGCGGCATCATGCGTGTACCGAAAGTGGCCATGCTGCGCGGCGGAGCGACCTCGATGCCAGCGGCAAGTGGATAGGTGGCGCTCCCAGCAGGACCATAGCTTTGTTCAACAAGGCGATCCGGCCCCCGAATGCTCAACAATTGCCCTTCATTGACATTGTAGACATTGCCATACGTGTAACGCGTCTGTATGCCATCGGGATCTGTCACATCAACCCACTTGGTTGTGGGCGAGGACGCGCTGCAATTATTTTTCCCACTAGGATCCGTTGTCGCGTAACAGCCATTTGGTGAACTGTAGGCGTACGTCCAGGTCAGTGGCGTATCGACTCCTGGCCCGGAGATGCTTTTAGACGTGAGCGACCACAGATAATAGGTCGCAGGGTAGGACTCAGACGATTCTTGCCATGTGCTTGCACTGGGCGCATAAGACATATCGCACGCTGCTGTCGTCTTGGAGCGCCCATGAAGCGTCGGGACAGCATCAAAAGTGGCCACCGCGCCGCTGGGATGGCGCATGACCGCATGCATATGCTTTATCGTCGGATACCCTGGCGTGTAACAGTGAGAGTTCTTGCCAGGAATGCTCCCTTCATCGTAGGAATTAGCATAGAGCTCCATGCTGGGGAATTCCCAATAGGAATTGTCGGGGTAAACAATCCGGTTACCGGTATAATTCCAGACGCGATCACCTGCTCGTACTTGAGCAATCTGCCCGTTCGCATAAGAAATCGTCAGCGTGCGCCCGTCGCTACTGTAAATCCCGTTCAATTTCCGCGGATCAGTTTTGTCCCAGTCATAGGTCACAGTATTCCCGAATCGGTCCCGTACACTGCTGACCCACAGCACGTATTCGGCACGATTTAAAACCCACTGCAAACGGAATGTCCCGGAGTCGTTCTGCATGAAGACATATTTGAGCAAGGGGCGCGTTGGATAAGACACCATATGATCCAAGCGATAGGACACTCCATCAGCCGTCAAGACTTCAAATCCCTCGCCACCTCCGTCCTTCAGCGAGGTACAACTGATCACCGAGCCAGACTTGGTCCTGAGAGGATAAGACGTTCCATTTGTCGGCCGCGGCCAGCCGACACTCTCTCCAGCGTAGCTGTCTGCCCTCAATACCGCCTCATCTCCCAACCCAGGCAGATAGAGAGAAACACCAAACCAAAATTCCTCGGGGAAGAATAGCTTTTTGCCGGTCGTCGGATAACTGTAGCCCGTGCCATCTATGTACTCAGAGAACGGCCACCAGTAGTTGGAGCAACGCTTGCCTGGATCGTCGCCCTTGCTTGTCACCCATCCCCGATCCTCAGCAAAAACGCCATGGATGTTTGGAATTGCCAGGCGCCACATTCCCGAACGCGGGCCAGGACCATCAGGTCGGTCGCCCATCCGGACGGTGCGTTTTATCGCGACTTCCAATTGGTTGTTGCCCACCAGCGAGGCGTCTGTCTGGAGAAATTCCAGCGAGCCGGTATACATCCCAATGCTATCGCCAAACATGCTGTCAGGATCCAGCCTTGAGGGATCGGACTGGGCCGTCAATGCGCGCGAGTACTCATCCGGGACAGTCGGCGGTGTCTGGGCACCACACCGAAATGCAACGAGGAAAGTTGCGATCAGGACTCCCATCAACCCGCGCGTCAATGCGAACTTGCAACTCCAAGACATGCCACGACTCATCATTTTCCCTTTGCCGCCTTCCAAGCGGCAATCATGATTTAGATAGTCCCTGCCGTTGCGGCAAAGGGAGTACAGGCGGGCGACGCCCCTCAGGCATTGCCCGACCATCGAACGAGGAAGCTGAAAGAACACGCGCGACGCGCGCTTGTCTGAACAGCCGCCCTTTTTAAAAGCGAAAGAATCCCCGAGTCATCGTCGATGTGAAAGGTCGCGTCGGCGAACCTCAACACAACGAAGCTTCACACCTATCAGTGGTACGAACCACGGCTCCCATTCCGGGCTTCGAACTGGTGGGCGATTAGATGTCACTCAAAGCACACATGTCAATCCTGACATACATTCCTCTATCGAGCAGTCCGCGTGTTGCAGGGCCTGTTCGTTTCGATCGCCGGGCGCGAAGGCATCTGAAACGCCAACACCGCTGCCAATAGTTCTTGCATGGCAGAGGAAGTCCAAGTAGCCACACTGCGGTGCGACGAGGTCCCAACTACCATCCGGAGTTGTGCGGACGCGGAGTCCTGTGGCGCCGACGGGGACTGCGGAACCGCGTACTCCAACGCGATTCGCCTCGCACTGCGGAAGCCTTCTGGCCGCCAGAGATACACACCACTGCCGCCTTGCGTGGGTACAGACCCGACGTGGCCGACACCGTGCCAGCGGACGCCCACGGGTGCAGTTACTCGAGGCCGTTGGGTGGATGGTCCAACGAGCGAGTGCGTCGTCAGCGCGGGCAGCGCCGATGCGTCGGTCCAGATTCGAATGGCCGCGGATCATAGGGCGACGGCTCATATGCCATAAGTTGGCGCGGGGTTGCCGGGTTGCTGCACGAACAAGCGAACCCGACCAACTGCCAAGCCACCTTGCCTGTTGACACGCGCGTTTGCCGGTAGCAGTCTTCCCTGCAAGGAGCGTAGAAACTCCACACGTAGCGGTACCCACCTCCGTCAAACCGGTGGGTTTTTTGTGCCTCAATTTCTGGGGTGCAAACCGACGCGATGCCCGCGTCGGGAGGGCGGCTAATACAACACCCTTCGGGGAAATACGCCCGCCGGCTACGTGCGGTTTCTAACCTCCCGACTTCCCGTCGCCATCCTGGCGCGCGGGTACTTCATGGAACGAGGAGGCGAGCATGTCGACGCAAGATACGCACGATCAGGGAGCGACCGGCTATTTCCTACCGGAGGACAGCCAGCGACGGCTGAAGCAACTGCAGGCCGAGGTGGCCGACCTGGCCAGCCTGGCCCGGCCGCGCAAGAGAGTGAAGCCCGCAGCGGATGCAGAGGTTCGCCTGGGCAAGGTGGCGAGGCGCTTGAGACAGATGGAGCAACAGATGGCCCAGATCATGGAAACACTCGCGTGGCCAGCCAAACTTGGGAAGGAGGCGGTCGCGTCCGGGCTGGAGCGCGACGCGCACGAGGGGGAAAGCGAGGCATCGGCAGCAGGCGCCGAGACGCAAGCTCCAGCTGATCCGGCAGCCGACAAGCGCTACCTGTCAGGTATCACCCTGCGCCAGATCGACGAGATCAACCGGCTGCTGGAAAGCCTACGCGCCATCGGCAACGTGGTCTGCTGCGCCGATCATGCCGAGTATGCAGAAGCCACGCTGGCGGTGATGGGCGATGCCATCTACCGGGACGTGCGCGGGATCCATGACATCGTCGAGGAGATCTACACGTCGCAGCGCTTCAGTCCGAAGCGCACGCTGGGCAGCGTGCGCGAAGCGCTTCCCAGCTATCTGGTGCGACCGGCGCCTGTACCGGCTAGCACCGCATCGCGCCTCTCGCAACCGCATCCAACGTATCAGTAGCCAGGCAAGGTATGGGCCGAAGCGAGGGCGGTTGGTTGGCCCGGGGATGCCCGGGGCGACGTCGTCGGCCTGCTCCTCGCTTTGTCTCACTCAGCAGTTGGGTGGCCGGGATTACCATCACACGTCCCGGCTGACGGAACGAACGGTGACGCCTCAAGTTGCCGCCCCCATGACAACGGCGAATAATTCACCATGCTGCGGTGCGACATCCTGCGCGCACCCGCCTTTCCGGCGCTGCTGCCCTGCCCCGTCCCACTGACCGGGGTTGCGGCGGCGCCCAGGATCTTCTGCTGTGACTGCTACCCCACAGGCGCGGCCGGATATGTCGGCGACGCGTCCACCCCGCAAGACGCCGGACTACCGCGTCGTCTCCCTGATCATCGCCTGCGCCATCTTCATGGAGCAGCTCGATGCCACCGTGCTGGCCACGGCGCTGCCGGCGATGGCGCGGGACTTCGATGCTTCGGCGCCGGCGATGAGCATCGCCATGACCGCCTACCTGCTGGCGCTGGCGATCGGCATCCCGGCCAGTGGCGCGATGGCCGACCGCTACGGCGCACGGCGGGTGTTCAGTGCGTCGATCGTGGTGTTCGTGGCCGGCTCGGTGTTGTGTTCGCTGGCCACCACCCTGCCGATGATGGTCGGCGCGCGCCTGCTGCAGGGCGCTGGCGGCTCGATGATGGCGCCGCTGGGCCGGCTGATCCTGCTGCGCGTGGTGGAGCGGAAAAACCTGGTCTCGGCCATGTCCTGGACCCTGGTGCCGGCCTTCCTGGGCCCGCTGTTGGGTCCGCCGCTGGGTGGCCTGCTGGTGAGCTACTGGAGCTGGCACTGGATCTTCTACATCAACATCCCGATCGGGCTGCTGGGGTTCGTGCTGGTGCGCAAGCTGATCCCCTATATCGAAGCGGCCGACGACCCCAAGGCGTTCGACCTGCGCGGTTTCATCCTGTGCGGGCTGTGCCTGGGCTGCGGGCTGTTCGGCCTGGAGATGGTCAGCCAGCGCGACGGGCTGGGCCGGGCCATGGCGCTGATGGTCGTCAGCGTGCTGGCCGCCGCGGGGTATGTCTGGCACGCGCGTCGGCACGCCGCGCCGCTGCTGGATCTGAGCCTGATGAAGATCGTATCGTTCCGCCTGTCGGTGGTGGGCGGCTCGCTGATGCGCATCACCCAGGGCGCGCAGCCGTTCCTGCTGCCGCTGCTGTTCCAGCTCGCTTTTGGCTATAGCGCCGCGCATGCCGGCCGGCTGGTGCTGGCCACCGCGCTGGGGGCGCTGATCATGCGCATCCTCACGCCTTGGCTGCTGCGCCGCGTGGGCTACCGGCGCGGGCTGATCGGTAATGGCGTGCTGGCCAGCCTGGGCTATGCGGTCTGCGCGCTGTTCCGGCCGGGCTGGCCGGACTGGGTGATGTTCGTGCTGCTGGTGGGCTGCGGGGCGTTCATGTCCTTCCAGTTCGCTGCCTACAACACGGTGGCCTACGAGGCGGTGCCCACTCGCCGCATGAGCACCGCCTCCAGCCTCTACACCACGCTGCAGCAGCTGATGCTTTCGGTGGGCGTGTGCGTGGGCGCGTTGATCCTGAAGGTGGCCATTTCCATCGGCCACGACCCGCGCCCGCAGCTGGCGGATTTTTCCGCCGCCTTCATCGTGGTCACCCTGATCTCGCTCTCTTCGACCTGGTGGCACCTGAAGTTCGCACCGGATGTCGGGGCCGAACTGTCCGGCCACCGCACCAAGGCAGCGGCCTGAGTCAGGCCTGCGCCGGACGCTTCCACAGGGAAAGCGCCAGTGCCACGTTGACCAGCGCCACCACCGCCACGTAGTGCGCAGGCGCCAGCGCGCCCGCGCGTGCGGCGAGGTAGGCGATCAACGGCGGCGTCAGCGCACCGGCGATGGCGTAGGCCGCGTTATAGGCCAGGGCCAGCCCGGTGAAACGCACCCGCGCGGGAAACGCCGCCGCCATCACACCCGGCGCCACGCCGGACACGCCGGCGGTGAAGCCCGCCAGCGCATACAGCGGCAGGAAATGCTGTCCGCCGTGCGCCAGGTCGAGATAAAGCAGGTACACGCCGGCCATCAACGCCAGCGAGGACACCAACAGCGCCGGCGCCCGCCCGATCCAGTCCGACAGCATGCCGGTCCACAGGCAGCCGGCGATCAGGCAGACCGAGGCCACCACGCTGCCCTCGCTCGCTCGCGCGGCGGAAATCCCGAAGGACGACTGCACCAGCGTGGGCGTCATCAGGATCACCACCACGATGGCCGCTGTCAGCGCCCAGGTAGCGCCCATCGACACCAGCACGCCACCGCGATGGTCATGCAGCACCTCGCGGATCGGCAGGCGCGCCAGCGCCTTGCGCTCGCGCATGCGGGCGAACACCGGCGTCTCGTCCAGCCAGCGTCGCAGCCACACCGACACCAGGCCGAACACGCCACCGAGCAGGAAGGGCAGGCGCCAGGCATACCCCAGCACCTGCGCCGGGGTGAACCACAGCGCCATCGCCGAGGCCGCCAGCGCGCCCAGCACCAGGCCCAGGCTCAGGCCGGCCGAAAGCGTGCCGATGGCAAAGCCCACCTTGCCCGGCGGCGCGTGCTCGGCCACGAAGACCCAGGCGCCCGGCATCTCCCCCCCGATGGCCAGGCCCTGCACCAGCCGCATCAGCAACAACAACAGTGGCGCGGCGATGCCGATCTGCGCGTAGGTGGGCAGCAGGCCGATGCACAGCGTGGGCACGGCCATCAGGAACACGCTGAAGGCGAACAGCCGCTTGCGCCCGATCCGGTCCCCGTAATGCGCCATCAGCACCCCGCCGATGGGCCTGACGAGATAACCGGCGGCGAAGATGGCGAAGGTCTGCAGCTGCGCCAGCCAGGCCGGCATGTCGGACGGAAAGAACAGCGTGCCCAAGGTCTTGGCAAAAAACACGAAGACCACGAAATCGTAGAACTCCAGCGCCCCACCCAGCGCCGACAGGATCAGGACCTTGGCATCGTTGCGGAGCGGGACGGTGGAGGTGGACATGACGGGCAGGTTCGGGCCAAAGGCGGCACACGATACCGGGCCGGCGGCCCGGATGTGCGGCGGCCGCCAGGCGGCGGGCGCGGGACTAGGCGGCGGCTTCGACGGCCGGGCGCTTCCACAGATAGCAAGCCAGGGCCACGTTGACCAGGGCCACGCCTGCCACGTAGTGCGCCGGGGCCAGCGGCCCGACCTGGCGCGAGAGGAAGGCCACCAGCGGCGGCGTGGCCGCGCCGGCAATCGCGTAGGCCAGGTTGTAGGACAGCGCCAGCCCGGTATAGCGCACCGTGGCCGGGAAGGAGGCGCTCATCACCGCCGGGGTCACCCCCGCCACGCCAGAGGTGAAACCGGCCAGCGCGTACAGCGGCAGGAAGTGGCGCCCGCCATTGGCCAGATCGAAATACAGAAGATAGACGGCCACCAGCAGCGACAGCGAGGCCACCAGCAGCGCCGGGGCGCGGCCGATGCGGTCGCTCAGCACACCGGTCCACACGCAGCCGATGACCAGGCAGACCGCCGCCAGCACGTTGCCCTCGCTGGCCAGCGCCGGGGCGATGCCGAAGGAGGACTGGATCAGCGTGGGCGTCATCAGGATCACCACCACGATGCCCGCGGTCAGGATCCAGGTCACGCACATCGAGACCAGTACACCGCCACGGTAGTGGCGCAGGACTTCCCTGATCGGCAGTTGCGCCTGCGCGCGACGCGCACGGATCTGTGCGAAGACCGGCGTTTCATCCAGCCAGCGCCGCAGCCACACCGAGATGAAACCGAACACCCCGCCGATCAGGAACGGAATGCGCCAGGCGTGCCCGGCCAGCTCAGCCGGGGTGAAGAAGTGCGCCATCGCCGAGGCCATCAGCGAGCCCATCAGCGTGCCGACGTTGATGCCGGCCGAGAGGCTGGCCACGGCGAAGCCGACCTTCTTCGGCGGCGCATGCTCGGCCACGAACACCCAGGCGCCCGGCATTTCGCCACCGATCGCCAGGCCCTGCATCAGGCGCAGGAACAGCAGCAGCAGCGGCGCCAGCACGCCGACCTGGGCGTAGGTGGGCAGCAGGCCGATGCACAGCGTCGGCAGCGCCATCAGGAACACGCTGAAGGCGAACAGCCGCTTGCGCCCGATGCGGTCGCCGAAGTGCGCCATCACCACCCCACCAATCGGCCGCACCAGATAGCCGGCGGCGAAGATGCCGAAGGTCTGCAGCTGTGCCAACCAGGCCGGGATGTCGGCCGGGAAGAACAGCCCGGCCAGGGTCTTGGCGAAAAACACGAAGACCACGAAATCGTAAAACTCCAGCGCGCCGCCCAGGGCCGACAGGGTCAGGACCTTGGCATCGTTGCGGAGCGGGACGGTGGCGGTGGACATGGCACAGGGCGTCGATCGGAGGCGGCCGGACACCTTAGCGGTCGGGGCCGTCCCATGGACAGGCGCAGTGATGCGCCAGCCGGATGGTGTTTTCCGCCGTCCGTGGCGCACGCGCGTGCAGTGCAGTGCAGTGCGGTGCGCGTTCCACTTTATACCAGGCCCATGTTGGCCCACAGTCGGCTGGCGGCGCCGATCTGTAGCGCCGAGCTTGCTCGGCGGGGGGCGTTATCGAAGAAGGCCCCGAACACGTTTGCGCGGCCAGAGGCGCTTCCGGTAAAGCCTCAGCCGAGCAAGCTCGGCTCTACAGATCCGGGCCTCGGCCGAGCAAGCTCGGCGCTGCGGGAGGCTGCTGGCGCTGTCGCCTGGCTGCGTCGCGCACCGTGCCCGATCTCAATTCATCGCAGAAGCGCCACACACGTCCGTCAACGTGTCCCTGGATCGTCAGCGGCATGGGGTTCCCCAGCAACGCCATGGCAGCCCTGAAAGCGCCGATCTGTAGCGCCGAGCTTGCTCGGCGGGGGGCGTTATCGAAGAAGGCCCCGAACACGTTTTCGCGGCCAGAGGCGCTTCCGGTAAAGCCTCAGCCGAGCAAGCTCGGCTCTACAGATCCGGGCCTCGGCCGAGCAAGCTCGGCGCTGCGGGAGGCTGCTGGCGCTGTCGCCTGGCTGCGTCGCGCACCGTGCCCGATCTCAATTCATCGCAGAAGCGCCACACAAGTCCGTCAACGTGTCCTTGGATCATCAGCGGCGTGGGGTTCCCCAGCAACGCCATGGCAGCCCTGAAAGCGCCGATCTGTAGCGCCGAGCTTGCTCGGCGGGGGCGTTAGCGAAGAAGGCCCCGCCACGTTTGCGCGGCCAGAGGCGCTTCCGGCAAAGCCTCAGCCGAGCAAGCTCGGCTCTACAGATCTGGCCTCAGCCGAGCAAGCTCGGCGCTACAGATTGACCTCGGTCGAGCAAGCTCGGCGCTACAGATTGACCTGGGTCGAGCGAGTTCGGCGTTATGTGGTGGGGAACGCCGCTATCGCCACCATGGCGGTTCCCACACACGCGCTCAGGCGCGCGTGAGGCGCCAGGCGCGGTGGATGCGGGCGTTGCGCTCGAAATCCGGGCCGATGGTGCTGGGGCTGATCTCCTCGCACACCGCGAACTCGGCCACGGCGGACTCGTCCAGCTTGAAGCGGCGGAAGTTGTTGGAGAAGTACAGCACCCCGCCCTGCGCCAGCCGCGCGATGCAGGCGCGCAGGAGGCGCACGTGATCGCGCTGTACGTCGAAGTCCTCGGCGCGCGCGGAGTTGGAGAAAGTCGGCGGGTCGCAGAAGATCAGCTCGTACTGGCCGCGGTCGGCTTCCAGCCAGGCCAGCACGTCGGCCTGCACCAGTTGATGCTTGGCGCCGCCGATGCCGTTCTCCTGCAGGTTCTCCGCGCACCACTGCAGATAGGTGCCGGACAGGTCCACGCTGGTGGTGCTGGCCGCGCCAGCCACGGCCGCTTCCACGCTGGCCACGCCGGTGTAGCTGAAGAGGTTGAGGAAGCGCCGCCCGCGTGCCTGGGCGGCCATCTGTCCGCGCAGGGGGCGATGGTCCAGGAACAGCCCGGTGTCCAGGTAGTCGAACAGGTTCACCCGCAGGCGCGCGCCATGTTCGTGGACCACGACGAACTCGCCCTGCTGTGCCATGCGCCCGTACTTGCTGCCGCCCTTGCCGCGCGCGCGCGACTTCACCGCGACCTGCTCGTGTGGCACGGCGAAGACCTGGCGCACCGCGGCCAGCAATTCGTTGAAGCGGCGCAGGGTGTCGGCCTCGGGGATGCTGGCCGGCGCGGCGTATTCCTGCACGTGCAGGAACAGCCGGCGCGCGCCCTCGGCCTCCTGGTAGAGGTCCACGGCGGCGGCGTACTCGGGCAGGTCGGCGTCATAGACGCGGTAGCAGCTCACGTCCTCGCGCTGGCGCCAGGATTTGAACTTCTTGAGGTTCTTGCGCAGGCGATTGGCCACCATCTGCGCGCCTTCGTTGAGCTCGGCCGGCGCGTCGGGGACCACGCGCTGCGGCGGCGCGATGGGATCGACGAAGATCAGCGCGCACTCGATCGCGCCGTTGAACAGCTGGTACTTCTTCTGCGCGCGCAGGCCAGTGGCCATGGCCAGCTCGGCGCTGCCGCACAGCAGGCTGGCGCGCCAGTCCGGCACTGCGCCGCGCAGGCCATCGCCCAGCGCGCGGTACAGCGCGGCATCGGCGGCCAGGCGTTCGTCGTAGGGCGGGTTGCAGACCACCACGCCGCGCCGGATCGGCGGTGCGGGCAGCTGGGCCACATCGCAGACCTGGAGCACGATGGCCTCCTCGACCCCGGCCTCGCGCGCACTGGCGCGGGCCGCGTCGATGGCGCGCGGGTCGATGTCGCTGCCGAAGGCGACCTGGCCGAGCTTGGCGCGGCCGGCGGCCTCGCGCGTGCGCGCCTCGTCCAGCAGTGCGTTCCACTGCGCCGTATCGAAGCCCAGCCAGCGCGAGGGCGGCAGGCTACCGTGGCGCTGCAGGCCGGGGGCGACATCGGCCGCCATCAGTACCCCTTCGATCAGCAGCGTGCCACTGCCGCACATGGGGTCCAGCAGGCCACCGCCACCGGCGTAGGACTGCAACCAGCCAGCGCGCAGCAGCACCGCGGCGGCGAGGTTTTCCTTCAGCGGCGCCTCGTTGCGCACCTGGCGCCAGCCGCGCCGATGCAGCGGGCCGCCGCCCAGGTCGATGGACACCGTGGCCCGCCCCTTGCGCAGCGAGAAGTTGATGCGCACGTCCGGCTCGTCCACGTCGACCGACGGCCGCTCCAGGCCTTCGGCACGCAGGTGGTCGACCACCGCATCCTTGATCCGTTGCGCGGCAAAGCGCGCGTGCGTGATCGCCTCGCCGGACACGTGCGCGTCCACCGCCAGGGTGTGCTCGCTGCGCAGATGCTGCGTCCACGGCAGCGCGAACACGCCGTCGTACATCGCATCCTGGTCGGGACAATCGAACTCCCCGATCGGCCACAGCACGCGACTGGCCAGGCGCGACCACAGCACCGCGCGCTGCGCATCGTGCAGCGTGCCTTCGGCATTGACGCCGGAGACGGTGGCGGTTGCCTTGGACGCGCCCAGCGCGACCAGCTCGTCGACCAGCAGGTACTCCAGCCCCTTGGCGCAGGAAACGTAGAACTTCACTTCAACCTCGAATGGAAATCGGCACGCATGCCGCAAGGGCGGTCACAGCCCGGCCAACAGCGCGGCGAACGCCTGTGCGGCCGCGTCCACGTGAGCGGCCAGGCGATGGTCGTCATCGACCATCAGCAGGCGCGCACGACGCGCCTGCGCCCAGTCGATGACGTGCTTGGCCGGGATCAGTTCGTCGTCCCAGCCGTGGATGATCGAGACCGGCACCTGCGCGGCATCCAGCGCCGGCATGGGGCCCAGGATGGTCGGCGGCGCCATCAGGAACAGCGCATGCACCGGCACAAGCAACGACACCTGCGCAGAGATGTAAGACCCCAGGCTGGAGCCGACCAGCACCAGCGGCCCCTTTTTGGCCGCGGCCGCGGCCAGCGTGCGCAGGCGCACCAGGCGCGCACCGACATCGCCCAGCTCGCTGATGTCGCTGCGGCTGTCCAGGTCGGTGTAATCGGGGCGTTCGTGGCTCCAGCCGGCCGCCTCGGCGACCTGTGCCAGCGCGGTGACCTTGGTCGCCTCGGGCCCGCTTTCGAACCCGTGCGAGAGGATGACGTGGCCGCGGATCACAGCGGCACCACCGCATCGCCGACGGCGAAGGTGCCGCCTTCGACGATCCGGGCGCACAGGCCGCCGTGGCCGCGCATGGCGTTGTAGCCGCCGGGCCCGAGCGCGTCCTCCATGCGCGAGCACGGGTCGCAGGGCTCGGTGCCTTCCAGCACCACCCCGCCGATGCGGAAGCGGCGCTCCTTCAACGCAATCAGCGGAATGCCCGAGACCAGCACGTTGCGGCGCAGGGTGGCGACCTCCACCGCGTCCAGTCCGGCCAGGGCGGCGATCACCGGCAGGTGCTCGGCCTGGATCAGGGTCAGCCCGCGCTTGCCGCTGCCGCCCTTGTAGCGGTCGCCGGTCACGCCAGCGCCGGCGACGGCCTGGACGCGCTCGGCGGCGATCATGGGCACATCGCGCGCCGGACGCACACCGATCCAGTCCACCACGCCGGCACGCGGCAAGGTGGCCATCAGCTTGGCCAGAGGGGAATCGGGGTTAAAAGGCATGGCAGGACAGGGGCGACAGCGCGCGGCCGGGGGTGCGCAGTCTAACGCGCCGCGCCCGGCCACCCGGGACGTGTAGCATCCCGGGCATGCCGCACGCCGCACTGATTCCGCTCGATCCACTGCCCTACGCGGGCCTGCTCGAGGCCCGCCCGCTGGACCAGATCGACCTGGTCGTCATCCACTGCACCGAGCTGCCCGACCTGGCCACCGCGCGTCAGTACGGTGAGCAGGTGCGCTACGCCTCGGGTACCGGCAACAGCGGCCACTGGTACATCGACCGCAACGGCGCGACCCAGTGCTGGATCCCGCCCGAGCGGGTCGCCCACCAAGTGCGCGGCTGGAACCCGCGCTCGGTCGGGATCGAACTGGTCAACACCGGGCGCTGGCCGCACTGGTTGCATGTCAGCCACCAGGCCATGGACGAGCCCTACCCGTCGGTCCAGATCACGGCCCTGGTCGCCCTGCTGACACAGCTGCGCCAGACACTGCCGGCCCTGCGCTTCATCGCCGGGCACGAGGACCTGGATACCACGCAGGTGCCGGCCGAGGACGACCCGTCAGTCCGCGTGCCGCGCAAACGCGATCCCGGCCCGCTGTTCCCATGGGACGCCGTCCTGGCGCAGGTGCCGCTGGAGCGCCTGGTGCCCTGACGGCCAGCCTGCGCAGCGCCGGGTCTCAGGCTTCCCAGTGCTCCGCTTCGACGGCTGGCAGCAGGCCACGCAAGGCGTCGCCACCGGGCTGGGAAAGCAGCTTCTCGGCATCGCCGCGGGCCATGTCCAGGGTCAGGCGCCAGCCGGATTCGTCATGGTCCTCGGCGCGGATCGCCGACAGGTCGTGCAGGCGTGCGCGCAGGCGGCCGGCCGAATGCGGCAGGCTCACCTCGCCGCGGATGCGCTGCAGACCCAGGCGCTGGGCCAGCGCGGCCTCCAGCAGCTCCAGCCCGACGCCATCGCGCGCGGAGATCCACACCCGCTCGCGAGCCAGGCCGACGGTACCCGGTTCGGTTTCCTCGTCCAGGTCGCCTTCGGGCGCATCGTGGCGCGGCTGGGCGTCGTCGATCCGGTCGATCTTGTTGAACACCAGCAGCTGGGGAATGTCTCCTGCGCCGATCTCGCCCAGCACCAGATCCACCTGGGCCATGCGCTCCTCGCGCAACGGGTCGGCCGCATCGACCACGTGCAGCAGCAGGTCGGCTTCGCGCGCCTCGGACAGGGTCGAGCGGAAGGCCGCGACCAGCTCGTGCGGCAGGTCGCGCACAAAGCCCACCGTATCGGCCAGGACGACGCCACCGCCGGGCAGGTTCACCCGGCGCACGGTCGGGTCCAGGGTGGCGAACAACTGGTCCGCAGCGTAAGCCTGCGCGCCGGTGATGGCATTGAACAGCGTCGACTTGCCGGCATTGGTGTAACCCACCAGGGCCACGCGCGGCAGCTCGCTGCGCACGCGCGCACGGCGCATCTGGGTGTGCTGCACCTCGACCTTCTCCAGCCGCTTCTGCAGCTGATCCACGCGCTTCTGCAGCAGGCGGCGGTCGGTTTCCAGCTGGGTTTCACCCGGGCCGCGCAGACCGATGGAACCACCGCGCTGGCGCTCCAGGTGGGTCCAGCCACGCACTAGGCGTGTGGCGATGTGCTTGAGCTGGGCCAGCTCGACCTGGAGCTTGCCTTCGTGGCTGCGCGCGCGCTGGGCGAAGATGTCCAGGATCAACCCGGTGCGATCCAGCACCCGCCGCTCCAGCGCCTTTTCCAGGTTGCGCTCCTGGCCTGGCGTCAGGGAATGGTTGACCAGGATCAGGTCGGCGCCGCTGGCGTCGGCCGCGGCCTTGACCTCCTCCAGCTTGCCGCTGCCGATGAAGGTCGAAGGACTGGGCTTGTCGGCGCGCGCGGTGATCATCGCGGCGATGGTGGCACCCGCCGAGCGCGCCAGCTCGGTGAACTCCTCGGCGGCATCCTCATCGGTGGTCACTGCGGCGGATCCACCACGCACCGGCTGGATCAGCAGCGCGTGTTCGCCACGGCGGGAACGTTCAAACAACTCGGTCGGCATCGGCTACGCAACTGGGAAACAGACACCACAGGATGGTGACGCCCACGCCCGGGTTCAACCGCTGGCCGTGGCCAGCAGCCGGTTGTCCGACCAATGGACGCCGGAGCTGCCGGCGCCGGGAATCAGGCCTCGTCGGCCTCGTCGGACGGCAACTCACCGCCCTCGCCCCCTGGCTGCACATAGCCGCCCCCCGGTCCCACGCGCACGTTGCGCGCCGGCACCACGGTGGAGATCGCGTGCTTGTAGACCATCTGGCTGACCGTGTTGCGCAGCAGGACCACGAACTGGTCGAACGACTCGATGGTGCCCTGCAGCTTGATGCCGTTGACCAGATAGACCGAGACCGGCACCCGCTCGCGCCGCAGCGCGTTCAGGAAAGGATCCTGCAGGGATTGCCCCTTGGACATGCGTAAAACTCCCGCCCATTCTGCGATGGGACTGTTCTTGTAATGGGCCGGCAGTGGCGACTGCTCCCCGAACCACGACCGGTCAACCGATATTACACAAGGCGAACGGATTGACCAGCGACCGCGTCGCGGAATCGAAAACAGCTTTGCTCAACGACCCAGGAACAGGGCCAGCGCATCCTCCAGGCCGGCGCGCTGGGTCGCCGGATCGAACCAGCGCAGGTCCGGCCGGCCGCGCAACCAGGTGAACTGGCGCTTGGCCAGTTGCCGGGTTGCGGCGATCGCGCGCTCGCGGAACTGGTCAGCATCGCCCTGCCCCTCCAGGAACTCCCACGCCTGCCGGTAACCCACCGCGCGCACCGCCGGCAGATCCAGCGGCGCAGCAACGGCCTGCATGGCCGGCAACGCGCGCAGGGCACGAACCTCCTCGAGGAAGCCCTGCTCAAGCATGGTCTCGAAACGCTGCGCGATGCGGGCATGCAGCACCACACGCTCGGCCGGGGCCAGGGCCAGGCGCAGCAGGCGGACCGGCAGACGAGGGCCACGCCGACCCTCGGCCTGCCAGGTGCTGATCGGCGTGCCGGTCAGGCGGAACACCTCCAGCGCACGCTGGATCCGCTGCGGATCGGTCGGCTTGATCTTCGCGGCCGCGCGCGGATCGACCTGTGCCAGTTCGGCATGCAGCGCGGGCCAGCCGCGCATCGCCGCATCGGCGCTGATGGCCGCGCGCAGGGCGGCATCGGCCTGGGGCATTTCGGCCAACCCTTCGATTAGGGCCTGGAAATACAAACCGGTGCCACCGGCAAGAATCGGAATCCGCCCACGCGACACGATGCCCGCGATCGCGGTGCGCGCGTCGGCCGCGAACTCAGCGGCCGAATAGGTCTGCCAGGGATCGCGCACATCGATCAGGTGGTGCGGCACCCGCGCCTGTTCGACGGCACTGGGCTTGGCCGCGCCGATGTCCAGGCCGCGATAGACCAGCGCCGAATCGATGCTGACGATCTCCCCGCCCAGCCGCTGCGCCCATTCCAGCGCCAGTGCGGACTTGCCCGAGGCGGTCGGCCCCAGCAGGGCAATGGCAGGCGGCAACAGCAGGTTCGACATGCGCGACAGTGTGCGGGCCGATGCCGGTTCGGTCCATCGCAAGCGGAGCGGCGATGGTCGCGATGCGACTCTGACTTGTCGCGCCGAGCTTGCTCGGCGGGGGCTTCGGTGGGAAGGCCTGTTCGGCTGGGGTGTTCACGGGAACACCCCAGCCGAGCAAGCTCGGCTCTACGGGCTTCCCGTCACCCGTGGGAGCCGCCATGGCGGCGATGAGGCTCGCCCGATAACGGCTAAATCGTGCCCGCGACCGCTGGTGTTTGGCGTTCCTGACAAGCCCCCGACCGCCGCCGTGGCGGCTCCTTCCAAGCGCGGCGATCTCAGAAGCTGTCGCCCGGCACCCGCACCCAGCCTTCCATCAGGATGCGCGCGCTGCGACTCATGATCGCCTTGGTCACGGTCCACTGACCGTTGACCTGCCGGGCCTCGGCGCCAACGCGCAGCATGCCGGACGGATGGCCGAAGCGCACCGCCTCGCGCGCGCCGCTGCCAGCGGCCAGGTTCACCAGCGTGCCGGGAATCGCCGCGGCCGTGCCGATGGCTACGGCTGCGGTGCCCATCATCGCGTGGTGCAGCTTGCCCATGGACATGGCGCGCACGCGCAGGTCGATGTCGTCGGCGCTCACGACCTTGCCGCTGGAAGCGGTATAGCCCTCGGCCGGCGCAACGAACGCCACCTTGGGCGTGTGCTGGCGCTTGGCCGCCTCGCCGACGTCCTGGATCAGCCCCATGCGGACCGCACCATGGGCGCGGATGCGCTCGAACTTGGCCAGCGCGGCGGCATCCTCATTGATCGCGCCCTGCAGCTCGCTGCCGGTGTAGCCCAGGTCGGCGGCGTTGAGGAAGATCGTCGGGATGCCGGCATTGATCATCGTCGCCTGGAAGCTGCCCACGCCCGGCACCTCCAGCGTGTCCACGACGTTGCCGGTGGGGAACATCGCCCCGCCGTCCTCGCCTTCGTCGGCCGGATCCAGAAACTCCAGCTGCACCTCCGCGGCCGGGAAGGTGACCCCGTCCAGCTCGAAATCGCCGGTCTCCTGCACCTGGCCCGCCGTGATCGGCACATGCGCCACGATGGTCTTGCCGATGTTGGCCTGCCAGATGCGGACGCTGCACACACCGTCATGCGGCACCTTGTCCGCATCGACCAGTCCGGCGGCGATGGCAAACGGCCCGACCGCCGCAGACAGGTTGCCGCAGTTGCCGGACCAGTCCACGAAGGCCGTGTCGATGGCGACCTGGCCGAACAGATAATCGACGTCGTGCCCCTCGCGCGTGCTTGTGGAGACGATCACCGCCTTGCTGGTGCTGGAGCTGGCACCCCCCATGCCATCGATCTGCTTGGCGTAGGGATCCGGGCTGCCGATCACCCGCTGCAGCAACGCATCGCGCGCCGGGCCGGGCACCTGGGCGCGCTCGGGCAGGTCCTGCAGGCGAAAGAACACGCCCTTGGAGGTGCCACCGCGCATGTAGGTGGCCGGGATCCTGGTCTGAGGGGCGTAAGGCATGGAGAGGTCCTTGGTGCGGAGGCAGGAACGCGCCGGGATCACGCCCGGCCAGACGAGGCGCTGGGGCGCAAGGGCCAGCGCCCCAGCATGCGGTAGCGGTACGGGTCGCCGCCTCCCACCACCAGCTCGAAGCTGTCGATGGTCCACTGGATCGGCCGCAGCGGACGCACCTCGAGCCGCTGCGCATGGTGGCCAAAGCGGTAGCTCAGGGTCACGTGCGGCACCGGGTCGGCGCCACTCTCCAGGCCTTGCTCGCCCATCGCGCGCCTGAGCCCTGCAAACAAGCACGCCAGGGGCGCCGACGGTTGCGAGCAACGCAGGTCCACGTTGGCGCTGTCACGGGCGTTGGGCGCGATCCGCCACTGGTCCAGGGCCAGGGTGAAGCCTTCGGCCTCGACCTGACCCCCGGCGCGCAGCAGCTTGGCCCGGGCCTCCGGCGTATCGATGAAACGATCGGACAGCGTCTGGTGCCAATTGACCAGCGGAAACAGGGCCAGCCCGACCCGCGCCTGGATGCCGTGCTCGCGCGTGGCGGTGTCGAAGGCCTCGCGCATCCTCGCGTCCGGACGCGCAATGAACAGCAGCCGATGCCCGCCCAGCCCGGGCGACCAGGCCATCTCCGGGCGCGGCCGGCGCGCCGGATCCAGAGCCATCGTGTCGTAGGTGAGCAGCATCGTTCAGGCGGCCTTGGTCGCTTCCAGGAAGTCCTGCGCGAAGCGCTGCAGCACACCGCCGGCTTCGTAGATCGAGACCTCCTCGTCCGAATCCAGGCGACAGGTCACCGGCACCTCGACCACCTCGCCGGTCTTGCGATGGATCACCAGCGTCAGCGTGGCGCGCGGACTGCGCGCGCCGACCACTTCATAGGTTTCGGTGCCGTCCAGCTGCAGGGTGCGTCGGTCGGTGCCGGACAGGAATTCGAGCGGCAGCACGCCCATGCCGATCAGGTTGGTGCGATGGATGCGCTCGAAGCCCTCGGCCACGATCGCCTCCACGCCGGCCAGGCGCACGCCCTTGGCCGCCCAGTCGCGCGAGCTGCCCTGCCCGTAGTCGGCACCGGCGATGATGATCAGCGGCTGGCGGCGCTGCATGTAGGTTTCGATCGCCTCCCACATGCGCACCACCTCTCCCTCCGGCTCGATGCGCGCCAGCGAGCCCTGCGTCTCCACCCCGTCGATCACCGCCATCTCGTTGAGCAGCTTGGGATTGGCGAAGGTGGCCCGCTGCGCGGTGAGGTGGTCGCCGCGATGGGTGGCGTAGGAATTGAAGTCCTCCTCCGGCACGCCCATGTGGGTGAGGTATTCGCCGGCCGCGCTGCTGGCCAGGATCGCGTTGGACGGCGAGAGATGATCGGTGGTGATGTTGTCGCCCAGCAGCGCCAGCGGACGCATCCCGCGCAGCGTGCGCTCGCCGGCCAACGCGCCTTCCCAGTACGGCGGACGCCGGATGTAGGTGCTCTGCGCGCGCCAGTCGTACAGCGGGCTGATCTTCTCGCCGTGCTCCACGCGCACGTCGAACATCGGCCCGTAAACCTTGCGGAACTGCTCGGGTTTGACGCTGGCCTTGACCACCGCATCGACCTCCGCATCGCTGGGCCACAGGTCCTTCAAGGTGATCGGCGTGCCGTCCGCGTCGACGCCCAGCACGTCCTTCTCGATATCGAAGCGCACGGTGCCGGCAATCGCATAGGCGATCACCAGCGCCGGCGAGGCCAGGAACGCCTGCTTGGCATACGGGTGGATGCGCCCGTCGAAGTTGCGGTTGCCGCTGAGCACGGCAGTGGCATACAGGTCGCGATCGATGATTTCCTGCTGGATCTTGGGGTCCAGCGCGCCGCTCATGCCGTTGCAGGTGGTGCAGGCGAATCCGACGATGCCAAAGCCCAGCTGCTCCAGCTCCGGCAGCAGGCCGGACTCCTCCAGATACAGCTGCACCGCTTTGGAGCCCGGTGCCAGCGAGGTCTTCACCCAGGGCTTGCGCCCCAGCCCGCGCGCATTGGCGTTGCGCGCCAGCAGGCCGGCGGCAATGACGTTGCGCGGATTGGAGGTGTTGGTACAGCTGGTGATCGCCGCGATCACCACGGCGCCATCAGGCATCAGGCCCTGGGCCTCCTCCTGGCGCGCCTTGTCCAGGTCCACGGCGATGCCGCGCTCGGCCAGCAGCCGCGTGGGCAGGCGCCGGTGCGGGTTGGACGGCCCGGCCAGGGTGCGATCCACGCTGGACAGGTCGAACTGCAAGGTCCGCTCGTACTGCGCGGTGACCAGGTCATCGGCCCAGAACCCGGCGGTCTTGGCGTAGGTTTCCACCAGCTGCACCTGCGCTTCCTCGCGGCCGGTCAGGCGCAGGTAGTCCAGGGTCTGCTGGTCGATGTGGAACAGCGCGGCGGTCGCGCCGTATTCCGGGCACATGTTGGAGATGGTCGCGCGGTCGCCGATGCTCAACGTGGCCGCGCCCGGCCCGCAGAATTCGAGGTAGGCGCCGACCACCTTTTCCTTGCGCAGGAACTCGGTCAGCGCCAGCACGATGTCGGTACAGGTGATGCCCTCGCCCGGCTTGCCGGTCAGCTGCACGCCGACGATGTCCGGCAGGCGCATCCACGAGGCGCGGCCCAGCATGACGTTCTCCGCTTCCAGGCCGCCCACACCCACGGCGATCACGCCCAGCGCATCCACATGCGGGGTGTGGCTGTCGGTGCCCACGCAGGTATCGGGGAAGGCCACGCCGTCGCGCACGTAGATGACCGGAGACATCTTCTCCAGATTGATCTGATGCATGATCCCGTTGCCCGGCGGGATGACTTCCACGTTGTGGAAGGCCTTGGCCGTCCAGTCGATGAAGTCGAAGCGATCGGCATTGCGGCGGTCTTCGATCACGCGGTTCTTGGCGAAGGCCTGGGGATCGGTGCCACCGCATTCCACCGCCAGCGAGTGGTCCACGATCAGTTGCACCGGCACCACCGGATTGACCTGGGCAGGGTCGCCGCCCTGTTCGGCGATGGCATCGCGCAGGCCGGCCAGGTCCACCAGCGCGGTCTGGCCCAGGATGTCGTGGCAGACCACGCGCGCGGGGAACCACGGAAAGTCCAGGTCGCGTCGACGCTCGATCAGCTGGTCCAGGTAATCGCCAAGGCGCGTGGGATCTGCACAGCGCACCAGGTTTTCGGCGTGGACCCGCGCCGTATAGGGCAGCCCGGCCCAGGCGCCGGCCCTGCGCGCCTCGACCGCGGCGCGGGCATCGACATAGTCCAGCGCAGTGCCGGGAAGCGGGATGCGATAAGCAGTGTTCATGGCGGGATCCTGAAATCAGATCTTGCGTTGGGCCGGCCGGGGAGACGACGAAGCGCGCGACGCCCGTCCGCGACCGGGCGCCAAATCTGGCACCGGCCGATGCATTGATCAATCTTGAGTGAACCAATCAACCTGTCGTGACACGGCCTCGGCGGCAGGAATTCAAACGCTTGTTCGGTTGGCTTGGTTATGATGGCGCCCCTTTCGCCATGCCCAAAGCCGGAGCACAGCCGATGACCCCGGAAGCCCTCCTTGCCCAGTACGGTCCCCGCGAATCCATGGAATACGACGTGGTCGTGGTGGGCGCAGGCCCCGGTGGCCTGGCCACGGCGATCCGGCTCAAACAGCTGGCCGCACAGGCTGGCAACGAGGTCTCGGTGTGCGTGCTGGAGAAGGGCTCCGAGCCCGGCGCCCACATCCTCTCCGGCGCGATCATGGACCCGCGCGCGCTGACCGAGCTGATCCCGGACTGGCAGGAACAGGGCGCCCCGCTCAAGCAGGCGGTGACCCGCGACGAATTCCTGTTCCTGGACGAGTCCAGCGCCAAGGCCACGCCGGACTTCTTACTGCCGGACTGTTTCAAGAACCACGGCAACTACATCATCAGCCTGGGCGCACTGGTGCGCTGGCTGGCCCAGCAGGCCGAGGCGCTGGGCGTGGAGATCTTCCCAGGCTTCGCCGCCGCCGAGCTCCTCTACACCGAGGCTGGCGCGGTCAAGGGCGTGGCCACCGGCAATATGGGGCTGGGCAAGGATGGCGCGCCGACGGCCGACTTCCAGCTCGGCATGGAGTTGCACGCCAAGTACACGATCTTCGCCGAGGGCTCGCGCGGCCAGCTGGGGCGCCAGCTGATGGACAGGTTCTCGCTAGACGCTGGCAAGGACCCGCAGGCCTATGGCATCGGCATCAAGGAGCTATGGCAGGTCGATCCGAGCCGCCACGAGCCCGGCCTGGTGGTCCACACCGCCGGCTGGCCGCTCACCGATGACACCTATGGCGGCTCGTTCCTGTACCACGCCGAGGACGGCAAGGTCGCCATCGGCCTGGTGGTGGGCCTGGACTACAAGAACCCGTGGCTGAGTCCATTCGAGGAGTTCCAGCGCTTCAAGACCCATCCGGCGATCCGCAAATACCTGGAAGGCGGCAAGCGCATCGGCTACGGCGCCCGCTCGATCACCGCCGGCGGCCTGCTGTCGCTGCCCAAGCTGGTGTTCCCCGGCGGCGCCCTGGTCGGCTGCGAAGCCGGCACGCTCAACGCCAGCCGCATCAAGGGCAGCCACGCGGCGATCAAGACCGGCATGCTGGCGGCCGAGGCTGCCTTCGCGGCCCTGGGCGAAGGCCGCAGTGCCGATGAGCTGAACGCCTACCCAGCTGCGTTCGAGGCCAGTTGGCTGCACGACGAGCTCAAGCAGGCCAAGAACTTCAAGCAGTGGTTCAAGAAGGGCCGTACCACCGCGACCCTGATGACCGGCATCGAACAGTGGCTGCTGCCCAAGCTGGGCGTGCGCACCCCGCCCTGGACGCTCCACCGCACCCAACCCGACTACGCCTGCCTGCTGCCGGCCGACCGCCAGCCACGCATCACCTATCTCAAGCCGGACGGCACGCTGACCTTCGACCGGCTCAGCTCGGTGTTCCTGTCCAGCACCAACCACGACGAGCACCAGCCCGCCCACCTGACCCTGAAGGATCCTTCCGTGCCAGTGGACGTCAATCTGGCCACCTACGCGGGGCCGGAGGCGCGCTATTGCCCGGCCGGGGTCTACGAATTCGTCGACGCCGACGGAGGCGGCCAACGGCTGCAGATCAACGCGCAGAACTGCGTGCACTGCAAGACCTGCGACATCAAGGACCCTACCCAGAACATCGTCTGGGTCGCCCCGCAGGGCGGCGGTGGACCGAACTATTCGGGCATGTAGCGACCCGTTACCTCTCACCGTGCGCGCCACCTCGGCGCGCCGCCGTCGCCATGCACCCGGTTCCCGCCGCGCGCACCGATCGACATGGCCATTCCCACAAAACTCTGACAGCGGCCGGCTCCCATGGAGCCCGCCTGACGCTAGCTCCTCCGAGCGTCAGCACCGCGACCAGACCCTGCCCGGTGGAAAAGCCGGATAATGCGCATTATGCAGACCCCAGCCCTTTCCGTCGTCGTGCCGGTCTTTAACGAGCGCGACAATACTGCCCCGCTCGTCCGCGAGATCGTCGCCGCCCTGCGTGGCGTGGTCCCCTTCGAGATCGTCTATGTGGACGACCACTCCCGCGACGATACCGTTGCCACACTCCAGGCCCTCAAGTCCGAAGTGCCGGAATTGCGCATCCTCCAGCACGTCATCCAGAGCGGCCAGAGCACGGCCATCCGCACCGGCGTCAAAGCCGCGCGCGGTGCCTGGATTGCGACCCTGGACGGAGACGGCCAGAACGACCCGGCAGACCTGCCCAAGCTGCTGGCCGCACGCGACGCTGGGGACCCGGCGGTCAAGCTCTACGCCGGCTGGCGCGTGGACCGCAAGGACAGCGGCAGCAAGCGCTGGGCGTCCAAATACGCCAACGCCATCCGCGTGCGCATGCTCCACGACGACACCCCCGACACCGGCTGCGGCACCAAGCTCTTCGAGCGCGCCGCTTTCCTGGACCTGCCCTACTTCGACCACATGCACCGCTACCTGCCCGCACTGATGCAGCGCGCCGGTTGGAAGACGATCAGCGTTCCGGTCAACCATCGCCCGCGCGGCGGCGGCGTGTCCAAGTACAACAACCTGCAGCGCGCCCTGGTCGGCATCCGCGATTTGCGCGGCGTCGCCTGGCTGATCACGCGCAGCAAGCGCACCGCGGTGCGGGAACTCTAGCCCGGTTTGCTAGCCCGCGATTGACGGCAGGCGCGTCGCGCACCTCGCAATACCCCTCAATGCACGCGCGATGCGCACGCACCAAACTGAGCCGACATGGACATCCCCTTCCTGGACCAACCCATCACCTGGCTGTTCTGGACCGGCCTGCACATCACCGGCTGGAAGCTCATCGGCTACACCGGTGCCCTGATGTTCGGCGGTCGCTGGCTGGTCCAGTTCGTCGCCTCCAAGCGCGCCGGCAAACCCGTCATCCCGCGCTTGTTCTGGTACATGAGCGTCCTGGGCAGCCTCATGACCCTGAGCTACTTCGTGTTCTCGGCCAAGCAGGACTCGGTGGGCGTGCTACAGAACCTATTCCCCGCCTTCACCGCCAGCTACAGCCTGTACCTGGACATCAAGCACCGCGGCTGGAAGCGGGATCGGGCGGGGCACTAGTCCTGCTAGAACGCTGAAGGCCGGCACAAGGGCCGGCCCTCGAAACGTATCGCCGCGCCTGGCGGCTTACGGCGGCGCGAACTGCTGGGTGCCGTAGACCGCATTGACGGCCTCCTTCTGCCCCAGATGCTCGGTGGCGCACGCCTGCAGGTAGATCATGCGAGCAGCCGAAGTTGCGGGCGCATCAAATCCGGAATAGTCGTAGATCGCGATTGCGAAGTAGGACTGGATCGGCTCGACGCACGCAGGGCCGCCATCACCGCCCTCCATCTTGCCAGCCAGGCACAGCACCGTGGCACAAGGATCACCGGCCTTTGCGGGCGCAGGCGCCAGCAAGGCCCCCATCACCACCAGACCAGCCGCTACCAAACCGTTATGCGGGGAAAGCCATTTCATAGAACCTCCTTTCACTGAATCAGATGACGCAAGTTCCTGTTGCGTTCCGTACCCGGGCGCCACCGCCTAGTAAGGGCCTTCGCAACCAGCGAGACAACTGCACTTGACGCACGCGCCGATGCGACGCACCTCGTAAATAGCTACAAGGCATGCCAGAACAAATTCATGACCGGCCGTGCTCCTTATCGAACGATTACGACTAGAAACTACGAAAGATAGGATCCGAACAGGCTGAGTACACAACATGGCACTCGGCCCCCTTGTTATCGTTGCTGCATTTTGGCCTCCCCAATTTTGCAGCAACCTCGACGGACTCCGCGCTTTGTATCGTATCAGTCACCGAATTGGAGACGGCCTGAAGAATGGCGACACATTGGTTGTAGTACGTGAAGGAAGGACGGCATGACTGCCCGCCACCCCGGACGCACTGTGCGATGGCTTCGTCTTCGGCAGCCGCCTTGGTAAGCATCCCGACCGAGACTCCGCCCTCGCCGTTGCTTCCGTTGGCCACCGCGCCCCAAGTTTTTATCCACTGCCCGCGGGGACGTGGCGGCGGCGGAGGAAGTTGGGACTGGCTTGCGCCATTGCCATAGCCCGGATCACCTGGCAACGGCCCATTTCCTCCCGGCCGCTGCTGCGCCGCCAGACCGCCAGCGGCGATCGCAAGCAACAACCCGTATGCGACTTTATGGCGCAGCAACATGGCACCTCCAGATGGCAGCCCCAACCTGCCCCTTGTGACCGTCAAGTCCTATCAATCTTGTTCGCAGCACCGTGTGCACCACGCCCTTCAACAGCGCGCGTCGTCGGCAGCCCCGCTGTGTAACGGCTGGAATCCACTTTAGATGACTGGGGGTGTGAATCTCTTGGAGACTCGTTGTAAGCATAAGAATTTCCGCCGTATCCGGAGCCATATCCGCCGCCACCACCATTAGCCGGATGCCCCCCCGGGGCACCGCCTTGTTGGGCTAAATGGCCACCGATGGTGGAGTAAGCCGCAAACTGACCCAACGTACCCTGAAAGAACATCGCCGCCATAGGGGGCGTGGTCAGGATCAGGGTTGTGAGGATCAGCCCCATGCCGCCCTGCTGCATGGCCTGGCTGCTGATACCGTCGGTGAAGTTGGACCCCACCAGGGTCCCGGCGAGGGTCGTCGCCCAGAAGGCCTCGGCAACCGCGGTGACCATCTTCAGGGCGATGCTCGTCATCACCGCAAGCACGGCCATCGAGAACATCGTGCCAAGCCCATAAAAGAGCCATCGCTGGAACAGCGATTTAGTGGCCTCGAAGAGTAGGCACAGTACGAAGATCGGACCGAATCCAACGAAAAGCGCGATCGCGATCTCATACAACAGCAACATCGTACCGGCCACAAGCGCAGGCCCGCCTGTTCCAAGCGTGGTGAACAGCATCGCCCTGCCCTTCTGCGAATCAAGTGTCGGATCACCGGCCACGTCGATCGCATCGATGGCGGTCAGCGCCACCGACATCCACCCCATGTTTTCATCGATCTGGTCTGCGGCGGACTCATGCTCACCGGTGACCATCCGGGTGATGTCGTTGGGCAGGTCCTGGCTCAGGAATGTCTGCATATTCGTCCCGAACATGGCCATCGAAGTGGCCACGCTCACGATCAGGGTCGCCTTCGAGGCATTGATCACGAGCGCCATCATTGAATCGGTCGTGCGTCCTGTCGCGATACGGAATCCCTGGACCAGCACCCAGATCGTCAGCAGTAGCAGCGCCACCGCGCCGGCCCATGCCATGGTCCGCGAGAGCAACTGGTCACCGTAGATGGTGATCTGCTTGTGCAGGTAGTCAAGGATCAGCTTGAAGAAAACGAAATCGCTGACCGATGCCAGCGGCGTCACGCCCCCATCAAATCCAGATACCAGCGCATTGAACGAACTTTCCAACCTACTCATGACCTGGTCCCACTCCGTAGCGTCGCTGCAGTCGCGCCTGCACCCTGGCGATCACTCGCCGGCCCCCTGAATTTCCAGCACTCGTCCCTGAGCACATCGGACATCCTCTACTCGTTAACCTTCAAGGCGCCAGCAAGCGCTGTGGTCTGGACCAGCGTCCCTACCACGCCTTTGTCGCCCTTGAACGCCATCTGCGCCAGGCCGCGCTGTCTGGCCTCCAGTGCGGTGATATAGGCGTTGTACTGATTCATCCGCGCCTCGAACGCGCGAAACTGCGCCTGGGTCTGGGCATCAACAACGGCAATATCATTGGCCTTCTGATCCTGATTGCCCTGCGTGTCGCCGATCACGGTCTGCACGTTAGTCATGATCTTGGTGTATTGATCCGTCATTTTGGGCATCGTGTCGTTGATCAACGCCACGGCCTCGTTGTATTTCATGTTCTCCATCATCACCATCTTGGAGCACAGCTCACGCTGCTGGCCCACGATGTCCTTGCTGTTGGTCAGGTTCAGCTGCTGACTCAAAGCTCCGAGAATGCTGGCCACGCTCAATCCACTCGCCGAGGGGTGGCAGCGCTGCTCCACGCCATCGTCCGGATCGATTGCGGCAAGCGGGCCATCCAGCAGAGAGACCGGGAATTTCAAATCAGCGGCGTTGAGCAGACTCTGCATTGCAGCGATCTGCTGCTGATAATGGGAAAACGTCTCGTTCCACTGCTTGAGGCGCTCGGCCCACCGCGCCGCTGTTTCACCGTACTCGCTAAGCTGCCCGGAGAGCGCGCCCTTGCTCACCGTGGTATTGCCAGGATCGGTCACAACTACCTGTGCCCCTGCTGGACGCGCGAGGGACAACAGCGGCACCAGCAACAATGCAATATACGATCTGACTCGGCGCATGGGTTTTTTACTTGTCGAGGCTGAAGAATTCATGCCAAAAATCCTCATTATTTCCTTGAACTAGAATGAGCCTACGGGGATGCCCCGAGCATCCAGCAGCATGTCCATCACTCGTGAATTTCATTCAGGACACCATTCTGGTGCCGGAACCCATCCTGGCGTCCGACGGCCTGGACCCTCCCTTTCCCGACCCCTTGCGGTTCTCGTAGAACACGTCCAGCCACTGCTCAGGCGTGAGGCTATCCTGCGGAACCTCATAAAAGGCGGCCCGGTCTTCCAGCACCTGGTGCATGATCTCAATATTGTCGGTCGAGGCCGAGATCACCGACAGCGCATCATCCAGACCGCGCAGGTTGAGCTGGCACACCACCGAGCCGTGACCCTGTTTGACCAGGAAGCAACGTGATCGCTCATCCAGGCTGACGACCACCTGATACTCCGCCTCGGTCAGCTTGAGGCCTTCCATGTAGTCCTCGCGACTGGCACTCGGATTCGGTAACAAGATCAGGGTCGCAGTCTGCTCGATCAGCGCCGCGGAAATATCGCTGCTCAGCGCATCCTCTGGACTCTGCGTGGCGAAAATTCCCAAGCCGTTCTGCTTACGGATCGTCTTTTGCTTGTTCTTCGCGAACTCCTTCAGTCCGCCGGCGCCATCGAGGATTTTCCAGAACTCGTCCATGACGTAGATCAGTGGGCGGCCGTCGATCAGTTCCTCCAGACGATGCAGGAGATAGTTGATGACCGGCGCCCTGACCTCGGGGTTGTCGATGATGTCGGTGTAGTCGAAGCCAATGATGTTGGCCTTCTGCAGATTGATTGTGTCTTCGGGGTTGTCGAAGACCCAGCCGAGCGAGTTGCCGGCCGTCCACTTGCGAATCCGCGCGTACAGCCCGTCATCGCCCATATTGGGCAGACTCTTCTGGAAATTGGTCATGCTGCGCAGACGCGGCGGCGTATCGAGCATGTTCTCCACGGCACGGAAGATGTCCTCCTCTTCGCGCGCGGTGTAGCTGCGCTTGCCCGCCAGGACCTTGATCAAGTCGGCCAGAAACTGGACGTTAGCCTCATTGCGCTCGCACTGAAACGGGTTGAAGCCCGTAGGTCTGCCATTCTCAAGGGCCAAGTAATTTCCACCACAGGCGCGCACGAAGATTTCCGCACCACGATCCTTGTCGAAGAAGAAGATCGTCGGCGAGGGCTCGAACTTCTGCACCTGGCTGAGCAAGAAGTTGATCAGCGCGGTCTTGCCGGTACCGGATTTACCGATCACCATCGTGTTGGCGATCGCTTTCTCGCCCAGCGAATTCTCGGCCGGATGGGTGGCGTGGAAGTTGAAGTAGTAGGGCTGCCCGTTGGTGGTCTGCATCGTGGTGACGCATTCACCCCAGGGATTGTTCTCACGCTTGCCGGTGGCAAAGTTGTGCAGCGGCGACAGGCCCAGGAAATTGAGCGAGCTGACGTTCGCCTGACGGGTGCGGAACTTCCAGTTGGCCGGAAGCTGGGAATAGAATGAGGCCGTGATCGCGAGATCCTCCTTGGCCGACACAAAGCCCGCATTGGAGAGCTCCGCACGCGCCGTCGCGATGTGTTGCTGCAACTGCGCTTGACTGTCAGCGTACAGGGCGATGATGAAATGGTATTCACCAAGCACGAAGTTGCCAGATGAGAGCTGATCCATCGCATAGTCCAGTTCGACGATCTGGCTGACCGCCTTGTCGCCCGATGAAATCATCATGCCCTTTGTGCGATCCAGTATCCGCAGCGCATCCTGGCGCCCCATCGGGCTGAAGGAATGGGTGATGACGTATTCGAAGTCGAGGTATTTCAGCCCGTTCAAGACGCCCGGGTAGGTACCATCCGGGTACTCCTTGATGTTCAGGATTGCCCCGTAATGACTGGCGCCATTGGGCGTTGTGAGCAGGAAGTCACCGGTCTTCGAAGAAAATGCATGCCGGCTCACCGGCAGGTATTCGTTGGCCGGAGCCGAAAGCACGGGCACGGGCTCGTTGACCCGATTGAGCAGATAGCCCAGGAACTCCAGTGACTCGGAGAACACTACGCCATTGGCCGCCTCATACATGCCGAGCCGGTATGGCGAATAGTCCTTGAGCACAGCCTCCACATTGCCGGCCAGCTCTAGGACCTTGGCAACGGCCTGGTCTTGCATGACCTGCAGCCGCGAGGTATCGGAGGTCTTCTCGACGAACGCCTTGCCGCCCACGACCGGACGGTAAATCAGGGTCAGATACAGCTCGTTCTGCATGATCTTCTGGGCCGAGAGCTGCCCGTAATACGCATCGGACATTTCCTGGTTGAAGCGATGCTTAAACTTGCTGTGGGTATTGACCCGGCCACGCCTGCGGACATCATGCACCCAGAACGCCACATTGACGAAGTCCGGTGCCCGCAGGGTCTGTAGCATCCGGTTGAACGTGTTGTGCTTGTGCTCAAGCTCCCACTCCTCACGACCAACGAACGGCAGCCCTTCCAGGTGCCAAATCAGCATGTAATCCCCACCCACGGTCTTGATCACGGACGGCGCCACGTGACTGGAGTAAGGGATGAATTCAGAAACGGGAGAATCGGGGCTGAACATATGACACTCGGTTCGAACAGGGTTCCGGCGTAGCGGAGCGGCTTCCAAGGAACGACCTACTTTTCGGCGGGCTTCTTTCGATAGGGATTAGGCGAGAAAACCCAAAGACCACCGTTTTCCCGGACATTCCGCACGCGCAGACGGAACTGCAGGCGAAGCCCGAGCAGCCGGAAGATCATTTCGTCACGCCGCGCCATCTGTCGCATGACAAAAATCACAACCGGCAGAGCCAGCAGGAACAGAAGATTCCCGCTATACATCGCGAAAAGCAGCGTGCCGCCAGCCCCGATGAAGAACGGGACATACGGCACGCCCATGAACATCGCAGGTCGCGTGCATCCGCGAAACATGACGTTCTTTTTCAAGTCAGCTCCTATGCGAAATAGGCATTGGACAGAGTGGTGAGCATGGTGGTCGTCGTATCGCACTGGTCAGCCGCATTGTCGGGCATGATCATGGCGGCAATCTGGCCAGCCGCGCCGATCAACAGACCGCCAATCAGGATCGGTGCCACATCGCCGATGCGCTTGTGCGCGAACGCGATTTGGTAACCGGCGAAGATCACGGCAATCGTTACGACCGCAATCGATGCCACGGTCAGCAGCCCGCGGAAATTACTCAGGAAGCCGCAAACCTTGTCCTCCGTCGCGTCGTACTCCTGGGCAAACGCCGGAACGGTCAGTAGGGCCACGAAGAACATCGCCGCCATCAGGTTCTTGACCGCAAGGGTCGCGTTATGGGCCAGCATCGAATCCGATTTCATTTTCACGTTCAACTCTCCTTTTTCCTCGGGTGTCGGGGGATTTCCCCCGAGTATTTGATCCAACTTCAAAACAGACGCTAAAACACAAACGCCTTATCTTCGCTACCGCCATCCGACTCCGCTGCAGGCGCTGCAGCAACCTCCGGATTGAAACCAGCATGGTTCGCACTTGGACCTGCGGAAGGCGTCGCGTTCAACATCACCGGCTCTATCCCCGGATCAGGCTGCCGTGCAGGAACATCCTGCCTGCCGCGTGCTGCCAATATCGAGCCAGCTGAGGCCACCAGCGCGTCAGCTACCGCAACACCACGACCGCGCCGCTCCCTTCGCTCCTGCTCTGCATCAACGGTGCCCGCCGCGGCACGAGTCGTCTGTGGCGCGAGCGGGATGGCATCGGAGCGCTGTCTGGCAACCGCCTGCTGGGCGGCCATCGAAGAATAGATCTTCTGCACGTAGCCGTGCTCGAAACCGGTCGTAAAGTTTCCAGAGTAGTAGCAGCTGAATGCGCTACCCCAGTCCCCCTTCGCGCGAACCTGGCACTCGGACAGGATCTTCGAGCCGACCTGCAGGTTGGTGCAGCCGTCGAAGGCCTGCGCATAGGAGTTGATTCCGTACTTGCGCAGGTTGTATCGGTTGACCTGGGACAGGCCAACAGAGAAGTTATAGCCCCGGCTTTCCAGCATTTCCGCCGTTGACACGGCCTCAGCAAGGGTCTGAGGCTGCCGCACCAGACGTCCGCCAACCACACCAATTGCATACGGATTGGCGGACGACTCGACCTGCACCACGTGGCGCATGACGTCCATAGGAACCGATAGATTTTGGCACTGCATCATGTCCGTGAGCAGGACCATGTGCATCTCCCTTGCATGACAGGTCGAAACAGAACAGCAATAGGACGTTCAGATTCGGCACGGCCTCATTCACTAAGACCATGGTCGAAATCATCGGCCAGCGGCAAACGCCTTGTCAATTCGCGCCCATCCACCGCCGAAACAGAACGCCAAAGCAACCGAGATCGCGTGACAGACCTCTAATTTCTTTCGTCAAAAACCCGGTTGGGCGCAAAATCAATCCCGGTAATAAAGCGCCCCCCGGCATGTGCCTTGATGTGCACCACGATGTCGATCGTCATCATCAGCAGGCGCTTGATCACGCTGAACTCCAGGCCCGACCCTTCTGAGGACGCCTTCACCATCAGGGCCAACTGGTCCCACGTCTGGCTAATATTGCCTGCATGACAGCTTGTGATCGAACCGGGATGGCCTGAAGCGCAGTTGCGAATAAAGTAGAAGGATTCATCGCCGCGCAGTTCGGCCAGGATGATGCGATCAGGCTTCATACGCAGGCAGGCCTCCATGCAACTCTTTGCGGTGACATTGCTGGTGCTCTGCCCCCCCTTGGAGTACAGCAGGTGCACAACGTTGGGCTGATCAATGAACAGCTCGCGCGCATCCTCGATCGTGACCAGCCGCTCTTCGTGCGGTATATGGTTTACCAGCGCCTTCATGAAGGTCGTCTTGCCGCTGCCAGTAGCGCCTGCCACGACAACGTTCTTCTTGTACAAAACCGCCTTGCGGAAGAACTCGGCGTAATTGCGCTGCTTCCGCAGCTCCAGCAGTTCGTGGTCGTGCGGCGTGAGCTCGCCAGCACTCTCCAGGATCTGAGCAAAGAAACCCTCCCTGTCGTACTGATCGAGCGTGCGCGACTGGTGGGAGGGCAGACGGATGGTGATGGACACCTTCCCAGGGTCGCACGCTGGCGGAATGACGAACTGTGCGCGCTGCCCTGTGGGAAAGGTCAGCGACACCACCGGATCTGCGTCGGTGATGCGCTGACCGGTATTACTTTCGTTGACCACCGCCGTACAGAACTGGCGCGCGCGCTCGAAGGTCAGGTCAGGAAGCTCGACCCGGCGCCAGCCGCCGTGCCCCTCCAAGTAGAGTTCGCCGGGACGGTTCACACAGATCTCGGTAACTTCGTTGGAGTTCATGTACTGACGAATGCCCAGCACGTCGTACTGATAGCTCAGAAAGTCATCCGAGATATCCGCAATGGGGCCGTCGTCGATACCGATCAACATAAATTATCAGGATTGCCTTTGTATCCGCAGGAAGCAGGGACTACTGCAGGACGGCAGAAAAGTCGACGTCACGAGCGACATAGACATTCAGCACTGTGCCTTGGTTGATCGTGACCGTCGGTGGCCGGTTCATTGCCTCATCGGCCGCGCGGTTGGCCAGACGCTCCATGGTCCGGGCCGTCGCACTTTCATAGGGCTCGGACACGATCGTGCCGCTGGCGGTCACGGTGTTCGTTTGGGGGCCGTTCTCGGCAGCCGCGTACTTGAAGGCATCGGCTAGCAGGCTGATCATCAACGATGACGCGATGCGGCTGGCCCAGTGCGCGTTGTAGTCACCCGGATGGCCGGCGCCCCCGAGGTTGTCGACACCGGGACTCGACATGGTCACATCCAGACCTGTCGGCGTCGTGATCCGGTCCCATACCACCGCGACCCGGGGACCATTGACCGCACCACCATAGGTTCCGGAAAGCTTCGAACCCTTCGGCAGCAGCAGGCGTTTGCCATTGACCGAATACACCGGCTCGGTCAGTACGCAGGAAGTGAACCCGGGAACGTCAGTCACGATGTGCGTCTCAAGCACGCACCTGAGATATGCGCCACGCAGCAGCAACGTATCGGGCTTGCGCAGATAGGATGCCAGCGTCGTCGGCGCCTGTTGCAGCTCCGCAGGCTCACCATTGGCGCCCATGCCCCTGTTCTGCAGCTGCTGCTGGGCCTGATTCATTTGGTCGCGACGCGCATAGGCGGCCGCGATCGCAGGATCCCCGCCATCGCTTCCGGCGCTGCCCCCTACCACCCCGCCAGCGGCACTGATCCGGCGGTCCATCAGGCTGGGCCCGCGCGGACGGTCATCCTGGCGCGCCATCGGCACGGGAGGAGGCAGCGGCGCCATTGGCTGCTCCAGGGGAACGGGGGGCGCGGCAGCGGTCTGCTCATCGCCAGGCAGCGGCGGCGCCGGAATCTTGCTGGGCGCATCTGGAACGAACGGCTTCTCTTCGCGAGGCGCCTTGGCCTGCGGCGCATCGTCGGCGCGCATTTTGGTCAGTAGCATCAAGCCCATCAGAACCACGAGCACGACGATGGCAGCCAGGAAGATCAACGCCTTGCGATTGACGCGCTGCGACTCCTCATCACGCAACTGGGGTGCTGCTGCATCGAGATCAGCGCTGCCGTCGTCTACACGTCCGTAATAGGGATTGTGACCAGCACTCCCGTGTTCGCTTTCCGGAGTTCCACTCCCTGGCTGATTGTTCTGGCTCATTTCTGCTGATTCCTTCGCAGCCCAACAACGTTGTCCCCGTGACGCAAGACCAGATAGGGATATGTTCCATGCACCACGATGGTGTTCTGCTCGACTGTCGTGTTGACGATGAAGTCTTCCCCGTGCTCCTTCTGGCGGCCGTATATGGTGGGAAAGTTTCCAGTAGGGAAGCTGACGCCGCTGTTGAGCTTGACGTAGGTGAATTGCCCGTCGTCATAGACATTCGTCGGAATCAGCCACTGCGCCTTGGATCGAGTCGCGTACGAGTAGTCATAGTAATAGCGACGATTCTTCTCGATGCTGGTATCGAGCTGAGCCGGCACCGACGGTGCACCAGGCGCAGACTCGGTCGACTGTTGCGCGTCCTGCGCTTTGGAAAACTCGGTATCAGCCGGGTAATTGAAAGTCACCTTGTACTGGACGCCTGCGGCCTTCGCCTGAGCCAGCGAGCGCCAGTCCGTCGCCACAACTTTCAGCTCAAAGATATAGGAGTGGGTTTCCGTGCGCACCATCATGTTGGTGTCCACGTCCACGTTCTTTGGCTTCAGATAGAACACGTTGCCACGACGCGTCAGTTCCCAGCCACTTGAAAATCCGGTGCTGTAGTCAAGGATTTTCTCATTGGGATCGAGCTCGATCTGAGTCGTGATGCCCAGGCCTGCACGGATCTGGTAAATCCCGTCATCGACATACTGATACCTGTCAATAACTGGCTGCGCATCCACCGCGAGGGCCTGATGACAGGGGAGTGCGAGCAGCCCCAGCAATAACACTGCACCGGCTTTGAACTTAATCACTTCGCTTCTCCATAAGCTGGAGCAGGCAGACGCTCAACCGGCTGACTACCCGCATCAGTCCCTGACGACACTTCCGCGGCCGGCGCTGCCGCATCGGGATTAACACGGCGTGCAGCGCCACTGGTCAGCGCATCGGGCTCTGTCGTTACGGCGGTTGCCGACGGAGGTGAAGCCACGAAGTCGTTGTCGACCTTGTAGCTCATGACCTGGAACCCAAGCGGGTTGACGATCCTCTGGTCATCATCGAGCTTCAAATTGTTGTTGTATTTGAACGTCAGAGTCGCCAGCTTGTTGTCCAAAAAGCTAAGCGCGCCGGTACTCTTGTCAAGAATCGATCGCTGGAACCGAACGGTGGCCATGCCGGTGGCCCCCCCCCTGCCCGACCCATTCATCGTCGTACTCAACAGCTGCACACGAACCGCCTTCAGCTTGCCATAGAGGTTGACGGGACTTTCTGGGTTCTTAAGCGCATATTCCTGGCGGAACTGCAGACCAACATCTGGACTGGCCATGAGATAGGCGGCTTGCCAGTCACCGTAGCGTCCATTGAGCGTACTCCAGTCGTAGGACTCCCTGGCCAGCACGAAGCGCTGGACGTTCGCACGAGAGATCGCTTCCCCGCCCGTGATCGCCTTATCTAGGACACTGGGCACCAGCCGACTTGTCTGCACATTTCCCGAGTATGGATCAACCAGCACAAGGAAAGGCGTCTTCTCCTTAAGAGGAAGGAGCGCAAAGTATCCGAAGGCAAGCAATAGGGCCAATAAGGAAGCCCCTGTCGCCACCTGCCAGGCACGCCGCTCGCTTCGCTTTGCCATGTCGGCGATTGTGAGCTCGTAGCTCACCGCCTTCTGGATCGCCGCATTGACCTTGGGCGTTTCTTGTTTCTTTCTGAACATCATTCGTGGCGCCGTGCTTTTTGCGAGAAACGATCATGGGGGCGATGCCTTACGTCACCGCTTGATGAGAGTGCGCTTTACGACGTTGACTCTGGCGCGGATGATGCCGATACGATGATCCGGCTACCCGTGACCGTCACTATGATCCCGTGCGGCTTATATGCGCTCGTCAACTGCGCTGCGGCATCACGGACATCTGTGGTGTCGATCTTTCCAACAGGACTGAAGAGCGTGAAATCCGAGCCGAACCGGTAATCCAAAGTCATGCCACTGTCTTTCGCCCAGCGGGTCAGCATCGTCTTAAGCGTGCCGTCCATTGGCGATGCCTGAAACACATAGGCATTTGCCAGCGGCACCTCGATGGGCGCCTCAGCATATGCGTTGAGCGGCCGCCACTTCCCACGGTAATCAGGCGCAGGCGTGGTCCCGCAGCCGGCAAGCACGATGCTGATCAAAGCCAGCGGAAATGAAATTCTGATGGCGTTCCGACGACTCACCCGCGTGTACTCCTGTTCCAGGCCGGATATTTCAAAGACATGAAAGCCCGGCCTGCATTCAGGTCAGGCACAACGAATGACTGCGAGCGAGCGCACAGGCGGTGCGCTTGAACAAGAACGGGAAGTGGACGTGCGCGACGAAGGTGCGGATGCACGGTGGCCGGCATTGCGCCGCGCCATAACGAAGAATTCCCCAACATCCTTGCAGCCTCCTTGCCTTCAGCTCACCGGCGCATCTTGCCGACGGGCTCGTCCCTGGATAGGACCGCGATCCAGGCGCCCCCTGTTGAGTAAAGCTAACGTGCGCCTGGCGAAGCGGTCAAGCGTTCAGCGTGCACTTATCTCGGCACGACACTGCTTAATTCGACCCATTTTGAGATGAAAGTCACACTAAACAGAGATGGGCGTGACCTGCACCTTCTCTTTCAGGCGCGCGGTGAAGTGGCGATCCTTGTAGTACTTGATCTTCTCGCACTTCACCGGATGCGGGATGCCTTCGTACATGAAGACCTCGGCGTCAAACCCCATGGCCTTGAGTTCCTGCGGCAGCATCAGTGCGCGCCGCTCCTCTGAGATGCTGCGCGTGGTGTCGCGCCCGCGCGTGATGTTGCGTCGCTTGTAGGTGGTGTAGCCCAGCATCTCGGAGTAGTCATTTGCATCCTGCTGCTCGCGCGGGGCATAGAGGATCTGCAGCGCATGATTGGTGATGATCGTGCGCGAAACATCCTTGCCATAGGTGGCGTCCAGTTGCGCCATCGACTGGATGATGGGCAGCAGGCGGATGTTGTAGCCGGCCATGTAGGACACCGCGGTGGCGATGATGTCGACCTTGCCGATGGCGGTGAACTCGTCCATCAGCAGGAGGCATTGATACTTCAGTTCCGGATTGCTCTGCGGCAGTTCACGGGTATTGAGATTGATGATCTGGCTGAAGAAAAGATTGATGATCAGCCGGCTCTCGGCCAGCTTGTTGGGCTGGATGCCGATGTAGATGCTCATCTTCTTCTTGCGCAGATCGGTGAGCAGGAAATCGTCCGCCGAGGTCGCCGCATCCAGCACGGGATTGATCCAGGCGTTGAGCGGCTCCTTGAGCGTACCCATGATCGAGGCGAACGTCTCGTCAGCCTGGGAGAGAAGATTGGAGAACGCCGAGCGCGCGTTGTCGCTCAGGAACTTGCGGCCTGCGAGCCCCCGCAGATAAGCCTTCAGTTCGGTCCCATCGCCGGACGAAAGACGATAGATGCGTCCCAGCGTCGGCGCACCGGAGGAGAACGGGAATCCCGTGGCCAGCTCGTCGTCGCGGTTCTCGAACAGGAACAGCGCGAAGGCCATGAAGGCATTGCGTGCCTGGCTGACCCAGAATTTCTGGTCCTCGGCGCCGTCGGGATAGAGCATCGCGGCGATGCTCATCAGGTCCGAGACGCGGAACGCGGGATCGGAGGAAACGTAGGTCAGCGGATTCCAACGGTGTGTGCGACGGTCCTCGGCGAAAGGATTGAAGAGAAAGACCTCCTGCCCTTGCGACTTGCGCCAACCGCTGGTGAGATCGAAATTCTCCTGCTTGATGTCCAGCACCACCACCGACTCGGCATACTCGAGCAGGTTGGGAATGACCACGCCCACGCCCTTGCCCGACCGGGTCGGCGCGGCCAGGATTACGAACTGCTGCCCCGGCAACCGCACCAGCTTGCCGCCGAACTTGCCCACGATGATCCCGTTGGCCGACGGCTTGAGCATGTCGTGCTTGGCGAGGTCCCCAGCGGTGGCAAAGCGTGCATCGCCGTGGAGGGATTTTTTCTTCGGCTTGAATACAAGCACAAGCGTCAGCGCGTAGACGAGCAAGACGCCGCCAAAGCCAATGTAGCCACCGGCCTTGATCCTGCCGACATAGGGTTGATAACGCGCATCACCCAGCGCCTGCACGTACTGGAGATAGGTATTCCAGTGCAGCGGCGCCCTGACCTTGATCAGGAGCATGGTGGCGTAGCCGGACAGATAGAGCCCTGCGGCCAGCGCCAGAACAGTCAGGACGCCAGCGAAGACGAGTTTCCCCTTGGTCAAGCGATTTCCTCCTTGAAACCGACCCGGGCGGGCCGGCGCAGCAGTCAGCGGGTGGGACCTGAGCGCTTGGGACGCACGGAGCGGCGTCGGCTTGGACGCGCGTCATCTGCGCGCTCCGGTTGCAGATCCTCGAGCAATTGCTCCATGTAGAGCCGCGCCTCTTCGAGCGAAGGCTCGTCGCGCAGCTTGGCGCCGGAGTCGGTGACCACGGCGTACCCGATCACTTCGTCGGGGGCATAGGCGGGGTCCGCGTCGCGTGTCAGGGCGACAACCTGATAGCCATGCTTCTGCAGAATCGTGTGGCGGTATTCCACCCTGGCGTTCCTTCACCGGTGCGACGACACGATCCTAAGCCATCCGGGTGCGCGCCGGCCACCTTGATGCGGCAGACCGGAAGGGGAACTGCCCATACTCCGCAGCCGGCCGCTTCGAAACGGCCATCTCTTCGCGCTCCGCACCAAGACCGTCTTGCCCAAATCCAGACGCAAAAAAGCCGGGCAATGCCCGGCTTTTCTTGTCCCACCTGCCCCGCCAAGGGAAAGGTGGTGGGCGGTACAGGGTTCGAACCTGTGACCCCTACCATGTCAAGGTAGTGCTCTACCGCTGAGCTAACCGCCCGTCGCAATCGAATTGCGCCCTCGTTGGGAGGGCGCGCATCATACCACCCCTTCCGCCGGACGGGAACGGGCCCGTTCGAATTTTCTGCCGTGGCCGCCTTACCCCTAGACCGAGAGGCTCACGGCCTTGAGCTTGCCGATCTCATCGCGCAACCGGGCGGCGTCCTCGAACTCCAGGTCGCGGGCGTGCTGGTACATCCGGGTCTCCAGTTCCTTGAGCTTTGCGGCGATCTGCGACTGACTCAACGCGCCGTAGTTCTCGGCCGGCTCTGCGACCCTGCGCCCCTTGCCGCGCTTGGGGGTCTCGTCGTTGGCCGCGTCGCGCGCGCCTTCCATGATGTCCATGATCGGGCGTGCCACCGACTTGGGCACGATGCCGTGCTCGATGTTGTACTCCTCCTGCTTCTGCCGGCGGCGGTCGGTCTCCTCGATCGCGGCCTTCATGGACGGTGTGAGCCGGTCGGCATAGAGAATCGCCTTGCCGCGCAGGTTGCGCGCAGCGCGGCCGATGGTCTGGATCAGCGAGCCGGTCGAGCGCAGGAAGCCCTCCTTGTCCGCATCCAGGATCGCCACCAGTGACACCTCCGGCATGTCCAGGCCCTCGCGCAGCAGGTTGATGCCGACCAGCACATCGAACTTGCCCAGGCGCAGGTCGCGGATGATCTCCACGCGTTCGACCGTGTCGATATCCGAGTGCAGGTAGCGCACCTTGACGCCGTGCTCGCCCAGGTACTCGGTCAGGTTCTCGGCCATGCGCTTGGTCAGCGTGGTGACCAGGACCCGATCGCCCCAGCCGATCCGCTCGGTGATCTGCGACAGCAAGTCGTCGACCTGGGTGCCGACCGGCCGGATTTCGACCTCGGGGTCGGTCAGGCCGGTCGGGCGCACCACCAGTTCGGTGATCTCGCCATCGGATTCACGCAGTTCGTAAGGACCCGGCGTGGCCGAGACATAGATGCTGCGAGGCGAACGCGCCTCCCACTCCTCGAAGCGCAGCGGGCGGTTGTCCAGCGCGGACGGCAGGCGGAACCCGAACTCCACCAGCGTTTCCTTGCGCGAGCGGTCGCCCTTATACATCGCGCCGATCTGCGGAATGGTCACATGCGACTCGTCGATGACCAGCAGCGCATCGGCGGGCAGGTAGTCGAACAGCGTCGGCGGCGGCTCGCCCGGCCCCTTGCCGGTCAGGTGCCGCGAATAGTTCTCGATGCCTGAACAGAACCCGACCTCGGCCATCATCTCCAAATCGAACTGGGTGCGCTGGGCTAGGCGCTGGGCTTCGACCAGCTTGTTCTGGGCGTAGAGCTGGTCCAGCCGCTCCTTCAGTTCCAGCTTGATGCTGTCCACGGCGCTCAGGGTGCGCTCGCGCGTGGTGGCGTAGTGCGTCTTGGGGTAGATCGTGAAGCGCGGCACCTTGCGCAGGGTCTCGCCGGTCAACGGATCGAACAGGGTCAGCTGCTCGACCTCGCCATCGAACAGCTCGATCCGCAGCGCCTCCACGTCGTTTTCTGCCGGATGCACGTCGATCACCTCGCCGCGCACGCGGAAGGCGCCGCGCTGCAGTTCGTACTCGTTACGCGTGTACTGCAGGTCGGTCAGGTGGCGGATCAGCTGGCGCTGATCGATGTGCTCGCCCTTGGACAGGATTAGGCGCAGGGAGAGATAGTCTTCCGGCGCGCCCAGGCCGTAGATCGCCGAGACGGTGGCCACCACCAGCGCATCACGCCGAGACAGCAGGGTCTTGGTCGCCGCCAGGCGCATCTGCTCGATGTGCTCGTTGATCGAGCTGTCCTTCTCGATGAACGTGTCCGAGGCCGCCACGTAGGCCTCCGGCTGGTAGTAGTCGTAGTAGCTGACGAAGTACTCCACCGCGTTGTGCGGGAAGAACGACTTAAACTCGCCGTAGAGCTGCGCGGCCAGGGTCTTGTTGGGCGCCATGACCAGGGTCGGCTTCTGGATGCGCTCGACCACGTTGGCGATGGTGTAGGTCTTGCCCGAGCCGGTCACGCCCAGCAGGGTCTGCTTGGCCAAGCCGGACTCGAAATTCTCGGTCAGCCGGTCGATGGCCGCGGGCTGGTCGCCCGCGGGGGAGTACGGGGAAACGAGCTGGAAACGTTCAGTCATGGGACCTGCCTTGCACGAGCGAAAAGTATAGACCCGGGCCAGGTGAGGCCCGGATGCAGGGATTTCCTACCCCTAGATGCGGCCTGTCCGACAGCCAGGCACGGAGGCTGCCGATGCCCCGCGCTGGGCCTGCCGGCCACACTCATTCACACCACCACGGACAAAGGATTGCCCGATGAACAGAACCCGCCGCGCCGCAAAGCACACTCGCTGCCGAGGCTTTACGCTCCTGGAAGCCAGCATCGTTGTGACCCTGGTCAGCCTCGGGGTCGCCGTTGCCATCCCTTCCTATCACGGCCTACTCCAGCGACAGCGGGAAAGCGCCACGACTAATCTGATTACATCGTTCATGGCGTCCGCCCGGAGCACGGCGATCAGCTACCACACCCCGACCGTGGTGTGCCCGTACGACGGCCAGAAAGGCTGCCGCGCCGATAGCGACTGGACGCAAGGCTGGATGATGTTCTACGACCCGGACGGCAATCGTCAGCCCGATCTTCCGGATGAGATTCTTCGCGTAGAACATGCCCCTCGCGATGCCGACCTTCGAATCGTCTCCACCAGCGGCAGACCGCGCGCCACCTTCCTGGCCAATGGCAGTGCGGCGGGCAGCAACCTCACAATTCGCCTGTGCCAGGGCAGCACTACCCGCGCGGCCGTGATCGTCAATCGCAGCGGACGCGCCAGGGTCGAGCGCGCGCCGGATGACGGGGCGTGCGCGGATTGAGGTCGAAACAGGTCCCGTCCGGTCCGGGACAAGCCGCACAAAAAAAGGCCTGCATTGCCGCAGGCCTTTTCCTGAATCTGGCGCCCGAAGTTGGACTCGAACCAACGACCCCCTGATTAACAGTCAAGTGCTCTAACCGGCTGAGCTATTCGGGCGGGGGCGCAAATTGTAGACGGTCGCCAGATGTTCGGCAACCGTCCGATTGCATCGGCGAATCGCGGTCAGAAGCAATCCGGGTTGTTGGCCGTCCCGCTCGCGCCCGAACCACGCGCGCCAGCCTGGTTCAGGGTCAGCGTGCCGCAGCTGTCCTTGTTCTGGCCCTGCGTCGTGGTCGGTGTGGCGGTGAGCGTGTAGGTGTTCGCCGCCTGGTTAGAGATGGCGATGGTGTATTGCGCGGTCCCCGTTCTGGGAGATTGGTTTGTCAGCCCATTGACCGCCGCCATGCTGGTGCCATACGAGTTGTTGACTGTGTGATATCGCTCGAGAATCTGCGCCGATTCCACCAGATCCGCCTTGGCCTGCGCGCGTCGCGACTTACGCACCTGGTTCTGGTAGGAGGGATACGCGATAGCGGCGAGAATGGCCACAACCGCAACGACGATCATGAGCTCGACCAAGGTGAAGCCCTTCTCGCGGCCTAGTTGCCGCCCCTCCCCAGTGACAGTACGGATCTCGCCAGTCGCTACTTGGTGTCGCACTTTCATCGCAATTGTCTCCAGGACTGCCTTCCACAGACGCGCTGGATAGTCAGCGACTGGGTCGGATTGATTGGATCGACCACCACCTCGCTGCATGTGCCCGTTGGCGAATCAGGGACGCAGTCAGGATCGGCCGGGTTGCAGTAGGTGGGCAACGTTGGGCTGGGCTGGGTCACGCCTACTCCCTGGCTGGGCGCACCACTCCCCGACGACACACCGCCGGTGCTGCCGCTTCCCACGGGCGTATTGTCAGGTGCGACCGCCACTTGGCCAAGCGCGGCCGCGCCGGAGAGCGGATTCAGCCCGTAGAGCCAGTTGGTGCCGCCTGGCACACAGTCCGAACCGACGCTGGGAATGTAGGTCGGGAAATAGATCTTGCCGCTCTGGATACGCGGATTGCCGATCATCCGCTCGCCGGTGAGCACGTACTTTCCGTTGGTGTCCTTGACCGCCAGATCCATGTACCAGCCCCGCTGCGCAAGGAAATTGACCGCATTGCTCGACACACTGCGCGTCGGTGGCGTGGTGTTGTCATCCGACAGAATCTGCTGCTGAGCAAGGACCCCGCGTCCGGTGACCGTTGACGACCCGTTGTCCCAGATTCCGTACACCGTCTGCAGATCCGTCGTGTTGTTGTCCCCCGTGGCGAAATACCGGCCTGTCCCGAAATAGACCATGTAGCCGCCGTTCGGCCCCACCGACAGCTCGAGCCCGCCCGTGATCGGCTGGCGATTGCCGCTGGGATCCTTGGCGGTGAACAGGGCATTGCCGCTGTAAGCCACATTCCAGGACGCCGCTGTGGCGCCACTGAGGTCGAACTTCCACACGTTGCCCTGCAGATCGCCGCCATAGACACTGTCCACCAGGCCATCGCCGTTGGTGTCGGCCACTGCGATATTGCCCAGCCCGTTCATCGCATTGGTGTTGAGCAGATCCGAGACCTTCCAGTTGGGCTTGACCCTGGCTAGTACCGCGCCGGATTCCACGTCGACCACGAACAGCACCGGGTCCCCGTTGGTACTGTTATACCCATTGCCAAACAGCGCCACCCATTTCCCGTTATCCAGCGGAACGACGACCGGCTGCCCCATAACCAGACCGATATCGGCGGCAACCGCGGGGGTGCTGCTCTTGTCGTTGACCTCCCAGAGCACGTCGTTGGCACCGAACGAATCCGGATTGGTCACGTTGAGACCAAAAGCGCCCTTCTGGCCCGCACCGAGTCCTCCGACCAGGACGGTTCCCCAATTGCCGGTCGTGGCCATCAGGGCGTCGGCGACGGTCAATTTTCCGTCGACGTAGTAGCGATGTGAATAGCTGCGATTGGCCAGGTAACCGAGCCCGGTCAGACGCGTGCGTCCCAGCAGCGAGTTGGGAACATAGGCAAAGGATTCGACACCCGCATCATTGAAGGCATGCAACATACCGTCGTTGGCGCCTACGAAGGCATATTCGCGCTTCGAAGCCTTGCCGTTCACGTAGCTGGTGTAAGCCGTGCGCTGCGCGGCGCTCAACCCACCGGCTGAAGACCAGCCGAAGTCGGAGCGTTTGCTTGAGACCACCGGCGCGGAGTTGATGATGTCTCCCATGATGCTGCTGCGCGTCCGGTAAGGCGCAGAATTGAGGGTCGTACCTTGCGCCGTCTTGTCGCCACGCAAATATTTCACGATCGAATCGGCCGACATGCCGCTACCGAAGTCGACGTTGAATTCCCCTTCGGTGGGGTAGCCCAGCTGCGCCAGCACTTCAGCTCGCGACGATCCGAGGTTGGTAGCGCGGAACTCCTTGACGACGGTTCCCCTGTTGGCCGAGGCGACCGGCGCCAACGCCGTATAGATCTTCCGCGCATCCACACCGGCTGAAGTGCTCGGAAGGAGCGCAGCCGCCGACCAGAGCTGCGTACCAAGCAAGCCGGCAGAGGTGAGCCGGAATGCCTTGAGGTCGCCGATCCAGTCGACGCCATTGGGGCTGGCATAGGAGGGCAAGACCGCGAAGGAGTTGGACGACACCTGCGCACCGGCAATCGCCAGTGAGCCGCTGTTCGCTGAGTCAGCTTGGATAGTGTCAAACGCCTTTTCCAGCTGCGGACGCAGATAAAGCGGATTGGTCACCAGGAAGTAGTTATCGGGGGTGCCGTTACCGTCCGCGTCCCATTGCGCCGCACTCGTGATCACGCCATTTTTTCCGGTATCGGCAAAACCACCGAATTTTGCGGCATACCACAGCGGGTCTTGCAACTGAACCGCCGTCGATGTCGCAGAAGGCGTAAAGGTTCTGGACGCATTCAGCGTCAAACCCGCATTGCAGGGCGCAGTCCCCGTCGCCCCGGGCGTCGCACAACCGCCCGCATCGACGCCCGCTGGCGTATTGAGGGCGTAAACAGACGTGTTTTGCGCACTGTCAGAATCACGCACCTCCAGATAGACGCCGTCCTTGGTTGTGCCCGAGATCACATAACCCAGGTTTTGGTTCGCACTGCCGGCCGCATATTCGGAGGTGAGATTGACGGTGACCGTCTTGTCGGCATTTTGGGTAACGACATAGCGCACGATAGCATCCATATCGAAGTCGTTACCCTGCTCCACATCCTCATAGCTGATGCGGAAAGATGCGTAGGGACGACCGCCGTTGACGTCATCCTTGGTTGTACCGTTCAGATTTTCGATCTGCTCGATATACAGCGCCACGATGGTGTTGGTCGGTTTGCGCGTGTCGCCGCCGAAGGTGCCGCTGACCGTCTTGCCGAACGGCAGGATGGTGATGTTGCCAAACTGAAACTTGGGTAGCGGCGAAGCCAATGCAATCGCATAGGTGTTGATCTTCTGATCACCCGCTGCGGCACTGACGTCATTGACATGACCATAGCGCGCCACGCTCGCCGAATAATACGTGCCGTTTTTGGTTGGTTCTTCCGGCGACAGGCCGCGGATATTGCCAAACGAGGTGGCGAGCTTGGGCGTCGGCGCGCCGTCGGTGACGCCACCCACGTCGCCGATGAACACATTGCGGCTGCCGCCGAACTGCTGGTTCCAGATCTCCTGTCCCTCTGCTGCCGCAGAGAACGCCTTCAGGGTCGAAGGCGTATCGCCAGTGGTTGCGTTCGCGTTGAAGGCGCTGCCCGGTAGGTCTCCATCGTAACTCGGATTGATGTCGCTAATGATGGTCTGATACGGCTTGGCGCAGAACGGATAGCCACCGTTCTTGCGATAGGGATCTACCCAGCTCGGGCTCGGCAGGCCCATTGCGACCTCTTCCGCAGCTCCATTGGAGCTGGCCGGACTGTTGGCGAAGCGCGGCGTCGGTGTGGAAGCACCGGCGAAGTAGCGCATCGACTCATACAACATCTCCGCAATCGGATTGCCCCACATGCGGCAGTTGCCGTTGCTGATCGGGTTCGCGGACCCGCCACAGTTCCCTTTGCCGTTGCCCCAGTTGAACGCAGTATCCGAGTTGTAGTTGTTGGTGACGCTACCACCGTAGGCGCCACCAATCATGCGCAGACTGCTGATGGTCTTGGCGATACCAACGACGCTATTGAACTGCCCCGTCGTCGGATTAATTTCATCCGAAAAACTTCCGATATTCCTCCTCAGCACACCGCCTTCGATGTTGTTAGGCTGGGAGCCGGTGATCAGACCGAAATACATCCGGTTCTCTTCGCCGTAGTCATGCAGGATGCCCGTGGGCTTGTAGTTGCCATTGGGATACGCCTTGCACGTATCGTCCCGCACGGCGGCATTGTTGGTGCAGACCTGCACGCGCACCCGGTAATCCTGACGCGTTACAGGATCAGTGGACGGCGTCAGATTGTAGGTGGCGATTGAGAGCGAGCCATCCACAAAGCCGGCCGTCGGGTTGAGCGGACCGCCGTTGTATACCGGAACGATCGTCCAGTTGCTCCAGCCGCCGCCCCCGAGCGCGGTCCGTTCACGCCGGAAACGTAGATAGAACGCTTCACCACCAGCCGCCTCCTCCATTCGGAAGCGGATGGTATAGCTTTTGCCCTGACCCAGATTCAAGATGCCAGTTGAATAATTCTGGCAGTTGCAGGCGCCATGACCTCCGTAGTAGCCAGCCTGACCAACAACATTGTTCCCATTAAGGATCTGCACGTCGACCGCGTCATCGCCATCCACGGCGAATTCGTACCGGCCAGTTTCTAATAGGCCAGTCTGCAAGGTATTGAAAGTACCCTGCATGATGGTCAGAAAATTGTCGTTGGCGCCGTAAGGATTGCAGTTACTTGCGCAGTTGATCGTGCTGCTCGAAATAACGCCACTGCCGAACTGATACGCTGGTTTGGCGTAATTAGTTTCCATCGTATCAAATGCTGCACGATCACCGGGATGACCCGGATAGGCCTGCGGTGTGCCGGCGCTTGTGCAGTCCACACGCTGGTTACTGCTGTTGAAGCATTTATTGCCGGCAACCGGGGCCTCGATGGAGAGCCAGTTGTAGACACGAGTGGATGTATTTTGCAGCACGCGGAACAGCGGGCCGTTGTAGCCGGAACTGGCGAAATCCTGGGTGGTGGTGATCGCAAACAGATGGTACTTACCCGAGCTTGGCAGTCCAAGCGGTGCGTACTTGCGGATGTCATACCCGTCGCGGTCGATGCTCTGGTATTCCTTGCCCCAGCTGTGGCCGTCCTGCGGGAAGAACGAACCCTCCAGCACTGTCTTGTCGGCATCATCCACCGCGCGGTAGCCGCCATAGAGCACCTTGCGCAGGGCATCCATGCGGGAAGTGGTCAAGTAATTGAGGAAGTCACCGCTCCAGTAGGTGCCGCCACAGGTCTTGTCCGCGGTGTAGGACTGGGGGACAAACTGCCCGGACGCGCTCTCGCCCGTGGTGCCGGACCAGGCATAGCAGACATACGAATTGAAGTACCCGTAGTAATCAATCTTGTACTTTGACTCGCCTTCGGCGGGGTTTGGCTTGAGAACGTAGCCGCGGTAACCGACGTCCAGGATGCCGTCGCCATCCAGGTCGGAGGTATCGTTGTAAGCCGAGAAGTAGATCTTGTGGTCCTTGCCCATCACCAGCATGTTCAGTGGCGGCAATGCAGTCTTGGTGAACAAGGGCGCCTGGGCTACGGGAAGCTGGGTGGGCGTGGCCTGGGTCAGGGCCTTGCCGACGAAGACCAGCAATCCGAGCAGCAGCAGCGCAGGCAGGAGATGGCGGATGCGCATGACGTGTGCCTTCAGGGCTTGATGAAGATGGTGTCGACCGCAGCGGCCGAACTGGAATCGGCCACCGAGTCGCGGTCGCGACTGAACGCCGTCGTGCGGAACATATTGCATAGTTCCTTGTCGGCGCCTGCCTTGGCGCTGCATTGCGCGGTGCAAATGCTGATGTTGACCGTGCGTGTATCGCTCACTGTCGTCGCCGGAATTGCGTTGGCCCATACAGTGGGATCGACCGGGTTGGCACAGTCTTCATATGCGTAGGAGGTGCCATTGGTGATGTCGGCCTCACGCTGGCGAATATTCCCCTCAGCGCGTTGAAACGCCATGTTGGCGGACTGGAAGTTCGCAGACATGCGCTCCTGCATGGTTGCAACCTGCATCCCGACGATTCCGATCAGGGCCAGCAGAATGAGCATGATCAAGGCGATGTACAGCGCCGCACCGGATTGCGCACGACGTGGGGCCATGATGCGAGAATGGCGCTTGGGAGAGGTCATGATCAATTTCCGAACAGCCGATTGCGCAGGGCGATGGTGGTGTCATAGCCATGCCGGTAGTTACCGTCGGCCGGTGTATTCATCGTCACCCCCATGACATTGATCGCTTGGACCGGCTGGCCGACGACCGCCCGGTCGTTTGTTCCCCGGATCAAGAGGCCCAGCTGGACGCTCCCAACTCGTCGCCAACGCTTGGCGCTGGTGATTCCGGCCGCTGTATTCGGCAGCGGAGTTCCGATATCAGCCGCCGAAGCGGTCTTGTTGATCAACCCGCTGGCAAAGGCAGCTGTGAGCGCCGCAGAGTCCTCTCCGTAACGCAACTGCATCGATTCCACGCCTTCAACCATTTCTTCCTGCACCGCCTGCAATGCCCCCCCCGCCGGCGCCGTCCAGCGCACGCGATACAGCGACGGGACATTCGTCGTCGGATTAAGTGCGACGAAATAGGCCATGGTTTCGGCCCGATATAGCCAGGTCTGATTTGGCGCGTATGAATAGTTCTCCGTCACCAAGGCGTTATCGCTGGCAACCGTATAGCCGAGCGCCGTCTGGTTGAGCCCAGTGACGTTGACATTCATGGAGGTGTTGCCGGGTGCGGCAGACGCCTGGAACACCGAAGTGGCTCCGCAGTTGCCGATCGCGAATAGGCCGGCCGATCCGCCTGTGGCGACCTTGCTGCTGTCGGCGGCACTTTCACTGGGGTAGCCCAGGGCGGAATTCCCGGTCGTGGTGACCGCCATTGATGTCACCGTGGTCTGGATCGGCGACATGTAGCGCAGGACGATGATGTCACTGCCACGAATGGGCTTGGGATTGATGGAGTTGTCGGTGAGCGCCGTTGGGAGCGCAGGCGTCCAATCCCCCGCGCCGCCCGCCGCCGGCGTGGTGGCCACGGTCAGAATGTCGTCGGGCGAGGTATTGTTTGCCTCGAAGCCTTGGATCGAAATATCGAAGCGCAACGGAAATGCCAAGCTAGAGGCATCGTTGGCCTCGCGCTGGGCGCTGGTCATGAACAAGGAGCGAATATTGCCCCCCGTGATCTTCCCAGCGGCATCGGTCGAATACAGCGACTGATCGTTGACGCAACCGGCATGACCCGCCATGCGGATATCCCGCTGCAGGAAATCCAGGGAGAAGCGCGCATTTTCCTGGTTGCGGGCAACGCCCTGCGACAGTCTGTAAGCGGCGCTGGATGCGCTGAAGACCTGCACTAACCCCAGGATCAGGATCAGGCCGATGGTGATGGCGATCATCAGTTCGATGAGCGACAAGCCGGCCTGATGGCGACGCAACGCGGGCATGGTCCTGGACGTCATAGGCGGCTCTTCAGCTCGATCTGGCTCTTTTGCTTAGCGGCATCCTGCTCCCAGTAAGCGTCCGTCCAACGCAAGGTGACCGTGACCTCACCGTCCGCGGCCAGCGCAACCTGGGCGTCCCCATCAGGAAAGGCGCGACGCACCTCGCAGCGCCAACGGGCGATGATCTCGTTCGGTGTCGCGCTGGATGTCCGCTTACAGGCGTCTTCGGTGCCCGTGATGCTACCGAAGCTGCCGTAGGTGATGCCGTTGTAATAGGAGGCCTGCGAGCGCTGGGTGCGCATCATATCGACCAGTTCATAGGCCAGGTTGGTCGCGATCGTGCGGTCCTGCGCGCTCTTGGTGAAGCGCACGCTCATGGTCTGCAGCATTGCGAAACCCAGCAGGCCCAGCCCCATGATGAGCACGGCGATCATCACCTCGATCAGGGTGAAACCGGCATGCCCGCGACGCCCGATGCGCCTGCGCAATGAGTGGCTCATGGGCAATTCCCCTTCTGTGACCGCACCTGTCCGGTACTGGTCATTGTGATGGTGTTCCTCAGCTGCTGGCCGGCGGGGCACGGATTGCTTGCAAGCACCATGGCACCGGCCGCGGTGGACGGAACGCCTCGCGCGTCAAAGCGCAGTGGCTTGACGCCGACCGTGACGCTGATGGCGCCACTGTTGGCGAAATAGCTGATCACGGTTTCGCCTGCATCAAGTACCCCGTTGCGATTGGGGTCACTCCACACCAGCCAGCCCGCGTTCCAGTCATTGCCGCAGGCAGTGCCGTTGGCGCTAGGACACATGCCGGCGGCTAGCGTGCTCTTGATGGCCTCGCTACGGGCCATCGCGATGGCCGCCGTGAACTGGTTGCTGGTCGTGGCCAGACGATTGGACCGCAGTGTGTTTTGGAAACTGGGCAACCCAATGGCCAGCAGCACCGCCGCAATGGCGACCACGACCATCAGCTCAAGCAGCGTGAAGCCGCGCAATTTGAAAGAACGCCCCATCCCCAGATCCCTGTATGCCCATTCCGGCTCATACAGCCTACCCGGGCATCACCGTGCGACACAGGCCGGTTCGATGAACGGTAGCAAACCCGGGACGGACGCACGGGCGCTTCGCCGAGACGTCGCCCCCCCCCTTCCGAGAAACGCGGCGACGCCAGGCAGGCCGGGTCAGGTCACTACGCGATAGCAAGGCTTGTAGTCGCCGGCGATCTTCATGCGTCGCTGGGCGACGAAGGCCTGCAGCAGTGCGTCGAGAGCCGCCATGATATCGGGATCGCCATGGATCTCGAACGGGCCGTGTTCCTCGATCCGGCGCATGCCGTCTTCCTTCACATTGCCGGCGACGATGCCCGAAAACGCACGGCGCAGGTCGGCCGCGATGGCGTGCGGGGCGCGCCCGTGGTGCAGGTCGAGTTGGGCCATGGCCTCGTGGCTGGGCACGAACGGCTGCTGGAACGCCAGCGGGATATCGATCGCCCAGTTGAAGTAATAGGCATCCTTGACCGCCTTGCGATGCTCACGGACCTTGGAGATCCCCTCCCTCATGACCTGGGAGACCGCCACCGGATCGCCCACGATGATCTGGTACCGCGACGCGGCGGCCTCGCCCAGGGTCATGCGGATGAACTTGTCGATCTGCTCGAAATAAGGCGCGGCCACCACCGGCCCGGTGAGCACCAGCGGGAATGGCAGGTCGGCGTTTTCCTCGCGCAGCAGGATGCCCAGCAGGTACAGGATCTCTTCTGCGGTGCCCACCCCGCCCGGGAAGACGATGATGCCGTGCCCGATGCGGACGAAGGCCTCCAGACGCTTCTCGATGTCCGGCATGATGACCAGGTGGTTGACGATCGGATTGGGCGATTCGGCCGCGATGATCCCCGGCTCGGTGATCCCGATGTAGCGCGTCTGCTTCTGGCGCTGTTTGGCGTGGCCAATCGTGGCACCCTTCATCGGCCCCTTCATGGCGCCGGGTCCGCAGCCGGTACAGATGTCCATCCCGCGCAGGCCGAGCTCATAGCCGACCTCCTTGGTGTAGAGGTACTCCTCGCGGGAAATCGAATGCCCCCCCCAGCACACCACCAGGTTCGGCTCGGCGGGCTTGAGGATGCGCGCGTTGCGCAGCTGCCCAAACACCGCATCGGTGATCCCCGCCGAAGTCTCCAGGTCGGCCGCGTACTCCTCGCCCAGTTCGATGGCCATGTAGGCCAGGTCACGCACCACGGCGAACAGCAACTCGGCGACGCCACGGATGATTTCGCCATCGACGAAGGCCATGGCCGGCGCATTGACCAGCTCGATCCGCACGCCGCGGTCGCGCTGCAGCACCTGGATGTCGAAATCCGGGTACAGATCCCGCGCGGCACGCGGGTCGTCGGAGGCACTGCCGCTGGTCAGCACGGCCAGCGCGCAGCGCCGCAGGAGCTCATGCATGCCTCCGGCGGAGGCATCGCGCAGGCGCGCCACTTCGGTCCGGGAGAGGACATCGAGCCCGCCGCGTGGATAGATTCGGGTACTCACTACCGGGAGCGCCCGGGCTGCCGCTTCAGTCATCTGCGTGTTCCTGATTCTTCTCTTTGTCTGACAGATGACTTTAGCGCAGGCTGGCATTGTCGGATATGTCGCCACCGCCAGACGCAAGAACGGCCGGGTCTCCCCGGCCGTTCGTCTTGCGATCCAGCGTGGCGCCGAGCTTAGAACTCGTAGCGGAAGCCCACCTGGGCCGACCACTGCGAGATGCCCTGATCGAAGCCATCGGCGTCGCCGTTGGCCACGGTCGGCTCGTCGGCGCTGCTGAAGTTGTACACATACTTGCCGTCGGAGATGCCCACCAGACGTGCAACGCGCGCGTCAGCGTAGAAGCCGTAGTCGATCACGTGGCCCCAGTCCTTGTTGATCAGGTTGCCGACGTTCTGGATGTCCAGCCACACCTGTGCCTTGTGCCCCTTCATGAAGCCCGGGATTTCCTGGCTGATGCGCAGGTCGAAGGTGTTCACCCAGCTTGAGCGGAAGCCGTTGGCAGGCGCATAGCGGCCCTTGTACTTGGCAAGGTCCGGGTGCTCTTCAAGCCATGCGTAGAACTTCTGCTCCATCGCCGGATCGGCCACATAGGCACCGTTGGTGATGGACCCGAACAACACATCGCCCTGACCGGACGGCACGTAGAACAGATCGTTGTTGCTGCGGTTGTCGCCGTTGGCGTCGCCGTTGAAGACGTAGCTGTAAGGACGGCCGCTGCGGCCTTCGTACACCAGACCGACCTGGGTCTGGTAGTCACCGAAGAACTTGTGGTTCCAGTTCAACGAGCCAGAGAAGCGATCGTGGATCTCGTAACGCGAGGTCTTGGCCACGTCTTCGCCGGAGTTGAAGCTGTACTGGTAGGTATAGCCGGAACTGGCCGTCGAGCTGGTCAGCGGACCGACTTCCTCGGCGTCGGTGTAGGTGTAGCCCAGGCTCCAGGACCAGTCGCTGTTCGCAGTCCAGGGCTTGGTCAGCGAGACGGTGAACTGGTTGGTCTTGCCCTTGCTGGTGTTGTCGATCAGGTACACATAGCCGAAGTCGCGATCACGGTCATAGCGCGAGCTGGTGAAGGCGGCCTGATTGGGATTCCAATACAGGGTGCGGCCGTCCGGACCTGTGAATCCTGGGCCCAGGTTGAGGCTGCGGTAATACAGCCCGTTCTTGACCTTGGTCATCAACAGCTCGGCCGAGGCAACGATGCCGTACCAAGGGGTCTCATGGTCAATCGCCAGGTTGGCCTTCCAGGTGGACGGCAACTTGAAGTCCTTGCCCGACGTGAAGTTGGCATCGAACACGGTCGAGGACGGGTCGGTCGGTCGCGGCTGGTTGAGCCCGTCGCCGCTGAATGGCAGCGTGGTGTAATCCGGGCCGTCCCCGCTTAGGCTCTCGAAGTAGGCGATGTAGTTCGCCGCACCCGCGTTCGCGTAGCTGTTGCCCACCCACACCGACGGGGCAGCACCCTGGAACAGGCCCACGCCGCCGCGCAGCTGGGTCGGACGCTCGCTCTCGAAGTTGTAGTTGAAGCCGAAGCGCGGCTGGATCAGGAACGCATCGTCAAACACCTGGGTGTTGTCGTATCCGAAGGTCTCCTGCACGCCCGGAGCCACTGGCGGTCTGGGGCTGGTGCTCGGCTTGTCCGCACGCAGGCCAAAGGTCAAGGTGAGGTTGTTCGTCGCATACCACGTGTCCTGCACGAACAGGCCCAGGTTCTTGTCGTGGAAGTCAGCGGCGATCGAATTGGGCGCGGTCTCCGCATGGAGCGCGTAGGTGCTCCAGCGACCGGCCTCGAAGTTGTCCAGGCCGTAGAAGGTATAGACGCCGTAGGACTGCTGGCCGAAGTAGTTGTAGATGTCATTGTCGCTGTACTGGGCACCGAACTTGATGTCGTGGTCGCCCAGGGTCAGCGTGCCCGCCCCATAGTAGTCCCAGGTCTTGGTTTCCAGGACATTGTTCTGCGAGAACTGCTCGGTCCCCAGGTAGATCGAGTCGCCGGAGGGCGAGGTCAGGGTCTCGTCACCACCGAAGAAGATCTGCACGCTCGGTGCAGTGGTCGGCGTGTTGCGAACCGCCGAATAGTCGCGATACGAGACCTTGAACTCAGTGGAGAAGTTGTCGCTCCAGTCGGAGAACAGCTGGCCGACATAGCTTTCCACCGTCTTGTCGTGCTGGTACCAGTAGGAGCTCAGCGAGATGCCGCTGTTGCTGATGCCATTGATGCGCAGCTTGCTCTGGTCTAGCTTGCTGTAACGGAAGTTGGCACGGTGGTTTTCGCTGATGTTCCAGTCCAGCTTCAACGCGTACTCTTCCAGATCGGTGTCGCCATTGCTGTCCAGCGTTCCGGCATCGATGCCGTAGCCGGCGGCGATGCTCTGCGCACGCGCGATCTGATCCATGGTGATCCCGCCATCGCCCAGCGGCGTGGTGCTCGGATCAAAGCCCGGGGCCTTCTGTTTGAACTTCTCGTAGTTGGCGAAGAAGAACAGCTTGTCCTTGACGATCGGGCCGCCGAAGGTGGCACCGTAGGTCTTCTCCGAATCGAAGCCGTTGAACTTCTCGCCTTCCGGATCGTCGCCGAACCAGCTGCCATCGCGCATGTAGCCATAGATGGAGCCGTGGAACTCGTTGGTGCCCGACTTGGTGACGGCGTTGACCGTGGCGCCGGTGGCGCTGGTCAGACTGACGTCATAGTTGGACAGGTCGATGTCGATGGCCTCGATGGCCTCCATGGACACCGGCTGGCGGCGGGTCGGCATGTTGTTGCCTTCCAGGCCGAAGGTATCGCTGGCCGAGACACCGTCGATGTTGATCGAGTTGTAGCGCGGGTTCTGACCACCGGCCGAGATCATGCCCGACGCGCGATCGACGAACGCAACGCGCGGATCCAGACGCATGAAATCCTGGATGTTGCCGCCGATCGAGGGCAGGTCCTCGATCTTCTGCTGGTCCACGCTGGTACCGGAACCCATCTTGGTCGCACTGAAGACGTCCGAACCGCCGGCATAGCCGATGGCCTGGACCGACTCCAGATTGGTCACATCACCGGTCAGCGATGCATCGACCGTGTTGACCTGGTTCAGGGTCAGGTAGACGCCGTCCTCGGTCTTGGTGCCTTCACCGGGCTTGGTGATGGTGACCGTGTACGGGCCGCCCACGCGCAGGCCGCGGGCGGTGTAGCGGCCGCTGGCATCGGTGGTGGCGCGGCTGACCGTTCCGGATTCCACGTGGGTGATGGTCACCTCGGCGCCGGAGACGGGTGCACCACCCGGACCGATGACCGTACCGCCGACGCCAGCGGAAGTGCTCTGCGCCATGGCGGGGGCGGTGGCCAGTACGGCCAGGAGGCCAAGGGCCAGTTTGGAAGTCCGGATACGGCGATGTTGGGTCATTGCGTCTGCCTCGAAGGTTTGGGCGGTCAGAAAAAAATCGTGCTGGCCGGCCACGCTTCTGGCGTGGCTCTCATGGACTTGCTAGTGATGTGCCCCTGGAACGCGTGACAGGCACGACTGTCACGGGTTAACGACAGGTTAACACGTTAAAGCCAAGTTGTGACGGCTTCGTGACGATTTTTCGCAACGCAACATACGGCATCCGATCGAGCAGAAAATTCCTGCCCAATCATGACGTTACGGAAAAATAAAGCCAGGCGCGGCGTGCCGTTCGCGCGTGCGCTGCATGCCTTTCGACGAATGCTGTGACAGAGCTGCCATCAGAGGATCGGCCCCTGCGGGAAGCGTGCCCCCACCGGCTTGACCCTCGTTGCGTGCGCGATGACGCATGGAAAGGAAGCTGACGTTTGAAGCCACGTGCGGCGAAAGTCGACCCGCTTCAGGGGCAGCTTCGGAGGCGGGCCGCTCCACCTGTGTAACGCCACACCCTGATCGTCAGCCTGCACGCTCGGATCTGGACCGCAAGGCGCGGCGACTGAATGTCAGGAGAGCGCTTCGAGATAAGTCCCGATGCCATCGAGCAGCATCTGCACGGAGATCGCCACCAGCAGCATGCCCATCAGGCGCTCGATCGCGGTCAGCGCGCGCATGCCCAGCCATTTGTAGACCAGGGTGGCCGAAAACAGGATCACCGCCGTTCCCAGCCAGGCGATGCCCAGGGCCAGGCTCCAGCCGAGCAGACGCTCGGGCTCGTTGCTGCCCATCAGCATTACCGCGGCCATGCCGGACGGACCGGCCACCAGCGGGATGGCCAGCGGGACGATGAAGGGCTCGCCGCCCGGGATCTCACCCATCAGGCCTTCCGGCCTGGGGAAGATCATGCGGATGCCGATCAGGAACAGCACGATGCCGCCTGCGATCTGCACCGACTCCTGGCGCAGGTGCATCCACTCCAGGAAGTACTTGCCGCCCCACAAAAAGCCCATCAGCACCACCAGCGCGATCAACATTTCGCGCAGCAGCACGATGCGCTGACGTTCGGGCGGCAGCGGGCGCAGCACCGACAGGAACACCGGGATATTGCCCAGCGGGTCGAGGATGAGGAACAGCAGCAGGGCCGCGGAGAGGATGGTCATGCGAGGGGGTTCCAGACCTGGCCGCGCCGGGAGGCGCCGTCAGGCGATAACAGGGTGACGCAGTGGCGTGCGTAATCGCCGGCATCGGCCAGCGCCGGGTCGGCATCTTCGGCGTAGGCCCGGGCGCGCAGCATCGTGCGCATGGGCCCGGGCTGCAGCGCGGCCACGCGCACCGGGCTGGTGGCCAGTTCCTCGTGCAGCATGTGCACCAGCCCACGTAGTCCCTGCTGGGCCAGACCGTAGCCGCCCCAATAGGCGTGTGCGATGCGCCGCGGGTCGTCCAGCGCGAAGACCAGTGAACTGTCGGGCACGGCGCGCAGGAGTGGCAGGCAGGCCTGGCTGAGCCACCAGGCCGCGGTGAGGTTGACGTGGATGGCCCGGGCAAATGCGGCCGGATCAGTGTGCTCCAGCGGGGTCAACCCGCGGAACTCGGCCGCGCAGTGCAGCACGCCATCCAGCCGACCCAGCTGCGAGGCGATGCGCTGCGCCAGTTCGGCGTAGTCGTCGGGGGCGGCCCCTTCCAGGTCCAGCGGGTACATGACCGGCTCCGGCCCTAGCGCCGCGCAGACGTCATAGACGCGATTGAGCTTGGGGGGCCGGCGCCCGAGCAGGATGACGGTCGCACCGGCCTGGGTGCAGGCCTTGGCCGCCGCCTCGCCCAGCCCCCCATGCGCGCCGGTGATCAGGACAACGCGCCCGGCGAGAACCTGTGCCGCGCGCGTAGGCACCTCCAGCAATGTCACTGCGGCAGCGCCTCGGCGACGATCCGCGCCAGTTCGCCGGACTCGTGCAGCTCCAGCGTGATGTCGCAGCCGCCGATCAGCTCCCCATGGATGAACAACTGCGGGAAGGTGGGCCAGTTGGAGAAGCGCGGCAGGTTGGCACGCATCTCTGGCTCTTCGAGCACGTTGATCGCGCGCAGGCGGTCGGCGCCGGCTTCGAGCAGGGCCTTGACCGCGCGGCTGGAATATCCGCACATGGGAAATTCCGGCGTGCCCTTCATGAAAAGCACCATCGGATGGGTGTCCAGTTCCGCCTGGATACGTTCCAGCACCGGCATGTTGCGTTCTCCTGCTTTGACAGCATGCAAACTGTCGTCGAGTAAACTCACCGGCGCTTTCCATCGCCGCCGCCAGCGCCCAATTGTAAGCCTTCGCGCCCCGCTGCCGGCATTCGACTTCACCGCCAAGCCTCAAGGAATTCCGCCATGGCCATCGAACTCCCCGCCCTGCCGTACGACCGTACCGCCCTGGAACCGCACATTTCCGGCGAGACCATCGATTTCCATTACGGCAAGCACCACAAGACCTACGTGGACAACCTCAACAAGATGATCGAAGGCACCGAGTTCGCCTCGATGCCGCTGGAAGAGATCATCAAGAAGTCCCAGGGCGGCATGTTCAACAACGCTGCCCAGATCTGGAACCACACCTTCTACTGGAACTGCCTGTCGCCCAAGGGCGGCGGCGAGCCGACCGGCAAGCTGGCCGAGCTGATCAAGGCCGCCTTTGGTGACTTCGAGAAGTTCAAGGAAGAGTTCACCAAGACCGCCGTCGGCACTTTCGGCTCCGGCTGGGGCTGGCTGGTGCAGAAGAAGGACGGCAGCGTCGGCCTGGTGAGCACCTCCAACGCGGCCACCCCGCTGACCGGCGAGGACAAGCCGCTGCTGACCTGCGATGTTTGGGAACACGCCTACTACATCGACTACCGCAACGCCCGTCCGAAGTATGTCGAGTCCTTCTGGGCCTTGGTGAACTGGGACTTCGTGGCCAAGCAGCTGGCCTGATCGTCACCATCGCAGCAACGGAAAAGGCCGGGGCGACCCGGCCTTTTTCATGCGCTTTGCTTCCGTTGCTTTCGTTGCTCCTGCCGCACGTCAGTCAGCATCAACGCAACCGGATCCCACGCCGGACAGCACCGCCACCACGGGCTGGACCTGGGCCTGACGCGACAGGGCTTCACCCGCTGCCGCAACGGCCGACGACAAGGCCTGTGGCGTGTCGGCACGCAGCGTCGCGTGCCCGACCTTGCGTCCGGCGCGCGGCGACTTGCCGTAGTCGTGCCAGTGGCCGCCTGGCTGGGCCAGCACGCCGTTGGCATCGGGCATTTCGCCCAACCAATTGAGCATGCAGGCATGGCCACGCATGGCCAGCGCGCCCAGCGGCAGGCCGAGCACCGCGCGCAGGTGCGCCTCGAACTGCGAGACCTCCGCCCCTTCGATGGTCCAGTGGCCGGAGTTGTGCACACGCGGCGCCATCTCGTTGGCCAGCAGGGTCTCGCCCTGGCAGAACAGTTCCAGCGCGAACACCCCGACATAGTCGATCGCCTCGGCGACGCGACGGGCGTAGTCGATGGCCTGGGCCTGCACGGCCTGGCTGGCCTGCGCCGGGGCCAGGCTGGCCGACAGCACGCCGTCGACATGCCAGTTCTGGGTCAGCGGAAAGGCCTTGAATTCGCCATCGCGGCCACGCACGGCCACCACCGAGACCTCACGGTCGAACGCGACGAAGCCCTCGAGGATCAAGCCAACGGTCGAGGCCTGAGCGCCCAGCGCATCCCATGCCGCCTGCGCATCGGCAGGTGACTTGATCCGGAACTGGCCCTTGCCGTCGTAGCCGAAACGACGCGTCTTGAGGATGCACGGCGTGCGGATCTCGACCAGCGCCGCGTCCAGGTCCTCGCGAGAATCGATCGTGGCGAACGCTGGTACGGGGATCCCCAATTCCCGGAACAGAGTCTTCTCCGACAACCGGTCCTGGGCCACGCCCAGCGCGCGCGGGTTGGGATACACCGGCACGCGCTCGGCCAGCCATTGCGCGCTGCTGGCCGGCACGTTCTCGAAGTCGAAGGTCACCACGTCGACCTTGGACGCGAACTCCGCCAGCGCCGCTTCGTCGTCGAACCCGCCCACCTGCAGCGGCGCGCACTGGCCGGCGCAGGATTCGGCCGAAGGATCGACCACGAGGAACTTCAGGCCCAGCGGGACGCCCGCCAGTGCCAGCATGCGGGCCAGCTGCCCGCCGCCCAGGATGCCGACCGTGGTCATGAGCGCGGATCGTCCCGGTCCATTACGTCCTGTGTCTGCCTGGCACGGAAGGTGTCCAGTGCCTGCGCCACGTCCGGCTCATGCGGCGCCAACATCGCGGCGGCAAACAGCGCGGCATTGGCCGCACCGGCGTTGCCGATGGCGAAGGTCGCCACCGGGATGCCGGCCGGCATCTGCACGATGGATAGCAGCGAATCCATGCCATTGAGCGCCTTGGACTGCACCGGCACGCCCAGCACCGGCACGGCGGTCTTGGCGGCGATCATGCCCGGCAGGTGCGCGGCGCCACCGGCGCCGGCGATGATCGCGCGCAGGCCGCGCCCAGCGGCCGCTTCGGCATACGAGAACAGCACGTCCGGCGTGCGATGCGCCGAAACGACTTTCACTTCGTAGGCGACACCGAGCGCATCAAGCTTCTGCGCGGCGTGCTGCATGGTCTCCCAATCCGAACGCGAGCCCATCACGATGCCCACGTGCGGCGCTGACTGGTTGGCGGTCATTGGCCGTCCACGGCTGCAAAACGATATTCTAGCGATCTTGATCGCCAACGGACCTTCCATGGACCGCAAACTGCTCGACATCCTGTGCTGCCCCGTCTCGCGCCAACCGCTGGGACCGCTGGAGGCACGCGGCCTGGACGCGCTCAACCGCGCCATCACCGCCGGCACGCTCAAGCGCATCGACGACACCGCGCAGGCCGAGCCGCTGAAAGAAGCCCTGGTCACCCGCGACCGCAAGACCGTGTACCGGGTCGAGGACGGCATCCCGGTGCTGCTGCCCGAGGAAGGCCTGGCCACCGTGCAGGTCGCCGACTTCCCGGCGTGAACACCGCCGCGGCCCCGCTGCCACCGCCCGAGGCGGCGATCCTGGACGATGTCCGCCGCGCCCTGGCCGAGGATCTCGGGCCCGGTGATGTCACCGCCGCGCTGCTGCCCGACAACGCCGATGCCGCCTACCTGCTGTGCAAGCAAGAAGCGGTGATCTGCGGGCGGCCATGGTTCGATGCCTGCCACCAGCTGCTCGAACCCGACGTCGCCATCGATTGGCGCGTGAGCGAAGGCCAGCGCGTGGCCGCCGGCACCGTGCTGGCGACGCTGCAGGGCCGCTCGCGCACACTGGTCAGCGCCGAGCGCACCTCGCTCAACTTCCTGCAGACCCTCAGCGGCGCGGCCACGACCACGGCCGCCTATGTCGATGCCGTGCGCGGCACCGGCACGCGCATCCTCGACACCCGCAAGACCATTCCCGGCCTGCGCCTGGCGCTGAAGTACGCGGTGCGCTGCGGTGGCGGCGACAACCACCGCATCGGCCTGTTCGACATGGTCATGCTCAAGGAGAACCATGTCCGCGCCGCCGGCGGCATCGCCGCCGCCATGCGGGCCGCGCGTGCCCTGCACCCTGACCTGCCGCTGGTGGTCGAGGTCGAATCGCTGGACGAGCTGCGCCAAGCGCTGACCCTGGACTGCACCCGGATCATGCTCGACGACTTCAGCCCCGAACTGCGCCGCGAAGCGGTGCGCATCGCCGCCGGCCGCGTGCCGCTGGAAGTCTCCGGCATGGTCGACCTGAGCACGGTGCGCGCTGTCGCCGAAGACGGCGTGGACTGCATTTCCATCGGCGCATTGACCAAACACATCCAGGCCGTGGACCTGTCGCTGAAACTGGGACCGCCGCCCGCCTGATTTCACGGGCGCTGGGCAGCGAGTCTGCGAGCGTGAAGCGCATCGCACGCAGGGGATGAGCTCACACGATGGATCGACGCCGGTTGGCCGCCCTGACCCTGGGCCTGCTCATGCTGGGAAGCGGGCCCGCCGCGGCCGTCGAGGTCTGCGATGCCCCGCCCCGCTACGGCCTGGGCCAGGCGGCGATCAACATCGTGCGCGCCGCCTGCGAGGAGCACCGCCTGTGGGGGCGCCCCTTCTTCGATCCGCAAGGCCACGTTGCCAGCCTGGGCGTGACCGAGGCCGAACACGAAGACCTGACCGATCATGGCGTGATCGCCTGGCAACGCGTGGCCCGCTACTGGCGCGAGAGCGGCACGCTGGCCCAGATCGGCGGCGAGCCCGGTGCCGCCAGCTGCTGGGCCACGCCCGGCAATCGCGCGACCGACAGCGACTGCCGGGCGTTCGTGGTGGACACGCCGTGGTCGGCGGCCTTCGTCTCCTGGATCATGACCCGCGCCGGCATTGCCAACTTCTTCCGATCGCCGCGCCACATCGACTACATCCGCGCCGCATGGCGTGATACGACGGGAGCCGGGCCGTATCGCTATGCCGACCCCGCCACGGAGAAACCCGCCCCCGGCGACCTGCTCTGTTTCATCCGTGGCCGCGACCAGGCGTTGGGCTACGCCGGGCTGACGGCTGCGCTGGCCGGTCCGGGCCCTGTCCCGTCAGAGTCGCACTGCGAGATCGTGGTCGCGGCCAACCTGGGGGGCGACCGTACCCTGCACCTGATTGGCGGCAACGTGCTCAACACGGTGATGATGCGGGCCCTGCCGCTGGATCGCGGCGGGCACGTGATCCTGCCGGCTCCGCTGACGCCCATCCCCGACAGCGGCGGCGCCCTGCCGCCGGACCGTCAATGCCTGCCCTCGCAGCCGGATCAGTGCGACTTCAACCGGCAAGACTGGGCCGTGCTGTTGCAGCTGCGACCACAGAGGATACCCGTCACCGAGGCGCCGCCCGGCCCGGAAATTCCAACGGCTCCCGCTGGAGGGGAGCCCATGCCGGCCGCCCCGGTGACACCGGCCGAGACCGTCACGCCCCCTTGAAATCCGGGGCGACGTCCACGTCTGCCACACCCCGCCGTCAGCCGGTAAAGTCGCGCGATGGAACCCATCCTCCTGCTGATCGCCGCCGGTGCCGTGTTCGGCTGGTGGAATGCCGCCCGCGCCGCGGCCGAACGCGCCACCGAAGTCGGCCGCAATGCCTGCTCGGCCGCAGGCGTCCTGTGGCTGGACCAGAGCGTGCATGCCGCTGGCGTGCGTTTGCGCCGCCGCGAGGACGGACGCCTGGGCCTGGAGCGCAGTTTCCGCTTCGACTATTCCTACGACGGTGCCGAACGCCATACCGGACGCTTGGTCCTGCACGGGGACCGGCTGGTGTCGTTCGTCGGCCCGGCGCGACCAGACAACACCGCGGAGTTCAGGACCCTGCACTGACCGGCGCCAGCAGCTGACGGCGCAGGGCTCAGCGCGATTGGTCGCCACCCCAGTGCCAGCCGGGCTTTTCACCTTTCCAGCGGCAGACCAGGATCAGGACCACCGTGGCAACAGCAACGCACGCATAGGACGCCATCGGATGCCGGGCGGGCGGGAGCAATGCTCCGCAGGCCAGCAGGGCACCGACGTAGAGCGCCAGCGTCACCCAGCCCTGCCATGCCACCGGCAACCCCCATCCCCAACCATATCGCTTGGCGGGAAACCAGACCCTGCGATCTGCACGCATGGCCGAACTCCTTGCTGTCATGCCGGCGCGCCCTACACGGACCGCGGCTTACTTGACGACCCGCAAGTGCGGGCGCTTGGCCGGTGGCGGTGCATCGTCATCTGGGGCGGGCGCGTCGGGCGTCGGCGGTTCGTCATCGTCCGAAGGACCACCCGGCCCGGCCCCGATGTCCTCGGGCAGGGCCATGCCCTGCCCGGTCTCGCGCGCATAGATCGCCAGCACCGCGGAGATCGGGACGTTCACCGGATAGCTGACGCCGCCGAAGCGGGCGCTGAAGCTTACTGTGAGGTTATCGATCACCAGGTGCGCCACGGCCCGCTGGGCGATGTTCAGCACCACGCGCCCTTCCTTCACGGCACTGGCGGGCACCTGCACACCCGACTGCGTGGCATCCACCAGCAGGTGCGGGGTCATGTCGTTGTCGGCGATCCATTCGGCCAGGGCCCGCAGCAGGTACGGACGATGGCTGGTCATCTGAGGGACGTCTTCGGTCATGGGGCCAGTTTAACCGGCCCGGCCGCAGGAGACCGTCGTTTTACGTCATGCGCGACCCACAACGGATCGCCGCCAACGGCTCAGGCCGGCAGTTCGCGCAGCTTGCGCTCCTGCTCGGTCAGGCTGCGGGCGAATCCCGGGTTGCGGAAGATCCGGTTGCCATAGTCCTCGATGACCTTGCCATCCTTCGGCAGGCCCACGTCCAGCGACTGCAGGCGCCAGATGATCGGGGCCATCGCGCAATCGGCCAGGCTCATCTCGGGATTGAGGAAGAACTTGCTGGCCTTGAACAGCGGCACCGAGGCGGTCAGCAATTCCTTGAGGCGCTTGCGGCCGGCATCGGCCTGGGCCTTGTTGCCCAACTGGATGGCCTGCACCTGCGGCACCCAATCCACCTCGATGCGCAGCATCGCCAGGCGCAGGCGCGCGCGCGACAGCGGATCGACCGGCATCAGCGGCGGATGCGGATAGCGCTCGTCGAGGTACTCGCTGACCACCGAGGCGGCGTAGAGCGTCAGGTCGCGCTCGACCAGGGTCGGCACCGAATGGTAGGGATTGAGATCGATCAGATCCTCGGGCGGATTCTGCGGATCGACCGGAACCAGATCGTAACTGACGCCCTTGGCGGCCAGTACCAACCGCACGCGGTGGCACAACACGTCATCGACGGAGGAAAACAGCGTCAGGGTGTTTCGCATGCGGGCACTCGTAACCTTTATCAGACCGATCCAGCGGCCGGACTCCCGGCCGCGCCACTGCTCAGGCTGGGTGCCTGGCTGCGCGTGCCGGACGAGCCGGTTTCACGCGACGTACTCGAACATAACAGCTGCCCACGGATTTGCGCACCCCTGCAGGAGCCCGCGCACCAGCCTCAATGGACGTCCTTCCAGAATTCCTTCTTCAACAGGTAGGCCAACAAGGTCAGCGCCACTAGGAACAGGATCACCCACACGCCCATGCTCTGACGCTTGAGCGCGGCCGGCTCGCTGGCGTACTGCAGGAAATTGGTGATGTCGCGAACGCTGCGGTCGAATTCGGCCGGGCTCTCGGTGCCCGGCGACGCCAGCCTCAAGGCCTCGACCGGCTTCTCCTTGGTCTGCGGATCCTCCGGCCCGTACTCGGCATGCTGCAGGCCCTGCAGCTCCCACAGCGGGTTGGGCATGGAGGCGTTGGGGAACAGCTTGTTGTTCCACCCAAGCGGGCGCGACTCGTCCAGGTAGAAGGACTTGAGGTAGGTGTAGATCCAGTCGGCCCCCCGCACGCGCGCGATCAGGCTCAGGTCCGGCGGCATCTTGCCGAACCACTTGGCCGCCCCGTCATGCGGCATCGCCACCTGCACCTGCTGGCCCACGGGCGCGCTGGTGAAGTTGAGGTTGTCCATCACCTGGTCCTCGGTCAGGCCCAGGTCCGAGGCCATGCGCGAGTAGCGCAGGTACTTGAGCGAGTGACAGCCCGAGCAGTACCCCATGAACAGCTTGGCGCCACGTTGCAGCGAAGCCGTATCGCCCAGGTCGTTGCCCGCCTGCTGGGTGGCTCCACCCTCGGCCGCCAGCAGCGATGCACTCATGAGCAGGCCGGCGACCAGCGCGGCCAGCTGCGGGAAGAAGCGCTTAGTCATGCGTACTCACCCGCTCGGGCACCGGCTTGGTGCGTTCCAGTCCAAAGAACGTATAGACCCACAGGAAAATGAAGAACCCAAAGTAGCAGCAGGTCAGCACGCGCCCGATGTAGGTCTCCATGATGTCCGTGCCGGGACCCGAGCCGATCTTGCCCAGGTAGATGAAGCTGAAGGCGAACACGCCCAGCGCGATCTTGTAGGCCAGCCCGCGGTAGCGGATGGAGCGGACCTTGCCGCGATCCAGCCAGGGCACGGTGAACAGGATGGCGATGGCCGAGAACATGACCAGCACGCCGCCCAGCTTGTTGGGCACCACGCGCAACATCGCGTAGTAGGGCGTGTAATACCAGACCGGCTTGATGTGCTCGGGCGTCACCAGGCGGTTGGCCTCGGTGAAGTTGTCATGCTCCAGGAACAGGCCGCCGAAGGCCGGCGCGAAGAAGATGATGAACGCCCCGATCACCAGCAGGAAGCCCACGCCCACCAGATCCTTGGCCGTGTAATACGGGTGGAAGGGGATGGTGTCGATCGGCGCCAGCTTGCTCCAGCGGTTGCCTTTGGGCCCGTGCTTGGTGTCCACGCCCTGCGGATTGTTGGAGCCCACCTCGTGCAGCGCGCCCAGGTGCAGCACCACCAGCAGCAACAGGACCAGCGGCAGCGCGATCACGTGCAGGGCGAAGAAGCGATTGAGCGTGGCGTCACTGGGCAGGTAGTCGCCCATGATCCATTCGGTCAGCCCCTGCCCGATCACCGGGATGGCGCCGAACAGCGAGATGATCACCTTGGCGCCCCAGAAGGACATCTGACCCCAGGGCAGCACATAGCCCATGAAGGCCTCGGCCATCAGCACCAGGTAGATCAGCATCCCCAGGATCCACACCAGCTCGCGTGGCTTCTGGTAGCTGCCGTACATCAGCCCGCGGAACATGTGCAGGTAGACCACGATGAAGAACAGCGAGGCGCCGGTGCTGTGCATGTACCGGATCAGCCAGCCCCACTCGACATCGCGCATGATGTACTCGACCGAGGCGAAGGCCTCGGCCGCGCTGGTCTTGTAGTTCATCGTCAGGAAGATGCCGGTGACGATCTGGTTGACCAGGATCAACAGGGCCAGCGAGCCCATGTAGTACCAGAAGTTGAAGTTCTTCGGCGCGTAGTACTCGCTCATGTGCTTGCGGTACATGGGCATCAGCCCCGGCGCACGCGCGTTGAGCCAGTCGAAGGCGCCGGTCGCCGCCCGCGAGATCACGTTGGACATCAGGCAGCTCCTTCCGGATCGACGCCAATGATGATGGTGTTGTCGTCCTGGTAGTGGTGCGGTGGCACCAGCAGGTTGATCGGCGCCGGCACGCCCTGGAACACCCGCCCGGACATGTCGAAGCGCGATTTATGGCAGGGGCAGAAGTAGCCGCCCTTCCATTCCGGATCGAACGGCTCGGGCCTGATCTCGGCGATGATCTCCGGCGAGCAACCCAGGTGGGTACACAGGCCCACCAGGACCGAGATCTCCGGCTTGATCGAACGCAGCTCGGGATTGCCCTTGAGCACGTAGGCCGGCTGCTGGTCCTTGTTCTCCGACTCCGGGTCGCGCAGACGCGGATCCAGCGTCGGCAGCGCGTCCAGGATCGCCTTGGACCGCTTGACCACCCAGATGGGCTGGCCGCGCCATTCCAGGACCATGCGCTGGCCCTCCTGCAGCCCGGTGATGTCGGCGGTCACTGGCGCACCGGCCAGCTTGGCTCGGGCACTGGGGTTCCACGATTTGATGAACGGGACGGCGAGGAATCCTGCACCCACGGCACCGACGACTGCGGTGGTGGCCGTCAGGAACCGGCGGCGCCCCGCATCCACGGGCATTGAGACCTCGTCATTGGCCATCCGTTACTCCGCGAAGCGTCTTGAGGTAGCTGTCTGGCTGCCTGGATGGGGCCTGTAAAAGACCGTCATCGCAAGAGCGCGGCCGAGTCTAACTGAATAAAAAATTGCGTCACAACAAACCCTTTTCCATCAATGACTTGCAACTTCAATCGTCGACTCGAAGTGTATTGCAGTGCAGCAGCCGTTCAGCGAGCGCCCACCGTTCCCAGGTTGGATCGGTAGCGCGTGGCCAGGACACCAACGCGCTGCACGTAAAGCTGGGTCTCGGCATACGGTGGCACCCCACCGTTGCGGTCGACCGCCCCCTCGCCCGCGTTGTAACCGGCCGCGGCCAGGGTCAGGTCGCCGTTGTAACGCTTGAGCAGGAAAGCCAGGTACTTCACCCCGCCGCGGATGTTCTGGGCCGCGTCGTAGGCATCGGCGACCCCGAAACGGGCCGCCGTCGCGGGCATGAGCTGCATCAGGCCCATCGCCCCGGCATGCGAGAGCGCCAGGGGGTTGAACGAGGACTCAGCGTGGATGATGGCCCGCACGATGGCCTCTTCCACGCCGTATTCGCGGGCCGCCGCGGCGATCTCGCTCTCATAGGCCACGGTGTTGAGCCGCACCGCGCCGAAATCCACGCCCGGGTTGCCGCAGGCGTAGCAAGTCTCGATATAGCTGTAATGGATCGTGCGCAGGTTGCTGACCGCCACACCGCGCGGCCTGGCGCTGGTGTAGTTGCGTACGCCGTCCTTGATGAACGAGTAGACCTGCCCGCTGACCACCCGCTGCGGATGCGCGGCGGCGGGTTTGGGCGCCACGGCCACGGCTGCCGGTGCAATCGTGCTCGTGGGAGCCGACTCCACCTTGGGCGCGGCCTTGGGTGATGGCGCCGGTGGCGGTGCGGAAACGCGCGCCGCCTTGCGGTTCGGCGCGGGGCGGTACTGGCTGACGACCGTGCAACGGGTCCCGGCGATGCGCTTGCTGACGTAGGCCGGCACGCCATCGGCGCCGACGCACTTGTACAGAGTGCCGGCGCTGGCCGGCAGCGCGACCAGCGATGCGGCGATCATCCCCAGTCGCAGCCATCCCCTCATGGCGCGAAGTGTCCCAGCTTATCAAGGACTTAACAAGCGATTCATCTGGAATTTCGCGCTGACTTTCGGGAAGCGCATCCCGCAACCGGGCCTGTCGGAAGTTCCGCGCCCGGAAGCGCGGGAGCGCTGTTGGCCAAGGCCGCTTCCACGCCGTCCACCCGGCGCGAAGACCTCACCCGACCGCTCGCAACCCGATAAACTAGGCGGCTTTCCCGCCCACCCGACTGGATTAAGCGCCATGACCGGGACGCCAGACGTCACCACGCCCTTCGCAGGCGACACCCCCCTCGTGCCCCTGCCCGGCCAGCGCAAGCCGCCGGCCAACGTGCGCGGCAAGCTGTACATCAAGACCCACGGTTGCCAGATGAACGAGTACGACTCGGCCAAGATGGCCGACGTGCTGGCCGACGCCGAGGGCCTGGAGTTGACCGACAGGCCCGAAGAGGCCGACGTCATCCTGGTCAATACCTGCTCGATCCGCGAGAAGGCGCAGGAAAAGGTCTTCAGCCAGCTCGGCCGCTGGAAGGAATTCAAGACCGGCGGGCGCGAGGTCATCATCGGCGTGGGCGGCTGCGTGGCCTCGCAGGAGGGCGAAGCCATCGTCAAGCGCGCCCCTTACGTGGACCTGGTGTTCGGCCCACAGACCCTGCACCGCCTGCCCGAGCTGATCCGCGCGCGCCGCGAGCAGAACAAGCCGCAGGTCGACATCAGCTTCCCGGAGATCGAGAAGTTCGACGCCCTGCCGCAGCCGCGTGCCGAGGGCCCCTCGGCGTTCGTCTCGATCATGGAAGGCTGCAGCAAGTACTGCAGCTTCTGCGTGGTGCCCTACACCCGCGGCACCGAAGTCAGTCGTCCGTTTGAGGACGTATTGGTGGAAGTGGCGCAGTTGGCCGCCCAGGGCGTGCGCGAGATCAACCTGCTCGGCCAGAACGTCAATGCCTATCGCGGTCCGTATGGCGAGGACGGCGAAGTGGCCGACCTGGGCATGCTGATCCGCACGATCGCCGAAATCGACGGTGTGGGCCGCATCCGCTTCACCACCTCACATCCGCTGGAATTTTCCGACTCGCTGGTTGATGCCTACCGCGATGTGCCGCAGCTGGCCAACTACCTGCACCTGCCGGTGCAGGCCGGCAGCGATCGCATCCTCAGCGCGATGAAGCGTGGCTACACCGCACTGGAATTCAAGTCCAAGATCCGCAAGCTGCGCGCGGTGCGCCCGGACATCTCGATCAGCTCGGACTTCATCGTCGGCTTCCCCGGTGAGACCGATGCGGATTTCGAGAAGACCATGAAGCTGATCGAGGACGTGGGCTTCGACCAGAGCTTTTCCTTCATCTACTCGCGCCGCCCCGGCACGCCGGCGGCCGACCTGGAGGACACCACCAGCGACGCGGACAAGCACGCCCGCCTGTCGCGCCTGCAGGCCCGCATCAATGCGTTTGCCGCGAACATCTCGCAGAAGATGGTTGGCAGCGTGCAGACCGTGCTGGTCGAAGGGCCGTCGCGCAAGAATCCCAACGAGCTGACCGGCAAGACCGAGAACATGCGCTCGGTGAACTTCCCGGCGCCGGCGCGGCTGATCGGCCAGTTCGTCGACGTAGTGATCACCGAGGCGCTGAGCAACTCGCTGCGGGGTCGGGTGGTCACGCCGCTGGACGACGCCGCGTGACCGCGCGCATCAACCGCGACACCCGCCTGTGCATGTCCCTGTCGGCACGGCCGGGCAACTTCGGCACGCGCTTCCAGAACTATCTCTACGAGGCGCTGGGCCTGGACTACGTCTACAAGGCGTTTTCCACCACCGACCTGGCCGGCGCGATCACCGGCATCCGCGCCCTGGACATCCGCGGCTGCGCGGTGTCCATGCCGTTCAAGGAGGCCTGCATTGCGCTGATCGACGGCCTGGAGCCGTCCGCGGCGGCGATCGACTCGGTCAACACCATCGTCAATACCGGCGGCGTGCTGCGTGGGCACAACACCGATTACGCCGCCGTAGCCTCGCTGATCGCCGACAGCGGACTGTCCACCCGCACATGCGTCGCCCTGCGCGGCAGCGGCGGCATGGGCAAGGCCGTGGCCTGCGCCCTGCGCGATGCCGGCTTTGCCGACGGCACCATCGTGGCCCGCAACGCCGTGGCCGGGCAGCGCCTGGCGCGCCAGGCCGGCTGGGCGTGGGCCGCCGACATGGGCGGCGTGTCAGCGGGCCTGCTGGTCAACGTCACTCCGGTCGGCATGGACGGAGGACCGGAAGCGGGCCAGTTGGCCTTCACCGAGGCCGAGGTGGCCGCCGCCGACCTGATCTTCGACGTGGTCGCCATCCCGGTGGAAACCCCGCTGATCCGTCTGGCGCGTGCGCTGGGCAAGCCGGTGATCACCGGCGGCCAGGTGATCGTGCTGCAGGCGGTGGAGCAGTTCGTGCTGTACACCGGCGTATGCCCGGACCAGGCCCTGATCGCCAAGGCCGCCGCGCACGCGCTGGCCTGAGACTCGACGCACTCGATCAAACCCTCATCCAGCGTTGCACGCAGGGCCTGCACGGGCAGGCATCGGTCGCCCGATGCTGACGAAGGTCTCCGTGCCGATCAGCACATGCCTGCGGCACTGCGACCGCACAGACTCGGCGACAACGCCTCTCGGCCAGCTGCCACGCCGCCATGCTCACGCAGGCGGCCATTTGCCCTGACGCCCCTGATGGCATCAAAAGCGAACTTCCCCCCTGGTGTTGCCTGATCCATGAAACCGCATTCCCCGTTCCGCGAGGTGGGTTGGTTCCTCGTCTGGCTGGCTGCACTGAGCGCCCCGACATGCGCTTTCATCGTCCACCTGGGCAGCCAGCCGCCGATGATGTCGCGAATGCTCATGTGGTGCCCGGGCACCGCGGCATTGCTCGCCTGCCTGACCTGCCGGCGTGACCCACGCACGCTTGGCTGGCACTGGCCTGCTGGCCGCTTCATGGCCCTGGCCTACTTCCTGCCGTGGCTGTATGCGATCCCGGTCTACGTGCTCACGTGGTGGATGCTCCCGGGCGCCTTTGATTGGCAGCTCTATGCCTCGCCACTGGCCGAGCAGTACCACGTTGCCTCACATCCGGATGCCTTTGCAGCGCTGTTTGGCATCCCGACCACGATGACCTTGCTCGTGATCAGCACATCCGCCTGGGCGCTGGGCGAGGAGATTGGCTGGCGCGGCTTCCTGGCGCCACGGCTCTACCCACGATTGGGGCTGGCCGGCACCAGCGTGGCCAGCGGGCTGCTCTGGGCCGTCTGGCATTACCCCAGCCTGCTGGGCGCCGACTACAACGCCGGCACGCCCCCAGTCTATGCCGTGGGATGCTTCACGGCGCTGGTGGTGGCCCTGTCTTTCATGATGACCTGGCTACGCATGGCGTCCGGCAGCATATGGCCTTGCGTCATGCTGCACGCAGCGCATAACACGCTGATCCAAGCGGTATTGGACAGCATGACCGCCGAGCACGGAACTGCCGCCTATGTCACCACTGAATTCGGCGCCGGCACTGCACTGGCCGCTTGGGTCATCGTGGCCGCACTGCTCGCAAGGACTCGTGCCAAACGCACATCTGTGCTCCAAGCCAGGTCTGTGCGCTGATCGCCTGGGCCGCCGCGCACGCGGACGGATCAGCGCCTGGCGCGCATCCGCGGCACGGGTGCGGACGACACGCCCTCCGCGCGCAGGCTGTCCACCAGCGAGAACACCCAGGGCCGCAGCGCCACCAGCATGCCGACGCTGCGCCGACGCTCCGGCGGCAGGCTGACATCCAGTTCGGCGGCTTCCTTGAAGTCGGCCACCAGCTTGTCCAGCTTGCGCCGCAGCGTGGCGGCTGAGGCCTCGCCCAGTTCGCGGATCTCCAGCGCGAAATGCGCCTGCGCCGCGGCGAAATCGTCCTTCAGGAATTCATGACTGGCCATCTGCAGGTAGCGCTGGCGCACCGGGCCGTCGTCGCGCCAGGAGAAATCGCGCGGCACCCGCAGGCGCACGTGGTCACCGGGCAGCAGCTCCAGCAGCCGCAACCGGTCCAGTTGCGCGAGCAGCCGCACCAGTTCGGTCGGCTTGAGCCCGTAGCCTTCGCCGATGGCCGCGGTGCGCCAGCCCTGGCACAGCAGGTGGAACACCGTCATCAACCGCGGCTCGGCGGCCAGCGCGTGCTCCTGGTGCAAGGTGAGGTGGCGGCGCGATTCCCGCGTGCCCCGGGCACTGCGCGCTAGGTCGAAGAAATCGACGTCCAACACCTCGCAGATCTGCTCCAAGCGGGTCAGGTCCATGCGGCCACTGGACAGCACGCGCTTGATCGTCGGCTCGGACACGCCCAGTGCAGCGGCCAGGTCGGCGTAGCGCCAGCCCCGCTCCTTGAGCAGGCGTTTGAGCGCAATCAGCAGGCGTTCGCGGTCGGCCATGGCGATGGAGGCTCGATGCAGAAAGACGGCAGGGATCATATTCCGATACTTGATGGGCCGTGATTGCGCGTGGCGATGCCCGGGCACGACGGTGGACGCTCCTCTCGCGACCAAGTCCGCGCCCATGTCCGCCCTGCCCGCCTCCGCGCCGCCACCGGCCCAGTTGCTCAACGATGTCCACGCCCGTCTCAACCCCACCCGCGCACGCGTGCTACGGCCCGCCAATGCGGCCGAGGCCTGCGAGACCGTCCGCGCCAGCGCGCGGGCTGGCCTGCCGCTGATCGCCGCCGGCGCCCGCCACGCCATGGGCGGACAACAGTTCCTCAGCGACGGCCAGGTGCTGGACACCTCGGCGCTGGCGCGGGTGATCGCCTTCGACAACGCCCGCGGCCTGGTCACGGTCGAAGCCGGCATCCGCTGGCCAGCGCTGCTGGCCTGGCTGGCAGCGTGCCCGGACAACACAGCGGGCTGGACGATCCGCCAGAAACAGACCGGCGCGGACGACTTCAGCCTGGGCGGTGCGCTGGCGGCCAACGTGCACGGACGCGGCCTGTGCCTGGCCCCCTTCGTGGAAGACGTGGAAGACCTGGTGCTGGTCGACGCCGACGGCCACTGCGTGCAGAGCAGTCGCAGCCAGCGCCCGGACCTGTTCGCCCTGGTCGCAGGCGGCTACGGGCTGTTCGGTCTGGTGGTGCAGCTGACCCTGCGCCTGACCCCAAGACGGACCCTGCGCCGCCAGGTCTCGCTGGCGCGCGTGGGCGGGCTGCAGCGCGCGTTCGAGGACGCGATCGCCCAGGGCTGCACGTTTGGCGATTTCCAGTTCGCGATCGATCCGCGCAGCGAGGATTTCCTCGACCTGGGCGTGCTGTCCTGCTATCGCCCGGTCGAGGGTGTCGAGCCCGACGCACCGCGCCACCTGCAGGCCGAGGACTTCGCGCGACTGCTGTTGCTGGCGCATCACGCCCCCTCCCGGGCCTTCGACGAATACGCCGATTTCTACCTGGCCACCGACGGCCAGCACTACGCCAGCGATGCCCAGCAGAGCGGCGTGTACCTGGATGGCTATCACGCAGCGGTCGATCGCAGCCTGGGCCACTGCGGATCGGAAATGATCACCGAGCTGTACGTGCCGCGCGGCGCGCTGGCCGGCTTCATGGGACGCGCCGCCGACAGCCTGCGCCGCCACCACGCGCAGCCCATCTACGGCACCGTGCGCCTGATCGAGCGCGACCCGACCAGCGTGCTGGCCTGGGCGCGACAGGACTGGGCCTGCGTGGTGTTCAACCTGCACGTGCAGCACGGCCCGGCCGGCGTGCAGACCGCCGCGGTCGCGTTCCGCGCCTTGATCGACGACGCCTTGTGGTTTGGTGGCAGCTATTACCTGACCTATCACCGCTGGGCCACCCGCGAACAGGTGCAGGCCGCGCATCCGCGCTTCGCGGAATTCCTGCGCGCCAAGCGTGCGCTCGATCCGCAGGAACGCTGGCAAAGCGACTGGTATCGCCATCACCTGGCCCTGGTGGGGCGCTGAGGTGCGCATGTCGACCTCGCTGCTGCTGGCCGCCGCCGCCGTGCGCCAGGCCCGCACGGACCCCACGCCGGACGCCCAACACAACGCCGCACTGGCCCGTGCCTGCCTGGAGCGTGCAGGCAAGACCGGGCGGCACCTGCTGCGTGCGGTCGACACCGCGCTGGGGCGCGGCCTGCTGCGCCTTGTCGAGGCCGGCTGCCTGCCCGGTCTCGGCGCGCACTACGCCTGGCGCAAGCGCCGGATCGGTCAGTGGGCCGCGCAGGCCTGCGCCGACGGCGTGCGCCAGGTGTTGATCCTGGGCGCGGGCCTGGACGGGCTGTCGCAACGGCTGCTGGCTCAGACGCCCGCATTGCGCGTGTTCGAGTTCGACCGCGCCGACACGCTGGCGATCAAGCGCGACGCCCTGCGGGCATTGGGCCTGGACGATCCACGCCTGCACCTGTGCCCAGGCGAATTGGGCAAGGTGCCGCTGGCATGCTGGCAACGCGGCCTGCCTGGCGTCGTGCCTGAACAGGCCACGCTGGTGATCGCCGAGGGCGTGCTGATGTACCTGCCGCTGGAGGCGGCGCAGACGCTGCTGCGCCAGCTCGCCCGGGCCCTGCCCGATGCGCGCCTGATCGCCACCGCCATGGATCTGCGACCCGATGGCGCGCCCGGTTTCGCCCGCCAGCGGCCCTGGGTGCGCACCTGGCTGGGGCGGCGCGGCGAGCCCTTCCGCTGGGGCGCGCCGCGCCAGGCCTTGCCCGGCCTGCTGGGCCACGGTGGCGTGCGCCTGGCCGCGATCGCCGAGCCCGGTGACCCAGACGATCCCGACCCCGCACCGGGTGAATGGGTGTTCCGCGGAGACCTGACGCATCCGCACCACAGCGTTCCGGCCGCCCCCGCACACGCCCGACTCAGGGCGCCCGCGCTACCCTAGGCGGTCTATGACCAAGCACCATCACGATTTCACCCTCGACCCCTACGACACCGAGCAACTGGCCAACCTGGCCGGGCCATTCGACGCGCACCTGCGCCAGATCGAATTGAAGCTGGGCGTGGAAATCTCCAACCGCGGCAACGTGTTTCGCGTGGAAGGCCCGGAAAAGGCCGCGCGCGCCACCGAGCAGTTGCTGCGCGCGCTCTATGCCGAGGCGGCCACCGAGGTCTTCGACGCCGATGCCATTCATTTGCGCATGAACGAGGCCAACCTGGAGCACCTGGCCAGCGACGGCTACGCGCCGCAAGAAGTGGCGATCAAGGTAAAGCGCGGCACCGTGCGCGGGCGCGGCCCCAACCAGGCCGCCTACCTGCACGCCATCGCCACTCACGACATCAATTTCGGCATCGGCCCGGCCGGCACCGGCAAGACCTTCCTGGCCGTGGCCATGGCCGTGGAGGCGTTGAACGAGGCCCGCGTGCAACGCCTGATCCTGGTGCGCCCGGCGGTGGAGGCCGGCGAGAAACTGGGCTTCCTGCCCGGCGACCTGAGCCAGAAGGTCGATCCCTACCTACGCCCGCTCTACGACGCGCTGTACGAGATGCTGGGCGTGGAAAAAGTCGCCAAGCTTCTGGAGAAGAACGTCATCGAGATCGCGCCACTGGCCTACATGCGCGGGCGCACGCTCAACGATGCGTTCGTGATCCTGGACGAGGCACAGAACACCACCATCGAGCAGATGAAGATGTTCCTGACCCGCATCGGCTTCGGCAGTACCGCGGTGGTCACCGGCGACATGAGCCAGACCGACCTGCCCAAGCACATCCGCTCCGGTCTCAAGGACGCCACCGAGGTATTGCGCGGCGTGGAGGGCGTGTCCTTCAGCTTCTTCGGCGCGCGCGACGTGGTGCGCCATCCGCTGGTGGCGCGCATCGTGCGGGCTTACGATGCGCGCGATGACAAGTCCGGCGATGCCGATCCGGTGTGAGTTGAGTTCGACATGACCCAAGGTCCCATCCATCTGCAGGTCGCGGTCAGCTACGCGCTGCCACGCGCCGGCCTGCCCGCCGCGGTGTCTTTTCGCAAATGGGTCGCCGCCGCGCTCAAGGGCCGCATCCGTGAGGCCGACCTGGCCATCCGCATCGTGGATGCCAAGGAAGGGCGTTCGCTCAATCGCCACTACCGCGGCAAGGACTACGCGACCAACGTGCTGTCCTTCCCCGGCGAGATGGACCCGGAAATCAAGCTGCCCAAGGGGGTGACCCTGCCCTTGTTGGGCGACCTGGTGATCTGCGCGCCGGTGGTGGCGCGCGAGGCCCGCGACCAGGACAAAGCACTGGCCGCGCACTACGCCCACCTGACCGTGCACGGCACCCTGCACCTGCTGGGCTGGGATCACGAGGACGACAAGGAAGCCGAGGCCATGGAACAGCTGGAACGCGAGATCCTGGCCGAGTTGGGCATCGACGACCCCTACGCGTCCGAGAACGAGGCATGACCGTGCGGGTCAATGCCGCCTGCGTGGCGGCCGCTCTGATCCTGTGCTCCGGCCTGGCGTCGGCCAGCGCACCCGCACCCACCCCCGCGGACACCGCTGACAAGACGGCAGCGCCTGCCGCGCCCGACCTGCCGGCCCTGATCGAGTGCCGCCGGGAGATCGCCGATTTCCTCAAGCTCGACCCGGCCGTGCACGATCCACTCAAGGCCGTGGCCCTGGGCTGGAAGCCGCTGCCGCAGGTCAACCCGTTCATGACCGAATTCGAGCTGACCGCGCCGATCACGGTGTTCGGCCACCCGACCCGCCACATCGCCTTTTCCGGCGACAGCGTCATGGCGATCCTGGACCTGCCCGACCCGCGCCCGCTGGCCCATCAACTCCAGTTGGAGACCGGGATCGACACGCCCGCCAAGGCGATCTTCGGCAAGCAGCTGCGCGCGACCGAGCGGTTCGATCCGGACAGCGGCCAGACCCTCATCCAGGCGATCATCCTCAACGTCTCCAACGTGGCCACCCACCCGGGCAAGACCCTGGTCGGCTGCAGCTACAACCTGGACACCGAAGGTCCGGAACCGGAGCCCGCCAGCCCGCCTCCGGCAGCGGCCAACGCCGTGCCAAACGCCGACTGAGACCCTCGACCGGACGTCAAAACCGTTCTGCTAGACTGCCGGCCACGCCCGCTGTTTGACGGGTGCCTTCACCCCACCAATGTCAGAAGACGACAGTACAACCGCGTCGGAACTTCCCGAAAAACGGCGCAGCTGGCTCGACCGTTTGAGCCATGCGTTCTCAGGCGAGCCTGAATCCCGCGAGGACCTGCTCGCGCTGCTGCGCGATGCCCAGCACAACGGCCTGCTGGAGGCCGATACCTTCACGATGATGGAAGGCGCCATGTCGGTCGCCGAACTCACCGTGGGCGATGTGATGGTCTCCCGCTCGCAGATGGTATCGCTGGCGCAGGACACCCCCTTCGTGGAACTCATGCACCAGGTGGTCGAATCCGGCCACTCGCGCTTCCCGGTGCATGGGGACAACAAGGACGAGATCCTGGGCATCCTGCTGGCCAAGGATCTGCTGCGCGGGGTGGTCGACAAGGGACCGCAGAGCGTGCGCGAACTGCTGCGCCCGGCGGTGCTGATCCCCGAGTCGAAGAAGCTCAACGTCCTGCTCAAGGAATTCCGGCTCTCGCGCAACCACATGGCCATCGTGGTGGACGAGTACGGCGGCGTGGCCGGCCTGGTCACCATCGAGGACGTGCTGGAACAGATCGTCGGCGAGATCGACGACGAGCACGACGAGGCCGAGGACGAAGCCTCGCTGATCGCCGCGCAGGCCGATGGCCAATACGTGGTCGATGCGCTGACCCCCATCGAGGACTTCAACGAGCGCTTCGGCGCCGACTTCCCCGATGACGAATATGACACGGTCGGCGGCCTGGTCACCGACGCGATCGGCCACCTGCCCGAAACGGGCGAGGAACTGACGCTGGGACGTTTCGAGTTCCGCGTGGCCCGCGCGGACGGGCGTCGCGTGCACGCCTTCCACGTCGGCATCCTGTCAGACACCTGATGCGGCGACTGCATGCCCTGCTGGCACGCATCGCGTGCGCGCTGCTGCTGGCGCTGCTGGCCGGCACGGCGGTGGCCGCGCCGCGCATCGGGGTGATGACGATGCAGCCGGGCGAGGTGTTCTTCGAGCGCTTCGGGCACGACGCGTTGGTGGTGGCCGATCCGCAGACCGGTCAGGCGACCTCGTACAACTTCGGCTTCTTCGACCCGGACGAGCCCGGTTTCCTGGGCCGCTTCATTGACGGCAAGATGATGTACTACCTGGTCGCGCTGCCGCTGCAGCAGGACCTGCAGACCTATCGCGAGGAGGGCCGCGGGGTCTCGATCCAGTGGCTGGACCTGACGCCCGAGCAGGCCGATGCACTGGCCTATTCGCTAGCCTGGCGCGCGCAGCCGCAGAACGCGCGTTATCCCTACGACTACTTCACCAGCAATTGCGCTACCCAGGTCCGCGATGCGATCGACGCGGTGATGCGCGGCGCGTTGAAGAAACAACTGGCCGGGCGCTCGCGCGGCAATACCTACCGCAGCGAAGCCGTGCGTCTGGCCTCGCCGGCGTGGTGGATGTGGATTGGCTTCGACCTGGGCTTCGGCCCGTACGCCGACCAGCAGCTCTCGCGCTGGACCGAGTCGTTCGTGCCCATGCGCCTGGCCCAGGCCCTGGCCCAGGTAAAGAACACCGAAGGCCGGCCGCTGGTCCAACAGACCCAGCAGCTGTTGCCGCACCGCATCGCCCCCGAGCCGCCGGAAACCGCGCGACGCTGGTGGCCGTGGCTGTGCATCGGGGTGGCAATCACCATCGCACTGGTCGCCCTGGGGCGCCGCCACCGGCGCGCGGTGGCGGCCTTCGCCCTGCCGTTCTGGCTGCTGTGCACGCTGGCCGGCGCGTTGATGCTGTTCATCTGGTTCGGCTCGGGCCATGTAGCCGGCTGGGCCAACCGCAACCTGCTGCTGTTCAACCCGCTGTGCGTGCTGTTGCTGTGGCCGGCGGTGCAGCTGCTGCGTGGGCGCCCGCTGCGGCGCTGGCAGGGCTGGCTGCTGCGGGCGGTGGCGGTGATCGCGGTGCTGGCGTGGATGCTGCACTGGTTTCCGTTTGGCCAGCAGAACAACGTGGCCTGGGTCGTGCTGATGCTGCCAATCCATCTGGCGATTGCATACGTATTCACTGGGCAACGCGGCTTGTCGCGCTGATCCACGCGGGCGAGCATGCCGGTCCACTCCAGCCGGACCACCCGTCATGCTGCGTCTGTTGACCGCCCTGTTGCTGTTCTGTTCGCCGCTGGCCGCCTGGGCGGTCGTGCACGTCGACTCGCCTGGCAAGGTACTTTCAGTCCAAGTCGACACTGATCCTGACGGCCGGCCCAGCTACATGGTGCTGCGCCACGGCAAGCCCCTCATTGCGCCCTCGCGGCTGGGCTTCCTCCTGGTCGACGCGCCCAAGCTGGACCGCAACCTGGTGCTGGGCACGCCGGTCACGCGCACGTTCGATCAGACCTGGGAGCAGCCCTGGGGCGAGCGCCGCGTCATCCGCAATCACTACAACGAGCTGCGCGTCACCCTGACCGAGAAAGTCGCACCCGCGCGCCATTTCGACGTGGTGTTCCGCGTCTACGACGATGGCGTGGGCCTGCGCTACGACGTCCCCGATCAGCCGGACCTCAAGGACGTGCGCATCGGCCAGGAGCTGACCGAGTTCAACATCGCCGACAAGGCCACCGCGTGGTGGATTCCGGCCTTCGAATGGAACCGCGCCGAATATCTCTACCACCGCACGCCGGTGGAGGAGATCGGCGATGCGCAGACCCCACTGACGTTGCGTACGACCGCCGGCCTCCACCTGTCCATCCACGAGGCCGCCCTGGTCGACTATGCCGGCATGAACCTCACCCGCGTGGAGGGGCGGCGCCTGCGCGCGGCGCTGACGCCGGGCAGTGGCGGCCAAGCGCCGGTCGAGCGGACCGCGCCCTTCCATACCCCGTGGCGCACGCTGCAGGTGGGCGAACGCGCCGGCGACCTGGTCGAATCCAGCCTGATCCTCAACCTCAACGAGCCCAACACGCTCGGCGACTTGTCCTGGTTCAAGCCGATGAAATACGTCGGGGTGTGGTGGGAAATGCACCTGGACAAGAAGACCTGGGCCTCCGGGCCCAAGCACGGGGCGACCACCGCCAACGTGATGCGCCATATCGACTTCGCGGCCAAACATCATCTTGGCGGGGTGCTGGTGGAAGGCTGGAACCTGGGCTGGGACGGTGACTGGTTCGGCAACGGCGAGGACTTCGACTTCCTCAAGGCCTACCCCGACTACGACCTGCGCAAGCTGGCCGCTTATGCCAAGTCCAAGGGTGTGCATCTGATTGCGCACAACGAGACCTCGGGCAACGCGGCCCACTACGAGACCCAGCTCGAAGACGCCTTCGCGCTATACCAGTCGCTGGGCATCGATGCAGTCAAGACCGGTTACGTGGCCGATGCGGGCCAGGCCAAGGTGATCGGCCGCGACGGCAAGCGCCACTACGCCTGGCACGAAGGCCAGGACATGGTCCGCCACTACCAGCATGTGGTCGATGTGGCCGCGCAGCACCACATCGCGGTGGATGCGCACGAACCGGTCAAGGCCACCGGCCTGCGCCGCACCTATCCCAACTTCGTGGCCCGTGAAGGCGCGCGCGGCATGGAATACAACGCCTGGGGCAACCCCGGCAATCCGCCCGAGCACGAGGAGAATCTGGTCTTCACCCGCCTGCTGGCCGGGCCGATGGACTTCACGCCGGGCATCTTCAAGATGCAGACCAGGCCCGGTTCGCACGTGTCCACCACGCTAGCCAAGCAGCTGGCGCTGTACGTGACGATCTACAGTCCGATCCAGATGGCCGCCGACCTGCTGGACCACTACGAAGCCAATCCAAAGCCCTTCAAGTTCATCGAAGACGTGGCCGTGGACTGGGATGAAACCCGCGTGCTCAACGGCGAGGTCGGCGACTACGTCACCATCGTGCGCAAGGCGCGCGGCGGCGAGGACTGGTTCCTGGGTTCGATCACCGACGAGCAGCCGCGCACGCTGGAAACCAAGCTCGACTTCCTCACCCCGGGCAAGCGCTACACCGCGCAGATCTACCGCGACGGCCCGGATGCGGACTGGGCGAAGAACCCCGAGGCGATCGTGATCGAGCAGCGCGAGGTCACCAGCGCCGACACCCTCACGCTCAAGCTCGCCCCTGGCGGCGGACAGGCGATCCGCTTCAAGGCCGAGTAGGCGCCCGGCTGGCGCGCGGTGGATCGCCCGGTCAGAATCGGGCGATCTTCGTTCATCACCGCGAGTCGTCCATGCCTGCACCCGCCCGCCTGACCGCTGCCCTCCTGCTGGCCCTGCTACCGGCCTTCGCCGTGACCGCGGCCGACGCGGCGGGCAAGCCCTACCGCAGTGCGCAGCAGATCCTGGACGCCTCGCCGGACAGCGCCTGGCGCAAGCTGGATCCGGATCGCACGCTGTACATGGACCTGGACACCGGGCGGGTGGTGATCGAACTGGCGCCGCAATTCGCGCCCGAGCACGTCGGCAACATCCGCACGCTGGCACATGAGCACTTCTGGGACGGCACCAGCATCTACCGCGCGCAGGACAACTTCGTGGTGCAGTTCGGTGACGTCGATGGCGAGGACCCCGCCGAGGCCAAGTCGCTGGGCTCGGCCAAGACTCATCTGCCAGCCGAGTTCCATCGCTCGGCCAAGGGGCTGGATTTCCAGAAGCTGCCCGACAGCGACGGCTGGGCCAAGGAAGTCGGCTTCGTCGATGGCTTCCCGGTCGGGCGCACCGGTCCGGACGGCACGGCGTGGCTGGCGCACTGCTACGGCACGCTGGGCGCGGGCCGCAACAACGCCGACGACAGCAGCATCGGCGCCGAGTTGTACGTGACCATCGGCCAGTCGCCACGTCAGTTGGACGACAACATCACCGTGGTCGGCCGCGTGGTGAAGGGCATGGAACTGCTGAGCACGATCAAACGCGGCCCTGAGCCGATGGGCTTCTACACCGACCCGGCGCAGCGCACCCCGATCAAGTCGATCCGCCTGGCCAGCGACGTGCCGGTGGCCGAGCGCACGCCGCTGGAACTGCTGCGCACTGACAGCCAGACCTTCCGCGAAGTGGCCGAATCCAAGCGCAACCGCGTGGACGATTTCTACAAGCGCCCGGCCGGGCACATCGACCTGTGCAACGTGCCGCTGCCGGTGCGCACGCCCAAGGACTGATCAGCGCCTTGCCGCGCGCTGGCTGACCGCCACGCTGCCCAGGATCAGCGCGCCGGCCACCAGCATCGGCAGTGTGACCGCCTCACCCAGCAGGGCCCAGGCGAACAGCGCGCCGAACAACGGCACCAGATAGGTCACCGTCGAGGCGGTGGCCGCGCCGACACGGTGAATCAGCCGGTAGTACAGCAGGAAGGCCAGGCCGGTGCAGACCACGCCCAGCGCCGTCACGCTGGCCCATGCGCCGGCGGACACCGCATGCGTGGGCCAGTGCGTCGCGGCCCACGGCGCCAGCAACAGGGCCGCGCTGCCCAGCGTGGCGGCGGCCGAGGCCGCCGGCGGCAGGCCCTGCATGTGCCGACGCACCAGGTTCACACCCACCCCGTACAGCAGCGCGGCCGTGGCACCGGCCAGCACCGCGCCGCCGACACTCGCGCCACCGGCCTTGCCCAGCGCCAGTACCACCACGCCAACGAAGCCGGTCAGCAACGCCAGCGCGCGTCGCGTACCGATCTTCTCCCCGAAGAACAGGGAGCCGACCAGCGCGGCGAACAGCACGGTCATCGCGTTGCAGATCGCACCGATGGCGGCCGGCGAACGCTGCGCGGCCCAGGCGAACAGCAGAAACGGCACCGCCGAGTTGATCAGCCCGATCAGGGCCAGCAACGGCCAGCGGCGGGTCGGGAACTGGGCGCGCGCCTTCCACAGGAACGGGGCCAGCACCAGCGCGCCCAGCGCCAGGCGTACTTCCACCAATGCCGCGGCCCCGAACTCGCTGGCGGCGATGCGCATGAAGAGAAAGGAGCAGCCCCAGATCGCGCCGAGCACGGTGAGGTCGATGGGGGTACGCCAGTCGCGGGTCGCGACCGGGCTCAGGCTGGGAGCGGCAGGCGTGGGCGTGGACATGGGGCATCGGCGGGAGTGGGGAAAGGCGCAGTGCGGCGGGACGGCAGCGACGCGCCAGGGCCGGCAACAGCGTGCGCGGACCGAGCGTGCCGTGCTCGCCGTTTCCGGACATCACAGGACAATGGCTATCCTCTGTCCGGCGTGAAACGCCCACAAGCGCGTAGTATCGCGCCCTGCCACAAATCTGGTTTGTGTCTTGCCATGCACCTGCGCCCGACCCTGCTGCCTTCGCTCGGCGTGTTCGCCGCCGCCGCGCGCCACCAGAACCTGGCTCATGCAGCCGAGGAATTGCACCTGACCGCCAGCGCGGTCAGCCACCATGTCCGCAAGCTCGAGCGCCTGCTCGAAGTCAGCCTGTTCCAGCGCCATGCGCGCGGCGTGACCCTCACCCCGGAAGGCCGCCAACTGGCTGATGCCGCCACCGCCGCGCTGGCCGACGTGGCCGCGGTGGCCGGCGCGCTCCATCCGCAGACCGACGTGGTGCCACTGCGCGTGACCACGCTGCATTCGCTGGCCTACAGCTGGCTGGTCCCGCGCCTGCCGCGCTTTTGCGCCGCACATCCTCAGGTGCGCGTGGAATTCGATTCCAGCCCCGCGCTGGCACGGCTGGATGAGGGCGGGTTCGATCTGGGCATCCGCTATGGCATCGGGCACTGGCCGGGACTGACCGCGCATCACCTGATGGACGACGCACTGTTCCCGGTCGCCTCGCCCGCCCTGCCCGGCGTGGACGCCGTCGACACGCCCTCGCGCATCACCACCCTGCCGATGCTCGCCGACCTTGGACCGCAGGGCTGGCGCGAATGGTTCCGCGAAGCCGGCGTGCACGGCGCGCAGCTGCCCACGCCGCACGTGTTCACCGACAGCACCGACGTCATGCGCGCGGCGGTCTACGGGCTGGGCGCGGCCCTGGCCCGCAAACACATCGCCGCGCCTTACCTGGCGCGCTACGAGCTGGTGCGCCTGCCCGGCCCGGACCTGCGCGCCCGCTATGCCTACTACGCCGTGCACGCCGCGCACCGCACGCTCTCGCCCGCGGGACAGTTGTTCCTGGACTGGCTCAAGGACCAGGCCCGCGACGAGCGCGCGCCGATGCCGGCCGTACCCGATGCGCTGCTGGGGCGCACGCGCCTGAGCGGTGAACGCGCCCGACCGCTGCGTGCCGACAATGTGCCCTAGACGGCCGCGCCGTCGTAGGAAACGACTTTCAAGGCCTCCAGGTCGAGTGCTGGGACGCAGCGCAGGTTCACCGCGATCATTGCCTCGCCATCCGGGCCGACGCCCTCGCCGTAGGGCGCCACGCCGCACACGCCGCAGAAGTGGTGCTGCAGCCGATGCGTGTTGAACGTGTAGGTGCGCAGGGCCGACGGGTCGACCTGCAGCACGACCGCCGCACGCGGCGCGAACCACAACAGCGCACCACGACGGCGGCACAGCGAGCAGTTGCAGTCGATGGCCTGGTCGATCTGACCCTCGAAGGTAAAGGCAAGAGCACCGCAGTGACAGCTGGCAGCATGGTCCATGGCACGGCTCCTGGCGGGTAGACCGGGCGAGCATAGGCCAAACCCCTGGCCGGCGTGTTCGATGCTCTATGCTCGACAGCCTTGCCACCCGGATCTCCCAACATGCGCCACCGCCTGCTCGCCGTCGCTGTCCTCGCCTCGCTCGCCGCCTGCCAACCGGCGCAGGCACCGACCGAAGGCGCCAAGTCCGACGTCGACACCCCGACCATGACCGGGACCGCCAAGGCCGACGTGAAGTTCGCCGACCTATCCAAGCGTGCGGTCGATGGCTGGATGCAGCTTTCGCCGGTTTCGGCCACGCAGGTGGGCGACCACCGCTACGATCACCAGCTCGACGACCTGTCCGCACAGGGTCGGCAGAAGGCCCTGCAGTTCAACCAGAACCTGTTGGCCGAGCTGGACGGCATCGACGTGCACGGCCTGTCGCGCGAGAACCAGGTCGATGCGGCCATCCTGCGCAACCAGCTGCAGTACCAGATCTGGGATGCGCAGACCCTGCAGTCCTGGGCCTGGGATCCGCAGGTCTATACCGGCCTGGCCGGAGGCGCCCTGTACGGCCTGATGGCGCGCGACTTCGCGCCACTGCCGCAGCGCCTGCAAGCGGCCATCGCGCGCATGGAGCAACTCCCGGCCCTGTTCGCCCAGGAGCGCGAGAACCTGGACCTGGCGCGCGTGCCCAAGATCCATGCCCAGACCGTCTCCAAGCAGAACCAGGGCGTGATGGGCATCGTCGCCCAGTTCATCACCCCGCACGCCAGCGAACTCTCCGAAACCGACCAGGCGCGCCTGGCCAAGGCCACCGCCGCGCTCAAGCAAGCCGTCGACGCCCAGCAGGCGTGGATCGACGGCACCCTGGTGCCCAACGCACAGGGCGACTTCCGCATCGGCGCGGACCAGTACGATCAGAAGCTCAAGTTCGCCCTGGTGTCCTCGCTGTCGCGGCAGGAGATTCGTCAGCGTGCAGAGGCTGAGATCAAGCGCGTGCGCGCCGAGATGTACGGCATCGCCCGCACCGTGCTGAAGGACAAACCTGGCGCGCCGGCCCTGCCCGAGGCGCCCAGTGACAACCAGCAGCAGGCCGCCATCGAAGCCGCCCTGGAGCTGACCTACGCCGACAAGCCGGCGCGCGATGCGGTGGTGGACACGGCCAAGGCCGCACTGGCCGAATCGACGGCCTTCGTGAAGGCCAAGGATCTGGTTACCCTGCCCGACGCGCCGGTCAAGATCATTCTGATGCCCGAGTTCCAGCGCGGCGTGGCGGTGGCCTACTGCGATTCGCCCGGCCCGCTGGACAAGGACCTGGACACCTTTTATGCGGTCTCGCCGATTCCGGGCGACTGGAACGCAAGCCAGGTCGATTCATTCCTGCGCGAATACAACAACCGCATGATCAAGCTGCTCTCCATTCATGAGGGCACGCCGGGCCATTACCTGGAAGGCTGGCATTCGGCCAAGTTCCCCTCCACGCTGCGCGCGGTGCTGCGTTCCGGGATGTTTGCTGAGGGCTGGGCGGTCTACACCGAGCACATGATGAGCGAGCAGGGCTACCAGGCCGACGACCCGCTGTACAAGCTGACCCAACTCAAGTTCTACCTGCGCACCATCTCCAACGCGATCCTGGACCAGGGCGTGCACGTGGATGGCTGGAGCAAGGAACAGGCCATGCACCTGATGGTCCATGACGCGTTCCAGCAGACCAGCGAGGCCGAGGGCAAATGGGTGCGTGCGCAGTTGTCCAGCGCGCAGCTGCCGACCTATTTCGTCGGCGTGCAGGAGATGCTGGACACGCGCAAGGCGGTGGAGGCCAAGCAGGGCAAACAGTTCAACCTCAAGGCCTACCACGACCAGTTGCTGTCCTACGGCGCCCCGCCGGTGCGCTTCGCGCGGGAGCTGATGCTGGATCAGCCCATCGAGTAAGCCGGCACGGCGTCGGCTTCAGCCGGCGCCGAACTCGGCGAGCGCCTGTGCCGCGGGCGCCGGCTTGCCGGGGTAGTAGCCCTGCCCCAGGTCGCACCCCATGTCGCGCAGGCGATTCCACAGGACCGTGTTCTCGATGCCCTCGGCTACGGTCACCGCCTCCAGGCTGTGCGCCATGCGGATCATCGATTCCACCAGCTTACAGGTGCGTGGGTTGTGCTCCATGTCGCGCACGAAGCTGACATCCAGCTTCAGCTCATCGACATGGAAATGGCGGAAATAGGACAGCGACGAGTAGCCAGTGCCGAAGTCGTCCACCGCGATGCGCAGGCCGCTTTCGCGTAACTCGGTCAGGCGCTTGCCGATCAGCTGGGGACTGTCGATGAAGACGGTCTCGGTGAGTTCAAGGACGACCTGTTCGGGGCGCACGTTCCAGATTCGCAGCGCCGCAGCGATCTGGTCGACGAAGCCTTCTGCCATCAGGGCGATGGGCGAGATGTTGATGCCGCACTGCAGGGTCGGCGTGTTGCGAAACGCCGGTGCGCAATGCCGCAGGGTGGCATTGACGCTCCAGCGGGTCAGCTCCTCGATCAGACCGGTCTTCTCCGCCGCGCCGATGAACAGCTCCGGGCTGACGAAGCCCAACACCGGATCGTGCCAACGGGCCAGCGACTCGTAGCCGCACAAGATGCCGCTGTCCATGCCGAAGATGGGCTGCAGGTAGACCTGCAAGCGATTGGTGGTGATGGCCTGGTAAAGGTCCCCGTAGACCACCTGGGGTTGGGCCTGACCCCGATAGGCCGCGGCGCGCTCGGGCAGGCGCGCCGCCTCCTGGCAGGCCACGTCCGCCTGGCGACACAGCTGGTCGGGGCATTGCGCAGCGCTGGCCATGCACAGCCCGACCGACACGATGGCGCGTGCCGAACGACCTTGCGCCTCAAGCGGATGCATGAACGCGCGGGCGACCTTGGAGGCGGCGAGCATGGCGTGATTGAGGTCGCGTAGTCCCGGCAGCACCACCGCGAAGTCGCACTCGCCAATCTGGACCGCTTCGTCCACCGCGCGCAGGCATTCGCGCAGCCGCACCTCGAAGGCGTCGACCAGCGCTTTGCCCGCCTCGTAGCCGAACACCGCCTCGAACTCGCGCAGGCGCTGCATGCGGACCATCAGCAGCGCCCCCGCCGGTTGTCCGGGCAGCGCCACGCGCTCAATGGTCTGGAAGAGGTGCACGCGATTGAGCATGTTGATCAGTCCTCCCTGCAGCGTCCGGTCGTGCACCCGACCGCCGACTCAGAGATAGAGCTCCCTGGGGTCCAGCCCGTAGGTACCCGCACGCAGGCCCCGGCGGATGCTGATCTGACGATCGTCGTAGGCTCCCCAGGTATCGCGCAGATCCATTGGCTCGAACATGGACCGCAGCTGCTTGTCCGCGTCGGTCAACAGCATCACCCGCGGGAACAGGCGCCGCACCGGATTCTGCGCCAGCACGATGGCCACCTCGCCGGTGGACAGCTCGACCAGCGTGCCGGTCGGATAGGCGCCCAGGCACTGCACGAACTGTTCGACCAGATCCGCCTGATACAGCGCACCGCGCTGGCGATACAGCACCTGCAGCGCGTCGTAGCGCGATATCGCTTCGCGATAAGGGCGCGCGCTGGTCATCGCATCGTAGGAATCGACGATGCCGGCGATGCGCCCGAACAGCGGGATCTCGTCCGCCACCAGCCCCTTAGGGTAGCCCGAGCCGTCCTCGCGTTCATGGTGGGTCACGATCATCTGCCGCACCAGGGGATTGTCTGCGCCGGACTCGTCGTAGAAGCGCACGCTATGCATCAGGTGCTCACGCACCAGCGCCATCTCGACCGGATCCAGGCTCCGGTTGCTCTCGAGCAGATCTTCCGGGATGACGGTCTTGCCGATATCCAGCAGCAGGCCTGCGGTCGCCAGATCGCGTAGGGCCTCGTCGGGCAAGCCAAGATGGCGGCCGAAGGTCGCCATGAAGCCACAGCAGTTCACCGCATGGCTGTAGGTATAGCTGTCGTGATTGCGCAGGGTCTCCAGCCAGAAAAAGGCATCGGGATTGCGCACGATACTGTCCACCACTGGCGTAATGGCTTCTGCCACCGCTTCCTCGTCCAGGCCGCCTCCGCCTCGCAGTGCGCTGACAATCTCGTGCGCGACGCGGTGGGCGTTGTTCAGCGCCTCGCTGGCCCTCGGGAGTTCTTCCTCGACATGGGACAGGACGGGCCTGGGATTTGCGGCGATCGCCGCCAACGTGGGCACCGCGTAGGCTTCACGTTTGGGCTTGGGCTTGCGGAGGGCACGCCGCGCGAAGCTGTCGCTCTTGACGATATCCACCGTGACTGTGGTGCACCACTGGGCCAGGGTAGCGATGTCCGCCTGGGACTCCACCAGGAAGCCCTGCAGCAGGAACGGCGTGCCCACCCAGTCACGGTCGAGCTTGCAGACATACATGCCCGGGCGCAGGTCGGCGACCAGCAGTTCATGCTCTTCGATCAGCATCGGCGCCCCACGTTCATCGCGTTCACCAGCAGCCTGCGCTGCCCTCCCCTGTTACGACATCTTCTCCCACACCTTTCCTTCTGCAATCCGTGAAGGTGTTGGCTCCCGCCCCGGTCGCGGCCCTCGCTCAAGCATCCGCTCCTGCAGCAACGAAGCCACCGCTCTGGCGCTTCCACAACCTCGCGTAAAGTCCGTTACGCGCCACCAGTTCGGCATGGGTCCCGGTTTCCACGATCCTGCCCTGGTCCATCACCACCAATCGGTCCATCCGCGCGATGGTGGACAGGCGGTGCGCGATGGCCACCACGGTCTTGTCCTGCATGAGCGCCTCCAGACTCTCCTGGATAGCGGCCTCCACGTCGGAATCTAAAGCCGAGGTCGCCTCATCCAAAAGGAGAATAGGCGCGTCCTTGAGCAGCACCCGGGCGATGGCAATGCGCTGGCGCTGCCCCCCGGATAGCTTGACCCCACGCTCGCCCACATGCGCTTCCAGGCCGCGGCGTCCTTCGCTGTCCACCAACGTCTCGATGAAGCCTTGCGCCCGGGCCTGTGCCAGTGCGAGGCCGATCTGCTCCGGCGTTGCATCCGGGCGTCCATAAAGCAGGTTGTCCAGGATCGAGCGGTGCAGCAGCGAGGTGTCCTGGGTCACCACCCCGATCTGGCCGCGCAGGCTGGTCTGGGTGACCATGGCGATGTCCTGCCCGTCGATCAGGATCCGCCCCGCCTCCAGGTCGTACAGGCGCAGTAGCACGTTGACCAGTGTGGACTTGCCCGCGCCGGAAGGGCCCACCAGGCCGATCTTCTCGCCCGGGCGGATGTCCAGGTCCAGCCCGGCGATCACCCCGCCCCGCTTGCCGTAGTGGAAGTGGATCCCCTCGAAGCGGATCGCACCATGTGGGGCCTGCAGCGCCGTCGCGCCAGGTTGGTCGGTCACCGCCTGCGGCCGGGCCACGGTCTCCATGCCGTCCTGGACCGTGCCGATGTCCTCGAACAGCCCGTTGACCACCCACATGATCCAACCGGACATGTTCTCGATGCGGATCACCAGCCCGGTGGACAGGGCGATGGCGCCCACGGTGATCGCGCCACGCTGCCACAACCACACGCCCAGGCCTGCTGTCAGGGTGATCATTAGGCCGTTGAGCACGGCGATGGTCACATCCATGGCGGTGGTCATGCGGGTCATGCGCCGGACCTTGGACAGGTTCTCGCGCACGGCCTCGGCCACGTACAGATCCTCGCGTTGTTCGTGCGGGAACAGCTTGAGCGTGGCGATATTCGTGTAACCGTCCACCACCCGCCCCATCAATTGTGACTTGGATTCCGACGCGCGCCAGGAGCGCTCCTTGATCCGTGGCACGAACACCGCCAGCGCCGCCACGTAGGCCACCAGCCAACCGATCAACGGCAGCATCAGGCGCCAGTCGGCCTGGGCGAACAGGAACAGCGCACTGCCGGTATAGACCGCCACGTACCACAGCGCGTCCACGATCTGCACCGCCGACTCCCGCAGCGAGGCCCCGGTGAGCATGATTCGGTTGGCGATACGACCGGCGTAGTCGTTCTGGAAGAACGCCAGGCTCTGGCGCACCACGTAGCGGTGCTGCTGCCAGCGGATGCGCGCGGTCAGCGACGGGGTCACCGCTTGATGCATCAGCAGGTCGCCCAGCGCCATCAGCACCGGCCGCAGCACCAGGGCCACGGCGGCCATGCCCAGCAGGTGCAGTCCATGGCGCTGGAAGAAGCCGGCCGCATGTTCGGCCTTGGCCAGGTCCACCAGCTTGCCGAGGAAATCGAACAGCGCCACTTCCACCAGCGCCACGGCAAAGCCGACCACGCACATGGCCATCAGGACCCAGCCGGCCTGGCGCAGATAGTGGGTATAGAACCGGAGCAGGCCGCGCGGTGGCGTACCCACGTCCGGCGGATCGAACACGTCGATCAGCGATTCGAACCAGCGAAAGATCATGCGTCGTGCACCCTATGTCGTCGCGCAGTATCGCCCCGGCGACGACAAGGCCGCGTGCGCGGCGGTGCATTCAGGCCGTATCAGTCAAGGCCTGCGAAGCGACGATGACGCCATTGGCATCGGCGTAGAGCCAGTGACCGGGCGTGAACTCGACGCCGGCAAAGCGCACCGGCACGTCGACCTCGCCCAGGCCTCGCTTTTCTGTCTTCATCGGCGCGGCGGCCAGCGCCTTCACCCCGAGCGGCAGGTTGCACAGCACCTGCACGTCGCGCACCGCGCCGTGGATGAGCAGGCCCGCCCAGCCATTGGCCACGGCCTGCTCGGCCAGCATGTCGCCCAGCAGGGCGCGGCGCACCGAGCCGGCCCCGTCCACGACCAGTACCCGGCCGGTGCCTTCGGCGGCCACCAGCTCGCGCACGCGCGAGTTGTCCTCCAAGCAGCGCACGGTGACGATGCGCCCGCAGAACATCGTCGCCCCGCCGAAATCCATAAAGCGCGGCTCGACGACCTGGACCTCGGGATGGGCGTCACAGAGGTCCGGGGTGGTCCAACTGGGATGCATGCGCAGGTCCGTTGGGACTAGAGGGCGTAGCTGACGGTGAAGCTGCCGAAGACCGGCGGCTCGTCCTGACCATCGAACTCACGGGTCGAATAGTAGCGGGCCAGGGCGAACTTCCAGCGTCCCTTCATGACCGCCACACCATACCCCGCGTAGGCCACATAGCGCCGCTTGTCCACGCTGTGGCTGTCCTTCCAGGTGTTGCCGTCCAGGGTGATGTCGCGACCAACCCAGCGGCCGTCGGCGGTCAGGAAGCCGTGGATGCGGAACACTCCGCCCGGCTCGGTCTGGCTACGCGGGGCGGTGTTCTCGCCGGCCGGACGCAGCGGTGTGCTGCCGAAATCATCGGGCAGATAGCGACCGAACCGCAGCTCCGCACCGCCGTTGACGAAGGTCTTGTAATTGCCCAGCGCACCGCCGGCATGGGTGATCGCATCCCAGGTCCACTTGCCCTGGCCCCAGGCGTAGCGATACATGCGCTCATGCTGGAGCATGAAGACCGGCTCGTCGCGCAGCTGGTTGTTCCAGCCCTCGAACTTGTCGTCGCCCAACACGCTGTGGACCGCGTTCTGGACCTCCTCGCCGCGTGCCGAGGGGCCAACCCAGCCGAGCTTGAGCAGCGTCGTGCGCAGGCTGTCGCCCTTGCGCGCGTTGTAGCCGAACCCGACCAGCAACGCCGCCGCGTATGGGCGGTCATCCTCGATGAGGTCCTTGCGGGTGTAGTCGGACGGTGTATAGATCTCCTGGCCCAGGGTGAAGACCATGTTCTGCTGGTCGAAGCCTTCGGGCTGGATCCAGGTCAGGTAGCGGTTCACCAGACGCGCCATGCGCGGCAGGCACGGGTCGTCGGTGTAGTTCTTCAGATTGGGCGAGACCAGCGAGAGCTGGACGCCATTGGTGTAGCCCTCGTCCTGATCCTGACCGCCGAATAGATCATTGTCGACGCGGAAGTTGACGGTGGGCGGAAGTTCGGTCCGGGTGGGGCAGCCTTCCGTTTCCGCTGCGTGCGCGCTGCCGCACGCGGCTGCTGCCAGCAGCAGCCATCCTGCTCTTGCCATGGGGTGTCCCAGAGGGTGGTTGGGGTGGCGCAAATCATGAACCGTCCAGTATTGAAATCCATGTGAAGACGGCGCCACGATTCAGTGCCGGCGCGTGTCGGTATCCTGCCCGCCCGCGCTCACGCGTGCTTCCCAGGCCCTTGCCATGCCCGCGACTCGCAGACCCACTCCCGGCGACGACCTCTTTGATGCTCGCCCCACGGGTGGTGCCGGCATCCGGGTCGGCATCGGTGGCTGGGTGTTCGCGCCATGGCGCGACAACTTCTACCCGGCCGGACTGGTCCAGCGACTGGAGCTGGACTATGCCAGCCGCCATGTCACCGCGATCGAAATCAACGGCACCTTCTACGGCACCCAGCAGCCCGCGACCTACGCCAAATGGCGCGATGCCACGCCGGCGGGCTTCATGTTCTCGGCCAAGGCGCCCAAGCGCATCACCCAGGCGCGCAGGCTGAGCGGCACGCGCACGCAGGTGGAGGATTTCATCGGCGGCATCAGCGCGTTGGGCGACAAGCTCGGTCCGTTGGTGTGGCAGTTCGAATCCGGGCGCCGGATTGATGCGGAGGAATTTGCCGGCTTCCTCGACCTGCTGCCCAAGCGCGCCGCTGATCGTCCGCTGCGCCACGTGCTGGACGTGCGCGATCCGGCTTTCATCACGTCTGCGTTTCTGGAACTGGCACGCCAGCACGGCATGGGCACGGTCTTTTCCGAATCCACCGAGTACCCGTCCTTCGCCGACCTCACCAGTGACTTCGTCTACGCCCGGCTGATGGCCAGCCGCAGCGATGAACGCCATGGTTATCCGGACAGCGAGCTGGACGCCTGGGCCCGCCGCGCACGGGCGTGGCGGCGTGGCGAAGACCTCGCCGAGCTGCCGCATGTCGGCCCTACCCCCGCGCCGAAGCAGCCACGCGAGGTCTTCGTGTACTTCATCTCCGCGGCCAAGGAGCGCAACCCCGCCGCGGCCATGGCCCTGCTCCAGCGCCTGCAGGCTGCCTAGCGTCGGCGCAGGCGATCCAGGCCAGCAACTCCTGGGTCGATCACCACGCACACTCCCGTCATCACCGACGCGTTGCGGGCCACGCTCGGCGCGCCATGGGCACTTACGTCCCCAGATGGATACGGATTCTCGCGGACCACGCTGCCCCGGATCAGCATCCAGGCCAGGGGAGCACCGGGAACAACAGCCACCAGGCGACATCGCGCAGATCCAGCCCGCGCCAGGCCACCCAGCCCAGTCACCAGACCAGAAGCAGCGCCACGGCCGCAACGATTCACGGTCCGGCAGCGGCGCTCCCTGCACCTGCGCAGACTCCATGGGGGCGGCGCCTCGAACCGAGGATCCCATGCTGCGTGGACGACTCGGCCGCAGCGATAATGCCCCATGCCTACCCCCGTCCCGTTCAAGGCCCACCTGCAGGTCCATGCCTGCGTCATGCTGTGGGGCTTCACCGCCATCCTCGGCAAATTGATCACCCTGCCTGCGCTGCCGCTGGTGTGGTGGCGGATGCTGCTGGTCGTGCTTGCCCTGGCGCTGCTGCCTTCGGTCTGGCGTGGACTGCGCGCGATGCCGGCGCGGCATCGCTGGGCATACGCGGGCATCGGCGCGCTGGTCTCACTGCACTGGCTGACCTTCTACGGCGCCATCAAGCTGTCCAACGCGTCGGTGGCGGCGACCTGCATCGCGCTGGCACCGGCCTTCACCTCGATCGTGGAGCCGTGGGTGGCCAAGCGCCCGTTCGATCTGCGCGAACTGATCTTCGGCCTGGCCACGCTGCCGGGCGTGGCCCTGGTGGTCGGGGGCGTGCCGCACGAGATGCGCGCCGGCATCGCGGTCGGCGCGCTGTCGGCCCTGTTGGTGGCGCTGTTCGGCTCGCTCAACAAGCGCATGGTCGAGGGTGGCGATCCGCTCACCGTCACCGCGCTGGAGCTGGGCGCCGGCACCTTGATGCTGAGCCTGCTGGCGCCAGTGATGCTGCTGGTCCCCGGTTTCGGAGGGACGCTGCTGCAGGTCCCAGGCGCGCACGACGCCCTCCTGCTGTTGCTCCTGTCACTGGCCTGCACCCTGCTGCCCTTCGCCATGGCCTTGGCCGCGCTGCGCCACGTCAGCGCCTACGGCATGCAGCTGGCGACCAACCTGGAGCCGGTCTACGCGATCGTCCTGGCCATCCCGCTGCTGGGCGAACAGCGCGAACTCACCGCGCAGTTCTACGCCGGCGTGGCGATCATCCTGCTGGCGGTGTTCGCCCATCCGGTGTTGACCCGGCGTCGCGGGGCCGCGCATCCGGAGTTGCTGGCCACCTCGGAAGCCAAGGGCATCGTCGACTAGGACGCGGTCTTACCAACGCTCCATCTGGGGCAGCAGGCCGCGCAGTTCAGCATCGGTGAGGTTGCGCCAGCGTCCGGTCTTGAGCGGGCCCAGCTTGACGTTGTCGATGCGCACCCGGCGCAGCTGGGTGACCCGATAGCCAAAGGCCGCGGCCATGAGCCGGATCTGCCGGTTCAGGCCCTGGGTCAGCACGATGCGGAAGCCGAACTTGGCGATACGCCCGGTGCGGCACGGCAGGGTCATCTGGTCGTGAATGCGCACGCCCTTGGCCATGGCGCGCAGGAACTCGTCGGTCACCGGCTTGTTGACCTCCACCAGGTATTCCTTCTCGTGGCGGTTCTCCGCGCGCAGGATCTGGTTGACGATGTCGCCGTTGCTGGTCAGCAGGATCAGGCCCTCGGACTCCTTGTCCAGGCGACCGATCGGGAAGATGCGCTGCTCGTGGCCGACGAAGTCGACGATGTTGCCCTTGACGCTGGCTTCGGTGGTGCAGGTGATGCCGACCGGCTTGTTCAGCACGATGTACACATGCTTGCGGCCACTGGACTTGACCACCGTCCGCGCGCGCAGCGGCTGCCCATCGACCAGGACCACGTCGCCCTCGCCCACCACCGCGCCGGTGCCGGCCGGATGGCCATTGACGGTGACCCGGCGCTCGCCGATGAGCTTGTCGGCTTCGCGGCGTGAGCAGAATCCGGTCTGCGCGATGTGCTTGTTGAGTCGGGTCGGGCCCGCGTCAGGTGCGTCTTCGGTCATGGCGACAACTTCGTAAAGCGGAGCTTGCTCCGCTGCGTTTGGTTTACATCGTGCGTAGGAGCCACAGGCGTCGTCCGCGAGCTGGCTTGGGCTTGAGAGCAGCGGAGCAAGCTCCGCTCTACATGGTCGGAGCGAGCTCAGTGCTCAAAGCCAAACAAAGCTCTGCGCTACGGGCCCTTCGGGCCCTTGCGGTGGGGCTTGCCGCCCGGCTTGAATCCAGCCTTGCCGGCGGGACGCGGCTTGGCGCCCCCCGGTCGCGCCGATGGCGGCCGGAACTGGCGCGGCGCGTCCTGGCCAGTCTCCTCGCCGACCTTGTGGATCCTCAGCTGCTGGCCGGACACCCAGACCTTCTTCAGATGGGTCAGCGTGTCGTCGGGCATGCCCTCGGGCAGGTCCAGGACCGAGTAGTCGTCCTGAATGTCGATGCGACCGATGTAGCGGCTTTCCAGCCCGGCCTCGTTGGCAATGGCGCCCACGATATTCGCCGGCTTGACGCCATGCGCGTGACCGACCTCGATGCGATAGCGCTCCATGCCCGGCTCCGGCTGCCCGGCCGGCGCGCGGCGCGGACGTTCGGCGCGTGCCTCGTCACCGCCCTCCCGCATCGGACGCTCCGGGCGCGGGCGCTCGCCCCGCTCCGGACGCTCGCTGCGTTCGAAGCGCGCTGCTGGACGCTCGGTGCGCTCCGTGCGCTCGGGACGCGGCGCACGCGGGCGCTCGGCCGACAGCAGCAGCGGCGTGTCGCCCTGCAGCAGGCGCGCCAGCGCCGCGGCGATGTCCACGGCCGGCACGTTGTGCTCGCGCTCGTAGCCTTCGATCAGCGCGCGGTAGTCGCCGGCTTCGCCCGCGGCCAGGGTCTCGGTGATCCGACCCAGGAACTTGGCCACGCGACGGTCGTTGACATCGTCCACGCTGGGCAGCTGCATCTCGGTGATCGGCTGGCGGGTGGCCCGCTCGATCGCGCGCAGCATCGACTTCTCGCGCGGCGTCACGAACAGGATCGCCTCGCCGCTGCGCCCGGCACGCCCGGTGCGGCCGATACGGTGCACGTAGCTCTCGGTGTCGTAGGGGATGTCGTAGTTCAGCACGTGGCTGACGCGCTCCACGTCCAGGCCGCGCGCGGCCACGTCGGTGGCCACCAGGATGTCCAGCTTGCCGTCCTTGAGCTGGGCGATGGTCTTCTCGCGCTGGGCCTGCTGCATGTCGCCGTTGATCGCCGCCGCGGCCAGGCCACGGGCCTGCAGCTTCTGCGCCAGCTCTTCGGTGGCCGCCTTGGTCCGGGCGAAAATGATCATGCCGTCGAACGGCTCGGCTTCCAGGATGCGGGTCAACGCGTCGAGCTTGTGCAGGCCCGAGACGAACCAGTAGCGCTGGGTGATGTTGGCCGAGGTCGTGGTCTTGGAGGCGATGTTCACCTCGACCGGCTCTTTCAGATAGGTCTGGGCGATGCGGCGGATGGCCGGCGGCATCGTGGCCGAGAACAACGCCACCTGGCGCGTCTCCGGCGTCTTCTTCAGCACGGTCTCGACATCGTCGATGAAGCCCATGCGCAGCATCTCGTCGGCCTCGTCCAGGACCAGGGTGGTCAGGCCGGACAGGTCCAGCGAACCACGCTCCAGGTGGTCGATCACCCGGCCCGGGGTGCCCACCACCACGTGCACACCGCGCTTGAGCGCCTGCAGCTGCGGGTAGTAGCTCTGTCCACCATAGATGGGCAGCACGTGGAAGCCGGGGATCTTGGCGGCGTACTTCTGGAAGGCCTCGGCCACCTGGATGGCCAACTCGCGCGTGGGCGCCAGCACCAGGGCCTGCGGCTTGCCGCTCTCGGCGGCCAGGCGCGAGAGCACCGGCAACGCGAACGCCGCAGTCTTGCCGGTGCCGGTCTGCGCGGTGCCCAGCACGTCGCGCCCTGCCAGCAGCGCCGGGATGGTGGCGGCCTGGATGGGCGAAGGCGACTCATAGCCCACGGCGGTCAGTGCGGACTGGACCGGCTCGGACAGACCAAGGGCGGAGAACGGCACCGCGGGTGCGGCATTTTCGGAAGACATGATGCAACTCGGACAGCGTAATGGCCGCCTATTGTGCGCCCTGGCGGCCTCCTGCGCCTTGAACGACGCCTGCCGGGAGTGTCAAACCGACCGCTGGCGACGATATTTCGTCTTTGCATCGCCGGTTTTCAATGCTGCAAATGCCGGCGCAAGGCCCGTCGAAACGCTGGCACCGCCGCCACGCGCAGCGCCCCGCGCCGCAACAGGCGCGCCCCCGGGCGCTCGTCGGTGTACAGCCGCGCCACCAATTGGGTGGCCGCATACAGCGGCCAGGTCGCCCGGCGATGCGCCCGCGCGAAGGCCTGCAGCGGCGGCGACGCGCCCGGATCGGCCGCACCCTCCAGGGCTGCGGCCAAGCGCTCGACCCCGGCCAGACCAAAATTGAAGCCATGCGCGGTGACCGGATGCATGCCCACCGCCGCATCCCCGGCCAGGGCGAAGCGCGGCCCAGCCAAGCGCCGGGCATAGCTGGACACCAGCGGATACAGGTGGCGACAGCTGGCCAGGCGCATGGCGCCCAGGCGCTCCTCGCACAATCCGGTGACCTCTTCGGCGAAAGCCGTCGGGTCCAGCGCCATCATCGCCGCGGCTTGCTGTGGCGCCAGGGTCAGCACCAGCGAGGAGCTGTCGCCCACCAGCGGCAGCAAGGCCACGGTGCCGCCATAGGCGAACCACTCCAACGCCACCCCGTGGTGCGGCCGGGCGTGGGCCACATGGCAGACCAGCATGCTGCGCCCCAGCTCGTGCAGTTCGGCGCCCACGCCCAATTGCCGACGCAGCCCCGACAAACGACCGTCCGCGGCCACCAGCAGGCGCGTGTGCAGCAGGCGGCCATCGTCCAGGGTGATCACCACCCGCTCCGGCTCACGGCGCAGCGCGGCCACCCCGACATCGTCCAGCACGCTCACACCCGGCTGATCGAGCGCCGCCTCGTAGGCGGCCTGGCGGATGCGGTGATTGGCCACCAGCCAGCCCAGCGGCTGGTCAATGTCCGCCTCGCCGCCGATGGCCAGGGCGAAGGGCGAAGCACCGTCCTGCACGCGGGCCTGGCACAGCGGCGCGATCGTCCCGGCGTCCAGGCGCGACCAGACCTGCAGGCGGTCCAGCAGCCGCCGCGAAGCATGGGTCAGGGCGATCTCACGGCCGTCGAAGACCGGTGCGGCCAGCGCCGTGCGGGGCTGGCGTTCCACCACCGCCACCGTGCGCCCCTGCTGGGCCAGCGCGCGGGCCAGGCACAGGCCGACCGGTCCACCGCCGCCCACCACCACGTCAACCTGCATTGCCTGGACCTCTTCTGGAGCTGGAAGCGTCCTACCCTAGCGACTACCCCAGCGCGTGCATTGATCTGGCGCAAGGTGCGGTGTGACAAGACACCGGCCGCCGCGAATCATCCAGGCATTCCACACACGCTTTCCCGGACCTCCCCATGGAAGACGCCGCCGTGCCACCGGCCCTCGCCCAGGACGAACAGACCCGGCACCGCTTCGAGGCGCTGCTGCAGGCCCATCGCGGGATCGTGCTCAAGGTCGCGGCCAGCTACGCCTTCCATCCCGAGGACCGGGCCGAACTGGCGCAGGAAATCGCCACCCAGCTGTGGCGGGCCTTCGCGCGCTATGACGACCAGCGCAGCTTTTCGACCTGGATGTACCGGATCGCGCTGAACGTGGCCATTTCCCAGGTCCGCGGCCAGGCCCTGCGCCAGCGCCACGCCGTGGCCTTCGATCCCAACCTGCACGACATGGCCGACCCACACGCGGCCGACCCGGAGGCCGAGCAGCAATTGCGCCTGCTGCGCGCGTTCATCGCCGGCCAGCCGCCGCTGGAGCGCGCCTTGCTGGTGCTCTACCTGGAAGAGCGCCCCTCGGCCGAGATCGCCGAGATCCTGGGCATCAGCCAGACCAACGTGACCACCAAAATCGCGCGCCTCAAGCAGCGCATCCGCGACCAACTATGACTTCTTCGGAGCCAACCCATGGACCTTGATGAGATGAAAGCCGCCTGGCAGACCCTGGACGCGCGCCTGCAGCGCCAGAGCGCGCTCAACCTGCGGTTGTTCACCGAAAGCCGCCTGGACAAGGCCCGCGCCCGCCTGCGCCCCCTGCTGGCCTGGCAGATCGTGCAGATCCTGCTCGGGATCGGCATGGCGGTGGTATTTGCCCGGTTCTGGGTGCAGCACACGGATTCGCCAGCGGCGCTGGTGTCCGGCCTGGCCCTGCATGCGTGGGGCGTGGCCCTGGTGGTCTGCTCGACCGTGGACGTCCTGCTGCTGACCCGCCTGCATTACGCCAAGCCCGTGCTTACCGTGCAGAAGACCCTGGGCCAGCTGCGCTGGTGGCGGATCAGGTGGCAGCCGCGATTGGGCCTGGCCTGGTGCCTGCTATGGCTGGCGTTGTTGGAAGTTGCGGCCGCGGCAGTCACCGGCCGGGACCTGCCGACCGGCTTCCTGGTGTGGACGACCGCGTTCAACCTGCTGCTGCTTGGCGGCTGCGTGCTGTCGCTGCGCCGACGCCGCGACCTGTTCGACACAGGCAGCGTCGGCCGCAGCATTCCCCGTGCACAGACACTCTTGGACGAGATCGCGGCCTTCCAGCGCGAGGAGGCCGACGCCAGCCGCTAGACTGCCGCCATGCAGATCCTCGAATTCGATCTCGACGGCGAGTACGTCGAACTCCACATCCTGCTCAAGCTGTGCGGCCTGGTCGACAGCGGCGGCATGGGCAAGCAGGTCGTCGCCAGCGGCGTGGTCACCGTGGACGGCGTGCAGGAACTGCGCAAGACCGCCAAGATCCGCGCCGGTCAGGTCGTACGCGTCGAGGACGAGGTCGAGATCCGGGTAATGGATCCGGAAGACTGAGCACTGCCCCGCGGGCGCCTGCCCGCGTGGGAGCCGCCATGGCGGCGATGAAGCTTCCCGGTGGAGTCCAATCGCTGCCATGGCAGCTCCCACGAGGGGCTAGATCGATAAGAGGCCCGTCACCACCATGGCGCCTTCCACGAAAGCAGGTACAGGCGGGAGGAAACGCGTTGGACGGGGCAAGCGCGCCATGCGGGCGTCATGGCTTTCTGCGAAGCTTGGGGCTCTGCTTCGTCAACCCTGCCTCGTCCATGCGCCTGTTCCCGGCCCGGGCGGCGTGGCTGGCCAGCCTGCTGCTGGCCGCCTGCGCCACCGAACGCCCCACCCCGTCCGCTCCCGCCGCTACGACTGCGACACCCGAGCCAGTCCTGCTGATCTCCATCGATGCCCTGCGCGCCAGCTACCTGGGCCGCGGCGACACGCCGCACCTGGATGCGCTGGCACGCGACGGCGTGCGCGCGCAATGGATGACGCCCTCGTATCCGGCGCTGACCTTTCCCAACCACTACACCCTGGTCACCGGCCTGCGCCCCGACCACCACGGCGTCATCCACAACTCGATGCGCGAGGAGGGCTTGGGCGAATTCAAGGTCGCCGACACCCAGGCCACCGCGGATGCACGCTGGTGGAGCGAGGCCACCCCGATCTGGGTCACCGCCGAGCAGCACGGCCTGAAGACCGCGATCTGGGCCTGGCCCGGCAGCAGCGCGCCTATCGACGGCGTGCGGCCCAACGAGTACCGCCTGTTCAATACCGCCATCCCGGCGGCCGCCCGCGCCGCAGACGTCGCCGGCTGGCTGACCGGCCCGGCCCAGGCGCGCCCGGCGCTGGCCGCGCTGTACATGGAGGATGTGGACGAAGAGGGCCACCGCCATGGTCCGGATTCGCCGCAGGTGCGCGAGGCCTTGCGCCGCGTGGACGCGGCCGTGGGCACACTGCTGGACACACTGCGGGCGCACGGCCAGCTGTCGGGCACCAATATCGTGATCGTCTCCGACCACGGCATGGCCACCGTCGCCCCCGAGCACGTCATTGCGGTCGAGGACATGGTCAGCAGGCGCGAAGCGGTGGTGGTGTCGGTCGGCCAGGTGGTCGGCGTGCAGCCCAATCCAGGCTTCGAAGCGGCGGTCGAAGCGCGCCTGCTCGGCCGCCATGCGCCCTACAGCTGCTGGCGCAAGGGGGAACTGCCCGCACGCTGGCACTACGGCAGCAACGCGCGCATCCCGCCGATCGTGTGCCAGATGGACGAGGGCTGGGACGCCCTGCCGGCCGAACAGGCCGCGCGTCGTCGCAAGCTCGGCCACGACCGCGGCTCGCATGGCTACGACCCGGCGCTGGAATCGATGCGCGCGATCTTCATCGCGCATGGCCCGGCGTTCCGCCGCGGCGTGGTGCTGCCAGCGTTCGACAATGTCGATGTCTACCCGCTGCTGGCGCATCTGCTGGCCATCCCGGCACAGCCCAACGACGGCACGCTGGCGCCGCTGCAGACGGGGCTGCGGCCGGACGCGCATTGATGTCCGAAAACGGCCAGTAGGGCCGCCTCGCCGGTGCTAGCCTGCCGGCCATGTCCTCACCCCTGCCCGATGCCGCCCTGTGCGAACGCGCCCGCCTCAGCCGCGATGCGCGTTTCGACGGGCTGTTCTTCACCGCCGTGTCCAGCACCGGCATCTATTGCCGGCCGGTGTGCCCGGCGCCAGTGCCGCGGCGCGAGAACGTCAGCTACTTCCCCTCCGCCGCCGCGGCTGAAACCGCCGGTTACCGGCCCTGCCTGCGCTGCCGGCCCGAGCTGTCGCCCGAGCACGGCGCCTGGCGCCGCGGCGACGACGCGGTGGCCCGCGCACTCAAGCTGATCGACGCCGGATTGCTTGCCGATGCGCCGCTGTCGGCGCTGGCGCAGCGCCTGGCCTTGAGCGAACGCCAGCTGCGACGCCTGTTCGCCGACCGCCTGGGCACCTCGCCGCTGGGTGTGCACGCCACGCGCCGGCTGCTGTTCGCCAAGCAGTTGCTGACCGAGACCGCCCTGCCAATCACCGATGTGGCCATGGCCGCCGGCTTCGGCAGCCTGCGGCGCTTCAACACCGTGTTCAAGGACGCCTACCGCATGGCCCCGCGCGAGTTGCGCAAGCGCGAGGTGCCGGCGGCGGCCGACGAAACCCTGGTGCTGCGCCTGGGTTATCGACCGCCGTACGACTTCACCGCGATGCTCGATTTCCTGCGCGGGCGCGCACTGCCGGGCGTGGAGCACGTCGATGCGACGTCGTATTCGCGCGTCGTCGGCCCGGCCGACGCCCCTGGTTGGCTGCGCGTCAGCTCCTGGCCCAGGGGCGAGCACGCACTGCGACTGGAACTGCGCCGGATCGCACCGGCGCGGATGCTGAGCGTGGTCGCGCGGCTGCGACGCATGTTCGACCTGGACGCCGATCCACAGGCGATCGCCGATGCGCTAAGCCATGACCCACGCCTGGCGCCGTTGCTCGCGCGCCGACCCGGCCTGCGCATCCCCAGCGGCTGGGACGGGTTCGAGATCGCGGTGCGCGCGGTGATCGGCCAGCAGGTCAGCGTGGCCGCCGCGCGCACCTTCACCGCCCGGCTGGCGCAGGCCTTCGGCGCACCGCTGCCCGAACCGTTGCGCAGCGAGGTCCACACGCATCTGTTCCCCACGCCCGAGGCCCTGGCCGATGCTGATCTCACCGCGATCGGCCTGACCCAGGCGCGCGCGGCCACGCTACGCACCGTGGCCCAGGCGGTGCTGGACGGGCGCGTGGACTTCCGCCCGGAGGCGCCGCTGGACGACTTCGTCGCCCGCTGGGTCGCGCTGCCCGGCATCGGTCCGTGGACCGCGCACTACCTGGCGCTGCGCGGGCTCGGCCACCCCGACGCCTTCCCGGCCGAAGACCTGGTCCTGCAGAAGGCGCTGCCCAACGACGGCACGCGCCTGAGCGCGCGCGCCCTGGCCGCGCATGCGCAGGCCTGGCGGCCCTGGCGCGGCTATGCCGTGCTGCACCTGTGGAAGGACGCCATGCCGGCCGCGCCCAACCGATCGCCCGAACGCCTCGCCAAGGACCTGCCATGACCATCTTCGAACGCGAACTTCCCAGCCCGGTCGGCCCGCTGCGCGTGGCCGCCAGCGACGCTGGCCTGCACGGCATCGAATTCCCGAACAACAAACACCCGATCAAGCGGCTCGAAATGTGGGAGCGTGGTGACCATCCGCTGTTGCGCGAGGCGCAGGCGCAGCTGGACGCCTACTTTGCCGGACGCCTGAAGGCCTTCGACTTGCCGCTGGCCCCGCATGGCACCGCCTTCCAGCGCCAAGTCTGGCTGGCGCTGGCGCAGATTCCCTTCGGCCAGACCTGGAGCTATGCCCAGTTGGCCCAGCGCGTCGGTCGCCCCGGCGCCAGCCGCGCAGTCGGCGCGGCCAACGGCCGCAATCCGCTGCCGATCGTGCTGCCCTGCCATCGCGTCATCGGCGCCGACGGCGCCCTGACCGGCTTCGGCGGCGGCCTGCCGACCAAGCAATATCTACTGGAGCTGGAAGGTGCGCTGCCCGCGGCCGGGGTCAGCCGCCAGCTTTTCAATTGAATCCCTCGCGCCCTCCCGAGACAGAGCGCTAGGCCTGCCGCTACATCCCGCGAAAGCGATGCATGAATCCGGCGCTGACCGGCAAGGTCTGGGCATGGCCGCGCAGGCTCAGCACATGCCGGCCCAACTCGTCCTTGTGGACGCGATCGATGCAGGACACGCGCACGATGGCGCCGCGATGGACCTGCCAGAACACTGTCGGGTCCAGGCCGTCCAGCAGCTCCTTGAGCGGCATGCGAATCACCGCCTCGCCCTGCGCGGTGACCACGCGCACCAGCTTGTCCTGGGCCTGGAAGAACAGCACCTCGTCAATGCCGATCATGCGCACGGTGTCGCCGGCGCTGGCGGTGATCCAGCGGATGCACGCGGCCGACGGGCGCAGGCGCGCCTCCAACTGGTCGATCAGGTCCTGCAGGTCCGGCGTCTGTCCGCTGTCCAATCGCGCCTGCACCCGCTGCACCGCCTGGGCCAAGCGCGCGGGCTGCACCGGCTTGAGCAGGTAATCCACCGCGCCGGCATCGAAGGCCTCGATGGCGTGCGCGTCATAGGCAGTGGTGAACACCACCAACGTGCCGCGCGCGGCCGCTTCGCGCGCCACCACCAGGCCGCTTTCGCCCGGCATGCGAATATCCAGGAAGGCGACCGCCGGCGTCTGTCGTTCCAGCGCATCCAGCGCCGCGCTGCCATCGGCGCAGACCGCGATCAGCTGCAGCGCCGGCCAGGCCTCGGCCACCAGCGCGGTCGGGGTGGGCGTGCTCATGCCGGCCCCTGGTCCACGGGAATTCCCACCTCGGCACACACGCCACCACCCTCCAGCGCACGCAGGCGCAGCACCGCGCGTTCGCCATAGCGCGCGGCCAGCTGTTGGCGCACGTTGGCCAAGCCCAGTCCGCCGCTGGTGCCCGGCACCAGCCCCGCACCATCGTCGCAGACCTGCACCCACAGCTGGCCGTGGGCCAACGAGGCGATCAGGTCGATCCGACCTTCGCCACGCTTGGGCTCGATACCGTGCTTGATCGCGTTTTCCACCAGGGTGATCAGCAGCGCGGGCGGAAAGGCTTGCTCGCGCCGTGCTGGCTCGGCCTGCACCGTGTAATGCAGGCGCCCGCCCATGCGCAGCTGCATCAGCGCCAGGTAACGCGCGCACAGATCCAACTGTTCGCCCAGTGTGGACTGCAGCGCGGCCTGCCCATCACGCAAGCGGGGAATGGTGGCGCGCAGGAAGTCCACCAGCGCATCCAGCGTCGCCTCGGCCTGGGCCGGATCCTGGCGCACCAGTGCACGCACCGAGGCCAAGGTGTTGAACAGGAAGTGCGGCTCCACCTGAGCCTGCAGCACCCCCAGGCGCAGGTCGGCATCGCGCGCCTGCGCGGTGGCCGCGTCCAGGGCTCGGCGATGCTGGTGTTCTTCCCAGCGGCGGTGCTCACTGAAATACGCCCGCAGCGCCAGCCCGCCACCGAACAGGCCGTAGATCACGATCAGCACCACCACGTTCACCGCCAGACTGAGCGCACGCGCCACCGGCCCCAGGTGCGGCGCGGTGACCCGCATGGCTTCGGTCGCCGGCCGGACCAGCGCGTTGATATAGCCCGACGCCAGCCGATCGACGAAGAAGCTCAGTACGATGCCCAGCAGCAAGGCGGCCACGACCCAGCGCCGCTCGCGCGCCGCGGGCCAGCCGCGATAACGCACCACCCCGGCCAGCGCCGGGCCCAGCGTGGCCATCAGCATGAAGGCCACGAACTCGACAACGGTCACCAGCGCCCCCACCCGCACGCTCTGCCTGAGGATGCCCGTGCCCAGGCCGATCACCAGCGCGAACGCCAGCAACACCACGCCGAACAGCAGCGTGCGTCCGGCCTGCCAGCGCAGGCTGAAGACGGGATAGCGGCGGTAGCGCGTCAAGACGGTGTCCGCGCCGCTGGCCATGGCCTGCGGCAGGCGAGTCTGCAGCGCGTAGTCCTGGGTGCTCATGGCGGTCCTGTCCTGCCTCATTGCCGCGCGCCACGCAGCACCTGCCCATTCTGACGCAGGACCAGCGTCTGGACCCGACCCTGCGCATCGCGCTCGAACTGCAGCTGCGCGCCTACCTATGGCGCTGCGAACTGGTCCTGCCCCACATGCTCGACGGCGATGGCCGGCTGCCCGGTGCCCTGCACGGTGAGCGTGTCACCGGCCACCGCCACGGTCAGGTCGAAGCCGGGCATCAGCGGATAGGTGCCGGCGTATCCGGCCAGCTGCGCGGCTGAGAGCGGCGCGACCTGTGCCTTGGCGGGTTCGTCCTGATCGCGCCGGGTCGCCAGCATCCGGCCCCCGCCCTGCGACCAGGCGAAGGTCATCCCTGTCGCACTGGGCTCGGGCGTGAGCACCGCGTCCAGCGTGCGCGGATAGTAGTCGCCGGCATCGTCGTGGCTCATGACCAGCTCGCGCTGCCCCTGTGGCTGCACCACCAGTTGTCCATTACGCGCGATCAGGCGCATCTTCAGCTGACCCAGCGTGTAGGTGCCGGCCAGCGCCGCCAGCTGCGCGGCATCGGCCGGGACTTCATGACGCGGGGGGCCCAGGGGGAAATCCGCATCGACCAGGTGCAGGCCCAGTGTGCCCAGCCCGCCCAGCGTGGTCCACGTGGTGTCCGAGAGGATCACCACTCCACGCTGGCGGGCCGGGTCGACGGCCACGAACGAAGAGAACCCGCCGGTTCCGCCCTCATGCAGCAGCACGCTGCGCGTCCCGAGGCGGCGCTGCATCCAGTTCATCGCCATCGGCGGCTGTGCGGACACGGTCTGTTGGCTGAGTCTGATGGCGGGCGTGATCGGCACCTCGATCTGCCCCAGCTCGCCTTGGACATAGCGCACCATGTCCTGCAGGGTGGCGCGTACGCCCCCCACGCCCGCCAGGTTGGTCTGGAAGTGCCAGGCCGGCACCGACTGCCCGTTGGGCGCATGCCCCTGGGCCGGAAGGCTACCGGCCGTCGGCATGTTGATGTAGGCCTGGTCCATGCCCAGTGGCGCGAACAGCTCGCGCCTGAGCAGGGTCTCGTAGTCCGTGCCGGCGCGCCGGGCAAGGGCGTCGGACAGCAACATCATCGCGAAGTTGGAATAGGCAAAGTGGCTACCGGGCGCGGCGGTGAGCGTGACATCGCCCAGCGAGGCCAGCAGATCGGCTTCGCCCAGTCCGGCATAGGGATCGGCCATGCCGGTGGCGTGGAGTCGCGATGGCAAGGCCGGCAGCCCCGAGGTGTTGGTCACCACGTGCCGCAGCAGGATCGGCTGGCCCTGGAAGCTGGGCACCGGCGTCCCCGGCGGCAACCAGTCCGCCAGGCGATCGTCCAGCGAGGCATGGCCCGCCACGATCTGCTGCGCCAGCAGCGTGCCGGTCATGGTCTTGGTCACCGAGCCGATCTCGAAGGCGCTGGACGGGCCAACGCGCTTGAGATCGGCCGGCTCGGCACAGGCGTAGGTGCGTGCCACGTGATCGGCTTCGACCACCGCCACGGCCATGCAGGCGCCGGTGCGGTCGCCGTGCAGACGCTGGGCCACCAGGCCGGCCAACTGCGCATCGGTCATCGCGCCAGCGGCGGGGCTCACCAGCAATGCGGCCGAGGCCAGGGCAATGGTTGCGGGATGTGGGAACATGGCATGTCTCCTTGTCGCGGAAAGCCCATGCTCGTCCTCCAAAACACGCGACATCGAAGAACGCGACGAGCGTGCCCGCAGCCGCGATGAAACCCGCCCAACGTGCGACGAGCACTGATCCTGCAATGCTTTGAACCGGCCGCACCGGCACGCCTGCACGGCCCCTGGCTGTCACCCATGTCACAATAAGGGCATGTTTGATACTTCTGAAGCACGCGAGGCCCTGGCCCCGCTGTGGTCGCGTGAACGCTGGATGCGGCGCGTCGCGCTCTGGGGTGGCGCAGTGGCGGTGGCGGTCGTGGCCTTGATTTTCGCCCGGGCCAGCGACGCGGCGTTCGGCTTGTTCGAGAAGATCATCCATCACTCGGTGTGGTGGTCGGTGCTGCTCACCCCGGTGGTGTTCGGCATGCTGGCTTGGCTCACCAATGGCGCGCTGCGACCGACCCGCGGCTCCGGCATTCCCCAGGTGATCGCGGCCCTGCAGCTGCCCAGCCGCCCGTTCCGCAAGGAAAATCTTTCGCTCGGCGTGTCCGCCGGCAAGCTCATGCTGACCGTGCTGGCCCTGCTGGGCGGTGCCTCGGTCGGCCGCGAAGGCCCGACGGTGCACGTCGGCGCCAGCCTGATGTACGTGATCGGCCGGGCGCTGGGCTTCAAGGACCCGCGCGAAGCCACGCACTTCCTGCTCGCCGGCGGCGCGGCCGGGATCGCGGCGGCGTTCAACACGCCCCTGGCCGGCGTGGTCTTCGCCATCGAGGAGCTGTCGGGTCGCTACGAGCACAACTTCTCCGGCACGCTGCTGACCGCGGTGATCGTCGGCGGCGTGGTGTCGCTGGGTCTGCTGGGCAACTACACTTACTTCGGCACGGTCGATGCTTCCCTGCCGCTGGGCATGGGCTGGCTGGCGGTGCTGCTGTGCGGCGTGGTGGCGGGCCTGCTGGGCGGTTTGTTCAGTCGCATCATCCTGGCGGCGATGGACGGCAAGCCGCGCTGGCTGGGACGCGCGCGCAAGGCCAACCCGGTGCTGTTCGCGGCCGGTTGCGGACTGGCGCTGGCCCTGCTGGGCGTGATCTTCGGCGCCGGCGCGTTCGGCACCGGCTACGACCAGGCCCGCAGCCTGGTCCAGGGGCACGCGGTGGTTGGGCACGAGTTCGGAGTGATGAAGTTCGCCGCCAACCTGGTGTCCTATGTGGCCGGCATCCCCGGCGGCCTGTTCTCGCCGGCGTTGGCCGTCGGCGCGGGCCTGGGACACAACCTGTCGGTCATCCTGCCGGGCGTGGACCCGTCCTCGGTGGTGCTGTTGGGCATGTGCGCCTACCTCACCGGCGTCACCCAGGCGCCGCTGACCTCGGCGGTGATCTCGCTGGAGCTGACCGACAACAGCGACATGATGCTGCCGATCCTGGCCACCGTGCTGCTCGCCCGCGCGGCTTCGGCCCTGGTCTGCCGCAAGCCGGTCTACAAGGCCCTGGCCGACCGCCTGCTGGCGGCGATGCCCAACGAAACGCCGGACGCCCCGGCCACGCCGGACGCGGCGACCAATGTCGCCGCACGTCAGGACGAAGAACAGGTCGCGGCCGCGGGCTCGACCACCGGTGCCGGTGCAGAGCCCTCCTCCCCGCCGCAAGCCAGCGACGGCGATGCCGCGGCCGAGGATCGCCAGGACCCGCCGACGCAGCCTCCGAACGCTTAGCCGCTCCAGGGCGTTCCGGACACCGCAAACGAAAAACGGCGCCCGAGGGGCGCCGTTTTTCGATGCACGATGGAAAGCAGCGGTCAGCTGGCCTTGGCCACCGTCTTCTTCGCCACGGCCTTCTTGGCCGGCGACTTGGTGACGGTCTTGCTGGTCACAGGCGTGGCCACGGCGGTGGCGTGCTTGCGCGTGTTGCCGTAGCTGGCGTTGTAGCGCTTGCCCTTGGCGGTCTTGCGGTCACCCTTACCCATTGTTCGTACTCCTGATGTCTGGTGGCCCGCCGGTTCGGCGGGTGCGCGGCCAGCGAGGGACTGGCGCACAGGGCCGGAGAGGCTATCACAGCCGCCTCCCCACCCGTACAGCGTCAGGATGTCGCCCATCCGGTCGGTCATGCGAAACGTCGTGGCAGGCAAATCCAGGTGCAGAACCCATGCAGACCGGCGCGCGCCTAATGTGCGCAGCTTGCGTCGTGCACGTGGCCGTGGTTCAGGCGCAGATTGAGCAGGTGCGCCAGCCCGACCAGGGTGCCGCCGAAGGTCATCGTCACCGCATGGGCCACCAGATGGTGATGCAGCGGTGCGTACAGGATGCCGGCCCACAGCACGAGCAACCCCAGCAGCAAGGTGCCCAGCGCGCGCAGCACGCGGTGGCGGCGATAGCCGGTGACCAGGCTGAAGGCGCCCAGCAGCGAGGCGAAGACCACGAAGGCGCGCTCGAAGCCCTCGCCCAGCCAGGCCGACAAGCCTAGCGCCGGCAGCAGTGCGATCAGCAGCGGCAGCACCGCGCAATGCACCGCGCACACCAGCGAGCCGGTGGCGCCCAATCGGTCGAGCCAGGAGCGGAAGGGTGATGACATGGCGGGGATGACTTTCGGGACGGGCGTTGACTTCGAGCAGATATATTATAACGTTTTGCCGACACCCGCATCTTTCCCGCAACCCTCCCCGGATCTTCTCAATGATGTCTTCCATTTTCCGCGTCCCCGGCGCGGCCGCCCCCGTTTTTGCCCGTGTTCCGCTCGCCGTCGCCCTCACGTTGGCCCTGAGCAGCTTTGCCGCGCAGGCGCAGCAGACCGCCACACCGCCGGACAGCGACTCGCGCCATGTCCATGGCAGCGGCCTGCACACTAAGGACCTGGACGCGGTCAAGGTCACCGCCAGCCCGTTCGGCAGCACCGCCGACCAGCTCAGCCGTCCGACCGAAGTGCTCTCCGGCGAACAACTCGACGAAGCGCGCGCGGCCAGCCTGGGCGAGACCGTCGCCGGCATGCCTGGCGTGCAGAGCTCCAACTTCGGTCCTGGCGTGGGCCGCCCGATCATCCGCGGCATGGACGGCCCACGCGTGGCGGTGATGGCCGACGGTCTGTCCAGCGCAGACGTCTCCACGGTGAGCCAGGACCATTCCCCGGCTATCGAGCCATTCCTGGCCGACCAGATCGAGGTCCTCAAGGGCCCCTCCACGCTGCTGTACGGCAGTGGCGCCATCGGCGGCGCGGTCAACGTGGTCGACGGACGCATTCCGAAGACCGCGGTCAACGGCATCAGCGGACGCGCCGAAACCCGCGTGGACATCGGCGACAAGGACGGGCAGACCAGCATGGCACGCGTGGACGTGGGTAACGGTGGCCTGACCATCCACGCCGACGGGGTATACCGCAACGCCAAGGACTACGACACGCCCGAAGGCCGCCAGGCCAACACCTTCATCGACAACAAGTCCGGAGCCATCGGCGCCTCGCTGGCCGGCGACTGGGGTTTTGTGGGCATGTCGATCTCGCGTTTCAACGACAGCTACGGCAATCCCGGCGAGCCGGGCGACCTGGCCGCCGGCGAGCGCGGCGTGCACCTGGAGATGCACCAGGACCGCTTCGAGCTCAAGGGCGCGCTGAATGATCCGTGGGGCCAGGGCAGCGGCCTGCGCTACAGCTTCGGCCATACCTCCTACGACCACACCGAGTTCGAGGGTGACGAGGTGGGCACGGTGTTCAAGAAGAACGCCAACGAGGGCCGGGTGGAGGCCACCTTCGCCGCCGACAACGGCTGGAAAACCGCCGTCGGCGTGCAGGGCAGCGACTCGACCTTCCAGGCGATCGGCGAGGAGGCCTTCGTGCCGCGGACCGACACCAAGTCGGTGGGTGTGTTCGCCGTGGCCCAGAACACCTGGGGCGCGTTCTCCACCGACCTGGGCGCGCGCATCGACCAGGTCAAATACGACACCGAGACCGGCCTGTCGCCGGACTACAAGCCGATGAGCCTGTCGGCCAGTTTCGGCTTCCGGCTCAACGACCAGTGGCGCCTGACCGCCAACCTGGACCACGCCGAGCGCGCCCCGGCCGAGGAGGAACTGTTCGCCGACGGTCCGCACATCGCCACGTTGGCCTACGAGATCGGCGGCAACGATCTGCAGAAGGAAAAGGCCAACCAGGCCGAACTGGGCCTGCAGTACCGCAACGACTGGGTCGATGCGAAGGTCTCGGCCTATTACAACCGCTACAACAATTTCATCTACCTCACCGATACCGGCAACCAGTGGTACTTCGATGAGGAAGACGAGTACCTGCCGATCCGCCAGTGGACCCAGGGCGATGCGATCTTCCACGGCTTCGAGGGCGAGGCCACCTTCCACCTGGCCAACAACGACCGCGTCGGTGCCTGGGACCTGCATGTCTTCGGCGACACTGTGCGTGCGCGCCTGGCCGATGGCGGCAACCTGCCGCGCATCAGCCCGGCCCGCTTCGGCGCGCAGCTGCGCTGGGAAGGCGATGCCTGGCGCGCCTCGTTGGGTGGCACGCGCTACATGAAACAGGACAAGGTCGCGGTCAACGAGACCCCGACCGCCGGCTACACCATGGTCGATGCGCACCTGGCCTACCACATCGATGCTGGCAGCACCTCGTGGGAAGTCTTCCTGGATGGCAACAACCTGCTCAATCGCGACGCGCGCGTGCACACCTCCTTCCTCAAGGACGATGTGATGTTGCCTGGTCGCAACGGCACCTTCGGCGTGCGGGTGTTCTTCTGATCACCTGACCGCGCCGAGCGGTGGGGCGAGGCGCGACCCCTCCACGCTTCGCCCGGCCCCACGGGGCCTGCGGGCCGGAAGACCTCCCCTGTCTTCCGGCCCGCACTTTTTTGCGGCCACGCGAAGGTGTCGGTGCCTCATACCGTGCAGCGGAAATCCGGCGCCGACATGCCAGCGCCGCCACGCGCAAAGCGCGGCTCAGACCCCCATGTAGCGGTGTGGACGGTGGTTGAACATCAGCACCAGGCTCAGCACCACCGCGCCCAGCGCCGAATACAGCACTTTGGAGGGCGCCAGGGTGAGGAAAGCCACGCACATCAGCACCGCGTCGAAGGTCATCTGCACCCGCCCGGCGCTGATGCCATGGGCGCGCTGCAGATAGACGGCCAGGATGCCTACGCCGCCCAAGCTGGCGTGGTGACGGATGAAGAACAGGATGCCGAGCCCGACCAGCGCGCCGCCGACCAGGGCCGAGTACCAGGGTGTCATCGTGGCGTATGGCGCCCACCGCGGCAGCAGGTCGGTCAACACGCCGCAGGCAGCCACCGCCGCGAAGGTCTTGAGCGTGAACTCCCAGCCCATGCGCCGCACCGAGAGCCAGTAGAACGGCAGGTTGACCAGCACGAACATCAGGCCGAAGTTCCAGCCCAGCGCGTAATGCGCCAGGAACGCCACGCCCGCCATGCCGCCAATCATCAGCCCGCCCTTGGCGAACACCGCCAGCCCCAGCGAAGCGGTGAGCGTGGCCAGGACCATGCCCTGCACGTCCTCGGCGATCGAATGGTGGAAGGCGCGATCATCGACCCCGATCCCTTCCGAATCCGGTGCCGGCGTCAGCGGCCCGGAGGTGACCACCACGCCCGGAGGCGAATGATCGGCACCGCCATCGTCCAGGCCGACCTCCGGCGCCGGCGCGTCGATGGTGTCGGGATCTTGGTCAGGGGGAATGGCAGAAGACACGGAGAGGCCGGCGGCGGGGGCCGACGCATTCTACCGGCACGTCCGTGTCAAACCGTCACATCGGCAACCTTCACTCCACGCCGCGTGCAAACGATCCGATCAGCACCAGCAAGAAGCAGCAGCCACCAACCGCCACAAGCAGCCACGCGCCCCAAGACAAGGGCTCATCGGCAACAAGGCCGCGATCGGCCAGGCCCGCGGCGCGCACGCGCTGGTTCACCCACAGCACCGGCAGCGGCGCCAGGAACGAGATCATCCAGAAAGGATGCGGCATGCGACCGGCAGCGCTGAGCATGAAATACAGCAGCGCGGCGATCCCACCATGCAGCTCCGGCGCCCTGCGGCCAAGCCGCTTGGCGAGGATGTCTTCCATCTGACCCGCCTCCAGAAATCCGACCGCTACTTCAGGCGAGGGGCGTCGAGCGTAAATCGAGCAGCGGGTCGCACTGTTCAGACCATCCCTGGCACCGCCTAAATCAAGTAGGAATCAGCGCTGCGATCACGTGGTTTACGTAGTCGTCGAACTCTTCATGTTGCATGCGTGGCTGGTGGAGCTGTAGGGAGAGTTGCAGGAAGCCGACATAGGCCGCATACGCCAGGCGGGCCCGGTGCTGGGCGTCTGTGCGGCCAAGGCCGGCCTGCCGGAAGGAGGCCACCAGGTAGTCCATGCGACGCTGGGAGACGCGCTGGATGACAGGCTGGACGGCCGGGTGGTCCAGCGCCTTGAGCAGCTCACTATAGATAATGTGTGACTTGGCCTCATGCGCCACCAGCAGGAACAGCTGGCGCAGTCGCTCGCGCGGATCGGGCACGACCTCAAGGCTGCCGAACACACTCTCCTGCTCGACCGTCTCCCAGCGTTCCAGCGCCGCCTGCAGGAGCGCATCGCGCGACGGGAAGTGCCAGTAGAAGCTGCCCTTGGTGACGCCGAGACGGCGAGCAAGCGGCTCGACCGCGACGGCCGCGACCCCTTGCTCGGCCACCAGATCCAGCGCCGCCTGAGCCCAGTCGTCGGCGCTCAGTCGAGGCGCGCGGGTGGAAGTGGAAGACCGGGTCGGCACGGCGGGTGTGTTCATGTCGGCATTTAACCATACGGCCGGGAATGCAGCGGTACGTTTGCTGCGCCGCAGCATCGAAATCCTTTCCGATCAAACGCTTGTATGGATTGACGTGGGCGCGAACCCACTCCCATACTATTGCGTATGGTTACGACATCACCCTCTCTCGATCACCCCGACGAGCACCCGATTGCGGCGAGGCTGATCGGGGCCTGTGGCATGGGGCTGAGCGGAGTGCGATTCACGCCGGCCCCCGTCGCCAGGCGTGATGCGCTGGAGGTGTTGTACAGCCATGGCTTCGGCCAGACCCACCAGGCCTGGCGTCGAACCGGTCAGACATTGGCGCGCCATGGCTATGGCGGTCTCGCGTACAACGCCCGGGGTCATGGAGCCTCCCAGCGCAACCCCCATGACCAGGCCTATACAGGCGAGCAGTTCGTGGATGACCTGATCATCGTGGCCGGTGAGCATCCTGCCCCGCCGGTTCTGGTCGGCGCTTCCATGGGCGGTCTGTTCGGGCTGCTGGCCGAGGCGCGCTGGCCCGGCCTGTTTTCGGCGCTGGTGCTGGTCGACATCACGCCGCACTGGGAGCAGGCCGGCCTGTCGAAGGTGCTGGAGTTCGCGACGGCGTTTCCAGCAGGTTTCGAATCGCTGGAACAGGCCGCGGATGTGGTGGCTACCTACCTGCCCGATCGGCCGCGTCGCGCGCCGGAAGAACTGGCCGCCCTGATGCAAGAAGGCGACGATGGTCGCTGGCGTTGGCACTGGGATGCCAGGTTGATCGACGATCTGGTGCGCGACAGCGCGCGGCATCAGGACGACATCGCCCATGCCGCACGTAGCGTGCGCTGCCCGGTCCTGCTGATCAGCGGAGGCCGCAGCGAGATGGTCTCCGATGCCGGCATCCGCAGCTTTCAGGCCATGGTGCCCCAGGCCCGTCATGTGCAGCTGCCCGGCGCGGGGCACATGCTGGCTGGCGACGATAACGATGCGTTCACCGATGCCGTCCTGGACTTCCTGCGAACACTGTCACCCTCCTCCTCTCGTTTCTTCAATACTGTCCCCGATTCCGCTTCCGGAGCACGCTCATGAGCATCCTGGTCCCGTTTGTCGCCGTTCTGCTGGCGGGTGCATTCGCCGCCTATCATCGCCTTCGCTTGGCCTTCTGGGCGGCCATCAGTGCCTGCTTGCTCGTGGCGTGCTGGCTCTTGGGCGCCAACGCCACCGCGTGCGTCGTCGCAGCGGTGATCGTGGCCGCAGTGACCTTGCCGCTGTTGTTGCCCGCCTCGCGCAAGGCGCTGGTGAGCGCGCCCATGATGAAGTTCTTCCGTAAGGTGCTGCCGCCCCTGTCGCAGACCGAGCGCATCGCCCTGGAAACCGGCTCGGTCGGATTCGAGGGCGAGTTGTTCACCGGTGACCCGGACTGGCAGAAGCTGCTCAACTATCCCAAGCCGCAGCTCACCGCTGAAGAACAGGCCTTCATTGACGGCCCGGTCGAACAGCTGTGCACCATGATCGACGACTGGGACATCACCCACGTCCGCGCCGATCTCCCGCCGCAAGTCTGGGACTTCGTCAAGCAGCACAAGTTCTTCGGCATGATCATCCCGAAGGAGTATGGCGGCCTGGGTTTCTCGGCGCTGATGCACCACAAGGTGATCCAGAAGATCTCCTCGATCTCTTCAGTCGCCAGTTCCACCGTCGGCGTGCCCAACTCGCTGGGGCCGGGCGAACTGCTGGTCCACTACGGCACCCAGGAACAGAAGGACTACTACCTGCCGCGCCTGGCCGCCGGACAGGAAGTGCCCTGCTTCGGCCTGACCGGTCCGTTCGCCGGCTCCGATGCGACCTCGATCCCCGATTACGGCATCGTCTGCAAGGGCGAGTGGAACGGCGCCAACGTGCTGGGCGTCAAACTGACCTTCGACAAGCGCTACATCACCCTGGCCCCGGTCGCCACGTTGATCGGCCTGGCCTTCCGCATGTACGACCCGGACGGCCTGATCGGTGACACCAAGGACATCGGCATCACCCTGGCGCTGCTGCCGCGTGAAACCCCGGGCGTGGACATCGGTCGTCGTCACTTCCCGCTCAACTCGCCGTTCCAGAACGGCCCGATCCATGGAAAGGACGTCTTCATCCCGCTGAGCCAGCTGATCGGCGGTGCCGACATGGCCGGCAAGGGCTGGAACATGCTCAACGAGTGCTTGGCCGTCGGCCGTTCGATCACCCTGCCCTCCACCGCCTCGGGCGGCGCGAAGTTTGGCGCAGTGGTGACCGGCACCTACGCGCGCATCCGCAAGCAGTTCGGTCTGTCGGTCGGCCGCTTCGAGGGCGTGGAAGAAGCCCTGGCTCGCATCGGCGGCAAGGCCTACGCCATCAGCGCCCTGGCCCAGGCCACCGCGGCGGCCGTGGACCGCGGCGACGTGCCGTCGGTGCCGTCGGCGATCGCCAAGTACCACTGCACCACGATGGGCCGCGAGGTCGTGTCCGATATGATGGACGTGGTGGGCGGCAAGGGCATCATCCTGGGGCCGAAGAACTTCGCTGGTCGCGCTTGGCAGGCCGCACCGATCGGCATCACGGTCGAAGGCGCCAACATCATGACCCGCAGCCTGCTGATCTTCGGCCAGGGCGCGATCCTGTGCCATCCGTGGGTCATGAAGGAAATGAAGGCCGCGCAGGACCCGGACCGCGCCGCGGGCCTGGACGCGTTCGATCGTAGCCTGTTCGGCCACATCAGCTTCGGCATCTCCAACGCGGTGCGCTCGTTCTGGTTTGGCCTGACCGCCGCGCGCATCGGGGCGGCGCCGGGCGATGACTACACCAAGCGCTTCTTCCGCAAGCTGGACCGCTATTCGGCCAACCTCGCCCTGATGGCCGATGTGTCCATGCTGATGCTGGGCGGCAAGCTGAAGTTCAAGGAATCGCTGTCCGGTCGCCTGGGCGATGTGCTGAGCCACATCTACATGACCAGCGCGATGCTCAAGCGCTACCACGACGATGGCGCGCCGCAGGCCGAGCGTCCGCTACTGGCCTGGGCCTTCCACCACAGCGTGCACGAGATCGAGTTGGCGCTGTCGGCGGCCCTGCGCAACTTCCCGATCCGTCCGGTCGGCTGGTTGATGTGGGCACTGATCTTTCCGTGGGGCCGCCGTGCCGAGGCGCCGGGCGATCGCCTGGGCCACCGCGTCGCCGCGCTGCTGATGGCACCCAATGCGGCGCGCGACCAACTCGCAAGCGGCGTGTTCCTGACCCCGTGCGAGAACAACCCGGGCGGGCGCATCGCCAGCTACCTCGCCAAGGCGGTGGCGGCCGAACCGGTGGAACGCAAGTTCCTCAAGGCCCTCAAGACCAAGGGCATCGAGGCGCTGGACTACACCGCCCAGCTGGACGAGGCCGTGCGCGAAGGCGTCATCAGCGCCGAGGAGCGTCTGCAGTTGGAAGAGCTGCGCGCCCTGACCATGGACACGATCAGCGTGGACGATTTCGATCCGGCCGAACTGCGCTCGGCGGGCTATCGCGAAGATGCCAGGGAGACCGCTTCACGCGAAGCGGCGTAACGCATCCAACAAGAGCAGTCACACGACGGCGGACCCAAGGGTCCGCCGTTGCCGTCTCCGGAGCGCACCATGGCCGCATCACTTCTCACGCTGTATCGCCGCCTCCAGCGCTGGCCTGCCGGCGACTGGTTGTTCTCCCGCGCGGTGTGCCTCAAGGCCCCCTACTTCAGCAGCATCGGCCCTCGCATCGTCAAACTGGAGGCGGGTCGCTGCGAAGCGCGCATCGCCGACCGTCGTCGCGTCCACAACCACATTGGCACCGTGCACGCGATCGCGCTCTGCAACCTGGCCGAACTCACCGCTGGGCTGGTGACCGATGCCAGCCTGCCGCCGTCGATGCGCTGGATCCCCAAAGGGATGTCGGTGCAATACCTGAAAAAAGCCGTTGGCACCCAGCATGCCGTGGCCACGCCAGCCGAGCCGCTGCGTGAATCAAGCGAAGCTTATGCGCTACCGGTCGATGTCGCGGTGCGCGATGCCGGCGGCGAAATCGTCTTCACCGCACGCGTGGACATGTGGGTGTCACCCAAGCCGGCACGCGCCTAGACGTTCGCCACCAGGCAGACCAGCGCCAGCGCCGCCGGCGCGGCCTGGATCCACAGGATCCGACGACTCACCGTGGCGGCGCCGTACGCGCCTGCGACGACGACACAGATCAGGAAGAAGGCGGCCACGCGCACGTCTTTCAACAGCAACGCGCCCCAGAGCAGGCCAGCGGCCAGAAAGCCGTTGTAGAGCCCCTGGTTCGCCGCCAGCACGCGTGTGGTTTGCGCCTTCTCCAGCGACATGCGGAAGGTCTTCAAGCCCAGCGGCTTGGTCCATAGCGCCATTTCCAGCACCAGAAACCACAGGTGCAGGATGGCGACCAGAACGCTCAAAACAGCGGCAATTGGCGGCACGGATCGGTCCAGGCGGCAAAGATCGCGGGCAGTTTGCGCTCGTCGCACCGTGCAACGCCAGCGCTGGCGCCAATGGCGCCTGGAATTCCTATCGCGATGCCGCGCGCGGCGGATCTTGGATCGACTCAACCCGGCGCCACAGACGCCAACCAATGCCGGCGGCGGCAAATGCGGCCAGAGCACTGATCGCCGCGAAGCCACCGATCGTCATGCCGACCGTCTTCAAGCCATTCATGCCTGTGGCGATCGCGACATCGCCGAAGCGCCAAACTGCGGTATCGACGGCGTTCTGGCCCTTGTAGCGCACGTTGCGCGGCACGCGTGTGTAAAGGCTATGGCGCGCGGGTTCGGCCATGCCGTACGCCAGTCCGCGGCTTACCAGCAAGGCCAGCACGGTCGGCGCTACTGGACCGACCAACAGGGGTAGCTTAAACAACGGTGCATGGGGATCGTGGGAGACCACCACCAAGGTCAATACCGCAACACTCACACCGGACCACAGCAGGATCAGGATGCCCGGGCCCTGCCTGGGTAAGAGCCAGCGCGTCACTGTCAGCTGCACCAGGACCGTCAGCAAGTTACTGGCCAAGTCCACGTCGGCATGGAAGCGCGTCCTCGCGACGGCATCGGTGAAGGTCGATCCGGAATAGTCCAGCAACAACGCATAGTTCACTGTGCCGATACCATCAGCGAGCAGCAGCAACGCTGCCATGCCACGCATGAAGGGGTCTGCGAAGATCTGCTTCAGACCGTCCCACATGCTGCCACCGACGGCATCCTCGTGTCCGGATTCGTGCCGCCGAGCACCGTGCATACTGGCCCAGCGGCCAAGCAGCACCACGCATATCACTGCGATCCCAAGCAGCGCGGCCGACACCAGCAGCAGCGGTGCGACGCCGACAAGCTGAACCAGCGAACGGGTCAGCAAGGGACCAGCCAGCGCACCGAGCGTGCCGGCCACGGCAATGATCGGAAACAGGCGCTTGGACTGCCCCAGAGTCCAAATGTCGGACATGAAGATCCAGAACACCGACACCACGAACAGATTGAAGACGCTGACCCACACAAAAAAGACAATTCCCAGCATGCGCGGACTCAACAGACCCACTGTGGCGAACGCCGGCATGAAGGCCAACTGGCATGCCATGAAAAACACATACACCCAAGGCACCAGTCGACGCCGCGGCCACTTGGAGGCGAGGGCGCCAAAGACGGGAGTCAGCAACAGCGTGGCAACGAACGTCGCCAGATAAAACCACGGGAGCTGCGTCGTCCCCACGGCCGCAGATAACTGCTCCCGAACCGGACGCACGACGTAGTACGCGGCCAGCACGCAGAAGAAGCAGACGAACGATAGCGACACCGCCCAACGTTCTCCCGCTTCGACCCGGCGGGGTTCATGCATAGCCAAGGGCGGCGACTCCGTCGCATTGGGTTGCGCGCACGGTATCCGATGCATCGCAGCATCGCCAGCATGCCCCGTGCGCCGCAATGTTCCTGCGATGCGCGCGGTCCGATTTCAGTCGCGGCCGCTGCGGGTCACCAGCCACACGCCCAAGGCAGCGCAAGCGAACCCGGCGGCCTTCAGCGCGGTCAGATGCTCGCCCAGGGTGAAGTGCCCGAAGACTGCCGTCACCGGCGGCATCAGAAAGAACAGCGCCGCGACCCGCGTGGCCGCCCCACGGCGGATCAGCAGGAACAGCAGGGCAAAGCCTCCGATCGAATTGACCAGGACCAGCCAGGCCAGCGGCGCGTAGAACGCCATACGGTGGTCGAAGTCGAAGCCCTCCCCCAGCGCGAACGGAAGCAAGACCAGCGCTGCCGCGCCGTTCTGCAGCGCCAGGCCCAGGCGCATGTCCACGTGGGCCGCGTGCCGTTTCTGGTACAGCGTGCCCGCCGTGATGCCGGCCAAGCCGAGCAGCAGCATGGCCCAGGCGCGCAGTGGCGTGGCGCCATCCACCCGATCGGCCACCACCAGCGCCACGCCGAGCAGGCCCAGCGCCATGCCGGACCAGCGCACGGCCCCCAGCCGGTCGCTGCCATCCAGTGTGGACACCAGCGCCACCAGCAGGGGCATGGCGCCGATCACCAACGCGGATACGCCGGCATTGGCGCCCCATTGGAAGCTGACGTAGACCGCGCCGAAGTGCATCGCCAGTATCAGCACGCCGGTCACCGCGCTGTGCCAGACGTCGGCGCGCCTGCATGGCCGTACGCGCGCCAGCGCAGCCATGACGCCGAACAACGCCGCCGCCAGCCCGAAGCGCAGCACCAGCGACGTCAGGGGGGCGGCGTGGGTCACGGCGAGCTTGCCGGCGATGTAGCCGGTGCACCAGACCAGGACGAAGCTCAGGCCGATCAGGCCACCAGCACCGGTGCGCTGCGCGGAGGGGTTGGGGGGAGGCATCGGCACGATGATCACCCGCGCTCGCGGTGTCGTCTTTGATGCTTTGGTCGCGCCTGCCCTGCGCTACCGGTGAAGATTTCCAGCCGCCGGAAAATTGGCGGGCGTCGATTGGAACGGCAGATGCAATTCGCCTTGTTGGGGGACATCAAAAAACTGAACAGGATGAACAAGATGCCATCGCAATCTCCTGCCGTTTGTGCATCGCCCAAGAGCAGCGTTATGATCGAATCAAGCAGGTCTTACGCGGGCGTTTTGCACATGAATGAACACAGCGGGCGCCGCCGTGCGCGATCGTTGCGGATGAGCTCACTGGCCATGCTCTTGCCGCTGGCCCTGTCCTCCACCGCGCAGACGCCCACGCTTTCCGCCATACCGGCGACGGCCGTGACCGCTGTCGCAGAAGCATCTCCTGCTGCAGCCAAGGCCTGGCGCGCCGCGCCGGCACCCTATCAGTCGCCGACCAAGCCGCTGCCGTACCGCACCGCGCTCAAGCCGGCGCAGATCCGCCCGGTCGCCCCGGGCTTCGATGTCGCAGCGTTCGAGGCCCTGGCCAATGACCTGACCGTGGGCGAACGCGTCCCGGGCCTGGCCATGGCGATCGTGCAGGATGGACGCATCGTCAGCGCACGCGGCTATGGCGTTACCGACGTCGATCATCCGCAGCCGATCGACGGCCATACGGTGTTCCGCCTCGCGTCCCTGTCCAAGGCCTTCGCCAGCACGATGACCGGGCTGCTGGTCAACGATGGCGTGCTGCGTTGGGACAGCAAGGTCGTGGACTACGTGCCGCGCTTCCAGCTCAGTGACCCGACCGCCACCCGCGAGGTGACCGTGGCTGACGTGCTCAGCCACCGGACCGGCCTGCGCTGGCATAACGCCTTCGACCGCGACATCGAGAACAACGCCGACTACTACACCGTCTCGCAGAAGCTGGCGACCGCTCCGCTGGGCTGCAAGCCGGGCGCCTGTTACGAGTACCAGAACGTCGCCTTCAGCCTGGTGGGCGACGTGGTGTTCGCCGCCACGGGCAGTTTCTACGACCAGGCGGTCGACCGACGCATCTTCAAGCCCCTGGGCATGAACGACGCCAGCATCGGTCTGGCCGGAATCGAACACAGTGCCAGCTGGGCCAAGCCACATGTGCGTGCACGGCGCGGCTGGACCTCGCTGGCGCCCAAGCCCACTTACTACCGCCTGGCGCCGGCCGCCGGCGTCAACGCCAGCGCCAGCGACATGGCCGAGTGGCTGCTGGCGCAGTTGGGGCATCGTCCCGACGTCCTGCCTGCGCCGCTGCTGGCCACCTTGCATGCCCCGTTGATCACCACGCCGGGCGAAATGCATGCCGGTTGGCGGGGGACGCGCGTGGATTCGGCCAGCTACGCTCTGGCCTGGCGCGTGCTCGACTATTCCGGCCAGCAGGTGGTGTTTCATGCTGGTGCCGTGGAGGGGTACCGCGGATTGATCGCCCTGGTGCCCGGGCGTGACTTCGGCGTGGCGATCCTCTGGAACAGCACCAGCCACCTGCCCTCCGCCCTGCTGCCCACGGTGCTGGACACGGCGCTGGGCCTGCCGCCGCAGCAGTGGCTCAATACCGACATGGGCAAGCAACTGCTACTGGCCCAGACCCATGGACGCCCGCTCCCGGCCGCGATGCATGTGGCCGACGACGATGGCAGGGACGATGACGACGAGCCCGGCGCCTCGGCCGGCAGGTCCGTGGCCGCACCACGCTGATCCCAGTCTGGGTCGCTTCAACGCAAACGCCGGATCATTCCCGGCGTTTTGCTTTTCGAGGCATGGCGCAGATCACCTCTTGCACCATGTCTGACCGGCGCGCAAAAAAAAACCTTCTCCCCGCTGGGCGCCGGGGAGAAGGTTCGCAGTGGCATTCCGGTATTGCGTGCGGCAGTTGCCGCGGCCTTCTTTAGATCAGCGGCGCCGGAGTGGCCGGCAGCGCGACCGGGGCCGGCTTCTTCTTGGCAACCTTCTTCTTCGGTGCAGCCTTCTTGGCGGCCTTCTTGGCCGGGGCCTTCTTCACGGCCTTCTTGGCGGCAGCCTTTTTAGCAACCTTCTTGGCCGGCGACTTCTTGGCGGCCTTCTTCACAGCCTTCTTGGCGGCGGCTTTCTTGGCAGTCTTCTTGACGGCCTTCTTGGCAGCGGCCTTCTTGGCGACCTTCTTCACCGCCTTCTTGGCCGGCGACTTCTTGGCGACCTTCTTGGCAGTAGCCTTCTTGGCGGCCTTCTTCACGGTCTTCTTGGCCGGCGCTTTCTTGGCGACCTTCTTGGTGGCCTTCTTGGCCGATTTCTTTGCAGCTTTCTTCGTTGCCATGTGATGGCTCCTCGTCAGTGAACTATTGGATGAAGCATCCAGTACTAGGCCCAGTACTTGAAACGCAGCGGGAGTCGGACCCGCATGCAGCCGCCGACGCGCCATGCGCGCTGGGGCGGATCTTGTTCGGCAGCGCGACGCACGCATGCCGTTGGCCGATCCAAGCAAAGACACCCGCGACCGGTGCGGTGCAGGTGTCCAGTTGAATCAGGCGCTGAGTTTCCTCGGGGGAAGCGAAGCCTTCGACCATCCTGTTCGGGGTACGGGTGGGCGACCTTGTCGTTGTGCGTTTCGTCGCGATGACCGGCTCGCTTGCGTTGTGGTGCGAAGGTACGTTGGGGCGAAACCTAATCACGGTTTTTATAGGTGTCAACCGTTTTTCAGAAAAATTTCCGCGCGTGTTTACGCGCCCTCCAGTCGATGTTCCGGCAACCGCGTTCGCGTCGCCGCCAATCGCATCATCCAACGGCACCGCAGGTGCGTACATGCATTCAAGCAGAGTGCTTTTTTTATGATGTTTCCTGCTTGGCTTCGCGTGCACGCACGTTGCCGTGCAGACACGCCGTCGATGCGACGCATGCCGTGCATGCCCTGTGCGCGGAGTTGAATCGCGGCTGATTTCTCTCGCGTGATCCGCGCCGCTTTTCGCGTTGCACAAGCTTCGATCCGCGCGAACTGCGCAAACTTTTTCGCGCTTGCAGACGCCTTGTCGACGACGCGGCACGCATCGCACCCGCCCTTGCACCCGCACGCATCACACAGGTCGCGTCGTCGGAAAAGAAAACGCCGCGTCCTTTCGGACGCGGCGTTGGGTGATGCGTTCGTCCGGGCGAACCCCGGAGGCTTGCGTCACGCTTCGTCTTCGAGCTGCTCGGCGTAAGCGTCCGGGTCGAGCAGTTCAGGCAACTCGTCAGCGTTGCTGATCTCCACGACGAACAGCCAACCTTCGCCATAGGCATCTTCGTTGATCGTCTCGGGCTTGTCGGACAGCGCCTCGTTGACCTCGACCACGGTGCCCGACACCGGGCTGTAGACGTCCGAAGCCGCCTTGACCGACTCGACCACGGCACTGGCATTGCCCGTGGTGACCGTGTCGCCCACATTGGGCAGCTCGACATAGACCAGGTCGCCCAGCAGGCTCTGGGCGTGGTCGGAAATACCGACGGTGACCCGTCCGTTTCCTTCGACGCGGGCCCACTCGTGGGACTTGAGGAATTTCAGATCGCCAGGGATCTCGCTCATGGGGGTGCTCCGGTCGAATTCATGAATGAAGGGAAGGACGCAAGTTTAGCCAAAGCCGTCGCCGACTTGTCACCCGGCACGGTAGGGCGGGCGCTCGCTGGCCAGCGCCGCGTCCAGCATTTCGATCCGGTCCTGCCCCCAGAACGGCTCGTTGAAGCGTACGTAGCCTGGCAAACCGGGCAGGCCCGCCTTGATGGCCGCCTGCGTGTTGTCCGCGTAGATGCCTTCGATGCGCCCACTGGCCGCGTCCTGCAAGACCGCCTGGGGGTCGAAGCCGCGCGCGGCCAGCAGCGCGGCCAGCGTGTCCGGCTCGGCCAGATCCTGCTCGTTGACCCACAGCGCGGCGAACGCATCGGCCATGTAGCCGGCCGGATCGTGCCCCTGCTCGACCAAGGCAATCACGCTGCGATCGGCCAGGGCTACGTCCACCGGATAGAACTTGGGCTGCAGGTTGAGCGGCAGTCCACGCTGGGCACGCACGCGCTGCAACTCGATCAGGCGATACGACTGCCGTACGGGCGGACGTTGCGGCAGCGGCAACGAGCCGACCTCCGCGAACAGGTCGAAGATCCGCACCGGCCGCACCTTCACCGTCGCCCGATGTCGCCTGGCCGTGTCCATCAGCGCCTGGTGGCCCAGGTAGGACCAGGGAGAAATCAGGCTGACGAAGTAATCGATGGACTCGGCCATGGCGTTCTACTCCAGGACGCCAGGCTGGGCCTGGCCGTCGCGCACGAAAGGAAACTTCACGACCCGCACCGGAACCTCGCGGCCCCGGATGTCAACGCGGACCGCACCAGGCTCGCCCGCTGGCACGCGGGCGAAGGCAATGGCCTTGCCCAGGGTCGGCGAGAAGGTTCCGGACAGGATCTCGCCCTCGCCCTGGGCGGTCAGGACTTTCTGGCCGTGGCGCAGCACGCCCTTGTCGTCCATCACCAGCCCGATCAGCTGGCGCGGGGCGCCCTGCAGTTGCTGCGCCTCCAGTACCGGGCGACCGACGAACTCGCGGCCCTCGTCCAGGGCCACCGTCCAGCCCATTGCCGCCTCGTAGGGGGAGACGGATTCGTCCATGTCCTGGCCATAGAGGTTCATGCCCGCCTCCAGGCGCAGGGTGTCGCGCGCGCCAAGGCCAGCCGGCCTGACGCCGGCATCTACCAGCGCGCTCCAGAACGCCACGGCCGCCTCGGTCGGCAGCACGATCTCGAAGCCGTCTTCGCCGGTATAGCCGGTGCGGGCGATGAACAGGTCCACTCCGTCGGTCGTGCTGGCCTCCAGCGCGGCGAAGCGGCCGAGCTTGTCGGCGGCGGCGCGGTCTTCCTCACGCAACAGGCCGATCACCTTGGCGCGCGCATTAGGCCCCTGCACCGCGACCATGGCCAGCTCGGGGCGCTCGGTCACTTCAACGCCATAGGCCTGCGCCTGGCGGTTGATCCACGCCAGGTCCTTCTCACGCGTGGCAGCATTGACCACCAGGCGGAAGAACGCCTCGTCCAGGAAATACACGATCAGATCGTCGATGACCCCGCCGCGCTCGTCGAGCATGGCGGTGTAAAGCGCCTTGCCGGGCTTCTTCAGCTTGTCCACCGAGTTGGCCAGCAGGTAGCGCAGGAATTCGCGCGTGCGTGGCCCGCGCAGGTCGACCACGGTCATGTGACTGACGTCGAACATCCCGGCGTCGCGGCGCACGGCATGATGTTCCTCGATCTGCGAGCCGTAGCTGATCGGCATGTCCCAGCCGCCAAAATCCACCATCTTGGCGCCCAGGGCGCGGTGACTGTCGTTGAGGATGGTCTTCTGGGTCATGGCCTGGTCCGTTCAAAGAAGCCGGCATTATCCCAGAAGCAAGGCCGCCTTACCCTGGCATGCGCCCCAGGTGGATGAGAAGTAGGGCCACCATGTCCGAGCATGCGTGGAATCCCACAAGCGAAGCGAGCTGCTGCCGATAGCGCCACTGGAGCAACCCGAGCGGCAGGCACAGCAGTGCCGCGTTGATCACGCCAAAAATCCCGAGTTGCACGTGGTAGAGCGCAAAAGCGGAACTGGTGGCCAAGAACGCCATCACCGCCCCTGCCCGCCCCGGCATCGTCATGCGACGGAGCGACGCATGGAGCACGCCCCGAAAGACCCATTCTTCGTAAAGCCCGCCAATCAGCCACGCCGCGCTCCAGGCCACGAGCAGGCTGCCTACCCCCCTTTGTACGAATACGAAGTCCGAAAAGTCTGGACGCAGGCCGGTGAGCCACACGATCCAGGGACCCAGGACCAGGAAATTGACCAGCCCCCACACACTGCCAAGGACACCTCCCAGTACAAGCTGCGACCAGCGCCAGCGGGATCCGGAAACGCCCACTTCCGGCCAGCGCATTCCCTGAAGCTTCAGCGCCGCGCGGCACAACACCAAGCCAGCTATCGGGTACAGGAAGAAAGGAACACCCAGATGGGGCGCGACCAGCGCAAGGACCAGACAGACCCATGCCAATGCGCGTGACATCATTGAACCAGATCAGGCCTCGACCACCTGCAGAGTCATGCCATCGGTGGCCACGACCCGCACTGCAGTGCCAACCGGTAGATCCGGACCCTCCACGCTCCAGTAGGTGTCGGCGATCTGGACGCGACCGCGGCCGCGCACGATGGGGTGCTCGAGCACGGCGGTCTGCCCGACCAACTGCTCGGCGCGGCGGTTGAGCAGCGGTTTGTCGCTGACCTGGGCACGGGCACGGAACCAGCGCCCGTAGACCAGCAGCGAGGCGATGGCGAAGACCGCGAACAGAATGGCCTGCGGCAGGATGTCCAGGCCCGGAGCGACCAGCATCACCGCCATCATCGCCGCGGCAGCCAAGCCCAGCCACATCAGCGAAGCGCCGGGGACCAGCGCCTCGGCCGCGAACAACACCAGCGCCAGCACCGCCCAGAACGCCAGACGCGTGGCCATGTCAGGCGCCCGGACGCGGCACGCGCGGGGGCACGGCCGGCGGGCGCGCCGGATCCTCGCCCAAGGCTTGTCGCGCCAGTTGGGCGATGCCGCCGAGCGAGCCGATCATGCCGGAGGCCTCCATCGGCATCAGCACGAACTTCTGGTTGGGCGCGGTGGCCAGTTCCTTGAACGCTTCCACGTACTTCTGCGCCACGAAGTAATTGATCGCCTGCACATCGCCCTCGGCGATGGCCTGCGACACCAGCGTGGTGGCCTTGGCTTCGGCTTCGGCCAGGCGCTCGCGGGCCTCGGCCTCGCGGTAGGCCGCCTCGCGCTTGCCCTCGGCCTCGAGGATGGCACTCTGCTTCTCGCCTTCGGCGCGCAGGATCTCCGACTGGCGCGCGCCCTCGGCCTCCAGGATCGAGGCGCGCTTGTCACGCTCGGCCTTCATCTGCCGGGCCATCGCGTCGACCAGGTCGCGCGGCGGCTGGATGTCCTTGATCTCGATCCGGTTGACCTTGACGCCCCACGGGCTGGTGGCATGGTCGACCACGCCCAGCAGGCGCGCGTTGATCGTCTCGCGGTTGCTGAGCGATTCGTCCAGGTCCATCGAACCGATGACGGTGCGAATGTTGGTCTGCACCAGCGCGATCATCGCCTGGTCCAGGTTGGACACCTCATAGGCCGCCTTGGCGGCGTCCAGCACCTGGAAGAACACCACCCCGTCCACCTTCACCACCGCGTTGTCCTTGGTGATGACTTCCTGCGAGGGCACGTCGAAGACCTGCTCCATCATGTTGACCTTGCGGCCCACGCCCTGCATGTAGGGAATCAGGATGTGCAGCCCCGGCGAGAGCGTATTGGTGTACTTGCCGAACTGTTCGACCGTGTACTCGAAGCCCTGCGGCACCACGCGCACGCCCTTGAACAGCGTGACCACGACGAAGACCACGATCACCGCGGCCAGGATCATTCCCGTTCCCATTGCGCTCCCCTTACCCCACGCCCGTGGCGGGCGCTCCTGCAGCGATTATAGGGGCGCGTGCATGGGATGCGCCGACGTGACCGGCGTCCGCCGCGACGCTCAGCGTTCGGCCGTGGCCGGCGCGGCTTCCACATACTTGGCGAACACCGCGTCTGTCTGCGCGGCCTTGACCTCGCCGCCCTGCACCAAGGTGTCGGCCTGCTCGAACAGCGGCATCACCATCGCCATGCCATCGAGCTTGGTCTTCAGGTGCAGGCCCGGGGGCGCGTTCAGGAACCCGGCCCAGCGCGCACGCACGCCGGCCCAGAAGTCGCTGGTCGCCTTCCAGTAGGCGTAGGCCGGCGCGAAGTCGACCTGGCTGTCGCGGCGATAGTCGTCGAAGCCGAACTCGCGCGCGATCTCCACCTGGCTACCGTCGGGCTTGCGCAGCACCTTGGTGTTGAACTGCTCGTGGCTCCATCCGTTGGGCGTGATGGTGTGGCGGTTGACCACGCGCAGGGCGTTGTAGTCGCTGCGTCGGGTGTACTCGCGGCGCGGCAGCGGACGCCAGCCTTGGTCACTGGTCCAGGTCGCCACCTCGCCGCTGTAGGTCCAGCGGCCGGTGCCGCAGTAGCGCGGCGCGTCGCTGACCTCGTACACGCACTGGGTCCAGGCACCGGCGGTCTCCTGCGGCGACAGCGCGCGCACGGTCCAGGTCTGGTCGGCGCTGAACTCGAACCGCTGCGGCGCCTGGTAGACCCAGTCCTCGCGCCAGTGCTTGGTGACATGGCCACGCTTGCCGTCGACCAGCAGGTGCTGCAGCACCACGCGGGTGGGCGTGTCCTCGACCACGACCACCGCCTCGTCGGCGCTGCTGCGCATGGCCGCGGCGCGCTCATAGCCGGGCTGCAGCAGCACGGTCTCGTCGAAGGCGAAGTCCACCGCGAACTCGCCGGCGATCTTCAGGATGGCCGCATGGTCACGGGCCGGATCGGCGGATTGCGCATGCGCCGGTGCGAGCACGACTAGGGTCACGAGGGCGGCGAGCGGCAGGCGTCGGGGCATGGAAGGCTTTCCTTTGATTGGGAACGAAGGCTGGAACCCGGCGGGCGCGGGTGTCGTGCGGCGGCGTGCGAGGCGCATGGGCAGACTCACCATTCCACCGTCAGGCTGGCCGAGACGCTGCGGCCGGCGTTGGTGTAACGATCCAGCGTCGCACTGCTCGCCAGCGTGCCCACCGGCACGTCACCCGGGTTGAAGTACTTGCGGTCGCCCAGGTTGAACACGCCCACGTTCACCCGGGCGCCAGGGGCGAAGTTCCAGTGCCCCATCAGATCGGCCACCCCAAAGCCGGCCGGGCGAAAGTAGCTCGCGTTGGACACACGGTCCTTGCGCCGGGCGAAGGTACCGGCCAGCTCCACGCCCCAGGCCTGCGCGTCGTAGGCCAGGCCGAGGGTGCCGGTCAGCGGATCGATCGTGTCCAGGGGCACATCGGCGGTCAGGTCCTGACCGTGCGACCAGGCCGCGGCCGCGCGCAGCGACCAGCCGCTCCAGCCGGCCAGCGCGCCCAGGTCGATGCCGCCCTTGAACTCGCCGCCATAGATGCGTGCCCGCGACACGTTGCGCGACTGGAACACCATCAGGCCCTGCGCGTTGTAGCCCACGAAGCCCTGCGACTCGATGAAGTCGTGGTAGTCGTTGCGATAGCCGGTCAGCGCGGCGTACACCGCCGGGCCGCTATAGCGCGGGCCCAGCTCGAAGCCGTTGCTGGTCTCCGGCTTGAGGTCCGGGTTGGGAATGGCGGTGTAGCCGAACTGCACGTTGGTGAAGCCCAGGTTGGCGTCGTTGTAGGGCGGCGCGCGGAAGCCACGCGCGTAGCCGCCGTACAGCGACCAGTCGCCGGCGAACTTCCACACCGCGCCCAGCTTGGGCGAGACGCTGGTCTTGCTCAGGCCGGTCACGGCCATGCCCGGGTTGTCCTCGACGAAGATGGCATCGGGCTTCGGGTCCAGGTCGTAATGGTCTACGCGCACCGCCGGCACCAGGCTGAAGCGCTAGCCGAAGGCCATCTCGTCCTGGACGTACAGGGCCGAGGTCGTGGTGTCGGTGATCGGGAAGTCGCGCACCGGAAAGACATCCGGCGACATCACATTGGTGCTGGTGCCATCGGCGTAGATCACCCGGCCATCGCGCTCCTGTTCGGTGCGCGTGCGCTGCAGGTCCAGGCCGTAACGCAAGGTGTGGACCACGCTGCCGGCGTCGATGGTCTTGAGCAGGTTCACCTGCACACCGATCTCGCGCTGCTCGAAGTCGAAGCGCCGGTCGCGCCGATGTTGGCCCAGGCTGGCGGTGGTGCGCAGCTCGTGGGTGTCCTGCGTGGTCTGGCTGTCCTGCCAATAGACCTGCCAATCCACGCTGTCGGCCAGCGCCCAGTCCAGCGCGTCCACCTCCTGCGCCAGGGCCACGCGTTCGCGCGACTGATGGTCGGCACCGCGCAGGTCCAGCGTGGTGGCGCGGGTCGAGGCGCTGTAGCCGCGCGAGGTGAGCACGTTGGTGTCGGTGTCGTCGCGGTTGCCCTCCACCGTCAGGCGCAGGCGGTTGGTCTGCGACGGCGCGTAGACCAGCTTGGTCAGCACGCTGGTGCCGTTGCGGTCCTGCGGATTGGGCGCGGTGCGCATGTTGGCGGCGGTGCCAACCGGCGCCAGGCTACGATCGCGCCCCATGTTCTCCTGCGCTTGGCCCTGGCGATGGCTGACCGCCGCCAGGCCGCTCCAGCGCTCCCCGCCGAAGGCGGCCGTCGCGCCAGCGAACAGGCCGTTCCAATCGCCCGCATAGCCGAACTTGAGGCCAAAGTAGGCGTCCTTGCCCGCCTTCAGATAATCCGAAGGGTCCTTGGTGACGAAGGCGACCACGCCGCCCAGGGCGTCGGAGCCGTACAGCGCGCTGGCCGGCCCGCGCAGGATCTCCACGCGCTTGACCGTGTCCAGGTCGACGAAGTTGCGGTTGGCATTGGAATAGCTGCCGATGGCGAACGCGTCGGGCACGCGGATGCCGTCGGTGATGATCTGCACGCGGTTGGCCTCCAGACCGCGAATGCGGAAGCCACCCAGGCCGAAGCGCCCGAAGCTGGAGGTCACCGACACGCCGGGTTCGTAACGCACCAGATCCTTGATGTCGAAGACCAGGGTCTGGTCCAGGCGCTGGCGCTCGATCACATCCACGCTGTTGGGCACGTCGGACACCGCGCGCTGGCTGCGCGTGGCGGTGACCTGCAGCGGATCGAAATCGCGCGTTGGCAGCGCAGCGTCGGCACCGGCCGGTGGGACGATGGCGGGATCGGCGGCGCGCGCCGGGGACGCCAGCGCGCAGGCGAGCGCACAGGCAAGCAGGGAAACACGGAACGTCGGCATGACAGGCCCTTTGCAAGGTGACCCGGCAGGCTGGCGCGACCATGCACGGTCGAGGCTGGCGCCCAGGAGGAAGGAGGACGCGGTGACGCAGGGCCACCGCAAGGTGAGGTTCAACAGGCAGGCGCAGGTCGCGGCGATCCCGACGTGGCACTGTCGTTTCGGCGAGGCGCAGGCGCCGGGGGTTCAGTCGGACGTGCTCGCCCCAGGCAAGCGCGGCCCGGCGCGGTCACGTCCGTCCCACACCGGCGGTGCATGCCATCGGGTGAGGCGAGCCGGCGGTGCATATAAAGGTGGTGCACGACAGGTCATCGACCGGTTCTCAGGTCGGGCCGGAACACGTAGTCGGCCAGGTCGCCATGCGACATGCCGACGCCCACCGATTGCAACGCGGCCTGCGCGCAGCAGCAGTCGTCCCAAGCGGCCAGTTCGGCGCCTTCGGCCTGCACGATCTCGCGCGTGGCGGCCGCGCCCAGTGCGGAAACCGGCGTCAGACTGGCAGCCAGCACCGCCTGCGCGCCCGAGGCGGGCAGCGCATGCAAGCGGACCGGGCACGCGCGCCACTGTTCGCCGGTCAGGCGCCGGGCCAGGCGCTGCCACAGCCGCTCGCTCACCCCGCGCCCGTGCGGATTGCCGGCCGCATGCGCCGGCAGGCGCGCACTGAGCTGATCCCAGGCCAGGAAGTCGCTGTCCGGCAGCAGGCACAGCCGCCAGCAGCAGGCGCCGTCGCGGTCGAAGAACAGCAGGCTCTCGCGCAGCCCATCGCTTTCCACGCCGGCCTGGATCGCCGCGCGCACCGCCTGGTTCCAGCCGGCCAGCTCACTGCCGTGCTGGGCGCGATACAGGCACAGCACAGTGCCCAGCGCGGCCAGCTGCTGCGGCAGCGGCAGCGAGCGGGTCGCATCGGCGCGCGTGGTCGGCGCAATCGTGTCGAGGGTCATGACCAGCTCCTTGGGCGGATGGCGTCAGGCGGGTGCACCGGCGGCGACAGCGGCCCGCGCGCGGTGATGAGGGAGAGAGGGAGACCCATCGCCGGTCGCGAACTGGCCGCTGCGCCGCCCGGTGCGGGCGTGAACACGGCAGCGGGCGCTCCATCGCCCGCGAAACCAGGGCTTACTTGGTCAGGATCAGCTTGTCGTTGCTGGTATGGCGCAGGCGGTAGGTGCGGTCACCGTGCTGGATCAGGATTTCCTTACGCCCCTTGAGCAGCACCTCGCTGCTCAGGACGTCGCTGGGAGGCACGACGCGCGGGCTCTGTTCGTGGGTGCGCGGCAGGGCCGGCGGGAACGCGACGGGATGGACGGACATGGCGGAGCTCCTGGTTGGCGTGCATTGGATGATAATCATTCTCATTAGAGAGTCAAATCGTCGTGATCGATTTCCTCGATCGCTGCGCAAGCACCCGCGTCCACGCCGTGGTCGACACCGGCCATGGCAGACTTGCCGCCATGCCTCAAACCCGCACACCCGCACCGTGACCCCACGCGGAAGGTTCAACCTGGCGATGGGCGTCCTGGTCGCCACGGCCCTGGCCTTCGGGTTCTGGCGCTGGCGGCAGCAGGCACAGGAGGCCGAGGCGATCTCAGCCAGGATCGCCGCGCAAGTCGCGCCCCCGGCGCACAGCAGCACCCTGCCGCGCCCACAGGCCGATCGCAGTGACCGGGGCCCAACCCCCCAACAACCTGTGGCCAGCGCGCCCTTGCCCTCCTGGAACGCGCCCCTCGGCGACCGCTTCGACGACCTGCGACGCCAGGCCGATGCCGGCGACCCGCGTGCCGCCTGCCGCGTGGGCCTGGAACTGGCGCGTTGCGACGCTGCGCCGGACCAGTGCCCGGACATCGTCGCGAGCGATCAACTCACCGCGGCGATCTATCTGCGCAAGGCCGCGGTCGGGGGCAATCCGGATGCCATGGTGCGCTACGCGGTCGGACCGTTCCCTGGGGCCATCGCGCCGGGTCACGCCGCCACCGACCACGGCTACCTGCATGCCCCGGGCTTCGAGGACTGGTATCGCGACGCGGTGCCCATGGCCCAGCGTGCGCTCCACGCCGGCAATCCCCTGGCCGCCGTCCTGCTCGGTCACGCCTACGCCGACGATGATGGATTGTTCGACGCGCTGGTCCCCGACGATCCGGTGCAGGCCGACGCCTACGCCTTGCTGCTGTCCTATCTGCGCCAGGCCCCTACCCCGACCACCTCCCTGGACCCGCGCCAGCGGGCCCGGTCCGAGATGCTGGCCCAGCGTCTCTATCGCGAATCGTTCGGCAGCCGGCCGGCGGCCTGGCCCATCCCCAGCCAGGTCACCGTGCTGCCCGACGCAAACCCCGGCGCGCCGGCGCCCTGCCAGTAACGCCCGAGCGCGCCATGGCGCGCGCCGGCGCCCGGCGTCTTGCCGCCACCCCCGCCGTCCTCTAGTCTGCGAAAATTGTTGTGTCTTTCGTATGTTCTGGGGAATGCAATGCTGGAAGGTGTCTGGCGGATCGGCTTCGGCCTGTTCGGACTGGTCGTGCTGCTGGGCATCACCTGGCTGTTCTCCAACAACAAGCGCGCAGTGGACTGGCGCCTGGTGCTCACCGGCGTGGTCCTGCAGATCGGCTTCGCCGCGCTGGTGCTGCTGGTCCCCGGCGGCCGCGATGTGTTCGACTGGCTGGGCCAGGTCTTCGTCAAGGTGCTGAGCTTCGTCACCGAAGGCTCGACCTTCATCTTCGGCAGCCTGATGAATGTCCAGAACTACGGCTTCATCTTCGCCTTCCAGGTGCTGCCAACCATCATCTTCTTCTCGGCCCTGATGGGCGTGCTGTACCACCTCAATGTCATGCAGGCGGTGGTGCGGATGATGGCCTGGGCGATCACCAAGGTCATGCGCGTGTCCGGCGCGGAGACCACCAGCGTGTGCGCCAGCGTGTTCATCGGCCAGACCGAAGCGCCGCTGACCGTACGCCCCTACATCCCCAAGATGACCGAGTCCGAGCTGATCACCATGATGATCGGCGGCATGGCCCACATCGCCGGCGGCGTACTGGCCGCCTACGTGGGCATGCTCGGCGGCGGCGACCCGGCCCAGCAGGCCTTCTATGCCAAGCACTTGTTGGCCGCTTCGATCATGGCTGCGCCCGCCACCCTGGTGGTGGCCAAGATCCTGATTCCCGAAACCGGCACGCCGCTGACCCGCGGCACGGTCAAGATGGAAGTGGAGAAGACCACCAGCAATATCATCGATGCCGCCGCGGCCGGCGCCGGCGACGGCCTGCGCCTGGCACTGAACATCGGCGCGATGCTGCTGGCCTTCATCGCCCTGATCGCGCTGATCAACGCGCCGCTGACCTGGTTCGGCGATGTCACCGGCATTGCCGCGGCCATCGGCAAGCCGACCAACCTGGCGACCATCTTTGGCTACGTGCTGGCGCCGATCGCCTGGGTCATCGGTACGCCGTGGGTGGATGCGACCACCGTGGGCTCTCTGATCGGACAGAAGGTGGTGATCAACGAGTTCGTGGCCTATACCGAGCTGGCCCAGATCGTGAACGGTCAGGTGCCCGGCGCCAGCCTGAGCAGCGAGGGCCGGCTGATCGCCACCTACGCGCTGTGCGGCTTCGCCAACTTCAGTTCCATCGCCATCCAGATCGGCGGCATCGGCGGCCTGGCCCCGGAACGCCGTGCGGACCTGGCCCGTTTCGGCCTGCGCGCGGTGCTGGGTGGCTCGATCGCCACCTTCATGACCGCCACCATCGCCGGCGTGCTGACCCACTTCAGCTGAGCCGATACGTGATGGGCTGAACGGACGGGACGCGCCGTTCGTTCAGCAAATCCGGCGTCCACCGGGCGGCCATACGGGGTCTGCGTCATACTGGCGCCCCCCACACGTCCGGCCATGGGCCGGCGTGGATCATTGAATAAAGAGAAGCACATGAGTTCTGTCGTTGTCGTCGGCTCCTTCAATGTCGACCACGTCTGGCGCTGCGATGTCCTGCCCGCCGCGGGTGCCACCATCGCCGGGCGCTACAGCTCCGGGCCCGGAGGCAAGGGCTTCAACCAGGCCATCGCCGCCGCACGCGCGGGCGCAGCCACCACATTCATCTGCTCGCTGGGCCAGGACCCGGGCGGTACGATGGCGCGCGAGCTGGCCAAGGCCGATCGCGTTACCGTCGTGGCCGAGTCCAGCGCCGAGCCCACGGGCACCGGCGGCATCTACGTGGACAACCACGGGCGCAACACCATCGTGATCGGCCCCGGCGCCAACTTCACCCTGAGCCCGGACTTCATCGCCGCCCAGCAGGAGACGCTGGCCGGCGCGAAGATCGTCCTGGCCCAGCTGGAATCGCCGCTGGAAAGCATCGAGGCCACTATGAGCGCCGCGCGCGCCGCAGGGGTGACCACCATCCTCAATGCCGCACCGGCCAATGCGGTGGCCAGCATCGCGCTGCTGCGACAGAGCGACATCCTCACCCCGAACGAGACCGAGTTCGCCGCCCTGCTCGGCCGCCATGTCGGCCAGCGCATGGAAGGCGACGACGTGGCCGCGCTGGACGGCAATACGCTGCACGGCCTGTGTCGCCAGCTGCTGCCGGGCGGCACGGTGATCATCACCCTGGGCGCGGTGGGCGTGTTCGTTTCCCACGAGGACGAACAGCTGCGCGGTGATACCCAGCCGTATTACCGCGTCGGTGCCGAAGCGGCGCAGACCGTGGACACCACGGGCGCGGGGGATGCGTTCAACGGGGCGCTGGCCGCCTCGCTGGCGCAGGCGCCGCAGGCTGCGTTCAACACGCACGTGCGTTTTGCCAACCGCTTCGCCGCCCGCTCCACCGAAGGTGAAGGCGCTGCCGCCTCCATGCCCAGGTTGACGCCCCAGGGGTAAGCGCGAGGGAGTGCTCCAACCAGCGCCTGCCTGTGGCACGAGGTGAACGCCTCGACAGGGCGGCGTTGGTTGCCGGTGGCGAGCGAGCGCGTTGGTCGCCAAATGCTGCGGCAGGTGCTTGGCGTTCGACTTCAAGACCTGCCACTGCGAGGTCTTCCCGAGCCGCCGGGCCAACGACGACAACACCGGATGTAGCCCTGGCATGGGCTCGATCAGCCCGCGCGGCGCGTCGCGCGCACCCTGAGCGCACGCTGCCGATTGCCACGCGACCGCTACAATGACGCGCATGCGCATCGGCCCCTACACGATCGACCCGCCGCTGATCCTGGCCCCCATGGCCGGGGTCACCGACAAACCGTTTCGCCAGCTGTGCAAGCGGCTGGGTGCCGGCCTGGCCGTGTCGGAGATGACGATCAGCGACCCGCGCTTCTGGAACACCGACAAGTCGCTGCGGCGCATGGACCACGAAGGCGAACCGGCACCGGTCAGCGTGCAGATCGCCGGGACCGAGCCGCGACAGCTGGCGCAGGCGGCGCGCTACAACGTCGACCACGGCGCGCAGATCATCGACATCAACATGGGTTGCCCGGCCAAGAAGGTGTGCAATGCCTGGGCCGGTTCGGCGCTGATGCGCGACGAAGCCCTGGTCGCGCGCATCGTCGAGGCGGTGGTCCAGGCCGTGGACGTGCCGGTGACGCTAAAGATCCGCACCGGCTGGGACGCCGCGCACCGCAACGCGCCGACCATCGCGCGCATCGCCCAGGATGCCGGCATCGCCGCGCTGGCCGTGCATGGCCGCACGCGCGATCAGCAGTACACCGGCGTAGCCGAGTACGACACCATCGCCGCGATCAAGGCGGCGCTGACGATCCCGGTGTTCGCCAACGGCGATGTGGACTCACCGCGCAAGGCCGCGCAGGTGCTGCGCCAGACCGGCGCCGATGCGGTGCTGGTCGGTCGCGCCGCACAGGGGCGGCCGTGGATCTTCCGCGAGATCGCGCATTACCTGGCCACCGGCGAGGAACTGCCACCGCCGTCGGTAACCGAAGTGGGCGACATCCTGCTCGGGCATCTGCGGGCGCTGCACGACTTCTACGGCGAGCCGCAGGGCGTGCGCATCGCGCGCAAGCACCTGGGCTGGTATGCGAAGGACCGCCCCGAAAACACCGCCTTCCGCGCGGTCGTCAACCGCGCCGACACCGCCGACGAACAGCTGCGCCTGACCGCCGATTACTTCGGCGCGCTGGCCGCCGGCGTGCCGGCACCGTTCGCCGTCGCGGCCTGAGCCGGCGGCGCGACGATCAGCTCGCGCAGCGGCGTGTCGCTCTCATGCCAGGTGCGTTGCCAGACCGCCGCGATCACCCTGGCCAAGCCCGAGATGCCTGAAACCGGCAGTGGCACCTGGAGCTGCTGCGGTGCGATGGCCTGCCAGTCATCGTCCAGACGCTCGGCCACGGCGAAGCTGAAGGTGTAGTCCGGGTCCAATCCCATGCGCAGGTCCGAGAGCACCAGACGCTGCCCCTGGACCTGGGCACGCATGAAGCCATGGTTGAACCAGGCCAGTCGGGTTACCGCGGGAAGGCCGATCTTTTCCGCGCGCGCCAGGGCCTGGGTGTTGGACGGGTGGCCGTGGAAGACCATCGGTCCGTCATCGAACACCGAGCGCTCGGCATCGACGTAGCCGCTGGGGGTCATCGCTACCACCCGCCACAGCAGCGTGGAAAACGGCATCGGCGTGGAGAAGTACGGCGCGTGGGCCAAGCCCATCGCGGCCAGCGTGCGCTCGGCCTGGCGGTCGACCTTCCACTTGGACACCCCCGCCACACCGATCACACCCACGGCCAGCGTCAGCCCCACGATCGCGCCACGCCGGCCCCAGGGCTTCTTCGGCACGCACCAGGCGATCACGCAGCCCAGCAGCAGCCACAGGGTGAAAGCCGGCTCGATGATGAAGAACAGCGACCAAATCGCCGGGGGCACCTCCAATGGCCACAACAGCGAGGTGCCATAGACCGTGCACGCATCGATCAGCGGATGACTGAGCAGGCATGCCTGGATCAGCCAGAACCAGCGCAGCGGCGCCGAGTTGACCCGCTTGCCGCGCACCCGGCACACCCACCACACCAGCCAGCCGATGAAGGGCAGGACGAAGATCGAATGCAGGAAGCTGCGATGCCAGGTCATCAGCGCGACCGGGTCGTCGGTGAACCAAGGCAGGAGCACGACGTCCAGGTCGGGCACGGTGTTCAGCGCCGCACCGGCCAGGATGGCCGCGCGGCGCTGGCCGGCCGGGGCGATGGCCGCGCCGATGGCGCCGCCGAGCAGCAGGTGGGTGATCGAATCCATGGGCCTGGATGCTAGCAGTGCGTCACCGCGAGGCGGGATGACGATCACTCCAGCCAGGGATCGCGCACCGGCCGCCAGTGGGTGGGCAACTTGCCGTTGGCGCTCGCCTGTTCCAGCGCCAGCAACTGCACGACAGTGGGATCGTCGGCCGGCATGGTGGCGCGCGCCTGCGCCCAGGCCTTGCGCGCACCGGCCACGTCTCCCAGCCGGGCCAGTGCGTTGCCCTCCTCCACCGCGCAGCCGACATGGAACGGCATCCTGGCCACGATCTCACCGCAGCGCTGGGCGACCAGCCGCCAGTCCGGTCGTGGCTTCTCGTAGATCTCCTCGATCAGCATCGGGAACAGGCCCATCGCCCGCAGGCGCGGCTCGTCCACCTCGCCGCGCCAGACACCGAGGGTGCCGATGCGATCGACCAGGGTCATGTGCGCCAGGAATTTCTTCGGGTCGTAGTCGTATTCCGGGGCCGGGATCTGCGTGTCCAGCGGGATCACGAACCAGCCGGCGTAGTGTCCAGCGACATTGGTGTCGTCGACCGATTCGACATAGCGATGCAGATTGAGCCGGCGCGCGCGGATCAGCTCGGGCATGTACATGTAGGCGTTGTAGATCGGCGTGCCCGGCGGCAGGTGCGCGTTCGCGTAGGCTTCGATCTCGGGGAAGCGCTGCCCCAGGTCCACGCCTTCGTCGCTGAAGTTGCGCCAGGCGTTGGCGCTGCCGCCGGCCAGTTCGTTGAAGTATTCGTACAGGCGCGGCTCGCGCACCGTCATCACCAGCGCCAGCGCAGCCGGTGCGAACGCCAGCGGCTTGAGCGCCTGCCGATGACGCAAGGCCACCGACGCACGCCAGGCCAGCGCGCCGCCCAGCGTCGCCAGCGGCAGGAACAGCGGCAGCGCATGGCGCACGCCCGCGTAGGTCCCGCGCGAGGACAGCAGCGAGAGCCAGTAGGCCAGTCCCAGCGCGCCCATCGTCACCAGCAGCCGGCGCTGGTTGCTCGTCAACGGCGCGCGCCACAGCGCCAGCAGGCCCAACAGCGCGCCGGCGAGCAGCGGTAAGGGAATCTTCGCCAGCAGTTCGCCCGGCCAGAAGAACCACGGCGGCGCCCCGTGATACTTGTGGCCGAACAGCTTGTGGGTGCGCTGGCCGCGGCCTTCCACCCCGGCGCGCAGCGTATCGGCCAGGCCCCACACGTACGGGCGCGGCAACAGGTGCACGCGGTCGACGAAAGTCAGCACGGCCCGCTGCGTGGGCGAAGCGAGGTCGTCGATCTTGTCGGCAAACGGCCGGTTGAATGGATCCCCGCCATCGGGACTGGCGTGGTACTGGAAGCCGTACTGCGCCCACAGCAGCCCCAGCGACAGCACCGCCGCCGTGCACACGGCGGCCACACGCTGCAACCGCACGCGCCAGGCGACACCGCGTGTCCACAGCGCCAGCACCAGCAGCGCCGCGCCGACCCCCACCAGTCCGCCCAGCGCCGAATGTTTCGCACCCAGCGCCAGTCCGGCCGCGATCGCGAACGCGCACCAGGCCGGCCAGCGCCAGCTCGACGCCAGCCATGCCGCGCACGCAGCGGTCAGGCCCAGTGCCAAGGCCACCGGCAGATCGGTCATCAGCAGCGGCAGGTGCGCACCGACGGTGGGTTCGACCGCCAGCCAGGCCAGCAACCCCGCCGACCACCACACCCCGGCCACGCGCCAGAGCACCAGGCCCAGCGCCGACAGCAGCGCCAGGTTCAGCAGGTACATCGCGCGGCGGATGTTGGCCTGGGTCTCGGCCGGAGCGTTATCCAGATACGCGACGGTCTGCACGAAGCGGCGCTCGTCGCGCTTCTCATGCACGACGCGGAGTGGCGGCATCACCACCCGCGAAGGCGCCAGCCATGCGACCCAGCGCTTGGCCAGCGGCGGATGTTCGGGATTGAGCCGATAATCGCCGAAGCGTTGGTACGACAGCCCGGCGGTGTAGTGATACGGCTCGTCGATGGTCAGGCCATCACGCGCGGTGCCGGCCGCCGAGCGGCCGAATGCCGACGCAATCAGCACGGCGATCAGCAGCCATCCGGGGAGGAACGAACGCAGTCGTGGCAGGTCCATGCCCGCTTCACGCAGGCCACGGATCGAGACGGACACGGCCGCGATACGAAAGAAAGCGCGACTACAGTCGCCTCACGCAGCAGCCGGCAGGCGATGCTCAGGCCGCCTGCGGCAGGGCCGCTCCGTCATTCACCAGACGCAACCGCGCCGGCAGTTCGCTCAACACCTGCCCTGTGTGGGCGAGCAACTGCAGGCTGCCGTCGGCGGTCTCGCACAGCGCGGTCAGGCTTTCCACCCAGTCGCCGTCGTTCGCGTAGACCAGGCCGTCGCGACGCAGCAGCGCGGCGCGATGGATATGGCCGCAGACGATGCCATCCAGCCCGCGTCGGCGTGCATCGGCCAGGCCGGCCTCGACGAAACGGGCGATATAGCGCTCGGCCGCCGCGCTCTTGCGCTTGAGGTATTCGGCCAGGGACCAGTAGCGCAGGCCGAAGCGCCGCCGTAGCCGGTTGACCAGCTTGTTGCCGGTGAGGATGCGGTAGTACAGCCAGTCGCCGAACCGCTCCTGCAATCCGCCGAAGTGGGTGACCGCGTCGTAGTCGTCGCCGTGGACCACCAGCAGGCGGCGGCCGTCGGCGGTGGTGTGGATCACCCGGCGGCGCACCTGCATCGCCGGCAGCATCAGTCCGCAGAAACGACGTGCGGCGCGGTCGTGGTTGCCGGGCACGTAGATCAACTCGGTGCCGTTGCGCGCCAGCGCATGCAATGCCTCGACCACGCGCTGGTGCGCCGCGTCCCAGCGCGCGCGTCGCTGGGACATCCACCACAAGTCGACGATGTCGCCGACCAGGTACAACTGCCTGCACTTCACCCGTCCGAGGAAATCGGCGAACTCGGCGGCATGGCAATGGGTAGAACCCAGGTGCACATCGGAGACGAACACGGCGCGGTTCATGCGGCTTGCTCCTGCGTGGGGGCGGTGAGGTAGCGCTGGCGTTTGCGTGCCTGCATGCGTTCGAGATCCACCTCGATCAGGCCATCGACGCACCCTGCGAAATCCGTGTCCACGCCGAAGGCGAGGAAGCGCGCGCCACCGGGCTCGCACAGCTCGGTGTACTGGCGGAACAGCATCGGCACCTGCGCACCGAGCGCGGCCAGGTTCTCGCGCAGCAATGCGAAGGCGGCACCGGCGTCGAGCGCCTCGAACTGCGGCGGCATCTGCTGCAGCCGGAACGGATGGCGCGCCGTGGCGACCGCGTCGGCCCCATGGAAGCGCTGGTAATACGCAACGATCTGCGCGCGCGCCGCCTCGGGCAGCGCCGCGCTCATCGACACCGCGCCAAACAGGTAACGCACCTGCGGATGCGCCACCAGATAGGCGCCGATGCCCTGCCACAGCTGGTCGATGCTGCGGCTGTTCCAGTAGTCCGGCGCGACGAAGCTGCGCCCCAGCTCCATCCCCTGCGCGATGCGCGGCAAGGCGCGCTCGGACCAGTCGAACAGGCTGGCCGTGTACAGCCCGGCCAGCCCGCGCCGCGCCAGCACCTGGGCGCCCCGCGCCACGCGGTAGGCACCGGCGACCGCGCCGGCATCTTCGTCCCACAGCACGATATGGTCGTACCAGGTGTCGTAGTCATCCAGGTCCAGCGCGCGACCGGTGCCCTCGCCCACCTTGCGAAAGGTCAGCTCGCGCAGGCGTCCGATCTCGCGCAGCAGCGGCGAGTCGGCGGCCAGCGGGCCGGCCACGATCCGGCGCCCCTCGCTGGTGCGGCCCAGGCCAGGCAGCTGCGCCACCGCTCGGCGCAGCACGTCCACGGGCACCGGTGCGACCAGCGCGGCCGGGGCTTCTGGCGCGGCATCCGCCCGGCGGCCCAGCGCATACAGGGCACGGCGCAACTGGCGCAGCACCACGGTCTCGTCGCGCCCGGCTTCCAGCACCTGGGCATGGCCCACGTGCAGGCGCAGCGGCTGCTGGCGTCGGGCGAACATCTCGCGCGGCAGCAGCGCCGTACCGGCCGGTTTGAACACCGCGGACGCGCCATAGAACAGCGCCGAATTGCGCGCCTGCACGCGGACCGGCAACACTGGCGCGCCGCTGGCCCGGGCGAAACGCACGAAGCCCGACCGCCAGCGCGGGTCGCGCACGCCCAACGGATGCAGGCGCGAAACTTCGCCGGCCGGAAACACGATCACGCACTGCCCCGCCTCCAGCGCCGCGCGCACCTGGCGCAGGCTGCCGGCGGCCGCGCTGCCGCCGAACACGCGCACCGGCAGCAGCAGTGGCCGCAGTGGCGCGATGTGGGTCAGTAGCGCATTGGCGACGATGCGCACGTCGCGGCGCACCTGGCCGACCAGATCCAGCAGCGCCATCGCATCGCGCGCGCCCGAGGGGTGGTTGGCCACCACCAGCAGCGGGCCCGATGGCGGAATGCGGGCCAGCGCCTGCGCATCGTGCGCGCCCTCCAACTGCAGGAAGGACTGCGAGGCGGTGACGAAGTCCCACGCATCGCTGTCCTGGTGATCGCGCAGGAAGGCCATCGCCTGGTCGATGCCGGACCAGTGGCCGTAGCGACGCAGCAATGGTCGGGTCAGCAGGCCACGGCGACCGCCGAACCAACGCGGATAACGTTCAATCAGGGTGTCTTCCAGAGGTCGCATGGCGGGCCCCATTCCCACGATAGCGGACGATCTGGAGCGCCAGACTGGGCGCCAACGGCGTCAGCTGCATTGCAGCATCGCGGCAGTCCGGTGACACGGTGGCGCACCGCCGCGGTCCCGGGCGGTAGGCGGGAACGGTAACGCCAGCGCAACATGGGGCGCGCCACCATGCGCCGCGGCGCGCACGCGTGTATCATGCGCGGCCATCTTTTCATCCGCATTGAAGGATATAAGCCTGATGTCCAGCTACCTGTTCACTTCCGAATCGGTCTCCGAAGGCCATCCGGACAAGATCGCCGATCAGATTTCCGATGCCGTGCTGGACGCCATCCTGGCCCAGGACAAGCGCGCCCGCGTGGCCTGCGAGACCCTGGTCAAGACCGGTGTGGCGATCGTCGCCGGCGAAGTGACCACCAGCGCCTGGATCGATCTGGAAGCCCTGACCCGCAAGGTGATCCTGGACATCGGCTACAACAGCTCCGAGGTCGGTTTCGACGGCGAGACCTGCGGCGTGCTGAACCTGATCGGCAAGCAGTCCCCGGACATCAACCAGGGCGTGGATCGCAAGAACCCCGAGCAGCAGGGCGCCGGCGACCAGGGCCTGATGTTCGGCTATGCCACCAACGAGACCGACAGCTACATGCCGGCGGCGATCCACCTCTCGCACCGCCTGGTCGAGCAGCAGGCCAAGGTGCGCAAGAAGCGCAACTCGCCGCTGCCGTGGCTGCGCCCGGATGCCAAGAGCCAGGTCACCCTGCGCTATGAGAATGGCGTGGCCAACGCCATCGACGCGGTGGTCCTGTCCACCCAGCACGATCCGGGCATCAAGCAGAAGGACCTGATCGAGGCGGTGCGCGAGGAAATCCTGGCGCCTGTGCTGCCGGCCAAGTGGCTGCACAAGGGCACCAAGTTCCACATCAACCCGACCGGCAAGTTCATCATCGGTGGCCCGGTGGGCGACTGCGGCCTGACCGGGCGCAAGATCATCGTCGACACCTACGGCGGCTGGGCCCGTCACGGTGGTGGCGCGTTCTCGGGCAAGGATCCGTCCAAGGTCGACCGTTCGGCCGCCTACGCCGCCCGCTACGTCGCCAAGAACGTCGTCGCCGCCGGCCTGGCCGACCGTTGCGAAGTGCAGGTCTCCTACGCCATCGGCGTGGCCGAGCCGACCTCGATCTCGGTGACCACCTTCGGCACCGGCAAGATCCCGGACGAGAAGATCGAGAAGCTGATCCGCAAGCATTTCGACCTGCGCCCGTACGGCATCATCAAGATGCTCGACCTGATCCACCCGATGTACCAGCCGACCGCGTCCTACGGTCACTTCGGCCGCAAGCCGAAGGAATTCACCTACACCGATGGCGCCGGCAAGCAGCACACCGCCACCGCCTTCTCGTGGGAGAAGACCGACCGGGCCGAGGCGCTGCGCGCCGATGCCAAGCTGAAGTAAGCCTTCCGCGTCTCGCTGCACGAGGAAAGGCCGCGGCAACGCGGCCTTTCTTTTTTCGTCGCGGTCCACTGCGCTGGATCGCGATGCGAGGTGTCGTGGCGCGAGCCTCACTTCGACAAAACTAAGCTGGCGCCTGTCCGCAACCGGCGCTGGCCCGCCTGGCGCCGGCCTGCATGGCGCCCCCTCACCCCCTCACCCCCTCACCGACCCTGCCTGGCAAGCGCCCGGCGCTGGAGGCCCATCGACGTGTCCCGCCTCGTCGCCCAACTGCTGCTGTGCATCGCCAACCTGGCCGCCGTGCCCCTCGCCCTGGCCGAGCGCGCCGAAGCGCCCCCACCGCCCGAAGACACCCCGGCGTCCTTCGAATTTGGCGGCGCGGCGCGCTTCAACTACGGCTGGCTCGACGACGCCCCCACCAGCCGGCTGCAGTTGGAGCTGCTGCGCGTGGACCTCAAGGGCGAGGCGGGCCCTGCGTTCTTCTCGGTGCAGTACCGCTGGTACGACGGCTTCAGCGCGATCCACCACGCCTGGGCCGGCTGGAAGTTCGATGCCGCTTCGGACCTGCGCGTGGGCGTGGCGCAGGTGCCGTTCGGCCTGTTGCCCACGGCCTCGCACAGCTTCTGGTTCGGTTCGGGTTACTACCTTGGCCTGGAGGACGACTACGACCTGGGCGCAGTCTGGCAGCGTCACGTCGGCGCCCATCAATGGCACGTGGGGCTGTTTGCCGGCGACGAGTACCGCAGCGGCCGGCGTTACGACCGCTATTCGTTCGACGTGGCCACCACCGATGCGTTGCCCTACCGTGAGCATGGCCGGCTCAACCTGCGCTACGCGCACACCGGCCAATGGCGCGGCGGCGAACTGCAACTGGGGGCGTCTGTCTTTTTCGGCCAGGTGCAGCGCCGCGATACGGGCCACGACGACGGTCACCAGGGCGCCGCCCTGCACGCACAGTGGAGCCGCGACGGCCTGAGCTGGCAGGCGCAGTGGGTCCGTTATCGATATCGCATCCCGGGCGACCGCATCGCCCTGTCCGCCTTCCAGGCCCCGTTCGAGATTGCGCGCGAGGCCGACGTGCCCACGCTGAACCTGTCCTACGCCCTGCCCCGCACCGGCCGGCTGGAGACGATCACCTGCTACAACGACCTCAGCGCGACCCTGCCGGTCGGCGGCGCACCAGGCCTGCGCGACTCGGTCCAGAACGTCACCGGCTGCAGCTTTGGCAAAGGTCCGATGCTGGTGTACATCGACTGGATCGCGGGCAAGAACATGTGGTTTGCCGGCGGCGACGGCATCGGCCTGGCCGCGCCGGACAACCCGGGCTGGCATTCGCGGCTGAACCTCAACATCGGCTTCTACTTTTGAGCGAGCCGTGCGCGATGACATTCGCTCGCGGGAGGCAACCGACGCGCTCGATTCGAGGCGCGAAGCGCCGATGCCAGGCTGCGGTAAGCCACTTGGGCATCCTCGCGGGAAACAGAAAGGCCGCTGCGAAGCGGCCTTTCGGCCGTGTGGAAACTGACATCCAGCCGACCCCTAGCGCGGAGCTTGCCCCGCTGGCGGTGCTCGCGGCGACGCTGACCGCCGTCGCCGCGAAGTGGAAACGCTCACGCCCCGCGATGAGAAAGACCGCCGCGCGCCGGATGCGGCCGCGCGCTCAACCGATCATCGCATCGGCCAGCGCCCCCACGCGTGCCAGCACCGCATCGCGCTGAGCCTCGTCCACGCGCGCACCTTGCAGCAGCGCCACGAGCACCCAAGGCGTGCCGCCGGCGCGTGGCCATAACACCGCCAGATCATTGCGCGTGTCGCGACCGTTGTTGCCGGTCTTGTCGCCCACACGCCAGCGCTTGCCCAGGCCAGCGCGTAGGCAATCGTCGCCGGTCTGGTTGTCGATCAACCAGTCCGCATACTGCGCCCGCGAGCCCGCAGACAGCCCATCGCCCACCGCGAAGCGCGCCAGGCTGGCGGCCATCGCCGCGGGACTGGTGGTATCGCGTGGATCGCCCGGCGTAAACCTGTTCATCTCCGGCTCGTAACGATCGTTGCGCGTCACCGCATCGCCCTGCTTGCGCAGAAACGCCGTCAGCGCGGGCGGCCCCCCAACCCGCTTCAGCAGCAGGTTGGCCGCGGGATTGTCGCTGAGGGTGACGATGGCCCGGCAAAGGTCGCGCACGCTGAGGTCCTTGCCCACGTGCCGCTCCGACACCGGCGCCCAGGACATCATCTGCGCCTGGCCGATCGGGATGCGCTCATCCAGCGACAGCGTCCCGGCGTCGGCCAGGCTCAAGACGTGGGCGGCCAGCAACGCCTTGAAGGTGCTGCACATGGGAAAGCGCTCGTCCTGGCGTCGGCCCAGGCGGCGGCCCGTCCCAACGTCCAGCAGGGTCACACCCAGGCGCCCGCCGCTGACCTGCTCCAGCGCGGCCAGATCCTTGGCGCTGGCGATCGCGGCTTCCACACAGCCCTTGGCCACAGGCGCCACCGGGACGACAGCCGATGCCAAGGGGACGGTAAAGGCGGTGAGCAGCGCGGTGCCGCTGCGTTGGAGGAATCGACGACGGTCAGACATGGCAGCACTCCGGACGGGAAGGTCCGAAGGATTATTGGAAGGCAGATCCGCGCCCACCAGCACGAAGTTTCAGAGGCAGCCATAAGCTAAATCTATGGCTGAGCTACAGTGCCGGTTGTGCGGCCGTCGCCACTGCGCCTGCATTCCCTGACCTCGAACAGGCCGTCATGCTCCGATCCGCCCTCCCGCTCAATGCCCTGCGCGCCTTCGAGGCCGCCGCGCGGCATCTCAACCTCACCCGCGCCGCGCTGGAGCTGCACGTCAGCCAGGCCGCGCTGAGCCACCAGATCCGTCAGCTGGAAGACCGCCTGGGCCTGTCCCTGTTCCATCGCCTGCCACGCGGCGTGGCCCTGACCGAGGAAGGTGCCGCACTGGCACCGGAACTGCGCGCGGCCTTCGACCGCATCGGCGCGGCGCTGGACCGCTTCGACGGCGGCCGCCACCGCGAGGCGCTGACGGTGGGCGTGGTCGGCACCTTCGCCACCGGCTTCCTGCTGCCGCGCCTGCCCGACTTCACCCGCGCGCATCCAGGCATCGACCTGCGCGTGCAGACCCATAACAACCGTATCGAGCAAGCCGGCGATGGCCTGGACCTGGCCATCCGCTTCGGTGATGGCCAGTGGGCCGGATTGGAGGCGACCTCGATCTGCGCCGCGCCGTTGGCACCGGCCTGCGCCCCGGCCCTGGCCCGGCGCCTGCAGCAACCGCGCGACCTGGTCGGCGCCACCCTGCTGCGCTCGTTCCGCCAGGACGAATGGACGCGCTGGAGCCAGGCGGCGGGCATCCCCGTGCTGGAGGCGCGCGGTCCGGTATTCGATTCGTCGCTAGCCCTGGCCGAGGCAGCCGCCGCCGGCGTGGGCGTGGCCCTGCTGCCGCTGGCGATGTTCCAGCGCGACCTGGACAGCGGGCGGCTGGTGCGCCTGTTCGACCTGGGTGTGGATGTCGGCGGCTACTGGCTGACCAGGCTGCGATCGCGCGAGGAGCGCGAGGCGATGCGCAGCTTCCGCCAATGGCTTGAGGCCACGGCGGCGCCCGTCGCGGCTTGAAGCCTCAGGCCGCGCTTTCCAGCAGTTCCATCCAGGCCTGCTCGGCGTTGGCCAGCTGCTCGGCGGTGGCCTCGCGGTCGCGGGTGATGGCGCTCATGCGCGCGCTGTCGGCGTAGTTGGCCGGGTCGGCCAGCTGCCGATCCAGCTCGGCCAAGGCCGCGCCCAGCGCGTCGACCCGCTCCTCGGCCGCCGCCAACTTGTGCGGGTTGACCGGCTTCTTCGCCCCGGCGGGCCTGGCCGGCGCGGGCACGGCCGCCGCGGTCTGGGCATTGATCGGCTTTTCGACCTTCTCCATCTTCTTGCTGCCCTGGGCGGTGGGCCGCGCGCGCAGCCAGGCCGCGTAGTCGTCCAGGTCGCCGGCGAACGGCTCGACCACGCCATCGGCCACGCGCCAGAAGGTGTCGCAGACCAGGCCGATCAGGTGCCGGTCGTGGCTGACCATGACGATGGCGCCGTCGAAGTCGCTCAGCGCCTCGGCCAGGGCCTCGCGCATCTCCAGGTCCAGGTGGTTGGTGGGCTCGTCGAGCAGCAGTACGTTGGGCTGCTGAAAGGCGATCAGCGCCAGCGCCAGGCGCGCGCGCTCGCCGCCGGAAAATCCGTCGACCACTTCGAAGGCGCGGTCGCCGGGGAAATTCCATTTGCCCAGGAAATCGCGGAACACCTGGGTCGAGGTGTCCGGGGCGATCTCGCGGAAGTGGTCGATCGGCGACTGGCCCTCGTGCAGGGATTCGACCGTGTGCTGGGCGAAGTAGCCGATGCGCAGGTCCGGATGCGCGCTGCGCTCGCCGTGGACCGGGGCCAGCTCGCCGACCAGGGTCTTGACCAGGGTGGACTTACCCGCGCCGTTGGGCCCCAGCAGGCCGATGCGGTCGCCCGCCTCCAGGCCGAAACCGGCGTCGTGCAGGATCACGGTGGGAGCCGCCATGGCAGCGAGTTCCTCTGCGGAAAGCCCCTTCGCCGCCCTGGCGGCTTCCACGGCGGGATAACCGCAGTCGACATGGTCCAGGCGGATCAACGAATACGGCAGCCGCGCCGGCGGCGCGAACTCGATCCGGAACTCGCGCTCGGCGCGCACCGCCTCGGTGCCGGCCATCTTGGCCAGGCGCTTGATCCGGCTCTGGGCCTGGCTGGCCTTGCTGGCCTGGGCCTTGAAGCGGTCGATGAAGCTCTGCAGATGCGCGCGCTCGGCCTCGGCCTTTTCGTGCTGGATCTGCTGCTGGCGCAGGTGCTCGGTGCGCTGACGCTCGAAGTCGGTGTAACCGCCGACGTAAAGCTTGGCCCCGCCGCCATGCAGGTGCAGGGTGTGGGTGGCGACGTTGTCCAGGAACTCGCGGTCGTGGCTGATCAGCAGCAGCGTGCCCGGGTACTTGAGCAGCCACTGCTCCAGCCAGAACACCGCGTCCAGGTCCAGGTGGTTGGTCGGCTCGTCCAGCAGCAGCAGGTCCGAGGGCATCATCAGCGCGCGGGCCAGGTTCAGGCGCACGCGCCAGCCACCGGAGAAGTCCTTGACCGCCCGGCCATGGGTGTCGGCCGGGAACCCCAGGCCGTGCAGCAGCTTGCCGGCGCGCGCCTCGGCGTCGTAGCCGTTGAGTTCGGCCAGCTTCTGGTGCGCATCGGCCACCGCCTCCCAGTCCTCGCGTGCGGTGGCGTCGGCCTCGGCACGCAGCACCGCGGCGATCTCCTCGTCGCCGCCCAGGACGAATTCCAGCGCCGGCTCGTCCAGTGCCGGAGTCTCCTGCGCCACGCTGGCCGTGCGCACCTTGCCCGGCAGTTCCACGTCGCCCTTGTCGGCCTCCAGCTCGCCCTTGACCGCGGCGAACAGGCTGGACTTGCCGGTGCCGTTGCGGCCCACCACGCCGACGCGGTAACCGGCGTGCATGGTCAGGTCGACGTTGGACAACAGCAGGCGCTCGCCACGGCGCAGGGCGAAGTTGCGAAGGGAAATCACAGGCAATTCCAGGGGGTGGGTGCAGCGGACCGCACAGTGTATCGGGTCCTGACGAATGTGATGGTTTGTTAAGAAACCGTTGCACAGCCACGCAACCCAAGGTATTCGTGGTTCGCGTCGCGACAATTCGCCACACCGGGACGCAGATCCCGGGTTGGGCGTGCGACGTCAGTCCCCCAACTTGACCGGAGCCACCATGTCATACAAGCCCACCCTGCTGACGGCAGCCATCGCGCTTGCGTTAGCCACCCCCGCCCTGGCCCAGGACAACGCCCCCGCCAAGACCCTGGACAACGTGATCGTGACCGGCACGCGCGTCGCCGACCGGACCGTGGCCGAGTCCCAGTCCCCGATCGACATCATCACCCCCGAAGTCCTCGAGCAGACCGGCACCACCGAACTGGCCACCGCGCTGACCCGCGCGATCCCCTCGCTCAACTTCCCGCGCCCGGCGGTCACCGATGGCACAGACGCGGTGCGCCCGGCGCAGCTGCGTGGCCTGTCGCCCGACCAGACCCTGGTGCTGGTCAACGGCAAGCGCTACCACACCACCGCGCTGGTCAACCTCAACGGCAGCCAGGGCCGAGGCTCTTCCCCGGCCGATCTGAACACCATCCCGATCGCCGCCATCGAGCGGGTCGAGGTGCTGCGTGACGGCGCGGCGGCCCAGTACGGCTCGGACGCCATCGCCGGCGTCATCAACGTGGTCCTCAAGGGCAGCGACAGCGGCGGCAGCGTGAGCCTGCGCGGGGGCAAGTACAGTGCCGGCGACGGTGCCCAGTACCAGCTCTCCGGCGATGCCGGCTTCAAGCTGGGCGAGGTCGGCGGCGTGCACCTGGCCGCGCAGGCCGGTCACCAGAACAACACCGACCGTGCCACGCCCTACAACGGCCGGGTCGAGCAGCGCTACGGTGATCCGGAAGTCGAGCAGGGCGCGGTGTCCTACAACGGCGAGCTCAAGCCCGCCGACTACCTGACGTTCTATTCCTACGGCATGGCCAGCAAGCGCAAGGTCACCTCCAACGGCTACTTCCGCGCCGCCGAGGACAACCGCAACCGACCGGAAATCTATCCGGACGGCTTTCTGCCGCAGATCTACAACGAGTCCGAGGACGTGTCCTGGGTCGGCGGTCTGAAGACCTACACCGAAGGTGGCCTCAACATCGACCTGAGCGCCAACTACGGGCACAACAAGCTGACCTTCGACGTCAAGCATTCGCTCAACAACTCGCTGGGCCTGAACTCGCCGACCAGCTTCTATGCCGGCGCGCTGGAAGTGAACCAGTACGTGCTCAATGCCGACTTCAACAAGCAGCTGGACTGGGGCCTGGCCTATCCGGTCACGCTGGCCTTCGGCGCGGAATGGCGTGGCGAGGAGTTCAAGGAAACCCCGGGCGAGGAAGCCTCCTACGTCAACGGCGGGGTGCCCTCGGCCAATGGCTCGCTGCTGCCGGGCGCGCAGGTGTTCTCCGGCTTCAAGCCCTCGGACTCGGGCAGCTTCGACCGCAACAGCTACTCGTTCTACGCGGACCTGGAAGCGGATCTGACCGACAAGTTCTCCGCCGGCCTGGCCGGGCGCTATGAGAAGTACAGCGACTTCGGCGATACCGGCAACGGCAAGCTGTCGCTGCGCTATGCCTTCACCGACAAGGTCGCCCTGCGCGCCACCGCTTCGACCGGCTTCCGCGCCCCGTCGCTGCAGCAGCAGTACTTCCAGTCCATCGCCACCAACTTCATCAACGTCGCCCAGCCCGACGGCTCGGTGGTGGCCACGCCGTTCGAGATCGGCACCTTCCGCACCAACGCCGCGGCCGCCGTGGCCCTGGGTGCCGAGCCGTTGAAGGCCGAGGAATCCACCAACTACGGCCTGGGGCTGGTGCTGCAACCGGTCGACGGCCTGTACGTGACCATCGACGCCTACCAGATCGAGATCGACGACCGCGTGGTGCTGTCCGAGAACCTGACCTCGACCGCGGTGCGCAACTACCTCAACGGACCGGGCGGCTTCAGCGGCATCGGCGGCGGACGCTACTTCACCAATGCCGTGGACACCACCACGCGTGGCGTCGATGTGGTCGGCACCTATCGCTGGGCGCTGGCGTCGAGCAACCTGGACCTGAGCGCCGGCTACAACCACAACAAGACCGACATCGACAAGATCGCCGCCAACCCGGCCGCGCTCGAGGCGATCGACCCCAATGCGGTGCGCATCGGCCGTGCCGAGATCGGGCGCATCACCAAAGGCTCGCCGCAGGACAAGTTCTACCTGGGCAGCGTGTGGAGCCCGGGCGCCTGGGCGTTCAGCGCCACCGCCACGCGCTGGGGCGAGTTCACCACCTTCGGCACCACCGAAGCGGCCGACCAGACCTATAGCGCCAAGTGGACCCTCGACCTGGCCGCGACCTACAAGCTGGGCGACTGGAGCTTCACCCTGGGTGGCGACAACGTGCTGGACGAATATCCGGACCGCACCGTGGCCGGTGCCGGCACGCGCAGCTACTTCCCGTACAGCGCGACCTCGCCGTTCGGCTTCAACGGCGCCTACCTGTACGCCAACATCGGCTACAAGTGGTAAACCCCGCGCGCATCGCAGATACGCGGACCCACCAGGAGCCCCGGCATCGCCGGGGCTCTTTTCGTTTCGCAAGACGCCATGTGCGCCGCCTCGCCGACACATCTCGACACATCCGGACACGGGCCCAGGCAGATGACGAAAACGCGGCACCGCCATGCGAATTCTTCATGAGTTGATCAGCAATGGTTGTAGGCGTGGCCGATGGACTTAACGAATAATTACGAAGGCACCTCACAACAACTCAACGCAATACCGACCTGTTGAACCTTGTTGTCCTTCGCACTTCTTCGATGGAGCTTCCCATGCAGCCGATCCAAACACGCCTCGCCGCGGCCGTGGCCTTCGCCCTGATCGCCGCCCCTGCCTTCGCCCAGCAGGCTTCCAGCACCGACACCACCAAGGCCAGCACACTGGACACGGTGATCGTCACCGGCACCCACGTGACCAATCGCACCGTGGCCGAGTCGCAATCGCCGATCGACATCGTCACCCCCGAAGCCCTGCAGGCCACCGGTACCACCGAACTGGCGACCGCGCTCTCCCGCGCCCTGCCCTCACTGAACTTCCCGCGCCCGGCGCTGGTGGATGGCACCAGCGGCATCCGCCCGGCGCAGCTGCGCGGGCTGTCGCCCGACCAGGTGCTGGTGCTGGTCAACGGCAAGCGCTACCACACCTCGGCAGCCATCAACCTCAACGGCAGCATCGGCCGTGGCGCCTCGGCGGTGGACCTCAACTCGATCCCGGTGTCGGCCATCGAGCGCGTGGAAGTGCTGCGTGACGGCGCCTCGGCCCAGTACGGCTCGGACGCCATCGCCGGTGTGATCAACATCGTACTCAAGGGCGCCGGCCAGGGCGGCAGCCTGGGCGTGAACTATGGCGAATATTCCAAGGGCGACGGTGAGCAGTTCCAGCTCTCCGGCGATACCGGGGTGAGCTTCGCCGACGGCCGCGGCCGCGTGCATCTGGCAGGCCAGGTGGGCAGCCAGGATCCGACCAACCGTTCCGGCGCCTACGCCGGCAGCACCCCCAACACCGGCAACTTTCCGGGCGTGGGCGAGAAGGCCTTTGTCATCGGCGACCCCGACGTCCACGCAGGTGCAGTGTCGGCCAACGGCAGCTTCGACTTCACCGACCGCATCACCGGTTATGCCACCGCGCTGGCCAGCAACCGCGACATCGATTCCTACGCGTTCTACCGCTCGCCCAACCACAGCAACCAGGGCGCGTTGATCGCCCAGTTCTATCCGGACGGCTACGTGCCGGTGATCAACCAGTACTCCAAGGACCGCTCGCTGGTGGCTGGCCTGAAGGGCGCGACCGACGGCGGCTTCACCTGGGACGTGAGCTACAACTACGGCTACAACAAGGTCGATTACGCGACCGGCAACACGCTCAACTACGACCTGGGCACCGACAGCCCGACCCGCTTCCACGACGGTGCGCTGGAATACACCCAGAACATCCTCAATGCCGACTTCACCCAGCCGCTGGAGTGGGGCCTGGCCTACCCGGTGACCCTGTCCTTCGGCGCCGAATATCGCGAGGAAAAGTGGAACCAGTCGCCGGGCGAGGCGGCGTCCTACTACGGGGGCGGCGCACAGGGTTTCCCGGGCTTCAGCGCCGAGAACGCCGTGCATGCCGACCGTCACAACTACGCGGTCTACGCGGGGCTTGAGGCGGACTTCACCGACAAGTTCTCCGCCGGCCTGACCGGCCGCTGGGAGGATTACTCGGACTTTGGCAGCAAGGCCTCGGGCAAGCTCTCGGCACGCTACGCCTTCACCGACAAGGTCGCCCTGCGCGCCACGGTCTCCAACGGCTTCCGCGCCCCGTCGCTGGCTCAGCAGAGCTACCAGTCGATCTCCAGCATCATTTCCGACGGCGTCTTCTATCAGAGCGGCACCTTCCCGGCGAGCAGCGCGGCGGCGCAGGCGCTGGGCTCCAAGCCGCTGAAGGCCGAGACCTCGACCTCCTACAGCATGGGTCTGGTGCTGCAGCCGATCGACCGGCTGTCGCTGACCGTGGATGCCTATCAGATCGAGATCGACGACCGCATCCTGCTGTCCTCCAACGTCAGCCTGTCCGGCAACACCCAGGCGCAGGCGCTGCTGTCCAACCTGGGCCTGAGCGGGGTCAACTCGTTCCGCTACTTCACCAACGCGGCCGATACCCGCACCCGGGGTGTGGACGTGGTGGGCACCTACAGCATCCCGTTCGCCGCCAGCGCGCTGGACCTGACCGCCAGTTACAGCTACGGCAAGACCGAGGTGCAGCACCTGGATGCCTCGCCGAGCGCGCTGACCGATCTGGGCATCACCACCTCGCTGGTCGCTCGTGACGAGGTGGGCCGTCTGGAAGACAGCTTCCCCAAGGACAAGACCATCCTGGGCGGCACCTGGCACAGCGATCGCTGGAGCCTGGGCCTGACCGGCACCCGCTACGGCAGCTTCACCGTGCGCAACAGCACCACGGCCGCGCGCGACCAGAGCTTCAATGCCAAGTGGCTGGTCGACGTGACCGCCAGCTACAAGCCGACCTCGCAGTGGACGCTGACCCTGGGCGCGGACAACGTGCTGGACACCTACCCGGACCGGAACATCTACGCCAACTCGACCAGCGGCGTCTTTCCGTACAGCAACTACTCGCCGTTCGGCTTCAACGGTGCCTACGTGTACGGCAAGATCGGCTACACCTGGTAAGCCTGCTTCACCGGCAACATCCACGCACAACCCCGGCGCCCGCGCCGGGGTTGTGCTTTTCCGGCCACCTCCAAATCGCCTGGCCAGACACGCCGTGGCGTCCCCGGCGTAAGGTGGATCCGCGTGCCTCCCCGGCGCGCCGTGCCGATAGACGGCATGAACCGATCAGTCATTTTCGATTTGCCCCATCTGGTTCAGCTGGGCCACACTCGTGGCCGGAAGGACACATCACCAAGGGAGCCCATGCATCACGACACCAGCCTGATCGACATCATCGCCGTCGGCCTAGCGGTTGCTTTCCTGCTGGGCGCGCTGGCCAACAAGCTGCGCCTGTCGCCCCTGGTGGGGTATCTGGTCGCCGGGATGGTGGTCGGCCCGTTCACGCCGGGCTTTGTCGCCGACCAGGACCTGGCCACGCAGCTATCCGAGCTGGGCGTGATGCTGCTGATGTTCGGCGTGGGCCTGCACTTCTCGCTGGACGATCTGATGGAGGTCAAGGGCATCGCCATCCCCGGCGCGATCGTGCAGATCGCCGTGGCCATCGGCCTGGGCTGGGCGCTGGCATGGTTCATGGGCTGGCCGCTGCTGCAGGGTTTCGTGTTCGGCCTGGCGCTGTCGGTGGCCAGCACGGTGGTGTTGCTGCGGGCGCTGGAGGACCGGCGCATGCTCGATACCCGGCGCGGCAAGATCGCGGTGGGCTGGCTGATCGTCGAGGACCTGGTCATGGTCCTGGCCCTGGTGCTGCTGCCAGCCCTGGCCGGCGCCCTGGGCGATGCCGGCACGGTGCGCGCCGCGGCTGAAGCGGGTGGCGGCGCCGCGGTGCAGGCCGCGCAGGGCGAACCCAACATCACGGTCGCCATCGCCAAGGCGCTGGGCATCACCCTGCTGCAGGTGGCCGCCTTCGTCGCGGTGATGCTGGTGATCGGCCGCCGGGTGATCCCGTGGACGCTGGAGAAGGTCGCGGCCACCGGCTCGCGTGAACTGTTCACGCTCTCGGTGCTGGCCATCGCATTGGGCGTGGCATTCGGCTCGGCCAAGCTGTTCGGGGTGAGCTTCGCCCTGGGCGCGTTCTTCGCCGGCATGCTGCTCAACGAGTCCGAATTGAGCCACAAGGCGGCCAATGATTCGCTGCCGCTGCGCGATGCGTTCGCGGTGCTGTTCTTCGTCTCGGTCGGCATGCTGTTCGACCCCATGATCCTGGTGAAGTACCCGCTGCAGGTGCTGGCGACCTTCGTGATCGTGGTGGTCGGCAAGTCGCTGGCGGCCTATGCGATCGTCCGCGCCTTCGGCCATCCGCGGCAGACCGCGTTCACCATTGCCGCCAGCCTGGCCCAGATCGGCGAGTTCTCCTTCATCCTGGCCGGCCTGGGCCTGAGCCTGAAGATCCTGCCGCAGTCCGGCCACGACATGATCCTGGCCGGGGCGCTGCTGTCGATCGTGGCCAACCCGTTCCTCTTTGCCGCCCTGGACGCGTGGAGCCGCCGCCAAGCCCAGGACGCCCTGGCCACCGATACCCCCGAACCCGACCCCTTGCCCGGCCCGCCGCTGATTGCGCAGGACCATGCCATCGTGATCGGCTACGGCCGCGTGGGCAGCAGTCTGGTCCGGGTCCTGGCCGAACGCGGGCTCCATCTGGTGGTCATCGACGACAACCGCGACAACGTGGAAAAGGCCCACGCCGCCGGCATTCCCGCCATCCGCGGCAGCGCCGCGGCCGACGCGGTCCTGGCGGAGGCCCAGCCGGAAAAGGCGCGCATCGCGGTGCTGGCCATCCCCCAGCCACTCGAAGCGGGCGAGGCCATCGCCAAGCTGCGCGCGCTCAACCCGGCGCTGACCGTGCTGGCGCGTGCCCATAGCGAGGGCGAGGTGGCGCACCTGCTCGAGCACGGCGCCGACGCGGCCGTGCTGGCCGAGCGCGAACTGGCCCATTCGCTGGCGGAAATGATCCTGTCGATGCCCCCATACCGGCCACCGCGCGCGCAGACCGCCTCCTGAGGCCAAGATCGCGCATTGCCAGCACAAAACTGCGACGGAAAGCGGGTTCGCAGCGGTGACCGGGGTCCCGAGTTTCGGTACAGTCGCCTTTCATTTTGAGTCGGTGCGGCATCCGGCTTTTCGGGGAAGTGTCTTGCGTATTCTGTTTGTGGGAAACGAAGCCAGCCTGTCGCTGGAGCTGATGGCGTACCTCACCGATCTGGGCGAGGACTGGCAGGTCGAAACCGTCGGCGATGGAAATGCGGCGATGGAAATGGTCGCCAATACGCCAATCGACGTGGTCATCGCCGCCCCCGTGCTGCCCGACCTGACCACGGCCACCCTGCTGGGCCAGATCCGCACCCTGCGGCCTGAGACCAGCCGCATCGCCATGGTCGATCCGGAGCAGGCCCAGCGCGGCCCCGCCGCACGCCTGCTTGGCGTGGCCCACCGCTTCCTGTCCATGCCGCTGATGCCCGAAGCCTTGCTCGAAGCGGTCACCAGCCTGGAAGAACTGCGCGAGCTGCTGGACAACCCGCGCCTGCGCTCGACCATCGGCCGCATCGAGAAGCTGCCCTCGCCCCCGCACCTGTACCTGAGCCTGGTGCACGCGCTGGAAGACAATGAAGGCGCCGACGCCAACGACATCGCCAAGCTGGTTTCGGCCGACCCGGCCATCGCGGCCAAGGTCCTGCAGCTGTGCAACTCGGCGTTCTTCTCCGGGGGGCGCAGCATCGCCGACCTGCGTACAGCGGTGACGCGCCTGGGTGTTGCGACCCTGCGCGACCTGGTCCTGGCCAGCGAAGTGTTTTCGGTCCAGACCCTCTCCCCCGAGGAACGCAACGCCATGCAGCAGCGCGCGCTGCTGTCTTCGCGACTGGCGGCCAAGATCCTGCCGTCCACCAGCGCCGAGCTTGGGTCGACCGCCTCGCTGCTGGCTGATATCGGCCTGCTGCTGCCCGGCGTGCGCGATGAACGCGCCGTCCCGGCCGACGACCAGGACGAGCGTCCCGGCCACAGTGAGGCCGGCGCCTATCTGCTGGGACTGTGGGGCCTGCCCATGCCGATCATCGAGGCGGTGGCCTTCCAGCGGCATCCGCAGAGCTCCAGCCTGCGCAGCTTCTGGGTGACCGGCGCGGTGCACGTGGCGACCTCGCTGATCAGCGGCGACCCGGTGGACGAGGAATACCTGCGTCGCGTCGGCGTGCTGGCCAAGCTGCCGGCCTGGCGCGACCAGGCCGACCGGCTGCTGGGACTGGCCGAAGAAGAGGCCTGAGTACCCGAGGCGACGCGCAGGTCGCCGCTCAGGCCAGGCTCGGGGTAAGTTCGGGCACGGCCAGGTCGAGCAGTACGTCGGCCAGCGGGCGCGGCCTGCCGTAGAAGTGCCCCTGCGCCCAGTCCACGCCCATCGCCCGCAGGCACTGGGCGGTTTCGGCATCCTCGACGAATTCGGCCACGGTTTCCGCGCCAAAGGCCTGGGCCACCGCGACCGACGCCTGGACCAGCGCATGGTCGCGTCCGCGCTGGACGACGTTGCGGATGAACGAGCCATCGATCTTGATCTCGTCCAGCGGCAGCTCCTTGAGCCGGGTGAAGCTCTGCATGCCGGTGCCGAAGTCGTCGATGGCGATGCGGCACCCCCCGGCGCGCAGCTCCTCCAGCAGTTCGATGGCCGCGGCGGTGCTGGCGATGGCGGCCGTCTCGGTGATTTCGAAGCACAGGGTGGACAGCGGCAGCGGCCATCGCGCCAGCAGGCTGCGCAGCTCGGAGCGGAAGCTCGGAGAGGCCACGCTCTGACCGGTGAGGTTGATCGAGATCCGGCCACAGTGCGGCAGCGCGGCACGGTGCCGTTCCAACTCACCGCGCAGCGTGCGGATGACCGCCAGGTCCAGCTCCACCCCGCGCCCGGCGGCTTCGATCGGCGCCATGAAACGCGCAGGCGAAATCAGCGTGCCGTCTTGATCGAAGAGACGGCACAGTACCTCGCCGCAGAGCTTGTCGGCGGCATGGCCGCCATCGCGCAAGGGCACGATGGGCTGGAAATGCAGGGCAATGCGATGCCGCCGCAGGCTGTCCAGCGCCTGCCCGGCGTCCTGCAGCTGGCGCAGCTGCAGGTCCTGCTGCTGCAGGTCGGCGGCCGCGGCGTAGCGCGGCAGCACGTCGCTCCGGCGCCGCGCATCGAAGGCCAGGTGGGAGGATGCGCGTAGCGCCGCGTCCAGCCCCGACGCCCCTTCGCCGTACAGGGGGGCGACTCCCATATAGGGCGACAGACGCAGCCGCTGCCCGCCCAGGTCCAACTCGGCGGCCTCCAGGGTGTGCATCAGCTGTTCCCAGGACAGCGCCTGCGGCTCGCGGATGAGCACGAACTGGCCGGTGCCCACGTAATACACCCGGGCATGCCGACGCAGCTGCGCGGCGGTCTGCTGCATCACCGCGGTCTGGGTGTCCAGGCCAAAGCCGGTGACCATGAAATCGACCTGGTCCAGCAGCAGATAGGCCAGCTCGCACCCTCCACCGGGGCGTCGCTGCAGGTCGCGGGTCAGCGCGCGCAGATTGGGCAGCAGCGTGATGCTGTTGCGCAGCGCCTGCTCGGACAGGTCGTGGGCCAAGATCCGCCGATCTCGCCGCCCCAGCCACACATAGAGCATGCTGATCAGCAGGATGCTCACCTCCACCGCGATGTGCAGCAGGTTGAAGAACCCAAGCACAGTGTTGCCGTAGGGCGCGGCACCGGCGGCGGCGGCAACCAACAGAAACAGCCCCGAAGACAGCGCCAGCATGGCGCCAAGCGGCGGCAGGCGGATGACCAGAAAGGCCAGCACCACGAACGCCACGAAGCGGGAGTCCATCAGCACCGGCGGCATCATCCCGGCATCGGAGAACCCGCGATACAGGCAGTGCGAAGCGAGCACACCAAGCCCCAAGGCCCCACCCAGCAGCAACGGCCAGCCAACACGCAATGCGCGCGAGGGCATGCGACCCCACCGCCGATGGTCGCGTTCGGTCCAGGCCAGCATGAGCGGCAAGGTGACCACGGCCACGCCGAACTGCGTGGCAAAGAACGTCTGGAAGATCTCCCCAAGCCATTCGCGGCGCGGCGGGTCGAGCACGATGGACGTGGCCGCCACCAGCGCCATGCCCAGCGGATAGAGCAACAGGGCCACCGCCGCCAGACGTGGCAATCGCGTGCGCACAAAGCGACGCCCGTGACCGGGCACCGGCCAGCCGGTCCAGTGCGCGCACAGCCTGGTCCACAGCACGATGACGCACCAGGCCGCCAAGCCCCATGCCAGGACGGGCCAGCCCCCTTCACCACCGCGAGCCTGGCGCACGCACCAGCCCAAGGCCAGCATCAGGCCCACGCCCGGCATGGTCCAACGATCGCGCGCCAGCAGCGCGATGGCCAGCAGCAGGCCGGCATGCAGGTGCACCAGCGATGCATCCTGCACCTTGCCTGCAAAATCGATGCGGTAAGCGATCGCGACCTGCTGCAGGACCAATCCCGTCAGACCAAGCAAAACGATCCTGCCCAGCCGCGTGGCCGTCCAGTGCCTCATTCCGGCATTCCCCCTGTCGCCACACGCACTCCGGCGGCGATCGGGCGGCATCGTGACATGCCGTCGCGGCATGCGGCATAGCACCATCCGGATGCGTGCACTCGATCACGCCGACAACGTGCCCGCGCGCTAGCTCAGCGCATGATCCGTTCCGAGCACCAGCTGCAACGGGCGCGGCGCCGCGATCAGATAGCCCTGCACCCAGTCCACGCCTAGCGCCTGCAGGCACGCCAGGGTCTGCGCGTCCTCGACGAATTCGGCCACCGTCTGCGCCTCGAAGGCGCGTGCCACGGCCACGCAGGCCTGCACCACGGCGTGGTCCTTGCCGCCTGCCGCCACATTGCGCACGAACGAGCCGTCGATCTTGATCACATCCACCGGCAGCAGCTTGAGACGTTCGAAACTCTGCATGCCCACGCCGAAGTCGTCGATGGCGATCAGGCAGCCGCGTTCGCGCAGTTGCTCGAGCAGCGCGCGCGCGACCGAGGCCTGCAGAATCGCGGCGGTTTCGGTGATCTCGAAGATCAAGCGGCTGCCGGGAATCGGCGCGTCGTCGAGCAGGGCCAGCAGGCTGCTGGCGAAACTGGCCGAGGCCAGGCTCTGTCCGGTGAGGTTGATGGCGAGTCGGGCGAAACGCCCGATGGCCTCCGGGCGCGCGGCCAGGGTGTCGAACAGTGCCCGCACCACCGCCAGGTCCAGCTCGCCACCGCGACCGACCGCCTCGATCTGCGGCAGGAACGCCGCGGGCATCATCAGCTGGCCGGATTCATCGCGCAGGCGACACAGCACTTCCCCGTGCAGCGGCGCCTCCCAGTCCAGTGGCGCATGCGCCTGGTCGATCGCATGCAGCGGCTGGAAGTAGAGCTCGACCTGCCCCTTGCGCAGCGCCGCCAGGGCATCGGAGGCGCTGCTGACCATCTGCCATGCCCCCACCCGACCCTCGTCCGGATCGTGCAGCAGCGGGTGCAACTCGCTGCGACGACGCGCCTGGAAAGCCAGTCGGGAAGCGTTACGCAGGGCTACTTCCAGATCGTGGGCCGTATCGTGGGCGAATGCGGCCACACCCAGATACGGGAGCATGCGGAAGTGTCCGCCGCCCGCCTCGATCCGCACGTCGCGCAGCCGCTCCATCAAGTCCTCCCAGCAGCTGTCGATGGGCGCCTGTGCGGTCGGCAGCAGAACGAACTGCCCGGTGCCCACCACATAGGCCTCCACATCCTCGCCCAGGCGGCCGGCCGCTTCGGTCATGACTTCGGCCTGGACCTCCAGGCCATAGACCGAGACCAGATCCTCGGTCCGGTCCAGCAACAGGTAGCCCAGTTGCCGACGTTCCGCCGCACGTGTGCGTTCTGCAACGCCATCGCGCAGCGCCTTCAGGTTGGGCAGGCCGGTCACCGCATCGCGTCGCGTCTCCCGATCCAGCTGCCGCGCGTTGCGGCGCGCATCGCGCAGCACGATCAGCAGATACAGCGCGGTGATCTGCAATACGCCCAGTTCGACGGCGATATGCAGCAGATTGACGAAGCCCAGCGGGGTATTGCTCGCCGTGGCCGCGCGCGCCGCGCCATAGGCAATCAGCAGCAGGCAGGCGCCGAGCAAGGCCATTGACACCGGATAGCGCAGGCGGATCACCGCCGCGCCGACCAGGACGAACAGGGTGAAGCGGAAGTCCATCAGCGGCAGCGGCTGGCCCGTGCGTGCGCCCAGGTGCTGGCGCAGATAGCCCTCGGCCAGGAAGCTCACCGCCACCGCGACCGTCAACACCAGCAGCCAGCCCAGGGCGCGCAGGCGTCGCTCGTCAGGCACCGGGGTCCCACGCTCGGTCCAGGCCGCCACCAGCGGCAGGGTCACCACCAGCACGCCAAACAGCTTGGACAAGTACACCTCGACCATGACCTGCACGCGTTCGCCGGCAGGGAACAGCCAGAGCGAGGCCAGCCCCCCGATCAAGGCAATGCCGACCGGATACAGCAGCAGTCCAACGCAGACATAGCCAGGCAGGTCGCCCAGACGCAGATGCGCCTGGGCGCCTGCGCGCGGCCAGCCCATCAGCCGCGCACAGAGCCAGGTCCACCCGAAGAGCAGCGCATACGCGCCGACGCCCACCGGCACCTCGTACCAGCTGCCATGCATGAACAGCATCCAGTCGGCGATCCAGCCCAGGCACAGCACGACGTGGAGTCCGGCCAGCACGCGGGTGCGGACGAACAGCATCGCCACGGCCAGCAGCAGGCCCGTATGCGGATGCACGAGCGAGGCCATCTCGGCGCTGCGCCCGAGGAAGGACGGATAGCCGACGCTGACCCGCTGCAACAGCAAGCCCACCGCGCCAAGCAGCAGCATGGTTCTCAACGACGTCGTTGCGCGCTCCCCCATCCCGCCATTCTGCCCACAACGGCGCGCTGCGCGACACCAAGGCAACCGGCGTCACACCTGCAGTCTGTCCGGCGTCAGAGTCCGCGCCGCGGGCGGGAGGAAAAAGCCGCTCAAAGGCCCGCTGCCCATCCCCGCATGGCACCCCTGGCCGCCAGGATCCCCATGGCCTCGCCGCCGTTCGTGCCGAAGGCCGCACCGCGGCGAGTCGCGTCCCAGCGCCGTCCGTCCCCGATCCGGTCGCGGAAGAAAAAGGCCCCGCGTGCGCGGGGCCTTTCCTTATCCCTTGGCGAACACCAGCTGCCCGCCTGCAGCATCGACCTTGACCGTGTCGCCGGCGCCGAATTCGCCGCCGAGGATCTTGGAGGCCAGCGGGTTCTCCAGCTGCTGCTGGATCGCACGCTTCAGTGGGCGCGCACCGTACACCGGATCGAATCCGACATTGCCCAGCAAGTCGAAGGCGCCATCGGCCACCTCCAGGGCGATGCCGCGCTCGTGCAGGCGTGACTCCAGTCCGCGCAGCTGGATCCTGGCGATCTGGCGGATCTGCGCCTTGTCCAGCGGGTGGAACACGACGATGTCGTCCAGCCGGTTGATGAACTCGGGGCGGAAGTGCGCCTGCACCACGCCCATCACCGAGGCCTTCATCTGCACATAGGCCTCCGGCGAATCATCGCCGCTCATTTCCTGGATCTGGTGCGAGCCCAGGTTGGAGGTCATCACGATGACGGTGTTGCGGAAGTCCACGGTACGTCCCTGGCCATCGGTCAGGCGGCCGTCGTCGAGCACCTGCAGCAGGATGTTGAACACATCGCTGTGGGCCTTCTCCACCTCGTCGAGCAGGATCAGCGAGTACGGACGACGGCGCACCGCCTCGGTCAGGTAACCGCCTTCCTCATAGCCGACATAGCCGGGAGGCGCGCCGATCAGCCGCGCGACCGAGTGCTTCTCCATGAACTCGCTCATGTCGATGCGGATCATCGCGTCGCTGGAGTCGAACAGGAACTCGGCCAGCGCCTTGCACAGCTCGGTCTTGCCCACGCCGGTCGGGCCCAGGAACAGGAACGAACCGCCCGGGCGGTTGGGATCGGCCAGTCCGGCGCGCGAGCGGCGCACCGCGTCGGACACGACCTTGATCGCCTCTTCCTGGCCGACCACGCGGGTGTGCAGCTGCTGTTCCATCTGCAGCAGTTTCTCGCGCTCGCCCTCCAGCATCTTGCTCACCGGAATGCCGGTCCAGCGCGAGACGACCTCGGCGATTTCCTCGGCGGTCACCCGGTCCTGGACCAGCTTGAAGTCCTGCTGTTCGGCGGCCTGCGCGGCGGCGAGCTGCTTGTCCAGCTGCGGCAGCACGCCGTACTGGATCTCGCTCATGCGCGCGTAGTCCTGGCGGCGCTGCGCGCCTTCCAGTTCCACCTTGGCCGCCTCGATCTGCTCCTTGATCTTGGTCGCGCCCTGCAGGGCGGCCTTCTCCGACTTCCACACCTCGTTGAGGTCGGAGAACTCACGTTCCAGCGTATCGATGTCGGCCTCCAGGTCGGCCAGGCGCTTGGCCGACTCGGCGTCCTTTTCCTTCTTCAGCATCTCGCGCTGGATCTTGAGCTGGATCAGGCGGCGCTCCTTGCGGTCCAGTTCCTCCGGCTTGGAGTCGATCTCCATGCGGATGCGGCTGGCGGCCTCGTCCATCAGGTCGATGGCCTTGTCCGGCAGCTGGCGATCGGCGATGTAGCGGTTGGACAGCGTGGCCGCCGCGACGATGGCCGGGTCGGTGATCTCCACGCCATGGTGGACCGCGTAGCGCTCCTTCAGGCCGCGCAGGATCGCGATGGTGTCCTCCACCGTCGGCTCGCCGACGAAGACCTTCTGGAAGCGGCGCTCCAGCGCGGCGTCCTTCTCCACGTACTTGCGGTATTCGTCCAGGGTGGTGGCACCGATGCAGTGCAGCTCGCCGCGTGCCAGCGCCGGCTTGAGCATGTTGCCCGCGTCCATCGCGCCATCGGCCTTGCCCGCGCCGACCATGGTGTGCAGCTCGTCGATGAACAGGATGATCTGGCCTTCGCTCTTGGACAGGTCGTTGAGCACGCCCTTCAGGCGCTCCTCGAACTCACCGCGGAACTTGGCCCCGGCGATCAGCGCGCCCATGTCCAGCGACAGCACGCGCTTGTTGCGCAGGTTCTCGGGCACCTCGCCGTTGACGATGCGCTGGGCCAGGCCTTCGACGATGGCGGTCTTGCCCACGCCGGGCTCACCGATCAGCACCGGATTGTTCTTGGTGCGACGCTGCAGGACCTGGATGGTGCGGCGCACTTCCTCGTCGCGGCCGATCACCGGGTCCAGCTTGCCTTCCTCGGCACGCGCGGTCAGGTCGATGGTGTATTTCTCCAGCGCCTGGCGCTGGTCCTCGGCGTTCTCGCTCTGCACGGTCTCGCCGCCGCGCACCTTCTCGATGGCCGCGGCGATCTTCTGCTTGTCGCCCCCGGCCGCGCGCAGGGCCACGCCGAGCGGGCCACTGTCCTCGGCGGCGGCCAGCACGAACCACTCGCTGGCGATGAAGGCATCGCCATGCTGCTGGGCGAGCTTGTCGGTGACGTTGAGCAGGCGCGAGAGGTCGTTGCCGATCGACAGGTTGCCGGCCTGGCCGGTGACCTTGGGCAGCGCCTCCAGCGACTCGCCCAAGCGCTCGCGCAGCACCGGCACGTTCACGCCGGCCTGGGCCAGCAGCGGGCGGGTGGAGCCGCCGGACTGGTCCAGCAGCGCCACCAACAGGTGCACCGGTTCGATGAGGTTGTGGTCGCGGCCCACGGCCAGCGACTGCGCATCCGCCAGGGCCTGCTGGAAGCGCGAGGTGAGCTTGTCCATCCGCATGGGGAAATCCTCGAAAGTGAGTGGCCGGCGCGGCCGGCAATGATCCTGAGATGGCGTTGACGCGGCGTGTTTCAAGGTCCGGTGAGACCGCGTTGCCGCGCCTGCCGGTGGTCCATCCTCGCCCCGCCCTGCGTGTGCCGCCTTGATCCGGCGCAATGTCGCCGCCAGGCCCGTCCACCGCATAATCGGCCCATGCCCGAGACCGCGCCCTGGTGCCTGTACCTGCTGGAATGTCGCAACGGCAGCTACTACTGCGGCATCACCAACAACCTGGAAGCCCGCTTCGCCGCGCACCTGGCCGGGCGCGGTGCACGCTACACCCGTGCCCACCCGCCCCTGCGCATCCTCGGCAGTCGCAGCTATCCGGATCGCGCCAGCGCCTCGCGCGCAGAGTGGGCGCTCAAGCAGCTGCCACGGGCGGCCAAGCTGGCCTGGTTGCAGGGATCATCGGTCGTGCCCGCCTCCTGAAGCCCGACGTGCGTGGCCGAGCGCGACATCGCGCGACGTCGCCAAAGGGCATCTGGATCACGGCGCGGTGGCGCCCGGCCCACTAGCCTCGAACTCCCTCCACCACCGGGTACGTTACGATGCACTACCACCTGTACTACTGGACCGGCCTGCAGGGGCGCGGCGAATTCGTCCGCCTGGCGCTGGAGGATGCCGGCGCCGACTACACCGATGTGGCCCGTGAGCAGGGCGACGGGGTGATGCAGGCGTTCCTGCAAGGTCGCCACGAAGGCCCACGCCCCTTCGCACCGCCCTTCCTCAAGGCTGGACGGTTGGTGATCGCCCAGGTGGCCAACATCCTGCACTTCCTGGGCCCGATCCTGGAGCTGGTGCCCGACGCGGAATCGCGGCGCATCCAGGCCCTGCAGCTGCAGCTGACCATCGCCGACCTGGTGGCCGAAGTGCACGACACCCATCACCCGGTCGCCACCTCGCTGTACTACGAGGACCAGCGACCCGAGGCGAAGCGGCGGGCGCAGGAACTGCGGGAAAACCGCCTGCCCAAGTTCCTGGGCTATTTCGAGAGCGTGGTGGAAGACGGCGGAGGCAAGCACGCCCTGCGCCAGCATTCCTACGTGGATCTGTCGCTGTTCCAGCTGATGCGCGGACTGGCGTACATGTTCCCTAAACGCATGGCGACCCTGGCGCCCGACCTGCCGCTGCTGCACGCACTGGCCGACCGGGTCGAGCAGCGCCCCGGCATCGCGGCCTACCTGGCCTCGGAGCGACGCGTGGCGTTCAACACCAACGGAATCTTCCGCCACTACCCGGAATTGGACGCCGCCTGAAGGCGGCGCCCGACGGCAGCGATCACATCCGAGTCAGCGCGGCGCGCATCGCCTTGAGCTGGGCCTTGACCGCCCGCTCCTGCTCCGGCCCCAGTCGCACCAGGGCCTTCTGTCCGACCGACAGGCCTTCCAGCACCGGATCGACGTAGCGATAACGACCCTTGGCATCCAGCTCCACTGCAGGCGGCTGCGCAGGTTCTGGCGCTTGCAACAGATGGTCGATGACCGCCACCAAGCGATCATTGAAATAGCCGTTGGCATAGCCCAGGTCCACATAGGCCTGCTGGAACAGCGGATAGAAGCGCTTGTAGGCGCGCACCAGCGTAGTGGGGTCGGCCTGGGTGAAAGCCTGCACGTAGGGCGCGTAACGCTGGGCATTGGAAGCGGCGATGGTCGTCGCCGTGTCGGCCTGCTCCACCGCCAGCTTGCCCGGCACCGGCTTGATCGCCATGGCGCGCTGGCTGAGGCTGGGCAAGGTCAGGTTGTCGATCATCACTACCAGGCGTGGGATCAGGCGGTCGCGCAGCAACAGGTCCAGGCCCGGTGCATTGCCGGCCGCCTGGGCCAGCGCGTCCCACGCACCGCCGTCACTGTCGCCCAGCGCCGGCAGCGCGGGCGCGGCGGCATCGGCCGTCTCGGCGTCATCGGCCACGGCATCGGCGATGGGGTGCTGGATCTGCGGGGTTTGTTGAGCAGGTGCTGTCGAGGAAGCAGACGCGGCGGGTGACGCCGCAGACGCGGGAGTCTCCTCGGCGGACGTGTCCTGGGGCATGTTCTGCCGGAACAGCCACCAGCCGGCGCCCACCACGACAACGACGACGATGAGCCAGGGCCAACGGGAAGATCTGGATTGCATGATGCGGATGTCCTGGTGAAGCAAGAACATCTTCTGACCGCGTCGGTTCGCCTAGGTTCCGTCGGTGCCCTGGACGGGTTCGGCGGGCCCGGCCCGATGCAGGCGCGACAGGCCCCACATCAGGGCCGCCAGGGCCAGATAGGCACCGGCGAACTGCAGCATCATGGTGCGCGGCAGGCCATGGACCTGCCAGGGGACATAGATGCCGCCGCCCGCGGCGACCGAGTGGATCAGCCCGAACAGGGTCAACGCGGCGGCGACCAGCCAGAACGCGCCGGCGCGCAGCAGGCGCCCGTCGATCATCGCCACCACCGCCCCGATCCACAGCATCGAGGTGATGATGAATCCATTGCCCAGCAGCTTGATGACGGCCATTTCCGACAGGCCATGCGCATCCGGCGTGGCCAGCAGGTAATCCATGCGGTCGGCCGGCACCCAGCCCTGGGCCTTGATCAGCAACAGGTAGGCCACCGAAGGCAGGAAGCCCAGCACCATTGCCCCGGCATGCTGGCGCGGGGTGGCCTGGAAGGCCTGGGTGGTGATGTCGATGGCCACGTACACGATGATCGGCGAGAGCACGGCCAGCGGCAGCCACTGCACCAGCATCGAGACGACGCCCAACATGCCGCCGATGCCGATGAACAGCCCGGTCAGCAGCGTGTACCCGCTGCGCGCGCCCATGTGTTTGTAAGCCGGCTGGCCAATGTAGGGCGTGGTCTGGGCCACGCCGCCGCACACGCCGGCCACCAGCGTGGCCATCGCCTCGACCAGCAGGATGTCGCGGGTGCGGTAGTCATCGCCGGCCGCGCGCGCGCTCTCGGAGACGTTGATGCCGCCGACCACCATCAACAGCCCGAAGGGCAGCAGCAACGGCAGGTATGGCAGCGCATGCGGCATCCCGTCGATGAAGCCCAGCGAGGGCCAGGGCAGCACGACATGCGGTGCGGTGAAGGTCGGCACCGCGAAGCCCGGCACGCCCAGACCGGACAGCCCCAATAGGTAATACAGCGCGGTGCCGATCAGGAAGGCGACCAGCACCCCGGGCAGGCGCACCGGCAAACGTCCCTTTGCGATCAGCACGTACAGCAGCAAGCCCAGGGTCAGCAGTCCCACCACGGGCGACTTGAGGGTTTCCAGCAGCGGCAGCAGCCCCATCAGCACCAGCGCGATGCCGGCGATGGAGCCCAGCAGCGCCGCGCGCGGCAGGGCGCGGGTCACCGCCTCGCCGAAGAACGACAGCACCAGCTTGAGTCCGCCCATGATCACCAGCGCGGCCATGCCCAAGTGCCAGGTCTCTATCGCCGCTGCGTGCGCGTCCATGCCGAGGTTGCGGAAGGTCCAGAAGGCCGGGCCCAGCACCAGCAGCGCCATGCCGATGCTGGTCGGCGCATCCAGGCCCAGCGGCATCGCCGTGACATCGCTGCGTCCGGTGCGCCGGGCCAGGCGGCGCGCCATCACTGTGTAGGCCAGGTTGCCGACCAGGACGCCGAAGGCCGTGCCGGGGAACATCCGACCGAACACCACCTCGGCGGGAAACTGAAACATCCCCACCAGCGCCATCGCGATGAAGCCCAGGATGGACAGGTTGTCGACCACCAGGCCGAAAAAACCATTGAGGTCGCCAGGAACGAACCAGCGCGCGTGCGCCGGGGAACGGGGAGCGGAAGCAGGCATGCAGGTGGCGCCGACGCGGGGAAGCTGTCGATCCTAGGCGCTGGTCACCCTGCCGGACAACGTCACGCGCAAGGCGCGGCCAGCCGCTCGACCAGAAAGTCGATCAGCACGCGTGCCTTGGGCGGCAGGTAGCGGTTGGGCGGATACATCAGCCACGCGGTCCCGGCGTAAACCGGCGGATGAAACGTCCAGTCCGCCAGCACCCGCCGCAAGCGGCCATTGGCCAGCCACGGACTGGCCACGAAATCCGGCAGCGACGCGATGCCCAGACCGGCGGCAGCGGCCTCCGCGCGCACCGCACTGTGATTGGCCGGATAGCGCCCGTGCACCTCTACCCGCGCCCGCTCGCTGCCCCGGGTGAACTGCCAACGCTGGTCCTGGCGCGACTCGCCCAGGTGCAGGCACTGGTGCGCGGCCAGCGCCCGGGGATGGTCCGGCTCAGCGTGCGCGCGCAGATAGTCCGGCGCAGCGCACAGCACGTGTTCGACCCGATGCAGCGCGCGTGCCACCCAGCCCTCGAACGGTTGCTCGGTCACCCGCACCACCAGGTCCACGCCCTCGGCAATCGGGTCCACCAGCCGGTCCAGAAGCAGCAGTTGCAGGTCCACCTGCGGATAGCGCGCGAGAAACTCCGGGACATGCGGGTGGATCCGGTGCCGCGCATAGGCCACCGGCGCGCTCAGGCGTACCAGCCCACGCGGAGCAGCCTGCAGCTGGCCGGCGGAGCCCACCGCGGCGGCCGCCGCCTGCAGCATGTCGCGGCAGCGGGCACAGACGGCCTCGCCGGCATCGCTCAGCCGCAGCTGGCGGGTGGAGCGCTCGATCAGCCGCACCGACAGCGCGCGCTCCAGGCGCTGGACCTGGCGGCTGACCGCCGAGGGGGTCACGCCGAGTCGCCGTGCGGCGGCCGAGAAGCTGCCGGCTTCGGCCACCTGCACGAAGGCCGCCATGTCCGGCAACAGGGGGATCAGGTCGATGTCGTCCACGGCGCCTCGATTGTTGCCTCAAGCACACAGGTGATGTGCATCAAACCCGGATTATTAATCTATTGGCAAGGACGGAGACTGCGCGTCCGCCCCCTCCCGAGGCCTTCATGCCAACTTCCCGCGCCCCTCTGGGGTGGCCCGACCTGTTGCTCGTCCTGTCCGCCCTGGTCTGGGCCACCAGCTATGGCGTCACCCAGTCCGCCCTGCACTGGGTGCCGGTGGCGATGCTGCTGGTCTTGCGCTTTGGCTTGGCGTCGCTGCTGCTGGCCCCGGCGTGGCTGCGCCTGCGCCTGCCGCGCACCGATTGGCTGCGGCTGGCTGTGCTGGGCGCACTGATGCTGGTGACCCTGACGCTGGAATGCGTGGGGGTCCTGCACACCAGTGCCGCCAACGCTGCTCTGCTGATCAGCCTGTGCCTGGTGCTGACGCCGCTGGCCGAGTGGGCCTGGCTGGGACGTCGCCCTACGCTGCCCGAGACGGTGGCGTGCGCGGTGTCGCTGGGCGGCGTCGTGCTGCTGACCACCGACGGCGGCCTGCATCTGCGCCTGGGCGATGGGCTGCTGCTGGCCGCCGCGGTCAGCCGCAGCGCGCTGGGCGTGCTGACCCGCCAGCAGATGCTGCGCCGTCCGGTGCCCGCCCTGGCCCTGACCGGCGTGCAGTCCGGCGTGGTCGCCCTGGGCGCGCTGCTGGCCCTGCTCGTCCTGCCCGGATCCCTGCGCACCGTTTGGCATCCCGACACCGTCGAAAACCTGTGGCTGCCGCTGGCCTGGCTGGTGCTGGGCTGCACCCTGTTCGCCACCGGTGCGCAGAACCTGGGCGCGCGCCACCGCAGCGCCACCCGCGCGGCGGTGCTGGGCGGCTGCGAACCGGCCTTCGGCGCCCTGTTCGGCGCGCTGTGGTTGGGCGACCGGCTCGGCAGCTGGGGCTGGGCCGGCGCGGCCCTCATCGTCGGCGCCGCGCTGCTGGCGGTCATGCCAATGCCCAGTGCCTCCGCCAAGCGAGCGTTACGAGAACCGGCATGACCTGGCATCCGCTCAGCGCGATGCCGTTTAAATCCGAAGATGCAGGAACTGGTTGAAGTCGCTGGCGACGTAGTCGCCAAACGCGGGGCCGTTGACAAAGCCGCGCCGCCGGTACAGCGCCAGCGCCGGCTCGAAAGCCTCGCCCGAACCGGTCTCCAGGCTCAGGCGATGCAGGCCCAGTGCACGCGCCTGTCCGATGATGTGTTCCAGCACGGCGGCGGCCGCGCCCTGGCGCAGGTGGTCGGGGTGGGTGCGCATGGACTTGAGCTCGCCGGTGCCGTCGCCCCAGTCCTTGAGCGCGCCCACCGCGACCAGTACATCGCCGCGCCACGCGCTCCACACGCGCATGCCCGGTGCCTGCAGGCCGGTCAGGTCCAGCGCGAAGACGCTGCCCGGCGGCGAGTGGGCATGCATCTGGCGCAGGTGGTACTCCAGCAGCGCACGGATCTGTGCACCGCTCAGGTCATCGGGTCGGATCTCAAACGGCGCGGCGGTGATGCTCAGAACGAGACCTCCACCGGTGTGCGCGCCCACAGCACCGACTGGTGGCCGGTGGCCTGCTTCCACGCCAGGCGGATGGCTTCGATGTCGGCCCGGTGTTGCGGCGTGTCCTGATGCAGGATGACCAGCACCTTGGTCTTCAGCCGGTTCGGCGCCGGGGCGCCACGGAACATCCACTGTCCGTAGGCATCGAACACGGTCAGTCCATCGGGGAACCGCGGGGTCACTTCCTTGTCCAGGAAGGCGCGCCACTGCGCCTGGCCGATCGGTGCGTCCTGCGGACGGTCGGCCACACCGTCGTCGGCGCCCACGCCGAAATACAACTCGCTGCGAACCCAGCCGGTGGCCTGCGCCGGGCGCGCGGCGTCGCCCTGCATCGCGGCCGTGGTCTGGTTGGAGCGGGTGGGCTGGATCGCGCAAGCGGACAATAGCGCCAAGGTCATCGCCAGCAACGTCGATCGCGTGGACATGGAGGGTTCTTGCATCAGGGGACGGCGACAGAGCGTGCCACCAAGGCGAAGGACGCGCCATGGCCGAGACCGCCGTGCAGGGGACGGCGCCGGCTTCACACCATGGCAAGCAAGCTCCGGGGCCCTCGTCCGTGCGATGCGCATGTTGCCTTGCGGCGATGATCATGGCCTGCCCCCGTACGTGTCACGCATGTGCGTAAAAGGGCTTGTTTCAGGCCTTTGCGCGTGCGGCGCGCATTTGCATCGCGGCGCGCGATCGTGCTTCCCTGAATGAATCTCACCAGATGACGTGGGGCCATGGCGCACCTCTCAACACTCGACTACTGGGTCATCGCGGGCTACTTCCTGCTGACGGCGATCATCGGCTTCTCGGCCACGCGCAAGTCCGCGTCCTCCGACGAACTGTTCCTCGCAGGCCGCAGCCTGGGGCCCATCGCGGTGGGTGTGTCGCTGTTCGCCTCCAACATCTCCTCCGACACGCTGGTCGGCCTGCCAGGCGCGGCCTACAGCACCGGCATCTCGGCGGCCAACTACGAGTGGATGGCCGGCGTGGTGCTGATCTTCACCGCGATCTTCGTCATGCCGGTGCTGCTGCGGGCCAAGGTCTCGACCATGCCCGAGCTGATGGAGCGGCGTTTCGATTCGCGCCTGCGCAAGTATCTGTCGGTGATCACGCTGTTCCTGTCCATCGTGCTGGACACGGCCGGCACGCTGTATGCCGGCGGCCTGATCGTCACCACGTTCCTGCCGATGTTCGATCTGTGGAGCGTGTGCATCACCATCGCCGCGTTCACCGCGGTGTACACCGCCTGCGGCGGCCTACGTGCGGTGGTCTACACCGACGTGATGCAGGGCGTGGTGCTGCTGGCCGGCGCGGCCTGCCTGAGCTTCATCGTGTTCGGCAAGTTCGACTACAGTTGGTCCAACGTGGTGGCCCAGGTCAGCCCGGAGAAACTCTCGCTGATCCGCCCGCTCGACGATCCCGGCGTGCCATGGCTGGGCCTGATCACCGGCGTGCCGATCGTAGGCTTCTACTACTGGACGATGAACCAGTACGTCATCCAGCGCGTGCTGGGCGCGCGCGATGTGGAAACCGCTGGTCGCGGCGCGGTGATCGCCGCGACGCTCAAGCTGCTGCCGATCTTCCTGATGACCATCCCCGGCGCGATGGCCAGCGTGCTGCTGCCCGGCCTGGAGCATCCCGACCAAGTGTTCCCGGCCATGGTGTCCAACTTCACCCCGGCCGGCGTCACCGGCCTGATCCTGGCCGGCCTGATCGCCGCGCTGATGTCCACCGTCTCGGCCACGCTCAATTCGGCCGCCACCCTGGTCACCCTGGACTTCGTGCGGCCCAAGAAGCCGCATCTCTCGCCGACCCAACTGGCCTGGACCGGCCGCCTGGTGACCCTGGTGATCGCGATGATCGCCGCGCTGTGGGCGCCGATGATCCAGCACTTCTCCGGGTTGTGGGCCTACCTGCAGCAGGTCTTCGCCTTCGTCGCCTCGCCGTTGGTGGCGGTGTTCCTGATGGGCCTGTGGGTCAAGCGCCTGGGCGCTTCGGCGGCGTTGCGCGGCCTGGCCTGCGGCCACGCGCTGAGCGCGGTGCTGTTCGTGCTGCGCGAGACCGAGGTCATCACCCTGCACTTCACCATCATGGGCGGCGTGTTGTGCGTGGCCACCGCGCTGCTGACCACGTTCTGGATGTGGAAGCTGGGCGCGGCCGACGGTCCCGACGCCGATGGCCAGGAGATCCTGGCCGACGCCCGTCCGGGCCTGACCCACATTCCCAAGGATGTCGCCGTCGGCATCGCGCTGGTGCTGGTGCTGACCGCCGTCATCCTGGTCGTGCTGCGCTAACCGCCCTTTCATCAAGGGCGACGCGCCACCAAGTGCGCCTGCACCGGCTCGGTGAGGTGATGCGTCGAATCGCCGCAACCTGCGGCGTTCAGTCCAGGAAGCGCTCGCGCTGCTGAGGGCTGGGCACCGCGCAGGCCGTCGTGCCGAACCAGCGCTTGCGCCGACGCGCCAGGAAGCGATAGCCCGCATCCCCTAAGCCTCGTGGCAGCACGCGGGCCAGCACCGCCAGCCGCCACAGACCGCCGAGCCCGACCAGGACCCGGACGATGGCCGCGATATCGGTGTGCATGCCCCGCGCGTCGACCAGCAGGAACGAGGCAGGATCCTCCGGATCGAGCCCATGCGCCGCCAGCAGCGCCCGCCCGCTGGAACCCTGCATCGCCGCGAAGCGATATCGACCGCGTCGGTCGTGGCGCAGCAGGAACCGCACCCAGCCATTGCAAAGTACGCAGGTGCCGTCGAAGACGATCACCGCGCCTGCGGGGAGGGACGCATCCTCACGCATCGGGGCAGCCCGGCTGGAGTCGTCCGTGGTAACGCACCAGCAGGCCGACCCAGGGCAGCACCACGTCCACGTCGAAGACATAGACGCCGGCGTCCGTCGACTCGAAGGCCCGCGTCCTGGCGAACCAGCGCCGCGGCAAGCGGACTCCACAGGTCCGCACCGCCTCCACCGACCAGACCAGCCCTGCCGCGTCCGCGCGCAGGCTGAAATCGAAGGTCACCAGCCCGAGGCGCTCGCGCAGCAGCCGACCGTGCTGCCAGAGCGTCGAGTCCATGCGGTGGTGGCCGAAGCGCCGCTGCCAGCGCTCAAGACCGCCGGCGCGCACAAATCCCACGCGCACCGGAACGACGCCGGCCGGAGGCAGCCGGGCCGCCCAGGCCAGCGGCAGGACCAGCGGATGGTCGCCGCGGATCACCTCCCCGCTTCCGGCCCAGCAGGTGTCCTGCTGCGCATCGTGCAAGGCACGCACCGGCGCCGGCAATCGCGCGAACGCTTCCTGGCCGAGCACGCGGGCGAAAAGAGGAGGCGCGGCGGAACCCGGCGCGGAATCGACGTCTGACCAGAGGCTCGCTTCCATGCGCGACCGATCCTCAGCCCGACCGCCAGGCCAGGGTGGCCATGCGCCCGGTGCGCGCATCGCGCCGGTGCGAATAGAACCGGCCCGGGTCGCTGATCGTGCACAGGCCGCCGCCGTGGACATCGACCACGCCGACCGCGGCCAGGCGTCGCCGCGCCAAGGCGTACAAATCGACGTTCCAGTGGCCAGGCCGGGTCGAGGCAAAAGCGGTCGCGGCCTGCGGATCGGCGGCGGTGAAGGCCTCGAAGACCTCCACGCCGATCTCGTAGGCCTGCGGGCCGGCCGCCGGCCCCAGCCAGGCGCGCACCTGGGCGGCAGGCGTGCGCATGGCCGCGACAGTGCGCTCCAGCACGCCGTCGGCCAGCCCGCGCCAGCCCGCGTGCGCGGCGGCAACCTCGCTACCGTCGACCGCGGCGAAGACCACCGGCAGGCAGTCGGCGGTGAGGATCGCCAGGACCACGCCGGGCGCGCTGGTCACGGCGGCATCGGCCTGGGGCTCGTCCGCAGCGGCGCGCGGCGCAGACAACGTCGTATCGAAGCGCACCACCCCGGTGCCGTGCACCTGGCGCAGCCACTGCGGCAGCGACGGCAAGTCCGCCAGCGCCGCAAGTTCCGCGCGATTGGCCTCCACCCGGACCGGGTCGTCGCCGGTGGCTGCACTCCGATTGCCCAGATTGAAGGTATCGAACGGCGCGGCCGAACCACCGGCGCCATGGCGCAGCGTCACTAGCGCGCTCACGCCCGGCGGTGCGGGCCAGTCGGCGAGCAGCAGCGCGTTCATCGCCCCTTGTGCGCGGCCGTGTCCTCGCGCAGGGCTGCAAGCAGGTCCAGCATGTCGGCGGGCACCGGGGCGCTGGTGCGCACCGGCTCGCCGGTGGCCGGATGCACGAACTCGAGGGTTTCGGCGTGCAGTGCCTGGCGGCGGAAGCCGCGCAGCTGCGCGTTGAGCGCCTCGGTGGCCCCGCGCGGCAGGCGCAGCGGACCGCCGTAGAGCGGGTCGCCGACGATCGGGAAACGCGCATGCGCCATGTGCACGCGGATCTGGTGGGTGCGTCCGGTTTCCAGGCGGCACTCCACGGCGGTGTGACCCCGGAAGCGCTCGCGCAGGCGGTAATGGGTCACCGCCTCGCGACCGTCCTCGCGCACGGCCATCTTCAGGCGGTCGCGGGGATGGCGGTCGATCGGCGCATCCACGGTCGCCCCGGACACCATCGCCCCGACCACCACGGCCAGGTACTGGCGATGCACCTGGCGCGCGGACAACTGGGCCACCAGCGAGGTGTGGGCCTGCAGCGTGCGCGCCACGACCATGACCCCCGAGGTGTCCTTGTCCAGGCGATGGACGATGCCCGCGCGCGGCAGCGCCGACAGCGCCGGATCGTGGAACAGCAGCGCGTTGACCAGGGTCCCGGTGTGGTTGCCCGCGCCCGGATGCACCACCAGCCCGGCCGGCTTGTCCAGCACGATGACCTCGCTGTCCTCGTAGAGCACCTGCAGCGGGATGTCCTCGGGCAGGGCGTGAGTCTGGGTCTCGATCACCACCTGCAGGCTGGCCACCTGCCCGGGGGTGACCGGGTCGCGTGGGCGCACGACTTCACCGTCCAGGCGCGCGTCGCCGGACTTGATCCACTCGGCCAGCCGCGAGCGGGAGAACTCGGGGAACAATTCGGCCAGGACCGCGTCGAACCGGCGCCCAGCGGCGTTGACGGGCACCTGCGCGGTGCGCGGACCCTCGGCGGCGGGGGAATCGAGGGCGTCGTCGTCTGCAGCAGCGGTCATTTGGTCAAGGGGCCTGCGGTGTTGATTGACCGGACATTCATGGCCCGGCAGCCGCCTAGGCTATCATCGCCCCTTCGTTTCCCCGATGCGGCCCGCCCGCCTGCCCATGTCCCAGCGTTTCGCAGCTCCGTTCACCCGCAACACCGTCCGCATCGTGCTCCTGCTTCTGGTGACCGCCCTCGCCGCCACCGGCTGTGGTCGCAACAGCAAGGACAAGGCCCGGGAATCGCGTCCGGTGGAGGCGATCTACAGCGAGGCGCATACCGCGATGACGCGCGGCAACTGGAGCGGTGCCGAGCGCCAGTTCCAGGCGCTGATCGCCCAGTACCCCTACGGTCCGTACACCGAGCAGGCGCAGATGGAAATCGCCTACGCCCAGTACAAGTCCGGCAAGATGGAAGAGGCGGTGTCCAGCATCGACCGCTTCCTGCGCACCTATCCGACCCAGCGCAACGTGCCCTACATGTACTACCTGCGCGGCCTGGCCAACTCCAACCGCGACACGGTGTTCCTGCAGAAGGTCTGGAGCCTGGATTCCAGCCGCCGCGACCTGTCCACGCCGATGCAGGCCTACAGCGACTTCAACACCGTCACCGAGCGCTATCCCAACAGCCGCTACGCCGCCGACGCGCGCGAGCGCATGATCCAGCTGCGTAACACCTTCGCCCGCCACGACATGGAAACCGCGCTGTACTACCTGCACCGCGGCGCCTACACCGCGGCGGTGACCCGGGCCAAGTACATCCTGGAAACCTATCCGCAGAGCGAGTTCCAGTACGACGCAATCGCCGCCCTGGCCGAGGCCTACACCAAGCTGGGCAACAAGACCCTGGCCGACGACGCCCGCCGCGTGCTGGAGCTCAACGATCCGCAGCACCCGTGGCTGGCCGGCAAGTGGCCCGACTACCCGGGCAACTGGCGCAAGCTCAACCCGTTCGCCAGCGAGAAGTCGGCCCTGGACAACGAAGATGCGCACGGCCACTGATCGGTGGACCGACCCGCGCAATGAAGGAAGGGGCCACAAGGCCCCTTCTTCGTTTTCGTCTCACGCCTCCAGCGCTAGGCGGGATAGCGGTTGCTGATCGGATAGCGACGCTCGCGGCCGAAGGCACGCAGCGAAACCTTGGGCCCGGGCGCGGCCTGCTGGCGCTTCCACTCGTTGATCCGGACCAGGCGCAGCATCCGGTTGACCACCTCGGCGTCGAAGCCGGCGGCGATGATTTCCTCGCGCGACTGCTCGCGGTCGACATAACGCAGCAGGATCGCGTCGAGCACGTCGTAGGGCGGCAGGGAATCCTGGTCGAGCTGGTTCTCGCGCAGTTCGGCCGAGGGTGGGCGGTCGATCACCGCCTGTGGGATCACCGGCGCGCCGCCCACCGTGTTGCGCCAGCGCGCCAGGGCGAACACCTCGGTCTTGTACAAATCCTTGATCGGCGCGTAGCCGCCGCACATGTCGCCGTAGATCGTGGCGTAGCCGACCGCGTACTCGCTCTTGTTGCCGGTGGTCAGCAGCAGTCCGCCGAACTTGTTGGACAAGGCCATCATGATCGCCCCGCGCGTGCGCGACTGCAGGTTCTCCTCGGTGGTGTCGGCTTCGCGCCCTTCGAACAGTGGCCCCAGCGCCTGCAGGAAGCCCTTGAACGGCCCCTCGATCTCTACCGTCTCCATGCGCACGCCCAACGCCCGGCACTGCTCCTCGGCCAGCGCGTTGGACAGGCCGGCCGTGTAGCGCGATGGCAGGCGCACGGCGGTGACGTTGTCCGCGCCCATGGCATCGACCGCCATGGCCAGCACGATGGACGAATCGATGCCGCCGGACAGCGCCACCCAGACCTTGCCGAAGCCGTTCTTGCCACAGTAGTCGGCGATGCCACGCGTCACCGCGCGCCAGGCCAGGGCATCGCGGCTTTCGTCACCCTCGTCCATCCAGCGTACGGGCGTGAAGCCACGGGTGGCTGCGTCGTAATCCACCACCAGCCACTGCTCGGTGAAGGCCGCCGCGGCCGGGGATATATCGCCGTTGCCACTGGCGACCACCGAGGCCCCGTCAAACACCAGCGCGTCCTGCCCCCCGACCACGTTGAGGTAGGCCAGCGCCACGCCGGTCTCGCGATTGCGCAAGGCCAACAGCGCATCGCGCTGGGCGTGCTTGTCGTGCTCGAACGGAGACGCATTGGGCACCAACACCAGCTCGGCCCCGGCGTTGGCGGTATCGGCCAGCGGCTCGGCGAACCACAGGTCCTCGCAGATCACCAGGCCCACCGGCACCCCCTTGACCTCGAACACGCATGGGCCCCCGTCCGGATCGACGTGGAAATAGCGACGCTCGTCGAAGACGTTGTAGTTGGGCAGTTCGCGCTTGCGATAGTTGGCGATGATCTTGCCGTCGCGCAGCACACAGGCGGCGTTGTAGAGGATGCTGCCGGCGCTTTCCGGCCAACCGACCACGGCGGTGATGCCGTGGGTCGCGGCCGCGACCTCGTCCATGGCCGCGTGGCAGTCGGCCAGGAAGGAAGGACGCATCAGCAGGTCTTCCGGCGGATAACCGCTCAGCGCCAGCTCCGGGAACAGCACCAGGTCGGCGCCGTATTCGTCGCGGGCCACAGCGATCTGCTCGAGGATGCGCCGGGTATTGCCCGCCAGGTCGCCGACCGGATAGTCGAACTGGGCCATAGCGATGCGAAGCGTTGCGGGCATGGGTCACCTGGTGCGTGTGCGAAAGCGGACGCCGCCATTATTTCAGAACATCCCAGTCGCCTTCGTGGGAGCCGCCCTGGCGGCGATGAGGCTTTCCCGGTCACGCCCCGGGTCGCCGCCGTGAGCGCTTGTGTCTGGCGCTCCCGGCAAGTCCCCAATCGCCGCCATGGCGGCGTCCACCCGGCCTGTCCTGTCTGGCGACGCTACTTGCCGAAGAAGGCCTCGACCTCGCCCACCTCGCGGGTGCGGGCGAACGGCGGCAGCGACTGCATGAAGACGCGTCCGTAGGGCTTGGTGGACAGCCGCGGATCGCACAGCACCAGCACGCCGCGATCCGATTCACTGCGGATCAGCCGGCCCACGCCCTGCTTGAGGGCGATCACCGCCTGCGGCAGTTGTTCGTCGCGGAAGGGATTGCCGCCGGCGTTGCGGATCGCCTCCAGCCGCGCCTCGAACACCGGATCGTCGGGCGCGGCGAAGGGCAGCTTGTCGATGGCCACCACACTCAAGGCCTCGCCGACCACGTCCACGCCTTCGCGGAAACTGGCCGACCCCAGCAGCACGCCATTGCCGGACTCGCGGAAGCGCTGCAGCAGCGTGGCGCGCGGCGCCTGCCCCTGCACGAACAGCGGCCAAGGCGCGTCGCGCAGGGCTTCGGCGGCCTCGCGCAGCGCCCGGTGCGAGGCGAACAGCAGGAACGCGCGTCCATTGGAGGCGTGCAGCACCGGCAGCAAGGCGGCGATCAGCGCGGTGCCATAGCCACGCGCATTGGGATCGGGCAGGCCCGGCGGCTGGTAACACAGGGCCTGGCGCGGCCAGTCGAACGGACTGGGCTGCAGCAGCGTGTGTGGATCGTCCAGGCCCAGGCGCTGGGCGATGTGGTCGAAGCCCCCGCCGACCGCCAGCGTGGCCGAGGTGAAGATCCAGGCCGCATGCGAGGCCTCGCGATGCTGGCGCAGCGGCCCGGAGACATCCAGCGGCGTGCGCTGGCAGCGGAAGCCGCGCGGGGTCAGCTCGTACCAGAACACGTCGGTCGACCCGGCTGGCGCCACCTCATCCGGTGCCAGTGGGAAGTCCTGGTGATCGGCCGACGGCACCTCGCCACCGCGCGGCATTGGCGAGGGCTCATCGGCGGACGGGTCGCCCAACCAGCGCAACAGCCGGCCTTCGATGTCGCGCCCGCGCGCGGCGCAGGCATCCAGGCCCGGCGAGGAAGACGCCAGCGGGGCCAGCGCCCGGCCCAGGTCCTGCAGGGACAGGACCAGCGTGTCGAAGCCTTCGCGCAGCGCCGCGCTGCCCAGCGCGCGCTGGCGGGTACCGCGCGGCGGCAGTGGCTCCATGGCCAGGCGCAGCTCGCGCAGCGCCTGGTCCAGCAGGCGCGCCAGCGGCTCCACGCTGGCCAGTGCGCCGGGCACCGCGCGGCTTTCGGCCACCACATCGCGCACCAGTTCCTGCAGCGGGCGCATGCCGAAGCCCTCGCCGAAGAAGTTCGCCGCCAGCTCGGGTAGCTGGTGCGCCTCGTCGATGACAAAGGCCTGCGCGCCCGGCAGGATCTCGCCAAAGCCTTCCTGCTTGAGCGCCAGGTCGGCCAGCAACAGGTGATGGTTGACCACCACGACGTCGGCCGCCTGCGCCCGTTGCCGGGCCTGGACCACGAAGCAGTCGTCCCAGAACGGACACTCGGTGCCCAGGCAGTTGTCCACGGTCGAGGTGACCATCGGCAACAGCGGCGAGTCCTCGGGCAGGGACTCCAGCTCAGCCATGTCGCCATAGCGGGTGCGCCCGCTCCACACCACGATGCGCTGGAACTGGTCGGCCTGTTCGCGACTGGTGAAGCGGGGTTCGCCGCGCGACTGGGACAAGCGGTAACGGCACAGGTAGTTCGCCCGCCCCTTCAGCAACGCCGCGCTGTGGCCCACACCCAGCGCAGCGCGCACCCGCGGCAGATCGCGATGAAACAGCTGGTCCTGCAGGGCCCGGGTGCCGGTGGAGAGGATGGCCTTGGCCCCCGACAGCAGCACCGGCACCAGGTAGGCGAAGGTCTTGCCGGTGCCGGTGCCGGCTTCGGCCAGCAGGGTGTCGCGGGCGTCCAGCGTCTCGGCGATCGCGGCGGCCAGCCGTTGCTGAGCCTCGCGCGCGACGAAGCCGTCCAGCCGCTGGGCCAGCGCGCCGCCGGTCTGCAGGGCGTCGATCACCAGGGAAGTCAGGGCGGACATCGCGAGGTCAGGCGACCGATATGTCGTATCGCGCGGCGGCGCAGCCCTCGCCTGCGGCTCGGCGCGGACCAGCGCCGACGCCGCGGCAGGTCATCGGTACGGATCTCACATCCGGTCAAAGCCGGCGACGGTGCAACTGGCGATCTGCGCATGCGCCGAGGCCGCGTTCTGATCTTCGCCACGGGCCAGCTGCGACTGCTCGATGGTCGCCCAGTGGCGCCGACACAGCGGGCCGGTTTTTGACCCCAGGCCCAGGGCCTTGCGCGCGAGGGTCTCGGCGCGCTCCCACTCGCCCAGGGCCAGGGCGACTTCGGCCCGCTCCTGCAGCAGTGTCGGATCTTCCGGGCTGAGCAGCAGCGCCTGGTTCAGCGCGGCGGCCGCACCGGACCAGTCCGCCCGCGCCTTGGCGGCATCGGCGGTGTCACGCAGGTCCTGGATTTGCGGATCGATCAACGGCTGGACCGAGAGCTCGCGATCATCGGACTTGCCGGCCGCCATCACCGCGGTCAGGGCCTGGGTCGGCGTGACGCGCGGCGCCACCGGCGTCGGCGCAGGGGCGGGCTCGGTCACGCAGGCTGCGAGCGGCAGCACGGCCAGACTGATCAGCAACAGACGGCGCAGGAGACTCATAGCGGGCTCTGGTTGGGTGACGGGGTGGGCAGCGAGCGGGCCGGCGGCGGCGTCTCGTCCTTCTTCGGCGGCAGGCCGAACCAGCGACGCCAGCCGCCACCTCCTCCGTCCGAGTCGCCGTCACTGGGAAGGGTGTACTGCTGGCAGTCCGCGTAGGCCGGCGCATGCCCGGCGACGAACGGGAAGCGCCGTGCGCCTGGGCAGCTGGCATCGGTGGCTGCCGACTCGGCCACCCACGCGTAATCCAAGCCCTTGCTGGAGACCTGCAGCGGCGCACTGGGCAGACGGGAGAAAATACCGGCCCACACCCGCATCGCGCCGGTGGCGCCGTACAGGCCGGTTTCCTTGTTCTGGTCGTTGCCCATCCAGATCACCGCCAGGTGATCGCCGGTATAGCCGGCGAACCAGCTGTCGCGGCCGTCGTTGCTGGTGCCGGTCTTGCCGGCGGGCGACAGCCGGCCCAGGCCGTCGGACAGCAACTGCCGGCCGGTGCCCTCGGTGACCACGTCCTGCAGGGCCACGGTGACCAGATGGGCCGCGATGGAGTCCCCCTCCTGCGCGGCCGCGGGCGTCTTGTCGTAGCGGTTGAGCACCCGGCCCTGCGCGTCGATCACCCCACGCACCGCATGCAGGGGCTGGATCTGCCCACCGGAGGCCAGGAACTGGTAGGCCTGGGCCATCGCGTACGGGCTCTGATCGGTGGCGCCCAAGATCAGCGCGGGATTGGGCGCCGCCTGGATGCCGGCCAGGACCTTGAGCACGTCGGCCACGCGCTGCGGGTCCACCTTGAGGCCCACGCGCACGGTGGCCTGGTTGTAGGAATGGGCCAGGGCGTCGATCAGCCGCACGCGACCATGGCTGCGGTTGTCCGAGTTGTCCGGCGACCAGGACTTGCCGCGCCCCAGCGGCACGGTGATCGGCGCATCCTCGACCCAGCTGGCCAGCGACCAGGTATCCGGCTGGGCCAGGGCCAGCAGATAGACGAACGGCTTGATCAGCGAGCCGACCTGGCGCTGCGCTTCCACGGCGCGGTTGAAGCCCGGCTCGGTGACGTGGCGGTTGCCGACCACTGCCAACACATCGCCGTTGTGCACGTCGGTCACGACCAGCCCGGCCTGCAGCGGCGGCCGCTTGCCCTTCTCCAGCTGACCCAGGGTGTGCTTGACCGCGCCTTCGGCGTAGGCCTGGGCCGAGGGCGACATGCCGGTCATGACCGTCAGGCCGGCCCCGCGCAAGGCGCCTTCGGGATAGTCGTGCGCCAGCTGGCGGCGGACCAGGTCCACATAGGCCGGGAAGCGGTTGGCCGCGTTCAGGCCCGGATCGCGGGTGACTTCCAGCGGTGCCGCGCTGGCGCGATCGAACTCCTTCTTGTCGATCAGCTTGGTGGCCAGCATCCGCCGCAGGGCCAAGTCGCGACGCTCCTTGGCGCGCTCGGGATGCCGGCGCGGATCGTAATAGGACGGGCCCTTGACGATGCCGATCAGCAGGGCGACCTGCTCGGTGGACAGGCTGTCCAGGTCACGCCCGAACCAGAACTCCGAGGCGGCCGCCACGCCGTGCACGGCCTGTCCGCCACGCTGGCCCCAATACACCTGGTTGAAATAGGCCTCCAGGATGGTGCGCTTGTCGTAGCGCGCCTCCAGGATCAACGCATAGAGGATCTCGTTGAACTTGCGGGTCAGGGTCTGCTCGCGGCCGATGCCCAGCAAACCACTGCGGGCGAGCTGCTGGGTCAGGGTACTGGCGCCCTGGCGCACCTGCCCGCCGGAGCTGACGAATTCCCAGGCCGCGCGCGCCATGCCGGACAGGTCGATGCCATGGTGGGTCGCGAAATCGCGGTCCTCGACGGCCTGCAGCCCGGTCACCAGCAGCTCGGGCACGTCCTCCAGCTGGACCAGCCTGCGGTCTTCCTGGGACTTGCCGTACAGGGTGGCGATGCGCGCCGGGTCCAGCCGCGCCGAGGTGATGTTGCGGCCGCGGCGCATGTCGCGCACCCCCACCACCGTCCCGTTGGACAGCACCACCTGCAGGCGCATCGGCGGGATGATGTGGTCCACGTCGGTGAAGCCGCGGTTGGAGATGGTGAAGCGGTTGCCGCTACGCGCATAGGTACCGGGCAGTTCGCCGGTCCCGTCGTCCTGGTAGGAGGCCGCGTCCAACTCGGTCTTCAACGTGTCCGCATCCAGCGCCTGACCCGGCGCCAGCGGCAGCGGGCGGGCATAGACCCGGGTGGGCACCTGCCACTGAAGGTTGCCGAAACGTTCGGCCACCTGGTGATTCAGGTAGGCCACGTAGGGGATCAGGAACCCCAGCGCCAGGGCCAACAGGCCCAACACCACGGTGATCAGGCGGCTGCGCCACGGAGAGGCGGATTTGCCGGAGTTCTCGTACGCGTCGTCGGCGCCGTGTTCGTCGTCTTTGCGGGCCACTTAAGGATGCGACAATGAAATGGACTGGCGAGTCTATCGCAGCCCGTGCGGCGGCCGAGGCGCCGGGCACCCCCTTGATCAGCTGGAGTTAGGTCCCCCGATGCCGATGTTGCTGGACGACGCACGCTTCCTGTTCACGCGTGCGGCATCGACCCTGCGCCGCCTGTTGGCCAGCGCGCGCACCCGGGGCGTGGCGCCAACAGCCCGTCGCGCGTGGGAACGCCTGACCGGCCGCCTGACCCGGCCACCGTCCGCCGAGCCGCTGTGGCTGCCAGCCTCGGCGCCGTTCGCGCCCTTCTCCGTGCCTTGTGCCGCCACGCCCCGCGCCAGCATCGTCATTCCGGTGTACGGGCAGTTGCAGATGACCGTGGACTGCCTGCGCGCCCTGGCCGCGCGGCCACCACAGGTGCCGGTGGAGATCATCGTGGTCGACGACGGCTCGCCTGACGACACCGCCGCCCGCCTGCCGCACGTGGACGGCCTGCATTACCACCTGCGCGCGCGCAACGGCGGATTCATCGCCGCCTGCAACGACGGCGCGGCGCTGGCGCGGGGCGAGTACGTGGTGTTCCTCAACAACGACACCCTGCCCCAACCTGGCTGGCTGGATGCGCTGCTGGAGACCTTTGCCCAATACCCGGGCACCGGGCTGGCCGGGGCGAAACTGGTGTATCCCGATGGCCGCCTGCAGGAAGCCGGCGGCGTGGTCTTCTCCGACGGCTCGGCATGGAACTATGGCCGCTTCGATGCGCCGGACGACCCGCGTTACAGCTACGTGCGCGAAGCCGACTACCTGTCCGGCGCGGCGATTGCGCTGCCGAAGGCGCTCTTCGACCAGCTTGGCGGATTCGACACGCGCTACGCGCCGGCCTACTACGAGGACACCGACCTGGCCTTCGCGGTGCGCGCGGCCGGTTACAAGGTCATTTATCAGCCGGCGGCCGTGGTCGTACATCGCGAAGGCGCCACGGCCGGCACCGATACCGGCAGCGGGGTCAAGGCTTATCAGGTGCGCAACGCGGTGATCTTCGCCGAGAAGTGGCGCAAGGCGCTGACCGCGCAGCCGGCGCCTGGCACAGTCCCCTCGCCGGCAACCCTACACGGCGACCTGCGGCAGGTGCTGGTCATCGATGCGCTCACGCCAAAGCCCGACCGGGATTCAGGTTCGCTGCGACTGGTCAACCTGATGCGCATGCTTCGCGACGAAGGTGCCCACGTGTGCTTTGTCGCCGCCGACGGTGCCTTCGTGCCGGACTACACGCCGGCCCTGCAGGCAATGGGCATCGAGGTCTGGCACGCGCCCTGGATCAAACGGTTCCCGGCTTTTTTTCAGCAGCATGGCGCGCGTTTCGACGTGGTGATGTGCTCGCGTCATTACGTGGCTTCGCAATTCGTTCCGCTTTCCCGCCGCCACGCCCCGCAGGCGCGCATCGTGTTCGACACCGTGGACCTGCACTACCTGCGCGAGCAGCGTGGCGCCGAGGCCAGCGGCGATGCGGTCATGTTGCGCCAGTCCCAGGCGACCCGCGCGCTCGAGCTGGCGGTGATGGCCGCCTCGGATACCACGTTGGTGGTGAGCCCGGTCGAACGCGAGGCGCTGGCTGTCGCCGCGCCGCAGGTCCAGGTGGAGATCGTGTCCAACCTGCACCGCCTGGGCGAACCCGGTCTACCGTTCGCCGAGCGCGCCGACCTGCTGTTCGTGGGCGGCTTTCACCATCCGCCCAATGTCGACGCCGTGGCCTGGTTCGCTGCCGAGATCCTGCCGCGTGTGCGCACGCAATTGCCCCAGTTGTGCCTCCATGTCGTGGGCGTCGATCCGCCGCCGCAGGTAGCGCGCCTGCACGGCCGCGACGGGGTGCTGGTCCATGGCCACGTCCCCGACCTGCAACCGCTGTTGGATGGCAGCCGCATCGCGGTGGCGCCCCTGCGCTACGGCGCCGGCGTCAAGGGCAAGGTCAACCAGGCCATGGCGCACGGGCTGCCGGTCGTGGCCACGCCGATGGCGGTGGAAGGCATGCACTTGGCCGATGGACGCGACGTGCTGGTCGGGGAATCAGCGCAGGCCTTCGCCGATGCGATCGTGCGCCTGCACGATGATGCGGCGCTGTGGGACACACTGGCCGCGCACGGCCTGGACAACGTGCGCCGCCACTTCTCGCTGGAGGCGGCGCGCGAGACGGTACGCCGGGTGTTTTTCGACGCCGCCACGCCCAGCGCGTAATCAGTCCGCGAGCAGCGCCGCCAGGGCCAGGTAGGCGCGGCGCACCGTCTCCGGTCCGTGCAGGCGCTCGAGCCGGCGCACGATGAAATGTCCTCGCGCCATGCTCTGGAAGTGGTCGGTGAACACCGAGTTGACCGTGGCCCCGCCCAGCGCGCCCAGGATCGGCACCCACTGTGCGGCGGCCTTCTCGCTGACCTGGATGGAATAGCGCTCGGCGATCGCCTTGACCAGGCCGACCAGCACCGGCGCGCCCTCCTTCTGCAGCCCGTGGCGGGCGACATGGCTGGCCGCGTCGGAGACCATGCGGCTCATGGCCTCGCGGGCGGCGTAATAGCCCACTTCGGTCGCATCGTCGGTGGGCGAATTGCCTCCCATCGCCATCACCCGCACGCACTCCAGTCGCACGGCGGGATCGGCCAGGTCGGCCCCTTCGCTACGGGCGATGTCGGCGATCGAGCGCAGCATGATGGTCGTGGTCAGCGGCAGCTCGACAGCCAGGGCGGTCAGGCCGAAGGCACCGCCCACCGCCCCGGTGGCGGCCGTGGCGCCCAGGTGCCACCAGTCCGAGGACTTGCGTGCGCCCTCGGGCTTGACCCGCGTGTCCATGGTGGTCAGCGACACCCGCAAGGCCGCGCCGATGGCCTTGCGCGCCGCGTAGGTGATCACGGTGTTGGCGCGCCGCGGCAGGAAGCCCAGCAGCTTCTCCACAGGCGTGCCCACCACGCTGGCCACGCGCGCGCCGAAGCTGGGATTCTCCAGCCGCTGCACGGCCTGGCGCAGCTGTTCCAGGTCCTGGGGGCTCAGCGTGCCGGCGCTGCCGCCGGGGATGAGTTCCCCGGCGAGCGGGGGCGGCGTGGACGGGCCCCGGCGCATCGTCAGTTCAGCCCCCACCGGCGCGGGCATGGGCCACGCGCGAGGCGAAGTCGGCCAGTCCGGGCGCATTGCGATCCAGGCCCCGCGCGCGCTGCAGGGCCTCGCCGGCGACCCCCAGCTCGCCCGCGCCCAGGCGCTCGGTGCCGATGTCGATCCAGCGCATCGCCAGCTGGCGCCGTGCGGCCGTCAGGCCCTCATCGCCCGGCGAAAGGGCTTGCCAGGCATCCAGACAGCCCTGCGCAGCGCGTACGCGATTGGCAGCCAGCTCGTGGCCCACGCAACGCCGCACATCAGGCAAGAGGCGCTGCGCGGCACGCCGCACCTCGGCATCATCTGGGGCCAGTGCCTGGGCCGCGCGCAGCTTGTCGAACGCGCTCTCCCCCGGTGGATCGATCCAGTCGCTCCGCGCCTCGGCACGGGCGGCGGCGGCCAGCAACGCGCCGACCTGCCGGCGGCGTTGCGGCGTTGCCGGGGTCGTCTGGTCCAGCCGCGCCTGGCTGCGACGCGCGCGATCGATCGCCGCTTCGGCCTGGCCAACGGCCTGGGAATTCGGCGCCAGCGCCTGGGCCTGGGCCAGATCCTCAGCGGCCGGGGCAAAGTCGAAATCCGCGGCCCGGCGCGCGGCCCGCTGCGCGTACAGGGCCGCCGCATTCTGCAGACCCAGCGTGGCTGCGCCGTCCTCAGGCGAGGCTTCGAGCACGCGACGATAGGTCGCCACCGCCTGTTCCAGGCGACCGCCGCGCAGCGCTGCATCGGCGTGTCCGCGCTGGCGCTCGAGCATCCGGGACAGCTCGGCACGCGTTTCGGGAAGGTCGTAGTGGCCAGGATCGTAGGTGCGCGCCTGTTCGATCGCGCGCGCGGCATCCGCCAGGCGACCGGCCTGGATGTCGCGCCGCGCGGTCTGCAACTGGTCGGACAGCAGGTCCTCACGCGCCTCCAGGGCAATGGTGTTGTCCGGCTGCAAGGTCAGGATCTGGCGCAACAGGGGCAAGGCCGCGCCGGGGTCGCCGTCGAGATGGCCCGCCTCACGCGCGGCCACCGCCTGCGCGATCAGCGCACCGACGCCGGCACGATCGGCCTGGCGCTTGCGCAGCGCGCTGGCAATGGCATCGGACTGCGCCCGCGGCACCTGCAACTGGCGCGCCAGGGTCAGCGCCTCCTGCGCCGCCTGCAGATAGTTGGCCTGCAAGGCCGCATGGGCCTGGGCAACCGCCGCCTGCCCGACCTGGGCCAGGCCGGTGCGGGCTTCGCCGCGATCGTTGTCCAGGGCCAGCGCCGCCTCGAACCGTTGCCGCGCGCCACTGCCGTCTGCTGCGGTCAGGTGTCCTTGCGCCAGCGCCGCATGCCCTTGATCGAGCAGCGCCTGGATATGCGCGCCCTGCCACATCCGGTCGGCGATCGGCTTGCGCAGGGCCACCGCACAGGCCAGCAGCGCCACGACGATCACCGCAGCGGCGATCCACGTCCGGTGACGCGCGTGCACAGGCCGCACCGGCGCGCGGGCGCGCACGGGGTCGGCCATCGTCGATGGCGCTGGCCAGTCGATGCGTGGCTCGATCCTGCCGTCGGGACGCTGGTCGGACACCGGGTTCACGCCGCGCAGTATCCGCCAGGGCGCGTGATGAGCCGATCCCTACGCTGAACGCGTGGCACCCCGGCTTTCCTAACCGGCGCGCAGGGCCTGCTGCACACCCGGCAGGGCATCGAGCTTGCGCAACAATGTAGACAACTGGCCGTAGTCGGACACCTTCAGGCGCAGGCGGAAGCGGACCTTGCCCGTCCCGCGGCTGGCGTCGCTGTGGATGTCCAGTACGTGGGCATCCTCCTGGGCGATCAGCGTGGTGACGTCCTTGAGCAGCCACTTGCGGTCGATCGCCTCGATCAGCGCGTCGACCTCGTACCCCCCTCCGGCCACGCCCCACTCCACCGGCAGGACGCGCTGTGGATGCTGCGCGGCCAGCCGGCGCAGGGACGGGCAGTCGCGGCGGTGCACGGTGACCCCGCGCCCGCGGGTGAGGTAGCCGACGATGGGTTCGCCGGCGACCGGCTGGCAACACTTGGCCAGTTGCACCAGCAGATTGCCGACGCCCTGCACGGTGAAGCGCGACTTGTCCGCGCCGGGTGCGCGCTGGACGGCACGACGGACGGGGTTCTGCGGCGGCAACGGGGCCTCGCCGGCCTGGGCGCGCTGGTCCTCCTGCAGCGCGCGCGCCACCTGGCTGGGGCCGGTATCGCCCAGAGCGACCTGGATGTAGAGCTCTTCGGTCGATTCTGCACGGAACTTGCGCAGCGCCGGCGCCAGATCCAGTTGATGAAGGTGCAGACGCTTGAGTTCGCGCTCGAGCAGGTCCTTGCCCGCGGCGACGTTGCCGGCCCGGTCCAGCTTGTGGAAGTAATGGCGCACCTTTTCGCGCGAGCGGTTGCTGGCCAAAAAGCCGTTGGCCGGCAGCAGCCAGTCGCGCTTGGGTTCGCCGGTCTTGCTGGTCAGGATCTCCACCCGGTCACCACTGCGCAGCACATGCCCCAGCGGCACGATGCGGCCGTTGACCTTGGCCCCGCGCGTGCGGTGCCCGACCATGGTGTGCACGTGATAGGCGAAATCCAGCACCGTGCCGCCGCGCGGCAGGTCGATGACTTCACCCTTGGGCGTGAGCGTGTAGATCCGGTCTTCGGCCAGCTCGGCACCGAACTCGCTTTCCAGGCCCTGGCCGCCGGCCGACTCGTTCTCGCTGGCATGTTCCAGCAGGCGCCGCATCCAGGCGATCTTGCGGTCGAAGGCGGCATCACCCCCACCCTCCTTGTAACGCCAGTGCGCGGCAACGCCCAACTCGGCCTGGGCGTGCATGTCGTGGGTGCGGATCTGCACTTCCAGCGCGCGTCCTTCCGGACCGACCACCGCGGTGTGCAGCGAGCGGTAGTCATTGGCCTTGGGCCGGGCGATGTAGTCGTCGAACTCCGAGGAGATCGGCGTCCACAGCGCATGGACCACGCCCAGCGCCGCGTAGCACTGGGCCACGTCGTCCACCGCGATGCGCACCGCACGCAGGTCGAACAGCTCGTCCAGCGCCACCTGCTTGCGCTGCATCTTCTTCCAGATGCTGTAGATGTGCTTGGGGCGCCCGCTGACCTCAGCCGCGATGCGGTGCTCGGCCAGCGCCGCACGCAGGGTCGTCTTGACCTGCTCGATGTAACGCTCGCGTCCGGTGCGCTTTTCGTCCAGCTGGGCGGCGATGGACCGGTAGGTCTCCGGCTGCAGATAGCGGAAGGCCAGATCCTCCAGCTCCCACTTGAGCTGCCAGATCCCCAGGCGGTTGGCCAGGGGCGCATGGATGTCGCGCGTGAGCAGGGCCAGCTCACGACGGGCGTCCTCAGGCATCGCGGCCGCCTTGCGCATCCGCGCCAACTGCCGCGACAGCAGGATCGGGACCACCCGCAGGTCCTGGATCATCGCCAGCAGGAGACGACGCAGGCCTTCGGTGTTGCGCGCGGCGGCCGGTTCGGCGTGCAGGGCCCAGACCTGCGCAGCGGCCTGCTGCCCTTCCAGCAGCGCCAGTAGCCCCGGATGCGCGGCACGCAGATCGGCCGACAGCGCCTCCTGCAGCCCGGGCACGCCGAACAGCAAGGCCGCGCACAGCACCTCGCCGTCCGCCGACAGCCCGGTCAGGGTCTGCAGCGCATCGGCCAGCACCGGCCAGGGGTCGGGCATGGCGCTCTGCACGTCGTCCTGTCGGAGGCGCTCTTGCATGGGTCCGCGCAACGACGAGGGCAGTGCGGCAAGCACCCCTGAAACGACATCTGATTGAGCTGGGGGAACGGCGGACATCGACGCGACCATGACACGAAGCGGGGAATGGTTGCGAATACACTACTGGTCCGCCCAATCCGGGAACACCCATGCCTCGCGCACTGCGCTACAGCCTGCTGACCCTCGCCCTCTTCCTGCCACTGGGCGCCGCGGCGCAACAGGCGGCGCCGGCGACCGACCTGAAGCAGCAGATGAGCCCGGTCGAGTTCAAGGCCGCTGGCCTGGACAAACTCAGCGCCGGCGAACTGGCTCAACTCAATGCCTGGCTCAACCACGCCGTCGATACCCAGTCTGCTGCGGCTTCCGCCCAGGCCAGAGCGGAAGCCGAACAGGCCCGCGCCGAGGCCGAGCGTGCCCGTGCTCAGGTGGCCACGGCCAGGGAGGCCGGGCGCAAGGACGTAGTCGAAGCGAACCGCGGCTTCCTGACGTTCGGCTCGGATGAGCCGATCGAGTCGAGCATTTCCGGCCAGTTCGATGGCTTTGGCAAGGGACGCAAGTGGACTCTTGCCAATGGTCAGGTCTGGCAGCAGGCCGACGCCGCGACTCTGGAGGGCGTCCATCGCACCGACCCGAAGGTGTCGATCAAGCCCGGTATGTTCGGTGCCTGGTACATGCGCATCGAAGGCTTCAACACCTCCGCATCGGTCAAGCGCATCAAGTGAACACCAGCGCGTCGCCGCAGCCGGCGCGCGATGCGCTCCGCGCGCGGCTGCACGCGCCCATCGACTGGCTGCGGCGCCAGTTCCGCGCCAACGACCTGTGGTTCATCGGCCTGTCCACGCTGGTCGGCCTGATTGCGGCCGGGCTGACCTTGCTCCAGGGCGACCTGTCGCGCGCCATGCAGGCCATGCTCTACGACCTGGCACCGGGCGAGCATCTCAGCGCGTCCAGTGGCATGAGCGTGTCCCAGTTGCTGGTCCTGCCGCTTGGCGGGCTCTTGGTCGGCCTGGTGACGCTGGCCGCGCGACGGCGCAAGCGCGCGCTGGTCGATGCGGTCGAGGCCAACGCGCTGCACGGCGGGCGCATGTCGATGCGCGACAACCTGATCATCTCCCTGCAGACGCTGCTGTCCAACGGCTTCGGCGCCTCGGTCGGACTGGAAGCCGCCTATGCCCAGATGGGCGCCGGCGCCGGTTCGCAGCTCGGACGCGTACTGCGCGTGCGCCGGGCCGACATGCGCACCCTGGTCGGCGCCGGCGCCGGCGGCGCCATCGCCGCCGCATTCGGGGCGCCGTTGGCGGGGGCGTTCTATGCCTTCGAGATTGTCATCGGCGCCTATACCCCCTCGGCGCTGGCTCCCGTGGCCGCGGCCACCCTGTCCGGTGCGTTCCTGGCCGAAGCGTTGGGCGCCCCGCCCTATCTGCTGCCGGCTGCTTCCACCTACGAGCTGGCCCCACGCGACTACGCGATCTATATCGCCCTGGGCCTGACCTGCGCCCTGATCGGAATCGCGGTGATGCGGCTGGTCGCGGGCATCGAGCGGGTGATCGGCAAGCTGGAGCTGCCGGTCTGGGGGCGGCCGGTGGTCGGCGGCCTGCTGCTGATCCCGCTGGCGCTGTATTCCCCGCAGATCCTCTCCTCCGGCCACGGCGCCCTGCACCTGGACATGGGTAACGCCAACACGCTGCGGATCCTCGCCACGCTGCTGGTGCTCAAATGCCTGGCCTCAGGGATTTCGCTGGGATTCGGGTTCCGCGGCGGCCTGTTCTTCGCCTCGCTGTTCATGGGCTCGCTGGTCGGGGCGTTCTTCGCCGTGGGCATGAACCAGCTGGTGGATACCTCGGTGGTCGATGTCACCAGCGCCTCGCTGGTCGGCATGGCCGCGCTGGCCGCGGCGATCGTCGGCGCGCCGATGACCATGGCCATGCTGATCCTGGAGGGCACGCATGATTTCGTCCTGGCCAGCGCGGTAATGGTCGCCGTGCTGGTGGCCAACACGGTGGTGCGCCAGGCCTTCGGCTATTCGTTCTCCACCTGGCGCCTGCATCTGCGCGGGGAAAGCATCCGCAGCGCCCGCGACGTGGGTTGGGTGCGCAACCTGTCGGCCGGCAAGATGATGCGCAAGGACGCCAACCACACGCCCGAAACCACCAGCGTGGCCGAGTTCCGCCGACGCTTTCCGCTGGGCTCGACCCAGCGCGTGGTCCTGGAAGACGCCGATGGCCACTATGCCGGTGTCGTGCCACTGTCATTGGTCTATGCCGATGGCATCGGCAAGGACGCGACCGTGGCCGACTACGCGCAGAACCGCGACGCGGCCCTGTCGGCCGACACCGATATCGTCTCGATCATGCAGGCCTTCGACGCCACCCAGGCCGACGAACTGGCCGTCGTCGACGACGCGCGCAAGGTGCTGGGCGTGCTGTCCGAAGGCTTCGTGCGCAAGCGCTACGCCGAGGAACTGGAGAACCGCCAGCGCGAACTCATGGGCGAACGCGGACGGGGCGAGGACTAGCGTTCGCCGCCAGGTGCGCCATCGATGCGCTACCGTCGAGACTGGCCGACTGGCACTTCAAATTCGCCACGCACCCGGACCGTTACGACAAAGAGGACACGATATGGGCTCAATGAGCGTCTGGCACTGGACGATCCTGCTGTTGGTCTCGCTGGTCTGGGTGATTCCTTTCTGGCGCATCGTGGCCAAGGCGGGTTATCCCGGCGCCCTGGCATTGCTGGGCCTGATCCCCGGCGTCAACCTCATCCTGCTCTGGATCTTCGCCTTCGTGCGCTGGCCCGTGGAATCGCGGCGGGCGTAAGGCCTATCGCTTCAGCGCCCCTGCAGCGCCGCCACCCGCTGCGCCAGCTTCTTGGGGCTGATGCCACTGCGCGCACCCAGCTCCTGGGCGAACAGCGACACGCGCAGCTCCTCGATGTCCCAGCGCAGCGCCTGCCACTCGTCCGACTGCACGCGGCCCAGCGCGGCAGCATTTTCCAGAGCCTGCACGAACGGGGTCAGCTCCAGCATGCGCTGCTGGTCGCGGCTGGGATCGCGCTTGGCGCGTTCGGCGCGCAGCTTCATCGCCTTGAGATAACGCGGGAATTGCGCCAGCACCTCGGCCGGGGTTTCGCGCAAAAATCCCGGGTGCACCAGCGCGTCGAGCTGGGCGTGCAGGTCATCCAGGTTGCCGCGCGCCCAGCCCATCAGCGGGGCTTCCAGCTCGGGCTTGAGCTCGGCCACGGCCGCCAGGATGGCCTCGGCGAGCTTGAGCCTTTCCATCGCCTCGCCGAACAGCGCCTTGCCGGCCGCATCGCGACGCTGGGCGAAGCTGCCCGGGTCGCGGACCTCGCCTAAGCCCTCGGCCAGCACCGCATTCAAGGCCGCATCGACGATGTCGCCACGCAGGCGTTCCTGCGATTCCAGCGCCGCGTACAGCAGCCCGGTCTTGGGCGACACCGGCAGCTGCTTGCGCGCTTGCTTGACCTTGTCGGCCAGCGCCAGCTCCATGAGACGACGCACGCCGCGGGGATGTGCGGCGACCGCCTGGGCGCGGTCGGCGAAGATGCGCAGTGCGGCGCTATCGCCCTCGTCCACCAGCGCCGGATATGCCGGCACGCCGGCTTCGCCGGGGACCTGCAGCGGGATCGGTTCGGACGGAAACGCGTGCAGGCCCTCGCTGGCCAGCGCGCGACCGGCACGCGCAGCGAAGGCATGGCCCGCCTGGGTCCCAAAACGCGCGCGCAGTGCCTCCAGGTCACGCGAGGACGCCAGCACCTTGCCCTGCTCGTCGCGCAGGCGCAGATGCATGCGCAGGTGGGGCTCCAGTGCGGCCTCGTCGAAATCCAGCGCGCTCACCGCCACGCCGGTGGCCTTGGTCAGGAAACGCGCCAGCTCGCCGCGCAGGTCATCGCCGGACGGCTTGGCGAAGGCTTCATAGAACGCCCGGCCGAAGTCCGGCGCCGGCACGAAGTTGCGCCGCTGCGCCTTGGGCAGCGAGCGGATCAGCCCGGCCGCCTTTTCGGCGACGAAGCCCGGAGCCAGCCACGACAGCCACGCCGGATCCAGCGCATTGAGCAGGTGCAGCGGCACCTCCAGGGTGACGCCATCGTCTTCCGCGCCCGGCTCGAACCTGTACTGCAGCGGCAGGCGCGCATCGCCCAGCGCGAAATACTTCGGGTAGCGGTCCGCCTCGCTGCCTTCGCCAGGCAGCAGGTCGGCCAGCGACCAGCGTAGGGCCTGGCGCTTGTCGTCGGCCAGCGTCTTCCACCACGCGTCCAGCCCGGCGGCCGAGTGCAGTTCGCCCGGAATGCGGTCCAGGTACCAGCGCGCCTGCCAGTCCTCGTCGGCGACGATGCCGGCGCGGCGCAGTTTGGCTTCTTCCTCGTGCGCGGTGGCCAGCACTTTGCCGTTGTCGGCAACGAAGGCCGCGCGCGTATTGATCTCGCCCGGCACCAGCCCCTGGCGCACGAACAGTTCATGCGCCTCCTGCGGCGCGATGCGCCCGTAGTGCACCGGCTTTTTCGGCGCCAGTACCAGGCCGAACAGGCTGATCTGCTCGGAGGCCAGCACCTGTCCCTGCGCGCGGGACCAGTGCGGGTCGAAATGCTTGCGCGCCAGCAATTGCGGCACCTCGGCGATCACCCAGTCCGGCTCGATCGACGCGTTGGTCAGGCCCCACACCCGCTGAGTATCGAGCAACGTGGCGGTGAGCACCCAGGCCGGCGGCTTTTTCGCCAGCGCCGAGCCGGGGAACAGATGGAAGCGGCGCTGGCGCGGCGCCAGAAAGTCGCCCTTCTCGGTGCGGTGGCCCACCTGCGTGGGCAAACCGGCGATCAGCGCGCGATGCAGCGACTGGTAGGCGGCGCTGCGTTCGCGTTCGCTGATGCGTACACCGGGGTCCGCGTCGACTTTCCGTTCTGGCTTGGCCGCCTCTGGTGCGCTCCCGGAGAAAGTCGACGCTGCCCCCGTTTTTGCTTTCCCCTCCCGCGCCAAGCGCGCGGCCCGATGCAGCTCGCCCCGGGTGGGACGCGAGGCGGGCTTGCCGTCATGGCCCACCGAAGCAGCAGGCGAACCCGCCAGCAGCGGCGCCAACGCGGCGGCGACTGGTTCCTCGGCCCAGCCCAGCTCCTCGCACAGCACGCGCAGCTGGCGATGCAGTTCGCGCCACTCGCGCATGCGCAGGAAGCCCAGGAAATTGCGCCCGCACCAGTCGCGCAGCTTGGACTGGGTCAGGTCTTCGTGGGCCTGGTTGTAGCCGTCCCACAGGCGCAGGATGCCGACGAATTCCGAGCGCGCATCGGCGAACTTGGCATGCGCGTTGTCGGCCGCCTCGCGCGCCTCGGGCGGGCGTTCGCGCGGATCCTGGATCCCCAGGAACGCGGCGATCACCAGCATCGGCCGCAGGCAGCCGTGGGCCTGCGCGGCGACCAGCATGCGCGCCAGCTTCACGTCCACCGGCAGGCGCGCCATGCGCCGACCGACCTCGGTCAGCTTGCGCAGGCCATGCCGATCGGCCTCGGTGACCGCGCCCAGCTCGACCAGCTGCTGCCAGCCATCGGCGATGGCGCGCTCGTCCGGCGCCTCCAGGAACGGGAAGTCCTCAATCCGGCCCAAGCCCAGCTGCAGCATGCGCAGGATCACGCCGGCCAGCGACGAACGCCGGATCTCCGGGTCGGTATAGCGTGGGCGTGCCTCGAAATCGGCCTGCGCGAACAGGCGCACGCAGATGCCTTCGGCCACGCGGCCGCAGCGGCCCATGCGCTGGTTGGCGCTGGCCTGGCTGATCGGCTCGATATGAAGGCGGTCCAGCTTCTGCCGCGGGCTGTAGCGCTTGACCCGCGCCAGGCCCGGATCGACCACGTAGCGGATGCGCGGCACGGTCAGCGAGGTCTCGGCGACGTTGGTGGCCAGCACGATGCGCCGCTGCGAGCCAGGATTGAACACCGCGTCCTGGTCCTTGGCCGAGAGCCGCGCGTACAGGGGAAGGACCTCGGTATGCCGGTACTTGCGCCGTTCCAGGGCCTGGTGCGCATCACGGATCTCGCGCTCGCCAGGCAGGAAGATCAGCACGTCGCCGCGTGCGTCTTCGCGGGTGATCTCGTCCACTGCGGCCACGATGGCCTCGTTGACGCTGCGCTCGCCCTGCTCCGAATCATCCGCGGCCGTCCGTGGCGAAACTCGATCGGCTCCGGACTCGCCGGCCCGGCCATCCGTGGCCGGTCGTTCGACAACCTGGCGAGCACCTTGATGGTGCTCACCCGAGCCGGTTGTCTCACCCAGCGGCCGGTAGCGCACCTCCACCGGGAAGGTGCGACCCTCCACGCTGACCACCGGCGCATCGTCGAAATGCGCGGCGAAGCGGGCGGTGTCGATGGTGGCTGAGGTGACGATGACCTTCAGGTCGCGGCGCTTGCGCAGTAGCTGCTTTAGGTAGCCCAGCAGGAAATCGATGTTGAGGCTGCGCTCGTGCGCCTCGTCGACAATGATCGTGTCGTAGTTGGACAGCCAGCGGTCGCTGGCGATTTCCGCCAGCAGGATGCCGTCGGTCATGAACTTGATGCGGGTGTCCTCGCCGACGTTGTCGTTGAAGCGCACCTGGTAGCCGACCGCCCCGCCCATCGGCACCTGCAGCTCCTCGGCTACGCGCCGGGCCACCGCGCGCGCGGCGATCCGGCGCGGCTGGGTGCAGCCGATCATGCCGGCCACGCCGCGTCCGGCCGCCAGGCAGAGCTTGGGCAACTGCGTGGTCTTGCCCGAGCCGGTCTCGCCGGCGATCACCACGACCTGATGGTCGCGGATCAATTCGACGATCCGCTCGCCTTCGCGGGCGATCGGCAGCGCGTCATCCAGGGTCACCGCCGGCAACGAGGCCGCGCGCGCCTGGCAGGCGGCGACCGAGGCGCTCAGCGCCTGGCCAAAGCGCTCGCGAAGCTGCTCGTCACCGGGTTTGGCCTTCCAGCGCGACAACAGGCCATACAGGCGGCCACGGTCGCGACTCAGCGCGCCATCGATGGCGCGCCGGGCGGCGTCGGGAGACTGGGGGAGTTCTACGATTGATGCCATGAATCGATCGATCTGGATCTTTTGATTACCAAACTTCATCTACGCGGTTTATTGTGAACCATCGCCACTGACGAGGAGCTCCACATGGCCAAGACCAAGACCGCGACCAAGAAGAAGAAGGCCACCCCGCTGGCGGCCGCCCCCAGCGCGCCCGGCGTGGATATCGGGATCGCCCCCGACGACCGCAAGCACATCGCCGATGCACTCTCGCACTTCCTGGCCGACGCCTACACCCTGTACCTGAAGACCCACAACTTCCACTGGAACGTGACCGGGCCGATGTTCAACTCGCTGCACACCATGTTCGAGGGGCAGTACACCGAACAGTGGGGCGCGCTGGACGAGGTGGCCGAGCGCATCCGCGCCCTGGGCTACAACGCGCCGGGCTCGTACGCCGAATTCGTCAAGCTGACCTCCATCCCGGAGGAGCCGGGCCTGTCCAACAGCGCCGACTGGAAGGAGATGGTCCGCCAGCTGGTGGTCGGCAACGAGGCGGTGTGCCGCACCGCGCGCCAGACCCTCAAGACCGCCGAGGAAGGCAACGACGACCCGACCGTGGATCTGATGACCCAGCGCCTGAACACCCACGAAAAGTACGCGTGGATGCTGCGTTCTTTGCTGCAGTAAGGTCCGGTCTGGCCTGCCGACCAGGCATGACTTCCCGGCATTTGCACCGCAAATGCTGGGGTCTGCGCCTTCGGCACGCCCCTTGACTCAAGGGGGCTTTCCACCAGCGAGTTGATCGGGAAGCTGCAGTCGGCCTCCAGAAATTTCCGACGTGATGTGTCGCCTATGCCCGGCCCTGCGCCGGGCATTGCGTCCCTGGGGGATGAGACGCCGGCCCGGTATCCTGTGCACATGCAGGAACGTGCGCTTGAAATCCTCCACCGGGTGTTCGGTCACCCCGGTTTCCGCGGCGAGCAGGCCGCCATCGTCGAACATGTCGCCAGCGGCCACGATGCCCTGGTGCTGATGCCCACCGGCGGCGGCAAGTCGCTGTGCTACCAGGTGCCGGCGCTATTGCGCGAGGGCACCGCGATCGTGGTCTCGCCGCTGATCGCGCTGATGCAGGATCAGGTCGAGGCGCTGCACCAGCTCGGCGTGCGCGCCGAATTCCTCAACTCATCGCTGGATGGAGAGGCCGCGCAACAGGTCGAACGCGCCCTGCTGGCTGGCGAGCTGGACCTGCTGTATGTCGCCCCCGAGCGGCTGCTGACCGGGCGCTTCCTCTCCCTGCTGGACCGTGCGCGGATCGGCCTGTTCGCCATCGATGAGGCGCATTGCGTGTCGCAGTGGGGCCACGATTTCCGCCCCGAATACCGCAAGCTCACCGTCCTGCACGAGCGCTGGCCGGATATCCCGCGCATCGCACTGACCGCGACGGCCGATCCGCCGACCCAGGCCGAGATCGCCGAGCGCCTGCAGCTGGAGGACGCGCGCCGCTTCGTCAGCTCCTTCGACCGTCCCAACATCCGCTACACCGTGGTGCAGAAGGACAACGGCCGCCGCCAGCTGCTCGACTTCCTGGCCGACCACACCGGCGAGGCCGGCATCGTCTACTGCATGTCGCGCAAGAAGGTCGAACAGACCGCCGAATTCCTGCGCGAGAAGGGTTTCGACGCCCTGCCTTACCACGCCGGCCTGGATGCGCAGGTGCGCGCGGACAACCAGCGCCGGTTCCTGCGCGAGGACGGCATCGTGGTCTGCGCGACCATCGCCTTCGGCATGGGCATCGACAAGCCGGACGTGCGCTTCGTGGCGCATACCGACCTGCCCAAATCGCTGGAGGGTTACTACCAGGAAACCGGCCGCGCCGGCCGCGACGGCGAACCGGCCCAGGCCTGGCTGGCCTACGGCCTGGGCGATGTGGTCCTGCTCAAGCAGATGATCGAGCAGGGCGAGGCCGCCGAGGAACGCAAGCGCCTGGAGCGGCGCAAGCTGGACCAGCTGCTGGGCTATTGCGAATCCATGCAGTGCCGTCGTCAGGTGCTGCTGGCCGGCTTCGGCGAGACCTATCCCCAGCCCTGCGGCAACTGCGACAACTGCCTCACGCCCGCGGCCAGCTGGGATGCGACCGAGGCGGCGCGCAAGGCGCTGAGCTGCGTGTATCGCACCGGTCAGCGCTTCGGCGCGGCGCACCTGATCGACGTGCTGCGCGGCGCCGACACCGAGCGCATCCGCCAGCTCGGCCACGACCAGCTCACCACCTACGGCATCGGCAAGGACCTGGACGCCTCGATGTGGCGCGGGGTATTCCGCCAGCTGGTGGCGGCCAGCGTGCTGGAGGTCGATGCCGAAGGCCACGGCAGCCTGCGTCTGACCGCGTCGGCCAAACCGATCCTGCAGGGCCAGCAGACCGTGCTGCTGCGCAAGGATTCGCCCAAGCTGCGCCAGCGCACCGGCAGTGGCAGCAGCCAGGTCGCCGCCGAGCTGTCCGAAGTCGACCAGCCGCTGTTCCAGGCCCTGCGGCGCCTGCGCGCGCAGTTGGCCAAGGAGCAGAACCTGCCGGCCTACGTGATCTTCCACGACGCCACCCTGCGCAACATCGCCGAGCAGCGCCCCATCGACCTGCGCGCCCTGGCCCGGGTGGGCGGCGTTGGCGGCAGCAAGCTGGATCGCTACGGACCGGCGCTGATCGAAGTGGTGCGCGAGGCTGGATGATGGGCACGCGGGGTCAGGTTCACTTTCCCCGACATCCCCAGGCGAGTCAGACGACGAAGGAAAGTGAACCTGACCTCGCCCCACACTCTTTCCAAAGGATTGCCCGCATGAGCGGCTACTGCACCATCGCCCCCGGCCACCCCATCCACGGCACCTACCACGACACTGAGTACGGCTTCCCACAGCGCGACGAATCGGTGCTGTTCGAGCGCCTGCTGCTGGAGATCAACCAGGCCGGGCTGAGCTGGGAAACCATCCTGCGCAAGCGCGCCGCCTTCCGCGCGGCGTACAGCGGCTTCGACGTGGATGCGGTGGCCGCCTACGGTGAGGCGGAGATCGCGCGCCTGATGGCCGACGCCGGCATCATCCGCAACCGGCTCAAGGTGCTGGCCGCCATCCACAACGCCCAGGTCATCCAGCGCCTGCGCGCCTCGCACGGCGGCTTTTCCGCGTGGCTGGATGCGCACCATCCGCTGGAAAAGGCGGACTGGGTGAAGCTGTTCAAGAAGACCTTCCGCTTCACCGGCGGGGAGATCACCGGCGAGTTCCTGATGAGCCTGGGCTACCTGCCCGGTGCCCACCACGCCGACTGCCCGGCCTATGCCGAGGCCGCCCGGCATCAGCCGCCATGGATGCAGGGGCAGAGCCGCTGATCGCCCAACGGCGCCCTGAAGGGCGGCAAGGCTTTCTCAGGACCGATCGATGACTCCGTGGCGATGTCATCCACGGACTGAGGGCTGGCCACGGCGGTTTCAACCAGCCAGATGCCGACACAGCGCCGCCCAGGCGGTCGAACCGGCGATGGCCACGAATCCCACCTGCTGCGCCAAGAGCACCGCCAGCAGCAGCGGATACGGCGGCAGGAGCCGCCCAGCGCGCATGTCGCGCACCATCAGGACCAGGGCGACCACCACGCTGATCAGCATGCCGGCATGGAAGACCGTATCGAAGGACGACACGCCCGGCAGGTAGGCGCCCAGCGCACGCGCGGTCGCCGGCGGCAGCACCAGCACGGCGGTGCAGGCCATGTAGCGCAGGTGCAGCGGCCGACGCCGCCGGTGCCACAGCGCCAGGACATAGCAGCAGGCGAAGAACGCCAACCCGAGGAAATCCACCCAGGCCAGGCGCGTGGCATAGGCACGCTGGAACGGGTTGGTTCCCGCCAGTGCGTCACAGACCAGCAGTACGCCGGACACCAGGAACGGCGGGACGATCGCCAGCGAAGACCAGCCCAGGATCCGATGCGGCGCCAAATGCCGGGTCCGCGCCAGGGTCGCCTGCACGATCAACAGCAGCAGCCAGGTCGTGGCGAGCGTTCCATGGACCAGGCGCAACGTGCCGACCCGGGTCGGCTGGGAGAAGAACGAGGGATAGAAGCCGGCCACGGCCACCAGCAAGGCCACGCCGAAGTAATAGACGCTCGTGTCGTGCGACTGCGTTCGCGACAGCTGCATGGCCGTGTTTCCAAGGGGAATCAGCGGTCACAACGCAGCGCCGGGCGGGCGCCGGCCAGGCAGGCTCAGACGGCGCCGCCCCCCGCGCAGCGTGCGCACAGGCCGTGGACTTCCAGGGTCTGGGCCTGCGGCTGGAATCCCAGGGCCTTGGCCCGGGCCTCCAGCTGATCGACCACGGCGCGGTCTTCCAGTTCGACCGCCGAGTGGCAGCGGTCGCAGATCAGGAACGGCACCGAATGCGCGTCGCTGTTGGGGTGATGGCAAGCGACGAAGGCGTTGACCGATTCGAGCTTGTGCACGAAGCCATTGGCCATCAGGAAATCCAGCGCGCGGTACACCGTCGGCGGTGCGTCGGCACCCACGCCCTTGGAGGCGCGGACCAGATCCAGCAGCTCGTAGGCCTTGATCGGCTTGCCAGCCTGCGCGATCAGCTGCAGCACGCGCGCGCGAATCGGGGTCAGGCGCAGGCCGCGTTCGCTGCAGGCATGCTCGACCGCATGCACAAACGCTTCGGCGCTGTGCACGTGATGGGTCGGGTCGATGCAGGCGTGGGCGTGCTTGCTGGACATGGGGCACATCCTCTCGTGGATCAGACAGCGTTACGCGATCTTGGTAAGCGCGACGTCGATGCGTTTCAAGGCCTCGTCGCGTCCGGCCAGGTACACCGTATGGGAAATGTCCGGGCTGACCTGGGTGCCGGTGATGGCCACGCGCAACGGTTGGGCGACCTTGCCCATGCCCAGTTCCAGCGCGGCGGCGGCATCGTGCAGCGCGGTGGAGACCGCTTCGACATGCCACTGGCCCAACGCCGCCAGCAGCTCGCGCGCCTTGGCCAGCGGCGCGGCGGCGGCCGGCTTGAGGTGCTTGGCCACGGCGGCCTCGTCGTATTCGGTCAACGGCTGGTACCAGACCACGGCCTTCTCGGCCATTTCCTTCAGGGTCTGCACGCGCTCACGCAGGGCCAGCACCACGTCCACCGGTGCCGGTCCAGCCGACAAGTCCAGGCCCAGCTTGTCCAGCTGGTAGACCAGGTGCGGCGCGATGGCGTCCGGCGCTTCGGTCTTGAGGAAATGCTGGTTGACCCAGCCCAGCTTGGCCATGTCCAGGCGCGAGGCCTTGGAGTTGCAGTCCTTCACCTCGAACAGGTCGATCAATTCCTGGCGCGTGAACAGTTCCTGGTCGCCATGCGACCAGCCCAGGCGGGCCAGGTAGCTGAGCAAGGCATCGGGCAGGTAGCCGGCGTCCTTGTACTGCATCACGTCGGCCGCACCGGTGCGCTTGGAGAGCTTGGCACCCTGCTCGTCCAGGATCATCGGCATGTGGCCGAACTTCGGCACTGGGGCGCCGATGCCTTCGTAGAGGTTGATCTGGCGCGGGGTGTTGTTGATGTGGTCGTCGCCGCGGATGACCTCGGTGATGCCCATGTCCCAGTCGTCCACCACCACGGCGAAGTTGTAGGTCGGGTAGCCGTCCGGGCGGAAGATCACCATGTCGTCCAGCTCGGCATTGGCGATCTCGATGCGGCCCTTGATCAGGTCGTCGAAGACCACCACGCCGTCCTGCGGGTTCTTGAAGCGGATGACCCGGTTCGGATCGTGCCTGTAGGGCAGGCCCAGCTCGCGCGCGGCGCCGTTGTAGCGCGGCTTTTCCTGTTTAGCCATCGCGGCCTCGCGCATGGCGTCGAGTTCCTCGCGGGTCTCGTAGGCGTAATAGGCCTTGCCGTCGGCGAGCAGCTGCTCGGCCACTTCCTTATAGCGGGCCACGCGCTGGGTCTGGTAGATCGGGCCCTCGTCATAGCCCAGACCCAGCCAGTCCATCGCCTCCAGGATCGCGTCGATCGCGCCCTGGGTGCTGCGCTCGCGGTCGGTGTCCTCGATGCGCAGGACGAACTCACCGCCGCGGTGGCGCGCCTCCAGCCAGCAGTACAGCGCGGTGCGTGCGCCGCCGATGTGCAGGTAACCGGTGGGACTGGGGGCAAAGCGGGTACGGCAGGTCATGGAAGGCCCGGAAGCGTATGACAGAGGAATTCCACCATTTTACCCGGCCCGGGCGGCACGGTCCGAACGCCCGGTATCATGGCCCGATGACCACGCTGTTCATTTCCGACCTGCATCTGGACGCCGCGCGTCCGGCCATCACCACCCTGTTCCTGGAATTCCTGCAGCGCGAGGCGATCCACGCCGAGGCGCTGTACATCCTGGGCGACCTGTTCGAGGCCTGGGTGGGCGATGACGACCCGTCCGAGCTGGCCACCCAGGTGGCCGACGGCCTGCGCGCGGTCAGCGACGCTGGCATGCCGGTGTTCTTCATCCGCGGCAATCGCGACTTCCTGCTCGGCCAGGACTATGCCGATCGCTGCGGCATGCGCATCCTGCCCGACCCGGCCGTGGTCGAACTCTACGGCGAGCCGGTGCTGCTGCTGCACGGCGATCTGCTGTGTACCTCGGACGTGGCCTACCAAGCCGTGCGTGCGCAGACCCGCGACCCGGCCTGGCAGGCGCGGATGCTGGCCCAGCCGCTGGCCGCGCGTATCGCCTTCGCCGCCCAGGCCCGCGCCGCCAGCGCCGCCCACCAGGGCGGCATGAAAGACGACAGTGCGAAATTTGAGACGCTCACCGACGTCACCCCGGCCGAGGTCGAGACCAGCTTCGTGCGCTACGGCCTGACCCGCATGATCCACGGCCACACCCATCGCCCTGCGGTGCATGCGCTGACAGCGGGCGGCCAGGCCTGCACCCGCATCGTGCTGGGCGACTGGTACGAACAGGGCTCGGTGCTGCGGGTCACGCCGGAAGGCGACGACCTGCAGGTGCTGCCGCTGGGCTGAGCGTCACCGCCGCCATGGCGGCGATGACGCCTTCCCATCACGCACGATCGCCGCCATTGGCCTATCTGTGCCCGGCCTTCCTAGCAAGGCCCCGATCGCCGCCATGGGGGCTGCTACCTGTAGCGCCGAGCTTGCTCGGCTGAAGCCTTTTCGGTAACGCCCCAGCCGAGCAAGCTCGGCGCTACCGCGTTTCCTCGACCTCGCGATGCCCCGACCCTGGCCTTGATGGGGGCGTGGCCTGGCCTGGCCTATGCCGACCGCGCCGGCGCCAGCGCGAGCAGGGCGTCGACTTCCTCCTGGTCGAAGCCGGCCTGCAGGCGCGCTTCCAGGTTGAACGGCCCGCGCAGGTAGCCGCCGGCGTATTCGCGCAGCAGTTCGCGGAAGCGCGCGCGCGGCTCGACGCCTTCGCGCTCGCAGTACCAGCGGTACCAGCGCGAGCCAGCGGCGACGTGGGCGACCTCTTCGCGCAGGATGACCTCCAGGATCGCGACGGTCTCGACGTCGCCCAGCTTGCCGAGCTTGTCGATCATCCCCGGGGTGACATCCAGGCCACGCGCCTCCAGCACGCGCGGCACCAGCGCCATGCGCGCCAGGCCATCGTGCGCGGTCTTCTCGCACATCTCCCACAGCCCGTGATGCGCGTCGAAATCGCCGTAGTCGTAGCCCAGCGACTGCAGCCGCGTGCGCAGCAGCATGAAATGGCGCGATTCGTCGTTGGCCACGCCGACCCAGTCGGCATAGAACTGCACCGGAAGGCCGCGAAAGCGATAGACCGCATCCCAGCCTAGGTCGATAGCATTGAGCTCGATGTGCGCGATGGCGTGGAGGAAGGCCGCCCGGCCCTCCACGCTGCCCAGGCCACGCTTGGGCAACTGGCGCGGATGGACCAGCCGGGGCCGCTCTGGCCGTCCAGGCATGCCGATCGGTTGTGGAGGCGGCGCGTCTTCGGGAATGCACAGTTCACCGCGCGCAAAGGCGGCGGCATGACGCTGGGTCAGCGCGACCTTCTCGGCCGGGTCGCGGGCCGCCAGGCAGGCCTGGGCCGCCTCGAACAACGACGGAACGGACATCGCGGTCAGCCAGGTCGCGCGGCGACGCTCACTCGGTCGCCAGCGAGATGTCGGCGAGCGCCTGCCCCGGCGCCAACGCAGCGACCTGGGCGTGCACCTGCCCGGTCAGGGCGAAGTGCGCGGACAGCGCGACCGGCTCCAGATTGGACGCCTCCATTGCCCCGCCCAGCACCAGCGGCACGCGTAGCCCCAGCACCTGTCCGGCATCGGGCGCCTGCCCGGCGCGCAGGCGCTCGGCCACCAGATCGAAACGAAACCAGGCCGCGACGAAGTCTGCGTCGGTCAGCCGCTGCAAAAATTCGGACAGGTCGTCGGCTACCTTCTGGACCACGCCGCTGGCGCAGTCCAGCCAGTGCACGCCGGGCGCCTCCGGCAGCTGCACGAAGGCATCGCCGGCCACGGTCACCATCAACACCTGGGCGCCGGGACCCAGCAACCAGTCCCAGTCGTCCAGCAGGTCGGCGCGGTCGCCGGGCTCCAGGGTGACGGCCAGGTCTTCCAGGGTGATCGCCATCGACGCTTCCGCTCAGACTGCCCGGCGCAGGTGCTTGGCCTCGTCCGAGCGCAGCTGCTGGATGCGATCGAAATAGCCCGGTTCGATCCCGGTCACGTACTCGCCGTTGAAGCAGGACGAATCGAACTGCGTCAGGTCCTGGTTGCCTTCGCGCACGGCCGCTTCCAGGTCATCCAGGTCCTGGTAGATCAGCCAGTCGCAGCCCAGGAATTCCTGGATCTCCTGCTCGCTGCGGTTGTGCGCGACCAGTTCCTCGGCCGCCGGCATGTCGATGCCGTAGATGTTGGGGTGGCGCACCGGCGGCGCGGCGCTGGCCAGGTAGACCTTGCGCGCGCCGGCATCGCGCGCCATCTGCACGATCTGGCGGCTGGTGGTGCCGCGCACGATGGAATCGTCCACCAGCAGCACCACGCGGTTGCGGAACTCCAGGTGGATCGGATTGAGCTTGCGGCGCACCGATTTCACCCGCTCGCCCTGCCCCGGCATGATGAAGGTGCGGCCGACGTAGCGGTTCTTGACGAAGCCCTCGCGGTACTTCACGCCCAGCACGTTGGAGATCTCCAGCGCGGCGTCGCGCGAGGTGTCCGGGATCGGGATGATGGTGTCGATGTCGTGGTCGGGCTTGAGGCGCAGGATCTTCTCGCCCAGCTTCATGCCCATGCGCATGCGCGCCTTGTGCACCGAGACGTTGTCGATCATCGAATCGGGCCGCGCGAAGTACACGTACTCGAAGATGCACGGGCTGTGGTCGGTGGTGGTCGCGCAGACCTCGGAGAACAGCTCGCCGCGCGCGGTGATCACCAGCGCCTCGCCCGGGCGCACGTCGCGCACGCGGGTGAAGCCCAGGATGTCCAGCGCCGCCGACTCGGAGGCCACGATGTATTCGTCGCCGTCGACGTTCTCGCGCTTGCCCAGCACCAGCGGGCGGATCCCGTGCGGATCGCGAAAGGCCACCAGGCCCAGCCCCAGGACCACGCTGACCACCGCGTAGCCACCGCGGCAGCGGCGGTGCACGCCGGCCACGGCGCGGATCGCCGCCTCGGGGGTGAGCATGCGCTGGGCGTCCAGCTCGTGGGCGAACACGTTCAGCAGCACCTCGCTGTCCGAATCGGTGTTGATGTTGCGGCGGTCGGCCTCGAACACCTGCTGGCGCAGGGCCTCGGTGTTGGTCAGGTTGCCGTTGTGGGCCAGGGCGATGCCGTAAGGCGAGTTGACGTAGAACGGCTGCGCCTCGTCCATGCCCTCCGAGCCGGCGGTCGGGTAGCGGCAGTGGGCGATGCCCACCCGGCCTTCCAGCACGGCCATGCGGCGCTCGTCGAACACGTCGCGCACCAGGCCATTGGCCTTCTGTACGCGCAGGCGCGTGCCGTCCGCAGTGGCGATGCCGGCGGCATCCTGGCCACGGTGCTGAAGCACCGTCAGGCCGTCATAAAGCTGACCGGCAACGTTCTGGTTGCCGACGATTCCGACGATGCCGCACATGGGGCGTTCTCCGCTGTTGTCGCTGCTGCGTATGTTGCGTGGCGTTAGAGCGGCCGTTCCTGGCCTTGGGGGCTTGCCACGACCCGGGCCGGGTCGCGTTCGTTGGGACGCACCTGGGCCGGGTCGCCCTGTGGCGCGGCCGGCTCGTTCAGGGGCTTGGGCAGGCCGTTCGACCCGGGTGCCCGGGCGCCTCCCAATGCATCGGACACCGTCTGTCCGAGATGCGGCAGCTGTGCGGCTGCCTGCTGGAATCTGTCGTCGAGGTCCCTATTATCGCCCGACAACGGCAACTTGTTGAGATCCATGTTGCGCAACGTGTCCATGTTCATGTCTTCCATGGCCGGCATCGAGGGCATCGCGGGCACGGAAAAGTCCGGCAACTGGGCGCGCATCCAGTGCGCGCCGGGCTCCAGCACCGGCAGGACGCGCGACTCGCGCCATGCCGATTCGCCGGTCAGCGGCGTGAAGGACATCAGCAGCACCAGCACGCAGGCGAAGAATCCACCCCGCACCAACCCGAGCCCACCGCCTGCCAGGCGGTCCACGCCGGACAGGCGGGTGTTGCGCACCGACGCCCGGATCACCATGCCGATCAGCGCCACCACGATCATCACCCCGACGAAGGTCAGCGCGTAGCCGCCCAGGTAGTCGGCCATTCCGGGCCGCGCGCCATCGGCGAATTGCGCCGCCGCGTCGCCGCCGAACATGAACGCGGCCCACCCGGCCAGCAGCCAGGACAGGGTGCCCACTACGATCCCGATGAAACCGCGCAGCAGCCCCAGCAGAGTGGAGACAACGATGATGGTCAGCAGGACCAGATCGATCATGGCGTCGGGCCAGTAAGCCGGCCTTCCCGAAGATACGGCGTCAGGTTGTCCATCGGTGCTCCCTCCGTGGCTGCGTGGTCGGTCCAGTCCTGGACCCCGGGTCCGCGTTGAGGCGCGGGCCGGTGGTTACGGATGCGGGCGCACGATCCCGGCCAGGCCGTTGCGTGCGGCCACCTGGGCCTTGAGCTGGTCGGCCTCGGCGCGGGTGGAGACCGGCCCAACACGCACCCGGTACAGGCGCCCGCTGTCGGTGGACACCGGCTCGACGAAAGCGCTGAAGCCATTGCCGCGCAGCTTGTCGCGCAGGGCATTGGCATCGCCCTCCTTGCTGAACGCACCGACCTGCAGGGCGAAGCCCACACCGGTCGCGGCCGGCTTGGGGACCGCCGCCACCGGCGGCTTGGCCTCCGGCGCTGGCTGGGCCTTGGGCGGCTCGGGCTTGGCGGGCTCCGGCTTGGCCGGTGCGGGCGTCGCGGCCGGCGTTGGGGCTTCGGATGCCAACTGGGCGGCATCGGGATTGTCCGCGGCCGGCGTTTGCGGCTGCGCCGCCGAGCCGGTCGGCGCGGCGGCCGGCGTTGCGTCCAGCGCGATCACCTCGGCCTTGACGTCGCTGCGCACCTTGACCGCCGCCAGGCGCGCGATCTCGGCCTGGGCCTGGTTGGCGTAGGGCCCCACGCGCACCCGCCAGGCCGGCTTGCCGCCGATGGTGGCTTCCTGGCGGAAGGATTCCAGCCCGGACTGGCGCAGGCGGTCGATCACCACGTCGGCATCGGCCTGCGTCGCATAGGCGCCAAAGGTCACCGCGTAGTCGCCGCCAGCGGTGGCCACCGGAAGACCGTGACTGTTGGTCGGCGTCTTGGGCGCATCGACCGGCTTGAGGGCCTCGGTCCCGCCCTGCGCCGGGGCCGGCATGCCGGTCCCACCATTGGCGCCCGCCTGACCGGGGGTGACCAGCGGCAGCTCACGGGTCTCGAACTGGCCATCCGGCGCATTGGGCACGTCGGTGGAAATGTCCGAAACGCCGCTGTCGCTGGCCGGCCCCTTGACCAGCATGGGCAGGAAAATGACAGCCAGGGCCACCAGGACGATGGCGCCGATGATGCGGTTTCTCAAAGCAGTATCCATCGTCGTGGGCGACGGGCTCGGTCATGAAGCTGCAAATTATAAGGGCTGGACCTGCCCGGCTTTCCTCATGGGGCTGAACCCAGGATCGCCAGCGCTTCGGCAGCCGTGTGGAACGAGCCGAACACCAGCACCCGCTGTCCGGCGCTGGCCTTTCCAAGCGCGGCGGACAGGGCCTCGCCCACGCTCGCAAAGCGCGCCCCTGTGGCGGCTCCAGTGTCGGCCAGGCACGCGGCCAGGGCCTGGGCATCCTGGCCGCGCGGCGTGCCCGCCTCCAGCCCCGCCAGGTACCAGTGGGCGATGCGCCCTTCCAGCGCCTGCACCACGCCGGCACTGTCCTTGTCGGCCAGCGCCGCGTAGACGGCCACGGTCTGCATCGGGTTACCGTCCAGGAAAGCCGCCAACTCGCGCGCGGCCTGCGGGTTATGCGCGACATCGACCCGGACCTCGATGCCATCGCGCTCGAAGCGCTGCAGCCGGCCGCGCACGCGGGCCTGGGCGATTCCGCGGACAAACGCGCTGGCCGGCAGTTCCTCCGGCAACGCGCGCAGCGCGGCGACGGCGGTGGCCGCATTGGCGCGCTGCACCGGGGCGTCCAGCAGCGGCGCAGGCAGCAGCAGTTCGGTGCCGACCTCACGCCAGCGCCACTGGCCGTCCTCGGCCGGCTCATGGAAGAAATCATTGCCCAGTTGGATCACCCCGGCCCCGATGGCATAGGCATGCGCCAGCACGCTGGACGGCGCGGTCACCTCGCCCAACACCAGCGGCGTCCAGGCGCGCGCGATGCCGGCCTTCTCCTTGCCGATGGCCTCGCGATCGGTCCCCAGCCAGTCGGTGTGGTCGATGTCCACGGTAGTGATCACCGCCACGTCTGGGTCGACGATGTTCACCGCGTCCAGGCGCCCGCCCAGACCGATCTCCAGCACCGCCAGGTCCAGTCCGGCGCGCTGGAACAGCCACAGCGCGGCCAGCGTGCCGTATTCGAAATAGGTCAGCGGCGTGTCGCCACGCGCGGCCTCGACTGCCTCGAAACCCTCGACCAGCGCCACGTCATCGGCGTCCACGCCATCGATGCGCACGCGCTCGTTGTAGCGCAGCAGGTGTGGCGAGGTGTAGGCGCCGACCTTCCAGCCGCCGGCGCGCCCAATGGACTCGATGAAGGCCACGGTCGATCCCTTGCCGTTGGTGCCGCCGACGGTGATGACCTGACGCGCCGGACACTCCAGCCCCATCGCAGCAGCCACGGCACGGACGCGGTCCAGCCCGAGTTCAATGGCGCTGGGATGCTGGGCCTGGATGTGGTCCAGCCACTCGGCGAGGGAACGGGAAATCGACACGGGCGCGGCACGGGGTTACGGCAGGGGGCGCGTATTGTGACCGCCCTGCCGGCCCGGCGCGATGTGCCGACGTGGGCGTCAGCTGGCGCGTCCGATCGCCGGGTCGCTGCGGCTGGGGCGGCCGGTTTCCAGATGGCCGGCCAGGCGCCGACGGAAGGCCGCGCCGGGCTGGACCACTTCCAGGTCGTACCAGTGGTCGCTGTCGGCCAGGGCAAGGCGCAGGGTGTGCCGCTGGCCGGGTGCCAGATCGAGCGATTGCGGCGCGGGAGCCGCGTAGTCCAACGCGCGCACCTGCAGTTGGCAGGCCTCGCGGGTCGGGTTGGAGCACTGCAGCACCAGCGTCCCGCCGTCCTGCGTGGCTTCGACCTGCGGCGCGGCCTGCGCATCGCCGGCGAACTCGCGCAAAAAGCCATTGGGCCCATGGACCGTTAGCGCGTAGGCGCCGGACGGCAGCCCGTGTGGCGCGTCTTCCACCCGGCTGCGCGGCATCACCGTGTAGTACCACGGACCCGCATCGCTGCCGGGCGCGTAGACGTTGAATGCCGCAGCGGCATCGCCGTCGTTGATGAGGGTCAGGCGCAGGCCTTCATCGCCGTGGCGCGCGTGCACCTGTAGCGCGTAGGGCAGCGCGCGCGCCGGGCGCTGGCCCGGCTCCTGCTTCGGCTGCATTCCCGGCACCGGGACCACCGGCGCGGGCTGGATCGAAGCGGCCTGCATGCGCTGCAGGTAGTCGGCGGTGGACGGCAGCGCGGACAGGGCCGAATCGTCCGGCGTGGCGAAGTCGAACACGCTGGTCAGGTCGCCGGTCACCGCGCGCCGCCACGGGCTGATGTTCGGCTCGGCGACCCCGAAGCGCGTCTCCAGCAGGCGCAGCACCGAGGTGTGGTCGAACACCTGCGAGTTCACCCAGCCCCCGCGCGTCCACGGCGACACCACGGTCATCGGCACGCGGATGCCCAGGCCCACCGGCGTGCCCTGGTAACTCTCGCCCTGCGTGTCGACCTGGCTCACGCCCATGGTGGCGTCCAACGCCGGCTGCGGCGCCGGCACATGATCGAAGAAGCCGTCGTTCTCGTCGTAGTTGATGATCAGGCAGGTGCGCGCCCACACCTCGGGCACGGCGGTGAGCGCATCGAGGATGCGCGAGGCCAGCGATTCTCCGTGCGCCGGCGTGGCCTCGGGATGCTCGCTGTACGGATACGGCGCGACGATCCAGGACACCTGCGGCAGCTTGCCATTGCGCACATCGCTTGCGAACGCATCGACCAGATGCTGGGCGGTGGTCTGCGCCGCGTTTTCCGCGCTCGAACCGGCGACGATGGAACGCCCGCGCTGATACAGCGGATCGCGCACGTCCATCGCCCGGAAACGCGCGAACGATGACAGCGTGTTGTCGCCGTAGTTGTCGAACTCCTGATAGACGCGCCAATCGATCCCGGCTTCCTGCAGGCGCTCTGCATAGGTGGTCCAGCGCATGCCGGTGAAGCCCGGCTTGTCGCGCGCCATGTCGGCCGTCCAGTTGCCGTCATCGGCGTTGTCCACCGCCTGCGCGCCATCGTTGCCCACGCACAGTCCGCTGCTGCCGGAAAACAGGTACATGCGATTGGGATTGGTCGGCCCATGCATCGAGCAGAAATAGCCGTCGCACACGGTGAAGGCATCGGCTAGCGCGTGATAGAAGGGGATGTCCTGGCGCGTGAAGTGGCCCATGCTCATCGCACTCTTGTAGGGCACCCAGCAGTCGTAGTGCTGCCAGCGCGCCGCGTCCTGCCCGTGTGCACCTTTCCACGAATGATCCAGGCTCTTCATCAGCGCCGCGTTGGTGGCGCGCGCGTCCAGCCGGAACGGCAGGATGGCGTCGCCGTTGTCCTGGCGCTGCTGCCACACCGAAGTTCTCTCGCCCAGCATCAGCGGACGCGGATCGTCGAAGCCGCGGACCCCGCGCAGCGTACCGAAGTAGTGATCGAACGAGCGGTTCTCCTGCATCAGGATCACCACGTGCTCCATGTCGGCGATCGTGCCGCTGCGCACCTGTGCCGGCAGTGCCAGCGCGCGGCCGATGGAGGCCGGCAGCAGGCCAGCGGCGGTGAGTGCGGACAGGCGCTGGAGGAAATCACGACGCGACAGCGTGGACATGCAGGGACCTTGTGCGAACGGGAGAGCCAACCGCTTGGGCGCGGCGCGCTCGACGGTATACGTCAAGTAGATGGCAAGCGCACGACAGGTGACGCGGTCACCGTTGCGTCATCGCGCTTTCATGATGGCGTGACACCGTGCCGCCGCCTCCCCTACCAAGACTGTCGCCGATGTCATCTCCCAACCCTTCGCCGCGCCTTTCGGTGCTGGCGCTTGCCCTGCTCTGCCTTCTTCCCGCCATCGCACAGGCCGACGACACGCCTGTCGAGGACACGGCCGATACCGGGGCCACCCAGCTCGATGCCGTCTCCGTGGTCGCCCCCGGCAGTACCCGCCAGGTGCAGCGCATCAGCCAGCAGGACATCGAACGCCTGCCCGCCGGCAGCAGCGCGCTGAAGGCCATCGACAAGCTGCCCGGCGTGCAGTTCCAGTCGGCCGATGCCACCGGCGCCTACGAGTGGTCCACCTCGATCTACCTGCATGGCTTCGACCAGAGCCGGCTTGGCTTCACCCTGGATGGCGTGCCGCTGGGCAACATGAGCTATGGCGTCACCAACGGCCTGTCGATCACCCGCGCGATCCTGTCCGAGAACATCGCCTCGGTCGAACTGGCGCAGGGTGCCGGCGCCCTGGGCACCGCCTCCAACAGCAATCTCGGTGGCACGCTGCAGTTCTACTCGGCCGACCCGGACATGAGCTTCGGCGGGCGCGTGGCGCAGACCTTTGGTTCCGATGGCGCCCGTCGCACCTATGCCCGCCTGGATACCGGTGAACACAACGGGTTCTCCGCGTACCTGGCCTATGCCGATTCGGACATGGACAAGTGGAAAGGCGACGGCAGCCAGCGCTACGAACAGTTCAACGCCAAGGCGCTCTACACCTTCGGCGATGGCAATCGCATCAGCCTGTTCGTGGACAAGTCGCGCCGTAAGGAGCAGGACTACATGGACCTGTCGCTGACCAGCCAGAAGGCACTGGGCTGGAACTGGGACTACTTCAGTCCCGACTGGGCGACCGCCGCGCAGATGGCCAACGCCTACCAGTCCACCGGCACCTACAGCGGCGTGGCCAACGGCTATCCCGCCTCGCTGGCGGCACTGCCGGCCGACTACGACTGGCTGGACGCGGCGTATTACTGGGGCGCAGGCCTGCGCAACGACACCCTGGCCGCCTTGGCCGGCAGCTTCAACCTGGGTGGCGCCGCGACGCTGGATGTCACCGGCTACTACCATGGCGACCGCGGCGAAGGACAATGGGTCACGCCCTATGTCCCCTCCTCGGCCACCGTGCCGCTGTCCATGCGTACCACCGACTACGGGCTGGACCGCTTCGGCGCGACCGGCGCGCTGAAGTTCAGCATCGGCCAGCATGACCTTGAGCTCGGCGGCTGGGCGGAAAACGCGCAGAACACCCAGGAGCGCAATTACTTCACGCTCGATGCGCCGTTCACGTCGATCTACAACTTCTACGACGTCGGCACGCCGTTCTATCGCCAGTTCCTGCAGAAATATCAGACACACTCGCGCCTGTTCTACGCCCAGGACACGATGCACTTCATGGACGACCGCCTGACCGTCAACGTCGGCGCCAAAGCCGTGAGCACCACGGTCCGCGCACGCTCGCTGGTGACAAGCGCCAGCTACGCCCAGGGGGAAATGAAGGCCGACGACGGCTTCCTGCCGCAGGTCGGCGCCAGCTTCAAGCTGGATGATGCGCAGGACCTGTACGCGTCCTACAGCAAGAACATCGCCGCCTACGATTACAGCCCGTTCGCCACCAGCCAGGCGACCTTCGACAGCCTCAAGAACACGCTCAAGCCTGAGGAATCCAAGACCCTGCAGGCCGGCTGGCGCGCACATGGCGAGGGCTATGAGGCCTCGGTCGGCGCCTACTACACCCGCTTCTCCAACCGCCTGCTGACCATCTCGCCGTGCAGCGCGATCCAGACCTGTTCGGCGATCCTGAGCAACGTCGGCGAGGTGGACAGCACCGGCGTGGATCTGGCCCTGGTGTGGAAGCCGGCCGATGGACTGAGCTGGCTCAACACCGTGTCGTACAACAAGTCCGAGTACCAGGACGATTACCTCAACAACGGCGTGGTCGCCACCTCCGGCAAGCACGTGGTCGGCCTGCCGGAGCTGATGGCCTCCTCCAGCCTGTCCTGGCGAAAGGACGGCTGGCATGCCTCGATCGACGGCAAGTACACCGGCAAGCGCTACATCACCTACCTCAACGACTCCCAGGTGCCGGGCTACTGGCTGTTCAACGCCGGCGGCGGCTACGACTTCGGCCAGATTGGCATGCTGTCCAGCCTGGGCGTTTCGCTGAACGTGACCAACCTGGCCGACAAGCATTACTTCGCCACCACCGGCACGGGCGGCTATGTGGCCTCCGACCCGGACGGCTACAACCAGACCCTGATGGCCGGGGCGCCGCGCCAGCTGTTCCTGACAATCGACGCACGCTTCTGAGGCGCCTCCCACCGGCTGGCCCGACCCGGGCCAGCCGGGTCCGGCACCAGGAAGGTGTCGGGTGAAACGATTTGAACAGGCCGCCAGCCTATAATCGTCGCCTTCTTTGGCTTGGGTTCTCTCGCACCATGGCGGACACGATGAAGGCGCTGGTCAAGCGCGAAGCGGGCAAGGGCATCTGGCTGGAACAGGTGGCCAAGCCCACGCCCGGCCCCAACGAGGTGCTGGTCAAGCTGGAGAAGACCGCCATCTGCGGGACCGACCTGCACATCTACCTGTGGGACGAGTGGAGTCAGCGCACGATCAAGCCGGGCCTGACCATCGGCCACGAGTTCGTCGGCCGCATCGCCGAGCTGGGCTCGGCGGTAACTGGCTATGAGATCGGCCAGCGCGTGTCTGCCGAAGGCCACATCGTCTGCGGCCACTGCCGCAACTGCCGCGGCGGGCGACCGCACCTGTGCCCCAACACCGTCGGCATCGGTGTCAACGTCAACGGCGCCTTCGCCGAGTACATGGTCATGCCGGCCTCCAACCTGTGGCCGATCCCCGACCAGATCCCGTCCGAGCTGGCCGCGTTCTTCGACCCCTACGGCAACGCGGCGCATTGCGCGCTGGAGTTCGACGTGATCGGCGAGGACGTGCTGATCACCGGCGCCGGCCCGATCGGCATCATCGCCGCCGGCATCTGCAAGCACATCGGCGCGCGCAACGTGGTGGTCACCGACGTCAACGATTTCCGCCTCAAGCTGGCCGCCGACATGGGCGCCACCCGGGTGGTCAACGTGTCCAACACCTCGCTCAAGGAGGTGATGGGCGAACTGCACATGGAAGGCTTCGACGTCGGGCTTGAGATGAGCGGCAATCCGCGCGCCTTCAACGACATGCTCGAGTGCATGTACCACGGCGGCAAGATCGCCATGCTGGGGATCATGCCCAAGGGCGCCGGTTGCGACTGGGACAAGATCATCTTCAAGGGCCTGACCGTCCAGGGCATCTACGGCCGCAAGATGTACGAGACCTGGTACAAGATGACCCAGCTGGTGCTGAGCGGCTTCCCGCTGGGCAAGGTGCTGACCCACCAGTTGCCGATCGACGAGTTCCAGAAGGGCTTCGACCTGATGGAGGAAGGCAAGGCCGGCAAGGTCGTGCTGAGCTGGAACTGAGGTTCGTTCCCCTTAAAAAAAAGGCGCCCTGTCGGGCGCCTTTTTCATGTTGAAGCCGGCAACGTGCTTCAGTTGGCCACGGTCGCGCTGATCACCACCTTGTCGTCGGCGATCTCGCCATACGCGTCACGTCCATCCCCGTCGGTGCCGATGTAGGCGGCTGTCAGCGTGAGCGGGCCGAAGGACTTGCCGATGCTCACCGACCAATCCATGTAGTCCCGCCCGACCGTGCCATCCTCGAACTCGCTCTTGCCGACCGAGGCGCCCACGCTGAAATCCCTAGGCAACGGGTAGCTGGCGGCCGCCTGGTAATACCAGCCATCGGTATCGCTGTTGAACACGTTGTCCGTGTAGCCGACCAACAGGCTGTAGTTCTCCAGGAAGGTCACCTTGGTCAACAGTTCGTTGTAATTCAACGCACCAGCGCCCGGATAGTTGTAGCGGTTGATCATCACGTCCAGGTTGGCCCAGTCGGTGAGATCGGCGTTGTAGCCGATGAAGGCGTCGACCTCGTGGTCAGGATCGCCCTCGCCGAAGTCGACATTGGACGCCCAGGTCCCGACGTACAGGCCGAACGGCGCGCTGTAGGTCAGGCCTGCCTGGAAGGCCGGATCGACACCGGTCTGGGACAAACCGCGGAAACGGTAATCGGTGGTCGCGCTAAGCGACCATGACCAGGCCGATCCGGCTTCTTCCTCCGGAGCTTCCTGCGCCATTGCAACCATTGGCAGCGTCGCCAGGACGACGACGGCCACGACGAAACGCACGCTTGCTGCATTCATCTGACTCTCCTGCGTGGGTGGGGGAACAGCGCCTTACCAACACAACTGCAGTGAAGCGCGCCTGCGATGAGAACTGATCGGCGCTTTCACGGTTTTTTAACCGCAAGTTCTCTGGATATTGCGCCGCGCCCTCCGACGCCGTCAACCGATTTTTTGTTACGAATTCAACCGCATATACGTGCAACTTGACTGAAACGCCCCCGATCTCCTCACGAAGCAATCAGCCCTGCAGGGTCGCCCAGGCAGGATCGTTGGCATGGCGAGCGAAAGCGCACACCTCCCTCAAATCGTGCGCAACGCCTTGAGGCCTGTACTGGACAGCATGCGTGACCGATTTGGCTCGCAGCTGCCGCGTAAAATGCGGTCTCCCGTTCGCACACAGGCCTGACCGATGAATGATGCTTCCGCCCTCACCCACCGCTATATCGAGGAACTGGAAGGGATCCGGGACGCCGGCCTGTTCAAGTCCGAACGCATCATCACCGGGCCGCAGTCGGCGGAAATCACCCTGGCCGATGGCCGCACGGTGCTGAACTTCTGCGCCAACAACTACCTGGGGCTGGCCGACCACCCGGACATCATCGCCTCGGCCAAGGCCGCGCTGGATACGCATGGATTCGGCATGGCCTCGGTGCGCTTCATCTGCGGCACCCAGGACCTGCACAAGCAGTTGGAAGCCAAGATCGCCCACTTCTTCGGCAAGCAGGACACGATTCTGTATGCGGCCTGCTTCGACGCCAACGGCGGACTGTTCGAACCGCTGTTGAGCGAGGACGATGCGATCATTTCCGACGCGCTCAACCACGCCTCGATCATCGATGGCGTGCGCCTGTGCAAGGCCAAGCGCTTCCGCTATGCCAATTGCGACATGGCCGACCTCGAAGCCCAACTGCAGGCCGCCGATGCCGCCGGCTGCAGGACCAAGCTGATCACCACTGACGGTGTGTTCTCGATGGACGGTTTCATCGCCCCGCTCGACGAGATCACCACGCTGGCGAAAAAGTACAACGCGCTGGTCCACATCGACGAATGCCATGCCACCGGGTTTCTCGGCGACACCGGCCGTGGCTCGGCCGAGGTCAAGGGCGTGCTGGACAAGATCGACATCATCACCGGCACGCTGGGCAAAGCGATGGGCGGCGCGCTCGGCGGCTTCACCACGGCCAGCAGCGAAGTGATCGAACTGTTGCGCCAGCGCTCGCGCCCGTATCTGTTCTCCAACTCGCTGCCGCCGCACGTGGTGGCCGCCGGCATTACCGCCTTCGACATGCTCGATGCGGCCGGCGACCTGCGCACGCAGCTCAAGGAAAACACCACCTACTTCCGCGAGAAAATGACCGCCGCCGGCTTCGATGTGAAGCCCGGTGTGCACCCGATCAGCCCGGTGATGCTCTACGACGCCCCGCTGGCGCAGCGCTTCGCCGAGCGTCTGCTGGAAGAAGGCATCTACGCGATCGGCTTCTTCTTTCCGGTCGTGCCCAAGGGCCAGGCGCGCATCCGCACCCAGATCAGCGCGGCGCATACACGCGCTCACCTGGATCGGGCCATCGACGCTTTCACCCGCATCGGCCTCGAGTTGGGCGTCCTCAAGGGCTGAGTCCTGCCGGCATGCGCACCGTCCTGCGTCAACGCCTGCTGCTGGCCGCGCGGACCGATGCGCATGCCGTCATCAACGAAGAGGTCTGGACCACCCGTTGCCTGCATTGTCGGCGCGTTCTGCAGCTGCGTGCCGATGGAGAACCGCTTGGCGCGGCGACCCTGGAACACGTGGTGCCGCAAAGCTGGTTCGGCATGGCAAGCGCACGGGCGCTGACCGCCCGCGTCGGCGGCGATGCCGACGATCCGCGCAACCTCGCACTGGCGTGCGCGTCATGCAATCACGGCAAGGGCCACCGTCACGACGCCAATGGCCCGCAGGATGCGCGCGCGATCGAAGTGGTCACCGCGTTGCTGGACAAGCGCCTGCAGCGCTGGCGTGATGCCTAGCGGACGTCCGAAGGCGGCGCGAGCGCGCTGACTTCCTGCGCTGTCAGGTCCCGCCACGCGCCTTTCGCCAGCCCGCCCAGCGGCAACGTGCCGATCGCCACGCGCACCAGGCGCAGCGTCGCCAGATCCAAGGCCTCAAGCAGCCGGCGGATCTGGCGATTGCGGCCCTCGTCCAGGGTGATCTCCAGCCAGGCGTTGCGTGTTCCGGTGCGCAGCAGCGTGGCGCGGGCGGCGCGCAGCGGTTCGCCGTCGCTCAAGACTCCATGCGCCAGCCGGGCCAGCAGCGCGGCATCGGGAATCGCATCGATCTGCACGTGGTAAGTCTTGGACGGGCCGATCCCCGGATCGGTGATCGCGGCGGCCCATGCAGGGTCGTTGCTCATCAGCAACAGGCCCTCGCTGGCCTTGTCCAGGCGTCCGACCGGCGCCAGCCAAGGCAGGTCCACGCCCTCGAAGCAGCGGTAGATCGTTTCGCGCCCACGCTCGTCGGCCGCAGTCGTGATCAGGCCGCGTGGCTTGTTGAGCATCAGATAGCGGCGCTTGGCGCCTGCACCCGACAGACCGTCGACCTCGATGCGCGACTCGCCTGCGATCGTCGGAAATTCGGGATCCCGCACCACACGTCCGTCAACGCGCACGCGACCGGCTTCGATCCAGCGCGCCGCTTCGGTGCGCGAACACAGCCCCAGCTTGGAGAGTGCCCGCGCCAACCCGTGGCGCGGTGCGGCGCCCGGCAAGGGCCTGCGGCGCACGGTCATCCGTTCAAACCCAGCCCTATCGACCGCTGTGACGGACGGAGGTACTCAGTTCTTGCCCGCCGGCTCAGCCACGGCCGGCACCTGGCCCGCGGGTGCCGTGGAAGCCTCACCCGGCGCTGCCGGGGCGGGAACGGCCGCGGCTGGCTTGGCCTTGACCACGCGCACCCCACGCGCCTTCATCCAGGCATCGAACTCGTCGGCCGTCATGCGCTTGCCGTTCTGGTTCATGTCGAAACGCCAGGGCGAGTTGTCGAACTGCGTCTTGGGCTTGTAAGCCGCCGGATCGTTGGCCGAGGCCGCAGGCGTGGCCATGGCGGTCTCCCGGCAGCCGTCCAGCTTCATTCGCGTCAACACGCGGTCGACCGACTGTGACTCGTCATAGGACTGCGCCAGCACACCGCTTGGCGCGCCCAGACGCGTGGTGTTGGCGAACAGTTCCACCGCGACCGGCGGCAGGATCGTCGCCCGCTGCGGCAACGGCTGCGGACTGATCCCGCTGCAGCCGCCTGCTTGCTGGGCGTGTGCGAATGGGGCGACAACGAGCAGCGACAGGACGGCAAACGGAAGCACGCGCATGGAGGAAAAGTGTCTGGCAAAGAGGTGGCGCGAGTGTAGGCAGGCGTCCGCCCGGCAATCAACCGTTACGCGATGTTTTTCCTGCAAATACTTGAAATAAAAAGACTGAATACGCTCCGCCTTCCCGCCTGCTCCCGGAAACGCAGAAGCCCGGCACGAGGCCGGGCTTCTGCGAATTTCCCGAAGCGCCGCAGCAGGGCTGCGGCGCTCGGCGAGACGCCAGATTAGTTCTGGACGTTCAGCTCGGTGCGACGGTTCTTCGCACGGCCTTCGGCGGTCTCGTTGGTGTCGATCGGACGGCTCTCGCCATAGCCGATCGGGCCGACCAGACGCGAGGAGTCGATGCCGTTGCTGGTCAGGTAGTCGTACACAGCCTTGGCGCGACGCTCGGACAGCTTCTGGTTGTAGGCGTCGGTACCGACCGAGTCGGTGTGGCCGGCGACTTCAACGCGCAGGTCGGGGTAGCGCTGCAGGATCTGCACGGCCTCGGACAGGATCGCCACCGCGTCAGGACGCAGGGTCGACTTGTCGAAGTCGAAGTTCACACCCTTCAGGTCGATGGTGACCGGAGCCGGGCAGCCGTCCGGACCGATGGTCTGGCCAGCCTGCGAACCGGGGCACTTGTCGTCGCAGTTGTTGACGCCGTCACCGTCGTCATCCAGGTCCGCGCAGGTCTGGGCCGGCGGCGGCGGCGGCGGCGGCGGAGCGGCCTCAGCCTTGGTGCCCAGCGGGATGATCACGCCGACCGAGGCCAGCACGTCACCGAAGTAGGACTCGTCCGGAGCGTGGACGCTCTGGTCGTTGAAATCACCGCGGTAGGCGACTTCGGCACGCACGGCGACCTTGCTTTCGAAGGTGGTCTGCAGACCGACGCCGACCTTGGCGGCGAAGTTGCCGTCCTTCTCCTGGCCCGGAGAGTTCGGGCTCGGGAACGCGTCGTACTCTTCTTCCGAACGCTGGTAGCCCAAGCCCATCAGCACGTAGGGGTTCCAGCCGCGACCTTCCTGGATGAAGTGGCGACGCAGGTCGAACGAGATGCCGTACTGGCTCCAGTTCAGGTCCTGGTTGTCTTCGAAGTTGGGGTTCTGGTAGTTCAGCTCACCGTCCAGCGACCAGTTCGGGCTGATGAACTTGCCCAGGCCGATCGAAGCGAACGGCGCATCGTCCGTCGCGCGATCGTTGTCCTGCATGTTCCAGCCCACAGCGCCGGTCAGGTACCACCGGTCATCAAATTCCTGAGCCGCAGCGGCCTGCGCCACGCTCAGTCCGGCCAGCATCGCGGCGCAGAGAAGTTTCTTGTTCATTTGCGACTCCTTGAGAGATCAGAGATTTGAAAACCGAACTGCGTGGGAGCGGGAAAACCCGACCTGTTCTGCATTCCAGTTCCATGTTTGAACAGCGGTTGGGCCGTCAACATCCGGCGCACATTATGCAGGGACTCGTGAAGACCACGTTAACAGCTGCCTAACAAGTCTTCAGCGCTCCGTGCTGGGCGCGGGGCACGTTATACGGAGGCAGAGGCGCACAGAGCGTGAAATCCACGCCGCGAATTTGTATCCAAATCGTTCATTGGCCGCCGTTCAGGCATGGCACCGCACTGCTGACCCTTGCTCCACGAACGAGCTTGCGGCAAGGTGCGCGCACTTACCGTACGCAAGCGTATTGACATGCCGACCTCCGACGCGCCGGACACCCCTGTCGCCTATCCCCATCTGCTGGCGCCGCTGGATCTTGGCTTCACGCGGCTGCGCAACCGCGTGCTGATGGGCTCCATGCATACCGGCCTGGAAGATCGCGCCACGGACTTTCCCAAGCTGGCCGCCTATGTGGCCGAGCGCGCGCAGGGAGAGGTCGGGTTGATCGTCACCGGTGGTTTCGCGCCCAACATGGTCGGCTGGCTCAAGCCCTTCGGCGGCAAGCTGTCCTGGCCGTGGGAAGGCCGCCCGCACCGACAGGTCACCCAGGCCGCCCACGCACATGGCGCCAGGATCTGCCTGCAACTCCTGCACGCCGGTCGCTATGCCTACCATCCGCTGTCGGTCGCGCCCTCGGCGATCAAGGCCCCCATCAACCCGTTCAAGCCGCGCGGACTCAGCGCGCGGGGCGTGGAGCGGCAGATCGGCGCCTATGTTCATGCCGCGCGCATGGCCCGCGAGGCCGGCTATGACGGCGTGGAGGTCATGGGCTCGGAGGGCTACCTGATCAACCAGTTCACCGCCGCCCGCACCAACCAGCGCGACGACGCCTGGGGCGGCGATGCCGCGCGGCGCATGCGCTTTGCGGTGGAGATCGTGCGACGCGTACGCGAGGCCTGCGGCCCGGACTTCATCATCATCTATCGTCTGTCCCTGGTGGACCTGGTCGAAGGCGGCAATGCGTGGCCGGACATCGTCCAGCAGGCACGCGCGGTCGAGGCGGCGGGCGCCACCTTGATCAACTCCGGCATCGGTTGGCATGAGGCACGCATTCCCACGATCGTGACCTCGGTGCCGCGGGCGGCCTTCGCCGGTGTGACCGCCAAGCTCAGGCGCGAGGTCGCCGTGCCGGTCATCGCCACCAACCGGATCAATATGCCCCAGGTGGCCGAAGACATCCTGGCATCGGGTCAGGCCGACATGGTGTCCCTCGCGCGTCCGCTGCTTGCCGATCCGCACTGGGTCCGCAAGGCCCGCCAAGGCGACGCCAAACGAATCAACACGTGTATCGCCTGCAATCAGGCGTGCCTGGATCATGTGTTCCAGAACAAGCGCGCGAGCTGCCTGGTCAATCCTCGCGCCTGCGCCGAGACCGAACTGGTCTATCGCAAGACCGACGCCCCCCAGCGCGTGGCCGTTGTCGGCGCAGGCCCGGCGGGCCTGGCCTGCGCGACCGTCGCGGCGGAGCGTGGACACGCCGTCACCCTGTTTGAGGCCGGCGCCGAGATCGGTGGGCAGTTCAACTACGCCAAGCGCATCCCGGGCAAGGAAGAGTTCCACGAGACCCTGCGCTACTTCCGCCAGCGCCTGGACGACACCGGGGTCGCGCTGCGCCTGTCCACCCAGGCGGATCTGGCGATGCTACGCAGCTTCGATCACGTCGTGCTCGCAACGGGCATCACGCCACGCCAGGTGGAATTCCCCGGCGCCGACCATCCTCGTGTCGTCGGCTATGTGGATGTCCTGTCCGGACGCGCCGTGCCTGGCCGCCGCGTGGCCCTGATCGGGGCTGGCGGCATCGGCTTCGATGTGGCCGAGTATCTGGTCCAGGACGGCGCATCCCCGTCGACCGATCCTGCACGCTGGATGGCCGAATGGGGGGTGGACGCCCGCTTCGAGGCACCGGGCGGCCTGGTCGCTCCTCGCCCTGAGCCTGCCGCCCGCGAAGTGTGGCTGCTGCAGCGCTCTGCCGGTCGCCCCGGCGCGCGGCTGGGCAAGACGTCCGGCTGGGTGCACCGGGCCACGCTGAAGGCCAAGGGCGTGCACATGCTGGGTGGCGTGGAATACCTGCGCATGGATGACGGCGGGCTGCACATCCGCATCGACGATGTCGTGCAGGTGCTGCCTGCCGATACGGTCGTCGTCTGCGCAGGACAGGAGCCGCGGCGCGAGCTGGCAACGGCGCTGGAAGCGGCAGGCATGAAGATTCATCTGATTGGCGGCGCGGACGTCGCCGCGGAACTGGATGCCAAGCGCGCCATCGACCAGGCCAGCCGCCTCGCCGCGTCACTCTGAGCAGGCTTCGAGAGGCATTCCCCACGTCGAAAACGGCGCGCTACCACCCTGAATCGGGGGGTGAATGCAAGCCGTCATGTTCAGGTGAGGTTTCGAATTCGCCCCTTACCGTGCGCCAACTTTTTCGACCCGCCGCCCAGTTCAGGCGGGTTTGTCCGGTCTTTGCACTGATCCCCAGTGCAACCGGCACCGGGCAGCCCGCGAGACGGCTGCCTCCCCATGACGCCCAACCATGTCGTCAGCCGTCTTCCCTGGTGTACCGGGACGACAGCCCCGATGTGGCCAAACGGAGCAAGGAGTTCGATGAAACTGGCCTGGATTCTCTGGCTGTCGCATGTGTTGCCGCAGCCAGCCGCCGACTCGCTGTGCCTGTCGACGACGGTTTACCTGGAAGCCCGCGACCAGAGCCTGCGCGGGCAGGAAGCGGTTGCAGAGGTCGCGCTGCGGCGCCGCGACAGCGGCCTGTGGGGCGACTCGCTGTGCGATGTGGTCACCGCCCGGCATCAGTTCGCGCCGGGCATCGTGCCGGCCTCCACCCGCCTGCGGAACAATGGCGCGTGGGCCAGCTCGGTTCGAGTGGCGCTGGACTCGGAGCGCAACTGGGCATTGCCGCGCGGCACCCGGCGCGAGATCGTCCCCGGCGCCAGCCACTTCGCGGCGCACGCGATCGCCAACCCGACCTGGAGCAACTCCTACACGGTAGCGACCATCGGCGACCACACGTTCTATCGCGTGCAATCGCTCAAGCCCCGCTCCTGACGCAGGCGCGTATCACGCGCATGAGAAAGGCCGGCGATCGCCGGCCTTTTTCGTGACCCAAAACGCGCCTAGCTGCAGCGTCTCAGATACGTTTTTTTAATGGAACGAACTCCAGATCCTCTGGCCCGGTGTAGTTCGCGCTGGGGCGGATGATCTTGCCGTCGATGCGCTGCTCGATCACATGCGCGCTCCAGCCCGCGGTGCGCGCAATCACGAACAGCGGTGTGAACATTGCCGTGGGCACGCCCATCATGTGGTAGCTGACCGCACTGAACCAGTCCAGGTTGGGGAACATCTTCTTGATGTCCCACATCACCGACTCCAGGCGCTCGGCGATGTCGTACATCTTGGTGCTCGCCGCCTCCTCGGACAGCTCCCGGGCGACCTGCTTGATCACCTTGTTGCGCGGATCGCTGACCGTGTACACCGGATGGCCGAAGCCGATGACCACTTCCTTACGCTCCACGCGTGCCTTGATGTCGGCTTCGGCCTCGTCGGGCGTGTCATAGCGCTTCTGCACTTCGAAGGCCACCTCGTTGGCGCCGCCGTGCTTGGGCCCACGCAAGGCGCCGATACCGCCGGCGATCGCGCTGTACATGTCACTGCCGGTACCGGCAATGACGCGACAGGTGAAGGTCGAGGCATTGAACTCGTGCTCGGCATACAGAATCAGCGAGGTGTGCATCGCCTTGACCCAGGAATCCTGCGGCTTCTCGCCGTGCAGCAGATGCAGGAAGTGGCCACCGATGGAGTCATCGTCGGTTTCCACATCGATCGCGCGGCCGCTGTGGCTCCAGTGATACCAGTACAGCAGCATCGAGCCCAAACAGGCCATCAGCTTGTCGGCGATGTCGCGCGCGCCGGGATGGTTGTGGTCCTCCTTCTCCGGCGAGACGCAGCCCAGCACGGACACGCCGGTACGCATCACGTCCATGGGATGCGCCGAAGGCGGCAGCTCTTCCAGCGCCGCCTTCACCGCCGCCGGGATGCCGCGCAGCGATTTGAGCTTGGCCTTGTAGCCGCGCAGTTCGGCGGCGGTCGGCAGCTTGCCGTGCACCAGCAGGTAGGCGATCTCTTCGAACTCGCTGGTCGTGGCCAGGTCCAGGATGTCGTAGCCACGGTAATGCAGGTCGTTGCCGGTGCGGCCGACGGTGCACAGCGCGGTATTGCCCGCCGGCGTGCCCGACAGGGCGACTGACTTCTTGGGCTTGAAGCCGGGTGTGGTGGTCTCGCTCATGACGCTCACTCCTCTTGCATGCCTTTGGATGCGATGCGCGGCAGGACCGCGCGTCGCGGATTGCTCAAGCGTGGGCTCAGCCCGCCTTGTTCCTGGAGAACAGTGCGTCGAGCTTGTTTTCGAACGCGTGATAGCCGATGCGCTCGTAAAGCTCCTCACGCGTCTGCATCGTGTCGACCACCGCCTTCTGGTGACCGTCACGGCGGATGGTTTCGTAGACGTGTTCTGCGGCCTTGTTCATGGCGCGGAACGCGGACAGCGGATACAGCTGGATCGCCACCCCGACGCTGGCCAGTTCCTCGCGGGTGAACAGCGGGGTGGCGCCGAATTCGGTGATGTTGGCCAACACCGGCACCTTCACCGCCTCGACGAAGCGCTGGTAGGTGTCCAGGTCGTAGGAGGCTTCGGCAAAGATGCCATCGGCGCCAGCCTCCACGCAGGCGATGGCGCGCTCGATCGCCTTGTCCACGCCCTCGACCTGGATCGCGTCGGTGCGCGCTATCAGGAAGAAGTCCGGATCGGTCTTCGCATCGGCGGCGGCCTTGATGCGATCGACCATCTCGCTCTGGGACACGATCTCCTTGCCTGGACGATGGCCGCAGCGCTTGGCGCCGACCTGATCCTCGAGGTGGCAGGCCGCCGCGCCGGCCTTGATCAACGACTTGACCGTGCGCTCGATGTTGAACGCGCTGGCGCCGAAGCCGGTGTCGATATCCACCATCAGCGGCAGATCGCAGACATCGGTGATGCGACGGGTGTCGATGAGGACGTCTTCGAGCGTGTTGATGCCCAGATCCGGCATGCCCAGCGAACCTGCCGCCACGCCGCCGCCGGACAGGTAGATCGCCTTGTAGCCGGCGCGCTGGGCCAGCAGCGCATGGTTGGCGTTGATCGCACCGATCACCTGCAGCGGGGACTCGGCGGCCAGGGCGGCACGGAAGCGGGCGCCGGCACTTGGGGAGGCCATGACATCACTCCTTATCAATAAGCGAGCCCGACCCGGACGGTCGCTCGCAGGACGAGGCGCAATCTGGCACCCTGCGAAGCATTGATCAATCTTGATCGATCAAATCAATAGATCATGCCTCACGACCTGATTTCCGCCCGGCAGGCCTGTGCCCTGCTGGGCATCAGCCCGGCGACGCTCTACGCCTATGTCAGCCGTGGCCTGCTGGAGTCGCGCCCTGGCGCGGACCACCGCAGCCGCATGTATCGACGCGCCCAGGTCGAACGGCTGGCGCAGAACAAGCGCGCCGGGCGCGGGGCGGCTCGCGGGGCCGCACAGAGCCTGGACCGCGGCCTGCCCGTGCTGGAGACCCGGATCTCGCTGATCCAGCCCGATGGTCCGTATTACCGCGGCCGTTCGGCGGTCGCGGCGGTGCGCGACGGCGCCACGCTGGAGGACACCGCGCGCCTGCTGTGGGACTGCGGCACGCAGGACCCGTTCGCCAGCACGCCTGCGCTGTGGCCGGACACCATCACCCGGGTGGCCCTGGACGACGCACTGCCGCCACTGGAGCGCACATTGGCCTGCATCCCCCTGCTGGCGCTGGAGACGCGCGGCTCGTTCAACCTCGCCATGCCGGTCCGGCACGAGGCCGCCGCCCTGCTCCTGCGCCAGAACGCGGCGCTGCTGGTCGCCCGCCCACCCGACGCCACGCCGGTCCACGCACAGCTGGCCGGCCACTGGGTACCTGGTAGCGCCGCCTTCGCCGAGCTGGTGCGCGCGGCGCTGGTGCTGTGCGCCGATCACGAACTGAACGTCTCGGCCTTCGCCGCGCGCGTGGTCGCCTCCACCGGGGCACCGTTGCATGCCACGGTCTGCACCGGCCTGGCCGCGTTGTCCGGACCGCGTCACGGCGGTGCGACCGCGCGCGCCTATGCCGTGCTGGAAGCCGGCGCCGATGCGCTGGCCACCCGCTGGAACCGTGGCGACGACGTGCCCGGCTTCGGCCATGCGCTGTATCCGCATGGGGACCCACGCGCCGCCGAACTGCTGGCCATGCTGCGCCTTGCGGTGGGCGACACCCCGCGCATGCGCGAGGTCGAACGGGTGATCGCCTGCGCCGAAGACGTCAGCGGGCTGAGTCCCAACGTGGATCTGATGCTGGCCACGCTGTGTTACGCCTTCGAGCTGCCCGCCACGCCGGCGCTGGTCACCTTCGCCAGCGGCCGCCTGGCCGGCTGGTTGGCCCATGCGCTGGAACAGCAGACGCTGGGCAAGTTGATCCGCCCGCGCGCGCAGTACACCGGCCTGCCGCCGGCGGCGGCACCGACGGGCTGAGCGTCAGCCAGCGCGCATCGGCCCCGCTGCGCCGACGGTGCATGACAGATCGCCAACAGGCGCTCAGGCCCCGGCGTCGGGACCGCGATCCAGCGCACGGCGCACTTCGTCCAGCGCGTTGGGATCATCCAGGGTGGACAGGTCGCCCGGATCGTCGCCCTGTGCCAGGGCCTGGATGGAACGCCGCAGCAGCTTGCCCGAACGGGTTTTTGGCAGGGCGCCGACGATGTAGACCCGCGCCGGGCGCGCCACCGCGCCCAGATCCGTTTCCACGATCCTGCGCATGCCATCGGCGGCGCTGTTGCGCGCGGCGGTTTCCTCAGTGGCCTGGCGCAGGGTGGCGAACACGATCGGCACCTGGCCTTTGACCTCATCGGCGACACCGACTACGGCCGCCTCGGCCACCGCGCCGAAGCCGGACACCGACTCCTCGATCTCCCGCGTGCCCAGGCGATGGCCGGCCACGTTGATGACATCGTCGGTGCGCCCAAGAATGAAGGTGTAGCCGTCCTCATCGCGGATGGCCCAGTCCAGCGAGCTGTAGAGCAGTTCCTTGAAATGACTGAAGTAGCTGTCGAGGAACCGCTGGTCGTCGTTCCAGATCGTGCTCATGCAACCCGGCGGCAGCGGCGGCTCGATCACCAGCACGCCCTTCTGGTTGGGCGCGACTTCCTCACCGGACGCCTCGTCGATGACCTTCATCCGGTAGCCGAGATTCGGGAAGCCCGGCGAACCAAAGCGCACCGGCTTCATGTCCACGCCCGGCAGCACGCACAGCGCCGGCCAGCCGGTCTCGGTCTGCCAGTAATTGTCGATCACCGGCTTGCGCAGCGCATCGTTGATCCAGTGCGCAGTGGGCTCGTCCAGCGGCTCGCCGGCGAGGAACAGGTACTTGAGTTCGGACAGGTCGTGGCGACGGATGAAGTCGATGTCGTGCTTCTTCAGCACACGGATCGCCGTCGGCGAGGAGAACATCGTGCGCACGCCGTACTGCTCGCACAGCGCCCACCAGATGCCCGCATCGGGATGGATGGGCAGGCCTTCGTACAGCAGCGAGGTGCAGCCCCCGATCAGCGGCCCGTACACGTTGTACGAATGCCCCACCGCCCAGCCCACGTCCGAGGTCGAGAACATCACCTGCCCCGGCGCGCAGTCGAAGACTGTGCGCATCGACTGCGCCATGGCCACCGCGTAGCCACCGACATCGCGCTGCACGCCCTTGGGCTTGCCAGTGGTGCCCGAGGTATAGAGCAGGTAGCTGGGCTCATTGGATTCCAGCCATTCCACCGGCACCTGCGCATCGCCCACCTGCGCGCGCAGCGTGGCGTAGTCCTCGTCGCGCCCAGGCACTTTCGGCTCGGCCGGATCGAGATCGCGCGAAACGATCAATACCTTGGGCGGGGCGAACCGCGCTTCGGCGCAGGCCGCATCGATCATCGGCTTGTAAGGAATCACCTTGCCGCCGCGCATGCCGGCATCGGCGGCGATCAGCAGCTTGGGCTTGGCATCGTCGATGCGCAGGGCCAGGTTATGCGCGGCAAATCCGCCGAAGACCACCGAATGCACGGCACCGATGCGGGCGCAGGCCAGCATCGCGAAGACCGCCTCGGCCATGTTCGGCATGTACACCACCACGCGATCGCCGCGCGCCACGCCCAACTGCTGCAGGACTGCGGCAAAGGCGTTGACCTCGACATGCAGCTGTCGATAGGTGATCTCGCGGGTGATGTCGGTTTCGGTGGAGACCGCCACCAGCGCCAGCTGGTCGGCACGCGTTTCCAGGTGCCGATCCACCGCGTTGTAGCAGAGGTTGGTCTGCCCGCCGACGAACCATTTACGGAACGGCGGATTCGAATAATCCAGGACCTTCTGCGGCGGCACATGCCAGTGGATCGCCTTGGCTTCCTCGCCCCAGAACGCTTCGGGTTCCTCAATGGAACGACGGTAAACCGCTTCGTACGACGTCATGACCGTCCCTCCCAGAACCGGTGCCGCCGAGCATAGAGGCCGGGTGCCAGGCGCACCTTTGGACAAAGGTCGAAGCTGCACTGCGGCGCAAAGCGGCCGGGCGCGTCAGCCGTCGAGGTCCCTGGCACGGTCGCGCAGGACGAACTTCTGCACCTTGCCGGTGGCCGTGCGTGGCAAGGCGCCGAAGACAAAGGCGCGAGGCATCTTGAACCCCGCCAGATGGGCCCTGCAGTGCTCGCGCAAAGTATCGGCGTCCAGCGCCGCGCCGCCTTCCTTGAGTTCGACGAAGGCACACGGCGTCTCGCCCCACTTCTCATCCGGCCGCGCCACCACGGCGGCGGCCATGACGGCCGGATGCCGGCACAGCGCGTCCTCGACTTCGATCGAGGAAATGTTTTCGCCACCGGAGATGATCACGTCCTTGGCGCGATCACGGATCCTGGCGTAGCCATCGGGGTCGACCACGGCCAGGTCACCGGTATGGAACCAGCCCCCTTCGAAGGCCCGCCGCGTGGCATCGGGATTCTTCAGGTAGCCCTTCATCGTCAGGTTGCCGCGATACATGATCTCGCCGATGGTCGTCCCGTCCCACGGCACCGGCGCCAGCGTGTCCGGGTCGAGCACCTGCATGTCCTCCTGCAGCAGGCAGGCCACGCCTTGTCGGCTGTTGCGCTCGGCACGCTGGCCGACCTCCAGCGCATCCCATTCCTGCCGCGGGATGCACAAGGACGCCGGGCCGTAGACCTCGGTCAGGCCATAGACATGGGTGATGTGGAACCCCATGCGCTCCATGCCCTCGATCACCGCGACCGGTGGCGCCGCACCGGCGACCTGCGCCTGCACCCCGCGCAAGCCTGCCTTCCATTCGTCCGGCGCGGCGACCAAGGCGCTGTGCACGATCGGCGCGCCGCAGAAGTGGGTGACGCAGTGCTCGCGCATCAGTTCGAACACGCGCCTTGGATCGAACCTGCGCAGGCAGACCTGGGTCCCGGCCACGGCCGCCATCGTCCACGGGAAACACCAGCCGTTGCAGTGGAACATCGGCAACGTCCACAGGTAAACCGGATGCTGCGGCATCGACCAGTCGATGATGTTGGCGATGGCATTCAAGTACGCCCCACGATGGTGGTAGACCACGCCTTTGGGATCGCCGGTGGTCCCGGAGGTGTAATTGAGCGAGATGGCCTCCCACTCGTCTTGCGGCAGGCACATCTCGAAGTCGGGATCGCCCGCCGCAAGGAACGCCTCGTACTCGATTTCGCCGAGCAGCACGCCGGTCGTCACCTCCGCGTCGTCCACGTCGATCACGCGGGGGCGGTGCTTGCACAACGCGAGCGCCTGTTCGATCACCGGCGAGAACTCGCGATCGGTGAACAAGACCTTGGCCTCGGCATGATCGAGCATGAAGGCCAGCGTGGCCGCATCCAGGCGCGTATTGAGCGTGTTGAGCACCGCGCCCAGCATCGCGGGGCCGTAGTGCAGTTCGAACATCGCCGGTGTGTTGGGCAACATGGCTGCCACCGTGTCGCCCTGGCCAATGCCCCACGCTTGCAAGGCCGACGCCAGGCGTCGACAGCGCGCGTCTTCCTCGCCCCAGCTCAGGCGCCGCGCACCATGGATCAGCGCGACGCGCTGCGGATGCACCAGCGCCGCCTTGCGCAGGAAACTCAGCGGCGACAGGGCGGTGAAATTGGCCGGATTCCGCTCCAGCCCGGACGTATAGGCCTGCTGCGACATCGGGGCCCTCCCGGTGCCCATGCGAAGGCCGCCAGCGTAGCGAGGGGGCTCCATGCGCGCGGCCCGACCTTGGTCGAAGCCGGTACAGGCAAAGACAAACGCCGGACCTCTCGGCCCGGCGTTGTCTTGCAGTCACTGGCGAATGGCACGCTCGGCCCGCGCAAGCGGCGCGGGCGTTCGCAAAGGCTGCGGACCCATGGCCCGCAGGCAGCCTTTGCTCACCCCAGCAGGTGGGCCACGCCGGCGCGCTCTTCTTCCAGCTCGCCCAGGGTCTTGTCGATGTACTTCTGGCTGAAGTCGTCGATCGGCAGGTCCTTGACCAGGGTGTACTCGCCATTGGCGGTGGTCACCGGGAAGCCGAAGATCACGCCTTCCGAGATGCCGTAGGAGCCGTCGGACGGCACGCCCATGGTCACCCATTTGCCGTCGCTGCCCAGCGCCCAGTCGTGCATGTGGTCGATGGCGGCGTTCGCGGCCGAGGCGGCCGAGGACGAACCACGCGCCTCGATGATCGCCGCACCACGCTTGCCCACGGTCGGGATGAAGGTGTTGGCGTTCCACTCCTGGTCGTTGATCGCATCGGCGATCGACGCGCCATCGGCGGTGGCGAAGCGGTAGTCCGGATACATGGTCGGGCTGTGATTGCCCCACACCACCAGCTTCTCCATGCCGGCCACCGGCTTGCCGAGCTTGGTCGACAGCTGGCTCAGGGCGCGGTTATGGTCCAGGCGCAGCATGGCGGTGAAGTTCTTCGGATTCAGGTCCGGCGCGGACTTCATGGCGATGTAGGCATTGGTATTGGCCGGGTTGCCGACCACCAGTACCTTGACGTTGCGGCTGGCGACCTTGTTCAGCGCCGCGCCCTGGGCGGTGAAGATCTTGGCGTTTTCCAGCAGCAGGTCCTTGCGCTCCATGCCCGGGCCGCGCGGACGCGCGCCGACCAGCAGGGCGTAGTCGGCATCCTTGAACGCCACTTCGGCGTCATCGGTGCCGACCATGCCGGCCAGCAGCGGGAACGCGCAGTCTTCCAGCTCCATCATCACGCCCTTCAGCGCGGCCTGGGCCTTCTCCATCGGCAGCTCCAGCAGCTGCAGGATGACCGGCTGGTCCTTGCCCAGCATTTCGCCGGAGGCGATGCGGAACAGCAGGGCGTAGCCGATCTGGCCGGCGGCACCGGTGACGGCGACTCGGACGGGTTGTTTCATGGTGTGGATTCCTCGTGCATCGGAAGGCGGGCCGATGCCCGCCTCTGGGGAGAAGGCGCTAGGCGCGCCAGGCGGATGGAGGGCTCACGGGGGCCGGGGTCCGGATCTCGCATGCATCCTTCGGATGACACGGCGGGATCGACATGGACGGCAGGCTCCTGATGGGCGCCGCCTCGATTGTGCGGCGCGGAATTTTAGCATGGAGGCCGGGCACGGCCGCTTTCACCTAAAGGTCTACTTGCGGCCGTCGCCCGCCCTGCGGCACTGGGCTCAGGCGGCCAGGTGCTTGTTCCACTCGGCCACGCGGTCGGCCTTGGCGGCCAGGACGGCGTCGGTGTCGCCTTCGATCACCAGCGAGTCGATGGTGTCGCCCTGCTTGACCGCATCGACCACTTCCAGGCCCGAGACCACCTTGCCGAACACGGCGTGCTTGCCGTCCAGCCACGGGGTGGCCACGTGGGTGATGAAGAACTGGCTGCCGTTGGTGTTGGGGCCGGCATTGGCCATGGACAGCACGCCACGCTCATGGGCCACGCCGTTGGTGGTCTCGTCCTCGAAGCGGTAACCCGGGCCGCCACGGCCCGAACCCTCCGGGCAGCCGCCCTGGATCATGAAATCCGGGATGACGCGGTGGAAGTTCAACCCGTCGTAGAAGCCACGCTTGGCCAGGTTGACGAAATTGGCGACCGTGAGCGGGGCCTTGTCGGGGTACAGCTCGACCTGGATGGGGCCGCGGGAGGTGTTGAAAGTGGCGGTGAGGGACATTTTGGGACTCCTTTGGAACGGGCAGCCCGGTTGTGGGCGGTAACCGGCTATAATACGCGCTTCCCTCCCCAGCCCTGCGCGCTCTGTCGCGCCCGTGCCGCATGTCCATCGAAAACCTTCGCAATATCGCCATCGTCGCCCACGTCGACCACGGTAAGACCACCCTCGTCGATCAGCTGCTCAAGCAGTCCGGCACCCTGGCCGAACGCACCGTCCTTGCGGACCGCGTGATGGACAGCAATGACCAGGAAAAGGAACGTGGCATCACGATCCTGGCCAAGAACACCGCCATCACCTGGCAGGGCAACCGCATCAACATCGTCGACACCCCCGGCCACGCCGACTTCGGCGGCGAGGTCGAGCGCGTGCTGTCGATGGTCGACACCGTGCTGATCCTGGTCGACGCCATGGACGGGCCGATGCCACAGACCCGTTTCGTGACCCAGAAGGCCTTCGCGATGGGCTTCAGGCCGATCGTAGTGGTCAACAAGATCGACCGCCCCGGCGCGCGTCCGGAGTGGGTCGTCGAGCAGGTCTGGGACCTGTTCGACCGCCTTGGCGCCACGCCCGAGCAGATGGACTTCCCGATCGTCTACGCCTCGGCGCTCAACGGCTATGCCTCGCTGGACGAGAACGCCCGCGAAGGCGACATGACCCCGCTCTACGAAGCGATCATGCAGCACGCGCCCAAGCCGGAAGTCGATCCGGAAGGCCCGTTCCAGATGCGCATCAGCCAGCTGGACTACAACAACTTCGTCGGCGTGATCGGCATCGGCCGCATCCAGCGCGGCACCCTGAAGAAGAACATGCCGGTGGCGGTGATCGACCGCGAAGGCAAGAAGCGCCAGGGCAAGGTGCTGCAGGTGCTGGGCTTCCTGGGCCTGGAGCGCATCGAGCAGGACAGCGCCGAGGCCGGTGACATCGTGGCCATCTCCGGCATCCAGGAGCTGACCATCTCCGACACCGTCACCGCCCTGGACGCGCCCGAGGCGCTGCCGGCGCTGACCGTGGACGAGCCGACCATCTCGATGACCTTCCAGGTCAACAACTCACCGTTCGCCGGCAACAAGGACCTGTCCGGTGGCAAGTTCCTGACCAGCCGCCAGCTGAAGGACCGCCTGGAGCGCGAGACCGTGCACAACGTGGCCCTGCGCGTGGAGCAGCTGGAAGACGCCGACAAGTTCCTGGTCTCCGGCCGTGGAGAACTGCACCTGTCGGTGCTGATCGAGAACATGCGCCGCGAGGGCTACGAGCTGGCCGTGTCGCGTCCGGAAGTGATCATCAAGGAGATCGACGGCCAGCAGATGGAGCCCATCGAGCAGTTGGTGATCGACGTGGAGGAAATCCACCAGGGCGGCGTCATGGAGAAGCTGGGCGTGCGCAAGGGCCAGCTGAAGAACATGGAGCCCGACGGCAAGGGCCGCGTGCGCCTGGACTATGAAATCCCGGCGCGTGGCCTGATCGGCTTCCAGAACGAGTTCAAGACCCTGACCCAGGGTGGCGGCCTGCTGTTCCACGTGTTCGACCACTACGGTCCCAAGGAACAGGGCGCGATCGCCAAGCGCCCCAACGGCGTGATGATCGCCAACGCCCCGGGTGCGACCCCGGCCTACGCGCTGGGCCCGCTGCAGGAGCGCGGCAAGCTGTTCGCCGCCGAGGGCGACAACGTGTACGAAGGCCAGCTGGTCGGCATCCATTCCAAGGACAACGACCTGACCGTCAACGCGATCAAGACCAAGCCGCTGACCAACATGCGCGCCTCGGGCAAGGACGATTCGATCCAGCTGACCCCGGCCATCAAGTTCTCGCTGGAGCAGGCCCTGGATTTCATCGACGACGATGAACTGGTGGAGATCACCCCCAAGGAGATCCGCCTGCGCAAGAAGTTCCTGACCGAAAGCGACCGCAAGCGGGCCTCGCGCGCGGCCTGATCGCCGCGCGGGATGCATTCCGGCGTATCCTTCCGGCCCGATGTCACAGCGCCAGCGCCCCTACAACCCGGATCCACACGCGCATCCGGGATTGCACGCGCTGGCTTTGTTCGAGCTGGCCAAGGGGCTGTTGGCCCTGATCGCCGCCGCCAGCCTGGAAGTGATGGGCCCCGAGCCCATCCGTCGCCTCATCCACCAGATGATCGCGCGCTTCAACCTGGATCCGGACCGCGGCACCCTGCCCTCGCTGCTCAACGCCATCAATCCCGAGGCGGTGCACCTGGCCGTGGCGGTCGTCACCGTCTACGCCATCTGGCGCCTGGTGGAATCCTGGGGCCTGTGGCGGGCCAAGGCCTGGGCCTCGTGGCTGGGCTGTGTGGGCACGGCGGTCTACCTGCCCTTTGACATGTATGCGCTGGTCCGGCATCCGGGCTGGCACACCTGGGCGGTGGTCATCATCAATGTCCTGGTCGTGGCGATCCTCGCCCGCGACCTGCTGCGGCGCCGGCGCCACGGCTGACCGTTGCGCCCGCCTGGCGCCTGCGTTTAGCCTGCGAGCATCCCCGATGCGGAATCCTTCCATGCGTGCCTGGCCTGCGCTGACACTGTCGTGCCTGCTGGCGCTGTCCGCCTGTTCGACACCCGAGCCGGCCGATTCCCAGGCCAGCGCGCCGCCGACCCAGTTCCTCTATGCCGAGCAATCCATCGCCCAACTGCAGGCGCGCATGGAAGCGGGCGAACTGGACAGTCGCACCCTGACCCGCGCCTACCTGGACCGGATCGCCCAGGTGGATCGCAGCGGCCCGCACCTGGGCGCGGTCCTCCAGCTCAACCCCGATGCCATGACCGAAGCGGCACTACGCGACCGCGAGCGGGCCGGCGGCACCGTGCGTGGCCCGCTCGAGGGCATCCCGATCCTGCTCAAGGACAACATCGACGCCACGCCGATGGCGACCACGGCCGGCTCGCTGGCACTGAGGGACTTCAAGCCGCGCCAGGACGCTTTCCTGGTCAAGCGCCTGCGCGAGGCAGGCGCGGTGATCCTGGGCAAGGCCAACCTGAGCGAGTGGGCCAACTTCCGTTCCTCCGAGTCGATTTCTGGCTGGAGCGGCCTGGGCGGGCAAACCCACAATCCCTATGCGCTGGATCGCAATCCCTGCGGCTCCAGCGCCGGCAGCGCCGTGGCCGCCGCGGCCAACCTGGCCGCGGCCACGGTGGGCACCGAGACCGACGGCAGCATCATCTGCCCGGCCTCGGTCAACGGCGTTGTCGGGCTCAAGCCGACGGTGGGCCTGGTCAGCCGGGATGGCATCGTGCCGATTTCCTGGAGCCAGGACACCGCAGGTCCAATCACCCGCACCGTGGCCGACGCGGCGACCTTGCTCGGGGTGATGGCTGGCCGTGACCCGGCCGATGCCACCACCGGGTATGCCACCTTGAATGCGGCGCTGGACTACCAGGCACGGCTGCGTCCGGGCGGGCTGAAGGGGGCCCGCATCGGCGTACTGCGCAGCACCTTCGCGTTCTCCCCGGAGGTGGCCAAGGCCATGGAAGGCGTGGTCGAAACCTTGCGTCAGGCGGGCGCGACCGTGGTCGATGCCCAGATTCCCACTGCCGGGCAGTGGGACGACGATGAATTGTTCGTGCTCAAGACCGAGTTCAAGAACGGCCTGGCCCGCTACCTCACCACGCACGACGCGCCCGTGACCTCCCTGCAGCAGCTGATCGGCTTCAACCAGCAGCATGCGCGCGAGGAAATGCCGGTGTTCGGACAGGAGCTGTTCGAGCAATCCGCGGCGATGGGGGGCTTGAACGATCCGGCCTACATCCAGGCACGCTCGCGCATCAAGCGCCTGGCCGGCCCCGAAGGCATCGACGCCGCGCTCAAGGCGCAGCACCTGGACGCGCTGGTCGGGGCGGCCACCGGCCCGGCCTGGCGCACCGATCCCGCGTTCAAGGATCCCTTTCCCGGGGCCGGTTATGGCGCGGCGGCGGTGGCCGGTTATCCCAGCCTGACCATCCCGATGGGAAGCACCGCGCAGGGCCTGCCCCTCGGCGTGCTGTTCATGGGCACGGCCTGGAGCGAAGCACGCCTGATCGAGCTGGGCTACGACTACGAGCAGCGCACGCAGGCGCGCAAGCCGCCACAGTACCTTCCCACCATCGCGATGTCCGCCAGCGCCGCCAAGCCGTAAGGCTGCGCGCGCTGACGGCGGTCAATCTGACCGCGATGCGGCTTCCGCGGCATCGTGATCGCCGTGGCTGATCGGCGGCGGGCCATCCTGGGGACTGGGCGAGCGCGTCTGGTGCAGGGACGGCCGTACCGCCGGCGTGTCGAGCATCGGTTCCGGATCGCTGCTGAGCTCGGCGCGGGTCCGCGGCAGCGCGTACGGATGTTCGCGGGCCAGGAACTCGAGGATCTGCTCGCGCACCACGCAACGCAGATCGAAGGCGTCGGCCGAATTGCGTGCACTGACCAGCAGGCGGACCTGCATGGTGGTTTCCGTGGTATCGGTGACCTGGGCGATGCAGACCCGGCCGTCCCAGCGCGCATCGCGCTTGCAGATGCGCTCCAGCTCGGCGCGGACCTCACCCATCGGCGTGCGGTAATCCAGGAACAGCATGATCGTCCCCAGCAACTGCGCGCTGCGCCGGGTCCAGTTCTGGAACGGGTTCTCGATGAACCAGGTCAACGGCACCACCATGCGGCGCTCATCCCAGATGTTCACCACCACGAAGGAACTGGTGATCTCCTCGATCCGGCCCCACTCGCCTTCCACGATGACCACGTCATCCAGCCGGATCGGCTGGGCCAGGGCGATCTGCAGGCCCGCGATCAGATTGCCGAACACCGGCTTGGCGGCGATGCCGGCCACCAGGCCGATGATGCCGGCCGAGGCCAGCAGCGTCTTGCCGACCTGCTTGACCTCATCGAAGCTCAGCAGCACCACCGACACGCCGATCAGCATCACCAGCCCCGCCGCGATCCGGCCCAGCACGCGGGTCTGGGTATGGATCTGGCGCGCCGCCAGGTTGTCCACCACGTTGATCGGGTGATCCCGCAGGATGGCCGCCACGACCGCGTTGACCACCCGCACCAGCAACCAGGTGACGCAGCCGGTCATGCCGATATGCAGGATGCGCACCACCAGGGCCAGGTCGCCGTCGCGCAGCGGCGTGGCCTCCAATCCGATGATCAGGAACAGCATCGGCAACAGGAAGGCCAACGGCACGCTCAGCACGCGCACGATGCGCGCACGCCGGTAATCCTTGTTGCGCGTGCGTCGCGCCATCCACAGGAACACGCTCCAGGCCAGCAGCCCGAGCAACAGCGAGATCCCCAGGGGCACGACGTAGGGGGCGGCGGAATTCCAGTCCAGGTGCTTCATGCCTGGACTATGCCAAAGCCCGTCGTGCAGTTCATGTCGGTGCCGGTCGCGCCGGCACCTTGAAACACTGCGATCAGGCCGCCTGCCCGCGTGACTGGCGCTGCTTGCGCACGATCAGCATCGCGATCTCCAGCGACTGCTCATAGTTCAGGCGCGGGTCGACGGTCGAACGGTAGGCCCGCTCCAGGTCGATGTCGGTCAGCTCGCGCGCCCCGCCGGTGCATTCGGTCACGTCCTCGCCGGTCAACTCCAGGTGCACGCCTCCCAGGCGCGTGCCTGCGGCGGCGTGCAGCTCGAAGGATTGCTCGACCTCACTGCGGATGTTGTCGAAGCGCCGGGTCTTGAAGCCGTTGCTGGTGCTCTCGGTGTTGCCATGCATCGCATCGCAGACCCAGAGCACGCGCCGGCCGTCGCGCCTGACCGCGTCCAGCAGGGGCGGCAGCTTCTGCGCGATCTGGCCTGCGCCCATGCGGTGGATGAAGCTCAGGCGCCCCGGTTCGTCGTCCGGATTGAGCACGTCCATCAGGCGCAGCAGCTGATCGGGCTGCACCGAGGGCCCGATCTTGATCGCGATCGGATTGCGCACGCCGCGCAGATACTCCACATGCGCACCATCGAGCGCGGCAGTGCGCATGCCGATCCACGGATAATGGGTGGACAGGTTGAACCAGCCCCGCTGCCGCGGGACCTCGCGTGTCAGCGCCTGCTCGTAGGGGAGTAGCAGCGCCTCGTGCGAGGTGTAGAAATCGATACGGTTGAGGTTGTGCACCTCCGAGCCGGCCAGGGTCTCCATGAAGCGCACCGCGCCGCCGATGTCGGCCACCATCTGCTGGTACTCGTTGGCCAGCGGCGAGTAGCCCACCCAGGCCAGGTTCCAGTATTCGGGATGGTGCAGATCGGCGAACCCGCCATCGATCAACGCGCGCACGAAGTTCATCGTCATCGCCGAGCGCGAGTGCGCGCGGATCATGCGCTGCGGGTCGGGAATGCGCGCGGCCTCGCTGAACTCCGGCCCGTTCACCAGGTCGCCGCGGTAGCTCGGCAGGGTGATGTCCCCGCGCGTCTCCAGGTCGGCCGAGCGCGGCTTGGCGTACTGTCCGGCGAACCGCCCCACCCGCACCACCGGCAGCTGCAGCCCGTGCACCAGCACCAGGCTCATCTGTAGCAGGACCTTGAGCCGGTTGGAGATCAGGCCTGACTCGCAGTCGTCGAAGCTCTCGGCACAGTCGCCACCCTGCAACAGGAAGCGCTTGCCTTCCTGCGCCTCGGCCAGCTGCTTCTTGAGCGCGAAGATCTCCCAGGACGTCACCAGCGGTGGCAGCCGCCCCAGTTCCTCCACGGCGGACTGCAGCGCGCTCGCATCGGGGTAGGTGGGCAGCTGCAGCGCCGGGCGCGTGCGCCAGCTGTCGGGGCGCCAGTCGCCGGAGGCGGCAGGAAGAGGAATCGCGGGGGCTGCGGCGGACATGCGGGGCTCCTGAAGGACGCCCCATGATCGCAGAGCGCGGGACCCAGGACGAACTCGCTGTCGATTCCGACAGTTTTCCGAGGTCTCTAAACCCCGGGAAACGCGGAATTGCTGGGCATGACTTTCGGCCTGGGCGGCGCAAGCCCAGCAGGAGGAACGTTATCTCATAACATTTCCACAACGGCCCCACCCCGATGAAAACCCCGAACCTGCTCGCCTCCGCGATCGCCCTGGCACTGGCGACCACACCCCTGCTCGCCCTGGCCGACGACGCCCCCACGGACACCACGGTCGACCTGGACGTGGTCAAGGTCCAAGCCAAGCTGGACCAGGCGCGCAATGCGCTGTCGCCTGACATCGGCAGCAGCCAGTTCACCATTACCGGGGCCGACATCGACCGGCTGCCGCTCGGGGCCTCCACGCCGATGAACCAGGTCCTGCTGCAGGCGCCAGGCGTCGTCCAGGATTCCTACGGCGGCGTCCACGTCCGCGGCGACCACGCCAATCTGCAGTACCGCATCAACGGCGTGATCCTGCCCGAGTCCATTTCCGGCTTCGGCCAGAGTCTGGATCCGCGCACGGTGGCCAGCATTCGATTGCTCGATGGGGCCCTGCCAGCCCAGTTCGGTGACCGGACCGCCGCGGTGGTCGACATCACCACCAAGAGCGGCCAGGCGCTGGGCAGCGGCGGCAGCGTCGGGGTGACCACTGGCTCGTTCGGCACCTTCAATCCTTCGCTGGCCTGGTGGGGCGGCCAGGGCCGCTGGAGCTGGTTCGTGACCGGCGATTACGACCAGAACAAGATCGGCCTGGAGAATCCCACCAATTCGCGCACGCCCGATCACGACAAGACCCACCAGGGCAAGGCCTTCGCCGACCTGACCTATCTGGTCAACGAGGACACGCGCCTGAGCCTGATGGCCGGTTACGCCAACAACCGCTTCCAGGTGCCCAACAACCCCGGGCAGACTCCGGCGTTCGACAACCAGGGGCAGACCGATTTCGATTCCAGCGCGCTCGATGAGCGCCAGCGCGAAAACACCCGCTTCGCCACCGTCGCGCTGCAGGGCCTGGTCGGCGACAGCGCCTATCAGGTCTCGCTGGGCCAGCGCTACAGCAGCGTGGCCTTCGATCCCGACGTGACCGGCGATCTGATCTTCGACGGCGTCGCCTCGCAGGTCGATCGCGGCAACCGCGCCAACGTGCTGCAGGCCGATGTCTCCACCCCGCTGGGCCAATCGCATACCTTGCGCTACGGCCTGTACGGCGACTTCGAGCACGCCACCGCCAGCGACAATAGCTGGGTCTTCCCGGCCGAGGCCGATGGCAACCAGACCAGCAACGTTCCCGAGCTGATCGGCGACAGCAGCCGCTTCCACGCCAGCACCACGGCCCTCTACCTGCAGGACGAGTGGAAACTCGGCGAAGACTGGACGGTGAACTACGGCCTGCGCGCAGACCGCTACAAGGCCTTCGGACGGACCGAAAGCCAGCTCAGCCCACGCGTCGGCGCGATCTGGCAGGCCACCGACCGCACCACCCTGCACGCAGGCTACGCGCGTTACTTCACGCCGCCGGCAAGCGAATTGATCTCCTCCGGGGACATCGCCCTGTTCGATGGCACCACCAACCAGCAACTGGCCGCCGGCGCGCAGGTTCCGCTCAGCGAGCGCAGCGACTACTACGACCTGGGCATCTCACAACAGCTCGGCGACCACCTGACCCTGGGACTGGACGCCTACGACCGCCTGGCCGACCGCCTGCAGGACGAGGGGCAGTTCGGCGCCGCCTACATCTACTCGACCTTCAACTACCGCTACGGCCACGTCCATGGCCTGGAGTTCTCCGCCGACTACGACAACGGGCCGGTGAGCGCGTATTTCAACGCGGCCTACAGCCGGGCGATGGGCAAGCAGGTCATGACCGGCGCCTACAACTTCGATCCCGACACCCTGGCCTACGTGGCGGACAACTGGATCCACCTGGACCACGACCAGAAGCTGACCTCGTCGGGCGGGATCAACTACAGCTTCGCCGGCCACAACCGGGTGGGCGCCAACTACCTGTATGGCAGCGGCCTGCGTACCGATACGGACACCGTGCCCAACGGCGCCTCGCTGCCTTCCTATTTCCAGCTCAACTTGAGCGCGGGGCACGACTTCGAGGCCGACACGCAGCACCCGCTGCACGTGCAGGTCGCTGCGGTGAACGCGCTGGATCGCAGCTATCAGCTGCGCGACGGCGGCGGCATCGGTGTGTTCGCGCCGCAGTGGGCGCCGCGGCGCGGCGTCTTCCTGAGTGTGCAGCAGGACTTCTGACGCGTCACCCGCAACCTCGCGGCGCAAGGCCGGTCGACGATCGCGACCGGCTCCAGCCGGATTCAGGGCATCCGCAGCTCACGCAGCAGATTGGGCTTGCGGCTGCGAAAGGCGGCGATCAGCGCCCATAACACCAGCGCCACGAACCAGATCAGGGCCCATTCGGGCATCGACAGCCCGAGCAGGCGCCAGGTGACCTCGGCGCACTCGCCCGCGCCGGTCAGTACATGGCGCACCATGTCGCCCAGCGGGAAGGCCTGCATCATGTAAGCCAGATCCGGGCCGCATGCCGGCACCTGATCCTTGGGAAGGTGCTGCAGCCAGACGTGCCGGGTGGCGATGGCGATTCCCAACCCGCCGGCGATCAGCGCGAGGACCCCATAGACGCCCCGCCCGCCGCGCCGTCGTGGGCCGTGCAGGCCGCCGATCAGGAACACCACCGCCAGCAGCGCGAAGGCGCCGCGCTGGAAGCTGCACAGCGGACACGGGATCTGCCCCTGGAAGTACTGGGTGTAGAGCGCGGCACCGAGCAGGGCAACACAGACCAGGAAGCCGAAAAGAAACTGTGCGCGGAACGACCAGCGAAAAGGGTTCATGACGACAGGCTAGAGGATGATGCCCGCATTATCCCCATCCACGGCGCCAACGGCCAACGCCACTCCCCTTTGCCCACCCCAGAATGCAAAACCCCGGCAAGCGCCGGGGTCTGCAGAACGTTCGAAGCGGTGTATCGCGCTTACTCGGCGGCCGCTTCAGGACGGTCCACGAGCTCGACGTAGGCCATCGGCGCGTTGTCGCCAGCGCGGAAACCGCACTTGAGGATGCGCAGGTAGCCACCCGGGCGCGACTGGTAACGCGGGCCCAGCGTGGTGAACAGCGTGCCCACGGCTTCCTTGTCGCGCAGGCGCGAGAAGGCCAGGCGGCGGTTGGCGACGCCATCGACCTTGGCCAGGGTGATCAGCGGCTCTGCGACACGACGCAGTTCCTTGGCCTTGGGCAGGGTGGTCTTGATCAGGCCGTGCTTGATCAGCGACGCAGCCATGTTGGAGAACATCGCAGCGCGGTGCGAGCTGGTGCGGCTGAACTTACGGCCGGCTTTCTGGTGGCGCATGGTCTTGGTTCCTAGAAAAGATTGATGCTGTTGAGGTTCGCTGTCGCCTTCATTGGCGTTGTTGCATGGACTGCGGATGGCCCAAGTCCGGGCTCCTTCCCGGACATCGCCGCGCGCCTTTTGGCCCGTCGACGTCTGTGTTGCTTACAACAAGGTCCCCACCAGCGAGGCGGGGACCCATGTCACTTCACGATCAGCCCAGCATGCCGTGCTGGGAGACACCGGCCGGCGGCCAGTTTTCCAGCTTCATGCCCAGCGACAGGCCACGCTGCGCCAGGACTTCCTTGATCTCGGTCAGGGACTTCTTGCCGAGGTTCGGGGTCTTGAGCAGCTCGACTTCGGTCTTCTGGATCAGGTCGCCGATGTAGTAGATGCTCTCGGCCTTGAGGCAATTGGCCGAACGCACGGTCAGCTCCAGGTCGTCGATCGGGCGCAGGAGCACCGGATCCACGCCACCGGTCTGCTGCTTCGGCGCGCCGCGATCGCGGTGCGTGAAGTCGCCGAACACCGACAGCTGGTCGCTCAGGATGTCGGCGGCGGTGCGCACGGCTTCCTCGGCGTCGATGGTGCCGTTGGTCTCGATGTCGATGACCAGCTTGTCCAGGTCGGTACGCTGCTCGACGCGGGCGGACTCGACCGCATAGGCCACGCGGCGGACCGGCGAGAACGAGGCGTCCAGCACCAGGCGGCCGATCGTACGGCTCTCTTCGTCCGGACGACGGCGCGCGGCGGCCGGCTGGTAGCCGAAGCCGCGCTCGATCTTCAGGCGCAGGTTGACCGCGATGTCCTTGGTCAGGTGCGCGATCACGTGGTCGGGATTGAGGATCTCGACGTTGTGGTCGGTCTTGATGTCGCCGGCGGTCACCACGCCCGGGCCCTGCTTGGCCAGGCTCAGGGTGGCGTTGTCACCGGTGTGGATGCGGATGGCTACATCCTTGAGGTTGAGCAGGACTTCGAGCACGTCTTCCTGCAGCCCCTCGATGGTGCTGTACTCGTGCAGCACGCCGTCGATCTCGACCTCGGTGATGGCGAAGCCGGGGATGGACGACAGCAGCACGCGACGCAGCGCATTGCCGAGCGTATGGCCGTAACCGCGCTCCAGCGGTTCGATGACCACCTTGGCACGGTTGTCGGTCAGGCGCTCGATCTGCGGGCCGCGGGGGCGCAGCACTTGCTGAGTGATACCCGTCATGTTGCTTTGTCTCCTGCAAACCCCCGCCACGGCGGGGGTGGGAATGTGATTACTTCGAGTACAGCTCGACGATCAGCGCTTCGTTGATGTCGGCGGGCAGATCCGAACGGACCGGCACGGCCTTGAACACGCCGGCGAACTTCTTCGAATCCACTTCCACCCAGGACGGGCTCAGGTCCAGCTGGGCCGACACGGTCAGGGATTCCTGCACGCGCAGCTGCTTCTGGGCCTTTTCCGACAGCTCGATCGCGTCGCCGGCCTTGACCTGGTAGGAGGGCAGGTTCACGGACTTGCCGTTGACCAGCACCCCACGGTGGGACACCAGCTGGCGGGCGGCCGGACGGGTCACCGCAAAACCCATGCGGTAGATGACGTTGTCCAGACGGGTTTCCAGCAGCTGCAGCAGGTTCTCGCCGGTGTTGCCCTTCTTGGTCGAGGCCTTCTTGTAGTAGTTGCGGAACTGACGCTCCAGCAGGCCGTAGATACGCTTGACCTTCTGCTTTTCACGCAGCTGGTTGGCGTAATCCGACAGCTTGCCGCGGCGGGCAGTTGCGCCGTGCTGGCCGGGCTTCTGCTCCAGCTTGCACTTGGAGTCCAGCGCGCGCGCCGGGCTCTTGAGGGACAGGTCTGCGCCTTCGCGGCGGGCGAGTTTGCAGGTAGGACCGATGTAACGAGCCATTTGTTATCGCTCCCTTTAGACGCGACGCTTCTTCGGCGGACGGCACCCGTTGTGCGGGATAGGCGTCACGTCGATGATGTTGGTGATCTTGTAGCCGACGTTATTGAGCGAACGTACGGCCGACTCACGACCCGGACCCGGGCCCTTGATGCGGACTTCCAGCGACTTCAGACCGTAGTCCAAAGCGGCACGGCCGGCCTTTTCGGCGGCGACCTGTGCGGCGAACGGGGTGGACTTGCGCGAACCGCGGAAGCCCGCACCGCCCGACGTGGCCCACGAGAGCGCATTGCCCTGGCGGTCGGTGATGGTGACGATGGTGTTGTTGAAAGAAGCGTGGACGTGGGCAACGCCGTCGGTGACGACGCGCTTGATCTTCTTCTTGGTAGTCTTGGCAGCTGGCTTGGCCATGAGGTGCGCCCCTTATTTCCGGATGGCTTTGCGCGGACCCTTGCGGGTGCGTGCATTGGTACGGGTGCGCTGGCCGCGCAGCGGCAGACCACGACGATGACGCAGACCGCGATAGCAGCCCAGGTCCATCAGGCGCTTGATCGCCATACCCACTTCGCGACGCAGGTCGCCTTCGACGATGTACTTGCCGATTTCGGCGCGCAGGCGCTCGACTTCCGGCTCGGACAGGTCACGGATTTTGGTCGACGTCGCGACGCCTGCGGCTTCGCAGACCTGCTTCGACCGGGTACGGCCAATGCCGTAAATGCTCTGCAGCCCCACCCAGACGTGCTTCTGGGCAGGCAGGTTGACACCTGCAATACGCGCCATGACGCGATTCTCCAAACTGTTTGATGGCCGGGATGCACGGCAATCCGATGGCGGATTGACGGCAAGTGGCGTAGGGAACTGGAAATTGTACCAAGGTCTCGGGTTACTTGGAAGTCCATGGAACCAACAGGTTCCACGGACCCGGCATGGGGAGTGTGCCCATGCTCCGGCGCCGGAAACGACCTGGTGCCCTGCCCTGTCGGCCAAGACCCCGCCCCGCACTACTCTTGCGCAGGGACCGATCGCTTCACACCCGCGCGCGAGACCGCCGCACGAGCCGCCCATTTTGAAAGTCCGGCCGATGGCCGGGCTTGGTGGCGGATGGGACCGCCGATGTGCTTGCCCTGGGGATCAGCCGCGGGACAGACCGCGCGAACCGCCCTTCAGGTTGGCCTTCTTCAACAGGCTCTCGTACTGGTGGGACATCAGGTGCGCCTGGATCTGCGCAATGAAGTCCATGACCACCACCACCACGATCAGCAGCGAGGTGCCGCCGAAGTAGAACGAGGTGCCCAGCTGGGTCCTCATGATTTCCGGCAGCAGACACACCGCCACCAGATACAGCGAGCCAGCTGCCGTCAGGCGCGTCAGAACGGCGTCGACGTAATCGGCCGTGGCGCGACCGGGCCGAATCCCCGGGATCAGGGCGCCGGATTTCTTCAGGTTCTCCGCCGTCTCCTGGGAGTTGAACACCAGAGCGGTATAGAAGAACGCAAAGCCGATGATCATCGCCGCGAACACGATCATGTGCAGCGGCTCGCCCGGCGCCAGGGCCTGCGAAATGCGCTGCAGCCAGATGGCCGAGCTGGCCTCGCCGGACCACTGCGCCAGCGTCGCCGGGAACGCCAGGATCGACGAGGCGAAGATCGGCGGAATCACGCCTGCCATGTTCAGCTTCAGCGGCAGGAACGAGGTCTGGTTCATGTACGCGTTACGACCGCCCTGACGGCGCGCGTAGTTGACCGTGATCCGGCGCTGACCGCGCTCGATGAACACCACGAACCAGGTAAATGCAAACACCACCAGCGCCACGATGATCAGGGCGATGGGGCTCATCGTGCCGTCGTTGACGGCGCCGAACGTATGGATCACCGCAGCCGGCAGGCCCGCGACGATGCCCGAGAAGATGATCAGCGAGACACCGTTGCCGATACCGCGCTCGGTAACCTGCTCACCGACCCACATCAGGAAGATGGTGCCTGCGGTCAGGGCCACGATGGCCGTGATCACGAAGCCCATGCCCGGTGCGTACACCACCGGCGCACCGCCCGGGGCGGTCTGGTGCTGCAACGCCAGGGCGATACTGCCGCCCTGCACGATCGCCAGCAGCACCGCGCCGACGCGTGAGTACTGGGTGATCTTGCGCCGCCCGGACTCGCCTTCCTTCTGCAGCGCCTTGAGCGCCGGAAAGATGTGCGCGCCCAGCTGGATCACGATCGAGGCCGAGATGTACGGCATCACGTTCAGCGCGAAGATGCTGAAGCGATGCAGGGCGCCGCCCGAGAACATGTTGAACATGTCCACGATGCCGCCGCCCTGCTGCTGCATCAGCGCCAGCATTGCGTCCGGATTCACGCCCGGTACCGGAACGAAACAGCCGATCCGGTAGACGATCAGGGCACCCAGCACGAACAGCAACCGCTGCCGAAGCTCGGTGAACTTGCCCAGACCACCCGCAATGCCTTGCTGCGCCATGCCTTGATTACTCCTGGACGCTGCCGCCGGCAGCTTCGATCGCGGCCTTCGCACCAGCCGTGGCCAGCACGCCCTTCAGGGTGAAGGCCTTGGTGAGGTCGCCCTTCTTCACGATCTTGGCGCGCTTGGCGGTGCTGGGCACCAGCTTGGCGGCACGCAGTGCGGCGAAGTCGATCTCACCGGCTTCCAGACGGTCCAGCTGGTAGGACAGCACCTCGGCGGTGTCCTTCTTGAGCTTGGAACGGAAACCGACCTTGGGCAGACGCTTGATCAGCGGCATCTGGCCGCCTTCGAACTTCGCCTTGATCTTGCCCTTACCGGCGCGGGCGAACGAACCCTTGTGGCCGCGGCCTGCAGTCTTGCCCAGGCCCGAACCGATACCACGACCGACGCGCTTGCGCTCGGTGCGGGCGCCTTCGACGGGCGCGAGAGTGTTGAGACGCATAGTGATTACTCCTCGACGCGGACGAGGTAGTGAACCTTGGCGATCAGGCCGCGCACCTGCGGGCTGTCCTTGAGTTCACGCACATCGTTGAGCTTGTTCAGACCCAGCGCCTTCACCGACAGACGGTGACGGGACTGGGAGCCACGCAGGCCACGCACCAGGCGGACCTTGACGGTCTTGTTGGACTCATTAGCCATGGGTAAGTTCCTCCACCGACTTGCCGCGCTTGGCCGCGATGCGGGCCGGCGACTGCATGTCTTCCAGGCCACGCAGGGTGGCGCGGACCAGGTTGATGGGGTTACGCGAGCCGACCGCCTTGGCCAGCACGTTCTTCACGCCCACCGCCTCGAGCACGGCGCGCATGGCGCCACCGGCGATCACGCCGGTACCTTCGGAGGCCGGCTGCATGAACACGCGGGCCGCACCGTGGCCGGCCTTGACCGGGTGCCACAAGGTGCCGTTGTTCAGCTCGACGTTGAGCATCCCCTTGCGGGCGTACTCCATCGACTTCTGGATGGCCACCGGGACCTCGCGGGCCTTGCCGTAGCCGAAGCCGATGCGGCCGTTGCCGTCGCCGACCACGGTCAGCGCGGTGAAGGTGAACTGGCGACCGCCCTTGACCGTCTTGCTGACGCGGTTGACCGCGATCAGCTTCTCGATCATGCCGTCGTCGACTTTCTCTTCGCGGTTGCGATCACGCCCGCGGGAACGTTCTTCTGCCATGTTGGTTTCCTGTTGAAAGGGTCTGTACGGCTGGGCCGCTTATCGTTGTGGTCTACCGCGGTGTTGCGTCTCGCGGCTGCATAAGAGCCGCGGCGCCCGGCGCACCCGCGCCGGCAGGAGGTTGCGTGGGGGCAAGCCCCACGCGATTCAAGCTTAGAACTGCAAGCCGCCTTCGCGCGCGGCATCGGCCAGCGCCTTGACGCGGCCGTGGTAGCGGTAGCCGGAACGGTCGAAGGCGACCTTCTCGACACCGGCTGCCTTGGCGCGCTCGGCGATCAGCTTGCCGACCTTGGCGGCGGCATCGGCGTTCTTGCCGTTCTTCAGGCCGTCCTTCACGTCGGCCTGCAGGGTGTTGGCGGACGCCAGCACCTTGGAGCCGTCGGCGGTGAAAACCTGCGCGTACAGGTGCTGACCGGTGCGCAGCACGCTCAGACGCGGAACGCCGAGCTTGCGGATGTGGGCACGGGTCGACTTGGCGCGACGCAGACGGGCAGTGTTCTTGATGCTCATGATCTTGATCCTCGGGAAGGAGAAGCGCCTTAGGCCTTCTTGGCTTCCTTGCGAATGATGGTTTCGTCGGAGTACTTCACGCCCTTGCCCTTGTAGGGTTCCGGCGGACGGAAACCGCGGATCTTGGCGGCAACCTCACCGACGCGCTGCTTGTCTGCGCCCTGCACCAGGATTTCGGTCTGGGTCGGGGTCGCCAGGGTGATGCCCTCGGGCGCCTTGAACAGCACCGGGTGCGAGAACCCCAGCGACAGGTTCAGGTCAGCGCCCTGCATGGCGGCGCGATAACCCACGCCGACCAGCTCGAGCTTGCGCTCGAACCCTTCCGACACGCCCTTGACCATGTTGGCCAGGATCGCGCGGATGGTGCCGGTGATGGCTTCGTGCTCGGCGGTCGCCGGCGACAGGCTGATCACGCCATTCTCGTTGGACAGGCTCACGCCCTGGGGCTGAGCGAGCGTCAGCGAGCCCTTCGGGCCCTTGGCGGTGATCGTGCCGTTGGCGGTATTGACTTCGGTACCCTTCGGCAGGGTGATTGGCTTCTTGGCGACGCGGGACATGTCAGTCTCCTTCCCTTAGGCCACGAAGCACAGGACTTCACCGCCGACGCCCTGTTGGCGCGCCTGCGCATCGGTCATGATGCCTTTGGACGTGGAAATGATGGCAACGCCCAGGCCATTGAGCACCTTGGGCAGTTCGTCCTTGCCGCGATACTGGCGCAGGCCCGAACGGGACACACGCTTGAGCGTGTCGATAACCGGCTTGCCCTCGAAGTACTTGAGGACGATCTCGAGCTCAGCCTTGTTGTTCTCGGTCTTGGTGACGCGCGAGTCGGTGATGTAGCCCTCGGACTTGAGGACACCGGCGATGGCGACCTTGATGTTGGAGGACGGCATCTTCACCGTCTGCTTGCCGACGGCCGCCGCATTACGAATGCGGACGAACATGTCGGCGATGGGATCAGTCATGCTCATGTGCGATTCCTATGAGTGCACCGATATCCGCTTTCGCGAAGATCTTGGGTTGTGGAGGCCGGGCTCGGGGCCCTGCCGTTGCGGGATTGACTTCCGCATCGAAGCCCGGCCACGCGACGGAGGCCAGGCTATCGGAAGGTGAAGAATCCGGGGCGCGGATTCTACACCATAACTGCCGTGCGTGTTACCAGCTGGCCTTGCGCAGGCCGGGCACGTCGCCGCGCATGGTGGCTTCGCGCAGCTTGTTGCGGGCCAGGCCGAACTTGCTGTACACGGCGCGCGGGCGGCCAGACAGCTCGCAGCGGGTGCGGAAACGGCTCGGCGAGGAGTCGCGCGGCAGCTTCTGCAGCTTGGTGGAAGCCTCGATCTTCTCTTCGTAGGACGCATCCTGACTGGAGATGATCTTCTTCAGCTCATCGCGCTTGGCCGCGTACTTCTTGGCCAGCTTCGCCCGCTTCAGGTCGCGGTTGACCATGGAGGTCTTTGCCATGTGGTTTTCCTCGACTTAGTTGCGGAACGGGAACTTGAAGGCTTCGAGCAGCGCCCGGGCCTCGGCGTCGGTCTTGGCGGTGGTGGTGATGGCAATGTCCATACCACGCACGGCGTCAACCTGGTCGAAGTCGATTTCCGGGAAGATGATCTGCTCCTTGACGCCCATGTTGAAGTTGCCACGGCCGTCGAAGGAACGACCGGACACGCCACGGAAGTCGCGCACGCGCGGCAGCGCGATGCTCACCAGGCGGTCCAGGAACTCATACATGTGCGCGCGGCGCAGGGTGACCTTGCAGCCGATCGGCCAGCCGTCACGGATCTTGAAGGACGCCACCGACACGCGCGACTTGGTGGTGATCGGCTTCTGGCCGGAGATCTTGGCCAGATCGGCGACGGCGTTTTCCAGGATCTTCTTGTTGGTCGCCGCTTCACCCACACCCATGTTGATGGTGATCTTGGTGATCTTCGGGACTTCCATCGGATTGGCGTAACCGAACTTCTTGGTCAAGTTCGGAACGACCTCTTCCTTATAGATTTTTTCGAGACGAGTGGTCATGACCTCATTCCTCAGGCGTCAAGCGCCTCACCGCTGGAGCGGAACACACGCAGTTTGCGTCCATCCTCCAGCACCTTGAAACCAACGCGCTCGCCCTTGCCAGAATCGGCATTGAACAGGGCAACGTTGGAGATATGGATCGAGGCTTCGCGCTCGACGACGCCGCCGGCGACACCCGCCTGCGGGTTCGGCTTGGTGTGGCGCTTGACGATGTTCACGTTGGACACGACCACACGGTCGCCATCCACACGCAGCACATCGCCCTGCTTGCCCTTGTCCTTGCCGGCGATGACGACCACCTGGTCGCCCTTCTTGATACGGTTAGCCATTGTGATTTCCTCCGCTCACAGCACTTCGGGTGCGAGCGAGACGATCTTCATGAACTTCTCGGAGCGCAGTTCGCGGGTCACCGGTCCGAAGATACGGGTGCCGATCGGCTCCTGCTTGTTGTTCAGCAGGACGGCGGCGTTGCCGTCGAAGCGAATCAGCGAGCCGTCGGCACGACGCACACCCTTGCGGGTACGCACGACCACGGCGTCATAGACCTCGCCCTTCTTGACCTTGCCGCGCGGGATCGCGTCCTTGACGGTGACCTTGATGATGTCGCCGATGCCGGCATAACGGCGCTTGGAACCACCCAGCACCTTGATGCACATCAGCTCCTTGGCACCGGAGTTGTCGGCCGCATCGAGATAGCTCTGCATCTGGATCATGATTCAGACTCCTCTTATTCGGCCGCGCGGGCGACGATCTCGACCACGCTCCAGTTCTTGGTCTTGGACATCGGCGCCACCTCAACCACGCGGACCAGGTCGCCTTCGTTGCAGGCGTTGTCCGCGTCATGGGCGTGCAGCTTGGTCGAGCGCTTGATGTACTTGCCGTACAGGGCGTGCTTGACCTGACGCTCCACCAGAATGGTGACCGTCTTGTCCATCTTGTTGCTCACGACACGACCTTCGATCGTGCGCTGCGTCTTCTGTTCGTTGTCACTCATGTCGGCGGTCCTTACTTCTTGCTGCCGAGCAGGGTCTTGACGCGAGCGATCTCGCGACGGACCCGGCGGGTTTCGTGGGTCTTCGGCAGCTGGCCGGTGGCCTTCTGCATACGCAGGGAGAATTGCTCCTTGCGCAGCTCACCCAGATGGGCATTCAGCTCGTCGGCCGACTTCTCGCGGAGTTCGTTGATAGCCATTAGCGCACCGTCCGGGTCACAAAGGTGGTGGTGACCGAGAGCTTGGCGGCGGCCAGGCGGAACGCCTCGCGCGCGGTTGCTTCGTCGACGCCCTCGATTTCATAGATCATGCGGCCCGGCTGGATCTGGGCCACCCAATACTCCACGTTGCCCTTACCGGAGCCCATGCGGACCTCGATCGGCTTCTTGGTGATGGGCTTGTCGGGGAACACGCGGATCCACATCTTGCCGCCGCGCTTGACGTAGCGGCTGATGGAACGGCGCGCGGCCTCGATCTGGCGCGCGGTCAGCTGACCGTGCGCGGTGGCCTTCAGGCCGTACTCGCCGAATGAGACGAGGTTTCCGCTCCAGCTCAGGCCGTCATTGCGGCCCTTGTGCATCTTGCGGTACTTGGTTCGCTTGGGTTGCAACATTGCCGGTTACCTCGCGTCACGATCGCGGGACGGGCGCGAAGGACGGTCACCGCGCTCGGGGCGCGAATCGTCCTGCTTCTCCTGACCCACCTGGCTGAAGTCGAACACTTCGCCCTTGTAGACCCACACCTTGATGCCGATGATGCCGTAGGTGGTCTTCGCTTCGGCAAAGCCGTAGTCGATGTCGGCGCGCAGGGTGTGCAGCGGCACACGGCCTTCGCGGTACCACTCGGAACGGGCGATCTCGGCGCCGTTCAGACGGCCGGCGACGTTGACCTTGATGCCCAGGGCACCCAGGCGAATCGCGTTGCCGACGGCGCGCTTCATCGCACGACGGAACATGATGCGGCGCTCGAGCTGCTGGGCGATGGACTCGGCCACCAGCTGGGCGTCCAGCTCGGGCTTGCGCACTTCGGTGACGTTGATGTGCGCCGGAACGCCCATCATCTGGCTCACTTCCTTGCGCAGCTTCTCGATGTCCTCACCGCGCTTGCCGATCACCACGCCCGGACGGGCGGTGTGGATCGTCACGCGCGCGGTCTTGGCCGGACGCTCGATCATGATCTTGCTGATGCCGGCCTGGGCGAGCTTCTTGCGAAGCATCTCGCGAACCTTCAGGTCAGCGGCCAGATAGCTGGCGTAGTCGCCCTTGTTGGCGTACCACTTGGAGTTCCAGTCCTTGGAGATGCCCAGGCGGATACCGGTCGGATGTACTTTATGGCCCATAGTCTTATTTGCCCTTGCCTTCGCCCACCACCACGGTGATGTGGCTGGTGCGCTTGAGGATGCGCGTGCCCCGGCCCTTGGCGCGGGCCATGAAACGCTTCAGCGTCGGGCCCTCGTCGACCATGATGGTCTGGACCTTCAGCTCGTCGACGTCGGCGCCCTGGTTGTTCTCGGCGTTGGCGATTGCCGACTCCACCACCTTCTTGATCAGGTGGGCGGCCTTCTTGTCCGAGAACTTCAGCAGGTTGACGGCGCGCTCGGCCGACAGACCACGCACCTGGTCAGCGACCAGGCGGGCCTTCTGCGGGGAGATGCGCGCGGTGCGCAGGATGGCTTTCGCTTCCATTGTCATCTCTCCTTAGCGCTTGCCGCCGGCTTTCTTGTCGCCGCCATGACCCTTGAAGGTCCGGGTGACGGCAAACTCGCCGAGCTTGTGGCCGACCATGTTCTCGTTGACCAGCACCGGAACGTGGTTCTTGCCGTTATGCACGGCGATGGTGAAACCCACCATTTCCGGCAGGATCATGGAGCGACGCGACCAGGTCTTGATCGGACGCTTGCTACCGGCCGCAGCCTCCACCTTCTTGACGAGGTGGTGATCGACGAACGGGCCTTTCTTGAGTGAACGTGCCATGGTCGATTAGCCCCTACGATCGCGGACGATGAATTGCTGCGTGCGCTTGTTATGGCGCGTCTTGTAACCCTTGGTCGGCACACCCCAGGGGGTGACCGGATGCGGGTTGCCCTGGCCAGCCTTGGCCTCACCACCGCCGTGCGGATGGTCGACCGGGTTCATGGCCGCGCCGCGCACGGTCGGGCGAACGCCACGCCAGCGCTTGGCACCGGCCTTGCCGAGCTTCTCAAGGCTGTGCTCGTCGTTGCCGACTTCGCCGATCGTGGCGCAGCACTCGGCCGGAACCTTGCGCATTTCGCCAGAACGCAGGCGCAGCGTGGCAAAGCCCTGCTCGCGCGCGACCAGCTGGACCGAGGCGCCGGCGGCACGGGCGATCTGCGCGCCCTTGCCCACCTTCAGCTCGATGCAATGCACCGTGGTGCCGACCGGGATGTTCAGCAGCGGCAGGGTGTTGCCGGTGCGGATCGGGGCGTCACGGCCCGCGATCACCTGGTCGCCGGCCTTCAGGCCCTTGGGCGCGATGATGTAGCGGCGCTCACCGTCGACATAGCACAGCAGCGCGATGTGCGCGGTGCGGTTCGGGTCGTACTCGATCCGCTCGACGCGGGCCGGAATGCCGACCTTGTCGCGCTTGAAGTCGATGATGCGGTAGTGCTGCTTGTGGCCACCGCCGACGTGGCGGGTGGTGATCCGGCCGTGGTGGTTGCGACCGCCGGACTTACTCTGCTTCTCCAGGAGCGGAGCGTGCGGAGCACCCTTGTGCAGGTCGGGCGTCACTACACGCACAGCCGAACGACGGCCGGGAGAAGTGGGTTTGAATTTCATCAATGGCATGTGGGTCTACCTCAGGCCGTGGCCGACACGTCGATGGCCTGGCCATCGGCCAGACGCACGTACGCCTTGCGCCAGTCGCCGCGACGGCCACCGCGGTTACGGAAGGACTTGTTCTTGCCCTTGACGTTCACCACGTTGACGGCCTCGACCTTGACGTCGAACAGCTGCTCGACCGCGGCCTTGATGTCGGCCTTGGTGGAGTCGTTCGAGACTTCGAAGACATACTGATTGGAAACTTCCTGCAGACGTGCAGTCTTTTCGGACACGCGCGGGGCGCGCAGCACGCTGAAGATTTTTTCGTTGCTGATCATGCCAGCCACTCCTCGATCTTCTTCACCGCATCGGCAGTGATCACGACGGTGTCGGCACCGACCAGCGAAGCCGGATCCAGGCCCTGCACGTCACGCACTTCGACGTAAGGCAGGTTGCGGGCCGACAGGTACAGGTGCTCGGAGGCATCCTCGGTCACGATCAGCGGACGCTTGCCGACGTTCAGATCCTTGAGCTTGGAAATCAGGCCCTTGGTGTTGGACGCCTCGACATCAAACGCGTCGACGACGGTCAGGCGATCCTGGCGAGCCAGCTCGCTGAGGATGGCCTTCATCGCGGCGCGGTACATCTTGCGGTTGACCTTCTGATCGAAGCTGCGCGGCTTGGCCGCAAAGGTCACGCCGCCGCCCACGAAGATCGGAGCCGTGAGGGCGCCATGACGCGCGCCGCCACCCTTCTGCTTCTTGGACTTCTTGGTGGTGCCGTTGACTTCCGAACGGGTCTTCTGGGCCTTGGTGCCCGCGCGACCGGCGTTGCGGTAGGCGACGACGACCTGGTGGACCAGGTCCTGACTGAATTCGCGGCCGAACACTTCGTCGGAGACCGACAGTTTGTTGGCGCTGCCGTTAATGGCGAGTTCCATGTTGGTTCTCCTTATGCCTTGCTCGCCGGACGCACGATCACGTCACCACCCGGCGCGCCCGGCACGGCACCGCGGATGGCGATGAGGCCACGCTCGGCGTCCACGCGGACGACTTCCAGGTTCTGCGTGCTCTGCTGCACGGCGCCCATGTGGCCAGACATCTTCTTGCCCGGGAACACGCGACCAGGGGTCTGGCGCTGACCCAGCGAACCCGGCGCGCGATGCGACAGCGAGTTACCGTGGGTGGCGTCGCCCATGCGGAAGTTCCAGCGCTTGATCGTGCCCTGGAAGCCCTTGCCCTTGGTCACGCCCTGGACGTCGACCTTCTGACCCACTTCAAAGATGTCGGCCTTGATCTCGCCGCCAACGCTGAAGTCACCGATCTTGTCGGCTTCCACGCGCAGCTCCCACAGGCCACGACCGGCTTCGACCTTGGCCTTGGCCAGGTGTCCGGCGACCGGCTTGGTCACCAGCGAGGCGCGACGCGTCCCCACGGCCACCTGCACGGCACTGTAGCCGTCGGTTTCAGCGGTCTTGATCTGGGTGATGCGGTTCGGGGTGGCTTCGATCAGGGTCACCGGAATGGACTTGCCGTCCTCGGTGAATACCCGGGTCATGCCGGCCTTGCGGCCAACGATGCCCAACGAAAATTTCTTCGCAGTCATGGTCGGTGCCTTTAGGTCAGCTTGATCTGGACGTCAACGCCAGCCGCCAGCTCGAGCTTCATCAGCGCGTCGACGGTCTTGTCGTTGGGATCGACGATATCCAGCACGCGCTTGTGCGTGCGGGTCTCGTACTGGTCACGCGCGTCCTTGTCGGCGTGCGGGGAGACCAAGATGGTGTAGCGTTCAATCTTGGTGGGAAGCGGGATCGGGCCGCGCACTTGCGCGCCGGTCCGCTTGGCCGTTTCGACGATCTCGCTTGCCGAGCGGTCGATCAGGCGATGATCGTAGGCCTTGAGCCTGATACGGATCTTCTGGTCCGCCATGACGGTTTCCTGTGTTGAAAGAGCGACGGGCGCGGCCTCTGGGATGCCTTGCCCCGGTAATGGTCCACGAGCTTTTCGAAGTCCCTGCGCCTGGTGCCACCTGAGCCAGATGGCGCGCCGGGGCCGAGAAGGCCCGGGAATCTTCCTGACAAACAAGGCAGACCGATGAACGGCCTGCCCAGACTGAAAAGTATAGAACGCGCGAAACGCGCCGTCAACCACCCGGACGCACGCTGGCACGAAAGCGGACTTTCGCGCCAGTGCTTCACGCATCAACTTCCTGTCTGGCGAACACGAGGCGCTTCCTGCACCTCTTTTCGCGGTAAGCCGGCCACTTCTCCCAGGGAGGGGCCAGCGGATACTGCTCTCCGACGCGCCACCCCGCCGGGGTGGCGCTGGGGATCTTACTTGATGACCTTGGCCACCACGCCGGCGCCGACCGTACGACCACCTTCGCGGATCGCGAAGCGCAGGCCGTCGTCCATCGCCACCGGGTTGATCAGGGTGACCTTCATCTTCACATTGTCGCCCGGCATCACCATCTCGGTGCCTTCCGGCAGCTCGATCGCACCGGTGATGTCGGTGGTGCGGAAATAGAACTGCGGACGGTAGCCCTTGAAGAACGGGGTATGACGACCACCCTCGTCCTTGGACAGCACGTACACCTCGGCCTCGAACTCGGTGTGCGGGGTGATCGAACCCGGCTTGGCCAGCACCTGGCCACGCTCGACGTCGTCACGCTTGGTGCCGCGCAGCAGCAGACCGGCGTTGTCGCCTGCCTGGCCCTGGTCCAGCAGCTTGCGGAACATTTCCACGCCGGTCACGGTGGTCTTCTGGGTCGGGCGGATACCGACGATCTCGATTTCCTCGCCCACCTTGATCACACCGCGCTCGATACGACCGGTCACCACGGTGCCGCGGCCAGAGATCGAGAACACGTCTTCCACCGGCATCAGGAAGGTCTTATCCACGTCGCGCTCGGGCGTCGGGATGAAGGTGTCCAGCGCCTCGACCAGCTTCAGGATCGCCGGCACGCCGATCTCGCTCTGGTCGCCTTCCAGCGCCAGGCGGGCCGAACCGTGGATGATCGGGGTGTCATCGCCCGGGAAGTCGTACTTGCTCAGCAGTTCGCGCACTTCCATTTCCACCAGCTCGAGCAGCTCGGCGTCGTCCACCATGTCGGCCTTGTTCAGGAACACGACGATGTACGGCACACCGACCTGACGCGACAGCAGGATGTGCTCGCGGGTCTGCGGCATCGGACCGTCAGCGGCCGAGCACACCAGGATCGCGCCGTCCATCTGAGCGGCACCGGTGATCATGTTCTTCACGTAGTCGGCGTGGCCCGGGCAATCCACGTGGGCGTAGTGGCGGTTGTCCGATTCGTATTCCACGTGCGCGGTGGAGATCGTGATGCCGCGCGCCTTCTCTTCCGGCGCCGCGTCGATCGACGAATAGTCTTTGAACTCGCCACCGAAACGCTCGGCACCCACCTTGGTCAGTGCGGCGGTCAGCGTGGTCTTGCCATGGTCAACGTGACCGATGGTGCCCACGTTCACGTGCGGCTTGGTGCGCTCGAACTTACCCTTTGCCATTGTTGTTGTCCTTCGAATGTTGTCTGAATTGATGGTCTTGTCGAAGCGGTCGATTACTTCTTGGTGACCGCGTCAGCGATGTTGGCCGGCGCTTCGGCGTAGTGGTCGAACTCCATCGAGAAGGTCGCGCGACCCTGCGACATCGAGCGCAGCGTGGTGGCGTAGCCGAACATCTCGCCCAGCGGCACCATCGCGTTGATCTGCTTGCCCGACGGATTGTCGTCCTGGCCCTGCAGAATGCCGCGACGACGGCTCACGTCGCCCATCACGTCACCCAGATATTCCTCGGGGGTGACGATCTCGACCTTCATCATCGGCTCCAGCAGCACCGGCGAAGCCTTGGCGAAGGCCTCCTTGAAGGCCATCGAGCCGGCGACCTTGAACGCCATTTCGTTGGAGTCGACGTCATGGAACGAACCATCGACCGCCTTGATGGCCACGTCGACCACCGGGAAGCCGGCCAGGACGCCATTCTTCAGCGCCTCTTCAATGCCCTTGCCCGCCGCGGCGACGTATTCCTTCGGCACCACGCCACCGACGATCGCGCTCTCGTAGCTGAAGCCCGCGCCACGCTCGGCCGGCTCCATCTCGATGACGATGTGACCGTACTGGCCGCGACCACCGGACTGACGCACGAACTTACCTTCCTGCTTGACGCCCTTGCGGATCGTCTCACGGTAGGCCACCTGCGGCTTGCCCACGTTGGCTTCCACGTTGAACTCGCGCTTCATGCGGTCCACGAGGATTTCCAGATGCAGCTCACCCATGCCGGCGATGATGGTCTGGCCGGATTCCTCGTCGGTCCGCACACGGAACGAAGGGTCTTCCTGCGCCAGGCGACCCAGGGCCAGGCCCATCTTCTCCTGGTCGGACTTGGTCTTCGGCTCCACCGCCATGGAGATGACGGGTTCCGGGAACACCATGCGCTCCAGCGTGATGATGTGATCCTGCGCGCACAGCGTGTCGCCCGTGGTGACGTCCTTCAGACCCACCGCCGCGGCGATGTCGCCCGCGCGCACTTCCTTGATCTCTTCACGATTGTTGGAGTGCATCTGCAAGATGCGGCCCACGCGCTCCTTCTTAGACTTGACCGGGTTGTAGACCTGGTCACCGGAGTTCAGCACGCCGGAGTAGACGCGGAAGAAGGTCAGCGAGCCCACGAACGGGTCGGTCATGATCTTGAACGCCAGGGCCGAGAAGGGCTCCTTGTCGTCGGACTTGCGGCTGGCTTCCTGCTCGTCCTCGTCGATGCCCTGCACAGGCGGCACGTCGACCGGCGACGGCAGCAGCTGGATCACGCCGTCGAGCATGGCCTGCACGCCCTTGTTCTTGAAGGCCGTGCCGCAGTACACCGGCACGATCTCCACGCGCAGGGTGCGCTGGCGCAAACCTTCCAGCACCTCGGCCTCGGACAACTCGCCCTCATTGAGGTACTTGTCCATCAGCTCTTCGCTGGCTTCGGCGGCGGCTTCGATCATGAAGCTGCGTGCTTCGTCGGCCTTGGCCTGCAGATCGGCCGGGATGTCGCGATATTCGAACACAGTGCCCTGTGAGGCGGTATCCCAGTGGATCGCCTTCATCTTGACCAGGTCGATGACGCCCTCGAAGCCATCTTCGGCGCCGATCGGCACCTGCATCGGGACGGCATAGGCACCCAGGCGCGCCTTCAACTGGTCGACGACCTTGTTGAAGTTGGCACCGGTGCGGTCCATCTTGTTGACGAAGGCCAGGCGCGGGACGCGGTACTTGTTGGCCTGGCGCCACACGGTCTCGGACTGCGGCTGCACGCCGCCCACGGCGCACAGCACGAACACCGCACCATCGAGCACGCGCAGCGAACGCTCGACTTCGATGGTGAAGTCGACGTGGCCGGGGGTGTCGATGATGTTGAACCGGTGCTGCGGCATGGACTTGTCCATACCGCTCCAGAACGCGGTGGTCGCAGCGGAGGTGATCGTGATGCCACGCTCCTGCTCCTGCTCCATCCAGTCCATCGTGGCGGCGCCATCGTGCACTTCACCGATCTTGTGGCTGACGCCGGTGTAGAACAGGATGCGCTCCGACGTGGTGGTCTTGCCCGCGTCGATGTGGGCCATGATGCCGAAGTTGCGGTAACGCTCGATGGGAGTGGTGCGAGCCACGACAGTCTCTCTTTTTTGTTGAAAGAACGCCGCGCGAATAACGCGCGGACAGGGGCACTGGATCACCGGATTCCTAAAGACCGAACGCCGCCCTGCGGCGGCTTTCGGCTTCTTTGGCGGCAATCCACCGCTAAGTAGCGCCTAGATGGCGCCTCAGGCCTTGAATCTCAAGGCCCGGCATTGCGATTACCAGCGATAGTGCGCGAAGGCCTTGTTGGCTTCGGCCATACGATGGGTTTCTTCACGCTTCTTGACGGCGCCGCCGCGGTTCTCGGAGGCATCCAGCAGCTCGGCAGCCAGCTTGCGCGGCATGGAGTTCTCGCCGCGCTTGCGGGCGGACTCGATCAGCCAACGCATGGCCAGGGCCAGGCGGCGCGAGGAGCGCACTTCAACCGGCACCTGGTAGGTGGCACCACCGACGCGGCGGGACTTGACCTCGACGGCCGGAGAGATGTTCTCCAGGGCCTTCTCGACCAGCTCCAGCGGGTTCGGATTCTTTTCGCCGATGACGTCCATCGCGCCGTAGACGATCTTCTCGGCCACGGACTTCTTGCCACTCAGCATCACCATGTTGATGAAGCGGGCGATGGTCTGCGACCCGTGCTTCGGGTCGGGCAGGATGGTGCGCTGCGGCGCGGAACCTTTACGAGACATGTCTTATTCCCTTAGCTCTTCGGGCGCTTGGCGCCGTACTTGGAACGGGCCTGGCGGCGCTTGGCGACGCCGGCGGCGTCCAGCGAACCACGCACGGTGTGGTAACGCACACCCGGCAGGTCCTTGACGCGACCGCCGCGGATCAGCACCACGGAGTGCTCCTGGAGGTTGTGCCCTTCGCCACCGATGTAGCTGATGACTTCTTCCTGATTGGTCAGGCGCACCTTGGCCACCTTGCGCAGCGCCGAGTTCGGCTTCTTGGGCGTGGTGGTGTAGACGCGCGTGCAGACGCCGCGGCGCTGCGGGCAGTTCTCGAGTGCCGGCGAGGCGCTCTTGTAGGTCGTCGCCTGCCGCGGCTTGCGGACCAGCTGGTTGATCGTTGCCATCTTTGGATTCTTTGAATGAAGGCCGTGACGCCGGGCCTTGTGCGTGAAAACGACGGCAGGCCGTAGAAGCGGCCTGCCGAGACAGGAGAGTATAGCGGGCTTGAGAATTCGTCGTCAACCGACGCCTGCTCATGCCGTCTGGTCCATCCTGGGACCGGGACACGGGGCGCATCCCGCGCCCCCTTCCACTTGGTCCGGGACGGCCCTGAGGCCGCCCGGCAACTTGCGACTGCTTACTGCTGCTCGGCGCCGCTTTCCGATTCGGCCTCACCGGCCTCGACCACCGTTTCGGCAGCGGCCGGCCCGGACAGAGCGGCCATTTCCGACTCGGTCAGACCCGAGGCATTGCGACGGCGCTGACTGTGGTAGGTCAGGCCGGTACCGGCCGGGATCAGGCGGCCGACGATGACGTTCTCCTTCAGGCCGCGCAGGCCGTCACGGGTTCCGCGCACGGCGGCCTCGGTCAGCACGCGCGTGGTCTCCTGGAAGGAGGCCGCGGAGATGAACGACTCGGTCGCCAAGGAGGCCTTGGTGATGCCCAGCAGGACCGGATCGGACTGGGCCGGCAGCTCGTTGCGGGCCACCAGCTTGGCGTTCTCCTCGATCATGCGCTGCTTCTCGACCTGCTCGCCAGCCAGGAACTTGCTGTTGCCCGCGTCGGTGATTTCCACCTTGCGCAGCATCTGGCGGGTGATCACCTCGATGTGCTTGTCGTTGATCTTCACACCCTGCAGGCGGTAGACGTCCTGGATTTCCTTGACCAGGTAGGCGGCCAGCGGCTCGACACCCAGCAGGCGCAGGATGTCCTGCGGGCTCGGCTCGCCGTCCACGATCGTCTCGCCCTTGGCCACGTGCTCGCCTTCGAACACGATGATCTGGCGGAACTTGGGAATCAGCTCCTCGTGCTCGGTGCCGTCGGTGTCCTTGATGATCAGGCGCTGCTTGCCCTTGGTGTCCTTGCCGAAGCTGATGATGCCCGAGCGCTCGGCCAGGATCGCCGGATCCTTGGGCTTGCGTGCCTCGAACAGGTCGGCCACGCGCGGCAGACCACCGGTGATGTCGCGGGTCTTGGACGCTTCCTGCGGCACCTTGGTCACCACGTCGCCCACGCCGACGGCCGCACCGTCCTGCAGGTTGACGATCGAGCGCGGCGGCAGCAGGTACTGCGCCGGCAGATCGGTGCCCGGGATGTTCAGGTCGTTGCCGTCCTTGTCCACGATACGCACCAGCGGACGCAGGTCCTTGCCCTGCGAGCCACGACGCTTGGGATCGGTGATCTCGCGCGAGGCCAGGCCGGTCAGTTCGTCGGTCTTCTCGATGACGGTGATGCCGTCGACGAAATCCACGAAGCGCACGAAACCGGCCACTTCCGACACGATCGGGTGGTTATGCGGATCCCAGTTGGCCACGGTCTGGCCAGCCTTGACCGCATCGCCGTCCTTGACGGTGATGTTGGCGCCGTAGGTCAGCTTGTAGCGCTCGCGCTCGCGGCCATGGGCGTCGAGCACCGACAGCTCACCCGAACGCGACACCGCCACCAGCGAGCCGTTGGCGTGCTCGACCGACTTGAGGTTGTTGAACTTCACCGAACCGGTGGTCTTGACCGTGATGTTGTCCACCGCGGCGGCACGCGAAGCGGCACCACCGATGTGGAAGGTACGCATGGTCAGCTGGGTGCCGGGCTCGCCGATCGACTGGGCGGCGATGACGCCGACCGCTTCGCCGATGTTGACGATGTGGCCACGGGCCAGGTCGCGACCGTAGCAATGCGAGCACACGCCGAACTCGGACTGGCAGGTGATCGTCGAACGCACCTTCAGCGTCTGCACGCCGGCGTCCTCGAGCTTCTGCACCCAGGCTTCGTCCAGCAGGGTGTTGCGGGTAACGATCGGATCCTCATCGTCGCCAGGCAGGTACACGTCTTCGGCCACGATGCGGCCCAGCACGCGCTCGCGCAACGGCTCGACCACGTCGCCGCCTTCCACGATCGGGGTCATGGTCAGGCCTTCGCTGGTCCCGCAGTCGACCTCGGTGATCACCACGTCCTGGGCCACGTCGACCAGGCGACGGGTCAGGTAACCGGAGTTGGCGGTCTTCAGCGCGGTATCGGCCAGACCCTTACGGGCGCCGTGGGTGGAGTTGAAGTACTCCTGCACGTTCAGGCCTTCGCGGAAGTTCGCCTTGATGGGCGTCTCGATGATCGAGCCATCCGGACGGGCCATCAGCCCGCGCATGCCGGCCAGCTGGCGGATCTGCGCCTGGCTACCACGGGCACCGGAGTCGGCCATGATGTACAGCGAGTTCATGGACTTCTCGTTGATGGTCTCGCCCTTGGCGTTTTCCACCTTGTCGGTACCGATGGTGTCCATCATCGCCTTGGCGATGCGCTCGTTGGTGCGCGACCAGATGTCCACGACCTTGTTGTAGCGCTCGCCAGCGGTGACCAGACCGGACTGGTACTGCTCCTGGATCTCCAGCACTTCCTGCTCGGCTTCGCCCAGGATGCCCTTCTTCTCATCCGGGATGACCATGTCGTCGATACCGATCGACACGCCCGCGCGGGTGGCGTAGTGGAAGCCGGTGTACATCAGCTTGTCGGCGAACACGACCGTGTCCTTCAGCCCCAGACGACGGTAGCTGGAGTTGATCAGGCGCGAGATGTTCTTCTTGGTCAGGTCGGTGTTGGCCAGCGCGAAGGGCAGGCCCTCGGGCAGGATTTCGGCCAGCAGCGCACGCCCGACCGTGGTCTCCACGATCGAGGTCTTCTTCTCGCGGCCACCCTGCTCGTCGATCACCGTCTCGGTGATGCGCACCTTGACCTTGGCGTGCAGCTGCACGACACGGTTGTCATAGGCGCGCTTCACCTCGGCGATGTTGGCGAACACCATGCCCTCGCCTGCCTTGTTCTCCAGCGAGCGGGTCATGTAGTACAGGCCCAGCACCACGTCCTGCGAGGGCACGATGATCGGCTCGCCGTTGGCCGGCGACAGGATGTTGTTGGAGGACATCATCAGCGCACGCGCTTCCAGCTGGGCTTCCAGCGAGAGCGGCACGTGGACGGCCATCTGGTCACCGTCGAAGTCGGCGTTGAAGGCGGTACACACCAGCGGGTGCAGCTGGATGGCCTTGCCTTCGATCAGCACCGGCTCGAACGCCTGGATGCCCAGGCGGTGCAGGGTCGGGGCGCGGTTCAGCAGCACCGGGTGCTCGCGGATGACTTCTTCCAGGATGTCCCAGACCTCGCCTTCCTCGCGCTCGACCAGCTTCTTGGCGGCCTTGATGGTGGTGGCCAGGCCGCGACGCTGCAGCTTGGCGAACACGAACGGCTTGAACAGTTCCAGGGCCATCTTCTTGGGCAGGCCGCACTGGTGCAGCTTGAGGTACGGGCCGACCACGATGACCGAACGGCCCGAGTAGTCCACGCGCTTGCCGAGCAGGTTCTGGCGGAAGCGGCCCTGCTTGCCCTTGATCATGTCGGCCAGCGACTTCAGCGGGCGCTTGTTGGTGCCGGTGATGGCCCGGCCGCGACGGCCGTTGTCCATCAGGGCGTCAACCGACTCCTGCAGCATGCGCTTTTCGTTGCGCACGATGATGTCCGGGGCATTGAGCTCCAGCAGGCGGCGCAGACGGTTGTTGCGGTTGATGACGCGGCGGTACAGGTCGTTCAGGTCGGAGGTCGCGAAGCGGCCACCATCCAGCGGCACCAGCGGACGCAGGTCCGGCGGCAGCACCGGCAGGACGGTCATGACCATCCATTCCGGGCGGTTGCCCGACTCCAGGAACGCCTCGACCAGCTTGATGCGCTTGGTCAGTCGCTTGAGCTTGGTCTCAGAACCGGTGGCGGCGATTTCCTCGCGCAGCTTGACCATCTCGGCCTGCAGGTCGATGTGGCGCAGCAGTTCGAACACGGCCTCGGCGCCCATGGCGGCGTCGAAGTCGTCACCGTGCTCCTGGCGCGCGGTCATGTACTGCTCTTCGGTCAGCAGCTGGCGGCTTTCCAGCGGGGTCAGGCCCGGCTCGGTCACCACGTAGGCTTCGAAGTACAGCACGCGCTCGATGTCGCGCAGGGTCATGTCCAGCATCAGGCCGATGCGCGAGGGCAGCGACTTGAGGAACCAGATGTGGGCGACCGGCGAGGCCAGGTCGATGTGGCCCATGCGCTCGCGGCGCACCTTGGCCAGGGTCACTTCGGTGCCGCACTTTTCGCAGACCACGCCGCGGTGCTTCATGCGCTTGTACTTGCCGCACAGGCACTCGTAGTCCTTGATCGGGCCGAAGATGGCCGCGCAGAACAGGCCGTCACGCTCCGGCTTGAAGGTGCGGTAGTTGATGGTTTCCGGCTTCTTCACTTCGCCGAAGGACCACGAGCGGATCAGGTCCGGCGAGGCCAGCGCGATCTTGATCGCGTCGAAGTCCAGGGTCTGGCGCTGCTGGTTGAAGAGGTTGAGCAGGTCTTTCATTTTGGTTCTCCCTCAGGAGGAATGCTTGTCGATGGACTGGTCGAAAGGGGACGTTCCGGCGCGGCGGCGAGGCCATCGCGCCGGCAGCGCGATCAGTTGTCTTCCAGCTCCATGTTGATGGCCAGCGAGCGGATTTCCTTCACCAACACGTTGAAGGATTCCGGCATGCCCGCGACCATCTCGTGTTCGCCATCGACGATGTTCTTGTACATCTGGTTGCGGCCCTGCACGTCGTCGGACTTGACGGTCAGCATTTCCTGCAGGGTGTGCGCCGCGCCGTAGGCTTCCAGCGCCCAGACTTCCATTTCACCGAAGCGCTGACCACCGAACTGCGCCTTACCGCCCAGCGGCTGCTGGGTGACCAGGGAGTACGGGCCGGTCGAACGGGCGTGCATCTTGTCGTCGACCAGGTGGTTCAGCTTGAGCATGTGCATGTAGCCCACGGTCACCTTGCGCTCGAAGCCCTCGCCGGTGCGACCGTCGTAAAGCTGGGTCTGGCCGCTGGTCGGCAGGTCGGCGAGCTGCAGCATGTGCTTGATCTCGCTCTCGGCCGCGCCGTCGAACACCGGGGTCGCCATCGGCACGCCATCGGTCAGGTTCTTGGCCAGGGCGATCAGCTCATCGTCGCTGAACTGCGACAGGTCCACGCGGTCCTCGCCCAGCTTCTGGTCGTGGTTGTAGATCTGCGCCAGGAAGGCGCGCAGGTCGTTGACCGCGGCCTGGGCTTCCAGCATGCCCTGGATCTTGCGACCCAGGCCCTTGGCGGCCCAGCCCAGGTGGACTTCCAGCACCTGGCCGATGTTCATGCGCGAAGGCACGCCCAGCGGGTTCAGCACGATGTCCACGGTCTCGCCGGTGGCCATGTACGGCATGTCTTCCACCGGCACGATGGTCGACACCACACCCTTGTTGCCGTGGCGGCCGGCCATCTTGTCGCCCGGCTGGATGCGGCGCTTCACGGCCAGGAACACCTTGACCATCTTCAGCACGCCCGGAGCGAGGTCGTCACCGGCGGTGATCTTGCCGCGCTTGTCGGCGAAGCGACGCTCGAACTCCTTCTCGTGCACCTGGATCTGCTTCTGGGCGCGCTCGATGGCGTCGGCGGCGTCGTCATCCTTCATGCGGATGGCGAACCAGTCGGACTTCTTCAGGCCGTCCAGGTAGGCATCGGTGATGGTGTCGCCCTTCTTCAGGCCGGCACCGCCGTTGGCGACCTTGCCCACCAGCTGCGTCTTGAGGCGCGCGAAGATCGCGTTCTCCAGGATGCGGAACTGGTCGTCGAAGTCCTTCTTGACGCGCTTGATCTCGGAGTCCTCGATCTGGCGCGCGCGCTTGTCCTTCTCGATGCCGTCGCGGGTGAAGACCTGCACGTCGATGACCACGCCGTCCATGCCCGGGGGCACACGCAGCGAGCTGTCCTTCACGTCCGAGGCCTTCTCGCCGAAGATCGCACGCAGCAGCTTTTCTTCCGGGGTCAGCTGGCTCTCGCCCTTCGGCGTGACCTTGCCGACCAGGATGTCGCCGGCACGCACTTCGGCGCCGATGTACACCACGCCGGACTCGTCGAGGCGGTTCAGCGCGCTCTCCGAGACGTTCGGGATGTCGGCCGAGATCTCTTCCGGTCCCAGCTTGGTGTCGCGCGCCTGGACGGTCAGCTCTTCGATGTGGATCGTGGTGTAGCGATCCTCTTCCACCACGCGCTCGGAGAGCAGGATGGAGTCTTCGAAGTTGTAGCCGTTCCAGGGCATGAACGCGATCAGCATGTTCTGGCCCAGGGCCAGCTCGCCGATGTCGGTGGACGGGCCGTCGGCCAGCACGTCGCCGCGCGCGACCACGTCACCCACGTTCACCAGCGGGGTCTGGTTGATACAGGTGTTCTGGTTGGAGCGGGTGTACTTGATCAGGTTGTAGATATCCACGCCGGCATCCTGCTCGCCGACGATCTCCTCTTCGTTGACCTTGACCACCACGCGAGCCGCGTCGATCTGCTCGATCACGCCGCCGCGACGGGCATTGACCGTCACGCCCGAGTCGCGCGCCACGGCGCGCTCGATGCCGGTGCCGACCAGCGGCTTCTGCGAACGCAGGGTCGGAACGGCCTGGCGTTGCATGTTGGCGCCCATGAGCGCGCGGTTGGCGTCATCGTGCTCCAGGAACGGCACCAGCGCCGCGGCGATGGAGACGGTCTGCATGGGCGAGACGTCCATGAAGTCCACGTCCGCCGGCGGCTTCAGCAGCGACTCGCCCTGGAAGCGGCACGGTACGAACAGCTCGGTCAGCCTGCTCTTGGAGTCATGCAGCGCATTGGCCTGGGCGATGACGTACTCGTTTTCCTCGATGGCCGACAGGTACTCGATCTCGTCGGTGATCTGGCCGTCCACGACCTTGCGGTACGGCGTCTCCAGGAAGCCGTAGGCGTTGGTGCGGGCATACACCGCCAGCGAGTTGATCAGGCCGATGTTCGGGCCTTCCGGCGTCTCGATGGTGCAGACGCGGCCGTAGTGGGTCGGGTGCACGTCGCGCACTTCGAAGCCGGCGCGTTCGCGGGTCAGGCCGCCCGGGCCCAGAGCCGAGACGCGGCGCTTGTGGGTGACTTCCGACAGCGGGTTGTTCTGGTCCATGAACTGGGACAGCTGCGAGGAGCCGAAGAACTCCTTGATCGCGGCGGCCACCGGCTTGGCGTTGATCAGCTCCTGCGGGGTCAGGCCTTCGGACTCGGCCATCGACAGGCGCTCCTTGACCGCGCGCTCGACGCGGACCAGGCCCACGCGGAACACGTTCTCGGCCATTTCGCCGACCGAACGCACGCGACGGTTACCCAGGTGGTCGATGTCGTCGACCACGCCGCGGCCGTTGCGGATCTCGGTCAGGACCTTGATCACTTCCAGGATGTCCGAGCTCTCACCGTTGGTGGCGACCAGACGCTTGGACTCTTCGTCGTTGCGCACGCTGTAGTACTTGTGGTCGTACAGCACCGACTCGCCGGTGGTTTCCTTGCGGCCCACGCGACGGTTGAACTTCATGCGGCCGACGCTGGACAGGTCGTAGCGCTCGAAGGTGAAGAACAGGTTGTGGAACAGGTTCTGCGCGGCGTCCTTGGTCGGCGGCTCGCCCGGACGCATCATGCGGTAGATCTCGACCAGCGCCTCGAGCTGAGTCTTGGTCGGATCGATGCGCAGGGTGTTGGACAGGTACGGACCGCGGTCCAGATCGTTCACCCACAGGGTGCCGACGGTTTCCACGCCGGCCTTGCGGAACGCAGCCAGCTGGTCGTCGGTGATCTCGTCATTGGCGTTGGCCAGCAGTTCGCCGGTGGCAGCGTCGACCACGTCGTGCGAGAGGATGCGGCCGACCAGGTACTCGTCGGGCACGCCCAAGCCTTCGATGCCGGAGGCTTCCAGCTGCTTGACGTGACGCGCGGTGATGCGCTTGCCGGCTTCGACGATGACCTTGTCGCCATCGGCCAGGTCGAAGTTCAGCGTCTCGCCGCGCAGGCGCTCGGGCACCAGCTCCAGCTGCACGCCTTCCTTGGGATCGATGTGGAAGGTGTTGATCTCGAAGAACTGGTTGAGCATCTCCTCGTTGGAGTAGCCCAGCGCACGCAGCAGGATCGAGACCGGCAGCTTGCGGCGACGGTCGATACGGGTGAACAGCGCGTCCTTCGGGTCGAACTCGAAGTCCAGCCACGAGCCGCGGTAAGGAATGATGCGGGCGCTGTACAGCAGCTTGCCCGAGCTGTGGGTCTTGCCACGGTCGTGGTCGAAGAACACACCCGGCGAACGGTGCAGCTGCGAAACGATGACGCGCTCGGTGCCGTTGACGATGAAGGTACCGTTGTCGGTCATCAGCGGGATTTCGCCCAGATAGACCTCCTGCTCCTTCACGTACTTGATCGCCTTGGTCGACGACTCACGGTCGTAGATCACCAGGCGCACGGTCACGCGCAGCGGCGCGCCGTAGCTCATGCCACGCTGGCGGCACTCGCGCTCGTCGAAGGCCGGCTCGCCGAGCTTGTAGCCCACGTACTCCAGGGCGGCGTTGCCCGAGTAGCTGGCGATCGGGAAGACCGACTTGAGGGCGGCGTGCAGGCCACGGTCGTCGCGCTTGGCGGCGTCAACGTGCTCCTGCAGGAACTCGCGATAGGAATCGACCTGGATGGCGAGCAGGAACGGGACCTCGAGGATCGACCGCTGCTTGCCGAAATCCTTGCGGATGCGCTTCTTTTCGGTGAACGAGTATGTCGTCGACATGGGACATTGCCTCTGGCATCTGGGGGCCACGCGTCCGTGACCCCGGGGAACATTCTTTCGAATGGGAAGAACTGTCAGTTGGAAGTCGCTGGTATTGCCGGCACCAGCACGCCATCTCCCGCTACTTCCAACTACCAACTCGTGGATTTTTGGCCACCGCTTGGATGGCGAAACTACGACTGCTAGTTGTGTACCGCCTACCGCACTTCAACAACGACCGAAGGCCAGGGGCTTTCGCCCCCGGCCTTTGGATGTCGCCGATGGAACCTGGCGACGGATTTTGATTACTTCAGCTCGACGGTCGCGCCAGCGGCCTCGAGGTCCTTCTTTGCCTTCTCGGCGTCTTCCTTCGACAGGCCTTCCTTCAGGACGCCACCGGCCTCGGTGAGGTCCTTGGCTTCCTTCAGGCCCAGGCCGGTGATGGCGCGGACAGCCTTGATGACGTCGACCTTCTTGGCGCCGGCTTCCTTCAGCACGACGTTGAACTCGGTCTGCTCTTCGACGGCAGCGGCCGGGCCGGCGGCGGCAGCCACGGCAACCGGGGCGGCGGCGGAGACGCCGAACTTGTCTTCGATCGCCTTGACCAGCTCCATGACTTCCATGAGGGTCTTTTCAGCGATGGCGTCGACGATCTGTTCGTTGGACAGGGACATTGTGATTACCTTCGGTCAAATTTCTGGAATGGGTTACGGGAATTAAGCCGTTTCAGCCGGGGCTTCTGCCTCGGCCGGCGCTGCTTCGTCGCCACCGCCCTGCTTGTCGGCCACGGCCTTGACGGCACGGGCGAACATCGTGGCGGGTTCGGCCAGCGCACGGGCCACCATGGCCAGGGCCTGGTCGAGCGTGGGCAGCGAAGCCAGCACGTCGACGTGGCTGGCCGGGTACAGCTGGCCACCGACGGCGACCACCTTGGCCTGCAGCTTGTCGTTGCTCTTGGCGAATTCCTTGATCAGGCGACCGGCAGCGCCGGGCTCCTCGGTCGAGAACGCGTACAGCAGCGGGCCGACCAACGAGTCCTTGGTGCACTCGTATTCGGTACCTTCCACTGCACGGGCGGCCAAGGTGTTCTTGACGACCCGCAGGTACACGCCGGACTCGCGCGCCTGCTTGCGCATCGCGGTCATCTGGGAGACCGTGGTGCCTGCGTACTCGGCGGCGATCAAGGAGTGCGCCTTGGCGGCGACTTCTGCCAGCTCGGCGACAACTTCTTGCTTCTGGGACAGATTGAGAGCCATTAATCACTCCTCTTGTGAACTCCGCTCACGGCTCCTGCCGTTTGCGGTCCAGGGCAGCATCCATCCTGGACGCCGGGGATGCCTTCGCATCCCAACTGGTGGCCTTATCACCCGGCCCCCGAAACGGGAAACCAGAAAAACCGATGAAGGCGGCACCATCTGCGCGGGCTGGCATCAAGCCAATCAAGCAGTCCCGCTAACGCCGACGCCGAATCCTTGCCAGGACCGAGCTTCCCTGCCCGTCGTCGGAGCGCGCTGACCGCACCTGCGGTCTTTGACGGCTTTCTTCGGGCCTTGCAGCCCTCCGATCGCCCTCAAGCACAACCCCGGTGGCAGGTCGCCCCGCCACCGGTTACAGCATTACTTCAGGCTCAGCGAGGACTGGTCCACGGTCACGCCGGGGCCCATGGTCGAGCTGAGCGAGATCTTCTGCAGGTACTGACCCTTGGCGGTGGACGGCTTGGCCTTCACCAGGTCGGCCAGCAGCGCCTGCAGGTTGGTCTTCAGCGCGTCGTCCTCGAAGGACGCCTTGCCGATGGTGCAGTGGATGATGCCCGCCTTGTCGGTGCGGTAGCGCACCTGACCGGACTTGGCATTCTTCACCGCTTCGGCCGGGTTCGGGGACACGGTGCCGACCTTGGGGTTCGGCATCAGGCCGCGCGGACCCAGGAGCTGGCCCAGCTTACCCACCACGCGCATGGCGTCCGGGGTGGCGATGACCACGTCGTAGTTCAGGTCGCCGGCCTGCATCTTCTCGGCCAGGTCGTCCATGCCGACCGCTTCGGCGCCGGCAGCCAGGGCCTCGTCGGCCTTCGCGCCAGCCGGGGCGAACACGGCCACACGGACCGACTTGCCGGTACCGGCCGGCAGCACGGTCGAACCGCGCACCTGCTGGTCGGACTTCTTCGCGTCCACGCCCAGGCGGACAGCCACGTCGATGGACTCGACGAACTTGGCCTTCACGGCGCCCTTCAGGATCTGCAGGGCCTCGTCAACGGCGTAGGCCTTGCCCGGGGTCACGGCGGCCAGGATGGCCTTCTGTCGCTTGTTCATTGCCATTGTCTTTAGCCCTCGACCGTCAGACCCATGGAACGGGCCGAGCCCGCAATCGTACGCACTGCGGCATCCAGGTCGGCCGCCGTCAGGTCGGGCTCCTTCGCCTTGGCGATCTCTTCCAGCTGGGCACGGGTGACCTTGCCCACCTTTTCGGTGTTCGGACGCTTGGAACCGGACTGGATGCCCACGGCCTTCTTCAGCAGGATCGACGCCGGCGGCGTCTTGGTGATGAAGGTGAAGGTACGGTCCGAATAGGCGGTGATCACCACCGGAATCGGCAGACCCGGCTCGAGCTTCTGCGTGGCGGCGTTGAACGCCTTGCAGAACTCCATGATGTTCAGGCCGCGCTGACCCAGCGCAGGACCGACCGGCGGCGAGGGATTGGCCTGACCGGCCTTCACCTGCAGCTTGATGTAACCAATGACTTTCTTTGCCATTTCAATGCTCTCCGGGTGCTAGCGCCTGGAAGACAGGCTCCCCATCGGATCGGGAAAATCACGCGTCCCGACATCGCGTTTCTCGTCGCGCGAAAGGCCGCCCTCGCGGGCGGCCAGTGCGGATGCCCGGCTCGACCGGACAGGGAGCCGCGCACTATAGCAGGTTTTGAGGCCTCTCGCGCAACGCGCCAGAGGCCAGGGGAATTCAGGCCTTTTCGACCTGGCCGAATTCCAGCTCCACCGGGGTCGAGCGACCGAAGATGAGCACGGCCACGCGCAGGCGGCTCTTCTCGTAATTGACTTCCTCGACCACGCCGTTGAAGTCGTTGAACGGGCCATCGACCACGCGCACCATCTCGCCGGGCTCGAACAGCACCTTGGGCCGGGGCTTTTCGACACCTTCCTGAACACGATCCAGGATGGCCGCCGCCTCTTCGTCGCGAATCGGGAGCGGGCGATCGGCCGTGCCGCCAATGAAGCCCAGCACCTTGTTGGTGTCCTTCACCAGATGCCAGGACTCATTGTCGATGCGCGGAATGCCCGCCTCGTCCTGGGTCTCGATCTGGACCAGCACGTAGCCGGGGAAGAACTTGCGCTCGGAACGCCGCTTCTGGCCGGCGCGCATTTCCACGACCTCTTCGGTCGGGACCAGCACGTCGCCGAAGCGCTCTTCCATGCCATCGCGCACGATGCGGTCGCGCAGCGCCTGCGCCACGGACTTCTCGAAGCCTGAATAGGCATGTACCACGTACCAACGCTTCACTGCGACGCTCTCCTCAACGGCCCATCGTGAACAGTTTCTCGACCATCCATTGGATGACGAAATCGAAGCCCGCCAGAATCAGGCTGAGGATCACCACGACCACCATGACCACCCAGGTCATCCGCAGCGATTCCTGACGGGTTGGCCACACGACCTTGCGCAGCTCGAAACGCGACTCGGACAGGAATTCGACCGTGTCCTTGCCCTTGGCGGTCGCAATGAAGACCGCGGCACCTGCCACCAGACCGACCACGACGGCCAGCGCACGCAACGGTGTGGCCCACTGTCCGGCGAACCACCACCACACCACCAGCCCAGCCACCACCAGCGCGGCCGCGGCCACGTACTTGGCGATATCGCCACCGGACGTACCTGTCGCCGTCTTGGATTGTTGGATCTTGCTGTTCATTGAAGTCGGGTGTGCCGCCTTGCACTGCGCCGCCGCCTGCGGCGACGGAACTTACGGGGCAGTGGCACGCCAGGAGGGACTCGAACCCCCAACCTGCGGTTTTGGAGACCGCTGCTCTGCCAATTGAGCTACTGGCGTACGGAACCTGCTGAAAGTGTTGCCCTTAGACGGCGAAGGCGGACCGAGGTTCCCGGCCCGCCATTCGCGTCACTTCCGGCGATGCGGGATCGCCGGATCGCTGGACCTTAGCTTACTTGATGACCTTGGCCACCACGCCGGCGCCGACCGTACGGCCACCTTCGCGGATCGCGAAGCGCAGGCCGTCGTCCATCGCCACCGGGTTGATCAGGGTGACCTTCATCTTCACGTTGTCGCCCGGCATCACCATCTCGGTGCCTTCCGGCAGCTCGATCGCACCGGTGATGTCGGTGGTGCGGAAGTAGAACTGCGGACGGTAGCCCTTGAAGAACGGGGTATGACGGCCACCCTCGTCCTTGGACAGCACGTACACCTCGGCCTCGAACTCGGTGTGCGGGGTGATCGAACCCGGCTTGGCCAGCACCTGGCCGCGCTCGACGTCGTCACGCTTGGTGCCGCGCAGCAGCAGACCGGCGTTGTCGCCTGCCTGGCCCTGGTCCAGCAGCTTGCGGAACATTTCCACGCCGGTCACGGTGGTCTTCTGGGTCGGGCGGATACCGACGATCTCGATTTCCTCGCCCACCTTGATCACACCGCGCTCGATACGACCGGTCACCACGGTGCCGCGGCCAGAGATCGAGAACACGTCTTCCACCGGCATCAGGAAGGTCTTATCCACGTCGCGCTCGGGCGTCGGGATGAAGGTGTCCAGCGCCTCGACCAGCTTCAGGATCGCCGGCACGCCGATCTCGCTCTGGTCGCCTTCCAGCGCCAGGCGGGCCGAACCGTGGATGATCGGGGTGTCATCGCCCGGGAAGTCGTACTTGCTCAACAGCTCGCGCACTTCCATTTCCACCAGCTCGAGCAGCTCGGCGTCGTCCACCATGTCGGCCTTGTTCAGGAACACGACGATGTACGGCACGCCGACCTGACGCGACAGCAGGATGTGCTCGCGGGTCTGCGGCATCGGGCCGTCGGCGGCCGAGCACACCAGGATCGCGCCGTCCATCTGGGCCGCACCGGTGATCATGTTCTTCACGTAGTCGGCGTGGCCCGGGCAGTCCACGTGGGCGTAGTGGCGGTTGTCCGATTCGTATTCCACGTGCGCGGTGGAGATCGTGATGCCGCGCGCCTTCTCTTCCGGCGCCGCGTCGATCGACGAATAATCCTTGAACTCGCCACCGAAACGCTCGGCACCCACCTTGGTCAGTGCGGCGGTCAGCGTGGTCTTGCCATGGTCAACGTGACCGATGGTGCCCACGTTCACGTGCGGCTTGGTGCGCTCGAACTTACCCTTTGCCATGGCTGCTTATTCTCGGATCGTTAGATAAGAGGATGAAACGTACTGCTTGGATGGTGCTCACGAAAGGAATCGAACCTTCGACCTCCTCCTTACCAAGGAGGTGCTCTACCGACTGAGCTACGTGAGCGTGAAACCTGGTGTTGCTGCGATACATCTGGCGACGATGGAGCACATGTTCAATGGAGCGGGAGACGGGAATCGAACCCGCACCATCAGCTTGGAAGGCTGAGGTTCTACCGTTGAACTACTCCCGCGCCGGGGTACCGCAACAACACAAAACTTTTGGTGGAGGGAGGTGGATTCGAACCACCGAAGGCGTAAGCCAGCAGATTTACAGTCTGCCCCCGTTGGCCGCTTGGGTATCCCTCCGGATGACGCTTGTGTCCGGCCTTTCGGGCCGGGGTGAAACAGCCGGTGATTCTGGCGTGAGATCCGCGAGCTGTCAACGACTGCGCGCGATTTTCCACCAGGCCCACCGCTGCGCCCGAAGCGGACGCATCCTCGCCTTGGAGGCGAGTCCTCACGGCGGCCGGCCGTGGGGGCGCGCATTGTGGCAGGCAACCGCGCCGACGGGAAGCACCTTGATGCTGCCCCGCAGCGTGCACCTTGCCGGCGCGCACGTCAGCCTGCCCCGCTTTTGCCCCGCCGCACTCCGTGTGGCGCACGATCCCACAGGACCTCATGAGCCCGGATTTCAGTTTCGACCTCGGTGAAGACATCGACCAACTGCGCAGTGCCGTGCGCGATTTCGCCTCCCGCATCATCGCGCCACTGGCTGACACGGCCGACCGCGACAACGCGTTTCCCAACGCGCTGTGGCCCCAACTGGGCGAGATGGGCCTGCTGGGCCTGACGGTGGAGGAGGAGTATGGCGGCAGCGGCTTGGGGTATCTGGCCCACGTGGTGGCCATGGAGGAAATCTCCCGCGCCTGCTCAGCCATTGGGCTGTCCTACGGAGCCCATTCCAACCTGTGCGTGAACCAGCTGCGCAAGAACGGCACGGCGCAACAGAAGTCACGCTACCTGCCAGGGTTGGTGAGCGGCGAGCACATCGGCGCGCTGGCAATGAGCGAGGCCGGCGCGGGCTCTGACGTGGTGGGCATGAAATTGCGTGCGGACAAGCACGGAGATTGCTACGTTCTCAACGGCAGCAAGATGTGGATCACCAACGGGCCGGACGCGCACACCCTGGTGGTCTACGCCAAGACCGATCCGCAGGCCGGTCCGCGCGGGATCACCGCCTTCATCGTCGAGCGCGGATTCAAGGGATTTTCCACCGCACAGAAGCTGGACAAGCTGGGCATGCGCGGATCCAACACCTGCGAACTGGTGTTCAACGACTGCGAGGTCCCCGAGGAGAACATCCTGGGCGGCCTCAACCAGGGCGTGAAGGTGCTGATGTCCGGCCTGGACTACGAGCGCATCGTGCTCTCCGGGGGCCCACTGGGCATCATGGCCGCCAGCCTGGACGCGGTGCTGCCCTACGTGCGCGAACGTCGTCAGTTCGGCCGGCCGATCGGCGAGTTCGAGCTGATGCAGGGCAAGCTGGCCGACATGTACGTCGGCTTCAACGCCTGTCGCGCCTACGTCTATGCGGTGGCCAAAGCCTGTGACCGCGGCGAGACCACGCGCAAGGACGCGGCCGGGGCGATCCTGTACAGCGCCGAGAAGGCCACCTGGATGGCCGGCCAGGCCATCCAGGCCCTGGGCGGCAACGGCTACATCAACGATTACCCCACCGGCCGCCTGTGGCGCGATGCCAAGCTGTACGAGATCGGCGCCGGCACGTCGGAGATCCGGCGCATGCTGATCGGCCGCGAACTGGTCGGAACCAAGGCATAAGGACATCGGCATGGGCGTGATTGCTTCGAAATTGCGGACCGACGATGCGGTGTTCCAGGCCAATCGCACGGCCCTGCAGGCCCAGGTCGACACCCTGCGCGAGCGCGTGGCCCACACGGCGCTTGGGGGCAGCGAGGCTGCCCGCGCCAGGCACACCGGGCGCGGCAAGCTGCTGGCGCGCGAGCGCATCGACACCCTGCTCGACCCCGGCGCGCCGTTCTTGGAACTGGCCCCGCTGGCCGCCCACGGTATGTACGAGGACCAGGTGCCCTGCGCCGGGGTGGTCGGCGGCATCGGCCGCGTGCAGGGGCGCGAGTGCGTGATCCTGGCCAACGACGCCACGGTCAAGGGCGGCACCTATTACCCGATGACGGTCAAGAAGCACCTGCGCGCGCAGGAGATCGCCCGGGAAAACCACCTGCCCTGCCTGTATCTGGTCGATTCGGGCGGCGCGTTCCTGCCGATGCAGGACGAGGTGTTCCCCGATCGCGAGCACTTCGGCCGGATCTTCTACAACCAGGCCCAGCTCTCGGCCGCCGGCATCCCGCAGATCGCCTGCGTGATGGGCTCATGCACCGCTGGCGGCGCCTACGTGCCGGCGATGAGCGATGAGACCATCATCGTGCAGGGCCAGGGCACGATTTTCCTGGGAGGCCCGCCGCTGGTGAAGGCCGCCACCGGCGAGGTGGTCACTGCCGAGGACCTTGGCGGCGCGGACGTGCATACCCGCCTGTCCGGCGTGGCCGACCACCTGGCCGAAAACGATCACCACGCCCTGGCCCTGTTGCGCGAGATCGTCGGCCACCTCGGCCCGCGCCGCCCACCCGCGCTGGCGCCACAGGCGGTCGAGGAACCGCGCTACGACCCGGCCGAGGTGTACGGCGTGATCCCCGCCGATACGCGCAAGCCCTACGACGTGCGCGAAGTCATCGCGCGCATCGTCGACGGCTCGCGGCTGGATGAGTTCAAGGCGCGCTACGGCACCACGCTGGTGACCGGCTTCGCCCATGTCCACGGCTATCCGGTGGGCATCGTAGCCAACAACGGCATCCTGTTTTCCGAAAGCGCGCTCAAGGGCGCGCATTTCGTCGAGCTGTGCTCGCAGCGCGGGATCCCCCTGGTGTTCCTGCAGAACATCACCGGCTTCATGGTCGGCCGGGCCTATGAAAATGGCGGCATCGCCAAGGACGGCGCCAAGCTGGTCACGGCGGTGGCGACCACGGCCGTGCCCAAGTTCACCGTGCTGATCGGCGGCTCCTACGGCGCGGGCAATTACGGGATGTGCGGTCGCGCGTACTCGCCGCGGTTCCTGTGGAGCTGGCCGAACTCGCGTATTTCGGTCATGGGCGGCGAACAGGCCGCCAGCGTCCTGGCGACCGTGCGCCGCGATGGGCTCGAAGCCCAGGGCAAGACTTGGGCCGCCGAGGACGAGGACGCCTTCAAACAGCCGATCCGCGAGCAATTCGAGGCGCAGTCCGATCCGTACTACGCCAGCGCGCGGCTGTGGGACGACGGCATCGTCGATCCGGCGCAGACCCGGCGCCTGCTCGGCCTGGGCCTGGCCGCGGCCGCCCATGCGCCCATCCCCGAAACACGCTTCGGCGTGTTCCGCATGTAGGCCCGGCCATGGACGCTCCCCTTCTCCAATGCGAACACAGCGGCGCGACGCTGACCCTCTGGCTCAACCGGCCCGAGGTGCACAACGCCTTCGACGAACACCTGATCGCCGCGCTCACCGAGGCGCTGCGCGCCGCCGACGCTGATTCGGCCGTGCGCGTGGTCGTGCTGGCCGGGCGCGGCAAGAGCTTCTGCGCCGGCGGCGACCTGGACTGGATGCGGCGCATGGCCGGTTTCAGCCACGAGGACAACCTGCGCGATGCCGGCGCGCTGGCGACGATGCTGACCACGCTCGCCGGCCTGTCCAAGCCAACCATCGCCCGCGTGCACGGCGCGGCCCTGGCCGGCGGCACCGGGCTGGTGGCCGCCTGCGACATCGCCATCGCCACGCCCGAGGCGCGCTTTGGCACGACTGAAGTGCGACTGGGCCTGATCCCGGCCACGATCAGCCCCTACGTGATCCGCGCGATCGGCGCGCGTGCGGCGCAACGCTATTTCCTCACCGGCGAGCGCTTCGACGCGGCCCAGGCACTGCGACTCGGGTTGCTGCATGAGGTGTGCGAGACGGACACCCTCGACGCGCGCGTGCAGGCCTTGGCCGAGGATCTGCTCGCCGGCGCGCCGCAGGCCCAGGCCGACTGCAAACGCCTGGTCGCCGACGTGGCCGGGCGCGGCATCGACCCGGCGCTGATCGACGACACCACCGCGCGCATCGCGCGGGCCCGCGGCAGCGCCGAGGCGCGCGCAGGCATCGCAGCATTCTTCGACAAACGTGCCCCGGACTGGAGGTCCTGACGGTGTTCGGCAAACTTCTGATCGCCAACCGCGGCGAAATCGCCTGCCGCGTCATCGCCACCTGCAAGCGGCTGGGCATTGCCACCGTCGCGGTGTATTCCGAGGCCGACGCCAACGCGCGGCATGTGCGCCTGGCCGACGAGGCGGTGTGCATCGGCCCGGCCGCGGCGCGCGAGAGCTACCTGCGCGCGGACAGGGTCGTCGAGGCCGCGCGCGCCTCCGGCGCGCAGGCCGTCCATCCCGGCTATGGCTTCCTGTCGGAGAACGCGGACTTCGCCCGCGCCTCTCAGGAGGCTGGGCTGGTCTTCGTCGGCCCGCCGGTGGCGGCCATCGAGGCGATGGGCTCCAAATCGGCAGCCAAGGCGTTGATGCAGGCCGCCGGGGTGCCGCTGGTCCCCGGTTACCACGGCGATGACCAAACCCCTGCGCTGCTGCGCGCGGAGGCGGCGCGTATCGGCTATCCGGTGCTGATCAAGGCCAGCGCCGGCGGCGGCGGCAAGGGCATGCGCGTGGTCGAGCGCGAGACGGATTTCGACGCCGCCCTGGCCTCGTGCCGGCGCGAAGCGTCCGCCAGCTTCGGCGATGACCGGGTGCTGGTGGAGAAATACCTGGTGCGCCCCCGCCACATCGAGGTGCAGGTGTTCGGCGACACGCAAGGCAGCGTGGTGCACCTCTACGAGCGCGACTGCTCGGCCCAGCGCCGACATCAGAAGGTGATCGAGGAAGCCCCCGCGCCCGACATCAGCGCGACCTTCCGCGCGGCCATCGGCCAGGCCGCCGTGGAGGCGGCCCGCGCGGTGGGCTATGTCGGCGCGGGCACGGTGGAGTTCATCGTCGATGCCGACGGCGCGTTCTACTTCATGGAAATGAATACCCGACTGCAGGTCGAGCACCCGGTGACCGAGCAGGTCACCGGACTGGATCTGGTCGAATGGCAGCTGCGCGTGGCGGCAGGTGCGCCGCTGCCGCTGGCGCAGGACCAGATCACCCTGCACGGCCATGCGATCGAGGTGCGTCTGTACGCCGAGCAGCCCGAGCGCGGCTTCCTGCCGTCGACCGGCACGCTGCAGCAGCTGGCCTTTCCCCCCGCCTCGGCGCATGTGCGCGTCGATTCGGGCGTGGACGCAGGCGACACCATCGGTGCCGATTACGACCCGATGATCGCCAAACTGATCGCCTGGGACAGTACCCGCGCTGGCGCGCTCGCACGCATGCGCAGCGCCCTGGCCCAGACCCGAATCGCCGGGGTCGGCAACAACCTGGCGTTTTTGTCGCGCCTGGTGGACAACCCGCAGGTGCGCGCCGGCGGCTATGACACCGGCTTGATCGAGCGCGAGCTGGCCGAGCTGCTGCGCCCGGATCCAGTGACCCCGGCACTGCTGGCCCTGGCCAGCCTGCATGTCCTGCTCGCCGAGCAGCGCCAGGCCGCCGCACTGGCCGCCGCGGCCGGCAATCCGTCCTCGCCATGGGCGATCGCCGATGGCTGGCGCGCCAACGGCCACGCCCGTTGCAGCTTGCGCTTCGACGAGGCTGACGGCACGTCCCACACCGTGCAGGTCGAGCAGCACGCCGGCGGTGTCTGGCGCCTGGATGGTGTGTCGGTGCGCGTACTGGAGATCCACGACGACCACCTGCTTCTGGCGGCCGGCCCGCGCACCGTGCAGGGTCATGTCGTAACTGACGGCGCGGGGGCGCTGACGGTCATCACGGCAGACGCCCGCGTCCGCCTGCAGCCATACGTGCCGCTGGCGCACCAGGCGGGCACCGCCGATGCCCAGGGGGGCCTGGTGGCGCCCATGCCGGGCCGGATCATCGCGGTCATGGCCGAAGCCGGCGCCGAGGTTGCCGCCGGCGCCCCGTTGCTGGTCATGGAAGCGATGAAGATGGAATACACGGTCAGCGCACCGGCGGCCGGCACCGTCACCGCGCTGCTGTGCAAGGTCGGTGACCTGGTGGCCGACCAGGCGCCACTGGTCGAGTTCGAGGTGGCCGCGTGAGCGCCCTGCCCGCCAAGGTGAAACTTGTGGAGATGGGCGCGCGCGATGGCCTGCAGAACGAGCCCGGCACCGTCACCACGCAGACCAAGCTGGACCTGATCGCGCGCCTGGCCGAGGCTGGCCTGCGCCACATCGAGGCCACGGCCTTCGTCTCGCCCAAGTGGGTGCCGCAGATGGCCGACCACGACGCGGTGATGCGTGGCGTGCCACGGCGGCCAGGCGTCGTGTATTCGGCGCTCACGCCCAACCTGCGTGGGTTCCAGGCCGCCCACGCGGCCGGCGCGGACGAGGTCGCGGTGTTCGCCGCCGCCTCCGAGGCCTTCTCGCAGAAGAACATCAACTGCTCGATCGCCCAGAGCCTGGCGCGTTTCGAGGAGGTCACCCGCGCCGCACAGGACGCCGGCGTCCCGGTGCGCGGCTATGTCTCCTGCGTGCTGGGCTGCCCTTACGCTGGCGATATCGCGCCCAGCGCGGTGGCCGAGGTGGCCGCCGCCCTGCACGCGATGGGTTGCCACGAGATTTCGCTGGGCGACACCATCGGCGTGGGCACGCCCGGCAAGACCCAGGCAATGCTGGAAGCGGTGATGGCCCGCGTACCGGTCGAACGCCTGGCCGGCCACTTCCACGACACCTGGGGCCAGGCCCTGGCCAACGTCCACGCGGCCCTGCAACTGGGCGTGGCGACCTTCGACAGCTCGGTGGCCGGGCTGGGCGGCTGCCCGTACGCGCCTGGCGCGGCCGGCAACGTGGCCAGCGAGGACCTGCTCTACCTGCTGGACGGGCTGGGCATCGAGACCGGCGTGGATCTGCATCGGCTGGCGGCCGCCGGTGGCTTCATCAGCCACGCGCTGGGCCGGCCCAGCCGCTCCAAGGTGGCCCAGGCGCTGGCCGGACAGGGCCTGGGTTGAATCCCCAAGACGCGAAAGGCCGCGCAGTGCGCGGCCTTTGCGTCGACCTCAGTGCGGCCCGATTCAGACGTTGAACCGGAAGTGCAGCACGTCGCCTTCCTGCACCTTGTACTCCTTGCCCTCCAGGCGCAGGCGCCCGGCTTCCTTGGCACCGGCCTCGCCCTTGTACTTGATGAAGTCGTCGTAGCCGATGGTCTCGGCGCGGATGAAGCCCTTCTCGAAGTCGGTGTGGATGACCGCCGCGGCCTTGGGCGCGGTCGCGCCGGACTTGACCGTCCACGCGCGGACTTCCTGCACGCCGGCGGTGAAGTAGGTCTGCAGGCCCAGCAGCTGGTAGGCGGCACGGATCACGCGGTTCAGGCCGGGCTCGTCCAGGCCCAGGTCGGTCAGAAAGGCATCGCGGTCGGCATCGTCCAGCTGCGAGAGCTCTTCCTCGATGGCGGCCGAAACCGGCACCACCTGCGCGCCCTCTTTCTCGGCGCGGGCACGCACCGCGTCCAGATGCGGGTTGTTCTCGAAACCGTCCTCCAGCACGTTGGCGATGTACATCACCGGCTTGAGGGTCAGCAGGAACAGGTCGCGCACCAGCGCCTTCTCCTCCTCGTCCAGGCCAGCACCGCGTCCGGGGATGCCGTCGTCCAGCGCCTTGCGCAGCTTCTCCAGCACCGGCTTGCGCGCGATGGCGTCCTTGTCGCCACCCTTGGCGCTGCGCTCGGCGCGGTTGAGCGCCTTCTCCACGCTGTCCAGGTCGGCCAGCGCCAGCTCGGTGTCGATGGTCTCGATGTCCGAGATCGGGTCGACCTTGTTGTTGACGTGGATCACGTCGTCGTTCTCGAAACAGCGCACCACGTGGGTGATCGCATCGACCTCACGGATGTGCGCCAGGAACTTGTTGCCCAGGCCTTCACCGCTGGCCGCACCGGCGACCAGGCCGGCGATGTCGACGAATTCCACCGCCGTGGGCACGACCCGCTGCGGCTTGACGATCTCCGACAGCGCGCCCAGGCGCGGGTCCGGCACCGGCACGATGCCCACGTTGGGCTCGATGGTGCAGAACGGGAAGTTGGCCGCGGCGATGCCCGCCTTGGTCAGCGCATTGAAGAGGGTCGACTTGCCGACGTTCGGCAGGCCCACGATGCCGCATTTGATGCCCATGTCTTGCTCACTCCTGCAACCGCAATCCGGTAAGCGCCAGCGGACTGTGCCCAGTCCGCTGGCGGCTGCCGGCTCACGCCTTGATGCTGTTGAGGCGCTTCATCGCCTCGTTGAAATCACCGGCCACTGCCAGGGGCAGCACGTCCAGCGCGTCGTCGATCGCACGCCCGATCAGGATCTCATCGTCCGCACTCGGTCGGCCCAGCACCCAGCCGGTGACCTTGTCCTTGTGGCCGGGATGGCCAATGCCGATGCGCAGCCGGCCAAAGCGCCCGTGCCCCAGCAATTTCATCGTGTCGCGCAGGCCGTTCTGGCCGCCATGGCCGCCGTCGAACTTCAACCGGGCGATCCCCGGCGGCATGTCCAGCTCGTCATGGGCGATCAGCGCCTGCTCGGGCTCGATCTTCCAGAACCGCAGCGCCGCGGCGACCGACTTGCCCGAGAGGTTCATGAAGGTGGCCGGCTTGAGCAGCCGTACCGTCTGCCCGCCGAGGCTGGCCTGGGCGGTCTCGCCGAACAGCTTGGCATCCACGGCGAACCGCGCGCCCAGCTGCAGCGCGAGGGTGTCGACAAAACGGAACCCGGCATTGTGCCGGGTCCGCAGGTGTTCGGGTCCGGGGTTGCCCAGCCCGACGATGAGACGCACGCCTTCCATCGAAGGTTCGCCAGACCACCGGGACAGGCCTGCGGCCCGCCCCGGCGCGTCCGGTTACTCGGCGTCCTTGGCGCCGTCGTCGGCGACCTTGGCGGCCGGCACGTCGGCGCTACCTTCCTCGCCCTCGGCCGACTCGTCCTCGACCTTGACGTGCTTGGCGATGACCACGGCCACGTCGTGCTCCTTGCCCAGCTTCAGCTCGGGGATCTCGACGCCCTTGGGCAGCTTCAGCTCGGACAGATGGACCACGTCGCCCAGGGCCAGCTTGGCCAGGTCGATCTCGATGAACTCCGGCAGGTCCGACGGCAGGCACTCGACCACGACTTCGTTGAGCTCGTGGGTGATGACCACGTCGGAGGACTTGCCGGCCGGCGAGGTGTCCTGGTTGAGGAAGTGCAGCGGCACGGCGGTGCGCAGCGTCTCCTTGTCGTTCACGCGCTGGAAGTCCAGGTGCATGATCTGCTGCTTGAACGGATGGCGCTGCATGTCACGCAGCAGGACCTTCTGCACTTCGCCATTGAGGCTCAGGTCCAGGATCGACGAGTAGAACCAGTCGTGCTGGCTGGCGGTCCAGACTTCGTTGTGGTTCAGCGAGATGCTGACCGGCTTGAGGTCGCCACCGTAGACGATGGCGGGGACGCGACCGGCGTGACGCAGGCGGCGGCTCGCACCCTTCCCCTCGTCCTCGCGGCGCTCCACGTTGATTTCATGTGTCGTAGCCATGTTGATTCACTTCTTTGGTTGGTAGACCGCCTCGCGGCGGCGATGCGACTCCCCCGCGACCAGGAGAGCCGTATTGCGGCAGGCGATGGAGGATTCCCCCGCCCGCCGGAATGCTTAGTCCACGTAGAGCGAACTGACCGATTCGCCGAAGGCGATGCGGCGGATGGTCTCGGCCAGCATGCTGGCCACCGAGAGCTGGCGGATCTTGCTGCAGCCACGGGCCGCGTCGGACAGCGGGATAGTGTCGGTGACCACCAGCTCGTCGAGCACGGACTTGTTGAGGTTGTCCACGGCCGGGCCGGACAGCACCGGGTGGGTGCAGTAGGCGGCGACCTTGGTCGCGCCCCGGTCCTTGAGCGCGGCCGCGGCGGCGCACAGGGTGCCGGCGGTGTCGACGATGTCATCGACCATCACGCATTCCTTGCCTTCCACGTCGCCGATGATGTTCATCACGGTGGAGACGTTGGCGCGCGGGCGGCGCTTGTCGATGATCGCCAGGTCCGCATCGTCCAGGCGCTTGGCGATGGCGCGGGCGCGGACCACGCCGCCCACGTCCGGCGAGACGACCATCATCCGGTCGGTGCCATAGGCACGCCAGATGTCGGCCAGCAGCAGCGGCGAGGCGTACACGTTGTCCACCGGGATGTCGAAAAAGCCCTGGATCTGGTCGGCATGCAGGTCCACGGTCAGCACACGGTCGGCGCTGACGGCGCTGAACATCTTGGCCGCGACCTTGGCGGTGATCGGCACGCGCGAGGAGCGCAGGCGACGGTCCTGACGCGAATAGCCGAAGTACGGCACCACGGCGGTCACGCTGGCGGCGCTGGCGCGCTTGAGCGCGTCGATCAGCACCAGCAGTTCCATCAGGTTCTCGGCCGTGGGCGCGCAGGTGGGCTGCACCACGAACACTTCCTGGCGACGGACGTTCTCCTCGATCTCCACCTGCACTTCGCCGTCGGAGAAGCGCGAGACCATCGCCTTGCCCGGGCGCACGCCCAGTTCGCGACAGATGCTCTTGGCCAGCGGCTTGTTGGCGTTGCCGGAGAAGACCAGCAGGCTGCGTTCGTCTTGCACGGGAGGTTCTCGATGACTGCGGTGGGACGTCTTGAAACGGCGGCGGCACACGAACGACGGGCTGGCTGGGGCGGCAGGATTCGAACCTGCGAAATGCCGGGATCAAAACCCGGTGCCTTAGGCCTCTTGGCGACGCCCCAGTAAAAAATCAGTCCGCGTCCTGCACTTTCCCTTCCAGCGCGTCCAGCAGGGGCGAACGCGCCGCCCCGGCCACCACCCAGCCCTGCTGGTTCGCAGGTAGCAGCGCCAATCCGGCCTGGGCGGCCTGAAGGCTTGCGAACTCCACGAAACAGCCGCTGCCCGTCCCCGTCAGTCGTGGCGTCCCGATGCTGGACAAGGCCTGGAACGCCGCCTCGATGGCAGGTTCCCGGCGGCGCAGCACCGGCTCGAACACGTTGTCGGGCACGGATCCGGAAAGGAAGTCCGCTATTTTCACGGGTGGGGCATTGCGCGTCAAATCCGGCGCGCCGAACAGCTTGGCCGTGGCCACGTGGACGCCCGGGTCGACCAGGACGTACCAGGCTGGGGCCAGGTCCAGGGGCGTCAGCCGCTCACCCACCCCCTCGGCCCAGGCGTTGCGCCCGCGCACGAAGACCGGCACATCCGCGCCCAGCGCCAGGCCCAGCGTGGCCAGTATGTCCTCGCTCAGATCCAGCCCCCACAGGCGGTCCAGCACCCGCAGGACCGTCGCCGCATCGGAGGACCCGCCGCCAAATCCGCCACCGGCAGGAATTTCCTTTTCGACGCAGATATCGGCACCAAGTGCGCATTTTGCGTGTTTCTGCAGCAGGATCGCAGCACGCACAAGCAGATCGTCCGCCTCCGCCACGCCGGGAACCGAGGCGCCGACGCGGGTGATGCCCCCGTCCTCACGGACTCGGATTCCGACCCGGTCGCCCCAGTCCAGCAGGCGGAAGGCGCTCTGCAGGTCGTGATAGCCATCCTCGCGGCGGCCGATGATGCGCAGGCACAGGTTGAGCTTGGCCGGTGCCGGCCACCACGACCAGCCACCCGGCGTGGCATTGGCACTCATGGCGTCGCCGCGCCGGCAGGCTGCCAGGCATCGATGATCAGGCGCACGCGCGAGTCGCCGCGCTCGGCCTCGATCCGCGAGGGCAGCGCCGGAACATCGGCGGTCGCGGGCTGCCAGGCGGTGTAGGCAATGCGCCAACCGGACTGTTCCAGCAGCGCGGGCAGGCCATCGGCGCCGTACTGAAGATGGCCGGGCGCGGCCCCAGGCGCGGCCTGGCCACGGATCCAGTAGGCCAGCGCCTGCACCGGGATTTCCCAGCCAGTGGCCGCCAGCAGCAGTTGGCCGGCATCGGCGCCGCGCAGCGGACCACCGTCCAGTCCTTCGAGCAGCACGCCCTGCCCGTCGCCGGTCAGGCGCCAGCTCTGCCGGGTGACCGGCGCACTGAGCGATACATCGAACTGGGCGCCGCGCTGGCGCCAGTCGATGCGACCGCTGCCGCCCTTGTCGGCGCGCCGGATCGCGACCCGCCCTTCCAGCGCCCAGTCCGGATGCGCCTGCAGCCAGCGCTCGCGCGCGGCCTGGTTCGCGGCGGCAGCGGCCGGATCCGCGGGGCCTGCAACCGGCGCGATCGGACGGGGACCCAGCGTGGTGCAGCCGGCCAGCAACATCGCCAGCGTCAGGCTGGCGGCGGTTTTCAGCGGGGACTTCATGCGCCGGCCTTCTCCAGCGCGCGCTGCAGCGAGCGGTTCTGCGGGTCGAGCTTGCGCGCCTCGTCGAAGTAGCGTCGGGCCTCGTCGTGCTGGCCGCGCTCCCACAGCAGCTGGCCCAGGTGGGCGGCGATCTCCGGATCCTTCATCAAGGTGTAGGCCCGGCGCAGCTGCACCAGGGCTTCGTCCTTGCGGCCCAGGCGATAGAGCACCCAACCGTAGCTGTCGATGATCGCCGGCTCGTCCGGCTCGGCCGCGCGGGCCCGGTCGATCAGCTCCAAGGCTTCCTTGTAACGCTCGGTGCGGTCGGCCAGGGTGTACCCCAGCGCGTTGAGCGCAGCGGTATTGGTGGGATCGGTGACCAGGACCCGGCGCAGGTCGGCCTCGGCACGGTCGATGCGGTCGCGCCGCTCCCATGCCAGGCCGCGCGCGTAGAGCAGATTGGTGTCGTCCGGATAGGCGGCCAGGCCGCGCGCCAGGGCGTCCAGCTCTCCGGCGTCATCGCCTTCCTTCTGGCGCAGCTCGGCTTCCAGCAGATAGGCGTCGCGGCGCGCCGGCTCGTCCACCGAGGCATCGGCCTGCAGTGCGTGAACGCGATCGAATGCGTCCTGCTTGCGCCCCAGCGCGTACAGCGTATTGGCCGTGCGAAGGCGGGCTTCCACCTTCTGCTCGCCTTCGCCCACGCCCTGGTACCAGTCCAGCGCCTGCTGCGGACGCTTGAGGTATTCGGCGATCTGGCCCAGCAAGAGCCGCTGCGCCGGGTCGCGCACCTGCGCGTCATCCGCCCCGCCGGCCTCCTTGTAAAGCGCATCCAGGCCCGCGGTGTCCTCGGCCTTGGCCAACAACGAAGCCCGCAGGCCGTAGGTGCGGGTGTCCTGCGGACCATTGGCCAGGGCGGCGGCGGCTTGCGCGGGCAGGCCCAGGGCGTCGAATTCGGAGGCGATGCCCAGGCGCATGTTGGCGTCCTGGGTGGCGCCGGGCTCCAGCCCTTCCAGCACCTGGCGGGCCTCGTCGGTGCGCCCGGCCTGGCGCAGCTGACTGGCATGCAGCAGGGCCACACGCGGATTGACCGGGAACCGGGCGATCACCTGTCCCACGATGCGCTCGGCCAGGGCGGGCTGCTGCAGCGACTGGGCCAGTCCGCCGAACGCCAGCCACACGTTGAGCTCATTGGGCAGGGCCTGGTCATCCAGCAGCCGGCCCAGCACACGCGCCGACAGCGCAGGATCGCGCCCGCCGCTACCCAGCGAGGTCAGCGCGTAGCGCCACGCCTGGGGATCGGGGTCGCGCAGGAGGGATTCGAGCTCGCGGCGGGCGGCACGCTCGCGCCCCTGACGCAGGGACAGCGTCGCCTCGGCTGCCCGCATCGCCAGCGATTCGGGCGCGCGGCGCTTCCACAGCTTCAGCGCCCGGGCCGCGCGCGCATCGTCATTGGCCAGCAGCGAGATCCGCGTGGCGAGCTCGGCCAGGCCGGTGTCCTCGCTGGCCTCGGCCGCCTCCAGATACAGCCGCGACGCCTCCGGGAGCTTGCCGGCCTGCAGGGCGAATTCCCCCGCCATGACCGGCTCCAGCACGCTCGAAGTCGTCGTTTCCGCCTTGGCCGGTTGCCGGGCCTGGAGGGCCGGGACTGACGCAAAACCGGCAACCAGCAGCACCAACGACGGAACGAAACGCATCTTTGCGGGCATTAGGGGGAACCGGGCCGTAAAATGGGGGGATCAAACAGCCAGCAGCTTAGCGCAAGCCCTAAAAGATGACGTTGTGGGTCCTTGGACTGAACCATCAGACCGCGCCGGTCAGCCTGCGTGAGCGGGTGGCCTTTGCCGGCGATGCGCTGCCCGAGGCGCTGGCGGCCCTGCGCGCGCTGCCGCAGGTGAGTGAAGCGGCGCTGCTGTCCACCTGCAACCGCACCGAGCTTTACGCGATGGCCGAGGACGCCACACCGCTGGTGCAGTGGCTGGCCACGCATGGCGAAGGGCTGGACGGCTACCTGTATCGCCACCGCGACGCCGAGGCCGTGCGCCACCTGTTCCGGGTCGCCACCGGGCTGGATTCGATGGTCCTGGGCGAGCCGCAGATCCTGGGCCAGGTCAAGGATGCCTGGGCGCTGGCGCGGGAGCATCGTGCGCTGGGCAGCGGCCTGGATCGCCTGTTCCAGCAGGCCTTCTCGGTGGCCAAGCGGGCCCGCACCGATACCCGCGTGGGCGCCAACCCGGTGTCGGTGGCCTCCACCGCCGTGCGCCTGGCGCAGAACTCCTTCGCCCGCCTCAGCGACTCGACCGTCCTGCTGGTCGGCGCCGGCGAAACCATCGAACTGGCCGCCAGGCACTTGAGCGAAGGCAAAGTCCGGCGCCTGCTGGTGGCCAACCGCACCCTGGCCCATGCCCAGGAACTGGCCAGCCGCCACGGTGGGGTGGCCTTGCCCCTGACCGAACTGGACCGCCACCTGGCCGAGGCGGACGTCGTGTTCTCGGCCACCGCCGCGCGCGAACCGGTCATCAACCGCGCCCAGGTCGTCGAGGCATTGGCGCGGCGCAAGCACAAGCCGATGATGCTGTTCGACCTGGCCGTACCGCGCGACATCGAGGCCAGCGTGGCCGAGCTGGCCGACGCCTACCTGTATACGGTGGACGATCTGGAGCGCGCGGTGGAGGAAAACCGCCGCGGTCGCCGCCAGGCCGCCGACGAGGCCGAGACCATCATCGACCTGCAGGTGGCGCGCTTCGTCGAGACCCTGCAGGCCGGCAGCCGCCAGGCCCCGCTCAAGCGCCTGCGCGCCTACGGCGACGCCACCCGACAGGAGGTTCTGGAGAAGGCCCAGGCCCAGCTGACCCAAGGCCGCGACCCGGCCGAGGTCCTGGAATTCCTGGCCCACACCCTGACCAACCGCCTGCTGCACCCGCCCACCGCCGCACTGCGCGAAGCGGCGTTGTCCGGCGATACCGACCTGACCCGCGCTGCCGAACGAATGTTCCCGGCCAAGGCGCCCTACTCCCACGCCAAGTTGCCCGATGACGCCGACCCTGCGCCGTAAGCTGGAGGCGCTGGCAGAGCGCCGTGAGGAACTCGAACGCCTGCTCGCCGATCCCGAGGTTGCCAGCGACAACGAGCGCTTCCGCAACCTTTCGCGCGAGTTCGCCCAGCTCGAGCCGCTCGCCACCGCGCTGGCGGCCGAGGCCCAGGCCCGCGCCGACCTGGCCGCCGCGCAGGCCATGCGCGAGGACCCGGAGCTGCGCGAACTGGCCGAAGAAGAGATCACCAGCGCCCAGGCGCGGCTGAGCGAATTGGACGAAGCCTTGATGCTGCTGCTGGTCCCGCACGACCCGCGCGACGAGGGCAACCTGTTCCTGGAAGTCCGCGCAGGCACGGGCGGCGACGAAGCGGCGATCTTCGCCGGCGACCTGTTCCGCATGTATGCGCGCTACGCCGAGCGCCAGGGCTGGAAGGTCGAAGTGGAATCGGACAGCCCCGGCGAACACGGCGGCTACAAGGAAGTGGTGGCGCGCATCGTCGGCCGCGGCGCCTATTCCCGGCTGAAGTTCGAATCGGGCACCCATCGCGTGCAGCGCGTGCCGGCCACCGAATCGCAGGGCCGCATCCACACCTCCGCCGCGACGGTGGCGATCATCCCGGAGGCCGACGAGGTCGAGGAGATCGTGATCAATCCGGCCGACCTAAAGGTCGACACCTTCCGCTCCTCCGGGGCCGGCGGCCAGCACGTCAACAAGACCGACTCGGCCATCCGCATCACCCACATCCCGACCGGCGTGGTGGTCGAGTGCCAGACCGAGCGCTCCCAGCACGCCAACCGCGACAAGGCCATGAAGCGGCTCAAGGCGCAGCTGCTGGACGCCGAACGCAGCCGGCAGGCGGCCGCCGAAGCCCAGACCCGCAAGCTGCAGGTCGGCAGCGGCGACCGCAGCCAGCGCATCCGCACCTACAACTTCCCGCAGGGCCGCATCACCGACCACCGCGTCGAAGGCCTGACCCTGTACGACCTACCCAACATCATCGAAGGCGGCATGGACGACCTGATCGGTCGCCTGGTGCACGAACACCAGGCCGATGAGTTGGCGCGACTGTCGGAGGGGACGTGACCTGGAGCGATCTGGCGTGAACTTACCGACTGCGCAGCGCGAACTGGAGCAGCTGCGCCGGCACCTGCGCCGCGAGCCCGGGAACTTCGTCGGATGGGTGATGCTGGCCGACGCTGAGATGGACCTGGGCCAGCCCCGCGTTGGCGAGGCCGCCGCCCGCCATGCGTTGTCGTTGCAGCCCAACCACCCCGAGGCCCTGGCGCGACTGGGCCGGGCGCAGTGGATGCTGGGCGACATCGATGCTGCGGCCGCCAGCCTGCGGATCGCCTGCGAGCTGCAACCGCAACATCCCGGGTTTTGGCTATGGCTGGGCCATGTACTGGAAGACGCACAGGACGCCGAAGGGGCCGCCGAAGCCTATCGCCGTTCCCACGCCCGCATGCCGCAAGAGGCGCAGATCGCCGCGCACCGACTCAATTGGCAGCGCAAGCTGTGCGACTGGCGCGATCTGGAGGCGCTTGCCAAACAGGTGGTGCGCGCCGTCGAGCAAGGCCAGTCTGCGGTGGAACCGTTCGCATTCCTGAGCGAGGACGCCTCGCCCGAGGCTCAGCGCCGGTGCGCGGCGACCCGCGCAGCGGCGCTGACGAGCGAGCCAGCCCTTCCTCCCCCCCAAGTGCGGACGTGTGGGCGGCTGCGGGTCGGGATGATCTCGAATGGGTTCGGCGCGCACCCCACCGGACTGCTGATCGTGGCCATGGTTGAAGCGCTGGCCAGCGATCCCAATCTGGAACTGCACCTATTCGCGCTCAACACCGGTGATGGCAGTACGATCGGCCAGCGGCTGCGTGGCGCTGCACATTGGCACGACCTGTCGGTCAGTGCGCACGGCCAGGCCGCCGCCGCCATCCGGGCCGCAGGCATCGACGTGCTGTATGACTTGCGAGGCTGGGGTGGCGGAGGACGTCCGGAGATCCTGGCCCAGCGCCCGGCGCCGGTGCAGGTCAACTGGCTGGCCTATCCTGGCACCTCGGGCGCGCCATGGATCGATCACTTGCTCGCGGACGACTTCGTCATTCCACTCGGCAGCGAAGCGGCCTACAGCGAGGGGATCGTGCGCTTGCCACGGGCCTTCCAGCCGTCGGACACGCAACGCACCGTCGGCACGCCGCCATCGCGCACGGCGCTGGGACTGCCGAACGAGGGCATCGTGTTCTGCTGCTTCAACAACAGCTACAAGCTGAACCCACGCAGCGTGGACCGCGCCCTGGCAGTCCTGAGGCACGTTCCCGGCAGCGTCCTGTGGCTGCTCTCAGGCCCGGGCCGGGCCGACCTACGCCTGCAGGAGTACGCGGTAACCCGAGGAATCGAGTGCAGCCGGCTGATATTCACGCCAAAGCGTCCGCACACAGAATATCTAGCGCTGTACCGGCACGCAGACCTCTTCCTGGACACCTCGCCGTACAACGCGCACACCACGGCCTCCGACGCGCTCTGGGCCGGTTGCCCCATCCTGACCACTCCGGGCCGCACCTTCGCATCGCGGGTCGCCGGCAGCCTCAACCATCACCTAGGCCTGGACGCGCTCAACGCCGTCGACGACGCGGCCTTTGTCCGGACCGCGATCGAGCTGGCCACCCATGCCGGCGCACTAGAAGCCGTCCGCCAAACACTGGACGCGGTCAAGCTAGAGCGATCGGTCTTCGACATGGAGGGCTTCGCCCGCGATTTCAGTGCCGCCACGCTGGACATGGCCCACGTACGTGGATGGCACAGACACTAGACATCACCCTTAGGGATGCCAGCCCACCTTGCGCGCGGCCTGTTCGCCCTTTGCGTCCAGCGCTTCGCCTGCGATGCGCGCATCCACCGCGTCGAGCACCGCGGCAGGCAGCGGCGAGGCCGCCTGGCGCATCGGTCCCTGCGCGGGCTCTTCCTCGTGTGCGAGCACCGGCAACGACCAACCCTGCCCATCGCGACAGGCCAGGCCGGCGGTCCTGGCCGAAGCCATGCTGAAGGCGCGGCAGTAGCGCCCCCCCTGGTCGCGGAAGCTCAGCGCCACCTGCACCCTGCCAGCGCGATCGACGGACAGCTGGTCGTCCAGCGCCGCGGCCAACTCACCCCGTGCGCGCAGCCCGTCGCTGCCCTGCACCCAATCTGCCTCACGGGGGCCCCGCAGCCATGGCAGCGCGATCACCGCCAGCACGATGCCGGCGGCCAGCGCGCCGAGGTGGGTCCATACCGTGCGCGCCCGATTGCGTGGGGCGAAGGCCACGACATGGCCCGGCGCCGTCGTTGCCTCGCTAGCGCCCGCCTTCGATGCAGCCCCGGTGCCGAGCACCCACTGCAGCAACGCATCGGGCACGGGTGCTTGCGCCGCTGCCACATGCGAGGTGCGCAGGCGCGCATCCAGGCGACGCTGGCGCGCGATCCGCGCGGCCAGTTCCGCGTCGCGTGTCATCGCAGCGTCGACCTGCGCGACGCCTTGCGCATCCAGTTCACCGTCCAGGTAGGCCATCAGGGTGGCTTCGTCGATCGTCATGTCGCTGCTCCAGGTTCGTCGCCCAGCAGGGCCTGCAACGCCTCGCGTCCGCGTGCCAGTCGGCTGGTGAGGGTGCCGATCGGGATGTCCAGGACCTGTGCCGCCTCGCGGTAAGCCAAGCCTTCCACCAGCACCAACGCGATGGCGCTGCGCTGCTCCTCGGGCAAACGCGCCATCGCCACCTCGACCGACAGGCGCACCGCGTGTGCCTCGACGGTCGTCACGCCGACCCGTTCACCCAGTTCGGCATCGGCGAACACCTCCTGCCCGCGCCGACGCGACCGCACCTCGTCGATCCAGGCGTTGCGCACGATGCGATACAGCCACGGATCCAGCGGCTGGGCCGGATCCCACTGCGCCGCCCGCGCCAACGCGCGCTCGGCGGCGACCTGAAGCAGGTCGTCGACATCGTGCCGCGTCCCGGCCAGATGGTGGGCGTAACGGCGCAGTTTCGGCAGCCGCTCGCACAGCGCCTGGCGGAAGGACGGGGTCGCCGCGTCATGCTTCATGGGAGGTATACGTTCGGGAAGCCAGATTGCTTCCATGGCAGGCACACCATGTTGTACACCGATGCGACGCACCCAGGGCGGCGCGATCCTAGCGCAAGCCGCCGCCCTTACGGCGTGCTTGGTCCTGGCGCCGGCGGCGCACGCGCAACTGCAGCCTCTTCAGCCCCTGCAGCAGGCCACCGCGCCGATCACCCGGGGTCTGACCCAGACGGTCGATCCGCTGTTGCGCGATACCACCACGACCATCGACCGCACCCTTGCCCGCGCGCGCATGCTGGCCCAACGCCAGCTGTTGCGCCAGCATCGCGATGCACTGGACACCGATGCCAACGACAACGTCGTCGTGCGCGGCCAGGTGCTGGCGCTGGCGCCCACCCCCGAGGCCCTGGAACTTGCACGCCGGGCCGGCTTCACCGTCGAGCCTCCGCACCACCTGAACACCCTGGGCCTGGACGTGGTGTCGCTGCATGCCCCGCCCGGCGTGTCCACGCGCGAGGCGGTGGACACGCTGCGCCGGCTGGATCCGTCCGGCAGCTACGACTACGACCATCTCTATGCACAGGGCGGCGCAGCGGAGCCGACCCGGGGCGTGGCCGCGACGCCGGCACCCCAGGCTGGAACGCCGTGGCGAGTCGGTCTGGTCGACAGCGGCGTGGACGCCAACCATCCCGCGCTGGCGGGTGCGCAGATCCAGCAATGGGGCTGCGCCGACCAGCCACACCCGGACCTGCATGGCACGGCCGTGGCCTCGCTGCTGGTCGGCGATGGCCGGCACGCCCACCCCGGGGTGTACCTATTCGCGGCCGATGTGTACTGCGGCACGCCGACCGGGGGCAATGCGCTGGATGTGGCAAAGGCGCTGGCCTGGCTGGTACAGCAGCGGGTGCGCGTGGTGAACCTCAGCCTGGTTGGCCCGGACAATGCGTTGCTCAAGCGCGCGGTGGCTGCGGCGCTCGGGCGCGGCATGGTAGTGGTCGCCGCGGTCGGCAACGACGGACCCGCCGCGCCGCCACTGTTTCCCGCGGCTTATCCGCAGGTGATCGGCGTGACCGCAGTGGACCCGCGCGATCGCGTCCTGCCCGAGGCCGGGCGTGGCGCGCAAGTGGACTTGGCTGCGGTCGGCGCGCAGGTCCAAGCCGCCGCGCCGGGGGGTGGATACCAACGCATGCGTGGCACTTCGTTCGCCGCGCCACGCGTGGCCGCACTCGCCGCCCAAGCCCTGGCCGCGCGCCCTGAGCAAGATGCCGACGCCCTGCTCGATGCCCTGTCGGCGCATGCGCGCGATCTTGGCGCCCCCGGCCCGGACCCGATCTACGGCCGCGGGCTGGTGCCGGACACGCCGGATGAACAGGCGGCAACACGCTAGGGGCACCGGGAAGAAACGTGCACCTCCAGGCGTAGGACTCTTTGAAGGCAGCGGATTTCCCGCGCCAACGAGGAGACATCCCATGCGTCACACCACGCTGAAGTTGGCCACCGCCGCGATCGTGCTTGCCCTGGGCAGCACGGGCACCTCGGCCCAGGTCCTTGGCGGCCTGGGCGGCCAGGTGGGCGGCGCCATCGGTGGTGCCGGCAACATCGGCGGCCAGATCGGCGGCGTCGGCCCGTCCATGGGCGGCATCGGCAACACGATCGACACCACTCGTGGCATGGCCGGCGATCGTCTGCAGCAGAGCCGCACCCGTGCCGAACGCGCCAAGGAGCGCGCGGCGGCGACCACCGCGTCGGTGGCCAGCCAGGCGCAGGGGCTGGGCCAGCAGGTGCAGACGCTCGGCAACGCCGCCAGCTCGGCCGCCTCGGTGACCGGCGATGCCCGTGGCACCGGCAACGCCGCAGGCAGCGCGTCCAACGGCGACCTGAGCGGCGCGCTCAACGGGGCCGGCAACGCGGCAGGTTCGGCCGCCGTCGATACCAGCGGGGTGACGGGCGCCGCCCAGTCCACCGCCCGCCAGACCGCCGACACGGCCCGCACGGGCGCCACCCAGGCCGCGCAGGGGGCACGCAACGCGGCCAGCCGCGTGCGCGACACAGCGCAGACAGTCGCCGCCCGCACCCAGAGCGGCGTGCAGAACGCAGCCGACCAGGCCGGTGCCGCCGCATCCGAGGTCGGTAACAGCGCCTCATCGGCCAGCGGCAGCGGCGCTGCTTCCGGTAGCGCGACCGGCAACGGCACGCTGGGCGACACCACCGGCACCGGTACCACCTCGGGCCATGCCAGCGGCAGCGCCTCGCGCAGTGGTGCGAATGCCTCGATCGGCGGCTCGGCCAATGGCTCGGCCAGCACCGACACCCAGCCGTAAGCGGCTTGGCTGATACACCGGCGCCGGCCCCCTTCGGAAGGCCGGCGCCGCTCTATCGAGCCCGTGCGTTGAAGCCTCACGGCCCAGCGCTTAGGCTGGCGGGATGAGCCATGCCGACACCCTGATTCCCCTGCGCCTGTGCGTGCTTACCGTCTCGGACACCCGCACCCTGGCCAACGACACTTCCGGCGACTATCTGGTGGGCGCGCTCACCGAGGCCGGCCACCTGGTCCGCGACCGCACGCTGGTCAAGGACGACATCTACCGGATGCGCGCCATCGTCGCGGCCTGGATCGCCGATGACGAAGTCGACGGCATCCTGGTCACGGGGGGCACCGGCTTCACCGGCCGCGATTCCACGCCAGAGGCGGTGCTGCCCCTGCTGGACAAGCAGATGCCGGGCTTCGGCGAGCTGTTCCGCGCGGTCAGCGTGGAGGAGATCGGCACCTCCTCGCTGCAGTCCCGCGCGTTTGCCGGGCTGGCCAACCAGACCTTCGTGTTCTGCCTGCCAGGCTCGACCTCGGCCTGCCGCACGGCCTGGGAGAAGATCATCTCGGCCCAGCTGGACGCGCGCACCCGCCCCTGCAATCTCGCCACGCTGCGCCCACGCCTGAAGGAGTAGAACGGGCGTCCATCTCCCCCAAAGGCGTGTGGATCGATGGGCAAGAAACTCAAGCGCAAGGACTACGAGCAGGAACTCGAGCCCCTGCAACTGCAATTGGTGAACCTCTCGCGCTGGCTACTGCGCACCGGCAAGCGCGTGGTGGTGCTCTTCGAAGGCCGCGATACCGCCGGCAAGGGCGGCGCGATCAGCGCCATCCGCGAGCACCTCAATCCCCGCCAGTGCAAGGTCGTGGCGCTCCCCAAGCCCAGCGACCGCGAAGCTACGCAGTGGTACTTCCAGCGCTACGTCCACCAGTTGCCCGCCGCTGGCGAGATCGTCCTGATGGACCGCAGCTGGTACAACCGCGCCGGCGTTGAACGGGTCATGGGGTACTGCACGCCCGACCAGTACACGACCTTCCTGCAGCAGACACCGATCTTCGAGCGATTGCTGATCGATGACGGCATCCTGCTGTTCAAGTACTGGCTGACCGTGGACCAGGCCCAGCAGGAGGAACGCTTCGCCGAACGGCTGGACAACCCGCTCAAGCGCTGGAAACTCTCGCCGGTGGACGTGGAAGCGCGCACCCAGTACCAGGCCTATACCGACGCGCGCGAGGCCATGCTCGCGGCGACCCACACTCACCACGCGCCCTGGACCCTGGTGGACTTCAACGACCAGAAGCGCGGCCGCCTGACCCTGATCCGCGACCTGCTCTCGCGCCTGCCCGATACCACCGTCCCGCCCCCGGACCTGGAACTTCCCGCGCTCGAGCACAAGCCGCTCAAGGAGTCGTTCACCCTGTTGAAGCCGATCTCCGACGTCAGCGACCCGGACTGAAACACCCTGGCAGCACCGTGAATGTCTCGTGACATCGGCCGGCGATCAGGGATGACGTGACGGTGGCAACCTTGCATCATGCCTCCCTCCGGGCACGCCCCCACCGTGCCAGACGTCACCCATGGCTCCGCTCGCACCGACCGCCCCACCGCCCGCCCCCGTCCGTATCCGCCTGGTGACCCGTGACAACGGCGTCGGCCTGCGACGCGATCTGGACATCATGACCCGCGCCCTGGCGGGCGCGCGGCTGCGGAGCGAAGCACTGACTTTCGGCGACACGCGGCTGTTCAACAATGTGCTCCAGGCGGGAACTCGGCTGAAGTCGGCGGTGATCGGGCCCGTGGAGACCCAGGTCTTCCTGGAACGCGTCTACCGCGGCTGCCTGCCCGCGGCCCGCCGTAACGTGCTGGTCCCCAATCCGGAGTGGATGCTGGACAAGTGGATCCCGCTGCTGCCCCAGTTCGAGCGCGTGCTGTGCAAGACCCGCCACGCCGAACGGGTGTTCGCGCAGCTGGGCTGCAACACGCGCTATATCGGCTTCACCAGCGAGGATCGCTTCGACGCCGGCGTTCCGCGGCAGCGCGCGTTCCTGCACGTGGCAGGGCGCAGCACCGCCAAGGGTACCGACGCCGTGTTCCAGGCCTGGCTGCGGCATCCGGAATGGCCCACGCTCACCGTTGTGCAGTCGCGCGACGTGCCGCAGGTGCAGGCGCCCAACATCGTCCACCGTCTCGACTATCTGGACGACGCCGAACTGCGCCAGCTGCAGAACGCGCACCAGTTCCATCTCTGCCCGTCCGAGGCCGAGGGCTTTGGCCATTACCTGGTCGAAGCCCTGAGCACCTCGGCGGTGGTCATCACCACCGATGGGGAGCCCATGAACGAGTTGGTCACCCCCGAGCGCGGCCTGCTGCTGGCACCGGCAGCGCAGCGTCCGATGGCGCTGGGAACCCGCTACCAGGTGGAAGCGGCGGCCGTCGAGAACGCCGTCGAGCGCGCCCTGGCGCTGGATGCAGAGGCCCGCGCGACGCTGGGAGCAGCGGCTCGCCAATTCTTCCTGGACAACGATGCCGCCTTCCCGGAGCGACTCACCCAGGCTTTGCAGCCTCAGCTGGAGACCAGCCTGCCGGCACGACGCCGCGTTGGCGCGCGCCTGATGGCAGCCCTGCTGCCCGGCCAGGGCTCCGGCTGAATCCACGCACGTCTCAGCCGGTGACGAACCCCGGCGGCACCGACTCGGTCCACGTCTGACGTACAACCTCGGTCACGCTGGCGATCGGCGGGCCTTCCTGCAACCAGTCGGCCAAGGTGTCCAGCGCCGCAGCCGATCCGCAGGCAATCACCTCCACACGGCCATCGGGCAGATTGCGCGCACTGCCGTCCAGCCCCAGTGCCTGCGCGCGTTCACGCGTAGAGGCACGGAAGAACACTCCCTGCACGCTTCCGCTGACCAGGAACTTAGCGGCCACCCTGCTCATTGCCTCGCGCCCTGCCCGGTCCCGGCCGATCCGGCGTCGACCACGTGTTGGATGTCCTCCGGCGTCACCGGCCCCACGAAGCGCTCGGCCACCTTGCCCTGCGGATCCAGCAGGTAAGTCGTCGGCAGGCCCTCTGGCGGAGGGAACGCCTTGGGCGGCGCATACACATCCACCAGCGCGATCGGATAGTCCACCGGGTGCTGCTTGAGGAAGGCCTTCAAGGCATCGGGTGCAATGTCGTCATAGGCCAGGCCCAGGACTTCGATGTCCTCGCGCTGCGCATCCATCTTCGACAGGGCGGGCATCTCGGCCAGGCAGGGGTGGCACCAGGTCGCCCAGAAATTCACCACCAGCCACTTGCCCCGATGGGCGGCCACATCGAATTCGGCCCCGTCGGTCGTGACGACCTTCAGGTCGACCGGTGTCGCCGGGTCCGGTGTGTGTTCAGGCGCCGCATCGGCCGCAGGCGCCGAGGAGGACTGCGGGTCGGACGCGGATGGGGCCTGTTGCTGGCAGCCGGCCATCGCCAGCCAGGCCAGCGTCAACAGGGTGAAAGCAGTGAATCGCGGGAAACGAATCAAGAGCGTGGCTCCGACACAGGGGGATACAGGGCGCCGGCACGATGGCGCAGCAGGTCGCGGACGGGCAGGCGGATGCGGTCGAGGGCTTCGCGCGCGGCCTGGCCCAGGGCATCGTCCTGGCAGGGCAGATGCGCTTCGGCGATGGGCACGCGCAGCTGGCAGGCCTCGTAGAGTTCGGCGAGCGAGGTGCTTTCCAGGTCACGCGCCAGCAGCCATTCGCCGTCCTCGGTACAGCGCAGCAGCTTGATGCGCGAAAGCCGCTCGAGGAACTCCTGCACCAGCGAATCGGTCAGCATCGGCTCGAGCTGCAGGATCTTGTCATCGCTCAACCCCCGGCCTTCAGCCCGCGCCTCGTGGAAGCGCCCCAGCAGCCGCAGCAGTCCGTAGATCTCAAAGCCCTGTGGCAGGCGCATGGACTCGGGCTGGTAACGGAAGGCCGACATCGAGGCCGCCAGGGAGGCGCCCAGCAGGATCGAACCCCAGCTCAGATAGATCCACAGCATCAGGATCGGCGCCACGGCCGCCACGCCATAGACGCGGGTATAGGAACCAAAACTGGACAGATACAGGCCCATGCCCCACTTGATCAGCTCCAGGCCGATGGTCGCCAGCAGGGCGCCGGCAAACGCGTAGCGCCAGTGGATCGACCGGTGTGGGACCACCCGGTAGATCACGGCGATGGCGCACAGCTCGATCATCACCGGCGCCAGGGCCAGGGCGATCGAAGCGATCTGCCGCCCCTGTTCGGTCTTGAACAAGGGCAGCGCGAACACCCGCGCGGTGATCGCCAGCGAGGCCGCAGACAGCAGCGCGCCCAGCGTGAGCACCGTCCAGTACATGACAAAGCGCCCCAGCCGCGGCCGCGAGCCAGACACGCGCCAGATCCGGTTGAACGCGGCCTCCACGCTGTTGAGCGTGATCAGCAGCGAGACCACTAGCGCGATCACGCCGGCCACGGTCAAGTCACGCGCGGCCTCGGAAAACTGGCGCAGATAGCCTTCGGCCGCGCGCGCGGCGCTCGGCACGAAGTTGGAGAAGATGTAGTCACTCAGCGTGTCGCTCCACTGGGCAAATCCCGGGAACGCCGAGAGCACACCGAACACCACCATCGCCAACGGCACCAGCGCGAACATCGTCGTGTAGGCCAGCGCCGCGGCGGTCTGGAACAGCCGGTCATCCCAGAAGCGCTTGAGCAGGAACTGCGAGAACGCCGCCACGCGCGCACGGTCGCGCACGTTCTCGTTCCAGCGTTGCAGGGTGTGGGACACGGACATCGGCGCAAGGGTAACCGAAGCGCCGTGGGGCGACAGGCAAGCGCCATGGACCGATACTGGCGCCCCTGTTGACGCATGGACACCCTGCCCGATGCCCGAGATCCTGGTCCTGTACTACAGCCGCGGCGGCTCGGTCGCACGCCTGGCGCGCCAGCTGGCACGCGGCATCGGGGAAGTCCAGGGCATGTCCGCCCGTCTGCGCAGCGTGCCGCCGGTGGCCGCCGTCACTCAAACCAGTGCGCCCCCCGTTCCGGAAGACGGCGCCCCGTACGTCGAGCCCAACGACCTGGTCGAATGCATCGGCCTGGCGATCGGCAGCCCCACCCGATTCGGCAACATGGCCGCGCCGATGAAGTACTTCATCGATTCGCTCGGCGCCGAATGGGCCAGCGGCACCCTGGTGGACAAGCCGGCCGCCGTGTTCACCTCCACCGCCACCCAGCACGGCGGCCAGGAGTCCACGTTGCTGTCGATGCAGGTGCCGTTGCTGCACCACGGCTGCGTGATCGTCGGCATTCCCTATACCGAGTCGCTGCTGAGCACCACGCGCACCGGCGGCACGCCCTACGGCGCCAGCCACGTGGCCGGTGGCGAGGACGACCCGCAGCCCAGCGAGGAAGAAGCCGCGCTGGCCCGTGCCCTGGGGCGGCGCCTGGCTCGGGTCGCGCAGCGCCTGGCGTCGGCATCGTGAGCCGGGTTCCCCGTCCCGGGTTGGCCATCGCGCTCCTCCTGCTGTCGGCGCTGTTCGGCTGGTGGTTCCGTGACGATCGCCATGTCATCGCCACGCTGGTGGTCTTCACCCTGCCGCCGCTGCTGCTGGCCATCGGCGCACGACTGGGGCGCCCGCTGGCGGTGTTCTGGTCCGGCGTGCTGGCGCTGGGCTGGTTCAGCCACGGCGTGATGACCGCCTGGTCACACCCGGAGGTGCGCTTGTATGGCTGGCTGGAATTGCTGCTGGCGTTGGTCATCGTGTTCGCGTCCAGCTGGCGTGGGCTGCGTGGGCGCTTCGCGCGCAAGGCTGGGGCTGCGCGTGGCACCCGCGTAGAATCCGCGCCCGACGACTCCTCGCCGTAACCAGGTCCAGGCCCGTGAACCCTCTTTCCAAGCCGATGGATGAGCTGCTGGTGGTCACCACCGGCGGCACCATCGACAAGATCTATTTCGACGACAAGTCCGACTACCAGGTGGGCGAGCCGCAGATCGGCCGCATCCTGAAGGAACTGGGCGTGGCGTTCCGTTTCACCGTGATCCCGATCATTCGCAAGGACTCCCTGCACATCAACGACGCCGACCGGGAGTTGCTGCGCGCCACCATCGCCGCCCAGCCGGCACGCCATGTGCTGATCACCCATGGCACCGACTCGATGGTCGCCACCGCGCAGACGCTGGCCACGCTGGAAGGCCGGGTGATCGTCCTGACCGGCGCACTCAATCCGGCGGGCTTCCGCGGCTCGGATGCGGAGTTCAACATCGGCTGCGCGGTCGGTGCGGTGCAGTCGGCACCGGAGGGCGTGTGGATCGCCATGAACGGCCGCATCTGGGACCCGCGGCACGTGCGCAAGAACGTCGCGGCCAACCGCTTCGAAGCGGCCTGAGTGCCGCCTGGCGCGCAGTGACTGCAAGGGCCCGGTCCGGGCCAGGGCTTTGCATCAGTCGATGAAAACCAAGCGACCCGGCAGGCCATCCCTGCCTGCCAGGTCGCGCACTGGCTTTACTGCGGAAGCTCCGGGCGGACCTCCTGTCCCGCGCATCCGCTGCGCGCTGCCCGCGAGCTTCGCCCCTGCGCTTAGAAGGTGACGCTCCAGCTGTTGATGTAGCCCGTGTCGCCGCTGGCGTTGTCGTTGACGCGCAGCTTCCAGGCACCGTTGAGGGCTTCGCTGGACAGGTTCACGCTGTAGGTCTTGTTGATGTTGTCGGCGCTGCCGCCGCTACGATTGTGCAGCACGTACACGCTGCCATCCGGTGCCAGCAGATCGACTTTCAGGTCCCCGATGTAGGTGTGCACGATGTTCACCGCCACCGGCACGCTGGACCCGGCGTTACCACTGCGCCCGGACACGTTGATGGTGCTGGTGACCGTGGCGTTGTCGCTGATCGCCACATCGCCGGTGTTGCTGTAGGTCTGGGAGGAACCGCCGCCACTGCCACCGGCGGTGTAGCTCCCGCTGAGGCTGAGGCCGGAGAACGTCGAGTACGCCTTGACGCGCACGTAGTAGGTGCCGGCCGAGGGGCTGGCGATGGTGCAGGTTTCGGCGTTGCCGTTCTTGTAAGGCCGGCAGTCGTAGCTGCTGTCGGTCGGTGCGCTGCCGAACTTCACGTACAGGTCCGCGTCACCGGAGCCGCCGGAGGTGGTGAACACCAGGTTCGACGCCCCAGCGGGCACGGTCATCGTGTAGTTGAGCGAATTGCCGCTGCTGGCCGCCAGCCCGGTCTTGGGCGTGCCGTTGGTCAGCGTGGTGCCGGTATCGCCACCACCGTCGTCCCCGCCGCCGCCACTGGCGGCATCGACCGCCGCGCGTGCCTGCAGGATGCCTGTACCGATCGACTGCGAGGGTGTGGACGGGAAGGCGCGCGCACTGCTCTTGATGATCGATTCGACCTGGGCGGGGGTCAGCGCCGGGTTGGCCACCGACTGCATCAAGGCCACGACGCCGGCCACGTGCGGAGTCGCCATCGAGGTGCCGCTGTAGGACGCGTAGGTCTCCGAGCCCGGCGAGGTCGTACCGCTATTGAGCGTGGACAGGATGCCCGAGCCCGGCGCGGCGATGTCCACCAGCGAGCCATAGTTGGAGTAGCTGGCGCGCGCGCCGCTGCTGGTGGTGGCACCCACGGCGATGACGTTGTTGCAGTTGGCCGGGCTGGCGTTGGAGACGTTGGTGTTGTCGTTGCCCGCGGCGATCACCAGCGTGGTCCCACGCGAGACCGCGCCGTTGATGGCCGCCTGGGTGGTGCTGCCGCACGCCCCACTGCCACCCAGGCTGAGGTTGATGGCCTCGGCCGGATACGGGTTGGTCGGCACGCCGCTGACCGTGCCGCCGGAGGCCCAGATGATCGCGTCGGCAATATCCGAGTCATAGCCACCGCACTTGCCCAGCACGCGCACCGGAACCACCTTGGCCCCATACGCCACGCCGGCCACGCCCTTGTTGTTGTTGGTCACCGCCGCGATGGTGCCGGCCACGTGGGTGCCATGCCAGCTGGAGTTGGACGCGCCGATGCCGCTGCCGCATTCGTTGGCTGCGTAGGCATCGCCCGGGTCGGACGGGTCCGAATCGCGCCCATCGCCGTCGTTGGACACGAAGGTATCCACGATGAAGTCATAGCCCGGCAGGATGTTGGCGTTGAGGTCCGAGTGCGAAGTGATGCCGGTGTCGAGCACCGCCACCACCGCCCCGCTGCCATTGGTGACGTCCCAGGCGCTGGTCGCGTACATGCCGCCGGTACCGGTGCCGAAGTCCCACTGCTGGCTGAAATTGGTGTCGTTGGGCGTCAGGTACGCATGGTTGAGCTTGTCGACCTCGACGTATTCCACGTTGGGATCGGCGGCGATCTGGCGCATCAGGGTTTCGGCTTCCACCTTGTCCAGCTTGCGGTCGGTGGTCACCACGTCCGAGCCCACCGCCGTGCGGCGCAGGTGGTTCAGGCCCAGGGCCCGTCCTTTCGCGCTGGGAACCGCGCGCGCGGCGCTGCCCAAGGCCTGCTTCATCGACGCGGCGCTGGCCTGCTCGCTGCTGCCGTCGCGGTACTTCACGATGAAACGGTCGAAGCTGTGCTGCTCGGATGACTGCAGGCCGCTCAGGTTGACGCGGTCGGCCGCCATGGCCGGCACCGCGCCCAGGGCGGAGATCGCCACCACGGTGGCGAGGGCCAGTGAATGCAGGCGCAGGCGGCGCTTGGAGACTTCGGACATCAGAATTCCCTCTGGGTGAATTGACCCGCTTCTTGCGGGAAAAGACCGGCGATCGCCCTCGAATCCATCGAGGCCGTTGAATGCACTGCGTTGCGATCTCCGGGGGATGACGGCCCGGCATCGCGCCGAACCTGAGCCGAACCTAACCGAGCTAACAGGACCTGGACAGGTCTCACAGGATGGTTTGTGACGAAATATGTCACCACTTTTTAAAATCGGGACAGCCATCACGTCAAAAAATGGCCCGAGCCGCCTTCTCCGATGTCCGGATCGCGCTCTGAATACGTTTTCCGGGATAGGTCTTTGCTGTTGCAGCATCGCTGGCGCACCGAACAAGGGTTCAGGCGCTCCACGCGCCATTCACCAACGACCGCCTCGTGTGCGGGCCGACACAAAACAGGCCGGGCGGATGACCCGCCCGGCCTGCTCACGCATTCAACTTTGAGGCGTGGACTCAGCCGTCCAGGCGCACCAGCCAGCCATGGGGGTCGGGCAGGCGCCCGTACTGGATGTCGGTCAGCTCCTTGCGCAGGGCCATGGTGACCTGGCCAGCCTCGGCATCCGGGTTGCCCACCGCAAAGCCCTCGCCCTTCAACTCCCCGATCGGGGTGACCACCGCGGCCGTGCCGCAGGCGAACACTTCGGCGATCTCGCCTGAGGCCACACCCTGCTTCCACTCGTCGATGGACACCTTGCGCTCCTGCACGGTCATGCCGCGATCGCGCGCCAGCTGGAGGATGCTCGAGCGCGTGATGCCCTCAAGGATGCTGCCGGACAGCGCCGGGGTCACCAGCGTGCCGTCCTGGTAGACCAGGAACACATTCATGCCCCCCAGTTCCTCGATGTACTTGCCCTCGACCGGGTCCAGGAACAGGACCTGCGAACAGCCCTTCGACTGGGCGATGGTCTGCGGCAGCAGCGAGGCGGCGTAGTTGCCGCCGCACTTGGCCGCGCCGGTACCGCCCTTGCCGGCACGCGCGTAATCGGTGGACAGCCAGATCGACACCGGCGCCACGCCCTTGGCGAAATAGGGACCGGCCGGGCTGGCGATCACGTAGTAGGTCGCCTTCTGCGCGGCACGCACGCCCAGGAACGCCTCGTCGGCGATCATGAAGGGACGGAAATACAGGCTGGTTTCCGGTGCCGAGGGCACCCAGTGCGCGTCCACGGAGATCAGCTGGCGCAGCGACTCCACGAACAGGTCCACCGGCAGCTCCGGCAGCGCCAGGCGCTTGGCCGAGCGCTGCAGGCGCGCGCCGTTGGCCTGCGGACGGAAGGTCCAGATCGAGCCGTCGGCGTGGCGGTAGGCCTTGATGCCCTCGAAGATTTCCTGGCCGTAGTGCAGGACCGAGGCCGCGGGATCGAGCGAGAGCGGGCCGTAGGGCCGCACCTGCGCGTCATGCCAGCCATGGTCACGGTCCCAGGTGATGGCGACCATGTGGTCGGTGAACCGGGTACCGAAACCCGGCGCGGAAAGGATCTGGTCACGTTCAGCGGCGCTGCGCGCATGGCCGGAACGCTGGACGGAAAAAACCGTGGACGACGAAGACATGGAGCGCTACCTGCTCGGAAACAAAACCCCGCAAGGATAGCGCCCGCAAGAGGACGATTCACGCTGCCCCGCGTCGTTTCCAGCGCAACCAACAGGCCCCGGCCACGCCGGGGCCTGCGACTCACACCACCACGATCAGTAACGCCCGCGCACGGTCACCCCGGAGAAGGTCGAGTACGCCTTGATCCGGATGTAGTACGTCCCCGCGCTGGGGTTGGAGAAGGTGCAGGTTTCGCTGTTGCCGGACCTGTAGGGCCGGCAGTCGTAGGAGGTGTCGGTCGGCGCGCTGCCGGCCTTCACGTACAGGTCCGCATCGCCGGTGCCGCCGGAGATATAGAAGCGCACGCTGCTGGTCCCCGACGGCACCTGCATCGTGTAGTTCAAAGAATCGCCCCGGCTGGCCGCCAGGCCGGACACCGGAACATCGTTCTCCAGGACCGTGCCCGAGCCGCCATCGTCACCGCCACCCTCGCAGCTCACACCCACCGCCGCGAAGGCCGCGGTCACGTCATCGGCATCGTGCCCAAGGTCTTCGGCCGCCGTTTCCACACCGCACGCACCATCATCGTAGTCCGTGCTGGAGGTCCAGTAATCCGAATTGGCCTTGGCGAAGGTCTGGAATGCCGTCTTGGTCGTCCAGCCCGAGGTGGTCGCCAACGTGTAGAAGGCCTTGTTGTAGACCCCCGACGAGTAGTGGACGTCTAGCCCGCTGTAGTAATCATCGGCATTGTCGATGGAGCTGCCGTCGGCGGTGGGATCCTCCATGTAGCGCAGCGCGCCGCTGCCCTTGAAGATCTGCGCGCCCACCTCGAAGTCGTTACTCCCGTTCATGAAGTACTCGGCCGCCTCGCCGGCCATGTCCGAGAACGCCTCGTTGATGCCGCCGGACTGACCGGAGTAGGTCAGGTCGGAGTTCTGCTCGGTGAAGCCGTGGGCGATCTCGTGCGAGGACACGTCCAGCGCCACCAGGGGATAGAAGGTGCTGCCGCCATCGCCGAAGGTCATCCCGGTGCCGTCCCAGAACGCGTTCTGGTAGTTGCTGCTGTAGTGCACGCGCATCTGCAGCTGGAAGGTCAGCGGTGCCTGGCCGACATAGTCGTTGAACATGTCGAACACCACGCCACCGAAGTAGTGCGCGTCGTTGAGCGGCGAGTAGGCGCCGTTGATCTGCTTGACCGTATTGCGCGGGCAGCTGTACGAGAACGCGGTGCTGCCGCTGGTCCCGCCATTGAGGTTGACCGTTTTGACGTTGGTGTTGTTCATCGTGCACGTCGAGCCGCTCTGGCTGACGTCCAGATAGCCGAAGTCGGTGCCGTACTCGTACTGCCCCGTCTTGGCGTTGCCCCCCGGCCCGGTCCCGACCTCGGCATGGGTCAAGGCATCCCACTGCTTGAGCACGCGGCCGGTCTGCGCATCGAGAATGACCATCGGGCGACTGGGATCGCCACCGGTCGGGCTGTCGGCGAAGAAGCTCACCACATAGGCCACGTGCGCCCTGCCGGCCTCGTCGACGAAGACCATCTTCTCGCTCTTCTCGCGCTCGATCTTCTGGGTCAGGGCCTGCTTGCCCAGCGCCCGAGTCTTTGCCGCTGCCAGAGCCTGCGCGCCGCTGAGACGGACTGACGCGTTGAGCGGGATCTCGCTGGCTAGGCCATCGATGCGGCGCCCGAACAACGTGCGCACGTTGCCGTCCTTGTCCTCGCCGACCACGATCTGCTCGCCGAACACGGGCAGCCCGTCGTAGACCTGGTGATAGCGATAGTGCTTGGCACCGCTGCGATCGGTGCGTGACCGGACCAGCTTGAGCGTGGAGCGCGGATCGAGTCCGACCAGTTCGGCATGGCGTTCGGCCAGGGCCGGCACCGCGCCCAGCCGCTGTACGGCAGCGGCGTACTGCGCCTGGAGTTGGGTCACGTCCTGCTTGTTGAGGTTGGTGCGCGTGGCCGCCTGGGCGGAGGCGGCACACACGGCGATGGCCAGCGGGCTGAGCCACAGGGCAATGGAACGTCCTTTGTTTTGCATCACGTTTGCGATCTCCCTCAATGGGTTTTCCAGGGACAGTGGCAGGGACCTGCCGCCGCCCCACTGGGTGGCAGGCGGCCAGGGATGGCCGCCAGGGCAAGACCGGCTGCTTGGTGCAGGCCGCAGTCCTCCCGCGCGCAATGAGCCCCCCTGTACGCAAGACCGGGCATGTGCACGCAACTCGTCAGTGGTTGTCTTAAAGCGCGACAAAAGCGCTTCAGTCCGCATCGGGTGACCGATGCGGCCGCAGGCCTCATGGAAATCGGGAGCCGCCTGCATCGCCGGAGGAATGCCACCAAGGCCGTCCTTGGTTGTCCGCACGATACGGTGTGGTGTCGCCGACCTCCTGTCAGGACCGATGCGGTGCTACCGGTGCGTGTCGCGACGCATGAATCCGATAGCCAAGGGAGGGCCAGAGACCGCATCCCGAATGGGTGGTGCGCAGCGAGTCAACCACGGTTCATGGACGCGCGGCACAGCGCTTGTCATCGAAAGTGCCGATCTGGGACTGCCCTCGCAGCGCGAAGTCCAAAGCCATCCCATGCAAACGTATCGCGTCATGCCGCATCGACACGCTCCTTCCGTTCGCTTCACGCTGCCGCCGCGGCACGACGCGGCATTAATGGAACGATGCGCACAAAAAAGCCCGCGGGATTGGCGGGCTTTCCGGGGCATCACATCATGCCGGTCTCGAGGCGCGCGGCCTCGGACATCATCGTCTGGTTCCAGGGCGGATCGAACACCAGTTCCACGTCCGCCTCGGCGATGGTCGGGATCATCTCCAGCTTGCTGCGCACGTCGTCGACCAGGATCTCGCCCATCCCGCAGCCCGGCGCGGTCAACGTCATCTTGACCGCCACCTGGCGCTGGCCATCGTCGCGGTGGTCCAAGTCCACCTCGTAGATCAGCCCCAGGTCGACGATGTTGAATGGAATCTCCGGGTCGAAGCAGGTCCGCAGCTGCGACCAGACCAACTGCTCGACCTGGTCGTCGCCGGCATCCTCGGCCAGTTCCAACGGCGCAGCCGGCTCCTTGCCCAGTGCATCGGCGTCCTGGCCGGCGATGCGGAACAGGTTGCCCTCCACGAAGACGGTGTAGCTGCCGCCCAGGGCCTGGGTGATATAGCCATAAGTGCCGGCCGGTAGGGTGACCGTCTCGCCCGCGGGCACCATGACGGCGGCGCAATCGCGCTCGAACTGGACCGGTTCGCTGCTGCTTGAGTACATGTGAATCAGGTGGGGACGACGGGGACGCCAGGCAAGCGCCCATTCTACCGGGCTGGGGTGCCAGCGCCGGGCCGCTGGCACCCCACAGCGTTGCAGTGGTCCATCGACCTGCCGCCGGCGAGAAGGGCCGGGACGGTATCCTTGTTCGATTGTCCCTGCGCCATTGCCGATGCCATCGACCTCCGCCCCGCGTTTCCCGCCCCTGACCGCACTGTTCCTGTTCCTGCTGCTGGGGCTGCTCCAGACCATGACTTGGATGGGCCTGTCGGTCTACCTGGGCGGACAGTGCAGTTGGATGGCCCTGGTCCTCGGCCTGACCGCGGCCTTGGCCCTGCGCCTGGGGGGCATGCCCGCCGGCGGCGCGCGCACGCTGTGGGCCGCCGCGCTGACCGCGCTGGGCGCGGTCTGGGTCAGTTGGGGCATCGTGGTGCTGCAGATGGCCATCTCGATGGGCGTGCGCCCGGATGAATCAGCCCTCAAGCTCGGCGGACACTTGGCCTGGACCCTGATCCAGCTCGCCAACCGCCCGCTGGACTGGCTGCTGCTGGCCGCCGGGGTGATCGTCGCGGCCATCGCCTCGCGCTGAAACGGGCCGCCGGCCGCGCAAGCGGCTCAGTGGCCGCCGTCCAGGGCCTTGAGTTCGCTCACCAGCGCGCTGGCCACCTCCGCGCCATCGCCATAGAGCATGCGCGTGTTGTCGGCATAGAACAGCGCATTCTCGATCCCGGCAAAGCCAGTGCCCTTGCCGCGCTTGATCACGATGGTGTTCTTCGAATCCACCACGTCCAGGATCGGCATGCCGTAGATCGGACTGGCCGGGTCGGTCTTGGCCACCGGATTGACCACGTCGTTGGCACCGATCACCAGCGACACGTCGGTGTTGGCGAATTCGGGGTTGATGTCGTCCATGTCGGCGATCAGGTCATAGGGCACGCCGGCCTCGGCCAGCAGCACGTTCATGTGGCCGGGCATGCGGCCGGCGACCGGATGGATCGCGAACTTCACCTTCACCCCGCGCTCGATCAGGCGCTGGGCCAGCTCCCAGATCTTGTGCTGGGCCTGGGCCACGGCCATGCCGTAGCCGGGCACGATCACCACGCGCTCGGCGAAGGCCATCATCGCGGCGACATCGCCGGCCTCGATCGGCTTCTGGCTGCCGGTGATCTCCTGCGCCGCACCACCACCGCCGAAATTGGAGAACAGCACGCCGGTGACCGGGCGGTTCATGGCCTTGGCCATCAGCCGGGTCAACAGGATGCCGGCCGCGCCCACCATCATGCCGGCGATGATCAGCGCTTCGTTGCCCAGCACGTAGCCTTCGAACGACACCGCCAGGCCGGTGAACGCGTTGTACAGCGAGATCACCACCGGCATGTCCGCACCGCCGATCGGCAGCGTCATCAGTACGCCCAGCGCCAGGGCGACGATGAAGAACGCCACGATCGCGATCGGGTTGAGCGACACCGCCGCCCAGATGCCGAGCACGACCACCGCCACCGCCACGCCCAGGTTGAACAATTGCTGGCCGGGGAAGGTCACGCGCTTGTCCAGGCGCCCGTCCAGCTTGGCCCAGGCGATCACCGAGCCGGACAGCGACACCGCGCCGATGGCCGAGCCGATCACGGCCAGGGCCAGGGTCGTCGTCCCCGGCGCGCGGGCGGCCAGTTCGGCGATCGCGGCCTCGCTCCAGTTGCTGGTATCGCGGTTGAGGATGAAGGCGTAGCGCAGCAGCTCCACCGCACCGATGGCGGCGGCCGAGCCGCCGCCCATGCCGTTGTACAGCGCCACCATCTGCGGCATGTCGGTGATGGCGACCTTCTTGGCCGACACCCAGGCCGCACCGACGCCAATGACGATCGCCGCCAGGATCAGCGGGATGTTGTGCAGCTCGGGCAGGAAGAACGTGGCGATGGTCGCCACCAGCATGCCGGTGCCGGCCCAGCGGATGCCGCTGCGCGCGGTCATCGGCGAGGCCATGCGCTGCAGGCCCAGCAGGAACAGCGTGGCGGCCACCAGGTAGCTGGCGCTCACCACCCAGTCCAGCAGTTGCACGGTAGTGAGGTTCACTTGGGCGCCTCCGGCTTCTTCTTGCTGGACTTGAACATGTCCAGCATCCGCTCGGTCACCACGTAGCCACCGGCCGCGTTGCCCGCGCCGAGCAGCACCGCCAAGAAGCCCAGCACCTTCTCCAGCGTGGTGTCGGCATGGCCCAGCACCACCATCGCACCGATCAGCACGATGCCGTGGATGAAGTTGGATCCGGACATCAGCGGCGTGTGCAGGATCACCGGCACGCGCGAGATGATGACGTGGCCGGCGATGGCCGCCAGCATGAAGATGTACAGCGCTACGAAACCGTCGCTCATGGACCGAGTTCCCCTTGGATAGCCGACTGAAGGCCGCGGCGGCATCATAACCGTGGGCTGACCGGCTTGAGGCCCTCGTCAACCCGAGATGCGCTGGCGCGTTTGCACAGGCATTCCCCCTGCCATGGCTAAGCTGTGCTGGTGAGTCCGCTCCTCTCCGATCCCCCCGATTCCACGGCACCGGCCGCCGAGCGTGTGCCTGCGTCGCTGGAAGCCTTCCTGGCTGGCATCTCCACGCGCGCCTACCGCTTTGCGGAGGCTGGCCTGCGCAGTCGCGAGGACGCACTGGATGCCGTGCAGGATGCGATGATGAAGATGCTGGGCTATGCGGACCGCCCGGCGACCGAGTGGACGCCGCTGTTCTGGAGCATCCTGCGCCGGCGCATCATCGACCTGCAACGGCGCGGCAGCTTCCGCCTGCGCTGGCTGCTGCCCTCCAGCGAGCGCAGCGAGGATGCGCTGGCCGAATGGGCCGACCAGGGGCCGGGGCCCTCCCTCCAGCACGAGCAGCGCGAGGGCTATACCCGCCTGGTCCAGGCCCTGCGCACGCTGCCCGCCCGGCAGCGCGAGGCGTTTACCCTGCGGGTCCTGGAGGAACTGGACGTCGCCGATACCGCCCGGGTGATGGGGTGCTCGGAAGGCTCGGTCAAGACCCACCTGTCGCGTGCCCGCGACGCCTTGCAGAAACAACTGGAGGACCTACGGTGAAGCCCATGCAGCAATTCGACCAGGACATGCGGCAACTGCATGCCGCGTCGCTGGGGGCCATCCCGCCGCAGACCCTGGCCCGGCTGCGCGCCGCACGCCAGGCCCAGGCCCGTCCCCGGCGCGCGCGCGCTGCGGCCTGGCTGGGCGCGAGCGCGTGCACTGCCGTGCTGGCGGTGGTCGCCGTGACCCACCTGATGCCGGTGAGACAGGCCACGCCCGTGACCACCCCGGCGGTGGCGACCGTGCAGGCCTCCGAAGACTTCGTCAGCACCACGGACGTGCTCGACCAGAATCCCGACCTGTATGTCTGGCTGGGCTCGGATGCCTCGCTGGCACTGGAATGAGCCCCATGCGCGCCCTGCTCCGCTCCGTTCTCCTGCTCGCCCTGGCCACCTCGGCCGGCCTGGCCGGTGCGCAGGACCACCGTCCACCGCCGCCACCTCCGCCTCCGCCGGGGCCTGCTGACCGGACCGAATGGCCCGACTGGCAGCACCTGACGCAGGCCCAGCGCGAGGTTCTGGTGGAGCAACTGCGCGAGCGCTGGGACAGCGATCCCGACCGACGTGGCCGGATGATGTCCCACGCCCAGCGCTGGCACGATATGGGCCCCGAGCAACGCGAGAAGGCGCGCCGTGGGGTGCAGCGCTACGAGCGGATGACCCCGCAGCAGCGCGAGGAGGCCCGCGCGTTGTTCGATCACATGCGCGGGCTGCCGCCCGAGCAGCGCAAGGCCTTGCGCGAGGACTGGAAGAAGATGACGCCGCAACAGCGGCGCGACTGGGTCCGTGCGCACCCGCCCGAGCGCGACGACGACCCGGACTGAGCCAGGCCACGCCGCAGGCAGGATCAGATGGCCGCGTCGGCCTGCCAGCGGGTCTTGGCCAGCAGTTCGTCTTCCCAGTCGAAGGCCAGTGCACCGTCCTTGAGGAACAGCGACACGAAGTTGTAGACGTTGCGCGCGTACATCTCGCTGGCGTGGACCGCGCCCATGCTCGCCAGATTCAGCGGTCCTGCCACGGTCACCCCGTTGTCCGAGGTGATCGTCTGGCCGGGCACGGTCAGCTCGCAGTTGCCTCCGGTCTCGGCGGCCAGATCGACGATGACGCTGCCGGGCTTCATGCCCGCCACCATCGCGGCGGTGATGATCTTCGGCGCCGGGCGGCCCGGTACGGCGGCAGTGCACACGATGGTGTCCACGCCCTTGAGGTGTTCGGCCAGGCGACGCTGCTGCTCGGCGCGCTCGGCGTCGGTCAGCTGGCGCGCATAACCGCCCTCGCCCGCCGCGCTCACGCCCAGGTCCAGGAACTTGCCGCCCAGCGACTCGATCTGCTCACGCGTTTCCGGACGCACGTCGAAACCCTCCACCTGCGCGCCCAGGCGCTTGGCGGTGGCCACGGCCTGCAGGCCGGCCACGCCGGCACCCACGATCAGCACCTTGGACGGGCGGATCGTGCCGGCCGCGGTGGTCAGCATCGGGAAAAAGCGCGGGGTCAGTTCGGCGGCGATCAACACCGCCTTGTAGCCGGCCATGCCGGCCTGCGAGCTGAGCACGTCCATGGCCTGCGCGCGTGTCGTGCGCGGCAGGCGCTCCAGCGGGAAGATCACCGCACCGCTGGCCTGCAGCGCCTGGGTACGGGCGGCGTCGGCCTGTGGCTGCAGCGTGCCCACCAGCACGGTGCCGGCCGGGTAACCCGCCAGCACGTCGGTGCCCGGGCATTGCACGCACAGCACCACGCCTGCGACGGGCGCGGACGCCGGCACGATGTCCGCGCCGGCGTCCAGGTAGGCCTGATCGGTAAAGCCCGCAGGCAAGCCCGCACCGGCTTCGACATGGACCGCGGCGCCCGCGGCCACCAGCTTCTTGACGGTCTCCGGCACGGCCGCCACGCGGCGCTCGCCCGTTACGGTTTCCCGCACCACCCGTACTTCGACCGTCATCGCCGCACCGCCCGTCGCTCTAGGAGCGGCGATGCTAGCAAAGGCGAACGGCAGCAGACGCTGCTGGGTTGAGCGGAACCCCGCCTCAGGCGTCGGCGGGCGCCCGGCTCACGCCGTTCAGGCGATCGATCACGCCCTGCATGGCGCTGTCGAAGGCGTCTTCATGGCGATGACGCCGCAGGCGCCCCAGGCGGACCATGACCGCCAGTTCTTCCGGAGACGCCACGCAAAAACGCACGCCGCGGCGGTTGACGAACAACAGGCGCGAGGAAATCGGGCTGACCCAGGACAGCTTGCCCGCCTGGACCTTGTTGTCTTTGTCCACGAAATCCAGCCAGGTGCCGATCGGCAGGCCACGGAAATGCTCGGCATCGGCGCTATCGAAATCCAGCGCGTCGGTGCCCCCGATGAGCTCCAGGTTGGGCGATTGGGCCGCGGCGGCCTGCGCAGCCGGCTCGGCGACGGGCGGCAGGTCGGGCAGCGCGCGCTCCAAGTCCGGGCGCGAGACCGACACCGCCTGCAGCGTGTCGTGCAGCGCATCGATCGCCGAACCGGCGGCCTCGCCGCCCATGCCGACACTGCTGAATACCTTGATCAGCCCATGGCGCCACTCCTGCAACCACGGTTTGCCGACGATCTGCGCCTGCGCCTCGGACAGCTCCTGCAGCACCCCGTCGGCCAGGGCCAGTGCACTGGCGGCCATCTGGCTGTCCTCGCCCTCGCGCAGCAGGGCCATTGTCAGGTGGTGGGCCCACGGCTGGCGCAGGAAGTCTTCAATGGTCTGCGGCACACGCCGCCCTTCCAGGCGCTTGGCCAGTTCGGTCGCGGCGCGGGCGCGGGCCGCTTCCAGACGCTCCTGACCGCGCTGCAGCTCGGTGGCACGGCGCTCGGCGATCTCGATCCGACGCTTGTGCTGGCCCAGGAAGTCGCGGAATTCCTCTTCCAGGGTCAGGAAGATCGCCAGGTTTTCGTTGAACTCGGCCACCAGCCGCTCGACCACTTCCTCGACCTTGGCCATCAGTACCCGCTCGGCGGCGCTCTCCCCGGTGTTGCCCTCGCAGGCTTCGGCCAGCACGTTGAGCAGGCGCCGCGCCGGATGGGTCTTCTGCACGAACATGCGCCGGTCCAGCAGCGCGACCTTGACGAAGGGCACCACCAGCTTGCCCATCAGCTCGCGCGAATGGACCTCTAGGTCGCGCTCGTCTAGCATCACGTCGAACAGCATGCCGACCAGGTCGATGGCGTCCTCGTCGGCCTGCGACAGACGCGTGGTACCGGGTTCCACACCCAGCTGGGACGCGTTGTGAATGACCTCGCTCTTCAGACGCTGGGCCAGCGATTCGCTGCTGGTGCCCACCGCCGCGCCCTGCAGGGTCGCGCTGGGCGTGGTCTGCAGCATGGACAGGACCGACAGCATCTCGCGCTTGGACAGCGAGCGGGCGTCGCCGACCGGCGCATCGAATGCCTCGTCCAGGGCCCCGTTGCCGGCGCTGCGACTGCCGCTGGCGCCCCGATGGCTACGGGACTCCTGCAGCAAATGATGCAGTGCCTCAAGCAGCACACCCTGCGCGTGCGGCCCGCCGGCGGCGTCCGCATCACCAGCGCCGGCATGACCCATCATGCCGGGCATGGCGCCGCCACTGCTCGACAGGCGCTCTGCAAAACGCGCCATCCAGGCCGGCATCGCGGCCTCGTCATTGAAGGCGGCTTCGGTGTCCCCCACGGACCGTGCCTCGACGGTTTCCAGGCCCGGGATCTGGGTGGGATCGGGCTGCGGCGTCGGCCGCCGCGGGACCACCCGCCGATTGGACGGCAGCTCGGCGATCACGCCGGCCTGCTGCAACATCTGGTCCAGCGCCTCATAGACGCGGGCCAGCTGCGGCACCAGCTCGCGCTCACCGAGCTTGATCACCGTCAGCCGGACTTCCAGGGCGAAGTCGCAGCCAGAGAACGCCTCGTGCAAGGCCACGCCCACATGCTCGGGACCGATCGGGTTGTGATCGGCATCCAGATCGGTGACTCCAGCGATGAGCGCCAGGCGTCGGTCGAGGCGGGCCAGGACCTGCTTGCAGTCGCGGCCGACGACGCTGGCGAGATTGCGCGCGGCCAGCCGCGACTCCAGTTCGGTTTCCGACACCAGGCTCAGTCCGCCGGCACCGGGATCGGTCAGGGCCGTGTCCACCGACAGGGGCTGGCCCTCTTCCAGCGAGCGCCAGGCCTTCTCCAGATGCTGACGGAAGCGCGCGACCGAAGGCTCACGCTGGCGGCGCAGCTCACGCATGCCATCCAGGTAGGCCATCTGCACGGGACCGGCCCGCTCGGCGCGGTCGAACAGGGCATCGTCGAACGAGCCCAGCGATTCGCCGAACGCGGTGACCAGTGCAGGCAGCACCAGCGCACGCGCCTGTTCGAGCAGGCGCGGATTGCGACCAGAACCGTGATGGATGTCGGCAAATGGGGACATACGGGCGAAGGCGTCCGTCGATAGCGCAGCGTGAGGAAATGCGGCCCCTGTACCGCGATTTCATCGTAGTGAATCGCCATCGCGCTGAACCGTGATGCAATTGGCAATCCACCTTCAGCTTAAAGCAAAAAGGTCTCTCCCCATCGACTCAGTGCTCCAGCTGGTCGATCGCGCCCTGCATGGCGCTGTAGAACGCATCCTCGTGACGATGCATGCGCACCCGGTCCAGATGGGCCATGGCCGACAGTTCATCGGCCGATGCCACGCACATCCGGCCGCCACGCCGGTCCACGAACATCAGCCGCGCCGAGATCGGGCTGACCCAGCTGAGCTTGCCGGGACGCACGCTGCCGTCGCGGGACACGAAGTCCAGCCAGGTTCCCAGCGGCATGTGCCGGAAATAGTCCGCCGTCACCTCGTCGACCTCGGTCGGCGGCGTCGGTTCTTCCCAGGCCACCGGCACCGGCGCCTCGGGTTGGGCGGTCGGCAACGGACGAGGCAGCGGTGGCAGTTCGGCCAGCACGCTCTCGTCATGCTGCGCCTGGCCGGCCAGCGCGTCGCGCAGGGCCTGGCGCGCCGCCGCTGCGTCGGCCGCGCTCAATCCCAGGTTGTCGAGCAACTTGGACAAGGAGGGCTGCAACTGCTCCAGCCATGGGCGGGCCTGGCCATGCACCCGGGCCAGGTCCAGTTCCTCCAGCAACGCGTCGCCCAGCGCCAGGGCGTCGGACAGGTCCGCCGCGCCACTCTCCCCGCGCAAGACCGTCATGCCGACATAGGGCGCCCAGTAGCGCGACAGGAAGTCCTCGATGGCGGCCGGCAGATGACGCCCCTGGGTGCGGGCGCTCACCGCGCCATCGGCGAACCGACGTGCCTCGTCGCGACGTTCCTGGGCGCGATGCATCTCGGTGGCGCGGCGCTCGGCGATTTCCACCCGACGACGATAGTTGCCGAAGGCGGTGGCAAAGGACTGCAGCAGCGCGGCGAACACCTCGGTGTGCTCGGCGAAATCGCTGACGATCCGGTCGAGCGTGCGATCGAACTCGGCGCGCAGCTGCTTTTCCGCCGCCTCGTCACCGGCCAGGCATTCGGCCGCATCGGCCAGCAGATTGAGCAGGCGCCGCGGTGGATCGTTCTCGCGCAGGAACAATTCCGGCCCGATCAGGGCGACCTTGGCGTAGGGCACCAGCAGGCGCAGCATCGACGCGCGCAGCGCGCCCTGCAGATGGCATTCGTCGAGCATGACCTCGAACAGCATCGCCACCAGGTCCAGGGTGTCTTCATCGACCGGGTCCAGCCGCACGCGCGCAGGATCGATGCCGAGCTTGGCCCCGGTCGCCAGGATGTCGTGTTTCAGCTGCTGCGGCAGCCGCGCCGTCGAGGGCGCGGTGGACGACGAGGGCATGGACTGCATCAGCGACAGCACCGAGAGCAGCTCGCGCTGGGACAAGGCACGACGCGGGTCGGCGCGTCCGGCAGGCGACTCGCCGCGCGAACGCTGCAGCAGGGCATGCAGTTCCGAGGGCAGGATTTCCTTGGTCGTTCGCGCGTGCTCGGCGCCCGCGGCCGCGGCCGGCGAGGCGGCGGGGGGCTGCCACTGGGCGAAGAAGCGCGCGATCCAGTCCGGCGCCTCGTCCTGGTCGGCGGCGTCCTGGCCCGAGAGGTAGCGCGCATTGTGGATGCGCCGACGGGTCCGGGGCTTGAGCAGCGCTTCTTCCGAGGCCCGCACGACCTGCACCAGGCGGCGCTCCAGGCCCGCGTAGAGCGTGCCCAGCCGTTCCTGCAGTTCGACTTCGCAGATGCGGATGATCGCCAGGCGCGCCGGCGGTGCCAGGACCAGCTCCTCCAGGGCATCGAACAGGCCCGCCCCGATGTGATGGGGACCGAACGGCAGCGTGTCGTCCCCCAGCTTCAGCCCGCCGGCCAGCAGACCGACGTAGCGGTTGACTCGCATCAGCTCTGGGCGCCAGCGGTGGGCGATGGCATCGGCCATGCGCCGGATCGCCAGGCGCACCTCCATGTCCTGGTAGCTGAGCAGGCCCAGCTTGGCAGCGCCGTCCTCGTCCAGGTCGATCTCGGCGAGCTTGTATTCCACCGACAGCGGACGGCCGAGCTCCAGCAGCTGCCAGGCGTTGACCAGATGGGCCCGGAACCGGGACAGGCTGCGCTCGCGGCGCCGGCGGACCTCGTGCTTGGCTTCGATCAGATCGATCGAGGCCGCGCCGTCGCGTCCGGCCGATTCGTCCAGGCCCGTGGGCAAGGTGTCATAGACGGCCTGGAAGATTTCGCCCGCCGGCACGATCGCCAACAGCCGCACATGCTCGAGCAGCGCGGCATTACGGTCGTTTTTTGCGTCCTGGGCGTATGTACTGGCCATGCCGAGACACCAAGCCCCCCCTTGAGTGCCTGAATCGAGTGGAAGATACGGAGGGATATGTGTGACTAGCGTTCACATCCCACCCGATCTGCTTATCACTCAAAAAGCGTGCCAAGCAGCTAAACTCCAGCCTATGCCGACCCCCGAACTGCTGCAAGCCCTCGACCAGCGCCGTTCAGTCCCGTCCAAGCAGCTCCGCGACCCCGGCCCGGACCAGGCCACGCTGCTGCGCGTTCTGCGCAGTGCCTCGCGCGTCCCGGACCACGGCAAGCTGGTGCCTTTCCGCTTCGTGCGCATCCAGGGCCAGGCCCGTCAGGCGATGGGCGAGCTGCTCGCCGCGCGCACCCTGGCCCTTGACCCGCAGGCCCCTGCCTCGGCCGTGGAGAAGGACCGGCACCGCTTTTCCCATGCGCCGCTGGTCGTCACTGTCGTCGCATGCCTGCGCCCGGGTCACAAAGTGCCCCTGGAGGAGCAATGGCTGACCGCCGGCAGCGTGTGCTTCGCCCTGCTCCAGGCCGCGCAGGCGGCCGGTTTCGGCGCGCAGTGGCTGACCGGCTGGCCGGCATACGATGCCGAGGTGCACGCGGCTCTGGGCCTTGGCCCGGACGAGCGGATCGCCGGCTTCATGCACCTGGGGACTGCAGCCATGGAAGCCCCCGAGCGCGAGCGTCCTGATCCTGCGGACCTGCTGACCGACTGGCCCGGCCGTGACTGAGATGCCCCCCGTCCAGGCGCAGCGGCCGACCCCGCTGTACCTGGTCGATGCCAGCCTGTACGTGTTCCGCGCCTGGCACTCGATGCCCGACCAGTTCCAGGACACCGAAGGCTGGCCGACCAATGCAGTGCATGGCTTTGCGCGTTTTCTGGCCGAACTGCTCGAACGCGAACGGCCCGGCCATATCGCCATTGCCTTCGACGAGGCGCTGGACAGTTGCTTCCGCCATGCGCTCTACCCTGCCTACAAGGGCAACCGCGAACCGGCACCGCCGGAACTGCGGCGCCAGTTCGCCCACTGCAAGGCGCTGTGCGCCGCGCTGGGCCTGCCGGTGTTGGCCCACCACCACTACGAGGCCGACGACCTGATCGGCAGCGCGCTGCATGCGGCCCGCCCGCTGGCGTTCCGCGGGGTGATCGTCTCGGCCGACAAGGACCTATCCCAGTTGCTCGGTGAGCACGACGAGCAATGGGACTTCGCTCGCGGCGTGCGCTGGGGCATGGGCGGGGTCAAGGCCCGCCACGGCGTGGAGGCCCACCAGATCGCCGACTATCTGGCCCTGTGCGGCGATGCCATCGACAACATCCCCGGGGTGACCGGCATCGGCGCCAAGACCGCCGCGATCCTGCTGGCGCACTTCGGCAGCCTGGATGCGCTGCTGGCACGCTGCGACGAAGTCGCCTACCTGCGCATGCGCGGCGCGGCCCAGGTGGCGGTGCGCCTGCGCGAGCAGCGCGAGCACGCGCTGCTATGGCGGCAGTTGACCACCATCGCCCTGGATGCGCCGCTGGACGGCGCGGTGCCCGGTTTCGCGAGACTGGACGCCGATGGCGACATGCTGGACGCGCTCTGTCAGTCGCTGCGCTTCGGCCCGACCCTGCGCCGCCGGCTGCGCACCGTGGCCGGCCTGGAACACCCCTGGGCGCCGCCGCAGGACGACGACGCTCCCCATTTCCCTTCCTACGAGCCCGCCTGATGAATTCCAAGACCGAACCGGCCGAAGTCATGTACGACGGCAAGTACCTGCGCATGATCCGCCGCGGCACCTGGGAATACGCCGAACGCGCCCACGCCGGCGGCCTGGCCGCGATCATCATCGCCGTCACTCCGCAGGACAAGATCGTCTTCGTCGAACAGTTCCGCGTGCCGCTGCAGGCCAACACCATCGAGATGCCCGCCGGACTGGTGGGCGATATCCACGCCGACGAATCCATCGAGGTCTCGGCCATCCGGGAGCTGGAGGAAGAAACCGGCTGGACCGCCGAGCACGCCGAAGTGCTGCTGATCGGCCCGGTCTCCTCGGGCAGCACCAGCGAACAGATCGCCTTCGTCCGCGCCAGTGGCCTGACCAAAGTCGGTGAGGGCGGCGGCGATGGCGACGAGAACATCACCGTCCACGAGATTCCGCGCACCCAGGCCGCCGCCTGGCTGGTGTCCAAGCTGGGCGAGGGCTACCAGCTGGACGCCAAGCTCTGGGCCGGCCTGTGGATGATCGAGCACCACCTGGACGGTACGCCGCGTGGCTGAGTCCAGCCTGCTCGGCCCCGAGGATCCCCCTGCGTTCACCCTGATCGGCGAGGGCGCACCCTCGCCCTTCCTGCTGATCGCCGACCATGCCGGGCAGGCCGTGCCGGCGGCGCTGCACGGCCTGGGACTTTCCCAGGCCGAACTGGACCGGCACATCGGCTGGGACATCGGCATCGCCGGCACCACGCGCAAGCTGGCGGCCCTGCTCGATGCCACGGCGGTGCTGCAGACCTATTCGCGCTTGGTCATCGACTGCAACCGTCCACCAGGAGCGCCCGGCTCGATCGCCGCGGTCAGCGACGGCACCGACATCGCCGCCAACGTGGCGGCCAGCGAGGCCCAGCGCGCGCAGCGCGTGGCCGAGATCTTCGCGCCCTACCACGCCTGCATCGGGGCTCAACTCGATGCGCGCGCCGCACGCGGCCAGCCGACCATCCTGATCGCCATGCACAGCTTCACCCCGGTGTATGCCGGAATCGTGCGGCCCTGGCAGGCCGGCGTGCTCTACCAACGCGATGCACGCTTTGCCATGGCGCTCAAGCCACTGCTGGAAGCCGAGGGACTGGTCGTGGGCAACAACGAACCCTACGCGGTCAGCGACGCCACCGATTACGCCATCCCCGTGCACGGAGAGCGACGTGGACTGGTGCACCTGGAACTGGAGATCCGCCAAGACCTGATCGCACACGAGGAGGGGCAGGCGGCATGGGCGGCGCGCCTAGCGCGCCTGTTCAGTGATCTGGCGGCGGACTTCACGCCCACCTAGGCCGCGCAGGGCTATACCAGAGCTTCCCCCGACCTCACGCCGCGCCGCCATGCTCATCCGACTGGGTTACGAGATTGCCTTCCGCTTCCCGCAGCCGACGCCGATGCTGGTGACGCTCAATATCCATGACAGTCGGCGCACCGACATCGTCATTGGACAAGAGCTGCGCGCCCTGCCCGGCGTGCCGATGCGTCAGTACCACGACAGCTTCGGCAACACCTGTACGCGTCTGGTTGCGCCGGCGGGGCTGCTGACACTGCACGCCGACGCGGTGGTCCAGGACAGCGGCGTGCAGGACCTCACCATGCCGCAGGCCCGCGAGATTCCTGTGCCGGAGCTGCCGGACGAGACCCTGCTGTTCCTGCTGGGCAGCCGCTATTGCGAGACCGACCAACTGGTCGGCATGGCCTGGGACCTGTTCGGCCACACGCCCCCGGGCTGGCAGCGGGTGCAGGCCATCTGCGACTACGTCCACGGTCAGATCGAATTCGGCTACCACCACGCCAGTGCCACCAAGGGTGCGGCGCAGGCGCTGCGCGAGGGACGCGGCGTCTGTCGGGATTTTGCCCACTCGGCCATCGCGCTGTGCCGCTGCATGAACATCCCGGCCCGCTACTGCACCGGCTACCTGGGCGACATCGGCATCCCACCGGTCGACGCACCGATGGACTTCTCGGCCTGGTTCGAGGCCTACCTGGACGGCACCTGGTACACCTTCGACGCGCGCCATAACGTCCCCCGCATCGGCCGGGTGCTGATCGCCCGCGGCCGCGACGCGGCCGACGCGGCCATCAGCAACAGCTTCGGCGCCAACACCCTGGAGAAGTTCGTGGTCTGGACCGACCAGACCGACGATCCTTCGCTGTCCCCGCGCATGGCGGGCATCTCGGCGGTGCCGGCCCTGCAGGCTGTCTGAGGCGAGTCGCCATTCCCCTGCCTTGGTCGCGGGCAGCGACAGCGGACACCCAGGCAGAACACCTCGCATTGCAAACCCGGGGCGCGATGAGGCCCGCGCGCCGCAGGGAGCACAGCGACCCCTGCCATGCCCGTCAGACATTCGACGCACGGATCCCGCCATCGGCCACCGCGAGGGTGGCCGCCGATGCGATCAGGCGAAGGCGTCGGTGGCGCGGACCAGGGCGTCGATGTTCTCGGCTTCGAATGCGGAGTGCCCGGAGGTCGGGCTGATCTCCAGCGTCGCCTTCGGCCAGGCCTTGTGCAGGTCCCAGGCATTGGCGATCGGGCAGACCACGTCGTAGCGGCCGTGCACGATCACCCCAGGGATGTCGGCGATACGGTGCGCATCGCGCAGCAACTGGTCCTCGACCTCGAAGAACCCCCCGTTGACGAAGTAGTGATTCTCGATGCGGGCGAAGGCCAGCGCGAATTCCGCATCCTCGTGCCCGTTGACGAAATCATCGTCCACGCGCAGGAAGCTGGTCGCCCCCTCCCACACCGACCACGCCCGCGCAGCGGCCAGGCGGGTGGCATGGTCATCGCTGGTCAGGCGCCGATGGAAGGCCGAGATCAGATCGGCGCGCTCGACCTCGGGGATCGCCTTGATGTAGTGCTCCCATGCATCGGGGAACAGGCGGCTGGCGCCCTCCTGGTAGAACCATTCCAGCTCCCAGCGGCGCAGCATGAAGATGCCGCGCAGGACCAGCTCGGTCACGCGCTGCGGGTGGGTTTCGGCGTAGGCCAGGGCCAGGGTGGACCCCCAGCTGCCGCCGAACACCTGCCAGGCCTCGATGCCCAGGTGCTCACGCAGTTTTTCGATGTCGGCCACCAGATCCCAGGTGGTGTTGTCGACCAGGTCCGCATGCGGACGCGAGCGGCCCGAGCCGCGCTGGTCGAACAGCACGATGCGGTATTTGGCCGGGTCGTGGAAGCAGCGCATCTTCGGGCTGCAGCCGCCGCCCGGGCCACCGTGCAGCAGCACCACCGGCTTGCCCTGCGGATTGCCGCACTCCTCGAAATACAGGACGTGGCGATCGTCGACCTGCAGCGTGCCGGTGTTGTAGGGCTCGATGGCGGGGTAGAGCGTGCGCATGCGGTGTTCCTGCGGAAAAACGCCATTGTATCGGCCCATCTCCAGGCTTGGCTGCACGCGGCTCACCCGCCGCGCGCGACCGCGTTCACGCCAGCATGCGCAACAGCCGGGCGCGCAGCTTCCCAGCCACGGCCTTGGGCGCCTGCACGGTCACGCTGCCGCCATGGCTGGGCACAATCAAGATCGCGTTTTCCTCCCAGCGGGCCCAGCGCGGCAGACCGTGCCGGTAGACCAGCGGTGCACCGTTGGGGTCCCCCGATGCGGGCACGTAGCCGTAAACCCGCACCGCCTCAGGAAAGCCAGGCGCGACCCGCGCCCAGTGGCCAGCGTCCATGACGAACACGCATGGCAGTGCGGCATACAGCGAAGGCAGGGTCCCAAGACAAGCGGCGACGAACACAGGTACCGGCATCGCGTGGCGTGCGAAGGCCAGAGACAAGCCCTGCACGCACAGCAGACAGAGCACGAGGAAACACAGCCAGCTCAGCACCTGCCCTGACGAACAGCAGGAGCCGCCGCCACACCGGGATCTTCCACACGACCTTGCTCATCTTCCGGCGTTCCTGCACCCGGCGCCTCAGCCTGCCTGCCCGATCCATTGCCCCAGCGTCACCCGGTCCCGCATCTCCAGGTCCTGTGCGGTTTGCACTTCGACAAAGCCGGCTTCTTCCAGCAGCGCCCGTACCCCGACGCCCTGATCCAGACCATGTTCCAGCAGCAGCCACCCGCCTGGGATCAGGTGGCCCGGCGCCTGCCCGACGATGCGGCGGATGTCATCCAGCCCATCGGCGCCAGAGGCCAGCGCGCTGGCCGGCTCGAAGCGCAGATCCCCTTGGGACAGATGCGCGTCGCCGGCCTCGATGTAGGGCGGATTGCTGGCGATCAGGTCGAAGCGCCGACCGGCCAGCGGCGCAAACCAGTCGCCCTGCACGAATGCGACGTTGTCCAATGCATGCGCCCGCGCATTGCCCTGCGCCACCGCCAGTGCGGCCTCACTGGCATCGGTGGCCAGCACACGCGCCTGCGGGCGCTCGCTGGCAATGGCCAGCGCGATCGCGCCGCTGCCGGTCCCCAGGTCCGCCACCTGGAGCGGCATGTCGGCTGGCAGCCGCTCCAGCGCCAGTTCGACCAGCCGCTCGGTCTCGGGCCGAGGAATCAGCGTGGCCGGCGTGACCTGGAGGTCCAGCGTCCAGAATCCGCGCGACCCGGTGATATAGGCGATCGGCTCGCCCGCTGCCCGCCGTGACACCAGCGTGGCGTAGGCCGCCTGCAGCACCTCATCGGCCGCATCGGCGCCATGCGCGAACAGCCACGCGCGGTCGCGCTGCAGCGCGTGCAGCAGCAGCAACTCGGCCTCGTAACGGGCATCGACACCGGAAAGTTGCACGGCGCCGCGACGCGCCAGTGCATCCAGGCGCAGGGGTGACTGCGTATTCATCCCATGAATGGTAGCCGTTGGATGGCGGCGCCCGCTTCCCCGCCCACTTCTGGAGCCTGCGTTGAAATCTTGTGTCTCGTTGTTCCGCCTCGCCCTGGCTGCATCGGCCGCCCTGATCCTCGGTGGCTGCCAGAGCGTGGCTTTCGCCATCGCCAACCGTGGCGTCGCCGCGCCCGATGCCAGCGTGGCCTACGACCCTGGCCATGGGCTCTCGCTGGACATCTATCGTCCCGCCACCCCGCTTCCGGATGCGCCCGTGCTGGTGTTCTTCTACGGCGGCAGCTGGCAGCACGGCGCGCGGGACCAATACCGTTTCATTGGACGGCGCCTGGCCTCGACCGGCGCGGTGGTGATGGTGGCCGACTACCGCAAGGGTCCGCAGACCCCGTTCCCTGGCTTCATGCACGACGGCGCTCGCGCCGTGGCCTGGGCCCGACGCCATGCGCGGGACTATGGCGGCGATCCGGCGCGCCTGTTCATCGCCGGGCATTCGGCTGGCGCGCAGATTGCCGCACTACTGGGCACCGATGCGCGTTACCTGGAGGCCGAGGGCGTGCCGCTGTCGGCCATCGCCGGCGTCATCGGCTTGTCTGGACCGTATGACTTCAGCATCAGCGGCAAGTTGGTCGACGTGTTCGGTCCGCCGGCGCAATGGCCGCAAGCCCAGGCCATCGGGTTCGTCGATGGTGACGAACCGCCGTTCCTGCTGGTGGCGGGCACCGACGACAAGATCGTCGCGCCGCGCCAGACCGACGCCCTGGCCGCGCGCCTGCGCGCCCAGGGCGATGCGGTGCAGGTGCTGCATCTTCCCGGCGGCAGCCACCTCACTCCGCTGATCGATCTCTACAAGCCCGAACGCGACCCGGCCCTGCTGCAGCGCATCGCCGCGTTTCTGCGGGCGCCGTGACCAGGCTGAAACATCCGCGAGCCTACGATGAAGGCAACCAGATTGATTGATAAAAACTATCGATTCAATCCTGGCAATCGATTTGAGAAATAGAAGCGCGGTGCGTACGATGCACCCATCGCTTTCAACCCTCCCTCAACAAAAGGAAGACTGATGTCCATCATCAACACCGAAATCCTGCCGTTCAAGGCGACCGCCTACAAGAATGGCGAATTCATCGAAGTGTCCGACGCCGACCTGAAGGGCAAGTGGTCTGTCGTGGTCTTCTACCCGGCCGACTTCACCTTCGTGTGCCCGACCGAACTGGAAGACCTGGCCGAGAACTATGCCGAGTTCCAGAAGTTCGGCGTGGAGATTTACTCGGTGTCCACCGACACCCACTTCTCGCACAAGGCCTGGCACGACACCTCCGATGCCATCGGCAAGATCAAGTACGCCATGATCGGCGATCCGACCCACCAGATCTCGAAGAACTTCGACATCCTGCGTCCGATGGGCCTGGCCGACCGCGGCACCTTCATCATCGACCCGCAGGGCGTGATCCAGGGCATCGAGATCACCGCCGAAGGCATCGGCCGCGACGCGACCGAGCTGCTGCGCAAGGTCAAGGCCGCGATCTACGTCGCCGACCACCCGGGTGAAGTGTGCCCGGCCAAGTGGAAGGAAGGCGCCAAGACCCTGGCCCCGTCGCTGGACCTGGTCGGCAAGATCTAAACGCCGGTTCGGCTTGCGCCTCCCTCCTGCGGGAGGGAGGCGCACGGCGGCAAACCGGAACCCACGCGGCGCCTTGTTCTCTCGCGCGGTTTGCGTTTTGCCCTGTTTTTCCATGCGCCTGCCTGATCCCGGGCCGGCCGTCCGTTCCTGTCATCTGGAGATGCCCCCCATGTTGGACGACACCCTCAAGAGCCAGCTCAAGGCCTACCTGGAGCGCCTGACGCGCCCGGTGGAGTTGGTCGCCTCGGTCGACGATTCGGCGACCTCCAAGGAAATGCTCGAGTTGCTGAGCGACATCGTGCTGCTGTCGGACAAGGTTTCGCTGGTCGAGCATCGCGATGCCGACGTGCACACGCCCTCCTTCGCGATCAACTCGCCGGGACACGACATCCACCTGCGCTTTGCCGGCCTGCCGATGGGCCACGAGTTCACCTCGCTGGTGCTGGCCCTGCTGCAGGTGGGCGGTCATCCGTCCAAGACCGCGCAGGACACAATCGAGCAGATCCAGGCACTGGAGGGCGAGTACAAGTTCGAGACCTATTTCTCGCAGAGCTGCCAGAACTGCCCGGACGTGGTCCAGGCATTGAACCTGATGGCGGTGCTCAATCCCAAAATCCAGCACGTGGCCATCGACGGCGCGGTGTTCCCGACCGAGGTCGAGGCGCGCCAGGTGATGTCGGTGCCAACCGTTTACCTCAACGGCGAGACCTTTGGTCAGGGCCGCATGAACGTGGAAGAGATCGTTGGACGTCTGGACGCTGGTGCGGCCAAGCGCGACGCCAAGAAGATCTCGGCCAAGGCGCCGTTCGAGGTCCTTATCGTCGGCGGTGGTCCGGCGGGCTCGGCCGCGGCGGTCTACGCCGCGCGCAAGGGGATCCGCACGGGTGTAGCCGCCGAGCGCTTCGGTGGCCAGGTGCTGGACACCATGGCGATCGAGAACTTCATCTCCGTACAGGAGACCGAAGGTCCGAAGATGGCCGCCGCACTGGAGGCGCACGTACGCCAGTACGAGGTGGACATCATGAACCTGCAGCGCGCCGAGAAGCTGGTGCCGGCCGGTGACGATGGCCTGATCAGCATCGAGCTGGCCAATGGCGCTGCGCTCAAGGGCAAGACCGTGATCCTGTCCACCGGCGCGCGCTGGAGGCAGATGAACGTACCCGGCGAAAACGAGTACAAGAACAAGGGCGTGGCCTACTGCCCGCACTGCGATGGCCCGCTGTTCAAGGGCAAGCGCGTGGCGGTAATCGGCGGCGGCAACTCCGGCGTGGAAGCGGCCATCGACCTGGCCGGAATCGTCAAGCACGTCACGCTGATCGAGTTCGACCACAAGCTGCGTGCCGACGAAGTCCTGCAGCGCAAGCTGCGCAGCCTGCCCAACGTGGACATCATCGTCTCGGCGCTCTCCACCGAGGTGCATGGCGACGGCAGCAAGGTCACCGGCCTGTCCTACACCGACCGCACCAATGACGAGGGTCACAGGCTGGAACTGGAAGGCATCTTCGTGCAGATCGGCCTGCTGCCCAACACCGAGTGGCTGAAGGGCACGGTGGCCCTGTCCCCGCGCGGGGAGATCATCGTCGACGAGCGCGGCGCAACCAACGTGCCAGGCGTGTTCGCCGCCGGTGACGCCACCACCGTGCCGTACAAGCAGATCGTGATCGCCATGGGCGAAGGCTCCAAGGCCGCGTTGAGCGCCTTCGACCACCTGATCCGCCACAGCGCGCCGGCGGAGGTCCGCACCGCCGAGGCGGCCTGAGCATCGGGCTCGCAGCGCCCTCCCCCGCGAGCCCGCCACCTCGCTCGCCGGTCATGCCGGCGGGCGTTTTTTTGGCTCCATTTACCTCCCATCGATTGATCGAACCGCGCAAAAGGCGTTGAATGCATCGACGGCTCCGATGGCCGTGCCTTCCAACACGGATGCGTTCGCTTGAATCTGCGTGACCTCAAATATCTGGTCGCCCTGGCCGACCACATGCACTTCGGCCGCGCCGCAGCGGCCAGCTTCGTCAGCCAGCCCACCTTGTCGACCCAGATCAAGAAGCTGGAAGAAGAGCTGGGTGTCTCGCTGGTCGAGCGCGCGCCGCGCAAGGTGATGCTGACGCCGGCCGGGCGTGATGCCGCCGAGCGCGCGCGTCGCATCGTGGCCGAGGTCGAGCAGATGAAGGAGGCGGCCCGCCGCAGCCAGGATCCCGAAGCCGGCACCGTGCGGCTGGGCATCTTCCCCACCCTGGGGCCCTACCTGCTGCCGCACGTGGTTCCTGCCATCCGCGCACGCTTCCCCCAACTGGAACTGCTGCTGGTGGAGGAAAAGAGCGACGTGCTGCTGCAGCGCCTGCGCGAAGGCAGGCTCGATGCAGGCCTGCTGGCCCTGCCCATCGACGAGGATCAGCTGCATGTGGAGTTCCTGTTCGAGGAGCCGTTCGTACTGGCCGTGCCCGAGCACCACCCGCTCGCAAGTCGCGGCAGCCTGACCCTGGCCGAATTGAACGACCAAAAGCTGCTGCTGCTGGAGGACGGCCACTGCCTGCGCGAGCAGGCGCTGGAGGTCTGCCGCCTGTCCGGCGCCAACGAGAAATCCGAGTTCCGCGCCACCAGCCTGGAAACTCTGCGCCAGATGGTCGCCGCCGACGTCGGGGTGACCCTGCTGCCGACCCTGGCGGTCAAACCACCGGTGGCGCGCTCGGACAACATCCACCTGCTGGGGTTCAGCGACTCCCATCCCAGCCGGCGCATTGCCATGGTCTGGCGCAGAAGCTCGGCCATGTCGGCCTTCCTCACCCAGCTGGCACAGGTCTTCCGCGATCTGCCCCCGCACCTGCTCGACCCCGCCGCAGCGCCTGCGCCGCCGGCCCGCAAGAAAACATCGACGACGACGCAACGTCGCGCGTGAGAGCCTGTTCACTACCCGACACGACTGAATCAACGGATCGATACCATGACCTCCCCTAGCAAACTCGAACAACTTCGCGACCTCTCCGTGGTCGTGGCCGACACCGGCGACTTCGACGCGATCAAGCGCCTCAAGCCGGTGGACTGCACCACCAACCCGACTCTGGTGAAGAAGGCCCTGGACCTGCCGGGCTACGCCGACCTGATCGACGAGCAGATCACCTGGGCACGCAGCCAGGGCGCGGTCACCGACGAGCTGGTGGCAGAGGTGGTCGATCGCCTGACCGTCGGCGTGGGCGTCAAGCTCTCGGGCCTGATTGATGGCCGGGTCTCCACCGAGGTCGATGCCGACCTGGCCCACGACACCGCCGCCACCGTGGCCAAGGCCAAGAAATTCATCGCCATGTACGCCGAAGCCGGCGTGCCCAAGGACCGCATCCTGATCAAGGTGGCCTCCACCTGGAAAGGCGTGGAAGCCTGCCGCCAGCTGCAGGCCGAGGGCATCGACTGCAACTGCACGTTAATCTTCAATCCCACCCAGGCCCTGGCCTGCGCCGAGGCCAATGCCTTTCTGATCTCGCCGTTCGTCGGCCGCATCCTGGATTGGTACAAGGCCCACGACCAGGCGCCGGCCACGATCGACGACGACCAGGGCGTCAAGTTCGTCCGCGGCGTCTACGACACCTTCAAGCGCCGCGGCATCAAGACCGTGGTGATGGGCGCTTCGTTCCGCTCCACCGACCAGATCGAAGCGCTGGCCGGGTGCGACCGCCTGACCATCTCCCCGGACCTGCTGGACAAGCTGGACGCCGACCACGGCGACCTGCCGCGCAAGCTGTCACCCGCGGCGGCCGAGGACACGACCGTGCCGCCGATCACCGCCGAGCAGTTCGCGCGTGACGTCGAGGCTGATCCGATGGCCAAGGAGAAGCTGGCAGACGGCATCAAGGCCTTCGCCGACGACCTGGCCGCCGTGCGCAAGACCATCGCCGACCGCCTGGCCGGTTGAGCCACGCGCCGCGCGGAGACGAAAACGCCGCCGGGTTCGCACCCGGCGGCGTTTTTCATTGCGGTTCCGGCAAGCGGCGATCTCGGACGCCGTCAGCCCAGCACAGTGAGCAAACGGTCCAGCCCGCCCGTCTCGATCGCCACGTCCGCCACCTCACGCACCTTGGGCTTGGCATGGAAGGCCACCGACAGTCCGGCGGCCTGCATCATCGGGATGTCGTTGGAGCCGTCGCCCACGGCGATGGTCTGATCCGGCGCCAGGCCCAGCAGCGAGGCCACGTCCAGCAGGGTCGCGCGCTTGACCGCGCCATCGCAGACATCGCCCCAGGCCTGCGGCAGCACGCGTCCGGTCAACACTCCATCGACCTGCTCGAGCAGGTTGGCGCGCACGTAATCCAGCCCCAGCCGCTCGCGCAGGCGCTCGGCAAAGAAGGTGAAGCCGCCGGACACCAGCAGGACCTTCAACCCGGCCGCCTTGCAGGCTCCTACCAACGCCTCGGCACCTGCGGTGAGCTGCAGGCGCGTGTCGTACACCTCCTGCAGGGCGCCGACCGGCACGCCCTTGAGCAGCGCCACGCGGCGCAACAGGCTTTCGCGGAAATCGGCAATCTCCCCGCGCATGGTTGCCTCGGTGATCGCCGCCACCTGATCCTTCATGCCCACGGCATCAGCGATCTCATCGATGCACTCGATGGTGATCAACGTCGAGTCCATGTCGAAGGCGATGAGGCCAAAGTGCCCCAACGGCGGCAGCGGCACATCGCGACGCAAGTGCAGGCCGTGAACGGATGCATGGGAATCAGTCATGGACGAACAGGCGCACCGGACGCGGATCAGGGGCCTGCAAGCGTAATGAGCTCGGCTGCCACGGGATAGGGCTAAGCGCTCCCTTCCGAAGACGCCGGCTCCACCATGCGCCGCGCGTAGACCGCGTACACGCAGGCCAGGCCCAGGCAGATCAGCGCCGGCGCGACCAGCACCACGTACGACCAGCGGTGGAAGCCCAGCGCCCCCACCAGACCGCCGACCAGGAAGCCGGAGATCACCGTCACGCACAGCGACAGCCGCCGCCACGGCAGCGGCATGCGCCGCAGTCCATGGCCGATGGCCAGCCCCAGGTCGGTAAACATGCCCGAGACGTGCGTGGTGCGCACTACCGCGCCACTGTAGGTCGTGGCCATCGCGTTCTGCAGGCCGCAGGCGCAGGCGGCCAGCCACAGGCCCCACATCGAGGCGCGGGTCATCAGCGGTACCGAAGCCAGCAGCATGCCCGCTTCCAGCACCAGTACCAATCCGTAGCGCCGCCCCAGCTGCAGGGCGACATCGCCGATCAAGGCGCCGCTGACCGCGCTGCCGGCGACGAAGAAAAACGCCCCGCCAGCCAGCTGCGCCAGTCCCTTCAGATCGACCGCGGCCGCGCGCGCGCCCATCTCCGAAGTGATGCCGGTCATATGGCTCACGCCCTGATGGCCGAACCCCAGCAGCGCCACGACATTGACGATGCCGGCGGTAAAGGCCATGACCCAGCTCCCGAACCAGACCCAACGCGGCAATTTGGAAATCATCGAAGGAGATCGCCGCCCAAGATCTGTAGACCCATGCAGCGTCGCGCCGCGGTGTGATCGCTGTCAACGCCGCGTCGGTTGCGAAGCCCTGACGCCGCTCCAAGACAGAGCCGGCACGGTTGCCGAGTGCGATGGTGGGCCGTGAAGGATTCGAACCTTCGACCAAAAGATTAAAAGTCAGGCAGCGTGTGCTTGAACATCAATAGCTTGCAGCCGACATTGTCACGGCATGGCCGCGCAATAGCCGCTATGAGTGGGGGACTGTCTCGCCAAATTTACGGAGCAATGCTCCCCTCGCCCTGCACCGCCTGCGAGGCATCGCGGCTTTGCACGGAAGCCATAGCCCTGGGCAGCTCACTGTGAAGACCTAGAGAACGCACAAGCCCCGCTTCCACTAGGCTCGCCTCACCAGCACAGGCTATTTAATGCGCGAGGGCCCGTCCGTGCAGAGCGTTGTGGGCCGCAACATCCACAAACGGCCTAGCCGCTCGGCGCCCGAGTATTTGGGTTAGAAGCGCCCGCGCCTGGGGAGGGACATTCACTAACTTAACTAAGCGCCTAAAGTTTGCCTCGCCTAACTCGACCATCAGCACCCCCAAGAACTCGTCTGCGAAAGAGGGAGTTAGGATTACGCCATTGAAATCCACTCGAACTGGCTGCCCTTCCAATAAGAGGTTCTGGAGATGCTTTCGCGCAACCATGCCATGTGGTCGGGTAGCCGTTGAGGCCAGGTCACGCACGGAAAAGGAAACGTCAGCTAAAGAAGTCATCATCCGCCTCCGAATTTGGCCAACTGCGAAACACAGCCGTCAGATCTAGCATCGTGCCCAGATCCCACTCGAACACTATCAATGTGCCCGTAATTGCATGATCAAAGTTCTTAAACGTTCGAGTCTGCTGGTTATCAACCAGCAACGCTTCGTCACACGATTGCACGAAGAGTAGCGACCCAGGAGTCCGGGCAGCCAGGTCTCTTGCAAGAGTCAAACCATATCCTGCGTGGCCTCGACCCAACTTGCTTGAAATCCCATATTCAGACGCTAACTCGCAAGCATTTTGCTTCCCGAGACGCTTCGCCAGGTCAGGACTCTCTTGCAAGCTCTGTCTGATGCCGATTCCACTGTCAGCGATGGCGAACTGTGCACGGGCATCTTTCCACCATGTCTGCGCGCAAGCTAGACCGTAAAGGCCGTCACCGACGCGGGCATGGTGGTAACAATTGCCGAGCAATTCGGTGAGCATGATAAACAGGTTTTCACGAGTCTCTCCTGTACACCCGATGCCACTTCCTGTCAACATCTGTGCAAGCGCAACTGCTGCCCCATCCACATCTGCCTCGCTCCGCATAGGGGTGAGAGGGTGATAGCGGCTACCGCTGGGCTCCGGAGGCGGAACAATAGGGCTTTTAAGACCAATTGCCTCCCATAGCTTCAGGCGGGAGGCATACTCCGTAATCTCCTCAGGCAAGTCGAGCATGCCTGCCGCCTCCTGCTTGAGGAGTAGAGCCATTGTCACGAAGTGATATGGCATGAAAAAGCCAGGCGACTGACAGAAGCGTGAATCTCGCAGCTCCTTGAGATCCTTGTGCCACTGTGCCAGGTCGTTGAATTTGGTCCTGCGTGCCAACCGCGCTCTCCATCGCTGTCCAACGTTAAGATTACATGAATCGCAACGGAGACTTGAAGCCATCCTTCCCCTAAAAGTGGTCTCTTAGCCAGCGAGCGCCTGGAGTCGGCGCAGCCCGCGTCGTGGCCCCGCCTTTACCCTTGCGGTGAGCAGGTCGGCTTAGGTCGGTCGATGATCTTGGCGTCGACCTCGCACCGTAGTCGGGCCTCATGCCGAGCAGCCCACAGTTGGCAGGACGCTGGCCCGCCTCAAAGCTGGTGCAGTCCCGCATCTCCTGGGGCCCGTCCATGCCCGCTGCGTGTCCAGCCTGGCGAACAGCTGCCGTCGACCTTGTCCAGCAGCATGGCCACCATCTCCCCGCGCAGAAACAGGCCATCAGCCTGCTTGCTGTACTGCCAGCGGGGTTGCCAGGAGAAGCCATCCGGAAGTGGCATGCATGAAGCGTGCTCGGGAGATGTCTCAGCCCGTGTGACGAATCAGGCCGGCGGTACCACCCGCAGCCAATGGGTCACGCCGCCAAACTCTGGGCCGTCGATCTTGCAGAACGTGCCGTCCACAAACTCAGCCTCCTCCCACTCTTGGCCTGCGAAGACCACGACGCGCTCGCCCTCGTGGGGCAACTCGCATCCAGGTTGCACTCTCACCCATTCCATGTGACCTCCAGGCCGCCTGGGCGGCCTTCGCCTTGCCGCAGATGTTCGCTGCTATGACCTATTGACCAGGCTTGGTCATGCGGCCAAGCGGTGCTCGTAGTACGGGTGACGCTTGTCGTCGAAGATGTCGTACAGCGTGCCGGCGTTGGATGCGTACTTGGCCGTGATCCACTTCGCGCACGAGCGCGGCCAGCTCAAGCCGCACACGGTGGGCAGCGTCTCGCCTTACCTGGCCCCGCTGATGGAGATCGCACTCCAGTGCCGGCTGCGCGGCATCGAGGTGCTGACGCTGACCGACGCCAACGCGACCGACGAGAGCATCGCCTCAAACCGGCGCAAGGGCAGCTTCGACAACGTGACCAGGTGGACGCCTCGGCTCAGGGCCTCCTGGCAGGCGCCCCCCGATCTGCGCAAGGCGGCCCTGGCCAAGCCCAAGAACAAGAGCCTGGTGACACCCCTCCGGCCCGAGAACCGGCGGATCTTCCTGACCGAGTCAGGCAGCCCGCTCACCAAGCCTGGCCTGGACAGCGCTTGGCAGCGCCTGATGGCCGCCGCCATGGATCCGGACACCGGCATCATCCAGCCAGAGCAGCACTTCACCCTGCACGGCCTGAAGCACCGCGACATCACCGACATCACCGACATCACCGACACCAAGGGCACCAAGGGCACCAAGGCCGTAAAACGGGATGCGGCAGGTCACAAGGATCCCCGCACCACCGACACCTACGACCATGAGCTGCAGGTTGTAGAACCGGCGAGCACCACAGGGCTCTATGGTGAATCAGGAACAAACTAGGCGCGCGCGCCGCCGCCCGGCCTCCTTTTTTTGGCAGGATCGGCCCCTTTGCTCGCGTCGCCTTATGGACCAGACGGGGTTTTACCCATACCCAAGATCGCCTCGGCAATCGAGCCTGGCGCAAGCGGCGCGCCCGCAGTCGAGCCCCAAGGCAAGGGAGGAGGAGCTATCAGCTGTTGATAGGCTGGAAAGACTGACGCGGGCAGGTCAGGTCGCCAGCTGAGGTATTCGCGCCCTCTCTGACTTATGCCATATCCGCCACCAGTGATCGGTGCGATCAAGCCGTGCTGCTCGAGTGCATTCCACACGTTCCATCGCTCTTGTTGCGTTGGAATGGCAAATTGCCAGATTGCGTCAAACATCAGCGTGGTGATCGGCTGGCTGACGTCGGCAAACCACTCAAGCACTCGCTGCGTCTTGGGAACGAGGAAGTGATTCAAGTATCGGAATTCCCAGATCATCGCGGCCGACTCAGCCGCATGGACCGGCCCACTAGTCGGTACGTCGTTCTGGTGACTGGCGTTGAGTGAAGCTTCCGCGCTAGCCGCTAAAGATTCACCTGGTTGATGGTCGCCAGCGTCCCGAGAGCCGCTGTTCTTGATGCCGCTTGAAGGCGGCGGGCGCGGCGCTTCTTGTAATGGACCAGTCGACAGCTCCGCTTTTCCCCACCGAAACATCGCAAGCCTGTCAATGAGGCCCCGCAACTCTCTGTGGAACAACCCGGCCACGACCGCAACTCCGGCAAACGCCATGACCGGCGCTGAGAGGAACACCTTGAGAAACTCAAGCAGAACCTGCCAATTGATGGCGCACATCCGATCGCCCCCGCCCTGTGGTCGGGCTGACTCTATCAGCCAAGGTCGGTTCGGCGCTTTTCACGGGGATTTTTACGGAGCCGCAGCCTCTCTGGCTGACAACGTTTCGTAAGTGACTGATGCAATTGAATCGAGATGGTGGGCCGTGAAGGATTCGAACCTTCGACCAAAAGATTAAAAGTCTTCTGCTCTACCGACTGAGCTAACGGCCCGGATGCTGTGCCCGGCATTGCGCCGGGCCAGTGATTTTACCGCATCGGGCCGACGATGCGACCCTTTGCGGACAACACGCCTTCAGACGTAGTGGGTCGGGTCGGGCACGCCGGCGTCGGCGAAGCCTGCCGCGCGCAGACGGCAGGCATCGCAGTGCCCGCAGGCCTTGCCGTCCGCATCGGCGTTGTAGCAGGACACGGTGCTGCCGAAGTCCACGCCCAGGGCCACGCCCTCGCGCACGATGTCGGCCTTGCTCATGAACTGGAGCGGGGCGTGGACGCGGATGCCCGCGTCCTCGACACCCGCCTTGGTGGCCAGGTTGGCCAAGGCCTGGAAAGCCTCGATAAAGGCCGGCCGGCAGTCCGGATAGCCCGAATAATCCACCGCGTTGACGCCGCAGAAGATGTCCGCCGCGCCCAACACCTCGGCCCAGCCCAGGGCCACCGAGAGCATGATGGTGTTGCGCGCCGGTACGTAGGTGACCGGGATGCCGTCACCGCCCGCCTCGGGCACGTCGATGTCATCGGTCAACGCCGAGCCGCCGATGCTGCGCAGGTCGACGTTGACGGTCTTGTGGGCGGCCGCGCCCAGTTCGGCCGCCACGCGTGCGGCGGCGTCCAGCTCGGAGGTGTGGCGTTGGCCGTATTGCACGCTCAGCGCATACGGTGTGAATCCTTGGGCCTTGGCCATGGCCAGGACGACGGCCGAATCCATGCCGCCGGAAACGAGGACTACTGCATTCTTCATGAGGGTGTTCTTCTTGCCGGCGAGACAGGCCGGGGAACGCATAGCCTAGCGTCCCGACGCCCGCGATACCTGGCCTAACGCCCCGGCTCGTCGTTCCACAGCAGCTTGTGCAGCTGCATCTGGAAGCGCACCGGCAGGCGGTCCTCGACGATCCAGTCGGCCAGGTCACGCGGGGACAATTCGTCCTTGGACGGGGAAAACAGCACCGCGCAACGCCGGTCCAGTGCGTGTTCGCGCACGACCTCGCGCGCCCACTCGTAGTCCTGTCGTCCGCACAGCACGAACTTGACCTGGTCGCGCGCGGTCAGCAGCGGCAGGTTCTCCCAGCGGTTGCGGTGCTGCTCGGCCGAGCCAGGGGTCTTGATGTCCACCACGCGCGACACGCGCGGATCGACCTGCGAGACATCGATCGCACCGGAGGTCTCCAATGACACCTCGTAGCCGGCATCGCACAGACGCTTGAGCAGGCCGATGCAGCGCTTCTGCGACAGCGGCTCGCCGCCGGTCACGCAGACGTGCCGCACGCCATGACGCGCGACCTCGGCCAGGATGTCGTCGATCTCCCACCAGGTCCCGCCGTGGAAGGCGTAGGCGGTGTCGCAGTACTGGCAGCGCAGCGGACAGCCGGTCAGGCGCACGAACACCGTTGGCCATCCGGCCGCATCGGCTTCGCCCTGCAACGACAGGAAGATCTCGGTGATCTTCAGCCGGTCGGCGGCGGACTGTTCGATCTTGCTGGGGGTGGCAACGGCGTTCATCGGAATTTCCTAAAACAAGGCGCCACCGCAGACCTCGCAGTGGCGCTTGGACAAGCGCGGCATGGCGGAAGCCTCCGCCGGCATGCATCAGTGCATCTGACCGACCTGGATGGAGTGCAGCCGGTCCTGCGCGGTGCGCGCCACGTCGGTGTTCGGGTATTGACTGATCACCGACTGCAGGGTGCCTTGCGCATCGTTGACCTTGCCGAGTCCGTACTGCGACAGACCCAGCTTAAGCATTGCACCGGGCGCCTTGTCGTGGGTCGGGTAGCGCGACAGCAGGGCGCGGAACTGGTCGGCGGCCATCTGGTAGTTCTGGGTCACGTAGTAGCTTTCGCCCAGCCAGTACAGCGCGTTGGGCGCGTAGACGCCACTGGGATAGAGCTGCAGGAAGCTAGTGAACAGATTGGCGGCGTCGGCGTATTCGCCTTTCTTGAGCGCATCGAAGGCCACGCCATAGGCGGTGCGCTCGTCACCCGCCTGGGCCAGGGCACCGGCATCGCCATGCACCACGGGCGCAGGTTCGGCCGAGGCGCCGGCAGCCGATGCCGGATTCGATCCCTGACCGGCGGCAGCCGAGGCCCCTGCACCGCCGGGGCTCGGCAGCGCCATGGGGGCATCGCCGCCCGCTGCGGCCGGAGCAGCGCCGCCGCCATTACCTTCCAGACGGCCGATCCGGCCATCCAGGTCCAGATACTGGTCGCGGGCGCGCTGCTTGAGTTCGGCATTCTCGTTCTGGAGTTGCTCGACGGTCCCGCGCAGGTTGGTGAGATCGCTACGCAGCTGGTTGATCTGGTTGAGCAGATCCAGATTGCCCTGGGTGTTGTTGGCCTGCGCTTCGAGCGCTGCGACGCGATCGGCCAGGCTCTGACGCTGCGCGAAGGCAGCCGGCGCCAGTCCCAGCGACAACATCAGGACCGGCAGGATGAGGAATCGAGTTGGACGCATGGCACTCACGTGACGGATTTGCGGTTTTCCACGGGAAACGCCATTGAATCACGACGTTTCATGAAAAAGGGCCGGTGCCGGAACGGGCAGACAGGTTATGTCCTGCTGCGCGCCCTGCACCGGCCCTCTAGGCCGCCGTTTTAGCGGCGGCCCGGGTCATCGGTCGATTACTTCGCGGTGTACACGATCTCGACGCGACGGTTCTTGGCCCAGCACTCTTCGGTCGACTCGGTGCAGACCGGACGCTCTTCGCCGTAGCTCACGACCGACAGCTGGCTGCCCGAACCACCGGCGGCCTGCAGGGCGGAGGAGACGGCGTTGCCGCGACGCTCGCCCAGGCCCATGTTGTACTCGCGCGAGCCACGCTCGTCAGCGTTGCCTTCCAGGTTGATGCGGGCCGAGGGACGGTCACGCAGGTACTTGGCGTGGCAAGCCATGATGGCCTGGAACTCCGGCTTCAGCGAATCCTGGTCCAGGTCGAAGTACACCACGCGCTGGCGCAGGCAAGCGTCGGTATCCAGATCGCTCGGGCCGTACATGCCGGAGGTCTCGGTCGGCTGGGTCATGGCCGGCGGCGGCTCGACGGCCGGCGGGGGCGGGGTTTCCTTCGTGTTCTTCTTACAACCGGCCAGAACGGCCACGGACATCAGGGACAGAGCAAAGACGCGGAGAGTGGTGTTCATGTGGGTTCCTAGTTACGCAAATCCGGGGTGGTGGATACAAGCTGGATTAGTTTAACGCAATCTTAAAAAAGCGAAATGGGGCTTAAACATTATTTTTGCGGCGTGGCATTCCTGTAAGGACCCCACGCCGGCTCCCTGACATCACCTTGCGCCAGCACCAGACGCTGGCGAACGCGGCCGTCGACGGAGACGGCGTAAAGCACCCCTCGCCCACCCTCGCGCGCGGCGTAGAGAATCATCGAGGCGTTGGGGGCAAAGCTCGGGGACTCATCCAGCGACCCGGGCGAAAGCGTGGTCCAGCGCGGCGAGCCGGTGCTGGTATCCATCATGGCGATGCGATAGGTGTTGCCGCTGCCCTGGGCCACGGCGATCTTCTTGCCGTCGAAGGACACCGTCGGGGTGGCGTTATAGCTGCCCTCGAATGTCACGCGCTGGGCACCGCCACCGCTCGCGGACACCTTGTAGACCTGCGGGCGACCGCCGCGGTCGGAGGTGAAATAGATGGTGCTGCCGTCAGCACTCCAGGTCGGCTCGGTGTCGATGCCGTACTGGTTGGTGATCTGGGTCAGCGCCTTGCTGCCCAGGTCCATCACGTAGATCTCCGGATTGCCACTGCGCGACAGGGTCAGTGCCAGCCTGCGGCCATCGGGCGAGAACGAGGGCGCGCCGTTGATTCCACGGAAGCTGGCGATCAGCTCGCGTGCGCCGGTGGAAATGTCCTGGAGATAGATCGAGGAGTTCCCGCGCTCGAAGCTGACATAGGCCAGCTTTCGGCCATCCGGGCTCCACGAGGGCGACAGCAGCGGCTCGGCCGAACGCACGATGGTCTGCGGGTTGAAGCCATCCGAGTCGGCCACCATCAGCGCATAGCGCGCCGCATTGCCCAGGCCGGTCTGGGTGACATAGGCGATCCGGGTCCAGAAGGCGCCGCGCACCCCGGTGATCTTCTCGTAGATGGCGTCAGCCATCTGGTGGGCCACGTCGCGCATCGCGTTGGCACGGCCGGTCATGGCCAGGCCCAGCAGGCGCTGCTGCTTGGCCACGTCGAACAGCTCGTACTCGACGCGATACGCCCCGTTGCCGCCATCCAGCACCCGGCCGACGACGATGTAGTCCTGCTTCAACGCGCGCCAGGTCGGGTAGTTGATCTCCGATCCGCGCGTGGGCTTCTCCACGATGTTGGCGTCGGGCAGCGTGCGGAATGCGCCGGAGCGATCCAGATCCGCCCGCACCACTTGGGAGACGTCGGTGGTGGGCGGCGTGCCCGAGCCCTGGTAGGGCATGGGCACGACCGTGATCGGCAGGGCCGAGGCGTTGCCGCCGACAATGTTGATCTCCAGGCCCTGCTCCTGCGCCTGGCCAATGGCCGGCAACAGCAGGACGAAGAGGGCGAGCAACCAGTGGGACAGTTTCTTCATGAAAGCCAGGGCGTTCGGAGAAAGGCCGCTAGGGATAACAGCCGGGACGTGAACATTTTCGCAATCATGAACGCCAAGGCAGCGTGAACTCAGCGATCACTGGCCTCGAAGGTAAAGATCAGCTTGCGCCGGAACACCGACTCGAAGCCCCGATAAGGAAGCGGCTGGGCCTTGAGCACCGCCGCCTCGATCGAGCGCTGGCCAGCGGCATCCATCGGGCAGCCGGAGCGGACGTGGGCCTCCATGACCTCGCCTCCGGGGAGCTGGGTGATCTCGACCACGCACTTGGTGCCCAGCGCCACGCTGTCCGGGCGCGTCCATTGCTGCACCACCGCGCTCTGGATCGCCGCGGCATATTTGGCCAGCAGCCCCTCGTCGACCCCGTTCTGCCCCGGCGAGGACGGCGCCGCCGCCGCGGCCTGCTGCGAGGCCTGCTGGGCCCGGGCATCGGCCAGCTGACGCAGCTTCTGCTCGGCCAGCTTGGCCTGCTTGGCCGCCTGCTCGCGCTGGGCGCGGATGGCGGCGAGCTTCTTCTGCCGGTCATCCTCTTCCTGCTGCTGGGCCAGGCGCTGCTTGCGCTCGGCCTCTTCCTGGCGCTTGCGTTCGGTCAGGTCAATCTGCTCCTGACGGCGCTTGGCCTCCTGCTCCTTCTCGGCCTTCTCCTGGGCGATGGCCAGCTTGCTGGCCTCTTCCTGGTTGACCTGGTCTGGATCAGGAACGCGCTCCTGGGCCTGTTGCTGTTGCGGGACGGGCGAATCCTGCGGCTTGGGCTCGGGCACCGGCTGTAGCGGCGGCACGGTGTCCTGCTCCGCCACCGGCTCGGGCACGGGCTTGGGCGGCTCGGGCTTGGGTTCGATCTTGGACGCCTCGCGCATGGCCTGCTGCGCGGCCCGAATATCGGTGGCCGACATCAGCGTGGCCTCGATTGCCGGCGAGCCGGCGGCGGCCTGCGCCTGGTCTTTGTCCCAGTGCAGATACGGCGCCAGGATGATCAGGGCGAGCACCAGCAGGTGCACGCCCACGGCAAAGATCACCGCCGCGCCGGGACGGTCGCGCGGATCACGCTGGTCCAGATGCGGAGCCTCAGCGTGCATTGCCGCCCGGCTTGCTCATCAGGCCGACCTTCTCGATCCCCGCCTTGGAGATGATGGCGGTGGCGTCGATCACGCGCTGGTAGTTGGCCTCGCCGGGCGCGGCCAGGAACACCGGCACGTCCTTGTTCTGCTCATGGAAGGCGCGCAGCCGGTCGAGCAGCTCCTCGTCGCCATACTCGGCGATCGGCGCGTCCTGCAGCTTGAGGAACAGGCGCCCGTCGCCGTCGACGGTGACGATGATCGGATCCGCCTTGCTGTCCACCGAGCGTGCGGTGGACTTGGGAATGTCCACGTTGACCGCCAGGGTCAGCATGGGCGCGGTCACCATGAAGATGATCAACAGCACCAACATCACGTCGATGTAGGGCACCACGTTGATCTCGGACTTGAGCTTGCGCCGCTTGCGATGGCGCGAAATGGCCGATTGCATGGGCGACTCCTCAGCCTTCGCCGGTCTGGCGCTGCAGGATGGAGCTGAACTCGTCGGCGAAGGTCTCGTAACGCACCGAGATGCGCTCGACGCGCGTGGTGAAGCGGTTGTAGGCCCAGACCGCCGGGATGGCCACGAACAGACCGATGGCGGTGGCGAACAAGGCCTCGGAAATGCCCGGCGCCACGGCCGCGATGCCGGCCTGCTCGCCGCTGTTGAGCATGTCGTGCATGGTCACCATGATGCCGAACACGGTGCCGACCAGGCCCACGTACGGCGCGGTCGAACCGATGTTGGCCAGCAACTCCAGGTTGCGCTCCAGCGCGTCGATCTCGCGCGCGTAGGCGGTGCGCATGGCGCGCTGGGCGCCCTCGAGCTGCAGGCGGCCGTCGGTCAGGCGCTTGTCGCGCAGGCGGGCGAACTCGCGGAAGCCGGCCTCGAAGATGGATTCCAGGCCGGTGACCACGCGACCCCGGTCGGTCGCCGAGGAGTAGAGCTTGTTCAGATCGGCACCAGACCAAAACCGGCCCTCGAACTCGTCCGCGTCCCGGTTGGCACGCTTGAACACGCCAGCCTTGCGGAAAATGATCACCCAGCTCACCAGCGAGCCGGTCAGCAGCAGCAGCACGATGAGCTTGACCGGCAGGCTGGCGGTCAGCAGCAGCTGCAAGTAGTTGATGCTGGTGTGGGCGGCCTGCGCACTGGCCTGGGCGGCCGTGTTGGCGGCATCCGGCGGCAGGGTCTCGGCCACGGTGTCCTGCAACGCCAGGAGCAATCCAATCATCCGTCTTTCCTCGGTGTTCTATGCGGTAAAGGGTTAGCCAGCAACTTCCAACGACTTGAATTCTCGGTACACCGCCTCGTCCATCGCCACCGGGCGAAAGCCCGTGGCCGAGACCGCGGCGACCCTGACCTGCGCGGTCAGCAACACCTGGTCGTCGCGCCGGATGGTCTGGGCGAAGACCACGCTGGCGCGCTTGACCTGGCGCAGCTCGGCCGAGACCTGCAGCAGGTCGTCCAGGCGGGCCGGCTTGAGGAACTCCAGCTGCATGGCGCGCACCACGAACACCAGATCGTGTTCCCGGCGCAGCTGCTCCTGCATCTGGCCGCGCGCGCGCATCCATTCGCTGCGCGCACGTTCCAGGAAGGCCACGTACTGCGCGTGATAGACCACCCCGCCGGCGTCGGTATCTTCCCAATAGACGCGTGTCGGCCAACTGAATGCATCAGGAACGTGGGGCGTGGTCATTGCAGGATCGATCAAGGCGGAACTCCAGAGGAATCGGAAGCGGGGCGCGGACTCAGAACAGGGACTCGGTCATCCCCGCCGGCCCGGGATCGGGCGCGCGCCCGGGCAATCCCAGGTGGCGATAGGCCTTAGCCGTGGCCATGCGCCCACGAGCGCTGCGCACCAGGAAGCCCTGCTGGATCAGGTAGGGCTCGATGACGTCCTCCAGGGTGCCGCGCTCCTCGCTCAGCGCGGCGGCCAGCGATTCCACGCCGACCGGCCCGCCGTCGAAACTCTCCACGATGGTGTGCAGCAGGCGCCGGTCCAGTTCGTCGAAGCCCTCCGGGTCGACCTTGAGCATCTCCATCGCGGCGCCGGCCACGGCCTGGTCGATGTGTCCGCCGGCACGGACCTGAGCGTAATCGCGCACCCGCCGCAGCAGGCGGTTGGCGATACGCGGGGTTCCGCGCGACCGCCGCGCGATCTCCCCCGCGCCCTCCGGCGCGCAAGGGATGCCCATGATCTGCGCCGAGCGGCGCACGATGCGGGTCAACTCGGCAGTGTCGTAGAACTGCAGGCGCTGGACGATGCCGAAGCGGTCGCGCAAGGGCGCGGTCAGCAGGCCGGCACGAGTGGTCGCGCCGATCAGGGTGAATGGCGGCAGGTCGATCTTGATCGAGCGAGCGGCCGGGCCCTCGCCGATCATGATGTCCAGCTGAAAATCTTCCATCGCCGGATACAGGACTTCCTCCACCACCGGCGAGAGGCGATGGATTTCGTCGATGAACAGCACGTCGTGCGGCTGCAGGTTGGTCAGCAACGCGGCCAGGTCGCCGGCCTTCTCGATCACCGGCCCGGAGGTCACCCGCAGGGCCACGCCCAGTTCGTTGGCGATGACGTGGCTCAGGGTGGTCTTGCCCAGGCCGGGGGGGCCGAAGATCAGCACGTGATCCAGCGCCTCACCGCGCCCCTTGGCCGCCTGGATGTAGATGTCCAGCTGCTCGCGGACCGGCGCCTGGCCCAGATAGTCGGCCAGGCGCTTGGGCCGGATCGACGCCTCCAGGGCGTCGTCCTCGCGGGTGGCGTCGGCGGCGATGATGCGGTCACTCATGCGGCTATGGTCGCATGCGCCACCGGCGCGGCGCAGCCTTCCCGCATCAGATCTCCACCTGCGCGCCCAGCTCGACCAGGCGGTTGCCCGGGATCCGGAAGAAGCCGGTCGCCGGCGCGGCGTTGCGGTGCATGGCCGCGAACAGCTTGTCGCGCCAGATCGGCATGCCGCGACGCGCACTGGCCACGATGGTCTCGCGGCTGGCGAAGAACGTGGTGTCCATCGGGTCGAAGTACGGCCCGCCCCGGTCGCAGCTGCGCATCAGCGCCAGCGGCACGTCGGGGGTCTCCATGAAACCGAACTTGACGATCACCCGATAGAACTCGTCGCCGATCTCCTCGACCTTCAGGCGCTTGTCCGCCGGAGCGTACGGCAGCGGCAAGGTGTAGACGGTCAAGAACACGTTGCGCTCGTGCAGCACCTTGTTGTGCTTGAGGTTGTGCAGCAGCGCGTGCGGGACCATGCCGGTCTGCGCGGTCAGGAACACCGCCGTCCCGGGCACCCGCACCGGCGGGGCCAGCATCAGGCCGGGCAGGAAGCTGTCCAGGGCGATGCCGTCCTTGCGGATTTCGGCGCCCAGCAGCTCACGGCCGCGGCGCCAGGTGCGCAGCATGGTGAACACCAGCAGGCCCAGGGCCAGCGGGAACCAGGCCCCGTCGAAGAACTTGGCACCGTTGGCAATTACGAAGCCCAGGTCCACGATGAAGAACACGATGCACAGCGGCAGCACCCACTTGCGCCACTTGGGCCACAGCGCGCGCGCCACCAGCACCAGCAGCAGGGTGTCGATCAGCATCGTCATCGACACCGAGATGCCGTAGGCGGTGGCCAGCGCGGTCGAGCTGCCGAAGGCCAGCACCACCGCCAGCACCATGACCATCATGGTCCAGTTGACCCCCGGCACGTAGATCTGGCCGATGGTGTCGTGCGAGGTGTGCTTGACCTGCATGCGCGGGATATAGCCCAGCTGCATGGCCTGGCGGGCCACCGAGAACGCGCCGGTGATCACGGCCTGGGACGCGATGATGGTGGCCATAGTGGCCAGCACGATCATCGGGTACAGCGCCCACTCCGGGACGCCTTCGTAGAAGGGGTTGTTGACCGCGGCCGGGTCCTGCAGCACCAGCGCGCCCTGGCCCAGGTAATTCAGCATCAGGCACGGCAGCACCACGCTATACCAGGCGTAGCGGATCGGGCGGGCGCCGAAGTGGCCCATATCCGCGTACAGCGCCTCGCCACCGGTCACCGCCAGCACCACCGCGCCCAGGATCAACACCGAATGCCAGCCGTGGGTCATGAAGAAGTTGATCGCCCAGGCCGGGTTGAAGGCGCGCAGCACCTCCGGGGCGTCCAGGATGTTCCAGATGCCCAGTGCGGCCAGCGCCAGGAACCACACGGTGGTCACCGGCCCGAAGACCTTGCCCACCTTTTCGGTGCCGAAGCGCTGGGCCATGAACACGAACAGCAGGATCACCACGGTAATCGGCACGATCCAGTGCTCCAGGCCCGGCGCGGCCACTTCCAGGCCTTCGACCGCCGAGAGCACCGAAATGGCCGGGGTGATCACCCCGTCGCCGAAGAACAGCGAGGCGCCGAAGATGCCGAGGATGCCCACCACGTAGGCCGATTTGGACCCCTTGGGCAGCGTGCGCTGGGCCAGGGTCATCAGCGCCATGATGCCGCCCTCGCCCTCGTTGTCGGCGCGCATGATGATGGTCACGTACTTGACCGTCACCACGATCACCAGCGCCCAAAACACCAGCGAGAGGATGCCCAGGATGGTGTCGTGATTGCCGACCAGGCCGAAGTGGGGCGAGAACGCCTCCTTCAGCGTGTACAGCGGGCTGGTGCCGATGTCACCGAAGACCACGCCGATGGCGCCCAGCACCAGACCGGGAAGGCCCTGGTTGCCGTGGCCGTGATGGGACGGGGCGCTGTCGGCAGCCGACGAAGTGGGGGTCGCGGTGGACATGGCGGTCGCTAGCCTACTGCTGGAAAAGTGAGGATGGTCTGCACGGCGCGCATGTTCAGCGCAGCGCCGAGCGCAGGGCCTTGCGGATGATGTCGGCGGCATCGTCGCCCGGGGCGGTGACATCGCGCGCCATCCGCTGGGCTTCGGCGGGCTTGTAACCCAGCTGCTGGAGGGCGATGACGGCCTCGGACTGCGGATCGGCCGGCGCCTGCCCGGGCGTGGCCGGGCCGCCGGTCAGGGCCGCGGCGCGGTCGCGCAGTTCCACGACCATGCGCTCGGCGGTCTTCTTGCCGATGCCGGGGATGCGGGTCAGCGCGGTCATATCGCCGGCCTGCACCAGACGCGAGAACTCGTCCACGCTCACCCCCGACAGGATCGCCAGGGCGATCTTGGCGCCGATGCCGGTGACCTTCTGCACGTCGCGGAACAGGCGCCGCTCGCCCTCGCGCATGAAGCCGTACAGCGAGACGCTGTCCTCCTTCTGCGCGTAATGGGTGAACAGGGTGACCTCGCGCCCCAGCTCGGGCAGATCGTAGAAGGTGCTCATCGGCGCCTCCAGCTCGTAGCCGATGCCGCCACCCACTTCGATCATCAGCCACGGCGGCGACTTGGAAATCAGCACGCCACGCAGACGACCGATCATGACCGCACCTCCGGCTGCTGCCGTCCATGGCGACACGACGTCGCACGTTGAACGCCCAGCCCGGCCATCCATGGCCGGGCGCTCAGCGCCGCGCGAGGCAGTGCCTCGCAAGCGCGGCACATCGCCCACGGCGGTGACTTGCTGATCAGGATCCCACGCAGGCGACCGATCATTTGCGACTCCAGGCCTGGCGCGCGTTGACGCCCAGCCGCGCGGCGGTGGCGCGCACGTGCGCGTGGGTGATGGCCACAGCCAGCGCATCGGCCGCATCGGCCTGCAGCTTGCCTTTCAGGTTGAGCATGATTCCGACCATGTGCTGGATCTGTTCCTTCTGTGCGCCGCCGCGACCGACCACGGCCAGCTTGATTTCCGAGGCGGCGTATTCGTGTACCGGCAGGTCGCGCATCACCACCGCAGCCATCGCCGCCCCGCGCGCCTGGCCCAGCTTGAGCGCCGAATCCGGGTTGCGGGCCATGAACACCTGCTCGATGGCCACCTCGTCGGGCTGCCACTGCTCCATCAGCGCCGCCAGGCCCACCAGCAGGCGCTTGAGCCGTTGCGGAAAGCCGCCCTCGCCCAGCAGCAGCAGCGGCCCGTTGTAGACATGGGTGGTCCTGCCCTGGGCATCGACATCGATGATGCCGATCCCCGTGCGCTGGCTGCCCGGGTCGATGCCGAGGATGCGGGTCATGAGGGAAATCCGGGTCCTGCGTGGCGGCGAACGTCGGGCTTCACGCAGGAACCATGCCATCGGGACCGCACCAAGGCCGTCCCGCCGCCGGCATCACGCGTAGGCGTCCTGGTCCAGGCGCGCGTTGTGGTAGACGTTCTGGACGTCGTCCAGGTCCTCGAGCATGTCCAGCATCTTGACCACCTGCTTGGCCACATCGCCTTCGACCGCCGTATCGGTATCGGCGCGCATGGCCACCTCGGCGTGGTCGGGAGTCAGCCCGGCGGCCTCCATCGCGGCCTTGACCGCCTCGAACACCTCCGGCGCGGTCAGCACGTCGATCGAACCATCGTCCGGATAGACCACCACGTCGTCGGCGCCGGCCTCGATCGCCGCCTCGGTCACCTGGTCCTCGTCGGCACCCGGGGCGAAGGTCAGCACGCCCAGGCGCTTGAACATGAATGCCACCGAGCCCTCGGTGCCCATGTTGCCGCCGCACTTGGAGAAGGCATGGCGCACATCGGCCACGGTGCGCACGCGGTTGTCGGTCAGGCAGTCCACGATCACCGCCACGCCGCCGGGGGCATAGCCCTCGTAGCGCACGTTCTCGTATTCCACCCCTTCCAGCTCACCGGTGGCCTTCTTGATGGCGCGCTCGATCACGTCCTTGGACATGTTCGACGCCAGGCCCTTGTCCATGGCGGTGCGCAGCGCCGGGTTGTTGGCCGGGTCGCCGCCGCCGGGACCGCGCGCGGCCACGCTGATCTCGCGAATGATCTTGGTGAAGATCTTGCCGCGCTTGGCATCGCTGGCATTCTTGCGGGCTTCGATCGAAGGGCCTCGCCCCATGACGCACTTCCGTTCGTTTAAACCGTGACGAAGCGATAATTTTACCCGAATGCCGAGCGCCTCCGGGCCCCCGCCGGCTCAGCGCCTGAATCGGCCTTCGCGCAGGAAGCAGGCCGCCTGCGCCGCCGCCACGGGGGAAAACGCCAGCCCGGTATGGCTGGCGTGCACGGCGCAATGGTCGGTCAGGCCCGGCAGGCGGGTTTCCTCCAGCGCCACGGTCCCGTCCGAATCCTCGCCCAGCTCCGCCAGGACCCGCCCCAGCCCACGCGGGATGTCGCCGGCGACCATCCCCACTTCGGTCGGACCCGGCCACGGCAGGCAGCCGCGGTCCAGCAGGGTCGCGCTGCGCCCCAGCACGCCGCCCCATCCGCGCTGCTGGAGGGCCTTGGCCGTCGCGCTGCCACGCAGGGGCGACCCCAGGCAGACCAGCCGCGGAACCGGCAGCCAGGGCTGGCGCCGCAGGGTTTCCAGGGCGATCAGCCCGCCCAGGCTATGCCCCACCAGATGCGTGGGCGGGCCGCCGCGCAAGCGCGCCGCCAGCCGCGCGATGGCCACCGAGGGCCCGCCGCTGATGCTGTGATAGCCGAACACCCGCGCATCGAAGCCGGCCTGGCTCAGGCGAAGCGCCAGCGGGCGCACCCACAGGTCGGCGTTCCAGATGCCATGCAGCACCAGGACCCGGGGATGGTCCGCCTCGCGCGCCGGACCGGGACTGGCGCGCCCCGGGCTCAGTCGCAGGTCACCGCAGTGATCAGGTTCTGTGCATTGACGTGCACGGTCACCCGATCCATGCCGATCTCGCCTGAGGTCTCCCCGTCGGCGAGCGTGCGGAGCTGGCTGGCGTGGCTTTCGGCCTGGATGCGGTCCAGCACCGATTGATCGGCCACCCGGCCGATGGCCCAACTGCCCGAGGCGGCACTACAGCGCAGCATCTGATGCCCACAGCCGCTCACCATCACGCTCCCCACCACCAGTCCGGACAGCATCACCACGCGCGCGATCGACATCGCCGTTTCCTCCTTGAAAAGTGAACCGCAGCATGACCCATGCCCGCCGCGCGCTCAACCACGCCCGGCGTTCAACCCTGTGCCGGGCGTCGCAGGATGAACTCGTCGTCCAGGATCTCGCCGACCGGGAACTTGTACTGCCCCACTCGCTCGAACCCGTGCCGTGCGTAGAAGCGCTGCGCGCCGAAGTTCTCCGACCACACCCCGACCCACAGCGTGCGCGGCCCATCGCGCAGCAGCCAGGCCAGGGTCGCGTCGAACAGGCGCGTGCCGATGCCGCTGTTCTGATGGGTATTCACCAGATAGAGCCGCTTGAGTTCGCCATCGTCGGGCTGCACCTGGTCATGCGGCAATCCACACGGACCGGCGGCCGAATGCCCGACGGCCACGCCGTCGTCCTCGGCCAGGAAGATCGCGTAGCGCGGATGCGCCAGCACGATCTGCATGCGCTCCAGCGCGTAGGCCTCATCGAGGAAACCGCGCAGGTCTGCCTGCGGGTAGAGATGGCCGAAGGTCTCGACGAAGGTGCGTTCTGCCAGGGCCGACAGCGTGTGCGCGTCGTCGGGACCGGCCTGGCGAATGGTCACGGACATGGTGGGAGGTCCTGAGCAAGCGCGGGCCACACGATGCGGCCCGCTGGCGGCCGGTCAGGCCTTGGGCGTTTCGCGCACGCGCACGTGCACCTCGGCCAGCTGCGCGTCCGGAATTGGCGACGGCGCATCGGTCATCAGGTCCTGCGCGCCAGTGGTCTTCGGGAACGGGATCACGTCGCGAATCGACTCGGTGCCGGCCATCAGCGCGGCGATGCGGTCGATGCCGAAGGCGATGCCGCCGTGCGGCGGGGCGCCGTAGTTCAGCGCATCCAGCAGGAAGCCGAACTTCGCCCTGGCCTCTTCCGCGCCGATGCCGAGCAACTCGAACACCGCGCTCTGCATTTCCGGGCGGTGGATACGGATCGAACCGCCGCCGATCTCGTTGCCGTTGAGCACCATGTCATAGCCGCGCGACACCGCGGTCTTGGCATGCGCGCGCAGGTCCTCGATCGAATCCACCGCCGGGGCGGTGAACGGATGATGCAGGGCCACGTAGCGCTGCGCCTCCTCGTCCCACTCGAACATCGGGAAATCGGTGACCCACAGCGGACGCCAGCCATCGGCGACCAGGCCGAAGTCCTTGCCGGCCTTCAGCCGCACCGCGCCCATGAAGTCCGACACCTTGTTATAGGCACCGGCACCGAAGAACACGAGGTCGCCGTTGCCGGCGCCGAGGTGCGCGATCAGCGCGGCGAACTGCGCCTCGTTGAAGAACTTCTGGATCGGCGAGCTGACCGCGCCGGCCTCGTCGATCTTGATGTAGGCCAGGCCCTTGCTGCCGTACTTGGCCGCATGCGCGGCGTACTCGTCGATCTGCTTGCGCGACAGCGTGGCGCCACCGGGGATGCGCAGCGCGGCCACACGGCCGTCAGGGTCGTTGGCCGGCCCGGTGAACACGGCGAACTCGCTGTCCTTGACCAGCTCAGCCACGTCGACCAACTCCAGGTCGATGCGCAGGTCCGGCTTGTCCGAACCAAAGCGGCGCATCGCCTCGGCCCAGGTCATGCGCGGGAACTGGGCGTCCAGTTCGACCTCCACGACCTCCTTGAAGATCGCGCGGATCATCTCCTCGACGAAATCCTGCACGTCGCGCTCGCGCACGAAGGCGAATTCCATGTCCAGCTGGGTGAATTCCAGCTGGCGGTCGGCACGCAGGGCCTCGTCGCGGAAGCAGCGCGCGATCTGGTAGTAGCGGTCGAAGCCGGCCACCATCAGGATCTGCTTGAACAGCTGTGGGCTCTGCGGCAGGGCGTAGAACTCGCCCGGGTGCATGCGTGCCGGCACCAGGAAGTCGCGCGCGCCCTCCGGGGTGGCCTTGGTCAGGATCGGGGTCTCGATGTCCTGGAAGCCGGCCGCGTCCAGGTGTCGGCGCAGCGCCTGCACCAGCTTGATGCGGGTGCGCTGCATGCGCTGCATCTCCGGGCGGCGCAGGTCCAGGTAGCGATACTTCAGGCGGGTGTCCTCGCCCGGGTTCTCGTGGGCGTGGAACGGCAGCGGCGCGGCCTTGTTGAGCACCGTGATCGCGCTGGCGATGACTTCGACCTTGCCGGTCTTGATCCTGTCGTTGACCGCATGGCGCGCGCGCACCACGCCCTCGACCTGCAGCACGTCCTCGTAGCCCAGCGAGGCGGCGGTCTTGAACACCTCGGCGTTGTCCAGTTCGACCGTCACCTGCACGATGCCCTCGTGGTCGCGCAGGTCGATGAAGCACACGCCGCCCTGGTTGCGGGCCACGTCGGTCCAGCCGGCCAGGGTGACGGTTTGGCCGATCAGGGTCTCGTCGACCAGGCCGCAAAAATGGGTACGCATCGTGAGGCAACTCCAGGCGGGCCGCGGGTCGCGGCCGGAACAGCCGGCTATTTTGGGGCCGCCGCTGCGGCGCGGCAAATCGCCCGTCCGCCGCCCACATGAACGCGGCAGGGCGCCGTGTATAGTCCGCCGCACCCGCCCCATCCCGGAGCCTGCCATGTTGCGACTGTTTGCGGTCCTTGTGTTCGCCCTGGGCGTCTACGCCGCCGCCCCGCCGGCCCATGCCCAGGACGCGATCACCTGCGAAAGCCAGGACAACCGCTACCGGGAGTGCCGCGGCTTCAACGGGCGCGCGCGCCTGGAGCGCACCCTGTCCGATTCCCCCTGCATCGAGGGCCGCACCTGGGGCACACGGGGCGGCGTGATCTGGGTGGACCGCGGCTGCCGCGGACGCTTTGTGCCCAGCTGGACCGGCGGCCCCGGCGGCGGATGGGGCGGCAAAAGTGGCCGCACGATCCGCTGCGAGAGCAGTGACAACCGCTACCGCGAGTGCGCGGCCGGCTTCCGCGGCCGGGCCATGCTGGTGCGCCAGCTGTCCGACAGCCGCTGCGTGGAAGGCCGCACCTGGGGCCAGCGCGGGGGCTCGATTTGGGTCGACCAGGGCTGCCGCGGCGAATTCGCCGAGGGCCGCGGCCACGGCGGCAGCGCCGGCTACCCGGGCCACAGCGACGTCACGGTGACCTGCAGCAGCAACGACAACCGGCGCCACACCTGCGACTGGAACAGCCGCGACGGACGCCCGGTGATCATCAAGCAATTGTCCGACAGCCCGTGCATCGAGGGCCGGACCTGGGCCTACCGGGGCGGCCGGATCTGGGTGGACGAGGGCTGCCGCGCCCGCTTTGGCGCGCGCTGAGCGCCTGCTTCCGCCTCCAGACAGTAGAACGCCGGGCCCTGCCCGGCTTTTCTATCCTGTGATGACGCCGGCCGGTCCAAAGGTCGCGCGGCCCTAAGGCCTCTAGGGATCCTGGCCATTGAAGCGGGGCAGCCGCGTTCGCACCGTCTGGATCCGAGTGAGCTAGCACTCGGAGGCGAGCCAGCCCTCCTGCGCATTACCATCGGCCGCCGGCCTGCGATCAGTGCGCGGGCGCGGCCGACAGCCGGATTTCCACTCCAAAACCGCGGCCGTCGAGCCCGACACCGCAACTGACCCGTCCGCCATGCGACGCGACCACCCGTTCGACCAGCGACAGGCCCATGCCAATGCCCTGCGTGCGGTGTCCGTTTTCCGCTCGGTAGAACCGCTCGAAGACCCGCTCGCGCTGATCCTCGGGGATGCCCGGACCATCGTCAGCGACGATCAGGATTGCAGTCCGCGCGTCTCCGTCGCCCTCGACCCGGGTCTCCAACCGTACGCGCGTGCCGGGACCTCCATGACAGAGGGCGTTGTCCAGCAGGTTACGGACCATGATCCCGAGATCGTCGATGTCCCCGCGCACCGGCGCGTGGCGGGTCTCGACTTCGATCGACCGGCCACCCCGTTGCGCAAGCAGCGCGAACTCGTCGGCCACCATCCCGGCGACCAGCGCCAGATCGACATCCTGTGGACGCGCGCTGGCCCCTGCGGCATCCACCCGCGCGGAGTCCAGCAGCTGCTGCGCCAGTCGGGAGGCACGCTCGATCCCGGCGATCAGGTGGGCGAGCGCCTCGCGCGCCTCCTCGCGATTCCCCGCGTGCTGCAGCACCTGCGCTTGGGCCAGCAGCGCGGCCAACGGCGTGCGCAACTCATGCGCGGCCTCCCCGAGGAACTCACGTTCATGCTGCAGCGCCTGCCCAAGTCGGGTCATCGACACGTTGAATGCCCGTACCAGGGGCGCGAACTCCGTGGGCAAGCCGATTTCCGGCAACGGTGCAAGGTCCAGCGGTGGACGTGCGGCGAGCGATTCACTGACCCGCCTCACAGGGCGCAGCGACCACCGGATCACCAGCCAGACCGCTGCGCCGAACAGGGCGATCAGTGCCAACGCCGCACCGAGGCTGGCACGGAACCAGCGCCGCAGCTCCATCTTGATCGCGGACTCCGGCACGCCAACCTGGAACTGGACACGGCGCTGCGCATCGCTGGCCGCGTACACACGCCACGGCACGCCGCCCACCACGGGCCTGGTGAAACCTTCCACGAACCCGGGCGCCAGCGCGTGATCCGGCGCGGTGCGCGACGAAAGCAACCGGCGATGCGTGCCCAGTTCCCAGGCCTGAAAGGCGAGCGTATCGAACTTGCCGCCAACGGCCGCCCGCCAGGGCGGCGCGGCCAGCTCGAACCGATGCTGCGGTCCGGCCGTGGTGATATCGGTCGGCAGCGACTGCAGCAACTGCTCGGCCACATTGCGCAGCATGCCATCGACGTCACCAACCTGGTGCGCGGACATCTGCCGGTACTGCAGCGCAAACCAGCCCCCCCACGTGGCGAGCAGCACGAACGCCAGCGCAATCAGCAAGCGGGTGCTCAGCGCGCGCATCAGTCCTCGTCCCCGACGCGATAGCCGAAGCCGAGCTCTGTCACCACCACTTCGTCGCCAAGCTTGCGCCGCAACTGGTGCACGTAGACCGCGACCGTGTTGCTGCCGATCTCAGCGTCCCCGCCATAGAGACGGTCCTGCAACTGATCCCGGCTGAGTACCCGCCCCTGCGACTCGAACAGCGCCAACAGGATGCGGAACTCGTGCGCGCTGAGGCCGACGCGCTGGCCGCCTCGGGTCACGGTTCGCGCAGCCGGATCGATCTCGACATCGCGCCATCGCAGCACCGGGGTCACCACGCCGCGACTGCGCCGAAGCACCGCGCGCAACCGCGCCAGCATCTCGTCGCGCTGAAAGGGCTTGACGATGTAGTCGTCGGCACCCGCGTCCAGGCCTCGCACTCGATCACTGAGCTGATCGCGCGCGGTGATGATCAGCACCGGCGTTGGATCGTAGCGATCACGCATCGTCGCCAGGACGTCCAGCCCGGAACCGCCAGGCAGTCCGAGGTCGAGCAGCACCGCGACGAAGGCGTGGTCGACCAGCGCCAGCCGCGCAAATCTCGCGTCCTCGCAATGGACGACGCGCCAGCCTTCCTGGCTGAGCGCCGACGTCAATGCACGGCCGAGCATTTGATCGTCTTCGACGAGGAGGATCGCATCCATGGGGGCGGCCAGAAAGGAAGGGGCGGCGATGTTGCTATGCGGGAATTAAAACCGCATTAAAGGCCACGTTCAAAGCGTATTTCGAGTCACGCCCACGCGCCGATCGCCTTAAACGCAAATTAATCGCGGCGCAAAACACTGCGGCATCCCCACTCTTCAGCCGCCAACGCCCATGCACGTGACTCCCTCCATTCCGTTCGGCAAGCAACGGAACAAGCGCCACGGCGAAGTCGCCGCATTCGGTTCCCGACGTCCCCACATCACGGGCGCAGGCGTCGAAGGGACCGCGCACAAAACGCTTTCCAGGTGGCGAGCCTACATCGCCGCAGTGGGCACATTGCTCTTGTCTGCGTGCGCAGGGGGCAGCCCGATCGCCCAGGGGCAACCCAAGCCGGATTGGGGCCTGGCCGACATGCCCTCGCAGGACGGGCGCATCGTCCTGGTCACAGGCGGCACCAGCGGCATTGGCTACGAGAGCGCCAAGGCGTTGGCCGCTGCTGGCGCGCGTGTCGTGATCGCATCGCATAGCAGCCTGGAGCGGGGCGAAGACGTGCTCGCGAGCATCCGCCAAGACGCGCCAAACGCGCAGGTGCAGTACGAGAAGTTCGACCTGGCCGACCTGGCTTCCGTCCGCGCACTGGCCGAGCGCCTCAATGCAACGCTGCCCCGCCTCGATGTGCTGATCAACAACGCGGGGATCATGGAGCCGCCGGAGCGTGGGGTCTCGGAGGACGGCTTGGAGATGCAGTTCGCCGTCAACTATCTCGGCCACTTCGCCCTGACCGAGAGGTTGCTGCCGCTGTTGCGCAAATCCGACGCGCCGCGCGTGGTCACCCTGTCCAGTATCGCCGCGCGCCGCGGCGCGGCGATTCACTTCGAGGATCTCCAGTTCGAGCAGGACTACGACCCCGGCGATGCCTATCGACAGTCCAAGCTGGCCTGCCTGATGTTCGCGTTCGAACTGCAGCGCCGTAGCGATGCATCTGGCTGGGGCCTGCGGAGCATCGCATCCCATCCGGGGGTTTCACGCACCAACCTCCAGGTCAACAACGGCGTGGTCCGCCGCACCCTGGGGAGATTCATCCTGCAGCCGGCTGCGCGCGGCGCGCTGCCGACCTTGTACGCCGCTACCGCGCCCGATGCGCGCGGCGGAAGCTACTACGGACCAACCGGCGTCATGGAAATGCGCGGATCGCTGGGTTTCGCACGCGTGCCCGAGGCCGCGACGGATGCCCGGACAAGCACGCGCTTGTGGCGCATCAGCGAACAACTCAGCGGCACGCCTTACCCCTCGCGCGCTTCCGACTAATGCCGCAACGCGGCTTTCCTCCGAATCAGGACCTTCTCCCATGAATCAGACCGTGACCACGGCGCGGCGGCGTCCCCGCCTGCTGCATCACCTGTTCAACCTTCGACGCGAGGAGATCGGCCCGGTCGTGATCGCGGCATTGTTCTTCTTCTGCGTGCTGACCGCGCTGATGTTGTTGCGACCGGCGCGCGACGCATTGGGCATGGAACGCGGAATCGAGAGCATCCGCTGGCTGTTCCTCGGCACAGCGGCGGTCACGCTGGCGGTGAATCCGCTGTTCGGCTGGTTGGTCAGCCGACTGAAGCGGCTGCAGTTCATCGGCGTGACCTATGGATTCTTCGTGCTGAGCCTGGTGGGCTTCTGGGCGCTCCTGACGTTCGCACCAGAAGCGGTGGGCCAGCGCAGCGGACAGGTGTTCTACGTCTGGTTCAGCGTATTCAATCTGTTCGTCACCATGGTGTTCTGGGCGTTGCTGGCCGACCGCTTCACCAGCGACCAGGGCAAGCGCTTCTTCGCCCTGATCTCGGTGGGCGGCACGCTCGGCGCAATCTTCGGTCCCTGGCTCACCTCGCAACTGGCACAGCCACTGGGCACCCCGAGTATGCTCCTGGTTGCCGGCGGTTTCCTGCTGCTCGCCGTTGCAGCGGCCTGGTGGCTCGTGCGCTATGCGCCCGACCGCACCGGACCGGATGTCACCGTCGCGGCGGGTGGACTCCCTGGCGAAGTCGAGCGCATCGGCGGCAGCGCCTGGGCGGGCCTGCGCGCGGTGTTCCAGTCGCGTTATCTCACCGGCATCGCCAGCTACGTCCTGCTGATGACCGTGGTCGCGACGGTGATCTATTTCACCCGCCTGCAAATGGTCGCGGCGGTGTCGGACAGCATGGATGCGCGCGCGGCGATCCTGGGCAACATCGACATGTGGACGCAGATCGCGGTGCTGGGCCTCCAGCTCACCTTGACGGGGAAGATCATTCAGCGCTTCGGTCTCGGCATAGCGCTGGCGATCCTGCCGATCGTCACCGCGCTCGGTTTCATCGGGCTGGCGATCTACGGCTCATTCGCTGTGCTGATCCTGCTGGAGGCAGCCAACCGTTCGGTCCAGCGCGGCATCACCCGGCCTGCGCGCGAAGCGCTGTTTACCGTCGTCAGCCGCGAAGAGAAGTACAAGGCCAAGGCCTTCGTCGACACGTTCATGTACCGCACCGGCGATGTGGTCGGCGCGCAGACCGAAGGCGGTCTGGGACGGCTGGGTCTGGCCGTCGGTGGGCTGGTCGGCGTGGTCGTTCCGCTGGCGCTGGTGTGGGCGGCCCTCGGTCTCTGGCTCGGCCGCGCTCAACTGCAACGCGTGGCGGCGCCAGCGCCTGAAAGCACCGCGCCTGTGCCTGCAAACCCCGCCGGCGACACCCCCGTCCCCCTCATAGCCCGCACCACGCCCCGCTCCGTGCGACCGAGGCGGCCCAGGCCATTCGAACTCTGACCGTCGGGATTCCGACCCTTGCCCCAAGGAACCACTGCATGAACATGACCTCACGCGCGCTCGTGAAGCTCGCACTTCTCGCTCTTCCGGCCACCGCGTTTGCCCAAGAGCTGCCTGCACCCTCAGGGAACTGGTCGGTCGGCGCCGGCGTGGCCGTCATCGACAGCCCCTATGCGGGCGAGGGATCGCGCGTCCGGCCGTTTCCGCTGGTCAGCTATGACGGAACGCACGTTTTCCTCCGCGGGACGTCCGGCGGCGTACACCTGTACCAATCCCGTCGTTTCACGTTCGACGCGATCTTGTCCGCCCGGATGGACGGCTTCGACATCCACGACCTGGGGCGTTCGGAGCTTCTGGCCAACGGCGTGGAAGCCAGCCTGCTGAGCGATCGCGACGATGGTCTGGACGCTGGCCTCCGCGCGACCTTCGGCTCGACGTGGGGGGCGATCTCGCTTGAGGCCGTCCATGACATCACCGATACCAGCGACGGTTACGAGATTTCCCTCGACTACCGCTACACCTGGCTGTTCGACGGCGCCACGCTCACGGCCAACGTGGGCGCCAGCCGGATGTCCTCGGATCTTGCGGGCTATTACTTCGGAATCCTGGACGAAGAGGTCGCGCGCGGCGTCACCGCGTATTCGCCTGGATCAGCGGTTGTTCCGAAGATCGGCCTGATGACGACGCATGCGATCGGATCGACGCAATGGCAGCTGCTCGGGGCAGTCGAGTACCAGTTCCTGCCCAGCGAGATCAGCGACAGCCCACTGCTGGAGTCGGACCACGATGGAGCTGGCCGCCATCGCAACAACGGGATCGGGCGCCTGGTCCTGGGCCTGAGCAGGCGCTTCTGAGAAAGCCTCGATCTTGATGCGCGCGAGCCATCGGACGCGTTGCCGAGACATGCCCGGCGCCAAGCAGGTTCCATCCCCGTCCCCCTGGCCGGCCAGGACCGACATCAAAGTCGAGCCGCGGATCGTCAGCTGCCAACGCGACACAGACCACCAACCGTGTCACCCCTCCTTCAATGCATCCATCTCCTACCAACCGTGAGGACCGACCAATGATCCACTTACCGCAAACGAACGACACGCGCGCAACGCGTTCCGGATGGCGCAGCCACTTGGCCGCCTTTGGCGTGCTGCTGGGCTACGCGCTCTCTTCAGGCACCGCGCTGGCGCAGAGCCCACCCAAATCCGACTGGAGCTTGGCCGACATGCCCTCCCAGGCCGGTCGCATCGTCCTGATCACCGGAGGCACCAGCGGCATGGGCTTCGAGGACGCCAAGGCGCTGGCAGCCGCGGGCGCACAGGTGATCATCGCCGCACGCAACCCCCAACGCGGCCAGCAGGCGATCGATCAGATCAGGCAGGCGGTCCCCGAGGCCCAGGTCCAGTTCGAGCACGTCGATCTCGCCGACCTGTCTTCGGTTCGGTCCCTGGCCGGGCGCCTTGGCACCACGTTGCCCAGGTTGGATGGCCTGATCAATAACGCCGCGATCATGGCGCCGCCGGAACGCGGCACCTCCGTTGACGGCTTCGAGCTGCAGTTTGCCACCAACTACCTTGGCCATTTCGTGCTGACCGCCGAGTTGCTGCCGCTGCTGCGCAAAAGTGCTGCTCCCCGCGTGGTCACGCTGTCCAGCATCGCCGTCCACAAGGGCGGCATCCATTTCGATGACCTGCAGTCCACGCAGGCTTATGTGCCGATGGTCGCCTATGCCCAGTCAAAGCTGGCCTGTCTGATGTTCGCATTCGAACTGCAACGGCGTAGCGACGCGGCTGGCTGGGGCATTCGCAGCGTTGCCGCTCATCCCGGTGTCGCGGTGACCGAGCTGGTTGCGCGCGGCCCGGGCCTGGACAGCGCCCAGGGTCGTCAGTGGTCCGCCATGCGCGAGCACCTCCAGACCGCGGCCCAGGGCGCCGTGCCCACGCTGTACGCCGCCACTGCGCCCGAGGCGCAAGGTGGCGCCTACTACGGCCCGATCGGTGACCGCGAGATCCGCGGCCCGCTCGGCCTTGCGACAGTCCCCGCCGCCGCCAAGGACTCGGCAGCGTCGGCTCAGTTGTGGGCGGTCTCCGAAGAAATCACCGGCGTGCGCTTCCCCGCGCTGCGCCGTTGATCGCCACTTCACCCAAGCGCTCCCCTGCCCGCCTCCCGGACGCGACTGTGGCCGGGAGGCCCCATGAGCCGAACCGAAATGTCGACAGCCTCGCGTCGCTCACGCCCGTGGCAGGCCATGTTCAACCTCCGCCGCGGAGAAGGGGGACAGGTGCTGACCGCCGCGCTGTGCCTGTTCTTCGTACTGACGGCATTGATGCTGTTGCGACCGGCGCGCGACGCGCTGGGCCTGGAACACGGGATCGAAAGCGTGCGCTCGCTCATCGCCGTGACGGCGGTGGTGACGCTGGCGATGAATCCGCTGTTCGGATGGGTGGTCGGTCGCCTGAAGCGGTCGCAGGTCATCGGCGCCACTTACGGCTTCCTGGCGCTGAGCCTGTTGGGATTCTGGGGCCTGATGACATTTGCGCCGGGAGGCGTGGCAGCGGTGAGCAGCCAGGTGTTCTACGTCTGGTTCAACGTGTTCAACCTGTTTGCGACGATGGTGTTCTGGGCATTGCTAGCCGACCACTTCACCAGCGATCAGGGCAAGCGCTTCTTCGCCCTGGTCTCGGTGGGCGGCACGCTCGGCGCGATCTTCGGCCCCTGGCTCACGTCGGTGTTGGCCCCATCGCTGGGCACGTCCAGCCTGCTGCTGGTCGCCAGTGGCTTTCTGCTGCTGGGCATGCTGGCTGCCTGGCTGCTGCAGTGGATCGCGCCGGGCCGGGCGATCGAGGACGGCGTTGGGCCACCGTCACGTTCAGAGGAGCGCGGGCGCATCGGCGGCAGCGCCTGGGCCGGCATCCGCTCGGTGCTCGGCTCCCCCTATCTGTGCGGCGTCGCTGGCTACGTCCTGCTGACGGCGGTGATGGTGACGTTCGTGTATTTCACCCGGTTGCAGATGGTCGAGGCGATCGCCGACGACTTGGACATGAGGACGGCGATCCTCGGCAAGATCGACATGTGGACGCATGTGGCGGTGCTGATGCTGCAGCTCACCCTGGCCAGCAGGATCATCAAACGCTTCGGCCTGGGCCTCACGCTGGCGCTCCTGCCCGTGACCACCGCGTTGGGCTTCCTCGGGCTGGCGGTCTACGGCTCCTTCCTGGGTCTGGTCCTGCTGGAAGCAGGGACCCGTGCGGTGCAGCGTGGTATTGCCCAGCCAGCGCGCGAGGCGCTGTTCACCGTGGTCGACCGTGAAGACAAGTACAAGGCCAAGGCCCTCATCGACACCTTCGTCTATCGCGCAGGCGACGTGGTCGGTGCGCAGACCGAGGGCGCGCTGAGTCGGCTGGGGATGGCGATGGGCGGCTTGGTTGGTGCGGTGCTGCCGCTGGCATTGGGATGGATGGCGCTCGCCCTGTGGGTGGGGCGTGCACAGGCTCGACGCTCTGCACGGCCATCGGCGGACACCGCGTCCGGTGGCTCCTGCGGTCAACACGACCGGTCCATCCTGCGCTCGCCGCACGCGGTGAGCCGGGGCGTCCGGGTTTCGAGCAGCACCAGGACGATCGATACGCCCCAGCCGCCCGGCAAGCGGTTCGATGTCCAGGCGCGCGAATCAACCCCATGACCCAATGCGCGCCCGAGTCGGCGACCGGACCACGGGATCCATGACCCGCAGCACTCGGGACAACATGCAAGCCGCCATCACTGGATTGCGCCTCGTGCACACGGCCGACCGGACCGATCGACCCACGCCAGGCAGGCCCCGGGGAATCTCTTCCTTGTCACGAAACGTGTGGTCCGACGGCTTGCCCATCAGAGCGTTGGCTTCGGCCGAGGACCGAGGGTCCAAGACCTTCGCACCAGCCGGAAACCGACCCTGCACCAGCGCACCGTCCACGCAGGCCGTGGCTGGCTCGCCCGGACGATGCCGGCCGCCGCACGTTGGCGCCGCGGAGCGCAGCCCTGGCCCAGCGAAGCCGCCAGGAAGCGCGCCGACCGGTTGCCTCTTTCAAGCGTCCGGCCCCTTGGCGATATTCGCCAAGAGGTCAGACAGGCCCCGGCGTTCTGACCGCCGCGGCCACTTCAGTCACTGCTGCCCGAAGAACCACCGGAACTCGGCGCCGGTGAACTGGCGGCCGGTGCGGTGGCAGCCGGCGTCGAACTGCCACCACTGTTTCCTTCGACCAGGTTGCGCTTCTTGTCGCCGTCCTTCTTGAAGTCGGTCTCGTACCAGCCCCCCCCGGCCAGCCGGAACGACGGCGCGGTGACCTGTCGCTTCACCGTGGGCGCCCCACAGCTGGGGCAGGTGTCTGGGTCGGCATCGGAGAGCTTCTGCAAACGGTCGAAGCTGTGGCCGCAGGTGGTGCATTGGAAGGCGTAGATCGGCATGGCAGTGAAGTGGTCAGGCAAACGCGAGAGGTCGCAACGGTGGGGCCTGCGGGCCGCCGAATCAAGCGGTACGGTCGGTGCGGCCGCTGTCCTCAGGCAACGGACCGTCGTCGGCGACCTCCGGCGCTGACCTGGCGGTCTGCGACCCCGGGCTCGGCATCGGCGGCGGGGGATTGACCACGCCGCCGGCTGGGGCCCGGCTGGCGTGCCATTCGGAGGTCCCCGGCGCCATCAGGGTCGACGCCGCTCCGCCGGCCGCCGGAGCGAGGTGCTCGGGCTCGTTCTCCACCGGATCGACGTCGAACGGGGTGCGGAACACCAGCGAGGGCAGCAGGGTGGTCAGTGCCGCGTACAGCAGCAGCCCGCCGAACAGCGCGTCGGACACATGAAAGCGATCGCGCAGGATGCCGGCCAGGACCAGGGTGAAGATCAGGGTCGGCGCCAGCGCCGTGCCCACGCGCAGGCCGGTGGAAAACGCCTCGCCAAACATCAGCTTGCGCTGCACGCAGATCACCCCGACCCGCAGCGGCAGCACCACCGCCGTCAGCGCCAGGCCGATCCCCAGCGCCTCCAGGCTTAGCGCGCCGGCCGGTACCTTGGTGCCGGCATTGAAGAAATAGAACGGCACGAAGAAGCTGGCGAACAGGCGCACCGCGTGCAGATTGTCGTGGGAGGCCAGCTTGGGCATGCGCTGGCGCAGCAGGCGCGCGACCAGGCCGGTGATGAACGCGCCGACCAGGTAATACACGCCCAGCGAATAGGTGATGTAGGCCGCGATCACGCCCACCATCACCAGCAGCGAGAACTCCGAGCCCGGCGAATGCGGCAGCACCCAGCGCCCCAGGGCCACGAACAGCAGCGGCAGGCCAAGCAGCATGGCCAGCAGCGCCAGCGAGGAGCCGGCGATCTGCAGCGGCGGATTGGCCGCCTGCAGGACCACGAACAGGCTGACCAGGGCCAGCAGTTCGCCGGCGATGGCCTTGTTGGTGACCCAGAACTGCTCTTTCTCGTCCAGGCCCAGGCGCCCCAGGGTGTCGATGATGAAGCCCGTGGATGGGGTCAACAGCGCCAGGGCCAGCAGTCCGGACGCCTGCCAGGACAGATGCGCATAGCGCCAGCCCAGCCAGCCCACCGCCAGCAGGGTGAGCAGGCGAATGACCAGGTGGATCACCAGCGGCCACAGCCCCCGGCGCAGCGCCTTGAGTTCCACCTCCAGCCCGGCGAACAGGAACAGCGAGGAGATGCCCAGCGTGGCCAGTAGGGCCACCACCTCATCGTGCGACTTGCGGCCCAGGACCAGCATCGCGGCCACCCCGAACAGCAGGCAGGTCAGCGGCGCCGGCAGCTTGAACTGCTGCAGGAAACGCGGGATGACCAGCAGGCCAAAGATCAGCAGCAGATAGACAAGTTCGGGGCTCACGACGGGGCTTTCATCCTGGCAAGGGGCATGATGGTCTAGGTCGCGTTGCCCCACGGCAAGCCCCGGGGACAGGACAGGCGCGGCGATCCCGCCGGCACGCGAGGACGCGCAAGGCGCCGGAACACGCCGATGCCGACGCGGCAGACACGCCACTTTTTCAATACGAATCAATATGTTATGATCTCCGCGGTGACCGGCACCCTTTTCCCGAGCAGGTCGCACTGATGCTGCGGCTCACGACTCTCATGCTGGGCGTTGCCCTGTTGCTGACGGGCAGCGGGCTGCTGGGTACGTTGCTGGCGGTCCGCGGGACCGAGGCCGGTTTTGACGACCGCACGCTGGGACTGGTGATGTCCGGCTACTTTGCGGGCTTCTTTTTCGGCACTTTCATCGGCCCGCCGCTGATCCGCCGGATCGGGCACATCCGCGCGTTTTCCTTCTTTGCTGCGCTGGCGGCCATCGCCGTGCTGCTGCATCCGGTCTGGGTCCATGCCTGGACCTGGGGAGTGTTGCGGCTGATCACCGGCATCGCGCTGGTCGGCCTGTACACCACCATCGAGAGCTGGTTCAACGCCGAGCCCGATGCCAGTCGCCGGGCCCGGGTGTTCTCGTTGTACATGATGATCAATCTGTCCGCGCTGGCACTGGGGCAGGTACTGTTCGGCTGGGGCGGCATGGCCCACGCCACGCTGTTCACCCTGGCGGCCATCCTGGTCTGCGCGGCAGTGATGTCGGTCAGCGCCACCCGCGCCGAGCAGCCGCAGATTCCGCAGATGTCGCGCTTCACCATGCGCCAGCTCTATGCGCTGGCGCCGGCGGCCACGGTCGGCGCGGCCCTGTCCGGCCTGGCGATGGGCGCCTTCTGGGGCCTGTCGCCGGTGTATGCCGGGCGCGTGGGCCTGGATACGCGCGGGGTGGCGATGTTCATGCTGGCCGCCATCGTCGGCGGCGCCCTGCTGCAGGTGCCGCTGGGCCGGATCAGCAATGGCCGCGACCGCCGCGCGGCGTTGGCACTGGTCGCGCTGGCCGCGGCCGGCGTGGCCCTGTGCATGCTGCTGCCGGGCGTCCAACACGAGCACCGCTGGCTGTTCGGCCTGTACTTCCTGTTCGGCGGTCTGGCGTTTTCGATGTATCCGTTCGCCGTGGCCCACATGCTGGACTACCTGCCACGCGAGCATCTGCTGTCGGGCTGCTCGAGCCTGCTGCTGGTCAACGGCGTCGGCTCGGCCATCGGCCCGGCCCTGGCTGGCGGCGCCATGCAGCGCTTCGGCCCGCAGGCCTTGCCGATGTACTTCGCGGTGATGCTGCTGGCTTTGGCGGCCTATCTGCTGGCCCGCCTGCGCTTTGCCCGCCACCGCGCCTTCGAGGCGCCCTTCCGCCCGATGCTGCGCACCACCCCTTCCGCCCTGGAACTCATGCCCGAGACCGAAACCCCTTCGCCTTCATAAAGAGGACTTCCATTGAGTGAATTGACCGCCAACGCACGCAACACCTCACCCCGCTCCACCCAGGCCCGGCCCGAGCCGAAACTGATCCTGGCCACCGACCTGGATGGCACCTTCCTGGCGGGCAGCCCCGACCAGCGCCACCGCCTCTACCGGCTGGTCGACCAGCATCCCGAGATCTGCCTGATCTTCATCACCGGCCGCGGGCTGGAAGCGGTCATGCCGCTGCTGACCGACCCGGCCATCCCCCGCCCCGACTACGTGGTCTGCGACGTTGGCGCGACCGTGGTCGACGGGCACAGCCTGCTGCCGCTGCAGCCCCTGCAGTCCAAGATCGACGGACGCTGGCCGGGCGAACAGACCGTGGCCCAAGCCATGCGCGCCTTCCCCGCCCTGGTCCGCCAGGACGTGCCGCAGGAGCGTCGCTGCTCGTACTTCTGCGATCCCGAAACGCTGACCCAGCTGCGCCCGCAGATCGAAGAAGCCGTGGGACAGCTGGGCTGCTCGGTGCTGTACTCGGCCGACCGCTACCTGGACGTCCTGCCGCCGGACACCGACAAGGGCCGCACGCTCAAGGCCTTGTCCAAGCAGCTCAAGCTGCCCCGCGACAAGGTCCTGGTGGCCGGCGACACCCTCAACGACCTGTCGATGTACATGGCCGGCTTCCGCGGTGTCTGCGTGGGCGACTCGGAGCCGGCGCTGATCGAGGCCACCGGCTCGCTCAGCGATGTGCTGCACGCCGAGCAGCCCGGCTGCGGCGGCATCCTGGAGGCGATCAACCATTTCAAGCTGCTGGCCAAGGACGACCCCTACCTGCCGGTCTCGCGCACCGCGCCGACCGGCAAGGCCGAGCTGCTGATGGTCTACCACCGCCTGCCCTACGAGGAATTCTTCGAGGACGGCGAGGTGGTGCGCCGCCAGCCCAAGTCGCCCAACGGCATCATTCCCTCGCTGCTGGGGTTCTTCCAGGGCGGGCAGACCGGCTCGTGGGTGGCCTGGAGCATCGACGACCCCAAGCGTGGGCCGTTCCAGACCCACACCACGGTCGATGAGAAATATCCCAACCTGACGGCCGCGCGCGTTCCGCTGAGCAAGCAGGAGGTGGACATCTTCTACAAGCGCTTCAGCAAGGAAGCGTTCTGGCCGATGCTGCACGTGTTCTGGGAACGCGCCAAGTTCCGCGAGGACGACTGGCAGGTATTCCTCAAGGTCAACCGCAAGTTCGCCGAGGCCACCGCCGCCGAGGCGGCCGAGGGCGCGACCATCTGGATCCACGATTACAACCTGTGGATGGTGCCGGCCTACCTGCGCGAGATGCGCCCGGACGTGAAGATCGCCTTCTTCCACCACACCTACTTCCCCTCGGCCGACGTGTTCAACGTGGTGCCCTGGCGCAAGGAGATCATCGGCAGCCTGCTGTCGTGCGACTACGTGGGTTTCCACATTCCGCGCCAGGTGGAGAACTTCGTGGACGTGGTGCGCGGCGTGGCCCCGGTCGAACGGCTGCGCAGCGAAAGCTGCGCGCCGCGCTTCCTCACCTACGGCTGCGCGGTGGGCCTGGACACGATGACCACCCGCCTGCGCGTGGCCGGACGCGAGGTGGCGTTGGGCGCGCATCCGGTCGGCACCGATCTGCGCCGAATCAAGGACGTGCTGTCCAATCCGGACGTGCGCAACAATATCTACAAGCTGCGCCGTGAGATCGGCGCCCGCAAGCTGGTGCTGTCGGTCGAGCGCCTGGACTACACCAAGGGCACCCTGGCCAAGCTGGAAGCCTTCGAGCGACTGCTCGAGTCGCATCCCCACCTGTACAACAAGGTCACCTTGTTGATGATCTGCGTGCCGGCGGCCAAGGAAATGACCGTCTACCGCCAGCTGCAGAACCAGATCGAGCAGGCCGTGGGCCGCATCAACGGCCGCTTCGCTCAGTTGGACTGGACGCCGGTGCGCTTCTTTGCCCAGGCCTTCCCGTTCGCGGAGGTGGTGGCGCATTACGCCGCCGCCCAGGTCATGTGGATCACCCCGCTGCGCGACGGCCTGAACCTCGTCGGCAAGGAATTCGTGGCGACCCAGGGCATCGAAGGCGGCAACGGCATCCTGGTGCTGAGCGAGTTCGCCGGCGCGGCCGCCGAGCTCAAGGGCGCGGTGCTGACCAACCCGCACGACCAGGCCGACCTGACCGCCGCGCTGTCCCAGGCCCTGCAGATGCCCGACGACGAGGCCGGTGACCGCCTGCGCCAGCTCTACGACATCGTCGAGTACTACGACGTGGATCGCTGGGGCCAGGAGTTCCTGGAGGCGGTGCGCGCCTCGACCACGCCGGCCCTCAGCGGGCCCACCGGCAAGAAGAAGGCCCGGACCTTCGCCCAGCAGCGCCACCACGCCGCCTGATCGCGATCGACCAGGCAGCTGCGACGGGGCCGGCACATGCCGGCCCCTTTGTTTTCCGCGTGCCGCCATGGATTACCATCGGCGGCATGCGTCAGGACGACACCCGCCGGCCGATCGCCGCGCGCAACACCGGATGGGCCAGGCGCCTGAGCATGGCCCTGGCCGCGTCTTCGATCACCCCCAACCAGATCTCCCTGCTGAGCATCGTATTTGCCGCCATGGGCGCGGCCATGCTGGCCTGGGTGGCCATCCCGCCGGGCCTGCTGTTGGCGGCGGTGTGCATCCAGCTGCGCCTGGTGTGCAACCTGCTCGATGGCATGGTCGCGGTGGAAGGCGGACGCGGAACGGCCACCGGCCCGCTCTACAACGAGTTCCCCGATCGCGTCGCCGATACCCTGCTGCTGGTCGCGCTGGGCCATGCCTGCGGCCGTCCCTGGCTGGGCTGGCTGTGCGCCGTGCTGGCAGTCCTGACCGCCTATGTGCGCGTCTCCGGCGGCGCGCTGGGCCTGGCCCAAGATTTTCGTGGTCCCATGGCCAAGCCGCACCGCATGGCCGTGCTGACCGCCGGGTGCGTGATCGGCGCGCTGGAGATCTGGCTGCATGGCACGCGCTGGACGCTGCTGGTGGCCGCGGTTCTGATCGCTGCTGGCGCCGCAGCCACCTGCATGACCCGCAGCGTGGCCATCGCCCGCGCCCTGCGCGCGCGCGGGTCGGCGTGATCGACCGATTGCTGGTGGCGATCGGCAAGGCGCTGATCGGCGCCTCGCCCCGCTGGATCGGCAGCCATCCGGTGCCGAGCCAGCGGGTCTATTTCGCCAACCACGGCAGTCACCTGGATACGCTGGCGCTGTGGTCGGCGCTGCCACCGCCGCTGCGCCGGCGCACCCGCCCGGTGGCCGCGCGCGACTACTGGGGCGGCGGCGGGCTCAGGGGCCTGATCGCCGGACCCGGGTTGAACGTGGTGCTGATCGACCGCCGCCGCCAGGACCAGGACACCGATCCTCTGCAGCCGCTGTACGACGCGATCGAGGCCGGCGACTCGCTGATCCTGTTCCCCGAAGGCACGCGCAATCTGGAGCGCGACCTGCTGCCGTTCAAGTCCGGGCTCTACCACCTGGCCTATCGCTATCCCGAGGTCGAGCTGGTCGCCGTGCACCTGGACAATGCACGCCGCAGCCTGCCCAAGGGCAGCCTGCTGCCGGTGCCCCTGATCTGCACCGTGCGCTTCGGCCCGGCGCTGCGCCTGGAGCCGGGCGAAGACAAGGCCGCCTTCCTGACGCGTGCCCGCGATGCCGTGCAGGCGCTCGCTCCGCAGGCCTGACCCGCGCGAGGATGACGCTGCCCATGGACGCCCTGCCCTTCAACGGATTCCTCCGCGCCGCGATCGCCCAGGCGCCGCCCCGGTTCTGGTGGATGATCGGCGGGGTGATGGCCCTGCTGCTGGTGGCCTCGGCCATCGGCTGGGTACTGGGCCGACGCAGGCCCGGCACGGTCGTGGACAACCTCAACGCGCGCATCAACGCCTGGTGGGTGATGGTCGCGGTGCTGCTGGTGTGCTTTCTGATCGGCAAGGTCGCCACCCTGGCGCTGTATGCGCTGCTGTCGTGCTTCGCGCTGCGCGAGTTCTTCACCTTGACCCCCACCCGGCGTGGCGACCACCTGGCGCTGTGCCTGTGCTTTTACGTGGCCGTGCCGCTGCAGTACTGGTTGATCGGGATCGGCTGGTACGGGCTGTTCGTCATCTGCATCCCGGTTTACGGCTTCCTGCTGCTGCCGGCGGTGACCGCCCTGCAGGGCGAGACCGAGAACTTCCTGGAGCGCAACACCAAGGTGCAGTGGGGCCTGATGCTGTGCGTGTACTGCCTGAGCCACGCGCCGGCCCTGATGCTGCTGCACATCCCCGGCTACGAAGGGCAGAACCTGCTGTTGCTGTTCTACCTGCTGCTGGTGGTGCAGCTGTCCGACGTGCTGCAGTACGTGTTCGGCAAGCTGTTCGGCAAGCGCCTGCTGGCGCCGAAGGTCAGCCCCTCCAAGACGGTCGAGGGCCTGGTCGGTGGTGGCCTGTCGGCCGCGGCGATCGGCGCCGCGCTGTGGTGGGTCACCCCGTTCACCCCACTGCAGTCGGCGCTGCTGTCGCTGCTCATCGTGCTGTGCGGATTCCTGGGCGGGCTGGCGCTATCGGCCACCAAGCGCAGCCTGGGGGCCAAGGACTGGGGCACGATGATCGAAGGCCACGGCGGCGCGCTGGATCGGCTGGATTCGGTGGTCTTCGCCGCGCCGGTGTTCTTCCACGTGGTGCGCTACGCGTTCCAGTAAACCAAGCCGTATAGTCCCTCAGTAGAACGCCGTCTGCCCGACGCGCCAGCTGGCCCAGGCCAGCAGCAGGACCACCACGACCTGGCCGGCGCGTGCCCCATGGACCTGGGGAACGCGCACCAACAGGCGGATCCCGACCAGGGCGAAGGCCACCGCGCACAGGAAGGCGATGCGCATGCCCGACAGATACGCCGTCGGCGAGAACCCCATCATGCCCAGCGACGCCAGCCCCAGGAGCAACACGCCTCCCATCCGTGCCGCTTCGCGCGGACGCGGCCAGAACGCGACGGCACAGGCCACCACCAGTGCGCCCACGCTCCCCGCCGCCCAGGCGCTGCGCAGATAGCGGGACAGCTGCCATGTCGCCTCGCCATCCAGCCTGGCCGGCAGCAGGGCGTACAGCGGCTGGCCCGGCACGCCTGGCAGCCACAGCAGCACCTGCGCCAGGGCGATGAGCAGGACCACCGCCAGCACCACGCGCAGGCCACGCGCCAGGGGGCTGCCCCACAGCAGCAGCAAGGCCAGCACCTCCATCACCGTCGCCAGATAGTTGCGCGGGTCGGCGAAGGCCCGCCCGATCAAGCCCAGCCCGATGCGCAGCTTGTCCCAGACATCCTGGTCGGCGAAGTTGGGAAAGCGCATTCCCTGTTCCTGCAGATAGCGCACCGCGTTGCCCGGCGCGCTCAGGGCGAAGGCCGCGTTGGCGCACAACAGCAGCACCTGCGCCAGGTCCCAGCCATTCCAGCGCCCCTGGCGCATCCGCCAGATGAACAGGCCCAGCGTCAGCGGCACCAGGACCAGGGCCAGCTGGTCGCAATACGCCGCCAGCATGGCCGACAGGCAACAGCCCAGGCGCTGCGGCCAGCCGCACGGGGTGCGGTCGACCAGCGGCACCAGCGACCACAGTCCCAGCGCGACCGGCCACAGGTAGTTGAGCGCGCCGGTCAGCCACCAGGCCGCCTCGAAGGTGATCTGCGGGGTCATCGACACGAACAGCGCGAACGCCAGCGTCATCGCACCGTCCTGCGACAGCCCGGTGCCGACGCGCGCCAGCCGCCCCATCGCATGGCACAACAGCAGCACCATCAGCGCGTTGAGCGCGCGCCACACCCAGGTGTGGTGGACCAGCACCACCAGCACGGCCTCGATCGGCAGGCGGCCGGTCCACGTGTGATAGCGATGCACCAGATAGTCATGCAGCGTGTACTGCGACAGCATCGTGGCGAAGTAACGATCGTCGGCGATGGGAGCGTCGCCCACGCCGAACAGGTGGATGCAGGCCACCGACGCCAGCACCCAGGCCAGTCCCCACGCCGGCCAGCGCACGCCTGCCCGGGTCATCGTGCGGGCTCCGGACAGGCAAGCGGCAGCAGCACGCGATCGCCACCTTCGCGCCAGTCGACGAACAGGTGCGCGCCCTGTGCCTGGACGCCCGCGGTTGCCAGGTCGAGCGAGGCGGCGAACCCCGGCGCGTGATAGTTCACCGTATCGCCGGTGCGCGCGTGGACCGTGTCTGTCAGGTCCGGGCGCTCAAGCCAGGCCGTCTTCAATGCCACCACCCGCCCGTCGGCCAGGCGCATGACCACCCGGCTGTGGGTCAGCGGCCAACCGCGCCCCTTATGCACGACCCAGCCGCGCACCAAGACCGCCTCCGGCCCTAGGCGACAGGCTTCGGTGGCGTGCAGGAAGGCCGGTGGCACCGCGACCGTGGCCCCCTCCAGCCGTACTTCCGGCGCGGCGTTGTCCCGCAGGTACAGCCCCAGATACAGCGCCGGGAACGCCAACGCACAGGCGATCAGTGCCGCCAGGGCCCAACGGTCCAGCAATGGCGAGGCATCCGCGGAGGGGGGCATGGAGGCTGGGCGCTGGGACAGTGGGGGCCGGCTACAATGGTCGCATGTCCCTCCTGCAACTTTCCCGCGTCGACTACAGCGTCGGCGGCCCGCTGCTGCTCGAACACGTCGAGCTGTCCATCGAATCCAACGAGCGCGTGTGCATCGTCGGGCGCAACGGCGCCGGCAAGTCCACCCTGATGAAGCTCATCGCCGGCGAACTGCACGCCGACGATGGCGAGGTGCGCCTGCAATCCGGCACCGTGGTCGCGCGCATGGCCCAGGAAGTGCCCCCGGACACGGCAGGCAGCATCTTCGACGTGGTCGCCGAAGGCCTGGGCGCGCTGGGCCAGATGCTGGCCGACTACCACCACGCCCTGCACGCCGGAGACATGGAGGCCATGGGCCGCGCCCAGACCCTGATCGAGGACAACAACGCCTGGGACCTGGACCGTCGCGTGCAGGCCACCCTGGACCGGCTGGAACTCGATGGGGAATCGGATTTCGCCGGCCTGTCCGGCGGCATGAAGCGCCGGGTGCTGCTGGCCCAGGCCCTGGTGCGCGCACCGGACATCCTGCTGCTGGACGAACCGACCAACCACCTGGACATCGAGGCCATCGACTGGCTGGAAGGCTTTCTCAAGTCCTTCGAGGGCAGCCTGATCTTCGTCACCCATGACCGCAGCTTCCTGCGCAACCTGGCCACGCGCATCGTCGAGATCGACCGCGGCCAGGTCACCAGCTGGCCGGGCGACTACGACAACTACCTGCGTCGGCGCGAGGAGCGCCTGCATGCCGAGGCGCAGGAGAACGCACGCTTCGACAAGCTGCTGGCCCAGGAGGAAGTCTGGATCCGGCAGGGCATCAAGGCCCGCCGCACCCGCAACGAAGGCCGCGTGACCGCGCTCAAGGCCATGCGCAACGAGCGCGCCAAGCGCCGCGAGCTGACCGGCAACGTGCGCATGGAAACGGCCACCGCCCAGTCCTCCGGCAAGAAGGTCATCAGCGCCGAGCACATCACCCACGGCTATGCCGGGCGCGTGCTGCTGGACGAGGTGTCGGTCAACATCATGCGCGGCGACCGGGTCGGCATCATCGGGCCCAATGGTTCGGGCAAGTCCACCCTGCTGAAGATCCTGCTGGGCGAACTGGTCCCGCAGCAGGGCGAAGTGGAGCTGGGCACCAACCTGCAGATCGCCTACTTCGACCAGCACCGCAGCCAGCTGGACGAGACCCGCAACGCGCTGGAGAACGTCGCCCAGGGCACCGACTTCGTCGAGATCAACGGCGCGCGCAAGCACATCATCGGCTACCTGCAGGATTTCCTGTTCTCGCCCGAACGCGCCCGCGCGCCGATCACCCGCCTGTCCGGCGGCGAGCGTAACCGCCTGCTGCTGGCCAAGTTGTTCGCCCAGCCTTCCAACCTGCTGGTCATGGACGAACCGACCAACGACCTGGACGTGGAGACCCTGGAGCTGCTCGAAGAGCTGCTGGCCGACTACACCGGCACGCTGCTGCTGGTCAGCCACGACCGCGACTTCATCGACAACGTGGTCACCAGCACCCTGGTGCTGGAAGGCGAGGGCCGGGTCGGCGATTACGTGGGCGGCTACAACGACTGGCTGCGCCAGCGCCCGCGCGGCAAGGCCGGCTTCGACAGCAACGCCAGGCAGACCGACCGCAGCGTGACCGAGCAGGTGGTCGCGGCCAACGCGGCGGCGGCGCAGGCGCCGGCCGCACCGGCCGCACCAAAGAAGAAGCTCAGCTTCAAGGACCAGCGCGAGCTGGAACAGCTGCCGGGCCAGATCGAGCGGCTGGAAGCGGCCATCGCCGCGCGCACCGAGGCGATGGCCCAGCCGGCGTTCTTCCAGCAGGACAGCGCCACCATCGTGGCCGAAAACGAGGCCCTGGCCGGCCTCCACGCCGAACTGGAAACCGCCTACGCCCGCTGGAGCGAACTGGACGGCTGAACCCCGACACCGCCCGCCCCTTCGCGCGGCGGTGTTGACCCGGCGGCACGCCGTGTTACGTTCGCGCGCACGGACATTGGCATGACGCAAACAGAACCGGCCCTAGACTAGCGGGTCTGTTTTCACTGTCTTGCGAGGCCATGCCATGTCATCCGTCCCTTCCCTTGAAATGCTCGACGGCCGCACCATCCCGCAGTTCGGCCTGGGCGTGTGGCAGACGCCTGCCGACGAGACCGCGCGCGTGGTCGGCGAGTCGTTCAAGCTGGGCTACCGCCACATCGACACCGCCGCCATCTACAAGAACGAGGAAGGCGTCGGCCAGGCCATTGCCGAGTCCTCGCTCAAGCGCGATGAGCTGTTCATCACCACCAAGCTGTGGAATGAGGACCAGGGCTACGACAGCACGCTCAAGGCGCTGGACACCAGCCTGGCCAAGCTCAAACTGGACTATGTCGACCTCTACCTGATCCACTGGCCGTGCCCGGCCAATGGCAAGTTCGTGGACAGCTGGAAGGCGATGATCGCCGCGCGCGATGCCGGCAAGGTCAAGTCGATCGGCGTGTCCAACTTCCGCGTCGAGGATATCGAGCACCTGGCCGCACAGACCGGCGTGCTGCCGGTGGTCAACCAGATCGAGCTGCACCCGCTGCTGCAGCAGTCTGCGCTGCGCGACTACGGCCAGACCCACGGCATCCTGACCGAAGCCTGGAGCCCACTCGCGCAGGGCGGCGAACTGCTGGACAACCCGATCCTCAAGGACATCGCCGACCGCCACGGCAAGACCGCCGCCCAGGTGATCCTGCGCTGGCACATCCAGCTGGGCAACGTCGTGTTCCCCAAGTCGGTCAATCCGGCGCGCCTGCAGGAAAACATCGACGTGTTCGACTTCAAGCTGAGCCTGGAGGACATGGCCGCCATCGCCAGCCTGGACGCCGGCAAGCGCCGCGGCCCGGACCCGTCCGAGCTCAATTGAGTGATGGGTGATGCTGCATTAAAGAAGCCGCCTTCGGGCGGCTTCTTTGTGCCTGTGCCATGCCTGAGTGTCGGCCCTGAAAACGCCGCAACTCATGCAACGCAGGACCGCCCGTAGAGCGGAGCTCGCTCCGCTAGAGCTTTCCCGACCACCTGGCCGGAAGGCAGCGGAGCAAGCTCCGCTCTACGCAGGAGCGGCGGCAACCGATCCCATGTGGCGCGCTCACCTGGTGTTCTGCAAGCCCTGCAACACGCCGTTGACGCCGGCCATCCAGCGCAGACCGTAGAGCGGAGCTCGCTCCGCTAAGGCTTTCCCAACCACCTGACCGGAGGGCAGCGGAGCAAGCTCCGCTCTACAACAGGAGCGGCGGCAAACCGATCCCACGTGGCGCCGCCCTCAGCCGGTGTTCTGCACGCCCTGCGACACGCCGTTGACGCTGGCCACCAGCGCGCGCAGCAACGCATCGTCCTCGCGGCCCGCAGCGCGCCAGCGCTTGAGCAGGTCGACCTGCAGCAGGCTCATCGGGTCGATGTAGGGGTTGCGCAGGCGGATGGACAGATCCAGCCGCTGATCGTGGGACAGCAGGCTCTTGTGCCCGGTCAGCTTGAGCAGCCACTGCTGGGTCAGTGCATGCTCTGCCTCGATGCGCGGAAAGAACTGCGCATGCAGCTCGCCGGACAGCTGCGAGAACAGCGCCGCGATGCCCAGGTCGCCCTTGGCCAGCACCATGGCAATGTCATCCCAGAAAGTCCGCACGAACGCCCAGTCGCGGCCCATCTCGCGCACCGCGTCCTCGCCGAACGCATCCACCGCCGCCGCCAGGCCGCTGCCGACGCCATACCAGCCGGGAATCGTGGAGCGCGCCTGGCTCCAGGAGAACACCCAGGGGATCGCCCGCAGGTTATCCAGCCCCGCGTCCTGCCCCAGACGGCGCGACGGACGCGAGCCCAGGGTCATGCGTTCGATCACGTCGATCGGCGTGGCCGTGCGGAAGTAGTCCATGAAGCCCTTGGCCCCGACGAAGTCCAGGTAGGCGCGATTGCTGGCCTGAGACATGGTGTCCATGATCTGGCGCCACTGCGCCTCGCGCGGCTCGGGCGGGCGCGGGCGGATGCTGGAGACCATCACCGCCCCCAGGGATTGCTCCAGCGAGCGCACCGCCAGCGCGCGGATGCCGTACTTGCGATGGATGACCTCACCCTGTTCGGTCACCCGCAGGCGGCCATCGACGCTGCCGCGCGGCGAGGCGTCGACCGCTCGGGTGGTCTTGCCGCCGCCGCGGCTGATCGAACCGCCGCGGCCATGGAAGAACGTCAGCTTGATGCCCAGCGTCTGCGCGGCCTCCAGCAGTTCCACCTGGCCGCGCTGCAGGCCCCAGCGCGAAGCCGTGGTGCCGCCGTCCTTGCCGCTGTCCGAATATCCCAGCATCACCATCTGGGTGTCGCCGCGCGCGGCCAGGTGCTGGCGATAGACCGGGTCGGCGGCCAGGTCGCGCAGCACGTCCGGGCCTTGGCGCAGGTCCTCGACCGTCTCGAACAGGGGCGCGATGTCCAGCGGCACCTGGTCGTTGTCGTCGACCAATCCACCGCGACGCGCCAGGGCCAGCACGGTCAGCACGTCGGCCCGGCTGTGGGCCATGGAGATGATGTAGGCGCCCAGCGCATCCGGACCGTGCAGGCGCCGGGCCTCGCTCAGCGCGGCGAACACCGCGTCCAGGCGTGGATTGCCCTCTTCCTCGCTCGCGGGCAGCGGCTCGGCACCGGAGGCGGCACCGGCCAGGCGAGTGGCCTGGTCGGCCGCGTCGCGGCTGGCCCAGTCCGCATCGCCCAGGGCCGCGGCCACCGCGCGCGCATGCACCGAGGATTCCTGGCGCACGTCCAGGCGCGCCAGATGGAAGCCGAACGTGCGCAGGCGCCAATCCAGGCGCCGCATGGCGAACCAACCGGCATGCACGCCGCGATGGGTTTCCAGGCTGCGCAGCACCAGCGCGATGTCCTCGGCGAACGCCGCCGGCCCGGCATAGCCGGCCTGGGTTTCGTCCAGCGTGGCCTGTAGGCGCGCGCGCATGAGGTCCAGCAGCAGGCGATACGGCATGTCGGCGTGGCGCGGCCGCGCCTTGGCCGCCGCCTCCGGCAGCAGGTCCTGGTAGTCCTGCACCCGCTGCAGGACCTCGGGCGAGACGCCCACCAGCGTGGTCGACTGGCTGAGCAGGCCGGCCAGCGACTTCAGCTCGCCCTGGTAGCGACGCAGGATCGCATGGCGCTGCGCGCGCAGGGTCGAGGCGATGGTGGTGGCGTCCACGTTCGGGTTGCCGTCCATGTCCCCGCCCACCCAGGTGCCAAAACGCAGCACCCGGGGCAGGTCCGGCGCGCTGCCGTAGACCTCGTTGAAGGCATGCTCCAGCGACTCGTAGAACACCGGCATCACCCGGTACAGCACTTCGGTCAGGTAGAAGCCGACGTGCTCACGCTCGTCGGCCACGGTCGGCCGCACCGGGGAGGAATCGGCGGTCTGCCAGGCGGCCGTCAGGGCCATGCGGAAGCGCGCCGCATCAATGGCCGCCTCGCCGGGCGTGCGGCTGTCGTCCAGGCCGTTGACCAGGCTGGCGACCATCATGTGCTCCTTCTCCAGCAGCGCCCGGCGCACGGCCTCGGTCGGGTGCGCGGTGAAGACCGGCTCCAGGTCGATCCGGGCCAGCCACGCCGTGGCCTCGGCCAGGTCCACGCCCTGCTCCTTGAGCTTGCGCAGGCTCGCTTCCAGGCCTTCGGGCTGCGGCGCGCTACCCAACCTCTGGTAGTCGCGGCGGCGGCGGATGCGATGCACGCGCTCGGCGATGTTGACCACCTGAAAATACGCACTGAAGGCCCGGATCAGCGACTCGGCCTGCTCGGCCGGCATGTCGGCCAGGCGCTGGGCCAGGTGCTCGGTGGTCTCACCTTTTTGGCGCCGGGCGATGGCAGAGGTGCGGATGCGCTCGACCTGCTCCAGAAAAGCGTCGGACACCTGCTCGGCCAGCATCTCGCCGACCAGCGCGCCCAGGCGGCGCACGTCGTCGCGCAGCGGCAGATCCGGGGCGGCGAACTCGGAGATCGAAGACGATGTCGACACAGTTGCAGATGAATTCATCGCGGTGGCCACTTTTCGCTTGCGCAGGGAACCTCCAAGCCTACTGCAAGGCGCTGCGTATTCATCGTTCGCGTTTGGGCACAGCGATATACTCCCGCTTCGCCGAGGGGCGCTGCGACCTGGACCGTGCCACACGTGCGCTCCAGGCCAGGCTCGGTGATCTACCTGTGCAACGGCGCCCGGCAACCGCGAGCTCACCGCCCGCCCTTGACCGGAGCAATCCAATGAATGCGCAACTGAAGACCTTTTCGACCGAAGGCGACTACAAGGTCGCCGACATCTCCCTGGCCGACTGGGGCCGCAAGGAGATCGACATCGCCGAGCACGAGATGCCCGGCCTGATGTCCATCCGCCGCAAGCACGCCGCCGCCAAGCCGCTGGCCGGCGTGCGCATCACCGGCTCGCTGCACATGACCATCCAGACCGCGGTCCTGATCGAAACGCTCAAGGACATCGGCGCCGACGTGCGCTGGGCCTCGTGCAACATCTTCTCCACCCAGGACCAGGCCGCCGCGGCCATCGCCGCCACCGGCACCCCGGTGTTCGCCTGGAAGGGCGAGACCCTGGAAGAGTACTGGGACTGCACGCTGGAAGCGCTGACCTTCACCCTGCCCGACGGCACCCTGACCGGCCCGGAGCTGGTGGTGGACGACGGCGGCGATGTGACCCTGCTGATCCACAAGGGCTATGAGCTGGAAAATGGCTCCAAGTGGGTCGACGAGCCGGCGTCTTCGCACGAGGAAGGCGTGATCAAGGCCCTGCTCAAGCGCGTGGCCACCGAGCGCCCGGGCTACTGGACCCGCGTGGTCGCCGACTGGAAGGGCGTGTCCGAAGAGACCACCACCGGCGTGCACCGCCTGTACCAGATTGCCGAGGCCGGCAAGCTGCTGATCCCGGCGATCAACGTCAACGATTCGGTCACCAAGTCCAAGTTCGACAACCTCTACGGCTGCCGCGAGTCGCTGGCCGATGGCCTCAAGCGCGCGATGGACGTGATGCTGGCCGGCAAGGTCGCCGTGGTCTGCGGCTACGGTGACGTGGGCAAGGGCTCGGCGCACAGCCTGCGTGCCTACGGCGCCCGCGTGATCGTCACCGAGATCGACCCGATCTGCGCCCTGCAGGCGGCGATGGAAGGCTTCGAAGTCAACACCATCGAAGACAGCCTGGGCCAGGCCGACATCTACGTCACCACCACCGGCAACAAGGACATCATCACCCTGGCGCACATGCAGGCGATGAAGGACCAGGCCATCGTGTGCAACATCGGCCACTTCGACAACGAGATCCAGGTTGATGCGCTGTACGCCTCCGGCGCCGAGCGCATCAACATCAAGCCGCAGGTGGACAAGTTCGTGTTCCCCAACGGCAACGCGATCTTCCTGCTGGCCGAAGGCCGCCTGGTCAACCTGGGCTGCGCCACCGGCCACCCCAGCTTCGTGATGTCCAACTCCTTCGCCAACCAGACCCTGGCCCAGATCGACCTGTGGCAGAACAAGGACGTGTACGAGAAGACCGTCTACCGCCTGCCCAAGCAGCTCGACGAGGAAGTGGCACGCCTGCACCTGGAGAAGATCGGCGTGAAGCTGACCACCCTGAGCAAGTCGCAGGCCGACTACCTCGGCGTGCCGGTCGAAGGTCCGTACAAGCCGGATCACTACCGCTACTGATCGGCTGGCAATTCATCGCCAGCATGCAACGAAAACGGGCGCCGAAAGGCGCCCGTTCTCATTTCGGGCGACACACAGATCAGAACACGACCTGGAAGCGCGTGTTGAACGTATAGCCCTGGTCTTCGCCCTGATAGGCGCCACTGCGGTTATCGGTCTGCCAGCGGATGGCGTCGAACATGACGCGCGAGTAGTCGTTGAGGTACCAGTTGGCGCCCACGGTCCAGGCGTGGCCGGTGCCGCCGGTGGGCAGCTCGCTGTAATCCACGTCCTCGTAGCGGGTCCGCACTTCCCAGGCACCGCGACCGCCGGCGGTAACCGGATCCTCGACCTTGACCTTGCCCCAAGTGCCGGTCTTGGCCGCGTAAGCCGGGGTGGCCCCGGTCAGGAACAGCCCCGCCGAGATCGCCCACGCATCATGGTCCACATCGTAGCGACCGGCGGTGCCGACACCCTGGAGATTGCGCGTGCCCCATTCGCCGGTGATCCAGGACGGACCGAAGAAGCCGGCCGCTTCCACACCATAGCCGGTCCCGCGCTCGGGACCGGCGAGCGAGCCGGGTGAGATCTTGATCAGATCGTTGAAGTGGCCGGCGATGGAGGAACTGCGCAGCACGCCGCTCGAACCGGCTTCGATGTCCTCGCGGAAGGCCCATGTCCCCAGGTGCACGGTCGCCGTCTTGGTCAGCAGCGGATTCCAATGCGCGCGCGCGGCGACGGTCAGCGTGTCGTTGTCGTCGCCCACGTTGCTGAGGTCGTTGCCGGCCACCGACAGGCTGGCGTGCCAGCCGTTGCCCATCACGCGCTCGGTGAGGCCCACGCCAAAGAATCCGCGCTGGGGCATGATCAACGTGCCCACCACGTTGCGGTCGGGGAATGGCGTATTGGACGTGCTGCTGGAGCCATCGAAGCCACGGTCGTTGAGACGGTTGCCGATGCTCAGGTCGCCCTGCAGCCCGAACAGATGGTGCTCGATGCTGACGTAGGCCGACTTCCACGCCACCTCGTTGTCGGCGAAGTCGCCTTCCACCGCATAGCTCAGGCGGCCGTAGCTACCTTCCGCGCCCAGGCGCGCCGAGCGGATTTCCGTGCCGGAAAGATTGCGGTCGGCAAAGTCCGAGCCGCTTGTGCTGGACGCATCGACGAACAGGCGGCCGCGCGGCCGGAAGGTAATCGAGCCATCGGTGTTGGAGAACTGCGGGGCGCCCTTGGACCAGCTGACCTTGGGCGCCTTGGCCTGCGCGGCCTCGATTTTGGCGAGGCGCGTTTCGAGCGCGGCATCCTGCGCGGGCGTCGTTGACGCTGGTGTGGGTGAGGTCGTGGAGGACGCGCTGGTTGTACTGCCTTCGACGACCTTCAGGCGCGCCTCGAGCTGTTCGATCTTGAGCGCCTGGGCTTGGACCAGGCGCGTCAATTCGTCCTGGCTCAGCGACTGGGCTTGCGCGTGACCTGTGGTCAACAGCAGGCCGATGGCCACCGTCAGCGCTGCCTTGGGCAGCACGTGGAATCGTGTCATGGGGAACTCTCTCCGGGCACGGCGGCTCACTGAGCGGCGGCGGCCCACTTGCGGGTGGTGCGGGGGACTTTGGGAAACGCCGCCGGCCGTACGGGCCGGCGGCATGGATCAGGCGATCAGCTGGTCGCGCCCTGCTGCGCGCTAGGGCGCCAGGTGATCAACCTGTTTTCGACGATGTCGAGCAGGGCGTCGATGATCAGGACGAAACCTGCCAGGACGATGATGCCGGCGAACACCCCGACCGCGTTGAAGTTGCCTTCGGCCTGCGCGATCAGGTAGCCCAGGCCCGCGGAGGCGCCGAGGTATTCACCGATGATCGCGCCGACCACCGCGAAACCCACCGAGGTCCGCAGTGAGGACAGGATCCAGCTGGCCGCCGCCGGGAAATACACGTGCCGCAGCAGGTCGCTACGCCCGGCACCGAGGATGCGCGCGTTGGCCAGCACCGTGGGATTGACCTCGCGCACGCCCTGCATCGCATTGAAGAAGGTGGTGAAGAACACCAGCGTCACCGCCAGCGCCACCTTGGACCACAGCCCCAGGCCCAGCCACAGCACGAAGATCGGCGCCAGTACCACGCGCGGGATCGCATTGAAGCCCTTGATGAACGGGTCCAGGATCCGCGCCGAGCGCCGGCTCAGTCCCAGCCAGACGCCGCCGGCCACGCCCATGGCGGTGCCGATCAGATAGCCCAGCGCGGTTTCGGTCAGGGTGATGTAGACATGGTGGTAGAACGAGGTATCCGACAGCCAGGTCCACATCTGCCGGGCGATGCCCGACGGCGCGGGGAAGAAGAACGGATCGATCAGGCCACTGGCCACGCCGGCCTCCCAGCCGCCGAACAGCAGGACGATCAGGGTGATCTGGATCAGTTTGTCAGTCTTGGCGTGCATAGCTCTTCTCCACTTCGCCGCGCAGGCAGGCCCAGATATCGCGGTACAGGTCGGTGAATCGTTGGTCCAGCTTGATCTCGGCGACGTTGCGCGGCCGCTCCAGATCGACATCGAAACTGCGCACCACGCGGCTGGCCGGCCCGGCCGACAGCACCACCACCCGATCGCCCAGCGCGATGGCCTCTTCCAGGTCGTGGGTGATCAGCACGACCGAGCGGCGGTCTTCCTGCCACAGGCGCAGCAGTTCGTTCTGCATCAGGTGCCGGGTGTGGATATCGAGCGCGGAAAACGGCTCGTCCATCAGGATCACCTTTGGTTCGACGATCAACGCCTGCGCCATCTGCACGCGCTTGCGCTGGCCTCCGGAGAGCTGGTGCGGGTAGCGATGCTCAAAGCCGGACAGGCCGACCTTGGCCAGCCAGGCGCGCGCCTTTTCCTCGCGCTCCTTGGCCGCCACACCGCGGAAGCGCAGGCCGAGTTCGACGTTCTGCAAGGCGGTCTTCCACGGCAGCAGCGCGTCCTGCTGGAACAGGTAACCGACCGACTCCTGCACCCCCTTCACCGGCGTGCCGTCGATGCTGATCCCGCCGGACGCCGGCGTCAGCAGGCCTGCCACGGCGTTGAGCACGGTGCTCTTGCCGCAGCCGGTCGGGCCGACGATCGCCACGAATTCACCGTTGCCGACCTGGATGTCGACGTCGCGCACGGCGGTGAAGTCACCGAAAGACATCGTCACCTTGTTGATGGCGACCATGGTTTCGGTCGGTCCGAGTTGAGGTGCGCCGTTGAGGCTGCGCACTTTGGCGTTGAGCACCATGATGGTTTCCTCCGCTTACTGCTTGGCCGTGGCTCGCGTACTGCCGTCCGCGGCCAGCGCGCGATCGACGAACGAGTTGGTGTAGGTCTTGGACAGGTCGACGTTGGCGTCGGCGACGCCCTTGTTGAACTCGCTCAGGACTTCGAGCGGGGTCTTGAGGTCTTCTGCGACAAAGCGGCCATCCCGGGTGAAGATGGCACGGGCGTTCTCTACGGCCTTGGCATAGGTGGCGCGATCGCCGGACACGTAGGAATCGGGCAGCGCGGCGACGATTTCCTCGGCGCTGTGGTCGGCGATGAAGCGCAGCGCCTTCTGCTCGGCCTTGACGATCTTCTCCACCGCGTCGGGTCGCTCTTTCAGGAACGAGGACTGCGCATACAGCACCGAGGTCGGATACAGGCCGCCGTAGACCTGGCGTGCGCCCTCATCGCTGCGCGCGTCGATCAGGATCTTGCCGACCTTGCGCTCGGCGATCAGCGTGGCCGCCGGGTCGTAGTTGACCAGCAGATCAACCTTGCCCTGCTCCAGCGCGGCCACCGCCGCGGCACCGGAGCCTACGCCGATCAGCGACACGGCATCTTCAGGGATCTTGTTGCGCGCCAGGTAGTGGCGCACGAAGAAGTCCGACGACGAGCCCGGCGCGGTGATGCCGACCTTCAAACCCTTGATGGTGTCCGGCTTGCCCGGATCGAACGTGCTGTCGTTGGTGCCGGCCAGGACCAGGCCCGAGTTGCGCGAAAGCAGGATGAAGGCGGTGACATCCTTGTGCTTGGCCTGCATCTGGATGGTGTGGTCGTAGAAGCCCACCGCCACGTCAGTCGAGCCGGCCACCAGCGCCTGCAGCACCTTGGAGCCGCCCTGGGCGAAGTTCTCGGTCTTGACGTCGAGCCCGGCGTCCTTGAAGTACCCCTGCGCGTCGGCGATGAAGAACGGCAGGTTGTTGAGGTTGTACGAGCCGACGCTGATGCGCACCGGGTCGGTACTGGCCGCGGCCTTGGCATCGCCGGCATCGGTCTTCTTTCCGCACGCGGAAAGCGCGAGCGTGGCGGCGACCAGCGCCGTGGTCATGAGTTGTTTGTACATTGATCCCTCCCAGGATGTATGGCGATGCGATGTGCGATGGACCGGGGCGACCCGGCAATTCAGGTCATGCCGCTGAGGTCCATTCGGCAGCGATGGGGGTACGTGGCGACGGAGCGAACACCCGGCCTTCGAACAGGCGACGCGCGGTCCGCACGACACTGGCGATGACCGCCTCGGAGCCGGCGGCGCGGCTGAGCCCGACGGCCAGGCTGCCACTGGGGTGTTCAAGGGTAATCGTCGACGGCACCGGCACGTCTCCCACCATGGTGTGGGCCAGTGTGCCTGCGGTGACCGCCGCGGTGGCCAGTCCAACCGCGCCGGTGATGGCCAGCGCGGTGTGGCACTGGTGCGGCATGAAATAGCGGACCTGTAGTTGGCCGCCATGCTGCGGTGGGGCAAGCAGCACCGGCTTCGGGATCACCCGGTCGGCGGCGTCGGCGATGCCCATGCGGTGCCCTGCCTCGACGCGGATCGCCTCGATCCGCGCCAGCAGCGCGGCATCGGCATTGAGCTGGGCCGGCGGCTCGTCGCCACGCAGACCCAGCGCATCGGCACGCATCAGCACCAAAGGCATGGCGCAATCGACCAGGCTCACCTCCACGTCGTCGATCCATTCGCTGGCCAGTCCGGTCGGCAGCAGCTTGCCGGTCCGCGCGCCTGCGGCATCCAGGAAGGACAGCGAGATCGGCGAGGCGGTGCCGGGCGCGCCGGCGATGCGGGTATCGCCCAGGTAGGACACCTGGCCGTTAGGCGTTTCCACCGTGGCGACGATCACCTTGCCGGTGTTGACGTTGTGGATGCGCACCTGGGTGCGCGGGTGCCGCGCCGGCACCAGGCCGCGCTCGATCGCGTAAGGCCCCACGGCAGCCAGCATGTTGCCGCAGTTGGGCGCGGTATCGACCACGCGCTGGTCCACGCGCACCTGGGCGAACAGATAGTCGACATCGGCGTCGGGTCGGCTGGCACGATCGATGATCGCGACCTTGCTGGTCAGCGCATTGCCGCCGCCGATGCCGTCGATCTGCAGCGGATGGCCCGATCCCATCACCTCCAGCAGCAGGCGATCACGCTCGGCCGTGTCGGCAGGCAGGTCCGAGGCCAGGAAGAACGGCCCCTTGGAGGTGCCGCCGCGCATCAGAACACAGGGGACGCTGAGCAGGTCGTTGGACATGGGCGTGTTAGATTCATACCAATTCCGGATTAATCACCCGGTGTGATTCGATACTGGCATGGACACGATTGATCTGTGAATTGCTATTTTTTAAAGGATTGATCCGATATGAGCATGAATTGCGAGATCCTCGACTTGCGCGCCTTCTTGCTGGTGGCCGAGTCGCGCAGCTTCCATCGCGCCGCCGAGACCCTGCATGTCTCGCAACCGGCATTGAGTCGACGCATCCAGAAGCTGGAGCAGGCGATCGGCTCGCCGCTGCTGGAAAGGACGACGCGCAGCGTGGCCACCACCGCGGTCGGTGAGAATCTGCTGCCGCTGGTGCGACGCATGCTGGAGGAGTTCGACGGTTCGCTGTTCGCACAGCGTGGCGACCAGATCGGCAGCCAGATCACCATCGCGTGTCTGCCCACTGCGGCGTTCTACTTTCTGCCCAGCGTCATGGCGCGCTTCCACGCCGACTATCCAAACGTGCGCTTCCGCATCCTCGATATCCCGGCCACCGACGGACTGCAGGCGGTGGAGCGTGGCGAGGTCGAGTTCGGCATCAACTTCATGGGCGCCTCGGACCCCAACCTGGCCTTCGATGTGCTGGTCGAGGATCCGTTCGTGCTCGCATGCCGGCGCGACCATCCGCTGGCGAAGAAGCGCAAGATCGCCTGGAGCGACCTGGAGAAGCACCAGCTCATCACCGTGCACCGCACCAGCGGCAACCGCACCCTGCTCGACGGCGCACTGGCACGCGAGAACCTCAAGCTCAGCTGGTTCTACGAGGTGACTCATCTGTCGACATCGCTGGGCATGGTCGAAGCAGGCATCGGCGTTTCGGTGCTGCCACAGATGGCCACACCGCAGGGCGACCACCCGACCTTGGTCACACGGCCCATCGGCAGTCCCGTGGTCTCGCGCACGATCGGCATCGTCCGCCGTCGTGGGGCGATGCTCTCGCCGATGGCCGAGCGCTTCCTGCAGATGTTGCAGAAGCAGTGGAAGCCCGCCGCACGCGCCGCCGAACGGACGCGCGGCTGAGAGGCAGGTCCGCGGCGCCTGGCCAGTCAGTCCGGCAGTTCGGGTTAGCGCTCCACTGGCGCTGAACCTGCGCTTCGGCGCGCGGACCGCGCGGCCGGGCCCGCGCCGTCATGTGCGTGTAAAATCGCGGGTTTTTCGGCCTGTCCCATGGGCAAATCCCTTCACCGCACGCCTGTTGCGGGCCCGGCGTTCGTGCGCCTGCTGGCCCGCCTGGGCCAGACCTCGGTCCCGCCCCTGCAGCAGTCCCTGCCCGACCGGTTGGGCCAGTGGGTGGACTGGAACCGTGCCGTGGTCCTGTCCCGTGCCCTGGACGGAACGCCAGCGCCCGCGCCGGAGGGCACACCGGCCTTCGACGCGGCCGAGGATCACGCCTGCGCCCAGGCCCGCGCCGCGCTGGTGGCCGGAATCGAGGCCGCCTGCGCCCACGCCGTGGCGCCTGGCGCCGATGGCATGGTGGACTTCGCCCCGTTCCGGCGCCGGGTCATGGACCAGCAGCGCGCGATGCAGGCCACCACCGGCCAGCTGCGTGGGCGCCTGCGCGAGCGCCTGGCTGCCGCACCGGCGCCACTGCCGCGCCTGGCCGAGGTCGACGCGGTCATGGAACTCACCCTGAGCCCGCGCGAGCAGACCCTGCTCGACGCGGTCCCCGGCCTGCTGGCGGCGCACTTCGCCCGCGCCCAGCCCGCCCCTTCACCTTCGGACGAACCGGCGCCGCCCCCGGCGCCTGACGTCTGGCAGGACGCCTTCCGCGAAGACATGCGGCAGGTGCTGCTGGCCGAACTCGACGTCCGCTTCCATCCCATCGAGGCGCTGCTGGCAGCGCTTCGCCCCCATGCATCGGGACACCATGCGCACTGACAAGCTCACCCCCATCGCCTTCGCCGTGTTTCTCGCCGGGCTGCTGCCCGTGGCCTGGATCGGCATCGGCTACCTCGGCAACCACCCCATCGGCGTGGCCATGACCCTGGTCATCGCCGCCTGCTACCTGGCCGGCGGACTGGAGCTGTACCGCTACCGCCGCGCGACCGCCACGCTGCAGGCAGCTGCCGCCGACACCGCCGCGACCCAGACCGGCCTGCGCGGCTGGCTGGAACGCCTGGACCCCAGCCTGCGCAACGCCGTGCGCCTGCGCGTGGAAGGCGAACGCGTGGCCCTGCCCGCCCCCGCGCTAACGCCCTACCTGGTCGGCCTGCTGGTGCTGCTGGGCATGCTCGGTACCCTGCTGGGCATGATGGCCACCCTGCGCGGCACCGGCCTGGCGCTGGAAGGCTCGGGCGACCTGCAGGCCATCCGCGGCGCGCTGGCCTCGCCGGTCAAGGGGCTGGCCTTCGCCTTCGGGACCTCGATCGCCGGCGTGGCCAGTTCGGCCATGCTGGGGCTGCTCTCGGCGCTGTGCCGCCGCGAACGCCTGCAGGCCGTGCAGGCGCTGGACGTGGAGATCGCCACCACCCTGCGTCCGCATTCGCAGGCCCACCAGCGCGAACAGGCCTTCGACCTGCTGCAGCAGCACACCGCACTGATGCCGGTGCTGCTGGATCGCATGCAGGCAATGATGGAGACCCTGGAGCGCCAGCAGCTGGCGGCAGGCGAGCGCCTGGCCAGCGGGCAAGCCGACTTCCATACCCGCACCGAGGCCATCCATACGCGTCTGGCCGCCTCGGTCGAGCAATCGCTCAAGGACGGCGTGGCCGAGAGCGCACGCGCCGCCGCCGCCGCGCTGCAGCCGCTGATGGAATCCACCCTGGCCGGACTGGCGCGCGAGACCGCCGGCCTGCACGAGCGCGTCGGCCACGCGGTGCAGCAGCACCTGGAGGGCGTGAGCAGCGGCCTGACCGAGGCCACCGACACGGCGGCCGCGCAATGGCGGGCCGCCGCCGACGCCCAGCGCGAAGCCGCCGCCGCCCTGCCACCGCTGATGGAAGCGACCCTGGCCGGGCTCGCTGGCGAAGCCGCCGGCGTCCACGCGCGCCTTGCCGAAGCCGCGCAGCAGCATCTGGATCGCGTGAGCAGCAGCCTGGAGCAGGCGACCACCACGGCCGCCGCGCAGTGGCAGGCGGCCGCCGACGCCCAGCGCGAGGCCAACACCGCGCTGGCAGCCGGCCTGGACGCCGGGCTGACGCGCTTCGGCGAGACCTTCGCCGGACAGGCCGAGGCGCTGGTCGACAGCGTGTCTTCCCGCCTGGACGCCGGCACCGCCGCCGCCGCGCTGGCCTGGCGCGAGGCCATGGCCGCCCAGCAGGCCAGCAGCGAGGCCCTGGCCACGCGTCATGCGCAGTCCCTGGACACCGCGGCGCAGACCCTGCATGACCACGCCACTGCCCTGGTCGATCGCCTGCAGCAGTCCCACGCCGGCCTGCAGGACACGCTGGAGGCCCGCGACCAGACCCGCCTGGCCGCCTGGACCGAGACCCTGGACGCCACCGGCACCCGCCTGGCCGCGCAGTGGGAGCAGGCTGGGCAGGCCGTCGCCGAGCGCCAGCAGGCCATCTGCGACGCGCTGGGCCAGACCGCCGGCCAGATCGCCGAACAAGGCCAGGCCCACGCCCGCGACACCATCGCCGAGATCTCGCGCCTGGTGGAAGCCGCCTCCGACGCCCCGCGCGCGGCGGCCGCGGTGGTTGGCGAACTGCGCGAGAAGCTCAGCGACAGCATGGTCCGCGACACCGCCATGCTCGAGGAGCGCACGCGCCTGCTGGGCACGCTGGAAACCCTGCTGGACGCGGTCAACCACGCCTCCACCGAGCAGCGTGGCGCGGTCGAGGGCCTGGTCAACACCTCGGCCGACCTGCTCGAACGCCTGGGCGGGCGCTTCAGCGAGCAGATCGAGGCCCAGGCCGGGCGCCTGGACACTGCGGCGGCCCAGCTCACCGGCAGCGCCGTGGAAGTGGCCAGCCTGGGCGAGGGCTTCGGCGCGGCCGTGCAGGCCTTCGGTGCGTCCAACGAGGCGCTGATGGCGCGCCTGGAGCAGATCGCCGCCGCGCTGGACGCCGCGCAGACCCGGGGGGATGAGCAGTTGGCCTATTACGTGGCCCAAGCGCGCGAGGTCATCGACCTGAGCATGCTCTCGCAGAAGCAGATCATCGGCGAGCTGCACCAGCTCTCCGGCAACGGCGCGGGCAACGCATGAGCGAGCTCGAGCTGGACGACGCGTCCACCGCCACCACCTGGGCGGCCTTCGGCGACCTGATGTCGGTGCTGCTGGGCGCCTTCGTGCTGATCCTGGTCGGCGTGATCGGCGTGCAGCTGCAGTTGTCCCAGCGCCTGGACCAGGAGGTCAAGCAGCGCCAGGCCGAGGCCCAGCGCCGCAAGACCCTGGAGCAGGCGCTGGCCGCGCCGCTGGCCGCCGGCCGGGTGACCCTGGTCGACGGCCGCATTGGCATCCGCGGCAACGTGCTGTTCGCACTCAACTCCGACCAGCTGCAGCCCGAAGGGCGCGAGGTCCTGCGCAGCCTGGCCGCGCCGCTGGCCCAGTACCTGGCCGCGCGCGAGGAGATCCTGATGGTCAGCGGCTTCACCGATGACCGCCCGGTGCTGGACACCAACCAGCACTACGCCGACAACTGGGAGCTGTCGGCCCAGCGTGCGCTGACCGTCACCCGTACCCTGATCGCCGAGGGCGTCCCGGCCGGGTCGGTCTTCGCTGCGGCCTTCGGGGCCCAGCAGCCGGCCAGCCCCAACACCACCGAGGCCGGCCGCGCCCGCAACCGGCGCGTGGAGATCGCCCCGATTCCGCGCCAGACCGCCGCGGCGTCGACACCTGCCACGCCCGATGGCCACTGAGCCCAGCCCCGCGCAGCGCATCGCCGCCTGGCGGCAGGCCGGCGCCGACCGCATCGATCCGGTGCGCTTCCACACCCTGGCGGCCTTGGCGACCCGCACCGCGCAATTGCACGGCCAGGCGCGTGCGCTGCTGGAAGCGCGGCTCGCCGCGCTGGCGGAGGACTACGCCCAGATCCTGAGCGCCCGCGCAACGCCGTCCACCACCGACGACGTTCGCCCCATCGATGCGAAACGAGGCACGTCGCTGTCCACGCTGCTGACGCAGTTGGGCACAGCAAGGCAGCCACCCGCTAAAACAGAAATCGATGCGGGAGCCTCACCCAATCCGCGCCCGCCGGCCAACAGCGCACAAGCGTCGACCCAGCGCCTGGCAGCGGCCACCGACAGCCTCCCGGCACTGGACGAGTTCCGCCAGCTATGGACCCGCCTGCGCACCGAGGAACAGCTGCGTCAGTCGAGACAGGAAGCCCCCGAGGATGCCGGCCCGCTCAACTCCGGGGTCCTGGTCCACCGCGCCATCGCCCTGATGCGCGACGCCGCCCCTGGCTACCTGGGGCACTTCCTGGCCTACCTGGACGCCCTGGCCTGGCTGGAGCAGATGCAGGGCGGCGGCGGCCTGCCCGCTGCGGACACTGCGACACAGGCACCGATCACGGGACGGCCGCCACGCAGGAAGCCTCGCAAGCGCAGCGGCTGACCGCCACCGCGCACCGGCGGACGCAGAAGGACCGACCGGCGCGCTTCCTGCTGACGAACGAGGACGCGATGGGGCCTCAGAACCGCATCGTCAGCCCCAGGGTCAGGCTGCGGCCGTAGCGGTAGTAACTGTTGAGCAGCAGCGGGTTGCCGTTGATGCTGGTGGTCTGCTCATCGTCGAGCAGGTTGTTGCCTTCCAGCGAGACGGTGAACATGTCGTTGATGTTGTAGGTGATGTGCGCGGTCAGCCAGGTGAGCGGATCGGCCTCTTCGTTATAACCGGCGCCCAGCACGTTGACGGCGCTGACGAAGCCGTCGGTATGGTCGGCGGTCACGCCCAGGTCCCACGGGCCCTTCTCGTACATCAGGCTCACCGAATAGACCGACGGGGCGATGCCTTCCAGGGGGCGCTTCTCGCCATCGACCCAGCTTTCGGACCAGTTGCGCGTGTATTGCGCACGGAAACCCAGGCCGTTGTCCCAGAAGTGCTGCAGGCCGGCCTCGATGCCGTGCACCTTGGCGTAGTCGCCGTTGATCGGGCGCATCACATTGAACAGGGTCGGGCCTGGCGAGACCACGTTGCCATCGGCATCGCTGATGCCGCCCACGCCGATGTCCTGGCCGGTCTCCCAGCTGGTGGTGATCTGGTTGTCGATGCGCTTGTAGAACACCGCCAGGTTGGCGATCGAGCGCTCGGTGAAGTACCACTCCAGCGAGACATCGCCCTGCTTGGCGGTGTAGGGCTTCAGATCGACGTTGCCGCCATAGACCTGGGTGAATTCGCCCCAGGACACGCTCTCGGTGCTGCTGGTCGGTGCCAGCTGCTCCACCGAGGGACGCGCCATGGTCTTGGCCGCGCCCAGGCGCAGCTGCAGGTCGTCACTGATGTGGTAGACGAAGTTGGCCGACGGCAGGACGTAGGTGTAGTTGCCCTTCTGGCTGATGCTGGTCGGGGCGGCGTAGGCGGCGGTGTAGTTGAACGCCCCGTTTTCGGTGATGCTGGTGATCTGTGCATCCCAGGCCTGTGAGGTGGTGTCGGTCTTGACCACGCGCACGCCGGCGTTGCCGTCCCAGCGCTCGCCGGACAGGTCGGCCTGCACGTAGAACGCGGTGGTCTTCTCGGTCACCCGATAGCTCTGCAGCGGGTTCCACGCCGGCGCGGCGTTGGCGTAGTCATAGGCAGTACCGTCCGGGCGCGTGCCGGTATAGGCGGCCAGGGCCGCCTCGTAGGCCGGGACGTCGAAGGCGATGAAGCTGCGCGGGAAGCTGGAGTTCACGCCGCTCATGAAATTGGGCAGCGAGTACACCGACAGCAGGTCCCCGCCGAGGTCGCCGACGTTGATCGCGTTGTCGCCAGAGTAGTAGTCCGCGCCCCCGGTCAGGGTATTGGTGATCAGGTCGCGCGCTTTGCGGCGATCGGTCAGGGTCACGCCGAACTTCAGGTGATCCACGTGCCAGGCGCCCACGAACAGATCGCCGCCCAAGGTGCCGCCATTGATGCGGTCGTCGATGTTGTCGCCGGCCAGCTCGTTGTAGTGGGTGAGAAAGTCGTTGGCGCCGAACTCGCCCTTGGGCAGGCCGCTGGTCCAGTCGCGACCATCGTCCAGCGACGTGGTGACGTTCGGGATGCCCGACGGATTGAGGGTGATGGTCGTGGTGTTGGGCTGGTTGAGCCGCAGCACCACGTAACTGTCCTGGCCACCGGAATGGCGACGCGAGGTGGAGCGATAGACATCGCCGGTCAGGGTGAGGTCATCGTTGACCTTCCACTGCGCGTTGGCCCCGTACAAGGCGGTGTCGACCACGCGGTATTCGGTCTTGTTGAGCAGTTCGGGATTGAGGCGCTGCTCCGGATCGGGGTTGTCCAGGGTCAGGCCGGTGACGATGCCGTTCTGCACGGTCACGTTCGACCAGCGGCCGGGCGAGAACAGCGGGTAATAGGACTGCTGGTAGCCGACCTGCGGCGAGTCTAGCTTGGTCTTCAGTCCATCCACGGTCAGCCTGAAGCTGTCGCTGGGGCGCCACTCGAACTTGCCCGAGAACGCGGTGCGCTTCTTGTCTTCCAGGATCGAGCCGACGCGGAACTGCCCCGGCCCGATCAGGCCGTATTCGTCCGGGTCCAGCTCGCCGTTGCCGTTCAGGTCGATGTTGCCGCCCCAGGCGTTGCCGCCCCAGGACGGGTCGCTCGGATCCGGATTGCGGGTCCAGCCGCCATCGTTGCCGGCCGTGTCGGTGCGGTCCTTGCGGCGCGCCGACACCACGCCCAGGATCACACCCATGGTGTCGTCGGCAAAGGTATTGCTGTAGACGCCGGAGAACTTGCGTCCGTTGAGGTCGGACATCTGGTTGCGGTCGCCTTCCACGCGCACCACGCCATGCTGGCCGGGCTGGTCGAAGGGACTGGCCGAACGCAGGTTGACCAGGCCGCCGATCGCGCCTTCGGTATTGGCCGCCTCGGCGCCCTTGATGACATCGGCACCGCTGATCACATCGGCCGGCAGCACGTCGTAGGCGAAATCGCGCCCCTCGCCGTCGGTGGCCAGGATGCGACCGTTGAAGGTGGTCAGGGTGTATTCCGGGCCCAGGCCGCGGACGCTGACCTTCTGGCCCTCGCCGCCGGCGGTGCGGCTGATCGACACGCCGGTGATGTGGCTGAGCGAATCGGCCACGTTGTTGTCCGGGAACTTGCCCAGTTCCAGCGCGGTGATCGAGTCCTGCACCGTGCTCGCATCACGCTTGAGATCGTTGGAGCGCGTCAGCGCGGCACGCACGCCGGTGACCTGGACGGTCTGCAGGTCGATGGCGTCCTGTGGCGTGCCGGACGGGACGGTGTCCTGCTGGACCTGAGGCCCACCGGTCGCAGGCGCCTGCGGGGCGGCCTCCTGTGACCAGGCCGTGGCCGGCATCAACAGGGCAAGGGCAATTCCATGACACAGACGGCGGCGCTGCAGAGGGACGGCTTTCACGGCGATCTCCTGGAGAGGAAGGCTTGTGGGGGCCTGGCTGGTGAAGCAACGAAACCGAGCCTAAATGATGTTTCGTTTTGTATCAATAGCGAAATTTAACGAAATGCCCGTATACTCTGGAATGTTTGCCCCAGGAGCCCCCATGCCGTCTGTTACTCGCGACACCAGCCAGCGCCGGCTGCAGATCAGCGAACTCGTGCGCCAGCACGGCAGCGTACAGGTCACCGCGCTGGCCAGGCAGTTCGGTGTGAGCATGCAGACCGTGCGCAAGGACCTGCGCTACCTGGCCGAACGCGGCGTCATGGCCCGCGCCTACGGCGGCGCGATCGACAGCAACGTCGTCGGCAGCAACGCCAACGAACCGCATTACGAAACAAAGCGCACCGCGCATCTGGATGAAAAGCGCAGGATCGGTGCGCGTGCCGCCGCACTGGTCGCGGCGGGTGACACCATCGCCATCGATTCGGGAACCACCGCGATCCAGCTGGCCGAAGCCCTGCCGGATCTGGAGATCACCGTGGTCACCAACGACTTTGGCGTGCTGTCCGCACTGACGCCCAAGTCCAACATCAACATCGTGATGCTGGGCGGCGAACTGCGCCGCAAGAACATGGCCTTCTACGGAGGCCTGACGGTCGAGGCGCTGGATGCGCTGCATGTGGACAAACTGTTCCTGGGCGTGGACGGCTTCGACCTGGAGCGCGGCATCACCACCCACTACGAGCCGGAGGCCATGCTCAACCGAAAGATGGTCGAGGCGGCACGGGTGGTCGTGGCCATCACCGACAGCTCCAAGTTCGGCAAGGTGTGCCTGCATCGGATCATCCCCGTCTCGGGGCTGGACACGCTGATCACCGATACCGGCGCCCCCGATGACATCACCCAGGCCTGTCAGGCGCTGGGCTTCACCATGATCCGCGCCTGAGCCACCCGCGCCGTCACTTGCCGCCCGCGGCGGCTGATCGGTCCTTCAATCCGAAGACCCGGATGGCGTTGCGATAGTAGAGCTTGTCGATCACCGCGCGCGGCAGGGCCAGGCCTGGAACCTCGACATTGAGCATGTCCACACGCTGCGACTCACCGGTGGCCAGGTATTTCCAGTCCGAGGTCCAGGACGCGTGTGCCTCGGCCTTGAACGTGGCGGGGTCGGCATCCGGCCCCTGGGTCAGATCGGTGCCATACAGCAGCCGATCCTGATAGCGGACGAAGAAGTCACGCACCTTGGATGGATCGCGCAACGATTGGTACTGCACCTGGCTCATGCGGGCGGCCAGGTCGACCGTGGCCTGCGGGTAGGCGTCCAGGAACTTCGCCAGCACGTCCACGTCGTATTCCAGGCTGGCCATGTGCGCGCCGACGAACTTCAACTGCGGATGCGCGGCCACGAACCGGTCGCGCGCGGCCATCAGGTCCTCGTGCGAGGGCATCTCCGGATGCAGGTACATGTAGTAGTCCGGATGCTTTGAAAAATACTCGCGATCGTTGTCGGTGGTCATCTTGTCCAGCGGCAACCAGCAGTTATAGGGCTCGGCCTGGTGCGCGATCAGCGGAACGCCGAGTTGCTGGATATGGTCGGCGACGGGGGACAGCCCGGGATCGTCCAGCATGATCAGCTCGCCCTTGGCGTTGCGCTCGACCATGCCGATGTTCTTCCACACCTTCACCGCCCTGGCGCCCTCGGCCACCTCCTCGTCCAGGCGCTTGTTGGTCGACGCCAGCCAGCCAGGCGTCCCGAAGCCCTTCATCGAGAACGTCGCCGCCCAGTGGAAGCGCTGCGGATCGTCCTTGGCCAGCTTCAGCGCGGCCCGGTGCTGCTGTTCGATACTCGGAAAATCAGGGTAGTCGACGTTGATCGACAGCAACTCGAAGTTGTCGGTCCGCGCCAGCTGCAGGAATACAGGATCCGCGCCATTGGCATGCACGTGCGCGTCGAACTTGCGCACCTTGGCGTAGTCATCCATGGCGTAGGTCGCCGAGACCCGCGGCGCGACCGCGTCCGCGGTCGACGCGGACGCCACCGGCGACGCCAAGGGCGAACACGCCACCAAGCAACATGCCCCGATCGCCACACCCATCACTCGCCGCATCTGACGCATTGCCCACCCCAGCAGTAATTAAACGAAACTTATTGGAACCATATCGCAACAAAACGCTTGCATCAACGCGGACCGCATGCGCAGAATGCATGCCATCTCCACCGGATCAGCCCGCATGCCCCCGATTGGACGTCGCACCGCTCTGAAGTTCATCGCCGGCAGCGTGGCCGGCGGCGTGACCTGGAGCACCATGCCCTGGGCGCGTGCCGCGAGCGCAGACTCGGATCGACAGGGCGCGCACTCGCAGGCTGGCGATGCGGTGCTGGGCGTCGCCTTCGATGAGCGCATGCGCACGCGCCTGTCGGCGTGGGGCGCGCCGTTGACCGGTTGGCAATCCAGCGAGACGCTGCTGCTGGATAAAGGCGAGGTGACCGATTTCCACCTCGACGACCAACAGGCCCACGACCTGGACGACCCGCGCCATGGGCGCGGCCGGCAGGTGGTGTTCACCGGCCGCGCCGCGCAGGGCGTGGAAAAGCAGGTCGCGGTGAGCCAGTTCGATGCCCTGCCCGGCCTGGCGCTGGTGCAGGTGCGCTATCGCAATGTCGGCAGCACCCCGTTGAACGTCACCGGCTGGCGCAGCAGCGCGCACGAACTCAGCGATGCGCCCGGCGGCTTCTGGAGTTTCTCCGGCGCCACCCATACCGACCGCCGCGACTGGGTGCAGCCGCTGGGCGATGGGTTCGACCAGCGCAACAGTCTGGCCATGGACTCGTCCGACTACGGTGGCGGCACGCCGGTGGCGAATGTGTGGCGACGCGATGTCGGCCTGGCCATCGGCCATGTCGAGCCAGTGCCGCGCCCGCTGGCCATGCCGGTCAAGCGCACCGCGACCGGCGCCTCGATCGCCATCGAAGGCCAGCAGCCGACCACCCTGGCGCCCGGCGCCGAGCTGGTCACCGAGCGCACCTTCCTGGCCGTACATCGCGGCGACTTCTATGCGCCGCTGCAGCAGTACCGCCAGTTCATGGCGGCCGAGGGGATCGAAGGCCCGCGGCCGCCGGACTCGGCCTTCGCGCCGATCTGGTGCGCGTGGGGCTACGAACGCGATTTCACCGTCAAGCAGATCTTCGACACGCTGCCCAAGGCTCAGGCGCTGGGCTTCGAGTGGGCGGTGCTGGACGACGGCTGGCAGACCAACGAGGGCGACTGGAAGATCGACCTGAAGAAGTTCCCGCGCGGCGAGGCGGACATGCGCGCCTTTACCGCGGAGATCCGCAGGCACGGCATGCGTCCGCGCCTGTGGCTGGCGCCGCTGGCCGCCGATCCGGGCAGTGACGTCCTGCACGACCACGTCGACATGCTGCTGCTGGACAAGGACGGCGCCTTCCAGACCGTGACCTGGTGGAACGCGCTGACCCAGTGTCCGGCCTACCAGCCGGTGATCGACTTCTACGTGGCGCTGGTGAAGAAGATCATCGGCGACTGGGGCTTTCAAGGCATCAAGCTGGACGGCCAGCACCTCAATGCGGTGGCGCCCTGCTACAACCCGGCGCACAAGCATGCGCGGCCCGAGGAATCGGTCGAGGGCCTGGCCCGGTTCTGGCAGGCGATCTACGACGCCGCGCACGCGGCCAATCCCGAAGCGGTGGTTGAACTGTGCCCGTGCGGGACCGCGTTCGCCTTCCACAACCTGCCGGCGACCGACCAATACCCCGCCTCCGATCCACTGTCCTCGTGGCAGGTGCGCAGCAAGGGCAAGTCGATCAAGGCGCTGATGGGCGATCGCAGCAGCTATGCCGGCGACCATGTCGAACTGTCCGACGGACGCGATGACTTCGCCTCCAGCGTCGGCGTCGGCGCGGTGATCTCGACCAAGTTCACCTGGCCCAAGGACACCGACCATCCCGCCGAGCCGCTGCCGCCGGGCGGCTTCGTGCTCACGCCCGCGCGCGAGGCGCTGTGGCGCAAGTGGGTCGATCTGTACAAGACGCACATGCTGCCCCGGGGCGAGTACCTGGGCACGCTGTACGACATCGGCTTCGACAAACCCGAGACGCACGTCATCGCCAAGGAGGGGGCGCAGTACTACACCTTCTATGCACCGCGCTTCGATGGACAGGTGGAACTGCGCGGGCTGGGTCCGGGCCTCTGGAAGGTGCGCGACCTGTTCAACGAACGCGACCTGGGCGTGGTCCAAGGACCGGTCGCCAGACTTCCCGCCCGTTTCGAACGCTTCCTGTTTGTGCAGGCCACGCGCCTGCAAGCCACGCCGGAGGCCGCCGCGTGAGCGCCTCCGCCGCCACGGCCGCGCCGCGTCGTCGCCCCTGGCTGACCTATGCGCTGGCGACCGTGGCGCTATGGGGCGTGTGGGGCGCGCTGTCGCCGCTATCGGCCGCGCATGGCTTCCCGGACACGCTGGTGTATGTGGTGTGGGCACTGACCATGCTGCCGCCTGCGCTGTACATCCTGTGGCGCGGCGGCTGGCGCCTGGAACGCTCGCCCCGGGCCATCGTCTATGGCCTGACCATCGGCCTGCTCGGCGCGGGCGGCCAGATGCTGCTGTTCCACACGCTGACCATCGGCCCGGCGTACTTCGTGTTCCCGATCATCTCGCTCTCGCCGGTGGTGACCATCGCGCTGTCGTTCGTGCTGCTGCGCGAGCGCACTGGCTGGCAAGGCACGCTGGGCATCGTGCTGGCGCTGGTCGCGCTGCCCATGCTGGACCTGTCCTTCGGTCGTGGAACGGGCGACGGACTGGGTTGGTTCCTGCAGTCGCTGTTGATCATGCTGGCCTGGGGCGTGCAGGCGTTCTTCATGAAGCTGGCCAACGACAGCGTGCGCGCCGACAGCATCTTCGCCTACATGACCATCGGCGCGCTGCTGCTGGCCCCCGTGGCGCTGTGGATGACCGACTGGTCGCAGCCGATCAACACCGGCCTGACCGGTCCGTGGATGGCCGCCGGCATCCAGGTGCTCAACGCCATCGGCGCGCTGACGCTGGTGTTCGCCTTCCGCTATGGCAAGGCGATGGTGGTCGCGCCGCTGAGCAATGCCGGCGCACCGCTGGTCACCGCCGCGTTGTCGCTGCTCTTCGCCGGCGTCGTCCCGGGTCCGTTGAAGGCCGCCGGCCTGGTCCTGGCCCTGGTTGCCTCGCTGCTGCTGGTGCTCGAACCCGAGCGCCCGGCCAACGCCCCTCTTTCCTGATTCGGATCACCCGTCCATGCAAGCCCTGCTCGACCTCATCGCGCGCCACCGTTCCGGTCATGCCGTCGGCGTGACCTCGATCTGCTCGGCGCACCCCATCGTCATCGAGGCCTCGCTACGCCACGCGCAGCGCACCGGACAGGACCTAGTGCTGTTCGAGGCGACCTGCAACCAGGTCAACCAGGACGGCGGCTATACCGGCATGCAGCCGAGCGACTTCGTCGCCTTCGTGCACAGCATCGCCCAGCGTGTCGGCTTCGACGTGGGGCGCATCGCCCTGGGTGGCGATCACCTCGGGCCGAACCCGTGGACATCGCTGGATGCGGCCGCGGCGATGGACAAGGCCGACGTCATGGTGGCCGCCTACGTGGCCGCGGGCTTCCGCAAGATCCACCTGGATTGCTCGATGGCCTGCGCCGGCGACCCGGTGCCGCTGCCGGAGGCCGAAATCGTGCGCCGCGCGGTGCGCCTGGCGCGCGCGTCCGAGGCCGCCTGGCAGCAGGCCGGCGGCGAGGCGCCGGTCTACGTCATCGGTACCGAGGTCCCCGTGCCCGGCGGCGCTACCGAAGCCATCGAAGGCCTCGCCCTGACCACGCCCGAAGCGGCGCTGGCCACCATCCAGGCGCATCGCACCGCCTTCGCCGAGGCCGGCCTGGAAGACGCGTGGCAGCGCGTGGTCGCCTCGGTCGTGCAGCCGGGCGTGGAGTTCGACCATCACAGCGTCATCGACTATGCGCCGGACAAGGCCGTCGCCCTGAGCCAGGCGATCACCACCGTGCCGGACATGGTGTTCGAAGCGCACTCGACCGACTACCAGACCCGCGATGCGCTCGACGCGCTGGTGCGCGACCACTTCGCCATCCTCAAGGTCGGCCCCGGATTGACCTTCGCCCTGCGCGAGGCGCTCTGGGCGCTGGATGCGATCGAGCGCGAATGGATTCCCGCCCAGCGCCAGGCGCGCCTGCGCGAGGTGGCCCTGCAGCGCCTGCATGACGCACCCGGGCACTGGCGTCGCTATTACCACAGCGAGGGCGCGGCTCTGGCCATCGACCTCAACTACAGCCTGTCCGACCGCATTCGCTACTACTGGCCGGATGCGCGGATCGAACAGGCGCGCCAGCACCTGTTCGACAACCTGCGCGACAACCCGCCGCCCATCTCCCTGATCAGCCAGTTCCTTCCCCACGCATTGCACGCCCTTCGCACCGGAACCGCGACGCTTGACCCGCAGTCCCTGGCCATGGCGCACATCAGTGCCGTACTCGATGACTACCACCATGCATGCCATGACCAAGACCGTTCCTGAGCTCTTCGGCGCCACCGAAGGCGAACTAGAGGCCACCAAGGCCATCTGGACCGCGCGCGAGATCGCCCAGCAGCCGCAGATGCTGCGTCGTACCCACGCGCTGGTCGCCGAAATGCACGCCCAGCTGCAGGACTTCGTCGCGCCGATTGCCGACAACCCGGCCGCGCGCGTGATCCTCACTGGCGCGGGCACCTCGGCCTATCTTGGCCAGTGCCTGGCACCGCTGCTGGACCGGCGCCTGGCCGCGCGCGTGGACGCGGTGCCGACCACCGACCTGGTGAGCGCGCCGCAGTTGCACCTGGATCCGGCGCAGCCGCTGCTGTTGATCTCCTTCGGCCGCTCGGGCAACAGCCCGGAGAGCATCGCTGCGGTCGAACTGGCCGAGTCCCTGGTGCGCGAGGTGCGTCATCTGGTGGTGACCTGCAACGCACAAGGCCAGCTGGCCAACGTGCCAGTCAGGCAGGCGATGACCGTGCAGTTGCCGGAAGAGACGCACGACACCAGCTTCGCGATGACCTCGTCCTTCAGCTGCATGATGTACGCCGCCGTCGCCGCGCTGCTGCCGGCCGGGGCGCTGGACGCGCGCATCGAACCCATCGCGCGGGCCACCGAGGCGGTGATCGCCGACGCGCTGCCACTGCTGCGCTCACTGGCCAACGCCCACCACGAACGCGTCGTCTACCTGGGCAGCGGACTGTTCCAGGGCCTGGCGCGCGAGGCCACGCTCAAGCTGGGCGAACTGACCAACGGCGCGGTGGCGACGTGCTACGACTCGCCGCTGGGCTTCCGCCACGGGCCCAAGACCTTCGTCACCGGCGACACACTGGTGATGGTGTTCGTGTCCAACGATCCCTACACCCGGCGCTACGACCACGACCTGATCGACGAGTTGCGTCGCGACGGGGTGGCGTCGCGGGTGATCGAGATTTCGGCTCAGCCACGCAGCGAAGGTGCCGATACGCTGGCCGTGCCGGGCCTGGCCGATGCGGCGGATATGGACTTGTTGTGGCCCTACATCGCGGCCGCGCAGATCTACGCGTTCCTGCATGCGCGCGTGCGCGGGGTGACGCCGGACAACCCGAATCCAGCCGGCATCGTCAACCGTGTCGTCCAGGGCGTACGGCTGTACGCGCTGGACGCCTGAGCCGATGGCTGCACACGCGCTCTACCTGGGCGTCGACGGGGGCGGTACCAAAACGCGCTTCGCGCTGATCGATGCCGCCGGCACGCTGCTGGCCGAGACCCAGCTGGGCACCGCTTACCATCCCCAGGTCGGGCTGGACGGGGTCCGCCGCATTCTGGGCGAAGGCATCGCCACGGTGTTGGGGCAACTGAATCGCAGCCGCAGTGACATCGCGCAGGCGTTCTTCGGCCTTCCGGCCTATGGCGAGGACAGCCGCGCCACCGCGACGCTGCAGGCCATTCCCGGCCAGGTGCTGGGCCATGACCGCTATGCCTGCGACAACGACATGGTGTGCGGCTGGGCCGGTTCGCTGGCCTGCGCAGATGGCATCAACATCATCGCCGGCACCGGCTCGATGGGCTACGGACGACGCGGTGAGGCCGCGGCCCGCGCCGGCGGCTGGGGCGAGGCGTTCGGCGACGAGGGCTCGGCCTACTGGATCGCCGTACAGGGGCTCAACGCCTTCTCGCGCATGAGCGATGGCCGCCTGCCGCGTGGGCCCCTGCACGCGATCCTGCGTGCCCACTTCGACCTGGACGAGGACCTGGACATTTGCGCGCATGTCTACGGGGAGGACGTCGGCACGCGCGGCGACATTGCCCGCCTGTCGGTGCAGGTGGCCCAGGCCGCCAGCGAAGGCGACGCGGTGGCGATCGCGATTTTCCAGCGCGCCGGCGAAGAGCTGGCGCAGATCGCCCAGGCACTCCGCGATCTGCTCGGATTCGGACCGGGCGAACCGGTGCCACTCTCGTATTCCGGTGGGGCCTTCAGCGCCGGCGCGCTGCTGATGCAGCCGTTCCAGGCGGCCCTGGCCAGGTGCAGTACGGACTTCGTGCTGCGTACGCCGATCCACTCTCCGCATTACGGGGCCGCGCTCTACGCGCTGCGGCTGGCCGGGGCGGCGCCACGCTGAGCCGCCCGCCGCCACGCACGTGTCGTCCGACGCAAAAGGAATGAAGCGATGAAACGCATGCTGCTGACCACCCTGCTGTCGCTGTCCGCCCTGCCCGCGGCGGCGGGCCAATACAGCGATGCGCTGCAGCCAAGCGGACGATTCAGCGTCTACGGCCACGGCGCGGCCGCCACGCCGCCGATGGGGTTCAACCCCTGGAACGCATTCCGCACCGAGGTCGACCAGGCACGGATCGCGTCCGTGGTCGACGCCCTGCAGCAGCGTGGCCTGCAGGATGCCGGCTACCGCTACGTCAACATCGACGACGGCTGGTGGCTGCGACGCGATGCGCAAGGACGCATCGAGATCCGCACGAGCATGTTCCCCATCGCCAGGCAGGCCGACGGCGGCACCAGCTTCCGGGCCTGGACCGACATGCTGCACGCGCGTGGCTTCAAGGCCGGGCTGTATACCGATGCCGGCCGCAACGCTTGCTCGCAAGCGTTCGATCGACATAGCCCCAACCTGCCGGTCGGCAGCGTGGCCGAGCGCGAGATCGGGCTACAGGGTTTCGAGGCCTCGGATCTGAAGACGATGTTCCAGGACTGGGGTTTCGATTACCTCAAGGTCGACGCCTGCGGCCTGGCGGATTTCGGCACCGACAGCGAGCCGGTGAAGCAAAGCGGGCATCGCGTGCTGCGGCCACTGATCGTGCGCGGCGACGCGCAACGCACCGATGCCGACGCTGTGGAAACGCGCTACGCCCGTGTCGGTCGACTGCTGGCCGACCTCAATCCGGACGGTGACTTCGTGCTGTCGATCTGCCCCTGGGGCGAAGCCGGCGTGCGCGACTGGGGTGGCGAGCACGGCAACCTGTGGCGCACCAGCCCGGACATCGAACCGACCTGGGCCAGCATGCTGCACAACTTCGATTCGGCCTCACGCCGCGAACTGTACGCCGGACCTGGACGCTGGAACGACCCTGACATGCTGGCGATCGGATTGGGCGAGTTCGACGTGCAGCACCTGACGCAGGCCCAAGCCCATTTCTCGCTGTGGGCGATGCTGTCGGCGCCGCTGCTGCTGGGCTTCGACCTGCGCGAAGCCCCGCAGCCGCTGATCGATCTGCTGACAAATCCCGAGGTCATCGCCATCGACCAGGACCCGGCCGGCAACCAGGCGGTGCTGGTCGCCGATGGACGTCCAGTGCAGGTCTTGGTCAAGCCGCTGGCCACACGCGGTGAGCGTGCGGTCCTGCTGTTCAATCGCGGCGATGCACCCGCGACCGCCCAGGTGACCCCGGCGCAGATGAAGCTGGCCGATGACGCCGGCTTTCAGATGCGCGACCTGTGGCGACATGCGGCCCTGCCACAGACACGGGGAACGCTGCGCTTCGCACTGGCCCCACACCAGGCCATGCTGCTCAAGGTCAGGGGCACGCCGGTCGAGCTGCATGGCACCCTGCTGAGCGAGATGACCGGACGCATCCACGTCGCCGCCGACTGTCTGCCCAGCTACAGCACGGCGCTGGACCAGGCCTCCGGGACGCCGCGCGCCGATGCCACACCGGAAGGCCTGCCGCTGCAGGTGGCCGGCGAGAAGTATGCCTACGGGATCGGCACCCATGCGGACTCACGCCTGGAGGTGGCCACCCGCGGCGAGTTCGCCCGCTTCGCCGCCACGGTCGGGCTGCAGGACAACGCGGGGCAGACCGACGCAAGCGTGGTCTTCCGGATTTACGGAGATGGGAAGCTGCTCCATGCCACCGCGCCGCTGACCGCCGGAAAGTCCGCGGATCTGGACATCGACACCACCGGCGTGTCCGTACTGGAACTGGTTGCCGCAAGCCAGAACGCGCCTGCCGGGTCCCTGCCCCCCGTCGTGGCCTGGGCGGACGCCCGCCTGCGGCAATTGGACAAGCGTATAAAAGTCAAATAAGTTGACTATCAAGTTATTTGACTTGGTGGTGCCGCGTGAACGCCCCCTGGTATGACGACGTCAGCCTCCCCGCGCTGCTGCGGCACGCCCGGCAGACCTATGCTTCCGCCATGCGCGCGGCGCTGGTCGATTCAGGCCATCACGACATTCCCAAGAACGGGCTCTATCTGATCGGCGGCCTTGCCCTGGAGACAGGCCGCGCGCCGCTGGCCCGCCTGATCCAGGGCCTGCGCGTCTCCAAGCAGGCCGCCGGGCAGCTGGTCGATGCGCTGGTGGCCGCAGGCTACCTGGAACGCAGCCCGGATCCGGTCGACCGTCGCCGCCTCACCGTCTCCCTCACGGCCCGGGGCCATGCGGCCGCGCAGGTCCAGGGCGCCGCGCGGGCGCGGATCGACGCCGCGCTCCTGGCGCGCGTGGGCGCGCAGGATCTGGCCGCGCTGCGGCGTTCACTGGGCGCGCTGATCGAACTGGACATGGCACCACAGGACGCCACCCGATGACGCTGGACACCGTCGAGATCAAGGCCTTCGTCCCCGCGCGGGACTTCGCGCTGAGCAAGCGCTTCTACGAGGATCTGGGGTTCACCCTGGCCTTCTCCGATGAAGACCTGGCCTATCTGCATGCAGGGAACTGCAGCTTCCTGCTGCAGCGCTTCCACGCGCAGGGCCATGCCGCGAACTTCATGATGCACCTGCTGGTCGCCGACGCGGACGCGTGGTGGGAGCGCGCGCGGCGAGTGGCCGACGCCTACGGTGTGCGCGCAGAGCCGCCGCAAGATCGGCCCTGGCGTATCCGTGACTTCGTCCTGACCGACCCCAGCGGCGTGCTTTGGCGCATCGGCCACAACCTGCCCACCGCCCCACAGGCACAGTCGGTTGTGGATGCGCCGACGACCGTCGGTGCCATCGCACAGCTACGCACCACCGACCTGGAGGGCTCCATCGCCTTCTACACCCACACGCTGGGCATGGCGCTGCGCTTTCGGCATGGCGACTTCTACGCCGGCATCGAGGCCGGCGGCCAGCTGTTCCACCTCAAACGCGTCGATGCGCCGGACCCTTCGATCGCCCAGGTCCGCGCCGGGACCCACTTTCATCTGTACTTTCCCACTGCCGATGCGTCGGGTCTGGCCGAACGGCTGCAGGCACGCGGCGTCGCGCTGCGCGTTCCGGTCCATGAAACCGACTGGGGAACCTGCGAATTCGTCATCGAAGACGATCAAGGCCACACGCTCTACTTCGGCCAGACGCTGCCGGCGCGCTGAGGTGACGCGTCGGCGGCTCAGGGCCGCCAGTTGGCGTTGCTGTCCCAGAACGCCACCGCGCGCCGATAGGCCTCCCGGTCCAGCGGCACGCCGGAGCCGCCTTCCTCCACGCCCAACGCGTTGCGCAGCATGGTGATCGGGGCCATCGGGATCTCGGCCGGCTCGGCCGTGTACAGGCAGCCGACCACGCCCCAGTCCGCGTCGATCGGCGTGCCTTCCTTCTCCAATTGCGCGCGGCTGTAGAGGATGGGCAACAGGTAGTCGGCGCGTGGCGCTTGGACGCCCTCGAACCAGCGCACCAGCACCGGCAGCTCGCGGCTGTTGCGCGCCTCGTAGGCCGAGCGCAACAGGTGGCGGTTGTCGGCGGTGATCGGCACGGTCAGGCAGCGGGTGGACGTCCAGTTGGCGTGGACGTGCAACTTGCAGAACGGCGCGTAACCATCCAGCACCACCTGCGGCGCATGGTCGTTGAGGTAGCGCTCGAACGCCTCGGCGGTGCAGTCCTGGATGGTGTTGCCCCGCGGCGTACGTGGAAACAGGCGGGTGCGGGCGAAATCGGTCAGGACGATGGACATCGAGACAATCCGTGCGAAAGGGGCGCGTCAGGGTAGCCAGCGCCCGGTGCGCCGTCAGCCCCGCCTCCGAACGCCCGGTACGGTCCATGCATTCATCGCGATGAAGCGATATGATCGCTCATCCATCCCGCCCAGCCGCTTGCGATGATCCCCGTCAGTTTCGAGTTCTACCCGCCCAAGACCGATGACCAGCGTGCGCAGCTGGATCGCACCGCCGACAAGCTCAAGCGCTACGCGCCGGACTACGTGTCGTGCACCTTCGGCGCTGGCGGCTCGACCCTGAGCTACACGGCCGAGACGGTGCGACACCTCAAGCAGCACCATCGCTTCGATGCCGCGCCGCACCTGTCGTGCGTAGGCGGCAACCGCGAGGAAATCCGCGAACTGCTCAAGCTCTATCGCGCCATCGGCTGCAAGCGCATCGTGGCCCTGCGCGGCGACCTGCCCTCGGGTATGGGGCATCCGGGCGACCTGCGCTATGCGGCCGACCTGATCGCCTTCATCCGCGCCGAACACGGCGATGCCTTCCACCTGGAAGTAGGCGCCTATCCCGAAACCCACCCGCAGGCCAGCGATGCGCTGTCCGACCTGCGCCACTTCAAGGCCAAGGTCGACGCCGGCGCCGATGCGGCCATCACCCAGTACTTCTACAACGCCGATGCCTACTTCGGCTTCGTCGAGGGCGTGCGCAAGCTGGGGGTGGAGATCCCGATCATTCCGGGGATCATGCCGATCTCCAATTTCAGCCAGCTGCGCCGCTTTTCCGAGCAGTGCGGTGCGGAAATCCCGCGCTGGATCGGCAAGCGCATGGCGGCCTACGGCGACGATGCGGCCTCGATCAGGGACTTCGGGGCCGATGTGGTCGCCCAGCTGTGCCAGCGCCTGATCGATGGTGGGGCGCCCGCCCTGCACTTCTATACGCTGAATCTGGCCAAGCCCAGCCAGTCGGTGCTGCAGCGCCTGGGCCGCGGCTGATCGACCCAGGGCGCGGCCAGCCCGCGCTCACGCCACCCGGGTTAGGCTGCGCTCCGCCATGTCCGCTGCCCGATTCCTCACGGCCCCGTTGCTTGTCGCCCTGTGCGGCGGCCTGCTGCTGTGCCGCGCGCCGCAGGCGCGGGCGCAGCAGGCGATCCACCGCTGCACCAGCGCCTCAGGCACCACGGTCTTCACCGACCGACGCTGCGAGGATCTGGGCGCGACCAGTCGCGTCATCCGGCCACGCGTGGATGCGGCAGGGCGTCCTGCGCCGGCCAACCTGGGCTGTCCGCGCCGGTTGAGCGACCTGGTCCAGCAGATCAGCGTGGCCATTGCCGACGGCGATGCGAACCGCCTGGCCTCGCTCTACCCCTGGAACGGGGTTTCCGACGCCACCGCCAACCGCTTGCTGGATCGCATGGAAGGCATCGTGCGCCGCCCGCTGGTGGACATCGCCCCCATCTTTCCGCCACCGGCGCCGTTGACCGCCGCCGATGGCAGCGTGGTCGACGACAACGCCGACGGCTATTACCCCCAGGCTGCGCCCGTCCAGAAGCAGCGGCCGGTGGGCTTACGGCTGCAGCAGACGCTGTCCAACGGCACCCCGAGCAGCACCGTGCTGGGCCTGCGCCGGCGCGACGACTGCTTCTGGATCACGCTTTAGGTGACGGCAGGGCGGCGGGCGCCCGATCCTCGGCGGGAGTGAAGCGCAGGGTCGCCACCACGCCACGCTCGGCGCCCGGACGCACATAGACCTGCCAGCCGTACAGGTCGCACAGGCGGCTGACGATGGACAGACCGATACCGCCGCCCTGCGAATGCCCGGCATGGGTGCCGCGGTAACCGCGATCGAACAGTTTGGCCGCGTCCTCCTCGCTCAGGCCGGGGCCGGAATCGATCACCTCCACCCGGTCCTCGAGCACGCGGACCAACACGACGCCTTCCTGCGTGTACTTGACCGCGTTGCCGATGAGGTTGCCCAGCGCCACCGACAGGGCGGCCTCCGGCGCATCGACCACCAGGGTCTGCTCGCCTTCCAGCATCAATTCCAGCGGCTTGCCGCCGATCTGCGCGCGATGCGAATCCAGCAGTTGATCGGCGACCTTGGCGACGTTGCTGGCGCCGTGCCCGCGCTCGTTGCGTGAAAGCAGCAGCAGCGAGCCGATCAGATCCGAGCAGGCCTGCTCGGCACGCTGGATGCGCAGCAGACGCTGCTCGACTTTGGGCTCCAGGCCCGACCGGCTCAGAAGAAGCTCGGTCGCCCCACGGATGACGGCCAGCGGCGTGCGCAACTCGTGGCTGACATCGGCGTTGAACTCCCGGTCGCGCTGCACGACTTCGGTCAAACGCGTGGAATAGTCGTCCAGCGCGCGCGCCAGCTCACCCACCTCGTCCTCGGGGAACAGCGGCCCCAGCTGGGTCGGATTGCTGCTGCCGCGGTAGGCGCGCAAGCGATTGGCCAACTCGGACACCGGGCTCATCACCCGCGAGGCCGACCACCAGCCAACCAGCAGCGACAGCAGCGTGAACACCGCCACGGTCGCCCAGAGCGTGCGCTTGAATTGCACCTCGCCCAGCGCGACCTGCCCCATGTCGTAGGTCAGGTAGAACCAGGCGTTGGGCGTCTTGCGCACGCCGATCCGGAAAGAAAACGGGTCACCGTTCTCATCGGTGCCGGACATGGTGTGGATGCCGTCCTTGAGCCGATACCACTCCGGCTTCTCCTCGCGCAGGCGCTCGAGCTTGTCCGGCGGGTACAGATACCCCTTCATCTGTTGTACGGGTGCGGCGGTGTTGGTCCCCCCGCTGACGACGAACCTCCGCCAGGATTCCTCCAGGTTGCGGTTCATCACGTCCTCGACCAACTGGTTCTCCACGCGCTCGCGGGCCAGGATCGAGGCGTACGCGAACAGCACCGTCAGGCAGAAGCCCAACAATGCGAACGACCAGACGATGCGGGTGCGCAGGCGCCGGCGGAACTTGCGTGCCCGCGCGGCACCGGGCCGCGCAGGCACCGGGCCGGGCTCAGGCTTCGGGTGCGGCGATGCGGTATCCGATGCCATGGCGGGTCTGGATCAGGGGCGTTTCGAACGGCTTGTCCACCACGGCGCGCAGGCCATGGATGTGCACGCGCAGGGAATCGGAATCGGGCAGCTCCTCGCCCCACACGCGGGTTTCCAGCTCCTGGCGGGTCACCACGGCCGGGGAGGCTTCCATCAGCGATTGCAGGATCTTCAACGCGGTCGGGTTGAGCTGGAGCAGCTTGCCCTCCCGGCGGACTTCCAGCGTGTCCAGGTTGTATTCCAGGTCGCCGACATCCAGCACGCGCGTCTGCACGCCCTTGCCGCGGCGCGAGAGTGCGTTGAGGCGCACTTCCACTTCCTGCAGGGCAAACGGCTTGATCAGGTAATCGTCGGCGCCCGAGTCGAACCCGGCCAGCTTGTTGTCCAGGCTGTCACGCGCGGTGAGCATCAGCACCGGGGTCTGCTTGCGCGCCTCGTTGCGCAGCTTGCGGCAGACTTCCAGGCCGTCCATGCCCGGCAGGTTGAGGTCCAGCACGATGGCGTCGAAGTCGTGGACCACGGCCAGATGCAGGCCGGTCACGCCGTCGGCGGCGAAGTCCACGGTGTGGCCGCGGTCTTCGAGATAGTCGCCCAGGTTGGCGGCGATGTCGCTGTTGTCTTCGATGACGAGAATGCGCATAGGTGTCTTCTTAAAGGGGATTCTGTTCTCGGGGGAGGGACGCGCCCTGATTGCGCTGGACGGCGTCCGAAGTCTGCTCGCGGGCGCGTTCACGTTGTGCGACCGCCCCGCATTGCGCGGTCCTGCGATGTGAACCCACCCTCCGTTCGCGCTTGCAGATCCGCTGGCTGACCACCCGCACTTGGGCCGGCACCATGTTGATCGGCGCTGATCGGGGAATGCCGCAGTGCGCTCATCTGGAGTCAGCGCGCCGACGATGACAGTGCCTCGATCACTGAGGCCTTGAGCGGAATGGCCAAGGCGCCGGGAAAGACTGCGCACGCGAGCGATAACGTATTCATGAGCACACTTCCTCAAGGTTTTCCAGGGAAAGGCCGGAACAGCCCTGCGGGCTGTCGCATCCATTCGCGTCCGGCCCGACGCGATTTTTCGGATTCTGGCACAGATGGGCTGAAGGGCCGCTCGCCTACCCGGCGTGCCGAAGCGCCACCCAGTCCACCACGGTCCCGGCCACATCGACGCCGGACACCTGCTCGATGCCTTCCAGTCCTGGGGTCGAGTTGACCTCGAGCACGAGTGGGCCGCGCGCGGAACGGATCAGGTCCACGCCAGCCACGCCCAGCCCCAGGGTCGCGGCGGCTCGCACCGCCACCTCGATCTCTTCCTGCGAGGCCGTCGCCGGCGCGGCCTCGCCCCCACGATGCAGGTTGGAGCGGAAATCCCCCTCCGGCGCCTGCCGTCGCATGGCGGCCACGACACGATCGCCGACCACAAAGCAGCGCAGGTCGGCGCCCTTGGCCTCTCCGATGAACTCCTGCACCACGAAATTCGCATAGAGGCCGCGCAGGGCTTCGACCACCGAGCGCGAGGCGGAGAGCTTTTCGGTCAGCATCACCCCTGCGCCCTGGGCACCCTCGTTGAGCTTGATCACGTGCGGGGGCGGCCCCAGCAGAGCCAGCAGGTCGGCTGTGTCGTCAGGGTTGTCCCCGAAGACCGTTCCGGGCAGATCGATCCCGGCCGCGGCCAGGAGCTGATGCGCGCGCAGCTTGTCGCGCGCCCGCAGGATGGCGTCGGAAGGATTGGGGGTGTGGCAGCCCATCAGCTCGAACTGGCGCAGCACCGCCGTTCCATAGCGCGTCACCGAGGCGCCGATGCGCGGCAGCACCGCGTCGAATCCGGACAGCGTCCGTCCGCCATAGCGCAGGTCGAAGCGACCGCGATCGATGCGCATGTAGCAGCGCAGCGGATCCAGCACGCGCACCGTATGTCCGCGCTGCCGCGCCGCCTCCACCAGCCGCTTGGTCGAGTACAGCCGCGTGTTGCGGGAAAGAATCGCCAGTTTCATGCGGCTTGCGGGGCTGGGAAAACGGCGCATAGCATGACATGCGCCCACCGCAGCCAAGGCGCCGACCAGCCTGAAAGACCACGAGGACTGCAAACCAGAATCGCCGGCAGACACACGGCAGGGACGGACTTGGAGCGGGTGAAGGGAATCGAACCCTCGTCAGTAGCTTGGGAAGCTACAGCTCTACCATTGAGCTACACCCGCGTCGTGGTCGGAAGTCTATGCCGGCAGCCGCATGCCGCGCAATCCGCGCCGACGTATTTGGTGGCCCCGGAAAGGTCGACGCCCGGGCGGACCCGGGCGTCGACTGCTTCATTGCCAGGCCATGAGCGCGCTCAGAAGCTGCCGCCCAGGCTGAGGAACAGGCCCGCATCGTTGGCCGAACTCTGGCCGAAGCTGCTGCGCGCACCGATATCGGCCGCCAGTCCACCCAGACGCGCCCGCGCGCCGACCATCACGGTTCCGTAGTCGCGGTCGAATTCCACGCCAGGCACCGCGTAGGGCATCGAGCCTGGCAGCGTCTGCAACGAGGCGTAAGCCTGCGAGGCGCTTTCCTCGAACTCGTGGTTGTAGGCCACCTGGATGTACGGGGACACCGTCGGTGAGATATCGAAGCTCGCCCGCCAGCCGGCGCTGCCGATCAGCGAATCGAACTCCTGGTCGCCATAGGAAAGCGCCGTGGCCGAGAAATTGTTCTCGTCATAGCCATCCACCTTGATCGTCTGCGACACCAGCGAAAGCACCGGACCGGTCCGCCAGCTGCCACCGTGGTTGAAATCGAAGCCGCCGCTCACCGCCGCGGTCAGGTTGCTGCCGTCGGGCGAGCCGGACTGCTTGCGCACGGCCGTGCCCAGCTCGATCTCGCGGGTGACATCGAAGCTCAGCCAGCTGTAGCTGACCTGGGCATTGACCCAGCCACCGCGGTCGGCCCACTGGGCGAAGGCACCCACGGTCGTGTCCTGTTGCTTGAACTCGCCCGAGGAGTGACCGAAGTCCTGGGTGCCCTTGCCGAAGCCGGCAAAGCCGCCCAGCGTCCACGCACCCTGTGCCCAGTCGATGCCGAACAGGCCGGCCGGCGTCGTGCCCTTGTACAGGTCGCCGTCCTCCTCGCGCTGCAGGTCGCCGCGCAGGTCGCCCCACCAGCGCAGGCCGTGGGCGTCCTCGACACCTTCGGCATGCGCGGCGACGCGCTCGGCGCGCGAGTAGCCCACCACCGACGCCGCATGCGGCAGTACCGCGACCTGGCGCGGACCTTCCAGCACCGAGAGGGCGTACTGACCCAGGACCTCGTGCGCCGCCGTGCTCGGATGCACGCCGTCGGCGAACACGTAATCGGTCGCCGCCGTCGGCGATGCATAGTTGAGCGGGCTGCAGGTCAGCGAGGACATCGCCCCGCACGCCGTACCGGTCGCGTTGGTGAAGCCATAGGCGCCCGGGTTGGCGGTGATCTCGTCGATCAGGGTGAAGGTGTCCAGCGGGATCACGCGCAGGCCACTGGCGGCCAGCCCGTTGAACAGTGCGGTGTTGTAGGAGGCAGCCAGCTGGGTGCCGGCCGCTGAGGTCGCCGCGCCGCCGGCCAGGAACTGCGGGGTCTTGCCCAGGTCCGGGATGGTGGGGACCAGGACGTACTCGGCCCCGGCGGCCTGCAGAGTGCCGACCAGGCCAATCTGGGTGGTGACCGCCGCGCCGATGGTGGCCTGCGCCGGGGCGCCGGCGGCGACCGCGAACAGGTCATTGGCGCCACCCCACACCGTGTAGAGCGCATGGGGATCGGCCACTCCGCCGGTGCTGCTCAGGTAGCTGCTGACCTGGCTGGAGAGCGAGGGGATCGCGCCAAGCGCGCTGGTGGTGTTCGTGCCGACCAGCGCACCGCCCACCGCGTAGTTGGTGCCGCCCTGGTTGTCGCTGGTGGCATCGGTGCCATAGAAGTCGGCCACGTATTCGCCCCAGACCAGGCCCGGGTTGGTGGTGAAGCGGCCCACGATCGCCGCGGACGGGCCCGCCACCTGGATCAGGGCCGGGCGGAAGTGCCCCGAATCGGTCAGGCTGTCGCCGAAGAACACGGTCTGCGAATAGACCTGCTCGGCCTTGGCCTGCGGGGCACCGGCGGCCAGCGCGACGACGACGGCCGCGGCCAGGGTGGACAGGGAACGGGGGCTACGCATATGGAACTCCATGGGATTGCGTGAAGTGACAGGAGATGACGCGCTCCATACGGCAGCGCATTGGGGCGATATGGTTTCACCTCTGCCATCAGCCACTCACGCTGCACTGCGGCAATACCACCAGACCGACCCGCCAGCGGCACGCACATCCGGGCATGGAATCGCGTCATCCACGCAACCATCCCGCCAAGTTGGGCGATAATCCCGGCATGCGTGCTTCTGCTCCCCACCCGATCTCGCGGGTCATGCCCCTGACATGACCGACCCGTTTTCCAGTCCAGGCGCCAAGGCCCCGCCCAAGCCGTTCACCACCACCGAAGGCCACCGCCCGGTCCGCAGCTTCGTGCTGCGCCAAGGACGCTTCACCGAGGCCCAGCAACGCGCCTTCGACCAGGCCTGGCCGCGATTTGGCCTGGACTACACCGGCCAGCGGCGCGACTACGACGCGGTCTTCGGCCGCCAGGCGCGGCGGGTGATGGAAATCGGATTCGGCAATGGGGACGCGCTGCGCTTTGCCGCGGCGCAGGATCCGTCGCGTGATTACCTGGGCCTGGAGGTCCACGCCCCGGGAGTGGGCCGGCTGCTCAATGCGCTGGAAGCCGATGGCGCCGACCACGTGCGCCTGTACCACCATGACGCGGTCGAGGTGCTGGCCAACGAGGTGGCCGAAGGCAGCCTGGACGAGGTCCGCATCTACTTCCCCGATCCCTGGCACAAGAAGCGCCACAACAAGCGCCGCCTGGTCCAGCCCGAGTTTGCCCGGTTGCTGGTCTCGCGCCTGGCCCCCGATGGGCGCCTGCACCTGGCCACCGACTGGGAGGCCTACGCCGAGCATATGTGGGATGTGCTGGATGCCACCCCTGGCCTGCGCAACCGCGCCGGCGCCCGCGGCAGCGTGCCGCGCCCGGACTGGCGCCCGCAGACCCACTTCGAGACCCGCGGGCAGAAACTCGGCCACGGCGTCTGGGACCTGCTGTATGACCGCTGCTGATCCCGACGCCGCACGCCCACGCCCGGGAGCCCGAGCCAGGTAATGGATGACGCCGGCCTGACGCTGACCAACGACATGCGCCTGGTGCTCGGGCTGGTCGGCTTCGTGATGGTCATGTTCCTGTTCGAGCGCATCCGCGCCGACGTGGTGGCGCTGGTCGTGCTGGTCGTGCTCGGCCTGACCGGGCTGGTCGCGCCGGAGGAAATCTTCGGCGGGTTTTCCGGTAACGCGGTGATGAGCATCATTGCCACCACCATCCTGGGTGCGGGCCTGGACCGGACCGGCGCGCTCAATCGCCTGGCCTCGTGGCTGCTGCGGCGCGGGCACGGGGTGGAGAAGCGGCTGCTGCTGCTGACCTCGGCCATCGCCGGGCTCAACTCTTCCTTCATGCAGAACCCATCGGTGATGGCGCTGTACCTGCCGGTGGCCGCGCGCCTGGCCTCGCGCACCACGCTCAACCTGCAGCGCATCCTGCTGCCGGTGTGCTCGGCGGTGGTGATGGGCGGCGCGTTGACGATGGTCGGCAACTCGCCGCTGATCCTGCTCAACGACCTGCTGGTCTCGGCCAACAACAACCTGCCCTCGGGCATGGCCACGCTGGAGCCGTTGCGCATGTTCGCGCCGCTGCCGATCGGCCTGGCTCTGCTGTTGGCCTCGCTTGCGTATTTCCATTTCTACGGCGCACGCAAGCTGCAGCGCGAGACCACGCCGTCCTCCAGCGCCGCCCCGGCGCGGACCGAGAGCTACTTCGCCAACACCTACGGGATCGAGGGCGAGGTGTTCGAGCTGACCGTCACCGCCGACAGCCCGCTGGTGGGCATGACCCTGGGCGAGGCCGAAACCGTGCACGAGGCGCCGCTGATGCTCGCCCTGCAGACCGGCAACGACACCCGCCTGGCGCCGCCGGCGGACATGCGGATCTGGGTGGGCAGCGTGCTGGGGGTGATGGGCAAGCGCCAGGACGTGGCCGACTTCGCCCAGAACCAGTTCCTGCGCCTGTCCTCGCGATTGCGCCACTTCGGCGACCTGTTCAATCCCAGCCGCGCCGGCATCTCCGAGGCGGTGATCCCGCCGACCTCCAGCTTCATCGGCAAGAGCGCAGCCCAACTGCTGCTGCGCAAGAAGTCCGGCATCAGCCTGCTGGCGATCTACCGCGACAAGAAGGTCGTGCGCGAGGATGTGCGCAAGGTGCCGCTGCGCGCCGGCGACATGCTGGTGCTGCACAGCATCTGGCAGGACCTGGCCGCCACGGCCAAGGGCGGCGACTTCGTGGTGGTCACCGACTACCCCAAGGGCGAACAGCGCCCACACAAGTTCAAGATCGCCATGACGATCTTCGCCGTCACCATCCTGATCGCGCTGACCTCGCGCCTGCCGGTGGCCCTGACTCTGATGACCGGCGTGGCCGGCATGCTCCTGGCCGGCGTGCTGCGCATGGACGAAGCCTACGCGGCGATCAACTGGAAGACCGTGTTCCTGATGGCCGGGCTGATTCCCTTGGGCTGGGCGATGGACAGCAGCGGCGCGGCGGCCTGGGTTGCCGGACACACAGTCGAACAGTTGCCCGACGGCCTGCCCATCTGGGTGCTGGAGATCGCCATCGCGCTGCTGACGACGGCGTTCTCACTGGTCATCAGCCACGTGGGCGCGACCATCGTGATGGTGCCCATGGCGATCAACCTGGCCCTGGCGGCCGGCGGCAATCCCACCGCCTTCGCGCTGATCACGGCCCTATCGGCCTCCAACAACCTGATGACCGCCTCCAATCCGGTCATTTCCATGATCACCGGCCCGGCCAACTACAACGCGCGGCAGATGTGGCGCGTGGGCGGTCCGATGTCGCTGATCTATACGGCGGTGGTGGTGGGCATGGTCAACCTGATGTTCTGGTGGAGCACCCGGGTCTGAGCCGGTCACCAGACCCGACTACACAAGGAGTCCCATGGCGCTGAATTTGCATCTGCTTGAGGAACGGTCGGCGGTGTGCCGACTGCCCGCTGGCTCACCGTTGCCGGCGTGGTTCATTCCCGGTGCGCTGGCGCATGTGAGCTGGACTCACGAAGAGGTGTCCATCGTCTGTCAGGAGGACCAGGCGCCCGAGGACGCGCAGTGCGAGCGCGGTTGGCGCACGCTGATGCTGCGCGGTCCGTCCGCGTTCGATCAGACCGGCATCCTGGCCCAGGTGCTCGATCCGCTGGCGCAGGCCGGCGTGGGGATCTTCGCCGTCTCCACCTTCGATACCGACTACGTGATGGTCAAGCAGCATCAGCTGCCCGAGGCCCTGCAGGCCCTGCGCGCCGCGGGCCACACCCTCGACGAGCATCGCTAGGCGGACAGGACCACCTGGCCTTCGCTCACCTGGACGTCGACCGCACGCAGCGCCTGTCCGCGGCAGGGACCTGCCACGCAGCGACCGTCCTGCAATTCGAACGCGGCGCCATGCGCGGCGCACACCAGATGCCCCTCGCGGCTGCGCAGGAACTTGCCCGGCGCCCAATCCAGGCGGCGCCCGGCGTGCGGACAGACGTTGAGCCAGGCGCGCACCGTGTCTGCCCTGCGCAGCACCACCAGCGATTCGGCACTGCCGTCGATGACGGCCTCGACCTCGGTGGGCTCACCGTCGATCAGGGTGTCAAACGCAATCAAGGCCATGGTCTTAACAAAGGTTTCACACGATTCCTGCTCAGGGCGCCATACTGACCCATCGGTTCCCGCCGCATTCTGTCACGAGCCCGATGATCCGTACGTTCTCATTCGACAGCCAACGCCTGCGTGCCGCGTTCGCGCCACGTAAGCCCCGTCACCCGCTGCTGCGCCTCGTGGTCGGCCTCATCGGCCTGGGCGTGCTCTGCGTGCTGGTGTTCTTCGGCCTGTTCGTCGGCGCCGGCATGCTGGCCGCCGGCATGGCCTACCGGATGCTGCGCCCGCGTCCACGCCAAGCCTCCCAGGGGCGCCGCGTGGTGGAAGGCGAATACGAAGTCGTCCGCAAGCAGGCCTTGCCGCTGTCGCACTAGACCTTAGACCTCGGCGCCGGCTTGACGCATGGCGCTTACACTTGCGCATTCCCCGATCGTTAGGAATGCGACGATGTCCGATGTAATTCCCGCGCCCGTGCAGGCGCGTGTCCCCGTGCGTGGCGGCGGCACCTTCCCGGTGCGCCGAATCTATTGCGTGGGCCGCAACTTCGCCGATCACGCCCGCGAGATGGGCGCCACCGCACCGGCATCCAAGGCCGAGCGCGGCGCGCCGACGTTCTTCTCCAAGCCTGCCGATGCCATCGTCACCGGCGATGCCGATGTGCGCTATCCGCGCAGCACGCAGGACCTGCACCACGAGGTGGAACTGGTCGTGGCGCTGGGGCGCGACGCACGGGCTGGCGTGCTGCCCGAGGAGGTCGCCAGCAGCCTGGTCTTCGGCTATGGCGTGGGCCTGGACCTGACCCGGCGCGACCTGCAGGCCGCGGCAAAGAAGGCCGGACTGCCGTGGGACACGGCCAAGGGTTTCGACCAGTCCGCGCCGATCAGCGAGCTGGTCCCGGCCGCCGAGGTGGACGGCCTGGATGCGCGCACGCTCTCGCTTGAAGTCAACGGCGCCCTGCGCCAGCAGGCGCCACTGACCGACATGATCTGGAACGTGCCGGAGATCCTGCACGAACTGTCCAAGCTCTACGCCCTGAAGGCGGGCGACCTGGTGTTCATGGGCACGCCGTCAGGTGTGGCGGCCCTGCAGACCGGCGACCGCTATCTCGCCCGGCTCGAGGGCGTGGTCGAGTTGCAGGGTGGCATCGTGGCCTGACCGGGCATGCACGCCGTCCTGCGCTAGGCTGGCGGCGTTTCCCCTCCCCCATATAAGGAACCCACCATGGGCATGATGAGCGAATTCAAGACCTTTGCCATGCGCGGCAACGTGATCGACCTGGCCGTGGGCGTGGTCATCGGCGGTGCGTTCGGCAAGATCGTCACCTCGCTGGTGAACGACGTGATCATGCCGCCGATCGGGCTGCTGATCGGTGGCGTGGACTTCTCTTCGCTGGTGGTCACCCTGCGCCAGGCCAGCGTCGATGCGGCGGGCACCGAGATCCCGGCGGTGACCATCAACTACGGCACCTTCATCAACATCGTCATCCAGTTCCTCATCATTGCCTTCGCGGTCTTCCTGGTGGTGCGCGGGATCAACCGCCTCAAGCACAAGGAGGAAGCCAAGCCGGCCGCCCCGGCCGCGCCGCCGGAAGACGTGCTGCTGCTGCGCGAGATCCGCGACGCGCTCAAGAAGTAATCCCGCGCGCACTCCGCCGGAAATCCGGGAGCCGCGGGCTGTTAAGCTCGCGGCTTCCCTCATCCCGGAGCGTGCCTGCATGCGTCGTTCGATCCTGGCCTCGGCCCTGTTGCTGTGTGTATCCATGCCGCTGCAGGCCGCAAGTCCCACCACGATTCCCGACGCTGCACTCACCACCGCCGCCACCCTGCGCCAGCAGGCGCTGGCCGACGACACCGGCTGGAAGATCACCGAATCGCTGACCACCGAGGTCGGCCCGCGCCTGGCCGGCAGTCAAGCCGATGCGCGCGCCGTGGCGTGGGCGCAGGCGAAGTTCAAGGAGCTGGGCTTCGACAAGGTCTGGACCGAGCCGGTGACCTTCCCAAGGTGGGAGCGCCGCAGCGAACACGCGCAGGTGCTCGGCGAGCACGCCCAGTCCCTGGTGGTTACCGCGCTGGGCGGCAGCGCCGGCGGCACCATCGAAGGCGAAATCGTGCGTTTCCCCGACCTGGCCGCGCTGCAGGCCGCGCCGGCCGGGTCGCTGACCGGCAAGATCGCCTTCGTCGATTTCCAGATGCACAAGAAGCGTGACGGCGGCGACTATCGCTACGGCGGCGGCATCCGCGGCCGCGGCCCATCCGAGGCGGTCAAGAAAGGGGCCATCGGCTTTTTGATGCGCTCGGCCGGGACCACGCCGCATCGGGTGGTCAACACCGGCATGACCCGCTATGAGGAAGGCCTGACGCCGATCCCGGCGGCCGCCATGTCCATTCCCGACGCCGACCAGCTCGAGCGGTTGCTGGCGCTGGGGCCGGTCAAGGTGCGCCTGGCGCTGGACTGTGGCTGGGACGGCGAGGCCACCAGCTACAACGTCATCGGTGAGATCACCGGGCGCAGCAAGCCGAAGGAGATCGTGCTGACCGGCGGTCACCTGGATTCCTGGGACCTGGGCACCGGCTCCATCGATGACGCCGCGGGCGTCGGCATCGCCATGGCCGCCGCGCACCTGGTCGCCCAGCAGCACCCGGCACGCACCCTGCGCGTGGTCGCCTTCGCCAACGAAGAGCAGGGTCTGTACGGTGGCCGCGCTTATGCCAAAGCGCATGCGCACGAGGTCAAGCAACACGTGATCGCTGCAGAGAGCGACTTCGGCGCCGGCCACATCTATGCCTTCAACAGCAATGCACCGGCATCTGCCAAAGGCGCGATCGAGGCGATCGCCGCTGCGCTCAAGCCGCTGGACGTGGCCTATACTCCGGACCAGGGCGACCCGGAATCGGATATCGGCGCGATGGCCCAGCTCGGCATGACCTGGGCATGGCTCGGCCATGACGGGACCGACTACTTCGACTTGCACCACAACGCCGACGACACGCTGGACAAGATCGACCCGAAGGACCTTGCGCAAAATGTCGCAGCCTATGCGGTGTTCCTGTACCTGGCGTCGGAGGCGAAGGGGGATTTCGGCAGTGCGCCGACCACCAGCAAGACGGCCAAAGCATCGGATTGACGAGCCCCCCCCCCGGGCGACTTGCCAGCGGTACCCGGAATAGGCCAACAGCGCACCTCCCGATGTACCGCTCTCCGTTAAAACCCACGTCGAGTGAGGTCAAGGGCGACGACCCTCCCGCCATCGACAATGGCGGGATCAATTGTCCGATAGCGCAAAAACAGCTGGCGGACCAAGCGGCGCTTGCCCTGACATCCAACCCACCCAATGGTTGTGACGCTTGGTCGCGTCGCGCATTGCGATACCTCTCACGACGCCATCCGGGTCAACCAGGAGCAACCGCTCTTGGTCAACCTTCGCTCTGAACACGATCTTGCGCCCAGTGGGACCGATGAGATTTTCCACCGGCACGACTTCCTCGTCCCGCGTGGCGACCCTGACGTGAGTCCCGTCGACCAATGCTTGGCCAAGCAAACGCGCTTCAGGCAAGGCAAACATCGCGGCATCTTCTGCCTTCAGCAAAGGCAACGCCTTGGCGATGTCGGTGGGCCGACTTTCCCCATGCCCTTCAGTGCCGTCGACAATCCCCATCGTTGCCGCCACCGCGTTTCGCTCGGCGGTGATGCGCAAGCCGTCCGCAAGACGCCACATCCAAAGCTCACTGGGCAAAAGAATCAGGGCAAACAGGAGCACAACCTGCGGCCCCCGGGACCACGCCCTGGAGCGACCGATCATCGCCACGAGCAGGCCACACCAGAACAGACTCGACCAGACAATGTACCGAGGTGCCAGGAGTTGGTCGGCGTGGGCCAGAAAATAAGGGTAACGGACAATGGCGAGCAGACCAGCGACGGCCAGGGAAAAGCTGGCCAATCCGACCCCCATCATCGACACGGGTGTCGGGCGCCTCCATGCACGCCAGACCTCGGTGCCGTACCAAGCGATCCCCAGGACACCAAGACATAGGTGGGGCAGCTGCGGCAGCATCACCGATCCGAATGCAGCCTGATACTTCTGGCCCATGAGACCGCCTATGAATTGCAAGCGGCCGGGCAGGTTATTTGAAACCACCGGATCCAGCACCGGCCAGCCCACGTAGATGGCGGGACCGCTCAGCCACGACACAAATGCATACAGCTGCCTGCCAGGCGCGAAGATGAGGGCACCGGATGAACTCCCGGTCAGATGCAGAAGCCACAACGTGAGCCCAGCACCACTGAACAGAATCAACCAAGATTTGATACCACCGCGTCCGAAGAACACGACGGAGGCAAACGCGGCAAACACTGCGATGCCACTGCCGAAACAGAAAGCAGAAATTAGCCCGCAGAAACTTGCCCCGACCACTCTCCATAGGCTTGGGCGATCTACCATGAGGAAAGACATGCCAAGCATCATGAAGAACACGACGCTGTAGGCATGCACCGTCTCATTGGCATGACTTAGCGCACGCTCATTGCCAAGCCATAGCAGTCCAAGCACTAAGGCAAGCATCCCCGCCACCCGTGCGGCTGAAGTTGGAAGCTCGCGGATGATTCTCCATCCAACCCAGAGCGCCGCCAGCAAGAACCCGATTCCGGTAGCGATCTGTAATAGCTGGTTGGCGTGGAGCAGATGGAGTTCGGTCACCCGAATGATGTTAGGAATCAGCTCATGATGCCCGTTGTCCGGAGTTAGAACATCGCGAGGGAATCCCCGGATCAGGAAATTGGCCAGGAATCGCCACGCGTCCGCATACGGCACCCGCGGCGCGATGGCCATCATGAAAATTCCGAAAAAGCTGTAAATAAAAATCAGCGCAATCGACACTTTCTCGAGCGCGCGCACGCGCTCCCAACGACTTTCGATCACTTAGCCTTTCCTGGACTTAGATTGGAGGGAGATTGATAACCGATGCCCACTGCGCCAGCAAGACAGCCGTGGCCGAGGCGACATTGAGGCTCTCCACGCGGCCAGTGCCGGGGATGGAGAGCGTCAGGTCGCAGGTCTTGGCCAGGTTGCGGTCCATGCCCTCGCCTTCGGCACCCATGACGTAGACCAGGCGCTGCGGAAGCTTTGCGGCGAACAGGTTGTCGCCGCCCTCGACCAGGGTGGCGGCCAGGCCGAACCCGGCGGCGCGTAGGGTGGCGAAGGCGCTTGCGCTGTCACCTGCCTGGACCAGCGGCACGGCTTCGGCGCCGCCCTCTGCCACGCGCGCAGCGGCGCCTGACAAGGCCAGGGGTGAGTCCTGCGGCAACAGCAGGCCGGCCACGCCGAAGTGCGCGGCCGAACGCAGGATCGCGCCGAAGTTATGTGGATTGCCCACGCCATCGAGCCACAGCGCCAGCGCCGGCCCAGCCGGCAATGCGGCAAGCCAGGCCTCCAGCGACAGCGGCGCGCGACGCAACACGTCGGCCACCACGCCTTCGTGGTGGGCGCTGGCGGCGAGTTTGTTGAGGTCGGCCTCCTCCACCACGCGATAGCCAACGCGATTGGCCACGCACCAGGCCAGCAGCGGCTTGAGCGCCGGCACGCGGGCCTGGGTCAGGTAGAGCTTGCGCAGGGCTTCGGGGCGCGCCTGGAACAGCGCGCGCACCGCATTGAGGCCATGCAGCCGGACTTCCTCGCCACGCCGGGCCGGCACGCGCGGCGCAGGATCGCGAGGGGTGGCCGCGTCCGCGTGTGGCACGCTTTCACGCGGGTCACGCGGACCTGTGGCGCGCGCGTCTTGGCCGCGACGCGGCGGGAGCTTTTGCCAGGGACCTGCCATGGATCAGTCCGCCTTCTTCTCGTTCCACAGCTCGGCGTTGCGGATGCCCAGCGCCTGCGGATCGAACACCGGATCGAGTCCGGCTTTCTTCTGCTTCTCGTAATCGCGCAGGGCCAGCAGCGCCGGCTTCTGCAGGATCAGGATGGCGATGATGTTGAGCCAAGCCATCAGACCCACGCCAATATCTCCCAGGCCCCAGGCCAGCTTCGCGCTGCGCACCGAGCCGTAGGCCACCGCCGCCATCAGGCAGATGCGCAGCAGGAAGGTCATCCACGGCCGGTGCACCTTGCGATTGATGTAGGCGATGTTGGTCTCGGCCATGTAGTAATAGGCCACGATGGTGGTGAAGGCGAAGAACAGCAACGCGATCGCCACAAAGCCCGCCCCCCATCCTGGCAGTACGGTTTCCACCGCCGACTGCGCATAGGTCGGGCCGACCTCGGCGCCGGGCAGGCCCTGATAAAGGAAGCCGCCGGCCGGGTTCTCCACGTTGTACATGCCAGTGGAGATGATCAGGAACGCCGTGGCCGAACACACCAGCAGCGTATCCACGTAGACCGAGAAGGCCTGCACGTAGCCCTGCTTGGCCGGATGGGAGACCTCGGCCGCCGCCGCCGCGTGCGGGCCGGTGCCCTGCCCGGCCTCGTTGGAGTAGATGCCGCGCTTGACGCCCCACTGCACCGCCAGGCCCAGGACCGCGCCGAATCCGGCCTGCATGCCGAAGGCGCACTTGACGATCAGGCCGAACACCACCGGCACCTGGCCCAGGTTGGTGAACACCACGTACAAGGCCATCAGCATGTAGCCCAGCGCCATGAACGGCACCACGAATTCGGCAAAGCGCGCGATGCGCTTGACCCCACCAAAGATGATGAAGCCCAGCGCGATGACCACCACCAGCGCGGTGAGCCAATTGGGGATGCCCCAGGCGGTCTCCATGCCCTGGGCGATGCTGTTGGCCTGCACGCCCGGCAGCAGCAGGCCGGCGGCCACCACCATGACGATGGCGAAGGTCCAGGCGTACCACGTCTGGCCCATGGCCTTCTCGATGAAATAGGCCGGGCCGCCGCGATACTGCCCGGACGGGTCACGCTCCTTGTAGATCTGGCCCAGGGTGGACTCGACATAGGCCGTCGAGGCGCCCAGGAAGGCCACCACCCACATCCAGAACACCGCGCCCGGCCCGCCGAAGGCGATGGCCGTGGCCACGCCGGCGATATTGCCGGTGCCCACGCGCCCGGACAGCGACATGGCCAGCGCCTGGAAGGAGGACACGCCGGAGGCCGAGGACTGGCCCTTGAACATCAACCGGATCATCTCGGCGAAGCCACGCACCTGCATGAATCGGGTGCGCAACGAGAAGTACAGACCGGCGCCCAGGCACAGATAGACCAGGGCCGGGCTCCAGATGACGCTGTTGAGGGTCGAGACGAGTTTTTCCACCGGCGAGGGGCTCCGTGGGCGTGATGAACAGGGAAGGCGCACTGCGCCAAGCCCCACACCTTACCCGAAGCGGCCGCACCCGCCGCGGTTCAGTCGTGCATGCAGATCCGGGCGAACCCCACGGGTCATGCAGGCGCGCGTGCTTGAGCACCGCGCGGCGCTGGGTGCCTTCCTCGACGAAGCCGTCCTTGAGCAGAACGCATGCCGAGGCGAGATCGGATTCCCGGGTCACTGCGGCCAGCCGCGACGGCGGCAGCACGTCCATCACCCGGGGCGCATAGCAGGTCACGATTCGGTAGTCCGGCCGTGGCCCCAGTCCGCGTGCCAGCCGGTCGACCAGCTCGGCGCTAGGGCATCGGCGCCCTGCCCCCGACGGATGCCGATGCCGCCACGGGCATGCCTGTCCAACTCGATGGCCAGCGGCAGCTGGGCGAACTCCACGACGCGACCGGCAAGAAACGCTTCGCCATCGGCACGCGTGGACGGCGAGGGAAAACGGTCGCTGACCCGCGCGGCGACCGGCGGATCGTCGGCATGGCCCAGCAGGGCACGGAGGTCATCGGCGCGCCAGCGGCGCAGGACGAAACCCTCGCCGCCGGGCGCAAGTCATGCCAGTGGCTGGCATCGGGTCCAACCACGCTGCCTGACATGATTCTTGTCCGGGCAGGAGGGAGAGCCCACCGTCGCGCCTCGCGTCCTGGCAGCTGAGGCGCAGGGCTTACGCTGCGCGACATCCGTGGCGGGAGGCTGACGTGCGCGAACGGCTGGGCCCGCATGGCGGATGCCACGCCTGTGCGCCGCCTTCGCGCACGGCGCCTATTCCAGCCCGAGCTGCCCCAGCACCTGGGCCACCATCTCTTCGGGCGTGGCGATGTCGGCGCGCAGGTGCAACTCCGGCGCCTCAGGCGCCTCGTAGGGCGAGTCGATGCCGGTGAAGTTGGGAATCTTGCCGGCCCGGGCCTTGGCGTAGAGCCCTTTGACGTCGCGTTGCTCGGCCACGGCCAGCGGCACATCGACGAAGACTTCGACAAACTCCCCGGGGGCGAAGCGCTCCCGTGCCATCCGCCGCTCGGCGCGGAAGGGCGAGATGAAGCTCACCAGCACGATCAGCCCGGCGTCGGCCATCAGCCGCGCCACTTCGGCCACGCGGCGGATGTTCTCCACACGATCCTCGTCGGTGAAGCCCAGGTCGCGGTTGAGCCCGTGGCGGACGTTGTCGCCATCCAGGATGAAGGTGTGGTGGCCCAGCGCATGCAGGCGCTTGTCGACCAGGTTGGCCACGGTGGACTTGCCGGCGCCGGACAGGCCGGTGAACCACAGCACCTTGGGCGTCTGGCCCTTGATCCGGGCCCGCGCGGCCTTGTCCACGTCCAGGTGCTGCCAATGCACGTTACCGGCGCGGCGCAGCGCGAAATCCAACGTGCCGGCGCCGACGGTGGCATTGGTCTGGCGGTCGATCAGGATGAAGCCGCCCAGGGCCCGGTTGCGGGCATAGGGCTCGAAGGCGATCGGCTCGTCCAGGGATAGATTGCAGACCCCCACCTCGTTGAGCTCCAGGCGCTTGGCGGCCAGGGCCTCCTGGCTGTTCACGTCGATGCGGTGCTTGATCTCGCTGACACTGGCCGAGACGGTGCGCGCGCCGACCTGCAGCCAGTACGGACGGCCAGGCAGCAGCGCGGCATCGTCCATCCACAGCACGTGCGCGGCGAACTGGTCGGAGACTTCGGGCGGGTCGCCCGCCGCGGCGATCACATCGCCCCGGCTGATGTCGATCTCATCGGCCAGGGTCAGGGTCACCGCCTGCCCAGCGCGGGCCAGGTCCACCTCGCCATTGGCGTCCAGCACGCGGGCCACGGTGGAGCGGCGTGCCGAGGGCAGCACCACCACCGCGTCGCCCGGGCGTACTTCGCCAGCCGCGATGGTGCCAGCGAAGCCGCGGAAGTTCTGGTTCGGGCGATTGACGTACTGCACCGGCAGGCGCAGGCCGCTGTCGGCCTCGCGCGCGTCCACGGGCACGTTGTCCAGGTGCTCGATCAGGCTGGGGCCGTCGTACCACGGGGTCCGGGCGGAGCGGCTGGACAGGTTGTCGCCCTCCAGCGCCGAGAGCGGGATGCACTGCACCTGCTCGATGCCCAGCTGCGCGGCCAGCGCGCGATAGTCCTGCGCGATGGCGTTGAACACGCCGGCGTCGAAGTCGACCAGGTCCATCTTGTTGACCGCCAGCACCACGCGCTTGAGGCCCAGCAGCGAGACGATGTAGCTGTGCCGCCGGGTCTGGGTGAGCAGGCCCTTGCGCGCATCCACCAGCACCACCGCCAGATCCGCGGTCGAGGCGCCGGTGGCCATGTTGCGGGTGTACTGCGCGTGCCCCGGGCAATCGGCCACGATGTACTTGCGCTGGTCGGTGTCGAAGTAGCGGTAGGCCACGTCAATGGTGATGCCCTGCTCGCGCTCGGCGGCCAGGCCATCAAGGAGTAGCGCGTAATCGATGCCCGGTCCCTGGGTGCCATGGCGGCGGCTGTCGCTCTCCAGCGCGGCCAGTTGGTCGTCGAACAGGCGCTTGCTGTCGTACAGCAGCCGGCCGATCAGCGTGCTCTTGCCGTCGTCCACGCTGCCGCAGGTGATGAAGCGCAGCAGCGGCTTGGATTCGTGCTGTTTGAGGTAGGTCGCGATGTCGGTGTGCGCGGTCATCAGAAATACCCCTCCAGCTTCTTCTTCTCCATCGAGGCGGTCGGGTCGTGGTCGATCACCCGGCCCTGGCGTTCGGAGGAGGTGGCCACCAGCATCTCGGCGATGATCTTCTCCAGCGTGTCGGCGGTGGACTCGACCGCGCCGGTCAGTGGGTAGCAGCCCAGGGTGCGGAAGCGCACGGACTTCATCATCGGCACTTCGCCCGGGTGGAGCGGCAGACGCGCGTCGTCGACCATGATCAGCGCACCGTCGCGCTCGACCACCGGACGCTCGCGGGCCAGATACAGCGAGGGCACGGGGATGTTCTCGCGGTAGATGTAGAGCCAGATGTCCAGCTCGGTCCAGTTGGACAGCGGGAACGCGCGCACGCTCTCGCCGCTGTGCACGCGCGCGTTGTACAGGTTCCACAGCTCGGGGCGCTGGTTCTTGGGGTCCCAGCGATGCTTGTCGTTGCGGAAGGAGAACACCCGCTCCTTGGCCCGCGACTTCTCCTCATCGCGGCGCGCGCCGCCGATGGCGGCATCGAACTTGTATTGATCCAGGGCCTGCTTCAGGCCCTGGGTCTTCATGATGTCGGTATGGACCGTGGCACCGTGGGTGATCGGGCCGACGTCCTGCGCCACGCCGTCGGGGTTGATGTGCACGCGCAGGTCCACGCCGGTCTCGGCGGCGCGGCGGTCGCGGAAGGCGATCATCTCGCGGAACTTCCAGCGTGTGTCCACATGCAGCAGCGGGATCGGTGGCACCGCCGGGGCGAAGGCTTTCAGCAGCAGGTGCAGCAGCACCGAGGAATCCTTGCCCACCGAATACAGCAGCACCGGATTGCGGAACGCCGCGGCGACCTCGCGCAGGATGTGGATGCTCTCGGCTTCCAGGCGATCGAGATGGGACAGCGAGGCGACGACGTCTGGCATCACGCGCGGGGCGGCCCGTTGGGAAGAAGCAGGCATGGTAGCCCCGGCCGGTCCCGGCACGGGCGGATCGAAGGCGGTGGCGGAATCAGTCATAGGACGTTGAAGTGTTTGAGCAGGGTGCGGGTACTGAGCGCGATCACCAGCGCGCCGACCACGCCCAGCATGGGGCGCGGACGCACGCGCTTGACCAGCCATGCACCGACTGGGGCGGCCAGCACGCCGCCGATGGCCAGCGCGGCGATGATCTGCCAGTGCCCGAACCCCAGCGTGAGCAGGAACACCGCCGAGGCGGTGAGGGTGACGAAGAACTCCACCGCGTTGACGGTGCCCACGGTCAGGCGCAGGTCGTTGCCGCGTGCCAGCAGGTTGCTGGCCACCACCGGTCCCCAGCCACCGCCGCCCAGCGCGTCGACCAGCGCGCCGAAGAAGCCTAGCGGGCGCAGGTGCGAGGCCACATTGCGCGGCTGGTAGGGACGGAAGGCCCGGACCACGATCCACACCCCCATCAGCAGCAGGTAACCGGCGATCCAGGGTTTCATCAGATCGCCCGGCAGGCTGGCCAGCAGGTAGGCCCCCACGGCCGCACCGATCACGCCGGGTAGCAGCAGGCGCCGGAACAGCACCCGGTCGATGTTGCCGAAGGCGTGGTGCGAGGCGGCCGAGGCGCCCGTGGTGAAGCACTCGGCCGCATGCACCGTGGCGCTGGCCACCGCCGGAGGGACACCGGCGCCCAGCAGCAGCGTGGAGGCGGTGATGCCATAGGCCATGCCCAGCGCGCCATCGACCAGCTGCGCGCCGAAGCCGATGGCGACATACCACAACAGGTCGGCGGAGAGGTCCATGCGGGAATCGAAGAGCGGGGCGGCGCAGTATCCGCAGGGGTGGGAGGCGGCGGAAATGCGCGGATGGCATAAGCGCATAACCGTTGATCCTTTCCGCGCTCGCGTGGGGGCCCCTAGCCTGCGAGCCCTGTCGCTCCGCCCTGCCCGCCGCTCATGTCCAGCGCCCTGCCCGTCCCGCCCCTGCCCCTGTCCACCGATCAGGCCGATGCCCTGCACCGCCTGACCCGCGACCTGGACGCCGCGCGCCTGTGGTGGCTGTCCGGCTACGCCGCCGGCCTGGCCCAGGGCCATCCGGTGGCCTCGGTCGGGGCCGTGCCGGCCGCCACGCCCACCCCTGCGGCCAGCGCCGGTGAGCGCGCCACCGTGCTGTATGGCAGCCAGACCGGCAACGCCAAGCGTGCCGCCGAGGCCCTGACGTCAGAACTGGAAGGCGCCGGGCTGGCGGTGCGCCTGGTCCGCGCCGACCGCTACGCCACGCGCGAGCTGGCCGGCGAGCGCCTGCTGTACCTGGTGATCAGCACCCAGGGCGAAGGCGATCCGCCGGACGATGCCATCGGCTTCACCGAATTCCTCACCGGCCGTCGCGCGCCCAAGCTGCCGGAACTGAAGTTCGCCGTGCTGGGCCTGGGCGATTCCAGCTATGCCGACTTCTGCGGCATTTCCCGGCGCCTGGACGCGCGCCTGGCCGAACTGGGCGCCACGCGCCTGTTCGCCGCCGGCGAGGCCGACATGGACATCGACACCGTTGCCGCGCCCTGGCGCGCGCAGGCCCTGGAGCAGGCCAGGAACGTCCTCAAGTCCGCCGCCGCACCCAGTGCCACGGTCACCCCGCTGCGTCCGGCCGCGGCCACGCCGGTCTACTCGCCCAGCGCGCCGTTCCAGGCCGAGGTGCTGGCCAGCCAGCCCATCGCCGGGCGCGACTTCAAGGGCCCGGCGTTCGGTCGCCACGGCGCGCCAGACAAGCAGGTGCGGCACATCGAGCTGTCCCTGGAAGGCAGCGGCCTGTCCTATCTGCCGGGCGACGCGCTGGGCATCGTCCACCGCAACCCGGATGCGCTGGTCGAACCGCTGCTGGAAGCCTTGAAGCTGGACGGCGATGCCGCCCACCACATCGACGGCAGCGAGCGCAGCGTGCGCGAATGGCTGGCCGGTCATCGCGAACTGACCAAGCTCTCGCGCCCGTTCCTGGCCGCCCATGCCAAGCTGGCCGGCGCGCGCGAGCTGGACGACCTGCTCACCCCCGGCAACGCCGACCTGTCCGCGCTGCTGGGCAGCCACCAGGTGATCGACGTGCTGCGCCGCTGGCCGGTGGAATGGAACGTGGCCGAGCTGCTGGGTGCGCTGCGCCCGCTGGCCCCCCGCCTGTATTCCATCGCCTCCAGCGCCAAGCGCGTGGGCGAGGAAGTGCACCTGACCGTCGACGTGCTCAACTACGACGCGCACGGCCACGCGCACAGCGGCTCGGCCAGCGGTTTCCTCGCCTCCCTGGCCGAAGGCGACCACGCCGCGGTGTATGTCGAGGCCAACGAGCGCTTCCGCGTGCCGGCCGACGGCACGCGCGACATCATCATGGTCGGCCCGGGCACCGGGGTGGCGCCATTCCGCGCCTTCACCCAGGAACGCGCCGAAACAGGCGCCTCGGGGCGCAACTGGCTGTTCTTCGGCGCCCAGCACTTCAACAGCGGCTTCCTGTATCAAAGCGAATGGCAGGAAGCGCTCAAGCGCGGCGAACTCAACAAGCTGGACCTGGCCTTCTCGCGCGACCAGGCCGACAAGGTCTACGTGCAACACAAGCTGCGCCAGCGCGGCCGCGAGGTCTATGACTGGCTGCGTGGCGGCGCGCACTTCTACGTGTGCGGCTCGATCGCCATGGGCAAGGACGTGCATGCCGCGCTGAGCGAGATCGTCGCCGAGCACGGCGCCCTGGATGCCGAAGCCGCCCACGACTACCTCACCACCCTGCAGTCCGAGGGACGCTACAGCCGCGACGTCTACTGACGTCCAGCCCCTTCCCCGCCGTACACCGCGCCTGCGGACACCGCGATTCAGACAAAGAAGATCATGAGCAGCCATTCCGTCGAAGACATCAAAGCCGAAAGCCGCCGCCTGCGGGGCAGTCTGCTGGAGAGCCTGGCCGACCCGGTCACCGGCGCGCTGCGCGAGGATGACCAGACGCTGATCAAGTACCACGGCAGCTACCAGCAGGACGACCGCGACCTGCGCGACGAGCGTCGCCGCCAGAAGCTGGAGCCGGCCTACCAGTTCATGATCCGCACGCGCACGCCGGGCGGCGTCATCACCCCCGAGCAGTGGCTGAAGCTGGACGCCATCGCCACCCAGTACGGCAACCACTCGCTGCGTGTCACCACGCGTCAGGCCTTCCAGTTCCACGGCGTGATCAAGCGTGAGCTCAAGGCCACCATGCAGGCGATCAACGCCGCGCTGATCGACACCCTGGCCGCCTGCGGGGACGTCAACCGCAACGTGCAGGTGGCGGCCAACCCGCTGCTGTCAGACGCGCACGCCACGCTCTACGCCGATGCGGCGGCCACCTCCGAGCACCTGCTGCCCAACACCCGCGCCTATTACGAGATTTGGCTGGACGAAGAAAAGGTCGCCGGCGCCGGCGAGGAGACCGAGCCGGTCTACGGCGACACCTACCTGCCGCGCAAGTTCAAGATCGGCTTCGCCCTGCCGCCGACCAACGACGTGGACGTGTTCGCCAACGACCTGGGGTTCATCGGAATCACCGATGACGCCGGTCAGGTCGTCGGCTACAACGTCAGCCTCGGCGGCGGCATGGGCGCCAGCCATGGCGATGCGGACACCTATCCGCGCGTGGCCGACGTGGTCGGCTTCATTCCGCGCGCGCAACTGCTCGATGTCGCCACCGCCGTGGTCACTACCCAGCGTGACTTCGGCAACCGCGATGTGCGCAAGCGCGCGCGCTTCAAGTACACCATCGACGACAAGGGCCTGGACTTCATCAAGGCGCAGATCGAGCAGCGTGCCGGCGTGCAGTTCCAGCCCGCGCGCGTGTTCGCCTTCGACCACAACGGCGACCGCTTCGGCTGGACGCAGGGGACTGACGGTCGCTGGCACCTGACCCTGTCGATCTCCGCCGGCCGCATCGCCGATGTCGATGCCGCCACCCATCTGACCGGCCTGCGCGAGATCGCCGCGCTGCTGCAGGAGGCGGGCATCGGCGAATTCCGCATGACCGCCAACCAGAACCTGGTGATCTCCAACGTCGACGACACGCTCAAGGCGGAGGTCGACGCGCGAATCGCCCAGCACAGCCTGGACGCCGGCAACGCTTTGCCGACCGCGCTGGCGCGCAAGGCCATGGCCTGCGTGGCCCTGCCGACCTGCGGCCTGGCCATGGCCGAGGCCGAACGCTACCTGCCCGCGTTCACCGACAAGCTGCAGCCGCTGCTGGACAGGCATGGCCTGGCCGAAGCCCCGATCGTGCTGCGCATTTCCGGCTGCCCCAATGGCTGCTCGCGCCCGTATCTGGCCGAGATCGCCTTGGTCGGCAAGGCCCCGGGACGCTACAACCTGATGCTCGGCGGCGACCACCGCGGCCAGCGCCTCAACACGCTGTATCGCGAGAACATCACCGAGGACGAGATCCTCGGCGCGCTCGACCCGCTGTTCGGCCGCTACGCCGCCGAGCGCGCAGGCGACGAGGGCTTCGGTGACTTCCTGCATCGGGCCGGCGAGATCGACTTGCCGCCCTACCCCACCCATCGATCCATTCCCGTGGAGCTGCACGCATGAACGCGCTGCCTGCCAACACGCCGCGCCCGCGCGCGGCTGACGCCATCGACCTGAAAGCCGCCAACGCCGCGCTGGAGAAGCTGGACGCGCCCGCGCGCGTGGCCTGGGCCCTGGAACATGGCCCGGGCGTGGCCGCGCTGTCCTCCAGCTTCGGCGCGCAGTCGGCGGTGGCCCTGCACCTGTTGACCCAGCAGCGTCCGGACATCCCCGTGATCCTGGTTGATACCGGCTATCTGTTCCCGGAAACCTACCGCTTCGCCGACGCCCTGATCGACCGGCTCAAGCTCAACATTCAGGTGTTCCGCCCCCTGGTCAGTCGCGCCTGGATGGAAGCGCGTCACGGCCGCCTGTGGGAGCAGGGCGTGGTCGGCATCGAGCAGTACAACAACCTGCGCAAGGTCGAACCGATGCGCCGTGCGCTGGACGAGCTAGAGGTCGGCACCTGGTTCACCGGCCTGCGCCGCCAGCAGTCCACCAGCCGCACCGACACCCCCATCGTGCAGCTGCGCGGCACGCGCTGGAAGGTCAGCCCCATCGCCGATTGGACCGACCGCGACATCTGGCAGTACATGAAAGCCCACGACCTGCCCTACCACCCGCTGTGGGATGAGGGTTACGTCTCCATCGGCGACATCCACACCACCCGCCGCTGGGAGCCGGGCATGCGCGAGGAAGACACCCGCTTCTTCGGCCTCAAGCGCGAGTGCGGGATCCACGAGCAGCTTTGACTCGCACGTACCGTCCTATCTCCCTTTCAGGGCCGGCCTCAGTACCGGCCCTTTCCATTCCTGCCCACCCTGCCGAGCCGACGCAAAGGCAGGGCGGCCCAGATCAGCGATACGCACGCTCGCGCACGTCGTCCAGCGCCCGCTTGGTGTCCTCGTCAGCCTGATCGTCAGCGGGACCGACGTTGCAGGCAATGATCATGCGCGGCTGGCCGTCGGCGCTTGGCGTCGCCACATTGAACACAGAACGCCTCGTCCGGTTGTCGCCGCAACCGCTGCCGCAGTACAGGTCAAGCTGTCGCAGCCTGGGGCCGCGCAGGGTTTCGAGCACCTCAAAGCGCACCAGGTCGTAGGTTTCGGGCATGCCCGCAATGCGGGAATACGGCGCGAGCACGTGCCGACGGGACAAGACTTCATGGGGAACGATGACATAGACGTCCTCCGCACGGCGAAGGCGTGTCGGATAGTGGTCGCAACTGAGCGCCAGGCTGTTAAACGACGACGCCAGGAACATCACCAGGCCCACGAGGGAAACGACCCGTCGTCCACGCTTCTTCATGACACCTCCGTGCGCAACCTCGGGTCCGCAGCCTGACGTGATCAGGCGTGCATGTCCCGAATGGACAGCCCTGGCCTCGCCCGACCGATGTGCGCACCTTGAACGATGCCATGGCGGCGATATGTCGCTGACAACGATACGCCAGCGCACTGAACCGGTTACTGTTCCGAACAATGGATTCCGGACACATGGGCATGGTCAAGCGCGATTATTTCGAACACCTCCGCACCTTGGACACCACGCCCGCGCCGGGCCCGGTCAACGCCTGGCAGACCTGCGTCGGCGCGCACCTGGGCCGGCAGCGCGAGGCGCTGTGCTGGATCGACCTGCAACGCGTGGTGCGTCGCTATACCTTCGAGCAGTTGGACGCGTGGTCGGCCCAATTCGCCCACTTGCTGCTGTCCCGTGGTGTCGGCCCGGGCGAGGTGGTGGCGGGCCTGCTGCCGCGGCGGCTGGAGTTGCTGATCGTGGTGCTGGGCACCTGGCGCCTGGGCGCGGTCTACCAGCCGCTGTTCACCGCCTTCGGCCCCAAGTCGCTGGAACACCGCCTGTCTACCAGCGGCGCCAGGCTGGTGGTGGCTTCGGCCGACCAGCGGCCCAAGCTGGACGAGGTGCCGGACCATCCACCGGTGCTGACCCTCGGCAGCGGCGATGCAGAGGATTTCTGGGCCGCGCTGGAGGGCCTGCCGCAGGCGTTCGATCCGGTCGCCCGCGACCGCGAGGACCCGTGCATGGTCATGTTCACCTCCGGCACGGCCGGCGCGGCCAAGGGCCTGCTGGTCCCGCTCCACGCGCTGGACGTGATCGCCACCTACATGCGCGAGGCGGTGGACGTGCGCGAGGACGACGTCCTGTGGAACATCGCCGATCCGGGCTGGGCCTATGGACTGTATTACGGCATCACCGGTCCGCTGGCGCTGGGACATTCGGTGACTTTCCACGAAGGGCCGTTCACGGTGGAGAGTTGCTACCGGACCATCGCCGAGCTCGGCGTGACCAACCTGATGGGCGCGCCGACGGCCTATCGCATGCTGATGGCCGCCGGTGACGCAGCGGCCGCGCCGGTGAAGGGCCAGCTGCGCGCGGTCAGCAGCGCCGGCGAGCCGCTCAACCCGGAGGTCATCCGCTGGTTCGACAAGGCGCTGGGCACGGTCATCCACGACCACTACGGCCAGACCGAAACCGGCATGACCCTGTGCAACCACCACGCGCTGTCCCATCCGGTACAGGCCGGCAGCGCAGGCTATCCACTGCCCGGCTATCGGCTGGACGTCTTGAGCGAGGACGGCCAGCCGCAGCCGGTCGGCGTGCCGGGGATGCTGGCGGTGCACATTGCCGATTCCCCCGCGCTGTTCTTCCGCGGCTACTGGAAGGCGCAAGCGCAGCCGTTCAAGGACGGCTGGTACCTCACCGGCGACACGGTCGAGCGCAATGCCGATGGCAGCATCGCCTTTGTCGGCCGCAGCGACGATGTGATCACCTCGGCCGGCTACCGCATTGGCCCGTTCGATGTGGAAAGCTGCCTGCTCGAACACCCCGATGTGGTCGAGGCCGGCGTGGTCGGCAAGCCCGATCCCGAACGACGCGAGTTGGTGAAGGCTTACGTGGTGCTGCGGTCGGGCGTGGAAGGCAGCGATGCGCTGGCCACCGAGCTGGCCGGATACGTGAAAAAGCGTCTTTCCGCGCACGCCTATCCGCGCGAGATCGCCTTCGTGGCCGAACTGCCCAAAACCCCCAGCGGCAAGATCCAGCGCTTTCTGCTGCGCCACCAGGCCAGGGCGGAAGTCGAAGGCGCGCAGGCGGCAGCGGCGGATTGAGACCGCCGCTGCCCGTGGCTCATTCGGCAACGGCCGGGGCGCTGGTCAGCGGCACCTTCTCCCCGCAGGCCAGGCACTTGCGATACGCCACGCCGCGCTTGCGCCGCGGGCGCGACAGCAGGCCGCCGCAGTGGCACCTGCCCTGCTCCAGGCCACGCAGCCACAGATAGAGCCGCCAGCTGGCGAGCATCGCCCAGATGAACCCCAGCGCGGTCCCCAGCAGCGAAAGCAGGGACGCCGCATGGTGTGCGCCCTCCACGCCGAGCACGCCACGCGCGTGCTCGGCCGCGAAGGACAGGCCCCAGCCAGTGGCGACCAGCACCGGCGCCGGTGCGTAGAGACGCGCCACCATTCGCGAAAGACGCTTCATGCCCGCTGTTCCCCGGTCGGCGAGGCGGACCACACCGGGTCCGCTTGGCCTCGACCTTAACCGGTCACATGTGCATGTCGTGCATGTCGTGGGGACCGGCCGCGCCCAGCGGCATCACCTTCAGGTGCACGACTAGGTCCGGCGCGTGGGCGAAGGACAGGGTGACCTCCACCTGCTGCCCGGCCACCAGCGGCCCGGTGGGGGCGACCAGCATCAGATGCGTGCCGGACGGGGCCAGCGACACGGTGGCGCCGGCAGGCAGATCCACGCCATCCACCTGGCGCATGCGCATGACCCCGCCCTGCATGGCGCTCTCGTGCAGTTCCACGCGCGCCGCCGCCGGCGAGCGCGCGCCCACCAGCCGGTCGGCCTGTGCCGCGGTGTTGACCAGGGTCAGGTATCCGACCGCCGTCGGTGCATGCGGCGGTGTGGCCCGCGTCCAGGCCTCGCGCACCTGGATGGCCGGCGACGGCGTGGCGGCCTGGGCCACGGGCAACAACCCCAGCAGCCCCGCGATAACGATGGTCTTGAACATGCGCCTTGCCCTCTCCTTCAAGGTCGATGGCGGACGACGCCGCCGTTGGGGACAGCATGCCGGCACGGTCGCCGGCTGTCTGTCCTACGTTGTGTGCAGACGCCGCTGCCGGCGCTGCATCCAGCCAAGATCGAACACCAGCACCAGCAGCAGTGAAACGCCCACCAACGGGAACAGCACGCCTCCCACCGCCAGCAGCGCCACGACCATCTTCAGCGCCCGCGGCTGCGCGGGCAGCGGCGGCACGCCCAACCCGGCGCGCGGACGCCGCTTCCACCACATCACCGCCGCGCTGACACAGAGCAGCAGCGTGCAGGCACAGGCCAGCACCAGCAGCAGCCGGTTGGCATTGCCGAACTCATCGCCCATGTGCACGTTGATGCCCCACTCAAACGCCTTGGCCACCGGGCCGTAGTCGGCATAGTCCATATCCAGCAGCACCTTGCCGCTGTACTGGTCCAGGTGGATCACACGCTGCTGATCCAGGTGTCCGTTGTAGAGCGAGGCGGTATACACGCCGCGCGCACCCTGCGGCATCGACACGCTGTAGCCGGCGCCGATGCCGCGCGCAGCGAAGATCGCCAATGCGCGGTCCAGCCCGATCGCACCGACTTGCGGCGCGGTGCCAGCGCTCCTGGCGTGACCCGGGTGATTCATGCCGGGCATGTCGGCCATCGCATCCTTGGGCATCGACTGCGGCAGGCGCGCCTGCTCCAGCGACCAGGCCGGCACCGTGGTCTGCGCCAGGCGCGCCTGCGACATCGGCACCTGCACGCGCACGCCGGCCGGATAGCCGAAGTTGTGTCCATTGACCCACTGGTTGACCTGCGCGCCCCACAGCCACGACCACGGCATCCCGGTCAGCACCAGGAACAGCACCGCCGCGCCCGCGCCGATGCCAAGCACCGCATGCAGGTCGCGCCAGAACAGCCGCTGCGTCGGCCTGCCGCGCACCGTGACCACGCCGCCTGTCCTCCCGCGCGGCCACCACAGGTAGGCGCCGGTCAACACCAGCAGGATCGTCCAGCCGGCGGCCATTTCGATCAGCGCGCTGGCCCACGCGCCGAGCAGATCCAGGCTGTGCAGGCGACGCAGCGTCCAGCCGAAGGTGCCGCGATCCGGCAGCGACCCCAGCACCCGCGCATCGGCCGGATCCACATAGACCACGCGGCGCGCACCGGTCGCGGTGATCACGCCGACCTCCGCCGACGCATCGGCCTGGGCCGGGGTGGTATAGCGGAACACCTGGCCCGGCTGCGCGGCCAGGGCAGCATCGGCGATGCGTTGCGGCGTCGCCTGCGTCGCGCTCGGCTGCACGACCAGCAACGCGTGATGCACCAGCCGGTCCAATGGCTTGTGATAGACAAAGCCCGCGCCGGTCAGGGCCAGCCACGCCAGGAACGGCAGCACCAGCAGGCCTGCGTAGAAGTGCCAGCGCCACACCGCGCGATACAGCGAAGCGGCACCGATGCCACGCCGGGACGTCGTCGCAAGCGTGGCCATCAGAAGCTCCAGGTCCAGCTGGCGTAGAGCGCGCGCCCGTCGCCAGGCGAGAAGCCATAGCTGCCGCTGTCGTACCACGCGTAGACGTAGAAGCGATCAGTGACGTTCTTCAGCTGCAGCGAGACTTCGTTGCGCGCGTCCAGCGTCCAGGTCGCGCCGAGGTTGGCCAGCGCGTAGCTGCCGTAGCGGCCCAGCGTATTGGTGCGTTCGAGATAATAATCGCCCTGGCCGTTGCCCCAGGCGCTGAGCTTCACCCGATCGGTGACCTGCCAGTCCACGCCGGCGCTCGCCAGCCAGCGCGGCACGTTCTCGATCTGACGGCCTTCGGTCAGCGGCGCATCCGGTGCAGCCTCGGCCACCGTGGCCTTCTGCCGCGAATAGGCGAACCAGGCGCTCCAGCGTTGCCCCGGCTGCAGGTTGGCCTGCAGATCCCAGCCACGTCGCAGGGTGCGGCCAACGTTGGTGACATCGCTGCCGGTGCCGGTGGCGCCCAGCATGGTGGCCACTTCCCCGGAGGCCCGCTGTTCCCAGTACGCCACTCGCCCGCTCAGCCACGGCGTCGGCACGAGCTTGAAGCCCGCTTCCCAGCCATCGTTGATCGACGGACCGAGATCGTGGACGGTGGTGCGATACGCGCCATCGCCGGCTCCGATCTGGAAGGTGCGACCCCAGTTAGCGTAGGCCGTCGTGGCCTCGTTCAACGCATACGAGGCGCTGAACTTGGGTTGGCGGATGGTGCCGTAGCCGTAGGTGTCGTAGCGCAGGCCGGTGATGCGGTCGTGCAGGGCGCCGTCGACACGGTCGATGCGATATGCCGGCACCAGCTTGAGCCCTTCGATCGGCTGCAGCACCGCCTGCAGATAAGCGCCGCGCGTGTCGAGCGTGTAATCCCAGTCGCGGGTCAGCGCCAAGCGGGCCTGTGACGCGGTCCGCCAGCGCCGCGCAGTGTTGTCCTGCCATTGCGCGTCCGCGCCGCCTTCCAGCGCGAACATGCCGCTCGGGCTCCAGGTCGCAGTCGCGAGCAGGCCCCGCTGGGTCTCGTCGTTGTCGCGCTCCTGCTGGCTGCCGGTCTGCGAGAAGCGCACGAACCGCGCATTGGTGTAGCGGTTGACGTAGGCCTTGCCGCTCCAGGTCCAGGCCTGCCCAAGGCGACCGTCCAGGTGCAGCGCGTTCTGCGCAGTCTGGCGCTGCCCGCCGTCTGCCGCCGCGTAGGACACCGCGTCGCGCGGGGTGGCCTTCGCCAGCGCATAGGTGCTGAAGTAGCCCGGCTCGCGCGCAGCGTTGTGGTAGTAGCGCGTGCTCAGCAGCACGCGCCAACGATCGTCTGCCGCGTTGTAGCCCCACTTGGCGGCGAAATTGCGCTTTACCGCGTCGGCATGGTCCCGGTAGCCGTCCGAATCACGCCAGCCCAGGAAGTAGTTCTGCGTCCAGGGCCCGGATTCAACACCCTTGGACAGCTGCACCTCGCGCGTGCCGTAACTGCCGACGGTGACATTCAGCCGTCCCTCGTTGCCGCCCGTGCGGGTGACGAGGTTGACGTCGCCGGCGATGGCGTTGAGCCCGTAGCGCGCATCATTGGTACCGCGCACGACTTCGATGGCGGCGATGTCGCCGGACATCACCGCGTCCAGGTAGGGCATCGCGCCAGCGTTGTCGTTGCTGGGGATGCCGTCGATCAGCAGCTTGACCGCGTTGATGCGCCCCTCGGCATTGAACCCGCGGAACGAGAAGCTGCCCCCCACCGTACCCATGCGGAACGGGGTGAGCTGCATGCCCGGCACCTTGCCGAACAACTCCCAGGTGTTGTCCACATGCTGGTCGCGCACCTGGTCGGCACCGACCACATCAACCGAAGTGATGACCTTGTGCGCAGGCAAGGCGCCGCGGTTTGCGGCCTGGACCTGCACTTGGCCCAGGGTGAGCACGGCATCGTCCTGCTCCAGGGCGGCGGCTTGGCCGGTGCAGGCCAGCAAGGCCAGGGCGAGGCAGAACGGTCGCGTCGGCGCACGACGCCACGATACCGCCCGATCGGGCGGCAAACGGAAGGATTCCACGGAATAAAGCTCCAGCGAACACGGAGTGGCCGCCGCTGGCCCACGCGAGGCCGGCAGCGGATCAAGAACGGCGTGTGTCAGGCGTGGAGCGGTGGGCCGCGCGCGGCGTGGGCCGGCCAGGCCGCGCCTGGGCGCGGCAGGACATGGGAGCAGGAAAGCGTGCGCGACGCGAGCTGCAGCAACGGCAGGATCAGCGCCAGCAGCACGAAGGGCAGCAGGTTGGCCGCCAGCACACAGTAATCACAGGCCGCGCCGTCGTGCCCGGCCGGCATGGGCATGCCGTCGCCTTGGTCCATGCCCGCGTGCTCGATCGCCACGGCCGGCGCGCGCGCGCCATCGGAGGGGTGATCCAGATCGACCAGCCGCAGGCCCTGCCCCGTGCACAGTTCCACCAGGTGCGCGACATGCGCCTGCGCGCCGTGCCACTGCATCCAACGGCTCACCGCCGGCGCGATAGCCATCATCAGCACACCCATCAGGGCGAGCCGGTGCATGGCGAGCAGGAAGCGACGGTGACGCAGCATGGCGCGCAGTCTAGACCATGGTCCAGGTCGGGTCGCTCTTCGAACGCCATTGACGTCGCCGCATGCGCCGGTGGCTTAAGCTCGCGGCCCCGCTTTTCCGGCGCCCCTTGTGACCATGGATTCGACGAACCCAGAGCCTGCCCCCGAGGCCATCGCCGAGACACCGACGCCAACTTCTGAAAGCCTGCGCCTGGAAGCCTTGCGCAGCTACCGGATCCTGGATACGCCACGCGAGCCGGCCTTCGACGACATCACCCGTATCGCCGCGCTGATCTGCGGCACGCCCATGGCGCTGGTCAGTCTGGTCGACCACGACCGGCAATGGTTCAAGAGCCGAGTGGGATTGGAAGCGCCGCAGACACCAAGGACCTCTTCGATCTGCGCCCATGCGATCGCGCAGGACGCGCTGTTCGTGGTCGAGGACACGCTGGAAGACCCGCGCTTCGTCCGCAATCCACTGGTCACCGGCGACCCGCACCTTCGCTTCTACGCCGGTGCGCTGCTCAAGACTTCGGATGGATTGCCACTGGGGACCGTCTGCGTGCTCGACACCCAGCCGCGACGGCTTTCGGAGGCCCAGCGCGAGGCGCTGACCGCGTTGACACGGCAGGCCATGGCCCAGCTGGAACTGCGCCGTACCCTGGCCTATGCGCAGGAAGCGGCGCATTACCGTGGCCGGCTGATGGCCATCGCCGGGCACGACCTGAAGACACCGCTGCGCGCGGCCTCCTACACGATCGAGAAGGTCCGTCGCAGTGTCGAGCCACCGTTGGCCGCGCAGCTGGAAAGCGCCAAGCAGTCCCTCACTGGTATCGCCAAGGACTTCGAGCAGTTGGCCACCATGGCGGCGGCGGGAGGCTCGGGAACCTCGCCGCGCATGACCGAGTTCCCGATCGCCCAAGTGCTTGCGCCGGTACTGGAAACCTGGCGCCGCCAGGCCGAGCAGCGCGGACTGGCACTGCACGCGGTCCACACGGACCTGCGCGTACGCAGCCACCCCACGCTGCTGGCCACGGTGATCGGCAACCTGGTGGGCAATGCGATCAAGTACACCGCCACCGGCAAGGTGCTGGTTGGCTGCCGTCGACGTGGCGATCAGGTCCTGCTGGAAGTCCTGGACACCGGCCAAGGCATGGACGCGCAGACCACCCATGAGGTCTTCAATGCCTTCCGTCAGGGCGACCCGGCCAGCGACGGACTGGGCCTGGGCCTGTGGATCGTCAGCCGCACCGCCCAGACGCTGGGCAGCGAAGTCCGCCTGACCACCCGCCCCGGCCGTGGGACTCGCTTCACCGTGTCCATGGCCCGCGCCTGAATGCATCGCTGAGCAAGCCATTTCTGCTGCCTGGCAGGTCTTCAGCCCAGGACATGGTCTGCCGATAAGACAACGCGGCGTCATCCTGCCTGACGCTCCTGCCGTCTTTCGCCGGCATGGAGCGTCTTGGATATGAGTGCCCGGCGTTGCCGCCGGGGTGCTCGCGGAAGGGCGCAATCGCGGTCGGCTTCTTTCCTCTTCAAGGCAGTTCACCATGTCCCGCATCTCTCCGCCCCCCGCCTCCTTCTGGCGCAACTGGCTGCGCTTGCGGCCGCGCGGCGATCAGCGCGCGCAACTGGCCGCCGTGGATCGGGTCATGGCCGTGATCGAATTCGATCTGGACGGCACCATTCGGGCTGCCAACGACAACTTCCTGCAGGTGATGGGTTATCAGCGCGAGGAGATCATCGGTCGGCACCATCGCCTGTTCGTGGCTCCGGGCCAGGCCGATAGCGAGGACTACCGCCAGTTCTGGCAGCGCCTGGGCAGTGGTGCGTTCGACAGCGGGCGCTATAAGCGTCTGGGCAAGGACGGGCGCGAGGTATGGATCAGGGCCTCCTACAATCCGGTGCTCGACGCCGCCGGGCGTCCCTACAAGGTGATCAAGTACGCCAACGACATTACCGACGCGATGCGCCGCGCTGCCGAGATGGAAAGCCGCATCACTGCGATCGACAAGGCCATGGCGGTGATCGAGTTCGACCTGAACGGGCACGTGCTGGAGGCCAACGAAAACTTCCTCAAGGCCATGGGCTACACGCGCGAGGAGATCCTGGGCAAGCACCATCGTCTGTTCGTCGATCCGGCCGAGCGCAAGGACCCGGCCTATCAGAGGTTTTGGGAAAAGCTCAGCCGGGGCGAACTGGATGCCGGCCGCTATCGACGCATCGACCGGCACGGCCGGGAGGTCTGGCTGCGGGCCTCCTACAATCCCATCCTCGATGCGGACGGGCGGCCCTACAAGGTGATCAAGTACGCCACCGACATCACCGACCAGGTGACCCGGGCCGCCGACTGCGAAAGTCGCATCGCGGCCATCGACAAGGCCATGGCGGTGATCGAATTCGATCTGCGGGGCAACATCCTCCATGCCAATGCCAACTTTCTGGACCTGTTGGGTTATCGCCTGGAGGAGGTGCGCGGCCAGCATCACGGCATGTTCGTGGACCCCGCCACCCGCGCCAGCGAAGACTATCGGCGGTTCTGGGCCAAGCTGGGGAGCGGTGCACTGGACGCCGGCCGATATCAGCGCCTGCGCAAGGATGGGCGGCCGGTATGGATTCAAGCCTCCTATAATCCGGTGCTGGACGGCGCCGGGCGTCCTTACAAGGTGGTCAAGTACGCCAGCGACATCACCGCCCAGGTGAACGATAGCGCGCGCATGACCACGCTGGTCGAGCAGGCCGGCGCCGTGGCCGCCCGGGTTGACGCCAGCGCGCGGCATATCGCCGACAGCAACCGCGATCTGTCCACGCGTATCCAGGCGCAGTCCGCCTCGGTGCAGCGCACCGTGGCCTCGATCAATGCCCTGGCCGAGACGGTGCGCGACAACGCCCACAATGCCGATGCCGCCCGCGACGGCGCCGAGCGCTCGGCTGCGGTGGCGCGGCAGGGCGCCGAGGTGATCGCAGGCGTGGTCACCGGCAGCGGACAGATCCGCGCCGCCAACGACCGGATCACCGACATCATCCAGGTCATCGACGGCATCGCCTTCCAGACCAACATCCTGGCGCTCAATGCCGCGGTCGAGGCCGCGCGTGCAGGCGAGATGGGACGGGGCTTTGCCGTCGTGGCCAGCGAAGTGCGCAACCTGGCGATGCGCTGCACCGCTTCGGCTCGGGAAATCCGCACGCTGATCGAGGACGCCACCGCCCGCGTCCACGACGGCGAACGCCTGGCCGGCGAGGCTGGCGCGGTGATGCAACAAGCGTTGTCAGCGGTGCTGGAGGTCAGCCAGTCAGTCGCTGGCATCGCCAGCTCCAGCCGCCAGCAACTGGAGGGAGTCGTGCAGGCCCGTCAGGAGCTGCAGGCCATCAACGACCGCAGCCAGCAGGAGTCGACGGTGGTTCAGGCCATCGCCGCCTCGGCCGGCGACCTGCAGCAGCAGTCTTCGCGCCTGTACGCCCTGGTGGGAAGCGAGACGGACAGCGAGGCACCAGCGTCTGCTCTTGGCAAGCACGTCGCGCTTCCATCGACCTGCTGACGCCAGTGCGCCAGCGGCAGTGAGCATTCACCGGTCCCGCGCGACGTGCCGGCGCCAGCGCCGCTTGCGGCCACACGACCCGGCGATGATCGCCGGTGTGGGGCCGGACCCGCCTTACCCGCACAGGACGCCACCAGCGCGTTCGCCGTAGGCCCGCCTCAAATGGTCTGGACGCCATAGTCCAGGATCGACGGCCACTTCAAGTCTGCGTGTTCCTCCTTGGAGGACGCGCAGACTGGGGTTGACCAGACAGATCACCCTCCACGCGCGATGCCCCCGGGCGGGACCGGTCAGCTGGTGATGGTCTGGGTGAGCGATTCCCAGGTTGGCGGCACCGGCCAGTCAGGCTCCCGATTGCCGTCCATCACCTGACGCAGGTCGCGCTTGTCGATCTGCGGGGCGAGCACGTTGACCAAGTCCAGCGCGTAGTCGCGCAGGACGCGTTCGCGCGGCAGCACGGCCCAGGCGATGCACTCGCTGATCTCCCTGGGCGCTGGCCAGGCGCGCAGGTCGGTATCGCCGGTGCTGACCGCCATCTCAGCCAGCAGGCCCACGCCCATGCCGGTGCGCACGTAGGTCTTGATCAGGTCCGCGTCCAGCGCGGTCAGGGCGATGTCCGGTTCCAGTCCGGCCTCGGCGAAGGCCCGCTGCAGGGACGAGCCGGGTCGGGTGGAGGATTCATAGCTGATCAGCGGCTGCGCCGCCAGGGTCGCCAGGTCCGGCGCGGGCGCGCCCTTGCGATCCAGCGCGTGGCCGCGCGGCACCACCACCAGCCGTCGCCAGCGGTACAGCGGGACGGCCAGCCCGGCCGGCGGCACGTCGCCGGAGGTACTGATCACCGCCATGTCGGCATCCCCACGCCCCAGTAGGTCCAGCGCATCGGACTCGGCCGCCTGCTGCAGGTGCACGCTGACCTGCGGATAGGCGCGCTTGATCTGCGCCACCGCGTGGGGCAGGACGAAGCGCGACTGGGTATGGGTGGTGGCCAGGACCAGCTGACCCTGGCTCTCGCGGCGCTGGTTGGCCGCGTAGGTGCGGATGTTGTTGGCTTCGGCCAGGACCAGGCGCGCGCGCTGGATGACTTCCTCGCCGGCCGGGGTCACCGACTCCAGGCTGCGCCCCTTGCGCACGAACAGCAGGAAGCCCAGCTCGTCCTCCAGTTGCTTGAGCTGCTTGGACAGCCCGGGCTGTGTGGCGTGCACACGCGCGGCGGCCACCGTGATGTTGAACTCCGCATCGGCGATGGCGACCAGGTAGCGCAGCTGGGTCAGGGTCATCGGGAGGGCTCGCGCGGTCCGCCGGCGCGGATGGGAAAGGGATGTCGACTCTACGTGCTCAGGCCGGACGCGCTTATAACGTAGGGTTATCTGAACGCAGCGGCAAGTCATTTCCGATGGTCATGGGCCGCGCGTAGCGTCGTGCCCCCGGACCCTCCGACGCCCTGCCCGTGAGCGCTGCCCTGTTTCCCCTGTTCGCCGACCTGCGTGGCCGCGCCGTGCGCGTGGTCGGCGGGGGTGCGGTGGCCGAACGCAAGACCGAGGCCCTGCTGCATGCCGGCGCCCTGCCCCGCGTCGGCGCGCCCGCGCTCACCCCACGCCTGGCGCAATGGGCCGCAGAAGGCCGCATCGCCTGGCAGCGCGGCGACTTCACCCCGGACTGGCTGGACGCGGTGTGGCTGGTGATCGCCGCCACCGACGATGGGTCCGTCAATCGCGCGGTGGCGGCCGAAGCCGAGGCCCGCCGCCTGCTGGCCAACGTGGTCGACGACGCCGAGTTGTCCAGCTTCCAGGTCCCGGCCATCGTCGAACGCGGCGACCTGCAGATCGCCATCTCCAGCGGCGGCCATGCGCCGATGGTGGCGCGCCACATCCGCCGCCAGCTGGAAACCCTGCTGGACGACTCGTGGGGCGCGCTGGTATCGCTACTCGGCCGCCAGCGCACGCGCATCCGCGCACGTTTCCCGGAGATGGGCGCGCGCCGACGATTCTTCGAGCAGCTGTTGGCCGGCGCGGTGCCGCGCCTGCTGCGCCAGCTCCAGGACGCCGCCGCGCAGGCCGCGTTCGACCAGGCCCTGGTCAGCGCCGCCGCCGCGCCCGCCGTCGGCACCGTGACCCTGGTGGGCGCCGGCCCCGGCGATGCCGGCCTGCTCACCCTCAACGCGCTGCGCGCGATGAACGAGGCCGACGTGATCCTGCACGACCGCCTGGTCAGTGCCGATGTCCTGGCGATGGCGCGTCGCGACGCCACCCGCATCGAGGTCGGCAAGTCGGCCCGAGGCCACAGCACCCGCCAGGAGGACATTCACGCCCTGATGCTCGAGCACGCCCGTGCCGGCAAGCGCGTGGTGCGGCTCAAGGGCGGCGATCCGTTCGTGTTCGGCCGCGGCGGCGAGGAGCTGCAGGTGCTCAAGGCGCACGGGGTGCCATTCGAAGTGGTGCCCGGCATTACCGCCGCGCTGGCCTGCGCGGCGTATTCGGGCATTCCGCTGACCCATCGCGACCATGCCCAGGCGGTGCGCCTGGTCACCGCCCACTGCAAGGACTCGATGGACACCCTGGACTGGCAGGCGCTGGCGCAGGAGCGCCAGACCCTGGCCGTGTACATGGGCGTGGCGGGACTGACGAGCTTCCGCAACCAGCTCATCGCCCACGGCCGCGCCGCGACCACCCCGTTCGCGCTGGTGGAAAACGGCTCACGCCGCGAGCAACGGGTGGTCACCGGGACCCTGGCCGACCTGCCCGACACCGCGCGTGCGTTCGACGTGCATTCGCCCGCGCTGCTGATCCTCGGTGAAGTCACCGCGCTGGCCCACACCCTGCATTGGTACGGCGCCGCGCCGCTGGCGGCCCCCGACTCCCCTTCCAACATCGACGCGCCTACCCTGTCGCGCGCCGCCTGATTCCACGCTTCGCAACGGAGACCGTTTCGCATGGCCATCTACGACAACATCCTGGACACCATCGGCCGCACCCCGGTGGTCAAGCTCAAGCGCCTGGCTCCGGCGGGCAAGACCGTCTACGTCAAGGTCGAGTCCTTCAACCCGGGGGGCTCGGTCAAGGATCGCCTGGCCCTGGCGATCATCCTGGACGCCGAGGCGCGCGGGCTGATCAAGCCCGGCGATACCGTGGTCGAGGCAACCTCCGGCAACACCGGCGTGGCCCTGGCGATGGTCTGCGCCGCGCGCGGCTACAAGTTCGTGGCCACCATGACCGAGACCTTCTCGGTCGAGCGCCGCAAGTTGATGCGCGCCTACGGGGCCAAGGTCATCCTCACCCCGGCCGCCGAGCGCGGAAGTGGCATGGTCAAGAAGGCCAAAGAGCTGGCCGACAAGCACGGCTGGTTCCTGGCCAGCCAGTTCACCAACCCGGCCAACCCGGCCTATCACCGCAACACCACCGCGCCGGAAATCCTGCGCGACTTCGCCGGCCAGCGGCTGGACTTCTTCGTCAGCGGCTGGGGCACCGGTGGCACCCTGACCGGCGTGGGCGAAGTGCTCAAGGCCGCGCGCCCGGAGACCAAGATCATCGCCACCGAGCCGGCTGGCGCCGCCCTGCTCAAGGGCGACGAATGGAAGCCGCACAAGATCCAGGGCTGGACCCCGGACTTCATCCCCGAGGTGCTCAACCGCGAGGTCTACGACGAACTGGTGACCGTGGACGATGCACGCGCGATCGAGACCTCGCGCCGGTTGGCGGCCGAGGAAGGCATCTTCGTCGGGATCTCTTCCGGAGCGACGCTGGCGAGCGCGCTGGACATCGCCGAAAAGGCGGTGGACGGCTCGGTGATCCTGGCCATGCTCCCCGACACCGGCGAGCGCTACTTCTCAACGCCGCTGTTCGCCGACGTCAACGATGGCAGCGACGACGACTGGCTGGCCGGCCTGCCGTAGTCCACGGCAACGCTTCCCAAACGCAGACGGGCCGCATCGCGCGGCCCGTCTGCTGTCGTACTGGAGGACACCCGCTACTTGAGCGGCTCGGCCGCGCAGGTCGGACGATTGGTCACCAGCGCATCGATGTGGTACTTGCCCACATAGTCCAGGTAGGCCTGGCAACCGTCCTTGGCGACCTGATCGGCGAGGATGTCGGTGCCGGTCAGGGCGTCCTGGTTCACGTCGCTGATGACCACCGCCCCGGCGTCATGCGCGTCGGCATAGCGCGAGGACTTGGCTCCCTGCGGGACATACATCGCCAGGGGACGGCCCGCGGCGATGCGCTGGTAGTAGGCGATGTCCGAGCCGGTGTTGACCAGGACCGAGACCATGGCACCGTTGGCATGACGCAAGGCCTCGATCGCATGGGGCCGATCGAAGGTCAGCAGGATCGTGCGGCCAGCGAGCTGGCGCGCCTGCAGCAACGGAGCGACCTTGGACACCGGCGTGCCCTTGAGGTCCAGCATCAGCAGCACGTCCGGGACACCGGCGGCCCAATCCAGCACCTGGGTCAGACGCGGCAGCGACTGCGCGGTCACCTGACCCTTGCCGTCCTTGAGGTGCAGCGCGTCCAGGGCGGTGCTGTCCTGCGCACCGATCGGCCCGTGACCATCGGTGGTGCGGTCCAGGGTGTCGTCGTGCAGCAGGTAGAGCACGCCATCGCGGCTGCTGGCCAGGTCCATCTCCACGGCGACCTTGAGGCCGGCGACCTGTTGCATCTGGGCCAGGCTGTTCTCGGGCTGGTCGGCCGAAGCCCGGCCGCGATGGGCCACGATCAGCGGGCGCTGACTCAACCGGGCCTGTGCCCAGGCATCGGTCAATGGAGTCAACAACGCCAGTGTGAAACAGGACAACAGGATGGGACGCAACGGGCGCATCAGGGAATCACTCCTTCGGCACGCCCCGCGCCCAGACATCCCAGCGCGCGAGGATGTCGGCGACCAGCGCGTGCCCAACACGGTAGGCATTGTGGGTAGCTGGCAGGAAGCCACCCGATTTGGCTGACAACGATGCCCCGACCTCCTGCCCGGGCGCCTCGCGGTCGAAGTTGGAGGCCGTGCGCAGCAGCGCGATGCGGTCGAACCGCAGCTTGCCGGCCTCGGCACCCCGCTTGAGCGCGGTCAGCGTGGCATTGTCCTCCATCTGCGTGGTGCAGTAGTTGCCCTTGCCCTCGGTAGTCAGCTGCACGTAAGCCTGCAAGGCCTGCGCGATGAGGCTGCCATGCCAATAGGTGTCGCCGGTCAGCGTGTCGCAGATGCCAACCCCCGGTGAACTGTGCGCGGCGGTTTGCGGATAGCGCTGGCGGTAGGCCTTGGCCACCTCGCTGTCCTCCAGCGGGACCTGGGCGCTGAGCGCATAGGCCTTCTGCAGCAGCGCTTCGTCGAGCTGGAACAATTCGTTGTCAGTCCTCCAGGTGCTCTTCTGCCCCGGTGCGCTGGCCCCCAGCATCAGGACGTTGGAGGACCAGCCGGCGGGCTGCTGGCGCGGATCGACCAGGTGCACCAGGCCACCGTCGATCGCATAGCGCGCCCACAGGGCCGAACCCAGCGTGGCATCGTCCGGATCGACGCCGCCGATGCCCGCGATCAGGAAGTAGGTCTGGCGCAGGTCGAAGTCCGGCGAGACCACCAGGGCCGTAAGCGTGCTGGCCGCGTTGGCCTTGCCCATGTCGGTGGTGACCAGGCACAGGCCGGCGTCCGTGCAATCGACCTGCGGGTAGCGCGGCGACAGCCCGGCGACCTCGACATGCCGGGTGAAGTTTTCCGCCTCGCGCCACGGCGCGGCTTCCGGCCCGAACATGGTGATCACCATGACCTTGGGCGCCAGCGGCGCCGCGCAGGCCGGCATGATCGCCGCGGCCAACAGGGCCAGCAGGCAGATGAGCTGGGTGGGACGGGACATGCGCACGCTCCGGTGACGTCGAACTTGGATAAAGCGATGCCTGTCGCCCAGGACGCGCGGACGCGATGGACGGCAGGCATCGACGAGAAAAGCGCGCCACGCCCCGGAGACACCGGGCCGTGGCGGTGCAGGGTCCGGGCGGCGATCGAAGCCGCCACGCCGGGCCGTGCGGGACAACGGGCTTACAGGTCGAACGAACCGCCGAAGGTCACCATGACGGTGCGGTCCTGCAGCAGCTGCCAGGAAGCCGCCGCCGCGCTGGTGCTCAGCGAAGTCGTCGACGAATAGGTCAGCGCCTTGCGGTCGCCCAGGTTGTACAGGTTCACCTTCACGTACGGCTTGTGCAGGCCACCGAAGTCCTGGAAGTTGTAACCGCCGTTGAGGTTGACCACCGCGAAGCCACCGGCATCGGACCCGTCGTAGTTGAGGAACGTGCCCCAGATCTTGCTCTGCGCGTTGACGCTCAGGCTGGCCCAGAAGGCCGCGTCGGTGAAGTTGACCGAAGCGTAGCCGACGTTCTTCGGCGCGTTGACCATGGTCTTGCCGTCGGTGGCGTAGGTCGTGGTGCCGAGCGTGACGTCGCTCTTCATCTCGTTCTTGTTGTACGCATAGGACGCGTACACCGACCAGTTGTCGTCGAACTTGTAGCTCAGCTCGGTGTTGACGCCGCGCATCTGGGTGCTGCCCAGCTGGTAGTACACCGGCGCACGGGTCACCGGGTCCGAGCCGCTGAACTGCTTGTGGTCGAAGTTGGTCGCATACAGGTCGACCACCGCGCTCAGGCTGTCACCGTAGAAGCGCCAGCCGATGTCGGCGGTCAGCGACTGCTCCGGCTCGGCATCGCTGATCGAGGTCTGGCCGCCGATGGCGTTGGCATAAGCGGCGTTCCAGAAGTCATACAGCGCCGAGGTGTTGATCGGGGCGCGATAGGCCTGGCCGACGCCGGCGAAGAACTGGTTCTGCTCGTTGGCCTGGAACTTCACGCCCACCGACGGGGTGAACTTCTTATAGGTGTGCGAGCCGGACGCATAGAGCGTGCTGGACGCGGGCGAGGTCAGGCTGATGCCGTTTTCCGCACCCGGCCAGGTCGAATACCAGCCTTCACGCTTGACCCAGGTGTAGGCGCCGCCGGCGGTGATGGTCCACTGGTCGTTGGGTGTCCAGGTATTGGTCGCGAACACGCGATAGGTCGGGGTCGTCGAGTAGAAGCGATACGCCACCCGCGGGGTACCGTTGGCGTTGTGCGAGTAGTACTGGCTGTCGTGGCCCCAGATGTCGGCCGGATTGCCCTGATCGTCGGCCGGCAGATAGACGTTGGAGCCCTGCTGGCGCGGGCGCTCGGCCAGGAAGCCGAACTCCAGGCTGTCGTTCATGCCGAAGTCCTGCTTGAACTTGACGTGGATGCCCGGGCGGTAGGTGTCGGAGGTGAAGAACACGTAGGTGTTGGCGAAGCCGTAGCTGCCACCGCCGTAGCCATAGACCATGTACGGCACGACCGACAGCTGCAGGCTGTCGTTGAGGGTGAATTCCCCGTCCAGGCTGGCGATCCAGCTGCGGAACGGATTGACCTCGGTGCCCACCCAGTCGCCCGCATTGGCCGACTCGTAGGACTCGGTGTAGCCGTAGTGGTAACCGTTGGCGGCGATCTGCGCCTTGGTCAGGTTGCGGTAGTTGTTCTTGACCTCGCGGTTGTACTGCACCGAGCCGGTGATCGAATCGCCCTCGTCCATGGTCCACACCGACTTGGCGTCGATCTTGGTGACCTTGGACTGGCCGGCACCGCGCCACAGGTCGGTCTGGTTGTTGGAGTAGGAAATCCACGAACGCACCGGGCCGGTGTCGCCGGTGTTGTAGCGCAGGAAGGTGCGCTTGTAGTTGTTGCTGCCGAAGCTCTGGCTGAAGTCCAGGCCGGCATCGTGGGTCGGATCGACGGTGACCCAGGCGATATTGCCGCCGGCCGCGCCGATCACCGGCGAGGTCACGCTGGGGTAGCCCTGCTCGACGGTGATGTCGCCCATGTTCTCGGTGTCGCCGTACTCGGTGGCGTACATCTTGTAGTTGCCCGAGTCGTTGATCGGCACGCCGTTGACGGTCACGCCGACTTCGTCGGCCGGGAAGCCACGCACGGTGAAGTTACCGTCGTTCAGGCCGGTCACGTCGTTGGTGGCCGAGACCGCGCCCGGGATGCTGGTCAGCATCTGAGTGAAGTTGGCGCCCGGCGCGGTCTTGAGGATGGCTTCGCGGCCGATGGTGGACACCGCCTTGGGCGCGTCCTGGATCTGCATGTTGCCGCCACCCAGCGACAGCGTGGTGCCGGAGACCTTCACCGTGTCCAGCTGGCGCGCGCGCTGGGTGGCATTGGAGTTGGTGGTATTGGAGGTGGTGGTGACGCTAGAGCGCTGGGCGCTCTCGTCGCCCGTCGCTTCCTGGGCGAGGGCGACACCAGCGGTCGCATACAGCGCGGCCGTCACGGCGAGGGTCAGGATGCCTTTGTTCATGTGGGGATTGCCTGTGTGGGGAAGGGTTGGAGCGATGGAAATGTCGGCCTCCCGCCTGTCACACCGGCGCTGCGTCCGGTGACTTCATGCGGTGCGCCCTGTGGGCCATTCCCTGGGCCAGAACTGCTGAAAACTCCTGCTTTACTTCGCCTGCGTGGCCGCGCCGGGCAGCACGTCGCGGTACTGGTCCCAGTGCTGCAGGAGCTGGTGCACCACCGGCACGCCCACGCGGTAGTTGGCTTCGTAGGCGGCCACCTGGCCGGGCGTCTCATCGCCGATGGTCGCCAGCGGATCCTGGCCCGGCGGTGGCATCGAGGGGTTGCTTGCGGTGCGCAGCACCAGGACACGCTGGGGATCGACCAGGCCCATCTGGCCGTAGCGCTTGATCCGCTGCGCGGCGTTCTGGCTTTCCATGTTGGTCATGGCAAAGCGCCCCTTGCCGCCGGTCCACAGCCTCACCCAGTCCTGCGCCCACTGGTTGCGCATGGCGCCATGCCAGTAGCGCTTGGAACCCAGGGTCTCGCCCAGGATCACGCGCGGCGGCCGCTGCGCGTTGGGGAAGCCCACCCAGGCCTTGCGCCGCGCGGCCAGCGCGGCGGTGTCGGGGATCTTCACGTCGCGGGTCAGGGCATAGGCCCACTGCACCAGCGCGGGGTTGAGCATGTAGGCCATGCCCAGCTGCTCGGGGCTTTCCACGCTGCCAAACCCGTTGGGATCGGTGGGCAGGGCGTTGGGCTTCATCGCACCGATGGCGAACAGACCGTAGGGCCAGTCCTTGGGAATCTGGCGGTCGTCGAACTCACGCAGCTGATCGCCATTGATGACCCAGCGCGCCCACGCGGCACTGCCAACGGAGACCAGGTTCGGGTCGCCACCGGAGATGCCGGTGAACAGCCAGTAGGTGTGGGTGAGATCGAAGCGCGGGTCGATCACCAACGCATCCATGTCCCCGAGCATCAGCCCGTACAGGCCGTCGGCGTTGCGCCGGATCGGATGCTCGGCGCCGCGCACGGCGATGGTCTGGTCCAGGTGCTCGCGCTCGACCCAGAACTGGTACTCGCCGGGCTTGTCGCCGGTGTCCTGGCCGTTCTCGAAGTTGGCGACCACCACCATCTTCACCGGAATGCGGGCGCTGGGTTGGACCTGCGCCGGCACCGGCGGCTCGGCGGCCTGGAGCAGCGGTGCGACCAACGCCAGGACAGCCATGGCCAGGCCACGGCGGAACATCGACCACGACATCGGAGATCCTGCAAAGCGAAGGGTGGACACGGGTGTGCCCAGAGGGAAGAGGACAGGACTCACGGCACCGCTGCTCCCACCGCCGGCGGCTGCGGCCGGGTGAGCAGGCACGCCATCAAGGCCTCGAAGCGGGGCACGTCGATCTGGCGCACCACCGTCTCGCGCTGCTCGCCCAAGTCCGGTGCGTAGGGTGGGCTCCAGGACAGGATGTCGCCGTAGCCGGGGCCGTGGTCGATGTTGGTGTCGACCATCAGCTGCTCGGACTCGGTGATCAGCGATGGATCCAGCCACACCGCCACGGCCAGCTCGTCCCACAGCGGAAAGCCGGTGGCGCGGCTCGCCAGCGCCTTAGCGATCGGCGTCTTTGCGTCGCGCATGCGCGCCAGCAGGTCGGGCGTGACTTCGGTGGCGGTGGACGGATCGACCGGCACCATCACGATCTTCTTCCACGGCGCGCGCATCACGATGCTGGCCGCCTCCGGGTCGAAGCGGATGTTGAACTCGCGCCGCGGCGTGTTGACGAATTCGCGCGCGAACTGCCTGGCCGCCGCGCTGTCACGCGTCTGCCGTGGCTCCAGCGAGCCGCCCATGTACACCAGCTGCTTGGCCAGCGAGGCGAACTGCGGGTCCAGGCGCTGGGCCAGGGCCAGATTGGTCAGCGGCCCGGTGGCGATGATCGTGACCTGCCCGGGATGGGCGTGGACCATGCGCAGCAGGAACATCGCCGCAGGTTCGGCGGCGGCCTTGACCACGCTCGGATTGCCCAGCTTCAGGTCCGGAACCACCTCCGGGCCGTGGTAGGCGGGGTCGCCCTGGAAGTTCGGCTCGACCCAGTGCTTCATCCACGCGCCCTTCCACACTAGCTTGCCGTACAGCGCTTCCCAGCGCTCGGTCTCGGTCTCGGTGTTGACCAACGGATCGATCGCCCCCTGCACCGCCGGCACCTCGGGATGGCCGGTGATTTCCAGCATGCGCCGGGCATGCGCGGTGGCCTCGTTGGCCCACACGTTGCCGCTGACGGTGGTCAGGCCCAGCACCTGCACGTCCGGCGCCTGCAGCGCCATCACCTGGGCCGGGGCAAAGCCATCCAGGTCATCGTCTAGGATCACCAGCTGCTTTTCGCCCGCCTGTGCCGGCAGCGTGGCCAGCATGGAGAGCAGCCACAGCGCACCGGCAAGCAGGCCGTGGGGGCGCCCCATCAGCGGGCCTCCTGCAGCTGCGCAGTCTCGAAGGCGTCCAGGTCGCGCTCCAGCTGCCACTGGTGGCGGGCCTTTTCGCTCTGCTTCAGCAGCGCGGCGCAGCCGGCGTCGGTGCGCCCGGCGGCCAACGACGCCGCGCAGGCCTTGCCGGGCGTGCGGCCGTCGGCCGTCCACAGGCTCTGGCCGGGGATGAAGGCGTAGGTCAGGCCGTTGCGCGCGATCTGCTTGAGCGTGGCGTAGTCCAAACCCTGCTCGGTGACCGCACGCTGGTATTCGTGGGTCATGTCGCTGCGCGAGACACCTTCGTCATCGGTGGACAGCACCACCGGCACGCCGGCATCCAGGTACATGTGCAGCGGATGCTCGGTGCCCTTCACGCCCAGGATCCCGTCGTTGCTGGACAGGTTGATCTCCACCGCGACATGCCGGGCCCTCATCTCCCGCAGCAGGCCGGCGGCATCATCCTCGTAGCCGATGTCCACGCCGTGACCGATGCGCCGGGCGCCCGCGTCGACGGCATCGCGGATGTGGAAGCGCAGATCCGCCGGCGGCACCAGGCCCAGGGTCAGCTCACCGGCATGCAGGGTCAGCGGCACCTGCGGGTAACGCCCGGACAGGAACCGGAACATGTCCATGTGCAGGCGGTAGTCGCGCAGCGCGACCGGGTTGTCCTCGGGCGCGACGATGTTGAGCGCGGCAAAACGCTGCGGATCGGCCTGGACCAGCGCGTAGCCCATGACCATCTGGCCGAACACCACCGGCGGTGGCAGCACGCGCAGCACGTAGGGCTGGTAGCGGTAGCCGACCTGGCAGCCCGGACTGGCATCGGCCTGGCCGCAGCGCAGGAGTTGGCGCACGCGCGCATCGAGTTCGGCGAAGGAGGCCCGCGCCTGTTCCACCAGCGCCGGCAGCTCGGCGTGCAGCGGCGCCAGGTCAGCGGCGAAATCCTGGCCGTTCCAGGCCAGTGCGCCGGCCTTGGCGCCCAAGGTCTTGGACTGGGCGGGATTGGCGATGAGCTCCACATAGGACACGTGGTCGCGCGCGGCCTGTTCCAGGGTCACGGCCACCGCCTCGGCACGACGATCTTCCAGCCCACTGAAGCGCCCGAAGGTGCTGAAGAACTGGTCGTGTCCCGAGGCCGCCGGATGGCCGGGGATGTAGTTGCGCATCGACAGCGCGTCGACCGTCTCGGCATAAAAAGCCGGGTCGCGCGCGTCCAGGCCCTTGGCCGGCACCTGGCCGTCGCCGCACGGCGGCATCACCAGCGCGTGGTCGGCCACGCTGATGCAGGCATCGTCCTGCGCGGCCCACTTGAGGAAGTCCTCGGCGTAGACGCTGCCGCCCAGATGGTTATGCAGGTCGCCGCCCTTGGGCATGGCCTGCAGGAAGGCGCGCAGCTGCGCGCCGTTGCCGGCGACCGCTTGCATCCGCGCGGCGACCTGTGCCTCGCGGGTGGACATCGCGCCGCTACCGTCGGCGGCCCACGCCGGGCCGGCCAGCACCGCGCCCAACACCACACCCCAGATTGCCTTGCTGCCTACCACGTGGATCCAGACCTCTTGAGTTTGTTTGCGAAAGAACCCACGCCCTCGGCGCGGGCACAGGTGCGCTACAGCGCGAAACGCAGGACGAACAGCGCGGCCACCACCCAGGTCGCCACATGCACGCCACGCCAGCGGCCGGTGCCCAGCTTGAGCAGCGCGTAGCTGACAAAGCCCAGGGCCAGGCCGTTGGCGATGGAATAGGTGAAGGGCATGGCCAGCGCCGCCAGACAGGCCGGCATCGCCTCGGTGACGTCGCCCCACTCCAGGTCAATCAGCTCGCGCAGCATCAGGCCGGCGACGTAGATCAGCGCCGGGGCGGTCGCATACGCGGGCACCATGCCGGCCAGCGGCGAGAACAGCAGCGCCAGCAGGAACAGCGCGGCCACGGTCAGCGCGGTCAGGCCGGTGCGGCCGCCGGCCTGCACGCCGGCGGCGCTCTCCACGTAGGCGGTGGTGCTGGAGGTCCCCAGCAGCGAGCCGGCCAGGATGGCGGTGCTGTCGGCCACCAGCGCCCGGTCGAACTGCCGACGCTGCTCCGGCCTTTCCAGCAGGCCCGCACGCTGGGCCACGCCGGCCAGGGTGCCGGTGGCATCGAACATCTCCACCAGCAGGAACACCAGCAGCACGTGCAGCAGTGCGAGCACGCCGCCGTGCTGGGTCAGCGCGCCGGCGATGTCCAGCTTGAACAGGGTCGGGGCCAGGCTCGGCGGCAGCGAGATCATGCCGGCGTAGTGCACCTTGCCCAGGGCCAGGCCGGCGCCGGTGACCGCCAGGATGCCGATGAGGATCGCGCCGCGCACGCGCAGCGCATCCAGCACGCCGATCAGGATCAGCCCGGCCAGTGCCAGCAACGGCTCGGCCTGGTGCAGGTCGCCCAGCGTGACCAGGGTGGCCGGACTGGCGACGACCAGTCCCGCCCCCTGCAGGCCAATGAAGGCCAGGAACAGCCCGATGCCGGCGGCGATGCCGCTGCGCAGCGACACCGGGATGCCATCCACCAGCCAGCGCCGCGCCCCGGTTAGGGTCAGCAGCACGAACACGCAGCCGGAGACGAAGACCAGGCCCAGCGCCTGCGGCCACGGATACCCCATCGCGCCGACCACCGAGAACGCGAAGAAGGCATTCAGGCCCATGCCCGGGGCCAGGCCGATCGGCCAGTTGGCCAGCAGGCCCATCAGTGCCGAACCCAACGCCGCGGCCAGGCAGGTGGCGACGAACACCGCCCCCTTGTCCATGCCGGCCGCGCCCAGGATGTCCGGGTTGACGAAGACGATGTAGGCCATCGTCAGGAAGGTGGTGAAGCCAGCCAGCAGTTCGGTGCGGACCGAGCTGCCATGGGCGGCGGGGGCGAAACCGGACCAGCGGGTCATGCGACCCGGCCCTGGCGGCGGCGCACGGAGGTACGGAAGGGAGGGAATGCGGCGGGTGCGTCGGGCATGCAAGGGGTCCGGGCAGACAACGGCAATCAGGGCGCCAGCGCCTCGTTGTCTGCGGGACGTGTCCGTCATCGCCTGGCGCGCTGTCCCTGTCGCGTCCCGGCCGTCCGTCCCGCGTGTGCTCAACGAATGCTGCACAGCAGCACAGCGTTTTCACACTTTACTTACGAAAATGCAAGTTACCCGTACCATTTTTTCGTGTGTCAGCATCGACACATTCACAGCCACCCGCCGCAAGGCGCGCCGTCAGGGCATTTCGACCTGCTGGCCCTGGGTGGGCAGGATGAAGTGCACGCCGAGCCGATTGCCCGCCTGCAGCTGCGCGGCGATCTGACTGCGCGGATCGCGCCCGGCCTTCAGGCTGGGCTTGGTGTGTCCGACCAGCACCTTCAGGCCCTTGAGCGCCGTCGGATCACCGCTCGCCTCGGCCAGGGCTCCCAGCTCGCGTTCCAGCCAGGCCGGGGTGAGATGGCCGAACAGCTGCGCACCGGGCACCTCATTGGGATAGGACGCCTCGATCAGCAAGCCCTTGAGCGCATGGCGCCGCACCAGCGGGGCCAGCGCCTGCCAGATATCGGCCAGGCGATGACCGCCGCCGGACAGGGCATCCGGCCCGGTGTCACCGAAATAGGCGAAATACGCATCGCCATGGCGCAGCAGGATCATCGAGGAGGTGATCCGGTCGTGCCACAGCGGATAGACCTGGGCCGAAAGCGTGGTGCCGGGAATGTCGAACCACTGCCCGGGCGCGGTCTCGGTGAGTCGATAGCGTCCCAGGGCCGGCTTGGCCCCGCGATCGCCGAAATTGGGCCAGGCCTGCCAGTTGAAGTAGTCCTCGCTGAGCACCTGCAGGGTCGAGGGCAGGCCATAGACCGGCTTGTGCCCGATGTCGTCGGTGGCGGCGATGAGCAGGCCGGCGACATGGTCCAGATGGGCGTGACTGATGAAATAGCCGGCGATCAGGTCGTGGAACACATGCCCCTGCGCCGTGTCGCCTCCGGCCGGCCCGGCATCGGCGAAGGCGCCGCGGGCCAGGGCCCGGTCGATGCCCGGCAGCAGCGTGCCCGCATCCAGCGCCAGGTAGTGCGCCTCGCCTTGGGCGCGGATCAGGTAGGAGGACAGGTTGCTATCGTCCAGGCCGCCGCGCACGCCGAGCGCGACCAGTTCGAATCCGCCCGACGTCTCGGCCCGCGCCGGCGCCTGCGCGGCGCACAGCACCAGCCCGGTCGCGAGACAGCACGTGCCCAGCACGCGGACGAAACGGCGGACTAGGTGCGGCATGACGCGGACAACCGGCAGCAGGGGCTGTCCAGTGTAAGGGCGGCAAGGCCGCCGGCCCGCGTGGTGCGCCACGCAGGCTAAGATGGCGCTTCGATGAAGCAGGGAAGACCGCAGGGCGTGCTGGAAGAACGGATGATGGAGCGGGCCGGTGCCCGGCGTGGGACGGCCCCCCTGTTGGTGCGTCTGACCTCGCCGCTGCATTTCATGGCCGCCTTCGGCGCCGCCGCGTTGTTGCAGCGCGTCCTCTCGCTGCCCCTGCCCAGCGACCTGCCGCTGCTGGTCATGCAGTGGGCCGGCTCACTGCTGGCCACCGCCGCGCTCGGCCTGGCCGTGGTCTGTTTCGTCCTGTTCGGGCTGCGCCGCACGACCATCCTGCCCGGCGGCCAGCCCTCTGGCCTGGTCCTGCGCGGTCCGTACCGCGTCAGCCGCAATCCGATGTACGTGGCCCTGGTCCTCAGCTACGTGGGCCTGGCCGGCTATCTGGTGGTGCCGTGGGCCTTGGCGCTGCTCCCGCTGCCGCTGCTGGCGCTGCAGCGCGTGCTGATCCCCTTCGAGGAAGCCCGCCTGCGCCGGGAGTTCGGCGCCGCCTACCTGCAGTACTGCGCGCGGGTTCGCCGCTGGCTGTAGGCAAGCAGGCCGCATCCGCCAGCCCCATCTCCGTGCTGCGGCGGAGATAATGCCGACATGAGCCAAACCTGCATCGGCCTCACCGGCGGCATCGCCTCGGGCAAGAGCGCACTGGAGCGCGCGTTCGCCGCGCGCGGGATCTTCGTGGCCGACGCCGACCGCATCGCCCGTGAGGTGGTCGAACCCGGCACCCCTGCGCTGGCGGCCATCGCGGACCACTTCGGCAACACCGTGCTCGATGACCAGGGCCGCCTGGATCGGGCCGCGATGCGGCGCCGCGTCTTCGACGACGCGCAGGCGCGCCAGGCCCTGGAGGCCATCGTCCACCCCGCCGTGCGCGCCGGACTCCAGGCGCAGTGCCATGCGGCCGCCGGCCCCTACGCGGTGGCGATGATCCCGCTGCTGGCCGAGGGCGGCGCGCGCGCGCGCTATCCGTGGCTGCATCGGATCTGCGTGGTGACCGCGCCATTGGACGTACGCATGGCGCGCCTGCTGGCCCGCGACGGGATCGACGAAGCGCTGGCCACGCGGATGATCCAGGCCCAGGCCAGCGACGCACAGCGGCTGGAGATCGCCGATGACATCGTCCGCAATGACGGGGACCTGGACCAGCTCGACCAGGCGGTGACCGAACTGGATGCGCGCTACCGGATGATGGCCGCCGCGTAGGCGTGCGCCGGGCGCCCAGCGCCTTCCGTGACTAGGCCTGTGCCGGCCACAGGCCGCGCATCGCGGCCACGCCCTGGGCCCCGTGCTGGCGCGCGATGCCGATATCGTCCACGCCCAGGCCGCCGGTCGCGTAGATCGGCAGGGCCACGCGCTCGCGCATCCGGGCAAAGCCGGCCCAGTCCAGCGTCGGACGCTCAGGATGGCCGGGCGTGGGGTGCAGGTCGCCGAGGGTGACGAAGTCGCAGCCCAGCGCCTCGGCCTGCTCCAGTTCGGCCAGCGAATGGCACGAGGCCGCCAGCGGCACGCCGCCCGGCAGCGGGCGCGCACTCAGCCGGGCGAGTTGTTCGCCGCGCAGGTGCAGGCCAGCACCCAGTTCCCGCGCCAGCTTGGCGGTGCTGTTGACCAGCACCTCGGCACCGGCCCGCCGGCACAGGGCCACGGCCTGCGCGGCCAGCGCCGGCCATGCCGGGTCGGCCTCCATCGAACGCGCACGCAGCTGCACACGGCCGATGCCCTGGGCCAGCGCGACCTCCAGCGTGGCCAGCCAGGCCGCGTGGTCGGCACCCGGCTCGGGTGTGACCAGATAGCGGTCCGGCTGCTGCAGGACGGCCACCACCGGCTTGTCGGCGGCGGGCATGGGATAGCGGGTCAGCTTGTCCTGCGCGACCCAGGCCAGCGCCTGGCCCTCGACCCCGCGCGGGACGCCTTTCCACGAGGTCACCCGGCGCACGTCCAGCAGCAGCGACTTGTCGGGATAAAGGTGCGGCACGCGCATGATCGGCGCGCCGACCTGCACGGTGATGCCCAGCTCCTCCTGCAACTCACGGATCAGCGTGTCTTCCGGCGTCTCGCCCGGCTCGCGCTTGCCGCCGGGGAACTCCCACAAGCCGGCCAGGTCGCGCCCGTCACCGCGACGGGCCAGCAGCAGGCGTCCGCGCGCATCGGTGATGGCGGCGGCGACGACATGGATGGAGCGCGACGGTCTGGGTTCGGTGGACACGGTGGGACGTTGCTCGGTGGGGAGAGGACGGGCCGCAGTCATGCCCCGGCGCCATCGGACGGCATGGCACGCGGGTGAGACAGGGCGACGACAGGCCCATGGTAACGGACGCCGGTTCCGGCACCGGCGCCGCGCCGGCGGTCAGCTGCCGCTGGCGTAATTGGTCAGGGCCAGTTCCAGCAGCGACTTGGCTTGCTCGCGCAGCATTGGCGGGCTGACGATCTCGGCATCCGAACCGTAATGCAGCACGTCCATCAGCAGCTCGCGCGAGGCGCTGTAGGGCACCTTCAACTCGTAGCGCCCGTCGGCCAGGAAGCGCCCTTCCTGGCGCGCATGCCATTGCTCGTCGGCGACCCAGCGCGCGGCCTTGGGACTGAAGACGATGGTCGCCCAGCCCTTGGGTTCGCCGGAAAAGATGCCGTAGCTGGAGGCCAGGTGCTGGCTGAGCTCGTCTTTGCCCATCTCGCGCGCGACCTCGTCTAGCGCGCGGGCGTTGTTGATGCGATCCACCGCGAAGCTGCGCAGCGCCTCGCGCCCGTGGTCCCAGGCATCCAGATACCAGTTGTCACGATAGTGGGTGATGCGCTGGGGCGAGACGATGCGTCGGGTGCGCTCGTCGGTGGAGCGGGCGCGATACTCGAAGCTCAACTGACGCCGTTCCAGCACGGTGCTGGCCACGCAGCGGAAGGCGGCCTCGTCCAGCTTGCGCCCGCGATGTGGGATCACCCGCACCCGCTCCACCGGCCAGCGCTCGGCGCCGGCATGGTCGGCCAGCAGGCCCTCCAGGCGCTTCTGCAAGGGTGCCAGCGCGCCGGCGAGCACGCCGCCACCGGTGCGCAGCAGCAGCTGCTGCGAGGCGACCAGGGCGTAGAGCTCATCGGAACTGAGCCACAACCCGGGCAGTTCGAAACGATCACTCTCGCCGGCCGCATAACGGAACCCAGCCTCGCCATCGCCCTCCACCGGCGCCATCAGCGCATCGCGCAGATAGGCCAGGTCGCGGTAGACGGTGGCGCGCGAGCACCCAAGTTCGTCCTGCAGGCGTTTGACGGTGACCGGGTAGCGCGCCCCCTTGAGGATGCGATGCAGCGCGGTGATGCGTTCGATCTTGTCCATGCCCGGGATTATGGCCGAGCGCGGCGTGAATGCATCGGCCGACGTTCACCGCGCAAGACGCAAAATGGGGCTGCGCCCTTGCCCCCACCGGAGTTCCGTCATGCGTTCCGCCGTCCTGCCCCTCCTGGCCTGCCTGCTGCTGGGCGCCTGCCAGGATGCCTCCCAGCGTCCCGAGCCCACCTCCGGGCCGGACCAGGCAACAGGCGCGGGCCAGGACACCGCCCTGGCGCGGGTGGAGCAGTCGATGGAAGCCTTCATGGACGCCCGCAGCTTCCACGCCGAGATGACCCTGGAGGGCGCGCGCGAGACGGTCAATGCGCTGGACTTCGTGGCTCCCGACCGCTACCGCATGACCATGCCCATGGGGACTCAGGTCATCATCGGTGACGTGCTTTACCTGCAGTCACAGGGCCAGACCCGCAAGATGCAGCTACCCGAGGGCACCGTGGCGCAATGGCGCGACCCGATGCGGCTGCACGATCACCGTGCCGAACTGGAGGTCCAGGCGCAGGGCAGCCAGACGCTTGATGGCGTGCGTGCCCGCGAGTACCTCGTGCGCAACGGCCCGACCGACCAGCCGGTGACCTTCACCTACTGGATCGGTCCCGATGGTCTGCCCTTGCAGCTGCGCCATCAGGGCCAGTCGCAGGGGCAGCCTTATACGATGACCGTGCGTTACAGTCGTTTCAATGATCCGTCCATCGTGATCGACACGCCGGTCGCATCGGGCTGATCCGGGCCTATTTCACGACGATTCAAGTAGGAAAACCGAAGATGCATCCGACAAGCCGGCTGAACACCGGCTTTTTTCGTCTTCGTTCTCCATGTATCCCCCCACCCAAGCATTCCCCACCCAAGGAGCCCTGACCATGCCCCACCGCCTCGTGCCTGCGCTGCTGCTGGCGATGATCGCCCCCCTGCCCGCCCTGGCCCAGACGGCCGCCGTGACCTCCAGCGTTCCCGCCGTGGGCGGCGGCAACGACACCGGCTGGGCCGGCACGGGCGAGCTGGGTTTCTCGATGTCGCGCGGCAACACCGAGAACGATTCGTTCGTGGGCAAGCTCAACTTCGCCTACAGCAGCTCCCAGTGGAAGCACTCCTTCGGCGCCAGCACCCAGTACGCCAAGGACGACGGGGAGGAAACCGCGCGCCGCTACGAGCTATTCGACACCAGCGGCTTTCGCGTCTCCGACCGCAGCTACATCTGGGGCTCGGTGCGCAACGAGCGCGATCACTACACCAGCTACGAGTACCAGTGGTCGACCGCCATCGGTTACGGCTACGAGGCCATCAAGACCGACAAGCAGCACCTGACCCTGGAAGCCGGCCCGGGTTACCGCTGGTCCAAGGACCAGGGCGTGCAGGTTCACCACAACGAGGCCATCGCCCGCGGCCTGGCCGACTACAGCCTGCAACTCACGCCGACCACCTCGCTGGTGGACACCTTCCTGGTCGAGTCGGGCAGCGACAACACCTTCCTCAAGAATCTGTTTGGTCTGCAGGTGGCAATGACCGAGAAGCTCGCCCTCAAGGCCGGCCTGGAAACCCGCCACAACACCGAAGTCGACGAAGGCACCAAGAAGACCGACAACCTCACCACGGTCAACATCGTCTACAACTTCAAGTAAGCCGCGCCGCGCGCGATCCCACAGACCGGCCGGGAAACCGCGCCGGTCTTTTTTGAGGCTGACGAGCTAGCGCCAGCGTCGCACGCGACGGCAATCGTCCTCATAGGCCTGACCGAAACGTGCCTGCAGCGCGCGCCCCTCCGGAACGATCTGCAGCCGCGTGAGCCACAGTATCTGCAGCAGCAGCGCAGGCAGGACCCATCCCGTCCGCAGCCCGACACCCCAGCCGCCTAGGACCAGGAGATGGCCGACATCCATGGGGTTTCGGCTCACAGCGTGCAGGCCGGTGGTCACCAGGGTGCTGGCAGATCCGGGGCGCATGGGATTGACGGTGGTGCCGACACGGCCAAACCGGCGCTTGGGCGCCAGGCTCAACCACACGCCCACCAGGCCAGCGCGGTTCCGAGCCAGGGCCCGCCTGGCCACGCGAAACTCAAAACCGGCCAGGTCCGCGCACCGCACCACAGTGCCGCGCCCAGCAGGACCAGCAGCGCAGGCGGAGGCACGCGGATTTCCAAGGTGCGCAGCATCACGCCGCGCCGGGGGAGGCTCAGCCTTCCAGTTCGGCCAACAGCGCGTCGGCGCCGTTGGCCAGCAGTGCCTGGGCGACCTGATGGCCCAGATTCTCAGGCGACAGATCGCCCGAACTCGCTTCGGCCTTGACCAGCAGGCCGTGCGTGGCCGAACCAACCAGTCCGCGCAGCGTCATGCCGTCCACGCCTTCTTCGGCGAACGCGCCCACCGGCACGTGGCAGCTGCCGTGCAGGGCGCGGTTCATGGCGCGCTCGGCTTCCACACAGCGCCGGGTCGGGACATGGTCCAGTGCGGCGAACAGCGCCAGCACCTGCGGCGCATCGCTGCGGCATTCCACTGCGATCGCGCCCTGCGCTGGCGCCGGCAGCCACGCGGGCGCCGCCAGGCGCGCGGCGATGTGCGCCTCCAGGCCCAACCGTTGCAAGCCGGCGCAAGCCAGGATGATGGCGTCGTACTCCCCGGCATCGAGCTTGCCCAAGCGGGTATTGATGTTGCCGCGCAGGTCGGTCAACTGCAGGTCCGGACGTAGCGCCCGCAGCTGCGCCTGGCGCCGCAACGAGGAGGTGCCCACGCGCGCACCATGCGGCAGCGCGTCCAGCCGGCGGTAGGCGTTGGAGACGAAGGCATCGGCGGGGTCCGCACGCGGCAGGATCGCCGGCAGCGCGAAGGGCCCGTCCAGCTCCATCGGCACGTCCTTGAGCGAATGCACGGCGCAATCGGCACGGCCGTCGAGCATGGCCAGTTCCAGCTCCTTGAGGAACAGGCCCTTGCCGCCGATGGCGGCCAACGACCGGTCCAGCACCTCGTCGCCACGCGTGCTCATGGGCACCAGTTCGACGGCCAGACCAAGATGGGCCAGGCGTAATTGTTCGGCGACGTATTCACTCTGCCACAGGGCGAGCGCGCTCTTTCGGGTGGCGATGCGCAGCGATCTCATAAGCGCATTATCGCCGCAACGCGAGGCGGCCAGGGGGCCCATCACTCATGCCGGGCGCCGCTAGAGCGTCTTGACGGTCTCGCGCAAGGCCGGCACACAGCGCCGGCTGACTTCCAGCGGTGCCGACGCGTGACGCAGGACGGCCTGCACCTTGCCATCGTCGACCCGACGCAGCTCCATCAGTTCGTGCCGCGCCACCAGGCAGTTACGGTGGATGCGCACGAAGCGACTGGCGAATTCCTCCTCCAGCGATTTGAGCGATTCCTCGATCAAATCCTCGCCGCGAGCGTGATGCACCACCACGTACTTTTCCTCGGCCTGCAGATAGTGGATCTCGTCCAACGGGATCAGGCGCAGGCTGCCACGCAAGCGCGCGCACAGATGCGTGCGCGCCTGTTGGCTGGTCGGGGCGGGCGTGGACGCGCGGCCAGCCAGGAAGGTGCGGGCGCGCTCCAGCGCCGAGGCCAAGCGTTCTGCGCGCACCGGCTTCATCAGGTAGTCGATGGCCGCGGCTTCGAACGCCGACAGCGCATGCGCGTCGTAGGCCGTGCAGAACACCACCGCCGGGCGCGGATCGAACGCGGCCAGATGCCGCGCCGCCTCCAGGCCATCCACGCCGGGCATGGAGATGTCCAGCAACACCACGTCCGGGCGATGCTCGGCGCAGGCCTGCAGCGCGGCCAGGCCATCGCCGGCCTCGGCCACGATGGTCACATCGGGCTGACCCGCCAGCAGGCTACGCAGGCGCTCACGCGCCAGGGGCTCGTCGTCGGCGACCACCACGGTCAGGGGCATGCGCACCTCAGGCCAGGGGAATGGCGAGTTCGCAGGCATAGTAGCCCTGCGCCCAGAGCCCCGTCACCTGCGCACCGGCACCGAAGCGATAAGACAGGCGATGGGCGATGCTGCGCTGCGCGTGGCCAGCGCCGCGCCCCACGGCCAACGCGGGCGCAGCGGCGGGATCCGGTGCCGGGTTGCGGACCACGATACGCAGCATGCGGCCCTCCACCCGCAGCGCGATCTCGATCAAGCCACCGGCCGGCAAGCGCGAAATCCCGTGCAATACCGCGTTTTCCACCATGGGCTGCAGGACCAGACGCGGCAGCACCAAGTCCCAGGGCAGCGGCTCGGGTCGTTCCCAGGACACGCTCAGTCGTTCCCCAAGCCGCAGCGACTCGATCGACAAATAGCGCTCGGCCAGCTCGACCTCCTGGGCCAGGGTCGAGTTGTCCTCGCCCGCACCGAGCGCGGCGCGGAACAGGTCGGACAGATCGAGCACCGCGCGCTCGGCCACCTGCGGCGCGCTGTGCAGCAGGCTGGCGATGAGGTTCATGCTGTTGAATAGAAAGTGCGGGCGGATGCGTGCCTGCAGCGCATCGGCCTCGGCCCGGGCGCTGGCCGAGAGCTGCGCCGCCCAGCGGTCGCTGACGTAGAAATAGCGCAGCGCCAGCGCGGTGATCAGCATGACGACCGCCGCACTGCCCAGCGTAAAGCGCCAGAAGCCCACGGCGCGCGCACCGATCTGCGCTCCGGTCGCGGTATACAGCGTGTAGAGCGCACAGGCCGAGAACATCGCCACAGCCCCGGCCACCAGCACCGCCGCCACGGCTCCAAGCCCCTGCGGCAGGCGCGACAGATGCGAGCGCAGCACGCACAGCAACGCGGTGACCGCGATGGCCTGCCACAGCGCAAAGGCGCTGGCCGAAAGAAAATGCTCCAGCGTCCAATGGGGCGCGCCATCAGGCGACAGCCCCAACAGCACGATCACCAGTTCGGCCAGGCCCAGCATCACCATCAACCGCGGCAGCGTGCACAGCTGCGGCAACCAGTCCTGCCCAGGCTCGGACGCGTCCATGCCTCAGCCCAGGCGCTGGGACATCCAGTCGCCGAGGTCGCGGATCTCCTCGGCGCAGACCGAATGGGCCATCGGATAGCTGTGCCAGTCCACGGCGAACCCTGCGCCCTGCAGCGCCTGCGCGCTGCGCTGTCCGAACGCCTGCATCACCACCGGGTCCGCACTGCCGTGCCCCATGAAGATCGGCTGGGCCTTGGCCGCCTCGGCCGCGAAGCCGGCCAACTGATCGGCACCGGGCAGATAGGTGGACAATGCGATCAAGCCGGCCAGCGGCACATGGCGGCGCACGCCCGCGGCCAGGGTGATCGCCCCACCCTGCGAGAAGCCCGCCAGCAGCACGTGGTCGGGCCCGATGCCGCGCTCGGCCTCGCGCGCCAGCAATGCCTCGACCTGGACGATGGATTCGTCCACGCCCGCCGCATCGGCCCGGTTGGCGAAGTCCATGCCAGCTATGTCGTACCAGGCGCGCATCGGCAACCCGTTATTGATTGTGATCGGCCTGACCGGCGCATGCGGGAACACGAAACGCAGCGCAGGCCAGCCAGGCCGCACCAGTTCGGGCACGATCGGGGCGAAGTCGTTGCCGTCGGCACCCAGGCCATGCAGCCACAGCACGGTCCAGGTGGGATGGGCGCCGGTTTCCAGTTCGACGGCGTCGAGCAGCTCGGGCATGGTGTCCTCGGAAGTGTCGGGGAGAGGGAGGACCGGCATGCCGGCTCAGTCCATCTCCACCATTTCGAAATCGTCCTTGGTCACGCCGCAATCCGGGCATGTCCAGGTGTCGGGAATGTCGTCCCAGCGCGTGCCGGGTGCGATGCCTTCCTCGGGAAGGCCATCGGCTTCGCGATAGATGAAGCCGCAGACCACGCACATCCAGTTGCGATAGGTGGTGTCGTCGGGTTCGCTCATCGGATAATCGCAGGTCCTGGGCGCTCCATTGTCACACAGCCGCGCCCGCACCCCGGAAGCCGCCATGCCCTCCTCCGCCCCCCGTGGCCTGTACCTGATCACGCCCGACCTGGACGACACCGCCCTGCTGACGCGCGTCCAGCCGCTGCTGGACAGCGGCGCTGTCACCTGGCTGCAGTACCGCAACAAGAAAGCGGACACCGCCCAGCGCCAGCGCCAAGCGAACACGCTCCTGCCGCTGTGCCAGGCCGCCGGCGTCCCGCTGATCATCAACGACGATCCCGACCTGGCGCGGGCCATCGGCGCCGCCGGGCTGCATCGCGAGGACCTGGACACCACGCTGGCCGACCTGCGTGACGCCCTCGGGCCGCAGGCGCTGCTCGGTGCCTCTTGCTACGACCAGCCCGAGCTGGCCGAGGCGGCGGTGCGCGAAGGCGCCAGCTACGTGAGCTTCGGTGCGTTCTTCGCCAGCCGCAGCAAACCGACCACGCACCGCGCTACACCCGCGGTCTTCGCCGCAACGCGTGATCTGGGCGTCCCGCGCGTGGCCATCGGCGGGCTGACGCCAGACAACGCTGGGCCGGCCATCGCGGCCGGCGGCGATCTTGTGGCCGCGATCGGCGGCGTCTTCGACGCCCCGGATCCGGTGGCCACGGCGCGCGCGTTCCAAGCGCTGTTTGCTTAGCACCAACGCAGCCAGGCTTCATCATGCCCGGCAGCGCCGGGCTTTCACCTATCGAGACGCGACACATCGCCGCCTTGGCTGTGGGGACCTGGCATCGGGCAATGGGCATCGGCCCCTGCCCGAGGCCGATGCGCTACCGGCTTACTCCAGCGCCGCCTTCACCGCTTCCGGATCGGCCAGCGACTGCACCTTCTCAATCAGGCGCACCGTGTTGCCACCCAGGATCGCGGTGACCTGCGCGTCGTTGTAGCCCGCGTCCAGCAACGCCTGCACCACCTTGGGCAGCGCCGTGATGTCTTCGTAACCGACCACGCCGCCGCCGCCGTCCCAATCCGCGCCCAGGCCGACGTGCTCCCAGCCGGCCACCTTGATGATGTGCAACAGGTGGCGCATGTAGTCGTCGAAGTTGGCCTTCTTGATGCCGTACTTCTCGTCCAGCGCGGCGATCTGGTCCATCGCCTGCTTGCGCGCGTCGGCATCGAGCCCGCGCCGACCGCCGAAGGCCTGATAGATCTTGCCTAGCTCGGCGCGGTACGCCGGGGTGGCACCGGTGTCGATGAGGTAGCCGCCCAGCGAATTCACCTGGATCACGCCGCCGTGCGCGGCCAGCACCTTCAGCCGCTTGTCGTCCAGGTTGCGCGGATGCGGGTAGACGTCCCACGCGCCGCTGTGGGACAGAATGATCGGCGCCTTGGACAGGGCGATCATCTGGTCGAACACCTCAGGCGAGGCGTGCGAGTGGTCCAGGATGATGCCGAGCTTGTTTGCTTCCACGATCATCTGCCGACCCTTGTCGGTCAAGCCCTCGCGCGCGGTCACCGCGCCCGGCGCGGTGCCGGCCGAATCGGCAAAGTCGTTGTGGCTGCCGTGCACCAGCGAGAGCATGCGCAGGCCGGCCTTGTAGTAGTAGCTCAGCAGGGTGGGATCGTGCGAGAGCGGATAGGCGTTCTCCATGCTGATGTAGACCGACTTCTTGCCTTCGGCCTTGATCCGCGCCGCGTCGCCGGCCGTGGTGGCGAGTTCAAACTTGTCTGGGTTGGCCGCGACCATCTCGCGGATCTCGCCCAGGCGCTTGAGACCGAAGTCGCGCGCTCTGAGCTTGCCCATTTCATCCAGCGGCCCCTGGCCGGTGTAGACCACCCAGAAGCCGCCATCCAAGCCGCCTTCGACCATGCGCGGATAATCGATCTGGCTGCCGTCTTCGGCGCGACTGTGCCGGTCGGTGATCTTCCAGCCCGGCTGGCCGAACAGGGCCGGCGTATCCAGATGCGTATCCAGGTTGATCGCGGCGGCCTGCAGCCGGCGCGCGTGCTCGCCCACCACCACCTCACCGGCCTGCGCCGCAGTGCCTGACAGGCCGGACAGCAGAACCGCGGCCAGGAGCGTCTTTGTCTTCATCAATGCTTGCCTCGTGCTGAAAAAAAGGCGCCGCCGAAAGGCGACGCCCCACTGGGACTATGGATGTCGGGTCAACCGCGAGCCCTGCGGCTGGCCACAGGGCTCACGGTGCGGGCTCACCAGTCGTAGGTCACCGACAGACGGCCGTAGCGCGGAGTCTGGTAGACCACGGCCTGGCCGTACAGCGGATTGACCGAATTGTCCGGCAGCTGCGAGAACGGATAGACGGTGATCTCCTTCTGCGCGTTGAGCACGTTGAACATGTTGAAGTTAACTGCCAGCTTGCCGTCGGCGAAGGTCGGCTTCCAGGTCAGGCCCAGGTCGAGCTGATTGATCCACGGCAGGCGGCCGTGCGAGCCCGGGGGCGAGGGTTCACCGGTTCCGGTTTCCGGGTTGTAGCAGTAGTGGTACGGGCCGCCGGTGATCGAGCTGCCGCCGTAGCCGGCCGGATCGGTGCCACTGTAGGACGTACCGTAGTAGTTGCCCAGGCAGTGCTTCGGCGCACCGGAGATCATGCTGAGATTGGCCGACGCACCGATTTCTTCGGTCAGCTGGTAATAGCCATACAGCTTGATCTGGTGGCGGTGGTCGTTGGACTGGTCGCCATTGGTGTGCTCCATCAGCGCCGCGTGGTCCCAGCTCTGCGTGGTGGAGACCGCCGCCTGTCCCTGGTAGCTGCCCAGCGCGCCGCCACTGCGGAACAGATCCGAACGCAGCTGACCTTCGGTGGTGCCGTAGCTATGCGACCAGACATAGTTGAACTTCGCGTACCACTTGCCGTCGAACGGACGCTCGAAGTTGAACTCCATGCCGGCGTAATCACGCTTGAGCTCTGGGAAACCTGCCGCTTTGCGCGTCACGGTGACCTGACGCAGGTTGCCGTCCGTATCGTAAACGTTCCAAACATTGGTCTTGCCGGGGTTGACAAGTTCTGCGCCGGCGGTGCGCGTGTAATCGATGTCGACGCCCTGTGCAAGGGCAGATTCAACAAGTCCACGGTTGTCGGTATCAAAGTTCTGATCGTCGATCGCATCGTTCAGGCGACGATAAGTGCCGCGCACACCGTATACCCAGCCGTTCTCCATCTGCTTGGTAAAGCCCAGGATCAGTTCGTCCTGGTTCTCGCCCTTGATGTCCTTGACCACGGCGGCACTGGGATCCGATGCGCGGCCAAAGCGCGAGTTCGCCGACACTGCCGGGCCCAAAGAGGTGGAAATGATCGGCGAGCCGTCGGCATTGATGCCGCTATAGGTGAAGTACTCATTCTTGGAGATGTTGGCGGTGAAGAGGCCAACGGCCGACAGAGGCAGTCCGAGGTAGTAGCGTCCGACGTTACCGAAGATCTTCAGGCTGGAGTCGCCATGCACGTCCCAGCTGAAGCCGATGCGCGGCGACCAGGCGTCCACGCTGATGTAGGGCACGTGGCTGATCGGCACATAGTTGGTGAACTCGTCCTTGCGCAGGCCCAGACTCAACAGCAGGTTGTCGGTCACCTGCCACTTGTCTTCCAGGTAGTAGGCCTTCTGGTCGGCGTCGTAGGAGTTCAGGCCGATGGTGGTGTCCTTGGTGACGTAGTAGCCGGAAGCGCCGTAGACAGGATCCACCAGACCGGGGCTGGGCGCACCCTTTCCACCGGCTTCGTTGGCCGACTGGCTGATCAGGCCTCCGGTATTCAGGCCATAGGGATCGTCGGTGCTACCGTAGCTCCAGGCATACCCGGGGCCGGAAGCCTGGGTGCCGATATTGGTGGCCTTGAGCTTCTGGTTGTCGATACCTGCAGTGATCGCATGGTCGCCAAGACGCCATTCCAGGCTCAATCTCAGGTTGCGCTTCTCCCACTCTCGGTCCGGGGCGGTGACCGTACCCTGCTTCTGGGGGCCGGCAATCGGCGAGCCGCCGTTGTAGGCCGGATTTTGCAGCGCGATGTTGTTGATCACCGGGCCGTTGGCCGGGTCATAGTTGTAGTAGCTGATCTCATCCGGCGTGCGCATCTCACCGTACAGCGCGCTGACGGTGACGTTGTCGCCGAAGTAGCCGGTGTACTTGGCCGAGTTCAGGACCGGGCCGGCCTTGTTCACGTTCTCGTCGGTGTAGTACGCGCCCTTGGCACGATTGACGTAGTCGTAGCGGTAGATGGTGCCGCCGGTCTCGTACTTGTCGCCCGCGCTGGTGAGTTCCAGCAGGTGGTTGTCGGTGATGTACCAGTCCAGCTTGGCGTACCAGCGGTTCTGCTCGTAATCGTATTCGGTCAGACCGCCGGAGTTGCCGTTGTCCGCATCGCGGTTGCTGGCGATGCGGGTGCCGTGCGAGTTGACGCGCTCGCCCGCGAGGAAGAAGAAGAGCTTGTCCTGGATGATGGGACCGCCAACATAGGCACTGTAGGTCTCGGAGGTCGCCTTGGTTTCGCTCAACGGCTGATACAAGCCATTGGCCGCACGCGCGTAGTTATAGGCGGTGTTGCTGGTCGTGGACGTCTGGCTGTCCGGCCGCCAATAGATGTCCTTCTGGCTGGTCTTGAAGGCATCCGGCTCCATCACCACGGCGGCGCCGAACTTCCATTCGTTGGTGCCGCGCTTGCCGACCTGGTTGATCACACCGCCGTTGGACCGGCCGTACTGGGCGCCGTAGCCGCCGGTGAAGATTTCCTGCTGGTCGATCGCGCCGTAGGGCAGGGTCAGGCCGCCCAAGTTGTTGGCGGTGGAGGTGGTGTTGAAGCCGTTGAGGTAATAGGCGTTCTCCGAGGCCGCCGAGCCGCCGAAGCTCGGCAGCGAGCCGCCCAGCGGACCGTTGTCGAAGCCACCGCTGTTGACCACCACGCCCGGTGCCAGCAGCGCAATGGCCTCGGCGCTACGGCCCAACGGCAGTTGCTGCAGCTGCTCGGAGGTCACTACCGTGCGCGTATCCACGCTGGACACGTCGATCGGCGACATGCTCATGGCCGAGACCTTGACCGCGGTCAGGGTCGTCGCCTCGCCCGACGCGCCGCCGGCCGACAGCCCGACTTCGGTACCGGCGCCGACCAGGATCGAGACGTTCTCCCGCGTGTCGACGGTGGCGCCGTCATGCTTGAGGGTGACGGTGTAACTGCCCAGCGGCAGGCTGCCGAGCGAATAGCGCCCGTTCTCCACTTTCACCTCGCGCGAGAAGCCGCCGCTGCTCTGGACCAGCACGGTATCCGCCTCTCCGGCCCCGCTGACGGTGCCGAAGATGCGGCCGGTGGTGGACTGTGCATAGGCGCCATTGACGGCCACGGTCAGTGCGAGCGCCAAGGCGCTCCTGCGGATGAGTCGGTTCATATCGATGCGGTTCCCCGGAAAGGTGGTTCGGCAAGACGCCGGAAAAAGGCGCCACTCCCCAAAGTGGCACCGCACGCGCCAGCCTGACCACGGGCCGTCACCGGCAAACCGTGGCGCAGCATGTCGCGACGCGACACGGATGCTATGCGCCGTCATGGGGCAAAGTTCGTTCCACGACGGGTAGGTGGCACCCGACCGGGTAGGTGGGCAGGGTGGGTGGGGCGTCCGGGGTGGTCCCGACCGGGCCCAGCCGCGACAATGTCGGGCTTCGTCCCCGCACGACGCCCACAGGACCAGCTGATGCACCACGATCGCTCGCACGCCCTTTTCGCCCGCGCCCAGGCGCTGATCCCCGGCGGCGTCAATTCGCCGGTGCGTGCCTTCAAGTCGGTCGGCGGCGAGCCGTTCTTCGTCCAGCGCGCCGAAGGCGCCTATCTGTACGACGTGGACGGCAACCGCTATATCGACTACGTCGGGTCCTGGGGGCCGATGATCGCCGGGCACAACCATCCGGCCGTCCGCGAGGCGGTTGAACGCGCGATTCTTGACGGCCTGTCCTTTGGTGCGCCCTGCCCGGCCGAAGTCACCATGGCCGAGACCATCACCCGCCTGGTCCCGGCCTGCGAGATGGTGCGCATGGTCAATTCCGGGACCGAGGCCACGCTCTCGGCAATCCGCCTGGCACGCGGCGCCACCGGCCGCCAGCGCATCGTCAAGTTCGAAGGGTGCTACCACGGCCACGGTGACTCGTTCCTGGTCAAGGCCGGCAGCGGCATGCTCACCCTCGGCGTGCCCACCTCGCCCGGCGTGCCGGTCGGGCTGAGCGAACTGACCGCCACCCTGAGCTACAACGATTTCGAAGGCGCCACCGCGCTGTTCGAGGACATCGGCGCTGAAATCGCTGCGGTGATCGTCGAGCCCGTGGTCGGCAATGCCAACTGCATCCCGCCCCTGCCCGGCTACCTGCAGCACCTGCGCGAGCTGTGCACCCAGCATGGCGCGGTGCTGATCTTCGATGAGGTCATGACAGGATTCCGCGTGGCGCTGGGCGGCGCGCAGGCCTACTACGGTGTCACCCCCGACCTGACCACGTTCGGCAAGATCATCGGCGGCGGCATGCCGGTGGGCGCGTATGGCGGCCGCGCCGAGTTGATGAACCAGATCGCCCCGGCGGGGCCGATCTACCAGGCCGGCACGCTTTCCGGCAATCCGGTCGCCATGGCCGCCGGCCTGGCGATGCTGGAGCTGATCCAGGCACCGGGCTTTCACGACCGGCTCTCCGAACGGGCCGCGGCACTATGCGCCGGGCTGGAGGCGGCGGCCCGCCAGGCAGGCGTCGCCGTGACGACCAATCAGGTCGGCGCCATGTTCGGGCTGTTCTTCACCGACCAGAAGGTGGAAACCTACACCCAGGCCACGGCTTGCGACACCGGCGCATTCAATCGGTTCTTCCACGCGATGCTCGAGCGCGGGGTCTTCCTGGCGCCGTCGGCGTACGAAGCGGGCTTCCTGTCCGCCGCGCATGACGAAATTGTCATAAAAGACACGCTCGAAGCCGCGCGCACGGCGTTTTCAGCCATCGCGTGAAGGCGAACGCGCGCATCGCGCGATGACCAGCCACTTTGCAAAACGCTACTTACGTGGCATATCTGTCATCGAAAGGTGCCTAGAGGATGGGCATGGGCGGGGGCCCCGACACAGGACCATGACAGATGCGCAGGTTACGCCGCGCATGGAACGGTCTTGTGCCATGCGCCGGCTTACCTGGGGGAAGCCGGTCACATGCGGAGAGCTGTGTGCCTGTTGCCAAGCCCGTTGCACTGATCGGCCCGCGTCCGTCCCTCACCCGTGAGGGCACCACCAGCGGCGACTGGATCCTTCCCGACAAACTCGAACCACCCCGTCTGCATGTCGATGCCATCCCGCGATCGCGGTTGATGGCACAGCTGGATGCGAGCCTGTCGGTCCCGCTGACCCTGCTGCTGGCCCCGCCGGGATTCGGGAAGAGCACTCTGCTCGCCCAATGGCACGCGCATCTGCTCCAGCAGGGTCAGACCCAGGTCGCCTGGCTGTCGCTGGACGAGGATGATGCCGAGCCCGCGCGGTTGCTGGCCTATCTCGCCCTGGCCCTGGGATTGGGCGCCGGCGACAGCTTCACCCCCCCCTTGGGCGCGAGCCATTGGCGCGACCTCGATCTGGCCGCCACGCGCACCGTCCTGCTGCGCGCAGTCCGTTGCGCGCAGCAGCCGTTGGTCCTGATGCTGGACGACTACGATCGCGCCGCCAGCCCGGCCATCAATGAAATCATCACCCTGCTGGTCGAACACGGTGGGCCCCGGCTGCACGTGCTGCTTGCGACGCGGCGCGCGCCTGCACTGCCGCTGTCGCAGCTGACCGTGCGCGGCGCCCTGCAGCGGATCGACGCCAGCGAACTGGCCCTTGATGCCGGCGAGACGCGCGCGGTGCTGGGGGCCTCCAGCGACGCCGATGCCGCTCGCCTGCGCGACAAGACCGAAGGCTGGCCCGTGGCGGTACGCCTGGCCGCACTGTGGATCGCCGGCGACGGGCGTCGGGGCGAGGACGTGGCCCGGTTCTCTGGACGCTCGGCCTTGCTGGCCAACTACCTGGCCGAACAGGTCGTGCGAGACCTGGACGCCCCGCTGCGCGACTTCCTGCTGGAAACCTCCGGCCTGGAGCGCTTCAACGCGGATCTGGCCAATGCGGTGCGCGGACGCCAGGACAGCGGCCAGCTGCTGGCCTGCCTGGGTCACTTCCATGGCCTGCTGGTGCCGCTGGACGATGACCACGATTGGTTCCGCTATCACCCGCTGTTCGCCGATTTCCTCCACCAGCAGCTCGAACGCCAGGCACCTGCCCAGGCCCGTGCGCTGCACCGACGCGCGGCGCAGTGGTGCGCCGATCACCACCAGCTGCCCGAAGCGGTCCGCCACGCGTTGCGCGCGCGCGACACCGAGCTGGCCGCGGCATGCGTCGCCCGCGCCGGCAGCTGGCAGATGCTGCTGCGGCATGGCACGGCCGCCGTGCGCGGCCTGCTGCGACAGTTCGATGTCCGGGTGATCCGCGATACCCCGGCCCTCAACCTGACCCAGGCTTACTTGCACATGCGCGTGGGCGAGTTCAGCCATGCGCAGACCCTGCTGGAGCGCTTCCGTGATTTCGGCGAGGAGCTGCGTGCCCCGCTGGAACGCGACTACACCGTGGTCGTAGCCCTGCTGCGCGACTTAATGGACCAGGTCTGCGGCAATCCGCGCGGCATCGCCCAACTCCATGCCCAGGCCTGCGCCTTGGACCAGGATGACCACCTGGGACGCGGAACATTGCTATGCATCTGCGCCACCACCGCGCTCGGCCGTGGCGAGCTGGCCACCGCCGAGCGCTTGGCACGGGAGGCGGCCGAGACCCTGGGCCGCGCGCCAAGTCAGGAAAGCCTGGGCTATGCCCTGGTCCACCTGGGCCAGAGCCAGTTCTACCGTGGCGCGCTGGATGCCGCCGAGGACACCTACCAACGCGCGTTGGCGCTGGCCGGGCAGTCGCATGGCGGGGATTCCACGCTCATTGCGGCATGCCGCTGCCTGCTGGCCCAACTGCAGGTCGAGCGCGGCCGCTACGATGTCGCCGCCGACCTGCTTGATGGCGCCCTGGAAACCCTCGAACGCGATGACGGCTGGGTCGATGTCTACGCCGCCGGCTACGGGACAGCGTTGACCCTGGCACGGCAGCACGATCGCAGCGGGCGCAAGGCCTGCGCCCTGCTCGATCGCATGGATGCCCTGGCCACCCGCAGGCACCTGGCGCGTCTGGCCGATCTGGCCACCGCCTGGCGCCTGGACGTGCTCATGGACTTGCCCGGACAGGCCGTGGCCGACGCGGTCATGGCCCGCTCCGGCGGGGAGGCCGCCTTCATCCATGCATTGTCCAGCGGCCATGGCTGGCGACAGGGCCACGCGCTGGGCATGGCCCTGGCACGCTGGCACGCCCAGGCCGGCCGTGCCGGCCAGGCGCTTTCGATCCTGCAACGCCAGCAGACCTTCGCCCTGGAAAACGGCGACGCGTTCCATTTGGCCCGCGTGCAGCTGCGCCTGGCCCTGGTTCGGCATCAGCGTGGTGAGATGGACCAGGCCCTGCCCCCCCTGCACGCCGTCCTCGACCATGTCGCCTCCATGCGGGCCTGGCAGGTCGCCCTGGAGCCAGGGCTGCCCACCAAGTCCCTGCTGCGCAGCGCCCGCCAGCACGATCCAGAGGCCGCCGCGGGAACCACGCGCGCCCTGACCATCCATATCCTCTTGGAGAAGCTCTCCTGCGAGGAAACCCTGGCCACCCAGCTGTTCAGCGAACGCGAGCTGGAAGTCCTGGGACAGCTGGCCCGCGGTCAGTCCAACAAGCAGATTGCGCGACGGCTCTCGCTGTCGGAGAACACGGTGAAGTTCCATCTCAAGAACCTCTACCGCAAGCTGGAAGCCAGCACCCGCGAAGCCGCCCTGGGCAACGCCTTGCAGCGCGGCCTGATCGAGGCCGCCGGCGGCCCGCAATGAACGACGCCCGCCGCGGTCGATCGCGGCGGGCGTCGGATTTCCTGCGACCTCGATCCGGCTTGGGTCTTAGACCACCATGAAGGTGCCGTCGCGCCGCTCGTCCTGGAGCAGGGTGAGCTTCAGCGGCACCGGCCCGCGCTCACCGGCCATCACCTTGGCGAAGGCGTCCTTGAACCGGTTCATTTCTTCGGCCGTGCCCACGGTGATGCGCGAGGAATTCGGCCAGCCTTCCCAGCTGCGGCCCACGAACACCCCGTAGGTGGCCATCGCCTCCATGAACTCACGCGCTGGGCGCTTGACGTCCAGCATGAAGCAGTTGCTCTCCGATGGGCTGCACGCATAGCCCTGCTGGGTCAGCCAGGTGGTGACGTCCTCGCGGATCGCGGTGTTGGCCGCGCGCCGGGTCGGGACCAACTGCGGGTCGCGCAGGCTGGCCAGGCCCGCGGCCATGGCGGTGACCGGCAAGGCATTGGTCCCGAAGTAGGTCAGGCGTTCGAGCAGATCCGGACGACCCACCGCGTAGCCCAGGCGGATGCCGGCCATGCCGTAGAGCTTGGAGAAGGTCCGCAGGATCACCACCTCCTTGTCGGCGGCCACCAGGTCCGCGCCGGTCACCGCGTTTTCCGACAGATGGATGTAGGCCTCGTCCAACACCAGGATGCTGCCCTTGGGCTTGTGCGCCAGGGCGTACTCGATGTCCTTGCGCGGGGTGAGCGACCCGGTGGGATTGTTCGGGTTGCAGATGTAGATCATGCCGGCCGCGGCATCGGCCGCGCACATGGCCGCCACGTCGTGGCTGTAGTCGGCCCGCAGCGGCACCTTGTGCACGGGCGCCTTGACCTGGCCGGCCGTGCGCCAGGCCGCTTCGAAGGTCGGATTGGCCGTCACCAGCGAGGCTGTCGGCGAGGTGAAGGCCAGCACCGTCTGGGTCAGCGGCGGGGTCGAGCCGGCATACGGGACGATGTAGTCCGGCTTGACCCCGAGCTGGGCGGCCATCTCCTGCACCAGCTCCCCCTGCATCTGCCCCAGATAGCGCCCGCCACTGGGCGCGATGCCATCGATCGCCTTGAGCGCCTCGGCGCTGGGGCCCAAGGGGTTCTCGTTGGCGTTGATCATCACCGGCTCCAGGCCCAGGGCCTTGGCCTGCTCGGGGTCCACGCGCGGCCGGCTGGGCGGGTTGCGCTTGGCGAAGGCCGGCCCGGCCAGGCCGAGCAGCGGTGCGCCAACGGCGGTGCCGGCAGCCAGGGCGGAGCCACTGAGGAAGCGGCGACGGGAGAGCGGTGCTTTCATGGGGTCACTCCGATAGCGGGGGCGGGAAACGGACGACTACGGACGCACGGCGATGACTTCGATCTCCACGCGCGCGGCCGGATTGCCCAGCGCCGCAATCTGGAAGGCCGAGCGGGCCGGCAGGTTCATCTGCTTGGCGTCCTTGCCGAAGAACTGGGTGTACCCCTCCATGAAGCCCTTGAAGTCCATCTTGCCGTCGTTCTCAGGACCGCCGACCAGGAAGGCCTGCATCTTGACCACGTCCTTCATGTCCAGGCCCATGCTCTGCAGCTGCTTCTGGATCTGGGTCAGCACGCTGATGGTCTGGACCTTGGTATCGCCATAGGCCTCAAGCGAGCCCTTGGGCGCACCGGGGTTGGCGACGGCGGCCAGCTTGCCGCTGAGATAGATGGTGGACTTGCCAGCCGGGACTTCGACCGCCGAGGCGATCGGGAAGTCGCTGCCGGGGATGCCGTGGCGCACGACATCCTGGGCCTGGGCGGCCATGGGTGACAGGAGGGCGGTCAGGAACAACAGGCGGGACAGGCGCATGGGAACTCCGTAGGAAAAAAGGGAACAGGGACACGCGATCACTCGTCGGAGGTCGAAGCACTGTCCAGCGAGGCGCGCAGTGCCTTGACGTCGTCGGCGGTGACCGGGTCATCGTAATGGTTGCCGAAATGGGTCCGTACATAAGTGGTGACCTCGGCGACCTGTGCATCGTTGAGCATGCCGCCGAAGCCCGGCATCGCGCCGTGCCCACCGAGCACCATCATCTCCACGTACGGCGCCGCACCCAGCTTGGGATTGCCGGCCAAGGCCGGATATTCGCCGGCGCCCTTGGCGCCCTTGGCGCCTTCCATGTGACAGGCCTGGCAGATGGTGCCGTAGATCTGCGGGCCGTCGGCATGGGAAAAGTCGCGCGACTTGAGGAAGCCGGTGGCATCGGAGGTCTGCGCGCGCGCCGGCAGCTGCTGCCAGCCCATGACGCCCAGCGTGCCGAGCAGGCCGATCACGGCCAGGGTCTTGGTGTTCATGCCTGTCCTCCGGTCGCCATGACCTTGCTATGCAGACGCCCGATCACATCCAGCGCGGACAGCACCGCACCTTCCTGCCAGGCCGGGATGTAGGAAATGTGCTCGCCGGCCATCGCGATACGGCCATCGATCTGGGTCGCGGCCTTGTAGTGCTGCGCGCGCAGGTCCTCGCTCCACTGGCCAAAGCAGCCGTGGGTCCACGGCACGCGGTGCCAGCCCACCGACACGCCGTTATCGAACTCGGGCTTGTACTGCGGATGCAGCTGCGAGCCGTATTCCAGCGCCTGGCGCACCCGCTCTTCCGGAGTGTGCGAGGTGAAGTCGTAAGCATCCAGGCCCCAGATGTAGGCGCCCAGCAGCACGCCCTTGCCGGGGCTGTGGTAGTCGGTGCTGGGGTAGCTGATCTGGGTGATCGGCAGGTCGGTGTAGCTGATACCGCCGTAGATGGCCTCGTCCTCTTCCCAGAAACGACGCTTGAACTGCAGGCCGACCTTCACCGAGGCCGCGTAAGGCAGGTGGGTGATGGCATCGGACATCGCCTGGCCGACCTGGATCGGGATGCGGCTGAGCACCGAGAAGGGAATGGTGCAGATGCACCAGTCGGCCTTGGCGGTGCGGCGCGCGCCATCGGCGCCATGATCCTCGTAGGTCACCGTCACGCCGTGGTCGTCCTGGTCGATCTGCACCACGCGCGCGTTGTACTGGATGGTGCCCGGTCCCAACTCGCGGGCGAAGGCCTTGCCGATCTGGTCCATGCCGCCGACCGGCTGGAACATGGTGGTCTGCATCTCGTAGTTGTTGCCGGCGGCCAGGGCGGCCCACAGGTGCGAGTTGAGCACCTTGTCCATGCCCATCGGCTCGGAGAATTCGGGCTTGCCGGAGATGCCGCCACCGGGAAACTTGGAGAAACCACGGCGCGCGCTGCTGGCTTCGCCCTTGACGTAGGCCATGTTCTTGTCCAGCGCGCCCCAGCTGCGCAGCGACTCGAGCAGCAGCTCCTGGTCGTCCTTGGTCACCGCCTGGTCCAGCGCACCCTGCTGGCAGGCCTTGGCCAGCAGCTCACTGACGTGACCCTTGTAGTCGGCGTCGATCTCGCGAAACCGCTGCGGCTTGCCGCCAAAGGCCTTGGTGTTGTGCAGCAAGGCGTTGTAGTTGACCTGGTTGAACGACTCGAGCTTGACGTTGAACTGCTTGCAGTAATGCAGCAACCCGCGGTGGTGGTGCGGGATGCGCCACGGACCCGGGTTGAGGTAGAGGTTGGAATCGAACTGGCAATGCTGGGTGTGGCCGCCGAGCTCGGTATAGGTGTCCCCGCCGTGGATGGACCAGTTGCGACCGCCGGGACGGGCGTTGTATTCGAGGATCTTGACCTTGTAACCGGCCTTGCGCATCTCGTAGGCGGCGGTCATGCCGGCCACGCCGGCACCCAGGATCAGGACGGTCGCGCCCTTGGGATTGCCCTGCAGGTTCACCGGCCCCTTGTAGCTGGACTCGGCGGCATAACCCAGGCTGGTCATGGCCTGGTACATCATGGTGCCGCCCGCGGCCAGGCCGATACGGCCCAGCAGCTGGCGGCGGGTCAATGCGGTGGTAACGCCATTCATTGAAGATCTTCCTTTCGACAGTGGCCGGCACTTCCCGGCTCCGGGCCACTGCTGGTTGGACAAAGAGCCGCCCACTGCGTCTGCGGTGGGCGTCGCGACCCGGAGCAGGCCGCTGCAAATCATCGATTGAAGGGTGGATCGTCAGACGCCGGCCAGGCGATCCTGGCCGGCGCACGGGCCGATCAGAAGCGGTAGCTCAGCTTGGCGTAGTACTTGGCACCGAAGTAACCGATCGGGCTGCCGGTCAGGTATTCGTTGTTGCCGTTCTGGTAGTTGGCCACATCGTAGTCCCACACCGGCGAGGGGATCTTGTCGGGATACTCGTTGAAGATGTTGTCGCCGCCGACGGTCAGGGTCCAGGCGTCGTTGGGCTTGAAGCTCAGGTCGAAGCCGGTCAGCGCCATGCTGCCGATTTCCTGCTTGTAGTACTGGCCACCATCCAGGGTGACCAGGTCCAGCTGGTCGGCGAACTGTTCGTAGCCGCTCAGGCTGGCGACCGAGTACTGCGGGCCGTAGATCGACTCGCGCAGGGTCAGGCTGAACTTCTCCCAGTTGAAGGTCGCGGCCAGATTGACGCGGTACTTGGGGTTGTTGTGCTCGATGTCGGAGATGTTCGCGGCGGTGAACATCGGGATGGTCTCGAAGCCCGGCGCACGGCCGGCACGGGTGACCTCGGTCTTGTTGTAGTTGGCCGCCAGCAACCAGTCGATGGTGCCCCAACCGAACTCGCTCATGTAGTTGGTGACCCAGTCCACGCCGCTGGTCTTGGTGTCCAGCACGTTGGAGAAGAAGCTCAGGTTGATGTTGGCACGCGCGGTCTGATCGAAGCTGCCACCCGGAGCGGCGGGGTCGTTGGGATTGCTGATGAAGCCGCCGGCCACCAGGGCGTCGCCCAGGATCTGGTTGTAGGCATCATCCGGCACGCCATCACCGTCGGTATCGGCCGGATCGGGCAGGTCGGCGTTCCAGGTGCCGGTGGTCCGCCCGGTCAGGGTGTCGGCGGCCTGCGCGGTGGAGTAGGCGAACGAGCCGATGTAGGTCCGATCCTTGATCTTGATCTGGTAGGCGTCCAGGGTCATGGTCAGGTTCGGGATCGGGTTGAACACGAAGCCCAGGGAGAGGTTCTGGCTCGTCTCCGGCTTCAGGCCGTTGCCCACGCTGGAACCGGCCAGGGTCGCGGTGGCGCCGGTCGGCGAGACCTGGATGGCCGAGTAGTACTGCTCACCCATGTTCGGCGCGCGGAAGCCGGTGCTGACCGTGCCGCGCAGGGCGAAGGTGTCGGTGAAGTCGTAGCGGGTGGTGAACTTGCCCACGGCCTTGTTGCCGAAGTCGCTGTAGTCCTCGTAGCGACCGGCCACGTCGACCAGCCATTTCTCGGTCGGGTTGAGGACCACATCAGTGAACACCGCATAGCTATGGCGTGAGTAGTCGCCGGTGCCCAGCGGGTTGTAGCCCGGGAACGACGAGGCGCCGGCACCGTAGTACGAGGTCGGCTCGCCCGGCTCGATGCCATAGCCGTCGCGACGGTACTCCACGCCGGCCTGGAAGGTCAGCGGCGCCTCCAGCCCGATGTCGAAGTCATGCATCGCACTGAAGTCGGTCGTCCACTGGGTCGAGTAGTAGGTGCCGTCGTAGAAATCCTCCTGCGAATAGCCGAAGTCCTGCCACAGCGAGAAGTTCATCGAGTTGAGCGTATAGACGTCCATCTCGTTGCGGCCGTAGCTGGTCGACGCGTCCCAGGACCAGTCGCCGAAGTAGCCCTTGATGCCGGCGGTCAGGTCGTAGTCGTATTCCTTGGAGGCCTCGGAGGGATTGAAGCCGTTGGGATACTTGTGCCGGACCTCACCGGTGATGGGGTCGGTGTAACCACCATCCTGCGAGGGACGGCGGTAATTTTCCTCGGACTCGGCGGTCTTCTTGCCGTAGGTACCGAAGGCGTAGAACTCCAGGCCATCGCCGAAGTCATAGCCGCCGTTGAAGGACATGATCTTGCGGTGCACTTCCGGCGGGTTGAGCCAGCCATTCAGGCCCGGGAAGCGAGCGTTGAGGATCGCGCCCTGGTCGTTGGCGATGCGGCTGAGCAGGTCGCCGCGGCCATTGGCATTGGCGTAGGCGGTACAGGCGTCGATGTCCAGCAGGCAGTTGGCGTAGCTGGGGTTGGAGAAGCGGTAGACCGACTGGCGGTTCTCCACCTCGGCGCTGATGCTGATCCAGCCGTTGTCGCCGCCCAGGCCGATGTTGCCGCTCCAGTTGTCGGTCCCGCCACCGCCGTCGGCATAGCCGGAGTAGCCGGCGTTGAGTTCGCCGCCGCTGGAGTTCTTCTTCAGGATGATGTTGATCACGCCGGCGATCGCGTCCGAGCCGTACAGCGCCGCGGCGCCGTCGGTCAGCACTTCGATGTGGTCGATGGCCGAATTGGGGATGTAGGACAGGTCGGTGGCCATTTCACCGTTGCCGGCCACGCCGAAGTTGGAAGTGACGTGGCGACGCTTGCCGTTGACCAGGATCAGGGTGTGGTTGGCGGTGAGCGAGCGCAGGCTGGCGTTGAGCGTCTGGCTGGCCATGTCGCCGCCGGTCTGGTTGGCGTTGTAGGACGGGATCTGGTTGGCGATGGCGTTCTGCAGATCCGGCGCGGCCGACTGCTTGAGCAGCTCGGGGCTGATCAGCTGGATCGGCGCCGGGCTGTCGGTCACGGCCATGTTGGCCTTGCGGGTACCGGTGGAGATGACGCTGATCGAGTCCAGGGTCTTGGCCGCGACATCGGTGTCGGCCGTGGCCGGCGGGTCGTCAGGCGTTGCATCGGCCGCGAAGGCGACCTGTGCGGTGGCGGCCAGCAGCACCGCCGAGGACAGGCCGCGCAGCAGGGTCCGGGAGGGCGACAACGAGGCGGCGACGGCAACGGCGAGGCGGCGAGGTGTGGGGCGACTACGCATGACCTGGACTCCTTGCAAGGCGAAGTGAGGAAGCGACGTGAGGGAGGTGCCTGGCGGTCCGGATCCCCGTGAGCCGGTGTCATGTGGAGTCCGCCAAACCTTCACTCGAAGCTAACCGCGAGTTAGGAATTCGTTGACCCCTGCGGCGGGTAGGTGGCCGTTGCCCGGGTAGGTGCGGGCAGGGCGCACCCCGGCCTTGCCCACCCGCCAGCCCGGGGCGCGGGTGGAGCGGGCCAGCACCCTCCACCCGTCCTTGGCCCCGGCGTATGCTTGAGAGCTGATCCCCCTCCCCCGCCCCAATGCCCCTGTCCGACATGCGGGCGCCCGATGCCATTTCCTCGCGCGCCAGCCGGCGCCCCGAGCGGCGGCGCCCATCGCTGGTCCTGTTCGATCTGGATGACGTTCTGGCCTGCTACGACCGCCGCGTGCGATTGGTCGAGCTGGCGCGGCGCAGCGGCACCCATCCCCCCGCGGTGCAGGCCGCGCTGTTCGACTCCGGGCTGGAGCACGAGTCGGATATCGGGCTGTGGCGCCCGGAGGACTATGCCGACGAGTTGTCCAGGCGCCTGGGCGCGCGCCTGAGCCTGGAAGACTGCATCGTGGCCAGGACGTTGGCCACCCCGGCCGATCCGGTCATGGTCACGCTCGCCACCGAAGTGGCCCGGCATGCCCAGGTGGCGATCTTCACCAACAACGGCCCGTTCCTGACCCGACACCTGGAGCGCATCTGCCCACCGCTGTTCCCGCTGTTCGCCGGCCGGGTGGTCGGCGCGGGCGACGTGGGCCTGGCCAAGCCGGCGCCGGAGGCCTACCTGCGTGCCCTGGCGCTCCTGGACGCAGCGCCGAGCGAGACCTTGTTCATTGACGACCGCGACGAGAACGTCAGCGGCGCACGCGCGGCCGGGCTGGACGCACTGGGCTTCAGCAGTGCGGCGACCCTGCGGCGCGCGTTCGATTTCTACCACCTCACCGGAGCTGCATCCGATGCGTCTTGAAACCCTCGCCATCCACGCCGGCGGCGAATACGACCCGGCCACCGGCGCGGTCGCCCCGCCGATCCACCTGGCCACCACCTTCCGCCACGGCCCGGCGGCCGAGCGCATCGCCGGCTACGAGTACCAGCGCGAGGGCAACCCCACCAACGATCGCCTGCGCGCGGCCGTAGCCGCCCTGGAAGGCGCGGCCACGGCGATCACCTGCGCCTCGGGCATGGCGGCCATCACCGTGCTGCTGGAGAGCCTGCGTCCCGGCGCGCGGATCCTGATTCCGGACGACTGCTACGCCGGCCTGCGCCTGCTGGCGGCCGAGTTCCTGCCCGAGCGCGGCGCGCAGGTCGTGCGCCTGGACATGACCGACCTGGCCGCGGTGACGGCTGCGTGCGAGGGCGGCGTGGATCTGATCTGGGTCGAGACGCCGTCCAACCCGATGATGAAGGTCTCCGACATCGCCGCCCTGGCCGAACTGGCGCATGCCCATGGCGCGCTACTGGTGGCCGACAACACCTTCGCCTCGCCGGTGCTGCAGCAGCCGCTGGCGCTGGGTGCGGACATCGTGATGCATTCGACGACCAAGTACTTCGGCGGGCACAGCGATGTGCTTGGCGGTGCGCTGGCATTTGCCCGGGAGGACGACTTCGCGCGCGCGGTGGCCCATCGCCTGCACATCACCGGCGCCACCCTGGCCCCGTTCAGCGCCTGGCTGACCCTGCGCGGCTGCCGCTCGCTGCCGGCGCGCATGGCCCTGCATTGCGCCAACGCCAAGGCGCTGGCCGAGTTCCTGACCGCCCAGCCGCAGGTCGAGGCGGTGCATTACCCCGGCCTGGCCAGCCATCCGGCCCACGCCCTGGCGATGCGCCAGATGCGTCAGGGCGGCGGCATGCTCAGCGTGCAGCTCAAGGGCGGGCGCGAGGCGGCCCTGGGCGTGGCCGGCGCCCTGCGGATCTTCACCAACGCCACCTCACTGGGCGGGTGCGAATCGCTGGTCGAACACCGCGCCTCGGTCGAAGGACCCCAGCCGGTCACCCCACAGAACCTGCTGCGTGTGTCGGTCGGCCTGGAGCACATCGACGATCTGATCGCCGACTTCGCCCAGGCACTGGCGAAGGCCTGAAACCTTACCGTGGGAGCCGATCGATCGGCGATGCCACGGCTCCCACCGGGTTCTCGCCCGCGACACACGACAACGCCGCCGGATTCGCACCCGGCGGCGTTATCTGTTCAGGCATGGCGCGACCTGGCATCAGGCCGCGCGATACATCACTTGGCCTTGGCGGCGTCGGCCTCGGTGGTGATGTGCAGCTTGACCTCGTCGCTGACCATCGGCGCGTAGGCGCCCACGCCGAAGTCCGAACGCTTGACCGTGCCGGTGGCGTCGAAGCCGATGGACTGGGTCTTCTTCATCGGATGCTCGGCGGCCTTGTTCAAGGTCACGTCCAGCACGACCGGCTTGGTGATGCCCTTGATGGTCAGGTTGCCGGTGACCTTCAGCTTGTTGCTGCCCAGCGACTGGACCTTGGTGCTCTTGAAGGTCGCGGTCGGATACTTGGCAGCGTCGAAGAAGTCCGAGCCGCGCAGGTGTTCGTCCAGCTTGGGCACGAACGAATCCAGACCGGACAGCGGGAAGGTGACTTCCACGCTGGATGCAGCGACGTTGGCCGGATCATAGGTCAGCGAACCGTCGGCCTGGCCGAAATGGGCGCTGGGGTTGGAGAAGCCGAAGTGGTTCCAGGTGGCGATCACGTCGGTGTGGGTCGGATCGAGCTTGTAGGTGGTCGAAGCGGCGAAGGCCGGGGCGACCAGGGCCGACAGGGCAACGGCGAGCAGGAACTTGCGCATGGGGTGAGGCTCCTTGAAACGGTGGGTGATGGGGCGTGGTGGCGCGAGCGCCGGGTGGATGGCGAAGCTGCGGATCAAACGATGCGCGCGGCCTCGTCGAAGGACAGGCGCGGCAGGCGCGGGAACAACCCGGCCGGATCGCCGTGGCCGAGGTTGATCAGAAAGTTGGACTTGATCGCGGTTCCGGCGAAGAACGCCTCGTCGACCTTGGCATTGTCGAAACCGGACATCGGGCCAGCATCCAGGCCCAGCGCACGCGCGGCCAGGATCAGATAGGCGCCCTGCAGCGAGCCGTTGCGGAACGCGCCTTCCACGCGCCCTTCCTGCGGGCCATCGAACCAGGCCTTGGCATCGGTATGCGGGAACAGCTTGGGCAGGTGCTCGTGGAAATCCAGGTCGTGGGCGACGATCACCGTCACCGGTGCGGCCAGGGTCTTGTCCACGTTGTTCTCGGCCAGGGCCGGCTTGAGCTTGGCCTTGGCTTCGGGCGATTTGACGAACACAAAGCGCGCCGGGGTGCCGTTGGCCGCGGTCGGTCCCCACTTGAGCAGATCGTAGAGGGCGTGCAGTTCTGCGTCGGTGACCGGCTGGTCGGTGAAGGCGTTCTGGGTGCGCGCGGTGCGGAACAGCTGGTCCAGCGCGGCGGCGTCGAGGGACTGGGACATCGTGCGACTCCGAAAAGCGAAAAGGCGACCCGGCGAGCGGCGGCGCGTGGCACGCGCTTCCGCTGGATCGGGGTGCAGTGTAGGGGGCGCGCCCGTCGGCGACACCAAGGCCACTCGCAACGGATTGTTTTGAGTTACAGAACAAATGCATCCTTACAGGCCTGACCGTTTCATGCCTTGCAGCTTTCCATGACCGCAGCGCTCACCTGGACCCTGACCGACGGCGCCGCCGGCAACGTGCGTCAGGCCGAGGCGCTGGCGCGGGCGCTGCACCGGCCGGCGCGCGCTTGCACGCTGCTCGCGCGCTCACCCTGGAAGCAGGTGGCGCCGCGCTGGCTACCCGGGGCGGTCCAGGCGTTCGGCCGCGATTTCGCCGCCGCGTTGGCGCAGCCGCCGGAGCTGGCGATCGGCTGCGGTCGACAGGCCGCGCTGGCCACCCGCCTGCTGCGCGCGCGGGGTGCCTTGGCGGTGCAGGTCCTGGACCCGCGCATCGCCCCGCGGCACTGGGACCTGGTGATCGCCCCCGAACACGACCGCCTGCGCGGCGCCAACGTGCTCTCCCTGCTCGGTAGCCTCAACCCGGTGGACGAGGCCTGGCTGGCGTCTGCCCGGCAGGCGTTTGCCAAGCTGGGCACCCTGCCCGCCCCGCGCATCGCCGTGCTGGTCGGCGGGCCGACGCCCCAGGCCGCACTGGACCTGGAGGACATCGAGGCAACGCTCGCGCCGGTCGACGCCAAGGCCCGCGCCACGGGCGGGACCGTCCTGGTCACCACCTCACGCCGCACCCCGCCTGTGATCATCGACGCGCTGCGCTGTCGCTACGCCGCAGGACCGCATCGGGTGTGGGCTGGCGAACAGGATGGACCCAATCCCTACGCCGGCCTGTTGGCCTGGGCCGATGCGATCGTGTGCACGCCCGACTCGGTCAACATGCTCTCCGAAGCCTGCGCCACGCAGGCGCCGGTGTTCGTCCATGCGCCGCAACGGGCGCGGGGACGGCTGGCGCGCTTCCTCGGCCAGTTGCGCGAACTGCAGCGCATCGCGCCGCTGGCGGATGGGTTGCCGCCGTTTGCCGTGGTCCCGCTGCGCGAGACCGCGCGCATCGCCGCCGAGGTCCGCAGCCGACTGTCCCTGGCATGACAGCCTCTCCGCCCGCACGTCCACGCTAGGCGGGCTCCCCCTTGCCAGCGGCGAACACCAGGCCGCCGGCCAGGCAGGCTTCGCGCACGGTTTCGCGGGCGGCCTCCAGCGTCGGCGTCGGGCTGGTCAGGCGCGGACGCCGATCCAGCGTGCAGGCCAGGCTGGCCGCCAGCAGGGTCGCGTGCGCGTCCAGCAGGGATGACGGCACCTTCAACAAACCGGCCTCGGCCAGCGCACGGATCAGATCGCGCGTATTGCGCGGGGACAGCAGCGCCGGCGCGTGGGCGGCGTGTTCAAGCACCAGCGCCTGCAGCAGGAACTCCAGGTCGACCAGTCCGCCCGCGCCCTGCTTGAGGTCGAAGCGCGCCGGCGTGCTGCGGTCCAGCTCCGCGCGCATGCGGCCGCGCATGTGCACGACGTCTTCGCGCAGCACGGCCGGGTCGCGCGTCCGGCCCAGGGTTTCGGCGCGGATCGCCGCGAAAGCCTCCAGCAGCGCCGCATCACCGGCGATCCCGCGCGCACGCGCCAGCGCCTGGTGCTCCCAGGTCCAGGCCCGCTTGCGCTGGTAGTCGGCGTAGCTGTCCAGCGTGCTGACCAGCAGGCCCTTGGCGCCATCCGGGCGCAGGCGCACGTCCACCGCATACAAGCGTCCGGCGCCGGTCATCGTCTCCAGCAGGGACACCACCTTCTGCGCCAGGCGCAGGTGCCAGCGCGCGGCATCCAGGCTGCGCGGGCCGTGGGACTGCGCCCCGGCCGGCGCGCGGAACAGGAACACCAGGTCCAGGTCCGAGCCGAAGCCCATCTCCTCGCCACCCAGGCTGCCGTAGCCCAGCAGCGCGAACTCGCCCCCGGCCACCGTGCCGTGCGCCTGGGCCACCGCGGCGCGCGCCATGTCCAAGATCACCGCGCAGACCGCATCGGCCAGCCACGCCAACTGGCGCGCCGAATCCTGTGGCGGCTGGCGCGCATCCAGCGCCGCCAGCGCGATGCGAAAGCCAAAGGCCAAGCGCACCTCATTGAGCCGGCGCAGGGCGCGCTCGGGGTCGGGCTCGGCCAGGGTCGCGGTGCACGCCGCCCGCATCGCCGCCCGGTCCGGAAGCGGCCCGGCGGCACGTGCGTCCAGCAGTTCGTCCAGCAATAGCGGGTACTGGGCCACGCGCTCGGCCAGCCAGGCGCTGCGCGCGACCACGTCCACCAGCCGCGCCAACGCGGCCGGCACTTCATCCAGCAACGCCAGATAGCTGGTGCGGCGCAGGATCGACTGCAGCAGCGCCAGGCAGCGCTGCAGCGCGGCGTCCGGCTGGTCGGAGGCCGCGGCAGCCTGCAGCATGGCCGGCAGCACGCGGTCCAGGCGCGCGCGGGCACTGTCCGACAGCTGGGCCACGCCGGGCGCCTTGAGGAAATCCTGCAGGCGCGAGGCCGACTGCGCGGCATCGGCGAAGCCGACTTCGGCCAGCGCTTCAGGCGCCTGGTCACTGTCGAGCATGCGCTGGTAAGGCGCCAGCGCAGGGGTTTCCTGCGCATCCTCCGGGGCCGCCATCAGCGGGGCGAACGCCGCGCTGACCACGTCGCGCTGCGCGGCAAGCGCTTCGCGCAGGGCGGTGGCGTCCGCGTATCCGAGCGAGACGGCGATGCGATGCGCGTCGGTGGGATCCTCGGGCAAGGTGTGGGTCTGCGCATCGCGCAGCATCTGCAGGCGGTTCTCCAGCACTCGCAGGAAGCGATACGCCGCGCGTAGCCGCGCGGCCACCTCCGGCGCCAGGATCCTCGCCTGCACCAGCGCGTCCAGGGCCGCGCGCAGGCCGCGCCGGCGCAGGCGCGCGTCGCGCCCGCCATGCACCAGCTGCAGCGCCTGAGCCAGGAACTCGATTTCGCGGATGCCGCCAGCGCCGCGCTTAATGTCGTCGGCCAGCTCGCGCCGCGCGACCTCGGCGGTGATCATCGCCTTCATTGCACGCAGGCCCTCAAAAGCGGTGAAGTCCAGGTAGCGGCGATAGACGAAGGGGCGCAGCGTCTCCAGCCAGGCCTCACCAGCGGCGAGGTCGCCGGCCACCGGGCGCGCCTTGAGCCAGGCGTAGCGCTCCCAGTCGCGGCCCTCGGTCTGGAAGTAGCGGTCCATTCCGGCAAAGGACAGGGCCACTCGGCCGGCGCTGCCGTAAGGCCGCAGGCGCAGGTCGACACGATGGCAGAAGCCGTCGGCCGTGGATTGATCCAGCAGCTGCGCCAGACGCTGGCCGAGCCGCGCGAAATATTCCTCGGCCGCCAGGGGACGGGCGCCGTCGGACTCACCGCCGCGGGCGAATCCGTAGACGAGATCCACATCGGAGGAGAAATTCAGCTCGCCGCCGCCGAGCTTGCCCAGGCCGAACACCACCAGCCGCACCGCAGCGCTCTGCGCATCGCGCACCACGCCGTGACGCTGGGCGAAGTCGCTTTCAAGCGCGTCCAGCGCGGTCTGCAGGCAGGCCTCGGCCAGCCCCGTGGTGCCGGCCAGGATCTCGTCGACGTCGGCGCCTTCGACCACATCGCGCCAGACCAGCCGCGTGGATTCGGCCACGCGGAAGCGGCGCAGCAACGCGGGCCACTGCGCGAGGGGGGCCTCGGTCAGGGCCGGCGGCGCGAACGGCGTGGTCGCGTCGTCCAGCAGTTCCTCCAGCAGCGGCGGCTGCCGGCACAGCGTATTGAGCGCGAAGTCGCTGGCCAGGGCGAGTCGCTCGACCGAGGCACGCACCCGCGCATCGGCGAGCGTGGTTTCGAGTTCCGGCGCGGCGGCGATCAGACGGCGCAGCGAGGCGGCAATCAGGTCTGGCACTGGGTTCATGGGCACCAAGTGTGCCCCAGCCTACCCGTGGGAGCCGCCATGGCGGCGATGGGGCTTTACCGATTCATTGGCCTTCCAGGCCAGCAATCCCATGATGCGACATTGCAGGCGAAGCCCCGTCGCCGCCCTGGCGGCTCCCACGAGGTGGCTTATCCCAGGGCGGGTCGCGCTATGCCACGTGCGGCGCGGGCACGCCGTCCGCACCCGTCGGCGCAATGCCGAACAGCCCCGCGATCTTTTCCAGCAGCACGGACTTGACCGCCTCCATCGACGCCGGGCCGCCCAGATCGGACAGGGCGATGGTCTGCAGGCCTTCGTAGCCGCAGGGATTGATGCGGTGGAAGGGCTCCAGGTCCATGGCGATGTTGAAGCTCAAGCCGTGGAAGGTGCAGCCGCGGCGCACACGGATGCCTAGCGCGCCGATCTTGGCACCGGCCACGTAGACGCCCGGCGCGCCGTCCTTGCGTTCGGCGTGGATGTTCCACTCCGCGCAGGTGTCGATGATGGCCTGCTCGATGCGGCACACGTAGTCGCGCACGCCGATCTTCAGCCGCTTCAGGTCCAGCAGCGGGTAAAGCACCAACTGGCCGGGGCCGTGGTAAGTCACCTGGCCGCCACGATCGACATGGATGACCGGAATGTCGCCCGGTGCCAGCACGTGCTCGGGTCGACCGGCCTGGCCCAGGGTGAACACCGGGTCGTGCTCGACCAGCCACAGTTCGTCCGGCGTCGCCTCATCGCGGGCATCGGTGAAGGCCTGCATCGCACGCCACACCGGCGTGTACGGCTGGCGTCCCAGTTCACGCACGATCGCCGGCAGCGGATCGCGCGCGGCAATGACCGCATCGCCCGCGGCCGACGGACAGGACGCGGCTACAGCGTCCACTTCACTTCCGGGTGGTCGCGCAGGGCCGCATGGGCCGCGTCGTACTGCTCGCGCGACTGCGCCCGGAACGCGATGCGCACCGAGACGTACTTGCCGTTGGACGAATGCTTCCAGCTGACGCGCTCGCTGAGCACCTCGATACCGGCGTCGGTCAGCAGGCGCGGAAGCTCCTGCTCCAGCGCGATACCGGCCGGGCCCATCGCGCTCAGCTCGAACGTGCCGGGAAACTGGAAGCCATGTTCGGGATTGTCGGATGAAATCTGCATGGCGCGATTATCGGGGCGGTCGTGCGCAAACCCAAGCCGGGCGGGCGCCATGCACGAAAAAGCCGGCATCTGCCGGCTTTTTCATCACATCGTGGGGGGCGGATCAGACCGATTCCCACCACATCCACAGGGCATCCCACAGGCGGCGGAAGAAGCCGCCTTCCTCGACGCCCTCCACGGCCACCAGCGGGGCCTCGGCGATGGTCTTGCCGTCCAGGTTCACCTTGACCGTGCCGATCTTCTGGCCCTTCTTGATTGGCGCGACCAGCTGCTTGGGCACGTCCATCATCGGCTTGAGCTTGTCGTACTGGCCGCGCGGCACGCCCACCAGCAGCGGCGCGGCCACGCCCAGCTTCACCTCACGCTCGGCGCCCTTCCAGACCTTCTGCTGGGCGATGGCCTTGCCCGCCTCGTACAGGCGGTGGGTCTCGTAGAAGCGGAAACCCCAGTTCAGCAGGGCCAGCGAGTCGGTGGCGCGCTGCTTTTCCGACACATCGCCCATGACCACCGAGATCAGGCGCTGATCGCCGCGCTTGGCCGAATTCATGATGCAGTAGCCGGCCTGCGAAGTATGCCCGGTCTTGATGCCGTCCACGCTCGGGTCGCGCCACAGCAGCAGGTTGCGGTTCGGCTGGGTGATGCCGTTGACCGTCATTTCCTTGATCTTGTTGTAGGCGTAGGTGTCCGGGTAGTCGCGGATCAGCGCGCGCCCGAGCAGGGCCATGTCGTAGGCGCTGGAGTAATGGCCCTCGGCCGCCAGGCCATGCACGTCGGCGAAGTGGCTGTCCTTCATGCCCAGGCGCTGGGCGTAGGCGTTCATCAGCTGGACGAAGGCCTCCTCGCTGCCGGCGGTGTGCTCGGCCAGGGCGATGGCCGCGTCGTTGCCCGACTGCACCACCATGCCCTTTTCCATGTCCTCCAGGCGCGCGGTCTGGTTGACCGGGAAGCCGCTGTAGCTGCCATCGGTCCCCGCGCCACCCTCACGCCAGGCGCGCTCGGTCATCATGACCTGGTCGTCGCGGGTGATCTTGCCGGCCTTGAGCTCGGCGGCCAGCACGTAGGAGGTCATCACCTTGGTCATGCTGGCCGGGGCCAGATGCTCGTGGATGTTTGCGCCCGCCAGGACCTGGCCGCTGGCCGCATCCATGACGATCCACGCCTTGGACACCGCCGGAGCCGGCGCGTCGGGGATCTTGATCTCCGGCGGCGGCGCGGTCGCGGCTTCGGGCGGCGGCAGCGTCTGGGCGACGGCCGCGCCAACGGCGACGGTCGCCAGGGCGGCAAAGGCGAAACGGAACTTCATGAAGGACTTACCCCTGGAAAACTTGGCGGTGGAAAGGAGCACACGGTCCAGGCATGGACCGGCACGACGCGGATTGGTTCACTTCACTCGCGCACGACCTGCGGGCGCGAGAACCCCAGGCCGGCGATGCGCGCGGCCAGCGCGTCGGCCCCGGCATTGTCCTCCGCCCCGACCCGCACGCGCCACAGCTTGCGGCCGCCGGCGATCACATCGCTGATCGAGGCAGTGGCGATGCCGGCCGACACAAGCCGCGCCACCGTGCGCTCGGCATTGTCGCGGCTGGCGAAACTGGCGACCTGCAACAGCACGGCCATGGCGGCCTGGCCGTAGGAGCCGACCGGCGCGGACTGGACCGGCATGTTCCGCGTCGGCGCGACAGCGGAAGGCTTCACGGCGTTGTCCGCCAGCGCAGGCGTGGAGGGCGCGGCAGAGGCTACCGGCGCACCGGGCTTGCCGGTGGCCACATGCACGCCCTGGGCCTGCATCCAGGCCTCGAAACGGTCCGCGCCAGCCGCGGCATTACCGTCGGCCTTGGCATTCGTGGCCACGTGGTATCGCAACGACGGGTCGCTGGGCGCCCCCTTGGTCCCCACCGGTGCGGCACGCGCGGCGTCCACCACCTGCTGCGGCGTGCGCGCCGCGGCGGGCGGCAGTCCGCCCACCAGCTGGTCCATCGCCGAGGGCTTGACCGGCGCGGGCTTGCCGGTGGCGATCGTGGTCGGCACCTGGCTGGCGGGCCGGACCTGGCGCCCGCGGCTGGCCAGCAGCGCCGGCAGCCGCGGATCGTCGGCATGCAGGGCCTTGACCTCGACCCGGCCGGTGCCACGCGCGGTGATCCCCAGCTTGACCGCCGCCGCATAGCTCAGATCGATGATCCGCCCATCATGGAAGGGGCCGCGGTCGTTGACCCGCACGATCACATCGCGTCCGTTGTCCAGATTGGTCACCAGGGCGAAGCTGGGCAGTGGCAGCGTCTTGTGGGCGGCGGTGAACTGGTACATGTCGTAGACCTCGTGGTTGGAGGTCTTGCGGCCATGGAACTTCTGCCCGTAGTAGGAGGCCAGGCCCTGCTCGTCGTAGTCGGCCGACGAATCGAGCACTTCGTAGCGCTTGCCCAGCACCGTGTACGGGGATTTGTTGCCGTAGGCCGACGGTGTCTCGTCGGCGATGGTCGGCTCGGCGATGCAGTCCACGTCGGGCACTTCGGTGGGGGTGCTGTCGGACACGCCCGGCTTGTACAGGCCGCCGGCCACGTAGTCGCCGCGCGTGGCCGGATCTTCCTGGGCGGGGCTGTAACGTCCATCGCAGCCTGCGGCCACGGCGGCTGGCGCCTTGCCGCCCTTGGGCACGACCACCAGCGCTTCGCCTGGCCTGGCGCCCTTGCGCGGCGCGCTGCTGCATGCCGCCAGGGTCACCACCACCAGCAGGAGCAGCCAGGTCCTCATGCCGGCGGGAGCGGTTTGCCCGCGATGGCCTGGGACAGCTGCCAGACCGCCATCGCGTACATCTTGGAGTTGTTGTAGCGGGTGATGGCGTAGTAGTTGCGGAAGCCCAGCCAATACTGCGGGCCATCGGCGGCCGACAGGGTCACCGGGGTAGCGGTCTCGCCGGCCGGGACCGGCGCCAGCGGCGTGTAGCCGCGCGCGGACAGGTCGGCCAGGGTCCAGGTCGGGGTCCAGTCCAGCGGATCGAAGGCCTCGTGCCCCGGTGCAAGTTTGGCCTGCACGGCCACCGGGCCGCCGCGCTCCCAGCCGTAGGCGCCGCCCTTCTTGACGAAGTAGTTGGCCACCGAAGAGAAGATGTCGTCGTAGTCGTCGATCAGGTTGATCCGGCCATCGCCGTCGCCATCGACGCCGAAGTCGCGGTAGCTGGACGGCATGAACTGGCCCATGCCCATCGCCCCGGCGTAGCTGCCACGCAGCGTAGCCAGGTCCAGGCCCTGCTCCTTGGACAGGGCGAACAGCTGCCCCAGCTCGTCGCGGAAGAAGCGCTCGCGACGCGCTTCGTACTGGGCGCGGTCCGGGTCCCCCGTGCGCGGATAGCGGAAGCCGAGCGTGTAGAGCGCATCGACGATCGGCGTCCTGCCGGTATAGCCGCCATAGCTGGTCTCCACGCCCAGGATGGCCACGATGATCTCGGCCGGCACGCCGGTGCGCTCCTGCACGCGCATCAGTTCGGCGCGGTGCTTGTCCAGGAAGGCCTTGCCACCGTCGATGCGTGCGGTGGTGATGAAGCGCGGACGGTACTCGTCCCAGCCGATCGTGCGTTCGGCCGGCTTGGACATCAGCTTGATGGTGTCCTCGCGCCACTGCGCCGCATCGAGCACCGAGGTGATCCAGGCCGGATCCAGGCCGTAGCGCGCAGCGGTGTCGCGGATGAAGTTGGCCCGGGCGACCTCGAAGGGCACCGGGGTCAGGTCCAGGGTCTCGACATCGGCCCGCCGCTCGACCTCGGTCCCGGCCGGCGGCGTCTTGCCGGGAGTGGCCGGGCCAGAGGAGGCAGGCCCGGCGGCGGTCTGCTTCGGCGGCGTGGGGGGCTTGGGCTGGGTCGCACAGGCGACCAGGCCAAGCGTGAACAGGCAGGCTAGGACACGTCGGGTCATCGGGCGGCAGGTTAGCATGCAGCGATGTGAAATGAACCCTGTCTTGTCAGTCACTTGGACCAGTTTGTTCATGTGCAACCGCGCTTCCACACGGCGCCTCGGCGACGGATCAGCGGTTCACCGGACGGTGCCAGCGCACGGCCATGACCAGCCCCAGGCCGGCCAGCAGGGAGACCGCGGAGGTCCCGCCGTAGCTCATCAGCGGCATCGGCACCCCCACCACCGGCAGCAGGCCGGAAATCATTCCGCCGTTGACCAGCACATAGACGAAGAAGGCCAGGCCCAGCGAGCCGGCCAGCACGCGCGAATACGTATCGCGCGCCTCCATCGCGATCCACAGGCAGCGCCCGACGATGACCAGGTACAGGGTCAGCACCGTGGCCACCCCGATCCAGCCGAACTCCTCGCTGAGCACCGAAAAGGCGAAGTCGGTGGTCTGCTCGGGAATGAAGTTCAGGTGCGACTGGCTTCCCATGCCCCAGCCCTTGCCGGTCAGCCCACCCGAGCCGATGGCGATCTGGGACTGGATGATGTTCCAGCCCGCGCCCAGGGCGTCGTTCTCCGGGTTGAGGAACATCATGATGCGATCCTTCTGGTAGGGCCGCAGCAGGAAGAACCACGCCACCGGCGCGGCGCTGGCCACGCCGGCCACGCCAATCCCCACCCACCACCACGGCAGGCCCGCCAGCAGCAGCGCGAACGCGCCCGAGGCGGCGATCAGCACGCCGGTACCGAAGTCCGGCTGCAGCATGATCAGGCTGGTGGGAATGCCGATGATCACCGCGGCCACCAGCACCGAGGGGATCTTGGGCGGCAGCGGGACGCGATGCAGGTACCAGGCGACCATCATCGGCAGGGTGATCTTCAGCAGTTCCGCCGGCTGCAGGTAGAACACCTTCAGGTCCAGCCACTGGCGCCCGTACTTGCCGGTGCCCAGGACGAACACCGCCAGCAGCGGCAGCATGGACAGTGCGTAGGTGATCGGCGTCCACGCGCGCAGGCGGGTCATCGAGACCCGCGACAGCGCCCACATCGCCCCGGCACCGATGGCGAAGCGGACCGCCTGGGCGATGACCAGATGGGTGCCGCCGGTGCTGCCGCCAGCACTCTTGAGCACCGCCAGGCCGAAACACATCACCCCGGCCAGGGCCACGCACAACACCCAGTCCAGGGTGCGCAGGAAGCGCCAGGCCAGGTCGCCCAGATAGCGCAGCAGTTCGGTCATCGTGGCCCCTGCCCGTTCGAGGCCGCCTGCGGCCTGACCGGCGCGGGCGCGGGTGCATCGGCTGCCGGTGCGGGCGCGGGACGGGGCGGCGCCGGAGATGGCGGTGCAGGCTGGACCACCTGCGGTGCCTGCGCCTGCTCCGGGTCGACATCGTCCACGCCGAGGGGCGCATCGGCATCGGCCTGCGCGCCCTGGGCCTGGGTCGCGGCGACCTGGCTGTCGGTGGGCGTATCGTCGCCTGGCATCTTGCCCAGCAGCCAGGCATCGAAGATCTTGCGCGCGATCGGCGCGGCGGTACTGGTGCCGTAGCCACCGCCCTCCACCGCGATGGCCAGGGCGATGGTCGGCGCCTCGGCCGGTGCGAACCCCTCGAACAACGCGCGATGGCGCAGGTGCATCGGCAGCGACCTGGGGTCGACCGCCGCCAGGCCCTTGCGGCTGACCACCTGCGCGGTGCCGGTCTTGCCGGCCATCTGGTAAGGCGCGCCATAGGTCACCGAATACCCGGTTCCGCCCGGACGCATGGTGTCCATCATGCCCTCCCGGATCCATTGCAGGTTGTCCGGATGGTCGGTGATCGGCCTGGCCGGGCCCTGCCCGACCGGCTTCCAGGGCTGGTCGAACCCCTGCCGCTCGTCCATCACCAGATGCGGGGTGCGCAGTTGCCCGTCGGCAACACCGGAGATGGCGCGCACCAGCTGCAGCGGGGTCACCTTCCAATCGCCCTGGCCGATGGCGATGTTGACCGTATCGCCCGGATACCACGGCTCGCGCCGGCTCTTCATCTTGTAGGCCGGCGACGGCACGATTCCGCCCGACTCGCCGGTCAGATCGATTCCGGTGGGCACGCCGAAGCCATACTTTCGCATGTACTTGTCGACTTCCTGGATGCCCATGTCGATGGCGAGCTTGTAGTAGTAGGTATTCACCGACTGGGCGATGGATTTGCGCAGATCCGTCCAGCCGTGGCCGCCGCGATGCGAATCGCCCCAGCCGCGGCTCACCCCGGGCAGATAGAACATGCCGGTGGACAGGATCTTGTCCTGCGGCCTGCGTGCGCCGCTCTCCAGTCCGGCCAGCCCCAGCAGCGGCTTGATCGTCGACCCGGGCGCCACGCCTCCCAGCACCAGGCGATTGAACTGTGGGCGCGAGGGGTTGTCGTTGAGCGCCTTGAAATCCTTGGAGGAGATGCCGTTGACGAACAGGTTGGTGTCGTAGCTGGGCAGGCTGACCATGCCCAGGATCTCGCCGGTGCGCGGATCCATGGCCACCGCCGCGCCCTCGTAGTCGCCAAAGGCCTCGGTCATGGCCTGCTGCAGGCGGATATCGATGGACAGCTTGAGGTCGGTGCCGGCCTGGGCCGGGACCCGGCCGACGACGCCTAGCGCGCGGCCCTCCACGTTGGTCTCGACCTTCTCGTAGCCGATCTTGCCGCGCAGCTGATCTTCGTAATACCGCTCCAGCCCGGTCTTGCCGATGTGGGTCAGGGCCGAATTGGCCTCGCCCAGCTGCTTGAGGTCGTCCTCATCCACCCGACCGACGTAGCCGATGACATGCGCCAGCAGCGGACCGTAGGGGTAATGGCGGATCAGATACGGCACCACTTCCACCCCGGGAAAGCGCCAGCGGTTCACCGCCAGGGCCGCCATCTCCTCTTCGGTGAGGCGCGGCTTGAGGGTGATGCCACGAAAGCCACGGGTCACCTTGCGCTTGTCCAGGAAGTGCTGCACTTCCTCCGGATCCAGCGTCACGATCTTGCCCAACGCATCGAGCCAGTCGGCCGGGTCGCCGGCCTGGTCGGGCACCACGTCCAGGCGGAAGGCCGGGATGTTCTCGGCCACCAGCACGCCGTTGCGGTCGTAGATGCTGCCGCGCGCCGGCACCACCGGGCGCAGCTTGATCCGGTTGGCCTCCGAGCGGGTCGCGTATTCGGCGTGGTCGAGCACCTGCAGCTTGAAGTACCAGGCGCCCAGGCCCGCCAAGCACAGGAACACGCCGATGAAGCCCAGCACGGCGCGGCGGCGGAACTGGTCGGCCTCGGCGTGGGGGTTCTTCATCGGGCGGCGGCGGGAGATCATCGCATCGCGCTCAGGGACGCCGCCCCAGGCGCAGGCTGTCGAGCAGCACGAACGTGGGCGGCCACAGCAGCATGCCCAGCAGCGGCGCCCACCAATAGGCCCAGGGCAGCACCGGCTCGCCGATCGCCAGGTGAATCGCGCTGGCGACGATCCTGTCGTTCACCAGCAGCCCGCCCATGGCCAGGGCCTGCTGGGACAGGGGGAAGAAGCGCAGGCGGGCGCGGAAGCGCTGCAGGATGAAGGCCATGATCACCAGGCGCAGCGCCTGTTCGCCGAGCAGGCCGCCGAAGCCCAGGTCGGCCACCAGGCCGACGATGAAGACAAACCCCAGGCCGACCCGTTCGGGTTCCTCGATCACCCAATACGCCAGCACCAGCGCCAGCCAGTAGGGGCGCAGCGGCTGCACCACCAGCGGCAGCGGCAGCAAGGCCAGCAGCAGGGCCAGCAGCACGCTGGCGGGCAACACCCAGGCGTGGCGGGTGCGGCTCATCGGGCCGGCTCCGTCGGCGCGGTGGCCGGGGGCGGGGTGTCGCGGGCGGGCGCCGGCGCAGTTGGCGTCGGGCGCGCGGCCTTGCCCGGGGGCTGGCCCGCGTCAGGCGCCGGCGTCGCCGCATCCCTGGCCGGGGTCGTCTGTGTGCCTGCGTCCGCACCGCCCTTGGCCGACGGCAGCGCAGCCGGATCCGTCGGCGCGGCGTCGGCGGGCACGGGCGGCGCGGCGTCGGCGGCCTTGAGTAGCAGCACGTTGCGGCCCCGGTCCAGATGCGCGGCCGGGGTCAGCTCGCCGACCAGGAAGGTGCGGCTGTCGTCGGCATGCAGATCGATGACCTTGCCTACCGGGAATCCCGGCGGAAACCGCCCGCCCAGCCCGGATGTCACCACCACGTCGCCGTCTTTGATGTCCGCGTTCAGCGGCACGTTCATCAGCTGCAACTGGTCGCTGCGTCCGTTGCCGAAGGCCAGCATGCGCACGCCGTTGCGCTGGACCATCACCGGGACCGCGTGGTCCGGGTCGGTGAGCAGGAGCACCGTCGAATAGGCCGGCATCACCTGCACGATCTGACCCAACAGGCCGCCAGCGTCGATGACCGGCTGCCCGACATAGACTCCATCGTTGGCCCCGGCGTCCAGGACCAGCCGCTGGCGGGTTGGGTCCAGGTCGATGTTGAGTACCGCCGCCAGCTGCACGTCCAGGCCGCGATTGCCTGCGGCGTTGAGCAGCGCGCGCAGTTGCACGTTGTCGGCCACCGCGGCGCTGAGTCGGGTCAGGCGCGCATTGGACACCAGCAACTCATCGCGCAGGCGTCGGTTTTCCGCGGTCAGCTGGGTGAGCGTGGCCGCATCGTCCTGCAGGCGCGTGCCCAGCTTGCCGGGCAGGCCCGCGACCCACCACAGCGGCTGGGCGGCCAGGCCGGCTTCGCGCCGGGCCTGGTGCAGCCAGCCGCCGCGGTGGTCGAGGATGACCAGCGCCACGCCCAGCGCCAGATAGGCCAGCAGCCGCAGCGAGCTGGCGATCTCGCCAGGGCGTGGGGCAACAGGAGGGCCAGCGTAGGAAGGCACGGAAGGCGGCTAGCGAAGGGACGGAAAGGAGGCCGGGCCGCAAGGCCCGGAAGCAGGCGCCAGCCCGTGTCGGCCGGGAGCCAGCGGTGGCCACGGCATGCGCGTGGCGGTCATGGCCGGCCCGGTTGCCGGCAAGAAGGATCATTCCGGGGCGAAGAACTCGTTGCCGTGCATGTCCACCAGTTCCAGCGCACGGCCACCGCCGCGCGCCACGCAGGTCAGCGGATCGTCGGCCACCTGCACGTGCAGGCCGGTTTCCTCGGAGATCAGCTTGTCCAGGTCGCGCAGCAGGGCGCCACCGCCGGTCAGCACGATGCCGCGCTCGGCCACGTCGGCGCACAGCTCCGGCGGGGTCTGCTCCAGGGCCAGCTTGACCGCCGAGACGATGCCCGACAGCGGCTCGTGCAGGGCCTCGAGCACCTCGTTGGAGTTGATGCGGATCATCTTGGGCACACCCTCGGCCAAGTTGCGGCCGGAGATTTCCATCTCCTCCACTTCCGGCTGGGCGTAGGCGCAGCCGATCTCCAGCTTGATGCGCTCGGCGGTGGCTTCACCGATCAGCATGCCGTGGTTGCGGCGCACGTAATTGGTGATGGACTCGTCGAAACGGTCGCCGCCCACGCGCACCGACTGCGAGTAGACGATGCCGTTGAGCGAGATCACCGCCACCTCGGTGGTGCCGCCGCCGATGTCGATGACCATCGAACCGCGTGCCTCGGTCACCGGCAGGCCGGCGCCGATCGCCGCGGCCATCGGCTCCTCGATCAGGTAGACGTCGCGCGCGCCGGCCTCCTCGGCCGACTCCTTGATCGCGCGGCGCTCGACCTGGGTGCTGCCGGCCGGCACGCACACCAGCACGCGCGGGCTGGGACGCAGCACGCGCGACTTGTGCACCTTCTTGATGAAGTACTTGAGCATCGCCTCGGTATAGGTGAAGTCGGCGATGACGCCGTCCTTCATCGGGCGGATGGTGGTGATGTGGCCCGGGGTGCGGCCCAGCATCTGCTTGGCTTCCGCGCCCACCGCCGCGACCGAGCGGGTGCCGCCGATGGCGCGGTCCTGACGCACGGCCACCACGGAAGGTTCGTTCAGGACGATGCCCTGGCCGCGCACGTAGATCAGGGTATTGGCCGTGCCCAGGTCGATGGACAGGTCATTGGAGAACATGCCGCGCAGCTTCTTGAACATCGGGGGCTGGGATCCTTCGAAGAGAGGCAAATACCCATCGCGCCGCTGGCGAAAAAATGGGCAAAAAAGAGGTCGGCTAGCCTAGCAATCCCCCCTGCGGCATACAAGGAAAATCGCAGCGCGCAACGGGCTTCCAGCCACCTGCGCGATGCCGTGCCCGGGCCGGCCGGCTGGCCCTGTCCGGCCCCAGCCGGTAACCTTGTCGCTTCGTGCCGGCCCTGGGGCCGGTCTTCCCGACCCGCCCAGGCGACCTCGCGCGCCGGGCAACCGTGACCCCTGCCAAGGCCGCCATGTCCGCTCTGATCTGTGGTTCCCTCGCCTACGACACCATCATGGTGTTTCCGGACCAGTTCAAGAACCACATCCTGCCGGACAAGGTGCACATCCTGAATGTGTCCTTCCTGGTCCCGCGGATGCGCCGCGAGTTCGGTGGCTGCGCCGGCAACATCGCCTACAACCTGCATCTGCTGGGCGGCAAGCCGATCCCGATGGGCACGGTGGGCCAGGATTTCGGCGCCTATCGCGAGCATTTCGAGTCGCTGGGCATCGACCTGTCGCGGGTGAAGGTGATCGAGGACCTGTTCACCCCGCAGGCCTTCATCACCACCGACCATGACAACAACCAGATCACCGCCTTCCACCCCGGCGCGATGATGCGGTCCTACGAGAACCACGTGAAGGACGTGCCCGGCGTGACCCTGGGCCTGGTCGGCCCGGACGGACGCGAGGGCATGATCCAGAACGCCACCGAATTCGCCGAAGCCGGTACCCCCTTCATCTTCGACCCCGGCCAGGCCATGCCGCTGTTCAACGGGCCGGAGCTGCGCACCTTCATCGAGCAGGCCGACTACGTGGTGGTCAACGACTACGAGTCCAACCTGCTGCAGGAGCGCACCGGCTGGGACGAGCAGGCCATCGTCAGCCGGGTCCAGGCCTACATCACCACCCAGGGCCCGAAGGGCGCGCTGGTGCACACCCCCGGCAAGACCTATGACGTCCCGCCGGCGCACGAGCGCCGGGTGGTCGATCCCACCGGTTGCGGCGACGCGTTCCGCGCCGGGCTGATCTTCGGCATCGAGCGCGGCTGCGACTGGCTGACCATCGGCCGCATGGGCAACCTGATGGGCGCGCTGAAGGTCGAGCATCCCGGCACCCAGAACCAGCGCTTCGACTTCGACGAGTTCAACGACCAGTTCAAGCAGCAGTTCGGCTACGCGCTCTGAGCTAGCGGGTCGCAGGATCCACCCATGAAGGGCGGCCTCCGGGCCGCCTTTTCATTGCGACGAAAAGCAAAAAGGGCGGACCCCAAGGGGCCCGCCCTTTTGCTCTTTACTGGACGCGCGGTCAGAACATGACCTGGGCACGCATCTCGAAGGCATTGGGGTCCACTTCGACGCCGGCACGACGACTGTGTGCCTTGACGTAGTTGGCCTGCACCTTGAAGTGCTTGCCGAAGTAGTAATTGGCACCCAGCGTCCAGTCGTGCTGGTAGCCACCCTCGATACCGGCGTCGTTGAGATCCAGATCGCTGTAGCGCGCGAGCAGTTCGACCGCGCCGGCCGGATGCGTGGGCGTTACATTGCCCAGCGTGCCGTTGTAGGCGCGCGACTCACCGGTCAGGATCCAGCTGCCGTAGACGGTGTTGCCCTGGGCGTGGAAGTCGGCGTAGCCGTCGCGGGCCACGTCCTCCTCCAGATGCTCGGCCAGCACGGTGAACGGCCCGGCGATGCGGATGAACTCCAGGCCGCCGCGCTGGATGTGCGCGGTCCCCGGCAATGCTCCGCTGTCGATCAGCCGCGTGTCGGTCAGCCCGGCTTCGAGCTTGGCGCGCACGCGCGCGGAGGTGGCGTCGGGGTTCTCGACCGAATAGGCCAGGCCCAGGTGGATCACGTCGCCTGCCTCCTTGTGCGGCGTCCACGCGAAATGTCCGGCCATGGTGGTGCCATGGTTGGTGGCCTCCGGACTGCCGCCGGCAAACCCCTGGAGCTGCAGCGCATAGGTCTTGCGGGTCAGGGCCCATTCGACGCCGGTGCGACGGCCTTCGTAGATCGCCTGGGTGGCCAGCGGCGCCTCCAGCAGCGAGGTCGCGCGCGAGGACCCGACCGAGTCCAAGCCCACCGGCGTCTTGATGTAGCCCACCCGCACCGCCCCGTAGTCCTTGCCGAACAGCGCCTTGGTCTGGACGCGCAGGTAGATGTCCAGCCACAGGTCCGACTGGTAGTCGTAGTAGGCCATCGCGTCCAGGACGCCATCGAGCTTGTACGTCATGCCGAATTCCTTGCGGCGCATGTCGTCGTCGTTCTCGAACCGGGCGTCGTCCCCGCTGAAGTGGTTCTGGTCGTAGGCGAAGTTGCCGGTCAGGCTCAACTGGCCGCCCCCGTTGTCGAAGGTGTAGCTGGTCGGCCAGTCAGCCGCCGCGGCCGAGCCTGCGACACACAGCAGTCCGGCGGTCAAAAGTCCCCGCATCTTGCGCTCCCCAAAAGTGTTCTTGTCATTGTGAAAGAGGCTGGACCGAAGCGGGCCAGGCATCGCGCGTCAACCGTGCGAAGAGCGCAGGCGCGAGCTTAGGGTGGATGCCGCGCGGCCGGACATCCTCCGATCGTCTGAGAACGCGCCGCGACGATACAGCAGCAAAGCGCCGATCAGAGCCACGACCGCGGCGGCCGCCAGCCAGGCGCCCGGCATGGCCTTGTTGCCGGTGACCTGGATCAACCAGGTCGAGATGGCCGGTGTGAAGCCGCCGAAGATCGCCTGGGACAGGCTGTAAGCCAGCGAGAAGCCGGTCGCACGCACGTTGGCGGGCATGATCTCGGTCAGGGTGACGACCATCACCCCCTGATAGCCACCGTAGAGAAACGAGAACCACATCAAGGTTCCGAGCAGGTGGCCGAACGAGGGCGAACCTACCAGCCAGTGCATGGCCGGATAGGCGGTCAGCGCGATCAGGATCGAGAAGGTCAGCATCACCCGCAGGCGCCCCACCCGGTCGGACAGCGCGCCCATGAAGGGGATCCAGATGAAGTTTGACACGCCCACGGCCACGGTGCAGATGAAGCTGTCCATCGAGGTGAGGCCCAACTCGCGCTTGCCGAAGGTCGGGGTGTAGGCCGTGATCAGGTAGAACATCACGCTGGTCAGGGTCACCAGGAACACGGCCAGGATCACGATCCGCCAGTCACGCGCCAGGGCGCCATAGACCTCGCGCAGCGTCGGCCGGCTCTTAGCGATCTGCGCCTTGAATGCCTCGGTCTCCTGCAGCGAGCGGCGGATGTAGAACAGGAACGGCACGATCAGGCAGCCGATCAGGAACGGCACGCGCCAGCCCCAGCTCTGCATCTGGTCCTCGCTCAGGGTCAGCCGCAGGACCACGCCGATGACCGCGGCGAAGACCACCGCCACCTGCTGGCTGGCCGACTGCCAGCTCACGAAGAAGCCGCGTCGCCCCGGGGTGGCGATCTCGGACAGATAGACCGAGACGCCGCCGGACTCGGCGCCGGCCGAGAACCCCTGCAGCAGGCGCCCGATCAGCACGATGATCGGCGCGGCGATGCCGATGGTCGCGTAGCTGGGGGTCAGGGCGATCATCAGCACGCCGGCGGACATCAGCGCCAGACTGAGGATCAGGCCCGCACGGCGGCCGTGCCGGTCGATGTAGCCCCCCAGGACAATCGCGCCCAGCGGGCGCATGAGGAAGCCCATGCCGAAGGTGACCAGCGAGAGCATGAGCGAGACGAACTCGCTGTCGCTGGGGAACATCGCATGGGCAATGGCCGAGGCATAGAAGCCATAGACCATGAAATCGAACATTTCCAGGAAATTGCCGCTGACGACGCGGAAGACATTGCTCCGCGAATGGGTGGCGGGCGTTTGCGCAGACATGGAAGCATCCTCACGAAGGACGTAGTCAAGCCAATGTTCTATATTTCAGAACGTCGTTTTGTATCTCGAAACGACTAGATCAGACGATTTCGACAGGCGTCAACGTGCACTGCAGCATGTTCCAGCATGCGAAATGCGGGCGTTTCGGCATATGGAAAGACGCTCCAGGTGCCAGAGGCGCACCGGTTGACAGCCAATTTTGTTCCGTCGTAGCGTATTTCGAAACGCCGTTCTGATATTTGGAATATGGATACCACCCTGCTCAAAGGGCTCAACGTGCTCGAGCTGCTCGCCCAGAGCGAACAGCCCAAGGGCGTGTCGGACATCGCCCGCGCCCTCAACCTGACCAAGAGCAACGTGCACCGCACGCTGCAGACGCTGGTCGCCGCCGGCTATGTCCGCGTCGGCAGCCGGCCCGGCACCTATGTCTGCACGCTCAAGCTGTTCGAACTGGCCAGCCCGCTGGTGGCGCGCCTGGATGTGCGCCAGCTGGCCGAGCCGGTGATGCAGGCGCTGGCCGGCAAGACTCAGGAGACCATCCACCTGGCCGTGCTCGATCGGCTGGAGGTGATCTATCTGCACAAGATCGAGAGCCCGCAGCCTGTGCGCGCCTACTCCAGCGTGGGTGGCCGGGCACCGGCCCACGCGGTCGCCACGGGCAAGGTCCTGCTGGCCTGGCAGGACGCGGCCACCCTGGCGACGCTGCCGGAGCGCTTCGAGCGCACGACCTCGCGCACCCTGCCCGACCGGGATGCGCTGCTGGCCGAGACCGCCCAGGTGCGCGCCCAGGGCTACGCCATCAACCGTGGCGAATGGCGCGAAGGCGTGTGCGGCGCGGCGGCCGTGATCCTGGATGCGCAGCGCCAGGTGATCGCCGCGGTCGGCATTTCCGGCCCTTCCGAGCGGCTGCGCCCGGCCGCGCTGCGCAAGCACGCCGAACGCGTGGTCGAGGCCGCCCGCGACATCTCGCGGGCCATGGGCTGCACCCGCTACGAACCCCTGCTGCCGGCCGGCGCCGCCGTCGCCGCCTGATCCCCGACAACGCCTCAAGGAGTCCCACCATGCAATTGCCCCTGACCGGCGTGCGCGTCGTCGAATTCTGTTCCGTGGCCGCCGGCCCGTACTGCGCCATGCTGCTGGCCGACATGGGCGCGGACGTGATCAAGGTCGAGAACCCCAATGGCGGCGACTCCATGCGGGCCTGGCCGCCGCTGACCGAAGGCTTCAGTGAGAACTTCGCCTCGGTCAACCGCAACAAGCGCGCGATCACCCTGGACCTGAAGGATGCGACCGACAACGCGCGCGCCAGGGCGCTGATCGAAGGCGCCGACGTGGTCCTGGAGAACAACCGCCCCGGCGTGATGCAGCGCCTCGGGCTGGACTACGCGGCGATGTCGCAGGCCAACCCGAAGCTGGTGTACTGCTCGATCTCCGCCTTTGGTCAGGAAGGCCCGCGCGCGCGCGAGGCGGGCTTCGACCTGACCCTGCAGGCCATGAGCGGCGTGATGAGCGTGACCGGCGAGGAAGGGGGCGCGCCGGTGAAGTGCGGCGTGCCGCTGTCGGACTTCTGCACCGGCCTGTATGCCGCCTATGCGATCGCCGCGGCGCTGATGCAGGCGCGTGCCACCGGCCAGGGCACGCACGTGGACGCCTCGATGTTCGGCGCCTCGCTGGCGGTGGCCGCGCTGCAGACCAGCGAATACTTCGGCAGTGGCCGCGACCCGCGCAAGCTGGGCTCGGCGCATCCGCGCAACGCGCCCTACCAGGCGTTCCAGGCGCGCGATGGCTGGTTCGCGATGGCCGCCGGCAACAACGCCCTGTTCAAGGCCGCGTGCAACGCGATGGACTGGCCGGAGTTGGCCGACGACCCGCGCTTTGCCTCCACCGCGCTGCGCGCCCAGCACCAGGCCGAGCTGAAAGCGCTGCTGGACGAGCGCGTATTCTCCAAGCTGGATGCGGCCGACCTGCTGGCGCGCTTCCGCGCCGCCGGCGTGCCGTGCTCGCCGATCAACACCTATTCCGAGGCGCTGGCCGATCCGCAGGTCGAACACATGGGCTGGGTGTCGCAGATCGCCCTGCCCGGTGGGGGCAGCGCGCGCACATTCGGTTCGCCGCTGCGCTTTTCCGGACAGGCGTTTCCGATCACCCGCGACCCGCCCGCGTTGGGCCAGCACAATGCCGAGGTCTTCGCCGAGATCGACGCACTGGTCGCGGCCCGCAACGCTGACGCCGAGGTGGATGCACCGCCGAAGGTGGCCCGCCATGCGTGATGTCGTCAAGGAACTGCGGGTCGAACGCAGCGGCGCGACCCTGACCCTCACACTCGATCGGCCCGACAAGCGCAATGCGCTGTCGCCCACGCTGGTCGATGCCCTGCTCGAAGCGGTGCAGGCCGCCTGCACCGATGGCACGCGCCTGCTGGTGCTGCGCGGCGAAGGCAGGAACTTCTGCGCCGGCTTCGACCTGTCCGACTACGCCGATGCCAGCGAAGGCGACCTGCTGCTGCGCTTCGTGCGCATCGAGCAACTGTTGCAGGCGGTGGCCCACGCCCCGTTCGAGACGGTGGCGCTGGCGCACGGCCGCAACTTCGGCGCCGGCGTGGACCTGATCTGCAGCTGCGACCGCCGCATCGGTGCGCCGGAGGCGAGCTTCATGATGCCGGGGCTGGGCTTCGGTCTGGTGCTGGGCACCCGACGCTATGCCGCGCGCGTGGGCGCGGTGCGTGCGCGCCGCGTGCTAGGCGACGGACTCACCTTCGACGCGAAGACCGCACTGGCCGACGGTTTTCTCACCGACATCGTGGCGCAGCACGACTGGGACATGCAGCTCACCCAATTGCAGACCGCCACGCTGCCACGCCTGACCGCCGACACCTGGCAGCGCCTGGATGCCGCCCTGCTGCCCGATACGCGCGCCGCCGACATGGCCGCGCTGGTCGAGTCAGCCGCAGTGCCCGGCATCCATGGCCGCATCGGCCGCTATCGCGAAGGAGCCAAGGCATGAGCAACAAGACCTCCACCAAGCAGCTGTCGATCGAGGCGCTGGCCGCGCTGGTGCCCGATGGCGCGTCGCTGGCACTCGGCGGCAGCTTCCTCCACCGCGGACCGTTCGCCCTGGTGCGTGAGCTGATCCGCCAGGGCCGCAAGGATCTGGACATCATCAAGCAATCGCCCGGCTACGACATCGACCTGCTGTGCCGCGCGGGCGCGGTGCGCCGCACACGTGCCGGCATCGTGGCGATGGAAGGCAACTTCGGCCTTGCGCCCTGGTATCGCAAGGCCGTCGAACGCCAGCAGATCGAGCTGGAAGAACACGCCTGTGCCACGCTCACCGCCGGGCTGCGGGCGTCCGCGTTCGGCGTGCCGTTCATGCCGGTCGGCGGTGTGCATGGCTCGGCCCTGGTCGAGCTCAACGGCTGGAAGGCGATCGACGATCCCTACGGCCAGGGTGGGCCGACCTATGTGATTCCGGCGATCACGCCCGACTTCGCGGTCATCCATGCCAACGAGGTCAGTCCGAATGGGGACGTGCGCGTCTATGGCACCTCGCATTGGGACCGCATCATGACCCGCGCGGCGGACAAGGTGATCGTGGTGGCAGAACGCCTCGCCGACGAGGAAAGCTTCCGCACCCAACCCGAGCTGACGCTGGTGCCACACTTCATGACCGCCGCCTATGCGGTGGTGCCCAACGGCGCATGGCCGGGCTCGTGCTGGCCGCATTACGAAGTCGATTATCCGGCGGTCACCGCCTACTTGGAGGACGCGCCCGACGTGCTCCAGGCGCACCTGGACGCCGCGCCGGAAGCGCGCGCAGCGGAGGTGGCCCATGGCTGAGTCCTGGTCCGGGTTTTCCTACATCGTCACCAACCTGGCGCGCTTCGTGCGCCCGCACGAGGTCACCTTCAGCGGCGTCAATTCCACGCTGCCGATGCTGGCCTGCCTGATGGCCAAGCGCGCCTACGATTTCGAGTTCACCTTTATCAACGTGGCCGGCGGCGTCGATCCGCAGCCGTCGATGATCCCCATCTCCAGTTCCGATCCGGTGCTGGCCGAGCGCTCGACGGCGATCTTCGCCAACGAGGATTTCTACGACCTGTGCACGCGTGGTCGCATGGATCTGTGCTTTCTCGGCGCGGCGCAGATCGACGGCGCGGGCCGCACCAATGTGTCCGCGATCGGCGACTGGCATGCGCCCAAGGTGCGCCTGCCCGGTGGCGGGGGTGGCGCGGTGATGCTGCCGACCGCGCGCCGCGCCTGCACCTGGCGCACCGAGCATTCGACCCGCACGCTGGTGGACACGCTGGATTTCGTCACCGCCGCCGGCGGTTTGGCCGGCGTGGTGACCCCGATCGCGGTCTTCATCAAGCGCGATGACAGGCTGGCACTGGCCTCGTGGCATCCGGACGTGACCCTGGAGGAAGTGCGGGCGCGCACCGGCTTCGCGTTCGACGCCAGCGGCGCCACGCCGACACCGCTGCCCAGCCAGGCCGAGGTCGATGCCCTGCGCGCGCTCGATCCCGATGGGCAGTTCGAGCGCGACGCCAAGGTCCGGCTGCACTGATCCAGGCTTCCGCGCCTGCACGCGTGAATCCCGCCGGCACGTCCCGCGCCGGCCACGTCACTGACGGACCCCACGCCGCCATTCCGCCCTCCCCGCAACAGGAGTCGCCATGTCGTCTGCCCAATCCCTCAGCCATCTGCTCCGCGACGCGCTGCGCACGCATGCGCAGGCCGGTCTTGCCGCCTTGATCGGTCCGTTCGGCGAGGTGAGCTACGCGCAGCTGGCGCGTCACGTCGATGCAGCCGCCGCCGCCGCGCACGCCTGGGGCCTGCGGCGTGGCGAGCTGGTCGGCGTGATCGCGCGCAAGACCCCCGAGAGTGTGGCGACCTTGTTCGGGCTGATGCAGGCCGGCGGCTGCGCCGGCTTCATGGAGCCAGGCCTGGCGATGGATGCCATCGCCGAGCGCATGCAGTCGGTAGGCATGCAGCGGCTGGTCGTGGAGCACGCCGACGACGGTGCCCAACTGCAAAAAGCGATCCCAGGTCTGCAGGTCATCGCACTGGAGGCAATGGCCAGCGAAGGCGCGTGGATCGACGAAGGACTGGCACCGGGCGATGCGGCGCAGATCCTGTTCACCAGCGGCAGCACGGGCAAGTCCAAGGGCGTGCTGCAGCCGCATCGCGGGCTGTTGGCCAACGCCCATGGCGTGATCGCGCACACCGGCATCACGCGCAACGACCGCTTGCTGCACGTCATGCCGGTCCATCACACCAACGGCGTCAACAACCAGTTGATCGCCCCCCTGCTGTGCGGCGCGCAGGTGGTCCTGATCGAGCGCTTCCGTGCCGAAGACTGCGTGCAGCAGCTGCGCGATTACGCGCCGACCTACCTCACCGGCGTGCCGACCATGTATGCGCGCATGCTCCCGTTCCTACGCGAAGGCGAGCGCTTCCCGTCGCTGCGCTTCCTGCGCTGCGGCTCGGCCCCGATCACGCCAGCACTGCAGGAGCAGATCGAGCAGGCCTTCGGCGTCGAACTGCTGGTCTCCTACGGCCTGTCCGAAGCCACCTGCACCTCGACCATGAATCCGCCGGGCGCACGCCGCATCGGCAGCATCGGCACCGTGCTCGAAGGCCAGGTCGTCAGGCTTTTCAAGCCAGGCACCGAGGAAGTCGTCACCGAAGGCGAAGGCGAGATCCGCATCGGTGGCGATGCGCTGATGCTGGGTTACATCGGCACCGAGGCCGCCCAACCGATCGAACACGGCTGGCTGCTCACCGGCGACCTGGGCCGCTTCGACGCCGAGGGTTACCTGTCAATCACCGGCCGCATCAAGGAGGTGATCATCCGCGGCGGCGAGAACCTCTCGCCCGCCCTGATCGAGGGCGAGCTGAGTCGCCACCCTGCGGTGGCCGAATGCTGCGTGGTCGGCATGCCGCACCATGACCTGGGCGAAGTGCCGGTGGCCTTCGTGGTCCTGGACCCCAGCGCCCCTGCGGTGACAAGCGAGACGCTGCAGGACCTGATCCGGGAGAAGCTCGCGCGGGCCTACGTGCCGGCCGAAGTGAAGTTCCTGACGACCTTGCCGGTCAATGGTGTAGGCAAGGTGGATCGCAAGGCGCTGCGGCGAGGGTTTGAGGCTGCGCCGCAGGCGGCTTAGCTTTTGCGCTCACGTGCGACGCTTTTATGGCCAATGCGTGGTGCACTTTCGCTTTCAAGCAAAGCTTTCGTGCCGCTGTGCGAAAAGTCCGCTGCGGCCGCCGGGAATTTTTGGAGGGAACACCCATGTCCCTTCCAGAACGCCGCGCATCTTTGTGTGGCGCCCTGCGGGCTTTAACCCGTGGCCCTCCGCCCGACCTCAAGGGACTGGCAGATCAGGAGTGAAGCCGAAGCAAGCCCGCTTCGGCTTGTGCTGCCTGCTTTGGACTTTGAAATCCCCGAGCGGCACGCCCGCTTCGCGGGTCCGCTACGGGGATATAAAAGCAACAGCAGGGGCAGGGTTGGAGCAAAGTCCCTGGATGGCCAGACATTCGTCTGTTGTAAAGCGCTTCCCGCGTTCGCGGGAATGACGAGTCGGGACGTGAATGACCACCGGCAGTGAGACTCTCACCAGTGAGCCTTGCTGTTGCTGTTGCTGTTGATGTTGCTGTTGATGTTGATGTTGATGTTGATGTTGATGTTGATGTTGATGTTGATGTTGATGTTGATGTTGATGTTGCTTCCAGCTTTATCTGTCTGAGCCGTAAAGCGAGCCGAGCATCGCAGAAGAAGACGGCCGAAGAGTCGCCCTTTCTGAGCGAAGCGAGTTTGGGCGACGTGCCGTCTTCTTCGAGAAGCGCAGGGAACCGCCGCATCGCGGCGGCGAGTGTTTTCAATCCCCTCTTTGGGACCGGCGAGTAGCGGCTTTGCTTCCTTTTGCCAAGACAAAAGGAAGTCGCGCCCGAAGGGCGTGAAAGCTCCTGCTGTAGCTCCTGCTCCTGCTGTAGCTCCTGCTCCTGCTGTAGCTCCTGCTCCTGCTGTAGCTCCTGCCGTACCCAGGCCTCACCTATCTGAGCCGTAAAGCGAGCCGAGCACCGGAATAAAGCAGGGGCGAAGAGGCGCCCTGTCTGAGCGAAGCGAGTTTGGGCGCCGGGCCCTGCCTTGCGAGGAGCAAGAGGAACCGATGCGCAGCATCGGCGAGTGTTTTCAATCCCCTTTTTGGGACCGGCGAGTAGCGGTTTTGCCTTCTTTTGCCGCGACAAAAGAAGGTCGCGCCCGTAGGCGCGAAAGCCTTTTCTCGAGCCGCGCTGCAAGCGCGAGTGCTTTAACTCAACGTATCGACGTCACAGACAAAAGCAGAGAAGCCTATTTCCCCCACCCCGGCATCTGATCGGGATCCAACCCGCCGGTCTCGAACTGCGCCGTCTGCGTCCCACCGGCCTTCACCGGGAACTCGATCTTCAGGGTCTTGGCGTGCGCGGCCAGCTTCCACAGGCCCTTGTAGTCGGTGATGAACATCGCGATGGCCTCGTCGGTATCCGGCCGCCAGGCATCCATGGCCTTGGGCTTGCCATCGTCGACGCTCACTTTCACCTTGCAGCCCTTCAGGCACGGGAAATCACCGGCCTTGAGCACCAGGTAAGCGCTCTGCTTCCACTCGGGATGATCGCGGAAGACCAGCTGTACGTCCTGCTTCTTCCCACTGCCATCGGTATCCAGCGGCTCGGTGCTCATGATCGAAGCCGAGACCTGCGGACCGCCGTTGATCATCACTTGGTTGTAGTTCCACAGATTGGCCAGACGGCGCTCTTCGCGCGCGGCCTCGGCCTTGGTCTTGGCCTCCTGGTAGTGCGCCTGGATCTTCTTGGTCGCTTCCGAGTCCGGGTACTGATCGGTCAGCGCGCTGCCATGCACGCGTGCCATCTCCCAGTTCTGCGCGGTGTAAGCCTGGTCGAACTGCTCAGCCAGCTTGTCGGCCGCCTGCTTGTCCTTGGCCGCCTGGGCGGCCGCCTGCTCGCGCATCTGGGCTTCGTGATCGGTACAGCCCAGCAGGGCGACGGCGCACAGGGAGGACAGCAGCAGACGTTTCATCGGTCAATGGCTCCGGGCAAGGCGGGATCGGGGCGGCCGGCACCGGTCTGGACACCTGGTCGCACCGATCGATTGTACGTGCCGCTGCTGATAAGGCCGCGCCAATAAAAAGGCCGCCGCACTCCCGAAGGAACACGGCGGCCCATGCAGGACGACCCTGACCGCTTACTGCGCGGCGGGGGCGTCGGCCTTGGGCGGCTGCGGCGCGGCTGGGGCTTCCGGCGCCTCAGGCGGGTGCGCCTGCGCCTGCTCCAGCATCGCCTTTACCGAGGCGGTGGTGATCGGGTGATAGCCCGGCTCGGCCTTGGCAAAGGCGTCCTTGGCGAAGGCCAGGCCCTCGGGGGTTTTCACCAGCTCGGCGTAGATCGGCATGATCAGCTTGCGCCGACCCACGCGCTCGATGAAGGCGCCGGCCTGCTCCCACGCGTCCTTGTCGCCGCTGCGGATGGCCAGCGGATACCAGCGCATGGCGATCTCGCCATTGAAGGTCCCAGTGAAGTGATAGGTGTCGTCGAGCTGCTTGAGCTTGTCCAGCGGCTGCGTCTCACCCAACCCATCAATGAAGTGCACCCACTGCTGGGTCACCCATTCATCGGTGGCCTGCTTGGACGGCAAGGTGCCGCTGCCCAGCCAGGCGATGCGCGCGGTGTCGACCAGGGCGAAGCCACGCGACTGCGCACGCGGTGCGAACGAGGGAATGCCCGGCTGGTGCAGCCAGGCGTCCAGCTCGGCATCGGTGACCGCGTTGGGGTTCTTGGGCAGCAAGTTCTTGCGCAGGTCCTCCACGAACTGGTCGGTGGTCGCGCTCTTGAAGCCCTGGTCGTCGAACCAGCTCCGCAGGAACGGATCGAAGACCTCGCGCCCGAAGCGCTGCTCCAGGAACTGCAGGAACCAAGCGCCCTTGACGTAGGGCACGCTGGTCAACGCTTCGTCCGGGTCGCGGCCGGTCAACGGTGCCAGCTCCAGGACCTGGTCCTGCGGCGGCATGTCCTTGATCTCGTCGGCCAGGTCCTTCTGATCGATCTGGCGCTCCATCTCGGCCAACTCCTGCCCGTACAGCGCCTCGGTGATGCGCGCCTGCACGTAGGTGGTGAAGCCCTCGTTGAGCCAGATGTCCTTCCACGAGGCATTGGTCACCAGGTTGCCGGACCAGCTGTGCGCCAGTTCGTGGGCCACCAGCGAGACCAGCGACTTGTCGCCCACGATCACCGTCGGTGTGGCGAAGGTCAGGGTCGGGTTCTCCATGCCACCAAAGGGGAAGGACGGCGGCAGCACCAGGATGTCGTAGCGCCCCCACCGATACGGCCCGTAGAGCTTCTCGGTGGTGGTGATCATCTTCTCGGTGTCCTCGAACTCGGCCGCGGCCTTGTCGGCCATGGCCGGCTCGGCCCACACGCCGGCGCGATCGGAGAGCTTGCGGAACACCAGGTCGCCCGCGGCGATGGCCAGCAGGTAGGACGGGATCGGCTTGTTCTGCACGAAGAAGTAATCGCCGTCGCGCACTGAGGCCGGGTCGTTGCCCGCGCTCATCAGGACCATCACGTCGGGCCGGCTGGTCACGTGCGCGGTGTAGGTGAAACGCACACCGGGCGTGTCCTGCAGCGGCACCCAGCTGCGGGCATGGATGGCTTCGGACTGGCTGAACATGAAGGGCAGTTGCTTGCCCTCGGTCATCGCCGGGGTCAGCCACTGCAGGCCCGAAGCGTCCGGCGAGGTGTGGTAGGTCACACGCACGGTGGGATCGCGCTGTGGCACCTGGATGGTCAGCTTGCTGCCGTACACCTTGTCCGCATCGGCCAGGCTGAACTCCAGCGGATGGAAGTCCTGGCTACCCTGCGCGGCGCCCTCGACCTTTTCGATCGTCAGCGCGCGCGTGTCCAGGACCAGCTCGGTGGCCTGGGGCTGCTTCCAGTCCAGCTTGTAGGTCGCCGTGCCGGCGATCTGTCGGGCATCGAAGTCCACGCCCACGTCCAGCGCCAGGTCCTTGATGACCACCTTGTCGGGCTGCGCATAGGAGCTTTCGTCATGGCGACGGTCGGACTTGGACACGGCGGCGGCCTTGGGAGCGGGAGTCTGGGTGGCCTCGGTGGAGGCGGTTTCCTTGGAGCACGCCGTGAGCATCACGGCGGCACAGGACATCATCAGGAACGCGGAACGCATCGGCGGCGGCATCCAGGCTTGTTCAACGGGAGAACCGTCATTCTAGCCGGTACCTGCACACGCAACCGGTCCTGGATCAAGTCGGCGCCGCGCCGGCCCCTGTATCCAGGACCAGGCGCCGGCCTCCGCCGAACTTGGCGCGATACATCGCCGCATCGGCGCGACGGTAAAGCAGCGCGCGTTCCTCGCCGGGCAGGTGCACGGCGGCGCCCGCACTCAGGTGCAGCGGGCGGACGGCCTGACCTTCGGGCATTTCAAGGTGCACGCGCCAGTCCTCCACCCGTGCGCAGGCCTCGACCGCCTCCAGGTGCAGGCCCATCAGGAACTCGTCACCGCCCCAGCGGCCGATCCAATCGCGCGGCCCCAGCCAGGCGCGCGCCTGCTCGACCAGGCGCACCAGCGCCGCGTCCCCTGCTGCGTGGCCTTCCCGGTCGTTGAGTTGCTTGAGATTGTCCAGATCCACCACGAACAGCACGAACGGCATGGAACCGCCGTCCGCGCGGCGGACCGAGTTGGCCAGCGCCTGCTCGCAACCGCGGCGATTGAGCGCGCCGGTCAGCGCATCGGTCTGCGCCTCGCGCTCCAGATCACGCAGGTCCGCGTCGGCGCCCTGCAGGCTGCGGTTGATACGACGCAGCAACTGGCTGACCTCGTCTTGCCCCGTGTCGGGCAGGCGCGGCGGCGGCAGACCGGGTGCGGACTGGGAGGCATCCAGCATCGCCATCGCCTGGCGCAGCGGCGCCAGCATCCGGCGCATGACCAGCAGCGTGGCAGCGGTTCCCAACAGGGTTGCCGCCAGCACCACCAAGAGGACGGTGATCGCTTCGCGACGCGCAAGACCGCCGTACAACAGCAACCAGCCAGCCAGCAGGATCAGCGGCGTATGGATCCCCAGGAATGCCACGGCCAGCAACCGCAGCCCCAGGGAGCGGGGCGCAAGTCGCGCCAGCACCTGTTGCATCATCCAATGAGGACCGGAAATCCAAAACCCGGCAGCTTAGCAAGCTCTTCGGCAGGCCCACGCACGACGCGTTCGTCATGCTTAGTCCGTCCCATTGTGACAGGACCGATCCGCTGATCAGGCCTTGTAGCCGTCGTGGATGGCGACGATGCCAGCGGACAGGTTGGTGTACCGGCACCGTGCAAAACCAGCCTCGGTCATCATCGCCTTGAGCTGTTCCTGCGGCGGATGCTTGCGGATGGATTCGGCCAGGTACTGATAGCTGTCCGCGTCGCCGGCGAACAACTTGCCCAAGCGCGGCAGCACCTTGAACGAGTGGAAGTCGTAGATGGGACGGAACCACTCCGGCTTGACCTCGGAGAACTCCAGCACCCGCGCCTGCCCGCCCACCTTGAGCACGCGATACATCTCGCGCAGGCCCGCGTCCTTGTCGGTCACGTTGCGCAGGCCAAAGGCGATGGTCACCAGGTCGAAGCTGTTGTCCGGGAACGGCAGCGCCTCGGCATTGCACTGAACGTACTCCATGCCGGCGACCAGCCCGCGATCGGTCATGCGGTCGCGCCCGACGGTCAGCATGCCGGCATTGATGTCGCCCAGCACGATGCTGCCGGTCTTGCCCACGCGCGACTTCAGCAGCGCGGCGATGTCGCCGGTGCCGCCGGCCAGATCCAACACCCGGTCACCGGGGCGCACCTGCGCGGTGGCGGTGAAGTAGCGCTTCCAGACCCGGTGAATGCCCAGACTCATCAGGTCGTTCATCAGGTCGTACTTGCCGGCCACCGAGGTGAAGACCTCGCCGACCAGCTTCTGCTTGTCGCGCGCGGCGACGTCACGGAAGCCGAAATGGGTGGTGCCGGAGTTGTAGGGGGATTCGCTCATAGCGCTGATTATCGCACCGACCGGCGGCCGATGGCGTCATGGCCGCGGTGCGCCGGTCCGCACAATGCACAAGGGCACACCGAAGTGCGCCCTTGTGGGACAGCCCGCGCGCTGGCACAAGCCAGCGCATGAGGCCTTACGACCGCGTGGTCGTGGCCGGCGGCACTGGCTCGCGCACGCGCGACCCGCTGATGCCGTAGTAGGCGATGTACAGGTAGCACACCAGCGGCAGGACGAAGGCGTGGTGGATCCCGATGCGGTCGGCCAGCATGCCCATCAGCAGCGGGATCACGGCACCACCGACGATGGCCATGATCAGCAGCGAGGACGCCCGGTTGGTCAGCGGGCCCAGCTTGGCCATGCCCAAGGTGAAGATGGTCGGGAACATGATCGAATTGAACAGGCCAATCGCCACCACCGCGTAGACCGCCGTCATGCCCGAGGTCACCAGCGTGGCCACCAGCAGCAGCGCCGCGATGCCGGCAAAAACGGTCAGCAGCTTTCCGGCATCGATACGCAGTAGCAGCGCCGAACCGATGAAGCGTCCCACCATCGCGCCGGTCCAGTACAGGAACACGTAGTGCGTCGCCGCCTGTTCGGTCATGGCGCCGATGTCTGGCTCGGCCAGGTAGTTGATCAAGTAGCTGCCGATGGCAACTTCTGCGCCCACGTAGAAAAACAGGCCGAGCACGCCCAGCAGCACATGGCGGTGACGCAGCGGCTCGAAGATCCCGTAATGGCGCGTCTCGCCCTTCTCGCTCGCTTCGGTGATGGCCGGCAGGCGGAACAGGAAGATGAAGACCGCGAGCGCGAACAACGCGATCCCCAGTCCCAGATACGGCATCTGGACCGAGTTTGCCTCAGCGGTGCGATAGGCCAGGAGCTGCGCCTGCGGCATGGCCGCCAGCTGCTCGGCCGTCTTGGGATCTGCCGCCAGGATCAGCAGGCCGCCGAAGAGCGGCGCGATGGCCGTCCCGAGCGAATTGAAGGCCTGGGAAAGATTGAGCCGGCTCGAGGCGGTCTTTTCAGGCCCCAGCAACGCGACATAGGGATTGGCTGCCACCTGCAGCACCGTGATGCCGGTTGCCAGCACGAACAGCGCGAACAGGAACACGCCATAGCTGTGCATCGCCGCCGCGGGCCAGAACAGCAATGCGCCAATCCCCGCAACGGCCAGTCCACATACGATGCCGCCCTTGTAGCCCAGCGCCGCGACCACGCGCCCGGCAGGCAGCGACATCAGGAAGTAAGCGCCGAAAAACGTGAACTGCACGAAGCTCGCCTGCGTATAGCTCAACGTGAACACCGACTTCAGGTGCGGCACGAGGATGTCGTTGAGACAAGTCAGAAAGCCCCACATGAAGAAGATGGTGGTGACCACCGCCATCGCCAGTTTTGGCGTCGACCGCACGGTCGTGGCAGAGGTCGGCGTGGGACTCGCGTGCATCAGGGGCACTCCTGCTGGAAACGCTTTCGCGGGGGCGCGCAGTATTTCATGCCTGCCGTGATCCCCCTGCTGCAGTGCAATATAGGCAGCATCATCGCTGCCCTGCCCGATCCGCCCTACCGGAGACCCCATGATCGCCACGCCCGACTACCGCGCTTTGCTGGACACCGCCATTGACCAAGCCCGCAAGGGCCTAGCCGAAGGCGGCATCCCGATCGGCGCGGCGCTCTACCACGCCGACGGGCGCCTGCTGGGCTGCGGCCACAACCGCCGCGTGCAGGAAGACGACCCGTCCGTGCACGGCGAGACCGACGCCTTCCGCAAGGCCGGCCGCCAGCGCACCTACCGCGACACCATCATGGTCACCACCCTGGCCCCCTGCTGGTACTGCTCCGGGCTGGTGCGCCAGTTCGGCATCGGCACGGTGGTGGTGGGCGAATCGCGCACCTTCCAGGGCGGCGTGGACTGGCTGCGCAAAGCCGGCGTCAACGTGATCGACCTGGACAGCCAGGAGTGCGTGGACCTGCTGGGCGGCTTCATCGAAAAGCACCCGCAAGTCTGGAACGAGGACATCGGCGAGGAGTGAGCCAACGCGCTAGGCCGGCTTGAACACCATCAGCCAGAAGATGCCCAGCACGCTCAGGAACGCCGGCCAGCCCAGCCAGAACCACCAGCGCATGGCGCGGTAGTAGGCCGGTGGCAGCGGCGTGCCGTCGCGCGCGGCGGCGATAGCCAGGTCCCGCGCACGCACCTGCAGCCACAGCACCGGCAACCAGCACGCACCGACCAGCACGAACAATCCCAGCGCCAGCGCGATCCATTCCTGGTCCAGGCGCATGCCCAGCACGTGCATCAGGCCCAGGCCGGTGCCGAACTGCACCACCACTGCCGGCGCAGTGAAGCAGGTATCGGCCAGCACCACGGTGCGCGCGGTGGCGGCGATCGCACGCGGATCGCCACGCCGGTGCGCGATCCACAGGAAGAAGGCGATGCCCAGCCCGGTGCCGAACAGCAGCGTGGAAGACAGGATGTGGATCCATTTCAGCCACAGGTAGATCACGCGGGTTATCTCCGGTCGGCCAGCACCCACAGCACAGCCAGCGCCGGCAGCAGGATCAGGTTTTTCAGCAGGCCGCCTAGCGGATCCAGCCACAGCTCGGACACGGCGATGCCGAACGCCAGGGTGTAAGCGGATACCAGCGCCAGCATCGCGCCGATCGCCGCGCGCGGCCGCACGCCACTGGCCAGCCACAAGGCCAGCAGCAGGTCGAAACCGGCACCAAGTCGGGCCAGCGCGACCGGGGCCAGCGACGCCAGCGCGGAGCCTTCGGTCATCGCCTCGATGCGCGCGGCTGGCGTCCGCCAGCCCACCAGTGCGGAAAGCACGAACACGCCAATCACGGCCAGCTTCAGCGCTGGCGCCAGGAAATACAGTTGGGCGTGCCAGCGGTCCTGGGTCTGGCTGGGATGCGCGTCCAGTGCCTGCTGCAGCGTGCGCGGGCGCAGGCCGAAAGCCGCTTCCAGCCGATCGGCCGCATCGGGCGCGGTCACGTTGTGCCTGCGTAGCATGGCCCACATCGTGCGGCCGACCGGGCCGCGTCCCAGCATCTCGCCAACGGCCACCACGCTGCCGACCATCCATTCCGGCGTGCGCAGCGCTCCAGTGCCGGGAACGCGTAGCCAGCGTCGCCAAGTCTGCTGGTAGGCGCGCAGCGAGATCGGCGCCGGTCCGCCCACCTCGAACACGCCGCGCTGCGCGCCGCCAGCCGAGCGCGCGACCAGTTCTCCCAGGTCTTCTGTGGACAGCGGCTGGGTCGGCCAACGGCCATCGCCGGGCAGCAGGTGCAGGCCGGGGAAGGCCGCCATCGCCCGAAGCAGCGAAGTGCCGCCATACGAACCGCTCGCCGAATACACCAGCGAGGGCCGCAGCACCACGCTGCTCAGCGGCAGCGTCTGCAGGGCCGCATCGAAGGCGTGCTTGGTGGCGATGAAGGCGCCGTCCGCTGACAAGCCTAGCGCCGACACCTGCACGAAGCGGCGCACGCCACGCTGCACGCAGGCCTGGGCCAGCGCCAACGGCGCGTCGTGGTGGATGACCTGGAAGGATTGCCCCCGTGCCTCGCGCAGGGTGCCGGCGGCGTTGACCACCGCGTCCACGCCCTCCAACAGCGGGTGCCATGCTTGCGGCGTTCGCAGCTGCATCAGGTCGCAGTCGCGTGCGTCCCCGGGCAACGCGCGTCCGTGCCCGCGTACGCCACGCAGCACGCGCCAGCCGTGCGCACGCAATGCAGACACCACATAGCCCCCGATGAATCCTCCGGCGCCAAGCACCAGCACCGTCCCTGCCCCGCCCTGCTGCTCCATATCCCGGCCACATCGTGGAATCGGCGCAGAGGCTAGCAGAACATTACAGCTTGCTTCCCCTCCAGACGCAGTTGGCGCGCCTCTCGCGGCGCCGCGCCGCCCGCCTGCGAAGAAATCTCGCGCTTACATCGGATCGATATGGAACGCGCCGAAGGCGATGCCGACATCCCAGCCCTTGCCGGTGCCGGCCAGCGACAGGGAGACCTCGCCCTTGGTCATCACCTGGGCCTTGCTGGACTTCTCCGCGCCGGCGTGCGCCTCGGCGGTGGCGTAGCTGCCCAGCACCTCGTTGAGGTTGCGCACCTCGGTGAACTCACCGGTCCCCTCGATGGTCGACTTGCCCACCGTGAGGCCGCCGCCCTTGGCGCTGACCTTGACCGGCATGCTCTCGCCGTCGTCGCAGGTGACCCGGCCGGTGCCTTCGGAGGTCTTGTAGAACGCCGACCAGCCGGACATCTTGAAGTCCAGATGGCAGGTGGTCCGCGCATAGGACGGCGCGGCGAACGCGGCCAGTGACAGTGCCGAGACGAGCGCAAGCGAACGCAGCATGGGCGACTCCCGAAGGAAATGAACAGGGCCGTGAGCATGCTCGCCGCTGGGTGAAGGCAGCCTAAAACTTCGCCTCCCCTGGTGGGGGAGCCGCCACGGCGGCGAAGGGCTTCACCAGGAAAGCCTCATCGCCATCATGGCAGCTCCCCACTCGGCATCGGCAACGAAAAAAGCGCTCCCTGGGGAGCGCCTTTGTCGTGTTGATCGCAGGCCGGATCAGAGAATGTAACGACTCAGATCCGGGTCCTGCACCAGCTCGTCCAGGTACTTGTCCACGTAGGCGCGGTCGATGGCGACGGTCTCGCCATCGCGGTCGGGGGCTTCGTAGCTGAGCGTGTCGAGCAGGCGTTCGAGCACGGTATGCAGGCGACGCGCGCCGATGTTCTCCTGGCGCTCGTTGACCTGGGCGGCAATCTCGGCCAGCCGCTCCACGGCCTCGGGCGCGAAGGACAGCGTCACGCCCTCGGTCTGCATCAGCTGCACGTACTGCTTGGTCAGGGCGGCCTTGGGCTCGGTGAGGATGCGCACGAAGTCGTCCTTGCTCAACGCCCCCAGCTCCACGCGGATCGGGAAACGGCCCTGCAGCTCAGGGATCAGGTCGCTGGGCTTGGCCAGGTGGAAGGCGCCGGAGGCGATGAACAGGATGTGGTCGGTCTTGACCGTGCCGTACTTGGTCGACACGTTGCTGCCTTCCACCAGCGGCAGCAGGTCGCGCTGCACGCCCTCGCGCGATACATCGCCGCCGCCGACGTTGTCGCCGCGCTTGGCCACCTTGTCGATCTCGTCGATGAAGACGATGCCGTGCTGCTCGCAGGCCTCGATCGCCGCGGCGCGCACATCGTCCTCGTTGACCAGCTTGGCGGCTTCTTCTTCGATCAGCTGCGGCCGCGCGGCCTTGATGGTCACCGTGCGCTTCTGGGTCTTGCCGCCGCCCAGGTTGGAGAACATCTGCTTGAGCTGCTGGCCCATTTCCTCCATGCCCGGCGGGGTCATGATGTCCACGCCACCGGTGTTGAGCGAAAGCTCCAGCTCGATTTCCTTGTCGTCCAGCTCGCCCTTGCGCAGCATCTTGCGAAACTTGGCCCTGGTGTCGTTGTCCTGCGCGGACGGCTCATTGGCGACCACCGACGGATCGAAGCCGATGCCGCTGCTGCGCTTGGGCAGTAGCGCATCGAGGATGCGGTCCTCGGCGCGCTCCTCGGCCTGGGTGCGCACGCGCGCCTTGGCCTGTTCGCGGTAGAGCTTGACCGCGGTATCGGCCAGATCGCGGATGATCTGTTCCACGTCCTTGCCGACATAGCCGACCTCGGTGAAGCGCGTGGCCTCGACCTTGGTGAACGGTGCATTGGCCAAGGTGGCCAGGCGCCGGGCGATCTCGGTCTTGCCCACACCGGTCGGCCCGATCATCAGGATGTTCTTGGGCATCACTTCGTTGCGCAGCTCCGGATCGAGCTGGGCGCGGCGCCAGCGGTTGCGCAGCGCGATGGCAACCGCGCGCTTGGCCGCGTGCTGGCCGACGATGTGGCGGTCTAGCTCCTGCACGATCTCGCGCGGGGTCATGGTGGAAGAGGTCTGGGGAATCATCGACATGGAATGCTCGCGAATGAGGCAGGGATTTCGGCTTTCGGCCGGAACGACCGTCAACGGTGCGGATAGGGCCCCGCTTGCCGGGGCCGGGATGCGAAGACGAGGCAGCGCGACGCGCGCTTTGCGTCGCTTACAGCTCCTCGACCACCACGTTGCGATTGGTGTAGATGCAGATGTCACCGGCGATATGCAGCGCCTCGGTGGCGATGGTCTTGGCATCCAACTCGGTATGGCCCATCAGCGCACGCGCAGCCGACAGCGCGTAGGACCCACCGGAGCCGATGGCGATGATGCCGTCCTCCGGCTCGATCACATCGCCGGTGCCGCTGATGATCAGCGAGGTGTCCTTGTCGGCCACGGCCAACAGCGCTTCCAACTTGCCGTAGCGGCGCTCGGTGCGCCAATCCTTAGCCAGTTCCACGGCGGCACGCTGCAGTTGGCCGTGCTTTTCCAGCTTGGCCTCGAACAGTTCGAACAGGGTGAAGGCATCGGCCGCGGCGCCAGCGAAACCGGCCAACACGTGGCCGTCGCGGCCCAGCCGCCGCACCTTGCGCGCGTTGCCCTTCATCACGGTATGGCCCAGCGTGACCTGGCCATCACCGGCGATGGCGACATGGCCGTTGCGGCGCACCGACAGGATGGTGGTGGCATGAAAGACGTTGGGGTTCTGGCTGGGGTCCATGGCAGGCTCCGAAATGCTTCCAGAGCAGATGGGGCGCCTGTACCGGGTCTTCAACCCGCGATCCGCGCCTGAGGGCCGGCACGCAGGCACGGCTGTCGCGATGACTTCCTCGCGGGGCCGCGATGCCGTCTGCGCCCCTTATTCGCCGCTTGCAGCACTGCTTACTGCCGTCAAGCAGTGCCTTGGCCCGGCTGGTGCCCGCGATGTCTGGTCATTCGAGGCACCGCCTCCATGCCGTGCAAGCTGAACCATGACCAGACTGACATTGGGTGCAGCGCGTCGGCCAGGGCCCGGCCACCGCTCGACCGCCGGTGCCGACAAGGCTCAGGCGACGCGGCTGGCCAGGCACGAAAAGCACCCCTGCCGTGCGTTATGCAGATGCGCGTAGGCCACATCCTGGTTCGCGAACAAGTCATCCAGTGCCTGGGCGACGTCATTCCCTTGATGCACCTCGGCGCACAGCATCATGCCGCGATGGTCGTAGGCACGTAGCGAGATCAGGCGGCGGCTGACATAAGGCGGGACATCACCTGGTGCCAGCACCGCCCGCGTCACCTTGGCGCGCACGTAGACCGGACCGGAACTGCGATAGGGCGAGTCGACGGCGTGGTGCAGATACGGCAGCAAAAGCACGTCTTCGCCGAGCGGCGCGTTCTCCAGGCTGATGCGGCACGGATAGCCAGACGCGTCATCGACGCGGCAACGTCGCATGCCGCGCGTGGCCAAGGCCGCGTTGTCCATTGCGAAGAAGGGCTGGAAGGCCTGGTGGTCGAGACCGGAGAGCTGGAAACGGGACATGGGGGCACCGCGAAGGGATCGAACACCAGCATGACCGCCGGCACGCCGCCCCGCTCGCCGTTTGCGGACATCACATTGAGTTGCTCAGGACTTGCGCCTGGCCCGTGGATGCGCCCCGTCATAGACCTTGGCCAGGTGTTGGAAATCCAGGTGCGTATAGACCTGCGTGGTGGCGATGTCCGCATGTCCGAGCAGTTCCTGCACGCCGCGCAGGTCCCCGGAGGACTCCAGGATATGGCTGGCGAAGCTGTGCCGCAGCATGTGCGGATGGACATGCTTGAACAGACCCTGGCGCTGGGCCAGCTGCTTGATCCGCAGCTGCACGGCGCGCTGCGAGATCGGCGCGCCACCGCGCCCGGGAAACACCTGCGCGCTGTCGGCCGCGGGCCGGTCTTCGCGCCAGGCCTGCAAGGCCTGCCGCGCATGGCGGCCCACCGGCACGATGCGCTGCTTGCGTCCCTTACCCAGCACCGTGACCAGGCCGGCCGCCAGATCCAGGTCGTGCCAGCGCAGCGCGCACAGCTCGCTCAGGCGCAGGCCCGAGGAATAGAACAGCTCCAGCAGCGCGCGATCGCGCAGTCCGAGCGGCGCGTCGGTGGGCACCTCGACCAGTTGCGTGGCCTCGTCGGCATCGAGCACGTTGGGCAACTTGCGCGGCGCCTTGGGCGCCCGCAGGCCGGCCGCGGGGCTGGCCGGGATGCGCCCATGCTTGAGTAGCCAGCTGTAGAAACTGCGGCACGCGGAAAGCCGACGCTGCAGGCTCTTGGGTGCCAGCCCGGCGCGATGTCCGGCGGCGATGAAGGCCCGCAGCTGGTCGGCCTGCAACCCTTCCAGGTCGACGATCTCCTGGCCCTGCGCCCACTGGGCCAGCGCGGTCAGATCACGCCGGTAGGCGTCCAGGGTGTGCGCGGAGACCTGACGCTCGACACGCAGATGGTCGAGGAAGGATTCAACGGCGGACATGCCGTGGCCTCATGGCTGCATCCGCTGACGCAGCACGCGCGTGACCATCGCGGTCATGCGCCTAGTCCGCGGCGTCGAAGCGCTTGAGCGCCACGGCAAGCGCCTCGCCCATCATGCGCAGGAACAACGTTCCCATGCCGGGATAGAAGCGGTTGCCATCGCGGCTGCCCACCGCCACCAAGCCCACGCCGGGCAGCGGCAGCAGCGCCGACGAACCGACTTCGTCTGCCTGGGAGGCATAGAGCAGGGCATTTTTCTGTGGCTGCAGGCGCCCGCAAAGCGGCTCGCCATCGGCCAGGCAGTCGCGGAACGGGGCCAGGTGGGGACTGTCGGACGGCATGGACTGCAGCCAGGGCGCCTGGGCCAGCGACTCGGGCACCGGCTGGAAGATGACGAGACGCACCAGATCCCCGTGGAAGTCCTCTTCCAGCGAGGCGGCCATCGCCGACAAGGTGCCTGCGACGCTGTCCTGGCGCAGCAGGGCCAGGGTCAGCTGATGCACGCGCACGGCCAGGCGCTCGTTCTCCAGGGCGTTGGCCGACAGCTCGCCCAAGCGCCGCGACAGCTCGCGGTTCTTGTCACGCAGGACGTCGAGCTGATAGCTGGCCAGCGAGGCGGTCGGGCCCTCTTCCCGCGGCACGACCAGCGTGGCGGCAAGATCGGGGAACTGTTTCAGGAAGGTCGGATGGCGGCGCAGCCAGGCTGCGACCTCGTGGGCGCCGAGTTTCTCGGTCACTTGGCTCATGGATTCCACTCTCCCTCGTAGACAAAGGTCGCCGGCCCGGACATCACCACGGGGGCGTCGTCCGCGGGCCAGTCGATCTGGAGGTCGCCGCCCGGCAGGGCGACCGTGACGCTGCGCTCGACCAGGCCACGCCGCATCAGCACCACGGCGGCGGCGCAGGCGCCACTGCCGCAGGCCAGGGTTTCGCCCACCCCGCGCTCGAACACCCGCAGCGCGATCCGGGTCGGCGACACCACCTGGGCGAACCCCACGTTGACCGATTCGGGAAACGCCGGCAGCCGCTGCAACGCAGGCCCCAGCGTGGCGACCGGCGCCAGCGCGATGTCATCGACCTGCAGCACCGCATGCGGGTTTCCCATCGAAACCGCACCAAAGCTCACCGGCTGGCCATCCAGCAAGACCTGGTAAGGATCCTGTGGCGTGTCGAAGCCGGCCAACGGGAGCTGCGCCGGATCCCAGCGCGGCAAGCCCATGGCCACGGCGAATCCGGCCTGGCCGCGCTGGACACGATGCAGTCCGGCGGGACTTTCCATCTGGAAGTCATCGCCACCGGCGGTTCCGTCGCGCACCAGCCAGGCGGCCACGCAACGCGCGCCGTTGCCGCACTGCCCGGCCAGCGAACCATCGGCATTCCAGATCCGGTAGGAGGCCACGGCATCCGCACTGCGGGGAGCCTCGATCGTCAGAAGTTGGTCGCAGCCTACGCCCCGATGCCGGTCGGCCAGGCGCGCGGCCAGTTCGGCATCGGGTGCGGGACGCCCGCCGCGCAGATCCAGCACCACAAAATCATTGCCCGCGCCATGCATCTTGGAAAAGCGCAGCGGCGTGGGGTCATTCATTCCCGCTGGTACCGCCTTCATCCACCGCTTGCTCCGCGGCGGCATCGGCCGCCGAGGGCGCGGAGGTCTCGTCCTCGGACTTGATCTGCACCGGCGGCGTGGCGCCCTGCTCGCCGACGGGCGCGACCTGGGTCGGCGTGGCGGCGGGATCATCAACAGCCGGTGACGCGGCCGGCTGCACCGGAACGGGCTTCTCGGGCAGCACAAGCGGCCCCTTGTTGCCACAGGCCGACAGGGCCAGCAGCACGGCGCTCGACAGCGCAAATCGGGAGACGGTCTTCATGGGCAAAGAGTATAGCGAGTGCGTGCGGCGTCCCAACGCAACATCCACCCACGGGACGGCGACCGCATTCAGCCGTCCTGCGGCGGCTCCGGGCGCTGCCACAGCCAGATCACCACGGCCGACATGCACAGCACGGGGATGGCGGACATCCACCAGTGATGCCCAGCGAAGGCCAGCATTACGCCGACGGTGAACACCGCGCTGGCCAGCATGGTCCAGCTGGTCAACCACTTGGCCCGCCGCGGCACCGCGCCATGGGTCTGCCAGTCGCGGATCACCGGACCGAAGTGTCGATGCCCCATCAGCGCCCGGTGCAGCTTCTCCGAGCCCCGCGAAGCGGCAAAGGCCGCGATCAGGATGAACACCGTGGTCGGCATGACCGGCAGGAACAGCCCGATCACCCCCAGCAGCAGGCTGGTCCAGGCCAGCAACCACCACGCCCAGCGAAAGCGGGTGGGCGGCGGGGAGACCTGCGGCGGGATGGGCGTGTGCACGCGCATATTCTCGCGCACCGCTTGTGTAGGCGCCATCGCGGCACGCACACGCAGCGTTGCGCCCCTGGCGCACTCTTGCCCGCCGACCGCATCACCAAGCCGGGCCCGCAGGCAATCGCCCACGGGCCCGGAAGCATCACCGCCAGGAGCGCGCCAGCCTCAGAACTGCCACGACCAGCTCAGCTGCGCACCAAACTCACGCTGCCCATCGCCGACACGGCCGTCAAAAGCGCGCGGCACTTCACCGCACACCATTTACCAAGCCAAGGAATGCGCAGCCTTAGCCGTCGCTGCCTACGCCCAACTGGTCCAGCATGAAGGCGTAGTACTCGGACATTTCCTGGTAGCGGCGGAAGCGGCCGGACTTGCCGCCGTGGCCGGCTTCCATGTTGATGCGGAACACCACCGGCTGCTTGCCGGTGTCCAGGTCACGCAGCCGGGCGACGTACTTGGTGGGCTCCCAGTACTGCACCTGGGAGTCCCACAGGCCGGTCCCGACGAACATCGCCGGATACGCACGGGCCTTGAGGTTGTCGTAGGGCGAATAGGTGACGATGTAGTCGTAGAACGCCTTCTGCTCCGGGTTGCCCCATTCGTCGTACTCGTTGGTGGTCAGCGGGATGCTCGGGTCCAGCATGGTGGTGACCACGTCCACGAACGGCACCTGGGAAATGATCACCCGGTAGTCGTCCGGCGCCATGTTGGTGATCGCACCCATCAGCAGGCCACCGGCGCTGCCCCCCATCGCCGCGACACGGTCCTTGGCGGCGTAGCCCTGCTTGACCAGCGCCTCGGTCACGTCGATGAAGTCGGTGAAGGTGTTCTTCTTCTTGAGCAGCTTGCCGTTGTCGTACCAGGCCCGTCCCATCTCCTCACCGCCGCGGATGTGGGCAATGGCGTAGACCATGCCGCGGTCCAGCAGGCTCACCACCGGCCCGGAGAAGCCCGGATCCATCGACGCGCCGTAGCTCCCATAGCCGTATTGCAGCAGCGCGGCGGTGCCATCCTTCTTGAAGCCGTTCTTGTACACCAGCGAGACCGGGACCTTGGTGCCATCGCGCGCGGTGACCCACAGGCGCTCGGTGGTGTACTTGGACGGGTCGTAGCCCAGCACCGGCTGCTGCTTCATCAGCCGCCGCTCGCCGGTGACCGTATTGAGCTCGTAGGTGGTGGCCGGCGTGGTCAACGAGGTGTAGCTGTAGCGCAACCACGGCGTGTCGTGCTCCGCATTGACGTCCAGCCCCATCGAATACGCCGGCTCGTCGGCCTTGACGAATTCGGAGGCGCCGTCCCGCTTCAGCAGCCGGATGCGCTCCAGCCCTTCCGAACGCTCGCCGATCGCGGTGAAGCCATCGAACAGCTCGAAGCCATCGATGTAGACGCTGTCGCTGTGCGCGACCCAGTCGGTCCACTGCTTGCGCGAACTTGCACCGTCCGGTGCGGTGACGAGCTTGAAGTTGGTGGCGCCATCGGCATTGGTGCGGATCACCCAGCGGCCATCGAAATGATCGGCGTCGTATTCGACGTCGCGGGCGCGCGGGGCCAGCACGGTGAAGGTCTGCGGATCGGACGCCGGCGCGTAGCGCTCTTCGCTGGAGACCGTGCTGTGCAGGCCGATGGTGATGTACTTGTCGTCGCGGGTGCGCCCCACGCCCATGTAGAAGCTGTCGTCGTGCTCTTCGTAGACCAGCGGGTCGTCGGCGACCGGCGTGCCCAGCACGTGCTTCTTCACGCGCACGGTGAGCAGGGTCTCCGGGTCGTTCTCGACATAGAACAGGGTCTTGTTGTCGTCGGCCCAGACTACGTTGGCCGACACGCCGGGGATCTCGTCGGGCAGCACCTTGCCGGTGGCCAGGTCCTTGAAGCGGATCGTGTACTGGCGCCGGCCCACCGCGTCATCGGCGTAGGCCAGCAGGGTGTTGTCCTGGCTGACGTCCCAGTCGCCGACGCTGTAGTAGCCCTTGCCCTGGGCCAGCGCGTTGACGTCCAGCAGCACTTCCTCCGTCGCGCCCATGTCGCCCTTGCGGCGCGCATGGATCGGATAGTCCTTGCCGGTCTCGTAGCGGGAGTAATACCAGTAACCACGCTCGCGGTAAGGCACCGAGGCATCGTCCTGCTTGATGCGCGCGACGATCTCCTTGTACAGCGCGTCTTGCAACGGCTTGAGCGGCGCCATGACCTGGTCGGCGTAGGCGTTCTCGGCCTTGAGGTAGTCCAGCATCTGCGGATTGGTGCGCGTGTCGTCGCGCAACCAGTAGTACTCGTCCTGGCGCTGCGCGCCGAACGGCGCGGTGACCAGGTGCGGCTTCTTCTCGACATCCGGCGGGGTGAGTTGAGCGGCCAGGGTGGAAACGGGGGAGAGCGTCATCAGGGTCGAAATCGCAAGGGGAATGAAGGTTTTCATCGGCGTGCAGGCGCGTTCCACACCAGGGAGATGCGGCAGTGTCCATGTCAACGCCGGGCGGTGGCAAGCCGGGACAGCCCGACAGTCCTATCATGGGAACGATGAACCCCTCTGCGCTTTCCGCCCGCCTCCCCTACAGCCAGCGCAGTCGCGATATCGCCCCTTTCCGGGTGATGCAGCTCAGCGCACGCGCGGCCGAACTCGAGCGCGCCGGCGCCGACGTGATCCACATGGAGGTCGGCGAGCCGGACTTCACCACCGCCGCGCCCATCGTCCAGGCCGGGCAGGCCGCGCTGGCCAAGGGACAGACGCGCTATACCGGTTCACGCGGGCTTCCGGCCTTGCGCGAGGCACTGTCGCGCTTCTACCAGCAGCGCTATGGATTGGACATCGGACCGGAGCGGATCATGATCACGCCCGGTGGCTCGGGCGCGCTGCTGCTCGCCAGCGCCTTGCTGGTCGACCCCGGGCGGCACTGGCTGATGGCCGACCCGGCCTATCCCTGCAACCGCCAGTTCCTGCGGGTCATGGAAGGCAGCGCGCGACTGGTGCCGGCCGGCCCGGAGAGCCAGTACCAGCTCACCCCGGCGCAGGTGGCTGCGCACTGGGACCCGGACACCGTCGGGGCGCTGGTCGCCTCGCCGGCCAATCCGACCGGCACGGTGCTTTCGCGCGAGGCACTGGCCGCGCTGTCGGACGCGGTGACCGCGCGCGGCGGGCACCTGGTGGTCGACGAGATCTACCACGGGCTGACCTACGGCATGGACGCGCCCAGCGTGCTGGAGGTCGATGCGGATGCGTTCGTGCTCAACAGCTTCTCCAAGTACTTCGGCATGACCGGCTGGCGCCTGGGGTGGCTGGTCGCCCCGGCCGACGCCATCCCCGCGCTGGAGCGCCTGGCACAGAACCTCTACATCGCCCCATCGACCATCGCCCAGCACGCGGCGTTGGCGTGCTTCGCGCCGGAGACCATCGCCATTCTGGAAGCGCGCCGCGCCGCCTTCCAGGCCCGGCGCGACTGGCTGCTGCCGGCGCTGCGCGGGCTGGGTTTCGAGATTCCGGTCGAGCCGCAGGGCGCCTTCTACCTGTACGCCGACATCAGCCGCTTCAGCCAGGATGCGCAGGCCTTCTGCGCGCATTTCCTGGAAACCGAACACGTGGCCTTCACCCCGGGGATCGACTTCGGCGACCACCGCAACGGCCAGCACGTGCGCTTTGCCTACGCCAACAGCCTGGAGCGGCTGCAGGAAGCCGTGACGCGCATCGCCCGCGGCCTGGAGACCTTCCGGCGCTGAGGCCGGGCGCGACCGGCCTGCGGTCGCGTCTGCCTCCAACCGGCACCCGGCTTCAGTCGGCCAACTGCTCCCATAGGAAGGTATAGGCCAGCGCGTTCATGTGCGCGGACTGCGCATTGTTGGCCGCGCCGCCGTGGCCGCCTTCGATGTTCTCGTAGTAGCGCACGTCCTTGCCGGCATCGAGCATCATCGCCGCCATCTTGCGCGCATGCCCGGGATGCACCCGGTCGTCGCGCGTGGAGGTCATGAACAGCGTCGGCGGATACTGCTTGCCGGCATCGAACAGGTGATACGGGGAAAAGGTCTTGATGTAGTCCCAGTCGGCCGTATCCGGGTTGCCGTACTCGGCCATCCACGACGCACCAGCCAGCAGGTGGCTGTAGCGCTTCATGTCCAGTAGCGGCACCTGGACCACGATCGCGCCGAACAGCTGCGGATACTGGGTGAGCATGTTGCCCATCAGCAATCCCCCGTTGCTGCCCCCTTGCGCACCCAGATGCCTGGGCGAGGTGATCTTCCTGTCCACCAGATCCTGGGCGACGGCGGCAAAATCCTCATAGGCCTTGTGGCGATTGGCCTTGAGGGCGGCCTGGTGCCAGCGCGGGCCGTACTCGCCACCACCGCGGATGTTGGCCACCGCATACACGCCCCCCTTCTCCAGCCAGCCCTTGCCGATGCCGCCCGAGTAACCCGGCGTCATCGAGATCTCGAACCCGCCATAGCCATACAGCAGCGTCGGCGCGGTGCCGTCGTACTTCAGGTCCTTGGGCCGCACCAGGAAATACGGCACCCGGGTCCCGTCCTTGGACGTGGCGAAGTGCTGCTCGATCACATCGCGCGAGGCATCGAAGAAGGCCGGCATCGTCTTCAGCGGTTCGATCTGCGCCTGCGGGGTAGCCGCATCGGCCAGCAACAGCGTGGTCGGCGTCAGGTAATCGGTGACCGTCAGCCACAGCGCGTCGGAATGCTCGGCATCCACGGCGCTGGCGCTGATCGCGCCAAAGGGAGAATCGCCCACCTTCAGCGGGCTGGAGACCCACTTGCCCTGTTCGTGGGTCAAGACGCTGAGGCGGTTCTTGACGTCCTCCATGACGTTGAGCACGACGTGGTGCCGGGTGAGCGTCGCCCCGGCCAGCGAGCTTGTCTGCGTCGGCTCGAACAGCACATCGAACTCGCGCTTGCCGGCCATGAAGTCATCGAAGCGCGTCACCAGGAACGAGCCGGCCTGGTAGGTCTTGCCACCCACCGTCCACGGCTCGCGCAATTCCAGCCCCAGCCACTCGCGCTGCACCGACTTCTGCGCCGAATTGGGCGCATCGATCTTGGTCAGCGTGCCGTCCTTGCCCCGCAGATATAGCTCATCGTTGTAAAAGGCGATGGTGCGGGAGACAAAGTCGCGCTCGAACCCCGGCGTGGCATCGTGCATCGCCGCGATGTACATGTCGTCGGCCTTGCCCTCGTACACCACCGTGGCCGATTCCAACGGCGTGCCGCGCTTCCATTCCTTGACGATGCGCGGATAGCCCGAGGAGGTCATGCTGCCTTCGCCGAAGTCGGTGTAGACGTACACCGTGTCCGCGTCGATCCAGCCCAGGCCGCCCTTGGCCGCCGGGCGATAGAAGCCATCCTCCACCCAGGTCTTGGTGGTCAGGTCGAACTCGCGGGTCACATCGGCATCCGAGCCCCCGCGCGAGAGCGCGATCAGGCAACGGGTGTAGTCCGGCTCCCGGCAATCGGCGCCGTGCCAGACCCAGGTTTCCTTCTCCGCCGCGTTGAGCGCGTCGATGTCCAGCACCGTTTCCCAGGCCGGATGGGATTTGCGGTATTCGGCCAGGGTGGTGCGGCGCCACACGCCACGCGCGTGGTCCTGGTCCTTCCACAGGTTGTAGTAGTACTCACCGATCTTCTGGACGTAGGGAATCTTGGCGTCCGAATCCAGGATGGTGCGGATCTCGCCTTCCAGTTGCTTGAACTGCGGCGTGTCGGCCAGGGCGGCCTCGGTGCGGGCGTTCTGGGCCTTGACCCAGGTCAGTGGTCGCTCGCCTTCGACCTCCTCCATCCACTGATAAGGGTCGTCGGTCATCGGGGCCTCCTGGGCGGGCGCGCTGCTGGCGGCCAGGCCGGCCACCAGTGCAAGGGCGAGTCGGGTCATCGTGGGATCCGTGCGATTCAAGTCGTCGGAACGCTAGCACAGCCACCCTCGCCCATTGCCGCAGCGCACGACCTCAGGCGGCGGTCCGCAGGCCGCTGCGGCTGGACTTGCGACGACGCGCCTGCGAACCGCGACGACGGCGACGGGGCGGCGCCGCGGATCGGGCCTGGCGACCGGCGCCCAGCGGCAGGCGGAAGCGATACAGCGACCACCACGCCGTCAGCGGCATGCCGACCAGCCACAGCGGCAGCCAGCCCAGTCCCTGGGTGTGTTCCCGGGCGGCCGGCAACAACAGCACCATGACCAGGCCGGTCAGGGTCAGCCCGCGCAACAGGTGGGCCAGCCGGGGGTCTGGCGGACCGGCCAGACGAGCCGGAGCAGAAACGTTCACTGCACGATACGTGGACATGGCGGGCCTCCAGTCAGGGTGGAGGCGCAGCGTGCGCCCGGCGGTTCTCACCGGTTGCGACCTGCCCGACGGGGCGTTGACATCGCCTGGCCTAGCCTGCAGGTCCCGGCCGGAAAAGCTGCTGCCATGTCCCACGCGCTCCGCTCCCTGGCCGCTGGTGGCCTGATCCTGGCAACACTGCTGATGGCCGCCTGTGCGAGCGATCCCATGCCCCATTCCGTCTCGACAACCCCCATCGATCTCCAGCGCTACATGGGCGCTTGGCACGTCATCGCCCACGTGCCCTACTTCGGCGAACGCGGCCATGTCGCCAGCCGCGACGAATACACCCTGCGCCCCAACGGCAGCATCGGCGTGCATTACGTCTACCAGGAGGGCTTCGGACAGCCGGTCAAGGATCTGAACTCGCGCGCCACGGTCAAGGACGGCACCGGCAACCGGCGCTGGACCACTTGGTTCTTCGGCGTGATCCCGACCAAGTATCGGATTCTGGAGGTCGCTCCGGATTACAGCTGGGCCTTGGTGGATTACCCGGGCCGTGACCTGGCGTGGGTCTTTTCGCGCACGGCCGATATGTCAGATGCCCAGTACGCCGATCTGGTCGCGAAGATGGCCCTGCACGGCGTGGACACGCACAAGCTGGTCCGCGTCCCCCAGCTCGCCGAGCAGGAAGGGCAGCCCGGATTCGCCGCCGCCAAGAAGCCTCGTCAACGCTGAACTAGCGTTACGCGCGCCGCGCCGGCACGGGTGGATCAGGCGCTCATGTCGATCCGCCGCCTGCACGCTTCGACCGCTGAAATGAAAGAAGGCCCGGATGGCGACATCCGGGCCTTCCTGCTTCCAGCGTGGACCGAGGTCGGTCAGCTCAACTGGCCGTGGCAGTGCTTGTACTTCTTGCCGCTGCCGCACGGACACGGATCGTTGCGACCGACCTTGGGCGCGTCGCGCAGGATCGTGCCCTGCACGCCCGCGGCGGCGGCCTGCGCGGCCGCCTGGGCCTGGGCAGCCTCTTCATCGGCGCCGTAGCCGCCGCTTTCGGCGTGCTGGAACTGCATGGCGCGCTGTTGCATTTCGGCCATCCGCCGCTCCTGGGCTTCCAGTTCGGCCACCTCTTCCTCGGTGCGGATGCGCAGGCGCGAGAGGATGGTCACCACCTCGCGCTTGACGCTTTCCAGCATCTCGGAGAACAGCTCGAAGGCCTCCTTCTTGTACTCCTGCTTGGGCTGCTTCTGCGCATAACCGCGCAGGTGGATGCCCTGGCGCAGGTAGTCCATGCGCGCCAGGTGTTCCTTCCAGCCCTTGTCGAGCACGGTCAGCATCACGTGCTTTTCCAGGGTGCGCATGGTCTCGCTGCCCACCTGCGCTTCCTTCTGCGCGAAGTGTGCGTCCAGCGCTTCCTGCACACGCAGCTCGATGCGCTCGGCATCCAGTTCCTCGATTTCCTGCGGCCACTGCGTCACCGGCAGGTCGATGCCGGCCTCGGCGGCCAGCTCGGCCTGTAGGCCCGGCAGGTCCCACTGCTCGTCGATCGAGTTCGGCGGCACGTGGCGGGTCACCAGGTCGGCGACCACGTCGGCACGGATGCCGTCGATGTTGTCCTTGACCGACTCGGCCTCCAGCAACTCGTCGCGCTGGGCATAGATGACCTTGCGCTGGTCGTTGTTGACGTCGTCGAAGTCCAGCAGGTTCTTGCGGATGTCGAAGTTGTGCGCCTCGACCTTGCGCTGGGCCTTTTCGATCTGGCGGCTGACGAGGCGATCCTCGATCACGTCGTCCTCCTTCATGCCGATCAGTTTCATCGCCTTCTGCACCCAGTCGCTGGCGAAGATGCGCATCAGGTTGTCTTCCAGCGACAGGTAGAACCGGGACGAGCCCGGATCGCCCTGGCGGCCGGAGCGGCCACGCAGCTGGTTGTCGATACGACGGCTCTCGTGGCGCTCGGTACCCACGATGTGCAGGCCGCCGGCCTCCTTGACCTTGTCGTGGCGCGCCTTCCAGTCGGCCTTGACCCGGGCCACGTCCAGCTCCGGTGCGTCCTCGCCCATCAGGGCCAGCTCGGCTTCCAGCGAACCGCCCAGCACGATGTCGGTGCCGCGGCCGGCCATGTTGGTGGCGATGGTGACCGCGCCCGGGCGACCGGCGTTGGCGACGATCGAGGCTTCGCGCTCGTGCTGCTTGGCGTTGAGCACCTCGTGCGGCACGCCGGCCTGGGCCAGGTGCTGACTCAGCAGTTCGGAGGTCTCGATCGAGGTGGTGCCCACCAGCACCGGCTGGCCACGCTTGTAGCAGTCCTGGATGTCGGCCAGCACCGCGTTGAACTTGCCCTTGCGGTTGAGGAAGACCTGGTCGGAGGCATCCTTGCGGATGGTCGGCCGGTTGGTCGGGATCACGATCACTTCCAGGCCGTAGATGCTCTGGAACTCGTAGGCCTCGGTGTCCGCGGTGCCGGTCATGCCCGACAGCTTGTTGTACATGCGGAACAGGTTCTGGAAGGTGATGCTGGCCAGGGTCTGGTTCTCGCGCTGGACCGGCACGCCTTCCTTCGCTTCCACCGCCTGGTGCAGGCCATCGGACCAGCGGCGCCCGGTCAGGGTGCGGCCGGTGAACTCGTCCACGATCACCACCTCGCCGTCGCGGACGATGTAGTCCACGTCGCGCTGGTAGATGGCATGCGCGCGCAGGGCGGCGTTGAGGTGGTGGACCACGCCCAGGTTCTGCGGCGAGTACAGGCCGTCGTCCTCGTCCTCCTTGAGGATGCCGGCGCTGCGCAACAGCTCCTCGGCATGCTCCTGGCCGGCCTCGGACAGGTGCACCTGCTTGGACTTCTCGTCGACCCAGTAGTCGCCCTCGCCTTCCTCGCTCTCCTGCTTCACCAGCGAGGGCACGATGCGGTTGACGCGGATGTACAGCTCCGGCGAATCGTCGGCCGGGCCGGAAATGATCAGCGGCGTGCGCGCCTCGTCGATCAGGATCGAGTCGACCTCGTCGACGATGGCGAAGTTCAGGCTGCGCTGGTGGCGATCTTCCTTGGCCATGGCCATGTTGTCGCGCAGGTAGTCGAAGCCGAACTCGTTGTTGGTGCCGTAGGTGATGTCGGCGGCGTAGGCGGCGCGTTTGTCGCCGTGCGGCATGCCCGGGTAGACCACGCCCACGCTCAGCCCCAGCCAGTTGTAGAGCTTGCCCATCTGGGCCGAGTCGCGGCGGGCCAGGTAGTCGTTGACAGTGACCACGTGCACGCCCTTGCCTTCCAGCGCGTTGAGGTAGACCGCCAGGGTCGCCACCAGGGTCTTGCCCTCACCGGTGCGCATTTCGGCGATCTTGCCCAGGTGCAGGACCATGCCGCCGACCAGCTGCACATCGTAGTGGCGCAGGCCGAGCACGCGCATGGACGCCTCGCGGCAGACCGCGAAGGCTTCGGGCAGGACCTTGTCCAGCGACTCCCCTTCGGCGATGCGCTTCTGGAACTCCGGCGTCTTGGCCTTGAGCTCCTCGTCGCTGAGCTTCTGCATCTCCGGTTCCAGCGCGTTGATGCGCGCCACCTGGCGGTCGAGCTGTTTGAGCAGGCGTTCGTTGCGACTGCCGAAAACACGGGTGAGCAAGCTGTTGATCATGGACGAGGAACCGGAATGGAAAGGAGCGTCGGCACCGCGCAGGCCTCATGTACCCCGAAGGCCTGGTGCCGAAAAGCGAAACAGGGCGCAAGGCGCCCCGTTTCGGCAACACGACATTGTAGCTTGGGGCGCGCCGCCCTGAATCAAGCCGCGCGGAAGATCACGCTGGCTGGGCGCGCACGCCCGCCGTTGCGACGTCTGCCAGACTGCGCCACTCAGCCGCGGACGCGTGTGCCGACCGGCGTGGGGCCTTCGCCCAGGAACTTGCGCGGATTGACCACGCGCCCGTCCTCCCAGACCTCGAAATGCACGTGGGCCCCGGTGGAACGCCCCGTGGAACCGGCCTTGGCCACCATCTGCCCGGCGCGGACCAGGTCGCCGGCCTTCACCACCAGGCGGGAGTTGTGCGCGTAGCGGGTGACATAGCCGTTGCCGTGGTCGACCTCGACCACGTTGCCATAGCCGCTGCGGACCCCGGCGTAGCTCACCACGCCGTCGGCCACGGCCAGGACCGGGTCGCCCACATTGGCCTTGAAGTCGATGCCCTTGTGGTACTGGCCACCGCCGCCGAACGGATCGGCACGCCCCCCGAAGGGCGAGGTGATGTAGGTATGCGCCAGTGGCATCCGCGAGGGCGTCGCGTTGCGGTCCAGCTGGCGATTGAACAGCAGCGACTCCAGCACCGAGAGCTGCTGGCCGGAGGTGTCGAACTTGTTCTTCAGCGCATCCAGTCCCTGGGACAGTTCACGCGGGGGCATGTCGCTGGAGGCCTCGGCGCCGCCAACGCCGACCGGCTCATCGAAGTTGAACTCGCCGTCGGCGAGCTTGCCCATCTGGGTCAGTCGCTCGCCCAGCGCGTTGAGCCGGTTGGCCTGGGCCTGCAGTTCGCCCAATCGGGCGGACATGGCGTTGATTTCCTGCTGCGCGCCGCGCTTGACCTGGTCCAATTCGGCGGCCTGGCGCTGCGCCTTGGCCTCCAGGTACGACACGCGGGCCATGCCGAAGGCGCTGTGACCGACCACACCGACCAACAGCCCACTGGCCAGCAGGAGGCCCGCGCTCAGCAGCGGACGGGTGTGACTGAAACGACGCGCCTGGACGGTACGGATGGCCAGCTGATGGCGGGCCCAGGAGCGCGTATTGTGGAGAACGTTGTTCAAGCTCATGGATCTGTGATGTCTCGTTCTAAGTCCCAGTCGCGTCAACCGGCGGCTCCGCGTCCGGCCCTGGAGGCCGCGATGGCGTCACCTGCCGCTGACCCGCTGCGTCGTGCCATGCAGCTGGACGCGCTGGAACAGCAACTACACCCCTATCTTCCGCCTGGACTGGCCGACCATTGCCGGTTGGCCAATGTCGCGGGCGGACGCTTGGTTTTTGTGGTCGATGCGCCCGTCTGGCAGGCCAGGCTGCGCCTAGCCTCCAACGAACTCATCGAAGCTGCCCGATCCATCGGGCTGACAGTCACCGCAGTCACTGCCAGAACGACCCTGCAACCGCTGTTCCCAAATGCGGCGGACGAGCCGCCGAAACCAGGCTTGACCCCGACGGCGCGCGCGGCGCTTCGGGAAGCCCTGTCGATGCTCGAAGACTCCCCAGACTCCGAGGCATCCGATTCGCGAACCGGCCGACACCCCATTCAGCAACGTTAAGGCGAAGTGCAGGACCGGCAGGCATCGTACCGGCCCGTGGCGGACCAGTCGTTAGGCAGAAATTAAAAAATAGTTAAATTCGCCGCGTGCGGGCGACGCGGTTCACGCTTTGGCAGTCGGCCGCGCCCTGGGGCCGAGCGGCACCGCTAGTAAGCGGGGACAGGCGTGCCGTAGAGACGGGGAGCCGTCGCCGTGGTCTCCGGACCAAAGAAGACTTCTTCCCAGGCATCGGTCTGGGCCATCAGGGCCCTGACCAGGGTGTTGTTCAACGCATGGCCGGACTTGTAGCCCTCGTAGGCGCCGAGGATCGGGCCGCCAGCCAGATACAGGTCGCCGATGGCGTCCAGGATCTTGTGACGGACGAACTCATCGGCATAGCGCAGGCCGTCGTCGTTGAGCACACGGAACTCGTCGAGCACGATGGCGTTGTCCATCGATCCGCCCAGGCCCAGGTTGCGCTCGCGCATGTACTCCAGGTCGCGCATGAAGCCGAAGGTGCGCGCGCGCGCGACTTCCTTCACATAGCCACCGGTGGAGAAATCGACCTCAGCGCGCGATTGCGAAGCCGGGATCATGGGGTGGTCGAACTTGACCGTGAAGCCGAGCTTGAAGCCTTCGTACGGTTCGAAGCGGGCGATCTTGTCGCCGTCACGCACCTCGACAGTCTTCATCACCCGGATGAAGCGCTTGGGCACGTTCTGCTCGACGATGCCCGCGGACTGGAGCAGGAACACGAACGGACTGGCAGAGCCATCCATGATCGGCAGTTCGGCCGAGGACAGCTCGACATAGACATTGTCCACGCCCAGGCCCGCCAGCGCCGACATCAGGTGCTCGACGGTCTGCACCTTGGCCGGCCCGCAGCTCAGCCCGGTGCACAGCGTGGTTTCGGTGACCAGGGCGGCATCGGCGGGAATTTCCACGACCGGGTCCAGATCGACCCGGCGGAAGACCACGCCGGTGTTCGGCGCAGCTGGGCGCAGGGTCATGAAGACCTTTTCGCCGCTATGCAGGCCGACGCCGGTGGCGCGGATCACGTTCTTGAGGGTGCGCTGGGGGATCATGGATCGCGATGCTTGGGGAGGACGACGCGCGTCAAAGCTGCGTGAGAATATCACGCGTCCATCTGAATCTGTACGGAAGAGGACAGTAACTCAGCCCGTCCTCCGCGGTCACGTGAGCGCTGCCTGCCGGAAAAATCCGCCGGGCCAGATGAAGTGGCCCGGCGGAAAGGCATGGACATGTCACGGTGTTGCGATGGGAGGCGGCGACCGTGAGGGGACGGCCGGCCACGCTCCCCGGTTCGATCAGCCAGTCTGGCGGCCAGCGGCGAGCGGCCCGCCCGCGAGGTGATGCCTCGCAGGCCGACGAGCGGCCGGCCGCGGAAGCCCCGGTCGCGTCGTCTTGGCGTCCACCTGTTCCGCCATGGACGGCATCAGTCTGCCTGGCGGCGCAGGAACGCCGGGATGTCCAGGTAGTTGTCCGGCAGCTCGGCCACCGCGGCACCGCCATTGCCACTGGCCGGGGCCGAGGATTCGCTGGCGTTGCGGCGCAGCCCCAGACCCTGGGTGGCACCGGCCACCGGATCGGCCTTGGCCTGGGTGGTGTTGGGCATGGCGACCGCATCGACCGGCAGGCCGGTGGTGGCATCGCGCACCAGCTTGATCGGCGCACGCACCGGCTCGCGCTGGTAGCTGCCGCCCAGGTCGGCACCGCCACGCACCGGCTGGCGCACGGTCGCACGGTTCAGGCCGGTGGCCACCACGGTCACGCGCACTTCGTCCTGCATGTTCGGATCGAGCACGGTCCCGACCACCACGGTGGCGTCTTCGGAAGCGAAGCCTTCCACGGTGCGGCCGACCTCGTCGAACTCGGCCATGGTGAAGTCCGGGCCAGCGGTGATGTTGACCAGGATGCCGTTGGCACCGGCCAGGTTCACGTCGTCCAGCAGCGGGTTCTGGATGGCGGCCTCGGCGGCGGCCTGGGCGCGATCGTCGCCGCGGGCGGCGCCAGTGCCCATCATGGCCAGGCCCATTTCGCTCATCACGGTGCGCACGTCGGCGAAGTCGACGTTGATCAGGCCCGGACGCACGATCAGGTCGGCAATGCCCTGCACCGCGCCCAGCAGCACGTCGTTGGCCGCACGGAACGCCTGGATCATGGTGGCGTTACGGCCCAGCACGGTGATCAGCTTCTCGTTGGGGATGGTGATCAGCGAGTCGCAGTGGGCGGAGAGCTCCTCGATGCCCTTCAGCGCGACCTGCATGCGGCGACGCCCCTCGAACGGGAACGGCTTGGTGACCACGGCCACGGTCAGGATGCCCATCTCCTTGGCCAGCTGTGCCACCACCGGGGCTGCGCCCGTACCGGTGCCACCGCCCATGCCGGCGGTGATGAACACCATGTCGGCGCCCTCGAGCACCTCGATGATGCGATCGCGGTCTTCCAGGGCGGCCTGACGACCGACCTCCGGGTTGGCGCCGGCGCCCAGCCCCTTGGTGACGTTGCCGCCCAGCTGCAGCTGCTGCTTGGCGCCGCAGTTCTTGATCGCCTGCGAGTCGGTGTTGGCGGTGATGAATTCCACGCCATCCACGCTGGAGCTGACCATGTGCGCCACGGCGTTGCCGCCGCCGCCGCCCACGCCGATGACCTTGATCACCGCGTTGGGAGCCATCGTTTCAACCAGTTCGAAATGTGCCATGTCCGTTGTCCTCATTCTTATGTGGGTAAGTCTTGGTGGTGTTGCTGGGTGACGCTCAAATCCCGTGGTTTCTCTCCTGCCTCACGCACAGCGCGCCCTCACGCTGGCGTCGTGCCTCATGACCGCGCTAGAACTCGCCGCGGTACCAGTTCTTCAACTTCTTGAAGAGGCTGCCGGCCTTGCCCGTGGGCAGGCTCGGACGCCTCGGATGTTCGATCTGGCTGCCCATCAGCAGCAGGCCCACGCCGGTGGCGTGGACCGGATTACCGACCACCTCGCCCAGCCCGGTGACGTGCTGGGGGATGCCGATGCGCACCGGCATCTGCAGCATTTCCTCGGCCAGCTCGACCACGCCTTCCATCTTGGAAGCGCCGCCGGTCAGGACCATGCCCGCGCGCACCAGCTCTTCGAAACCTGAGCGGCGCAGCTCGGCCTGGACCATCTCGAAGATCTCCTCGTACCGCCCCTGCACGGCCTGGGCCAGCGAGTGGCGCGGCATGCGACGCGGCGGACGATCGCCGACCGATGGCACCTGGATGCTTTCCTCGGCGGTGGCCAACTGGGCCAGCGCGCAGGCGTAGCGGACCTTGATCTGCTCGGCTTCGGGTGTCGGGGTGCGCAGCATGTGCGCGATGTCATTGGTGACGTGATCACCGGCGATCGGCAGCGAGGCGGTGTGGCAGATCGCGCCCTGCACGAACACCGCCAGGTCGGTCGTGCCCGCGCCCATGTCGACCAGGACCACGCCCAGTTCGCGCTCGTCGGCGGTCAGCACCGCCACCGAGGAACCCAGCGAGGACAGGATCAGGTCGTCGATCTGCAGCCCGCAGCGCTGCACACACTTGGAGATGTTGGCCGCGGCCGACTGCGCGCACACCACCAGGTGCGCGTGCACCTCCAGGCGCACGCCGGTCATGCCGACGGGATTGCGGATACCTTCCTGCGAATCATCCAGCACGTACTCGCGCGGGATGGCGTGCAGGATCCTCTGGTCGGCCGGGATGGCCACGGCCTTGGCCGCCTCCAGCACGCGGTCCAGGTCGTTCCAGGTCACCTCGCCATCGCGGATCGGGACGATGCCGGGCGAGTTCTTGCATTGCACATGCGCGCCGGAGATCGACGCGTAAACGCTGCGGATCTCGCAGCCGGCCATCAGCTCGGCCTCTTCCACCGCGCGCTGGATCGACTGCACGGTGGACTCGATGTCCACCACCACGCCGCGCTTGAGGCCGCGCGATTCATGGCTGCCGATGCCGATCACCTCGATCGGGTTGCCTGGCGAATATTCGCCGACCAGCGCGGTCACCTTGGAGGTGCCGATGTCCAGTCCGACGATCAGGGATTTGTCGCCCTTGCGATTCATGCGTGGATTGCCTGCTGTGATGCGCGCCGGGCCGTGGCGAGCTGACGGCGCGGCGCGGCGATGCTGTAAGAAATGGGGGTACTGGCCGCATCGGCGGCCGGCTTGGCATCGCCCCAGGTCAGGGCGAAGCCATTGGTGTAGCGCAGGTCCGCACGCTGCAGGACGCGGGGGTCGCCCAGCAGGCGCGGCAGCAGGCGGGCAAAGCGTTCCAGGCGCGGGCGCGCGTCGGTGCGACCGATCACCACGTCCAGCCCGTTATCGAAGCGCAGCGACCAGCTCCCGCGCGCGTCCATCACCAGCGCCTCGACCTTCAGGCCCATGGGCGCGAACAGCTGCCCGGATTCGTTGTAGAGCGAGACGACCTCGGTGACCTGCCCGTCCGGCCCGCCCAGCTGCGGCAGCGCGCTGGCATCGACGTTGCGCGGAACCAAGAACAGCGCGCCGTCGGTGGACAGCAGCCGATCGCTGTCCCAGCGGGCGAAGGGGGTGTGCTCGACCACGCTGACTTCCAGCACATCGGGCCAGCGCTTGCGCACCTGCGCGCTCTCCACCCACGGCAGGCGCTCGACCGCATCCTGCGCGCTGCGCAGGTTCACCGCGAAGAAGCCCTCGTGCGCATAGGGCAGCAGCACGGTACGCAGCAACTTCGGATCCACGCGATGCAGCTCACCGGTCACCCGCAGGCGCTTGAGCGGCCAGCGGTCGGCACCGATCCAGCCGTTGAACACGGCCACGACCGGCAACGCCACCAGGGCCAGCGCCAGGATCCAGGTCAGCATGCGCAGCGCGTTGCTCATGCGGCGTCGCGCTCCAGGGTCGATTCCAGGATGCGCCAGCACAGGTCTTCGAAGCCGATGCCGGCCTGGCGCGCGGCCTTGGGCACCAGCGAATGACTGGTCATGCCCGGCGCGGTGTTGACTTCCAGCAGGAAGAAGGCACCGCTGGTGGCGTCGCGCATCACATCCACGCGCCCCCAACCGCGGCAGCCCGCCGCATCGAAGGCAGCCAACGCGATGCGGCGGATCTCGTCCTCGGCAGCGCCCTCCAGCCCCGGGCACAGGTACTGGGTGTCCTCGGCGATGTACTTGGCGTCGTAGTCGTACCACGCGCCCTTGGGCACGATGCGGATGGAGGGCAGCGCCACACCATCGAGGATGCCGACGGTGAGCTCGTCGCCCACCACCAGCTGCTCCATGAGCAGCTCGCCGTCATAGCGCGCGGCAAGCGCCACGGCCTGGTCCAGCTGCGCGTCTTCGAACACACGGGTCACCCCGACGCTGGAGCCTTCGTTGGCCGGCTTGACGATCACCGGCAGACCCAGCTGCGCGGCGGCGGCATGCACATCGGCCGCGCGCGCGGTCGAGGCCAGGCGCACATAGCGCGGGGTCGGCAGGCCCAGCGACAGCCAGACCTGCTTGGTGCGGACCTTGTCCATGCTCAGCGCCGAGCCCAGCACGTCCGAGCCGGTGTAAGGCACGCCGAAGGCGGCCATCAGGCCCTGCACGATGCCGTCCTCGCCCCCGCCGTTGTGGCCGTGGAGGATGTTGAACACGCGGTCGCAACCGCCACCGGCCAGCAACTGCGCCAGCGCTGGGATGCCATCCACGGGAAAGGCGTCCACGCCGCGCGAACGCAGGGCTTCGAGCACATTCGCGCCCGAATTCAGCGACACCTCGCGCTCGCTGGAGGTGCCCCCCATCAGCACGGCCACGCGGCCGAAGGTGGCCGGATCGGTGCAGCGCGACGGCGGAAAGGCCGGCTGCGTCATGCGCCCTCACCTTCGGCGGCAAAGCCCTGCGCGGCGATCTGCTGGGCCATGTGGCCGATATCGCCCGCGCCCATCATCAGCAGCAGGTCACCATCCTGCAGCACGTCGGGCAGCACGCGCGGCAGGTCGGCCACCTGGCCGACCACGACCGGCTCATTGCGGCCGCGCGCACGGATGGCGCGGGCCAGCGACTTGGCATCGGCACCGGCGATCGGCGCCTCGCCGGCCGGATAGACCTCGCTCAACACCAGCGCGTCGACTTCGCTCAGGACCGCGGCGAAGGCATCGAACTGATCGCGCGTGCGGCTGTAGCGGTGCGGTTGGAAGGCCACGACCAGGCGCTTGTCCGGCCAGCCGCCACGCGCGGCGGCAAAGACGGCGGCCAGCTCCTTGGGATGGTGGCCGTAGTCGTCGATCAGCTGCACGGTCGCGCCCTTGCCGGTCTCGATCGCGCCCAGGTCGTTGAAGCGGCGGCCGATGCCGGAGAAATTGCGCAGCGCCGTGGCGATCGTGCCCGGCTGCACGCCAAGCTGCCAGCCCACCGCCGCGGCGGCCAGCGCATTGAGCACGTTGTGGTGGCCGGGCAACGCCAGGGTCACGCCGACCGACACGTCCTCGGGCAGGCACAGGGTGAAGCGCATGCGCCCGCCCTCCTGGGCCACGTTCTCGGCGCGGATATCGGCGTTGTCCGACAGGCCGTAGGTCATGACATGGCGCGGCGTCTCGGCGGCCAGCGCGGCCACTTCCGGGTCATCGATGCACAGCACGGCCAGACCGTAGAACGGCAGGCGCTGCAGGAACTCGGCGAACGCCGCCTGCACCCGGGCAAAGTCGTTGCCGTAGTTCTCCAGGTGGTCGGCATCGATGTTGGTGATGACCGCGATCAGCGGATTCAGACGCAGGAAGCTGCCATCGCTCTCGTCGGCCTCGGCCACCAGCCACTGACCATCGCCCAGCTTGGCATTGGCACCGGCCGAGAGCAGCTGGCCGCCGATCACGTAGGTCGGATCCAGGCCGCCTTCGCTCAGGATCGCGGCGGTCAGGCTGGTGGTGGTGGTCTTGCCATGGGTGCCGGCCACGGCGATGCCGCGGCGGAAGCGCATCAGCTCGGCCAGCATCATCGCGCGCGGCACGATCGGGATGCGCTGGCTGCGCGCTTCCATCAGCTCGGGGTTGTCGGCCTTGATCGCGCTGGAGACCACCACGCAGTCGGTGCCCAGCACGTTGGAGGCGTTGTGGCCGCGCATCACGCGCGCGCCCAGTGAGGCCAGGCGCTTGGTGGCGGCATTCTCCGAGGCGTCCGAGCCGGAGACCTCATAGCCCAGCGTGCACAGCACTTCGGCGATACCGCTCATGCCCGAGCCGCCGATGCCGACGAAGTGCACGCGGCGGAAGGCCTGTGCCAAGTTGCCGGTGTTCTGCAACCGGCGTTCACGCGCCGCGGAAATCATGCGGCTTCCTCCAGGATGATGTCTGCGATGCGTTCGGCCGCATCGATGCGGGCCAGGCCGCGTGCGGCGATGGCCATGTCCATGCAACGCTGCGGATCGGCCGAAAGCTGGGCCAGCACGCGCTGCAGGTGGACGTTCAAGGTGTCGTCCTGCTTGAGCAGGACGGCGGCGCCATGCTCGACCAGGTACTGGGCGTTCTTGGTCTGGTGGTCGTCCACCGCCGCGGCGAAGGGCACCAGCACGCTGCCCACGCCCACGGCGCACAGCTCGGCCAGGGTCGAGGCGCCGGCGCGGCACACCACCAGGTCGGCCCAGGCATAGGCCTGGGCCATGTCGGCGATGAAGCTTTCCACGCTCGCCGGCACGCCGGCCTGCGCGTAGGCGGCGTCGGCCTCGGCGCGCAGCTTCTCGCCGCACTGGTGGCGCACCTCGGCCGGCAGCTTGAGCGCGGCCAGGGCCTGGGGCACGGCGATGTTCAGCGCACGCGCGCCCTGGCTGCCGCCCAGCACCAGCAGGCGCAGCGGCCCTTCGCGTCCGGCCAGGCGCTCGGCCGGCGGCGCGATGGCGGCGATCTCCGCGCGCACCGGGTTGCCGACGGCTTCCTCGCGCGTGGCGAAGCTGCCCGGAAAACCTGTCAGCACCCGACGGGCGAACCTCGACAGGGCCTTGTTGGTCATGCCCGGCGCGCGGTTCTGTTCGTGCACCAGCAGCGGCCGGCCCTGCAGCCTGGCGGCCAGCCCCCCCGGACCGGCGGCATAGCCACCAAAGCTGATCACCGCGCGTGGGGCGCGCTGGCGCAGGACGCGGGCGGCGGCGTTCACCGCCGACAGGATGCGCAGCGGTGCGCCCAGCAGGGCGGCCGCGCCCTTCCCGCGCAGGCCCTTGACCGCAATGGTGTCCAGCGGGATGTCGTACTGCGGCACCAGGCGCGTTTCCATCTGCCCGTCGGCGCCCAGCCAGGTGACCGCCACGCCGCGCGCGCGCAGCACCTTGGCCACCGCCAGTGCGGGGAAGATATGGCCGCCGGTGCCGCCGGCCAGGATCATCACGGGATGCTCCTGTTGAGTCCCCGCACAGGGATGTGCGGGCTCTTGCGCGGGATTCGCATGAACGTTCACCCGATCCTCTCGAAGGTGGGTTCGATCCGCGAGTTCAGACGGCTGGTGCCGCGCGAGGTCGGCTTCACCGTGGCCGCGGACGGCGTGGGCTCGCTGGCGGTCTGCGCCGGAGCACTCTCATCGCGCTGTTCGCGCGGCTCCATGCCACGGACCAGTGCGACCTGTTTCTCGGCACGACTCAGTTCATAGGACACGCGCAGCAGCAGGCCCATGGCCGCACAGGTCATCAGCACCGACGAGCCGCCGGAAGAAATCAGTGGCAGGGTCAGGCCCTTGGTCGGCAGCATGCCCAGGTTGACGCCCACCGACACGAAGGCCTGCATGCCGATCCACAGCGCGATGCCGAAGGCGATGTAGCCGGCGAAATGGCGGCGCATCTCCACGCAGCGATAGCCGATGTACAGGGCGCGACCGACCAGCAGCGCGTACAGCCCGATGATGGCGCACACGCCGACGAAGCCCAGTTCCTCGCCGATCACCGAAAAGATGAAGTCGGTATGGGCCTCGGGCAGATAGTTGAGCTTCTGCACCGAGCTGCCCAGGCCCACGCCGGTCCACTGGCCACGGCCGATCGCCATCAGCGCGTTGGACAGCTGGTAGCCGGAGCCCAGCTGGTCCTTCCAGGGGTCCAGGAACGAAGTCACCCGGCGCATGCGATAGGGCTCGAACACCACCAGCGCCACCAGCGCCGGCAGCAGCGCCAACACCGGCATGGTCATGCGCGGCAGGTTGGCGCCGCCCAGGATCAGCATGCCGGCGGTGATGCCCAGCAGCAGCGTGGACGAACCGAAATCCGGCTGCAGCAGCAGCAGCGTGATCAGCACCAGCACCACGCCGATCGCCTTGATCAGCGCCGCCCAGGTCGCATTGACCTCGTCACGGAAGCGCACCAAGTAGCTCGCCAGCCACACGATGTAGAGCACTTTGACCGCCTCGACAGTCTGGAAGCGGGTCACCACCAGGTTGACCCAGCGCCGCGCGCCATTGACCGTGCTGCCCAGGCCGGGAACGAACACCACCACCAGCAGCGCGAAGCAGCCGAGCAGCAGCAGGCGGTTGTATTTCTCGATGGTCTTGAGCTCCATCCGCATCGCCGCGTACGCCAGCCCCAGCCCCAGTCCGAGGAACAGCACGTGGCGGCTCAGGTAGTAATAGGGCGTGCTGGCCATGGCGATGGACGCCGAGGCCACCATCACCACGCCGACCGCCGCCAGCGCCGCCGCGGCGGTCGCCAACCAGAAGTCGTACTGCCCATCGATCGATTCCAGGCGCATGGCCTGTTTGCGGAAGTCGTTCATCAGCGCACCTTCAACGTGGCCAAACCGACAAGGACCAGGATCACGGAGATGATCCAGAACCGCACGATCACGCGCGGCTCGGGCCATCCCTTGAGTTCGAAGTGGTGGTGGATCGGCGCCATGCGGAACACGCGCTTGCCGGTCAGCTTGAAGCTGGCCACCTGGATCATCACCGAGAGCGTCTCGATCACGAACACGCCACCCATGATCACCAGCACCAGCTCCTGGCGCACGATCACCGCGATCGTGCCCAGCACCGCACCGAGCGCCAGCGCGCCGATGTCGCCCATGAACACCATGGCCGGATAGGTGTTGAACCACAGAAAGCCCAGCCCGGCGCCGGCGATGGCCGCGCAGATGATCACTAGTTCACCGGCGCCCGGCACCTGCGGAATCTGCAGATAGTTGGAGAACACCGCGTTGCCCGAGGCATAGGCGAACACCGCTAGCGCGCAGGCCACCAGCACGGTGGGCATGATCGCCAGCCCATCCAGGCCGTCGGTCAGGTTGACCGCATTGGAGAAGCCGACGATCCAGAAATAGGCGATGGCGATGAAGCCGAAACCGGCCAGCGGCAGCGCCACGGCCTTGAACAGCGGGATGTAGAACGTGGTCGCCGCGGCCACATCGGCGGTGTGCCACAGGAAGATGCCCGCAGCCAGGCCGAAGATCGACTGCAGCAGGTACTTCCAGCGTGACTTGAGCCCGTTGGGATCGCGCTTGACGATCTTGATCCAGTCGTCGTACCAGCCGATCACCCCGAAGGCCACCATCACCGCCAGCACCAGCCACACGTAGCGGTTGCGCAGGTCGCCCCACAGCAACGTGGCCATCAGCACCGTCATCAGGATCAGCGCCCCGCCCATGGTCGGCGTGCCGGCCTTGGAGAAGTGGCTCTGCGGGCCATCGGTGCGGATCGGCTGGCCGCCCTTGAACTGCGCCAGCTTGCGGATCACCGCCGGACCCAGCCACAGCGACAGGAACAGCGCGGTCAGCGCCGCCAGGATCGCGCGCAGGGTCAGGTAGTTGAAGACCGCAAAGACCGAGTCCAGTTGCCGCAGCCAGCGGGCCAGTTCAAGCAGCATGCGCGGTGCCTCCCGTGGATTGCGCGGGCGCGGCGGGCAGCAGCGCGGAAACGATGCGGTCCATGGCACTGCCACGGGATCCCTTGACCAGCACGCGCACCTGCGCGGCCGGATCGATGGACGCCAGATCCCTGGCCAGTGCCTGGGCCAGCGCGGCGTGGGTGTCGAACGTTCGCGCGCCTTCGCCGTAAGCCTGCGCGGCGTGCGCACTCAGTTCGCCCAACGCGTATAGGCGGGCGATGCCGGCCTGCCTGGCACGCAGGCCGGCGGCGGCGTGCAGCGCGGGGCCTTCAGGTCCCAGCTCGCGCATGTCGCCCAGCACTAGCCAGCCCTGCCGCGTGGTGGCCGCCAGGGTGTCGATGGCCGCGGCCAGCGAGCCGGGATTGGCGTTGTAGCTGTCATCCACCAGCACCGCACCGGACGGCAGCGTCTGCGCCACCTGACGGCCGGCGACCGGACGCGCGGCGGCCAGCCCCTCGACGATGGTGGCCAGCGCCACGCCGCAGCCCAGCGCCAGGCCCGTCGCGGCCAGCGCGTTGCGCACGTTATGGCGGCCAGGCAGAGCCAGGGTGACTTCGGCCTCGCCCTCCGGCGTGACCAGCACGAAGCGCGAGCCCTCTGCGCCGGTGACGACGTTGCGCGCGCGGATGTCGGCGCTGCACTCCAGGCCGAAGCGCAGCACGCGACGCCCCGGCACCAGCCCGGCGAACACTTCAACGAAGGCGTCATCGGCATTGATCACCGCCACACCGTCGGCGGGCAGCGCGCTGTAGATGGCGCCTTTGGTCCGGGCCACGCCCAGCAGGCTGCCCATGCGCTCCAGGTGCGCGGCGGCGATGTTGTTGACCAGCGCCACGTCCGGGCGCGCGACGTCGGTGAGGTAGGCGATATCGCCCGGCTTGCCGGCGCCCATCTCGTAGACGGCGTATTCGGCCGTGTCCGGCGCCTCGATCACCGCCAGCGGCAGGCCGATCTCATTGTTGCGATTACCTGGCGTGGAATAGGTTTCGCCGGCGCGCTGCAGGATGGACAGCACTAGGGACTTGACGCTGGTCTTGCCATTGCTGCCAGTGATCGCCACGACCTTGCCGGTGCGATCGCGCTGCAAGCCGGCAGCCAGGCGGGCGAGCGCCAGCTGGGGATCGGACACGAGGATCTGCGGAAGGTCGCTGTCCACGGCGCGCTCGACCAGCAGCGCGCTTGCCCCCTGCCTGGCGGCTGCGGCGACGAAGTCGTGCCCATCGAAACGCTCCCCGCGCAGCGCCACGTACAGGCTGCCGGCGCGCAGCGCGCGGGTGTCGTTGGACACCGCATCGACGGTGGTGTCCTCCCCATGCAGATCACCGCCTGCCAGGTGGGCGATCAGCGACAGCGGGAGTCGGTTCATCCGTGCTCCTCCGCATCCTGCGGACGCAGGACTTGCACATCCGTGTGCGGCATGCGCGCCTCCAGCGCGGCGCGCGCCTGCACGGTGTCGTCGAAGGGATGTCTGATGCCGTGGATCTCCTGGTAGGGCTCATGGCCCTTGCCCGCGATGAGCACGATATCGCCGGCCTGTGCTTGGCCGACGGCCTCGGCGATGGCCCGGGCGCGATCGCGCTGGACCTCGAAGGTCGCCTGGCGTGGTGCTCCTTCGCATCCTGCGATCGCACCACTTGTGCATCCCTGCACGGCGAACCCCGCCACGATGTCGGCCACGATCGCGTCACCATCTTCGGTGCGGGGGTTGTCGTCGGTGACGATGACCACGTCGGCGTGGGTCTGCGCGATCCGCGCCATCTCCGGCCGCTTGCCGCGATCGCGATCGCCACCGCAACCGAACACGCACACCAGGCGCCCGGTCAGGTGGCCGCGCAGGCTGGTCAGCGCCTGCTCCAGCGCGTCAGGCGTGTGTGCGTAGTCGATCACCACCAGCGGCTGGCCGGCGTGGCCGCCGAGGCGGTTCATCCGGCCATGGATGGGTTGCAGCTGGGCGAGGACCTGGGCAATCCGCGCGGTCTCCACGCCGGTGGCATGCAGCACACCGGCCACCGCCAGCAGGTTGTCGGCGTTGAAACGCCCCAGCAGCGGCGAGCGCACTGGATGCGCCTGGCCATCGATCACCAGCTCGAAGGCGATCCCCGCCGCGTCCAGCGCCAGATCGCATGCCTGCACGGTCGCGCCAGCCGCAGCACGCGTGCTGACCCCGACCAGGCGCGCTCCAGGCGCCAGCTTGCCCGGCAGGGTCGCGCCAAAGGCATCGTCCAGGTTGACCACCGCCGCCTTGAGCCCGGCGCGCTGGAACAGGCGCGCCTTGGCCGCACCGTAGCCGTCCATGTCGCCGTGGTAGTCCAGGTGATCGCGGGTGAGGTTGGTGAACACCGCCACGTCGAAATCCACCGCGTCCACCCGGGTCTGCACCAGGGCGTGCGAGCTGACTTCCATCGCCACCGCCTGCGCGCCGGCGTCATGCAGTTGGGCCAGCAGCGCATGGGTCTGCAGCACCAGCGGCGTGGTGAACCCGGTCGGCTGCACCTGCCCATACAGGCCGGCGCCGAGGGTGCCGATGCTACCGCCGGAGGTGCCCAGCAGGTGCCACGCCTGGCCGAGCAGCTGCACAAAGGAGGTCTTGCCGTTGGTGCCGGTGACGCCGACCACGGTCATCTGCCGCGAGGGATGGCCGTAGAACGCATCGGCCATCGCACCCAGGCGACCACGCAGGCCGGGTACGGCGATCGCGTCGGCCGGAGCCGGCAGGGTCGCTGGGGCTGGCGGCTCAAACAGGATCGCCGCCGCACCCGCCGCACGCGCCTGGTCGACGAAGCCCAAGCCGTGCCAGGTCGAGGCGCTGTTGTCGACCGGCCCGATCGCCACGAACGCATCGCCGGCATGCACGCTGCGGCTGTCCTGGGTCAGCCCATGCACGACCAGGCCCGCCGGGATGGCGGGCACGTCGGGCAACAGCGCGGACAGGGCCACGGCGCGACTCATTCCAGGCTCCTGGGCAGCGCCGGTTCTGCCGCGGCCTGGATCGGCGCCGGCAGTGGCTTGGGCAACGGCTCGGGCTTGCGCGTCGATCGCTGGGCCTGCGCCGGGCGCTTGGCTTCGTCCTTGGCCTGCTTGGCCAACCAGGCGTCGATGTCGTCCGGCGGCACGTCCATCAGGCGCAGCGCGCCCTGCATCACGTTGTGGAAGACCGGTGCGGAGACCAGGCCACCGTAGTACTTGCCGGCCTGCGGGTCGCGGATCACCGTGACCATGGCAAAGCGCGGATGGGTCGCCGGCACCAGACCGGCAAACAGCGCGGTGTACTGGCCAGCGCGATAACCGCCGCCCCCTGCAATGCGCGCGGTGCCGGTCTTGCCGGCCACGTGGTAGCCCAGGATGGCCGCATCCTTCGCACCACCCTTGGTCACCACCGTCTCCATCATGGCGATGACTTCCTTGGCCACCTTGGCCGGGATGACCTGCTCGCCCTCGGCTCGCATGCCCTTGACGAAGGTCGGCGTGACCAGGCGACCGCCGTTGCCCATGGTCGCGTAGGCGCGGGCGATCTGCAGCGGCGACACGTTCAAACCGTACCCGTAGGCCATGGTGGTCTTGGTGGTGCCATACCAACCCGGCGTTCCCGGCTGCGGCACCGTGCCGGACGCCTCGCCCGGGAATCCGCTGTGCGGCTTGCTGCCATAACCAAAGGCACGGATCGTCTTGTAGAAGGTCTCGTCGGGGATCTTGGCCACGATCTTGGCCGCACCGATGTTGGAGCTGTGGGTGATCACCCCCGTCACGTCCAGCACGCCGTTGTTGCGGGGGGTGTCGTGGATGGTGAAGCCGCCCGGCAGCGCCATGTAGCCCGGATTGGTGTCGATCAGCGTGGCCGGCGTGACCACGCCCGCGGCCAGCGCGGTGGAGACGGTCAGCGGCTTCATGGTCGAGCCCGGCTCGACCAGGTCGGTCACCGCGCGATTGCGGTGCGCGTCGGGCTTGCCCAGATCCTGCGCGTTGGGGTTGAAGGTGGGCAGGTTGGCCATGGCCAGCACTTCACCGGTGGCCACGTCCAGGATCACCACCGAGCCGCCGGCCGCCTCGTTCTCGTCCACCGCGCGCCGCAGCTCGCGATAGGCCAGGTACTGGATGCGACGGTCGATGCTCAGGGTCAGGTCGTTGCCCGGCTGGGCCGGCGTGACCAGGTCCAGGTTCTCCACGATGTGCCCGGCGCGGTCGCGGATGACCCGCTTGCGCCCCGGCTTGCCGCGCAGCCAGTCGTCGAAGGCCAGTTCCAGGCCTTCCTGACCCCGGTCATCGATGTTGGTGAAGCCCAGGATGTGGGCCATCGCCTCACCCTGCGGGTAGAAGCGCTTGTACTCGCGCTGCGAATACACGCCCGGCAGCTCGTGGGCCAGGATGGCCTTGGCCGCATCCGGGTTGATGCGGCGCTTGAGATACATGAACTCGCGATCGGCACGCTGGCTGATGCGGCGGGTCAGGTCGTCGACCGGCTCGCCCAGGGCCTTGGCCAGCTCCGGCAGGCGATCCGGGCTCTTCATGACCTCCTTGGGATCGCACCACACCGATTCGACCGGCGAGGACACCGCCACCGGCTCGCCGTTGCGGTCGGTGATCATGCCGCGCGAGGTCGGGATGGCGATCTCGCGCATGAAGCGCGCATCGCCCTCCTTCTGATAGAAGTCGCTATTGATCAGCTGCACGTAGGCCGCGCGGCCGATCAGGCTGAACGAGCACAGCGCCATCGCGCTGGTCACCAGGACCAGGCGATTGCGCAGGTTGAAACGCGCCCGGTTGCGGTTGCGCGGCAGCGGACCGCGGCGCTCGCCGTCGCGGTTCAGGATGCGCTGGAGGGCCTGGCGCAGGTTCATGGCCGGATCACCACCACGTCCTCGGTCTCGGGCGACTTCATGCCCAGCCGGTCGTGCGCGATCTGCTCCACGCGGGTGCTTTCGGCCACGGTGGCCTGCTCCAGCTGCAGGCGGCCGAACTCGATGTTGAGTTCATCGCGGGTCTTGTCCAGCGCGTTGAGCTGCACGAACAGCACCCGGTGCTGATGGCGCGCGTAGACCACCGCGATGGCGGTGGCGACATTGGCCAGGATCACGATGATCAGCAGGGTGCGGATCATGCCGCGGCCCCTAGCTTTTCAGCCACGCGCAGCACCGCACTGCGGGCGCGCGGATTGGCAGCGGTCTCTTCCGGCGTGGCGCGCAGGGCGTCGCCGACGATCGCCAGGGTCGGGGTGAAGTCCTGCGCCACCGGCAGCCGGCGGTTGCCGGCCGGCGCCTTGGCGTGTCCGGCGATGAAGCGCTTGACGATGCGGTCTTCCAGCGAATGGAAGCTGATCACGGCCAGGCGGCCGCCGACCTTCAGGCGTGCCATCGCGGCGTCGAGGCCAGCCTCGAGGTCGGCCAGCTCGCGATTGATGTGGATGCGGATGCCCTGGAAGCTGCGCGTGGCCGGATGGATCTTGTCTTTGCCGCGCGGCATGACGCTGGCGATCAGCTCGGCCAGTTGTGCGGTGCGGGTGATCGGCGCCTCGCCGCGGCGCGCGACGATCGCCCGGGCGATGCGCCGGCTCATGCGCTCTTCGCCGTACTGGAACAGCACGTCGGCGATCTCGGCCTCATCGGCCCGGGCCAGCCACTGCGCGGCGCTCTCGCCTGCTTCCGGGTCCATGCGCATATCCAGCGGGCCGTCCTTGCCGAAGGAGAACCCACGCTCGGCCACGTCCAGCTGCGGCGAGGACACACCCAGATCCAGCAGCACGCCATCCAGCCCATCGGCCGTGGCGTCCCACTGCGCCAGCTCGGCAAAGCTGCCGCGATACACCGACACGCGCGCATCGCCGTCGAAGACGGCATGGGCGTGCGCGATCGCGTCGGGATCCTTGTCCATCAGCAGCAGCCGGCCTCCCGGGCCGAGATATTGCAGCACGCCGCGCGCATGGCCGCCGCGGCCCAGCGTGCCGTCCAGATACGTTCCGTCCGCCTTCACCTGCAGCCCGTCCATGACCTGCGCAAACATCACCGGAAGGTGGCCGGGCTGCGCCTCGGGGCGCATCCGGGCCCCCATCGTCACAGCCTGAGGTCGAGCAGCTCCTCGCCCAGATCCTCGTCAGACAACGTCTGCTGGATCTGCGCGCGATGCGCCTGCTCGCTCCACAATTCGAATTTCTCGCCCATGCCAAGCAGCACGGCCTTCTTGTCGATCCCAACCGCGTTGCGATGGCTGGGCGGGATCGTCACCCGGGCGTTGCCGTCCGGCTCCAGGAACGCGGCCGAGCCCACCAGCTTCTGCTGCAGCAGGCGCACGTTGGCCTTGACGTTGGCCTTGCCCATCACGCTGTCGCGCACCCGCTCCCACACCGTGTGCGGATAGATCCACAAGCAACCGGCATCGAACGGGCTATAGGTCAACACCAGGCGATTGCCGCACTCACGCGCGACGAGGTCGCGGTAGACGGTGGGAACCGCCAACCTGCCCTTGTCGTCCACTGTGATGGCGGTTTCGCCCTGGAACACGTCCCTTCTGCCTTGAAATGCACTGCCGACTGACATTGAACCACGAAAAACCACTTAAACCCCGGTTTTCCCGCTGGTGCCCACATTAGCACCGGGCAATGGGTTGTCAACAACTCGTGCACCCGGAAATCACTTGACGGATCAAGGGCTTGCGACAAACTTCAGAGACTTGTTCAAACCTTATCCACAAGTTGCTGTTTCGTCTCAAATTTTGAGATTGAACCGAAATTCAGGCGCGTGGAGGGGATGTGAAGTGACCCCGGTCACGGGACGCTGCGGGCCAGTGCCGCGTACCGCGATTGCGCAGAACCACGGGACAATACCGGCATGTGCCTGGTCGCCATTGCCTGGAAAACCCACCCGCGCTGGCGCCTGGTGATGGCTGGCAACCGCGATGAATTCCATGCACGCCCGACCGCGGCACTGGCCCCCTGGGACGACCGTGCCGGCGTGGTGGCGGGCCGTGACCTGCAGTCCAGCGGCACCTGGGCCGGGATCGGCAGCGGCGGTCGCCTGGCGGTCGTCACCAACGTCCGCGATCCAGCCACCCCGGCTCCGCCTGGCGCGCCCTCACGCGGGGCGCTGGTCGCGGACCATCTAGGCAGCGCCGTGCCGGCCGCCCAGGCCGCCGGCGCGCTGGAAGCCCGCGCCGCAGCCTTCGCCCCGTTCAACATGCTGCTGGCCGACGCCGAGCACTGTCAGTACGTCGGCAACTGGCCGCAACCAACGAGTCGCGCCGTGCCGCCGGGCGTCCACGGCATGTCCAACGGCCCCTTCGACGATCCATGGCCCAAGACCCGGGCGCTGACCATCCGGCTCCGCACATGGCTGCAAGGCCGCGCCGAGGATCCGCTGCCGCTCTGGGACGCCCTGCACGACCCCGCCGAAGCGATCGACAGCGCTCTGCCTGAGACGGGCGTGCCCCTGGACCTGGAACGCCGCCTCTCGGCGGCCTTCATTGCCGACGCCCGCTACGGCACCCGCGCCAGCACCGTGGCCGCCATCGACCATGCCGGCCACGGCTGGATCGCCGAGCGCCGCTTCGGCCCCGATGGCGTATTCCTAGGCGAAACCCGCCTGGAGTTCTGAGCAGCACGGAACTAGGACCGTTGAACGCCGGACCAAGCATTCGCAGCACTCAAAAGATACGGACCTCAGCGCCCCCGCTGGAGCAAAGCCCCCTGAGTCAGGGGGCGCGCCGACAGGCGCGGGGTGTGGAGGACAAAGCGCCGGGGCCCGGAACGTCGCGCCGCCGAGCGCGGCACGACGTTTTGGGGGCTCCACCTCGCGAGGCGAGGTGGAGGTGGCGGAGCCGGCCTGTAAGCCGGGTTCTGTCGTGGACAGTCATTCCTCTAGGCGCATCGTCACCGATACGCTCAAGCAACCTACCCGGACCCGACGCGGGCAGCGCCATGAGGTCCCTATTCGGTCTTGCTCCCGGTGGGGTTTACCGTGCCGGTCTGTTGCCAGACTCGCGGTGCGCTCTTACCGCACCATTTCACCCTTACCTGATCCCTTGCGGGCCATCGGCGGTTTGCTTTCTGTTGCACTGGCCGTCGGCTCGCGCCGCCCAGGCGTTACCTGGCACCGTGCCCTGTGGAGCCCGGACTTTCCTCGGCATTCTTACGAATGACGCGACTGTCCGGCCGGCTCCGCCGAGTGACATTCTACGGCGACGCCGTCGAATCTCCCAAAATTTGCTGCGTAAATTTCGGGCCCCGCACCGTGCGCCACCTATTCCCCGACGATTCGCGCCCGCCCCCCCCTTAACAAAAGGAGGCTTTCCTGCCGGGGAGATCATTGGCCGTACAAGGCCTTGCGCGGCGCGCCGGTGATCTCTGCCGCCAGCTTGGCAGCGGTGGATGGCGGCAGGTGGTCCTTGAGCAGCGCGTGCACGCGGCGTCCTTCGGCCAGTTGCGCGTCGGCATCGTCGCCGGCGCCCTGGACCATCACCACGAATTCGCCCTTGCGCTGGTTGTCGTCGTCCTCCACCTGCCGCAGGAGGGTGCCCAGGGTGCCATCCAGCACGGTCTCGAACAGCTTGGTCAGCTCGCGCGCCATCGCCGCCGGCCGCTCCGACCCGAAGGCCTGCGTCAGGTCGGCCAGCGATTCGGCGATGCGATGGGAGGACTCGTAGAACACGAGCGTGCGCGGCTCGGCCGCCAGGCCACGCAAGTGCTCGCGGCGCGCCGACGCCTTGGCCGGCAGGAACCCCTCGAACACGAAGCGGTCGCTGGGCAGCCCGGCCACGCTCAGCGCGGCGATGGCCGCGCAGGCACCGGGAACCGGGCTGACCCGAATGCCGGCTACGCGGACCGCGCGCACCAGGCGGTAGCCTGGGTCGGAGACCAGCGGGGTGCCGGCATCGGAGACCAGTGCCAGCGACTGGCCCTCTTGCAGGCGCGTCACAATGCGCGAGGCGAGCGCCTCCTCGTTGTGCTCATGCAGTGCCACCAGGGTGGCGGAAATGCCGAAATGCGACAGTAGCTGCCCCGTGCGGCGGGTGTCCTCGGCGCAGATGGCATCGACCGTGCGCAGCACCTCCAGCGCGCGCGGGCTCAGATCGGAGAGGTTGCCGATCGGCGTGGCGACGACATGCAGGGTGGGCTCGGCCATAAAAGGGCGCTCATCTGGCAAAGGGTAGAATCCTAGCCCGTTCCTCCAGACTGGCTCAGATCCGCCCATGGAAAAGCGCTTCGTCCCGCTGCTCGCCACCGCGCTGCTGGCCCTGTTCCTCGCCGGCTGCGCAACCACTCAGGTCGATGGCGGCGGCACGACCTCGCATGCACAGCGCGACGCCGCCTTCGCCCAGGCCCAGCAGTTGGCCACCCAGCGCACCGGCCTGACCGGCCAGGCCCTCAGCGACAACACCCGCCAGATCCAGCAGTTGCTGGGCGGCCTGGACAACGCCACCCTGACCCGCGAAACCACCGCCTTGCCCGTCGGCGACCCGCTCTACCCGCTGGCCGGCAACGCCATGCTGGAGCGCAATCTGCCGCTGCCGCGCCCATTCGACCGGGGCAGCCGCTGGAACTTCGACGCCAATGGCCGTCCGCCGGCCGATCGCGACGGCTACCGCCCGCCGCAGAAACTCGCCGTGCTGCTGCCGCTGAGCGGCCCGCTGGCAATGGCCGCCGCACCGGTGCGCGATGGCCTGCTGGCCGGCTACTACGGCGAGACCCGCCGCCGCCCGGAAATCCGGTTCTACGACACCGCCAGCAGCCCGGCCGATGCGACCAGGGCCTATGCCCGCGCGGTGGCCGACGGTGCCGAGATGGTGGTCGGTCCGCTGGGCCGCGACCAGGTCGATGCGCTGTTCCGACAGGGCAACCTGAGCGTGCCGGTGCTGGCACTCAACCGTGGCGAGTTGGACCCGCCCGACGGCGCGGCCAGCTTCTCGCTGGCCCCGGAAGCCGAGGGCGTCAGCGTGGCCGACTATCTGCTCAAGCTCGAACGCAAGCGCGTGCTGATCATCGGCGGCAACGACGACAACGGGCGCCGCGCGGCCGAGGCCTTCCGCAAGCGCTTCACCGAAGGCGGCGGCGCGGTCGCCGATGCCCTGGTGGTCAGCGACCCGCCGGGCGACATGTCCGCACAACTGATCGCCGCGGCCGCCAAGGGCGTGGATGCGATCTTCCTGGCAGTGCGCGGCTCGTCCGCGCGCGTGCTGACCCCGCAGTTGGCCCTGGCCGGGCTGGGCGGCAAGACCCGCGTGGGGACTTCGCTGCTGGTGCAGGGCACCGGCAAGCCGGAAGAAGACAATGTGCTGGACGGCGTGATCTACCCCACAGAGGCGTGGTCGGCCAGCGGCGTCACCGGCTTGCCTGCGCAGTCCACGGTGGCCGCGACCCTGCCCACCGCACGCGGGGGCGCCGCGCGTCTGTTTGCCTTCGGCTTCGACGCCTGGAAGCTCAGCGGCTACATGCAGAAGCTCACTGACGGCGACAATGCCCAACTGCGCGGCGCCACCGGCACGCTGACCCTCGATGGGTTCGGCACGGTGCTGCGTGCACCGGCCTGGGCGACCTTCAGCGGTGGAACCCCGGTGCCGATCGCCGGCGGTGGCTGAGCGCCAGAGCCGGGGCCGGGCAGCCGAGGCCGCCGCCCGGGCCGCGCTGGAGCGCGGCGGCCTGCAGTTCATCGCCGCCAACGTGCGGTTCCGGGGTGGCGAACTGGACCTGGTGATGCGCGACCCAGGCGCCCGCGGCGGCGCCTGCCTGGTCTTCGTGGAGGTGCGCTACCGCGCCGGCGGCGCCTTCGGCGGCGGTGCGACCTCGGTGGACGCGGCCAAGCGCCGCAAGCTGGTGATCGCCGCCCAGTTGTTCCTGGCCCAGCATCCGCGCTGGGCCAATACACCGTGTCGCTTCGACGTGGTGCAGGCCCAAGGCGAACCGGCCAGGCCGGAGATCACCTGGCTGCGGGATGCGTTCCGGGCAGACGATGCCTAGTGCAGCGGCACGCTCAGGCGCGAAGGCGCCGAAGCCGGCGAACCGAACACCACCCTGCCACCGACATCGGTGGCGTCGGTATAGCGCGGGTCGAGCGTGTCCACCACCAGGACCAGGCGGCTGCCGGCCGGGACTTCGGCGGCGGCGGCTTCCAGGGCGATGTCCAGCGTGCGCGCCTGACCCGGCACCGCGTCGCGCAGGCTGTAGGGCTTGTAGCTGAGCAGGGTCCCGGTGCCCAGGGCGTCCATGCTGTACAGGTAGGTCACCAGGGTCACGTGCGACTGGCTGGGCGTGACCGTCACCCGCAGGCTCGGCGCACCGGCCAGCACGCGGCTGCGCTCCAGCACCGGCCCGGACCACACCGCGCCGCCGGTGCGGCTGACCAGCGGGATCGAGGTCTTGGCCGGTTGGCCGAACGCCTGCAGCAAGCCGCTGAGCATCACCACGCCCGAGTCGGCCAGGGTCGGGATGCCGGTCAGGATGGAAGCATTCCAGCCGGTCGCATCGCCGCTGGACAGCGTGCCGGTCGGCCGCAGCAGGCCGGTGGGCCGACCCAGGCCGTACACCACCGGATCGGCCTGCACCTGTGCCCAATTACCGTAGTCCAGGTCACGCCCGCCCACGCTGGTCAGCCGCACCGAGCCGCTCCCGTCCACCCCGTTGGACTGGCCCTTGAGAAAATGGTCGAACCAGTCCACCGCCTCGTCGTAGACCGCGTTGGGCAGGCCCAACGCGCCCGGCAGTTCGGCCGTGGCATGGTCGCCCTGGCTGAAAAGCAACCGACGCGGCCCGGTCAGCTGGTTGTAGAAGGCCACGTACTGGTTGGGTGGGAATAGCCCGTCGTTGAGCGCATTGGCCAGCAGCACCGCGGTGCCGTTGCGGTTGAGCTGGGCCACCTCATGCACCACGCCGCGGCTGGCGGCCTGTGGCAGGAAGCCCCCCACCGCGCCGTCGAAGTCCCCCACGGCCACCTTCGCGGTGATGGCCTGCAGGTCCGGACCAGGCCGGCCGGTCAGGCTGCCGGTGGCGGCCAACATCAGCACCGCCTGCTGGCTGACGGTCTGATTGGCGTACAGCGATGCCTCCAGGTCGACCCAGCCACTGAGCGCGGCCACCGCCTTGATCCGCGGGTCGCGCGCGGCGGCCAGCAGGCTGGTGCCGGCGCCGTAGGAAATGCCCGAGACGCCAATGCGCGCCGGGTCGGCGGGTGTGTGCGCCAGCGCCCAGTCGATCACCGCGCTCACATCCTCCACGGTGGCGGCCCCAGCGATATCGATCTGCCCGGCCGAATCCCAGAACCCGCGCGAGGTGTAGCTCACCACCACGTAGCCCTGGCCCGCCATCTGGGTGGCGCGGCCGACGTACTCCAGGTTGGGCAGCGACCAACTGGCCGGCATCACCACCAGCGGGAACGGCCCACTGCCCTGCCCGGTCGGCACCAGCACCATCGCACCCAGCTCGGTGTCATCGAAACTGGAAATCCGTTCATAGGTCTTGTTGAAGCTGCCCGCCCAGGCCGTCGTCGAACACAGACACAGCACCAGCACCAGCAACACCCCATATCGCCGCGCGAACCCATGCATGCAACGCCCTCCCAGGCTAGTGGCCGGGCGCCGCGATCGCGGGCCGGCCGTAATGTATCGATGCCGCAAGCCGCGGGCGGCCAGGGCACCGTACTCGCACGTATGGAGGCGACCAAGCTGCAACGCAGCACGCCGCGGCACCTTGGGCGTCGTCAGGGCCCAATCACACGGTCCCGGTAGGCCCTGTCGCTGCCATGTCAGCTTCCATCAGGCCCGCGCCGCGGCCGGCCAGGGCACTTCAGCCGAAGTGATCGTAGCCGGCGCGCGGCGCCAGCCAGGACGCGCCGGAGGGATCGAGGGCGCGCACGCCTTGTCCGGCGACGATGTGGCCAATGCAGGCCCCGGGCACGCCAGCGAAGTCCAGCGCCGCGCGCACCTCGTCGGCACGCTGGGGCGCCGCGGTGAAGCACAGTTCGTAGTCGTCCCCGCCGCCGGCCTGCCAGGCCCAGCGCACTTGCGGTTTAAACCGCGACAGCGCGCGCGAGACCAGCAACTGGTCGAGCTGGACCTGCGCCCCCACGCCGCTGCGCGCGCACAGATGGCCGAGGTCAGCAAGCAGGCCATCGGAGACATCCACGCAGGCCGTCGCCAGGCCGAGCAGCCCGCGTCCGGCCTCCACGCGCGGGGTCGGCCGATCCAGGCGTGCGCGCAGGGCGCGTTCGACCGCCGCGCCGTACAGCAGCGACTGCAGCGCCGCGCCGGCATCACCCGGCGTGCCAGTCACCCAGACCTCGTCACCGACCCGGGCACCGTCGCGACGCAGGGCATGGCCCGCTTCGACATGGCCCATCGCGGTGATCGAGACCGACAGCGGACCGCGCGTGGTATCACCGCCCACCAGGGCGATGCCGTGTTGGGCGGCCAGTTCCAGAAACCCATCCAGGAAACCGTCGATCCAGCCCGCTTCGGCCTGCGGCAGGGACAGCGACAGGGTGCACCAGGCCGGCCGCGCGCCCATCGCGGCCAGGTCTGACAGGTTGACCGCCAGCGCCTTCCAGCCCAGGTCGGCCGGGGCGACATCGTCGAAGAAATGCACGCCGACATTGAGCGTGTCGGCGGTGACCACCAGTTGCATGCCCGGTGGCACTGCCAGCAGAGCGGCGTCGTCGCCGATGCCCAGCACGACGTCTGCCCGCGTGGCCGCGCGCGCGCGGATGCGGGCGATCAGGTCGAACTCACCGCTGGCCGACGAGGCGGCCACGTGTGCGAACCCGCGCGCCGCTCAGCGACCGCGCGCGCTGGCCTCTGCCGCGCGCCAGTCCAGCGCCGCGCGGTCCAGCACCCCGTTGACGTAGGTATGGCCGTGTTCGGCGCCAAAGCGCTTGGCCGTCTCGATGGCCTCGTTGATGACCACCCGGTACGGCACGTCGACGCGGTGGCGAAGCTCATAGGCGGCGATGCGCAGCACCGCGCGCTCGATCTGGTCGACCTCGCCCACCGAGCGGTCCAGGTGCGGCAGCAGGGCCTCATCCAGTTCCCTAGCGTGCGCCATGACGCCACGCACCAGGTCCTCGAAGTACTCCAGGTCGGCGATTTCGTGCGCCTGCTCGTGGGCGAACTGGGCGATCACGCCCTGGGTGGTGCCGCCGGCCATCTGCCAGGCGTAGACGGCCTGCATGGCCCGGCGACGGGCGCGGGTGCGCAGGACGGGATCGACGCCATCACCGCGACGCGGTCCGGGACGGTTCATGGCAGTTTCTCCAGCAGGTTGACCAGCTCGACCGCGGCCAGGGCCACTTCCTCGCCCTTGTTGCCGTGGCTGCCGCCGGCGCGCGCCTCGGCATCCTCGGCCACTTCGACCGCCAGCACGCCGTTGAGCACCGGGATGCGGTAATCCAGCTGCACGCGCATCAGGCCATCGGAACAGCCATCGGCCACGTGTTCGTAATGCCGGGTATCCCCACGGATCACGCAACCCAGGGCCAGGATGGCGGCGTGCCGCCCGGCGGCACCCAGGCGCGCGGCGACCAGCGGGATTTCCCACGCACCCGGCACGCGGATCACGTCCACCTGAGCCTCGGGGATGCCGTTGCCGGCCAGTTCCTTGCGCGCGCCGGCCACCAGCGCATCGGTGATGCGGGCATTCCAGCGACTGGCGATGATCGCGAACCGTGCGCTGTCCGACACGCGCAGGTCGCCTTCGTAATGGGTCATGGGGAGCGGGGCTCTCGAGGGTCGAACAGTTTATCAGGCGGGGCGCGGCGGCCGGAGCGGGGCCTCAGGCGCCCTGCGGCTCCAGGGTCTCGACGACTTCCAACCCATAGCCGGACAGGCCGACCTGGCGGCGCGGGGTGCCCAGCACACGCAGCTTGCCCAGGCCCAGATCGGCCAGGATCTGCGCGCCGGCACCGTTGCGGCGCCACTGGCCCACGTCCTTGTCCTTGCCTGGGGCGCGCACCGGCGCCTGCTGGCGCAGGCGGGCCAGCAGCGCGTCCGAATCGCGCGGCGCCGACAGCACCACCATCACGCCCTGCCCTTCGGCGGCGATGGAACGCAGGGCATCGCTGGCAGCCACGCCGAAATCGTCGCGCCGCCAGTGCAGCAGGTCGGCCAGCGGGTTTTCCACCTGCACACGCACCAGGGTCGGCGTGGCCGCGTCGGGCGTGCCCTTGACCAGGGCGAAGTGCAGCTCGTGGGCGATGCGGTCGCGATAGGTCACCAGCCTGAAGGGGCCGAACTCGGTCTCGATCTCGCGCTCGTCCACGCGTTCGACGGTGTGCTCGGTGGCCAGACGGTAGGCGATCAGATCGGCGATGGAGCCCATCTTCAGCCCGTGCGTGCGGGCGAATACTTCCAGCTCCGGGCGGCGGGCCATGGAGCCATCGGGGTTAAGGATTTCCACCAGCACGCCGGCCGGCTCCAGTCCGGCCAGCATCGCCAGGTCCACGCCGGCCTCGGTGTGTCCGGCGCGGGTGAGCACGCCGCCGGGCTGGGCGATGAGCGGAAAGATGTGGCCGGGCTGGTGCAGGTCCTCGGCACGCGCATTCGGCCGCACCGCGGTGCGAATGGTGTGGGCGCGGTCGTGGGCCGAGATGCCGGTGGTCACGCCCTCGGCCGCCTCGATGCTGACGGTGAAGTTGGTCTGGAACTGGGCGGTATTGGCGCGGACCATCGGCGCCAGCCCCAGCTGCGCGGCGCGGCTGGCGGTCAGCGGCAGGCACACCAGGCCGCGGCCGTGGGTGACCATGAAGTTGATGTCCGCCGGCTTGACCAGTTCGGCGGCCATGATCAGGTCGCCTTCGTTCTCTCGGTCCTCGTCGTCGACGATGACGACCATGCGGCCGGCGCGGATGTCTTCGAGCAGTTCGGGAACCGGAGCGAAGTTCACAGCGCACCTCCGCGCTCACCGAGCAGGCGTTCGACGTAGCGCGCCACCAGGTCGATCTCCAGGTTCACCGCATCGCCGACCGCGGTCTGCGCAAAGCGCGTCTGCGCCACAGTGTGGGGAATCAGCGCGACCTCGAAACCTTCATCGTCGACCGAGTTGACGGTCAGGCTGACGCCATCGACGCAGATCGAGCCTTTCTTGGCGATGTACTTCAGCAGCGCGGCCGGTGCAGCGAAACGCCAGCGCTGCGCGCGGGCATCGTCCTGCACGGACAGCACCCGGCCGAGCCCATCGACATGGCCGCTGACCAGATGTCCGCCGAGGCGGTCGGTCGGGCGCATGGCGCGCTCCAGGTTCAACGCCGCGCCTACCGTCAGCCCACCAAGCGTGGTCAGCGACAAGGTCTCGGTGGAGGCATCGGCCTGGAAGCTGGTGGCGTCGAAGGCGATGACGGTCAGGCACACGCCGTTGACCGCGATGCTCTCGCCGAGTTGCACCGCGTCGAACGGCAGCGTGCCAACCTCGAAAGTGAAGCGGGTATCGCCGCCCAACGGCTGCGCGGCGGCCAGGCGGCCGACGCCCTCGATGATGCCGGTGAACATCAGCGCACCTCCGCACGGGAGGGGCGAAGCGCCGCGCGTGGCGCGGACGGGGACAACGCGAACAACTGGGACATGGCTACGTTTCTCGCAAGGATGCAGAGCGAAAAACGCCACAAGGCAATGGCACGCCCACGACGCTGCCGTCGTGGCGCGGGCCGTCTTCTTTCATCCGGACTTTCTGGCACTGCCAAAGAGCAGCACCAACCGTCGGCTCCGGCATTGGACCGGATCTGCTGACCCCTTGGCCGGCTGGCCAGGGCGCTCGCGGGCTCGTGCGCATTGCGCACCTACCGCCGGTGGGGAATCACACCCCGCCCTGAAGACGTTTACGAATGCCGGCGAACCGGCCCGCGCATTCTAGCAGCGCCCCGCGCGGACACCGGCAGGCCGGAGCGTTGCGCCGCTGGCACATCGCGTCGAACTCGTTAAAATGTCGTTCGCGGCGAGGAACCGTCGCGTCAACACCGGGCCTGCAATGGGCCCGGCAACATGGACTCAGGGGAAACAACACCAATGCGCAAGACCCTTTTGGCTGCCGTCCTGGCGGTCGCACCCTTTGCCGCGTCCGCGGCCGACCTGCCGATGCGCTACACCTACGTCGAAGCGGGCTACACCAACGTCGACATCAACAGCGATGATCTCGACGATCCTTCCCTCGATGGTGGCTACATCCGGGGTTCGATCGCCATCGCCGAATCGGCCTACGTCTATGGCGGCTGGTCGCAGGCCAGCAAGACCTATCACGAAGGCGAGCTGAGCGTGAAAGTCACGCTCGATCAGCCGGAAGCAGGCATCGGCTACCACATGCCGTTCACCGATCGCCTGGACTTCGTGACCGACCTGGCCTACGTCCGGATGGGCGTTGAAGCCAAGGCCCGCTACCTCGGTGCCAGCGCCTCGGACAAGGACCACGTCAACGTTGGCCGTGTCAGCGCCGGCGTGCGCGGCAAGCCCTCGGCGCGGACCGAGCTGTGGCTGAAGGCCGGCTACTTCGATGGCAGCGACCTGGACGAAGGCAAGTTCATCGGCACGTTCGGCGGCCAGGTCAGCTTCAACAAGACCTGGGGCCTGGTGGGCGAGGTGCAGGCCTACGAGGACGTCACCCAGGCGTCGCTCGGCGTGCGCGCCAGCTTCTGATCGAGATCTCGATCCGATGAAGGAACGGGCCCTGATGGGCCCGTTCTTGTTTAACCCGTCGGCCGCAGCAACAGGCGCAGATCCGCGCCCACCCGGCGTTCGTCGATCACCTTCAGACGGTGCTGGTCGGCCAGCGCAGCCAGTCCCAGCTGTGCGAACAGCGGGTGGGTGCCATCGCCGAGCACGGTCGGCGCCTGGTAGAGCAGCACCTCGTCGACCAGCCCGGCGGCGAGCAAGGCGCCGGACAGGGTGGCGCCGGCCTCGACCTGGACTTCATTGATCCGATGCTGGGCCAGGGCGACCAGCACCGCGCGCAGATCCAGGCGCCCCTCGCGCAGTGGCACCTCCTGGTAATGGACGTGGCCATGGTTGGGGACCGGTGCCGCCTGCGGGCCATGCAAATAGAGGGTGGGCGCATCGCCTTCCTGCACGCGGGTCTGGGCCAGGGTGGACAGCGTGGCGTCCAGCACCACGCGCAGCGGCGGCCTGAACGGGCGATCCTCCTCCGGCCGCGCGGTGAGCGCGGGGTCGTCGGCGATCACCGTGCGCGCGCCGGTCAGAATGGCCCCGGCGCGGGCGCGCCAGCGCTGCACATCGGCACGGGCGGCCGGCCCGGTGATCCACTTGGATTCACCGCTGGCCATGGCCGTGCGCCCGTCCAGGCTCGCGCCCAATTTGACCCGCACCCACGGCCGACCGCGCACCACGCGCGAGATGAAGCCACGGTTGAGTTCGCGCACCTGGTCCTCCAGCAGACCGACCTGGACGATGATCCCGGCCTGCTGCAGCCTTTCGAACCCCGCCCCGTCCACCTGCGGGAAAGGATCGCGCATGGCGGCCACCACGCGCTCCACGCCCGCGGCCACCAGGGCATCGGCGCATGGCGCGGTGCGGCCGGTATGCGCGCACGGCTCCAGGGTCACATACGCGGTGGCGCCGCGCGCCCGCGCGCCAGCGGCGCGCAGCGCAAAGACCTCGGCATGCGGCTGCCCGGCAATCTGGTGCCAGCCCTCGCCCACCACCTGGTCGCCATGGGCGATGACGCAGCCGACCATCGGATTGGGACGGGTGGTCCACGCCCCGCGTTCGGCCAGCCGCAGCGCGCGGGCCATGTGGGCGTGGTCGAGGGCGGAAAATTCAGACATCGGCGGTTCCCGTTTCAATGGCCATCACCACGACCTGCAGCGGGCCCAGCGGCAGGCGATCGAGCGGCGCCCAGCCCAGCCGTGCGTAGTAAGGCACCAGGGCATCCTGGCAGTACAGGTGCAGGCGCGGCACGCCGAGTGCGGCGGCCTGGGCCACGCAATGCCGCACCAAAGCCGCTCCCACGCCGCGGGCGCGGCCGTCAGGCCGCACATACAGGGAGGCCAGCCAGGGCGAAACCTGGTCCAGGCGCGGATCGTCATTGACCAGCAGGCTGACCGAACCGATCCAGTCGCTTGCGTCCAGCGCCAGCCAGGTCGCCGGCATGGCGGTGGCGCCCTGCGCGGCCAGTTCGTCTTGTGCCTGTTCGACCGTCCAGTCCGGCAGCAGCCCGCCGAACGCGGCGACATGGGCCTGGGCCAAGGCGCCCAGATACTGCCGATGAGCGCGCAGAGGCTCGATCCGCACCGCTTCGCTCAGCGCTTCTTGGACTTGTCGCCCGGCTTGCCGAACGGCACCACTTCGCCGGAGAGCAGCGAGAGCTGGCCCTCGCCCGGCAGGTCGCGCTCCAGGCGGTCCAGTTCCTCGCGGAAGTCGGCCACGTCTTCGAAGCTGCGGTACACCGAGGCATAGCGCACGAAGGCCACGTGGTCGAGCTTGCGCAGTTCGGCCATGACGAACTCACCGACCCGGCGCGAGGGCAGCTCGCGCTCGGTGGTGCGTCGCAGCTGCTGGATCACCGCGCGCACCGATGCCTCGACCTGGTCCTCGGACACCGCGCGCTTGTGCAGCGCCCGGTCGAAGCTCTGGCGCAGCTTGCGCGCGTCGAACGGGTCACGCCGGCCGTCGGACTTGATCACCGCCGGCAGCTTGAGCTCGATGGTTTCCAGCGTGCTGAAGCGTTCGCCGCAGGCTTCGCACTCACGGCGCCGGCGGATCGTCGCCCCGTCTTCGGACACGCGCGAGTCGATCACGCGGGTGTCGCTGTTCTGGCAGAAGGGGCAATGCACGGTGCGCTGGGCTCAGCCGTAGACCGGGAACTGCTTGCACTGGGCGGTGACCGCCTCGCGCACCCGGGCGATGACCGCCTCGTCGTTGGGGGCATCGAGCACATCGGCAATCCAGTTGGCCAGGGCGATGGTCTCGGCCTCCTTGTAGCCGCGCGTGGTGATCGCCGGCGTGCCCAGGCGCAGCCCCGAGGTGACGAACGGCGAGCGCGGGTCGCCCGGCACCGAGTTCTTGTTGGTGGTGATGTGGGCCTTGCCCAGCGCGGCCTCCGCGTCCTTGCCGGACACCTCGCGGCCGATCATGTCCACCAGCATCAGGTGGTTCTGGGTGCCCCCGGAGACGATCTTGTAGCCGCGCGCGATCAGCGTTTCGGCCATCGCCTGCGCGTTGGCGACCACCTGCTCCTGGTAGGCCTTGAAGCCCGGCTCCAGCGCTTCCTTGAAGGCCACGGCCTTGGCCGCGATCACGTGCATCAGCGGGCCACCCTGGATGCCGGGAAACACGATGGACTGCAGCTTCTTCTGCAGGTCCTCGTCGGCGCCCTTGGCGATGATGATGCCGCCGCGCGGGCCGCGCAGGGTCTTGTGGGTGGTCGAGGTGACCACGTGGGCGTGGTCCAGCGGGCTCGGGTAGACGCCGGCGGCGACCAGGCCGGCCACGTGCGCCATGTCCACGAACAGGTAGGCCCCGACCTTGTCGGCGATGGCGCGGAAGCGCGCCCAGTCGACCTGCTGGGAATAGGCCGAGAAGCCCGCCACGACCATCTTGGGCTTGTGCTCCAGGGCCAGACGCTCGACTTCGTCGTAGTCGATCAGGCCCTGCTCGTTCACCCCGTACTGGACGGCATTGAACAGCTTGCCCGAGGCGTTGACCTTGGCGCCGTGGGTCAGGTGACCGCCATGGGCCAGCGACATGCCCAGGATGGTGTCGCCCGGCTGCAGCAGGGCGAAGTACACCGCCTGGTTGGCCTGCGAGCCGCTGTGCGGCTGCACGTTGGCGTAGTCGGCGCCGAACAGGGCCTTGAGACGCTCGATCGCCAGCTTTTCGGCGATGTCGACGAACTCGCAGCCACCGTAATAGCGCTTGCCCGGGTAACCCTCGGCGTACTTGTTGGTCAGCTGGCTGCCCTGGGCTTCCATGACCGCCGGGCTGGTGTAGTTCTCGCTGGCGATCAGCTCGACGTGATCCTCCTGGCGACGGACCTCGTTGGCGATGGCCTTGGCCAGTTCGGGATCGTAGCTTTCGATGCGGACGTCACGCGGGAACATCGGGTCTCCGGGAGGGCAGTCGGGGCAGAAGGGTCCACCAGCGGCCGTCGCGCGGCCCGTGGGGGTGCGGATTGTAAGCCCTCAGGGCCAGCCCCCACCAATCGCAGGGCCGGAATGCGGCTTCCGATCCCTGGCACACGGTGCGGTATGCACAAAAAAGGCGCCCCCTTTGCAGGGAGCGCCTGGCAGGCCTCAGGCCCCGCCCGCCATCAATGATTGATCAGCAGGTCGGTGATGATGCCGGTGGCAATGGCGACCATCAGCAGGTTGCCGCGATCGTCGCGCACCCAGTGATAACCGCGGGGCGGACGACGCACGTGATAGCGGTCGTAGTCACGCACCACCACGGTCGGGCCGCCGTAGTAATGGCTGTAGCGGTAGCCGCGGCGGTAGTCGTAGGGGCGGTAGACCACGCGCGGCGGCGGGCGATAGTAATTGCGCTCCACCACTACCCGGCCGCGGTCGCGGCCATCGCGGTAGCCGTCTCGATAGGCTTCTCGCCGCTCGTGGCGATCATGGCGGTCATCCCAATGCCCGCGTCCGCGGTCGCCTCGGTTGTCGTGGCCATGACGCCCATGGTCGTGGCCCCAGTCGTCGGCCATGGCCGGCGCGGCGGCCAAGGACATGGCAAGGACGGGAATACTCATCAAACTCAAGATCTGGCGCTTCATGGCTTGCTCCGTAACAAGTTGTCACAGGTTCGATGATGAGCCGCGCCGGTGAACGCAAACTGGCTGGAAACGTTTCAGAACGTTGCCGTTAATCATGCCCAATACCGCCTGTTCAGGTTGGCGTCCGCCGCGGTGCGGGATGCATGAGCGGCTATAATGCGCGGTCCCTTTCCATCGCCCCACCTCGCCTGCCTGACATGGCGCGGGTGGCTGGCTGCGTCCTACGCCGGAGATCGCATGTCGCAATACATCTACACCATGAACCGCGTCAGCAAGGTGGTCCCGCCCAAGCGGCAGATCATCAAGGACATCTCGCTGAGCTTCTATCCGGGCGCCAAGATCGGCCTGCTGGGCCTGAACGGCGCGGGCAAGTCGACGGTGCTGAAGATCATGGCCGGCGTGGACACCGACTTCGAGGGCGAGGCCCGCCCGCAGCCGGGCATCAAGGTCGGCTATCTGGCCCAGGAGCCCGAACTCAACCCCGAGCACACCGTGCGCGAGGCCGTGGAAGAAGGCGTCGGCGAGGTCCTGCAGGCCCAGGCCGCCCTGGACAAGGTCTACGCCGCCTACGCCGAGGAAGGCGCCGATTTCGATGCGCTGGCCAAGGAGCAGGAGCGCCTGGAGGCGATCCTGGCCGCGGGCGACGCCGCGACGCTGGAGCAGCAGCTGGACATCGCCGCCGACGCGCTGCGCCTGCCGCCGTGGGAGGCCATCGTCGGCAAGCTCTCCGGCGGTGAGAAGCGCCGCGTCGCCCTGTGCCGCCTGCTGCTGCAGAAGCCGGACATGCTGCTGCTCGACGAACCGACCAACCACCTGGATGCCGAGTCGGTGGAGTGGCTGGAGCAGTTCCTGGCCCGCTACACCGGCACCGTGGTGGCGGTCACCCATGACCGCTACTTCCTGGACAACGCCGCCGAGTGGATCCTGGAACTGGACCGTGGCCGCGGCATCCCGTGGAAGGGCAACTACACCGAGTGGCTGACCCAGAAGGACGAGCGCCTCAAGCAGGAAGACAACCAGGAAAAGGCCCGTCAGAAGGCGATCCAGAAAGAGCTGGAGTGGTCGCGCCAGAACGCCAAGGGCGGCCGCACCAAGGGCAAGGCCCGCCTGGCCCGCCTGGAAGAGCTGCAGTCGGTCGACTACCAGAAGCGCAACGAGACCAATGAAATCTTCATCCCGCCCGGCGAGCGCCTGGGCAACGCGGTGATGGAGTTCAAGAACGTCACCAAGAGCTTCGGCGACCGGGTGCTGTTCGAGGACCTGAACTTCCTGGTCCCCGGTGGCGCCATCGTCGGCATCATCGGCCCCAACGGCGCCGGTAAGTCGACGCTGTTCAAGATGATCACCGGACAGGAGAAGCCGGACTCGGGCGAGATCGTGGTCGGCCCGACCGTGCAGCTGTCCTACGTGGACCAGAGCCGCGACAAACTGGAAGGCAATCACAACGTCTTCCAGGAGATTTCAGGCGGGCTGGACATCCTCAACATCAACGGCATCGAGATCCAGTCGCGCGCCTACATCGGCCGCTTCAACTTCAAGGGCCAGGACCAGCAGAAGATGGTCGGCTCGCTGTCTGGTGGTGAACGCGGCCGCCTGCACATGGCCAAGACCCTGCTGCAGGGCGGCAACGTGCTGCTGCTCGACGAGCCGTCCAACGACCTGGACATCGAGACCCTGCGCGCGCTGGAAGACGCGCTGCTGGAGTTCCCGGGCAACACCTTCGTGATCAGCCATGACCGCTGGTTCCTGGACCGCATCGCCACCCACATCCTCGCCTTCGAGGGCGACTCGCACGTGGAGTTCTTCCAGGGCAACTACCGAGAGTACGAGGAAGACAAGAAGCGTCGCCTCGGCGATGACGCCGGTCCCAAGCGTCTGCGCTACAAGGCGTTGAAGTAAGGCGCGCATCGCGCGCCTTGGCTCCGGCCTGAGGCCACTTCACAGCCTCGACCTTGCCGGATCCGACGGAGGCATGCCTCCGTCATCCCCGCGCAAGCGGGGATCCAGTGAACTTCTTCGACGTTTGAAAAACAAAAAGCCCCGCATTCGCGGGGCTTTTTCATTCCACTGACCGCGCCAGATCAAACCAGCTTGGTCGCGTTGTCCAGCACGTAGTCGCAGGCCTTGTCCTTGAGCTTGCCGGACACCGAGTCCAGGTTGAAGGACTTGCCGCCGTCGCCTTTGAGCAGGCCCATCACCCCGCTGTTGTAGTCGCTCGACTGCTCGGCCTGCTGTGGCGTGCCCAGCCCGTACTTGGACATCAGCTTGTCCTTGACCGAACTGACCGCATCGGCGCTGAGGTATTTGCGCTGCACGCAATACTGCAAGACACCAGCCGCATTGCCGGCCGTGTTGCGGCTGATCGCCGGCATCGACAGGCCACCGAGCGCGCCCAGCCCGCCCGTGCTCTGGCTGCTCATCTGGGTCGAACTGCTGTCCTTCTGCTTCAGCAGATCCTTGAAGCTCTGCGCCGAGGCACTCGAACACAGCACCAGGGACGCCGCCATCAGCAGGGCCCGCATCGGCCTCCTCAACGTCTTCATGTCATCCACCTCGATGCCTTCGGGGAACACCAGCCTAGCAAGGTTCGTCAAAGCAGCTCCCGGCGCGTCCGACATCCAGACTCAGGGGGCAGTAAGCGGCATCACCGGCGCCTCACGACGCAGGACGACAAGGCCGTCGAGCGCCTGAGACCAGTCTCGCCGCTCGAACGCTTCATAATCCAGCGCGCGGGCCGGCCTAGGCCCGGCCAGTTGCAGCGCCGCTCGATCCAGAAACCAGAGGTCATCGGATGACTGCGCGGCGGCGTGCGCCTCCAGTGAGTCAGGCGCCGCGTTGACCAGCGTCTTGGTGTCCTTTCCGGGCTGGCGGCCATACTCGCCTTCCAGCGCCGAAAACCCCACCGAGGCCATGCGATCGCCAAGCTCACGATGGACATACACGCCTGTCGGGATACGCCGCCCAAGAAGGGTCTTGGCCGCATGGACAGTGGCGCACCAGACGATCGCCTTGTGGTGGCCACGCCTGCGATGCCACGACAGCAATTGGTACATGCCTTCGTCACGAATGTTGGTCTGTTGCACCGGATCCTGCTGCGCCTGCTGAAGGGCGACCCGTGACCAGGCGCGCCCCATTTCCGTCACCTCGTCGTCCCGGTCGCTTCGCTGCGCAAGCGTCTTGCGGATCTGTTCGGTGCAGGCATCAAGCCGCGCCTGCTCGGCATCATCCAAAGGATGTGCATCGTCATAGGTCCACCGCGCATTGCGGTCGATCGACGCCTTGCAGGCCTCACGCTGCTGCGGCGGCACGAAATCGGCAAGCGTGTTGCCAAGCACCGCCTGGGTCCAGTAGCCACTCGCGCTTGCAGATTGCGGGTCAATTCCGGAGACCTCAAGCTTTCTGCTTCGCGCCGCGTCGAATGCCCAATCCAGCATCGGCTGCATCTGCGCGAAATCCGACCAAATCCCGCCGACAGCATCGGCAAGCTGTTGCCGCGTCGCCCGACCAGCAGCCAGCGCCTGGTTGAACCCGACGAATTCATCGAAGCTGCTCTCGAACAGCAATTCATCGAACCCGCAGCGTTCGACGAGCGCCTGCACCAAGGCAGCTTTTACTTGCATGGTTCGCCCACTTCCGTGATGTCCATCCTCGCCCAGCAGGATCACATCACGCGCGCACAAGTCATCCGCGATACGGCTGACCTGTGCCATGTCCGCCTCAGAGAGCTCCATGACCATCTTCTGCGCCGCCACGGCCTGGGACAGGCCGCTCATTGCAAGCATCAACGCCAAGATCCATCTGCAACCTGATCGCCGTCCTGGCATGTACATGCGTCAATCCTCTCTTTGCAGTGTCGGAAACAGCACGTCGGTGAAGCCGAACGTGCTGAAGTCCTTGATTCGAGACGGATACAGGATGCCGTCCAGGTGATCGACCTCGTGCTGGACCACGCGCGCGTGGAAGCCTTCGGCGACCTGGTCCACGCGCTGGCCTTCGGCATTCCAGCCGGTGTAGCGGATGCGCCGGTAACGTGGGATCACCGCGCGCAGGCCGGGGATGGACAGGCAGCCTTCCCAGCCGTCCTCCAGTTCCTCGGACAGCGGTTCGATCACCGGGTTGAACAGCGCCGTGCGCGGCACGGCCGGCGCATCTGGGTAGCGCGCGCTGCGGTCGAAGCCGAACACGATCACCCGCTTGCTCACCGCCACCTGCGGTGCGGCCAGGCCGACGCCAGCGGCGCCTTCCATGGTCTGGAACATATCCTCGACCAAGTCGCGCAGCTCGCCGGTGGCGAAGTGTTCGACCGGCTCGGCCTGGGCCAGCAGCACCGGCTCTCCCATGCGAACGATGGTGCGGATCATGCGGTCTCCTTCTCGGGCGGCAGCCCGAACACCTGGCGCAGATAGCGCACGTAGCCCGGATCGTCGCACATGCTCTTGCCCGGCGAGTCGGACAGCTTGGCCACCGGCTGGCCGTTGCAGCGGGTCATCTTGATGACAATGTTCAGCGCCTTGGGGCCCAGGTCATTGGTCAGGTTGGTGCCGATGCCGAAGGCCAGCCGGCAGCGCCCGTTGAAGTGCGCATACAGCTGGGCGACCCGCTCCACATCCAGCCCGTCGCTGAAGACCAGGATCTTGGCGCGCGGGTCGGTGCGATTGGCCTGCAGGTGCGCCAGCATGCGCTCGCCCCAGGCGAACGGATCGCCCGAGTCATGGCGCATGCCGTCGAAGAGCTTGCAGAAATACAGATCGTAATCGCGCAGGAAGGCATCGGTGCCGACCACATCGCTGAGCGCGATGCCCAGGTCGCCGCGGTATTCGCGCGCCCAGGCTTCCAGCGCCGCGCCCTGCGAATCGCGCAGGCGCGGGCCGAGCGCCTGGAATGCCTGCAACCACTCGTGGGCCATCGTGCCCAACGGGGTCATGCCGTACAGCCGCGCCAGGTGCACGTTGCTGGTGCCGACAAACTGCGCGCCCAGCCCATCGCGCAGCTGCGGCAGCATGCGCGCATGCCAGGCGTGGGAGTAGCGGCGCCGGGTCCCGTAATCGGCAATCGCGCAGCCGGTCCCATCGGGGATCGCACGCAGGCGCTCGATCTTGGCGTGCAGGCGACGTTCGCCCTCTTCCAGACTGCCCTGCCCCAAGGCGTCGAAGTAGACCTCGTTGATGATCGCCAGCAGCGGCACCTCGAACAGGATCGTGTGCAGCCACGGCCCCTCGATTTCCAGTTCGATCTCCCCCGGCGCTTCGCTCGAGGCTTTCAGCGAGACGTACTTGCGGTCGAAGTGGAACAACCCCAGGAAGTCGACGAAATCCGGCTTGATGAAGCGCAAGGTGCGCAGGTAATCCAGTTCCTCGGCGGTGAAGCGCAGCGTGCACAGCGCATCGATCTCCTCGGAAATGCGCGGCAGGTGCGCGGCCAGGTCGATCCCCGGCGTGCGGCACTTGAAGCGGTACTGCACCTGTGCGGCCGGGTAGTGATGCAGCACCGCCTGCATCATCGTGAACTTGTACAGGTCGGTGTCGAGCAGCGAGGGAATGATCATGCGCGCATTATGCGCGCCCGCATTCAGCCAGCCAGCCGACGCCCGGCCGCCAGCGCGAAGTGCGTCCAGATCGCCATCCACACCCCGGCCTGCATCAGCGCGCCCCGGCGTGGGGCCTCGAAACGCTGGAAATACCGCCACAGCCCGCGATGCTTGTGCCACTCCACGAACAGCGGCCGCGAACGGCTGGACACCCCGCGGATATGCAGCACGCACACATCGTTGGCGATCGCCACGCGTGCGCGGGCAATGCGGATACGACGGCACAGGTCCAGGTCCTCGGCATGCAGCCGATAGCCCGGATCGAATCCACCCACGTGCTCGAACAGCGCGCGCGAGACGAACATCAGCGCACCGGACACCGCGTCGACATCCTGCACGACCGCGCCTGCCTGGGCATCCACCGCAAGTTGCCCACCGCTTCCCGGCGCAAGCAGCATGGCGCCGAAGTCCGGATCGCGACGGCGCGCGGCCGGATCGTGTGCGCCCTGTTCGTCGACCAGGTCAACGCCCAGCAACACCGGGGCGTGCGCCTGTGCATGGGCGCGCAGACGGACCAGGGTGTCGGCCTCGACCATCAGGTCGGGGTTGACGAAGGCCAGCCAGGGCGCGGTGGAATCGCCCGCGCCCTGGTTGCAGCCCACCGAGAAGCCGGGGTTGTCCGGATTGCCGATGAAGCGCACGCGTGCATCGCGCGCGGCGTGGCGCTGGACCAGTTCCAGGGTGCCGTCCTCGGAGGCGTTGTCCACCACCCGGATCTGGGTCACCCCCTCGGCCGTACGCAGACGCGACAGGCACGCATCGATGGTCGATGCGCTCTGGTAGGTCACCACGATGGCGGCGATGCCGCCGGCTTCAGCCGAAGAGCTCACGTTGCGGTTCCGGCCCGAGCTGGGCATGGCTGTCGGCCAGGCGTTCGCGGGCGTCGTGCAGGGGGTCATTCATCAGGAACTGGGCCAGGCGCGCGTTCCAGGCAGGCCAGCGCGCGGCCAGCGCATCCAGGTCGCCTTCGCCCGGACCGCCCTCGCCGCCCCGGGCCACGAACGCGGTCTCGCACAGCACGTTGCGCCAGCCCAGCCCGGACAGGCGCAGGGACAGGTCGATCAGGGCCGCGTACCAGGTGCGATAGCTGTGCAGGTCCAGCCCTCCGGCCTTAGCGCGGGCACGGCCGCGCAGCGCCACGGCGTGGCTGACCGCGGCGGGCAGTTCGGGATAGGTTGCGGCCATGGCGGCGCAGGCCTGCGCCATGCGCTGCGGATCGCCCGGCGGCGCGGAGACCTCGCCCAGTCGGGGCCAGGCCGCCGCTTCGCCGGCGTTGCACCACGGGGTGACACTGGCGATGGCGGCATCGTTGGCCAGGCAGGCGGACAGCTGGTTGAGCCAGCCCGGCACGGGCTGCGCATCGGGCGCCAGCACCGCCACGTCCAGGCCCTGACAGGCGGCCAGCATCTCGTCCAAGTGCGCCACCTCGCCCAGCGGCTGCGGGCGCCGGGTGTAGTCGGCCTTGAGCCGGGTGCGGGTCAGCCAACGCTGGATGAGCGCCACGCCGCGCGGACCGGCCTGTGCGTCGTCGGCCAGCCAGACCTGGGTGCCGGCCGGCGTCCCCGCCTCCAGCGCCCCCAGGCAGGCATCGAGCGCATCGTCATCCACCCCGACGGGCAGCAGCACGACCGGCAGCGGGGGGCCAGCCGGGCTCACTTGTCCTTCGGCGCGTGCAGCGGTTCCATGGCGCGGAACCGCTGGCTGTATTCGTCGGTGAGGTCGCGTGATTCCTGCGGGTTGCGCACGATGGTCGGGGTCAGCAACACGATGACTTCGTTGCGCGTGGTGTCCTGGGTCTTCTGGCCAAACAGCGCGCCAACCACCGGCAGGCGGCTCAGGAACGGTATGCCGGAGCTGCCATCGTTGACTTGGTCGTTGATCAAGCCAGCCAGGACGATGGTGTCCCCGCTCTGGATGGCCGCCTCGGTCTTGACGAAGCGCGTGTTGATCGGCGGATTGCAGTTGCTGGTTGTCGGATCGCAGCCCGCGGGCGTGGCGCCCGGCGTACTGACTTCCTGCGCGATCTCCATGAACACCGTGCCGTCCTTGGTCACGCGTGGGCGCACGTTGAGGATCACGCCGGTGTCCATGTACTGGACCGAGCTGTAGGTGTTGTCGGTGCCAAGCCCGGTATTGACCGAGTACGTATTGATCGGGATCTGCTGACCGACCTTGAGCTGGGCCAGGGCGTTGTTGCGCACGAACACCGAGGGGCTCTGCAGGATGCGCACGTTGGTGACCTTGTCCAGGGCGCTGATCACCGCGGCGGCGTTCTTGCCCAGGAAGGTCCAGCCCAGGCCGGTGCTGCCGGTGATGCTGCCGCTGAGGTCGCCCCAGATGTTGCGCCCGGCGGCGCTGGGCAAGTTTGCGCCGTTGCCGATCGCGCTAGTGGCGCCGGTCAGCGGCGCATTGACCGCCTGCTCGAAATACCAGTTGACGCCGTAGCTGAGCTGGCCGGTGAGATTGACCTCCGCGACCTGGGCCTCGATGTGCACCTGCATGGGCATGACATCGAGCTTCTCGATCACGTCCTTGATCGAACGCCACGCCGTGCCGCTGGCGCGCACCAGCAGGGAGTTGGTCTCCTCCACCGCCGCTACGCCGACCTTGGCACCTTCCACCTCCAGGGTGACGCTGCCGTTGCCTTCCTGGCGTTGACCCAGATCCAGGCTGGCGCCACCACTCCCCATTGCGCCATTGCTGCTGGAATCACTGCTGCCCGAGGACAGGCTGCTGCTGGAATTGAATGAACTGCTGCTGGAACCATTCCCCCTGACCAGGCCGGTGCTGTCGGCGCCGAAGGGACTGGAGCTCAGTGCGCCGCCCACGCTGCCCGGCACCAGCGAGGTATCGGAAGTGCGTGATCCATTGCCGCCACCGGCACCGAAGACCTCGGCCAGGCGCTGGGCCAGGTCGCGCGCCTTGATGTATTTGAGGTCGTAGGAGAACAGCCGCGGCTGGTCGCCGGCGCTATCGATGCGGTCCAGCCAGTCATGGATCTGGTCGAGGTAGGCCGCCTGCGGGGTGATGACCATCACCGCGTTGGCCCCTTCCAGCGGCATGAAGCGGAACATGCCAGCGCTAGGCGACTTGCTGTCGGCGCCGAAGACTTTCTCCAGGTCGGACACGACCTTGCTGGCCTGTCCGGTTTCCAGCGGGAACACGCCCACCGACATGCCCGACAGCCAGTCCACGTCGAAGATCTGGATGGTGCGCAGGTAGTTCTCCAGCTCGCTGCGGGTGCCGGAGATGGTGATGATGTTGCGGGTCGGGTCGGTGGCCACGACCGCATCGGGCCGGGCGTAGGGCTCGAGGATCTTCTTCATCTCCTCCGCGCCCACGTAGCGCAGCGGCACCACGCGCACCTCGTAGCCGCGCGCGTTGGTGGCCCCGCCCGAGCGCGGCGCCACGGTGCCGCCCAGGGCCTGGTCGGCCGGCACGATGTTGTAGCGCCCGTCGGCATAGACCATGCGCGCGTTGTTCCAGCTCAGCACCTGCTCCAGCAGCGACAGCGCCTGGGCCGGCGAGACCGCGCGCGGGGTGGCCAGGGTCACCGTGCCCTGCACGCCCGGGGCGATGACGTAGTTCTGCCCCAGCATGTCGCCCAAGATGGCCTTGACCACCGCCTGCAGCGACTCGCCCTCGAAGTTGAACGTCGCGCTGCCGCTGGTCGCCCCCGACAGCGCAGGTGGCGGCGCCGCGGCGGCGCTGCGGTTGATGACCTGGCCGTTGCCGCGATGGATCTGCGCTTGCGGCCCGGTCTCGGGCGGCTCGGCCGATGCCAATGGCTGGGTCTGCGCGCCTTGCGCGGAGGTTCCGGCCGCGGCCTCGGGATTGGCGGCATTGCCCTGCCGCTGGACCGTGGGCACGGGCGCGGTCGCGCAGCCGGCCAGCAGGCCGAGCAGAAGGCTGAGGAAAACGGAACGTGACGTCATGTCATCTCTCTACTTGTTCGTTCCCGGCGCACCGGAATTCTGTTGTTCGCGCATCTGCCGGCGCCGCGCTTCGATGCGCTCGCGGATGGCCTGCATCTGCTGTTCGGTGGTCAGGGGCGACTGCGCCGGTTCGGCAGGCTCGGCGGCGTCCGCCGATGCCGGTGCACCGCGTCCCTGGGTGTCCGAAGGCGATGGACGATCCGGTGGTGGCTTCTTGTCGTCTTGATCGACCGGACGTCCCTGTGCGATCACCTGCGCAGGCGGGGTGCCCGGACGCCGCGCACCAGCCCCAGAAGACAACGCCGTCGGCGGCTGCCCGCCCTTGCCGTCGAAGACCCGCAGCTCCAGCGTGCGCGGACCGTCCGGGCCATCGAACACGGCCTGCCGTGGCGACAGCTCGGACAGGTGCCAGCCCGGGGTGGCCGGCGGCGCATCGCCCAGCTTGACCCGCACGGACGCGGCCTGACCGTTGTCGCCGGGCGACTGCAGGATGGCCATGCGCAGCTGCGGGGTGATCAGCACGCTGGTCAGCACGTAGTCGAAGCCCTGCTCGGTCGCCTCGGCGCCCTGCCCGTCCAGGTAGAACGGATGCGGCTGGCGATCGGCGGCAAACACTGGCCGCTCGCTGATCTGCGCGTACTGGTCCAGCGGCCCCAGGCGCTCGGGGACCGGCGCGGGAACGCTGGGCAGGGCCTGCACCAGTCCGGGATCGTCAGGCAGGGGCACGATACGGCTGCCCATGCCGGCCAGCGCCAACCCCCAGGCCAGCAGGGCCCAGGCAGCCACCGCCATCAGCAGCCAGGTGCGCGCGCCCAGGGCCTCAGCGCGCACGGGCACCTCCCGCTGTCGGGAGCGCTGGGGTGGGCCGCAGGTAACCGGACAGGTCGAAACTTACGTTCAATCCGTTGCCCTGGTCCTGGTCGCGGTTGGCCGCGCGGAAATTGAAGCTCTGCGCCAGGATGTTGAGGTTGTCCACGAACAGACGTGGGCTGCCGGACTCCAGCGCGTGCAGCACCGCGGCGGTCTCCGGCACGCCGCAGCGCAGGGTGACCTGCACGGTGACCCGGGCGAAGCGCTGCTTGCCGGACTGTGGCAGTGGCGAGCGGTTGGTGATGGCACAGCTGCGATTGCCCGGGCTGGCCTGCGAGACCACGGTCTCCAGACGCTGGGTGAGTGCGGCGGTGGCCAGTTCGGCCGAAGCCTCCGGCAGGAAGCCCGGGCGATTGCCCAGCGCCGCGCGCGCGGCGGCGAGCTGGCGCTCGATCTGCGGCTGCTGCTGCAGCTGGGTGCGCACGCGCAGCTCGCGCAGGCGTGATTCCTGGATGCGCGTATCGGCCTGGCGCATCGGCACGGTCCACCACGGGTGCACCAGCAACAGATAGGCCAGGGCCAGCGCGGCCAGCAACAGGCCCAGCGCCAGCCAGCGGTCCTGCTGCGCCGACCTAGCGGCCATCGGCGGCACCTCGCGGGGCTGCGGACGGTGCGGGCGCGCCGACCAGCTGGGCGGTCAGGCTGAAGCGGTCCAGGCGCGTGCGGCGATCCATCTGCAGTGCACCGGTCAGCGCCGGCGACTTCCACAACCGGGAAGCCTCCAGCTGTTTGACCAGCCCAGGCGCCTCGGGGCTGAGCCCGATCAGCAGCAGGCGGTCGCCTTCGATGGAGACCTTCTCCAGGTAGGTGTTGTCCGGCAGCAGGCGTGTGAGTTCGTCGAGCACCTCGACCGTGGTCGGGCGCGCGGCGCGCTGCTGCTGCAGGAAGCGGGCCCCTTCCACCAGGTCGACCAACTGCTGGCGCTCGGTGGCCACGCCGCGCGCCTGCGCGGCGCTACGCTCGACCTGGGCGGCGAAGGCATCGGCCGCCGCGCGCCGGTTGGCCAGGACCTGCCAGCCGGCAAAGCACAGGGCCAGCACCGCGACCGTAGCGGCCAGCAGGTTCCAGCTGCGGGCGGGACTGACGCGGCGGGTGCGCTGCGCCGGCGGCAACAGGTTCACACCCAGCGGCTGGCCGCCGGCGTCGGCCACGTCCAGCCCGGCCAGGCCGGTGGCCACCGGACCGAGTTCCTGCAGTGCACGGTCCACGCCCTGACGGCGCACGACGACCAGTTCGGCTTCGATCTGACCATCGCCGCGGCGCCCGGTGACGCGCGCGTCGTAATACACCGCCTCGGCGGTGAACGGGGTCTGCCGATCGATCTCGAAGCCGACCACCTCACGCAGACGCTCGGAGGCGGCCGCCGGCAGCAGCAGCGGGCGCCGCAGCACCTGCACCGACGGCAGCAGGCCCCAGCGCGGCAACCCGACCAGGCGGGCATCGAGCACGGCATCAAGCGCGGCGGCCTCCAACGGCAGCGGCAACTCGGCCAGCGTTCCCAGCCCGTCCGGACCGGCGCGCAGCAGCTGTACCTGGCCCTCGCCCGGCACCAGCAGCAGGCGTTCGCGATCCAGTCCCAGCAGGGCGCGCCAGCGCGGGGTGAGCCAACTGGCCAACGCGTCGCGCCACCAGGCGAGGAAGCGGCCCGCGGCGCCCACGGAACGTCCAAGGCCCGGCCGCATCGCCGTGCCCGCGCGTGTCGTCATCGGGGTTCCCAACCTTCCTCCCAGTGCAGCGTCGTATACATGGCGCCCGGTGTCGGGCCGCCCCCCGCGCGCACCACGGCCCGCAACACCGCCTGGCGGCCATCGGGGAGCGTGGCGCGACTCTCGATACTATACGTTCCGGTGCCCTGACCCACGTCCGCCTGCGCCGGAACCGTGCCATCGCGCTGGGCCTGCATCAAATTGGGATCGATGCCCAAAGCCACCAGCACCGGTCCCTGCGCATAGGTCGCGTCGGGCCGGTTGCGGCCGCTGTACAGGGTGAGATACGGCGCCACCTTGGCGTACAGCGCCGGGCTCCAGCCCAGCACCTGCTCGACCTCGGCCACTGACTCGAACGGCGCATCCTTGGCCCCGTACGGTCGCCCGGCCGCAGCGTAGTCCGCGTCCTCGGCGCCCCCGCCGGGCTGGGTCAAGGCGTCACTGTCGCGCCAGTCCAGCACGGCCGCCGCCAGCTGCCCGGCCTGCGCGTCGTCCACGCCTACCGCGCGCAGCAGACCGGCCAGGGTCTGCGCATCTGCCTGGTTGAGGTCGACCTTGCCAGTCTCGTCCACCAGCCGGATCTGCAGCTGGCTGTTGCCGTAGCGCCAGGCATAGGCGCGTCCGTCCGGCAGCCAGCGGGTGCGCGGATCGGGGTCGGCCACCCGCAGCAGTGCGTATTCCAGCCCGGCGCGCGCGACCTGCTGGGCCACGCTGCCTTCGGCCTGGACCCGGCCCTGCAACGACTCTACCCGCGCGGTCAGGGCGAAGGCGCCGATCAGCGCCGTGAGCAGGGCGATCAACCAGACCACCAAGAGCAACGCGACGCCCCGCTGCCGGCGCGCAAGCCGGGGTTCACGCCGCCGGGTCATGGCGTGGCCTCGTGGCTGGCGCCGCTGCCCTGGGCCAGGGTGACCACCATGTCCGGCCAGTGCAGGCCGTCGTCGGCTTCGATCTGGATGGCGACCTGTACGGGCAGCGATTCGACCTGGGTCCAGGCGTCCTGCCACGGGCCCAGCCCGCCCCCCTCGGCCAGGCCGCGATAGCGGAAGCGCACTTGCCTCAGGTGGTCGGCCAACAGCTCCGGCGGCCGCGGCGGGCCGGGTTCCTCGATCACCTGGCCAGCCTGCACCATCGCCAGCCCCACCTGCAGGCGGGTGCCGTCGTCAACCACCTGCACATCGTGCAGGTAAGGGCCGCCCCGCCCCAGGTAATCGGGAATGTCCGAGACGAATCGCATCCGGTCCGGCGCACCTTCGAACCGGCTGGCGGTGCCTTGCTGCGGATCCAGCGCGAAGGCGATCACCTGGGCCGAGGCCAGGCGGGCACGCAGGAAGCCTTCGACGGCGCGGATGCGCTCGTTGCGCGCCGCGGTCGCTTCGCCGCGATGGACCAGCGCGGTGGCCGAGCGCAGGGTCGCAAAGCCCACTGCCAACCCCAGCGCCAGCAGCAGCGTGGCCAGCAGGATCTCCATCAGGGTGAAGCCCGCCGCGCGGCGGCCACCGATGCGTCTCATGGCGCCACCCCGCCTGCGCCTTCCGGCGGCGCCAGACGCAGGCTGCGCCAGTCCATGCGCTCGCCCGGGCCATCGCCCCAGATCAGCACCAGGTGCAGCTCCAGCAGCCGGTTGGCGCCTGGATTGACCAGCCCGGTGGCCGGCAGCTGTGGATCGGTCCACGGCGCGATGTCCAGCTGCCAGTGATAGCGCCCCCCGTCCAGCTCGCCCTGGTCCTGGCCTGGCTGCAGCGGCCCGCCGACACCGACCTGGGCCAGCAGGGTCTGCGCATGCAGGGCCGCCCGCCCGGCGCGATCGGCGCGGTGGATCTGCCGCGCCGCGCCCGACAACGCCCCCAACAGCAACGTGAGCGCCAAGGCCAGCAGGCCGAAGGCCACGACCACCTCGATCAAGGTGAACCCGGACTGCGCACGCACAGCGTGCGCGGACATCCCACGCCTGCGCCAGGCCCGCCGCGCCATCACGGCGCGCTCCCCGGGGTGGTCACGCGCACCTCGCCGGTCAGCCAGGACACGGTGATCTTGCGAGTGACCTGCGCGGCGCGCAGCTCGACGCTGCCGCCGGTGGAGGCACCATCGGGATAGAACATGATCCCGCCTTCACCGGCCTGGGCACTGGCCTGGCGGGCCCCGTAGAAGCGGATGCCCAGCTGCTCGGGGATGCGTCCATTGCGTCGCCCCGGCCCGCTGTAGACGTGACCGCTGGGGTTGATCGCAAAGCGCTGCGGCCGGCCGCTGGCGATGGCCTGGGCGCGGGTATAGCGCAGCTGCGAGGCCACCTCCTTGGACGCCGCGCGCAGGCGGATGCCCTGCAGGCCGCCGGTCATCGCCACCGCGGTGAAGGTCCCGATCAGCGCGATCAAGGCGATGACCACCAGCACCTCGATCAGGGTGAAGCCCCGCGCGGGGCGGCGGCCGGACACGGGCCCGCGGCCGCGCATGGCTTAGTGCTGGTAGGCGATGTCGCCGTTGACGCTATCTCCGCCGGGCTGGCCATCCTTGCCCAGGCTGACCAGGTCGAACGGCGCGGCCTGCCCGGGCACGGTGTACTGGTAGGGATGGTTCCACGGATCCTTCAGCTCGCTTTCCTTGGCATACGGACCCAGCCAGCCGCCGGCGTCCCCGGGCGCGGTGACCAGATCGTTCAGCGATCCGGGTAGATGACCGGTGTCCATCTCGAACTGCTGGATCTTCTCGGCCACCGTCTGCACCTGCGCACGGGCGAGGTTGACCTTGGCGCGGTCGGCGTTGCCCAGGATGCGGCTGGCGGCGAAGGCGACGATGCCGCCGATCAGTATCACCACCACGATGATCTCCATCAGGGTGAAACCGCCCTGGGCGGCGCGCGAGGGCAAGCGGGTCAGCGAACGACGGTTGTGCATGTGCAGTCTTCCATTGCGTGGAGCGAATCGGGGGATGGTGGGCAGCACGCCCTAATTGATGGCACCGGCCAGATCGTACAGCGGCACCAGCACGGCGATGATGACCGCGCCCACCACCGCCGCCAGGACCAGGGTCACCGCCGGCACCAGCGCGGCGAGCATGCGGTCCATGGCCTGTGCGGTCTGCGCCTCGAAGGTATCGGCGGTCTTGAGCAACATCGTGTCCAGCGCGCCGGACTCCTCGCCCACCTGCATCATCTGCAGCGCCAGGCGCGGAAAGCGCTTGCCGACGCCCAGCGAGGTCGACAGCGCGCGACCGTTCTTGACCGCGTCGGCGGCGTTTTCCACGTCGCCGGCCAGGGCACGGTTGTTCATCACGTTGCGCGCGATGCCCAGCGCGCCCAGCAGCGGCACGCCGTTGCGCAGCAGCGTGCCCAGGGTGCGCGCCAAGCGGGCGGTTTCCAGCCGCGCGATCAGTGGCCCGACCAGCTTGCGCTGCAGGATCCACACATCGAAGCGTTCGCGAAAGGCCGCATCGCGGCGCTTGCGGTCGGCCCACAGCGCCAACACCGCCGGCACGGCCAACAGCAACAGCCACCAGCCGGCCACGAACTGGCCCAGCGCGAGCACCAGCTGGGTGAACCACGGCAGCTGCACGTCCAGGCTGTCGTACATCTGCGAAAACTGCGGCACCACGTAGCCCAGCAGGAACAGCATCGCCAGCCCGACCACCACCATCAGGATGGCCGGATAGATCAGCGCGTTGATGACCCGGCCCTTGAGCGCACGACTGCGCTCCAGGTAGTCGGCCAGCCGCTGCAGGGTGTCATGCAGGCTGCCGCCGGCCTCGCCGGCCCGGACCATGTTGATGTACAGCCGCGAGAAGGTGCCGTGCTGGCGCTCCAGCGCGGTGGACAGCGGCGCGCCGCCGCGCACCGCCTCGCGGATGTCGGCCACGGTGTTGCGCGCCTTGTCCTCGTCGGGCAGCTCCAGCAGGATCGTCAGCGCACGGTCCAACGGCTGGCCGGCGCCCAGCAACGTGGCCAGCTGCTGGGTGAACAGCACCAGGCGCTCGCCGCCGAAGGGATTGGGCTGGACCAGCAGCTTGAACGCGCCGAACCCACCGCCTTCCGAAGCCAGCCGGGCTTCGACGGGCAGATGGCCCTGCTCCTGCAGGCGCGCGACGACCTCGCCCTCGCTGGCGGCCTCCATCTGCGCTTCGAGGACTTCCCCGCGCGCGTTGAGCGCCTTGTAGCGGTAAAGCGGCATCAGTCTGAACTCGGGAAAGCGCAGCCGTCAGTCGTCATTCCCGCGCACACGGGGATGACGACTCCGGGCCTCACGCGCGTGCTGGCACCGAAACCAACGCGCACGCCAGCCGCGACACCGTTGGCGCGCTCATGCATCCTCGGTCACCCGCAGCACTTCCTCGATGGTGGTCATGCCGGCCAATGCCTTGGCGATGCCGTCTTCGTACATGGTGCGCATGCCGGCCTGGCGGGCCAGTGACTCGATCTCGCCCATGCCGGCGTGGCGCATCACCGCCGAGCGCAGCGCGTCGTCCATCACCAGGAACTCGGTGATGGTGGTGCGGCCCAGGTAGCCGGTGGGCGCGATGGCCGAGCCGCGCGGGCGATACAGGAAGATCTCGCCTTCGGGCTGGTGGCGACGCAGGTCGAAGCGCGCGATCTCCTCGGGCGTTGCCGGGTAGCGTTCGGCGTGCTGCGGCTCCAGCCGGCGCACCAGGCGCTGGGCCAGGATGCCATTGACCGTGGAGGTCAGCAGGTAGTCCTCCACGCCCATGTCCAACATGCGGGTGATGCCGCCGGCGGCGTTGTTGGTGTGCAGGGTGGAGAGCACCAGGTGGCCGGTGAGCGCGGACTGGATGGCGATGCGCGCGGTTTCCAGGTCGCGCATTTCGCCGATCATGATGATGTCCGGGTCCTGGCGCACGATGCTGCGCAGGGCGCTGGCGAAGTCCAGGCCGATCTGCGGCTTGGCCTGGATCTGGTTGATGCCCTCGATCTGGTATTCGATCGGGTCCTCGACCGTGATGATCTTGACGTCTTCGGTATTGAGTTGGCTCAGCGCGGTGTACAGCGTGGTGGTCTTGCCCGAGCCGGTCGGCCCGGTCACCAGCAGGATGCCGTGCGGCTGCTCGAGCACCTTGAGGAACTGCGGCAGGAACGCGTCGGTGAAACCCAGCCGCTGGAAGTCGAACACCACCGTCTCACGGTCCAGCAGGCGCATCACCACGCTCTCGCCATGCGCGGTGGGCACCGTGGACACGCGCAGGTCCAGCTCCTTGCCCTGCACGCGCAGCTGGATGCGCCCATCCTGCGGCAGGCGGCGCTCGGCGATGTTGAGCCGGGCCATGATCTTGACGCGGCTGATCACCGCGGCGGTGAGGTTGGCCGGGGGGCTCTCGCCCTCCTCCAGCACGCCATCGACGCGGTAGCGCACCTTGAGCCGGTTCTCGAACGGCTCGATGTGGATGTCCGAGGCGCGCAGCTCCACCGCACGCTGGATCACCAGGTTGACCAGGCGGATGACCGGCGCCTCGGAGGCCAGGTCGCGCAGATGCTCGACATCGTCCAGGTCGCCACCGGCCTCGCCATCGGCGTTCTCGACGATGGCGCCCATCGCGCTGCGGCCCTGGCCGTGCCAGCGTTCGATGACGTCGTCGATCTCCGAACGCAGGCCGACCCGCACCCGCACGGCACCGCCGATGGCCATGCGCACCGCGTCTGCGGCATAGGCATCGCAGGGATCGGCCACCCACAGATCGAGCACGCCGTCGCGCTCGGCCAGCGGACAGACATGGAACTGTTTGAGGAAGCGCAGCGAGAGGGTCACATCCTCCGGCAGTTCCGGCGGGACGTCGGGCAGCTGCTTGGTCGAGAGCAGTTCCAGTCCCAGCACATCGGCGCTGGTCTCGGCGTGGTCGCGCTCGGACACCAGGCCCAGGCGCAGCAGCAGGGCCAGCACGCTGCCACCGGTCTCTTCCTGCAGGCGCCGCGCACGGGCCAGATCGACATCCTTCAGCCGGCCCTTGGCCAGCAGCGCCGCAACCACGCGCTCATCGGCCGGAACCGACACGTCCATGTCTGGAATCAGGGCAGGCACCGCACTCACACGCGCCTCCGGCGACGAGAGAAGAGCCTCACTTTAGCAGGCCCCACAACAGCCCTGTGCCGAAAAAAAGCCCCGGCCGCACGGCCGGGGCTTCGTGTCACAAAAGCAGCAACGCGTTTACTGGCGCGCGGTGAAGGTCGCGCCGGAGTAGGACGACTCGCCCACGAGCTTGATGTAGTAGGTCCCGGCCTGCGGATTGCTGATGCGGACCGACTCGTTGTTGCCCGAGCGGGTGGACTTGGCGTCGTAGCTGCTGGAGGTCGGTTCCTTGCCGTAGCTCACGTACATCGACAGATTGCCCTTGCCACCGGCGGTGACGAAGGAGATGGTCGTGCCGGCGCTGGCCTGGAAGCTGTACAGGGTTTCCGAGCCGGCCGCACCGGACACCTTGACCTTGTCGCGGTTCTCGATCGGCGTGGCCACTGGACCACACTGCTCGGTGGCCGGGTCGCAGGGTTCGACGATGGCGGCCTCGACCGCCGCTGCGGCATCGACGATGCCTGCGCCAATCTGACGATTGGCGGCCGGGTCCACTGCCGGGGTATGGGCAGTGGCCTGCAGCATCGCGGTGACCTCGGTCGGCGTCAGCAGCGGCAGGCCGGCATCCAGCCGCGCCCCCTGCATCAGCGCGACCACGCCGGCCAGGTGGGGCGCCGCCTGCGAGGTGCCGGCGTAACCGCCGTAGTTGCTGTCATTGGGCACCGGGGTGGTGGCCCCGGAATTGAGCGCCTGCCAGACGAAGCCGTCATTGACCGGGGTACCCGAGCTGCCGTCGTTGGCGTACACCCCGCCACCTGGCGCGGCGATCTCCACCGTCGTGCCGTAGTTGGAATAGTAGGCGCGCTTGCTGGTGATGCCGGTGGACGCCACGGTGATCACGCCCGGGCAGCTGGCCGGCGAGAAGTTGGCCGCATCGGCGTTGCTGTTGCCCGCCGAGACCACCACCGAGGCGCCCAGCGCATTGGCCTGCGCCACGGCCTGGCCGGTGACGCTAGAGGCCGAACAGACGCCCGAGCCGCCCAGGCTGAGGTTGATGACCTGCGCTGGGTGGGTGTTGGCCGGCACGCCGCTCACGGTGCCGCCGGCGGCCCAGATGATCGCGTCGGCGATGTCGCTGTCATAGCCGCCACAGTGACCCAGCACGCGCACCGGCAGGATCTTGGCGTTGTAGGCGACGCCGGCCATGCCGCGCGCATTGTTGGTCAGTTCCGCACCGGCGGTGCTGGCCACGTGGGTACCGTGCCAGGAGCTGTCTTCCGGCGGATTGCTGGCGTCGGTACAGGCACTGAGCCAGGGCTCCTCGGTGGTCCAGTCACCGGTATCCCAGCCGCCGGGCGCGCGCCCGTCGGTGTCGCGGCCGGACACCAGGCTGTCGGTGATGAAGTCGTAGCCGGCATCGCCCAGCGAGGTGTCCACGTCGACATGGGTGGTGATGCCGGTGTCCAGCACCGCGATCACGATGCCATTGCCATCGGCCAGGTCCCAGGCGTTGTTGACGTTGGCACCGCCTTCGTTGGCATTGCCGGAGGCCGTGACGGTGCCGTCCGGGGTCTTCAGGTGCCACTGGTAGTTGGCGTAGTAGGTGTCGCTGGGGGTGAAGGTGGCCGGCTGCAGCGCCGCCGGTGCCTGGATGTCGCGCACCGGACGGCGCAGCACGTCGGCCTGCACGCTGACCACGTTGGGGTCCGCCGCGAGCTGGCGCATGAAGGCCGCAGCCTCCACCCGGTCCAGCTTGCGCGAAGTCCGCACCAGCTCGCCGCCGGTGGCCAGCTTGCGCATGTACCGGGCCGAGGGCGTCTTGCCGGCGGCATTCAGGCCCGCACGCGACAAGGCCTGGGTCGCGTTGCCGGCCACGGTTGCACTGGACCTGGCCGTGGCGCCATCGCGATAGGTGATGATGAAGCGGCCGATTTTCTGGTCCGCATCCGCGCCGGTCGGCAGCGGCATGATCTTCAGCCCTGGCGCGGGCTGGGCGGCCGCCGCAGCCCCTGCGGACATGACCATGACGATGCCCGACAGGGCGACCGAGAGGAGTTTGGTTTTCATTGCGGTGCGTTCCTTGTGCGAAATGAAGTTGCTGGCCGTTCGTTGCGGCATGGTGTGGCCCCCTGAGCCCCGGCTGGCCTGGGCCGGGTTGTCGACATGCGCGTCCTGCGTGCCGGGCGACCCGCGGGCCGCCCGGCCTGTGTCCTGCTGACTACCAGCCGAAGCCGGCGCCCACGCCCACCGAGCGTTCGTCCCCACTGAAGGCACCGCCGACGGTGACCGTGGCACGCTCGCTGATGGCGCGCTGATAGCCGACCGACAGCGCGTTCTCGCCGCCCTGGAAGCCCACGCCGACGCCCACCCGGTTGTCGGTGCGGATGCCCGCTGCGCTGGTGGCCATGTTGAGCATGGCGGCGTTCATCGCGCCCTGGCGGTCGATGCGGCGGTCCTGTTCGCTGAAACGGCGGTCGGTGTCGCGCTTGTAGCCTTCGAAATCCTGGTTCCAGGCCTCAAAGCGCGCGTCGGTGTAGGCATTGGCCGCGGTCAAGGTCTCGGTCGCGGTGGTGTCGGCGTAGGCCCGCACGTCGGCCGGGACCGCCGGCACGCTGGCGGTGCGGATCTGGCCACTGCCGGTCGTGCTGGTCTGGCTTTCGTCCGTTGCCTCGGAGGCCACCCGCGTATCCGCGGCGGCGACCGGCTCGCCCTCGGCCGCCGGGGTGGCCGCACCTTCGGTCGACGCGGTGGAAGCGACGCGGCTGGCCGTGCGCGAGGCGGACGCAGAGGTTTTAGCGCTGTCACCCCCAGCCAGCTCGGTGACCCGATTGTCCAGCGCGCTGATCGCATCACCCACCGAGTGGTAGGCGTCGCCCTGGACGACGAAGGTCGGTGCGGTCATGCCGCCCAGCGGTCCGACCGCCGCGCCGCCGCCCAGGTAGTTCGCGTAGGCCTGCATGGTCTGGAACAGCTGCCCGCCGTTGATCGCATCGGTGCTGCCTGCGGCAAGCGAGCCGGCGCTGAGGTTGACGATGCGACGCGTGGCAGGACCGCCGCGTCCATTGCCGCTGCCCAGCGAGACCGTATCGGCCTCGTAGGTCCGCGAGCCGGCGCCGAGGGCGACGGAGTTGGCGCCGGTCGCACCGGCGTTGGCGCCAAGGGCCACGCCGTTGGACGCACTCTGGCGCACGAAGGCGTTGTAGCCGACGGTCACTGCATTCTCGCCGTAGGTCGTCGCCTGACGGCCGATCGCGGTGCTGTTGACGCCGCTGGCCAGGCTCTTGACACCGACCGCCACCGCACCGGTCGCGGCGGCTTCGCTGTTGGCGCCCAGCGACACGGTCCGCAGGCCGCTCGCGGTCGCATTGGCGCCCACCGCCGTGGCGTTGTCGGCCAGTGCCGTGGCGCCGGCGCCATAGGCCGATGCCCCATTGCCGATCGCATTGGCCGCTTCGCCGGCCGCGACCGCGTTGTCGCCATCCACATACGCCCCGGCATCGCTGTCGGCACTGCCGCTGGCCTGGAAGTACTTGTTGGTGGTCTCCGCCGTGGACGCCACCGCGTCGAGCTGGGCCTTGTTCACCGCATCGGTGTCCTCGGTGCCCGCCGCGACGTTGGTGATCTGACGTTCTGCGCCTTCGGCGCCCACCGAGATCGTATGGTCGCGGTCGGCCTCGGCATTGGCGCCCAGGGCCACGGCATCGTCGGCCGATGCATAGGCATTCACCCCGATCGCCGTGCTGTCGTCACCGGAAGCGTAGGTGTTGTGGCCCAGCGCCGTGCTGTATTCGCCCGTCGCCCACGCCCCGTTGCCGAACGCCGAACCGCCCGTGCCGGTGGCGCGGGTGTTGATCAGGCCAAACAAGGTGCTGCCGCCGACGGCGGTGGATTCGGCGCCCGATGCCTGGCTGAATTCACCCAGTGCCGTGGCGCTCTCGCCATCGGCCGAGGCCGCCAGGCCCAGCGCGGTGGCGTAGTCGCCCGCGGCGAGGGACTCGGCGCCGATCGAGGTGGCGCCCAGGCCGCTGGCGCCCGCCAGGAAGCCGGCAGCGGTGGATTCCACGCCGCTGGCGATGCTCTCGGCGCCGAACGCCGAAGCCCCATCCCCGGACGCGCTGCTGTAGTAGCCCGAGGCGGTCGACTCGATCCCGGAGGCCTCGCTCAGCGCACCGTTGGCCACGCTGCCATCGCCCGAGGCCAGGCTGGCCGCGCCGGTCGCCGTCGACTGCTCGCCGCTGGCCTCGGCTTCCGCGCCGGTCGCCGTGGCGTACTCGCCCAGCGCCTGCGCACCGGCACCCTGGGCGGTCGCATTGTCGGCCAGCGCACTGGCGCCGGCACCGGTGGCCGTGGCGTTGTCGGCAAAGGCCGTGGCGCCGGCGCCATAGGCCGACGCCCCATTGCCGATGGCATTGGACGCCTCGCCGGCGGCCGTGGCGTTGTCGCCATCGACGTAGGCGCCGGCATCGCTGTCGGCGCTGCCGCTGGCCTGGAAGTACTTGCTGGTGGTCTCGGCGGTGGCTGCCACCGCATCGAGCTGTGCCTTGTTCACCGCATCGGTGTCTTCGGTGCCTGCGGCGACGTTGGTGATCTGGCGTTCGGTGCCTTCGGCGCCGACCGAGACGACGTTGTCGCGATCAGCGACCGAATACGCGCCCAGGGCCACGCTGTTTTCGCCGAACGCGGTCGAGTAGAACCCCAGCGCCGTGCTGCCGGCGCCGCTGGCCCACGACTCGGCGCCGACGGCCGTGGCCAGGTCGCTTGGCGCGTACGCGAAATAACCGAGCGCGGTGCTCTCCAGGCCATCGGCCTCACTGAGCGTACCGGTGGCCAGGCTGTAGTCGCCGCTGGCCAGGGCGCCTGCGCCAAAGGCGCCGGAGCCCTCGCCCAGCGCCTGGGTCGAGACGAAGAATCCCAGCCCGGGAACCAGGTCGGCCATGCCGCCGACGGCCACCGAGCTGGTGCCGCTGGCCGCGCTGGAGGTGCCCATCGCCGTGGAGTAGTCGCCAACGGCATTGGCCACCGCGCCCATCGCCGTGGCCTGCTCGCCGCCGGCGTAGGCGCCGACGCCGAGCGCCGAAGCGGCAAAGCCGGACGCATCGGCGCTTGCACCGACCGCGGTGCCACCGATGCTGGCGCTGGTCGCGCCGGTCTGCACCGGCTCGCCACCGCTGGTGATCAGTGGATCGCCGTTTTCGTCCACCGCCGCACCGCCCATGGCCACGCTGGCCGGGCCCGTGGCCTGCGCGTTGTAGCCGAAGGCGGCGCTGTTCTGTCCTGCTGCATAGGCATTGGTGCCGACCGCCGTGGCGTTTTCGGCGAAGGCGGTGGCGCCGGCGCCATAGGCCGATGCGCCATTGCCGATGGCGTTGGCGGCTTCGCCGGCCGCGATCGCGTTGTCTCCATCGACATAAGCCCCAGCGTCGCTGTCGGCGCTGCCGCTGGCCTGGAAGTACTTGCTGGTGGTCTCGGCGGTGTCTGCCACCGCATCGAGCTGCGCCTTGTTCACCGCATCGGTGTCTTCGGTGCCCGCCGCGACGTTGGTGATCTGGCGTTCGGCGCCCTCGGCCCCCACCGAGACCGTGTTGTCGCGGTCGGCCACGGCGTTGGCGCCCAGCGCCACGGCGCCTTGCACACCGGGTTCCACCATGGCGTTGGCACCCAGGGCCATGCTGTCGCCGCTGTCGGGGAAGACGATGCTGTTCCAGCCGATCGCGATGCTCTGGTCGCCGCCGGCGGCGGCCAAGCCGCCCAGCGCCAGGCTGCCGTCGCCCTGGGCCAGGGCGTTTTCACCCACCGCGGTGGCACGCGGCCCCGTCGCGCGCGACCAGGCGCCAACGGCGGTACTGAAGACTTCGCTGGCACGCGCCTGACTTCCGACCGCCACGCTGTTGTCGCCGCGTGCCGTGCTGGCCTGCCCCAACGCGGTGGCGCTTTCGCCACTGGCTTCGGACACCACGCCAAGCGCCGTGCTGCCGTAGTTGGTGGCATGCGCCGCGGTGCCAATGGCCGTGCTCTCCTGGCCACTGGCCTCGGTCGACCAGGTCTCTTCCTCCCAGGTCGTGCCGTTGACCACCGTCATCTGCCCGCCGATGGCCGTGGCGCTCTGCCCGGTTGCCTGGCTGCCCACGCCGTAGGCCGAGGCTCCCTGGGCATCGGCGACGCTGTCGTAGCCGACCGCCGTTGCCCTATCCGCCATTGCCGTCGCGCCGGCGCCATAAGCCGAAGCACCGGTGCCGATCGCGTTGCTGGCTTCGCCCACCGCGGTGCTGTCGTCACCGTCGGCGTAGGCGCCGGCCTGGCTGGCATCGCTGCCGTTCATCGCCAGGTATTTGTTGGCGGTGGTGGCCTGGTCCAGCTGCGCCTTGTTCACCGCATCGGTGTCCTCGGTGCCCGCCGCGACGTTGGTGATCTGGCGTTCGGCGCCCTCGGCACCCACCGAGACCGTGTTGTCGCGGTCGGCCACGGCGTTGGCGCCCAGCGCCACGCTGTTCTCGCCGCTGGCCGTGCTCCAGGCACCCAGCGCGGTGGCGCCGGGCGTCAGCGCTTCGGCCCAGGTCCCGAAGGCCGACGTCAGGTCGCCTTCGGCGCCTGCGCCGGCACCGACCGCGGTCGCGCCAAAGCCCAGCGCGTGGTTGTCGACGACCAGCAGGTCCGGCAGGCCAAACAGGTAGTCGCCCACGTCGAAGCTGCTGCCAACGGCCGTGCTGCCGCTGCCCTGCGCGCTCGAATACCCACCCAGCGCGGTGGCGTAACTGCCGTCCGCGGCGCTGTAAAAGCCATTGGCCGTGGAAAAGGTGCCGGCCGCCAGCGACTCTGCGCCGTGCGCCGATGCGCCATCGCCGCTGGCCGTCGCCAAAAAGCCCTGCGCGGTGGATTCGATGCCCGAGGCGAGACTTTCCGCGCCGCTGGCGGTGGCGCCATCGGCCGAGGCGGTGCTGTAGTAACCCGAGGCGGTGGATTCAAGACCGGAGGCCTGGCTCAGCGCGCCGGTGGCGCTGCTTGCATCGCCGCTGGCCAGCGCCGCCGCGCCTATGGCGGTGGACTGATCGCCGCTGGCTTCGCTCTGGACGCCCACCGCGGTGGAGGTGGTGCCAGAGGCGAGCGCGCCGCACCCCACGGCGATGGAGAGGTCGCCGGTCGCCCGTGCCACGCGGCTGGCGGCGTCGGCGCAGGCGGCAGCCTGGGGGGAAATCGCGGTGCTGGCCTGGCCCGGGGAACGGCCGCCTCCCACGGATTGGGCGAGCGCGGTCTGGGAGAGGATCAGGGCGGTGGTGACCGTCGCGGCCTGCAACAGCCGCGCGCCCTTGCCCTTGCCTTTGGCCTTGGCCAGTTCGGAAGCGACCACGACCAGGCCACGCTCGGCGTCCCACAGCTTGCAGAAAATGCGATTCATCCTTCCTTTCCTTGGGCGTTGTAGTTGTTCGGATTTTTTTGGGCAAAGAGCTCCCGCGGCGCGCAAACGGAAATTTGCGCACAGGGGTTCGCGAGGAGATCTTTTTTCGGTACTTCGGGAGGTCCGCTGACTTGCGGGGGGATTTATGGCGGACCTGGCACGTTGACGGAGGTCACGTGCTTGATTCGATAGTCATCCAGGGGATTTCAGTGCGTCAAGTGGCGTTCATGCCACAGCTTGACACACGCAACCCTTTGTTAAAAAAGGGTTTTTAGCTGATCCCGAGCTGAATCAAGGCTCGAAAAGCGTCAAAATTTTGTCGCGTAAAGTGATGGACGTCACAAAAAAGAGCGCCCGCCGAACAAATCGGCGGGCGCGCTCTGGCAACACGTTGCAGTGCAGTAAACCGGATCAACCGCACCACACGCGTGCGTTACGGAACATGCGCAACCAGGGCGAATCCTCCGCCCACCCCTGCGGGGCCCAGCTCAGGTTGATGCTGCGCGGCGTGCGCTCGGGATGCGGCATGAGGATCGTCGCGCGGCCATCGGCGGTGGTCAGGCCGGTAATGCCGTCCGGCGAGCCGTTCGGATTGATCGGATAGCGGGCGGCCACCTGGCCATCGCCATCGATGAAGCGCAGCGCCACCCGCGCGGTGGCCTGGTCGACCGGCGAGTCGAACTCGGCACGGCCCTCGCCATGGGCCACGGCCACCGGAATGCGCGAGCCGGCCATGCCACGGAAGAACACCGATGGCGACTCCACCACTTCCAGCAGCGAGGTCCGTGCCTCGAACTGCTCGCTGCGGTTGCGCAGGAAGCGCGGCCAATGCTCGGCGCCAGGAATGATGTCCTTGAGCTGGCTCAGCATCTGGCAGCCGTTGCACACGCCCAACGAGAAGGTCGACTCGCGGGCGAAGAACGCGGCGAACTGTTCGCGCAGCGCTGCGCGCTCCAGGATCGAGGTCGCCCAGCCGCGGCCCGCGCCCAGCACGTCGCCGTAGCTGAAGCCGCCGCAGGCGGCCAGGCCGGTGAAACGCTCCAGCGTCACCCGGCCTTCGATCAAGTCGCTCATGTGCACGTCGAAGGCATCGAAGCCCGCACGCTCGAACGCATTGGCCATCTCGATCTGGCCGTTGACGCCCTGCTCGCGCAGGATCGCGACCTTCGGCCGCGCGCCGGTGGCGATGAACGGCGCGGCGACGTCCTCGGCCGGGTCGAAGGACAGCTTCGGCCTGAGCCCCGGATCGGCGAAGGTGCGCGCGGTGTGGCGCTCGTCGTCGGCGCTTTCGGGGTTGTCGCGCAGGCGCTGCATGGCGTGGGTGACCGACCACCAGCTGTCGAACAGCTGCTCCCAGCGCCATTCGGCCAGGGTGCGATCGCCCAGGCTCACCCGCACCATCGGCGCGGTGGTGGGCTTGGCGATGCGCTGGGCGCATTCGGTCAGGGCGTGGCGCTCGACCAGATCGGCGAAGGCGGCACGGTCCTCGGAGGCGATCTGCACGATGGCCCCGAGTTCTTCATTGAACAGGCTGCGGAACGGGTCGTCGCCCCACGCGTCCAGGGTGATGTCCACGCCCAGGTGCGCGGCGAAGCCCATCTCGCACAGCGCGGCGAACGCGCCGCCGTCGCTGCGGTCGTGGTAGGCCAGCAGCAGCCCGGACGCGCGCGCATCGCGCATCAGCTCGAAGAAGCTGCGCAGCAGCTGCGGCTCGTCCAGGTCCGGCGTGTCGCCGCCAAAGGCCGGCAAGGCCTCCTCGCCGGCATGGACCTGGGCCAGCACCGAGCCGCCCAGGCGCTGTTTGCCGCCGCCCAGGCCGATCAGCCACAGCTCGGTATCCGGCTCGCGCGAGAGCACCGGGGTGAGCTGGGTGCGCACGTCATCGACCGGCGCGAACGCCGAGATCACCAGCGACACCGGCGAGACCGTCTTGTGCGCCTGGCCGTCGGCCTGGTACTGCGCCTGCATCGACAGCGAGTCCTTGCCCACCGGGATGCTCAGCTCCAGTTCCGGGCACAGCGCCATGCCCACGGCGTGCACGGCGTCGTACAGCAGCGCGTCCTCGCCAGCGTGGTTGGCCGCGGCCATCCAGTTGGCCGACAGCTTGACCGTGTCCAACGCCTGCACCGGCGCGGCACACAGGTTGGTGATCGCCTCGCCCACGGCCATGCGGGCCGAGGCGGCGGCATCCAGCAGCGCCAGCGGGGTGCGCTCGCCGATGGACATGGCCTCGCCGGCAAAGGTGTCGAACCCGGCCAGGGTGATGGCGCAGTCGGCCAGCGGCAGCTGCCAGGGGCCGACCATCTGTTCGCGCGCGGTCAGGCCGCCGACGCTGCGGTCGCCGATGGTCACCAGGAAGCTCTTGGCGGCCACGGACGGATGCGCCAGCACGCGCAGACCGGCTTCGTGCAGGTCCAGCCCGGCGGTCTTCAGCTCCGGCCAGCGCGGCGGAGCCGGGTGGGCGGTGTCGCGGTGCATCTTGGGCGCCTTGCCGAACAGCACGTCCATGGGCAGGTTGATTGGGTGAGCGGAGGCGCTTGCGGACCCCTGGTCCGCGCCTTCGCGAACGCCAGCAGGCTGTGCCTGCTGGCCGGCAAGCGGGGTGCCCTCGCGCTCAGCACGCAATGATTCCACGCTGACGCCATATCCGACGACCAGCCGCTCCTCGGCGGTGGTCACGCCGACGGCGGCGAACGGGCAGCGCTCGCGCGCGCACATCTGCGCGAACTCGGCCAGGCGCGCCTGCGGCACGCCCAGCACGTAGCGCTCCTGTGATTCGTTGCACCACAGTTCCAGCGGGGACAGCGAGGGATCGTCGCTGGGCACCTTGTCCAGGTCGATCACCCCGCCCACGCCGGAATCGTGCAGCAGTTCGGGAATGGCGTTGGACAGGCCGCCGGCGCCGACATCGTGAAACCAGCGGATCGGGTTGTCCGCGCCCAGCGCCACGCAGCGGTCGATGACCTCCTGCACGCGACGCTCCATCTCCGGGTTGTCGCGCTGCACGCTGGCAAAATCCAGGTCCTCGGCGCTGTCGCCGGAGGCGACCGAACTGGCGGCGCCACCGCCCAGCCCGATCAGCATCGCCGGACCACCGAGCACGATCACCGCATCGCCCGGCTGCAGGGTCTTCTTCTCGACCTGGTTGCGGTCAATCGCGCCCAGGCCGCCGGCCAGCATGATCGGCTTGTCGTAGGCGCGGGTCAGGCCCGGTCCTTCGGCCAACTCGAAACTGCGGAAATAGCCCAGCAGGTTGGGTCGGCCGAATTCGTTGTTGAAGGCCGCGCCGCCCAGCGGGCCGTCCAGCATGATCTCCAGGGCCGGGGCCATGCGCGGATTGAGCGCGCGCGGGGCTTCCCAGGGCTGGGGCAGGGTCGGGATGCGCAGGTGCGAGACGCTGAAGCCGGTCAGGCCGGCCTTGGGCTTGCCGCCGCGGCCGGTCGCGCCCTCGTCGCGGATCTCGCCGCCGGCGCCGGTGGCCGCGCCGGGGAAGGGCGCGATCGCGGTGGGATGGTTGTGGGTTTCCACCTTGATCTGGAACGCGCTGGGCACCACCGCTTCGCTGCGGTACCGGCCGGTGGCCGGATCGGGGCGATAGCGCGCGGCCGGCAGGCCTTCGACCACAGCGGCGTTGTCGCTGTAGGCACTGAGCGTGTGCTGCGGGGTCTGCTGATGGGTGTGCTTGATCATCTTGAACAGCGAGCGCTCCTGCTCGCGGCCGTCGATGGTCCAGCTGGCGTTGAAGATCTTGTGCCGGCAGTGCTCGGAGTTGGCCTGCGCGAACATCATCAGCTCGACGTCGGACGGGTCGCGCCCCAGCTCGCCGTAGCGCGCGCGCAGGTAGTCGATCTCGTCCTGGGCCAGGGCCAGCCCCAGGCGCGCGTTGGCGCCTTCCAGGTCGTCCAGCGCGATGCGCCCCAGCTCCCCGCGCGCCGGGGCGTCGAACAGGGCCTGGGCCTGGTCGGTCGAGGCCAGCAGCGACTGGGTCATCGGGTCGTGCAGCAGCCTGGTCACCGCGGCCAGGGCCTGCGCATCGTCGGGCAGGCCGGCCAGGTCCACGCGGGTGCCGCGTTCGACCCGGTGGATCGGCAGCCCCGCGCCGCGGACCAGCTCGGTGGCCTTGCTCGACCAAGGCGACAGCGTGCCCAGCCGCGGGACCACGAAGCGGTTGCTGGCGCCGGCCTCGCGCTCGGCGGGCGCCTGGCCGGCCTGGAGGATGCGGCGCAGCGCATCCAGGTCCGGCGCGGTGCCGGCCTGCGGATCGATGAAAAAAACCTGCCAGGTCCCGAGCAGGCGGACCTGCGGGGCGACCGATTTGAGGCGGGATTCAAGCCGCGCGCGGCGGAACTGCGACAAGGCCGGCTGGCCTTCGAGGACGATCATGTCCGGAACCGTGGGGTGCGAGCCGTCAAGACGGGGCCGGCCATTGTAGCGAAGCCGGCGCGGGGCCGGCTTCGAAAAGCGGTTCGGACGGCGCGAATGCCGGTTACGGCATCCCAGCCGGCGAGGCCTGGGCCTTGGTGGCATCGGCGGCCGCCAGCTTGTCCAGCGCCGCGCGCATCTCGGCCGGCGGCAGGTAGCCGCCGATCTGGCTGCCGTCCGGGGCAAAGATCGCCGGGGTGCCGTTGACACCCAGGCGCTGGCCCACGTCGTACTCCATGGTCACCGGGTTGGTGCAGTCGCGCGGGGTGACCTTGCCGGAGGTCTTGGCATCGGTCAGGGCCTGCTTGCGGTCGGCCGCGCACCACACCGAGATCATGTCCTTGTGGTCCTGGCTGCCCAGGCCCATGCGCGGCCAGGCCAGGTATTCCACGGCGATGCCCTGCTTGTTGTACTCGGCGATCTGGCTGTGCAGCTTGCGGCAGTAGCCGCACTCGATATCGGTGAAGACATTGACGGTGTACTTGGGGTGCTCGGGAGCGAAGACGATCTTGTCGCTGGTCTTGATCGACTTGAGCAGGTTCTGCCGATAGCTCGATAGCGCCGGGCTGGACTGCATCATGTCCTTGCGATCGTTGATGTCCACCACGCTGCCCTGCAGCAGGTACTTGCCGTCGTCGCTGACGTAGACCAGCTGCCCGGCGGCGATCACCTCGCGGAAGCCCGGCAGCGGCGCCTTGCCGATGTAGTCCACGTCGACCTGCGGGTTGAGGCGCTTGAGCGCGGCACGGACCTTGGCATCGGCCGGATCGTTGGACGCGGCCTGCGGGGGCGTGGCATCGGCCTTGGCCGTGCCGGCCTGCCCGGCGGCGTTCTGCGGCTGCTGGGCGCAGGCGGTCAGGCTCAGGCCAGCCAGCAGGGCGAAGGGGAGAAGACGGCGCATCGGACATTCCTGATTCGAGGGCGGCGACCGGTTCAGCAACTGGCCGCCTGCGCGTGGCCCGCCGTGGCGGGAGATCGCCCGGATTCTCGCACAAGCCGGCTGAAGGCCTGTTTGCGGGGTTTGGTACAGCGTGTTGCAGTGCTTGGATGCCGCCATCCAGGAGCGCGCTCGGGTGGGAACCGGTTAAGCACTGCTGCGACTCCTTCGCGATCACCTCCCCACCCGCCTTACATGGCGGAACCTGATCGCTCTCCAGGACGCCCCGCCCGGCCATCCATGGCCGGGCGTTCGGCGCACGCGCGGCATGCCGCGCGTGCTTGCAGGATGGATTCCCGTGGCCATCCATGGCGCAGCCTTATCGGCTCCGGAACGCCCGGCCCGGCCATCCATGGCCGGGCGTTCGGCGCACGCGCGGCATGCCGCGCGAGGCGCCTCACCCCCGTGGGTGGTGTTTGGCGTGCAGGCCCTGCAGGTGCTGGCGGGCGACCAGGGTGTAGATCTGGGTGGTGGAAAGCGAACTGTGGCCCAGCATCAACTGCAGCGAGCGCAGGTCGGCGCCGTGGTTGAGCAGGTGGGTGGCGAAGCTGTGGCGCAAGCCGTGCGGGCTGACCCGGGCCGGATCGATGCCGGCCAGTGCCGCATACCGCTTGACCAGGCCCCAGAACGCCTGGCGGCTCAGCGGGCGCCCCTGGGCGTCGATGAACAACCCGGTCTGCCCGTCCGTCCGAACCGCGCCGCGCGCTCCGGCCAGCAGCGCGCGGGCCTGGTCCAGGTAGCGCTGCAGCCAGTGCTGGGACTCCTCCCCCAACGGCACCAGCCGCTCCTTGCTGCCCTTGCCCATGACCCGCAGCACGCCCTGGCGCAGGTTGACCCCGGTGTCGGGCAGGGTGACCAGCTCGCTCACGCGCAGCCCGCAGGCGTACATCAGTTCGAGCATCGCCCGATCGCGCAGACCCGCCGGCGCGGCGACATCCGGCGCCGCCAGCAAGGCCTCGATCTGGCTTTCGGACAGGGCCTTGGGCAGGGCGCGCGGCAGCCGTGGTGGATCGAGCAAGGCGGTCGGGTCGTCCGCGCGGCGCCCGCGACGGACCAGCTGCCCGTAATACGCGCGCAGGCAGGACAGCAGGCGCGCATTGCTGCGCGGGGAATACCCCTGCCCGGCCCGCCAGGCGAGGAAGGAAAACAGCAGCGCGCGGTCGGCCCCGGACAGCTCGGCCACGCCTTGCTCCGCGGACCAGCGCGCCAGGCCCTCCAGATCGCGACGGTAGGCCTCCAGGGTCGCACGCGCCAACCCGCCTTCGGCCCAGGCGGCATCGAGAAACCCATCGATGCTCGCGCGATCGGCGGGGCGACAGGCAGGCAAGGCGTTGACGCGCTGGCGTCGGTCGGCGGGCGTGGACATCGCCCCAGCTTAGGGCGTGTCGTTGGATTCCCGATAGACGCGCCGCACGGCCGGCGCGGTCGCCCGGCCAAGGCGCGGCCATCCCGCGGCGCGCCATGGCCGGCACGCCACGGGCGACTATGCTGGCGCCATGTCAGCGCCCGCCCCGCCCCTCGCCCTGCCTCCGCCGCGCCACGCATTCGTCGGCTGGCGCCTGCTGGCCCTGTGCTACGACGCGTGGCCGGCGCTGGCCCTGTGGTTCGCGGTGTCGGCCGCTTTCACCGCCGGCTATACCTATCTCGGCCACCACGCCGCGCGCCAGAACATCGCGCCTTTCAGTGCCCTGCAGTGGCTGCTGTGGGCCTGCTGCTGGTGCGTGACCGGGCTGTACGCCACGTTGAGCTGGCGCCATGGCGGGCAGACCCTGGGCATGCGTCCCTGGCGGATCGCGGTGGTGGGCCAGCACGCGGAGCAACCACCTAGCTGGCGTGCGCTGTGGCTGCGCTACACGGTCGGCACCGTGTCCCTGCTGTGCGCGGGGCTGGGCTTCTGGTGGGCGTGGATCGACCGCGATCGGCTCACCTGGCACGACCGCCTGAGTCGGACGCGCCTGCTGCGCAGGCCCCGGACCTAGCCCGGGTCAACTGCTGCGCTTGCGGAACAACCACCAGGAGATGACCAGCATCAGGACCGGCGTGGCGGTGTAGGCCAGGCGGTAGTCCAGGTGCAGCGCGGTGCCCATGCGTCCGAACAGCAGCTGCAGCAGCCAGAACGCCAAGGCGAACATGATGCCGGTGAACAGCCGCTTGCCCATGCCGCCGCTGCGCAGGCTGCCGAAGGCGAACGGGATGGCCGCCAGGCACAGCGCCAGCACATTCACCGGATAGAACCAGCGCCCCCAGTAGACCTCTTCGTAGTCGCGCGCATCCAGGCCGTTGCGCCGGCGATAGGTGATGCTGCGCGACAGGTCCTTGGCCGACATGTAGCGGGGCCGCCCCAGGCTGGCGGCCAGGGCCGCCGGGTCCAGCTTGGACGCCCAGGTCTCTTCGGGCACCTTGTCCTGGCTGAGCGAACGCTCGCCGAAGGTCGTGCGCACCACGTCCTTGAGCAGCCAACTGTCCTTGCCATGGGTGGCGGTGGCGGCATGGGCGATGGAGGCCAGCCGGCCCTGTTCGTCGAGCTGGTACATGCGCACGTCGCGCAGGACCACGTCGTCGCGCCCGTCCACCCTGGTCTCCTCGCCGGTCTGCGCGTTGAGGAAGATGTCGCCCTCGCGTGCCCACAGGCTGGCGTAGCGTCCACGGGCCACATCGCCGTATTTGGCCGCCGCCTTGAGGTTGTCGGCCTGGTCCTGGCCCCAGGCCCCGACCCATTCCATGCTGACCACCATCCCGGCCGTCAGCAGGCCCAGGGCCACGGCCACCGACAGGCTTAGCCGACGGCGCGACAGTCCCAGCGCGCGCAGCGCGGTCAGTTCCGAACTCGCCGCCAGTTGCCCCAGCCCCATCAACGCGCCGATCACCGCGGCCGTGGGAAACAGCGTGTACGCGCGACGGGGCACGGTATAGGCCACGTAGGCCACCGCATGGCCGAAGGTGTAGCTGCCCTTGCCGATGTCCTTGATCTCGCCGGACATGGCGTTGGTCATGTCCAGGCCCAACAGCACCGCCCACACCAGAATCACCGTCCCCAGCACGACCTTGCCGACATACAGGTCGTGGATACGCAGCAGCCGGCTCATGCGCGGGCTCCGCGCGGGCGGCGCAGACGGCCATCACGGCTGTAGGCCCACACGCCGAGCACCAGCAGCGGCACGCTCAGCCACCACAGCCCGGCCGCTGCGGGCAGCTTGCCGCTGGTCAGCCACTGGGTGCCATTGATCATCATCAGGAAAGCGACCAGGTAGCCCAGGAACCCCAGCATCACCCGCCCGTAGCGCGACTGGCGCGGCGCGCTGCGCGCCAGCGGCAAGGTCAGCAACGCAAAGGCCAGGCACAGCAGCGGCGGGGTGATGCGCGCGTGCAGCTGCGCATTGGCCTGCGGCCTGCTGTCGCCCAGCAGTTGCCCGGTGGGCAGCAGTTCGGGATCGTCGTCGGGCTTGCTTTCCTGCTGGTCCGGCAGCGCCACCGCATTGCTGGCGTAGCGCATCAAGCGGAAATCCTTGCCGTCATCGGCCGGCCCCTCCACCCGGAAGCCATTGTTCAGCTGCAGGTAGCGCGAGGTCTCGCCTTCGAAATACATCTTGCCGCTCCTGGCGGTCACCACGTCCAGCCGGTCGCCTTGCTGGCGCTGCATGAACACCTTGCTCAGTTCAGTGCCATCGGCGGACATGCCGTCGACGTAGACCACCGAGCCATTGCTGAGTACGGTGAACTTGCCCGGTTCCAGGCCGGCCACGATCAGCGAGCGGTTGGCCTGGGCGATCATCGACTGGCTGGTGCGTGCGGCCAGTGGCCCCAGCCACAGCGAGATCATGCCCACCAGGACCACCATGGGCACCACCAGCATCAGCAGCGGCCGCAGCAGGCGCCGCGGCCCCACGCCAATGGAGGTCAGCACCGGCATTTCCGAGTCGCGGTAGAGCCGGGCGATGGCCAGCATCAGGCCCAGCATCAGCGACAGCGACAGGATCAGCGGCATGAAGGTCACCGCCGCCAGCCCCAACTGGGACAACAGCAGCCCTGCCGGCAGCTTGCCGTCTGCCACGTCGCCCAGCACGTCCACCAGCAGGCCACCCAGGCTCACCACCAGCAGCACCATCAGCGCAGCGAGGAAACTCTGGGTGAATTCGGCGAAGAGATAGCGGTCCAGCTTCGGCATCGGGTGGGGGTTGCCTTACAATTACGGGTTCGAGTGCCGGTGCGCGTATCGCGCGGACCGAGGCTGAGCCGGGGCATCCAGCACCGCGGCGGCCACGGATTGTACGTAACTGCTGGTGAAACCGACTCAACGGAATCTGCGCAATGGCCCTGGAATTCACACTGAACCATGACACCCCCACCGCCGCGGCGGTCGACTGCCTGGTCGTCGGCGTGTACGCGGACAAGACCCTCGATGCAGCGGCCAAGGCGGTCGATGCGGCCAGCGACGGCCGCCTGACCGCCCTGGTCCAGCGCGGCGATGCCCCCGGCCGTAGCGGCCGCACCACCCTGCTGCACGACCTTCCCGGCGTCACCGCCCCGCGCGTGCTGGTGGTCGGCCTGGGCGAGGCAGCCAAGTTCAACGTGCCGACCTATCTCAAGGTCGTCACCGAGGCCGTGCGCGCCCTCAAGGATGGGGCCTCCACCAGCGCCCTGATCACCCTGACCGGGCTGGACGTGCCCGGCCGCGACGCCGCCTGGGCGATCCGCCAGGCCGTGGCCGCCACCGAGCACGCCACCTATCGCTACACCGCCACCCTGGGCAAGAAGAAGGCCGAGCCGCTGAGCCTGGCCAAGGTCGCCTTCAGCGGCGACGACGCCGAAGCCCTGGCCCAGGGCATCGCCATCGCCAACGGCGTGAAGTTCACCCGTGAGCTGGGCAACCTGCCGCCGAACATCTGCAACCCGGCCTACCTGGCCCAGCAGGCGCAGGACTTCGCCGCCGCCCACGATGGTGCCGAAGCAGAGATCCTGGACGAGGCGCAGATGGAAGCCCTCGGCATGGGTTCGCTGCTGGCCGTGGCCCGCGGCTCGGCCAACCGCCCGCGCCTGATCGTGTTGAAGTGGAACGGCGCGGCCGATGCCAGCGCCCGGCCCTACGTGCTGGTCGGCAAGGGCATCACCTTCGATACCGGCGGCGTCAACCTGAAGGTCCAGGGCGGTATCGAGGAGATGAAGTACGACATGTGCGGCGGCGCCACGGTGCTGGGCACCTTCGTGGCCGCGGTCGGGCTGAAGGTCCCGGTCAACCTGGTGGCCATCGTGCCGGCGGTGGAGAACGCCATCGACGGCAACGCCTACCGTCCCTCCGACGTGATCACCTCCATGTCCGGGCGCACCATCGAGGTCGGCAACACCGACGCCGAAGGTCGCCTGATCCTGTGCGACGCACTGACCTACGCCGAGCGCTTCAAGCCGGCCGCCCTGGTCGACGTGGCCACCCTGACCGGCGCCTGCATGGTCGCCCTGGGCCGCCATGCCGCCGGCCTGATGAGCAAGCACGACGACCTGTGCGACGAGTTGCTCTCCGCCGGTGAGCACGTCTACGACCGCGCCTGGCGCCTGCCCCTGTGGGACGAATACCAGGCCCAGTTGGACTCGGCCTTCGCCGATGTCTACAACATCGGCGGACGCTGGGGCGGGGCGATCACCGCCGGCTGCTTCCTGTCGCGCTTTGCCGAAGACCAGCGCTGGGCGCACCTGGACATCGCCGGGGTGGCCAACGACGAGGGCAAGCGCGGCATGGCCACCGGCCGCCCGGTGAACCTGCTGGCGCAGTGGCTGCTGGACCGCGCGGCCTGATGGCGCGCGGGGCGGGCGCGATGCTTCGATCGCCCTGCCCCGCACGCGTCAGCGCATTCGCGCGACGATTCCCCATTCCCCACCCTGGTTGTTCATGGCCCGCGCCGACTTCTACCTGATCGCCAAGCCGCGCTTCCTCGAGGCGCCCTTGCACCTGGTCTGCGAACTGGCCAAGAAGTGCTACGCCACCAGCCAGTACACGGTGATCCTGGCCCGCGATACGGCCCAGGCCGAGGAACTGGACGAGCTGCTGTGGGCCTTCGAGGACGATGCCTATGTGCCGCACCAGATCGTCGGGATGGATGACGAGGACGAGGTCACCCCGGTCCTGATCGCCACGCCGGACACCGACACCCCGCAACGTCCGCTGGTGATCAACCTGCGCGATGACGCCTACGCCGGCACCTGTGAGCGGGTGCTGGAGGTGGTGCCCGCCGATCCGGCCGCCCGCGAGCCGCTGCGCGAGCGCTGGCGTCAGTACCAGGCCCGAGGCTTCTCGCTCAACAAGCACGACATGTAACCCCTTCGGCCGGCGCCCGTGCCGGCCGATCCGTATTCCCGTTCCGCCCGGCGATGCGCCGGGACGACCAAGACCGATTGCCATGACCGAACCGCTCGCCTCCAGTTACGACCCCAAAGCCTTCGAAGCGCGCCTGTACGCGCAGTGGGAGGCCAGCGGCGCGTTCAAGCCCTCCGGCACCGGCACCCCCTACACCATCCTGCTGCCGCCGCCGAACGTCACCGGCACGCTGCACATGGGCCACGCCTTCCAGCAGACGCTGATGGACGCGCTGGTGCGCTACCACCGTATGCGCGGCTTCGACGCGCTGTGGCAGGTGGGCACCGACCATGCCGGCATCGCCACCGAGATGGTGGTCAGCCGCAACCTGGCCGCCGAAGGCCAGGGCGAAACCCGCGACTCGCTGGGCCGCGAGGGCTTCATCGCCAAGGTCTGGGAATGGAAGCAGCAGTCCGGCGACACCATCGAGCGCCAGATGCGGCGCCTGGGCACCTCGGCCGACTGGTCGCGCAGCACCTTCACCATGGACCCGCAGCCCTCGCAGGCGGTCAACGAGGCCTTCCTCCGCTGGTACGAACAGGGCCTGATCTACCGCGGCCAGCGTCTGGTCAACTGGGACCCGGTGCTGAAGACCGCGATCTCCGACCTGGAAGTGGAAAACGTCGAGGAAGACGGCTTTCTGTGGTCGATCCGCTATCCGCTGGCCGACGGCGCGACCTACGAGCATGTCGAAGTCGATGCCGACGGCAATGAAACCCTGCGCGAAGTGCGCGACTACCTGGTCGTGGCCACCACCCGCCCTGAGACCCTGCTGGGCGACGCAGCAGTGATGGTGCATCCCGAAGATGAGCGCTATGCGGCACTTATCGGCAAATCCGTCACGCTGCCGCTAACGGGTCGCCAGATTCCCGTGATCGCTGACGCTTACGTGGAGCAGGGATTTGGAACCGGCGTGGTGAAGGTGACGCCTGCGCATGACTTCAACGACTACCAGGTTGGTCAGCGCCACAACCTCCCGCTGTACAACATTTTCGACGACCAAGCGAAAATCATCGACAACAACAGCTGGAAGGAGCGGGTCGCCAAGCAATACGGCGCTTCAGTTCCTCGATCCAACTACATCGACATGGCAATCGATGTCGGAATCCCGCACAAATACCAGGGCCTGGACCGCTACGTCGCGCGCAAGGACGTGTTGGCCGACCTGGAAGCACTGGAACTGCTGGTCGAAACCAAGCCGCACAAGCTGCAGGTGCCGCGCGGCGACCGCACCGGACAAGTGATCGAGCCCTACCTGACCGACCAGTGGTTCGTGAAGATGGACGGCCTGGCCAAGCGCGGCCTGGAACGCTTCGAAAACGGCGACATCCAGTTCGTCCCGCCGAACTGGATCAACACCTATCGCCACTGGATGGAGAACATCCAGGACTGGTGCATCAGCCGCCAGCTGTGGTGGGGCCACCGCATCCCGGCTTGGTATGACGAAGCCGGCACCTGCTACGTGGGCCGCGACGAGGCCGCCGTGCGCACCGCGCACGGCCTGGGCGATGAGGTGGTGTTGACCCAGGACAGCGACGTGCTGGAAACCTGGTTCTCGTCGCAGCTGTGGCCGTTCTCCACCCTGGGCTGGCCGGACGAGGCGGCCATGGCCGAGCGCGGTTTCGACCGCTACCTGCCCAGCGATGTGCTGGTCACCGGCTTTGACATCATCTTCTTCTGGGTGGCGCGCATGGTCATGGCCACCGACAGCTTCACTGGGCAGGTGCCGTTCAAGGACGTCTACATCACCGGCCTGATCCGCGATGCGCAAGGCCAGAAGATGTCCAAGTCCAAGGGCAATGTGCTGGACCCGCTGGACATCATCGACGGCATCTCGCTGGACGACCTGCTGGCCAAGCGCACCCGCGGACTGATGCAGCCCAGGCTGGCCGAGAAGATCGAAAAGGCCACGCGCAAGGAATTCCCGGACGGTATCGCCGCCCACGGCGCCGATGCGTTGCGCTTCACCATCGCCGCGCTGGCCACCCACGGCCGCGACATCAAGTTCGACCTGGGCCGTGCCGAGGGCTACAAGAATTTCTGCAACAAGCTGTGGAACGCCAGTCGCTTCGTGCTGATGAACACCGAGGGCGCGCAGTTCAGCGGTGCGCCCCAGCCTGCGACCGATGCCGAGAAGTGGATCCTCGCCGGCCTGGCGCGCGTATCGGCCGAGGCGGCCGAACACTTCGCCGCCTACCGCTTCGACCTGCTGGCACAGGCGCTGTACGAGTTCGCCTGGAACCAGTTCTGCGACTGGTTCGTCGAACTGGCCAAGCCGGCCTTGAATGGCGCCGATCAAGCTGCCGCCGACAGCACCCGTCACACCCTACTGTACGTGCTCGAGCGACTGCTGCGCCTGCTGCATCCGCTGGCCCCGTTCGTGACCGAGGAGCTGTGGCAGCAGGTGGCCCCGCGCGTGGGCGTGGCCGGCGAGAGCATCTCGCTGCAGGCCTACCCGACCGCGGAAAGCGTGGACGCGGCCGATTTCGCCACGGCCGAGGCCGATGTGGAATGGCTCAAGGCCATGGTCAGCGCCCTGCGCCGCGTGCGCAGCGAACTGGGCGTGTCACCCGGCAAGAGCGTGCGCCTGCTGCTGCAGGCCGGCACCGAGCAGGATCGCGCGCGCGTGGCGCGCTTCGCCTCGCAGCTGCAGTTCCTGCTCAAGCTGGAGGCCATCGAATGGCTGGACGGCGCCGAAGCGCCTGCCTCGGCCGCCGCCGTGGTCGGCGAGCTGCGCCTGCTGGTGCCGCTGGAAGGCCTGGTCGATCTGGACGCCGAGCGCACGCGCCTGGACAAGGAAATCGCCAAGGTCGCCGGCGAACGCGAAAAGAGCGAGGCCAAGCTGGCCAAGTTCAGCGACAAGGTGCCCGCAGCCGTGGTCGAGCAGGAGCGCGTGCGCCTGGCCGACTGGACCGGCCAGCTGACCGCCCTGCAGGAGCAGCGCGCCAAGCTGTAAGCCCGCTGCCGACAGCGGCGCAAGTCATTGCCAATGGCTGCTGTGGGCACAATGGCTGCCCTGCTGTTGATGGGCAGTGGCTGCTGTGGGAGCAACTGTCTTCTCAAGTCTCGCAGCGGTCTGCCTGTAGAGCGGAGCTTGCTCCGCTGCGGCCTTCCCCACGAACCGAACGAAGAGCAGCGGAGCAAGCTCCGCTCTACAGGTGGGAGACGCTATAGCGGCGATGGGGCTCTCCCGAGAAAGCCTCATCGCCGCTATAGCGGCTCCCACGGAACAGCCCGCACGTCCTACAGCGGCGGCATCCGGTCGATTTCGCCGTCGACCAGCTCGATCGCCATCACGATGGCGTCCTCGCGCCCGTTGTGCGCCGGGTAATAGCGCGGCCGTCGCCCGATCTCGTTGAAGCCTTCGCTGTGGTAGAGCGCGATGGCGGGCGGATTGGACGGCCGCACTTCCAGGAAGACACGCTCGGCGCGACGTTCGCGCGCGCCCTGGACCAGCGCGCGCAACAGCTGCCGGCCCAGGCCACGCCCCTGCCGCTCGGGCGCCACGCAGACGTTGAGAATGTGCGCCTCGTCCGCGGCCAGGCTGATCACGCCATAGCCGATCGGCAGCCCATGTTCGACCATCAGCCAGGCCGGATACCCGGCCAGCAGACAGTCCCGGAAGATGCCGCGTGTCCACGGGAACGGATAGGCCCGGACCTCGATCGCCATGACCGCATCCAGGTCCGACTCACGCATCGCCCGCAGCGTGGCGGCCGGCGCCGGGCCGGACTGCAGCGCACTCATCCCCGAACCACGCCCTTGCGCAGCGCCCGCAGCTGCGGCCACAGCGCACGCTTGGCCGCCGCATTGCCGCGCAACTGCGCCGAGGCAGGCCAGGTGGCCATGATCTGGGCCGCCTCGGGCGCGTTCGGGTTCAGCCCGGAGGCACGCACCAGGGCGAAATGCAGGGCGTCATGCAATGGCGTCCCTGCCCTGCGGGCGGGGGCCGCTGGGCGCCGGGGCGCGGCCGCGGGAGCCGGTTCATCCAGCGCCGGTGCGCTCGGACGCGACCTAGGCGGTGCGGCCGCCGGACGCTGGGAAGCGGGTCGCGCGGCGGGACGCGGCGGTGCGGCATGCGGCGCAGCGTCGGCCACCGGCACGCTGCCGGGCACCCAGACGGTATGGCCCAAGGCCTGCAGCCAGACGTGCTGCTCACCGGTCCACAGCGGGGCCGCGTCCAGGCTCACGGCGCGACACCCCGGCGCCCGCGCCGATTCAGCAGCCACATTACCGGACCTGACAGCGCGTAGAGCACCCCGATCGCGAGCAGGGTGCGCGGCAGATCGATGACCAGCACCGCGATCACCACCGGCACCAGCACCACCAGCAGGAACGGAATGCGATCGGCGCGCGCACCACCCTGACCACTGCCCTTGAAGCTCCAGAAGCGCACCCGGCTGACCATCAGCAGGGCTGCCACGATGGTGATGGCCAGGGCCACGTAGCGCAGCTGGTCGCCACTCAGGCCCAGCTCGCCGTCGGCGAAGGCCCATACGAAGGACATCATCAGTCCCGCCGCCGCCGGGCTGGCCAGGCCGACGAACCAGCGCTTGTCGACCGTGGCGACCTGGGTATTGAAGCGCGCCAGGCGCAGCGCCGCGCAGGCTGCGTAGAGGAAGGCCACCGCCCAGCCGACCCGACCCATCGTCGCCCCGTCCAGGGTCAGCGAGGACAGCGACCAGTGGTACATGACCAGCGCCGGAGCCATGCCGAAGCTGACCAGGTCGGCCAGGGAGTCGTACTGCACCCCGAAATCGCTGCTGGTGCCGGTCAGGCGCGCCACGCGTCCGTCCACGCCATCCATCAGGCCAGCGATGAACACCGCGATGGCCGCATGCACGAATTCGGCATTGGCCGCCGAGATGATCGCGAAGAAGCCGGAGAACAGCCCGGCCGTGGTGAACAGGTTGGGCAGCAGATAAATGCCGCGCGCGCGTTTGCGCTGGGGAAGCTGGTCCATCCGTGCAGTTTAGCCTTGCCGTGGCCCTGGCGCGCCTGTCCGCCCTTTCGGCTTGCCTTGCGGGCATCCGGGTGCTGCAATCCCCGCCGTTGCGCCCATCTCACGCGGAGTTGCCCGATGCGCCTGTCCACCTGCCTGATCCTGTCGGTCCTGCTGGCGTCTCCGCTGGCCCACGGCCAGAGCCTCTATCAGTGGAAAGACGCGCAGGGCGTCACCCACTACTCCGACACCCCGCCGGCGGGACGCAACCTCGAGGGCAAGCAGATCAACCGCGCCGATGCCCTGGCCCGTGGCGAGGCGCCGGCAGGTGCAGAAGCCGCACCGGTCGAAAGCGCCCAGTGCGCCAGCGCCAAACTCAACCAGAAGATCCTGGCCAACAGCGCCCCGGTCCGGCAGATGGGCGCCGACGGCAAGCCCGGCGCAGTGCTGACCGACGACCAGCGCGCCAGCCAGCGCTCCCTGGCCGACGCGGCGGTCAAGGCCTACTGCACACCGGCCACCGTCGCGACGGGTCCGTCCGGCGGCTGATCCGATGCGGATCGGCTGGGCGATCTTGGCCGGCCTGGTCCTCGGCGGCGGACTGGCGTGGTGGCTCGGCCGCACCCCGCCCGGCCAGACGCCCGATGCGCAGGCCCGTCAGGCGCAGCCCCCCGCACTGTACCGCTGGCGCGACGAAACCGGCACGCTGCAGATCACCCAGACCCCGCCGCCGAAGGGCCGCCCGTACCAGCGTGTCCCGCTCGATGGCGCCGGTGGCGACCAGGTCACCCCGCTGCATTAGCGGACCTCGCCGCCACGATGCCGTCGCGCCGGTCCGGCGCCGGGGCGCGGCAACTGGCAAAATGCCCGCTTTCCGCAAGCGATGCCTCCACGATGCGCCTGTCGCAGTTCCATCTCCGCACCACCAAGGAAACCCCCTCCGACGCCGAGCTGGTCAGCCACCAGCTGATGCTGCGCGCCGGCATGATCCGCAAGCTGGCCTCCGGCCTGTACACCTGGTCGCCACTGGGTCTGCGCGTGCTGCGCAAGGTCGAGGCCATCGTGCGCGAGGAGATGAACCGCGCCGGCGCGCTGGAAGTGATCCTGCCGACCATCCAGCCGCGCGAGCTGTGGGAGGAGACCGGCCGCTGGAAGAAGTTCGGCCCGCAACTGCTCAAGGTGACCGATCGCAAGGAGCAGGCGTTCTGCTACGCGCCGACCGCCGAGGAAGTCATCACCGACTTCGCCCGCAACGAGCTGTCCAGCTACAAGCAGCTGCCGGTGAACTTCTACCAGATCAACACCAAGTTCCGCGACGAGATCCGTCCACGCTTCGGCGTGATGCGTGCGCGCGAGTTCCTGATGAAGGACGCCTACTCCTTCCACCTCAGCGATGAGGATCTGACGCGCGAGTACCGCAACATGCATGCGGCCTACACCCGCATCTTCACCCGGCTGGGCCTGGAGTTCCGCGCGGTGCTGGCCGATAGCGGCGCCATCGGCGGCGATGCCTCGCAGGAATTCCACGTGCTGGCCGGCTCGGGCGAGGACGCCCTGGCCTTCTCCACTGGCTCGGACTACGCGGCCAATGTCGAGGCGGCCGTGGCGGCCGAACCTGCCCCGCGCCCGGCGCCGGCCGAAGACATGCGCCGGATCGAGACCCCGACCCAAAAGACCTGCGAGGCGGTCGCAGCGCTGATGGGCATCGCCTTGCCGCGCACGGTCAAGTCGATTGCCACCATGACCGAGGACGGCTTCGTCCTGGTCCTGGTGCGCGGCGACCACGACGTCAACGAGATCAAGCTGGCCAAGGTGCCGGGCATGGCCGGCTACCGCATGGCCACCGAGGCCGAGATCCTCGATCACCTGGGCAGCGAGCCGGGCTTCCTGGGCCCAATCGGGGCCGCCAGGCCGATCCGCGTGGTCGCCGACCGCGACGTTGCCGCGCTGGCCGATTTCGTGGTCGGTGCCAACCAGCCGGGCTTCCATATCGCCGGGGTCAACTGGGGCCGCGACCTGCCCGAGCCGGACACCGTGGCCGACGTGCGCAGCGTGGTCGAGGGCGAGCCCGCCGCCGATGGCGGCCAGATCCGGCTCGCGCGCGGCATCGAGGTCGGCCATATCTTCCAGCTCGGCCGCCAATATGCCGAGGCGATGAACGCCACGGTGCTCGACGAGACCGGCAAGGCCGCGGTGATGTCGATGGGCTGCTACGGCATCGGCGTCTCGCGCATCGTCGCCGCGGCGATCGAGCAGAACCACGACGCCAACGGCATCATCTGGCCCGATGCGATGGCGCCTTGGCAGGTTGCGGTGTGCATGATCAATCCCAAGGGCGACACGGCGGTCACCGAGGCCGCTCAGGCGCTGCTGGCCGAACTGCAGGACGCGGGTCTGGACGCGGTGCTCGACGATCGCGGCCTGCGCCCCGGCGCGATGTTTGCCGATATCGAACTGATCGGCATTCCACACCGGGTGGTGGTGTCCGAGCGCGGTCTGGCGGCCGGCACGTTTGAATATCGCGCGCGCCGTGCCGACGCAGCGGAAAACATCGACAAGGCCGCGTTGCTCGACCGTCTGAAACCGACCCGATAAAGCGCCTTGAAATGTCGGAATCGATAAAAGGGGGCCGTCCATTTACGGCCCCGCCTTCCGACCGATGATTTGAAAAGTTTGAATCCAATTCGCAGTTTGGATTAGGATGGCCGCGCTCCGCCATGGACCGGCCGCATTCCCCTATCCAAAATCGGAGTTATTCGATGTCGATCGACCTGACCGGGCTGTCCCCGAAAGAACTCGCCTCGCTGATTACCCAGGCCCAGAAGCGCCAGACGGCCATTGCCAAGCGCACGCCCATCACCAAGGTGCGCAGCCGCATCCTCAAATTCGCCAAGTCCGAGGGTTACAGCATCGACGAGCTGTTCGGGACCACCGGCGCCGCGCCGGCCCGTGGCAAGGCAGTCAAGAAGACCAGCACCGCTGGCCGCAAGCTGGGCAAGGTGGCACCGAAGTATCGCAACCCGGCCAATACCAAGGAAACCTGGACCGGCCGTGGCAAGCAGCCGCGCTGGATGGCCGCCTACGTGGCAGCCGGCAAGAAGCCCGAGGATTTCCTGATCAAGGGCAAGAAGTAATACCCTCGATCCGGGCAAATCGGATTTCAAAAAAACGCCGGTTATGCCGGCGTTTTTTTATGGCCCACCCGGTCCTAAAGTGCCTTGCGCGCTGGGACCAGCAGATTGCCAAACAATAGCCCGGCCACCAGCGCCATCAGGATCTGGAGCACCACCAGCAGGGTCGAATCGCTGCCCTGTCCGCCCTGGACCAGGTTCATCAGGCCGCGCAGGCTGGCACTGCCGGGCACCAGCATGATGATGCCCGGCAGGCGGATCAACGCACCGGGCCGGTTGAGCCTGCGGGCGAACAGATTCCCCACGGCGGTCATCACCAGGGCGGACAGGAACAAGCCCACCGGCGATCCCCAGGCCTTGCCGGCGTAGCGCGAGATCAGGTAACCGCAGATCGCCGCGCCCATCACCCAGACATAATCGCGTCGCTGGACCTTGAACAGCACGGCAAAGGCATAGGCACTGATCACCAGGGCCGCCCATTCCACCCAATCCGGCTGTGGGCGCAGCGCGCGGACTTCCGGATACAGATCCAGCAATTGCGCAAGGGTGACGGCGATGATGCTGCCCACGGTGAGCTTGATGACCGTCGTGGCCGCGCCGGCGAACCGCGCCGTCCCGGACACCCAGTGCTGGCTGGTCAACTCGTTGAAGGCGTTGGTCAGGCTCATGCCCGGCAGCAGCACCACCAGCGAAGAAATGATCACCGTGTTGAGATTGAGCGGGGCGACCAGGCTGGAGACCAGAATCGCCACCAGGCCCGCCACCAGCGAAGCCACGGCGTCGGACGCCTCGCGCAGCTGGGGCCGACGCTCGGACAATTGCGTCAGCAGGCCGATCAGCAGCCCGATCAGCGCGGCGGTGGCGATGTCCAGCCACGGCAACCGCCACAGGCCCGCAACGCCGCCGGACGCCAAGCCGAAGGCGAGCACCTGCTTGAGCTGGAAGCTGCGCGACGGCACGCGGTCCAGCTCGCGCAGGGCCGCATGCCCTTCGGCCAGGCTCATCTCGCCGGTGGCCACCGCCTCGGTGATGCGATCGGCTTCGGAGAGCTTGCCCAGATCGTTGTCGCCGGGTGCCAGGCGGATCACACGGGTGGTGTCGCTGGCCCCCAGCGCGCGCTTGGGATCGCTGAAACTCAGGATCAGCCCGGTGGGATTGGACCAGGGCTCGCAATCCAGTCCGAGCCGCGCCGACAGCACCAGGATGCTGCCCTCCAGGCGCTGGGCGGTGGTGCCGTAGCGATGCAGGCGCGCGGCGATCTCGCAAACGAACGCGATGCGCTGGGCATAGGTGGCGGGTGCGGGCGGACGTGGCATCGGCACGACATCGGGGAGCTGGCCCTAGTGTAGGCGGGCGCGGGACTTCTCCTACACTGGCCGATTGTCCCCTTCGCCATGGTGCCCCGTGTCGCACGCCCAAACCGCATGAATATCGGCCTGGGCGAAGCCATGGCCCTGGGCAGCGCGGCGACCTGGGCGTTCGGGGTGATCCTGGCGCGCCAGTTGGGTCGCAGCCTGCCGCCGGCGACGTTGAACCTGTTCAAGAACGGACTGGTCCTGCTGGTGCTGGCGCCGGTGGCATGGATCAGCACCGGCGGCGTGCTGCCCGCCCTGACCGGCACGCAGGTGGCGCTGGCGCTGGCCAGCGGGCTGATGGGCATCGCCGTGGCCGACACGCTGTATTTCCGCGCGCTCAACGAGCTGGGTGCCGGACGCATGGGCGTGGTGGGTAATCTCTACAGTCCGCTGGTCCTGCTGATGGGCTATCTGTTCCTCGGCGAGCGGCTGGGACCGTGGCAGTGGCTGGGTTTCGCATTGGTCGCCGGCGGCGTGGCCCTGGTGGCACGACCACCGAAGCAGTGGCAGACCACGCCAGCGCATACCGCGCGCGGAGTGCTCATCGGACTGACGTCGATCGCGCTGATGGCCGTCTCCATCGTGATGCTCAAGCATGTGCTGGAAGCCCAGCCATTGCTGTGGATCACCCTGGTGCGCCTGGCCGGCGCGGTCGCCGGGCTGCTTGCCCTGGCCGCGTGGCGCAAGACCCGTCGCCACTTTCGCTTCGATCCCAAGCAGGTGCCATGGCCGCGCCTTCTGCTGGCCGCCCTGTGTGGCCAGGGCCTGTCGATGGTGCTGTGGCTGGGCGGTTACAAGTACGCGCCGGCGGCGGTGGCCGCCATCCTCAACGAGTCGGCGTCGGTGTTCCTGGTGATCCTTGGCGCGGTATGGCTGCGTGAGCCGCTGGGCCGGCGCGCGGTGGCCGGGGTGGCGCTCACCTTCACCGGCATAGCCTGTATGCTCGCGGCCAGACCGATATGAAGCCGCCCGCACAGACACAGCCCGAGGTCCGCATCGACCCGGCCGAGCCCACGCGGGCACGGCTGATGGGCAGCTGGACCCTGGCCTGCGCCCTGGACGTGGGCGAGCAACTGGCGAAGATCCCCGAGGACGCCACCACGCTGGATGCCACCGAGGTCTCGCGCATCGATTCGGCCGGTGTCCTGGCACTGCTGCGCCACGCCGCACGCCGCGACCTGCCGTTGGAGAGCCTGCAGTTCCGGCAGGACCACCAGGCGCTGGTGTCCAGCATCGAGGACGTGGTCGACGACCGCCCCAGGAAGAAACGCGATCTGGGCTTCCTGGCCGCCCTGAGCCGCCTGGGCGAGCGCGTCCACGACAACGGCCGCGAGATCATGGCGCTGGTCAGCTTCACCGGCGAAAACCTGGTCAAGCTGCTACGCATCCTGCATGCGCCGCGCCGCCTGCGCCTGACCGCCACCGTGCACCACATGGAGCAGGTCGGCCTGGATGCCCTGCCGCTGGTGGCGCTGCTGTCCTATCTGGTGGGCGCGGTGATCGCCTTCCTCGGCTCGACGATCCTGCGCGACTTCGGCGCGGAGATCTATGTGGTCGAGCTGGTGTCCATCGCCTTCCTGCGCGAGTTCGCGGTGCTGTTGACCGCCATCGTGCTGGCCGGGCGTACCGCCAGTGCCTTCACCGCCCAGATCGGCGCAATGAAGAGCCGCGAAGAGGTCGACGCGATCCGCACGCTGGGCCTGGATCCGATCGACCTGCTGGTCCTGCCGCGCCTGATCGCGCTGCTGGTGACCCTGCCGCTGCTGACCTTCGTGGCGATGATGGCCGGCCTGGCCGGCGGCATCACCGTGGGCGCCTTCGACCTGGGCATCCCGCCGCAGATGTACATCGGCCGCCTGCACGACACCATCGAACTGCGACACATGCTAGTTGGCCTGTCCAAGGCGCCGGTGTTTGCCCTGGTCATCGGCCTGATCGGCTGCCTGCAGGGGCTGCAGGTGGAAGGCACCGCGCAATCGGTCGGCGAACGCACCACCTCCTCGGTGGTGCAATGCATCTCGCTGGTGATCATCCTCGATGCGCTGGCGGCGCTGTGGTTCATGCAGGTGGGCTGGTGAGCATGCAGGCGGACCAAGTCGAGACCACGCAGCCCGAAACCGGGTCCGACACGGACGACGACGCGGTGATCCGCGTGCGCGGGCTGGTGAACCGCTTCGGCGCACAGACCGTGCATGACGGGTTGGACCTGAGCGTGCGCCGCGGCGAGATCATCGGCGTGGTCGGCGGGTCGGGGACCGGAAAATCCGTGCTGATGCGCACCATCCTGGGGCTGCAGATCCCCGAGGCCGGGCAGATCGAAGTCCTGGGCGTGGACGCCCGCACCGGGCGCCGCGCGGCGCGCCAGCACATCGAGCGCAATACCGGCGTGCTGTTCCAGGACGGTGCGCTGTTCTCCTCGCTGACCGTGGGCGAGAACGTGCAGCTGCCGCTGAAGGAGAACCACCCCGAGCTGCCGGACACCTTCCGCTACGAGCTGGCCCTGCTGAAGGTGAAGCTGGCGGGGCTGCCGGCCGATACGGTGAGCAAGCTGCCCTCGCAGCTGTCCGGCGGCATGCGCAAGCGCGCCGGCCTGGCCCGCGCCCTGGCACTGGATCCGCCGCTGCTGTTCCTGGACGAACCCACCGCCGGCCTGGACCCGATCGGCGCGGCCGCCTTCGACCGGCTGATCAAGACCCTGCAGGAAGCCCTGGGACTGACGGTCTTCCTCATCACCCATGACCTGGACACCCTGTACGCTATCTGCGACCGGGTGGCCGTGCTGGCCGACAAGCGCGTGATCGCCACCGCGCCCCTGGCCGAGATCGAGCAACTGGACCACCCCTGGATCCAGGACTACTTCCACGGGCCGCGCGCACGGGCTGCGCGCGACGCGCGTTAATTGCGGAGCACAGGCATTTGGAAACCAAGGCCAATTACGTCCTGATCGGCGCCTTCACCATCGTGGTGGGGATCGGCCTGCTGCTGTTCGGGCTGTGGGCGGCCAAGTATTCGTCCGAGCGCAGCTGGCAGCAGTACCAGGTGGTGTTCCGCGAGGCGGTGACCGGCCTGAGCGTGGGCAGCCCGGTGCAGTACAACGGCATCGCCGTCGGTTCGATCACCAAGCTCTCCCTGGCCCCAAACGATCCCAGCCAGGTGATCGCCCAGATCCGCGTGGATTCCAATACCCCGGTCAAGACCGACACCACGGCCAAGCTGGCCATCACCAGCCTGACCGGGCCGACCATCATCCAACTCAGCGGCGGCACGCCGGGCAGCAAGGAACTGGTGGACGTGGACAAGCGCGACGCGCCGGTGATCCGCACCAGTCCCTCGGCCCTGCAGAACATCACCGACACCGCCAACCGCATCGTCGAGAAGATGGACCAGGTCCTGAGTGACGAGAACGTGGCCGCGATTTCGGGCACGTTGCAGAACCTGCAGAAGATCAGCAACGACCTGTCCGACCGCCAGGCCGGCGTGCAGGCGCTGCTGGTCTCCGCGCGCGACGCCGCGCAAAGCCTGGACGCCACTCTGAAGACCGCCAACGGGACCCTGGCCGACCTGGACCAGAACGTGGTCAAGCAGTTGCCGGCCACGCTGGACAAGCTGGACGCGGCCCTGGCCAAGCTGGACTCGGCCGCCGGCAATGCCGACGCGATCATGGGTGAGAACCGGCAGGCCATCAACAGCTTCGCCAATGACGGCCTGGGCCAGCTCGGCCCCACCCTGAACGAGTTGCGCGGCCTGATCCGCGACCTGCGCCGCGTCAGCGACCGGCTCGAAGGCAACCCCGCGCGCTACCTGCTCGGTCGTGACGCACCCAAGGAGTTCGAACCCAAATGAAGGCGCTGACCCTCTCCGTGGCCCTGGCGTCGACCGCCGCACTGGCCGGCTGCTCCTCCCTGCTGGGCGGCGGTGGCCGTGAGCCGACGACCATCTATGCCCCCCAGGTCCAGGTCGACACCGACGCGGCATGGCCAAGCATCCCGTGGACCATCGTGGTGGCCAATCCCAGCGCGCCACGGGTCATCGACAGTTCCCGCATCGCCGTGCGACCGACGCCCGACGAGCTGCAGGTCTACCACGGCGCCGCCTGGGCCCAGAGCGGGACGGACATGCTGCGCAACGCCGTGGTGCGCGCCCTGGAAGACTCCGGCCGGACCGCAGGCGCCGGTACCACCGAATCCGGCATCCGCGGGACCTTCAAACTGGTGATGGACGTGCGTCAGTTCGAGGCCGACTACGCCGGCGGCGATATGCCTTCGGCGACCATCGTGCTCAACGCCAAACTCGTGCAGAGCTACGACCAGAGCGTGACCGCATCGCGCACCTTCAAGGTGGTCCAGCCCGCGCGTGGAACCGCGATCGAGCAGGTCGTGCCCGCCTTCGACCAGGCCCTGTCGCAGGTCACTTCGCAGATCGTGGGCTGGGCCCTGAACAGCGCCAAGGCCCATCCGCCCACCGATCCGACGCTGCCCAAGAACACGCCGGCGACCTCGGACTGATCGATCTGGTGCCTGCAACCGCACGTGGTTTGGCGACCAAACACGCATGTTTGCCCACTTGATCCGAGTCGCTACAGGATGTGACGAAAGGTCAGGTTGATGCGTCGCCCGACCGGCCGCACCGTTCGCGGCAGCGCATGCTGCCACTCACGCTGGCATGTGCCACGCATCACCAGCAGGCTGCCGGACGTCAGCGCGAAGGTCTGCTTGACCGCATGATCGTCGCGCCTGCGCAGCACGAATCGGCGCGTGGCCCCCAGGCTGACCGAGGCGATCACCGGCTCAGGCCCTAGTTCGGGCTCGTCATCGCTGTGCCAGCCCATCGCATCGCGGCCATCGCGGTAGAGATTGGCCAGCACACTGTTGAACGGCACTCCCAGTTCGGCCTGCAGGCGCTCACGCAGCGGCACCAAGGCGTCTGGCCAGGCATGGGGTTCGAAGTGCTGTCCGGAATACCGGTACGCCGCCCCCGGATCGCCGATCCAGCAGCTCAAACGCGGCGCGTCGACCCACTTTCCGAACATGCGGATGCGGTGGATCTGCCAGTCGACTTGCCGTTCCAGCACGTCATCAAGCGTACCGGCCTCATCAAGCGTCATCCAATCAGACCGCAACGCAAACGGATCGGCCCGATTCAAGCGACGCCAGCCACCGGCACGCCCGTTTTCTCCCGCACTTGTGCAGGCGTGACATCGTCGGCCAGCTCGACAAGCTTCAGGCCTTCAGAGGTGATGTCGAACACGCCCAGGTCGGTGATGACGCGATCGACCACGCCCACACCCGTCAGGGGCAGATCGCACTGGGGCAGCAGCTTGTGGCTGCCGTCCTTGGCGACGTGCTCCATGATCACCACGACACGCTTGACGCCGGCGACCAGATCCATCGCCCCGCCCATGCCCTTGACCATCTTGCCGGGCACCATCCAGTTGGCCAGGTCGCCCTTGTCGGTGACCTGCATGGCGCCCAGGATCGCCAGGTCAATGTGCCCGCCACGGATCATCGCGAACGAGTCGTGGCTGCCGAAGAAGCTCGCGCCCTTGCGCGCGGTCACGGTCTGCTTGCCGGCGTTGATCAGGTCGGGATCGACTTCGTCTTCGGTCGGGAACGGGCCAATGCCGAGCAGGCCGTTCTCCGACTGCAGCCACACGTCCACACCCTCAGGGATGTAGTTGGCCACCAGGGTGGGCAGGCCGATGCCCAGGTTGACGTAGGCGCCGTCGGTCAGTTCCTGCGCGGCGCGCGCGGCCATCTGTTCGCGGGTCCAGGCCATGTTGAGTCCTCCGAGTGTGTGAAATCCAGCTGCCATCCCTGGCGAAACAACGTCGCGTCACCGAACCCCAGCCGGGCCATCCATGGCCGGTCTGCCGCAGGCGCTGCCAATGCCTGATGGCATCGGCGCAGCGCGCCTACCGACCCTCGCGCACGGTGCGCTGTTCGATGCGCTTTTCCGGATGCGCGTTCAACACGATGCGGTCCACGTAGATGCCCGGCAGATGCACGTGATCCGGGTCGAGCTCACCGGCCTCGACGATCTCTTCCACTTCGGCCACGCAGACCTTGCCGGCCATCGCGCAGGCGGGATTGAAGTTGCGCGCGGTCTTGTCGAACACCAGATTGCCGGCGGTGTCGGCCTTGGCCGCCTTGACCAAAGCCAGGTCGGCGTGGAGCGCGGTCTCCAGCACATAGTGCTTGCCGTCGAACTCACGGGTTTCCTTGCCTTCGGCAATCACCGTGCCGTAGCCGGTCGCGGTGAAGAACGCCGGGATGCCCGCTCCGCCGGCACGCAGGCGCTCGGCCAGCGTGCCCTGCGGATTGAATTCCAGCTCCAGTTCGCCGGCCAGGAACTGGCGCTCGAACTCCTTGTTCTCGCCGACATAGGACGAAATCATCTTGCGGATCTGGCGGGTGGCCAGCAGCTGGCCCAGGCCGAAGCCATCCACGCCGGCGTTGTTGGAAATGACCGTCAGGCCCTTGACCCCGGTGTCGCGCAAGGCGGCGATCAACGCCTCGGGGATGCCGCACAGTCCGAATCCACCAACCGCCAGGGTCTGGCCATCGGCGGCCACGTCGGCCAGGGCGGTAGGCGCGTCCGGATAGACCTTGCCGTGTGCCGGTGAGGCGCCTGAAGGAACATTCATCGCATGGTCCACATAAGTGCGTGGCCTCGCATTCTATCGGCGTCCCGCCCTGCGGCCCGTTGGACTTTGGTCCAGCCACGCTGACGCCCTCTTGTCATCCGGGCCGCTACACTCGGCACCCCCTGTAGACAAAGGACTCCCCCACCATGCCGCTTCCCGCATTCAAGGCCTACGATATCCGCGGCCGCGTCCCCGACGAGCTGGACGAGGATCTCGCCCGGCGCATCGGTGTGGCCTTGGCGGACATGCTGGACGCCGGTCCGATCGTGCTGGGTCACGATGTCCGTCTGACCAGCGCCGGCCTGCAGGACGCACTGTCGGCCGGCATCCGCGCCAGCGGACGCGAGGTGATCGACATCGGCCTGTGCGGCACCGAGGAAGTCTATTTCCAGACCGATCATCTCAAGGCCGCCGGCGGGGTGATGGTCACCGCCAGCCATAACCCGATGGATTACAACGGGATGAAGCTGGTGCGTGAGCAGGCCAAGCCGATCAGCTCGGACACCGGCCTGTTCGAGATCCGCGACAAGGCCCATGCCGACAAGGCCCCTGCCACCGAGGCGACGGGCAAGGAGTCGCATCGCCCCGACAAGGCTGCCTACATCGAGCACCTGCTGAGCTACATCAAGCCGGCCAGCCTCAAGCCGCTCAAGGTGGTGGTCAATGCCGGCAACGGCGGCGCGGGTGCCATCGTCGACCTGCTGGCTCCACACCTGCCGCTGGAGTTCATCCGCATCCACCACGAGCCGGACGGCAGCTTCCCCAACGGCATCCCCAACCCGCTGCTGCCCGAAAACCGCGCCGCCACCGCCGAAGCGGTCAAGCAGCACGGTGCGGACTTCGGCATTGCCTGGGATGGCGACTTCGACCGCTGCTTCTTCTTTGACGAGAAGGGTCAGTTCATCGAGGGCTATTACCTGGTCGGCCTGCTCGCCCAGGCCATCCTGAAGAAGCAGCCGGGTGGCAAGGTCGTCCACGACCCGCGCCTGACCTGGAACACCATCGAGATGGTCGAGGAGGCCGGCGGCGTGCCGGTGCTGTGCAAGAGCGGCCATGCCTTCATCAAGGAGAAGATGCGCTCGGAAAACGCCGTCTACGGCGGCGAGATGAGCGCGCATCATTACTTCCGCGAATTCGCCTTTGCCGATTCCGGAATGATCCCGTGGCTGCTGATCGCCGAGCTGGTCTCCACCTCGGGCCGTTCGCTGGGCAACTGGGTCGAGGATCGCGTGGCCAAGTTCCCGTGCAGTGGCGAGATCAACTTCAAGGTCAGCGACGCCAAGGCCGCGGTCAAGCGCGTGATGGACCATTACGCCGAGCTCAACCCGGCGCTGGACTACACCGATGGGACCAGCGCGGACTTTGGCGACTGGCGCGTCAACATCCGCAGCTCCAACACCGAGCCGCTGCTGCGCCTGAACGTTGAAACGCGTGGCGACGCCGCGTTGCTCAAGCAGAAGACCAACGAGATTTCGGCGCTGCTGCAGGGGTAAGGCCTGCAAGACCGCGCCGCTCTTAGCGGGGCGCCCTCTTCAGATGCCAAAAAAGGAAGGGAGCCGCGAGGCTCCCTTCTTCGTTACCGCATGCGGGATATACCGACTCAGTTGTCGCCGAACAGATCGCGGGTGTAAACCTTCTCCGGCACATCGGCGAGCACGTCGGTCATGCGATTGCTGATGATCACGTCGGCCTCGCGTTTGAAGGCCTCCAGGTCGTTGACGACCCGCGAGCGGAAGAACTCGGGCTCATCCAGCGTGGGTTCGTAGACGATGACCTCCACGCCCTTGGCCTTGAGCCGCTTCATCACGCCCTGGATGCTGGAGGCGCGAAAGTTGTCCGACCCGGCCTTCATGATCAGGCGGAAGATGCCCACCACCTTGGGGCCACGCTTGAGGACATCGGCGGCGATGAAATCCTTGCGGGTGGTGTTGGAATCGACGATCGCGCGGATCAGGTTCTGCGGCACGGCTTGGTAGTTGGCCAGCAGCTGCTTGGTGTCCTTGGGCAGGCAATAGCCGCCGTAGCCGAAGGACGGATTGTTGTAGTGCGAGCCGATGCGCGGATCCAGGCAGATGCCTTCGATGATCTGGCGGCTGTCCATGCCATGGCTGACCGCATAGGTGTCCAGCTCGTTGAAGTAGGACACGCGCATGGCCAAGTAGGTGTTGGCGAACAGCTTGATCGCCTCGGCCTCGGTCGGCTCGGTGAACAGGACCGGCACGTCCTGCTTGATCGCGCCTTCCTGCAGCAACCCGGCGAACATCTTGGCCCGCTCCGAGCGCTCGCCGACGATGATGCGCGAAGGATGCAGATTGTCGTACAGCGCCCTGCCCTCGCGCAGGAACTCCGGGGAGAAGATGATGTTGTCGGTCCCGAATTCCTGGCGCGCCTTTGCCGTGTAGCCGACCGGCACGGTGGACTTGATCACCATCACGGCGGTTGGATTGATCGCCATCACCTGTCGGATCACCGCCTCGATCGACTTGGTGTTGAAGTAGTTGGTGTCCGGGTCGTAGTCGGTCGGCGTAGCGATGATCACGAACTGCGCATCGGCATAGGCCTCGTTCGCGTCCAGCGTGGCCCGGAACTTCAGCCCACCTTCTGCCAGGGCGGCCTCCAGCTCCTTGTCGACGATGGGCGAACGGCCCGCGTTGAGCAGCTTGACCTTGGATTCGACGATATCCACGGCCACCACCTCGTGGTGCCTGGCCAGTAGAACGCCATTGGACAGGCCTACGTAACCGGTACCGGCCACCGCAATCTTCATGTGTCGCAACCTCTTGGGGGATGGGAGGGGAGAGCCTGGCTACGATACGACATCGTCATGCAACGATCGGTTGACAGCGCTCCCGCACGCATCAGGACCGTGCGGGAAGCTCCGCAATCACCTGTTCGAGGCCGGTCTCCCAGCTGGGAAGCGCCAGCCCGAAATCCTCACGCAGCGAGGTCGTGTCCAGGCAGGAATACGCCGGGCGCCGGGCAGGCGTGGGATATTCGCTGGACGGAATTGCCAATACTGTCGGGGTCTTGCCCACCAGGCCTGCCGCCGCCGCGCGGGCAAAGATCGCCTCGGCAAAGCCGTGCCAGCTGGTCGCGCCGGTGGCGGTGAGATGCCAGGTTCCGGACAAGCCGCCTGGATGACCGAGCGCCTGGGCGGTGACGTCGGCAATCAGCGCCGCCGGGGTCGGCGTGCCGATCTGGTCCGCCACCACCCGCAGCTCGTCGCGCTGCGCGCCCACGCGCAGCATGGTGAGCAGGAAGTTCTTGCCGTGCGACGCATACACCCAGGCCGTGCGGAAGATCAGGTGCCGACCACCCGCGGCGCGGATGGCCGCTTCGCCCGCCAGTTTACTGGCACCGTAGACACCGAGTGGCGCGGTCTGCGCATCGACGGCGTACGGCGCGGTGCCCTGACCATCAAAGACATAGTCGGTGGAGTAATGCACCAGCGGCACGTCATGCGCAGCGCACCAACGCGCCAGCACGCCCGGCGCTTCGGCATTGGCGCGGAAGGCCGCGTCGCGATCGTCCTCGGCCTTGTCCACGGCGGTATAGGCCGCAGCATTGACCACCGCAGTCGGTTCGATGCGATCAAGCAATGCGGTCAGGCTGTCTGGCTGGTCGAAGTCGGCGACCTCGCAGGCCATGCCGTCCTCCAAGGCACCGCTGCGCGTGGTGCACACGAGCTTGCCCAGCGGAGCCAATGCACGCCTCAGCTCATGGCCGACCTGGCCATTGGCGCCCAGCAGCAGGATGGTCATGGCGTGTAAACCGGCAGGCGGCTTTCCGCTACTTCCGCCAGCAGCGGCGCCCTGGCGTCCTTCTCGGACAGCTGTGGATCACCGACCGGCCAGTCCACGCCGATGGCCGGATCGTCCCAGCGCACGCCGGCATCGGCCACCTTGTCGTAGACATTCGTGCACATGTAGCTGAAGACCGCGCGCTCGGACAGCACCGCAAAGCCGTGCGCGAAGCCTTCCGGAATCCAGAACTGACGCTTGTTCTCCGCGCTCAGGATCACCGCTGCCCACTGGCCGAAGTGCGGCGAGCCACGACGCACATCCACTGCGACGTCGTAGACCTCGCCTTCCAGCACGCTGACCAGCTTGCCTTGCGGGTTGGGCCACTGGTAATGCAGGCCGCGCAGCACACCCTTGGACGAGGAGGACACATTGCTCTGCACGAAGCGGTCGGGAAGGCCCAGCTCCCCGTAGCGCTGAGCGTTCCAGGTTTCCATGAAGAATCCGCGCTCGTCGCCGAACACTGCCGGCTCGATGATGGTGCAGCCCGGCAGGGCCGTTTCGATCACTTTCAAATCACTTTCCCCCGGACCGCCAGCTCGTGCAGATAGCGGCCATAGTCATTCTTGCGCAACGGCGCGGCGAGGCGCTCCAACTGCTCGGCATCGATCCAGCCCTGGCCGAATGCGATCTCCTCCGGGCAGCACACCTGCAGGCCCTGGCGCTGCTGGATGGTCTCGATGAAATTGGACGCCTCGTGTAGCGATTGGTGGGTGCCGGTATCCAGCCAGGCGTAGCCACGCCCCAACGGCTCCATGTGCAGTTGGCCGGCCTCCAGGTAGCGCCGGTTGAGATCGGTGATCTCCAGTTCGCCGCGAGGCGAGGGCTTCAACTCCGCCGCGATGTCGGCGGCGCGTCCATCGTAGAAGTACAGGCCAGTGACCGCGTAGTTTGACCGCGGCGTGGCAGGCTTCTCCTCGATGTCGATCACCTTGCCGCTGGCGTCGAACTCGGCCACACCGTAGCGCTCCGGGTCGTGCACCCAATAGCCGAACACCGTGGCACCCTCGGTCCGCGCATCCGCGCGGGCCAGGGTCTCGGTCAGGCCGTGACCATGGAAGATGTTGTCGCCCAGCACCAGGCAACTCGGCTGGCCCCCAACAAAGTCCCGCCCGATGAGGTAGGCCTGCGCCAGGCCGTCGGGACTGGGCTGGACTGCGTACTGGATGTTCATGCCCCACTGCGATCCATCGCCCAGCAGGGACTGGAACATCGCCTGCTCGTGCGGGGTGTTGATGATCAGCACTTCGCGGATGCCCGCCAGCATCAGGACGCTGAGCGGGTAATAGATCATTGGCTTGTCATACACCGGCAGCAGCTGCTTGCTGACGCCCTTGGTGATCGGATACAGCCGCGTGCCGGAACCTCCGGCCAGAATGATGCCTTTCCGTTGTGTCATTGCACGCCTCCGATGCGCTCCAGGCGATAGCTGCCGTCCAGCACGCCCTTCACCCAGGCCTGGTTGGCCAGATACCAGTCCACCGTTTCAGCGATCCCTTGCTCGAAGGTGTGCTTCGGCTCCCAACCCAGCTGGTTCTTCAGCTTGGACGCGTCAATCGCATAACGGCGGTCGTGGCCCGGTCGATCGGTGACATGAGTGATCTGACTGCTGCGCGGCAGGCCGTCTTCGCGTGGCCGGCGCTCATCCAACAGCGCGCAGATCGCCTGGACCACCTCGATGTTCTGCTTCTCGGAGTTGCCGCCGACATTATAGGTCTCGCCGACCTGGCCCTTGGCCAGCACCGTACGGATCGCTTCGCAGTGATCGGAGACGAACAGCCAGTCACGCACCTGCTTGCCGTCGCCATAGACCGGCAGCGGCTCGCCGGCCAAAGCCTTGGCGATCACCAGCGGGATGAGCTTCTCCGGGAAATGGTACGGACCGTAGTTGTTGGAGCAGTTGGTGGTCAGCACCGGCAGCCCATAGGTATGGTGGAACGCGCGCACCAGATGGTCCGAGGCGGCCTTGGACGCCGAGTAAGGCGAATTGGGGGCATACGGCGTGGCTTCGGTGAACTTGCCGGTCTCGCCCAGCGTGCCGTAGACCTCGTCGGTAGAGACGTGCAGGAAGCGGAACGCGGCGCCGGCCTCGGCCGGCAGGCCCTTCCAGTAGTCGCGAACCGCCTCCAGCAGACCTAGCGTGCCGACCACGTTGGTCTGGATGAACGCCCCCGGCCCGTCGATGGAGCGATCCACGTGGCTTTCGGCCGCAAAGTTCAGCACCGCATCGGGCCGGTGTTCATTCAAAAGGCGCGCAACGAGTTGACGGTCACCAATGTCGCCCTTCACGAACACATGGTCGACGCTGCCCTCCAGCGGCGCCAGGGTTTTCAGATTGCCGGCATAGGTCAGTGCGTCAAGGTTGATGACCTTGACACCCTTTGCGACCGCCTCAAGCACGAAATTTCCGCCGATGAATCCGGCTCCGCCGGTGACCAGCCACGTCTGCGCCACTGAGTTCTCCAATTGCATGATCGATCATGGCCCAAGCCGGCCAGTCACATAGGATAAACGCACGCGCACACGGCCCATGAATGCGCGCGCCGGACCGGCGACCGGCGCCAGACGACCATACGGTGTCGCATGGTTGGGCCCGGCCCGGTAGAATCGAGCGCCCGCCCGCGCATCCCCCACGGCGCAGGCCATCCGAACTCGATTTCAAAGGACAGTTGCTTCCGATGAAGATTCTCGTCGCCTACAAGCGCGTGGTGGACTACAACGTGCGCATCCAGGTCAAGCCGGACAATTCCGGCGTGGTCACCGAGGGCGTCAAGCTCTCGCCCAATCCCTTCGATGAAATCGCGCTGGAAGAAGCCCTGCGCCTGCGCGACAAGGGCATCGCGACCGAAGTGGTCGTCGCGACCATCGCCCCGGCCGACGCCGCGGCCCACCTGCGCAACGGCCTGGCCATGGGCGCCAACCGTGCCCTGCACGTGGTCGCCGACGGCCCGGTGTCGCCGTTGACCGCCGCGCGCACCCTGCTCAAGCTGGTCGAGAAGGAGCAGCCGGACGTGGTGATCCTGGGCAAGCAGGCCATCGACGACGACGCCAGCCAGACCGGTCAGATGCTGGCCACGCTGTGGGGCCGCCCGCAGGCCACCTTCGCCTCCAAGGTCGAGATCGCCGACGGCAAGGCCACGGTGACGCGTGAGGTCGACGCCGGCCTGGAAACGCTGGAAGTCGACCTGCCGGCGGTGATCACCACCGACCTGCGCCTGAACGAGCCGCGCTTCATCAAGCTGCCGGACATCATGAAGGCCAAGTCCAAGCCACTGGAGACCCTCCCCTTCGCCGATCTCGGCGTGGAAGCTGGCGCGGAACTGAAGGTGAGCCACTACGCCGCCCCGCCCAAGCGCAGCCGCGGCGTGATGGTCAAGGACGCCGCCGAACTGGTCGCCGCCTTCAAGCAGAAGGGCCTGCTCTAAAGGCGCCCGCCATTCCCGCGAACGCGGGGATCCCGCGCCTCTTGCTGCCACTCAATCATGGATTCCCGCCAAGGCGGGAATGACGAAACAGGAACCCGCACATGTCCAAAGTCCTCGTCATCGCCGAACACCTGGACGGCGTGCTCAACGCCTCCACTGCCAAGACCGTCAGCGCGGCCGCCGCGCTCAAGCCGGAAGCCCTGGAAGTCGCTGTGCTGGCCGCCGATCCGGCCGCCGTCGCTGACGCTGCAGCCAAGCTTGCCGGCGTCACCAAGGTCGTCACCGTGGCCAACCCGGCCAACGAACACGCCATCGGACAAGTGCTTGCCCCGCAGATCGCCGCGCTGGCCACCGGCTACACGCACGTGTTCGGCCCCTCGACCACCTTCGGCAAGGACCTGATGCCGTGCGTGGCCGCGCTGCTGGGCGTGACCCAGGTCTCCGACCTGATCACCGTGGAAGGCGAACACACCTTCACCCGCCCGATCTACGCCGGCAACGCCATCATCACGGTCGAGGCCGATGCCGGGCAGACCGTCGTGGCCACCGTGCGCACCGCCTCGTGGCCGGAAGCGGCACAGGGCGGCAGCGCACCGATCGAAGCAGCCAGCGTCGAGGCGAACCTTCCGACCCACACCCGCTTCGTCGGCTTGGCGGCTGGCAAGTCCGACCGCCCCGACCTGCAGAGTGCCAAGCGCGTCGTCTCCGGTGGTCGCGGCGTCGGCTCGAAGGAAAACTTCGACATCATCTACAAGCTGGCCGACAAGCTCGGCGCCGCTGTCGGCGCCTCGCGCGCCGCCGTGGACGCCGGCTATGTCCCGAACGAACTGCAGGTCGGCCAGACCGGCAAGATCATCGCCCCCGAACTGTATCTGGCTGTCGGCATCTCTGGCGCCATCCAGCACCTCACCGGCATCAAGGACGCCGGCACGATCGTGGCCATCAACAAAGACCCTGATTCCCCGATCTTCGAGATCGCCGACATCGGGCTGGTGGGGGATCTGTTTGCAATCCTGCCCGAGCTGGAAAGCGCACTTTGATCCAAGGGCATGACAGGCCTGGGGTAGATCGCGTCGTCGTGTGGGGCACCTGCGACACGGGGAAGCCGCGGGTCAGGATCCTCCTGCAGGGCCTGCGTGAGAACGGCGTCGAGGTGCTCGAATGCCACTGGAATCCCTGGCAGGCGATTCAAGACAAAAGTCAGGTCGGGCCGCTCCGCTGGCTGAACATCCTGCTGCACATCGCGCTGGCCTATCCGATATTGCTATGGCGCTATATGCGCCTGCCACGTCACGACTGGATCCTGCTTGGCTATCCAGGGATCCTGGATATTTTTGTGATCCGCTTGTTTGCGTGGTTGCGCGGCGTGCCCGTTGCGATGGACTGGTTTCTCTCAGCGTACGACACGATTGCACTGGATCGTAAACTTGTAGGAAAGCGTCATCCCCTTGCAGTGTTGGCATTCTGCCTTGAATGGCTCGCCGCGAGGCTGGCCGATTGCGCATTCATGGATACGGCCGCACATGCCCGACGGATGGAGCGCATTTTCGGCCTTACCGAAGGTCGGTGCGGTCATGTGTGGGTAGGAGTCGAAGCGAAGGTCTTTTCGCGCGATGTCGTTGTGCCTTCAACGCCTCGAGCCGGCGCCATGAAGATCCTCTTCTATGGTCAGTTCATTCCGCTCCACGGCGTTCCAACCATCGTCGAAGCAGCACAACTGTTGTGCGACCAAGAAGTCGATTGGCTGTTCGTCGGGCGTGGACAGGAATCCCGGCGCGTCAGGGCAATGCTGGACGCCAATCCAGTGCCGCGGCTGACCTGGCTCGAATGGATGGAATACTCAACCCTGGTGGCCTCCATTGCGGAAGCGGATGTCTGCCTAGGAATTTTCGGATCGTCAGACAAGGCAGCGAGCGTAATTCCCAACAAGGTCTTCCAAGTGATTGCAGCGGGAAAGCCCGTAATCACTCAGGATTCTCCTGCGATCCGCGAATTGCTGGTGGCATCCGCGCCTTGTGCGTATCTTGTCCCTGCCGCCGACCCGAAAGCACTGGCAGATGCGGTTTTAGACTTGGCATCGCGACTTACCCGCCCGGCACAGATCTGCCACGCGGATCTTGTCGATGTAATGGATGAGGCTGCCATAGGGAAACAATTGACAACACTGCTGGCGTCGAAGCCAAGACAAGGAACCGAAAGATGATCAACGACGCCCTGCTGGGCCCTGTCGCAACGGAACTGGGGTGGGTCCCGGCGCCTCGCTACCTGATGCGACGTGCGCGCGTGCAGGCACTGACCCGGGGACTGAGGGCTGGCCGCATGCTTGAGATCGGGCCCGGATCGGGCGCGATGCTTCTCGAGTTCAAACAGCGAGGCTTCGATGCCGAGGCGCTTGAACTCTCTGCCGCCGCCCGCGAAAGGAGCCGCGCGCTCATCCAAGAGAGCGGTGAGACAATAGCTATTCATGAAGCGCCAAATACCGGTTGGGAGGGCTGCTTCGATCTAATCTGTGCGTTTGAGGTGCTCGAACACATTGAGGACGATCACGCGGCCTTGGCCCTGTGGCGCTCGTGGCTGAAGCCCGGTGGGACGCTGCTGTTATCTGTTCCGGCACACATGAAGCTCTGGACCGCAAGAGATGAATGGGCCGGCCACGTCCGCCGTTACGAGGATCGCGAGTTGCGAGATGTGCACGAGAAGGCCGGGCTGAAAATCGATGATTTCGAGTGCTATGGCTTTCCCTTGACCAATTTAAGCGAGTTTGTGAGCTCGCCGATCTTTGCCCGTGGGATCGTGCGGGGTGGCAAAGACGCAGGCGAAGACCGGCAGAAGAACAATGACCGCAGCGGCGTGGACCGCGGCGCAGACATGAAGCTTTTCCCCCTCGTGCGCTCCATGCCGGGACGACTTTCGCTGCGCTTTTTCTTCCACGTTCAAACCTGGTTCCTGAAGACGGACGTCGGCAGCGGCTACATCGTCAAATCACGGCGCGCATGAAGAGAGGCTTGCGGGCGCTCGGGTGGCTGGCTGGGATCGCCGCGACTGCGGGCTCCATCTATTACATTGGGATCTCCTGGAAGGGGCAAGACCTAGCCCAATACGCTTCTCCTGCCGCTCTGGCCGGCCTTGCAACTGGGATTCTGTTCTATGTCATCGGCGTACTCGTTTCCGCCTTGGCTTGGCGCAAGCTGCTTGCCGGAGTCGGCCTGGAAAATCGATGGGGGCAACTTGCAGGGATTGTTTCGATCACCCAGATCGCCAAATACCTGCCCGGCAATGTTGCCCAGCACGTTGGGAGGGCTAGCCTCTGCTTCAGCAGAGGAATCGGCCCTGCACCTTTCTTCGTCACCGCCGGAATTGAACTGGCGCTCTTGCTTCCAGCAAGTGCGCTGATCGGAACGGGCGCTCTGCTGGCGTCCGGCCGCTCGATTGGAAGTGTGACGCTAGGCAAGGGCGAGGTCGTGGTCGCCATCTCTGCCCTCGCGGTAGCGGCCGTGGCACTGGTCGTGGTCATGCGAAGAGCCGGCCCCATGCTGTTGGCACGCTTCGCCCCACGCTTGGCGGACCGATTTACGGCTACAGCCCTTCCTCCTCCGAGCGCGCTCCTGCAGGCATTCCTGCTCTACTGTCTGGTATACGTGGCCTTCGGCGGTGGGATTGTGGCGATGGCGGCCCTCATCACGACCGGCATCGAACAGCACGGCTGGTTGCTTGTCGCCGCTTTCTCGCTGGCATGGATCGTCGGATTCGTGACCCCGGGTGCGCCGGCGGGAGTAGGCGTGCGCGAGGGCGTGATGCTCCTGATCATGGGCACAGCGTATCCACCCGCTGCAGCGGCCGCGATCGTCGTGGCGCTGCGCCTAGCCACAACGCTAGGCGATGTCCTGCTGCTTCCATTGGGATGGGCGTTGCTGCGGACGGGTTCGTCGGCGGATTCGACTACGGACCAGGGAAACACCTGAATGAATCGGAAATTCTGGCTTCGAAATCTGAAGCACTGGGTCAAGCGCGCTGTTTACCGCAATGGCTTTGGCCGTGTCACCATCGGCGCGCACACCTATGGCGCTCCATGCATCCGCTGGTGGGGAGAAAGCGCCAATCTCGAGATCGGGCGCTACTGTTCGATCGCTGAGGGCGTTGAGATCTTCCTAGGAGGAAATCACCGCGTAGATTGGATCACCACCTACCCTTTCATGCTTTTCAAGGGTTGGCCCGAGGCGAAGGGCGTCCCGGGCCATCCGCGCTCGCGCGGTGATGTCGTGATCGGGCACGACGTCTGGCTAGGCGCCGGCTGCGTCATCCTCTCCGGTGTCACTATCGGCCACGGAGCCGTGATCGGCTGCCGCGCGGTTGTTGCGCGCGACGTAGCGCCATATCAAATCGTGGCCGGCAATCCTGCCACATCGGTCCGACAGCGCTTCACCGATGTGCAAATTGGACGGCTGCTTGCAGCCGCGTGGTGGGATTGGACAGAAGATCGGATAAGAAAGGCCATGCCCGATCTTCTGTCCGGTGATATCGAAAGCTTCCTGAGCCATTCGGCAAAAGACGATAAGGCTGCGCGCATTTGAACGCAGCCTGTCGCCCAGCTATTAAGGGACGATCTGCCAGCTCAGGTCACTGACACTCGTGATGGCTTGCTCCGTCGTTGAGCTACCGCTCTTCCATAAGGACATCGTCCCATTGGATGAGTGGCGCCACAAAATGTCCGACATACCATCACCATCGAAATCGCCTACCTTCGCCACTCGCCAGGCGGAGTCAACCACGCGCGTTACAGTCTGGGAGGCGGTGGAAATGCCGGATAACCAGATCGAATTCTGACCGGTCCTGCTTTCGCGCCAAAGCACGTCCGAATGCCCGTCTCCATTGAAGTCACCGACACCGACAATTTTCCAGTTCAAATTCGCCACGCTTGCCAAAGCGCCGCTATTTCCAACGTCTCCACCATACCAGACCGTGTTAGCACCCGTGGAGAGATTGCGCCATAGGATATCGGACTTCCCGTTGGCATCGAAATCACCAATTCCCGCAACAATCCAGCTTGTACCCGCCACGGCAGTCAGTGTGTATCGGGTCGAAGAGTTACCCGATCTCCAGACCGAGTTGGCACCTGTCGAAGTGTTCCTCCAGAGGATGTCAGCGCGGCCATCGCCGTCAAAGTCACCTACCCCTGCAACACTCCAGTGCAAATCGCTAATCGACGACACCGTAAGGGGTGTTGCCGAGTTGGCAGATCTCCAAATGGTGTTCGCACCGCTGGCCATGTTGCGCCAGAGAATATCCGCGGCTCCATCACCATCGAAGTCCGCAGTTGCAACGATGGCCCAACTCGTGTTTGGCACTGCGATGAACGGATGTCTGACGGCCGAGTTCGCACTCAGCCAGATGATGTCCTCACCAGATCGACGGTTACGCCAGACAAGGTCGCTGATGCCATCACCATTGAAATCAGAAGGTGCAGGCTGCCGCCCGTAGGGCACCACCGCTGCCCTGAATTGGCTCACGAACGGGATCGTGAGGCCCAAGCTGCGGGCGTTGTCCGCCTCATTGGCAATACCGCAGGCGTAGCCGCCGCACAAGGTGATATTAGGGTTTGAGAAAACGTTGTAACTGGTCTGCCCACTGTCTCCATAGGACATGACGGTGTAGAAGTTGCCGTTCGACGCGGACGACTTGTAGCCGTAGGAGTACGGGTAGCGACCTTGGCCGTCGGAGTTGTCGACATCGTGCGCCGAGCCCATGTTGTGGGCGGTCTCGTGCGCCAGCGTGTGATCCTCGCAGTAATAGACGTAACCATCGCCGATATCGTCTTCGCCGTCACTGACGACAGAAAACCCATAATCGTCATCGAGAGACGGCACGATGTTGACGCCGCCGGCGCCATTGAGCCATGCGATGCCGCATCCGTTGTTGGTCGGCTTATCGAAGGCACGAACGAGCGTGACCAGATCCGCGCCGTAGGTCTCCCGGGCCGCCAGCAGCGGCTGCAGCGCCACTGGGACCGTCACTGACGCTCCGCTCTCATCGCGCCCGGTCAAGGCTTGCAGCGCATCGCCGTTGTCGGTATTGTCCGGATAGGTCACCTGTGTCGTGGACACCAGACGCAGCGCTCCGGAAACCTTGCTGTTCGTCAGGGCCTGATTGGCGACACTCACCAGATACGCAATCCGCGTCCTAGCTGCCGATTGTCCCCCCATGGCTGCGGCAAAACCATTGGTATAGCCGACGGCAAGGTCGATGGTGTTGGCCGAGTTGGTCGATGCCGATGCAACCTGTGCGGAGGACGCCTGACGTTTGGCGGCCTCGGATGCACTGGTCACGAAGGCGCGGTCGGCTGCGGAGAGAGCCCGCCCGGCAGGCGCTGTCAGCGCATCGGTGCCTGAATGGGGCGTCGCGGGCCGATAGACACCCGGGTTGACCTGCATCGCGTACACCTGCCCACCGCGGGTCGTGAGATTCAGGCTGCTTCCATCTGGCTGCGGAATCGATCCGAAGACCGCTTGGTCACCAAAGGTGATAATTGCCTCACGGCCGACGTCCCCGCCCTCCACACGCCCGATCCAGGTCCAATCCCCGTCCGGGCTCTCGGTGTGGCGTTCATAACGCACAGAGATCGGCGTTCCATCCGGCGCCGTCAGCGCCAGCTCCCCACCCACGACTGCAGCGATGGCGTGCCGTTCGCTGAGAGAGACCGGATACAGGGTGTAGCCACGCGTGCGGATCGCAGGCGCTGCTTTCTGATAACGCATCAGTTGCCCAGTGTCGGCCATCCCCGCGATGGATCCTGCCGACGGGCGCTGGCTCGCGAGCACTTGCCCAGAATGCTGAGTCGCGACGGGAAGTGCTCCGAACCAAGGCGTCGTGGCCTCTTCCTTCGAACTGCACGCCGCCAAAAGCGCTACCGATAGTAGCCCAGTGATGTTCCGCTTCATTCTTTGATCCCCATTTAAATGCATGCCGACCTTGGCAATTCCACACCAGGCATTGTCAGCTTATCGGCCCGGTTGGCGACATCTTAAGGCCTTGCCAAGACGCGGGCACCGCCCGCCTGGGACATCACTCGCGTACGGTCCGCTCCATGGGACCACTCAACCCTGAACTCGTCCATAATAGGGCGCTTCCCGTTCCACGATCCTATCGCTGCATGAAGCTGATCATCCAGATCCCCTGCCTGAATGAATCGGGCACTCTCCACGTTGCCCTGGGCGCCCTACCCCGCCACGTCCAAGGGTTCGATACCGTGGAATGGCTGATCGTCGATGACGGGTCGACGGATGACACCGCTCAGATCGCCCAACGTCTGGGCGTCGACCATGTCGTGCGCCACACGGTGAACCGAGGCCTAGCGACAGCCTTCATGACTGGCCTGTCGGCCTGTCTGGCGCTTGGCGCCGACGTCATCGTCAACACGGATGCCGACAACCAGTACGAGGGTCAGGACATCCCGTTGCTGACAGCGCCGATCCTGCGGCGGGAAGCGGACATGGTGATCGGGTCGCGCCCCATCGACCAGACCGAGCACTTCTCGTGGATCAAGAAGCGACTCCAGCGCCTCGGCAGCTGGGCCGTACGCGTCGCCAGCAAGACCGACGTCAGCGATGCGCCCAGCGGATTCCGGGCGATCTCGCGCGAGACAGCGCAGCGCCTGAATGTTTTCAACACCTATACCTATACGCTTGAGACGATCATCCAAGCCGGGCTGAGCAACCTGCGTGTCCTGTCGGTGCCGATCCGCACCAATGGCGACCTGCGTCCCTCAAGGCTGGTCAAGAGCATTCCCAGCTACGTCCGTCGGTCTTTGATCACCATCTTCCGCGTCTTTGTGACCTACAAGCCGCTGAGCTTTTTCTTCTGGGCTAGTGCGCTGACCTGCGTCCCGGGCCTGCTGATCGGCGCAAGGTTCCTGTACCACTTCCTGACAGGCGGAGGTGACGGACACATCCAGTCCCTGATCCTCGCATCGCTGCTGCTGACAGTCGCCGTCCTGTTCGCCATGATTGGTTTACTGGCTGATCTAATCTCCAATAATCGTAAGCTGCTCGAACGAATCATGGCCGCCCTTCTGGAGTCCAGCCAGAAGGGCGGAGATGATAAATAATTGGAATGAGAAAGTCTTTCTTCAAGAAAATATAGAATTGACCAATCTGAACTTTTTTAGAAGAGCGAACCATCCCCTTTATCCAATTAGACAGGACCGATTCGGATCAGTTGAAATTGGCGCCTCAGGCAGGACAACCCATAGATAAACTGAATACCACTCCAAATACAGGATCCTCCCCGCTAAGCACTGTGACAAGAAGGTCTGATCCCATGCGTGGCACGCGGCCAGATGAGATGGAGCGAGGTCTTCGACAATAGCAAGCGCATCGATGGAAGTGATGTGAGCCGTCAACCTTCGACATAACTCTCAGCGTCTACACTAGCCCTGCACTGACCGATGTTTTGACCATCGATGGCAGCGGAGTTGCGGACGCCCATCCCGCCATAGAAATCAGTCCACACGTACTCTAACAAGAAGCAACCAGACGTGCGGCGGCAGACCATTAAGGAAGCGCAAAGCGAAACGGTCGACCATTCCTGAGCAGCAAGTCCTCAGCAACCAACCGCTGACAACGCTTCAACGCAACGAAAATAGATGATCCGAAGGGCCCGCGCCCGAAAGGAGATTAAAGGACCACTCCCAGATGAGTCGAATTATCGCAAGACGAACCTATACGCTCGCCATGGGCGCCTGTCTCCTTGTTTTGCTGTTTATGACGATCAGCAAAATCGCCGTGCGTCCACCTTCATTTGACGGCGGTATGAATCTGCAAGTTTCACATTCACTTGCTGAGGGCCATGGACTCCGCCGGACCTACGGTGAGAGGGATCCGTTCCCAAGCGAAATACAGACACACGCCCCCTTCACCATCGTAGGTGCTGCCGCCTATGGATTTTTTGGAATGGGGATAGTGCAGTCCGAGTTGGCCAACCTCTTATATCTGGTGCTGTTGCTGTGCGTGGTCTTTATACTGATCGAACGCGCCTCCGGATCGGTCGCTCTCGCCGTGACAGCGACGACATTTCTTCTCTGCACGCCCGGCATAGTCCGATTTGGATCGGGCGGCTACGGAGAAATTCCCGCCCTCTTCTGGACGGTTTCATCACTGTTATTACTTGGGGAAAAATCTTCCAAAGCGCACATTTGGTCCGCGGGGATTTTGATTGGCTTGGGATTGACCACCAAGACTGCAACGATCATCGCCAGTGCCGTCTTTCTTGCCGGATTTACATTTTTTAACTTGACGGATAAAAAGCTTACGCTCCGTAAGCGGCTCATTAACATCGGCGTTCTCGCTGTCGGCTTTGCAACGCCACTGGTCACTATCGAAATCTGGCGATTAATCTCTTTACATGGCATAACAAATTATTTGAACTGGTGGACGGACCAAGCGACGTCGATCAGCATGCAAGCGGGCACCACTAAGGGGTTCAGCGATACGAACGGGCTATTTTCCAAAGCCAGCGCACACATAGATCGCCTAGCCGCCATGTTTTCACTTCCGGCTTGGCTCGTCTATTGCTGGATATTGTCACCATGCCTATTAGCTGCCTTCGTCCTGCACCGCAGCCAGGATAGAAAGTCATCATTTCAGTTTTGCATGATCGCCGTAGCCGCTGCGCTTTATTTCATTTGGTGGATCGGCATCACGCCGACGCAAAAGGCCTGGCATCGTCGAATTTTAGACGGCGCATTACTACTCAACCTATCATGGACGTATCTCACGGCCATCCTCCTTCGCACGCGCAATGGTCGCAAGCTCAATGTATTGTCTTCAATGCCGGTCTGGGCGTTCGTTGGCCTTTTATTTGCGATCTTTTTCAACTTTGCTCAGGTCAGGATTAGGAAGGCGAGCGCGCCGCGCGTTGATGCCAGCGAACTACGCTTGGCAGTCGACGTACTCAAGTCACTCCCGCGAGAAAGCAAGATCTATGGAATCGGGTGGAGTTCGGCGCCCGTCGTCTCGCTTCTCTCGGAGAGGGCGCTCCTCGACATTAACGACGTCCCGATCGGATTGATAGACAGTCGCCAAAAATCGTTTCTCGTGGTCGACTCAGCCACACCTCAAAGCGCCTACATGTCGGGGCTCTTAGCCACCTATGAGTCCAAGGCGCTACTGCCAAGTGGACATATTCCCCAAATTTACGAGGTCAAATTTTCCAAGCCGATTCCCTTCAGTAGTGGCGCGCCCACTGCACCTGCGTCCGTCTACCTGAAAGATGCAAACCCAAATTCCGTGCGAGGAATGAGCGGCGTCGAAAACGGCGGGCGCTGGATGACCAGCGACGCCTTCATGCTAATCGACGCCAACCCGGAGGCGACAGAACTCGTCCTTGATCTGTATATTATCTCCCTCAACCGCTACACCAATCCGGCGCCTAAAATCTTCGCATCCCTCAACGGTTGCAAACTGGCAGAAGCAGAGGCGCTGCACGAAGGGGATAATACTGTGACTTTCTCCATTCCGGCTAAATGTCGAGTCACCGCTGAGCAACCGGCGACATTGAGACTCTATTCCAACAGCGTGATCGAGAGCCCCATTACCAAAGACGACAGGTCACTGTTCTCGGTATTGAAAAGAGTGCAGCTCACTAAACAAAAGGCCGATTAGGCCTCGCCGCCTGCAACGACGAAAGGCCGCGCAGGCGTCACCGATGATTCCGCCCCCTCTCCTGTCCTTCGATCCGGCCAGGAGTAGGAGGTTCGGCGACACTCGGGCCCCAAGGAGGCCCGTCGCCGTAAAGAGGTCTGAGTTCACCGAAGCGCAGATCGCGTTTGCGCCGAACCTGGCCGAAAGGAATTGCGCGGGGTAAGGCGCCGCCATGCGCAGCGCAAAACGCTCCTCGGGCCATCAGATAGATTATTACCGCGTTGGGGTGCGCCTTGCCTGCGATGTGTTCAGGTAGAATCGCTCGGCGTGGTAGCTGCGGCTGAAAGCGGCCGACGCCGCCCAAAGCTGCAGACGCCGCCTGTAATGCACCATGCTGCTAGCACTCAACTGGGTTGAGACATCGAATGCGCGGCCGATGCTCTGTGCGATGGAGCCCGTTTTGGGCGCCCACGATCGTGAGCAACTTCATTGAAGATGAGCCTGGCATCGAAGTCCGCCAGCACCTTGAGGTGAGGAAGTGGTGGTGATGATGGAGCGTCCAGGCCACCGGCGCGAACGTGCCGTAACCCGTCAGACCGACAACGGCAGCGAATTCCTCTCAATCGCGATGGATCGCTGGGGTACAACCATAGCGGGCCATGGAGTATTGCCGTTTGGGCAAGCCCACCGACGGTGCCTTCCTCGAATCGTTCAACGGCAGTTTCAGGACGGGTGCCTCAATACCCACTGGTTCCTATCGTTCAAGAACGCCCTTCCCAGGACCGAAGACTGGAGTGTCGATTACAATCGATTCCGGACGCACTCACCTATCGGCGACGCCCCGCCTGCCTAGTTCGCCGCCCGATTCAGCTCTCAACCCAAGGCCAAATTTCCCAGGTCCGCTCGGGTGTTGTATCGAGAGGAGTCACTGCTGAAAAGAATCTTTCAGGGCCTACTTCTTTCCAGGGAACGTCAGCGATAAGCCCGCGCGCTCTCGAGTCCAAGCAAGAACATTACATTACCCATCTTCGGATCGGTTAGCAGCTCGCGATTGGCCGGCACTGCAGTCCAAATTCGGTCCGCGACGGGCCCGGCCGAGATCACTCCCGCAAGTGGCCGCTCCACCACAAATGCCCAGGTCTTCCCAGGGATTTCGTGGACATTGAAACCGGCCGGTTCGAATACCCGCCTCGCCGCGCTAACAGACCAGCATGTGACATGGCCGCGGCGATACGGATCTAGATAACCGGGATCCTCGTTGCGCACGTAGGCGGTCAATCCAGTGTTGAAAACATATAGCGCGCCTTCGGCCGAGGTCAGTCTCATCGAATTAGCCAGATCAGACGCCATTGCTGGTGTGAGGTGTTCGAGAACCTCTACGCAGACGCCGCATTCAAAGCTCATATCGACGTCCCCCAGCGCGGAGACGATATAATTGGGGTTGTTACTGCGCTCGTCAGGCTTGGGGGGAAATTTTTCAACCCCGAAAAAGTGGCCCGCTCTCGCTGGAAGATAGGCAGCCAGCGCATCAAGCAAGTATCCCGGACCTGTGCCGATGTCCACAAAACGCTTCACCGGTATCCGGCAATAGAGGAGCGCCTCTGCCACACGTGCCAGCGAAGACCCATAAGCCCGGTCTTTAGCAGCCGCCAACTCAGCGGCCCAGTATTCTTCGTCATATACACGAGGAACGACGCCAGCGTCCATCGCATCAAGCAGGGCTGGATGAGCAAAGATGAAATCGCAGTTCCGGCACTCAAAATACGAAACCTGATCCACGTCGCGATAGTGCGTGGCCGTATCACCACACAACGCGCAAAGATGACTAGCTCCGGCCGGTGTAAGCATTCCGGTGTTGCCTGACGACGCCGATCGCGTCGAAGACGGATTGGACTCTTCGGAGATGAACTGCATCAGACGCCTCATCCTTTCCGATCAGAATGTTGGTCCTCAGACCCGCAGCCAAGCCTGCTAGGGCGTCGGAGATTTTGTCACCTATCAGCATAGACGAAGTAATGTCCAGAGGTAGTTCACGGGCTGCGGTGAGCAACATCCCCGGTGCAGGCTTGCGGCAGCCGCACAACGTTGTCAACGCCCCGCTGCCCGCCACGGGGTGATGCGGGCAATAATAAGTTGCGGCCAGCGGCACATCCCGGGCTGCGAATTCGGAGTGTACCCAGGCGGTATAGTCGAGCAACTGCTGCTCCGTGTAGTAGCCTCGTGCAATTCCCGCCTGATTCGTGACCACGACAAGCAGGCAGCCCGACGCTACGGCGACGCGGCAAAGATCGAAAATCCCGGGCACCCAGACCGTGGCCTTAGCGGTATGCACGTAGCCATTGTCTTCATTGATGATGCCGTCCCGATCCAGAAACAGCGCGGTCCGCGATGTGTCAGTCGCATCGAGTATTTGCTTGAGGCTGGGATCCAAGTAGCGGCCAGGGGCACAAATCGGTGTCATACGGCTCGGAACAGCGTTTGCGCGCGCGCGAAGTCCTCGGGAATGCCAATGTCGATGAATCCACCGGTTTCGGTGAACGCTGCTACCTGGCTTTGCTGCGCCTGTGGCACGAGGAAATCCGCCTCGAAGGAAAATTTCCGGCTCTCAGGGAGGCGAGACAGCGCACTAGTCCCAAGATAGTAACTGCCCGCATTGATCCAGCCATGGCCTGCCCCCCCCTTCTCGCAAAACGCCACCACTTTGCCGTCGTCGATCTCGACGGCGCCGTAGCGACCAACATCGGCGACTTCGGCCAGCGCCAGACCCAGGCCGACCCCCGCTGCGTAGGTGGCTCTTTCTAGCCCGTCTAGGGAATAGCGCAGGAAGGTGTCGCCATTGATGACATGGACGCCGTCACCCAGAAGTCGCGAGACCGCGTTGCGCACTGCGCCGCCTGTTCCTAACGGCTCATCTTCGATCACGTAAATGATCTCGAGCCCCTTCCATGAGGCACCAATAGTCGATTCGACGAGCGGAGCCTTGTAGCCGGTCGCAAGAATAACGCGCCGGAGCTGACTCTCCGAGAGTGCATCGAGCAACCACGCGAGGAACGGCCGGCCGGCCACAGGCGCTAATGGCTTTGGCACATCGCTGACCACTGGGCGAAGGCGGGTGCCCATACCTCCCACCAATATAATTGCTTCGTCAGCTGGCATCTTTTGGAAACATTTGGCTTTCAATCAACGCACACAACAGGTGCCCGACGAATTCATGACCCTCCTGGATACGGGGAGTCTCATCCGAGGGGATCCGGAAGCAGATCCGGCAGCGTTCAAGCATGTCGCCCCCGGCATTTCCCGTGAATCCGATCACGTGTACCCCGCGGGCATCGCTGGCCTCGATTGCGCGCATGATGTTTTTTGAGCGCCCCGACGTCGAAATGGCGATGAACACGTCGCCTTCCTGACCGAGTGCTTCGATCTGCCGGGCGAAGGTATAGTCGTACCCGTAATCGTTACCGATCGCCGTAAGGATCGACGTATCCGTCGTTAGCGCAATAGCCGGCAACCCAGGGCGGTCGTAATAGAAACGACTCACCAGTTCGCCGGCCCAGTGCTGGGCATCGGCGGCGCTGCCGCCATTGCCGGCGAACAGGATTTTTCGGCCGGACTGCAAAGCCGAAACACATAGATCGACCGCATCGCCGATCTGCTTGCGCAGCGCGGAGTCGTCAGCCATTGCTCTGAAGTTCGCCAGTGTCTTGTCGAACTCGGACTGTACGAACCGGCTCATCCCAGTTTCCACGAGCTTGCTCCCTGATCAGTAAAATGTGTATCGAATACCGTGCCCCCGGCGCCCGCCAGTGCGCGCACCAGCCCAACACGGTGGGCCGGGTCGCACAAAAACATCATGAACCCCCCGCCGCCGGCGCCTGACACCTTGGTCGCTAACGCGCCATGCTGCATCGCCAATGCTTCGATCTCATCAATCATGGGATTGGAGATGCTACTCGCGCTCTGCTTCTTCGCTTCCCAACCGGATTGCATGACCGCTGCTAGCCGCACGAAATCGCCGCGCAGCAGGGCCTCTTTCATCTGGGTCGCCTCAACCTTCAAGCGGTGCATTGCGTCAAGCGAATCGGAGCGTCCTTCGCGAATATTCCGCGACTGCTCATCAATGATCTTGGCCGATGCGCGAGAGACGCCCGTGAAGTAGAGCACCAGCCCAGCCTCGAGTTCGGACCAAATCCAGCTCTTGATACGCAGGGGGTTCACGATGACGCGATCCCCTGCGTAAAACTCCATAAAATTGAAACCACCAAAGGCGGCTGCGTATTGGTCCTGCTTGCCGCCAGACAGGCCCAGGTCGTGGCGCTCGATCCGGTACGCCAGCTGGGCGATCTCGTATTCACCAAGAGGTAGCGCGAAATACTCGGCGAATGCGGTGACCAGAGCCACAACCATGGTCGAAGACGAGCCCAGACCCGAGCCCGGCGGAGCATCGGAATGAGCGCGAATCCGGATCGCCGGGCGCTCGCCGCCGAGGAAATCCTCGCAGACACGCAGGTACACGCCTTTCATCAGCTGAAGCGGACCCGGCGAGGGGGAAACCTCGGCCGGAATGGTTTGCTCGATGACGTCAGCGTCCTGAGCGTGGAATTCCACCCTCGCGTCCGGTGAAAGATCAAGAGTCGCATACGCGAACTTGTCGATGGTGACGTTCATGACGAAACCACCGTACTGATCGCAGAACGGGGATACATCTGTACCACCACCTGCCAAGCCCAGCCTGAGCGGCGCGCGTGAACGGACAATCATGCGCCTCCCCCCAAAAATGCCGACTCCAGGGTACTACCGAGCGCCTCACGCGAAAAGCGCGTGCGGCAATAGCGTGCCGCCGCGCGCGACTGGGCGATCCACCCCTCATCGCCATCTATCAGCGCCACCAGTGCAGAGGCGATCTGCTGCGGATCATCGGAAACAACCGCCACCTCAGACAGTGCCGCCAAGCCCTGCGCGCCAATCTCTGTGGTAACCAGCGGCACGCCTTGCTGCATCGCCTCCACCACCTTGCCCTTGACACCCGCCCCAAAACGGAGTGGCACCACGGCGACGCGAGCATTCGCGTAACGTCGTGTCAGATCCTCATCACTGACATATCCGGTAACCTCAACGCGCTCCCCAGCAAGTACCTGAACGGCCTGAGTCGGATTGGAGCCGACAAGCGAAAGGGTTACGCCCGGGCGGCTGGCCCACACGATAGGCATGATTGTCTGCACCAACCACTGCGCCGCATCCACGTTGGGGCTGTGGGCGAAGCCGGCAACGAAGATGATTCCACTGCGTCCAGCGATCTCCGCAGCTTCATTGAAGGTATCAAAGGCATAGGGAAGGATCGCGCGCGCATCCACTTCCGGCGCCAGCCTGCGCACGTCCTCGGCCTCTTCCTGCGAGGGGTACAGCACCAGATCGACCGCATTCCAAATTCGCCGTTCCAGCTGCTCCATCGCTCGCGCATCCGCATCACCGGTGCCGCTTCGCTTAGCCTCCATGTCCATGCGGCGGAAATGCAGGTCATGACCATAGTAGATGGCGCGCACATGCGAATGGCTCTGCACGGCTTCTATGTAGTGCTCGGCGATGTGCGGCCGCGAGAGCATGACGGTTTCGACATGGCGATTATCTTGCAAATATCGAGCGAAGCCACCGACCCATTGGTGCCCATACATCACTTCAACGCCGCGCGCCTGCAGTGCGGGCGTGTAGTCAGGATCATAGTAAAGATTGTCAGCCCAGAACTTAACGATCCAGCCCCGTGCTAGCAGTGCGTCGATGAAAACAGCCATCGTGCGTGATCCTGCGTCACGGTCGGGCTGCGGCACGTAATGATCGACGATCATCACTGTGGGCTGCTGCCACGCGCGATCACGTGCCCGCACCACGTGCTCTCCGTTGGGCTCGTGCGTCTCGATAACTGCTTGCCAGCGTTCGAGCAGCTTCTTCTGGTTGGCTACCTGGTAGGACTTGATGCCACTGCCGGTGTCAGTGCCGTGCGAGATGCCTTCGTAGTGCACGACCTCGGAGGTCGGGCAGTAATAGACCTGTAGGCCGGCCTTGCGAACACGAAACGCAAGATCTGAATCCTCGCAGTATGCAGGAACAAAAATCGGGTCAAATCCGCCCAACTCGCGTAACAGCTTAGTCGGTATCAGCAGGCTGGCGCCGCTGCAGTAATCGACTCGCCTGAGATAGTTGTATTGGCTCGCGGAAGGATTGTCCAAACGTCCATAGTTCCACGCAGAACCATCTCTCCAGATGATGCCACCTGCTTCTTGCAGCCTGCCATCCGGATACACCAACTTGGAACCCACCATGCCGCAGTCGGGCATGCGTTGGAATACGTCCAGCATGGCGTCCATCCAGCCCGCGCGGACCTCGGTGTCGTTGTTCAGGAAATACGTGTATTCACCGCGTGCCAGCTCCAGCGCCTGATTGCAGGAGAGGAGAAACCCCAGATTCTTAGGGTTGCTGTGAAAGCGCAAGCCCGGGACCGAGGCCAGCAGATCGATCTGCTGATCGCCGGAGGCATCCTCCAGCACCAGCACTTCAAACGTTGCGACAGGTGGATGGTCAGCAATCGAGCGTAGGCAGGCCAGGGTATGCGGCAGGTTGCCGTAGGTCGGAATGACAATGCTGACCTTCGGCAACTCAGACACAGGGAAGGAAAGCGATCTAAGAACCTCCGTGGGATCTTCGACTACCGTTGGCAGCGTCAACCCAGTGGGCGGCATGACCGTAGCCTCGTTGCGGCGAAGCAGCCAGTTACGCAACGGACGCGCTAGCGGAGCCAGAACCGGGTGCTGAGCGAGCCCAGTACCGCGGAGGGACCCAATGATTGCAGGCAAGTCACCACGTGCAATTCTTGAGGCAAAACGAATCGGGCGTGTGATGCGCCACGATTTGGATTCCAGGATCTGAAAGAGCGTGTCGTTCAGGCTATCCAGCTGAGTATCATAGTCCGCGATGAGGCGGCGCACCTCAGACACAGAGATGCCGGTCTCGTCACGGTAACCGGCAAGTGTCGGCAACCCAACGCGGCGTTGCAGTTCACGACTCTGCGTCGCGCGCTGGGCAATGGCCGCACGCGCATCTTCCAGCTGCTTGCGCAAATCCGCAGCTTGCGCGTCTTTTTCCAGTTTGAGTGCTGACACTTCCAGCTGAAGCTGTTCGATCTGTGCGCGCATCGAACTGAAGGCCTCGCGACCGCCAGCTTCCTCAACGATCTGGTTCAGTTCCAGCGCCCAACGGGTGCGCTCTTCGTATTCGCCAGCGAGGCGGCTGTAGTTGACACGCGTCCCTTCCAACTCGACTTCAAGCGAGCGGGCCCACGCAATGGCACGCTCAAGTTCGCCATCCAGGCCCTGCGCCCAACGCGCGATGTCGTGATGGCGGGCATACAGATCCTCTGCCTCGGTATACAGAATCGATGCTGGCATGTCGGACAGCACGGCCGCACTGGCTGCAGCAACAATCACGACGTAAACTGCGTCGGGAATACTGGCAGAGCGCGCTTCGACGTCGGCGCCGGTATCAGTCAGCGCCTGATATTCGGGCTGATGCTGTGCCTCGTCCAGCGATGTGATCGCAGAACAGACCGCCATCCTCTGCCCGAACAGACGGGATGCCGGGAAATGACGTGAGACAAGATCCTGGAACTCCGCGACGTGGAGTTCTTTGACGTGGAACTCGTTGTGATAGCCCGCGCGATCGGAGTAAACCTCCTTGTTTGGCGATGACATCACCAGCAGGCCAGTCGGACGCAGGACACGCCGGATTTCGAGGATCATCTCTTCCTGCTCAAGCAGGTGTTCGATTGTCTCGAAAGACACCACGACATCCACACTCGCATCTCCGAGCGGAATCGCAGCAGCCGAACCCTGCAGGTAGCGAAGGTTCTCCAGATGCTGGTAGCACTCCGCCGCGTGCGCGACCGCGTGGTCAGAGATATCCACCCCGCACACCGAGCGTGCGCGCGAGGCGAGCATGGCGCTTCCGTAGCCCTCACCACTGGCGATATCGAGGACGTCCTTTCCGTCGACCAGCTGCAAGCACCATGCATAGCGATGCAGATGTTCCTGCCGGATGACCCCTTGCTCGGTGGGTACAAAGCGCTCCCCGGTGAACTCGATCATTGCGCCTCCTTGGAAATCTCGATGGCCAGCATCGGGAGACCGAGCAGGCCGAAGCGCATCGTTTCATCCATGGCGCGGAACTCGAGCGCATCGTGGATCCAGTGCTGCTGTGTATGATCATGCTGATCGCCTGAGGCGACAGCGGAGTCGACCATATAGGAACCAGAAGGCATGACAGGCATGCGGAACGTGAAGGACGCCACCACGGTCTCGCCGGCCTTTCCGCAAATAGGCGCGTCCTTGTGGGCGAAATAACTGTTATCGCCAAACAGCCGCTGGCCAAGTCGGTCTTTCACGTAGAAGCCAACGATCAGATTGTCTACGTCCTGTTCCAGCAGCACGCGGATCTTCAGCTGTACGAGTTCGCCTCCTTCCAGCATCGGCAGCCGATTGCCATCGACATCGGCCAAATGGACATCAGTGATCCTCGCACCCTGCGCACCGAATTCTTGGCCGACGTTGTCGGGATCAAATTCGAAAGTAGCGATGCGGTTAACCACTCCCGCCTCGCGCAGCGCCGATTGGCGGAAGTCCGCAGCGCCAGCATCAGCACGGCGCGGGGACTTGCGAGTGACCAGTATCTTGTCGTCACCAACTTCACGGCGACCGACCACGTGCTGTTCGGTCATGTACGCCTCGACCACCTCCTGCGAAGTACCGGACAGGCGCATGCGACCGTTCTGTAGCCAAACAGCGCTCTCGCACAGATTGGTGACAGCGGCAGCATCATGGCTTACGAAAAGCAAAGTACCGTTCTTTTGGAACTGGCGCAGGAAGCGCATGCACTTTTGAGAAAAAAACGCATCGCCGACCGCAAGTGCCTCATCGATGATGAGGATGTCCGCATCGACATGCGCAATCACCGCGAACGCCAGTCGCACCGACATGCCGCTGGAGTAGCTGCGCACCGGCTGGTCGATGAATTCGCCAATGTCGGCGAAGGCCAGGATGCTGTCCAGGCGCTGCTCGATCTGCGCGCGCGACAGACCCAGGATGGTCGCGTTGAGGTAGATGTTCTCGCGGCCAGTGAATTCCGGATTGAAGCCGCTGCCTAGCTCCAGTAACGCGGCCACCCGTCCTTTCACTGCGATGCTGCCTTCGGTCGGGTTCAAGGTGCCGGCGATCATCTGCAAGAGGGTCGACTTGCCCGAACCGTTACGGCCGACGATGCCAACCGTCTGCCCGCGCCGGATCGAAAAACTCACATCGCGCAGCGCCCAGAAATCCCTGTAGAAGGACTTGCGCTTGCCCGCGAGCGCCTGCCACAGGCGATGCGAGGGCCTTTCGTACATGTGGTACGACTTACCAACGCCCTTGACCTCGATCACGGTCTCGGCCACTTCAGAGGACATCGGCAAATCCCACGCGCAGCTTATTGAACATGCGATGGCCGACGAGAGCGACCATGTAGGCGATCAGCGTGTACAGGAGCAAGCCGGTCCAATTCGGCAGGCGGCCCCAAATCACCACTTCGCGCACCTGGTTGATGATGAAGGTCAGCGGATTGAGCTCGAAAACGATGCGGTAGCTGGCTGGGACCGACTCGACCGGAATGATCGCAGAGGAAAGAAACAGCATCGCCGCCGCGATCACGCCGGCGACCTGGCCGATGTCGCGCAGGTACACGCCCAAGGCCGAGATAATCCAGCCGATACCGACGGTCAGAATGACCAGCGGCAGCACGACCACGGGCAGCAAAACAGCAGTGAGATGGATACTGCCCTTAACGCACAAGGATAGGAGCAACAGCACCAGCATGTTCATAAACAAATGAAACAGGGCCGATAGCGTCATGCTCCACACCAGGATATCCAGAGGGAATACCACGCGTTTGACGTAGCTGGTGTTACTGACGATCAACTGTGGCGCACGGGTAAAGCACTCGGCGAAGAAGCCGTGCACGGTGAGGCCCGCGAATAGGATCAGCGCGAAATCAGTGGTGGATCCGGTCGATCCGGGCCAGCGCCCCTTCATAATGAAGCCGAAGGCCATGGTGTAGACCAGCAGCATCAGGAATGGGCTGATCAGTGACCACAGCAGACCAAAGCTGGCACCGCGATAACGTCCGAGGATTTCACGCTGGGTCAATTCGAAGGTAAGCGAACGGTGCTTCCCGAAGACCGAAAGAATGCTCATGCTTAGCGGTTCCCAGCCAGCGCCCTTTCCAGATCCCCCTGCAGATCCACTAATTCCTCCACCCCTACGCTCAGCCTTACCAGCGCATCGCTGATGCCCAGCTGTTCGCGGCGCGCGACCGGAATCGAAGCATGCGTCATCACCGCGGGGTGGTTAACCAGGCTCTCGACGCCACCGAGTGATTCGGCCAGGGTGAATAACTGGGCATTTTCGCAGAAGCGCTTGGCTGCCTCAGCGCCACCCTTGAGTTCGAACGAAATAATGCCGCCGAAGCCGGACATCTGCTTGGCCGCAAGATCGTGTTGTGGATGCGAAGTCAGGCCGGGATAGATCACCTTGGAGACCGCGTCGTGTGTATCCAGCCACTGCGCCAGCGCCAGGGCGTTGTCGCAATGCGCTTTCATGCGCAGGTGCAGGGTCTTGAGGCCGCGCAGGGCGAGGAAGCTGTCGAACGGTCCCTGCACGGCACCGGCGGAGTTCTGCAGGAAGGCGAGCTCGTCAGCCAACTCGGCGTTGTCGCCGACCACGGCCACGCCGCCGACCATGTCCGAGTGGCCGTTGAGGTATTTGGTGGCCGAATGCACCACGATGTCCGCGCCGAGGCTCAGCGGGCGCTGCAACATCGGCGAGGCGAAGGTGTTGTCCACCACCACCATCAGTCCATGGCGCTTGGCGATCTGTGCGATCGCGGCGATATCCACGATCTTGAGCATCGGATTGGTGGGCGTCTCGATCCACACCAGCTTGGTCTTTGGCGTGATCGCCGCCTCGAACGCCGCCGCGTCGGTCAGGTCGACGTAGCTGAAGGCCAGTCCCGCGCTGCGGGTGCGCACGCGCTCGAACAGCCGGAAGCTACCGCCATACAGGTCATCCATCGCGATGACGTGGTCGCCGCTGTCCAGCAGTTCCAGCACGGTGGCCGTGGCGGCCATGCCAGAGGCGAAGGCGAAACCCCGCGAGCCCCCTTCCAGCGCGGCCACGCAGCGCTCGTAGGCGAAGCGGGTCGGATTCTGGGTGCGGCTGTACTCGAATCCCGAGTGCTCGCCCGGGCTGGACTGGGCGTAGGTCGAGGTGGCGTAGATGGGCGGCATCACCGCCCCGGTACTGGGATCGGGAGACTGCCCGCCGTGGATGGCGAGCGTCGCCAAGGCCAGGCTGCTGTCGCCGTCCTGGCTCCCGCGGGTATGGTCGGACATGGGGGACTTCTCAAAGAGCGGTCGGAATTCTAACAGCGCCTTCACCGGCAGGTGAGCGCCAAGTACCTGAATTCAAAAATGAACGACGCATCTATTGCACCCGGCGTCGCAAGTAGTTCAGCAGGTCGATCCGGGTGATCAGGCCGAGGAACTGCTCGCCATTCATCACGATGGCCACCTGCCCCCGGTCGAACACCGGCAACAGCGCCTCGATAGGCGATTTCACGTCCAGTCGTTCCAGCTTGCTGACCATCGCGGTGGCCACCGGATCGCCGAAGCGCGCCTCGTCGCCGTAGACATGCAGCAGCACGTCGGATTCGTCGATGATGCCGACCAGCGTTTCGCCCTCCATCACCGGCAACTGCGACACGTCGTAAAGCTTCATGCGCTGGTAGGCGGTGGTCAGCAGGTCGGTCGGTGCCACCACCACCGTGTCCTTCTGGCTGTACGGGCGTAGGATCAGATCGCGCAGGTCGCCGTGCTGGGGGCGTTCGATGAAGCCGTTGTCCAGCATCCAGTAGTCGTTGTACATCTTGGACAGGTACTTGTTGCCGGTGTCGCAGACGAACACCAGCACCTTCTTGGGCGTGGTCTGCTCGCGGCAGTAGCGCAGCGCGGCGGCCAGCAGCGTGCCGGTCGAAGACCCGCCCAGGATGCCTTCCTTGGCCAGCAGCTCGCGGGCGGTCAGGAAGCTCTCCTTGTCCGGGATCGCGTAGGCCTTCTTGACCCGGGTGAAGTCGGAGATGTCCGGCAGGAAATCCTCGCCGATGCCCTCCACCAGCCAGCTACCGGATTTCTCGCTCAGCGTGCCTTCGTTGATGTACTGGGTGAGGATCGAGCCGACCGGGTCGGCCAACACCAGCTCGGTCTGCGGCGAGGCCTTGGCGAAGGCGCGCGACAGGCCGGTCATGGTGCCCGAGCTGCCACAACCAAAGACGATCGCGTCCAACTGCCCGCCCATCTGCTCCAGGATCTCCGGGCCGGTGCCGAACTCGTGCGCGGCCGGGTTGTCCGGGTTGCCGAACTGGTTGATGAAGTAGGCGCCAGGGGTCTCGCGCGCGATGCGCGCAGCCAGGTCCTGGTAGTACTCCGGGTGTCCCTTGGCCACGTCCGAGCGGGTCAGCACGACTTCGGCGCCCATCGCCTTGAGGTTGAAGATCTTTTCCCGGCTCATCTTGTCGGGGACCACCAGGATCAGGCGATAGCCCTTCTGCTGAGCCACCAGTGCTAGCCCTAAGCCAGTGTTGCCCGCCGTGCCCTCGACCAGGGTGGCGCCTGGCTTGAGGTCGCCGCGGGCTTCAGCGGCGCTGATCATGGACAGGCCGATCCGGTCCTTGATCGAGCCGCCGGGGTTGGCGCTCTCCAGTTTCAGATAGAGCTCGCAAGGGCCGGCATCCAGATGCTGGGCCTTGATGATGGGGGTGTGTCCGATCAGCTCGAGGACCGAGGAATGGATCGTCATGCGCTGGACAGGCTCGCGGTTGGAAACGTGGGGCATTATCGCACCGCGCCGCCCCGGCACTGTTCAGACCGATGAACAGGACGCCCCCCCCCCAAATGAAAGCGGCGACCCAAGGGCCGCCGCGGTCAGGGGAATTGCGCGGGTGCCGGCGTCCGACGAGGAAGTCACCGGCACCCGCGACTGCGAAGGGGCGTCAGTGGGGCGCGGCGTCGTATTTACGCTGCAGACGTTGCTTGGCGAGCAGCTTTTCGCGCTTCATCTGGCCCAGGGTGCCATCGTCGATGGCCAGGACGCCGAGCTCGGCGTCGGTCACCTTCTTGTCGAGCTTGCGGTGGCGCTGGTAGAGCTGCTTGAACTCGGGATCGGACTTGATCAATGCCTCGATTTCGGACTGGGGTTGACCTTCGAACATGGGAGTCTCCTTCAGCTGAAATGCAAACGCCCCGGCCGGTCTGCGGCACAGGGCGTGGCGTGGGGGAGCACCGGATCGCTGGACCGACGCCCCGTCAGGGCGTCTGCGGTGAACTGCTCGGGTTGGGGCATCGGCGTCATCGGCTCGGCGTCTCCGTTCTGCCCAGACGGTCCTGACGACCCGCCTGGGCATACGACCCTACTCCTGCCCAACGGGGTCGACAAGGCTTTGCGCAGGCAACATTCAGTCAATCCGACGAGCCGCCAATGCAGTCCCGCGCAAAGCGCGATGACCACCCCAAAAATCACATAAATGACTGATTTTTAACGAAAATCAAAGCGTCACCATGATCACCGCAGCGCGCGCCTTGCTCCCGCTCCCCTTGTTGCCGCCATCGCTGACCTGGGCCTTGGACACCCCCGCCTTCAGCAGGGCACTGCGCAGCGCCGCCGAGCGACGAGCGCCCGGCGTCTGCTTGTCGCCGTAGCCGTCGACCCGGGCCTTGGCGCCCTTGGTCGCATCCATGTAGGCGGCCAGCGCCTTGACCGCGGACCTGCCGGCCGCCGACAGCTCCGACTTGCCGCTGACGAAGACATCGGCGGGCAAGGTGAAGGCTTCGCTGCCATCGTCCGCGAAAGTGGACTTGGGCAGCTTCTCGCCGGACATCAGCTCGGCCTCCTGCCGGGCCAGGGCCGCGTCCTTCTTGCGGGCAGCGGTGAGCTTGGCCTGCTGGGCACCGGTCGCGTCGGTCAACGCTTGGTCGGCCTCGGCGGCTGCCTCCGCGTCGGCCTGCTGGCGCAGGCGCTCGGCCTCTTCGGCCTGGATCTGCTGCTGAACGCGCAGGCGCTCGGCCTCCTGGCGGGCACGTGCGGTCTCGCGGCGGCTGGCCTCAAGCAGCAGGCTGTTGCGAGTCTGGTCGAGATCGGCGATCTGCTGGGAGGTGCGCCCGGTCTGTGCTGCCAGTTCGGCGATCTCGACGCGGCGCTGGGCAACGTACAGCGCACTATCGCGCTCGCTACGGGACGCATCGGCATAACGCTGGATCGCCTGAACCGCCTGCAGGCGTTCGTAGGCGCCCTGCTCGCGCAGGTCCGGATTGGCGTCCAGCGCGCTCAGCCGCGCATTGAGCTGGGCGATCACCTCATCATCAGCGGCCAGGGCGACGCCCGTGCAACACAGCAACAGGGCGAGCATCAGGAGACGGGACAGGATCACGGCGTGCCCTCCGGGGTGGTGACAGGCAGGGCGGGAAGGGCGTCAGCGGGCGGCAGCGGCGCCGGCGGTGGTGGCGGCTCCGGGGTGGCCAGCGCCCTGCGGAGCCGGTCGACCTCGGCCTGCTCTTGGGCCAGCTTGGCTTGCGTGGTCGCCTGTTCACTGCGCGCCCGGGCCAGATCCGCGTCGGCCTGGGCCGCCATTGCCAGCCCCGGCCCTTCGCGGCGACCTTTGCGCGTATCCCCCAACGCTTGAGCTTGCGAGACCTTCTGTCGTGCCGACTGGATCAGATCCGGGGCGTACTGGTCGGCATCGGCCTGGGTGGCACGCTGGACAGCGGCCTGCGCAGCGGCGATCTCGGCCTGTTGCGCGGTGGCCGGTGCGGCGAACGAAAAGGCAAGGACGAGCGCACACAGCGCTCCGGGAATTTGTGCGAAGCTACGAATCATGAGGGTACGCGGCGTTCATGGGGAATCCGCGGCCATTGTCGTCAAGCCCGCGTCGAACATGCAACGCGTGGAAGCATCCGCCAGCAGGGGTTTTCACCATGGACATCGGCTATTTCCTCAAGCTGATGACGGAAAAGAACGCGTCGGACATGTTCCTGACCACCGGCGCGCCCGTCTACATCAAGATCGAAGGCAAGCTCTACCCGCTGGGCAATACTGGCCTGCCGCCGGGCATGGTCAAGAAGATCGCCTACTCGCTGATGGACGAAGGCCAGGTGCCGCAGTTCGAGCGCGACCTGGAGCTGAACATGGCCGTGGCCCTGGCCGACGCCGGCCGCTTCCGCGTCAACGTGTTCAAGCAGCGCGGCGAGGTCGGCATGGTGATCCGCGCCATCCGCAGCAAGATCCCCTCCATCGAGGAATTGCAGCTGCCTGAGGTGCTCAAGGACATCATCATGACCCCGCGCGGCCTGGTCCTGCTGGTCGGCTCGACCGGTTCGGGCAAGTCGACCTCGCTGGCCTCGATGATCGACTACCGCAACTCCAGCACCACCGGACACATCCTCACCATCGAGGACCCGATCGAATACCTGCACCGGCACAAGCAGTCCATCGTCAACCAGCGTGAGGTCGGCCTGGATACCCACGCCTTTCACAACGCGCTGAAGAACGCCATGCGCGAGGCGCCGGACGTGATCCTGATCGGCGAGATCCTGGATGCGACCACGATGGAGGCGGCCATCGCCTTTGCCGAGACCGGCCATCTGTGCCTGGCCACGCTGCACTCCAACAACGCCGACCAGACCATCGAGCGCATCCTCAACTTCTTCCCGGAAACCGCCCACAAGAACGTCCTGATGAACCTGGCGCTGAACCTGCGCGCCGTGGTGTCCCAGCGCCTGGTGCGCGGCGTGGACGGTCGGCGTTTGCCGGCGGCCGAAGTGCTGATCAACACCCCGGTGATCCGAGACCTGCTGCGCCGTGGCCAGATCCACGAGATCAAGCAAGCCATGGAGGAGTCGCTGGAAGACGGCATGGAGTCCTTCGACCAGTGCCTGTTCCGCATGGTCAAGGAAGGCAAGATCGCCCAGGACGAGGCGCTGCGCGCGGCGGACTCCCGCGACGGACTGGCGCTGAAGTTCCGCCTCTCCGAAGGCGCTGCCGGCGAGCACGACCCCTATGCCGACCTCTACGAGCAGAGCGGCACCTCATCGATTACCCACGGCTTCAGCTGAGGCGTCCGTGGGAGCCGCCATGGCGGCGATGGGACCTTACTGGGGAAAGCCCCATCGCCGCCATGGCGGCTCCCACAGGAGGAGAGACCTCTCTCAAACCTCCAGCGGCGCCAGCCCTGGCGCGTCGGGCTGACACTCGGGACTGGCGTGCTGAAAGGCCGGCAATGCCAGGCAAGCCTGCTCGATCCGGCTCAGGGTCGGGAACGGGGTCATGTCCACACCAAAACGCCGCGCGTTGTAGACCTGCGGGACCAGGCAGCAATCGGCCATTCCCGGCGCCTCGCCATGGCAATAGGTCCCCGTGACCAGGTCGTCGGCCAGCAGGGCCTCCATCGCCTGGAAGCCCTCGACGATCCAGTGTCGCACCCAGGCATCGCGCTCGACCGGCGGCACCCGCCATTCGTGCTCGAAGTAGCGCAGCACCCGTAAGTTGCCCAGCGGGTGCACATCGGCGGCCACCAACTGGGAAAGGTTGCGCACGCGGGCACGATCGCGCGCGGCCGCCGGCAGCAGGGGCCGTTCCGGCCAGCTTTCGTCCAGGTATTCCAGGATCGCCAGCGACTGGCGCAGCACGCGCCCGCCATGCAGCAGCGTGGGCACCATGTGCTGGGGGTTCAGGCGCACATAGTCCGGGTGATGCTGCTGCCCGCCATCGCGCACCAGATGCACCGGCAGCAGCTCGTACGCCAGGCCCTTGAGGTTCAGGCCGATCCGCACGCGGTAGGCCGCGCTGGAACGCCAGTAGGAATGCAGCCGCAACCGCTCGGACATGCGTCAAGACACCTTCAACGGAAACAAGCGGTACCACCTGCGGCACCGGGCGCACATTGTGGAACCTGCTCCGACTAGGGCAAGGGCTGGCGTTCGATTCGCTGCTCGATCGCACCAAAAATGGGACTTCCGTCGCTTGCCCGCATCTCGATGCGCACCGTGTCGCCAAACTTGAGGAAGGGCGTGGCGGGTTTGCCGTCGCGCAGGGTCTCCACCGTGCGCTGCTCGGCCAGGCAGGACGCGCCCTTGCCCATGTCGTGGTTGGCGATCGTCCCGGAACCAACCAGCGTCCCGGCCACCAGCGGACGGGTGCGGGCCGCATGGGCGATGAGCTGGGCGAAGTCGAACTGCATGTCGACACCTGCCTCCGGCTCACCAAACCAGTCACCGTTGATCTGGGTCAGCATCGGCAGGTGCAGCTTGTTGTCCTGCCAGGCCTGGCCCAACTCGTCGGGGGTGACCAGGACCGGAGAGAGCGCCGAGCGCGGCTTGGACTGCAGAAAGCCGAAGCCCTTGGCCAGCTCGCCGGGGATCAGGTGGCGCAGCGAGACATCGTTGACCAGGCCGATCAACTGGATGTGGTCGGCCGCCTGGGCCGCGTCAACCGCCATGGGGACGTCGTCGGTGACGACAAGCACTTCGGCCTCCAGGTCGATGCCGTAGTCTTCGCTGACCACGCGGATCGGTTCGCGCGGCCCCAGGAAGCCCGCGCTGGTCGCCTGGTACATCAGCGGATCGGTATAGAAACTCTCCGGCACCTGCGCGCCGCGCGCCTGGCGCACGCGCTCGACATGCGGCAGGTAGGCGCTGCCGTCCACGAATTCATAGGCGCGCGGCAGCGGCGCGGCCAGTGCCGCCATCTCCAGATCGAACGCACCGTCGGCCTGATCCGCATTGAGCGACTCGGACAGCGCGTTCAGGCGAGGCGCCAGATTGGACCAGTCCTCCAGTGCGCGCTGCAGGGTGGGCGCGATGCCGGTGGCCCGGACCGCGCGGGTCAAGTCACGCGAGACCACGATCAGCGTGCCGTCGCGGCCGCCTTCCTTCAGGGAACCCAGTTTCATCGATGTCCTCCGCGCCCCTCCGGCGCAATCGTTTCGATTGTAACGACTGCGCACCCGACCGGAAGACCACTCCCTCGATGCTCAGCCAGACCAGCGCGAGCCGCCTCAGTCCTCGCCCTGGAATGCACCGGCGCGGTAGGTCAGCACGAGGGTATCGCGATGTCCCCCCTGCTCCAGCGGCTGGATCGGGGTGGACTCATGGATCACCCGGGCATCATCGAGCAACAGCGCCGACCAGGGCTGTTCCAGGGTGAAACGCTGACCCTGCGTGCCCTGCGCCTCGAACACACGGGTCTCGCCCCCCTTGATGCCGACCCGATCCACCAGCAGCACCACAACGAAATCGACGCCGTCACGATGGGCGCCCTCCGGCGTGGGCCGGCCGATGCCATCGGCCGTATCGATCCGGAACTGGTGCGCCTCCACGAACCAGCGCGGCTGATCGCGCATGCTGGAAAAGAGCCGACCGAAGCCCTCGATCAAGCCAGGCCACGCCGCCTGCGCCAAGGTCTCGGCGGTGACCGGTTCGAACCAGCGGTGCATCCCGCCGTGCAGGGCGTTGTAGTCCTCCGACTGCCAGTGCGCCCGCGGCGGAGCCTGCAAGAGCCGGTCGCCCTCTTGCACGAAACAGGCATGGCGTCGCCGCCGATAGCGCCCGCCGTCGCGCAGATAGGTGTCCACGGCCAGGTCATCCCAGCCTGGCGTCAGGGCGTCGAAGGCATCGGAGGGACAGCCGGCGATCGCCGAGACCGCCGCGCGGTCGAGCACCGCGTAGCCATCCAGGCGCATGCGATCGACCACATCCGCGGTCGGCGTGAGGGGGGGAAGCGGGGAAACACGCATGACAGACTGTCTCGAGATGATGCGCGCGGCGTGGCCGCGGCGGGACAGCCATCGATTCTACAACCTGACCAGGCCAGACCCTGTTCCACCCATGCAACAGGAGCGGACACGGCGTGAACGCGAGCGCGGCCGTTTGGAGGGGCCAAGAAAAAACCCGCCACGAGGGCGGGTTTTCTTGAAGATGGCAGCCCCGGAAGGATTCGAACCTCCGAATGCCTGAGTCAGAGTCAGGTGCCTTACCGCTTGGCGACGGGGCTGTGGAACAACCAGGCGGCCATTGTAACGCCGCCCGGCGTAAAGCAGAAGATGATCAGCGCTTGGAGAACTGGGTCGCGCGACGGGCCTTGTGCAGACCGACCTTCTTGCGCTCGACTTCGCGCGCGTCACGGGTCATGAAGCCCGCCTTGCGCAGCTCGATCTTCAGGGTTTCGTCGTACTCGACCAGCGCGCGGGCGATGCCCAGGCGGATGGCGCCGGCCTGGCCGGTGGTACCACCGCCAGCGGCGGTCACGAAGATGTCGAAGCTTTCGGTGTTGTTGGTCAGCTCCAGCGGCTGGCGCACGATCATGCGCGCGGTCTCACGGCCGAAGAACTCGTCCAGCGGACGGTCGTTGACGGTGATCTTGCCCGAGCCCTTGCGCAGGAACACGCGGGCGGTGGAGGACTTGCGACGGCCAGTGCCGTAGTTCTGAGTGATAGCCATGATTAGATGTCCAGGACCTGCGGCTGCTGAGCGGCGTGCGGATGGGCGGAACCAGCGTAGACCTTCAGCTTGCGGTACATGGCCCGGCCCAGCGGGCCCTTCGGCAGCATGCCCTTGACGGCGGTCTCGATCACGCGTTCCGGGTGACGCTCCAGCGCCTGCTGCAGGGTCTCGGTCTTCAGGTTACCGATGTAACCGGTGAAGCGGTGATACTTCTTGTCGGTGAGCTTCTTGCCGGTCACGGCAATCTTCTCGGCGTTGATGACGACCAGGTAGTCGCCGGTATCAACGTGGGGGGTGTAGACCGGCTTGTGCTTGCCGCGCAGACGGCGGGCCAGCTCGGTGGACAAACGACCCAGGGTCTTGCCCGAGGCGTCGACGAGATACCAGTCGCGCTGGACGGTCTCGGACTTGGCGGTGAAGGTGCTCATGAAAGAAGCTCTTTGTGTTTGGTCGGGCGGATTGCGCGCAGGCCTTGACCCGTGCGGAACTTTGCCACGCGTTGTGAAGGGTGAAACCGAAGGCGCGGAATCTTACGCGTCCTCGCCCGGCTTTGCAACCGCCGGCCAGCGCGCCCGGCCGGCACGGCGATCGCGACTTGGCAGCGCTCCCGTGCAGGGCGAACATGGCCGCATCCGCCGCTGCGCGGCGCCACCTCCCTGCCCCCCGACATGACCGCCGCCATCCGCCTGCATAGCCGCCTGGACCTGCTTCTGGCCGAGGCCCAGCACGCCCTGGAAACCACGCTCGGCAATCCGCCGGCCCAGCGCCCCTACCCGGCCAGCGCCACGCCCGATGTCGCCCTGGACAAGGCAGAGCGCCGCCACGCCGCCGGCTTGATGCGCATCAACCACGTCGGCGAGGTCTGTGCCCAGGCGCTCTATTCCGGCCAGGCCGCCGTCGCCCGCGATGCACAGACCCGCGACCATCTGCGCGAGGCCGCCCAGGAGGAAACCGACCACCTGGCCTGGTGCGCCCGGCGGCTGCGCGAGCTGGACAGTCGCCCCAGCCTGTTCAACCCGCTGTGGTACGGGGGCAGTTATGCGATCGGTGTCGCGGCGGGGCTGCGCGGGGACGGCTGGAATCTGGGCTTCGTGGTCGAGACCGAACGCCAGGTTGAAGCCCACCTGGAGGAACACCTGGAGTCCCTGCCGCCCGCGGACCTGCGCAGCCGCGCCATCCTGCGGGTGATGAAGGAGGACGAGGCGCGCCATGCGGACCATGCCGAGCATGCCGGAGCGCGCGTCCTGCCCTTCCCGATCCCCAGCGTGATGCGACTGGCCTCGCGGGCGATGAAGACTGTGGCGTACCGGCTCTAGGCGGGGGCCGCCGGGCGCCAAACGCTCCCCGTCCTCGTCTCGGCACAGCCATTGTTTTTGAGGGAAGAGCCGGCAGCCAACCCGCCTAGTTGCCCCTCGCAGGCAACGAAGCAATTCCGTGGGAGCCGCCACGGCGGCGATTGGCTTTACTGGTAAAGCCTCATCGCCGCCATGGCGGCTCCCACTCAGCGCTCTGCCTCACAGGCCCGGTTACCCCACCAGCTTCAATCCGATGACGCCGGCCACGATCAAGCCGATGCACGCCAGCCGCGCCGGCGAGGCCGACTCGGAAAACAGGAGCACGCCGACCACGGCCACGCCGGTGGCACCGATACCGGTCCACACCGCGTAGGCCGTCCCGACCGGAATCCCCTTCATCGCCTGGGTCATCAGCCACAGGCTGGCGCCGGCCGCGGCCATCGTGCCTACGCTCGGCCATAGCCGGGTGAAGCCTTCGGTGTACTTCAGCCCGATGGCGAAGCAGATTTCGAGCAGGCCTGCGGCCAGCAGATAAGCCCATGCCATTCCCTTCTCCTTGCAGCGTGCGTCATTTGCAACCCAACCGCGCCGGGGCCGGAAAAGCGAAACGGCCCGGGCGCGAACCCGGACCGTCGTCGGTCATCCAGCAGCGCGGACCTGTCGGGCCGCGGGCGGGTCGTCCCGCCTCAGATCCCAGAATCATGGGGCAGCGCCATGCAACCTGCGCTGTCCCGTTGACCTTTACTCGGCCAGGTTGCGGCCGTGGAACAGCTCCTCGATCTCCCGCTTGAGCAGGCTCTCGATCTTCATGCGCTCCTTGAAGGACAGGTTGCGCGCCTTTTCCTCGAACAGATACTGATCCAGGTCGAAGTCGGTCAGGTGCATCTTGGTGTGGAAGATGTTTTCCTGATAGACGTTGACGTCGATCATCTCGTAGCGGGACTTGATGTTCTTGGCCATGAAGTCCTGGATCGAGTTGATCTTGTGATCGATGTAGTGCTTCTTGCCCTTGATGTCGCGGGTGAAGCCACGGACGCGGTAGTCCATGATCACGATGTCCGACTCGAAGGACTCGATCAGGTAATTGAGCGCCTTCAGCGGCGAGATGACGCCACAGGTGGCCACATCAATGTCCGCGCGGAAGGTCGCGATGCCCGCCTGGGGATGCGTTTCGGGATAGGTATGGACGGTGATGTGGCTCTTGTCCATGTGCGCGACCACTGCGTCGGAAATCACCTTGTTGCCGGCCTGTTTCTTGTCAATCACCGGCTCTTCGGAGATCAGGATCGTCACCGACGCACCCTGGGGGTCGTAGTCCTGACGCGCGACATTGAGGATATTGGCGCCAATGATCTCGGCCACATCCGTCAGGATCTGGGTCAGGCGATCGGCGTTGTATTCCTCGTCGATGTACTCGATGTACCGCTGGCGCTCGTCTTCGGAGACGGCGTAGCACACGTCGTAGATGTTGAAGCTCAGCGCCTTGGTGAGGTTGTTGAAGCCCTGCAGCCTCAGGCGCGGCAGTGGTTTGACCACGGCGGTGGACCTTCGCAGATGAAAAGGGTGAAGCGGAGAATTATGCGGCAATTGACCTGACCATGAAATGACACCGCGACGCACATTGCCGCCGCCGACCCATTCAGACTAAGCTCGGTCCTGTTCGTTTTACTTCATGAGCTGCCATGAAAGCAGGTCTGCCCCCGAGCTTGACCCGATCCCCGGCCAGTGCGCTGATCCCGGACCTGACGACCATCGAGTCGTTCCTGTCCAACAGCCATCGCCGCCGCTACCCCGCCCGCGCCGATGTTTTCCGACCCGGCGACCCGGCCGGGACCCTGTATTACGTGGTCAGCGGCTCGGTGAGCATCCTGGCCGAGGAAGATGACGATCGCGAGCTGGTGCTGGGTTATTTCGGCCCCGGCGAGTTCGTGGGCGAGATGGGGCTGTTCATCGAATCGGACCGCCGCGAGGTCGTCCTGCGCACCCGGACCCAGTGCGAACTGGCTGAAATCAGCTATGAACGCCTGCACCAGCTGTTCGGCGGGGCCTTGGCCTCTGACTCGGCCAAGCTGCTGTTCGCCATCGGCACCCAGCTCTCACGGCGCCTGCTGGATACCAGCCGCAAGGCCAGCCGTCTGGCGTTCCTGGATGTGACCGACCGCATCATTCGCACCCTGCACGACCTGGCCCACGAGCCGGAAGCCATGAGCCATCCGCAGGGCACCCAGTTGCGGGTCTCGCGCCAGGAGCTGGCGCGCCTGGTCGGGTGCTCGCGCGAAATGGCCGGACGCGTCCTGAAGAAGCTTCAGGCCGATGGCCTGCTGCACGCGCGCGGCAAGACGGTGGTGCTGTACGGAACGCGCTGAGACGTTTCCGGCGACCTCGTCACAAAATGGCCGGGATTTCCCGGCCATTTTTTTGTCTGATTCTACTGACGTCTTCCATGACCGACGTCTTCCTGCCCGTTTCCAGGCGCATCCCGTGGGGACTTCCATAAAAGTGCGTCGCGAAAGCCGATCAGGTGTGTGAGCGGCATCCACCTGCGCGCTTTCAGGTCACCGGACTGCCAGCACGGCTGGTGCATCCCCAATTCAAGATGGGCGTTCCAGCGGGCAACAGGCGGCGGAACGCCTCGACCTTGTCGGCCTTGGGGTTGACCACGACCGGCCGCGCGGCGGCCAGCAGCAGCGGCAGGTCCGCACTGCTGTCGCTATAGGCCACTGCGACCTGCCCATAGCCCTGCTCGCGCAGCATCCGCATCTTTTCTTCGTGGTGGCAGTGCCGGCGGGCGATGACGGCCCCGAACTTTGGCCCGACCAAGGTGCCAATCACCGGCACGTCCTGGTGGGCGACGAAGGACAGGATCGCCCGGGCCAGTTCCGGCGGGGCGCCGGTGGCCACCACGACGCGATCCCCGGCCGCGCGGTGGGCCGTGAAGATCTCCAGCGCCGCGTCCAGCAGGCGGCCTTCCATCTGCGGCCGGTTGCGCTCGACGTAAGCGTCGATCAGGTCCTCCAGGTCCCGGCGCCGGCGCAGGCCGACCGTGGCGATCCAGACGTACCCGGAAATCCCACGCCGGCGCGTCGGTAGCCAGGCCACCATCGGCCCTAGGAGTGGCGTGACCAGCAAGGCGGCCGCTGTGCGCAGCCAGCTGCGCCGGATCAGCCAGGCGAACAGGTGGCTGCCCGAATCGCCGTCGTAGAGGGTGTGGTCGAAATCGAACACCACCACCGGCGCATCCGCGGCCGGCGTGGGATACGGGCCGGGCACGGTCATGCGAAGAACAGCTCCCGCAGGGCCTCGCCAGGCTCGGCCGCGCGCATGAAGGTCTCACCGACCAGGAAGCCGTGCACGCCTTGACCGCGCATCAAGGCCACGTCCGCCGGGGTCGCGATGCCGCTCTCGGTCACCAGCACGCGGTCGCGCGGCACCGCGTCCTTCATCTCCAGCGTGGTCTGCAGCGAGGTCTGGAAGGTGCGCAGGTTGCGGTTGTTGATGCCCAGCAGCGGCGCCGGCACCTGCAGCGCGCGCTCCAGTTCGTCGATGTCATGCACTTCGACCAGCACGTCCATGCCCAGCTGCATGGCCAGATCGGCCAGGCCGACCAGTTGCACATCGTCCAGCGCCGCCACGATGAGCAGGATGCAGTCGGCGCCCAGGGCGCGTGCCTCATAGACCTGGTAGGGGTCGATGGTGAAGTCCTTGCGCAGCACAGGCAGCGTGCAGGCCTCGCGCGCCTGTTGCAGGTAGGCGTCGGCGCCCAGGAAGAAGTCAACGTCAGTGAGCACCGACAGACACGACGCGCCGCCGAACTCGTAGCTCACCGCGATCTCGGCCGGATGGAAGTCCGGGCGGATGACGCCCTTGGATGGGCTGGCCTTCTTCACTTCGGCGATCACGCCGGCATCGCCGGCGGCGATGCTCCGGCGCAGCGCATCGGCGAAGCCGCGCACGGGCGAGGCGCCGGCCGCGCGAGCGATCAGCTCGGCCAGCGGAACAGCCGCACTGCGCGCGGCGATTTCCTCGCGCTTGCGAGCCAGGATGGTGTCGAGGATGTCGCTCATGGGTTCCGGGGCACTCTGGCGCCAACGCAGGGCCCGCATTGTCGCATTGTCACGCGCAGCGGCGCTGCCCTAGCCGGCATCGCCGCCGTAGGCGCGCTCGACGCGCGCCACCCGCACCTGGAAATGGGTGTACCAATCGCGCCGACCGGTCGCGCGCACCGCGGCGTGTTCGGCATGCGCGCGCCACGCGGCGATGGCGGCCTCACTGTCCCAATAGGAAACCGTGATCCCGAAGCCATCGGCGTCGCGGGCGGATTCGACCCCAAGGAACCCCACCTGCTGACGGGCGAGCGCGACCATCTGCTCGGCCGCCTGGCCGTAGCCCGCCGCATCGCCGTCGCTGCGGCGCGAGGAGAACATCACCGCCCAGTACGGCGGAGGCGGCAAGGCGGCGAACGCGCCATCATTCACGGCAATGCGCGGGTGAAATCGATGTATTGGCGCAGCTTGGCGGCCGCGCGCCCGTCGGCGATGGCCGCGCGCGCCGCGTCGATCCCGGCGGCGATCGAGTCGCTCACGCCCGCCACGTACAGGGCCGCGCCGGCGTTGTAGGCCACGATGTCCAAGGCGGGGCCCGGCTCACCGGCCAGCACGGCGTGCAGGATGGCAATGGACTGTTCCGGGCCGTCGACCTTGAGGTTGCGACTGGCCGACATGGCGATGCCGAAATCCTCCGGATGCAGCTCGTACTCGCGTACCTGGCCATCGCGCAGCTCGCCGACCAGCGTGCCGGCGCCCAGCGAAAGTTCATCCATGCCGTCGCGCCCCCACACCACCAACGCGCGCTCGGCACCCAGTTCCTGCAGCACACGCGCCTGGATGCCGACCAGGTCCGGATGGAACACGCCCATCAGGATGTTCGGCGAACCGGCCGGATTGGTTAGCGGCCCGAGGATGTTGAAGATGGTGCGCACGCCCATCTCCCACCGCACGGGCGCCACGACCTTCATCGCCGGGTGATGGATGGGCGCGAACATGAAGCCGATGCCCGTCGCCTCGATGGCGGCGGCCACCTGCGCTGGCTGCAATTCGATCTTCGCGCCCAGCGCCTCGAGCGCATCGGCGCTGCCGGACTTGGAGGACACACTGCGATTGCCGTGCTTGGCGACCTTAGCGCCCGCCGCGGCGGCCACGAACATCGAACAGGTCGAGATGTTGAAGGTGTGCGAGCCATCGCCGCCGGTGCCGACGATGTCGACCATATGGGTGTGATCGGCCACCTCCACCGTGCGCGAGAACTCGCGCATCACCGTGGCCGCACCGGAGATCTCGCCGATGGTCTCCTTCTTGACGCGCAGGCCGGTGAGGATGGCCGCGGTCATCATCGGCGAGATCTCGCCGCGCATGACCTGGCGCATCAGGTCCACCATCTCGTCGTGGAAGATCTCACGATGCTCGATGGTGCGCTGCAGGGCTTCCTGTGCAGTGATGGTCATCTTCAGCGCTCCAGGAAGTTCTTGAGCAGCGCATGGCCATGCTGGGTGAGGATGGACTCCGGATGGAACTGCACGCCCTCCACTGGAAACGCGCGATGGCGCAGGCCCATGATCTCTTCGACCGAACCATCGTCATTCTCGGTCCAGGCGGTGACTTCCAGGGCCTCGGGCAGCCGCGCCTTGTCCACCACCAGGGAGTGGTAGCGCGTGGCCTCGTAATGATCCGGCAAACCGGCAAATACACCCCGGCCTTCGTGGCGGATCGGCGAGACCTTGCCGTGCATGATGCGACCGGCACGAATCACCTCGCCGCCATAGGCCTGGCCGATGCTCTGATGACCCAGGCAGACACCGAGGATGGGCGTGGTCGGCCCCAGCTGCTCGATCACCTTGAGCGATACGCCGGCCTCGTTGGGAGTGCATGGACCGGGCGAAATCACGATGCGCTGCGCTGCGAGCTTGGCGATCTCCTCCACGCTGAGCGCGTCGTTGCGCACCACCTCGACCTCGGCACCCAGCGCCTGCAGGTACTGCACAAGGTTGTAGGTGAAGCTGTCGTAGTTGTCGATCATCAGTAACATATTTATCACCCAAATTAATAAGCGCGCCATCGCCTTTCCGCGGCCATTCGCACTTGCAATTTTCACGATTGAGCAGACTTCGAACTGCGCGAAACATGCAACGCCAGACCTCAGTTGGACGCAGAAGGGACAGGCAGACCAGCCTTCACCAAATCCCCCTTATGCAGCTCCAGAATCCGATCACCCATGTATTCTGCAAATCCAAGGGAAAGATGGTGCTGATCGTAAAACGCAGGCTCACCATTCGCCCATGTCGCACATGTCGCCAGTTCGTCATTGACGCAAAATAATTCATACTTACTTATATAGATATAGTCGAGCGATCTGACCTGGGAAATCGGCGAAACCGCGCGCTCATCGGGCTTGAAATAATTTTCGAAATCCGGGTTCCTACACGCGTCGTACGTGCGATATCTATTATAAAGGGTTGCACACTCCGTCGGCGTCTGCAGATAAGACCCGATTGCAATGATTTTTATCTTGGGATTCTTCTGCTTCATCATCTCGAGGACGCGCCAGAGGTCTCTTGAAACCTCATCGAATCCCATGTGCGCGTTATAGACCACGACATCCATTTTTTCCAGAAACCCGATGTCGTTCAGAACCGCGAAGCGCTTGTCGCACTTATGCGCCGCCGTCGGAGAGGAAAAATTGGCGCCATTGATCACGATCGCGCAATCGTTGACCGTTCCGAAATTGATCATATTCACCCGCCGGTCCTCTCCGTAGAGAGCGTTGAACGCATTGAACGCATCCGGTTCATGCGAATTTCCGAAGAAGAGAATTTGAGACGGCCTGTCCAGATGACAGCGAGCCGCGTCCTTCAGGACACTGACATTACAGGCCGAGCCCAAGCGGGAGAACCTGCGCCACTTCCCTGCCTCGATCTCCGCAGCGCTTAACGGACGAAAAACCAAGTGATCCTGCCGCTGCCCCCTTACGCCTCCCATCCCAAAGACTCCAGGAGTGAAGTATTTATATCGCCACACCATCCCGTTCGAATGGACAACAATCGCGCCTAGCGCACAGGTCGCCAAGCTTGCCGAAACAACCAGGGCGACACGATTTCGCCGCCTCTGCTGTGCCGACTGGTAACGAAACGGCACTTCCACCGCGTAGTGCAACAGAACCGCAACCACCAGAGAAAGCACCACCATCCACGCGAACCTCGTGCTCCAGCTCGACGTAGGCAGGGACTGCTCAACGCCTACGACGATTGGCCAATGCGCGAGGTAAAGCGAATAGCTTGTCCTGCCGATCCAGGTTGAAACAGGATTAGCGAGCAGCAGTCGACCGGCAGATGATCGAACACCAAGAATGACCAGGAGCGCCCCCACGCAGGGCAACAACCCCTTTACGTAAGGGAAGACATCCCCCTCCTTGAGTGAGGCGATTGAGAACAAGATCATCCCAAGACCGGCCAGCACCGCCAGCTCGTGAACCCAACGGGATGAAGGCATCCGCTGGGAGATGAAGCATCCCAGGGCACCAATGGCGAACTCAAAACCACGGTAGTGCGGCAAGAAGAACAGATCGGACTTATAACCGAGTGCGCCGCCGCTTACCGCAGCATGGTTAGCCAAGAAGCTGAGCCCAAGTGCGAGGAGGACACAGGGAACCAGCCTTTTCCGACCAAATGCGCGACAGCACAAATAGATGAAGGCCGGCCAAAAAAGATAAAACTGCTCCTCCACGCTGAGTGACCACGTGTGAAGCAGGGGCTTGGTCTTGGAAGCCGCATCGAAGTAGCCGCTCTCTGACCAAAAGAGGAGATTTGACAAGGATGCCGCAGAAGCAACAAGCGACTTTCCATAGGCGACCAGATCCCCAGGGGTGAGGCTCACGACCGCCCAAAGCGTGCACATCGCAAGCACTGCGAGCAGCGCCGGAAGGATCCTGAAGCTACGTCGTATGTAGAAGTTCTTGAAATCGAATCGTCCCGTACGGGCGATTTCGTCAATGATGATGCCACTGATCAGATAGCCGCTTATCACGAAAAACACGTCCACGCCGACATATCCACCTCCGAGACCCGGAACCCCGAAGTGGAACAACAGGACAGCTAAGACAGCCAGGCACCGGAGCCCATCAATGTGCGGCATGTAAAAACGGGCGCGGACGCTCATCAGACCCCTCGGTTGAACAGCAAAAATAGCAATGAAATCTGCGTCACCCTTGCGATGGACGCTCGCCACCGCGACGCAAAATTGCATTCAAATAATCCCCAATACAGGCGAATCCACATCCCCGCCCATGCACGCGTCGCACGGATGTTTTGGAGCATCAGCGTTTCAGCAACATGGCGGGAATCTCATGGCGCGATCAGGAAGATCGCATAGACGTTTTCGGAGAGGCTGAGGCTGCCGGCTTCCAAAGCCTCGCCATCGGCCACCTCAACAAACTGGGGCGGCGGCGGAGGCACAGCGGAGGGCGCAGGCGGTACGGCGGTCCTGGCCTGCGGCCAGGTCCCGGCCTGGATGCCGTAGCTGAAAGCCGGCGCGACATCGGAGATGGTGTAAAGCCCGGCCAGCTTGACGCCGTAGGCGCTGGCCAGGCCTTCGGCTGTTTCGCGCGACTGCCTGGCGGCCTCGCCTTTCAGCGTCCTGCGAAGGCCAACTTCGTCGCTGTAGCTCGGCGTAATGCCGGACAGTTGCAGTGACTCGCTGGTCTTGAGTTCTGCCAGAAACGCACGCGTGTCGGCCAGCGTCTTGAAGGTCGCCCCCAAACGGCGTGTCACCTCGCTGCCCTTGAACACTTGGCGCCCATCGACGTATTCGATTTTTGGCTGGATCGTCAGCGTCGCCGCATCGATCGATTCGGGCAGCACGTGATGCCTGTGGAAAGCGGCCAACACGATCTTCGCATCGGCCTGTACCTGCGCGCGTGCAAGCTCGGGTGAAAAATCGACGCGCTGCAGCGTCACCAGCACACCGAAACGATCCGGCTTTACCTCGCGGTGCGCCTCGCCCTTGACCAGCAGGTGCGGCTGCGAGGGCAGGCTGTTGACCTGCGCCGTGGCGACGACGGGAAGGAACAGCGACATCATGATCAGCAAACGCTTCATCTCAACGCTCCCTGTTGAAGGATCGATCGGAAAATCCGCAGACATCCGCACGCATGGCTATCGCACCAGACCGGCAACCGCGTGGATCAGTGCGTCCACCGACTCAGGGCGTGTCGCCCAGGACGTGACGAAGCGGATCACGGCATGGGTGTCGCTGTAGGGCGCCCAGTGTTCGAAGGAGGTCATGTGCGCCAGCGCTTCGATGTGCGCGTGCGCAAACACCGGGAAGATCTGGTTGCTGGGCGAATCGATCAGCATCGGCACGCCGGCGGCCTTGAGCCCGGACTGCAAACGTTGGGCCATCGCATTGGCGTGCACGCCGAGTTCGACGAACAGTGCATCCTCGAACAGCGCCTCGAACTGGCAGCCCACGACCATGCCCTTGGCCAGCATCGCGCCGCGCTGCTTGATCAGATAGCGCAGGTCGGTCTGCAGCGCGGGCTCGACCACCACCAACGCCTCGCCCAGCAGCGCACCGTTCTTGGTGCCGCCGATGTAGAAGGCGTGGGTGAGCGCGGCGATGTCGACCAGGCTGAGGTCATCGCCCGCCGCGGCCAGCGCGCTGCCCAACCGCGCGCCGTCGAGGAAGAACAGCAGGCCGTGCGCATCGCACAGCGCACGCAGCGCCTGCAATTCGGCCCTGGTGTACAGCGTACCCAGCTCGGTGGTGTTGGACACGTACACCAGGCGTGGCTTGACCATGTGCTCGCTGGTGTTCTCGCGCAGCAACGCACGCACGCCATCGGGCGTGAGCTTGCCGTCCACGTGCGGGGCGACCAGCACCTTGTGGCCGGTGGCCTCGATCGCACCGGTCTCGTGCGTGGCCACGTGGCCGGTGTCGACCGCGATTACCGCCTCGTGCGGGCGCAGGAACGCGGAGATCGCCAGCAGGTTGGTCTGTGTGCCGCCGGCGAGGAAGTGCACCTGCGCCTGTGGCTGGCCACAACGCGCGACGATCAACTCGGCCGCGCGCAGACTGTGGCGATCCAGGCCATAGCCGATGTTCTGCTCGCCACTGGCCCGCGCGAGCGCCTCCAGCAGGCGCGGATGCGCGCCCTCGCTGTAGTCGTTGCGGAACGAAGCCAGCTGGGCCATGCCGTTGCCGTCCATCACAGCCCCTTGGCCGCCTGGGCGACGGCGCGGAACAGGGCGCGGCCCTTGTTCATGGTCTCCTTCCACTCCAGGTCCGGATCGGAGTCGTAGACCACCCCGCCGCCGGCCTGCACGTACAAGTGGCCGTCCTGGATGACGGCGGTGCGGATGGCGATGGCGGTGTCGGCGTCGCCATGCCAACCGATGTAGCCGACCGCGCCGGAATACACGTTGCGCTTGACCGGTTCGAGTTCGGCGATGACTTCCAACGCGCGGATCTTCGGCGCGCCACTGACGGTGCCGGCCGGGAAGGTCGCGCGCAGCACATCGGCGTAGCTCAGGCCTTGCTTCAGCTTGCCGGTGACCTCGCTGACGATGTGCATGACGTGGCTGTAGCGCTCGATCACGAACTGCTCGCCCACTTCCACCGTGCCGGGCTCGGCCACGCGGCCGACATCGTTGCGGCCCAGGTCGATCAGCATGACGTGCTCGGCGCGCTCCTTCGGATCGGCCAGCAGCTCGGCTTCCATGGCCGCGTCTTCTTCGTGCGTGTGGCCGCGCCGACGCGTGCCGGCGATCGGCCGCACGGTGACGGTGTCGCCCTGCAGGCGCGCCAGGATTTCCGGCGAGGAGCCGACCACCTGGGTGCCGCCGACATCGATGAAGTACATGTACGGCGACGGGTTGAGCGCGCGCAGCGCGCGGTACACGTCGACCGGGCGTGCGCGGAACGGCACGCGCAGGCGCTGGCTGGGCACGACCTGGAAGATGTCGCCGGCGCGCACGTATTCCTGCGCAGTGCGCACCACGGCGTGGTACTCCTCGCGGGTGAAGGAGGAACGGAAATCGCCCTCGTCGATCGCGTCGGAAAGCTGCGCCTGCGGATAGCCTGCGCCGGCCTGACGCAGGCGATGGGCCAGTTCGTCCAGGCGGCGGTTGGCCTTTGCCCAGGCCTGTGGCTGGGCGGGATCGGCGTGCACGATCAGGTACAGCCGGCCCTTGAGATTGTCGAACACCGCCAGCTCTTCGGAGAGCATCAGCAGGATCTCGGGGGTGTTCAGCTCGTCCGGCTTGTCCACCACCAGGCGCGGCTCGATGTAGCCGATGCATTCGAAGCCGAACCAGCCCACCAGCCCGCCGGTGAAGCCCGGCAGGCCTTCGAGTCTGGGCACCGAGTGGGCGGCGCGCAGCGCCTCGACCTCGGCCAGCGGATCGGCGACCTGCCGCGATTCGACCACCTCGCCGTAGTCGCGCGTTTCCAGGGTGTGGCCGCGCACCGCGTACACGCGCCGCGCCGGCAGACCGATGATGGAATAGCGGCCGAAGCGCTCGCCGCCTTCGACCGATTCGAACAGGTAGGTATAGGGGCCGTCGGCGAGCTTCAGGTAGACCGAAAGCGGCGTGTCCAGGTCGGACAGCACTTCACGGACAACGGGGACGCGGGTATGGCCTTCAGCAGCGTGCTGCTGGAACTGCTCTGCGGTGATCAAGACGGCTTTCCTTCCAGGACTCGGTGGCGGGGCGGACGACGGCAACAGGCCACCATCGCCACGCGCGGCGAGCGGAAAGGGAGGAACGCTTGGTCGTCACGGCGGGCACGGGCGGTACTGTACCGCAATGCGGCAATCGTGCAATCAGGCCCGGGCATGACGCTGGGCGAGGTGCCATCGGCCCGCATCGCGCCATGCGCGGTCCGCCGAAAACTGGCCCGCGCACAGGCGCCGCGCGACCGCTCAGGCAGCCCTTCGCAAGACGCGCTAGCGGCGACTGAAGTCGTTTGGGGCGTGTCGCGCGGGCTTCAGCCCAACAGCGGACAGCTGCCCGGCAGGTGCAGGCGCAGGCGGCCCGGCACGCAGTCGATGCGAAAGTGGCGCGAGGTTTCCGGCTCACCATCCAGGTTGAGGGTGATCGGCCGTTCGGCGTCAATCTCTACCCAGGCCAGCCGTCGGCGCACGGCCACCTGTTCCAGCGCCGCGCGCTTGCCACCGGTGATCAGCGTGCCCAGCGTGGCGGCGAACGTGCCGCTCAATTCGGGAATGAGCGTCAGGTCCAGCAGACCGTCATCGATCAGCGCGTCCGGGCATAAGTCCTGCCCGCCGCCGGCCTGGCGGCCGTTGCCCAATCCCAGCGCGATGAAGTCGCCTTCCCAGGCGAAGTCGGGACCGCTGAAGCGCGCATGCAGCGGTTCGATCCTGCCCAGGCGGGCCAGCCCGGTGACCACATAGGCCAGCCCCCCGAGCACCCGTTTCATGGCCTCGTCGGTTTCCACCGTCACCTGGGTCCCGAAGCCGCCGGTGGCCACGTTGGCACACCAGTGCGGATCGCCGTCGGCGGTGACCCGAAGCAGGTCGATGGCCCGCGCCCGGCTGGACTGGACCAGCGCCAGGGCGGCCATCGGTTCAAGCGGCAGCTCGGCAGCGGTGGCGAAATCATTGGCCGTGCCCAACGGCAACAGGGCCAGGCTGGGCAGCGCATCGGCAGCCTTGGCGTGATGGGCCAGGGTGGCGGCCACCTCGCTGAGCGTGCCGTCGCCGCCGCCGGCGATCACCGTGTCCACGCCATCTGCGAGGGCTCCGGCGACATAGCGCTCGGCGTCGCCGGACTCCCAGGTGACCCGCACATCGACCCGCACGCCACGCGCCCGCAGGGCGGCGACCGCGCTGCGCACCTCGTCGTTCCCTGCGGACTTGCCGTTGAGGATCAGACACCAGCGGGTCGGCGACATGGAGAAGGCGCAGCAGCGGACAGAGCGCGCAGGCTAGCAGCCGGCCGGCGCGCGCATTGTCATGCTCCCGTCAGAAATCCCCCGCAACATCGAAGGCCATAGCAGGGATGACGGGCGGAGGCAGGATCAGCCTCCAGTTCTTCCGGGGCCGCGTCGGGGCAACTCGACGCGGTTCTTTTTTTGCAGAAGCGCCAGCAGACGCCTGATCTCTCCCGACCCGGCTCAGGGTCGCAGGAACTTCAGGTCCGAGGGTGCGGCCACATCGACGGTCTGGAGCATCTTGCCGAGCCGGCCGGTCGCCGGGTCGCGCGCGATCACCACGATGCGGTCGTCGCCCTGCGCGGCGACCAGCAGGTAACGGCCACTAGGATCGATGGAAAATTCGCGTGGCTGGCGACCCTCGGTGGCGCGACGCTGGACCAGCGACAGGCCACCATCCGCCCCCACCGCGAACACGGCGATGTGGTTGTCGGTTCCGCGATTGACCACGTACAGGAACTTCCCATCGGCCGACAGGTGGATCGCACCGGCGCCGTTGTCGCCCTGGAAGCCGGCGGGAAACAGGTCCAGCGTCGTGCGCAGGGTCAGCGCGCCGTCGCTGCCCACGTCCAGCACCGCCACCTGCCCGGCCATCTCCAGGGTGAGGTAGGCATGGCGACCGCTGGCGTCAAACACCAGGTGGCGTGGCCCGCTGCCCGGCGGCAACGCCAGGAACGGCACCTTGGCCGCCTGCAGCGGACGCTCGGCGCTGGTCTGCGGTGCATAGCGGTAGGCGTAGAGACGGTCGCCCCCCAGGTCGGCGACGTAGGCGGTCTTGCCATCGGGGGCGAAGTTCACCGAATGGATATGCGACGACAGCTGGCGGTCTGTGTCGACCTTGCTGGCCTGGTAGCTGGACAGCTGGGTCACCGGCAGCAGTTTGCCGCTGGCATCGACCGGCAGCACCGCCAGGGTGCCGCCGGGATCGGCGCCGACCGAATAGTTGGCCACCAGCAGATAGCGCCCGTCGGGGGTGAGCGTGGCGTGGGTAGGATGGTCACCCAGCGTCGAGACCTGATTGACGACCTGCAGGCGATGCGTCTCATCCAGGCTGAGCGCGGTCGCGCGGCCGATGGGGTCGTGCGCGCCCGGGCCGTTTTCGTCCACCACGTAGACATGGGACTGGTCCGGGGCGACCACCACCCAGGACGGGTTGTCCAGGCGCAGCGCCTGCCACGGCGTGGACGACAGCCTGCCGCTGGCCGTGTCGAACTTGTAGGCATACAGGCCGGGCGCATCGCCCTGGGTGTAGGAGCCGACCAGCAGGTCGACCGAAGCCGCCTCGGCGGCCAGTGGCGCGACGGCCATGGCCAGCGCGGCCAGTTTGAACAACGGGGACATCGGACCTCCCAATCGAAGAACGGCGCGCACGCCGGGACCCGCGGCCTCAGCCGCGCGCAAAATCTGCCAGCGTCTGGCCGTCCATCCGGTAGACGGTCCAGGCGTCCATCGGCCGCGCGCCGGCGGCGCGATAGAAGTCGATCGCTGGCTGGTTCCAGTCCAGCACCGACCACTCGAAGCGGCCGCAGCCCTTGTCCACCGCCAGCCCGGCCAGGTGTCGCAGCAGGGCCAGCCCGGCGCCCTGCCCGCGCGCCTCGGGGCGCACGAACAGGTCTTCCAGGTACAGGCCGTTGCGGCCCAGCCAGGTCGAGTAGTTGAAGAAGTACACCGCAAAGCCGACCGCCACGCCGTCCTGCTCGCAGATCACGCAGTGTGCGGTGGCGCCGTCATCGAACAGCGTGCGCGCCAGGTCGGCTTCGCTGGCCTTGACCGCGTCGGGCTCGCGCTCGTATTCGGCCAGCGCCTTGACCAGCTCGAAGATCAGCGGCACGTCGCCACGCGTGGCGGCGCGGATCTGCAGGCTCATCGCGCCGACTCCACGGCCGCGCGCATCTGCGCGATGACCTGGCTGTAGTCGGCCGCGCCGAAGATGGCCGAGCCGGCCACGAAGGTGTCGGCGCCGGCGGCGGCGATCTGGCCGATGTTGTCGGCCTTCACTCCGCCGTCGATCTCCAGGCGGATGTCGCGGCCGCAGGCATCGATGCGCTCGCGCACCGCACGCAGCTTGTCCAGGGCCGAAGGAATGAAGGCCTGCCCGCCGAAGCCTGGGTTGACCGACATCAGCAGCACCAGGTCGACCTCGTCCAGGACCCAGTCCAGCACGTCCAGCGACGTCCCCGGGTTGAGCACCACGCCGGCGGTGCAGCCGTGCGACTTGATCAGCTGGATCGTGCGGTGCACATGGCGGCTGGCCTCGGGATGGAAGCTGATGTTGCTGGCCCCGGCCTTGGCGAAATCCGGCACCAGGCGATCCACCGGCTCGACCATCAGGTGCACGTCGATCGGCGCGGTCACGCCGTACTTGCGCAGCGCCTCGCACACCATCGGCCCGATGGTCAGGTTGGGAACGTAGTGGTTGTCCATCACGTCGAAATGGACCCAGTCGGCGCCGGCCGCCAGCACGGCGTCGACTTCCGCGCCCAGGCGGGCGAAATCGGCCGACAGGATGGAAGGGGCGATGATGCAGTTGGACATGGGATTCCCGGAACGGAGAGAAAGGGGTCAGGCCGCGCGCTTGCGGCGCTGGGCCTTGATGCGGTCGTAGGCGGCGTTGAGCTCGCGCGCCCGCGCCTCGGCCCGGGCCTTGGCCTCGGGCGCGGCGTTGTGCATGCGGTCCGGATGGACCTGGCGGATCAGGCGGCGGTAGGCCTGGTCCACCTCGGCGTCGGAGGCATCCTGGGCCAGGTCGAAGGCACGGTAGGGGTTGTGCGGCTTCATCTTGAACCAGCCCCGGTCGAAGGCATGGCCCAGCAGCAGCCCGGCCAGCGCACCGAACACCGGCGTGGGCCGGAACAGCAACGCGCCGACGATGCCGCCCAGCAGTTTTCCGTACCAGCGGGTCATGGGGCCTGGGGGTGCGCAGAAGGGGGTGGGTCGCGCAGTTTACGGCACCTTGGGCCAGCTTCCCCTCAAGCACGCGCAGGCGCGTACACTACGCGGCCCGCCGCCGCCAGACCGGCGTGCCGGTGTGTCATGCGGACGGGGCCTTGTCGCGTTGAAAGCGCCACCCCAGGAGTGCCGTGTGCCCACCACGCTGTTGCAAGCCGATCTACCCGGTCTGACCCTTCGCCACCGCGGCAAGGTCCGCGACGTCTTCGAGATCCCGCGCGAGCGCCTGCCCGCCGACGCCCCTGCCGGCGACTACCTGCTGATCGTGGCCACCGACCGCCTGAGCGCGTTCGACGTGGTGCTGCCCGATCCGATCCCGGGCAAGGGCGAGATGCTGTGCCAGGTGTCCAACTTCTGGTTCGCCAAGACCGAACACCTGATGCCCAACCACCTCACCGGCATCGAGGTGGCCAGCGTGCTGCCCGAGGGTGTGGACCCGGCGCTGTACGCCAAGCGCGCGGTGGTGACGCGCAAGCTCAAGCCGGTGCCGGTGGAAGCCATCGCCCGCGGCTACCTGATCGGCAGCGGCTGGAAGGACTACCAGCGCACCGGCGCGGTCAGCGGCATCGCCCTGCCCGACGGCCTGCAGCAGGCCCAGCAGCTGCCCGAACCGATCTTCACCCCGTCCACCAAGGCGGCGGTGGGCGACCACGACGAGAACATCGACTTCGACGCGATGGTCCGCAGCGTCGGCGCCGAGCTGGCCGAGCGCGTGCGCGATGCCACCCTGCGCATCTATGCCTTCGCCGCCGAGTACGCCGCGGCCCACGGCATCCTGCTGGCCGACACCAAGTTCGAGTTCGGCACCGATGCCGACGGCCGCCTGTACATCATGGACGAGATGCTGACCCCGGACTCCTCGCGCTACTGGCCGGCCGACGAATACAGCGTCGGCACCAGCCCGCCCAGCTACGACAAGCAGATCGTGCGCGACTACCTGGAAACCCTGGACTGGGGCAAGACCGCGCCGGGTCCGGTGCTGCCGCCGGAAGTCATCGAGCGCACCCGCGCCCGCTACGCCGAAGTCCTGGAAAAGCTGGCCGACATCCGCCTGGACTGAACGGCGCTGCGCACCCCGCGCGCAACGCGGGGTGCGCTTCACAAACTTGGCCGATGACGCCGGGTATTCTCCGGGGCGATGACGCGCCCGCCGCGGCGCCTTGTATGCGATCAGAAGGATCCAGTGGCCCTTATCCGCACGCTCGTGCCCACGTCCGCGCTGATCCTGGCGCTCGCCGCCTGCAAGCCGCAGGCACCTGACGCCGCCGCCGCGCCCGTCCGCACGACCCAGGCCTCGTCCGCCGCGGCCCCGGCCCAATGTCCCGATGCGGACTTCGAACACTTCGTGCAGCGCTTCAGCGCCGACATCGCCGTCCAGGAAAAGGCCACGGCCGACCCGTTGACGATGATCCAGCTCGATCCGAACGCCCAGCCCGAACCTGCGCCGATGACGCGTCAGGTCCCGCTGGCCGAGGTCGAATGGCCGGTGATGCCCAACCTTGAAGCGGCCCGCAACGGCGGGCGCGAGGTCGTGATGTCCGACGAAGCCGGCGCACGCAAGGTGCTGGTGCGCACGCCGGATACCGGCGATCAGCAGGCCTACTCCTTCGCCCAGCGACCTTGCTGGACCCTGGTGAAGGTGGACGACCAGTCGCTTTGAGTCGATCCATCGCTCGGACGGGCCATGGACGAAGGTGCTGCGGCCGCTGAGCTTCGAGGATTTCGATCCAGCCGGTCTGGACAAGCTTGAGCCCTCCCAGGACCACGCGCATGCCGAACACCGATGTCCATCTGGCTTGTGTTTCCGTGACTTGTACTGTCAAGGAGCTGACCTGATGCGCCACGCCCGCTTCATCCTGCCCACTTTCGGTCTCACCCTGGTGCTGGCCGCCTGCGGCGAAAAAGCGCCTTCCACGGACCACACAGCCGATACGTCTGTGCCGGCAACCACCTCATCTCCCTCTCCCGCTTCGACCGAGGCGGCCGCACAAGGACAGAACGGCATGATCAAGGAATGCCCAGGCGCACGCCTGCATCTGGCGCCGCTGCCTCGCCAGGACGGCGCCGCCTCCACCAAGACCCAGGTCGAACTGGAACGCGACGGGCAACGCCAGGCCCTGGCCGCCCCCCCGGAGATGGCCGATTACACCGCCGTTGGCCTGGGCTGCGCCGAGGACGGCAAGGGCAGCGCCTACTTCGTCGTGCAATACGGCGAGCTGCCTTATGGCTGCGAGTTCTGCGAGTGGTTCTTCCTCTACGACGCCCAGGGGCACCTGCTGAATCACGCGACCCCGCCGCTGCGCGAGGAAGACGGCCAGCAAAGCCCGAACAACGACGAATACCAACACAAGCTCGAGGCGCTGGGGCTCAAGCACCCGGAGGTGGTGCCCTACCCGTCTTGAGTCAGGAATGCGCTCGCACCGCCACACGGCGGCGCGTGGCCAAAGCAGTACGTAGTACATGGAGCAGTACCCCCTCCCAAGGAAGAAGCCGTCTCATAGAAAGGAACGCACAACATGACCGACGACACGATCTACACCGAGATGGTGCAGCCGCGCGGGGCCGCCTATCGCAGCGACCAGATCAAGCCCTGGAGCCACTACCGCGAACCCATCGACACCGGCGATGGCCGGCTGCATGGCGAGTCGCGCCGCTGGGGCGATGCCACCCCGCAGACCCAGTCCAGGGTGATCGATCATCTGATCGACGCATCACGCGACGCCGGGCTCTCATCGCGCGAGACGGCCTATGTGCTGGCCATCGCCCGGATCGAATCGGGCTTCAACCCGGACGCGGCCGCGGGGACCACCTCCGCTTCTGGGCTTGGCCAGTTCATCGATCGCACCGGTGGCCAATACGGCCTCGTCAATGCCAACCGCTTCGACGTGCAGGCCCAGTCGCAGGCGCTGGTGCAGCACTTCATCGACAATCGGGATCTGGCGCGCGGCCGCGGCCACGGCGAGGATTACATCTACAAGTACCACCACGACGGTCCGAGCAAGGACTACGGTGGTCTGGGCCTGTCCCAGCGCGAGGTGGCGCCCTACCTGGATCGCTACGAGCGTTTCGTCGAGCAGCGCCTGACGCAGACCCAGGGGCATGCACCGACGCATGCGACGTCCTCCCCCGCACCCCACGCCGAAGGCCGCGGCGGCTTCCAGCAGACGATGGAACGCATGCTGCCGGGCCAGGGCGGTCACGCCCCCCACATCACGGGCAACTTCGGCGAACACCGCGGCAGCCGCGGAGCGCATGGCGGGACCGACTTCAACTACGAGGGCGGCCAGGCCGGCCGCAACCTGCGGCATCCGACCGTGCATGCGCCGATCGCCGGCACGGTGACCTTCTCCGGGGGCCAGTACGGCACGGTGAAGATTCGCGACGCGCAGGGCAACTCGCACGAGATCCTGCATCTGGATTCGCGTTCGGTCAGGGAAGGCCAGGTCGTGCGCGCCGGCGATCCGATCGGCACGATGGGCGGGCGCGGCCCTGAGAGTGCAGGCCAATATGCCCAGCACGTGCACTACCAGCTGCGCGACCCGCAGGGTCATCTGATCAGCCCGCAGACGTTCTGGGATCGCCATGCGCCGACGCAGACCACGTCCACGCCAACCTCGACCGCCGCACCCCACCGTGGCGCCGACGCCCAGGTGCTTCAGCACGGTGACCACGGCGCGCAGGTGCGCGCCTTGCAGCAGCAGCTCAACGCGCTGGGGCTGCACGACGAACACGGTCGACGGCTGGCCGAGGACGGGAAGTTCGGCGGCCACACGCAGGCGGCGGTGGAGCGGCTGCAGCGCGCGCACGGGATCGCGGTGGATGGCGAGGTCGGGCCGGAGACGCGCCGAGCGATGGCGCGCCAAGCGCAGTCTGCGTTCACGCCTGGGGTGACAGCGCCCGTGCCTGCCACGCACGCCGCCGCGTCTCCGGGGCTGGACCAGGCCTCGCACCCGGACCACGGTCTGTACACGGCCATCCGCGCCCGGCTGCCGGCGCCCTACGCCAATGAACTGGCCGCGCACATCACCGCCCAGGCCAAGCAGCACGGCATCGACACGCCGGAGAAAGTCGGCGGCGTGGCCGTGCAGGACGGCAGGGCGTTCGTGGTGGGCACCACGCCGGGCTTCCGCGCCACGATCGATCTGGCGCAGCCGCCGAGCTTCGAGCACAGCAGCCAGCAGTTGCTCACGCGGCAAAGCGCGGCTCAGGTCATCGAACCGACACCTGCGGTGGCGATGCAGCGATGAGGGTGTGAGACCGGATTCGACCGGACCTGCAACGGTGCACTCACGGCAGAGTGACGTGCACGCCTGAGCTCCCCTCCTTGCTTCGCAAGGAGGGGACAGGTTCGGTGCTTCGGCCGGACGCACGGCCCCGCGAGCGGCGACCGTGCCGCTGCCGCATTGCAGCAGCGATGCGCCCCGGGTACATCGTCGGGCGACGGGCTATGCTGTCGGCCTTCCTGGGAGGGACCCGATGCAGCACGTCCACGCAGAACGCCCGATCGACCAGTGGTTCGCGCACTACGCGCGCGATCATCGAAACCCGGTCAACCAGGCCATCCACGTGGTGGCCGTGCCGGCCATCCTGTGGTCGGTGATCGCGTTGCTGTGGTGCATCCCGGTGACGGCGGGCTGGTTCAGCGCCGGACTGTGGGCGGGCCTGGCGATGTTCTGCGCCTGGGCGTTCTACAACCGGCTCTCGCGGCGCATCGGCTACGGGATGTTCGTGGTGTTCTTCACCATGGGCTGCCTGTGCCGGCTGATCTGGCTGCGCCTGGGGCTGGACGTGCTGCTGTCCACCGCGATCGCGGTGTTCGTGCTGGCCTGGATCGCGCAGTTCATCGGCCACCGGATCGAAGGGCGCAAGCCCAGCTTCCTCACCGATCTGGTCTACCTGCTGATCGGCCCGATCTGGGTGCTGGCCAAGTTCTACGGGAAGATGGGCTGGCGTTACTGACCCAGCATCGCCGCGGTCGGCGCAAAGCCGCGCGGCGCATAGCCGAAGTCGCGCTGCGCCGGCGTCAGGTCGAACACCAGATCCTGGCGCATGCGCGAGACCGCCGCGCCGGTGAGCGCGCGCGCCACGCCCACTGACTGCGCGGCGCGCACGACCACGCCAAACAGCGGCGGCGGAAGCTCCAGCAGGCGGGCCGGCGGTGACATTGCCGCCAGGGTCCGCGTCACCATCTCCCGATACGTCAGGCGCTCCCCGCCGGGTAGGGCATAGGCCTGGTCGAAGGTGGCCGGCACATCGAGCACGGCCAGGGCGGCTTCGGCCAGGTCGTCCACATGGACGGGCGCGCGCAGCCCGTCGGTGGCGCCGCGCGGCAGCGGGAAACACCGCAGGCGCCGGGCCAGCGCCGCGATCCGGGTCAGCGAGGCATCGCGACCGGCGCCATAGACCAGCGTCGGCCGCAGCAGCGTGGCATGGGCGCCGGTGGCGGCGGCCCGCGCGAACACGGTCTGCTCGGCCTGGCGCAGACGCGCGGCCAGGTCGCGCTCCTGGGCGCTGTCCGAATCCTGCTTGGTCCCCAGGCTGGTGGAACCGAAGGCCACCACGCGCGCCGCGTCGATGCCGCTGCCGGCGTACCAGTGGGCGAAGGCATCCAGCGGACCGGTGCTAAAGATCGCATCGACCGCCGACGGCAGCGCCGGCATCTGCTGCAGCGAACCGCGCAGCCAGGTCAGTCCGGGACGCGCGTGCCGCGGCTGGCGCGAGATCGCCAGCACCGACCAGCGGCCGCCTTCCAGCAATCGCGCCAACAGGGCCGCACCGATCTGCCCGCTTCCGCCCAGCAGCAGCGCGGTCCGCGGCGGGGTGGATCGTTCGGCGTAGGCAATGGCGTGCGGGGATGGCATCCGATCAGGATAGGCCAACGACGCGTGGAGCAGGCCTGACCCCTTGGTCACGGACCGGCCTGGTGCGCGGCTGGTATCCTCCTGCGTTGCCCGCGCAACACCGCAATTCACCGCATGCCCCACGCCCTCGACCTGCTGCTGGCGCTGCCGTTCCTGATGGCCGCTGCCGTGGCCGCCGCGCATCGCCTGCCCCGCACCGCCCTCGCCTGGATCGCCGGGCTGGCGCCGCTGGTGGGCCTGGGCCTGCTCGGTTCGATCGCGCCGGCGGTCTTGCGCGGCGAAGTCCTGCACAGCCGCCACGACTGGCTACCGCGCATCGGGCTGGAATTCTCGCTGCGCGTGGACGGCTTTGCCTGGATGTTCGCCCTGCTGGTGCTGGCCATCGGCGCGCTGGTGATCATGTACGCGCGCTACTACCTGAGTGCGAAGGACTCGGTGCCGCGCTTTCTGGCCTTCCTGCTGCTGTTCATGGGCGCGATGCTGGGCGTGGTGGTGTCGGGTAACCTGCTGCTGCTGTGCGTGTTCTGGGAGCTGACCAGCCTGACCTCGTTCCTGCTGATCGGCTTCTGGTCGCACCGCAAGGACGCGCGCGACGGCGCGCGCATGGCCCTGGTGATCACCGGCGGCGGCGGTCTGGCCCTGCTCGGCGGCGTGCTGCTGATCGGCCGGGTGGTGGGCAGCTTCGACCTGGATGCGGTCCTGGCCGCGGGCGACACCTTGCGCGCCAGCCCGCTGTATCCGTGGGCGCTGTGCCTGGTGCTGGGCGGGATCTTCACCAAGAGCGCGCAGTTCCCGTTCCACTTCTGGCTGCCGCAGGCGATGGCCGCGCCGACCCCGGTCTCGGCCTACCTGCACTCGGCCACAATGGTCAAAGCCGGCGTGTTCCTGCTGGCGCGCCTGCATCCGGCCCTGGCCGGCACGGACCTGTTCTTCTACCTGGCCACCACGATCGGGGCGATCACCCTGCTGGTGGGCGCGTGGAACGCAATCTTCGAACATGACATCAAGGGCCTGCTGGCGTATTCGACCATCTCCCATTTGGGCCTGATCACGATGCTGTTCGGCCTGTCCACGCCGCTGGCGGTGGTGGCCGGCGTGTTCCACATCCTCAACCACGCCATCTTCAAGGCCTCGCTGTTCATGGCCGCCGGCATCATCGACCACGAGTGTGGCAGCCGCGACATCCGTCGCCTCGGTGGCCTACGGCGACTGATGCCCTTCACCAGCGCGCTGGCGATCATCGCCTCGCTGTCGATGGCGGGTATTCCGCTGCTCAACGGGTTTTTGTCCAAGGAAATGTTCTTCGCCGTGGCGCTGGAGACCGAGGCGGCGCTGCCGATGCGCGTGTTCACCGGCATCGCCGCCCTGCTGGCCGGCGTACTGGGCGTGGCCTACAGCCTGCGCTTTGTCTACGAGACCTTCTTCGGCGACGGCCCACGCGCGCTGGACACCACCCCGCACGAGCCGCCGCGCTGGATGAAGATCCCGGTCGAAGTGCTGGTGCTGCTGTGCGTGGCCGTGGGCGTCGTCCCGGCGTTCACCGTCAGCTGGCTGCTGCGTGCCTCGGCCGGAGCGATCCTGGGCGATGCCCTGCCCGACTTCAGCCTGGCGATCTGGCACGGACTGAACTGGCCGCTGGCGATGAGCCTGGCCGGCGTGGTCGGCGGCATCGGACTGTACCTGGGGTTGGCGCGCCTGCTGGACCTGCATGCCATCGTGACCCGCGCGATCGGCCGGGACATCTTCAAGCGCAACCTCGAGTTTCTGTTCTTCGCCGGCAACCGCATCACCCATGCCCTGGCCAACGGCAGCCTGCAGCGCACCTTGATGTGGCTGGTGCTCAGCGCGCTGGTGGCCATGGCCGTGCCGCTGCTGGCCGACCCGGGCACGGCGCTGGCCTGGCGCGGCGGCTGGGACACGCCGATGACCTGGCCCGGCTGGGTGCTGTGGGTGCTGATGCTGGCGCCGGCCCTGGCGACCCTGCGCCTGCACCGCCATCGCCTGCTGGCGGTGGCCTGCATCGGCGGCACCGGCCTGGCGGTGAGCCTGAGCTTCGTGTTCCTGTCCGCGCCGGACCTGGCCCTGACCCAGTTGATGGTGGAGATGGTGACCCTGGTCCTGATGCTGCTGGCGATGAACTACCTGCCCGAACACTCGCCGCGCACCACGCACCTGCCACGGCGCCTGCGCGACGGTGCCATCGCCCTGGCCTGCGGCGCTGTGGTCGGCGCGCTGGCCTGGGCGATGATGCTGCGTCCGCGCGACACGGTGGCCACCGAGATCCTGCAGCGCTCGCTCCCCGAAGCCTGGGGCCACAACGTGGTCAACGTGATCCTGGTGGACTTCCGCGGGTTCGACACCTTCGGTGAGATCACCGTGTTCGCCATCGCTGCCCTGGTGGTCCATGCCCTGCTGCGCCGCGCGCGACTGGCCCCGGAACGGCACATGTCCGGCGGGCCGGTGGACCTGTCCATCCCGGTCAGCCTGATGCAGGTGATCGCGCCGATGGTGGTGGCGATCTCCTTCTACCTGTACCTGCGCGGCCACAACGCGCCCGGCGGTGGCTTCATCGCCGGCCTGGTCCTGGCCGTGCCGTTGTTGATCCAGTACGTGCTGCAAGGCGCGCGCTCGGTGGAATCGCGCTTCGGCTTCGATTTCGTGCGGACGATCGCCATTGGCGTGGTGATCGCGCTGGCCAGTGGCGCAGCCTCGCTGGTGTTCGGCGTGCCGTTCCTGACCAGCGGACACCTTGAACTGCATCTGCCGCTGATCGGCGAGGTGGAGTTGGCCAGCGCGATGGCCTTCGATACCGGGGTGTACCTGGTGGTGTTCGGCGGGGCGATGCTGATGCTCTCGATGATGGGCACGGTCAAGCCCTCGCGTACGCGCAAGACCCAGCGCGGCATCGTCGATGCGCAAGGCCGCTCGGACTTCACCGGCGAGGAGGCCTCCTGATGGAACTGGCACTGGCCACGGCCATCGGCGTGCTGACCGCGGTGGCGGTCTACCTGATGCTGCGTGGGCGCACCTTCGACGTGATCCTGGGACTGACCTTCCTGTCCTATGCGACCAACCTGTTGATCTTCGCCGGCGGCCGCCCGGTGGCCGGGCAGGCGCCGATCGTGCACGGCGATGGCCCGGTCGACCTGGCCCACTACACCGACCCCCTGCCGCAGGCGCTGGTGCTCACCGCGATCGTGATTTCCTTTGCCATGACCGCGGTCAGCATCGTGCTGGCCATGCGCAGCCGCGCGGACAACCACAGCGATCACGTGGACGCGCAGGCGGTCGATCCCGAGCCCGAGGCCCGCACCGATCCACGCGGGAGCGGCCGCCGATGAGTCACCTGCCGATCCTGCCGGTGCTGATCCCCATGGCCGGCGCCGCCGCCTCGCTGATCGTCGAGCACCGCCGCTACGGCATGGGCGTGCGCCGCGCGGTGGCCTGGCTGTCGATGGCCGCCCTGGCGGTGGCCGTGGCGCTGCTGCTGGCCCGTACCGGCAGCGGTGAAGTGCAGGTCTACCTGCTGGGCGACTGGCCGGCACGGCTGGGCATCGCGCTGATGGCCGACCGGCTCTCGGCCTGGATGCTGGGCACGACCTGGCTGCTGGCCGCGGCCTGCCTGCTGCATGCCTGCGCCGGCTGGGACCGGCGCGCGCCGCACTTCCACGCGCTGTTCCAGTTCCAGCTGGTGGGCTTGAACGGGGCGTTCCTGACCGGCGACATCTTCAACCTGTTCGTGTTCTTCGAGGTGATGCTGATCGCCAGCTACGGCCTGTTGCTGTCCGGCGGGCGCGGGCTGCGGCTGCGCAACGGTTTCCACTACGTGGTGTTCAACATCACCGCCTCCTCGCTGTTCCTGATCGCCCTCGGCCTGATCTACGGCCTGCTGGGCAGCCTGAACATGGCCGAGCTGTCCGCGCGCATCGCCCAGGTGCCGGCGGAGAACCTGCCGCTGGTCAAGGCCGCCTTCGGCCTGTTGCTGGTGGTGTTCTGCGCCAAGGCCGCGCTGCTGCCGCTGTACCTGTGGCTGCCGGAAACCTACGCCCGCGCGCCGGCGGCGATCTCGGCGCTGTTCGCGATCATGACCAAGGTCGGGCTGTACGCGGTGCTGCGCGTGTCCACGCTGCTGCTGGGCGCCGGCGCCGGGGCCCTGGCCGGCTACGGGCAGCGCTGGCTGCTGGTGCTGGGCGCGGCCACCCTGGTGGTGGCGGCGCTGGGCGTGCTGGGCTCGGCGCGGCTGCGGATGATGATCGGCTACCTGGTGGTGTGGTCGGCCGCCACGCTGTTCGTGTGCTTCTCGCTGGGCCAGGCCGGCACGATTGCCGCTGGCCTGTATTACCTGGCGCACAGCTGCTTCACCGCCGCGGCGCTGTTCCTGATCGCCGACCTGATCCGGCGCCGCCGTGGCGCGGCCGATGACGACAAGTCGATCATCGCCCCGCTGCCGGGGCGGACCCTGCCGGGCGTGCTGTTCCTGATCGCGGCGGTGGCGGTGGCCGGCCTGCCGCCGCTGTCGGGCTTCCTGGGCAAGGTCGCGCTGCTGGCCGCCACCCCGGCGCGCGACACCGGCCTGGTCTGGGCCACGGTCCTGGTCAGCAGCCTGCTGGTCATCGTCGGCATCAGCCGCGCCGGCGTGCGCCTGTTCTGGCGTATCCCGGCCAATTTGGAAGAGGCCGGCGTACACACCGAGGCGCCCGCACGCCCGGCCGAGACCGCCGCGGCGGTGTTCCTGCTGGGCTGCGTGCTGGCCATGAGCGTGCTGGCCGAACCGCTGCTGTCCTTTGCCGATGCCGCCGCCGCGCAGCTGCTCGATGCCGGCGCCTACACCGACCAGGTGCGCGCGCACCTGCCGACGATGCGGAGGCCGTGATGTCGCGCTGGCTGCCTTCCTGGACGCTGAGCCTGGGAATCCTGGGCTTCTGGCTGCTGCTCAACAACAGCCTGTCCCTCGGCCACGTGTTGCTGGGCCTGGCGCTGGGGCTGGTGATCCCGCTGGCCTGGAAACGCATGGACGCCGAGGCCTGCCCGACCGGCTCGCTGCGTCCGGTGCCGCTGCTGGCGCTGCGCTTCGGCTGGGACATCCTCAAGTCCAACCTCACCGTCGCCGCGCAGGTGGTGGGGCGCGAGTCGCGCCTGCACCCGGATTTCGTCTGGGTGCCGCTGGACATCACCAACCTGCGCGGCATCTCGGTGCTGGCCAGCATGATCACCCTGACCCCGGGCACGCTGTCGGCCTCGCTGACCGACGACCGGCGCTTCCTGCTGGTCCACGCGCTGCACGTGGACGATGCCGACGCGCTGGTGGCCGAGATCAAATCGCGCTACGAAACCCCGCTGAGGGAGGTGTTCCCATGAATCCTGCAGAGCTGCTGGACGGCGCGATCCTGCTGTCGATGGGCGTGGTCGGCCTGGCCATGCTGCTGAGCCTGTGGCGGCTGGTGTTTGGCCCCACCGTGCCGGACCGCATCCTGGCCGCCGACACGCTGTCGGTGACCGCCATCGCCGAACTGATGCTGCTGGGCATGCGCCTGGACTCGACCGTGTACTTCGAGGCCGCGCTGGTCATCGCCATGCTCGGCTTCGGCAGCACGGTGGTGCTGAGCAAGTTCGTGCTGCGCCGGGACATCGTCGAATGAGCGCCGTGCTGGAGATCGCCCTGGCCGTGCTGCTGGTGGCCGGCAGCTTCTTCATCCTGGTCGGCGCGCTGGGACTGGTGAAGCTCTCGGACGTGTTCCGCCGCCTGCACGCGCCAACCAAGGCCAGCACCCTGGGCGTGGGCTGCGTGCTGCTGGCCTCGATGGGCGAGCACTTGGTGCGTGGCGAAGGCCTGCAGCCGCGCGAGCTGCTGATCACCGTGTTCCTGTTCATGACCGCGCCGATCAGCGCGCACCTGATCGCCAAGGCCGCGCTGGCGCTGATGCCGCGCTTCGCCCCGCCGCCTCCGCCGGCCGATCAGCCAGACCGTGCGCGGCTCACTGCAGCCAGGCCAGCTCCAGCACCAGCCAGCCGGCAAACGCCAGCAGCAGTACCGCGGCCTCGCCACGACTGACACGCGCATCGCCGCGCAGCATCGGCACCAGCACGATGGCCAGGGCGATCGCCGCCGGCAACTCCAGCTTCACGAACGAGGCCGGCAGCGCCAGCGGCGCGATGACGGCCATGCCGCCGACCACCACCAGCAGGTTGAACACGCTCGAGCCGATCACATGGCCCAGCACCATGTCGCCCTGCCCGCGCCGGGCGGCGACGATGGCCGCGGCGACCTCCGGCAGCGCGGTGCCGATGGCCACCGGCAGCAGGCCGGCCATCAGCGGCGTCAGCCCGAGCGAAGGCGCCAGCTGCAGCATCGCGGCGACCACGTCGCGTGCGCCGTAGCCCAGCAGCACCGCGCCGATCACCAGGCGCAGCAGGTTGAGCCAGGTCACCGTGCGGGTGGCCGCATAGGCGTCCACGCCATCGCGCACGTCGGCGGCCTCGCCACGGCCCATCACCACCACGCGCACGACCACCACGACGAAGCCGGCCAGCAGCAGGCCGCCTTCCAGGCGGTTGATGGTCCCGTCCAGCCCGAACACCATCAACAACAACGATCCGGCGATGAGGACCAGCAGCAGGGGCAGCAACAGCCGCAGGCGCACGACCACCGCCCCGACCATCGCCGCCAGCGGCAGGGTCAGGCCCAGGTTGACCAGGTTGGAGCCCACCGCGTTGCCCAGCGCCAGTTCCGGCTGGGCGTGCAGCAGCGCCGCGGCGTTGACGAACAGTTCCGGCAGCGAGGTGCCGAAGGCCATCAGCAGCAGGCCGGCGGTGAACGGCGTCACGCCCAGCTTCTGCGCCAGCCCGGACACGCCCTTGACCAGCGTGTCCCCGCCCAGCGCCAGCAGCACCAGGCCCAGCACGAACAGTCCCCAGGCATCGAGCATCACACGCGTCCCCTCGTCAGGCGTGGGCCGATTCTAGGGCGTGTCATCAATTCCCGGATAGGCCGCGTTGGGTCTGCAAGGCTGTCAGCTAAAGCCGCGTCACGACAGATGGCGGCTTTGCAGGCCCAACCCGAAGGGTCGCTCCTATGTGCAGAGCCTCAGCCGGCGCCGGCCATCGCGCGCAGGCCGATGCCGACCAGATAGGCCAGCAGCGTGCCGGTGGCGTAGCCCATCGTGCCCAGCAGCGCGCCCACCGGCGCCAGCGCCGGGTGGAAGGCCGCGGCCACCACCGGTGCCGAGGCCGGCCCACCGATGTTGGCCTGCGAGCCCAGCGCGAAGTAGAACAGCGGCGCCTTGAGCAGCTTGCCCAGCGCGAACAGCACCACGATGTGCACCGCGATCCAGATCACCGCCAGCACCAGCAGCCACGGCCGGTCCAGCAGCGCGCCGATCTCCATCTGCATGCCGATGCAGGCGATCAGCACGTACAGCAGCAGGGTGCCGATCTTCGAAGCACCCACGCCATCGAGCCGGCGCGCGGGGGTGAAGCTCAAGGCCAGCCCGCCGACCGTGCACAGCAACACCACCCACACATAGGGCGAATCCAGGCTGGCCGCGTGCGCCCAGCGATACGGCGCGAACAGTCCGGCCAGCCACGGCGCCACGCCGTGGGCCAAGCCGACCGCGCCGAAGGCCACGCCGACGATCAGCATGTAGTCGGTCAGCGTGGGGATGCGCGCGTGCTGGGCGCTGTAGTCGGCCAGGCGCCGCTGCAGGTCGTCGATGGCCGAGGTATCCGCGCCGGAGCGCGCGTCGATCTGCTTGGCGCGCCCGGCGATGAAGATCAGGAACGCCATCCACACGTAGCCCACGCCCACGTCGAGCACCGCGAACTGGCCGAACACCGTGGCGTCGACGTCGAACATCTCCTTCATCGCCACCATGTTGGCGCCGCCGCCGATCCAGCTGCCGGCCAGCGCGGCCATGCCGCCCCAGGTGTCGCCGGCCACGGTGGCCGCGTGCAGCTTGCTCATCAGCCAGAACGAGAAGAACGCGCCGGCCATGATGCTGGCCGAGGCGCCGAAGTACATCGCCAGCATCCGCCAGCCCAGGCGCAGCACCGCCTTCAGGTCGATGGTCATGGTCAGCAGCACCAGCGAGGCCGGCAGCAGCACGCGGCTGGCGACCGGGTTGTAGAGCTGGCTGGCCGCACCGTCGATCAGACCGATGGAATTGAAGATGCCGGGGATGAAGTAGCACAGCAGCAGCGGCGGCACGACGGCGTAGAACTTCTTCCACGGGCCCGACGGGCGCGCGGCGGTCCAGAACACGAACGCCAGCGTGGCGGCGATCAGGCCGAACAGGACGATGTCGTTCTGGATCAGGGCGGGGTGGTCGGTGGGCATGGCGGGGTCATGGTACGGAAGAAGGAAACGCACCACCTGTCGCGGTGGACAGGGGGCTCATGCGGCGGCCCGGTCCTGGGCGAAGCGCGACAAGGCGTACGGGGCCAGGTCGATGCCGGTCGGCTGGCCCAGCATCGCCTGGGCCATCAGCTGGCCGCTGATCGGCGCTTGGGTCAGGCCGAGGTGACCGTGGCCGGTGGCGATCCAGATGCGTTCGTCGGGCACGCGATCCAGCACCGGCAGCGAGTCCGGCGTGCACGGCCGATGGCCGGCCCAGCGCCCCTGCGCGCGCCCGGCCAGGGTCGGGAACAGCTGCCGGGCTTGCGCATCGAGGCGCTCGATCAGCCCGTAGCGCGGCGGTCGGTCCAGGGCGGTCAGCTCCTTGATGCTGGTCATGCGCAGACCGGCCTGCATCGGCGAAATCACCAGGTAGCGCTCGGCCCACAGCGTGGGGCGATAGACGACATCGGGCTGCTGTGGGTACATCAGGTGGTAGCCGCGGGCCGGGATCATCGGCAGGCCCACGCCGAAGGGGCGCAGCAGCGCCGCGCTCCAGGCGCCCGCGGCGACCACCACGTCGGCCGCATGCACGGCGCCGCGCGCGGTCTCCACCCGGTAGTGCGCGCCATCGCGCGCGATGGCCCCGACCTGCGCGATGTGCGCGTGCGCGCCTTGGCTCAGCAGGTGCTGGAACAGGCGCCGGCACAGTTCGCCCGGGTCGCGCAGCGCCAGCGCCTCGCGCTGGAACACGCCATGGACGAAGCGTCCTCCCAGCTTGGGTTCAAGCTGGCGCAGCTGGGGGCCGTCGAGTTCATCGAAGACCACCCCGCGCTCGCGCATCAGCGCCCGCGCCCAACGCGCCCCGGCATAGGTTCCCGGGTCGCTGTAGACGTGCAGATAGCCGCTGTGTCCGATCAGGGCCTGCGCCCCGATGGCCTCGGCCAATTCCAGCCAGGGTGCCCGCGCGGCGGCGTTGAGCGCATGCAGCGCGTCGGTCACCTCGCGCACGCGCCGCGCGTTGCCATCGCGCACGAAGCGCAGCAGCCAGCCGGCCCAGCTGGGGCAGGCGGCCCAGTCCAGCTTCAACGGTGCCAGCGGACTGGCGAGCATGCGCAGCGCCTTCCAGGCGATGCCCGGGATGGACTGCGGCAAGACGTTGCCGACCGAGATCGAGCCGGCATTACCGAACGAGGCCTGGGCGCCCGGACCGGCCGCATCGATGAGCACGCAGGACACCCCCTGGCGCTGAAGCTGCCAGGCGGTGGACAAGCCAACGATGCCGCAACCAATCACCGCGACATCGGCGGTCCGCGGATGGGCGAGCGGCGGACTCACCGGATCGGCACGTCGTAAGCCGTGCGCGGCGTCGGCTCCGGGCGCAGCGTGTAGTGCCACCACTCGCTGGGATAGTTGGCGAATCCTTCGCTGCGCATGGCCTCCAGCAGCAGGCGCCGGTTCGCGCGCTGGTCCGCGTTCAACCCGGGCGCCTCGGTATGCGCGCGGGGATCGAAGAAGTCGAACGGCGTGCCCATATCCAGCTCGGTGCAGCACCCATGCGCGCAACGCACCAGGGTCAGGTCGACGGTCGCGCCGCGGCTGTGGCCGGAGACTTCGGCCACGTAGCCGTCGGGGATGATCCGGGCCTTGTCCAGGCCAGGATAGAACTCGGCCTTCATCGCCTGGTCGTCCGGATCGCCGGCCCAGCGCACGAAGTCCTGCACTGCGCGGACGGGGCGGTAGCAGTCGAGCACCTTCAGCCCCAGGCCCTGCCCGCGCAGCCCGGCCTGGACCCGGGCCAGCGCACGCGCCACCGGCGCCAGCAGCAGGCACTTGGGCGCCTGGTAGCCGGCCACCGGGCGTCCGGTGAAGTTGTGCGCGCCCGCATAGCGGATCTCCAGCTGGACATCGGGGGCCACCGTGGTGATGTCCACCAGCTCGGCCTGCGCGGCGGTGGTGGCCGGCGAGACCTGCACCGCATCGGCCGCCATCGCGCCCGTGGCCGTCAGCAGCGCCGCCAGCCCCAGGACCGCACTGCCGGGGCAAAGGCGCCAGCCTGCTGGCGGCCTGGATGACCTGGCGGCCGCGCGCGTCACATGCCGTCCTCGGGGGCGCCCGCATCCGGCGGTGGCCGGGTCAGGTCGTAGAGGATGCGCAGGTCCTCGGCATCCAGGCTCCTGCCCTCCATGCCGCGGAAGTGGTGGTGGAAGGACTGCACCGTGTCACCGCGATTGGTCAGCGGATAGCCCAGCTCGGCCAGCGCGCGCCACGGGTCGAAGTCGGCAGGCGCCGGCGGCGCATCCGGGTGCGGCCAGCGGCCGAAGCCCGCATCGGCCAATTGCTTCCACGGAAACAGCGGGCCTGGGTCGATCTTGCGGCCCGGCGCCAGGTCCTCGTGCCCGATGATTGCCGTCCGCGGGATGTGGTGGCGCTTGCACAGGTCGTCCAGCAGCACGATCAGGCTGTCGATCTGGGCCTGGGCGAACGGCGACTGACCATCGTTGTCCAGCTCGATGCCGATCGAGGCCGAGTTGACGTCGCTGATGGTGCCCCAGTGCCCGGCGCCCGCGTGCCAGGCACGGCGGTCGTCGCTGACCAGCTGGTAGCGCTTGCCGTCGCTGCCGATCAGGTAGTGCGCGCTCACCGGCCCCTTGCTGTTGGCGGTCTTGAGCGTCTTGAGGCTCTGCTGGACCGCGTCCTGGCTGGTGAAGTGGATGACGATCAGCTGCGCCCCACGCTTGTTCTGGTTGGGAGAGGGCTCCCACTGCGCCAGGGGATTCTTGGCCGGCAGATTGGCGCAGGCGCTGAGCAGCAGCGTGGCCAACAGAGCGCCGCTCATGGCCAGGGCCCGGCGTGGCGACAGGCCGGTGCGGAGGGTCGAGGGTCTGGAAGTCATCGGCATTGGGGCTCTTGCGGGACGGGAAAGACGATTCACGGCGCCGGGCATGGCCCGGTGCGGCGCAGGTGCAGGTCCGGGTAGTCGTAGCTGAAGTCGGCATCGGGATCGATCGCGGACATCGCCAGCGCGACGACCTGCCCGTTGCCTTCCACGTCCAGCCAAGGTTCGGCATCGACGCTGGGATCGGTCCAGTCCACCATCAGGCGCTGGTCCACGCGCATCACCGTGCCGTGCATGCGCGGCGACTTGGCCGAGCGCCACTGCACCTGGCCATCGACCGGGCACACGCTGACATCGCCGAACCAGGCATCGTGATACAGGCCGAGCACGCGCCTGGCGTCGTCCGGCGTGACCGGCTCGCGTGAGGACGTGTCGGGCACCGGCGCCGGCGCGGCCGCCTTGGCCTCGGCGCGCGACTGCGCCAGCAGCCCGGCATAGTGGTCCACATCCAGCACCTGGCCCGGCTGGGTGTAGAGCTTGGTCAGGGCCTCGGTCAGCGTGGTGCGCGCCTCGCCGCCCTCCCCGTTGATCAGCACCACGAAGCCGGCATGCAGGTCCGGCAGCAGGGTCAGTGAGGAATACATCCCCATCAGCGTGCCGGTGTGGGCCACGCGAAATTGGCCGTCCACGTCGGACAGACGCCAGGCATAGCCGTAGCCGTACAGATGGGTGCCATCCCAGTCGCGCATCTGGCGCGAGATCGGCATGGGCGTGTGCAACGACCACAGCGCCTGGCGCTGGGTGGCCGACACCCACGGATGCGGCGCGTCGGTGTCCAGCCACATGCGCGCCCAGGTGGTCATGTCGTGCAGGCTGCAGCGGATGCCGCCGGCCGCCATGGAAGGGGTATCCGGGATGGTCGCCGCGTCCTCGCGCACCACCACGTTGTGGCCATCCTGGCGCATGTGCGGTTGGGCCACGTTGCCGACCGCGTCGCGGTCGAACGCGCCCACCTGGCAGCGGTCCATGCCCAGCGGCCCGAACACCTGCTCGCGCACCAGCTGGTCGTAGGGCTTGCCGCCGGCTGCGGCGGCTACCTGCCCGGCCACCACGTACATCAGGTTGTCGTAGGCGTAATGCGCGCGGAAGCTGTGGGTCGGCTTGAGGTAGGCCAGTCCACGCACGATGTCCTCGCGGGTGAAGGCATTGGGTTCGGGCCAAAGCATCAGGTCGCCCGCCCCCAGCCCTAGCCCGCTGTTGTGGATTAGCAGGTCGCGCACCTGGATGTTGCGCGTCACCCACGGGTCGAACATGCGGAACTGCGGCAGGTACTTGGTCACCGGGTCGTCCCAGGCCAGCTTGCCTTCATCGACCAGCCGCGCCAGCAGCCCGGTGGTCATGGCCTTGGAATTGGAGGCGATCTTGAACAGCGTGTCCGCGTCGATCCGTTCGCCGCTGCCCGCGCGCGTTTCGCCCGCGGTGCGCTGGTAGATCACCTTGCCGTCCTGGACCACACCCACCGCCAGTCCCGGCAGTTGGTAGCGCGCCATGGTTTGGTCGAACAAGGCATCCAACCGCGCCTGCGCGGGCTGTGGCACCGCGGCGGCGGACGGGCCGGCCACGGCCATCAGGCTCAGCAGCCCTAGTGCGGCCAGGCGCCATCGGCCGGCGTGTGTCGGTACACGATGGCGGCGGTGCTGCGGGTATGGATGCATGGGACAACCTCGTGGTCCGGTGCGCGGGCCTGTCGATCCACCACGCGCCAACTAAATTATTCCAAGAAGATATCGTTTATGGAATTTTTATTCCAACCCTGGGCAATGGACATGGCAAGGCCCGCCGAAGCGGGCCTTGCGCGCGGGGGCGATGTTCGCGCCCCTTCAGGCCGATCAGCGAGCGCTACAGGAACTTGTAACGCACGTTGAGCGTGTACGCACGGCCACGCGGGTCGGCCACGCGCGGCTCCCAGCCCGCGCCGGCGGCGTAGTCGTTCATGTGCGCGGTGAACGGCGGGTCGGTATCGAACAGATTCTTGATGCCGAAGGTCACATCGATGTTGTGGAAGCCCTTGTAGCTGACGCTGTAGTTGTAGGTGGTGTAGCTGGACACGTCCGGATCCCAGTTCGGCGGGATGTAGGTGCCGTTGCGCACGCTGATCGGCTCCTCGTCCTTGTACCCGTCACGGAAGATCTGGGTCAGCATGTGCGACCAGTCGCCGCGCTGGTAGGCCACGCTCAGGGTGTGCTTCCAGCGGATCGGCAAGCTGTAGTAGCGCACGTACTCGCCGACCAGGTTGTCGGTGTACGGCAGGGTCTCCAGGTCCTTGGTGCGATAGGTGTCCAGGTAGCTGCCGTTGAGGTGCACGCGCCAGTCACCGCCAAGCAGGTCGTCGAAGGTCAGGTTGACGTCGGTCTCGATCCCGCGCATCAGGCTGCCACCGGAGTTGATGTAGCGCTGATCGATGGCGGTGATGTTGCCGTTGGCGTCGCGGATGAAGTTGTCGGCAAAGGTGTCGTAGTTCTCCACCAGGGTGTCGATGGAAATGCCCGAGCGGATGGTCTTCTCGCGCTTGATCTCCCACCAGTCCACGCTCATGTTGAACCAGTCGACCGGGGCGATGACCACGCCCAGGCTCTTCTGCCGGGACTCTTCCGGATCCAGGTCCTTCTTGCCGCCGGTCAGCAGGTTGGGCTGGATCGCTTCGCAGCCCGGGGTGCTGGTATCGGCCACGCCGCCTGGGCAGGTCGCCGGGTCGGCCAGGTCCAGGCCGGTGTAGGGGCTCTCGGCCTCGCCGTAGAACATCTGGTTGAAGGTCGGCACCTTGAAGCCGGTGCTGTAGGCGCCGCGGAAGGCCAGCGCGTCGATCGGCTGCCACTTGAAGGAGAACTTGGGATTGGTGGTGCCGCCGAAGCCCTCGTAATGGTCGTAGCGGCCGGCCAGGGTCACATCCAGGGTGTCGAGCACCGGCAGATACAACTCGGCGAACACCGCTTTGGTGTCGCGGCTGACCTTCTGCAGGACGTTGCCGTTGTCGAACGGCGCCAGGTAGATGCCTTCGTCCTCGCCGGTCTGGTTACCGCCGAACTCGTACTCCTCGCGGCGCAGGTCGATGCCCGTCGCCAGCTGCGCCTCGCCGCCGTACAGGCTGAAACCCAGGCCGCCGGACACGCTGGCGTCCAGGCTGGTCATGGTCGAGGTGCCGCCGTAGAGCTCCACGCCGTTGGCCGAGGCGGCGGCCAGTGCGGCCATCGCCTCCTCGGACTGCGCCTGGCCCGGCATCAGGAACGGATTGAGCAGACCACTGCCCAGCACGTCCTTGAGCTTGCTGGTGTAGTAGTAACCGCCTTCAAGACGCGAGGTCGACTTGCTCGACGCGCGCGACAGGCCAGCGGTGTAGTCCCAGCTGCCCAGCGAACCATCGAAGCCCAGCAGCAGTCGGTAGGACTTGGTATTGGTGGAAATCTCGCGCGGTCCGCAGGCCATGCAGCGCCAGCGATAGGCGATCGGCGCGCCGTAGGACAGCTGGCCGGGGCCGAAATACGAGGCCAACTGGTCGTAGATCGCGTCGTAGGCCTCGCCGGTGCTCGGGTACCAGGTGGTGGCATCGAAGGTGCTGCCGGGCGAGATCTGGTACGGCTCGAAGCGCTTCTGGGCATCGACCTCCGAGCCGGTGAACTCCACGTACATCTGGTGCTGGTCGCCGAGCTTGAAGGTCGCCCGGCCGATCACGTCCTTGCTCTCCACCGGCTGCTGGATCACCGCGGCCGCCGGATAGTCGTAGGCGCAGGCGTAACGCGCCGAGGGCACGCCCCACAGCACGTTGTCGTAGGGCCCCATCAGGTCGTTGCCGGTCTCGCAGCCCGCGCCGCCGGGCAGGTCCAGGGGATTGATGTACTGCTGGGTCGAGCCATCGGCCGGATCGGTCAGGCCGTTGCCGATCAGCGAACCGGCCCGGTTGGCGACCGTCGCGTACGGGGTGCCGCGCGTATCCGGGGACAGCCCGCGATCAGGCTGGAACCCGTTGGAGAAATCGCGGTCGGTGCCGCGCAGGAGTTCGTCCTTGCGGTAGCTGAAGCTGGCCCAGGCGTTCCAGCCGTCGGTGTCCAGGTCGCCGTGGCCGACCAGCAGGCTGCCGCGGTAGATGTTGCCGCCACCGTCCTCGGTCGCATCGACCATGCCGTTGACTTCCGCCCCCTGATAGTCGGTGCGGGTGATGAAGTTGATCACGCCGCCGATGGCGTCGGTGCCGTAGATGGCCGAGGCGCCGTCGCGCAGCACTTCGACCCGCTCGATCGCGGCGAAGGGAATGGAATTGAGATCCACCACCCGGCCCTTGAGACCGTGGGCGGCCACGCGGCGTCCGTTGAGCAGCACCAGGGTCGCGTCAGCGCCCTGTCCGCGCAGGTTGGCCGCCGACACGCCATTGTTGCCGCGCTGGTCCACGCCCGAGACGATGCCCGCGTTGCTGGCCAGGTTGTCCGAACCATTGCCGGAGATGTTGAGATAGCTCATCAGCTGCTCGGCCGAGCTGATGCCCTGCGCGTCGATCTCCTCCTTCTTGATGATCGTCACCGGCAGCGCGGTCTCGATGTCGGTGCGCTTGATGCGCGAACCGGTGACCGTGACCTTGTCCAGGTTCTTGGCGTCGGTGCCCGACGATGCGGCGTCCTGTGCCGAGGCGATGCCCGGGAGAAGCAGGGCGGCGAGCAGGCCCACGGTCAGGCGGCTGGGGGCGGGCAGAACGGTAGGACGACGCATGTGCGGATCTCCTGCAAGGTTTGGATGGATGGCGCAAGCGCTTCCCAGGCGCCACGCGTGGACGACCGCCGGTCCACTCCCCATGACAGTTCCGCGCTGTGGGCAGCGCCGTGTGCGCATCGGCGCCACGGCCCCTTGGGGCCCCTTACATCGCGTGTCATCACATGGCGCCGACGCCGCCATGTCATCGCTGTGTAGCACGCAAAAAAAACCCGTGTCAATAAATTATTCCTGCTGCACAGACATTGCGGCATAGATATTCCCCGTGATGCCCGTCACGCTGCCGGACATGATCCGGTTCAGGTTCGACGCCAGGGATGGGCAACCGGGCGCAGGATGCGACTTCGGTATCGTGGCCAGACGCGCCCGGTGGCGGCCTGCCCGGCGCGCGGCAACCGATAATTTATTCTTGCTTTTCGATTTCATCGGAATAAGTATTCCTTTATGTCAGCCCTCCGGAGCCTCCCCGCCATGTCCGGCCGCCCCTGTGCGGGGCGCCGCGTTGCGGCCCTGTCCCGCCATGCCTTCACCCTGTCCCTGCCTCTGTGGTTGCTGCTGGCCGCCGTGCCGGCCGCCGCGCGCGTGCCGGTGCCCCAGGTCCCCATCAACCCGGTCACTGGCGTCGTCGGCGTGGACCCGCCCAAGCTGACCCCGGCCTACTGGATTGCGCAGCAGGCGCACCCGGATCGCCCGCTGCTCGATCGCGCCGGCATCGCCGCGCAGAACGCGCGGATGCGCGCCCAGGACCCGGCCATCCAGGACCTGCGGGCCCTGCCGGCGACCCTGCCGCGCGCGACGGTCCTCGCCGAGATCGACACGCTGTCCGCCGCGCCGTCGCGCACGCTCTACGACCTGCACGGCCAGGTGCTGGATGCGGCGGCCATCGCAGCCCTGCGTGCGCGACTGGCCCTGGACGCGATCCCCGACCAGCAGCCGGTGCGCTACGGCCTGGTCACCCGGCGCGCGGACCTGCGCACCTTCCCCACCGAACAGCGGGTCTTCAGCAGCACGCAGGACCACGACATCGACCGCTTCCAGGAGTCGGCGCTGTTCCCCGGCGACGCGGTGGCGGTGCTGCACGAGAGCCGCGACGGGCAGTGGCTGTTCGTGACCAGCCAGCGCTACAGCGCCTGGATCGAGAAGCGCTTCGTCGGCATCGGCACGCCGCAACAGGTGTTCGGCTACGGCGCCCAAGGCCCGTACCGGGTGATCACCGGCGCCACCGCCAGCACGGCGTTCACCCCCGAACAGCCGCAGGTCTCGGACCTGCAGCTGGACATGGGCGTGCGCGTGCCGGTGCTGGCCGACTGGGACCCGACCCAACCGGTGAATGGCCAGATGCCCTACACCGGCTGGGTGATCCAGCTGCCCATCCGCGATGCGGATGGTGGCCTGCAGCTGGTGCCCGCACTGCTGCCGCGCACGGCCGACACCGCGGCCGACTACCTGCCGCTGACCCCGCGTCACCTGATCGAGCAGGCGTTCAAGTTCCTGGGCGAGCGCTATGGCTGGGGGCACTCCTACGACACCCGCGACTGCAGCGGCTTCACCTCGGAGATCTATCGCGCCTTCGGCGTGCTGCTGCCGCGCAACACGTCCCAGCAGGCGGTCAGCCCCGCGCTTGACCGCATCGCCTTTACCAAGGACGACCCGGACAGCAAGCGCATCGCTGCGGTGCGGCAGCTGTCGGTGGGCGACATGGTCTACATCCCTGGCCACGTGATGGTGGTGCTGGGCAAGGCCGACGGGTTGACCTATGTCATCCACGACACCGAGGGCGGTGGCTGGGCGGGGCCGGATGGCCAGCGCGTGGCCGGACACCTCAACGGGGTGTCGGTCACCCCGCTCGAGCCGATGCTGGCCAGCGACACCGCCAGCTACGTTGACCGCATCACCAACATCCAACGCGTGCGCCCGCCGCACGCTTCGACCAAGCAGGCCGAATGAAGATCACCGACATCCAGCTGGGCATGCTCCGCGTGCCGCTGAAGACGCCATTCAAGACCGCGTTGCGCACCGTGGACACGGTGGAGGACGTGGTGGTGCTGATCCGCACCGACACCGGCCACACCGGCTATGGCGAGGCGGCCGCCACCGCGGTCATCACCGGCGACACGCACGGCTCGATCATCGCGGCGATCGACACCTTCATCAAACCGCGCCTGATCGGCCAGGACGTGGCCAACCTCAACCACCTCACCGCCCTGGTGCAGTCGGCCATGGAGCGCAACACCAGCGCCAAGGCCGCCGTGGAAATCGCCTTGTACGACCTGTGGGCGCAGCTCTACGACGCGCCGTTGTACAAGCTGCTGGGCGGTGGCGACCCGGTGATCACCAGCGACATCACCATCTCGGTGGACTACATCGACAAGATGGTGGCCGACTCGCTGGACGCGCTGGAGCGCGGCTTCGAGTCGCTCAAGATCAAGGTCGGCAAGGACCTGGGGCTGGACATCGAGCGGGTCAAGGCGATCCACGCCGCGGTCGAAGGCCGCGCCCTGCTGCGCCTGGACGCCAACCAGGGCTGGACCGCCAAGCAGGCGGTATACGCCATGCAAAAGCTCGAGGACGCCGGCGTGGTCCTGGAACTGCTGGAGCAGCCGGTCAAGGCGGCCGACATCGATGGGCTCAAATACGTCACCGACCGGGTCAACACGCCGGTGATGGCCGACGAGAGCGTGTTCGGGCCCAGCCAGGTCTTCGACCTGATCAAGCTGCGCGCGGCGGACATCATCAACATCAAGCTGATGAAGACCGGCGGCATCTCCAACGCCATCCGCATCGCCGACATCGCCTCGCTCTACGGCGTGGACTGCATGATCGGCTGCATGATCGAGTCCTCCATCAGCGTGGCCGCCGCGGTGCATGTGGCGGTGGCCAAGGCCGGGGCGATCAGCAAGATCGATCTGGACGGCCCGTCGCTGGGCGCGTTCAACCCGGTCGTCGGCGGAGTGCTGTTCAACGAATCGGAGATCAGCATCCCGGATGCGCCGGGGTTGGGGATCCGCGAGATCCAGGGCCTGGAGCTGCTCGCGCCGTGAGGCTGTTACGTCATTTTCGGAGCAACACGATGCTCCACGGCCGTCGTCCCCGCGCATGCGGGAGGACGACGGAAGCCGTTGCTGGAGCAGCCTTGGCAGTTGCCTCAGGTTATGCGGTTGCTGTTGCTTTTGCCGCCCCGCTTTTCCCCCTCCCCTCCGCAGCGGCGATGCCGACGGGCCAAACCCCGCAGGGGCGGCGCGCATGGATGCGCGACGTTTTCGGCCGGGGCAGCATGCCCCGTCCGGAAATTCCCGGCGGCAGCGCGGACCCGACGCGCGAAGCGCGTTGGGCGCAAGGCCGGGGTGTGCTTTCTTTTGGTTACTTTTCTTTGCACAAGCAAAGAAAAGTGACTCGCGCCCGACAGGGCGTGAAACGCTCGGGCTTCTGCCTTGGCGAGAGACCGAATTCTTCCATGTGCGCAGGTGCCGTTGACTCAACAGCTGAAGGAAAGGCTTTCACTCCCCTTCGGGGAGCGAGTTACCTTTCTTTGCTCGTGCAAAGAAAAGTAACCCAAAGAAAGCACGCCCCAGCCTCCGCGCCCTGCGCGCCTGCGGCGCTCCGGGTCCGCTCCGCCGATGGGAATTTCCGGAAGGGGCATCCTGCCCCTGCCGGAAACGCCGCGCATCCATGCGCGTCGCCCCTGCGGGGTTTTGCCCACCGGCTGCGCCGCTACGGACGGGGACCGACGACAGCCAAAAGCAGAACCAACAGCGACAGCAACAGCAACAGCAACAGCAACGTCGGGCAGCGTCCCTGATGCCACGCGGAGACCACGACCCCATGCCGCCCCTGGTCAAAATCCGGTCCGAGCGCGACAGCATGTCGGCCATCGAGCGCCGCATCGCCGACTACATCCTGGACAACGCCCACCTGCTGCGCGATTACTCGTCCCAGCAGTTGGCCAGCGCGCTGGGCATCAGCCAATCCAGCGTGGTCAAGTTCAGCCAGAAGCTGGGCTTCAAGGGCTATCCGGACCTGAAGTACTCGGTCGGCCAGGCCGTCGCCCGGGGCGGTGGCCCGGCCCCGGCCTCGCCCGACGAACCGGAAACCGTGGGCGATGCCTACACCCGCCTGGAGGAAAGCCTGCGTCGCAGCAAGGCCGCCGCCGAGGAGGAGACGCGCCTGCTCAACCCGCGCGACCACATCGAGCGCATCGTCGAGCGCCTGGACCGCGCGCAGAAGGTCTTCGTCTGCGGGTTGGGCGATGACGGCCTGTTCGCGCGCGAATTCGCCATGCGCCTGTCGCTGCTGGGCGTGCTGACCATCCACCACGCCGATCCGATCCTGATGATGACCAACGTGTCCTCGGCGCGGCCGGACGACGTGCTGATCCTGCTGTCCGAGTTCGGCAAGCTACCCCAGCTCTCGCAGATCTCGCGCCAGTTCCAGGACGCCGGCGGCACCGTGGTCTCCATCACCCGGCACACCGCCAACCCGCTGCGCGCGCATGCCGACGCGGCACTGGTGGTCTCCGCGCACGATGCCGCCCCGCACATCGAGCAACTGCTGTACCGCTCCTCGCTGCAGTACCTGCTGGACTTCGTGTTCGTCCTGCTGTGCCAGGCCAATCCCGACCGCGACCGCCAGCTGGCGATCAACCTGGAGCGGGTCCAGCACCTGCTCGATTCCTGACCCCTGCCCCCCGGAGCGCCCATGTCCACGAACCGCCCCACGCCGCTGTCCGCCCTGCGTTGGCTGACCGTGGCCGCCGCGCTCGCCGCCGTGCCGGCCCTGGCCAAGCGCGCGCCCGCCGGCATCCCGCAAATGCAGCAGGCCCAGCAGCTGGTGGTGGTCACCACCGATGGCTGGGACGACAACCAGGGCACGCTGCGCACCTATGTCCGCAAGGGAGCCAAGTGGACCCTCGCCACCGCGCCCATCGCCGTGGCCATCGGCAAGCAGGGCAGCGCCTGGGGCGACGGAGTGTCGCCAGCGCAGTCCGACGGCCCGCAAAAGCGTGAGGGCGATGGGCGCAGCCCGGCCGGCGTCTTCGGCATCGGGCAGGCCTTCGGCTATGCGCCCACGGCCGACACCGCGCTGGACTATCACCAGATGCAGGCCAGCAGCTGGTGCGTGGACGTGCCCGACTCGCCGCTCTACAACCAGATCGTCGACGAAAAAGATGTCGGCGCGCAGGCGGTGGCTGGAGCCAGCGAGCACATGCGCCTGGACCTGCACAACGATGGCGATGTGCGTTACCGCCAGGGCTTTGTGATCGAACACAACGCCCAGGCCGTCCCTGGCCACGGCAGCTGCATCTTCGCCCACATGTGGCGCACGCCCGGCGAGCCCACCGCCGGCTGCACGGCGATGGAGCCGGCCAACATGGTCCGGCTGCAAGCCTGGCTGGATCCCAAGCGGCATCCGCTGTTCGTGCTGCTGCCCAAGGCCGAGTACGTGCGCCTGCAGCACGCCTGGTCGCTGCCCACGTTGACCGCGCAGGCCACCCCGTGAACGCCGCGCCTGCGGGCGAAGGCCAACTGGTCCGCGCAGTCAGCCGCTGGCAGATCGTCGGGCTGTCCATCAACGATGTGATCGGCAGCGGCATCTACCTGCTGCCGGCTGCCACCGTGGCGCTGATGGGCCCGCTGAGCCTGTGGGCGGTGCTGCTGGCCGGCATCGCCGTGGCCCTGCTGGTGCTGTGCTATGCGCAGGCCGCCAGCTACTTCGACGCGCCGGGCGGCAGCTACCTGTACGCCCGCGAGGCCTTCGGACGCTACGCGGGCTTCCAGGTGGGCTGGATGATCTGGCTGACCCGCATCAGCTCGGCCGCCGCCCTGGGCAATGGCCTGGCTGACGCGGTCTCGCGCTTCTGGGCACCGGCCGGCGCCGGCGCCGGGCGCCTGTCCGTGGTCATCGGCTCGCTGGCGCTGCTGACCCTGATCAACGTGATCGGGGTGCGCTCGGCTGCCCGCACCGGCGTGGCCCTGGTGATCGCCAAGCTGGTGCCGCTGCTGCTGTTCGTGGTGGTCGGCCTGTGCTTCATGGACTGGAGCATGGCCTTCGCCGGCACCGCGCCGGACCTGGGCGACCTGCCCAACCTGGGCCAGGCCGCGCTGCTGCTGCTGTTCGCCTATGCCGGCTTCGAGAACATCCCAGCCGCGGCCGGCGAGTTCCGAAACCCGCGCCGCGACGTGCCCTTCGCCCTGATCACCATGATCACCCTGGTGACCTTGATCTACGCCGCCGTGCAGGTGGTGGCCATGGGCACCCTGCCCGGCTTGGCGAATTCGGCCACGCCGCTGGCCGATGCGGCCAGCCGCTTCGGTGGCGAGGGCCTGGCGCTGGTGCTGACCGTGGGCGCCGTGGTGTCGATCCTGGGCACGACCAGCAACACGGTGATGCTGGGGCCACGCTTCCTGTTCGCCCTGGCGGCCGATGGCTTCGGGCCGAAGTTCATCGCCCGCGTGCACCCGCGCTTCCGCACCCCGGCCGCGGCGATCATCGTCCAGGGCGTTCTGTCGGTGGCGTTGGCGCTCTCCGGCTCGTTCGAACAGCTGGCGCTGCTGTCGATGGTGACCCGCCTGCTGGCCTACATCGGCACGGCCGCCGCGGTGCTGGTGCTGGCCCGCCGCCATCGCGACAACCCCAATGCGCTGCGCCTGCCTGGCGGTCCGCTGATCCCGATCCTGGCGCTGCTGCTGACCCTGGGCCTGCTGTGCAGCGCCAGCCTGGCCAATTTGCGGGCCGTCGGCGCCGCGGTGGTGGTGGGCACGGCGATCTATCTGTTCCCGCGCAAGGCCGACGCGGCATAAGGCATGCCTGTTGTGGGAGTGGGAGCCTTCATGCCGGCGAAGGGCTTTCCGGGCAAGCCCCATCGCCGCTGTAGCGGCTCCCACCCAAGCGGTGTTCGATCAGGCGCAGCCTTCCACGTAGTCAATCTGGGGTGGCAGGCCCACGCGCCAGCTGGTGACCTTGCCGTCGGCACCGGTCTCGAACACCAGCTTGTCCTTGCCCTGGCTGACGCTGAGGTACTTGCCGCCTTCCACGTACTTGTGCGGCATCGATGACAGCGCGTCGCCGTACAGCGCGCGCAGCTGGCCCTCGTCCATGCCAACCTTGCCGCCGCCGGGCGCGGTTTCCTTGCTGGTGGTGACGTCGTAGCGGACGAAGTGATCGTGTTCGATCATGAAGGCCACATCGGCCTTGTCGGTCGCCCACTTGGGCGTGAGCTGGTAGCAGGAACCGCCTTCGGACGGGGTGCTGCTGTTGAGCTCTCCGCCCCAGGCCTGCCTGGCCTCCTCCACGGTGCTGCCCAGCTTGAGATCGCCATACCCCTGCCACCCCGCAAGCTGGCTGGACGTCGGTTGGCCGCTGGCCTCACCCGGCTCGGGCAATGACGGCGGCAGCGAGGCCGGAGGGACACTTGCGGCCGGCATGGGCTCCTTGGAGGCGGCGGTGTCGGCCGACGATGCGTGGTCATCGGCCTTGCACGCGGACAGGGCCAGGACCAGGGCGGCGGTCAGGGGCAGCAGGGCTTTCATCAGGACACGGACTCCACGATCAGCAGAGCGTCCAGCCTAGTCACTGGCGGTGAATCGCGCGCGAACCGGGCCCTGCGCACACCTCGCACACCACGCTGGTCGAGTGTCATGGCGGTTTCATCGGCACCGGCGAGCCTGCACCGGCCTCGACGCCGTGCCTCCCCATGCAACCTCGCAAAACCGACCGGGCCCATGCCGCCCTGCAGACCCATCGCGCGGGCCTGGACATGCGCCAGCGCCGGATCCTGATCATGGCCGACGGCCGGCGCACGCTGCCCGAGCTGGTGCAGCTGCTTGGGCCGCAGACCGAAGACCACATCGCCACCTTGATCCGGCAGGGCTATCTGGAGATCGCGCAGGCGTCCGCACTCCACATCGCAAAGACACCGGACCCGGCCCCGCGCGTCCATCGACGCTCCCTGATCGCCGCCCGCTTCTACCTGCAGGGCATCCTGGAGCTGCAGCGCGATCCGCGGGCCGAGGCACTCCACCGGCGGCTGCACGATGCGCCGGACGACGCGACGGTCCTGGAGGTGATGCGCGAAGCGGTATTGCAGTTGCCTGCGATCACCTCGCCCGGCTACGCGCAGCGGGTACAGGCACGCCTGGCCGAGGCCGTCCCGGAACACTACGGCGAGGCCTTGAAGGCACCGCAGCCGCCTGCGATCACAGGCTCCGGGGTGCTCAGCCAGGCGGCTGAAAGCGGCGGCTGAGCCCAGCCCAGCACTGCTGGTAGTCGCGCTGGCGGTGCGCGGCTTGCATCGCCTGGCGCGTCGGACGCAGCACCGCGCGGGTCTCGAACATGAAGGCCATCGTGTCGCTGATCACGTCGGGCTTGGACAGGTCCGCATGCGAGGCTTTCTCGAACGTGGCCGCATCCGGCCCATGCCCGGTCATGCCGTTGTGCAACGACGCCCCTCCCGGGGCGAAGCCCTCGGCCTTGGCATCGTAGGCGCCGTGCACCAGGCCCATGAACTCGCTGGCCACGTTTCGGTGGAACCACGGCGGGCGGAAGGTGTCCTGCGCCACCAGCCAGCGCGGCGGAAAGATCACGAAGTCCAGGTTGGCCGTGCCCGGCGTGTCGCTGGGCGAGGTCAGCACGGTGAAGATCGACGGATCGGGATGATCGAAGCTGATCGAGCCGATCGCATTGAACCGGCGCAGGTCGTAGCGATACGGCGCCCCGTTGCCGTGCCAGGCCACGACATCCAGCGGACTGTGGCCGATGGACGCGCGCCACAGGTGGCCCTGGAACTTGGCGATCAACTCGGACTCGCCCTCGACGTCCTCGTAGGCGGCCACCGGCGTTTCGAAGTCACGCGGGTTGGCCAGGCCGTTGGAGCCGATCGGCCCCAGGTCGGGCAGGCGCAGTGGCGCGCCAAAGTTCTCGCAGACATAGCCGCGTGCCTGGCCGTCGGGCAGGGTCACCGCGAAACGCACGCCGCGCGGAATCACCGCGATCTGCTGCGGCTCGACCTCGATCACGCCGAATTCGGTGGCCAGCCGCAGCCGTCCTTGCTGCGGGACGATCAGCAGCTCGGCGTCGGCGTCGTAGAACCAGCGCCCGCGCATGTCGCGGTTGGCCGCGTACAAGTGAATGCCCACGCCGTGCTGCGCCTCGGCGGCGCCATTGCCGGCCATGGTCAGCAAGCCTTCGATGAAATCGGTGGGCGCCTCGGGCAGCGGCAGCGGCGACCAGCGCAACTGGTCCGGGCTGACCGGCCCCTGGCCGAAGCCGTTGTGGAAGTCCGGCGCTTGCTCGAACAGCGCGAAGCCGCCGTGCATCGCCGCCGGCCGGATCCGATACAGCCAACTGCGCCGGTTCTGCCCGCGCGGCGCAGTGAATGCGGTACCCGACAACTGCTCGGCATACAGCCCGAACGCCACCTGCTGCGGCGAATTGCGCCCCACCGGCAGCGCCCCGGCAATCGCCTCGCTGGCGAACTCGTTGCCGAAGCCGGTCATGTAGCTCAATGAATTGCGTGAATGCTCTGCCATGCCAACACTCGCGATGCTTAAAGCCCCTCTCCCTCCGGGAGAGGGGTTGGGGTGAGGGTAAGGGTAAGGTCGCAGGCGCACCGCCAGATCGTCTCGACCACCGCTTCGGTCTGCGTCAGCACTTCATTATCCCAGCACCGCACGACCTGCCATCCCTGCGATTCCAGGAATTTGGTGCGTGCAGCATCGCTTTGCTCCGAATGCTGACTGCCATCGAGTTCAACGATGAGTTTCAATCCGACGCAGCAAAAATCCGCGATGTAGGGCGGAATCGGATGCTGGCGTCGGAACTTCAGTCCTTCCAGTTGACCACCGCGAAGATGCCGCCAGAGCAAGCGCTCGGCATCGGTCATTTCGCGGCGCAGGGCGCGCGCGTCGCGCAGCGTCCGCGTCGGCAGCGGTGGCTTAACGCGTCCTGGCATGGGCAGACGTCCTGTCTGGAAGCTTGCTGGAAGCATAGCGTCGTTCGCCATCTGGACTTCGCCTGACCCTCACCCCAACCCCTCTCCCAGAGGGAGAGGGGCTAAAGCTGCCGCCGTGATCAAGGCATGCTGCTAAAGCACGCCGCGCCGCATCTGGTCGCGCTCGATGCTTTCGAACAGCGCCTTGAAGTTGCCTTCGCCGAAGCCGTCGTTGCCCTTGCGCTGGATGATCTCGAAGAAGATCGGGCCGATCGCGTTCTGGGTGAAGATCTGCAGCAGCTTGCGCTTGCCGGTCTCCAGGTCGGCGTCGATCAGGATCTTGTTGCGCGCCAGGCGCTCGACGTCCTCGCCGTGTTCGGGGATGCGCTGGTCGATCACCTCGAAATAGGTGTCCGGCGTGTCCAGGAAATCCACGCCCGCCGCCCGCATCTTCTCCACCGTGACATAGATGTCGTCGGTGAAGCAGGCGATGTGCTGGATGCCCTCGCCCCGGTAGGCGTCCAGGTATTCGTTGATCTGCGACTTGGGATCGGACGACTCGTTGAGCGGGATGCGCACCATGCCGTCCGGCGCGGTCATCGCCTTGGACAGCAGGCCGGTCTTGGCGCCCTTGATGTCGAAGTAGCGGATCTCGCGGAAGTTGAACAGCCGCTCGTAGTAATCGGCCCACTGCGCCATGTTCCCCGGATAGAGGTTGTGGGTCAGGTGGTCGATGAAGGTCAGGCCGAAGCCGGTGGGCATGCGCTCCACCCCGGGCAGGAATTCATAGTCCGGGTCATGGATGGTGCCGGTGCTGTCGTAGCGGTCGACGATGTACAGCATGCAGCCGCCGATGCCCTTGATCACCGGCGCGGCCACCGCCTTGGTCAGCTCGCGCGGGCCGATCTGCTCGGCACCGTTCTTCAGCGCCTGCACCCGCGCCCACTCGGCGAGCTTGTTGACCCGGATGGCGAAGCCGCAGGCGCTGGGCCCGTGCTCGGCGGCAAAATCGGCGGCGAACGAATCCGGATCCTCGTTGATCAGGAAGGTGCAGTCGTTCTGCCGGTAGGTGCTGATGGCGCGCGTCTTGTGCCGGGCCACCTGGGTGAACCCGAGCTTGCGGAAGTAATCGTGCAGTTGGCCACCCTGGCCGGCGGGGGCGGCGAACTCGACGAATTCGAAGCCGTCGATCCCCATTGGGTTGTCGAACGTGGCAACCTTCGCTTCCGTTCCGGGCGCGTGCGTGGAGGGCTGAGCGCTCATGGAATCTTCTCCCATCTTGCAAAGGAACTCGCGGCAGCATAGTTTCAATTGAAACAAGGCCGCACGCCGCAGCGCACCATGACCCAGCCAGACGCCTCCCTGCCCCCCGCCCAGCCGCTGACCCTGCAGCTGGAAACCTTCGTCCCCTACCAGCTGAGCGTGTTGTCCAACCGCGTCAGCCAGGCGATTTCCGCCGAGTACTACCGGCGCTTCGGCCTGGTGATGACCGAGTGGCGCACCATGTGCGTGCTGGCCCGCTATCCGGGCCTATCGGCCGGCGAGGTCGCCGAGCAGACCGCCATGGACAAGGTGGCCGTCAGCCGCGCCGTGGCGCGCCTGCTGGAGCGTGAACTGGTCAGCCGCGACATCCACGGCGACGACCGCCGCCGCTCGGTGTTGGCCCTGTCGACCAAGGGCCAGGAACTGCACGACACCGTCGCTCCGCTGGTGCTGGAGTGCGAGCGGCGGCTGCTCTCGGTGCTCTCGCCCGAAGAGGTCGAGCAACTCCACGCCCTGATGGGGCGCCTGGGCGGGGCCGGCATGGAGCAGCTGTTGGATGGGCTGAAGGACGCCCCGGTCAGCCCGGTGTCCTCGGCCGAGCGTCATCCGCCGCTGGGCTAAGGCCGCAGCGAATCCCACCACAACGCCGCGGTCTCCCGCGGCGTTGTCGTTCATGGCCGCCCGCCGCCCGCCGTGGCCGGCGCAGGCCCGATCAAGGCGCGCAGCGGGTGTAGTCGAACACGATGCGCATGGGCTTGCCCTCCTGGTCGGGCCCGGCGATCCAGGCGTGCAGGCGCTCGCCCTTGCTGCGGTACTCGATGGTGTTGGGGAAATCGTGCGCGGCATTGGCAAACCGGACCCAGCCCGGGCCGCTTGCCACCATGGGGAAGACGGTGGCCGCCTCGCCGTTGGGCAACACGTGCATGGCCGTGTGCGCACCGTCGCGCGCGATGCGCATGAACTCGAACGACTGCGTCGCCTCGCCGCGGGTCGTGCGCGACATCCCGATCAACGCACCGCCCACCGGCGCCAGCCACGTCTCTTCGATGAGTTGCCCGGCACGCGCGGCGCACCAGCGTCCGGTCAGCCAGCCCAGGTCGGGGCTGGCGCCCAGCGCCACGCCTGACCACATCGCCATCGCCGCACCCACCACCGCCTTGGCCCTTCGCATCGTCGTCGCTCCATGTCAGGAGGCGCGACCTTAGCGAGGTAACGGTCGTGCACGCTTGTAAAAACGCGCACGGCCCGATTCGATACAGGCCCATGGACTACACCGAATCCGCTCCGCCCCTCGCACTGCGCCAGTACGTGCAATGCCTGTGGGAACTCCGCGACGAATCGCCCGATCCGGCGATCCAGGCCGTCTATCCGGACGGGCGCTGCGAACTGCTGGCCGAACTCGGCGTGCCATTGCGATTCCACGGGATGGACGGGCAACTGCGCGCGGACCAGCCCTTCTGCTTCGCGGCCCAGCAACGCGGCCCCATCCGCCTGCAGGCGACCGGGCCCGTGCACTGCATCGGCGTGCGCCTGACGGCCGCCGCCAGCGGCCTGGTCGTGGGCAAGCGCCTGGGCGGCCTGCGTGACCAGGCGCCGGACCTGTACACGTTGGACGCCGTCTTCGCCACGCGCTTCGAATCCGCGATCCGAGCCGGCGTGCAGGCCGGTACGCAGCAGCCGCTCTGGGACCTGCTGCAGGTCCACTGCGCGGGCTTCACGGTGGATCCCCTGGCCGAGCGCGCCGCCGCGCTGCTGGATGCGGCCGAGGGCGATCTGCGCATGCGCGCGCTGGCCGATCAGCTGGGCGTGGCCATGCGCACCCTGCAGGGGCGCTTTCTCGCCGCCGTGGGACTGACGCCGAAGGAATACGCACGGGTGCGCCGCCTGCAGGGCCTGCTTCGCACGCTGGATGCCGCCGCCGCGCCCATCGCCGACGCGGCGGCGCGCCACGGCTACAGCGACCAGGCCCACGCCACCCACGATCTGGCGCGCCTGACCGGGATGACCCCGGCGCGGCTGGTCCGCGCGCTGGCGGGCGACCGCAACGCGGCAGACGCAGCGCGGCTGGCGGCGGCCTTCGTGCGCGGATACGCCAGCACCTGAGCGCATCGGCCGCATTTGAAAACGCAAAACGGCGGCCGGAGCCGCCGCTGCGTGGACCGGATCCAGGCCCTACTTCACGCCATGCATCAGCTTGCTGACCAGCGGGGCGATCAGGAACAGCACCACGCCAAACGCGGTGAGGATCCAGAAGCCCATGGTGTAGGCGTGCTCGGCCGAGGCCACGGTCATGCCGCCCTCGCCGCTGACCAGGCCGGCGAAGATGCCCGACAGGTTGTTGCCGATGCCGGTGGACAGGAACCAGCCGCCCATGCCGAAGCCGACCAGGCGCACCGGGGCCAGCTTGGTCACCATCGACAGGCCGATCGGCGACAGGCACAGCTCGCCCACCGACTGCAGGACATAGACCATGAACAAGGTCCAGAACGGGATCGTGCCGGCATCGCTGACCAGCGTGGACAGGGCGAACATCAGCAGCAGGAAGGCCGAGCCGTTGAACAGCAGACCAAGGCCGAACTTGCGCGGGATCGAGGGATTGATGCGCCCCATCTTGACCCACAGCCAGGCCAGCACCGGCGCCAGCACGATGATGGCCACCGAGTTGACCGACTGGAACCACGCCGTCGGGAAGGTCCAGCTGCCGAACTGGCGATTGACGATCTCGTCGGCCAGGAAGGTGAAGCTGCTGCCGGCCTGTTCGAAGAAGCACCAGAACAGCACGTTGAACAGGAAGATGATCAGCATCGCGATCACCCGGTCACGCTGCACCTTGCCCTCGCGGATGCCTTCCACCAGCAACAGCACCGCCAGCGCGATGAACATCACCCCCAGGATCCAGGCCAGGGCCTGCGCGCCGATGGCCAGCAGGAAATAGGCCACCGGGATTGCCACGATCGCGCCCAGGGCCACCAGCACGATGCGCATCGGGTTTTCAGCGCCCGGCGGCGGCGCGCCCACGCCATTGAGCGCCCCACGTCCGATCCAGAACCACGCCATGCTGATCAGCATGCCCACGCCCGAGGCGATGAAGACCACCTTGTAGGCCGGGATCTCAGGCGTGCCAAAGACCTTGTCGGCCAACCACCCGGTCAGCAGCGGGGCGACCATCGCGCCCAGATTGATGCCCATGTAGAAGATGGTGAAGCCCGAGTCGCGACGTTCGTCGCGCTGGCTGTAGACCTTACCCACCAGGGTGGAAATGATCGGCTTGAACAGGCCATTGCCGATGATCACCGTGGCCAGGCCGATCTCGAACACGGTGTGGTTGGGCACCGCCACCAGAAACAGGCCGGCGGCCATGACGGCCGCGCCCACCAGCACCGAGCGCTGGTAGCCCAGCAGCCGGTCGGCCACGTAGCCGCCAAAGATCGCCGCGGCATACACCAGCGCCAGATAGGCACCGTAGGTGCGGCTGGCATCGCCCTGGCCCGAGGCTTCACCGCCGTAGAACTGGGCCACGATGTACAGGACCAGTGCCCAGCGGATGCCGTAGAAGGCAAAGCGTTCCCAGAACTCGGTCATGAACAGCATCCACAGCGGTCGCGGATGCCCCATCAGGTCGCCGAAGGCCGGCGGATCGCCATTCATCGGTGGAACGGGTTCAAGCGTGGGCGACTTGGACTCGGCGGTCATGCGTCAGATTCCCCTATGCAGCGTGCGTGGACAAAAAAACGTCCCGCCAAGGGGACGCGGCAGGATCACCGCTGCGGCCCCTTGGCGTCAAATGAAACCATTGCCGGCCGTGTTCAGCGCGACGGCGGCGCCAGCCCCACCACCGTGCGCACCTGGAACAGCTCGGGGAAGAACTCCAGTTCCAGCGCCTGCTTGAGGAAGCCCACGCCGGACGAGCCGCCGGTGCCACGCTTGAAGCCGATCACCCGCATCACCGTGCGCATGTGGCGGAAGCGCCACAGCTGGAACTGCGTCTCCAGGTCCACCAGGTCCTCGCACAGCTGGTATTCGCGCCAGCAGCGGTCGGTGTCGGCATAGATGCGTTCGAACATCGGCAGCAGCGCCTCGTCGCGCACGTGCGCATGGCTGAAGTCGCGCTCCAGGTGCTGGCGCGGCACCGCATGGCCGAAGCGCGCCAGGTAGCGCAGGAATTCCTCGTACAGGCTGGGGGCCTCCAGCGCCCCGCGCAGGGCCTGCTGGCCGAACGGATCGTGGGCGAAGACCTTGAGCATGGCCGCGTTCTTGTTGCCCAGCATGAATTCGATCTGCCGGTACTGCAGCGACTGGAAGCCCGAGGACGGCCCCAGCACTTCGCGGAAGCCCATGTACTCCGACGGGGTCAGCGTCTCCAGCACCGACCACTGTTCGGTGAGCTGGCGCAGCACCTGCTTGGTCCGCGCCAGCACCTTTCGGGTCTGCCAGACCTCGTCGCGCTGCAGGTGGCCGATGGCGGCGCTGAGCTCGTGGATCATCAGCTTCATCCACAGCTCGGAGACCTGATGCTGGACGATGAACAGCATCTCATCGTGGTGCGCCGGTGAGGTCAGCGGCTGCTGCGCGGCCAGCAGCAGGTCCAGCCGCAGATAGCCGCCATAGGTGGTGCGGCCGGCCAGGTCGGTGTGAATGCCGTCTTCCAGCGGCCGCTCGTTGTCTTGGATCTGCATCGAAACCGCCAGCTGCGGAGGGGTCCGGCATGGTAGCCGGTCGCGCGCGGACCCACGCCGCGGGATGGCGCACACGCCATCTGTGACCTGTCATGCAATTTACTCAGGATTCGTTCATAGTCGAAAATCGCGCTGCGGACAGTGGCGCATCCCCCGGAAAACGCGATGGAGAAGCTTCGATGACGTCACGGTTGGCGCGCCTGGCGGCGCTAGCGGTATTGGGAATGGCCAGCGCGAGCGGCGCGCAGGCACAGGTGGTGATCAGTCAGGTCTACGGCGGCGGCGGCAACAGCGGCGCGAGCTGGACCAACGACTTCATCGAACTGCACAACACCGGCACCGACCCGGTGGACCTTTCCAGCTACAGCGTCCAGTACGCCAGCTCCAGCGGCAGCAGCTGGCAGGTGACCCCGCTGAGCGGCAGCATCGCGCCGGGTGGCTACTACCTGGTGCAGGAAAGCGCCGGCTCCGGCGGGACCACCGCCCTGCCCGCTCCGGATGCGACCGGCTCGATCTCCATGTCCGGCAGCAACGGCAAGGTGCTGCTGGCGTCCAGCCAGTCTGCGTTCTCCGGCGCCTGCCCGACCGGCTACGTGGACCTGGTCGGCTACGGCTCGGCCAGCTGCTACGAGGGCAGCGGGGCCACACCTGCGCTGAGCAACGCCACCGCGGCCCTGCGCGCGGGCGAGGGCTGCACCGATACCAACGACAACGCCGCCGACTTCTCCACCGGTGCGCCAGCACCGCGCAACGGCGCCACGGCCGGCGCCGTGTGCGGCGCCAGTGGCACCCCGCTGCTGTCCATCGCCGATGCCTCCGGCGACGAGGGCGCAGGTCCGCTGAGCTTCACTCTCACCCTCACCCAGCCTGCACCGGCGGGCGGCATCAGCGTGAGCTGGAGCACCGCCGATGGCACCGCCACGGCCGGTAGCGACTACGTGGCCGCCACCGGCACGGTGAGCCTGGCCGAGGGCCAGACCAGCGCCACGGTCACCGTGGACCTGATCGACGACAGCGTCACCGAATCGGACGAGACCTTCACCGTCACCCTGTCCGACCTGGTCGGCGCGGCGTTGCTGGGCAACGCGACCGCCACCGGCACCATCGTCAACGACGACATCTCCCTGACCGCCATCCACGACATCCAGGGCAGTGGGATCCAGTCGCCCATCGCCGGTTCGCTGGTCTACACCACCGGCGTGGTCACCGGGGTCAAGGGCGCGGGCTTCTGGATGCAGACCCCGGACGCCGAGGCCGACAGCAACCCGGCCACCTCGGAGGGTGTCTACGTCTACACCGGCTCGACCCCGCCGGCCGCCGTGGCGGTGGGCAACTTGGTGCGCGTTTCGGGCACCGTGCAGGAATACGTGCCCAGCGCCGATCCGTACCAGCGTCCGCTGACCGAGATCAGCGGTAGCCCCTCGGTCACCCTGCTGTCCAGCGGTCAGCCGCTGCCCGCCCCGGTGGTGCTGACCGCCGACATGCTCACCCCCAGCGGCGGCCTGGACCAGCTCGAGCGCTATGAAGGCATGCGCGTCACCGCCGCCAGCCTGCGCGTGGTCGGCCCCACCGGCGGCTACACCAACGAGAGCAGCGCCACCGGCACCAGCGACGGCCTGTTCTACGCCGTGCTGGGCGACACGCCGCGCCCGTTCCGCGAACCGGGGATCGAGGCCCCGACCCCAGTGTCCGGCGAGATCCCGCAGTGGGACGGCAACCCGGAAATCCTCACCGTCGACAGCGACACCCTGGGCGGACCGAGCACCGCGCTGGACCTGTCCACCGGCGCGATCGTCACCGGCATGACCGGCCCGCTGGACTACAGCTACCGCCACTACGTGCTGGTGCGTGACCCGGCCGTGGCCATCGAGACCACACCGGGCGTGACCCCGCAGCCGGCGCGCGCGCCGAGCGCCGACGAGTTCACCGTCGCCGGCTACAACATGGAGCGCTTCTTCGACACCACCGCCGATGGCAACAGCGCGCCGACCCTGACTGCCGCGGCCTTCGCCATGCGCCTGTCCAAGTCCTCGGTGGCGATCCGCGACTACCTCAACCTGCCCGACATCCTGGCCGTGGTGGAGATGGAGAACCTCTCCACCCTGCAGCAGGTCGCCGACAAGGTGAATGCCGATGCGGTGGCCGAAGGCCTGGCCGACCCGCAATACGTGCCCTACCTGCAGGAGGGCAATGACGTGGGCGGCATCGACGTGGGCTTCCTGGTCAAGACCGCCACGGTCGGCGCCAGCGTCGCCCGCGTGGAGGTCACCGGCGTGACCCAGTACGGCAAGGACACCACCTGGACCGAGCCGTCGGGCAATACCAGCCTGCTCAACGATCGTCCGCCGCTGGCCCTGGACGCGGTGGTGCACTGGGGTGACGGGCGCACCTTCCCCATCACGGTGATCGCCGTGCACCAGCGCTCGCTCAATGGCGCCGACACGCTCGATGCCGCCGGCGACCGCGTGCGTGCCAAGCGCCAGGCGCAGGCCGAGTTCCTGGCCAACCTGATCCAGGGCATGCAGACCGACGACCCGGACCGCCGCATCACCGTGCTGGGCGACTTCAACGCCTTCCAGTTCAACGATGGCTACGTCGATGCGATCAACACCATCCTGGGCACGCCGACGCCGGACGCACAGACCCTGATCGCCGGCGATGGCGTCGACCTGGTCAACCCGGACCTGACCAACCTGGGTGAACTGCTGCCGGAGGGCCAGAACTATTCGTTCACCTACGACGGCAGCGCCCAGACCCTGGACCACGTGCTGGTCAACGACGCCCTGGTGCTGGCCACCACGGCCTTCGGCATGGACCACGCCCGCATCAACGCCGACTTCCCCGAAGTGGCACGCAACGATGCGACCTCGCCGGCCCGCCTGTCCGACCATGATCCAGTGGTGGCCTACTTCGCCCTGGCACCCAAGGCCGACCTGGCGGTGACCGCCAGCGCCAGCCCGGCCAGCGTGGTCGCCGGCCAGGCCCTGGGCTACACCGCCACGGTCAGCAACAACGGGCCGGAAGCGGCCGATGCCCCGGGCGTGGGCTTCTCCCTTGCCGGCGAACTGCCGGACATGGCGGTGACCCCGGCCGGTGGCTGGACCTGTGACACGGCCCAGGTGGCCGACGGCATGACCTCGGTGGCCTGCAACAGTGCCTCGCTGGCCAATGGCGACAGCGCCAGCTTCAGCGTCAGCGCCACCTCGCTGGCAACGCAGGCCGGCGGGACGGCGACCCTGGCCGTCGCGGCGACCTCGCAGACCTTCGACCCGGTCGTAGACAACAACCAGGCGGTCGCCACCACCGAGGTGACGGTTCCGAACAACGCCGACCTGGCGGTCTCCATCGCCGGCCCGTCCTCGATCAAGGCCATCCAGCTCTACACCCGCTACGTGGTGACCCTGAGCAACGTCGGCCAGTCCGCGCGCAAGCCGGAGCTGCTGATCGACGGCAACACCATGACCGCGCTGTCGCTGCTCGACACGCCGTCTGGCTGGAACTGCGTGCGCCAGGGCAGCCTGCGCGAGAGTCGCTTCCGCTGCAAAGGCTCCAAGACCCTGGCGACCGGCGCCTCGGTGAAGTTCCCGATCTGGGTGACCACCGGGACGGCACGCCGCGGCAGCACGGTGCAGGTGGGCGCCGAAGCGTCCACCGCCTCGCCCGAAGCCAACACGGCCAACAACACGGCCACCTTCTCCACCGCCGTGCGGTAATTACCGACAAAACGTCCGTTGCACCCGCGCGGCCCCGCAAAGGGGCCGCGCTTTTTTTGTCAATCACGACACATCTAAAAACGCTTGCTGCTGCGTTGCGGGAAGGCAAAGCGCTCCTGGGTCATTAACATGGCGGGGCTATGATGAAGTCCTCTTTGCGCAACACCGACGATGCCATGACCCTGGCAGCCAGTTTCCAGATCGAATACCTGCAATACCTCAACCCGGACGGCACCTCCAACGGGCGGCCCCTGCCCGAACTGGCCAAGGACACCGGCCGGCTGGTCGAACTGTTCAAGCAAATGCTGTTCGTCCGCGTCTTCGACACCAAGTCCATCGCGCTGCAGCGCACCGGCAAGCTGGGCACTTACGCCTCCTGCCTGGGCCACGAGGCCACGCACGTGGGCATCGGCGCGGCGATGCGCCCGGAGGATGTCTTCGCGCCCAGCTATCGCGAGTACGGCGCGCAGTTCATGCGCGGCGTGAAGCCGCGCGAGGTGCTCCTGTACTGGGGCGGTGACGAGCGCGGCAACGACTTCGAGGTGCCGCGCAACGATTTCTCCTGGTCGGTGCCGATCTCCACCCAGTGCCTGCATGCGGCCGGCGCGGCGCTGGCGTTCAAGCTGCGCGGCGAAGACCGGGTGGCGGTGAGCACCTGCGGCGACGGGGGCTCGTCCAAGACCGATTTCTATGCCGCGCTCAACTCGGCCGGCGCCTACCAGCTGCCGCTGATCCTGGGCGTGGTCAACAACGGCTGGGCCATCTCGGTGCCGCGTTCGGCGCAGACCGGCGCGCAGACCCTGGCCCAGAAGGGCCTGGCCGGCGGTCTGTTCTGCCTGCAGGTGGACGGCAACGACCTGATCGCCGTGCTCGACGCCATGGATCAGGCCATGCAGCGCGCGCGCAGCGGCCAGGGCGGCACGGTGCTGGAGTTCGTCACCTACCGCCTGTCCGACCACACCACCGCCGACGACGCGCGCCGCTATCGCGACGATGCCGAAGTGAAGGCCGCCTGGGAGCGCGATCCCATCCCGCGCATGCGCACATGGCTGACCGCGCAGGGCCTGTGGAGCGAGGAACAGCAAGCCGCCTGGAAGACCGAATGCGGCCAGCGCATCGACGAGGAGGTCAACGCCTACCTGGCCACGCCGGTGCAACCGGTCGAAGCGATGTTCGACTACCTCTACGCCGATCCGCCACCGGAGCTGCTCCGGCAGCGCGACGAGGCCATTGCCCGGGAGCAGCGCCATGGATGACCACAAGCCCGCGCCGGCACACGAGGCCCTCGGCGAAGCGCACGCCCTGCCCGCGACCGAAACCCCGACCGCCGCCCCGATCACCCTGATCGAAGCCATCACCCAGGCGTTGGCCTGGGAGATCTCGCACGATCCGACCGTGGTCGTGCTGGGCGAGGATGTGGGCGTCAACGGCGGCGTGTTCCGCGCCACCGCCGGCCTGCAGAAGCGCTTCGGCCCCCAGCGCGTGCTGGATACGCCGTTGGACGAGACCACCATCGCCGGCCTGACCGTCGGCATGGCCGCGCAGGGCATGAAGCCCATCGCCGAGGCCCAGTTCGACGGCTTCGTCTATCCGATGGTCGACCATCTGGTCTGCCACGCCGCGCGCCTGCGCTACCGCACGCGTGGCCGCCTGACCTGTCCGATGGTGCTGCGCGTGCCGTGGGGCGGTGGCATCCGCGCGCCGGAGCATCACTCCGAGGCCAACGAATCGATCTTCACCAACGTGCCCGGCCTGCGCGTGGTGATGCCGTCCTCGCCGCAGCGCGCCTATGGCCTGCTGCTGGCGGCGATCCGCGAGCCGGATCCGGTGATCTACATGGAGCCCAAGCGCATCTATCGCCAGTACAAGGAACGGGTACCCGATGACGGCGAGGCGCTGCCGCTGGACGTGTGCTTCGTCTTGCGCGACGGCAGCGACGTGACCCTGGTGAGCTGGGGCGCGCAGGTCAAGGAAGCCCTGGAAGCCGCCGACGCGCTGGCCGCCGAGGGCATCAGCGCCGAGGTCATCGATGTGGCCACGCTGACCCCGCTGGACTTCGACACCATCGCCGAATCGGTGGCCAAGACCGGGCGCTGCGTGATCGTGCACGAGGCCCCGCGCACGGCGGGCTTTGGTGCGGAGATCGCCGCGCGCCTGGCCGAGGAATGCATGTACGACCTGCTGGCGCCGGTCGAACGCGTCACCGGCCCGGACACGCACATGCCGCTGTTCCGCCTGGAGATGAAGTACATGCCCAGCGCGCAGCGCGTGGTCGACGCGGCCAAGCGCACGCTTGCACGGGGCTGAGATGCCGCGTGCGCGTGTGATTGCCCGGCATCGCGCACCCGACCGCGAGGCGGTGCGCGTGGCCCAGGGCGAAACCGTGATCCTGGGCGACCACGACCACGAATGGCCCGACTTCGTCTGGGCCACGCTGGCCCAGGGCCTGGGCGGCTGGATGCCAGCCAACGTGTTTCGCATCGACGATGCCGGCATCGCCACCGCGCAGCAGGCGTATGACACGCGCGAACTGGAGGCCGACCCGGGTGATGTGATCACGCTGGAGCGCGAACACGCCGGCTGGTGGTGGGCGCACGATGCACAGGGACGCAGCGGCTGGATTCCCGCGCGTTCGATCGAACTCATTCAAGAGAATGGGTCCTGCTGATGCGATGGGGACCTGCCACGCCGCACTTGAGTGCGCGTGGAGCAAGGAAGAACGAAGGAATTTATGCCGATCAATGACCGAGTGATGACGCCGCACCGCGCGCACTCAAGCACGGCCCTCCGGGTTGCCGTGTCCGGCCGCCAGCCGGCCGCGCGCGGCTTGGACAGGCAACCAGCCTCGGGCGAACCGTGGTTCGCCCACTACGCCTCGCACAACCACCTGGCGGCCGGACACGACAACGTGGCTGGTCCCCGTCACATCAGCAGGACCCAACCATGAGCGAAAGCAAGACCTTCCACCTCCCCGACCTGGGCGAGGGCCTGCCCGATGCCACCATCGTGGAGTGGTTCGTGAAAGAAGGCGACGTGGTGCGCCTGGACGAACCGCTTGTGTCGATGGAGACGGCCAAGGCCGTGGTCGAAGTGCCTTCGCCGGTCTCGGGCAAGGTGCTCAAGCTGGCCGGCGCCGCCGGCGAGGTGGTGGTGACCGGCGCGATGCTGGCCCAGTTCGCGCCAGACCCCAGCCTGCCGCAGCGCGCGGAAGGCCAGGACACCGGCCATCACCACGGTCCGCCGAAGGCGGCCGCACCGGCCAAGCCCGCGCCCGCGCCGACGCCGGCGGTAGAGAGCTTCGATCACGAGCGCGACGACGCCGGCACGGTGGTTGGCGCGATGCAGTCCTCCGATGCGGTGCAGAGCGAGTCCGCCGTCGCCGTGGGCGGGGTCAAGGCGATGCCGGCGGTGCGCGCGATGGCGCGCAAGCTGGGCGTGGACCTGACCCGCGTGCGCGCCACCGGCGCCGAGGGCGTGGTGACCATGGCCGATGTGAAGCAGGCCGCGGCCGATGGCTCGGCCAAGCTCGGTCGCGTGCCGCCGGCACGTGGCGCGGCATCCGCAGCGGCGCCAGCGCCCAGCGCCGACGCCAACCGTGCGCGCACCACCCTGTCGGCCAGCGGCAAGCCGATGCGCACCTCGCCTCCGGGCAGCAGCGCCAGCGGCCAGCCCGAGCCGCTCAAGGGGGTGCGTCGCAACATGGCCCGGGTCATGGCCGAAGCCCACGCGCAGGTGGTAGCGACCACGCTCAACGACGATGCCGATATCCAAGCCTGGTCGCCAGGCAACGACCTCACTGCACGCCTGGTGCGCGGCATCGTCGCCGCCTGTCGTGCGGTGCCGGCGATGAACGCCTGGTTCGACGGCCAGGCGCTGACCCGCACCCTGCATCCGCACGTGGACGTGGGCATCGCGGTGGACACCGACGATGGCCTGTTCGTGCCCGCCCTGCGCAATGCCGACATCCTCGATGCACGCGGCGTGCGCGAGGGCGTCAACCGCCTGCGCACCCAGGTGCAGGAGCGCTCGATCCCGGCCAGCGAGCTGACCGGCTACACGATCTCGCTGAGCAACTTCGGCATGTTCGCCGGCCGCTATGCCACCCCGATCGTGGTGCCGCCGTGCGTGAGCATCGTCGCCGCCGGACGCGCGCGCTTCCAGATGACGCCGGTGATGGGCGGCTTCGAATCGCACAAGGTCATCCCGCTGTCGGTGACCTTCGACCACCGCGCCTGCACCGGCGGCGAGGCCGCGCGCTTCCTGCGCACGCTGATCGACGACCTGGCGCTGGCCGACTGACGCGGCCCGCCCACTTAGCCGCCCACACCACAACGCCGGCTACAAGGCCGGCGTCGTCGCTTCAGGCGGGGTCGCGCTGCGCGGCCGCTCAGTCGGCGTCGTCGAACTCCATTTCGCCCGAGCCCGTCCGCGGCGCCGCGGGTGCGGGCGGCGCATGGCGCATGTCCGCGCGGCGCACGACCTCGACGTAGAACTGGGTGCCGCCCTGCGCGACCCACGTATCGATCACGCGAATCAGTTCACCGGAGGAGACGTCCCGGGCGCTGGCTTCGTCGGCACCGAAGCGCGCATCGAACCGCCATACTTCCATTCCCACGGGCAACGGCTTGCGTTGCTCGCGCGCGATGTACTTGCGGATCTCGTGCTTGCTGGCCTCCAGCAGGCGATCCGGATGCTTGCCTTCGAGATTGAGCTGGTAGGTCTTGCGCATGACGTTGGCCTGGAACACGGCCGTGCATTGTGAGGCCGTCCGCCGCTGCGCGCGACTGTGGGGGACTTGGTGGGAGCTGCCATGGCAGCGAAGAGCCCTTCCGGGAAAGCGTCATCGCCGCCGTGGCGGCTCCCGCGGAAGGCTTGGCCGATAATCGGGGTCTTCCCCCCCCCCTGGAGCGACCAGATGCCCGAATCCCGCCTGCACGACCTGCGCATCCTGGTGGCCGGAGGCAGCCGTGGCATCGGCCTGGCCATGGCCGATGCCTTCGCCCGCGAGGGGGCGCACGTGTCGATCTGTGCCCGCAGCGAAGGGCCGCTGCGCGAGGCCGTGGCCCGCCTCAGCGGCCACGGCCGCGCCGTCCACGCCCTGCCCTGCGACCTGTCCGATCCGGACCAGATTCACGCCTGGGTGGAGGCAGCCGCCGCCGCACTGGGCGGCATCGACGTGGTGGTCAACAACGCTTCGGGCTATGGCAACGGCAGCGACGATGCCAGCTGGGCGGCCGGCTTCGACGTGGACCTGATGGCCGCCGTGCGCACCAACCGCGCCGCCCTGCCTCACCTGCGCCGCAGTGCCGCGCCGGCCATCCTCAACATCTCCTCGATCAACGGCACGGTGCCCACCCCGCGCGCGGCGGCCTACTCCACCGCCAAGGCCGCGCTGAACTACTACACCGCGACCCTGGCCACCGAGCTGGCGCGCGAGAAGATCCGGGTCAACGCCCTCGCGCCGGGCTCGATCGAGTTTCCCGACGGTCTATGGGACCAGCGCAGGAGCACCGAGCCGGCGCTGTACGCGCGCATCCAGGGCAGCATCCCATTCGGCGCGTTCGGCACGGTGGAAGATGTGGCCGAGGCCGCGGTGTTCCTGGTCTCGCCCGCGGCGCGCTGGATCACCGGGCAGATCCTGGCGGTGGACGGCGGGCAGTCGCTGGGCGCCTGAGGCCTCCCCGCGCCCCTCAGCTGGCCATGGCCAGCACGATCCGGCCCTCGATCTGGCCGGCGTGCATCCTGGCGAACACCTGGTTGATGTTCTCCAGCCGGTCGGTTGCCACAGTGGCCTTGACCTTGCCAGCCGCGGCGAAGGCCAGCGACTCCTGCAGGTCCAGTCGGGTCCCCACGATGGAACCGCGCACGGTGATACCTTCCAGCACCATGTCGAAGATCGACAGCGAAAACTCGCCCGGCGGCAGGCCATTGAGCGCCACGGTGCCGCCGCGCCGGACCATGCCCAGCGCCTGACGGAACGCCACCGGCGAGACCGCGGTGACCAGCGCACCGTGGGCGCCGCCGATCTCCTTCCTCAGGTAGGCCACCGGGTCGGTGGTCTTGGCGTTGACCGTCACCGTGGCGCCCAATTCGGTGGCCAGGGCGAGCTTGGCATCGTCGATATCCACCGCCGCCACGTTCAGGCCCATGGCGCGGGCGTACTGCACGGCCATGTGACCCAGGCCGCCGACGCCGGAGATCACCACCCAGTTGCCCGGGCGGGTGTCGGTCATCTTCAGTCCCTTGTAGACGGTCACCCCCGCGCACAGCACCGGGGCGATCTCGACGAAGCCGATATTGGCCGGCAGATGGCCCACGTAATTGGCGTCGGCCAGCGCGTATTCGGCAAAGCCGCCATTGACCGAGTAGCCGGTATTGCGCTGGGACTCGCACAGCGTTTCCCAGCCACCCAGGCAATGCTCGCAGTAGCCACAGGCCGAATACAGCCACGGAATGCCGACCCGGTCGCCTTCCCTGACGTGGGTGACGCCCGCGCCGACAGCCACGACGTGGCCCACGCCCTCGTGACCGGGAATGAACGGCGGCTTGGGCTTGACCGGCCAGTCGCCTTCGGCAGCGTGCAGGTCGGTGTGGCACACCCCGCAGGCCTCGATCTTGACCAGCAGTTCGCCGGCGGCCGGCCTTGGCACGGGGACTTCCTGGATCTGCAGCGGCTGGCCGAAGTCGGTGACGACGGCGGCCTTCATGGTCGGGTTCATGGGTAGGACTCCTGGGCTCGGGGGGAAGGCAGCCCCCGCACACCAGTCACCGGGGCCTGCGGCGATCCTCCGCCCTGCGACCCGGTGCGGCATTGATCCGGATCAAGCCGCGCGCCAAACCTGCCTCCTGCGGTCCCCGGCCGTGGAAGGGGAACCACACGCCAACGCCGACATGTTCACTCGTGCGCGGACGCCTCCTCGCGCTGCGCCGCGCTGGCCGCACGTCGCCCGGCGAACTCCGAGCCCGCCTCCCACTGCGGCCAGGCGTCGCTATCGGCAATGCGCCGGCCCAGGTCGTAGACCACCGCGACGTCCTGCGCCTGGCCGGTCGCATCCCAGCCCTCGGTCACCTTGTCGCAGGGTTGGTGGTAGCAGCGGGCGAAGTAGGCCTCGCGCAGCGCCTTGCCGCGCTCGACCCCACCCTCGACCATGTCCAGCCCAGGCCCCACGGTGATCGCCGGCACGCCCTGCTGGGCGAAGGCGAAATGATCGGCCCGGTAGAAAAAGCCGGCTTCCAGGTTGGGATCGGGCGTATAGGCCTTGCCACGCGCCTTGGCCACGTCGGCCAGTGCGCCTTCCAGTGAGACCCGGCCGCGTCCCCACGAGGCGATGTCGCGCGTGGGGCCATCGGGACTGAACATTTCCATGTTGATCACCGCGGCCGTCTTGGCCAGCGGCATCAGCGGGTGGGCGGCGTAGTAGGTCGCGCCCAGCAGCCCCTTTTCCTCGGCGGTCAGGGCCATGAACAGCACCGTGCGCGCCGGGCGCGGGCCAGCGGCGAACGCGCGCGCCAGCTCCAGCACGGCGGCCACGCCGGTGGCGTTGTCCACCGCGCCATGCCGGATCGCATCGCCCTGCGCATCCGGCTGGCCCACGCCATAGGCGTCCCAGTGCGCCGAGTAGATCACCGCCTGGTCGGGCTGCTTGGCACCCTGGAGGCGGGCGATCACGTTGTGGCTGGTGACCTGCGCGCGCTTGACTGCAAAGTCCGTGCTCAGGGTCGCATCACCCAGCGTGACCGGGGTGAAGTCCGCGCGCTGCGCCCGCGCCTTCTGCGCCTGGAAATCCAAGCCGGCCGCGCGAAACAGCGCCACAGCCGCGTCGCGCTGCACCCAGCCACGCAGGCGCGTGTGGTACTGCGCCGCGTCGGCCCGTGGGATGTCGAACAGCGCCGAGGTCCCCGAACTGCGGACCGTCGCCCAGCCATACGCGGCCGGCGCGGTCTCGTGGACGATCAACACGCCGGCCGCACCCTTGCGCGCCAGTTCCTCGTACTTGTAGGTCCAGCGCCCGTAGTAGGTCATGCCCTTGCCATCGAAGGCACCCGGCTGCGGCGTCTCGAAGTCCGGATCGTTGACCAGCACCACCGCGACCTTGCCGGTCAGGTCCACGCCCTTGTAGTCGTCCCAGTGGCGCTCCGGCGCGTCCACGCCATAGCCCACGAACACCAGCGGCGCATCTTTCAGCATCACCCGGTCAGCCGGATACAGGGACTGCAGGGTCACGTCTTGGCCATTGCGCCAGCGGGACGCATGCCCGGCCACACGGACCGTGGCGACCGGATCGCCCTGGACCTCGGCGCGCACCAGGGTGACGGCCTGGGTCCAGCCGCCCTGCTCGCCGCCGGGCTGCAGCCCAGCCGCCTTGAACTGCTCCACCAGGTAGTCCACGGTTTTGCGCTCGCCCTCGCTGGCGGGGGCACGGCCTTCGAACGCGTCGGAGGCCAGCACACGGACGTGGCGCGCCAGCGCATCGGCATCGATCTGGACCGGCGCTTGCGCCAGCGTGGGCGGCGCGGCGGCCAAGAGCAGGGACAGGGCGAAGCAAGCGCGCATCGGACAACTCCATCGGGATGGCGGGGCCTGGCAGTCTAAGCCAGCCCGCTTGCCCACTCCGGCATGCTCAGCGGCCTGCGCGATCCAGCCAGCAGGCCAGGCCCTGCGCGTTGAGTTCGATGTCCATGGCCAGCGCCTCGTGCACCTGCGCCTCATCCAGCGGCACCTGGGCCTCGCGGGCACGCTGCTGGTAGAGCGCGGTCAGGCCTTCGAGCAGTTTGCCGTGGCGGTCCGGGTGGCTCTCGAAATCCTGGCCGAGCTTGGCCATCGCATTGATCTGTTCGTACAGCGCCTGGGCGAGTTGCTCGACCTGCGCGTAGGTCTCGCCGACACGCCCGTAATGGGTCAGGTACATGCCCTGCGGCTGGTAAGCCAGCAGGCGCGCAATGGACTGCTTCAGCGCGTCCGGTTCGAACTGCACCGGCGAGCTGGTCGGCAGGATGAAGGCGCCCTGCGGGCCATCGAGTTCGCGATAGGACAAGCCGAAGGTGTCGCCGGTGAACCAGCAGGCGCTGCGCGTATCCCACACGCAATAGTGGTGCCTGGCATGGCCGGGGGTATCCAGGCATAGCAGCGGGCGACCGTTGTGGTCGACCACATGTCCATCCTCGGCCACGACCACACGCTCGGCCGCCACCGGCTGCACCTGCCCATAGCTGCGCGCGATCTCCGCCTCGCCATAGACCGCCGTGGCACCGGCCACGATGCGACTGGGGTCGATCAGATGGGGCGCGGCGCGCGGATGCGCGACCGCTCTGGCATTGGGCAGGTGCTGCAGCAGCAGTCCCGCGCCGCCGGCATGGTCCAGGTGGATATGGGTGACCAGCAGCCAGTCGATGTCCGCTGGCGTCAGTCCGGCGCGCGCGATGGCCTCCAGCAGCAGCGGCACCGAATGATTGGTGCCGCAGTCGACGAACGCCCCGCGCCCGTTCTCGACGATCAGATAACAGGCGTCGAAGTGATCGCGCTGGAAGGCGGTGTCGACGGTATGGATGCCGTGCTGGCTCATGGCGGGCCGGAAACGCGTGGACGAAGCTTCAGTCTAGGCAGCGCGCCGTGAGCGCCCGATGCAGCGCGCGCCGGGGGCCCTACGACGCGGCGGCGGCTTCGCGCAGCGCCGCCAGTGCCGCCAGCACCGCATCGGCCGGGACCAGCAGGCTGATCTGCGGCGTCTCCATCTGGTCGGCGGTCTCGGCGTTCTTCAGCGCGGCGACCAACTGCCCGGCGTCGCGCGGCGAATCGAAGCCCTGGCTCTGCACCAGCACAGTGCCCTGCGCATCGGAGAGCTTGAAGTAGAAGCGTCCGTCGGCCTCGCGGTACTGCTTGAACACCGGCAGCGCGGCCTTGGCCACAGCCTTGGGCGCGGTGGCCGCGGCGGCCGACAGATCGCGCAGGCCCACCGCATCGCGCAGTTCGCGCAGGAACGGCGTGGCGTACTTGGCGCGCAGGCGCGCTGCGCCATCGCGCAGGATCTCCTCGATCCGGTCCGGCCTGGCGACCAGCGTTTCGTAGCGCTCGCGCAGCGGCGCGATGTCACGCTCGACGCGGTCGAACAACTGCTGCTTGGCATCGCCCCAGCCGATGCCATCGGCATAGGCCTGGGCGAACGCGGCAGTCTCCTCCGGCGTGGCGAAGGCCTGGTAGAGCTGGAACAGCGGCGAGCCTTCGGTGTCCTTGGGCTCACCCGGCGCGCGCGAGTCGGTGAGGATTGAGAAGATCAGCTTCTTCAACTCGGCAGGCTTGGCGAACAGCGGGATCGTGTTGCTGTAGCTCTTGCTCATCTTGCGGCCGTCCAGGCCCGGCAGTGTGGCCACGTGGTCGTCGATCAGCGCCTCGGGCAGCGTGAAGTAATCGCGACCGTAGACATGATTGAAGCGCTGGCCGAAGTCGCGGGCCATCTCGATGTGCTGGATCTGATCGCGACCCACCGGCACTTGGTGCGCGTTGAAGAGCAGGATGTCGGCGGCCATCAGCACCGGGTACATGAACAACCCGGCAGTGATGCCGGCATCGGCGTCCTCGCCCTCGGCGGTGTTCTTGTCCACTGCGGCCTTGTAGGCGTGCGCGCGATTGAGGATGCCCTTGCCGGCCACGCAGGTCAGGAACCAGGTCAGCTCGGAGATCTCGGGGACGTCGCTCTGCCGATAGAACCACACCTTGTCCGGCTCCAACCCCGCAGCCAGCCAAGTCGCGGCGATCTCCAGCGTCGAGCGCTGGGTGCGCGCCGGATCCTGCGCCTTGATCAGGCTGTGCAGGTCGGCCAGGAAGTAGAAGCTTTCGGCATCGGCCGCGTGGCTCGCGGCGATGGCCGGACGCACGGCGCCCACGTAGTTACCCAGGTGGGGCGTGCCGGAAGTGGTGATGCCGGTCAGGACTCGGGTGGTCATGCGCTGGTGTCGCGTGGAAATCGGGCCATGCAGTTTACCCGCCCAACTGCGGTTCCCCTTGTTGGGAACACGCATGCGTGAGAACCAGGCCCCCGCGATACGGGATCATCCATCTCGGGCATGCCGCGGCCGGGCAGGCGATCAGGCGCTGTTTCCGCACCCCACGCGTGAGTACGGACGACCGTCAGCAAGAGCGCACATGGAATGTTGGGTCGCATACGACGACGGGCCCGAAGGCCCGTCGTCAATGTGTCACTACAGAACCAAATCAGTGGCGGTGATCCAGATCGCGCTCGAACGCCGATACCTCACGGTTGGCGCGGTCGCGATCCCAGCCATAGCGTTCCTGCAGCTTGCCGGCCAGATATTCGGAGTTGCCTTCGGCCACATCGAACACGTCGTCTGTCAGATCGCCCCACTTGGCCTGGGCCTTGCCCTTCAGCTGCTTCCAGTTGCCGGCGATGATGTCCTTGTTCATACGTCACCTCTTGTCGTTTGGTTTGGTGTTGCCGAATCGCGTGACCAGCATCGCCATCGAGGCGTTGTGTGCGCATGAGCGAGCCGTGGAGGCGCCGTTATCTGTTCAGGCAGACCATCGTGCATTCCATGCGACAAAGAAAAGCCGGCTTTCGCCGGCTTTTCTCGACAACCGTGGCGCGTGCCCCGGTCATGTCGGCACGCTTACTTGGTGCCGGTGCCGCCGGTGTTGTCGGCAGCGTCTTCCATCTTGCCTCCCACCTTCTGGACGTCCTGGCCAGCACCCTTGACGGTGTTGCAGGCAGCCAGCGAGCCAGCGAAAAAAGCAGACAGCATCAGCATGCAGATCATGCGCTTCATGGGAGTTCTCCAGTCGTGTGGTTTCCCGGTTTTCCCCATCGGAAAACCTTGGCGCAGAGGCTGACGAGGACGCCGTGGAAGCTGCGTGAACCCTGCACGTGCCGGTCAGCCGCGGTTGCGGCGGCGTTGAGCGATGGGCTTCAGGAAGATGGTGCCGCTTGTCCGAATCGAACGGACGACCTACCGCTTACAAGGCGGTTGCTCTACCAGCTGAGCTAAAGCGGCACGGACCGGCGCGGGGCCGGGCCCGCATTCTAGCCGCTGATGCGCCCGCAGTCGCGCGTGGCGGCCCGGGGCGCCTGGGCCTGGGCGCGTACCGCGGCACTGTCTTCCGCGCCTGCCGGCAGGGCGACATCCAGCCACCATTGCGAGGCGCCTTCCTCGCCGACCGGCTGCAACTGCGCGCTGAAGCCCGCCTTGCGCAGATCGGCCTGGCGGCGCAGCGCAGCCTCGCGGCTGCCATAACGTCCCAGCGCCACGCCGTTGGCCGTCTCGCCGGTGTTGATGATCATGTAGTCGGTGAAACCCGCCTGGGCGATGCGCTCGACCATGGCCTGCGCGGCGCTGCGATCGGCCAGCGGCGGCAGGATGACGCTGTAGGCGCGCGCTGGCGCGGACTCGGAGCGGACCTGCGCGCGCACCGCGGCCGGCTGCAGGCGGCCGCGCGCGGCCCGCGCGGCCTCGGCGCTGTCGAACGGTCCCAGCGCAAGGCAGGTCTCGGCCGCTGTCGGACTGGGCGGCGGCACTGAGGCCTGGGCCGGGCTCTCAGGCACAGACGCGGGCGGCGCTGCCACGGATTCGGCCGACGTGGTCGGCGCCGGGGATGGCATCGAAGGTGCCGGGGCGGGCTCCTGCGTCTCGCTCGCCAGCGGCGTGGGCGGCGCGACGGCGGGTTCCGGCAATGGCAATGCCGCGGAGGGCGCCACCAGTTCCAGCTGGGCGACCGCCTGTGGCGGCTTCGTCGGCGGCTCGGTCTGCGCAGGGCGGCCCAGCCACCAGCCGGCCACACCCAGGTTGAGAAAGACCAGCAGGACGATCAGGGCGCGGATCAGCATGGGGCCGGATTCTATCGGGCCACCGGCGTCGGCGTGGACGCCTGCCCGCGCGCCCACGCCGCCAGCCCATCGAGCACCAGGCTGTCGGCGCGGCGCGCCTCCGGCAACAACGCGAGCAGCGAGGCGATGCCGCCGCCGTGCAGCAGCAGTCCCGGACGCGCACCCAGCATCCGTTCGGCCTGGGCCAGGCTGCGCTCGATCAGGGCCACGGCGGCCCCGTCGCAGCCGGAGGCCAGCGCATCCTGGGTGTCACGCGCGAACTCGTCGAAGTCTCCCCCTTCCGCCGGCAGCTGCCTGGCGGCGCCGTGCAGGGCCTGGCGCATCAGCTGTGGCGACGGGGCGATGCGCCCGCCCAGGTGCCGTCCCCGCGCATTGAGCAGATCGATCGTCAGCGCCGTCCCGACCCCGGCCACCAGCCAGGGTCCCGGCCCCTGGCCAAGTGCTCCCAGCAGCGCCAGGAAGCGATCCACGCCCAGACGCGACGGATCCGGATAGGCGACCTGCAGATCGCCCAACCGGGCCTGGCTGCGCGCGAAGGACACCACCCGGAAGCGCGCCTGCAGCAGATCCAGCAGGCGGGCGGTCAGCGCCGGCGAGGCCACGCTGGCGATGCTGGCCGACAGCCCCTGCGCAGGCAGCGCGGTGGCCAGCGCCTTTAAGCCGGCGTCATCGGCGTGCCCCAGGGCCAGGACCGGACCACGGCGGCCATCGGCCTGGAGCGGCGCGCACTTGAGCCGCGTATTGCCCAGATCGAACACCCAGCGCGCGCGATCGGTGCTCATGCGCGCGCCGGCCGCACACTGACCTCCCCGGCATGGACCGCACGCAGCTCGCGCCCGACCCGCAGGCGCAGCGCGCCGTCCTCGCCGATGCCCTCCGCGGTGCCGGTGATGTCGCCCTGTGCCTGGTACACCATCACGCGCCGCCCGCGCAGGGCATCGAGCGCGGCATAACGCGGCAGGAACGGCGCCAGGCCCTGCGCGTCGAACAGCGCCAAGGCCGGCAGCAGCGCCTCCAGCACCTGAGCCACCACCCGGTCGCGTGGCGGACGCGCGGGCAGCGCATGCGCCAGATCGATCCATGGCTGGTCGATCGCCGTCCCCTGAGAGACGGGCATGTTGACGTTCAATCCGATCCCGACGACCGCCCGGACCGGGCCACCGGCCTCGCCACCGCCCTCCACCAGCAGGCCGCCGAGCTTGCGCTCGGCCACAAGCAGGTCATTGGGCCACTTCAGCCCGATGCCCTCCACGCCCAGCCCGCGCAATGCCTCGGCGACGGCCACGCCGGCGACCAGGCTCAGCCCGCCCAGGCGGGCCAGCCCGCCACCGAAGCTGCGCGCCACCGACAGGTAGACATGGGCGGCCAGAGGCGAGGTCCAGGTTCGCCCGCGACGGCCGCGTCCGCCGGTCTGGCGCTCGGCCAGCAGCACCAGGCAGCCCTGGCTCGGCGCGGGCCGCCGCAATAGCTCGCTGTTGGTGGAATCCAGCGACCAAGCCACTTCCAGCGACGCGATCTCGGCACGCACGGGCGCCGGAAGCGACACGGTGATTCGCGCGGGCTCCAGCAGGTCCAGTGGCTGCTCCAGTACATAGCCCTGGCCGGCACTTCCGGCAATGGCCACGCCGGCTTCGCGCAGGGACTGGACCCGCTTCCAGATCGCCGCGCGGGTCAGTCCGGTCTCCTGCGCCAGCAGGTCGCCGGACACCGGCCCGGCTGCCAGCCGCAACAGCAGCTGGCGCTCACGTTCGGCGGGGCTGGTTGGCTGAACAGGACGCGCGGTCATCCCCGGCATTATGCGGCACCTTCACGGCGCGCCGAAGCGCGCTATGATTGGGACTTGCCGCTGTGTGCCCGCCCCGGAGTCTTCCGATGCTTCGCGCCTGCCTTGCCATCGTGCTGTTGAGCTGTGCCGCCTCACCCGTGCTCGCGCAGAACGGACGCGCCGAACCGTCGGGCGCCGCCAGCGCGGCCGGATCGGTGCATGGCGCTGACGCCGGCGCTTCCCCGGCCTCCCCGGACAAGACCAGCGCATCGACCAACTACGTGCGTGGCAGCAGTACGCCGGCCTCGGGCCAGGGCAGCGGTGGAGACGACGACAGCATGCTGCGCGTTCGCGTGCCCAAGTGGAACAGCTTTCTGCCAGGCATGTTCCGCTGATCCAGCGGCTGTGGCGCTGGCTGCGCGGCCAGCCTGCTTCAATCGATGATGCCCGTTGGGAGCATGCCGTTTCGGCATTGCCCTGGGCGCGTGGTCTGACTGCCGACCAGCGCGAGACACTGCGGCCACTGGTCGCCCGCTTCCTCCAGCAGAAGACCATCAGCACGGTGGCTGGACTGCAGCTGGACGATGCCGCTTGCCTGCAGCTGGCGGTCCTGTGCTGCCTGCCGCTACTCGGCATCGGCCCCGGCGGCCTGCGCGGGTGGTCGCAGGCGATTGTCTACCCGGAAGCCTTTCGGGTGCAGCGTAGTCATGTCGATGCCGCTGGGGTCCTGCATGAGTGGGAAGACGAACTCGCCGGCGAGGCCTGGGATGCCGGCCCGCTGATCCTCTCCTGGGCCGACATGCAGGCCGACATCGCCGATCCGGCGGCGGGCTATTGCCTCGCCGTCCATGAGATGGCCCACAAGCTCGATGCCCTGGACGGCGCGATGGACGGCACGCCGCCTCTGCCCGCAGCCTGGCGGCGCACCTGGGCGCGAGACTTCCAGCGTCATTACGACGCCCTGTGCCAGCGCGTGGATGCCGGCAAGCGCACGGCCATCGACGCGTATGCCGCCGAGTCGCCGGAGGAGTTCTTCGCAGTGGCGAGCGAATATCACTTCACCGATCCGGCCAGCCTGCGCCAGGCGATGCCGGAGATCGCGGATCATCTGGCACGCCTGTACGGCACCCCGCCCGTTCTATAGGCCCGGCGCTACAGGCCAGGCGGCAACTGGACCTCGAAGCGCGCCCCGCCCAATTCCTTGGAGCGGCTGACGGTGAGTTCGCCCCGATACCCGCGGACCAGATCCTGCACGATCGCCAGGCCGATGCCGTGACCCTGGACGCGCTCGTCACCGCGCACGCCGCGCTGCAGGACCTTGGCCACGTCGTCCTCGGCAATGCCCGGGCCGTCATCGTCGACGGCCAGCAGCAGTCCGGCCCGGCGATTGGCGGTCCCGCCCAGGGGCGCCACGGTCAGCAGCACGCGCGAGCGCGCCCACTTGAAGGCGTTCTCCAGCAGGTTGCCCATCAGTTCCTGCAGGTCGCCGGGCTCGCCATGGAAGCGCGCGGTCTCGTCGATCTCGAATTCGCAGATGACGCCCTTGGCCGCATAGACCTTTTCCAGCCCGCGCACGATGGATTCGGCGTAGGGCTCGATCGCGACCGGCGCGGAAAACAAGGCGTGGCCGCTGGAAGCCGCACGCGCCAGCTGGTAGGACACCAGGTCGTTCATGCGCTTGAGCTGGATGTCCAGTTCCTCGCGCAGGGCCATGGCATGCACGCCATCGTCCAGCTGGGCGCGCAGCACCGCCAGCGGGGTCTTCAGGCTGTGGGCCAGGTCGGCCAGCGTGTTGCGCTGACGCTCCAGGTTCTCGCGCTCGGAATCGATGAAGGCGTTGATGCTTTCGGTCAGCGGTTCCAGCTCGCGCGGGTGGTTGCCCGTCATGCCCTGCGCCTGGCCACGCTGGACGCGCTTGAGCTCGGCGATCACGCGCTGCAGCGGCCGCAGGCTCCAGTTGAGGATCAGGCCCTGCAGCAGCAGCAGCACCACGCCGGCGCTGCCCAGATACACCCATAGCGCATGACGGAAGGTCTGCAGCTGCGAGGTCAGCACCTGGGTGTCTTCCAGCACATAGATCGAATACTGGAATTCGCTCTGCGGTCCGCGCGCGCCCCACACCGTGCCCAGGCCGAACCGGTACACCGTGCCGGCGCTGCCATCGAGCTGGGTCATGTCCAGCGGCCCCTCGAAATCGCGGCCGCCGGGCTTAAGCAGCTTGCCCGAAGGCAGATAGGGGCCTAGCGAGGAGTCCGAGCTCCAGCGCCCGTTGGGCAACACGATCTCGGCGTAGAGCCCACTGCCGGGCTGGCCGAAGCGCGGGTCGATGGCACTGTCCGAGGGAGGGATCAGCGACCCGTCACGACCGAAATCGACCTTATTCGCATAGGACAGCGCATAGCCCTCCAGGCGCCGCTCCAGATTGTCCTCGGCGGTGGTGACGAAGGCCCGGTCCAGGGCCACGCCGGCCAGCGCCAGGAACGCCAGCAGGCCGACACTGGCCGCCAGCAGCTGGCGCGCCCGCAGCGAGCGTGGACGCCACTTGACGATCGGCTCGCGTGGGCCGCCCGCAGGCGGCGCAGGGGACTGCGCCTCGGGCATCAGCCCTCGTTGCGCGGAATCGCGAAACGATAGCCGCGACCGCGCACGGTCTCGATGGGCTTGAGCGCCCCGTCAGGATCGAGCTTCTTGCGCAGGCGGCCGATGAAGACTTCCAGCACATTGGAATCGCGATCGAAATCCTGCTGGTAGATGTGCTCGGTCAAATCGGCCTTGGAGACCAGTTCACCGGCATGCATCATCAGGTACTCGAGCACCTTGTACTCGTAGCTGGTCAGATCGACATTGCTGCCGTTGACGCTGACCGTCTGCGCCGCGAGGTCCAGGGCGACCGGGCCGCATTCCAGCGTCGGCTTGGACCAGCCCGCCGCGCGGCGCAGCAGCGCATTGACGCGCGCGAGTAGTTCCTCGACGTGAAACGGCTTGACCAAGTAATCGTCCGCGCCGTGCTTGAGGCCCTCGACCTTGTCCTGCCAGCTCGAGCGGGCCGTGAGGATGAGCACCGGGAACTTCTTGCCCTCGTCCCGCAGCGCCTTGATCAGCTCCATGCCCGACATCTTGGGCAGGCCCAGATCGATGATGCCCACGTCGAACGGGACTTCCCGCCCCATGTACAGGCCTTCCTCGCCGTCTTGCGCGGCATCGACGGCAAAGCCCTCGCGCTTGAGGCGCGCAGCAAGGGTTTCACGCAGGGGGGCTTCGTCTTCGACCAGCAGAATGCGCATGGACTCTCCCTAGAAATCAGTGTCGGTATTGAACGGGCGGCACCTGAATGAACCACCATTTCGTTCAGATTACGGTTGTGGGGGGTTAGCCCCGCGTGGACGCTCGGCGGGCGCGTCGTTCCGGGCCGAGCCGCCGCCGCGGCGTTGACGATTGCGCGAGGCCATGTCGTCGTCCATGTAGCGGACCCGGCCCTGATCGTCCATCACCTTGACCCGCATGATGTCGCGGCCATCGAACTGAACCCGCTCTGCACCCAGCACACGGCCGCCGCTCCGGGCCTGGGCGCGACGCACGGCTTCGGCCGCCTCCGCGCGGGAGCGCGCACCGCCATCATCGAATCGACCGCGACCGTCCTGGGGGATATTCTCGCGACCGCCGCCGGGCGGCCATGCGCCCCGATGCTGCGCCCAGGCTGGTGCGACCGCGCATAGGGCAGTCGTTCCGGCGAGCAGTAGGCAGTAAGCGCGTGAGCAGGTCATAACGAAATCGTAACGGAGCATTCCCCGATAGGGATGAACCGCTGCCGATCCTCCGATCAGGATGGACCACCAGTCTTGGAAGCACGCGGTGAATTGGCTCTGAACTTCCTGAACGGGGATCGGTGGGGATTCAGCGCGGTGAAGCCTCAAAAGATTTCCGCCACGCAGCACCGCAGCGAGCCCCCCGCCGCCTCGATTGCCTCCAGCGGCACGCTGCGCACCGCAAGGCCGAGCGCCTGCAGTCGGCCCAGTTGCGAAGGGACCAAAGCCTCCCGTGCGATTTGGCTCATCCAGACCGCGCCGGGATCCAGGCTGATCGCGTTGGCCGCGAAGGCGCGCTTCTGCGCTGCCGTCAGGGTCAACACGCCGTCGCCATACAGCTGTTCGAGCACCCTGAGCAGGGGATCAGGCGTGGCCACCCCATCCGGGCACACCAGCGCCGCGCGGCCGGCCAGCAGCGCCAGCACGACATTGGTGTGGTACTCGCCCGACGCCAGGTCGAACACGAACGTGGCGCGCAGCCCGAAGGCCGCGTGCATGAGCGCGGCACCCTGCGCATCGCAGCGTTCGGACAGTCCGCAGAATCCCAAGCCGCGGGCGCGGTCCACGACCAGTGCGCCGGTCAGTTCGCAGGGATGCGCCTGGGTGGACAGGTCGGTTTCGGCATAGCCCAGCACGTCGGTGAAGAACCGCCTGATGTCGGGACGATCCGCCTCGCGCTGACGCACCGGATGCCGCATGCGCCCCACGATCAATCGTCCGGATGTCGTGGCGAAGACGTTATTGGGAAACAGCGCGTCGGGCGTGCGAGCGTCCCCTGCGAACGTGATCACCGGCACCGAGGCGACCAGCGCGCAATGCAGGGCGCGGTGCTCGGCTGCGGCCGCACCGGGATCGAATCCCCCCTTGGCCATGTACACGTTGTCCTGTGCCGACTCGGCGGCGCGGGCAAACCCATCGGGCGAGACGAGAAAGGCCGCGCGCGCCGTCGCCGGACCGGCGTCGGGCGCACAGGCCAGCGCACGTTGCAAAAAGACCGCCGGATCGCGCGTCAGCATCGAGGACTCAGGCCGCGGCCGTCAGGCCCGTGTCGGTGCCTTCCATCGCCTCCTCCACCAGGCGCCAGTCCGCGCCGGGACGATGGGCACCCTCGCTCAGGACCTGGCGAAAGCGCCGCCCCCCCGGCTGCCCGGCAAACAGCCCCAGGACGTGGCGGGTGATGTGCTTGAGCGGCGTGCCTTGCGCCAGCGCGGCCTCGACGTAGGGACGCAACGCCTCCAACAGCGCACGCCGCGAACGCGGCAGGGCCCCGGCCAGATGCGCATCGGCGCGATGCAGCAGATAAGGGTCGTGATAGGCCGCGCGCCCGAGCATGACCGCATCGACCTGCTGCAGGTGTTCATCGATGGCCGACAGCGAAGCGATGCCGCCATTGAGTGAAATCGTCAGTCCAGGCCGCTCCTGTTTGAGCCGGTACGCCCATTCGTAGCGCAACGGGGGGATCTCGCGATTTTCCTTTGGCGAGAGCCCATCCAGCCAGGCCTTGCGCGCATGCACGATGAAGGTATCGCAGCCGGTCTGGGCCACCTGGTCGATGAAGCCGGCGAAGTGCGCGTAATCCTCCAGCTCATCCACGCCCAGGCGGCACTTCACCGTCACCGGGACCTGCACGGCCGCGCGCATGGCGGCAATGCACTCGGCCACCAGTGCCGGCTCCTTCATCAGACACGCCCCGAAGCGGCCGGCCTGCACCCGGTCCGACGGACACCCAACATTGAGGTTGATCTCGTCGTAGCCATAGTCCTGCCCCACACGCGCCGCTGCGGCCAGGCGCACCGGTTCGCTGCCCCCTAGTTGCAGCGCCACGGGATGTTCCGACGGGTCATATCCCAGCAGGCGTTCACGATCGCCCTGCAGGACCGCGTTGGCGTGCACCATCTCGGTGTAGAGCAAGGCGCCTGGCGCAAGCACACGATGAAACGCCCGGCAGTGCCGGTCGGTCCAGTCCATCATCGGGGCAACGGATAGCCGGATTACCCGATTTTGCTGCGGGTTCAGTGACTTACTGGATGGCCTGGGTGAAGAATTATTCACTTTATATACCGCGTTTTCATCATCATTTCCGTGCCGCTGTACCATTGATGCACCACCAGCTGGGTGGTACACCGCCCCGTGGTACACCGATGGCAACCCTGCAGCCACGGAACGGCCGATGGAGGGCCATTGTGCGCCGCAAAGGCCACAAGGCCCAAACGAGGACGTTCCCCACCAAGACCGCCGCCAGGACGTGGGCCGACCGAATCGAGCGCGAGCTGGCCGAGCTCGAAGCACGCGGCGAAACCCCGGCTGACACCACGACTTTGGCCGAGCTGATCGACTGGCGCACTGGCGAACTGCATCACTTCGGCCGGCAGCTCAGCATGACTCAGATCGGCAACCTGACCCGCCTGCGCGAAGGGCTTGGCAATATCCAAGTGCGGGCGCTGACGGCCAACGACGTAATCGATCACGCTCGCCGGCGTGTGACCGGTGATCACATGCTGCCGAACGGCGTTGTCATCCCGCCCGTGTCGCCGGCGACGATGAATGTGGAGCTCGGCTACCTGTCCGAGCTTTTGAAGTTGGCTGCACCCATGAAGTCGATCCGGCCGGTTGGGGATCCTGTAGCAGAAGCCCGTCCGGCTCTGCGCTTTCTGCGCATGGTGGGGAAGTCCAAGCAGCGCGACCGGCGCCCGACAGATCAAGAGCTCAACCGCCTGCGAGCCTACTTTGCCGCGGCGGCATGGCGATCGGAGATCCCCATGGTCGACGTGATCGAGTTCGCCGTGCTCACGGCCAAGCGCGAAAGCGAGATCACCCGTCTGCTGTGGTCGGACCTTGATGCGAAGACTCGAACCGTGCTGCTGCGCGACGCTAAGCACCCGCGGGAGAAGCTAGGCAACCACCGCCGATTCCCACTGCTCGGCGCAGCTTGGGACCTGGTGCAGCGACAGCCCAGGGCGGCCGATGAAGACCGCATCTTCCCCTACAACCCTAAGTCGATCGGCACGGCGTTCACCCGGGCCTGCGCCAAGCTGGCCATCGACAACCTCCACTTCCACGATCTACGCCATGAAGGCACCTCGCGCCTATTCGAGCAGGGGTACGACATCCCCGAAGTGGCTGCGGTCACTCTGCACAAGTCGTGGAATGAGCTGAAGCGCTACACCCAGCTGCGGCCAGAGTCGCTGCACCGCCTGCCTGCCGCGCCCGAAGCTGAAACCGCTTCCAAGTAGCGCGGGGCGGCCTGGCCGCGCGCGGCGCAAAGGCGTCCGAAACGCCGTCAACCCTCTGGCAAAAAGTCTCCTGGACCCGTCCGGACCAATTCGAAGACGCGGCCGGTCGATCAGCGACCGCTGGACGAAGCGACGAAGCAGTGGGCGGATGGAGAGCCATCGCCACTCTTTGGGTGATTTTTAGGGACGGCATCGGGAACAGGTAACAAAGGTAATCCCTGAGAATTTATAGGAAATTCATCTTACAAATCAATCACTTATTGTGAAATTGCAAAGGTAATTATTGGGTAACATTGAGGTAATGGGGTTACCTTTTCGGGAGGTAACATGTGGATGAAAAAATATCCTTATAAATCAATGACATTACCTTTCCGGGGTCTTGAAGTTACCTCGAATTACCCCGTCAGGTAACCCGTGTTTTTGCATTAAAATCAATCGCTTATGTTGATCTTTGCCGACGGGATTACCTGGTTACCTGTTTCCGATGGCGTCTCTAAAAAAACGAGACTCAGGAACGCGCTGCTACAGCCGCCACACCGGTCCCCGGAGCACCCAATTCCCGCAGGGATCCGCAGGCGAAAAGGCCGCTGTCAGCGGCTCGATGCGCCAATCACGGCCTGCCTTCTAGGGCAGCGCAGGCCCGCCGAAAAACAGGGGTAAAAAGACCGCAGGCGTGGCGGGGCGACGACTGCGCGCGCCGGCTGCTGGACCCGATCGGCGGCCCTTTGGCGTCCGAATGCGAGGTGCTGCCCTCCCTGCGCGCCTGGCCGCCCCTGGCCGGGCTGCGCGGGCCGCCGGGCGCGGTGCGCAGCCCAGTGGCGTGCCGGGCGACGATTGACCGAGCGGGGGCGCCAGCCGCGCTACCGTTGCCGCATGCAGATGCGCCTGGCCAAATTCCACTTCGTCCAAGCCTTCGAGGATTTGCTCGGCATCCGGCCGCCGCCGCCAGGGCACACCGGGGACACGATGGATACTTGGCGCATGGCGCCGGGCCAGTACCCGCGCGGCTACGGCGTTCGGAGCTATGGCGGCTTGGGTCTGGTGAGCCCTCAATGGGATCCGAGCCGCCCTGTGATCTGGGACGTGGATCTACCGTTCACCGCTGATAGCGGGCTCGCGGTGTTCTGCAGCGGGGTGCTCATCCGCGACCATGATGGCTGGCGCTACTTCGAGCCGCCCGACCGGGATCCTTTCCTCCTCGCCGCTGTAGTGCGTGGCTCGGCGATGTCGATCGTGGCCAGTTCGCAAGCGCGGTTCCCCTTCGTCCTTCCCGAGACGCAAGCCAACGCCTGGGCGGATGGCGTGATCCCATGGGAAAACGCGGTGCGCAGCCTTCCACGCGTCGAGCGCACCTGGTTCCGCTCAAGCTTGGTCGCACCGCCAGACCACGCGCCCGGCGATACGCCCGACATCATCACCCCAATGCTGGCTCTCGTACGAGAATAATCGTTGTGTAGTGTTGTGTATTTATCAGGCCTTGTGTAAACTTACACACATGGACAGCCGCACACTACTGAAGCAACTGCTCGCCGATGGGTTCGTGATCGTGTCGGTGCGCGGCAGCCACCACAAACTACGCAAGGGCGACCGCACGGTCATCCTGCCGCACCCGAAGAAAGACCTGCCGCAAGGCACTGTAAACAGCATCCGGCGCCAAGCCGGCTGGAGGCCCTAATGCTCTACCCCGTATACGTCTGGAAAGAAGGAGGCACCGCTTACGGCGCTACCCTGCCGGATCTTCCCGGCGTCAACACTGCGGCCGATGAGTTGGCCGACCTGCCGCGCATGGTGCAGGAGGCGGTCGAGTTGATGTTCGAAGGTGAGACGGTTGGCCCCGCTGCGCCTACCGATATCGACAAGTGGCGAGAGGATCCCGCGTTCGCTGGAGGATTCTGGATGATGGTCGACGTGGACATGGCGCGCCTCAACGCCAAGGCCGTGCGCGTCAATATCAGCCTGCCCGAGCACCTGCTGCATCGGATCGACAGCACCGCCCATGCCCGGCACCTGTCCCGCTCCGGCTTCCTCGCGCTGGCGGCAGAACGCGAGCTGGGCAAAGCGGCGCAGTAACGAAAGCAGCCAGCGGGGCCAGATGTTCGCGCGCGCCCTAGCCGTGATGCTTTCGGGTCTTGCACTGACGTCCAGCTGTAGTCAACCGGGATCGGGTAGGCTCACCCCTCAACCACAAAAGGGGCAAGGTCATGGAAAGGAAGAGGATTGAAGTACGCGACCCGAGCGGCAATCTTTGCAAGCTGGTGCCGGAGCCAGTCTGGGTGCTCCTTTCCCAGGCCGTCCGTGAAAGCGGCGACGCTGCGGCAATAGCCGCACTTGAGGCCGCCGAGAAAAAAGCCGAAGCCGCTAGCTTTTTCGACTAGAAAAAGGCCGCCCCACGGGCGGCCTTTTTCCTTCTCAACCGCGCCTCGTTACAACGAGGCCAGGCGCTCGCGCGCGACCTGGGTGTAATGCTCGGTCACCTCACACCCGGTCCAGCCATAGCCCTCAAGCTGGGCCGCCACCAGCGTGGTGCCGGAGCCGGCGAACGGATCGAGGATCCGCCCACCCGCCTCGGTGATCTTCACCAGTTGCTGCATCAAGGCGGTGGGCTTGCCGGTCATGTGCAGCTTGTCGGCCTTGCGAACCGGCTCGCGGATCACACCTGGCAGCACCGGCGCCCGCCTACTGAGCGACATGCTGCCCTTGCTACCCCACACCACATACTCGGCTTGGTTGCGGAAGCGGCCGAGCTGCGGCCGCACGCCTTCGGTCTTGTCCCAGACCGTGATGCCGCGCCAGGTGAAGCCGGCGCATTGCAGCGCGTCGGTGGTCAAGGGCAATTGCCTCCAGTCGGTGAACAGACACACCGGGGCGCCATCCTTCAGCACACGCGCGCACTCAGTGAGCCACAACGTCATCCAGCGCAGGTGTGACCGCTGATCGCGCTCGTCGCCGGCAAAGTCGGCGTGCAGCAATGCGCCGCCTCCCTGGACGTATTTTTCCGACGGCGGCCGCTGCCGGGCGCTGGCGTTCAGGCCACCGCTGGCATACGGCGGATCGGTGATCAGTGCATCGAAAGAGCCGGCCTCAAGAGTCGGCAGCAGGGACAGGGCGTCGCCCTTCAACAGCTGGTTTTGCATGGCAAGAGCCTTCTTCGAATCGCTCGCGGCGATCTGTCGGGAGGCTCTCGGCCTTCATGTGATTGAGCGTGCCGCAGCGTGGGCACTTGATCTGTAGCTCGGTGAACGCACCCGCACGCGCCAACAGGCGCGCGCAGTCACCGCAGCGGAGGTTTTTCAGGCCGTGGTGCATCATGCGGACGGCAACTCCAGCGGCTTGAAGCGGATTACCTCTTCGCCGATCCATTCGTTGATGCGCTGCATGCGCACCTGCAGGGGCACCAGCTCGTTCGATTCCCACACCGTCGAGGCGTCGCGGATCGAGCCGAAGCCGCCTGAGTTTTGCGGCACCACGCCCAGCAGCTGCGGGTAGACGCGCACCGAGGCCAGCACGTCGTCGCGGGTGGTGCTCTTGATGCCCGTGAACTCGTCTTTGGCCGCCACCTCGCTGACCGGGATTAGCTTCAAGCCATCCTTGTTGCCATTGGGCGAGTGCAGGAACAGGTTGCGGAAATTGCCCGGCCCGCGCGCGTTCTTCAGCGCCTCGCGCAACGCATCCACGTCCTTGTCCGATGGCTGCGGATCGGTCAGGTGCAGGATGAAACCCGCGTGCGAGCCGTTGTTGTAATACTTCCGGCGGAACAACGTCGCCGATTCGTTGAGCAACGCCGACTGCAGGGCCGGCAACCACTCGGGGATGCCGTAGATCTCCTGATTGATGTCCGCCTCGCGCAGCTGATAGACGCTGTTGGGCGCGAACTCGAACTCCTCGCCGGTGGTGCGCACCTGGAAGTAGCGGCCCGGCTCGACGCCGCGCCGCATGTATTTGGCCAAGGCCGGCACCAGCGCCAGCGGCCCGCGCAGCATCGAATTGCGCCGCTCGACGTAGGCCATGCCCAGGTGCGTGAAATCCAGCGCCAGCTGCTCGAAAGCCTCACGCGAAAGCAGCCGGTGAGGCTGGAAGGTCCGCACCAGCATGTTGGTCTTGAAGCGCAGGCCAGAGCCGAGGAAAACGTTGGCGCGCGTGGTCTTTGCCAGGCCTTCCAAGCTGATCGGCGGCTCGTAGTAGCGGCCGTTGTTCCAGCACTCGATGTAGTCCAGCAGGCCGCGCGAATCGAGCACGGGCACCGGATCGCCGAAGGTGAAGGCCTCCATGCGAGCAGGCGCGGCCACGGTGTCATTCATCCGATAATCTCCAGGGTGCTGGTGCGCTGGTTGCCGGCGTGCGGCGCTTCCAGCGGTTCGTTGGCCAGGGCATGCAGCAGCGCCCACGCAAGGTCGGCGTGGCCGGTCTCTTCCTTCCGGTCGGCCATGTAGGTCATCTGCCGCCCGCTGGCGGTCATGGTCTTTTTGATCGACATCAGCGACTGCGGAATATCCGTGGCGCCTGCATCCCACTCGATGCGGCCGTTGCTGATCACGTCGAAGCCCTTCATCACCAGGCGCGATTTCACCTCCGGCGAGTAGCTGAAGGTGACCAGGTTGGGGAAGAACGTCCGCACGATCTGCGCCACGCCCGTGCCCATGCCGGTGATGTCGATGCCGATGTAGGTCACCCAGTAGCGCTCGGTGATCTTGCGGATGGCCTCAGCCTGCGCCGCGAAGTCCTTGTTGCGGAACTGGTGGCGCTCCAGCACGCGGAATTTTCCGCCCGGCGTCTGTGGTGGCGCGAGTACGACCAGGCCGGCGCTGTCGCCCGTCTCCGCTGGGTCGTATCCGACCCACACGGCACGGTCACCGAATGGCCGGCGCGCGAAAGGCTTGAAGTCGTCGGCCCATTCGATCCAGCTATCGACGCCGCACGGCTGCAGCATGGCCAGCGGGAATACGCTGGCGCTGTCGTCGACGAACTCGCACATCAGCAAGTTGGCGAACGCATCCGGGCTGTATTCCTCGCGCAGCTCGTCGATGTCGAACAGCTGGCAGCCCCGGCGCGCCGCATCCATGATCGTTACGATCTGACGCCACACGCGGTCCTCGCACGCGCGGCCCGGCGCAAGGGCGCCGTGGGTCACCTCGAGCTTGATGCGCTGGTCTGCCGGCTTGCCGCGGTTGCGCCGCTCGCCCGTCCAGAAGCTGTAGGCCTGGTGGGCCATGCTCGACGGCGTGCTGAAGTAGGTCTTGCGCCACTTCTTGTGCATGGCCATGCCGCTGGCCACCTTGTTCAGCTCGTCGAACCCGTGGGTCCAGAAGAACTCGTCGAAGTAGAAATTGCCGTGATAGCCCTGCGCGGTGCGCGCATTGGTGCCCAGGAAGAAAAGCTCCGCGCCGTTGGCCAGCACGATGCTATCGGCGCCGCGAAGATCCTTGTCCAGCACCTCGCGCACGAAGGACTGCATGTAGCCGCGGAACAGGAAGGCCTGCGCCTTGGACGCGCTCAGAAAAATCTGATTCCGTCCCGTGGTCAACGCGTCGATCAGCGCTTCGCGGGCGAAGTAATAGGTGGCGCCGATCTGGCGGGACTTCAGGATGGCGCGCGTGCGCTGGGTGCCAGCCCGGTACCAGTCGCGCTGGTAGTCGAAACAGCCCTCCAAAAAAGCATCGGTCAGCCGCTCGATGTCCTCTTCGGTGAACTCGTTGCGCTTGGGCTTCTTCTTCTCGCCAGCGTTGCGGTTAGCCACAGCCGGATTGAGGTCGGCCTCATTACCACCGCCCTGGTACCGCTGGATCCGGGCCTGACGCTCCAGCTGCCGGTGCAGCAGATCGATCTCTTTGTAATCGCCGCTGGTCTTCTGCGGCTTCATGACCAGCATCACCAGGCGCGCTTCGAGCGCACCGCCGATGCGTTCGATGCTGTCGGCGCGGTCCCACTCGTCACGCGCCTTCCAGCTGTGTATGGTCTTTTCTTTCTCGCCGGTGGCCTCGGCGATGTCACAAATGCGCCACCCCATCCAATACAGGAACTTAGCCTGCCGGCGGGTATCCATGGGGAGCTGGTCGACGAGCGCGTTCACCCATCTAGGGTGACTTCCACCCCCCGCCGCATACAGAAAATCACCGCGTAAAGGCGGCTGCTACAACGCGGCCGCGTTGCCGCTGTTGCCGCCCCTGCCGACCATGGATGCTCAAGCGCAAAGACCGCTTTGGCATACACGCAGAGGACACCCATGTCGGCCCAGACCAAGAAGTTCCGCTCAAAGTTTTTCCGCGTCGCAGTGGAAGGCGCCACGACCGATGGCCGCGTGATCGAGCGCACCTGGATCGAACAGATGGCGTCGAGCTACGACCCCAAGACGTACGCCGCGCGGGTCTGGATCGAGCATATGCGCAGCATGCTGCCTGACAGCCCGTTTCGCGCCTATGGCGACGTAACCGCGCTTAAGGCCGAAGAGGTCGAAGTCGGCGGCGAGAAGAAGCTGGCGCTGTTCGCCCAGATCGAACCGACCAAGGACCTGGTCGCCATCGTCAACACTCTCAAGCAGAAGCTGTTCACCAGCATCGAGGTCGCGGAGAAGTTCGCCGCCACGGGCAAGGCGTACTTCGTCGGCCTGGCGGTCACCGACTCGCCGGCAAGCCTGGGCACCGAGATGTTGGCGTTTGCCTCGCAGAATCCGGACGCAAGCCCGCTCAAGGCGCGCAAGCAGGCTGCGGACAACCTGTTCACCGCGGCCGCTGAGGCGAGCATCGAGCTGGAAGAGGTTAGCGCAGCCCCGCCGCCGGTCAGTGCTCTGGCAAAGATGTTCGCCGCCATCGGCTTCGCCCCCGCTCAACCTGCCGTACCGGAGCCGCCGGCACCGCAGGATGTCAGCGCCTTCGGCGCGCAGCTGCTGGAGCATTTCACTCTGCAGGAGCAGGCCACCGCCGACCTGAGCGAACGGCTCAACAAGAGCGATGCGGCCTTCACCAAGCTCAGCGGGGAGGTCTCCGACCTGGTCAAGCGTCTGGGTGAGACCGCAGCCCCCTTCAACCAGCGCCCCGTGGTGGCTGGCCCGACCGGCGACGACGCCACCGACTGCTGACCGCCGACTGCGGCACACCCCCCCCCATCCGAGCACCAGGAGCCACACATGCGCCCGCATACCCGTACCGCCTTCGACGCCTATACCGCGCGTGTCGCGCAGCTCAACAACGTTGCTAACCCCGAGAAGGCTTTCTCGGTCGACCCGACTGTGCAGCAGACGATGGAGGCGCGCCAGCAGGAAAGCAGCGGCTTCCTGAGCGCCATCAACGTGATCGGCGTGGAAGAGCTGGTCGGTGACAAGGTGGGCGTCGGCGTATCCGGCACCATCGCCGGTCGCACGGACACCAGCGGCGACGCCGAGCGCAAGCCGCGCGACGTCACGGCCCTGGATAAGAACGGTTACCAGTGCGTGCAGACCGACTTCGACACCGGCATCCCCTACGCCCGCCTCGACGCCTGGGCGCGCCAGAAGAACTTCCAGGCCTTGGTGCGCGATGCCATCCTGCGTCGCCAGGCGCTCGACCGCATCATGATCGGCTTCAACGGCACCAGCGCCGCCGCGACCACGGATCGCGTTGCCAACCCGCTGCTGCAGGACGTCAACAAGGGCTGGCTGCAGCAGTACCGCGAGAAAGCCCCTGCGCGCGTGATGGCCGGGGGTAAGACGGCCGGCACGGTGAAGATCGGCGGCACCAACGCCGACTACGCCAACATCGACGCGCTGGTCATGGATGCGGTTTCGCAGCTGGTCGACCCGTGGCACCGCAAGGATCCGGGCCTGGTCGTGATCCTGGGCCGCGACCTGATCCACGACAAGTATTTCCCGATCATCAACAAGGAGCTGGCGCCGACCGAGCAGCTGGCCGCGGATCTGGTGCTGGGCACCAAGCGCATCGGCGGACTGCAGCCGGTCGACGTGCCGTTCATCCCAGACGATGCGCTGATGATCACCAGCCTGACCAACCTGTCGCTGTACTGGCAGATCGGCGGGCGCCGCCGCTACATCGTCGAGCAGCCGCAGAAGAACCGGGTGGCGAACTTCGAGTCGTCCAACGACGCCTACGTGGTCGAGGACTACGGCCTGGGCTGCGTGGTCGAGAACATCCAGATCGGCGACGAAGGCTAAGCCACCATGGCCCACAGCCCAGCCAAAGCCCACCTCAGCCGCGTTCGCGCGGCTGAGGAAGCGGTCAAGCGCCGCGACAGCGACCCCGCAGAGGACACGCCGGAATATCACCTGCAGCTGATCCAGCTGGCCGAGCATCGCCTGCGCCTGAAGAACATCCAGTCGGAGGAAGGCAAGGCGATATTCAAGGCCGAGATCCTGCCCGACTACTACCCCTACCTCGAAGGCGTGCTCAAGGCCGATGCCGGCGCGGTAGATGAAGTCGTGACCACGTGCATGGTCTGGGCCATGGATGCCGGCGAATTCGCCTACGCGCTGGACCTTGCCGACTACGTGCTGCGCCATGGCCTGGTCATGCCCGATCGCTTCAAGCGCACCACCGGGTGCCTGGTTGCCGAGGAAGTGGCCGAAGCCGCGCTCAAGGCACAGGCGGCCGGAAAGGACTTTGACCCGGTCCAGCTGGCCCGCGCTGCGGCGTTGACCGAAAAGCAGGACATGCCAGACGAGGTGCGCGCCAAGCTGTTCCTGGCCGCCGGCCGTGGCGTGATCCGTACGGCCACCGACGATTCGACCCCGGCGCTGGAGGCCATGCAGCAGTGCGTGGCCGACTTGACCCGCGCCATTGAGTTGCATGGTGCATGCGGCGGCAAAAAGGATCTGGAGCGCGCCGAGCGCCTGCTCAAGAAGCTGACCCAGGCCGAGTCCACGGCGAACCCGCCAGGCGACCCGCCCAACGAACAGACCGGCCAGTCCGGTTAACCGAGCGTCCCCGCAACCCCGCCGGCTCGGGGCTGATCCAAAACGACCTCTCTCCCGTTTTGGTGAAGCCCCGACCACCGGCGTCCTATTCGAGTGCGTATGTCCGGATTCATCGCCAATGGCGTCAGCACCCCCGTCGAGGCCATCCAGTCCGATGGCTGGTGGCCTGTGGTCAAGCCCGACGACATCCGCAGCTGCATGCGCCTGGATGGCTCAATCTCCGCCGAGCGGTTGCGCTACACGCTGGTGGCGGCCATCTCCACGGTCAACGATGAGCTGCAGGCGTGGAAACAGGTCCAGACACTGGCGGGCCACACCTCGCTGGGGGAAGTGCCGGCCGAGTCGATCGACGGCACCTCTCGCCTGGTCCATCTCTATCTCCGCGCCATCGCGTGCTGTGCAGCGGCCGAGGTCGCCGAGCGCTATCGCTCCTTCGACGCCACCGACAGCGCCAACCAGCGCGCCGACGACCTCAGCCCCTCCATCGACGAGCTGCGCCGCGACATGCGCAACGCCATCCGCGATTTCAAAGGCGTGCGCCGCATCACCGTGGAGCTCATCTGATGCAGGTGTTCGCTGCGCAAGGGGACACGCTCGACGCCCTCTGCTACCGCTACCTGGGAGCCACCGCTGACGTTGTGGAAAACGCGATGGAGCTCAACCCCGGCTTGGCCGAGCTGGGCGCGACCTTGCCCCACGGAACTCCCGTGGTCCTACCCGACACCCCGCCGGCGGCCGCCACGCGCGCCCTGGTCCAGCTTTGGGATTGACCATGACCGAGCCTGCCTCCGCCACTTCCATGACCCTGGCCGCTACCGGCGTCAGCATTGCCGCGATGATGCCCAACATGGACGGCAACGCGCTGATCGGCGCGTTCGCCGGCGCCACGCTGTTCGCCGTGTCTGCGCACTCGCGGCCGCTGCTGGAGCGGCTGCTGTACCTGATGGTGAGCCTGATCGGCGGCTACCTGGCCAGCGGCGAGTTGGTGGGCTGGGGGATGCGATCCAGCGGCCTGGCCGCCTTTTTCTCTTCGGCGGTGATCGTGACTTTGACCCTGGCCGCGATCGAGCGCGCCAAGGCCGTCGACATCTTCGGCTTTTTGAGTTGGATCCGGCGCGGAGGGCCGCCCAGTGCGTGAGCTCATCACCATCCTGACGCTAGTGCTAAACGCCGGCATCTGTTTCCGGCTGCTGACCTACCGCAGCGGCCCGGAGACCCGCCACCGGCGCGCCGTAGGGCTCCTGGCGTGGCTCCTGATCGCCAGCACCGGATCGCACGCGTTGCAGATCCTGCTGATCGGCTGCGCCGCCGAGGTCAACGTCTGGCAGCTCATCGTGCTGACCGTGCTGCTGATCCTCGCATTCCGCGCCAACGGCAACGTCGCGCGCCTACTCAGGATGGATCGATGAACGTCACCGACGAGACCCTTGCCCGGATCATGCAGGTACCCGTTGCGCGCGTGCAGCGCTGGACGCCGCACGTCAATGCGGCCATGGATGAGTTCAGCATCCGTAGCCTCAAGCACACCGCCGGCTTCCTTGCCCAGGTCGGACACGAGAGCCTGAGTCTGTCGCGCGTGGTGGAGAACCTCAGCTACAGCACGGCCGAGCGCATTGTGAAGGTGTTCCGCCGGTTCGACCTCAACGGCAACCGCGCCATCGAGCAGTCCGAACTGGACTTCGCAAAGCGATTCGTCCGACAGCCAGAAGCGCTGGCCAACTTCGCCTATGCCGGGCGCGGCGGAAATGGCGACCAGGCAAGCGGTGACGGCTGGCGCTACCGCGGCCGCGGTCCGCTGCAGAACACCCTGCGTGACGGCTATGCCCGCACCGGGCGCCGCATCGGGCTGGACCTGCTGGCCGCCCCCGACCTGCTACTGGAGCCGCACCACGGCATGCGCGCGGCCGGGGCGTTCTGGCTCGACAACGGGCTCAATGCGTGGGCAGACGCCGGCGACGTGCTGGCCATGAGCCGCGGCGTCAACCTGGGCAATCCCCGCTCGCGCAACACGCCGGAAGGCATGGAGGATCGCGCCTCGCGCTGGCGCCGCGCCCTGCAGATCCTGGGAGCGCTGTGATGGGCGCCGATCCGCTGAAGCCCTATCTGGACGCGCTCAAGTGGCTGGCTGTCGTCGCCTTCGTGATCGGCTGGGGCTGGTACTGGCACCACGAAGGTGCCGCCGCCTGGCAGGCGCGCTACGAGGCAGAGGTAGCGGCCCACAAGACCACCAAGGAGGAAAACGCCAGCGTGCTGCATGGCCTAGCCGAGCGCGCACGCGAGGTGGCCGACAAGGCAAAGGTGGCCAGCGAGGCGCTGGCGACCTATCGCAAATCCAACGACGAACGCTACGCGAGGGAAATCCAAGATGCGAAACAAGCTGCTGTTGATCTGCGTGCTGATCTGCGCACTGGTGCTGTGCAGCTGCAGCCATGGTGGCAGTGTGGTGCTACGCCCGGGGCCGGCACCGGTGACGCTGCAGCCCTTGCCAGCGGCCAAGACCTCGCCGCCGAACTTCGGTACCAGGGCGCGCAAGAGGATGTTGAGGACGGAGATTCCGCCGACGCCTGGATCACCTGGCTACAAAGCGAACTGATCGATACGCGCCGACAGGTGGTGGCCGCAGGCTGCGCCGTGGAGGCCTCACCGTGATCAAGCCTGCGCTGCTGCGCGCGGCCCTGGAGGCGGCCCTACCCGAGCTCGCGCGGGACAAGGATCGGCTTCTGATCTTCGCAGACGGCGGCAGCGTGGTTTCCACCGGCGCCGAAGGGCGATCTTTCGAGTGGCGCTACACCCTCAACGCCATCGTGACCGACTACGCGGGCGACCCGAACCTGGTGATGCTGACCCTGCTGGATTGGGCGCGCGTGAACCAGAGTGAGCTACTAGATGCGCCGTCGATGCGCGAGCGCATCGCCTTCGAGGTCGATGTGCTGGCAAACGACAAGGTCGACCTGGACATCAAAGTCCCGCTGACCGAGCGCGCCATCGTGACCACGGACGCGCAAGGCGCCACGGTGATCACCATGGCACCCGAGCCGTCGCCGGTCGATCAATGGACGCTCTGACCGGCCTGGATGAGTGGCTGCAGCCGATGCTGCAGCGCCTGGAGCCGCCGGCACGCGCCCGTCTGGCCCGCGACGTGGCCAGGTCGCTGCAGACCGCCCAGCGCGATCGCATCGGTCAGCAGCGCAACCCGGACGGCACGCCCTATCTGCGGCGAAAGAACCAGAAGCGCGCCAAGGCAGGGCGCATCAAGCGGCGCAAGATGTTCGCCAAGCTGCGCCAGTCCAAGTACCTCAAAGCCCGAGGCACGCCCAGCGAGGCCGTGGTGATGTTCACGCGCCGGGCTGCGCGGATCGCCCGCGTGCACCAGGAAGGGCTGGTCGATGCCGTGCGGCCCGGCGGCCCGCGGGTGAGGTACGAGCGTCGGCAGTTGCTCGGCTTCAGCGACGCCGACCAGCAGCGGATCCGCGACGCGGTGCTGGAGCACTTGCGGGGCCTGTAGCAGGCGCCGCTACACACCGGCCGGCTGTCGCGCGCGCGTATGCGCCCCGACGCTTGTCCCATGTCCACGTTCACCGCGATCGATCTCTCCCGCCTGCCCGCGCCCAGCGTGGTGGAAACGATCGCCTATGAGGTGTTGCTGGCTGAATACATCGCCAGCCTGCGCCAGCTCGATGCGTCTTTCGACGCACTGGTCGAGTCGGATCCGGCGTACAAGATCATGCAGGTCGCCGCCTACCGCGAAATGATCCTGCGGCAGCGGATCAACGACGCTGCCCGGGCCGTGATGCTCGCCTACGCCATGGGCGCCGACCTCGACCAGCTGGCCGCGATCCTGGGCGTCATGCGCCTGGTGCTGGACCCCGGCAATGCCGAGCAGGGCGTCGGCCCGACGCTGGAGCCGGACGAAGACTTCCGGCGCCGCATCCAGCTGGCGCCCGAGGGATTCAGCGTCGCCGGCCCGGAGGGCGCGTACATCTACCACGCACTCAGCGCCGACAGCCGGGTACTGGACGCCAGCGCAAGTAGCCCGGAACCCGACGACGTGCGGGGCATCGTGATGGACGTACTGGCGGCCAACGGCGCATCGGCCGCCCTGGTGGACGCCATGACCGCCGCACTCGATGCAGCCACCTGGCCGGGCACGGTCGTCATCTCGGTGCTGGCCCGGGCGGGTGATGGCACCGCGGACGACGACCTCGTCCAGAGCGTTGCCCAGGCACTGGCGGCGGACGACGTGCGTCCGTTGACCGATCACGTCACCGTCCAATCGGCTCAGATCACGACCTACCAGGTGGCCGCGACCATCTACACCTTCGCCGGACCGGACTCGTCGGTGGTCATGGCGGACGCCGAAAGTCGCCTGCAGGCGTATGTCATTGGCTGCCATCGCATGGGCCGCGACGTCACCCGGTCCGGTCTCTATGCCGCGTTGCACACCGAGGGCGTGCAGCGGGTGGAGCTCACCAGCCCCGCCAGCGACGTTGTCATCGACCGCGCGGGCGCCAGTTACTGCAGCCAGATCGAGCTGGTCCATGGCGGCGTGGATGAGTAGCGCCTCGCTGCTACCGCCGAACGCCACGGCCACTGAGCGCCAGATCGAAGCGGCAGCGTCCCAGCTTGCGGACTTGCCCGTCCCGCTGCGCGATCTGTGGAACGCCGACACCTGCCCCGAGGCGTTGCTGCCGTGGCTGGCCTGGGGCCTGGGCATCGACGCCTGGAAGGACTACTGGCCGGTGTACGTGAAGCGCGCACGGATCCGCGCGGCCATCGAGATCCAGCGCCGCAAGGGCACCGCTCAGAGCGTGCGCCAGGTCGTGGAGTCGTTCGGCGGCGCCGTCGATCTGCGTGAGTGGCACCAGCAGCAGCCGCCGGGCGTGCCCCACACCTTCCAAATGACGCTCACGGTGACCGGGGCCGGTGGTGCCGAGGCCAGCGCGGGCTTCGTCGACGACGTAATCGCCGAGGTCCAGCGGACCAAGCCGGTGCGCTCGCACTTCACCTTCACCCAGGGGCTCGCCGCGGCCGCGCGCGTGCCGGTGGTGGCCGCGGCGCGGGTGGTCGCGTTCCGCCGCATGCAATTCAACACGAACTGACAGGGGTCCCCATGGCCGGTTTTCAGATCAAGGTGACCGACGCAGGCCGTGCGGCGCTGGTCAATGCGCAGAACAACGGCACGCTGCCGGTGCTGATCACGCAGGCGGGCGTTACCGCAACCGCTTTCACCGCCACCGGCGGCACCACAGCCGTGCCAGGCGAACTCAAGCGACTGGCGACGATTGCCGGCGGCGCCTCAGCGGTGGACACCCTGCACGTCACCATCCGCGACGACGGCAGCTCCAACTACACCTTGCGCGGCTTCGGGCTCTATCTTGCCGACGGTACCTTGTTTGCTGCCTATGGCCAGGCCGATCCCATTCTGGAAAAGGCGGCCCAGTCCACGCTGCTGCTGGCCGCGGACGTCATCTTCGCCGACATCGACGCCAGCTCGATCGTGTTCGGTGACACGAACTTCACGGTCGGCCCCGCCACCACCTCAGCGGCTGGCATCTCAGAGCTCGCCACGCCCGAGGAGGCAATCACCGGCGCCGATAGCACGCGTGCGATGACGCCAGCGGCTGCCAAGGCCGCGCTGGATGCGCGTCTCGGCGTGGGCGCGCCGTCGACCTTCTTCAAGCCGCTCCTGGCACTGGCCACGGCTGCACTCATCCGCTCGGCATTGGAGCTCAAAGGCGCCGCCCTGAAGGATGAAGGCCCCGGCAAGGGCTTGGACGCTGACCTGCTCGACGGCCAGCACGGCGCCTACTATCTCAGCTGGACCAACGTCACGGAGAAGCCCGAGCTGGACGACTTGGACGGCGTCCTTTCCATCGCCCGAGGTGGGACAGGCGCAACCAATGAGACCGCCGCCAGGTCCAATCTCGGCCTTGGTACTGCTGCAGTGATGGACGTTGGAAACAGCGGCACAGCTCTCCCGCGCCTGGACACCGCGAACGTGTGGTCGCAGACGCAGCGGTTCGCACAGCTCTCGATCGCTGTCGACAACCTCCTCCTCTACCAGTCCTCGACGAACGCGCTCAGTGTTCGGTCAGGATCTGCGGGTGCCTACTCCTACTTCAACTTTGCTGCGAATGGCGACTTCGTTGTCAATAACGGGTCGCTGCGCTCCAGCGGCGGATTCCAGCCCATCTCCTCACGAGAGCTGAAGACCGCTTTCCGGGCCAACCCCTATGGACTCGAACACGTGCTGCGCCTGGAAACCACGCTAGGCAAGTATCGGAAGTGGTTCAACCGGGACGGCCTGGAGCGAGTGTTCCACATCGCAGAGAACATCGCAGACGTCATGCCGCAAGTCGCGGCCGGTGGCGGCATTGAAGCCATCCCGCCAGGCTCTGCCAAGCCGCAGCAGTACGGAGGCTACAGCATTGAGCAGCTGCTTGCTGTCCATACCAAGGCAATCCAGGACCTGCACGCCATCGTCGTAGCGCAGGGCCGGCGTGTCGCACAACTCGAAGGAGACACCGCGTGACCAATACCCGCATTCGTAGCATCGCCGATGGCGTGCAGGCTGAGCGCATCGCCACTGAAACCCACATGTTTTATGACCCGCTGACTCAAGACGCGCAGGTGGTGTTTCAAGGCCAGGAGTTCCTTGACGTCGCCGGCGTGTTGACTCAGCCGCTCGACGGCCGCGAGGCCTTGCAGACATCGCTTGCAGCGCTGGCAGCACGCAAGTTTGCCGTTGGAGTAGATCCGATTACCGGTGCGGACCTGTCGGACATCAGCGGCGCCGGCGTAACGATGATCCTCAAGGCCATCTACGACACGCTGCATAACGAGGTGCATGCGCCAGAGCCAGCGGCCTCGGAAGCCGAGTGACCGCGTCGTGACCACCTCGTTCCGCACCAGCGCCGGCTTCGACCTGGATGATGTGTTCGATCTCTACGTCCAAGGCACCAAACCTGGCCCGACCGGCTATCGCACCGGCGACGGTACCGATATCAATCAGCGTTATGCGCCCTTGGCATACGGCAGCCAGGCAGCTGACACCGGATTCCGCGTCTCCAATGGCTCCGACGTGAAAACACTCTTCGCCAAGAAGGGAACTGCAAGCTACGCCCTTGGATTCAACGGCAAAAGCTATAGCGCCACCGGCTCACGCTCAGGATTGCATGGGGGTTCCAGCGCCACCGTTGTGCTGACTATTGCTGCTGATGGCAGGTGGTCAGTGCAGGAGATCGGCACGACGGGGAGCGGCACTGTTGCGGCTTCTGGCACCTGGCTCATGCCGGGCGAGAATGCGGGCGCCTGCCAAGTCATGTTTGAATTTGTGATCAGCGGCAATGGCGCTTACAAGTGCTCGACCACGGCGGCCGCCTTTACCGCTCTCAGCGCAGACCAGTCAGTCGACGCGATGGCGTCCGGCTCCGCCGAGCAGGTATCGAGTGGGCAAGGCACCTTCAAGTGCTACCTGAGGCGACCGAATGGAAGCGTCACGGTGAGCGCTTGTAGCTTCACAGTCTCTGCGAACTGACGTTGTAGAGGGCCTGCAGACATCGCGCACCGCATGCCCGCGCGCGCGCCAGGTTTCAGCATGGGGGCATGTCAGCTGACCTGCCCCGGCTACTCTCCAACCTGATCCGCACCGGCACCATTGCCGAGGTGGATCCGGCACAGCAGCGCGTGCGCGTCAGCACGGGCGAGCTGACTACCGACTGGGCGCCGTGGTTCGCCAGGCGCGCCGGCAGCACCGTGACATGGTCGGCGCCCAGCGTGGGCGAGCAGGTGCTGGTGCTATGCCCCGAGGGCGACCCAGCCAACGCCGTGGTGCTCTGTGGCCTGTACTCGGACCAAGTCGCGCCGCCGTCGAGCGATCCGGCCGTGGACGTTGTGCAATACGCGGACGGTGCGCAGGTCGCCTACAACGCCCAGAGCCACGTGCTGTCCGCTGTTCTACCCGCAGGAGCAACGGTCCAGATCACGGCCGATGGTGGCACCACGATCAACGGCCCACTGACGGTGAACGGTGCCACCAAGATCGTCGGCGACACCGAGATCACCGGCAAGGCCACTGCGAGCGTCGATGTTGTCGGCGCGGGTATCAGCCTGAAGAATCACAAGCACAGTGGCGTGCAGTCTGGCAGTGCTCTCACCGGGGCGCCGCAGTGAAGGGCATGAACGCCAATACCGGCGGCCCGATCGACGGCGCCGCGCATCTGGGCCAGTCCATCGGCGACATCCTCACCACCCCCATCAACAGCCGCGTGATGCGGCGCGACTACGGCTCCCTGCTGCCCGAGCTGGTCGATGCGCCATTCAACGATGCCACCCGGACGCTGCTCTATGGCGCCACGGCCGAAGCGTTGATGCGCTGGGAACCACGGATCCGAATCAAACAGATGACGTTGTCGCAGGGCAGCGCGTCGGGCGAGTTCGTGCTGGATCTGGAAGGCGAGCGCACCGACGTCACCCAAGCCAACAGCTACACCCGATTGACCATCCCTCTTCGCTACCGGTAACTGGAGAAACCCATGGACTACCACCACGGCGTACGCGTCATCGAAGTCAACACCGGCGCGCGCACGATCCGCACCGTCTCCACGGCCGTGGTCGGCCTGGTGGCCACGGGTGACGCGGCGGACGTGACCCTGTTCCCCCTCAATAAGCCCGTGCTGATCACCGACGTTCTGGGCGCGGTCTCCAAGGCCGGCGCGACCGGCACGCTGCGCCAGGCGCTGCAGGCAATCTGCGACCAGACCAACCCGGTCACCGTTGTGGTTCGCGTGGCCGAAGCCGATGGCATTGAGCCCGAAGAGATCGAGGCCGCACAGAACGCCAACGTGATCGGCGCCAAGGTGGGCAGCGACTACACCGGGATGCAGGCACTGCTGGGCGCCGAGAGCCTGCTGGGCGTCAAGCCACGCATCCTGGGTTGCCCCGGGCTGGACACCAAGGAAGTGACCACCGCGCTGGCGATCATCGCCAAGAGCCTACGCGCGATGGCCTATGTGAGCGCCGATGCAGCCACCACCGTCGTCGAGGCCACGGCTTACCGCGAGGAATTCTCCGCGCGCGAGCTGATGATCATCTTCCCGGACTTCCTGGCGTTCGACGCCACGACCAAGGCGACCACGTCGTCCTTCGCCACCGCCCGGGCGCTCGGCCTGCGCGCGAAGATCGACAAGGAACAGGGTTGGCACAAGAACCTGTCCAACGTCGCCGTCGCGGGTGTGACCGGGATCAGCCGCGCCATCCAGTTCGACCTGCAGGATCCTGCGACCGACGCGGGCGTGCTCAACGCCGGCGACGTCACCACCCTGATCCGCATGAACGGGTATCGCTTCTGGGGCTCGCGGACCTGCAGCGATGACCCGCTGTTTCAGTTCGAGACCGCCACGCGCACCGCGCAGATCCTGGCCGACACCATCGCAGACGCCATGGCGGTCTACGTCGATGCACCGATGCAGCCCCAGCTGATCAAAGACATTGTCGAATCGATCAACGCCAAGTTCCGCGAGCTCAAGGCCAGCGGCTACATCATCGACGCCAAGGCCTGGTACGACCCGGCGACGAACACTCAGACCACGCTGTCGGCCGGCCAGCTGCAGATCGATTACGACTACACCCCGGTGCCGCCGTTGGAACAGCTGCAGCTCAACCAGCGCATCACCGACTCCTACCTGGCCAGCTTCGCCTCGGCCATCGCCAGCTAATCGCCGCCCTCATCGAAACCGGCCGCGGCGGGCATCTGACCGCCACGCCACCGCACTGGAGACCGCCCCATGGCGCTGCCCCGCAAGCTCAAGAATTTCAACGTCTTCTCCGATGGCTCCAGCTTTCTCGGGCTGTCCAAGAGCATCACCCTGCCCGAACTGAAGCGCGTCATGGAGTCCTACCGTGGCGGCGGCATGAGTGGCCCGGTCAAGCATGACCTCGGCCAGGACGAGATCCAGTTCAAGGCCACCTACGGCGGTCTGATGATCGACGTGCTGCGCCAGTACGCGGCCGTCCGCCACGATGCGGTGCAGCTGCGTTTCGCCGGCGCTTACCAGCGCGACGACACCGCCGCCGTCGATGCGGTCGAAGTCACCATCCGCGGCCGCCATGAAGGTCTGGAATTCGGCGATGCCGAAGCCGGCAGCGACACCGAGCACGTCGTCACCACGGCCTGCAGCTACTACAAGCTGGTGGTCAACAGCGAGACGCTGATCGAGCTCGACCTGGTGAACATGATCGAGAACGTCGGCGGCATCGACCGGCTGGAACAGGTCCGCTACGCCATCGGCGCCTGATCGGGTCAACGCCTGACTGGGATCCCCTCAACGGACACGGCCAGATCCGTCGCCCCCATGCACTGATGGGCGGAAGCGGCCGAAGCTCGACCGAAGCCGGCATGGCGGAAGAGGTTGCGCGCCCCACCTATCCCCGGAGAGACCCCTGTGTCCAAAGAGCAAGCCATCCCCGCGGCCGACGCCGCCAAGCAGGCCGCCAGCATCCCGCTGGAGACCCCCATCATCCGCGGTGGCCAGCGCATCGATCGCCTGGACCTGCGCAAGCCTGGCGCCGGCGAGTTGCGCGGCCTGAAGCTGGTCGACGTGATCAACATGGACGTCACCGCGCTGATCACCCTGCTGCCTCGCATCACCTCACCCACGCTGACCACCGCCGACGTGTCGGCCATGGATCTGCCGGACCTGACCGCCTGCGCGGTGGAGGTGGCGTCTTTTTTCTTGACGCGGGCACAGAGGGCCACCCAGGACTTCCAGCCCGCGTAGAGGACGCCATGGCCGACATCGCCGCCATCTTCCATTGGCAACCGGAGGTGATGGACAGGCTGTCGGTCGAAGAGTTGATGGAGTGGCGCGAACGCGCCCGTAAGCGAAGCGGCGCCGAGGACTGACCGGCGCCGCGCCTGGAGCCCCGATGAGTGAAGACATGCGCCTGCGCGTCCTGCTGGACGCCGTCGACCGGGTGACCGGTCCCTTCCGCAAGGCCATGTCAGGCGCCAAGGGGCTGACCGGCGCACTGCGCGAGCAACGCGAGTCGCTGCGCGCCCTGCAGGCACAGCAGCGCGACATCCGTGCGTTCCGCGAGCAGTCCGACGCACTCAAGCGCTCCAGCCAGCAGCTGGCCGACCAGCGCGCCAAGGTCCGCGCCCTGGCGGCGGAAATGCGCGGCGCCCAACATCCGAGCGAAGAGCTCACCCAGCGCTTCGAGGCGGCCCAACGCGCAGCCGGCCGCGCCAAGTACCAGTACGGCCAGCAGCAGCAGAAGCTGCAGGCCCTGCGCACGACGCTCAACAGCGCCGGGGTCAGCACGCGCGAGCTGGCCACCCATGAGCAGCGCCTGCGCACTCAGGTGGATCAGGCCACCGCCGCGATCGTCCAGCAGCAGAAGCGCCTGGCCGCACTTGCCGCCACCCAGCGCCGCGCCGACGCGCTGCAGTCCGGCGGGCTCAAGGCAACAGCGACCGGCGCGGCGATGGGCTTCGCCGGCCGGCGCGTGCTCGACGGCGCACTGCTGCCGGTGAGCGAGGCTGTCAGCTTCGAGTCCGCGATGGCCGACGTGCGCAAGGTGGTCAATTTCGACACCCCGCAGCAGTTCGCTCAGATGGGCCAGGACATCCAGGCGCTGTCGATGCGCCTGCCCATGGTGCCGCAGGAGATCGCGGCCATCGTCGCCGCCGCGGGCCAGGCCGGCGTCCCCCGCAAGGAGCTGATGCGCTTTGCGGCCGACGCTACCAAGATGGGCGTGGCGTTCGACACCACGGCCGACAGCGCGGGCCAGACCATGGCCACCTGGCGCACGGCCTTCCGCATGGGCCAGGACGACGTTGTCGCACTGGCCGACAAGATCAATTACCTGGGCAATACCGGCCCGGCCAACGTCCAGAAGATCAGCGAGGTGGTGAACCGCATCGGCGCGCTGGGCGAGGTCGCCGGCCTGCAGTCCGGCCCGCTGGCCGCCTTGGGCGCCACGGTAGCCGGCATGGGCATCGAGTCCGAAGTGTCCGCTACCGGCATCAAGAACCTGCTGCTGACGCTGGCCTCCGGCGAGGCCGCCACCAAACGCCAGCGCGCCGCCTTCGAGGAGCTCGGCCTTGATGCTGGACGGATGGCCAAGCTGCTGCAGAAGGACGCCAGCGGTGCCATCACCATGGTGCTCGAACGCCTGCGCGAGCTGCCCAAGGCGCAGCAGGCCGCCACCATGACCCAGCTGTTCGGCCGCGAGTCGATCGGCGCGATCGCGCCGCTGCTGACCAACATGGAGCTGCTGCAGGCCAACCTGGACAAGGTCGCCAACGCCAACATCTACGGCGGCTCGATGGAGGCCGAATACGCCTCGCGCGTGGCGACCTCGGCCAATGCCATGCAGTTGGCAAAGAACACGGCGCTGGTCCTGGCCCAGGTGCTGGGCGACACTTTGCTGCCGGACATCAAGGCCGCCTCCGAGCGCGTCTCGTCCCTGGTGTCCAACGTGGTCAACTGGACCCGGCAGCATCCGCAGCTGGCGCGCGCCATCACGGTCAGCGCGGTGGCCGGCGCGGCGTTGCTCACGGTGCTGGGCGGCGTGCTGGCGATCGGTGGGCTGGCCGCCATGGGCCTGGGGCAGCTGACCGCGGCGTTCGCCACCCTGTCCGGCGGCGCCGGCATCGGTGGGCTGGCCGCGCGCATGGGCTCGCTGGTGTCCAGCGTCTTCCCCTCGCTGCTCAACCTGGGCCGCGCCCTGATCGTGGTGCTGGGCGGTGTCAGCGCGCCGGTGCTGTTGATCGGGGCACTGCTGGCCGCGGTGGCGCTGGCCGTGTGGCGCTACTGGGGGCCGATCAAGGCCTTCCTCGGCGGCATGTGGGAGGGCATCGTGGCCGTCGCCAGGCCGGCCATGGGCCAGCTGCTGGCCGCCCTGGCGCCGCTGGCCCCAGTGTGGGAGGCCATTACCGGCTTCATGCGCGATGCGTGGGGTGTGGTCAAGGAGATGTTCACCCCGTTCCAGGCAACGGCCGAGCAGCTGCAGGGCGCGACCGACGCCGGCCGAGGCTTTGGCGCGATCCTGGGCGGCGTCATCTCCCAGGGCATCCGCAACCTCACGCTGGCGATCCAGTACGTGGTCGGCGCCTGGCGTGTGCTGAGCGGCATCTTCAGCGGGGATGGCCCCAAGATCCGCGCGGGCCTGGAGCAAATGTGGCAGGCAGTCAGCGCGTTGCTGGGCGGCTGGCCAGACCGGATGCGGCAGATGGGCGTGAACATGGTCGCTGGCCTGGTCGACGGCATCCGCTCGATGCTGGGCGCGGCCCGCGATGCGGTCGCCGGCATCGGCTCGGGCGTGATCGACCGCTTCAAGTCTGTGCTGGGGATCCACAGCCCATCGCGCGTGTTCGCCCAGCTGGGCGACTTCACCATGCAGGGACTCGCCCAGGGCCTGCAGCGGCGCCAGGGCGCGGCGCTGGACGCACTGGAAGGGCTCGGCGCCCGGATGCGCCAGGCGGGCGCTGGCGTGGCCCTGGCGGCCGCCATGGCGCCGGCGGCGGCCATCGACAGCCGCCCGCCCGTGTCGCCCACCAACGCCGGCAGCGCCGGGCAGGTGGTCAACCACTACGAGATCCACATCCACGCCGCGCCGGGGATGGACGTGGAAGCCCTCGCGCGACTGGTCCAGCAGAAGCTGGACGAGCGCGATCGCGCCAACGCTGCGCGCCGACGTTCCGCCCTGGCAGACCGGGATTAACCACATGCTGATGACGCTGGGCACCTTCGTGTTCTCGATTTCCACTGCCGCCTACAACCAGCTGACGCGGCAGACCGGCTGGCGCCACGCGCGCAGCGAGCGCGTCGGTGCGATCGCGGCCAGTCAGTTCGTCGGCCCCGGCGAGGACACGATCGAGCTGGCCGGCCTGATCGCCCCGCCACTGACCGGCACCCACGCCTCGCTGGACTCCCTGCGCGAAATGGCGGGCACGGGCCGCCCGTGGGCGCTGGTCACCGGCACCGGCAAGATCGTCGGCGCGTTCGCCATCACCTCGCTACGCGAGACCCGCACGCACTTCCTCGGCGACGGCACCGCCCGCAAGGTGGAATTCACCCTGTCGCTGGGCCGCGTGCCCGACGAGACCATGCAGGCCGAGCAGCGGCTCGCCGGCGAGCCGAGCGCCAGCACGGGTAACGTGGCATGAGCAGCCCTCCTGGCAATTACCCCACGCCGGCCTGGCGGCTGGTACTGGACGGCAAGGATCTGACTGCACGCGTGGCCCCGCGTCTGCTGGACCTCACCCTGACCGAATGCCGCGATGGCCAGGCCGACCAGCTCGACCTGCAAATCCATGACCACGACGGCCAGATGGCCCTGCCACGCCGCGGCGTAAGCCTGAGCCTGTCACTGGGCTGGGCCGGTAGCGGGATGGTCGACAAGGGCACCTTCATCGTCGATGAGGTGGAGCACCACGGCGCCCCGGACATCATCACCGTGCGCGCCCGCAGCGCGCAGCTCACCGCCGGCATGCGCACGCGCAAGGAGCGCAGTTGGCACGGGACGACGGTTGGCGCGGTAGTCGGCGCGATCGCCACCGCCAACGGCCTCAAGCCGGCGGTGGCCGGCACACTCGCCAGCGTGGCCCTGCGCCACCTGGACCAAGCCAACGAGAGCGACGCGGCGCTGCTCACGCGCTTGGGCAAGCGCTTTGACGCGGTCGCTACGGTCAAGGCTGGCCGGCTGATCTTCGCGCCCATCGGCAGCGGCGCCACGCCCTCGGGCAAGTCGCTGCCGTCCACGTCGATCACGCGCAGCGACGGTGACAGTCATCGGTTCGGTGCTGCGGACCGCGACGCCTACAGCGGCGTGCGTGCGTACTGGAACGATCACAAAGGCGCGCGACGGCGGGCAGTGGTCGTCGGCGAGACGGACAACGTCAAGTCGCTGCGCGAGACCTACGACAGCGAGGCCACCGCCCGGCACCAGGCCGAATCGGAATGGCGCCGCGTGCAGCGCGGCGCGTGCAAGCTCGAATTCACCCTCGCGCTTGGGCGGCCGGACGTCTATCCGGAGCAGCGCGTCACGGTGGTCGGCCTCAAGCCCGAGATCGACGCCATTACCTGGCTGATCGCCAAGGCCACTCATACTGTCAGCGGCAGCGGCGGCTACGCCACGGCGCTGGAGATGGAATCAGCGCTGTAGTCGTGCCCGCTTCGGCCAGTTGAAAACTAGAGCGGCCAGATGGTGCCGCCTGGCTCACCAAATACAAAAGCCATGGAGGGTCGCCTATATGCAACTTCCTCGGGATCGACCTCTAAACGGGTCATCTCATAAGAGCCGGGCCGGAAATATGCGCGATAAAAATGTGGCTTGCCGCTTTCGCCGGAGAAAAGCTTGATCACCGCCTTCATCACGTGGTCGGGGCAGCGCATTCCGAAAAGAATGCTGCTGATCTCAAACGGTTGAGGCAGCAGACCGCTACCCTGCTGGACATCGCGCCACTCCGCTTCATAGCTCCAGTCTGGAGACTTCCGCAAGAACGCTGCTTCCGTCACCCTCCGTCGCGCGCCTCTGCTATTCAACATTACCCATTCCAGCACGTCGGAGAGCATGACCCCGCGCGACGCAGAGTAGTCCACGGGCCTTAAAAAAGGACAGCGGTGCTGATCAGAGGCGTAGCCGATGCAAATTCCGCGATGGCTGTCCGCATAGTGGCTCCACATCAGCGGGCTATCCCAGCGCTCGGACAATGAAAAGACGCCTCGCGTGGCAAACACCTTTGCTAGATGAGCTTCGATATCGTCAATCAGGTAGGGGACGACCTGCTCATCGGACAATCGCAATTCGTTGAACTCTTCGTCTAAGCCTGTTCTGTGGTGCAGTGACGAGTCTTTTCCGCACATCCTCTCGTGCAGTTGCTCGACTTCGCTGAAAGTCAGGTCATTTATAACAGCGGGCACGCCCTCCACCGGGTCATTGAAGGACGCCATGCGCGAATACCACACCTCACCGTCAAGGATCGGCTTGATCGCCAAGGCATCGAAGGCGCGGTACTTGAAGAGCTCATCTGGCAGTTGGTTATGCGCCATGGATCCTGCTCCTCAATCCGCGCGCCGGCGCCGTGCCGGCTTCGCCACGACGGGTTGCGCTGAGCTCGGCTCCGCTTTGACTAGCGCCGCCTTGCCACCGCGAGGCACCGGCCGCGGCGTTGGCAGCGGTGGTGCTTCCATGCCACCAGACAGCGCCACCGTGGCCATGGCGCGCATGGCCGGCCGGGCCTTGCGATAGAGCGCTACCAGCTCGGCTTCGGCGTCGGTCAGACGCTCGTGCCGCCCCGTCAGGATGTAACCGACATCCGCACCGACCTGATCGGCCAGGGTGAGGTACACAGCGGTGGGCGAGTACTCGTCTTTCTCGTACTGGATCTGGGAGCGCTTGGTGATCCCAACCACCTTGCCCCACGCCTCCTGGCTATAGCCCAGGCGCTTGCGTTCTTCCTTGAGACGGGTTCCTACGGACACGATCAATCTCCTTGAAAAGTGAAAATTTCTTCACTACGCTAGGTGAAACATTCTTCACCAAAGCATAACGAGGGTCTCACAGTGGGGAACGGAAACCTTAACGGTAGCGGTCAGGACACCACCCTGCTTACAGCGGCCCAGGTGCGCGAACACCTCCGGGCCAACGGCATCACTATCACGGCGTTCGCAAGACAACACGGCCTGAGTCGGAACTCGATCAACGGCGTTCTGCGGGGCACCACCAAGGGCACCTATGGCGAAGCGCACCGCGCCGCCGTTGCCCTTGGACTCAAGCCGGCGCCGGATTCTTGCACAAAGGCACCCGCCGCCAACATGGAGCCGCAGCCGTGAGCGCGGCCCTGGGCCACCGCGTGGTGTTCAGCTGCGAAGCCTGCGGTCACGCCTTGAAGAAGCGCACCAGCAGCCTGGAGCACCGGTTCCTGCGCAAGGACATCTATGTCTGCGAAAACCCGGTGTGTGGCGCCAGCTACAGCGGTCACTCAGAACTGACCGGCATCGCCAGCCCAAGCGGGGTGCCCGATGCGATCGCAAGCGAATTGCCGCCCACGCCGGCGTTCGTCCGCAACCAGGCCTATCAGGCCTGGCGCCAAAACAACGGCGACACCCAGCTGGATCTGCTCGGCGCCGCCGGCTGACACAACACGTAGCACGCCTGAGGGGAGGCGAATCATGGAACGACGCAACGAGCTGGCCGCACTGCCGCCAGCGCAAAAGAAGTGCCTGCTCGCCGCCGCATTCGCCGGCGGCCTGGTCCTACGCAAGGCGGGTTATGTCGGCTGCGATGTCGCATTGGCGCGCAAGCATGGCGCCCACGGCGGCCACGCCGGCAGCATCGTAGGGCGCCTCAAGTCGCGCGGCCTGCTGGCCGTGTCCTACAACGCAGAAACGGCCACCGTGACGCCCATGGGGCGCGAGGTCGCCGCTGCGCTGTCCAACGACCAGGTGCTGGCATGAGGCGGCCGCACGCGATCTACCGGGACGGCTGGGCCACGGCGATGGAGCCGGCCCTGGTGACCGCGCCCAGCCGCGTGGACCACGTTTCGCGCCAGCAGAAGCAACGCGAGGCGGACGCCCTGCGCGCAGCGGTTGAGGCCCATATCGCCGCTGGTGGCCCATACGAGTGTCTATCAGTGGGCAGCGGCGAAGCCCGATGAACGCGCTTCCAGCATCCCGTATGACCAGGCTGGGGGCGAACTCTGCCCGCCAGAGGCTGGGGCGCGGCAGGATTTACCCTGCCACGCCGACCTGCGCCTTACTGCATGGTGCAGTCGTCCAGCACGGGCGAACCCATGAACATGCCATCACCCTTGCAGCCCACCACGATGTTCTGGCCCTTTGCGAGCTCTGCGGCGGTCGCTGCGCTCAGGCCCTGCACGCGCACCGTGTCGAAGGTGTCCCCGCCGGAGAGCAGCACGTACACCTTGTCGGTGAAATCCTTCTTGATATCTGTGATCGTTCCGCTCACCGCCAGTTGCTTGCCTTTGTAAGCGTTGTCGGCGGTGACCTCATTCGCCTGGTAATCGGCGAAGAGGCTCTCGGCGGATACCTCCACCGCAGGCACCGCTTCCTTGCTGCCCACAGGCGTGAGGTCGACGTACTTGCCGCTAGCGCTGTTGGGGTCAGTGCGGGCGGCCTCAGCCTGCTGCGCTTTGACTTTCTCGACGTAGTCCTTGTAACCGCTCTGGCCGATGGCTGCGCCGAAGATCGCCAAGCCAATGAAGTAGACGATGGGCGACACCACAAGCGAGCACAGCAATGGAATAAGCCCGCCAGCAGTGCGGCCGCGCGTCATGACCACGATGGCCAGGATGAAAGCGACCAGATTGAGCGTCCAGCCAACGAACAGGCCGACGCCGGGAATCGGGATGAGAAACAAGACCCACGCGATCGCCAGAGTGATCCAGGTGGCCTTGACGGGTGCTGCTTTTGCTTCGGTATGAGTGACGCTGGACATGTTGCTTTCCCCCTTGGGTGGTTATTGAAGTTCCATCTAGGCGACATGCACCTGCGCCGGCGCGCGATCCGTTTCAGCGTGAAATGGGCCGCTCCCCAGCGGTCCCCCAGACCCGCGAAGTCTACCTTGCCGCTTTCAGCGGGCCTACGTGGCGTCGCGCGTTATGTGGCGCCGGTCGCGCATGGTGTGCAGGAACTGCCTGCGATTGCAGAGGCCGCACGGGTTTGCATTTCCCCCTTGACAGCCACGACCCAGAGCGGCAACTATTCGTCCGTCGCTGCACATTCAGCGGCCGGGATTGGTCTCCCGTGTTGTTCAGGCGCATCAAGCGCCCTCTGCCGAGCCGGCGCTTTTTTCATGCCTGCCTCGCGGCGGGCGGCAGCTCGCAACCTCTATGGCGGGCGGTGCGCGGGGGGCTTCGGCCCCGCCGGTCCTGAACCCGGTAGACCAACCCGCACCGTCCGCCACCTTCGATTGGTCTCGAAGCGGCGGACTCCATCCAAGTTCAGGAGTCCGTACATGTCTGAGGACACACCCCGGCCGGGCCACGCCCGCGCCCCGCACCTGGCCTATTTCTTCGGCCAGATCGCCGACACCACCGAGTGGCACCACAGCGCATGGCTGGCCCTGATGGCCCGCCTGGAAGCGCTGGGCAAGCCTGCGCGTGACGTCACCGTCGGCGAGATCCACGACGCCATCCAGGCCACCCAGGCAGGTGGCTGATGTGCGCACCCATCGAACTCAGAACACGCGTGCCAGGGATCTTGTTGCGCGCCTCGCGCGACAAGCACTGCGTCTTTCTGGCCTGTATTCAGGCCGACACCGGGCACTGCTTGTCGATCGCGTCCACACAAGCCCACCTCGTGCGGCGAGGCACCCACAACACCCTGATGGCTGGTTCCATGCTCTACCTGCTGGACGCAGGCGAATCCGATCGCCTGCTGGGCTGGATCGATCCGCCGTCCGTAATGCAAGGAGCCCAAACATGACAGACCACCGCAACGGCGCAGACGGCGCCCACAGACCCGCCAGCAGCGACCGGCAGGTCATCGAGGCGAACGATTTCGACCGGCTGCTCAGGGCGCAATTCGCCCTGCAGCTGCTGGCGGCGGTCAACACCAATGTGGCCACGGAGGCCCGGATCAGCCACGACGCCACCGCCGCCATCGCCGAGTACATCCGCGATGACATGCAACTGATCCTCGGCGCCGCCATGCCCGAAGACGAGGCCCGCTGACCCACTCACCCCGGCACGGCGTCGCGCCAACGACGCCGCACCGGATACCCCGCGCTCAGGAGAGAGCCATGCACCACCCCACACACCACGGCCCGCACCGGGCCGCCCGCTTACGGCCCACAAGAAGACGGATCTGGGCCGCAGCGCTGTACGCCTACCAGGCCAGAAGCCTGGTCGCGTCCACGTAAGCCACACGCGGCATGCCGGCGCGCCAACGCCGGCTGCAGCGCTCAACAACGCTCAGGAGAGAGCCATGCAACACCACCACACAACAGGCGGCAGGCTGACCGATGCGGGATGACCTGCGCGACCAGGTGCTGCAGCGGATCCAGGCCGATTACGGCCTGAAGCCGCGCAACGGCACCGACTACCTGCGGGGCGGCACGTGCCCGTCCTGCGGCAAGAAAGAGCTCTACACCAGCCTCAGCAAGCCCTGGATCCTGCGGTGCGGCCGGCAGTCCAAATGCGGCCGCGAGATCGCCATCAAGGATGTCTACGAGGATCTGTTCGAGGACTGGGGCCGTCGCTTCCAGCCGACCGCCGCCGCGCCCAACGCCGCGGCCGATGCTTACTTGAAGGCCTCGCGCGGGTTCGACATTGCCGAGCTCCAGGGCCTGTATACGCAGGAGAACTATTACGATCCGCGCCTACGCGCCGGCTCGGCCACGGTGCGCTTCGCTCTGGACAAGGGTGGCTGGTGGGAGCGGCTGATCGACCGCCCGAGCCGCTTCGGCAAGATGAAGGCCCGCTTCCAGCCCGGCGCCAGCTATGCCGGGGTGTGGTGGGCGACGCCGGCGACGAAGGAAGCCCTGGCCACGGCCAAGGAGGTCTGGATCGTCGAGGGCATCTTCGACGCGATCGCGCACTTGCAGCACGGCAACGTGGCTGTCTCGGCCATGTCCAGCAACCAGTTCCCTGGCGAGTCGCTGCGCGAGCTGGCGAGACTGCGCGCGGGCAACCTGCCGACGCTGATCTGGGCGCCGGACAACGAACCTGCCAAGGGCAAGGGCCCGGGCACCCACGACTACCTGCGCAAGCACGTGGCGATGGCCAAGAGCCTGGGCTTCCAGTCGCGTGCAGCGCTGATCCCCCAGGCCGGCCGCAAGGTCGACTGGAACGACCTGCACCTGCGCGCGGCCGCGCACAGCGACAGCGACGCCCGAGTCAAGCAATGGGCCGACGACCTGGCCGAAGCACGCCACCAGGGCGACCTGCTGCTGGCGCGCAGCGCCAAGGAAAAGGGCCTGTTGATCTTCAACCACCGCCCGGAGCGGTACGAGTTCCACTTCGCGCACAAGGCTCGGATGTGGTGGTTCGAGTTCGACTATGCGCGCCTGGAAAAGCTCAAGCAGGAATTCAAGAAGCAGCACGGCGAGGACGAGCTGGACGACGAGGCCCTGGGCAAGATGCAGGCCGCCGCGGCGACGGTGAGAGAGATCGCCAACTGCTTTCCCGAGGCCCTGTATTTCCAGCGCAACGAGGTCACCGACGAGAGCTGGTATTTCTTCCGGGTCGACTTCCCCCATGGCGCGCCGGCGGTAAAGGGCACCTTTACCTCATCGCAGACCCTCAACGCGCCGGCCTTCCGCGATCGCCTGGCCAGCTTCGCCCCGGGCGCGGTGTTCGATGGCACCGCCTCCGAGCTGATCCACGTTATGAAGGACCAGCTCTACAACATCAAGAAGGTCGACACCATCGACTTCATTGGCTACAGCAAGGAGCACCGCTGCTACCTCCTGGGCGACGTGGCGGTGCGCGAAGGCGAGCTGGTCCAGGCCAACGAGGAGGACTATTTCGAGTTCGAGAAGCTGCGGCTCAAGACCACGCAGAAGTCGATCCGCTTGGACATCCAGCGCGACCCTGACAAGTTCCGCAGCGAGCGCGAATGGTTGCCCTGGCTGTGGCAGTGCTTTGGCACCCACGGCGTGACGGCGCTGACGTTCTATTTCGGTTCCCTGTTCGCCGAGCAGATCCGTAGCGGGCACAAGAGCTTCCCGTTTCTTGAAGCCACGGGCGAGGCCGGTGCGGGCAAGACCACGCTGCTGACGTTCCTGTGGAAGCTGCTGGGCCGCTCAGACTACGAAGGCTTCGACCCGGCCAAGTCGTCCAAGGCGGGCCGCGCCCGCGCGATGGGCCAGATTTCAGGCATGCCCGTGGTGCTGCTGGAAGCCGACCGCAACGAGCCGGACAAGGCGCATTCCAGGACCTTTGAGTGGGACGAGCTGAAGGACTTCTTCGGCGGCGGCACCCTGGCCACGCGCGGCGTTCGCAACGGCGGCAATGACACCTACGAGCCGCCATTCCGCGGCACGATCGTGATCAGCCAGAACGCCGCCGTTGACGCCAGCGAGGCGATCCTGACGCGCATCGTCAAGCTGCATTTCAAGCGGCCCAACGTCACCACCGAGAGCCGCATCGCGGCCGATAACCTTAACGCCTTGCAGGTTGAGGAATTGAGCACCTTCCTGCTGCGCGCGATCCGCGCCGAGAAACAGGTGCTGGAGAAGTTCGCCGAGCGCACCCGCTATTTCGAGGTTGAGCTGCGCAAGCACACCGAGCTGCGGCTGGAGCGCGTAATCAAGAACCACGCGCAGATGATGGCGCTGTTGGACTGTCTGTGCCTGGTCATCGAGCTTCCCGAGGACATCGTGCGCAAGACCCGGGGCGCCATTGTCCAGATGGCCGAGGAACGCCAGCAGGCGATCAGCGCGGACCACCCGGCGGTGACCGAGTTCTGGGAGGCCTACGAGTACATCGAGGGCATGAATACGCGCCCCACGCTCAACCACGCGCGCGACCCGAATCAGATCGCCATCAACCTCAACGAGTTCGCCGCCAAGGCGGCCCATTACAACCAGCGGATCGCGGACCTGCCCACGCTGCGGTCCCTGCTGGCCAACTCACGACGCCACAAGTTCATCGCCGGCAACAAGGCAGTGAACAGCGCCGTGCGCGGACGCGACCTGGAAACCGGCGAACTGCCGCGCGACGGGGTCAGCGTGAAGTGCTGGGTGTTCCAGAAGTGACCACCCGAAACGAAAACCGGGCCAGCAGGCCCGGGAAAAGCCGGTCCGGCGGGAGGCGCGCCAACGCCACCCCAAGGCCATTCACCAACGAAGCTCAGGAGAGAGCCATGCAACAGATGTACGAGAGTAATCCCGAAAACGCCGCACGCTCGGAGGTGTCAAGCACCGGACCAGGCGCGCAGGCTAGCACGGGTGTTGAAGTCTGTGGATTCGATCCGGCCCGCCAGCTGCCGTGCAGCGCCGAGTTCCGGATCGTCATCACGCACAACCGCGTGACCCAAATCGCCACGCTGAACATGGGTGGCCAGCGCACCGTCACACGCACCTGGGAGCGCCGGCGCGGCTCGCGGCCGGGATGGGTGTTGGTCGGGCACGAGAGCGAATTCATCGCGGCCGAGGACGCAATCTCCGCCGAGCTGGCCACCTTTGCCGACAGCGTGGATTTCCCATTTGCGGTCGCCAACATGCTGCCAGGCACCCGGGCTACGGCCGAGGCGGTCGCCGCGGCCGCCCAGGAGGTGGCCCATGCTTGATCTGCTGATCATTGCCGCCGGCCCGCTCGGTGGCGCCCTGGTGCACCACCTGTGGGTCACCCGTCCCGACCGTCGCACCTACAGCGGCACCGCCGTGGGCCAGACGCCTTTCGCGCTGCGCCGGCGCCGTGCCATGGCCGTGCGCGTGGGAGGTGCAGCGTGAACGCTCGCCTCGGGCTTTCCCCCGTCAACGCCGACAAGGTCGTGATGGCGTTGGCCACCGACGAAATGCTGGCCGCCCTGAATATCCCGCTGCAGGTCCGCCGTGGCCGGCTGGTGCTGGATTACCAGACCCACCCGTACCCGGTGCTGATGCTGGGCGCACAGGGGATCCCAGCCGAGCCGCTGTGCCGGATGCACACGCGCGGTTCCAAGCCATGGACCGAAACGCTGGTGCCGCGTGATCCCACGCTGCGGCTGATTGCCGCCGACGTGGCCGAGCGCATGAACAAGGTTCCCGCCTCGCTGGTGCTCGCCCACACCAAAGACCTGTGCCGGCGCAAGTTCGTGCGGCTGCAGATCATCCACCAGGAGAGCCGCTACGTGGCGCTGACGCTTCACGGCACGTGGCGGGGTCACAAATCCGGCTTGCTCGGGCCGTTCGCGGCGCCGGAGCCGAAGATGCGCCCGACCCTGACCCGGGAGGTGGCCCATGGATTTTGAGCGCATCTGCGAGGTCGCACGTGCCGCCCACCGTATGGGCTGCACCGGGCCGCTGTCGAAGGGCGAATCCCTGACCGCCGCCCTGGTCCTCAATCGCGCTGACTGGTTGGTCGAGCACGGCTACACCATCGCCCAGGCGCTCGATCGCATCGACGACAGCACTGTGCCGTTCCTGGGCGAGGCAGAGCGCCTGTTGCGCATGGAGGGCCTGTTCAATGGCTAAGTCCGTGCTGCTTTATGGCCCGCCGGCGAGCGGCAAGACGCGGTACGCCGCACGCATCGCCCAGCGCCTGGGCTTGACGCACGTGGTCGAGCTCGATCGGCAGGTGCGCCGTCCGCAACGCGACGGGCGCGCTGCCAGCGCGCTCTTCATCACCAATAACGAGGCCGGATCCCGCGAGCTCGCCAAGACGCTGCGCGCAGACCGGCTGCATATCGACGTCGCCCTGCAGGCGATCGACGTAGACCCCAAGGAGGTGGCCCGTGGGTGAGTTCGCCGGCGGTTTGGTTCTCGGATTCATCCTCGGCCAGCTGGTGGTGCTGCTGGCCGCCCTTTTCATGATGGGACGCGCTGACGAGCAGGGAGGTGGCAATGGCTAAGTTCGAGATCCGCCATGCACACCTGTTCTGCGGCCTGGGCGGCGGTGCGGCCGAGCTGTTCGAGTCCATCTTGGGAGGGCTCAACCGATGACCCAGCGCGAGATCGAGCACAACAGCCCCATACCAGCCTGCAAGAACGGCCACCCGGCCCGCCTGATGCTGGACACACGCCGGTGCGCTAACGGCGGTCCTGGCGGCCATTACGTCGAATGCCGCTGCCGCTCGTCCGCACGCTTCGCCCATGTCGACGATGCGCTGCGGGACTGGCAAAGGGCCAACGGCCGGCGCGCACCGCGGGCGACACCGTCACTCGGCAACGTCGTGCAGCTGGATCTACTGCGCGCGAAAGGAGGGCCGTGATGGCGGAGCACGCCCAATCCGCCGGAGACTTCTCCGGCGGTGCCTATCGCCTGCAGGAAGAAGCCCGAGAGCTGTTGCGCATGGGGTTCACCACCGCCGAAGCGGTCGACCCGTTGATCGAGCGGGCGAAGGTCGAGCGCGGCGTGAACGGCGCTGCCCGACTGCTTGCAGCCATGCGTCACGAATGGTCCATTCGCACCAGCTGGTGGGAGGGCGCGCCCGAATGAGCCAGTCACACGCAGAGGTGGCCACGTTCTGGCTGCTGTTCGGGCAGTACGGTCCGACTATGACGGTCGAGCAGCTGCGTGACGCCTTCTTCCCCAAGGCGCAGATGCAGACAATGGCCAACAAGCACAGCGCCCGGCTACTCCCCCAGCGAACCGGGCAGGTCTACGACACGCGCGACGTGGCTACCTGGTGGGATGCACAGCGACAACGCGGGGCTGGATGACATACAAAAGCCGCCCTCAGGCGGCTTTCATTTGGTCTGCACGGACTTGACCATCTCAAGGAACACCTTGAATAACTCAAGTTGAGGTGTCGTGATTCCTATTTTTCCGGCCTTTCCCGTGTCTCCCTCGCCAGACCTACTAATCATTCTTACTAGCGTCATCGCAAGAGATAGAGGGACGGCGGCCAGGATCACAAGCACCAAACCCGCCAACACGATCACGTGCCAACCAGCGCCTTTAGTAGTCGCGAAGATGGCAAGAGTCTCGTCATCGATGAGCGCACATATCGCAAACAAGAGCGCCACCAGGTACACGAGGCACGCGCCACCAAATGCGAAAAAAGCTTTCTCGCGCCACTTTCGATGCGCGACCTCGCTAAGCGTGTACTGGCTTGCATAGTCCTCGTTGTTCGACCCGGCCGGAGCTACAGTCGATTGTGGGAGGTCCGCGTTCAACTCGCTCTCAGCGTCCTTCGCAGTCTGCGCTGCAGCGGGGCCCATCTCGGAAAACTGCGCTTTCTCACTAGCGCCAGGAGGGTTCCCAGCAGCCATCAAGCAGCGGCCTCACTCTGGCCAGTACCACCCGCTGACTGCACTTCGCGAATTTTTCGCTTGTAGTGATCCTTGATCAAAGCATTGTCGATAGGCGCAAAGCGCATATCGCGACCACCTTGCTGGTTCCAGGCGATCGACCAAGGAGTGTCCTGCAAGTGCGTCATCGCCGATAGCTGAACACCACTGTAGCCCGCGTAGTGGCTCCAAACCGCATCGAGAAGGCTAGCGGTCGAGGGGTCAACTTCTGAACTCGTCTGCCAAGGGAAAGGCCCTTGTGGAATCAATCCTTGCACGGCTCCGCTTCCGAATAGCTTGACGCGGTCATACAACGACTTGACCACCGGCCCATAGCGCCAAGCCTGAACCTGCTCGTTGATCAACGGCTGATCCAGATAGCCCAAATGCCAGCCGTGCGCGATATAGACCAGCTTGATCAGCTGCATAGGCGTAAGCGCCCGTCCCTCGCTAGAGGCCTTCTCAAGGAAATAATTGGCGATGGTGGCGGGCGAGTGGGCCATAAGTCGCTCCTAGACGCGGGAAGGTGAAGAAACTTCTAGGAAGCCGGTCGAGTCTCACACACCCCAGTCTCAATGGCAGAGAGACCGCAACCGGCAATTCGCGGGATCACTTGATGGGGTTTGGCCCTCAATTCTCAAGAGCACTGTACCAATGGTGTACCAGACTAGCTGTAACGCTTATGTAGCCTGCAGGTCGGTCCAATCCATCATCGGGGCGACTTGAAGCCTGGGCAGCGTCATCGGCAATCGGGGCGGCGCGGTCGGGGCGTCCGCGGGTCACTAGGGGAAATGTGGATTATGCCAGCCCTGCCAGGTAGGCCCGCTCAGTCCAACGGGCGGGCCCAGTGTGCGTAGCTGGTGCGCAACAGGCTGCGCAGCGCCTGTACCGGCATGCGCTGCTCCGGTGCCAGGCGCTCGGCCACGCCGCGCCAGCCGTCTTCGTCGTCGCGGGCCCTGGCGCGCACCACCTCCCGACATGGTCGCGCCAGCGCCTTGGCCAGCGCGCAGGCGAAGTACACATCGCCCGGCGCCCAGCCTGGCTGCTGCCCGAGCGCCACGACATAGCCTCGCGGCACGTCGAGATAACGCGCGATCTCGTCGACGAAGGCGTCGGGATAGCGCGGCGCGTAGGCATTGAGGTCCTTGAGCCGGGCATCGAGCCATGCGTCGCCGGTCTGCGCGGCATAGGGGGGCGGCGCCACGGCTGTCTGGGAAGAGACCGAGCCGCGATCTACGGTCTGGGCCCAGGCACCGCAACTGACTACAAGGCAGGCGATCGACAGGCTCCAACGAACCCCGCTGCGTTTCATCCCAGCGCGTCCCCGGCTTCGATGCGCGCCAGTGCCCCGGGCAGCTCCCGGGCATCCTGGACCTGCAGCAGTTGCGGGGTGTGCTCAGCCAGGTCGTGCTCGGCCTCATGCGCCCAGGTCACGTGATACGGCATATGGATGCCCCAGCCGCCCAGCCCGACGACCGGCGCGATGTCCGAGCGCAGGGAATTGCCGATCATCGTGAAATGCTCGGGGGCGACCTCCAGTTCGCCCAGCACGCGCTGGTAGGTCGGGGTGTCCTTTTCCGAGACCACTTCGATGCGGTGGAAGAGGTCCGACAGTCCGGACTGCACGATCTTGGCCTCCTGGTGGAACAGGTCGCCCTTGGTGATCAGCACGATGCGGTGATCGGCGGCGATGGCTTCCACCGCAGCCCGGATGCCATCGATCAACTCGACCGGATGGTCCAGCGTGGCCCGCCCGATGGCGATGATGTCCTGCACGTGGCGGGCGCTGATGCGCTCCTCGGTCAGCTCGATGGCCGCTTCGATCATCGACAGCATCATGCCCTTGGCGCCGTAGCCGAAGATGCGCAGGTTACGGCGCTCGACCGTCAGCAGGTGTGCCTGGGTGCGTCGATCGCTCAGGTCGATGTACTGCCCCACGATCTGCTCGAAGGCAGCCTCGGCGGCGCGATAGTAGTCCTCGCTCTTCCAGAGCGTGTCGTCACCATCGAAACCAACCCACTCGATACGGGGCATGCGGACTCCTGAAGCGGCACGGGAGGCCTTGAGGATACCGGTTCGCGCAAGCCACCACGCGCCCGCGCCCCGCTGTCCGAACCAAACGAAACGGGCGGCCCATGGGCCGCCCGTTTGACGCTTGCAGCATACGTTGGAGACCCACCGCGATGCTGCAGCCAGCGCCGTTGCTTCGCGTTAGTGCGCCGGCGGGGTGCTCTCAGCCGGGGTAGTCTCAGGCGGGGTTTCCATGGACGGCGGGGTGCTCTCAGCCGGCATGGTCTCGGCCGGCGTCGATTCCGGCGGCATCGTTTCAGCCGGCGCGGACTCGGCGGGCATGGTCTCGGCCGGAGCGGAATCAGCCGGCGGCGCGGTGTCTTCGGCCTTCGGACCGCAGGCGGACAGCACCAGCGAACCGGTCAGAACGGCGGCCAGCGCCAGAGTGTTGCGAATCTTCATCGGATCCTCCTTGTTGCGTATGGGATCTCCGCGGTCAGGCGAAGACGGACGTGGGCGGAATCGGAATACGGGTGGAACGTCATGCAAGACTCCATGAACGCATGAACGGGAGTCCCGCACGCATGAAACGCTGTCCTACCGTTGCGGTCAAGTGAAGCGTTGTCCCGCGCTGCAAGACATTCGGAGCCGGGGGGCTACTGCCCGGCCCCTCCGCCATAGTGGCTGACGATGAAGGCCTTGTACTCCTCCGGGGTGAGCTTGCCATCCGTGTCGCTGTCTGCCTGGCCGAAGATCTGAGTCAGGCCGGGGCTGCCATTGGCCTCTTGCTTGCTGATGGCGCCGTCCCGGTCGGCATCCAAACTCTCCCAGCTCTGCTGGCTTTGACCGGACGCGGCCGGCTGCGCCGGTGTCGCCGCATCGGATTGGATCTGCTGGTGGTCACGCATTGCCGCGTCCTGCAGATCCTGCTGGGTCTGCTGCTGGGCGAAGGCCGTCACTGACAGCGCCAGCGATGTCCCGAGCGCGAGCGCGGCGGCCAGTGGAGAACGGATCGTGGGATTCATGTTGGCTCCTTTCCTGTCCAGTGGGCGGGACGCCGCCGCGTCAGGCACGTGGCATCCGTGGCGAACCATGAGACCGATCGCCTGAACGCAAAAACTCATGCGCGGGCGCGACCAACACCGCGTTAACCCGCTCGATCACAAGCCACGCTAGGCCCGTCGTTAGCGGGACGTCGGCGGTCTGCAAAGCCATCGTTTCGCGCGTGATGCAGCCGACGGTTTCACGCGGGTGGATCGGAGTCCTGCGGTACCTGCGCGGAAGAACGCGCACTGAATGCAAGTCGCGAAAGCACCACGCCGACCACTGCCCCGATGGCTTCGCATGCGACGCGCATGCCGAGGGCGTCGGGATCGTGGATCCGTTGCAGCGCCATCCGCGCATACAACGGCGACTCCAGCTTGACCGTCCCGATGTAGAACAGGTGCCAGGTGTCGATGCCAGCGCCGATCAGCAGGGCGATCCCCAGACTCCAGCCGATGGCGTGGGTCTGATGGAGGCCCGTGCGGGCGGCGATCCAGTGCCACACCGCGTAGACCACCACGCCGATCAACAACGCGATGGCGCCGGCCTCGAGCGCGCCGAGCAGGCCAAAGTGCAGGGGAAGATTCATGAAAGACCGGCTTGCGCCGCGACAGGAAGCGCGGCTCGAGGAGGTCACTACTCTAAAGCAAGGTCACCCGAACGCCGTCAGGCGTCATTCTCGGTCCGGGCGATGACCTGCGCCTGGCCGGCGTCGTCCAGGACCAGCTGAATGCTGATCGGCCGGCAGCAGACCTGGCAGTCCTCGATGTAGGCCTGATCCCCGGCCGAGGCGTCCACCGCGATCTCCAGCGGCTCTCCGCAGTACGGGCAATGGATATCGAGAAAATCGAGCATGGGCGTGAGGATCGGTGCGTCGGCGTGAGGACGGGGTCAGCCCGCAGCGCAAGGGGCGGCGGGTCTCCCGATCACCCCAGCGCGGCCGGCGGCGCGTCGCGGCCGAGCGGCGGACGCAGATGGCGCATCCGCCACCACAGCCCGCCCACATGCACCAGCGAATACACCACCAGCGCCGCGGCGATGCCCATGGTCAGCGGACTGGCCTGCTGACCGCTGGCCGCCATGCCGCCGGTCAGCGCACCCTGGCTCCAACGCCATGCCAGCCGCCCCAGCAGCACCACGCTGAGCGCACCGCCGATCCAGGGATTGGGCGTATACCAGCCACAGCCATCGACCCATTCGGCGTGGGTATGGCGCAGCGAGAACAGACCCAACGCGGCGCCCAGTCCCGCGCCAACGGCCACGCCGAGCGCGACATGCGGCAGCAGGCATGCCACCAGCACCAGCATGGCCGCGACGAATGCCAACAGACACAAGCGCACCATCGTGCGCCGTGGCTTCCATTGCTGGCGTCCGAAGCTGCGCCGGATCCGGCGGTAGTAGAGGAAGGCCAACCCCGCGATCGACAGATACGGGGTCAGCGGGGCAAGGGCGTGGGCAGGCATGGACAGATCCTCGCGGCGGGCACCTGCGCAGACTGGGCCGACCCGCGGATCGATACAAGGTGCCAAGTGTCACCTCCTGCCCAGGGAAAGGCCGCACGCGGCCCGGTGACGATGTGGTCAGCACTGACGCGGACTGAACAAGCCGCCCCGCGAGCCCGGGTACAACCAAGGACACCTACGGCCGATGACCGAAAAGGCGTCCTTCCATGTCCACGTCCCGCACCGCGCTTTCCCTGTCCTGCCTGCCCGCGTTGCTGGCCCTGGCGGCCTGTGGGGGTGCCACCTCCACGCCGGCGGCGACCGATACACGCACCGGGGCCGACACGGCGCCGTTCCAGGTCACCGCCCTGCAGACCTTCGACGCGCCCTGGGCGATGACCTTCCTCCCGGACGGGCGCCTGCTGGTGACCGAAAAGCGGGGCCAGTTGCGCCTCTTCGACCCCGACACCCGACGCACCGGCACGATCGAGGGCGTCCCCGAGGTGGAAGACGGCGGTCAGGGCGGACTGGGCGACGTGGTCCTGCACCCTGACTTTTCCAGCAACCGGCAGGTCTACCTCAGCTATGCCGAGGCCGGCGCGGATGGCACCCGCGGCGGCGCGGTCGCCCGCGCCACCCTGGTGCTGACCGGAGAAGGCGATGGCCGCCTGGAGGCGCTGCGGGTGATCTGGCGCCAGACCCCGAAGGTCACCGGACAGGGCCACTACGGCCACCGCTTGGCCTTCGGACCCGGTGGGATGCTGTGGATCAGCTCCAGCGAGCGGCAGAAGTTCGACCCGGCCCAGGACATGTCCGGCAACCTGGGCAAGATCGTCCGGCTCCACGACGACGGCCGCGTGCCGGCCGACAATCCTTTCGCCGGACAGGGCGGCGCAGCGGCGCAGGTCTGGTCGCTGGGCCATCGCAACGTGCTGGGCCTGGCCTTCGATGCCCAGGGCCGCCTGTGGGCGCACGAGATGGGGCCGCGCGGCGGCGACGAGTTCAACCTGATCGAACGCGGCGCCAACTACGGCTATCCGCTCGTCTCCAACGGCATTCATTACGATGGCCGCCCCATCCCAGACCACGACACGCGTCCCGAATTCAACGCCCCAAAGGTGAGCTGGACGCCGGTGATCTCGCCGGCCGGACTGGTGATCTACTCCGGCAGCCAGTTCCCCGACTGGCAAGGCGACGCCTTCATCGGCGGGCTGTCCTCCCAGACGCTGGTGCGCGTGGAGATCGACGGGACGCAGGCGCGCGAAGCGGCCCGCTACGACATGGGCCAGCGGATCCGCGAGGTTGAACAGGGCCCGGATGGCGCCCTGTGGCTGCTGGAGGACGGCAAGGAGCGCGGCGGCGGCCGGCTCCTGCGACTGACGCCACAGGCCTGAGCCTGCCGGCCGCGACGCGGGTTATTCCCGGGTGATCTTGTGCCCGCCAAACCCGTTGCGCATGGCCGCCAGCAGCTTGTCGGCATACGAGTCCTTCTCGCGCGAACGCAGGCGTTCGAGCAAGGACAAGGTGATCACCGGCGCGGCGACATCCAGATCGATGGCCTCGGCCGCGGTCCAGCGCCCTTCACCCGAATCCTCGACATAGGGCGCAATGCCGGCCATGGTGGGATTGTCCTTCAACGCCTCGGCGGTCAGGTCCAGCAGCCAGGAACGCACCACGCTGCCGGTGCGCCACACTTCGGCGATCTGGTGCAGGTCCAGCTTGAAGTCCTGCTTGCCCTGGAGGATAGCGAACCCTTCCGCATAGGCCTGCATCAGGCCGTACTCCACGCCGTTGTGGACCATCTTGGTGAAATGCCCTGACCCCACCGGTCCGACGTGGCCCCAACCCGTGGTCGGCGATGGCGCCAGCGCCTCGAAGATCGGCTTGAGCGTGGCCAGGGCCTGGTCCGGGCCTCCGACCATCATGCTGTAGCCCTCGGTCAGCCCCCACACGCCGCCGCTGGTGCCGCAGTCGACATAGGCGATGCCCTTGTCCTGCAGCACCGCAGCGCGGCGCAGGGTGTCCTTGTAGTAGGAGTTGCCGCCATCGATGACGATGTCGCCGGGCTGCAGCAGCGGCACCAGCGTGTCCAGGGTGCTGTCGACGATCTTCCCCGCCGGCACCATCAGCCAGACGATGCGTGGCGAAGGCAGGCCAGCGACTAGCGCCTCCAGGGTGTCGGCGGGGCCGATGCCATGTCCGGCGGCACGTGCACGCGCTTCGGGCATGGGGTCGAATCCACCGACTTTATGCCCGGCCTGCACCAACCGCTGGGCCATGTTGGCGCCCATGCGCCCCAGCCCGACCATGCCCAGTTCCATACCATCGTCTCCGAAGACTCACGCACCATCGCGCGGCCGCCATGATGCCCCCGCCTGCGTGAGTCGGGGGTATGCAAACGATGACCCGAGATGGCCGCGTCGAGCGGGCTAGTCGCGGACCAGGGTGACGTAGGCACCGCTGCCGAGGATCTGGAAGGTTTCGTTGTCCACGCGGCGCACCGGACTGCCATCGTCCAACGCATAGCGATCGCGGGGATGGCCGGAAGCGGCCTGCTCGACGTCGGCAGGCAGGATGCGCACGCGGCGACGCTCGCCGGTGCTGTCCTGCGCGAGGAAATAGCGAGATTCCATCGAAGTGTCCCTCCCAGGAGCACGTGGTCCGGGGAGCTTGGAACCGCAGGCGTTAAGACCATCTGCAGACGGTGCGATGCCCATGCCGGCCACGCGCGGTCAACAAAAAAAGCCGACCTGCGAGGTCGGCTCTGGCGCATGTCCGGTGGATGCGGATCAGGGCTCGGATGCGGGCTCGCTGGTCGACTTAGGCGGTGCGGGCGCGTCCACGGGCGTGGCGGGCGCGGTACTGGTCGGCGCCGGGACGATGGTCCCCGCAGACGGGGTTTCGGCCGGCATCGGGATGGTTTCGCCCACCGGCTGCGGCTGCAGCGGCTCTGGCGCGGGCGGAGGCGGCTGGACCGGCTTGGGCGCGGCCGGCGCCGGCTTCTTGACCTGCGGCGGCAGATAGCGGTCGACCAGCTTGAAGAACGAGCGGTAGAAATTGGGATCTTGCACGGTCAGGCTGGCCACGCGCACCAGCGAGTCATCGGTGCTGCCGAACGGCAGCGACAGCGAGCCCAGCGCGGTGCCCACGCTGGCAGAGGTATTGGACTTGCGCAGGTTGTAACGATCCTGCGTGGCACTGGCGAAGACCCAGGATTCGCCCGAGGCCTGGCCCACGCAGGACACGCGGATGGCGACCTGTTCGTGGACTTCCGGCTCGGGCTGGAAATTCTTGTTGGCTTCCACCGTGGAGGCATCCGAGCGGCTGACCACGTAGCCCTGGCTGAGCAGCGCCCGGCGCGAGGCCTCGCAGACCTGGTCGGGGGAGCGGTCGAAGGTGCGCGAATAGGTCCCGTCCGAATCGAAGGTCTCGGTCGCCAGCATCTCGCCGCGGTTGGAAAAGGGCATATGACCGCAGGCGGTCAGCAGCAGAGCGGCAGTCAAGGGTGCAAGGCGCAGCACGATTCGTCGCATGGGGGCTGGCAGGACAGGTGCGGAAAACCCCCGAAGCATACCCTTGTCCGACGTAAACGGTTTCACCTCGGCGCACACTTCGCTCAGTCGGCGTTGGGACTGGCCCTGCGCGGGCACCGAACGCCGCACGGGCCCATCACGGCAGCGGGCCTAGGCTCGATGCCTTCCTGAGCAACCCGCGAGGCAAGCACATGCAGGCTTTGATCACCGGCGGCAGCGGCTTCATCGGCCAGGCGCTGTGCCCTGCCCTGTTGGCTGCCGGCTGGCAGGTCTCGGTGGTCAGTCGCGACACGCGCGAGGCGGCGCGGCGCCTGCCCGGGGCGGTGCGCCTGCTGGCCGACATCGAAGGCGCTGGCGGTGCCGATGCCGTCATCAACCTGGCCGGCGCGCCGCTGGCCGGTCGGCGCTGGACCGAGGACTACAAGCACACCCTGCGCGAATCCCGCCTGCGCACCACCGAGTCGGTCCTGGCCTGGATGGAGGGCCTCACCGTGCGCCCCGGCGTCCTGATCTCCGGCTCGGCCATCGGCTACTACGGCCCGCGCGATGACACGCCCCTGCCCGAGACCGCAGCGGCGGGCCAGGACTTCGGCGCGCATCTGGCCGCCGACTGGGAGGCGGCGGCCCTGCCCGCCCACGACCTGGGGGTGCGCACCGTCCCGCTGCGCACCGGTGTGGTGCTGGGCGACGGCGGCGGCGCGCTGCAGCAGTTGCTCACGCCGTATCGCATGGGGCTGGGCGGGCCGATCGGCGATGGCCAGCAGTGGTTCAGCTGGATCCATCGCGACGACCTGGTGCGCATGATCCTGTGGCTGCTGACTGAGGACACCGTGGACGGGCCGGTCAACGGTACCGCCCCCGAACCGGTGCGGCAGAAGGATTTCGCCGGTGCGCTCGGTCGAGCCTTGCACCGTCCGGCGGTGTTGCCCACACCAGGGTTCGCGCTCAAGGCGGCCTTCGGCGAGATGGGGCAGATGCTCATCGACGGCCAGCGGGTCATCCCGGCGCGGGCGCAGGGCCAGGGGTTCCAGTTCCTGTATCCGGATATCGAAACAGCCCTGGCGCAGATCCTGGAGACGCAGGCCTAGGCCGTCAGCCAGCGGCCGGCACGGCCAAACGCGCGCGCAATTGCTGCGCGCGCGCGGTGATCGCGGCCCGGCGGGTGTCGTCCAGCCGCTCCAGGCTGCGCCACTGCAGCGCCGCGCGCGGGTGCCGCGCGAAACGCGCCTCATGGCGCAACAGGAAATCCCAATACAGCGTGGTGAATGGACAGGCCGTCTCGCCCACCGCCTCACCCGGGTCGTAGCGACAGCCGACGCAGTAGTTGGACATGCGCTGGATGTAGCGCCCGGAAGCCGCGTACGGCTTGGACACCATCACCCCACCGTCGGCGAACTGGCTCATGCCCAGGGTGTTGGGCAACTCGACCCATTCAACCGCATCGACATACACGGCCAGGTACCACGCGTGGATCTGCGCCGGCTCCACCCCCAGCATCAGGGCGAAGCTGCCGGTCACCATCAGCCGCTGGATGTGGTGGGCGTAACCCAGCTGCAGGGTCTGTCCCAGCGCCTGGCGCAGGCAGGCCATGTGGGTGCGGCCATCCCAGTAGAACGCCGGCAGCGGCTGGCGCGCCTGCAGCACGTTGTCGGCGGCAAACCCCGGCATCCGCAGCCAGTAGACGCCCCGTACGAATTCGCGCCAACCGATGACCTGGCGCACGAAGCCCTCCACCGCCTCGATCGGCGCACGCCCTTCGCGCCAGGCCTGCACCGCGGCGCTCACGACCATGCGCGGCGAGAGCAACTTGAGGTTCATCGCGGCCGAGAGCAGCGCGTGATACAGCCATGGCTGGTCGGTCCACATCGCGTCTTGGTAACGGCCAAAGGACGGCAGGCGCAGGGCGATGAAATCCTCCAGCGCCGCGCGTGCCTGGGCTGGGGTCAGGACCCAGTCGAACCGCGTCAGGTCGCCTGGCCGATCGGCAAAGCGGTCCTGGACCAGGGCAATCACCTCGCGGGTCAGCGCATCGGGCGGGAACGCCGCCGGTAGCGGCAGGTCCTGCGGACCGTCCTTGCCGAAATGGCCGCGATTGTCGGCATCGAAGTTCCAGCGCCCGGTCACCGGCTGCTCGCCGTCCATCAGCACGCCTTCGCGGCGGCGGATCCAGCGGTAGAAATGCTCCATGCGCAATTCGCGACGGCCGCGCGCCCAATCGGCGAATTCCTCCGGTGCGCAGTAGAAATGCAGATCGGGCCGCTCCACCCAGCGGCTGCCGGCGGCATTCACCACCTTGGGCAGGGACTGCGCCAGGCGCCACTCGCCGGGGCGTACCGCGATCACCTTCTCCGGCTGCAGTTCGGCCAGGTCATGGGCGAGCGCGTCTTCCAGCGTGGCATGCGCATGCTGGTCCAGCGCGCCGTATTGCACCGGCCAGCCACGCGCGCGCAACGCATCGCGGAAATGGCGCATCGCCGCCAGGAAGACGGTGATGCGCGGCTGCGTGCTCCACACATGCGAGGCCTCGTGCGCGACCTCGGCCATCCACACCGCATCGCGCGCCGGATCGAAGCCCTCGAACGCTGCCGAGTCCTCGTCGAGCTGGTCGCCCAGCACGACAATCAGGTTGCGCACCGCCATCGCTGGCCCGTTGCTCAGTCGCCGGCGGGAGCGGTGGGATGCACCACCGCAGCGTCCTGTTCGACGGCCATCAGCGCCAGCGAGCGCCCCACGGCCGTCCATTGCGCGCCGGCCGGGACCGCGCGCTCGGCGTGGCGTTCGGCGGTATCGATCTGCACACGCCAGTGCTCACCCTCCACGACGGGCAGCTGGAACACCACCTCGTCCGGGCTGGCGTTGAGCAGCATGAGCAGGGTGACGTTGGCACCGACCTCGCGCAGGCCGCTGGCCGGGGTGCGGCCGTCCACGCGCATCATCAGCGCGCGGGCGATCGGGTTGTGCCAGTCCTCCTCGGTCATTTCCTCGCCAGTGGGCGAGAGCCAGGTGACGTCCTTGATGCCCAGTTCCTCGTCGAAGATGCCATCGAAGAACCGCGAGCGATGCAGCAGCGGATAGCGCCGGCGCAGCGCGGTCAGGCGCTGCACGAACCGGGTCAGGGCCTGGCCGTCGGGCTGGGCCGCCAGCTCCCAGTCCAGCCAGCTCAGCTCGTTGTCCTGGCAATAGGCGTTGTTGTTGCCGTGCTGGGTGCGGCCGAACTCATCGCCGGCCTGCAGCATCGGCGTGCCCTGTGACAGCAGCAGCGTGGCCAGCAGGTTGCGCTGCTGGCGCGCGCGCAGGGCCACGATGCCGGGATCCTCGGTGGGCCCCTCGGCACCATGGTTGTAGGAGATGTTGTTGTCGGTGCCGTCGCGGTTGTCCTCGCCGTTGGCCTCGTTGTGCTTGTGGTTGTAGCTGACCAGGTCGGCCAGGGTGAAGCCATCGTGCGCGGTGATGAAGTTCACCGACGACGCCGGGCGGCGGCCGCCGCGGTTGAACAGGTCGGCGCTGCCGGTGATGCGCGTGGCCAGCTCGGAGAGCTTGCCTTCATCGCCGCGCCAGAACGCGCGCACGTTGTCGCGGAACTTGTCGTTCCACTCGCTCCAGCCCGGAGGGAAGCCGCCCACCTGATAGCCACCAGGGCCCACGTCCCAGGGCTCGGCGATCAGCTTGACCTGGCTGAGCAGCGGGTCCTGCCGGCAGGCATCCAGGAAACTGCCGGAGGGATCGAAGCCATGACGCTCGCGCCCCAGGATGGTGGCCAGGTCGAAGCGAAACCCGTCCACGTGCATTTCCGAGACCCAGTAGCGCAGCGAGTCCATCACCATGCGCAGGGCGCCGGCGTTGGTCAGATCGAAGGTGTTCCCGGTCCCGGTATCGTTGATGTAGTAACGACGGTCATCGGCCAGGCGGTAATAGCTGGCGTTGTCGATGCCCTTGAACGACAGCGTCGGGCCCAGCTCGTTGCCCTCGGCGGTGTGGTTGTAGACCACGTCCAGGATCACCTCCAGGCCGCCATGGTGCAGGCGCGCCACCATCTGCTTGAACTCGGAGATGGACGAGGTGGCCATGTAGCGCGCATGCGGGGCGAAGAAGCCCAGCGTGTTGTAGCCCCAGTAGTTGGACAGCTCCTGCTCGAGCAGGTGCTGGTCGTCGATGAAGGCGTGAATCGGCAGCAGTTCCACCGCGCTCACGCCCAGCCCGCGGATGTAATCCACCAGCGCGTCGGTCTTCAGCCCGGAGAACGTCCCGCGCACGCTCTTGGGCACCTCCGGGTGGTTCATGCTCAGCCCGCGCACATGGGCCTCGTAGATCATCGAGCGGTACCAGGGGGTCTGCAGGCGCTTGTCCGCGCCCCAGGTGAAGGCCGGGTCGATCACCGCGCACTTGGGCATGTAGGCGGCGCTATCGCGACGATCGAAGGACAGGTCGCCGTCCTTGTGCCCGATGGTGTAGCCGAACAGATGCGGCGCCCATTTGAGCTCGCCGACGATCTGCTTGGCGTAGGGGTCCAACAGCAGCTTGTTGGGGTTGAACCGGTGCCCGGCTTCGGGCGCGTAAGGGCCGTGCACGCGATAGCCATAGAGCTGACCGGGACGTGCGTCGGGCAGATAGCCGTGGAAGATCTCGTTGGTGTACTCCGGCAGCGCGATGCGCTCGATCTCGCGGCCGCGTTCGTCGAACAGGCACAGCTCTACCCTGGTGGCGTTGGCCGAATACAGCGCGAAGTTGACCCCTAGCCCATCCCAGGTGGCGCCGAGCGGAAACGGCCGCCCCTCGCGGATGCGGGAGCGACGCTGCAGGCGACGCGGCGTCGGTGTGGGACGAGGGGGACGGCGACCAGAAGCACTCAAGGGGCAGGATCCTTGGAATTGGGACGAAACGGATGGACCTCACCGCCCTGTTCGGCGGCACGCAGTTCTGCGTCGACCAGGCGCTCGGCCATCGCCCAGTGGCGGGCCGATTGCCCATCGGGTCGGCCCTCGGCCTCCCAGATCTCGTGGGCCAGCTGTTCGATGCGTTGCCTGCGCGTATTGGGATCCATGGCCAGGTCAGTGATAGGTGGCCAGCACGGCCACGGGGGAATGGGCAAACAACTCGGTCAATGCCACCTGCCCGCCGCTGACCGTCAGCACGCGGTCGTCGGGCAGGTGCCGGTAGCGGCCGTCGGGCAGCGCCAGCGAGCCGCCCTGCCAGCAGCTTGCCGGCAGCAGGGGGAGCGCAGCGTCGAGACAGGAGGCGGCCAGGCCGCGCGGCACGGCGACCACCAGCGTGGCCTCACCGTACTGGCGGCGGAAGGCCAGCACCTGGCCGGCCGGCAGGCCTTCGATCAGGACCGGACGGTAATCACCGCGGGCGAACAGCTCGGGCAATTCCGCGCGAAGCTGCAGCAGCCGCGCGATCAGACGCGCCTTGACCTGGCCACTGCGCCAGCCGGTGAGCAGCGCCGACCACGGCGTGGTGTCGTCGAGCCAGCGCTGGCGCAGGGCGAAATCCACCGGCCGGCGGTTGTCCGGGTCCACCAGCGACAGGTCCCAGTCTTCGGTGCCCTGGTACAGGTCGGGCACGCCAGGGGTGGTCAGTCGCAGGGTGGCCTGGGCCAGGCCGTTGATCGCACCGGCCGCGCCCAGCGCCTGGGCGGCGGCATGCAGGGCCGCGCGCAGCGGCGCCCCCTTGTCTTCGCACAGCGCGGTCTCCAGCAGCGCGCGCGCGGCGGCTTCGTAGCCCGCGTCCGGCTCGGTCCAGGTACTGCGCAGCTTGGCCTCGCGCAATGCCTTGGTCTGCCAGGCGGCCAGGCGCTCGGCATAGGCCGTCAGGCCCGCCTGATCGTCGAGAGCCAGGGCCAGCGGCCAGGCCGCCACCACCATTTGCCACAGCATCAGCGCATCGCCGGCACTGGGGCCGCCCGCATGTGGCGCCCGTCCCAGGTCCGCGGCCAGGCCAGTCAGCCGCTCCACCTGATCGGCCCACCACTGGGGCAGGCTGGACAGCACGGCCAGGCGCATGCGCACGTCCTCGCCCCGCTTGTGGTCATGGGTCGCGGTGGCCAGCAGCATGCGCTGGCCGGCGGCCACGCGCACCAGGCAGGCCTGGTGAAACGCATGCGGATCCACGGCCAGATGGGTGGGATGGGAGCCCACCTCGTTGCGCGAGAGCAGCACGCCATGCCGATAAAAGGCGGTGTCCTCCACCGACTTGGCGTTGAGCGGGGCAGACAACTGCTCGATGCGTCGGCGCAGCACCCGGCGCAGGCTGCGCTGCACCGTTGGGGTCTCCGGCATGTCGCGCATCCACTCGCACAGGGCGTCGATCGCGGCCTGCACCTGCGGCTTGGCGGTGGCCCGGGCCTGGGCGGCGGCCTGGGCGAACAGCGCCCGGTCCGGCGCGTCCAGGCCGTCGTGCCCGGCGTAGGTGCGGTAGACCGGGAAGCGGCGCATCACCGCGCTCAGCGCCCCGCCCAGCATCTGCGGACTGAAGGCGCGGCAGGCCAAGTCCAGATGCGCAGCCGCCACCGCCGCCTGCAGGGCGCGGGTGAACTCTGCCTGCAGCGGTCCATCGAGGATCTCGCCGCGCGCCTGGAATTCCTCCTGCGCGAAATCGCCGCTGCGGCCACTGGCCGTGCGCCACAGCGCGCGCAGCGGCGCCTCGCCATCGGCGTCGTGCAGCACGCCCGACACCTGGTCCATGAAGTCGTAGCCGGTGGTGCCCTGCACCGGCCAGTCACGCGGCAGGCGCTCGCCCGGGGCGAGGATCTTCTCGACCAGCAGCACGATCTTGCCCGGCCGCAGACCACGCTTGCGCCCGGCCTTGTCCACGTGGCTGCGCAGGCGCCGCAGGTAGCCGCGCGGGTCGGCCAGGCCATCGACGTGATCCAGGCGCAGGCCGTCGATCACGCCATCGGCGATCAGCCGCAGCGGCAAGGCGTGGACCGCGGCGAACACCTCGGGCCGCTCCACCCGGATGGCCGCCAGCGAGGTGATATCGAAGAACCGCCGGTAGTTGACCATGTCGTTGCCGACCCGCCACCAGACCAAACGGTAGGGCTGGCGTTCGAGCAGGCGATGCAGGGTCTGCTCGCCGCGGGCGCTGCCCTGGCTGATGCGCCAGGCCCAGTCGCGGCGCTGGTCCGGGTCGGCCGGCACCGGCATGCCATCCATGCGCACCGGGAAGCGGCTGTCGTGGTGTTCCAGGCGCAACTCGCCGGCCGCGTCGACCTCGAGCTTCAAGGCCCCGTCGGTCAGCGCCTGGGCATAGGGGCGATCCAGCACCGGCAACCACAGCTTGCCGTCGTGCCCGGGACTGCGCCAGTCGATATCGAACCAGTCCGCATGGCGGCTGCGGCGCCCGTGGCGCAGCACGTCCCACCACCACGGATTGGAGGCATGGGCCGCCATGTGGTTGGGCACGATGTCCAGCAGCAGACTCATCTGGTGTGCCTGGACGGCCGCGTGGAGCGCCATCAGGGCGTCCTCGCCGCCCAGTTCGGGATTGACCGTGCCCGGATCGGTGACGTCGTAGCCGTGGGTGGAGCCCTGCACCGCCGTGCCGATCGGCGACAGATACAGATGGCTGATGCCCAGACGCGCGTAGTAAGGCACCTGCGCGGCGGCATCGCGCAGAGTGAAGCCGGCATGGAGTTGCAGCCTGGCGGTGGCGCGCAGGTTGGTCATGGCGCGGCGTCCCGTGCCGCAGCGAAGTTCTCCAGCGCGGTTTCCAGCGCCGTTGCCGGCAAGGGTTCGGGCAGGCGGCGGCGCCAGTTGGGATGGCCCTCGACGATGCCTGGCAGGTTGGGCTGCTCCTCCAGGCCCAGGGCATCCTCGGCCGGCAGCAGGGCCAGCGGCGCAGGCGCATGGGCCACAAAGGCGCACCAGCCGCCCAGGTCCGTCCCGTCGCCGCCGTCGGCCTGCACCTGGGTGGACAGCGCGGCGACCTCGGCCTCGCGCTGCGCGCCCTCGGCCGCACGATCGACCTGTCCGCCGGCGCCCAGGCGCTGGCGCCAGTCCAGGTCACGGCCGATCCGCCAGCCGGCCAGGGTCGGCAGATCGTGGGTGGTGGTGGTGGCCACCGCCGAGTTGCGCCAGCGCGACGGTGGCAGGAACGCACCGTCGCGATCGCGGGTGAACATCAGCACGTCGATGCCCAGCACGCCGCGCTTGGCCAGTTCCTCGCGCAGGCCGTCTGGCACCACGCCCAGGTCCTCGCCGATGACGATGCAGCGATGACGCCAGGACTCCAGCGCCAGCAGCCGCAGCATGTCCTGGAAGGGATAGCCCAGGTAGACGCCGTCGCCGGCGCTGCCCCCTTCGGGCAGCACCCACAGCCGCAGCAAGCCCAGGATGTGGTCGATGCGGACCCCGCCGCGCCCCCGCATCACTGCCCGCAGCAAGGCAATGAACGGCGCGAACCCGCTGGCGCGCAGCCCGGTCGGCGAGTAGCTGCCGATGCCCCAGGCCTGGCCGTCGGCGTTGAAGGCGTCCGGCGGCGCGCCGAGGACCAAACCGGGCAGCACCGCCTCGGGCCAGGCGGCCGCTTCGGCGCCATGCGGGTCGAAGCCCACCGCCAGGTCGCTGATCAGGCCGATACGCATGCCCGCCGCGCGCGCGGCCTGCTGCACGCCGGTCCAGCTGCGCGCAGCCAGCCACTGGGCGAACAGCTGCAGCCCGGGATCCGCGTCGCCGGCCTCGCGCGCGGCGAAGGCAGCATGCTGGGCCAGCGCCGGTCCACCATCCTCGATGAAGGCCTGCAGGTCGCGCCACTGCGGGGCGTCCGGTCCGAAGCCGGCATGCAGCGCGCGCAGCCAGGCCCACTTGGCCTGCGCCCCGGCCTCCCAATCGACCCACGGCCCGGCATGCAGGTCCGCGAATCGCGTCTCCAGGCCGGCCTGGCGCAGGGCGGCGGCCGCCGCGTCCTGGCCCAGCACCATCGCCGGCGCGGCATGCAAGGGATCGAAGAAGCGCCGGTCGCTTGGCGAATAAGGACTGTAGTAACGCCCCACCGGACGCGCGGCATGCACCGGGCTCAGGGCCAGGGCATCGCCGCCAGCCGTGGCCACCGCCGCGGCCCAGTCGGCCGCGCCTTGCGCATCGCCGATGGAGGCATCCCACACGCTGGAAGCCGAATACACCTGCAGGCCCACCCCCCACGCACGCGAATGGGACACCTTGCAGGCATCGGCCACCGACCAGCAGCGCCCCGGCGCCACGGCGACCTGCAACGCACTGGCCGCATCGCCGCCGATCTCCAGCCGGTAGTAACCGGGTAGGCGCACCTGCGCGGTCTGGCCTTGCGCGTCCAGGCGCCCTTCCTGCGCGTGGCCCTCGGCATCGACCAGCCGATAGCGGGTGCCGGCGGCGGCGCCGACCTGGATGGGCATTCCCGCCAAGGCCGTCACCAGCACTGGCGCCTGGGCCAGCGCGGCCAGGCGGTGCTGGCTGTCCTCGCGCTGGGCCGGCGTCGCACAGGGATAGCCCATGGCCTCCAGCGCCGCGCGCAGCGTATCCGGCGCGACCGTGCGGGGACGACTCGCCACATCGACCCAGTCCGGCTGCAGGCCGGCCGCGCGCGCCAGGGTGTCCAGGGAGGGCGGACTCATGACGCCGCATCCCGTAGCCAGGCGCGCAGGCTGTCGGGGGCCAGCATCGTCGCGTGCGCGGTGCTGTTCTGCGCATGCAGCAGCTCGCCCGCCGGCGGCGGCGCCGAAACGGCAACGCGGCCGAAGTTCATCTCAACCTGCAGCACCTGCGCCCCGAGTTGCCAGCTGGCGCGGATCGCGCCCGGCGCGAGCACCTCGGCTCCCAGCGCGCGGGCAGCGTCCAGGTGCGGGACCAGTCGCTCGGCGCGCACCCGCAGCAGGGCGGTGAACCAGGCGGCGAACTCCGCTCCTTCACCCTGTTCGGCGGCTGCGATATCGCAGCGCGATGCGGCAAAGGTGGACGCTGCATTCGGATCCGGGATGGCCGCGCGCGCCTCAGGATCGGCAAAGGCGGCGAAGTGCGCGAACTCGCGGCGCCGTCCTTCGCGCACCGCTTCGTCCAGCGGCGGTGCGTAGTCGGTGAAGAACAGGAACGGCTCGCGCGCGCCCCATGGCTCCCCCATGAAGAACAGCGGGATCATCGGCGTCAGCGTGGCCAGCGCGAGCGCCGCACGCAGCGCTGGTGGCGAGATCAGTGTGGACAGACGATCACCCTTGGCGCGGTTGCCGATCTGGTCGTGGTTCTGCGCGAACACCACGAACTTGGTCGGCGGCAGGTGCCCGGACGGCTCGCCGCGCCGGTGCCCGCGATGGTCGGCCTGGCCCTGGTAGGCAAAGCCTTCGGCCAGCACCCGCGCCAGGTGCGCGCTGGGATCGTCGGCAAAGCCGGCGTAGTAGCCCTCCTCCTCGCCGGTGAGCAGCACGTGCAGCGCGTTGTGGAAGTCATCGTCCCATTGCGCGGTGAAGCCATCGGCCAGGCGAAAGGCCTGGTTGAACTCGTTTTCCAGGACCAGATGCACGTGGCGCTGCGGCGGCAGGCTGGCCACCACCGTCTGGCGCAAGGTCTCCAGGAAGTCGTTGGGCACGATGGCGTGCACCGCATCCAGGCGCAGTCCGTCGAAGCGGTACTCGTGCAGCCACATCAGCGCGTTGTCCAGGTAGTAGCGCTGCACGGCGGGCTGGTTGAAATCGATCGCCGGCCCCCATGGCGTGGGCGCCTGCGCGTTGAAGAATCCTTCGGCGTATTGGTGCAGGTAGTTCCCGTCCGGCCCGAAGTGGTTGTAGACCGCATCGAGGAACACCATCAGGCCGTGCCCGTGCGCCGCATCGATCAAGGCCTTGAGTTCGTCCGGCGTGCCATAGGCCGCGGCCGGCGCATAGGGGAGCACACCGTCATAGCCCCAGTTGCGCTGCCCGGGGAAGGCGTTGAGCGGCATCAGTTCGATGGCGGTAATGCCTAGCGCGGCCAGCTTCGGCAGCTGCGCCTGCACCCCGGCATAGCCGCCACAGGTGCCGACGTGCAATTCATAGAGCACCGCTTCGCGCCAGGGCCGCCCACACCAATCGGCGTGCCGCCAGGCATAGGCCTCTGGATCGACCACCACGCTATGACCATGGACACCGTCGGGCTGCCAGCGCGAGGCCGGATCCGGCACGGGCTCGCGCCCGTCGATGCAATAGCGATAGCGCGTGCCCGGCGGTGCGTCGAGCGTGGCGTCGAAGCTGCCATCGTCGCGGCGCTCCAGCGGGTGCCGGCCCGCGTCGTCCAGCTCCAGCACCACCTCGGCGGCATCCGGCGCCCACAGGCGGAAACGGGTGCGTCCATCCCGGCCCGGCGCCGCGCCCCACCACGGTTCGCCGGCCTGTCCCCCGGGCGCGGCCATCAATCCGCCTTCAGCCAGATGGTGGCCAAGGGCGGCAGGGTCAATGCCAGGGACTGCGCGTGCCCATGCATCGGCACCGCTTGGCTGTCCACCGCACCGGCATTGCCAACGTTGGAACCGCCGTAGTGGCCGCTGTCGGTGTTGAGGATCTCGCGCCACTGGCCTGCCCGCGGCACGCCCACGCGGTAGCCATAGCGCGGCATCGGGGTGAAGTTGCTGACCGCGAGCACTGGCGCCGCGCCAGTGTCGCGATCGTGGCGCACGAAGGCGAACACGCTGTTGGCGTGATCATCGCCCACCGACCACTCGAAACCTTCGGGCATGTGGTCGTTGCGGTAGAGCGCCGGTTGCTCCTTGAGCCGGGCATTGAGGTCGGAAACCAGCTGGGCCAAGCCGTGATGCTCATGCACCCGCATCAGCGGCCAGTCCAGCTGCGCATCATGGTTCCACTCGTCCCACTGGCCGAACTCACCGCCCATGAACAGCAGCTTGCGTCCCGGGTGCGCCCACATGAAGCCGAAGTACGCGCGCAGGTTGGCCAGCTTCTGCCAGGTGTCGCCCGGCATCTTGGTCAGCAGCGAGCCCTTGCCGTGGACGACCTCGTCATGCGACAGCGGCAGCATGAAGCGCTCCGAGAACGCATAGACCATGCCGAAGGTCATCTCGCTATGGTGGTGCTTGCGATGCACCGGATCACGCTTCATGTACTCCAGCGTGTCGTGCATCCAGCCCATGTTCCACTTGTGGGTGAAACCCAGCCCTCCCAGCTCCGGCGGCAGGGTGACCCCGCCCCAGGCGGTGGATTCCTCGGCGATCATCATCACGCCCGGAAAGCGCCGGCCGACCTCGCTGTTGAGGCGCTTGATGAATTCCACCGCCTCCAGGTTCTCGCGCCCGCCATGCCGGTTGGGCACCCACTCGCCCTCGGCGCGGCTGTAGTCGCGGTAGAGCATCGAGGCCACCGCATCCACGCGCAGCCCATCGATGTGGTAGCGCTCGATCCACTCCAGCGCGCTGCCCACCAGATAGGCCGAGACCTCGTGGCGGCCGTAGTTGTAAATCAGCGTGTTCCAGTCCTTGTGGAAGCCTTCCCTGGGGTCGGCATGCTCGTAGAGCGAGGTGCCGTCGAAGCGCTCCAGGCCATGCTCGTCGTTGGGAAAATGCGCGCTGACCCAATCCAGCACCACACCGATGCCGGCGTTGTGGCAGGCATCGACGAAGCGGGCGAAGCCTTCCGGCGAGCCGTAGCGCGCGGTTGGGGCATACATGCCCAGCGGCTGGTAACCCCACGAGCCTCCGAAGGGATACTCGGTGATGGGCAGCAGCTCGATGTGGGTGAAACCCAGCCACTGCACGTAGGGGATGAGCTCGCGCGCCAGCCCGTCCCAGTCCAGTGGCTGGCCATCGCTGCCCCAACGCCAGGAGCCGGCGTGCACCTCGTAGACGGCCATCGGCTCGGGCGTGGTCGCGCGCGCCGCACGCTGCGCCATCCACTCCACGTCGGTCCAGGCAAAGGCCTCGGCCTGCGGCACCACCGAGGCGGTGGCCGGCGGCAGCTCGCATTGACGCGCCATCGGATCGGCCTTGTGCGGCAGGCGGGTGCCATCGCCAGCGGTGATTTCATATTTGTAACGGGCCCCGGCGCCCAGGCCGGGAATGAACAACTCCCACACGCCCCCGGCATGGCGCAGGCGCATGGGATTGCGCCGCCCGTCCCAGCCGTTGAACTCGCCCACCAGCGAGACCCGCTGCGCATTGGGCGCCCACACCGCAAACCGCACGCCCTCCACGCCTTCATGCACCATGCGGTGCGCGCCCAGCGCCTGTCGCGCGCACTCGCCGTCTCCATTGACCAGCCCATGCAGCCAGGCCTCTTCGAGCACCGGACCGAAGGCGTACGGGTCATCCATTTCCTGCATGGCCGAAGGCCACGCGATGCGCAGCCGGTAGCGCATTGCGGTCCCCAGTTCGGCCTCGAACAGCCCGGCCGGGTCCAGACAGCGCGTCAAGGCCACGACCTTGCCGTGCTCGTTGAGCAGCGCCATGGCCTCGGCGCCCTGGGCCATCGCACGCACCCGGACCTTTCCTTCGGGGGTCGCATGCGGCCCCAACAGCGCGAACGGATCGCCACCGTGACCATGCAGCAGCGCTTCAAGCCGGGGATCCAGGCACGTTTCCACACGCTCCTCGCCCGTCTCGCTCTCTCCGTCGCTCTTGCGCATTGCCTGCTTGGCCGACATCCGTTCGCTCATGCCAATGCCGTGGTCCGATCGTAGAGCGCCAGGTACTTGCTGCCGGCCAGGTCCCAGCCGCTGGGGCGCAGCATGGCCGCGCGCCGCATCGCATGCATCAAGCCCGGCAGCCGGAAGGTACGGAAGGCGCGCGCCAGGCACCGACGCAGCGCATCGGCGGACGGATCCTGGAACAGGAATCCGGTGACGCCGTCGTCCACCGTATCGATGAGGCCGCCGGTCGCGTGGGCGATGGGCAGGCTGCCAAAGCGCTGGGCGTACATCTGGCTCAGGCCGCAGGGCTCGAAGCGCGAGGGCATCAGCAGGAAGTCCGATCCGGCGAACATGCGCCGGGCCAACTGCTCCTCGAAGCCGATGTAGGCCCCGATGTGACCCGGGTAGCGCCGGGTCAGCATCCCCACCGCCTGCTCGATCTGCGGCTCACCGCCGCCGATGATGACGATCTGCCCGCCGGCCGCCACGATCTGGGGCGCCACCTCGCAGATCAGGTCCAGACCCTTCTGGTGGACCAGGCGCGAAACCACCGCAAAAAGCGGCCCGTTGCGCTCCGGCAGACCGAAGTCACGTCGGACCTGGCGCGCATTGGCATTGCGCCCGGCCCAGTCGTTGACGCTGAAATGCGCCTGCAGATGGCGGTCGGTCCGCGGATCCCAGCTGGCGTCGATCCCATTGAGGATTCCGGTCAGGCCACCGGTCGCCGCGCGCCGCGCGAGCAATCGGTCCAGGCCGCAGCCCATCGCCGGCAGGGTGATTTGCGCCGCGTAACTGACGCTCACCGTATTCACATGCACGGCATGGACGATGCCCCCGCGCAGGAAGGACATCTGTCCATAGAACTCCAGGTCGCCGCGGCCTTCCTCGGGAATGCCCAACAACGGGGCCACCGCATGCGGGAACAGGCCCTGGTAGGCCAGGTTGTGAATGGTCAGCAGGCACGGCGTCTTGCCGCCGGACCACTTCACGTACGCCGAGGCCATCGCACAGGGCCAGTCGTTGAGATGCAGCAGGTCCGGGGTCCAGTCCATGCCGGCGCGCCCGCCAGCGATCTCCGCCGCCGCCCGCGACAGGGTGGCGAACCGGATCGCGTTGTCTTCCCATTCCGCGCCCAGGCTGGTGACGTAGGGCGAACCCTCACGCTCGAACAGCTCCGGGCACAGCAGCACATAGACCGGCAGACCGTCGGCCTGGCGGGTATAGCCCACCTTGCAGGCAGGCAGCGCGGCGTGCGCGCCGATGTGCCCGACGATCTCCAGCTTGCCGGCCCTGGCCAGGACCGCGCGATAGCCGGGGATCAACACCCGCGCGTCGTAGCGGCTGCGCAACGCGCGCGGCAGCGCGGCGGCGACATCGCCCAGACCGCCGGCCTTGATGAAATCGGCCATCTCCGAGGTGACGAACAATGCGGTGCGCCGGGCCACCGTGCCGACCCGCAGCGTATCCGGATCGTTCGCCGCCCCGGGAATGAAGCGCCCACGCGCATCGCGATGCCGGGAGCGGTGACCGCGCGCAGGCACGGCCGGCACGCTGTCCGGCAGCGGGCTAGAAACGGGAGACATCGCAGACGCGACCATGGGGGAAATCCGTCGAAATCTGAAGGGGGAAGGACGGAACAGCACGAGCCAAAACAGCGCGGAGCACAAACCGCCGCCATGGCGCGAAACCAGGCGACGTGACGCGAAGAGAATTGGACGGCGCGGCCATGAGGGGCCGGAGGACGTCCGCGATTGAATCTACGAACGCCCCAATAAAAGGGATGTGAAACGTCTACCTCAATCTCATGACATCACGCAAGCCTTGTCCGCCTGGGTGTTGCAGGAAAACGCCGAACGGTACCCAGCCCCTCTGTCGGCGCTGTCAGACATCCGCCCCGATGGTTCGTCTTCCCAGTGACCAGTGACGTCACCGTGCGGTGCCGCGCTTGGCCTTGAACGCAAAACGCCGCCATCGCACGAAGCCATGACGGCGCCTGGCAGGCCTTGGAGCGTGGCGGACTAGAAGGTCGTCCCGATGGCCATCACCACGTTGTCGTGGTCGGCCAGCACATCGTAGGGGGGGTCGCCCAGGTAATGGGCATAGGCCACCGAGGCAAAGGCGTGGCGCGCAAATTTGGCGGCCAGCCCCAGCGAGACCGTCTTGCGATCCTGGACCAGGCTGCTGTCCACCGCATAGCCGTGCACGTCCTGGCCCCAGGTCAGGCTGGGCGACAGGGTCGTGCCGCCCACCGTGTAATTGAGCTGGCCTTTGACCCGGTAACCCCAGGCCATCTTGGTGAAATACCCCCTGTTCATGCAGCCATCCGGGTTCTGCACCGCCGAGCAACTGCCATCAAAGCCCTCCGGCGAATAGCCCCAGGCGAAGCCGCGCCCGTAACGCGCCGCGTCCAGGCCGGGCAGGTTCACGTGCTGCCAGGCGGCCTCGCCGGCCAGCAAGCCGCTGCTGGCGCCGAGCATCGGTCCCAGGGTGCGCACCGCCGACAGCTGCCCCTGCCACTTGTCGAAGCGGTCATAGCCGCGCAGCAGGAAGCCTTCGGGCTGGCCCAACGTCCGCCCGCCAATCGGCCCGCCATTGCGGGTCAGCGCGGCAAACATGTCGGCGGTGTTGATCTGAACCGGCAGGTTGCCCGAATAGCTCACCTCGCCGGCGAACTTCCACGACCGGCCCTTGTGCGAGGCCGACACGCCCATCAGGTGGATGCCGTTGGGATATTCCCAGGCCTCGGTGATGCCGCTCAGGCGCTGGGACAGCGCGGCATAGGCGGCCGGCACGCCATCGGCTTCCAGCGCCGCGGCCAGCGCGGTATTGGTGATGGCGCTGTTGGGCGTGGTGGCGTTGAGGATCGGCAGGCGCGCGTTGTAGCGCATCCAGTACACGCCGATCTCGGTCGCGATCGGCTTGAGCAGGTAATGCGCCGCCACCCCGTACTGGCCGCCGTCCTTGCCGTCGATGTCGGTGCCGCGCGGCAGAATGCCGCCAGCCGTATTCATATAGCCGTCGCTGAGCCACTGGCCGGCACCGGCTGTGGTGCCGTTGATCGGATAGTAGGCGTTGGACTGCAGGCCGGCGCAGCCGTTGTCGATGCCGATGTCCGTGCCCGACCAGTAGGTGCCGCAGGGATCCAGTTCGGTGCGGCGCCAGTTCCACTGCCAGAATCCTTCGATGGACAGGCCGTTATCGAAGCTCAGCCTGTTCCATAGCATCTCGACCGGCAGCTGCGCCTCGGTGGCCGCATCGGTGCCTGGGCGGCGCAGGGAGGTGTAGTCGAACGGGTTGACCTGGTTGAAGCCGACAAAGAACAGCCCTTCGCCCCACCTGACCCGTTGCTTGCCGACCCGCGCATCCCAGTGGGCGTGGCCGCCGACATTCCAGCGGCCGTACAGATAGGCATCCAGCAACATCGCGCCGGAAAACTTGTTGGATTGCGAGAACCCGTCGTCGCTGAGTGGCGCGTTGGCCTTAAAGCCGCTGGGCTGATTGCCCTGCGGGACATCGTTGTCCTGTTGCGCGGTGTCGTACCAGGCACGCCCGCTGACGGCCAGGCCGAGGTTGCGGTACTTCAGGTCCACCCCGGTACTGATCTTGAACAGTGCCGAATACACATCGCCGGCGCCGTAGTTGAGATTGCCGTCATCGGAGGTGTCGCTGCCGTCGCCGCCCTTGGCCCGACCGTCGGAGCGGAAGCCCTTGCCCACCAGGTGCGACGAGGCACCCGTGGTGCGCACGCCCATACCGAAGGTGGCGCGCGTGGTCCAGTTCCCGGTGAGCTCGCCATCGGCAAGGCTGAAGTCGGCGGCGTGCAGGGGCGCGGCGATGGCCAGCGCCAGCGCACACAGCGGCAGGCGTGCGCGCGGGGTGAAACGGACAGCGTGGAGCATCAAACCTGACCGGCATGCCGAAAACGGCGTGCTCTATACCACCGCGCCAACCCGCTGCCGACTTTGGTTGCAGGCGTTACCGGATCAGCTGAAAACAAGCAGTTTTCGAGCACGCGCGCGCAGTGCTCACCTGGCTTACGCCGCGAGTCGTTCGCTGGATACCACATGCCGCCCAGGGCGCGCCTGCAACGCGGCATCGACCAGGGCAGTGGCGATGCATTCGGCCGGGTTGATCCGCAAACGGGCCGGCAGCAGCGGGCCGAGCATGCGCAAGGTCATTCCCGCAGCGCGTTCGACCAGACGCGACGCATGACGCTCGCCATCGATCAGTCCGGGGCGCACCAGGGTCAGGGAGACATAGCCCAGGGCGGTCAGGTCACGCTCCAGGTTGCCCTTGACCCGGTTGTAGAAGAAGCGCGACCCGGGGTCGGCGCCGGCCGCCGAGGTCAGCGCGTAGGACAGCGCCCCCCTGCCCAGCGCCTGTTGCGCCACCTGGAGCGGATAGTCGTGGTCGACGCGCGCAAAGGCGTCGCGCGAACCGGCCTGCTTCATCGTCGTGCCCAGCGTGCAGACCACGCTGTCGACCTTCCACCACTCGGCATCGCGTGGCAGGGCTTCGAAATCCACCACCGGGTTGATCAGCTTGGCATGGGCGGTGGCCAGCGGCCGGCGCGTCGGCGCGACCACGCGCTCGACCGTCTCCTCGACCAGCAGCTGGGACAGCACAAGGCTCCCCACCAATCCGGTCGCACCGACCACCATGACCTGCATCATCGCTGCGGATACCCACGCGCACCTGTCTCGTTGCTCCCCAGCCTAGCGCAGGCGTGCGCGCCGGTGCACGCGCGCGCACCGTTCAGGCGTTCACGTCGACCACCACGCGTCCGCGCACCTTGCCGGCGAACAGGTCATCGACCACGCGCGGCACCTCGGCCAGACCGACTTCCGTGGTGACCGACGCGAGCAGCGCGGGATCCAGGTCGCGTGCCAGACGCTGCCACGCGGTTTCGCGCACGGCCTGCGGGGCGTTGACCGAGTCGATGCCCGCCAGAGTGACATTGCGCAGGATGAAGGGCGCCACCGTGGTCGGCAGGTCCATGCCCTGGGCGAGGCCACAGGCGGTGACTGTGCCGCGATAGCGCGTCTGCGCCAGCACATTGGCCAGGGTGTGGCTGCCGACACTGTCAACCGCGCCGGCCCAGCGCTCGCTCTGGAGCGGCTTTCCGGCTTCACCCAGCGGACGACGGTCGATCACTTCGGCGGCGCCCAACGCCTTGAGGTGGTCGGCTTCTTCCATGCGTCCGGTGGAGGCCACCACGTGGTAGCCCAGCTTGCCCAGGATGGCGATGGCCACCGAGCCGACACCGCCATTGGCGCCGGTCACCAGGACCTCGCCGTCGCCCGGCCTGACGCCGTTGTGCTCCAGCGCCAGCACGCTCAGCATGGCTGTATAGCCGGCCGTACCGATGGCCATGGCCTGGCGCGCGTCGAAGGCCGACGGGCGATGCACCAGCCACTCACCCTTCACCCGCGCGCGCTGCGCATAGCCACCGTGGTGGGTCTGGCTCAGCGCCCAGCCGTTGAGTACCACCGGATCGCCTGGCTTGAAATCCGGGTTGGACGAATAGACCACGCTGCCTGCGAGGTCGATGCCGCCAATCAGCGGAAAGGCCTGCATGATCCTCCCCTTGCCGCTCAGCGCCAGCGCATCCTTGTAGTTGACCGTGGAGTATTCCACCGCGACGGTGACATCGCCTTCCATCAGGTCGCTGTCTTCCAGCGTCACCAGCTGCGGCTGCACGCCGCCGTCCACCTTGTCCACCTGCAATGCCTTGAATGCCATGGTCCTGGTTCCATCGTGTCGATGGCGGCCATGCTAGCCGCCATGAAGTGAGCGCTACAGAACGTACACTCGTGTGCCTCGGTATCACCGGTGATCCTGTGCCATGCGCAAGCAACCCGAGTTCAAGAGCGGCTGTACGGTCGAACTGACCCTGCACGTGATCGGTGGGGTATGGAAGCCCCTGATCCTGTTCCACCTGCTGGGCGGCAAGAAGCGCTTCATGCAACTGCAGCGCCGCGTCCCCAACGCCACCCAGCGCATGCTGACGCGACAGCTGCGCGAGCTGGAGGCCGACGGGGTGATCCGCCGCGAGGTGTTCCCTGAAGTGCCGCCACGGGTGGAGTACGAACTGACCACTTTCGGCCGCACGCTCGAACCGGTGCTACTGCTGCTGCGCGACTGGGGCGAGCAACATCGCCGGACCCTGTTGCCGGGGGACACGCCTACCGAGGACCGGACCCTGGAGCGCGGTGGCGCGGTCCGCGCGCGGGCCCGCGTACAAGAGAGTGACCCCTCGGTTGCGTCTAAGGTTGATCGGGCCTGATGGGCAGCTTCGTCAACGCGCCTGGTGCTGTTTGAGAATCGATGTCTCGTGAACAACCCATTGCCTGGCTCCGGGGCGCCGTAGGTTTGGGTCACACGCGACCGGGAGACCTCACATAACGACGACGACCGATTGCGCAGCCTCCTTCCGCTGAACAGGCCCCTCGCAGCGCGTGCATCGCATCGTCCCCATGTGGCGACTAGAATCGGACGCCTGCACGATGCAGCAGAACAGACCCATGCCAGGAACGGCAACCCGTACCGAGACCGTCATCGCCGCCACGCCTGCCCATCAGGACGTGCGCCCCCATGCAACGTGGCCGCGCCTGGCGCTGTCCAGCCTGGGCGCCTTCGTCCTCATTACCGTGATCGTGCACCTGCTGCGTCCGGACCTGGACGTGGTGGACGATCAGATGAGCCTGTACCTGATCGGCCCATGGGGCCATCTGCTGCAGGCCGCGTACTGCGTGCTCAGCGTGGGCATGCTGGCGCTGGTGCATGGACTTCAGCGCGACCTGGCCCCGATGGCGCGCAGCCGCGCCTGCCGGGGATTGTTCGTCACCGCAGCGGTGGCGTTGTGCATCACCGCCTTCGCCTGGATGGACATGCCCGAGGCCACGGTCACCCTGCAGGGCGACATCCACCACATCGCCGCGACCACCGCGTTCCTGTGCGCGACGATGGGAATCATCTGGCAGGCGCATACCTTCGGCCGCGATGCGCGCTGGCGCCGGCATCGTCGCTGGGCCCTGCCGTGGGGCGTGTTGTGCTTCGCCTCGCTGTGGGCGATGGGGGCGTGCCCGGACACCTTGAACGGCCTCGGGCAGAAAGCCGTGATCATGCTGATGCTGGGCTGGCTGGCTGCGGTGAGCCTGGTCCTGTTGGGCCACGCGCGCCGCGCGTGAACTGAGCCTCAGTGCGCGGCCGCCTTGCCGCGCGCCTTTCCCACCAGCTGGACCACGCCGAGCACAATCGCACCGGCCAGGATGCCGACCACGGCATTGGCCACCATCGACACCACGCTGCCCAACGTGCCTTCAGGCAGGATGCCTTCGATGAAGTGATGCAGCGGGCCGATGTTGTGGACCAGGATGCCGCCGCCGACCAGGAACATGGCGATCGTCCCGGCGATGGACAGGAACTTCATCAGCAGCGGCGCGGCCACCACCAGGCCACGCCCGACACTGGCCATTACTCCGCCCTTCTTCGTCAGCCACAGGCCCAGGTCGTCCAGCTTCACGATGGCGCCGACCAGGCCGTACACGCCCACCGTCATCGCCAGGGCGATCACGGTCAGCACGATCACTTGCTGCAGGAATGGCGGCGCCGGCGAGGTCGCCGTCAGCACGCCCAACGACAGCACGATGATCTCCGCCGAGAGGATGAAGTCGGTGCGGATGGCACCCTTGATCTTGTCCCGCTCGTAGGCGACCACATCCACGCTTTCATCGGCCAGCGCACGGACCTGTTCGGCATGGCGCGCAGCCTCCGCTTCCTTCGAATGCAGGAACTTGTGCGCCACCTTCTCCACGCCTTCGAAGCACAGGTAGGCGCCGCCGATCATCATCAGGTAGGGGATCGCCACCGGCAGCCAGGCGCTGATCGCCAGCGCGGCCGGCACCAGGATCGCCTTGTTGACCAGCGAGCCCTTGGCCACGCCCCACACCACCGGCAGTTCGCGATCGGCCGTAACCCCGGTCACCTGCTGCGCGTTGAGCGCCAGATCGTCACCCAGCACGCCGGCGGTCTTCTTCGCGGCGACCTTGGTCATCACCGCCACGTCGTCAAGCAGGGTGGCGATGTCGTCGAGCAGGGTGAGCAGGCTGGCTCCGGCCATGGGCGCAACTTCCAGTAGAGGGGCAGGCATTGTGCATGCGTGCGCGCCGCGCGGGGCGACCAGGCCTGCGCGTTCGGCTCACATCGCGTCCATTACGCTCGGACGCCCGTGACAGATCAGACAGGTTGCCTGCATGCAGCAGTTTCTCGGGGCGCCCCGCGCCATCGTCGACGACATCCTCACCGGCACCGCGCAGCTGATGCCCCTGCTACAGAGCACGCCAGAATCCGGCGTGCGCATCGTCCTGCGCGCGCAGCGCGATCCGGCACAGGTGGCGGTGTTGTCCGGCGGCGGATCCGGGCATGAGCCTTCGCACGCCGGCTTTGTGGGCAAGGGCATGCTCAGCGGCGCCATTGCCGGAGAGTTGTTCGCCTCGCCTGGCGTGGAAGCCGTGCTGGCCGCCATCCGCGCCTGCGCAGATGCGCCCGGCGTGCTGCTGGTGATCAAGAATTACACCGGCGACCGGCTCAATTTCGGTCTGGCGGCCGAGCGCGCCCGCGCCGAGGGGATCGACGTGGCCACGGTGCTCGTGGCCGACGACATCGCCCTGCCCGATGCCAAGCAGCCGCGTGGCCTGGCCGGCACGGTGCTGGTGCACAAGTTCGTCGGTGATCTGGCCGCGCAAGGTCTGCCACTGGCCGAGATCGCCCAGCGTGGCCAGGCTTTCGCCGACCGCCTGCTGTCCCTGGGGATGGCCCTGTCCAGCTGCACCGTGCCCGGCCAGACCCAGGGCAAGCGCTCGCCCGAATTGGGCTTGGGCATCCACAACGAGCCCGGCGCGCGTAAGGTCGACCCGCAAGGTGTCGAAGACGCCTTGGAGCTGGTGCTCGCCCCGCTGCTGGATGCAGCCGATGCCACATACGGCGCGGGCGCGCGCCTGGTCGTGATGCTCAACGACCTGGGCGGCTGTTCTACCCAGGAACTGGGCACCCTGACCCGCGGCATGCTCGCCCGTATCGGGGTGGAGCGGATCGCCCTGATGCCGCGCCCGGCCGCGCTGATGACCTCGATGGACATGCATGGCTTTTCGGTGACGCTGGCACCGGCCGATGAAGACGTGCTGGCGGCGCTGCGCGCGCCGGTCGAGACCCTGGGCTGGCCCGGCGTGGTCGAACCGCATGCGATAAAGCACTTCACCCCAGCGCTGTCGCGCCAGGGGGCCGAGCCAGGCGGTGGCCAGCGTGACGCGGCACGCGGCGCGGCGCTGGGCAGGCTGGCCGAAGTCTTGATCCAGGCCGAGGCCGAACTCGATGCGCTCGATGCCCGCACCGGCGACGGCGACGCCGGCTCCACCTTCGCCAATGGCGCCCGCGCCCTGGCCGACGCGCTTGCACAGGATCGTCTGAGCACCGGTGAGGACGCCGCGCTGGCAACCGAACTCGCCGCACTGATCGAGCACAGCATGGGCGGCTCCAGCGGCGTATTGCTGTCGATCCTGTTCACCACTGCGGCGACGACGCTGGAGCGCGGCGACGGCTGGCCGGCCGCGCTGGCCGCAGGCATTGCGCGCATGCAGGATTACGGCGGTGCGCGCGAAGGCGACCGCACCATGCTCGATGCGCTGATTCCCGCCATCCAGGCGCTCGATGGTGGCACGCTGGCCGATGCGATCAACGCAGCGCGCAGCGGCGCGGACGGCACCGCGCAGATGACCCGTGCCGGCGCCGGCAGATCGGCCGCGGTGCCCGAGGACGCGTTACGTGGCGTGGTCGACCCGGGCGCGGAAGCCGTGGCGCGCGCCTTTGCGGCCTACGCGGACTGAGGCCATCGTGACCTGCGTTCTTTCACAGGGCGCAGTCCGGCGCATGTGGCGTGCCGGTGTAATCCAGGCAATGGCGGAAGCCGGCGGGCAATCCCTTCAGTTCCCGGCTCTGCCCGGCTGCGAGCTGGAAGGCGAGCTCGGTCGCATCTGGCGGCACCTGGACCGCTGCCGGTCCGGCCACCTTGAAATAGCACGCGCCGCTTCGGCTTTGCATGCACGTGAAGCGGACGCGCTCGCCCCGCGCCACGATCCGCGCGGCATCGACCTTGACGTGGTCCAGGCTGACGGCCGACTCGATGCTCACATCGGCATGCACATGGCAGCCGCTCAGCAACAGCAGGATCGGAAACAGCACCGCCGGCGATCGCCAGCCGCGTTGGATGGAATGCAGTCGCATTGTGGGTCTCCTTGGCTTACATCGCGCGGAACAGCGGCATGAAGGTCGGGCTGACCGCGAGGACATCCGGATGCGTCTTCAGGCGCAGGCAGCCACGGCCGCCGTCCTCCCGACTGACCGATGCCACCGCGCGCAGGTTGACGATCGTGCCGCGATGGATCTGCTTGAAGTGCGCCGGATCCAGCGAAGGCAGCAGTTCGCGCAGCGGCGTACGCAACAGCGCCTCCCCCTCGCGCGTGACCACCACGGTGTACTTGTTGTCGGCGCGGAAGTACGCCACGTCTTCCACCAGGATCAGGCGCGTGTCGCGGCCGACGCTGGCGGTGAGCCAGACCAGGGGTTCGGCGACCGTGCGCGGCAGCGCACCACCCAGCTGCTGGAACAGCCCCACCAGCGCTTGCTGAGCTGGCAGCGTTGGCGCCTGGCGTGCCAGCACGCGCTGCACGGTGGCCTTCAGCCGCTCCGGAGCGATGGGTTTGAGCAGGTAATCCACCACTCCGTGTTCGAACGCATCGACGGCATACTGGTCATAGGCCGTGGTGAACACGACCTGCGTGCGATATCCGGCCTGGGCCGCGGCCGCAGCCACTTCCAGCCCCGTCAGTCCGGGCATGCGGATATCCAGGAATGCGACGTCGGGCTGAGCGCTGGCGATGGCCTCCAGCGCGTCGGCCCCATCTTCGCACTCGGCGACCACGCGCAGCTCCGGTGCGACTTGGGCCAGCTGCGCCACCAAGGCGGCACGCAGCAAAGGCTCGTCTTCGGCCACGATGCAATCAGGCACGGGACGCCTCCTCTGCGATCGGCAGGGTGGCCGCCGGCACGCTGAGCGTTGCCGCGACCCCCTTGGGGAAGTTGGAGACCACCGCCAAGGTGGCGTGTGCACCGTAGAGCAGGCGCAGGCGTTCGCGGACATTGCTCAGGCCGATTCCGGTGCCTCCCGTGCCGCCGGCAAAGCCCCGGCCATCGTCGGCCACGGTAATGGAGACCTGTCCCTCCATCACGCGCGCCAGCAGCCAGATCGTGCCGCCTCCCGACTGCGGCTCCAGCCCGTGCTTGATCGCGTTCTCGACCAGAGTCTGCAGCATCATGGCCGGCAGCGGCAGGGGGAGCAGCGCCGCAGGGACGTCGACCTGCAGGGTCAGGCGCGGCCCCATGCGGATCTTCATGATCTCCAGATAGGCGCGTGCGCGTTCCAACTCCTCGCCCAGTGTGGACCAGGCTTCTTCGCCACGCGGAAGCGAGCGCCGCAGATAGGTGATCAGATGTCCCAGCATTTCGTCGGCACGGGCGGCATCGGTCCGGGTGAGCAACTGCGCGCTGGTCAACGTGTTGTAGAGGAAATGCGGCTCGATCTGCGCATGCAGCAGGCTCAGCCGGGCCTGCGCGACTTCCTTGTCGGTCGCGATCTGGCGCGCGTTGTCCTGCTCGGCGCGCCGGCTTTCCGCAATCCGGCGGCTGATCGCCCGGCCGATCGCATCGGCATGCTCCAGATTGGCGCCGTGATCGATTTTCAGCCAGTCGGTCCAGGCGCCGCTTTCGGGTTCGCAGATCAGCGACAGGCTACTGCTTTCGGTGCCTGGCGTGATCGTCGCAAGCAGCTGGTTGCGACGAAAGCCCAACCAGGGAATCAGACTGAAGCGGCCCGGCGGCCGCTGGCGCCCGTAGGGATCCGAGTAACCCACCTTCGCCCGCACCTGCAGGCTGTCACGCGCACTCTGGATCTCCTCGACGCCCGGCAGTTCGCGTACTGCCGCGTCGACCAGGGCAAACGCCTCGCTGGCACCGAGCGGGATCTCGATCTGGCGTCGTTGGCGGTTGGCAAGGGTGACCGGATCCACGCGTCCGGTGATCAGGCGCACCCGCCGCACGTGCGAAAACGCTCCCGCACTGACATAGCCGATGAAGAGCAGCGCTGCCAGCACGACCGGCCATGCTGGTCCGTTGTCGATGAAGGGAATCGACGCATAGATGATCAGCAGCAAGACAAATGCAAGCACCCAAGCCAGCGTGATCCGCATGACAAAAAAAAGACCAGCCATCGCCCCTTCCCCAAGACATTGAATCGTGCCGCGAGGATAGACCCCCGCTCGCAGAGCCGGGACGGGTAGGCGACGAAACGCCACAACCGCCGACGAAACACCCGCGGTGGGCGCTCAATCGGACCGGAGGCGCGCAAGCGCCGGATTTGGCGCTCCCATTGAGTCGCCAAAAAGAAGAGCGGGGCCATGACTGGCCCCGCTCCAGGTCTCAAGCTCGGGAAGGCGATCAGTTCGCCAATCGATGGCTTACTGGCGGGTGCAGCGCTTCTCCACCACGCGATCGCCTTGCTGTTCCTGATGGTGCCCCTGCACCGTGCGCCCGACCGCGCCGCCAGCCACGGCGCCACCGACCGTTGCCAGCTTCTTTCCGGTCCCGCCGCCAATCTGATTGCCAAGCAGGCCGCCGACCACCGCGCCAGCGGCGGTCCCAGCGATACGGTTGGGATCCTTGCTGTTCTTCTGCACCTCGACGTTGTGGCAAACCACGCGGGTGCCATCATTGAACCGGCGTCCTTCGTCCTGCGGCCCGTAGCTCTGCGCCATCGCGGCATTGGCCGCCATCATCATTCCACCGACCAGCATGATGCGAATCGTGTTCATGCGTGTTTCCTCGCAACGGTTTGAAACGTGTGGCCATGACGCCACCCGTCCTAGCAGGGCACCGTGAAAAATCGCGGACTCTGCCCTGAACGGGGCAGGCCGTTCACACGTGGGTTCTTGATGTCTGGACGAGGTGATCGCCCTGGTTTCTTGCGCTGGCGTTATCCGCTCGCGGTGCCAGAGCGCACGACACTGCCTCGGTGCCCCTTTGAAGAGCCCCTTGTGCGGTCAAGTTCGCCGAACTGGGCGAGCATTTGGCGTCTTGTCTCCCACAAGGCAGGATGACATTCAAAAGCTAGACGCTGGATAGACGCTGCCCTTGAGTAGTCTCCTCGGGCATTTCGGCTGCACGCCTTCTCGACTTGGTCTCGACGGACGCGCTGTATTCGCAGATGCTGCTTTTCTATCTGCAGACGCGGGGTTTTCTATGGTCGGCGTGAGATTTGAACGACCGTCGGCCGGCGGCAGCACGCACTCTGGATCAGCCTTGAACCATGTTTGAAGTTTTCACGAACGTGCCTCGGCATTCTGACTTCGCCGATGTTCTGCGTTTGCTGGTTGGCGGGCCGCTTTGTACCCACGACGCAACGCTAGGCTGAAAAGTCCACCTGCGTCGCCCGGTTGGTTTCCCGTGCTGTGTCTGGCGCCGTATGTCCTGACCACGGGCGCGTTGATGGGGCAGTCGCGCAGACGAGAAGTTTCTGCGATTTGCCGAGCGGTAGGCGAAGTTCGGCGGGGCGCTGGGGATTAAGTCGCTCGGCGCCATTGGGCGTTTATCCGGTTGCGGACGGACAAAGAAAAACCCCCCAGATCTTTCGATCTGAGGGGTTTTAGGTGTAAGGCCCTGGCGATGACCTACTCTTGCATGGCTTAAGCCACACTACCATCGGCGCAACTGCGTTTCACTTCCGTGTTCGGGATGGGAACGGGTGGGACCACAGCGCTAATTTCACCAGGGAGACGGTTGGAGCGTCGCCATCCAAACAACGGATGAGGCGCACAGTCTCGCGTAGTTACTTGTGATGTAGGGAGTGTATAGATGGCATCGACGTGTTGTCGAGGCTAAGTGTGTGGTGCATCGGCGTATGCCGAAGCCACTTGAGGTTATATGGTCAAGCCGCACGGATCATTAGTATCAGTTAGCTCAACGCCTTACAGCGCTTACACACCTGACCTATCAACCACCTAGTCTTGATGGTTCCTTTAGGGGACTTGTGTCCCGGGAGATCTCATCTTGAGGCGCGCTTCCCGCTTAGATGCTTTCAGCGGTTATCGCTTCCGAACATAGCTACCCGGCAGTGCCACTGGCGTGACAACCGGAACACCAGAGGTTCGTCCACTCCGGTCCTCTCGTACTAGGAGCAGCCCCTCTCAAATCTCCAACGCCCATGGCAGATAGGGACCGAACTGTCTCACGACGTTCTGAACCCAGCTCGCGTACCACTTTAAATGGCGAACAGCCATACCCTTGGGACCGACTACAGCCCCAGGATGTGATGAGCCGACATCGAGGTGCCAAACACCGCCGTCGATATGAACTCTTGGGCGGTATCAGCCTGTTATCCCCGGAGTACCTTTTATCCGTTGAGCGATGGCCCTTCCATACAGAACCACCGGATCACTAAGACCTACTTTCGTACCTGCTTGATCCGTCGATCTTGCAGTCAAGCACGCTTATGCCTTTGCACACAGTGCGCGATGTCCGACCGCGCTGAGCGTACCTTCGTGCTCCTCCGTTACTCTTTGGGAGGAGACCGCCCCAGTCAAACTACCCACCATACATGGTCCCCGATCCGGATAACGGACCTAGGTTAGAACGTCAAGCACATCAGGGTGGTATTTCAAGGATGGCTCCACTGCAGCTAGCGCCACAGTTTCACAGCCTCCCACCTATCCTACACAGACGAACTCAACGTTCAATGTAAAGCTATAGTAAAGGTTCACGGGGTCTTTCCGTCTTGCCACGGGAACGCTGCATCTTCACAGCGATTTCAATTTCACTGAGTCTCGGGTGGAGACAGCGCCGCTGTCGTTACGCCATTCGTGCAGGTCGGAACTTACCCGACAAGGAATTTCGCTACCTTAGGACCGTTATAGTTACGGCCGCCGTTTACTGGGGCTTCGATCAAGAGCTTCGCCTTGCGGCTGACCCCATCAATTAACCTTCCAGCACCGGGCAGGCGTCACACCCTATACGTCCACTTACGTGTTTGCAGAGTGCTGTGTTTTTGATAAACAGTCGCAGCGGCCTGGTCACTTCGGCCTCCCCCAGCTATTCACCAGAAGAGGCGCACCTTCTCCCGAAGTTACGGTGCTATTTTGCCTAGTTCCTTCACCCGAGTTCTCTCAAGCGCCTGAGAATTCTCATCCTACCCACCTGTGTCGGTTTACGGTACGGTCTGTGTAAGCTGAAGCTTAGGAGCTTTTCCTGGAAGCGTGATATCAGCAGCTTCGCTCTAAAGAGCTCGTCCTTCGTCTCAACGTTGCTCCCCCGGATTTGCCAAAGGGAACCGCCTCAACGCTCTCACCAGGACAACCAACGCCTGGCCTGCCTAACCTTCTCCGTCCCTCCATCGCACTTACACGAGGTGCAGGAATATTAACCTGCTTCCCATCGACTACGGCTTTCGCCCTCGCCTTAGGGACCGACTAACCCTGCGTCGATTAACGTTGCGCAAGGAAACCTTGGGCTTTCGGCGTGCGGGCTTTTCACCCGCATTATCGTTACTCATGTCAGCATTCGCACTTCCGATACCTCCAGCAGACTTCTCAATCCACCTTCGCAGGCTTACGGAACGCTCCTCTACCGCGCACACCAAAGTGTGCACCCCAAGCTTCGGTTCACTGCTTAGCCCCGTTAAATCTTCCGCGCAGACCGACTCGACCAGTGAGCTATTACGCTTTCTTTAAAGGGTGGCTGCTTCTAAGCCAACCTCCTGGCTGTCTATGCCTTTCCACATCGTTTTCCACTTAGCAGTGAATTTGGGACCTTAGCTGTGGGTCTGGGTTGTTTCCCTTTTCACGACGGACGTTAGCACCCGCCGTGTGTCTCCCATACAGTCCGTCTTGGTATTCGGAGTTTGCAATGGTTTGCTAATCCGCGATGGACCGCTAGCCATAACAGTGCTCTACCCCCAAGAGGATACATATGAGGCGCTACCTAAATAGCTTTCGAGGAGAACCAGCTATCTCCGGGTTCGATTAGCTTTTCACTCCTAATCACAGCTCATCCCCGTCTTTTGCAACAGACGTGGGTTCGGGCCTCCAGTACCTGTTACGGCACCTTCACCCTG